>NZ_CP173698.1:0-3989142 GCF_046118715.1 Pantoea phytostimulans
ATTTCACCCCGGTCACTTACCTGAGTAAGCTCCCGGGAATTCATGCGTTTGCCGCCCTATTAAAATAGGTATTATCAAGGCCATAAACCCATCGCACAGGATATTGTATGTCTGACACTCAACAGCTCGATCAGCTCGTCGCCGCTTGTCACTGGATAGGCGCTAAAGGCTGGGCACCCGCGACTGGCGGTAATATGTCGGTTCGTCAGGATGAACATTTCTGTTTGCTCAGCGAATCGGGCAAAGACAAAGGTGGCCTGACGCGTGATGACTTCATCCAGGTTGAAATTGCCTCTAATCTTGCGCCTTCTGGACGCAAACCTTCTGCCGAAACCGCGTTGCACACCTTAATCTATCGACTATTTCCCGAGGCGGGCGCGGTTCTGCATACGCACACCGTTAACGCCACCGTCTTGTCTCGAGTGGAAGAGGGCGCTGCACTG
The DNA here is from genome assembly GCF_046118715.1 of Pantoea phytostimulans. Lineage (NCBI taxonomy): Bacteria > Pseudomonadati > Pseudomonadota > Gammaproteobacteria > Enterobacterales > Erwiniaceae > Pantoea > Pantoea phytostimulans. Next base: position 444 of record NZ_CP173698.1, read on the forward strand.
CTGCTGTATGGCTACGAAATGCAAAAATCCCTGACGGGTCAGCACACGCATGAAGATACCGTGGCGATTCCGGTATTTGATAACAGCCAGGACATCGCTGCGCTGGCGTCAGAAATTGAAGATTATGCCGCCCGTTTTCCGCTGCGTTACGGCTTTTTATTACGCGGTCACGGCTTAACCTGCTGGGGCGAAAACGTCAATGAAGCACGACGTCATCTTGAAGGGTTGGAGTTTTTATTTGAATGCGAACGTCAACGTCGCCTGCTGGAGAGCAAATGATCCGCGCTATTGTCACTGATATCGAAGGCACCACCAGCGACATCCGCTTCGTGCACAACGTACTGTTTCCTTACGCCCGCCAACACTTAGCTGCCTTTATTCGCGAAAATCAGGATAACGCAGAGGTTGCTGCCGCGCTGAATGCGGTACGCATCGAAGCCGAACTGCCGGAGGCCGATCTCGCCACGATCACTGAGATCCTGTTCAGCTTTATGGATCAGGATCGTAAATCCACCGGCTTAAAAGCGCTGCAAGGGATGATCTGGCGCGCGGGTTACGTTAACGGCAGTTTTACCGGGCACCTTTACCCTGATGTTCTGCCTGCTTTAAAGGCATGGCAGCAGCAGGGTATAAAACTCTACGTATATTCTTCCGGCTCGATTGCGGCGCAGAAATTGTTATTTGGCTACAGCGACGAAGGTGATATTACTGGCCTGTTTAGCGGTTATTTTGATACGCACGTTGGTGCCAAGCGTGAGGTTAACGCTTATCACACTATCGCCGCCGAAATCGGCCTGCCGGCTGACCAGCTGCTGTTTCTTTCTGATATTTATCAGGAACTGGACGCAGCGGCTGAAGCCGGTTGGCAAACCCTGCAGTTGATTCGTGGCGACGCGGATAATCAAAGCCGTCATCGTCAGGTCAATAATTTTTCCCAGATTAACCCGGAGTCGATTTGAGATGAGTGCACTGACCATTTTTACTGAGAGTGAAGCCAGCCAGCCGGTATGGCACAGCACCGATGCTGAGGCGATCCGTGAACGTCTTAACGCTAAAGGTGTACGCTTTGAGCGCTGGGAAGCGGATCGCGAACTGGGTGAGAATCCTGACGCCGAAAAGGTAATTAACGCTTATCAGCATGCCATTGATCGTCTGGTCGCCGAAAAAGGTTATCAAAGTTGGGATGTCATCAGCATGCGTGCCGACAATCCCCAGAAAAGCGTCTTGCGCGAGAAGTTTCTTTCAGAGCATACCCATGGCGAAGACGAAGTGCGTTTCTTTGTTGAGGGCGCAGGATTGTTTTGCCTGCATCTGGATGGACAGATCTTGCAGATCCTGTGTGAGAAAAACGATCTGATCTCCGTTCCGGCGGGAACGCCACACTGGTTTGATATGGGATCGTCGCCAAATTTCACTGCGATCCGTATTTTCGATAATCAGGAAGGTTGGGTGGCTAATTTTACTGGCGACAAGATTGCCGATGCTTATCCACGGCTGGATTAGCTTTTGCCTTTGCGCGTAGAGATTTGACCTCTGCGCGTTAGATGCTGGCCTCTACACACGCGGTTTTGACGTGTGCGCACTGTCCCCACCTCGGTCCCTCCCCATCAAAACGGGGAAGACCGGGAAGGGGACAAACGACCTCGCAACGCAGGAATCACTGTGGCTGAAACGCACCCAATTTTACCTGCTCTGGCGTGACCACACCGGTATCCAACACCCAACCGCTGATCAATGCAGCAGGCGTCACGTCAAATGCCGGATTATAAACAGCCGCATTTTCGGGTGCCCATTGAACATTGCCAAAACTGCCCGCTACGCCGGTGACCTCGCTCGCTGCACGCTGTTCAATCGGAATCGCTGCGCCGTTTGGACACAAACGATCCAGCGTGGTGTGTGGCGCGGCAACATAAAATGGAATGCCATGGTAATGCGCCAGCACTGCCAAACTGTAAGTGCCAATTTTGTTCGCTACATCACCGTTCGCAGCGATGCGATCGGCACCGACCCAAATCGCATCAACCTGCTTACTGGCCATCAGGCTGGCGGCCATGGAATCGGTGATCAACTGATAGGGTATCGCCAGCTCACCCAGTTCCCATGCAGTCAACCGCCCACCCTGCAATAAAGGACGCGTTTCACCGACCCAAACATTCGCTACTTTACCTTGCTGATGCGCTCGGGCAATCACGCCCAGCGCGGTGCCTACGCCTGCGGTGGCTAATCCGCCAGTATTGCAATGTGTCAGCAAGCGGCTGCCAGGCGTGATCAACGCGCTGCCAGCATCAGCGATATCGTCACACAGCTGTTTATCTTCTTCCACCAGACGCAGCGCTTCTTTTACAAGCGCGTCGACAAACGTCTCCTGCGCTAGCGCGAGCTTCATGCGATCAAGATTATTCATTAGGTTCACAGCGGTCGGACGCGCCGCGCGCAGGATTTCCAGCGCTTCTGCCAGCTGATCGCGCGTTTGCCCGTGCTCCGCCAGCAGCGCCAGCAGCAGCGACGCAGAAAGGCCAATCAGCGGCGCACCGCGCACGCGCAAAGCATGAATATGTTCAACCAGCTGCGCCACGCTGTGCGCGGGTAGCCAGTTTTTTTGCTGCGGCAGCGCTTGCTGATCGAGGATCCAAAGCTGATTGTCACGAACCTGTAAGCTGGTGGTTTGAAGTCTCTGCATTGTCTGTGAAATCCATGTTGCGTTAATGGCGGATATTGTGCCAACATGCTTGGCGGATGTATAGACGTCTGAACGGCTTATGGCTATTTGATCCTCAAGTCTTTTGTTTATAAGGAATGGCAATGTCGCAATACCGTACCTTCACCGCTGCTGACGCTGTGGAATATGCCAAACAATTTGGCGGAGTGGACGATCCTTCTACGCTGGTCAGTGCGGAAGAGATTGGTGATGGTAACCTTAATCTGGTGTTTAAGATTTATGATAACCAAGGCAAAAGCCGCGTGGTGGTTAAGCAAGCGCTGCCCTACGTACGTTGCGTGGGAGAATCCTGGCCGTTAACGCTGGATCGTGCCCGTCTGGAAGCGCAAACGCTGGTTGAACACTATAAACATTGCCCGCAGCATACCGTTCAGATTACCCATTACGACGCAGAATTGGCCGTGATGGTGATGGAAGACCTTTCCAGTCACCGCATCTGGCGCGGCGAGCTGGTACAAGGCGTTTATTACCCGGAAGCATCGCGTCAGCTGGGTGAATATCTGGCGCAAACCCTGTTTCACACCTCTGATTTCATTTTGCATCCTCACCAGAAAAAAGCGGAGGTTGCCCGCTTTATTAACCCGGAAATGTGCGAAATCACCGAGGATCTGTTTTTCAACGATCCCTACACCGATCATGAGCGCAATAAATACCCGGAGGCGTTGGAGCCGCTGGTCGCCAGCCTGCGTCATGATGATGCGTTACGCATTGCGGTGGCGGGCCTTAAGCATCGTTTCTTTGCCAATGCTGAAGCGCTGCTGCATGGTGACATCCACAGCGGATCGATTTTTGTCGCTGACGGTAGCCTAAAAGCGATTGATGCTGAGTTTGGTTATTTCGGTCCGATTGGCTTTGATGTTGGCACCGCGTTGGGTAATTTGCTGATCAACTACTGTGGTCTGCCAGGCCTGCTGGCGCCGCGCGAAGCCGCCGATGGTCGTGAACAACGTTTAAGCGATGTGCGCGACGTCTGGATTGCCTTCGCCCATCGCTTTCTTGAACTGGCTGAAGCCAAAACCACCGATGTTGCCATGGCATATCCAGGCTATGCGCAGGCGTTTTTACGTAAAGTATGGGCGGATACGATTGGCTACTGCGGTACCGAGCTGATTCGTCGTACTGTGGGCATGTCTCACGTTGCGGATATGAAGCTCATTAAAGATGAGGCGATGCGCACGGAGTGTATTCGTAACGCCATCACGCTGGGCCGCACGCTGATTCTGGCCGCCGATCATATTGAGGATGTGGAAGCGCTGCTGGCCCGCATTCGCCAGGCTGTCTGAAAAAGCGGATAAAAAAGGCCGACATTGCGTCGGCCTGTTAGGGAATGATTCATCGGATCATCAAGCGGCTTCGCTGGCACGACCCGGTTTCTGCTCCGCCGCTTTAGCAGGCACCGCCAACGCATCTGCAGCAAACTCATCAACGTTAATGGAGCGCAATCGACTCGCTTCGGCGCGTTTCAGCACCTCAGCTTCTTGCACATCAATTAAGCCCTGTTCCAGCGCCTGCGTTGCCAGCGCATCAAGCCGGGTAAAAGAGAGATGCTTTTTAGTCTGTTTGCATAGCCGATCGTGAATCACTTCCGCCGCCATCACATCCTGCAAGGCTTGCTCCAGCTGTCCTGCCGGATTATGTTCACTCGGCGTCAGATATTGGCCGCGACCTAAACGAGTGCGCGTCGCTGATGGCAGCTGCAGCAATCTTGCGAGCTGGTGATCGAGACGATCAGAAGGCGCTGGACACTGTTTGCCGCCAGCAAAAATCACCAGGCGCAGCACGCCTGAAACTAAGCGATTCGGGAAGTTACGCAGCAGATCATCCATGGCATTCTCCGCCTGATGCAAGGCATCCTGTACGCCCCAATGCACCAGCGGTAGATCGGCTTCGTTGCGGCCCTCATCGTCATAACGTTTCAGCGTTGCGGAGGCGAGATAGAGCTGGCTCAGCACATCACCTAAACGGGCTGAAATGCGTTCGCGACGTTTCAAGCTACCGCCCAGCACTGCCATCGAAACATCTGACAGCAAAGCGAGATTAGCGCTGATGCGGTTCAGGTGCTGATAATAGCGGCGCGTTGCATCACGCGTTGGCGTGGCGCTGGTGCGGCCACCGGTTAAACCCAACCACAAACTGCGCACGTGATTACTGCCGACATGACCTATGTGGCTGAACAACGCGTTGTCAAAAGCACTGACATCATTGTTGGCTGCTGCTGCCATCTCTTGCAGAACATAAGGATGGCAACGAATCGCGCCCTGACCAAAAATGATCATGCTGCGCGTCAGAATATTCGCGCCTTCAACCGTAATCGCGATGGGCGCGCCCTGATAGGCACGGGCGAGAAAATTGCTGTTGCCGAGCATGATGCCTTTGCCGCCTGCAATATCCATGGCGTCGATAATGGCGCGCTGACCGCGATGGGTGCAGTGATATTTGACAATTGCAGAGAGCACCGCCGGTTTCTCGCCCTGCATAATACCGGTGGTAATCAGCGTCGCGGCGGCATCCATCACATAAGCATTTCCGGCGATCCGCGCTAGCGGCTCTTCAATCCCTTCCATTTTACCGATTGGTAATTTGAACTGGCGACGAATATGCGCATAAGCACCGGTTGCCAGCGCCACGCTTTTCAGGCTGCCGGTAGAGTTCGATGGCAATGTAATACCGCGCCCAACCGACAAGCATTCAACCAGCATCCGCCAGCCTTGTCCGGCCATTTCTGGGCCGCCGATAATAAAATCGATCGGTACGAAGATATCTTTGCCGCGCGTTGGACCATTTTGAAACGGGACGTTTAACGGGAAGTGTCGATTGCCAATTTCAACGCCTGGCGTATGGGTGGGGATCAACGCACAGGTAATACCGAGTTCTTTGGTTGCGCCCAGCAATCCTTCAGGATCGCTGAGTTTAAATGCCAGCCCCAGCACGGTGGCAATGGGGGCCAGCGTGATATAACGCTTATTCCAGGTCAGACGCATACCCAGAACGTGCTGGCCTTGCCAGTCGCCCATGCACACCACGCCGGTATCGGGAATAGCGCCTGCGTCCGAACCCGCTTCCGGGCTGGTCAGAGCAAAACAAGGGATCTCTTCACCACGCGCCAGACGCGGTAAATAGTGATCTTTCTGTTTGTCGGTGCCGTAATGTTGCAGCAGTTCACCGGGGCCAAGTGAGTTCGGAACGCCGACGGTAATGGCTAAAATGCCCGACACGCCAGCCAGTTTTTGCAGCACACGCGCTTGTGCATACGCTGAGAATTCCAGTCCGCCATACTCTTTTTTAATGATCATGGCGAAGAAGCGATGCTGTTTTAAATACGCCCAGAGTTCAGGCGGCAGATCGGCCATTTCATGGGTGATCTGAAAATCATTTGCCAGGCGGCAAGCTTCTTCAACCGGGCCATCGATAAAAGCTTGCTCGTCGGCGGTCAGACGCGGCTGCGGATAGTTGTGCAGCTTCTGCCAGTCTGGTTTACCTTGAAACAGATCGCCTTCCCACCAGGTTGTACCGGCCTCAATCGCCTCTTTCTCGGTGCGCGACATCGGTGGCATCACTTTCTGAAAACGCTGTAGCATCGGTTTGGAAAAGAGATCACGGCGCAACGCGGGCAAATTGAAAGGCAGCAGGATAATGGCTAACGGCAGCAGCAACCAGGGTGTCCAGAGCTGAGCCGCCGCCAGCGCGCCGGTCCACAGCAGCAGAATCAGGCTACTCAACCGCAGCGAAATGCGGTGATAAAACAAGGCGCTAATCAGCACCACCGTCGCAAGTATCGAAACAACCATCATAATGAACCGCCTGTAAAGTAGTAAGAGGTCTGACCTGTTGTGAGTAGATCTTTAGAGCAGTTGGTTTGATTTAGCAATTCGTTTACATCGCAGTTACGACCTTCCTCACAAAATCGTTGCGCGCAGTTTTTTCTGGGCAGAAGTCCCGCCAAATTTTCGCGGGGAAAGGGGGACGGATAGGGTGCGGTGCTTTGCGCTGACCGGCCATTCCGTTAAACTTGCTGCGATAAACCTCCCTTTAAAGGACATCCCTATGTACCAGGACATTATTCGTTCAGAACTTAATGAAGCCGCCGATACGTTAAATAATTTTCTGAGCGATGAAGCCAATATCCATGCGATTCAACGCGCTGCGGTGATGCTGGCCGACAGTTTTAAAGCAGGTGGAAAAGTGTTGTCGTGCGGTAATGGTGGCTCGCATTGCGATGCGATGCATTTCGCTGAAGAGTTAACGGGCCGCTACCGCGAAAATCGTCCTGGTTATCCGGCGATTGCCATCTCTGACGTCAGCCATCTTTCCTGCGTCAGCAACGATTTTGGTTACGACTATGTGTTCTCGCGTTACATTGAAGCCGTGGGGCGTTCTGGCGATGTACTGCTGGGCCTGTCTACTTCCGGTAACTCTGCCAATATCATTAAAGCGATTGAAGCCGCGCGTGCACAAGGCATGAAAGTCATTACGCTGACCGGCAAAGATGGCGGAAAAATGGCGGGAACAGCCGATATCGAAATCCGTGTGCCGCATTTTGGCTATGCTGACCGTATTCAGGAAATTCACATAAAAGTGATTCATATCCTGATGCTGCTGATTGAAAAAGAGATGGTGAAGTAACAGCATTGCCTCCTGCTCGACGGGAGGCGTTTAACTAAGGCGGTTGCTATGTGCGAATTGCTCGGGATGAGCGCCAATGTACCAACGGATATCTGTTTCAGCTTCACCGGTCTGGTGCAGCGCGGCGGTGGAACCGGGCCACACAAAGATGGTTGGGGCATTACGTTTTACGAGGATAAAGGCTGCCGCACGTTTAAAGATCCGCTGCCCAGCTATAACTCGCCAATTGCGCGCTTAGTGCAGGAATACCCCATCAAATCCCATTCGGTGGTGGCACATATTCGTCAGGCCAATCGCGGACAGGTATCGCTGGAAAACACCCATCCGTTTACACGTGAATTATGGGGACGCAACTGGACCTACGCTCACAACGGCCAACTCAAAGGTTATCGTCAGCTGGAAACCGGCACTTTCCGTCCGGTGGGTGAAACTGACAGCGAAAAGGCTTTTTGCTGGATTCTGCATAAGCTGGCGACACGTTATCCGCGCACACCAGGTAACTGGCCTGCGGTATTTCGTTATATCGGTGAATTAGCCGGCGAGCTGCGGCAGAAAGGCGTGTTCAATATGTTGCTGTCAGACGGACGTTATTTGATGGCGTTCTGTTCCACCAATCTCTTTTGGATCACGCGCCGTGCGCCGTTTGGCCGTGCGCAGTTGCTTGATCAGGATGTTGAGGTTGATTTTCAAGAACACACTACTGCCAATGACATCGTGACGGTGATAGCGACGCAGCCGTTGACAGGAAATGAAACCTGGCACCGGATAGTGCCAGGTGAATGGGCATTATTCTGCCTTGGAGAGCGCCAGGAATGATTTGGACGCAGCTTCGGGATTGGTTATCACCGGGCTGTTGTTCATGACATATTTACCGCTGGTCACGTTAACCGTGGGTGGCTGGTGGTATTTGTCGAAATACGCATAGCCCGGTTGCAGCTCACGCCAGAAATTGGCGTAGGTTGAGTAACGATGACGCTGCATGTTGCTTTCAGTCATGCGGAACGGATAGATGCTAATGCTCACCTCTGGTTGCCCATTGCGCAGCGCCGCATCCACATAATTAAAAATTTCATCCATGTAGGCGTTGGTCATGGCGTAACAGCCAATCGATTTGCAATCACCGTGGATCATCAAATAGTTGCCGTTGTAGCCCTGATCGCGATCATATTGGTTCGGAAAACCAATGTTAATAGCGCGATAGAAGCGGCTATCGGGCTTCAGCTGATTCAGCTTAACGTTATAAAATCCTTCCGGGCTTTTGAAATCGCCTTGACGACGTTTCGGGCCGAGGCCGCCAGAAAAATTACAGATGCGATAGGTGTCCAGTAGACGGTATTCATTACCGATTTTACCGTACAACTCTAACGTACGTTCTTCCTTGAAAATCTGGATATAAACTGGCGTGCCGAGTAACTGTTTCTTTAATTCTTTATTCACCGGCGCCAGTTGTTGAACGGGTTCAGGTGTCATTGCCATGCTGAGGGCTGGCATCAAAATCATCGCAAACAGGAGTGCGATTTTGCCCATGCTGTGTGTACCTTGACGTGAAGAAGAACAATGACGCCGAACAGCGTCTCTGCTTGCATTATCGGAAAACTCCGCTACCGCTGCGCAACATTAACATTGTCTGTTTTTTTAGCAAGACTATGTCCTGGAAAATGGCAGTTTCCTAAAGGGAATACGGCCAAAAATTTGTAAACTTTAATGCCTCGCTCAACAAATATTGCAGTTACTTTTGCCGACTGTATACTTATCCAGTATTGGAGGAGGGTATGCGCAAGATTATTCATGTTGATATGGACTGCTTTTATGCCGCGGTTGAAATGCGTGATGATCCCTCATTACGCGATATCCCTATCGCTATTGGCGGTAGCCGTGAACGCCGTGGCGTAATCAGTACCGCCAACTATCCTGCCCGAAAATATGGTGTGCGTAGCGCAATGCCTACCGGAATGGCGCTGAAATTATGCCCTCATTTACGCCTGTTACCGGGCCGCTTTGCTGCTTATAAAGAAGCATCAGCGCAAATTCGCGACATCTTCTTGCGTTATACCCCGCTCATTGAACCGCTTTCCCTGGATGAAGCCTATTTAGATGTCACCGACAGCCTGCACTGTCACGGCTCCGCTACGCTGATCGCTAAAGATATCCGCGCCACAATCTATCGTGAAACCCAGTTAACCGCGTCTGCGGGCATTGCGCCGATTAAATTTCTCGCCAAGATTGCTTCCGATTTGAATAAGCCAGACGGGCAATATGTGATTACACCGCCAGAGATGGCGGGGTTTTTATTGACATTACCGCTGGCAAAAATTCCCGGTGTGGGCAAGGTGTCCGCAAAGAAGTTGGAAGAGATGGGCCTGCATACCTGCGGCGATGTGCAGAAAGCAGATTTGGCGCAACTGTTAAAGCGGTTCGGTAAGTTTGGTCGCATTCTTTGGGAGCGCAGCAACGGCATTGATGAGCGTGGCGTGGTGGTGGAGCGTGAACGCAAGTCGCTGGGCGTAGAAAGAACGCTGGCGGAGGATATTGAGAGTTGGGAAGCCTGCCTGACCATCATCGATTATCTCTATGAGGAACTGGATCGCCGTTTGACGCAGATCCGACCCGATAAATTAATCGCTCGTCAGGGCGTTAAATTAAAATTTAACGATTTCCAGCAGACGACGCAGGAACACATTTGGCCGGTGCTGAACAAGGAAGATATGATTGCGGTGGCGCGTAAAACCTGGGACGAGCGGCGGGCGGGAAGAGGCGTTCGGCTGGTGGGATTGCACGTCACGCTGGTGGATCCGCAGCTTGAACGGCAGTTGCTGTTGGGTTTGTAGTTTAGGGGAATGCGCGCGCTGTCCCTCATCCTAATCTCTTTAGGTTAGGCGTCGTTTATCCCTCACCTAGGTCCCCATAAGTGCGAGGTCGTTTGTCCCCCACCTCAATCCTCCCCCATAAATGGGGGAGGAAGATGCTGCTTTATGTGAGTATTGAAGCTGTATGTGGCAGCGTCTCCTTCCCCTGTCAAAACGGGGGAAGGCCGGGATGGGGGACAAACGACCCCAGACTCAATAAGACCAGGGAGGGACAAACGACTTCTTACTTCTTATATTTCGCTTCCAGCGTGGCAAACCACGGTGCAACGAAATCGTCGTTGCTGCCCCAGCCCGGAATGATTTTGTTCAGCGAAGCCACGTTAACCGCACCTTGCTGACTGTTGAGCTGCTGCTGAGAAATCGAAGCGGCTTTAAATTCGTAAGTCGCGGGCGTTTCTTCACCGGCAATCTTTTTCGCCACCAGACGCATATTCACGGCGCCAATGGTTTTTGGATCCACCGCGAACGTTTGCACCCACGGGCTACCTTTCTCACGCATCAACTGCAAATCCTGGTTTGAGACGTCAATGCTGTACAGCTTGATCTCGGTACGACCATTTTCCTGCAGCGCTTTGTATGCGCCCTGACTAAAGGCATCCCATGCGCCCCAAATAGCATCGATCTGACCTTTTGGATACTTCGCCAGAATAGCGCCGATTTTATTGGCGGTATCGCCCTGTACGTCCGTAGAAACCGCACCAATCGATTCCAATTGATGAATGCCCGGGTTGGCTTTCAGTAATTTTTCATACACCACCTGACGACGTTCCATTGCGGGGAATCCGGCCACCCAAAGCTTAACGATATTCGCTTTACCGTTGAAATCTTTGATTACCTGCTCCAGCGACAACTGTGCCAGAGAAGCATCATCCTGCGCTGTCACGGTAACGCCGTTAATCGGCGAATCAACCGGCGTATCGAAGACGGAAAGCTTGATGCCGGAATCAGCGATGCGCTTCACCAAACCGTTGGCATAGGGCGCTTTACCGTGCGATAGGATAATGCCGTCATATTTTTGGCTGATCGCCTGATTAACGAAATCCTGAAAACGCGCATCATCGCCATTGCTCAGAAAGGTACTGACCTTAAAGCCCAGCTTGCGACCTTCCTGAATTGCACCAGCCACAAACTGCGTGGTGTTGTCATCGGAACCCAGGTTACGGATTACTGCGATGCGGATCGGACCGTCGTGATTAGCGATAACAGCAGGAACCGGCGTCACGGTGGCGGCAAATACAGCGCTGGTATTCAGCAGGCTTACAGCCAGCAGCGAGAGCGTGATTTTTTTCATTATTGTTAACTCCAAAAGGATAAATTTAGGCCCGTTAATTCAGTAAGAATGCGCGCCTCAGCGGCGCTGCATGTAAGTCATCGCCAAGGCTAACGCCAGCACTAAGCCTTTAATGATATCCATGGCGTAATAGGGCACCGACAGCATCACTAAACCGTTTTGCAATACGCCCAGAATGACCGCACCCACCAGCGTGCCCAAGGCGTTGGGTTTACCCGAACCGGCCAGCGAAAGGCCAATCCATGCTGCCGCAACGGCATCCATCAGATAGCCGCTACCCGCATTGACTTGGGATGAGCCGATACGTGAGGCCAGCAAAATGCCACCCAGTCCTGCCAGCAGCGAGGCAATAACGTAAGCCAGCACGCGATAGCGTGTGGTGCGAATACCGGAAAGGCGCGCCGCTTCAGGATTGCCGCCCAATGCGTACATGCGTCGCCCATGCTTAGTCAGTGACATCGCCAACTGTGCCACGACCGTCACCACTAACATGATGATCACAATGGTCGGAACCTGACCGAGCAGGCCAAACGCCGCGGGAATGGTGCCTTCCGCCATATCGCCGCTGGGCAACACCATGTTCTCGGTGATCGAGCCGCCAAAGCTGTAAGTCATCGCCACGCCCTGAATCACAAACAGCGTTGCCAGTGTGGCGAGCATGTCTGGAATGCGCAGAATAACGATCAGAAAAGCGTTAAACAGACCCACCAGCGTACAAAGCGCCAGGGTGATGACGATCGCTTCGGTGGTGTTGAAGCCGTACCAAACGAACAGCGAGATGACCAGCGCATTGGCCAGTGAGGCGGTTGCGCCAACAGAAAGATCAAAGCCGCCAATGGTCAGCGAGATCGATACGCCAACAGCAATCACCGTCACGATCGCAATGGATCGCAAAATATTGATGATGTTATTAGGATCGAGGAAGCTGTCAGATGCCAGACCAAAGGCGGCGATCAGGATCACTACCGTCAGTAACATGCCCCACTTATAGAGGAAATCGAACAGGCGATGGCGCAGCGAAGGCGACGCGGGATTCAGGGATAGTTCTTTACTGCTCACGCTGGGGTTCCTCCGGTGGAATAAAGCAAAAGCGTCTCTTCTGTGACCTCACACGCGTCCAGTTCTGCCACGATGCGTCCGTCCCAAAGTACACAAATTCGGTCGCATAAGCCGACCAGTTCAGAAAATTCACCCGACGCGTAGATAACACCTTTGCCTTCACGCGCCAGGCCATCAATCAGGGTAAAGAGTTCGGTTTTGGCTTTGATGTCGACACCTTTGGTCGGCTCATCAAAAATCAGTACGTCTGCGTTGTTACGCAGCCATTTACCGATAGCCACTTTTTGCTGGTTGCCGCCTGAAAGGCGACGCAGCGTTTGCGCCGGGCCGGTGGTGCGCACGTTGAGGCGGCGAATAATCTCTTCTGCCCAACGCCACGCCTGACGATGACCAAACAGGCTCCAACGGGAAAAGCTACTGTCAGCGCTTACGCTCAGATTCATCGCGACGGATTCATCAATAAAAATCCCTTCTTTACGTCGCTCTTCCGGCACCAGCGCCATGCGCTGCGACACGGAATCATAGGGCGATGTGGGTTTCCAGGCTTTGCCGTGCAGTTCACCACGCGTGATGCGGCTTTTACTGGCACCAAACAGCGCTTTGCACAGTTCGGTTTTGCCCGCGCCCGCCAGGCCTGCAATGCCAAGAATCTCGCCTTTATGCAAGCGTAGCGAAATGTCTTGCAGCAACTGCTCATCATGCAGACCTTCAATTGCCAGCAACACGGGCTGGTGCTGGCGTTCACGCCGGGCTGGATATATATCGGTGAGTTGATGACCCAACATTTTTTCGACGATTTGCTCACCGCTCAGCGTTGCCATTGGAGCGCTTTCGATCAGGCAGCCATCGCGCAGCACCGTCAGGCGATCGCAAATCGCTTTCAATTCGTGAATACGGTGGGAAATAAACACCACACCCATTCCACTGCTCTGCAAGCGGCGCACAACGTTGAACAGACGCTCGCTTTCGTGTTGATCCAATGGCGCGGTAGGTTCGTCCAGAATCAGGAAACGGCAATGATGCGACAGCGCGCGCGCCAGCAAAATCTGCTGCTTTTCAGCAAGCGAACAGCGCTCAACCAGACGATTGACGTCAATCGCCACATCGAGCTGAGCGAGCAGGGCGCGAGCCCGTCGACGAATCTCACCCCAGTGATAAGCGTGTCCCGACTCCGCCAGCTGATCTAACAGAATGTTCTCCGCCACGCTTAACTGCGGCACTAGCGCGACATCAACTTCCTGCTGCACCAGGTGAATACCGAGCTGTTTGGCATCACGCGGGCTGCGAATCGACACCGGCTGACCATCCAGCAAAATTTCACCGCTGTAATGGCTATGTGCGCCAGACAACACCGCCATTAACGTTGATTTTCCTGCGCCGTTGGCACCCGTCAGCGCATGAACGGAATGACCTTCACTGACAAAATCCACCTGCGTCAACGCGGCGAATCCGCCGAAGGCGATGGAGATGTTACGCATCTCAAGGCGGTTTAACGCGCGCATTGAAGGAAGTCTCCATAAGAAATAACTGGCCGCATTTTTTCCTGAAGTATCAGGCGCAGCAACAGTCGAAAGCGCATAAGCTAGCACAAAATCTTATTAGCCATCCAGACATCTGGACATAATGGCGGCTATAACTGGTTGGGCGTTGTAAGCTGGTGATTTAAGGTGGGGAGACGCATTAACGCAGCGTTTTATGCTGCTTCTGACGCGCAGGCATAAAAAAACCAGGCCGTAGCCTGGTTGATTATTTTGTAACGAAATTACTTTTCTGGAATCACATTCAACAAGGTTGTCAGCAATTTCCAGTACAGGCCCACGCTTTCGATATGAACTTGTTCGTCTGGCGAGTGCGGCCCGGTGATGGTTGGCCCAATAGAAACCATATCCATGTTTGGATAGGGTTTCTTGAACAAACCACATTCCAGACCTGCATGAATCACCTGAATATTTGGCGTCTTGTCGAACAGCGCAATGTAGGTTTGACGGGTCAGCGCCATGATCGGCGAATCTGCGTCTGGCTGCCAGCCCGGATAGCCGCCTTTTGGCATCGTCTGCGCTCCAGCCAATTTGCCAAGCGAGGTCAGCATCTGCACCACGTAATCGCGACCGGTATCGATCAATGAACGGATCAGGCAGTTGATTTCAGCTTTATCAGCGTCCATCGTCACTACACCAATGTTCAGTGAGGTTTCAACCACGCCAATGGCCACGTCAGAGTTGCGAATCACACCGTTTGGTGTGCTGTTCAACAAGTTCAGGAAGCGATCACGGCTGTCAGCGGTCAGCGCCTGTCCTTGATGCGCCAGCGGCTCGGTAACCAATGCAATGTTCTTCTCTTTTACGCCATGTTCGTTCTGCAGTGCAGAAAGAAAATGCGCAGCGGCCGCTTTCAAGGCATCAACCTTGTGGCTTTCAATGGCCAGCGTGGCGAAAGCTTCACGTGGGATGGCGTTACGCAAGGTGCCGCCGGTGAATTCCACCAGACGCACATCCAGCTCTGACGCATGCGAAGCCAGAAAACGCGCCAGCAGTTTGTTGGCATTGCCCAGACCTAAGTGAATGTCGGCACCGGAGTGACCGCCTTTCAGGCCCTTAAGCGTCATTTTCAGGGTTTCGAAATCTGCGGGAACTGCTTCACGCGTCAGCGGCAGCGTAGTAATGAAATCAATACCCCCCGCGCAGCCCATGTAGATCTCACCCTCTTCTTCAGAGTCGGTGTTGATCAGGATGTCCGCTTGCAACCAGTTCGGTTGCAGGCCAAATGCGCCATCCATGCCGGTTTCTTCGGTCATGGTCAGTAGCACTTCCAGCGGGCCGTGAGTCAACGTGTTATCTGCCAATACCGCCAGCGCTGATGCCATACCAATGCCATTATCCGCACCCAGCGTGGTACCGCGCGCTTTCACCCATTCGCCATCAACATAGGGTTGAATCGGATCTTTGGTGAAGTCGTGAACGGTGTCGTTGTTTTTCTGCGGCACCATATCAAGATGCGCCTGCAGCGCGACCGGCTTGCGATTTTCCAGCCCAGCGGTGGCGGGTTTGCGAATCAGGATGTTGCCGACTGCGTCGCGTTCACACCAGAAACCTTGTTCTTTAGCCCAGCCAACGATGTAGGAGGCGAGTGCTTCCTCATGGAAAGAAGGGTGCGGAATCGAGCAGATCTTAGCGAAAATATCCCACAGCGGCTGTGGCGAAAGTTGAGACAATTCAGACACGACAAGTCTCCTGTGTCAGTGCGCCGGATGTACCAGAGGGCGCGAGTTTCCAGTGAAAGATCGCCGTCAGAGAATCTGACGAGATGGACCCGAGAATATCACTGTTTATAGTTGGGTGTGCAATCAGACGCACTAAAAACCGGCAACCAGTGCGCGGGTGCTGGTTTTTAGCGCGTCATATCCTTATAATCTCGCGCAACCTTTTCCCCGTTGCATATTTTTTAAGCCAATCCTGTTGGCTGGGAACCTATTTATTATGAGCGAAAAATACGTCGTTACCTGGGACATGCTGCAGATTCATGCCCGTAAACTGGCTCAGCGCCTGCTTCCTGTTGAACAGTGGACAGGCATTATCGCGGTCAGCCGTGGTGGTCTGGTACCGGCTTCGCTGCTGGCGCGTGAATTGGGTATTCGCTATGTCGATACCGTCTGTATCTCAAGCTACGACCACGATCATCAGCGCGAAATGAAAGTTCTGAAGCGTGCTGAAGGTGATGGTGAAGGCTTTATCATCATTGACGATTTGGTTGATACCGGCGGCACCGCTCAGGCGATTCGCGACATGTATCCTAAAGCGCGTTTCTGCACCATCTTTGCTAAACCTGCCGGCCGTGAACTGGTGGACGACTATATTGTCGACATCCCACAAAATACCTGGATTGAGCAGCCGTGGGACATGGGCGTGGTTTATGTGCCGCCGATTGTCAAAGGCTGATTGATTTACCACAAACAACGCCCGGTTTTCCGGGCGTTGTGCTTTCTGCGCCTCGCACCTTGTTATGCCGTGCAGTACACTTAGCCATCGCCGCGTTTACCGCAGGAGAAAGTTGTATGCCGAGCAAAAATCTAAGCGAAGAGCTGTTCAAGCCACGCTTCAAACACCCCGAAACCTCTTCACTGGTTCGCCGTCAACATCACGCCACGCGCGCTGTGCATTCCACCCTTGATGGTAACAGTCAGCGCGGCTGGTATCGCATGCTCAATAAACTGATGTGGACATGGCGCGGCCTGACACCGCAAGAGATCAGCGAAGTGCTGGCGCGTATCGCCATCAGCAACGTCGAGCACACGAATGAGAGTTTGCTGGATACGGTGATTGGCTATCGCAGCGGCAACTGGAATTACGAGTGGTGTAAACAGGCTGCACAGTGGCAGCAAAAAGCGCAGGAAACTGAAGATGACGATCAGCTGGCGGGTAAATACTGGCTGCACGCTGCACATCTCTATAGCCTTGCTGCCTATCCTTATATTAAGGGTGATGAATTAGCCGATCAGGCCCAAGTTCTGGCCAATCGCGCTTACGAAGAAGCGACGCAACGGCTTCCCGGTGAACTGAAGGCGCTGACATTTCCAATAAGTGGTGGCAGCCCGGTGAACGGCTTTCTGCACATGCCGCCTGGTGTTCAGGCACCGTATCCGACTGTGCTGTTTTGTGGCGCGCTGGATTCACTGCAAAGCGATCACTACCGCCTGTTTCATGATTATCTCGCCCCACGTGGCATTGCGATGTTGACCATTGATGTGCCATCGGTGGGGTATTCGGTGAAATGGACGCTGAATCAGGACACCAGCTTTTTGCACCAGCAAGTGCTGCGCGAGCTGCAAAACGTGCCTTGGGTTGATCATACCCGCGTAGCGGCTTTTGGATATCGCTTTGGTGCCAATGTGGCGGTGCGGCTGGCGTATCTCGAAGCATCGCGGTTGCGTGCGGTAGCGTGTCTTGGGCCCATAGTGCACAGTTTATTTACGCAGCCGGCGCTGCAAAATGAAGTACCAGACATGTACATGGATATGCTCGCCAGTCGCCTGGGGATGTCATCCACATCTGATAGCGCGCTGCGCACTGAATTGAACCGCTATTCGCTGAAAACCCAAGGCTTACTGGGCCGACGCACACCTACGCCAATGCTGGCAGGTTACTGGTCAAAAGATCTCTTCAGCCCAGAAGAAGAGGCAAAATTGATCGCGAATTCATCTTCTGATGGAAAAGCGATGTTGATTCCCGTCACGCCGATGATGGCCAGCTTTGATCGCGCGCTTAATGAAATTTGCGACTGGCTGGAGAAGCGGTTAAAAAGGTAACTGGCAAAATTTACAGTATTTGCTACAACTACTAGCGGTCAAAACTAATGGAGATTTAGCATGACGTTACCGAGTGGTCATCCCCGCAGTCGCCTGCTTAAGCGTTTTACCGAGCTGGGACCGTACATCCGCGAAGGAAAATGCGAAGAAACGCGTTTCTTTTTCGACTGCCTGGCTGCCTGCGTCAATGTGAAACCGGCACCGGAACTGCGTGAATTTTGGGGCTGGTGGATGGAATTAGAAGCCCACGCCGATCACTTTACCTATGTCTATCATATCGGCCTGTTCGATAAAGAAGGTGACTGGTCTGTGACGACGATTAAAGGCAAAGAAAACACACAACGAGTGGAAGAAACCTTGCGTAATTTCCACACTCGCCTGAAAGCGATGTTGAAAGACCACGAGTTGGGTCTGGAACCGGCCAGCGGTTTTGATGAGAAACCCGTGAAATTAAGTGCCTGATGCGGGATGAATGAGAGAAGGGCGAGCTGAATAGCTCGCCCTTTTTTATGCCATTTTCACACTACGCGGGGTGCATAACAGCCCAAGGCATCGGCTTCGACAAAAGCTTAGAATTGGTAAGTCACCCCCACGGCAACGATGTCGTCATTGTTGATGGAGAGCGCGTTGTCGTCATCCAGTTGGTTGATTTTATAATCAACAAAAGCTGACATGTTTTTATTGAAATAGTAGGTTGCGCCCACATCGATATATTTCACTAAATCGACATCACCGATGCCGTTTTCAATCTCTTTGCCTTTGGTTTGCACGTAACCAATGGAAGGACGCAGGCCGAAATCAAACTGATACTGCGCCACCAATTCAATGTTTTGCGCTTTGTTTGCGGCACCCGCAACCGATAAACCGGTATCACGGTTCGTTCCGCTAATGGGCGTCATGTTACGGGTTTCGGTGTAAATAGCGGCGAGGTAAACGCTGTTGGCATCATATTTAACGCCAGCGCCCCATGAATCTGCTTTATCACCACTGCCGTAAGCGCGGGCTTGCTGTTGGTTAGTGCGGTCGGATGAGGTGATGGCACTCATTAAGCTCACGCCACTGTCGCCCAGCGAATAACCCAACGAAGCCCCATAGCCGTCGCCATTCTGGCGAGCCGTATCTGTTGCACTACCGCGCGCGTTCGCGCTGCCAGCATCATTTTTACCCTGATATTGCAGGGCGAAGCGCAGACCATCAACCAGACCAAAAAAGTTGTTGTTACGGTAAGTCGCTACGCCAGTGGCGCGTTGAGTCAGGAAGTTATCGGAACGCGCGGTTCCGTCACCCCCAAATTCGGGGAACACATCGGTCCAGGCTTCAACGTCATAGAGCACGCCATAGTTGCGACCATAATCAACCGAGCCATAATCAGCGAATTTCAGACCAGCAAAACCCAGTCGTGTTTTGTTGCCGCTGTTGGCATCGCTGCCTTCTGAGTTATTAACGTTGTATTGGTATTCCCACTGGCCATAACCGGTCATCAGATCGTTGATCTGCGTTTGTCCTTTAAAACCAATACGCACATAGGACTTATCGCCGTTTGAGCTGTCGTTATCGCTCATATAGTGTTCGGCTTTAACCTTGCCGTAGAAATCCAGTTTGTTACCTGACTTATTAAAAACCTCAGCGCCCTGTGCGGTAAAAGAGAGAGCCAGAGCAGAGACGATCAGTGCCAGTGTACTTTTCTTCATTTTGCTATCAATCCCGGTTATTAAAATTTTCTTGCTGTGAAAGGTTTTGTAAAACAGGGACTTTTTACCGATAAGTGATGAAAGTTTTATGACACTTTTCCGGTTTTCTTGTTAATCACGAACAAGTGGTCTACGCCATTGCCCGGGGATATTTGTGCTTTTCCCCCACTGGCTGTTGGCTTCCTCAACGACTCCTGTTAAAACGTCCTTTCGCATAAATTTTTCACTACGGCAGGAAATATGAGTGGTAGTCAGACCCTCGTGGTCAAATTGGGAACCAGCGTTCTTACCGGCGGATCGCGCCGGTTGAATCGAGCGCACATGGTGGAATTGGTTCGTCAGTGTGCGCAGCAGCACGCAGCGGGCCACCGCATTGTGATTGTCACTTCTGGCGCGATGGCTGCCGGACGTGAACATCTTGGTTATCCCGACCTGCCGCCTACCATCGCCTCAAAGCAGCTGCTGGCTGCGGTGGGGCAGAGCCGTCTGATTCAACTATGGGAACAGCTGTTCTCTATTTATGGCATCCATATTGGTCAGATGTTGCTGACTCGCGCGGACATGGAAGATCGTGAGCGTTTTCTTAATGCTCGCGATATGTTGCGCGCACTGCTGGATAACCATATCGTGCCGGTCATCAATGAAAACGACGCGGTCGCCACCACAGAAATCAAAGTGGGCGATAACGATAATTTGTCTGCGCTGGCGGCGATGCTGGGCGGCGCAGATAAACTGCTGCTGTTGACCGATCAAGAAGGTTTGTTCACGGCCGATCCGCGCAATAATCCGCAGGCTGAATTGATCAGCGATGTGCATGTTATTGATGATGCGCTGCGTTCGCTGGCCGGTGGCAGCGTGTCGGGGTTAGGAACGGGCGGAATGTCGACCAAGCTTCAAGCTGCTGACGTTGCCTGTCGCGCGGGGATTGATGTGATCATCGCCGCTGGCAGCCGCAGCGGTGTCATCGCTGACGTGATAGATGGCAAGCCGGTTGGTACTCTGTTCCATGCCCAACAATCTCCGTTGGAAAACCGTAAGCGCTGGATCTTTGGTGCGCCGCCTGCTGGTGAAATCACCGTGGATGATGGCGCACTCTCCGCTATTCTTGAGCGCGGCAGTTCGCTATTGCCTAAGGGCATTCGTGACATTCAGGGTAACTTTTCACGTGGCGAAGTGATCCGCATTCGCAGCCTGCAGGGGCGGGATATCGCACATGGCGTTTCGCGCTACAACAGCGATGCGATACGTATGATTGCCGGACATCACAGCCAGCAGATCAGTGAAATTCTGGGTTATGAATATGGCCCGGTGGCGGTTCACCGCGACGATATGATTGTCAGTTAAGGAGCGGACAATGCTAGAAGAAATGGGAAAAGCGGCGCGTGCCGCAGCATATAAGCTGGCCGATCTGTCGACCGCTGAAAAAAATCAGGTGCTGATGACCATCGCGGATCGTCTGGAAGCGGAAAGCGCTGACATTCTGGCAGCCAATGAATCTGATCTGGCCGATGCTCGCCAGAATGGCATGAGCGCCGCGCTGCTTGATCGCCTGACGCTTAATCCTCAGCGTCTGAACAGCATTGCAAATGATGTACGCCAGGTGTGCCAGCTAGCCGATCCGGTAGGGCAGCTGATGGATGGCGGTCAACTTGACAGCGGCTTGCGCATTGAACGTCGCCGCGTGCCGTTAGGCGTGGTGGGCGTGATATATGAAGCGCGTCCGAACGTGACGGTAGATGTGGCCAGCCTCTGTTTAAAAACCGGCAATGCAGCGATTCTGCGCGGCGGGAAAGAAACCTGGCGTACTAATGCTGCCACGGTTCGCGTAATCCAAAACGCGTTGCAGCAGCACGGTTTACCGGCTGCTGCAGTCCAGGCGATCGAAAATTCTGATCGTGAGTTGGTTAATCAGCTGCTGAAGCTGGATCGCTATGTAGACATGCTGATTCCACGCGGCGGAGCGGGCTTGCATAAACTGTGTCGTGAAAACTCCACTATCCCGGTGATTACGGGCGGCATTGGCGTTTGTCATATTTATATTGATGAAACCATGGAGATTGAGCCAGCGCTTGACGTGATTGTTAATGCCAAAAAGCAGCGGCCAAGCGCCTGTAATTCACTGGAAACGCTGTTGGTGGATTGCGCGATTGCCGATCGCTTCTTGCCTGCATTCACTGCCCGCATGGCGCAAGAAGATATCCCACTGCACGCTGATGAAAACGTATTTGCGCAATTACAGCAAGGTCCCGCGCGCGTCACAACGATTCAGCCAGGCAATTATGATGATGAATGGTTGTCACTGGATTTGAACGTTAAGCTGGTGGCTGATATGGATGAAGCGATTGATCACATCCGCACTCACGGCACACAGCACTCCGACGCTATTCTGACGCGCAGTACTAAAAACGCGACACGCTTTGTGAAGCAGGTGGATTCCTCAGCGGTGTACGTTAACGCCAGTACCCGATTCACCGATGGCGGACAGTTTGGACTTGGCGCAGAAGTTGCGGTTAGCACACAGAAACTGCACGCTCGCGGACCGATGGGTTTAGAAGCATTAACCACCTATAAATGGATTGCCTGGGGCGACGACACGCTGCGTGCCTAACATCCATTTTTCTTAACAAAACGGGAGTCTTTTCAGGCTCCCGTTTTTTTTATGCCTTCATTTTCGATCCAGCTATTTGTAGAGCTTTAGTGACTAAAAATTATTTTATCGATTAAGTGCGTCCAGTGAGGGATGAACAGCGGATGAATTTTACGCAATTCCTTACGGAACATTCTTGAAAGCCCCGGTGGTAGCGGCTGTTAAGTGATATTTTTTGGCGCGCTCAAAGGTGAAGGAGATAATGATAATTAGAAATGCTTGAGAAACCGGTTAGGTAGTAAACGGACGGTAATATAAAATGAACTGGTAGCAATAATGAAAATAACATCCAGTACCTCTTCAATGGCTGATTATTAACTGATGGTTAAAAAAGAAAGTACGAGACAAGCTTTCACCGCCAGGCTCATCGCCGCTTGCGAAAGCGCTGGCATTGTCGGACACGGACGAAACAAACAGGTTGCTAAGGCGTTAAAAGAGCAGGGCTGTCAAATATCAACGCCGGGGGTGTGGAAGTGGTTTAACGCGCAGTCAGTACCGGATAACGGCAATTTGCTGGCACTCAGCCGTCTGCTTGGGGTCAGGGTTGAGTGGTTACAGTTTGGCATGGAACAGGCGCCTGAACCGCCGTCGTTAAGCGCGTGGGCTAGCCATAAAAATGTTTTCCGAGTAGACAGCCTCGATATTGGTCAAAAAACGGCGGCAGGTATTCAGGCCCGGGATGAATTTGTCGAGACAATTCACGCGATCGAATACGGTCAGGATGAGGCGCGGGTGTTATTCAATGGGCGCCCAGCTGAGAATATTCGGCTGATCGCTGTTAATAACGACTCAATGGCGGATACATTTGCCCCGCGCGATCAGCTGTTTGTTGATATCAGCGTGCGCAGGTTCGACGGTGATGGTATCTACATTTTTACGTTGGATGACCAGCTGTACCTGAAAAGGCTTCAGCTACAGCATCGC
This sequence comes from Pantoea phytostimulans, assembly GCF_046118715.1. NCBI lineage: Bacteria > Pseudomonadati > Pseudomonadota > Gammaproteobacteria > Enterobacterales > Erwiniaceae > Pantoea > Pantoea phytostimulans. The sequence continues at coordinate 23,567 of NZ_CP173698.1, forward strand.
AAAATTGCTGTTATTTCAGACAATAAGCGCTACGAGACTTGGTATCTCAACCGTGACGAAGTCGAGAGCTTAAAAGTGTTGGCAAAAGTCATCATGAGTCAGGCAAGACAATATCAAATTTTGGGTTAGCCAGACTCTCAAACCCGCTTTTTCAATAAGACGTCGAAAAAAATAATCGACATAAATTCAAAAATTTAACCAATAGTAAATAAAAAATTAACTGTCAGTGTTTGATAAAGCATAAGAACCTGTTAATAATTTGAGCATGGACGAACGAAGTTGTTTTCTCAGGGATGAGCCGCTCTTAAACAATTGAGGCGCTGCACAAGCGCGAATCATACCACCCAAAAGTCAGTGAACTTTGGGATGGGGTGGATGCGCAAAATGCAGCGTCGTCAGATGCCGTCTGTTTCCCTTATCTTGCCTTCCACCTGACTGTTTATTCAGTCAGGTGGTAAGCGTGTGAGCGTTAACAGCGGTATTCGGGCCCGTTCGGTACGCCGAAAGCTCGCGCCTGCCACCCCATCGCCAAAGACTCATTCACAGGAGGAGTTATGGCGATTATCCACTATGGCAAAAGCGTTTTTACGGGCAATGCACGCACTCGTCGCCATCGGCGACGCCAACCTCTCAGCCGTCTGAAGCAGAGTATCGACCAGGCGCTGAATTACGAACCTGAAACCCTTTCCCTTCGACGCGCAGAACAGATATGTCAGCGTCAGGTTACACCTCGCGTGGACCGCGCAATCACTGCGCCGCGTTCGCAAAACCAAGAAACACCTTCTTTTGATAATTGCTGCCTGCCGCACGTTCATCTCTACGCCGTACGCTGAGCAGTAAAAATCTCATCCTTTGAACACCCGGCTCCTGCCATTTTCCAGTTTTCGCTGGACGCAATTTTTTTCCCTACTCTTCAGTTCCTCTGCAGCTTCAGCACTATCTGCTGCTGCGCTTACTCTGGTACTGATCAGTGGTTGTTATGTGTTTAGTTTCGCAGGGCCTGAGTTGCCTGTGCCGTCATTGAGGAATTTTTATGAGTCAGATTATTGCAGTGCTGAATTTTGAGGAAGGCTACGTGGATACCCCTTATTTCGACACGCTCGGTTTTCCGACTGTCGCCGGGGGAATTCGCATCGGGCCAAAAGGTGCGTCACTCAGTAACTATGCGTTTCGTGTGCCACGTCGCGTAGGTGATGTGTGGAAGCAGTGCATCCTGGAAAACAAAATTCAGGAAATGCAGGCACGTGAGCCGATCAAGCGCGCTTTAGCAAATTGCAACGAGGCGCGAACTGATGTGTTGCTAAGCATGGCGTATCAATTGGGGGTAGATGGCGTCAGTCAGTTCAAAAATATGCTTAACGCCATTGCTGAAGAGAACTTTGCTGAGGCGGCTAACGCCATGCTTACCAGCTTGTGGGCACGTCAAACTCCAGGGCGCGCACGTCGTCATGCTGAAGTGATGCGTACCGGCACTTATGACGTCTACAGGGGACTGCTATGAAATGGTTACTTTTTCTTATCGCCGTGCTCTCAGTCATCATCATCGTCTTGCTTTTACAACGTTTTACCACCCTTCAGTTTGTTTCACATGCACGGCTGTTATTTAAAACCTGGTCGGTTTGGCTGGCTTCGCTTGGCTCAATGCTCAGTGCCTGGGTGCAATCTTTTCCGTCATCGGCGCTGGATGCATGGAACACCTTGCCGGAAGACGTTAAGTCGATTCTTCCCCATAACTATCTCGGTCTTATCGGCGCTTTCATGGTGGCGATGGGGGTTATTGCGCAATTTGTTCGTCAAAAAACATTGCTGAATGAGAAGCGTCAGGTGGAGGGGATCAAATCATGACTTTTCTTTCCACATTGCTGGGCGGCGGTTGGCACTGGTTAGCTGCGCTGGGCGCGATTATCGCTGCGCTAGGTGCCAGCTATTTTGGCGGTAAGAAAATCGGCAAGGTGCAGCAAAAAGCAAAATCCGATGTCGACAGCGCGCATAAAGAAGCCGAGCGCGTGGCAGATATTGCCCATCAACAACAACAGAACCGTGAGGAGGCGAACCGTGTGGAAACTGAAAACAGTAACCTTGATGACGCTGCTGCTCGCGACAAGTTGCAGCAGTCGAAATACAACCAACCCTGAGCCGGTGGCCATTACCGACTCTGCCTGCGTGCTTTTTTCCCCCATTCATACCCACGGTGACGATGCCCAGAAAATAGACATCCGAACCGTACGCGCCATCAACACCCACAACGACATGTGGGACACCTTATGCGGCCAAGCGGCCAAATCGAAGTAACTCGCTGATAAACAGCGTTTAATCTAAAACATCCTGAGGAGGATACCATGATCGAAGTTAACTCTTTTGCAGAACTGCGTACCACGGCTCCGACCAAATCTGGTGATGTAGCGATTTTAAAACGTTACTACGACAAAGACTCCACTTTCCGTGGCGGCGGCGATTTCGTCGGCTTTACCGGCACCACCACATTGAAAGATGATGGTGGCACGGTGGCGGTGGGAAGCGGTTTCTACTGGAAGCGTGCAATCAACGATCCTACGGAAGTGAACATTCTGCACTTTGGTGCCAAAGGCGATGGGACAACGGATGATACCGACGCCTTTAAACGTATGTTGAGCTGGACGCAGACATACAACACCAACATAAAGGATCTTCCGGTTCGTTTTCCCGGTGGTAAATTTTTAATTTCGCCCATTGATCTCAGCGCCTCAGAAATTGCCTTTTTTGGCTTGTTGGGTGATGACCTGGAGTTGGGATCGCTTCCGCGCACAACCATTGTTTCAAATAAAAGTGCCAGTCCAGTGTTCAAGGTAAAGGCGCGCCGCACAGCCATCAAAGGCATTACCTGGAATGGTCAGGCCAGCGCCGATATTACTACCAACAAAAGCACCATCACCGCCGCGATGTGCAGCAACGTGCAACCGTTCTTCGAAAATACCTGTATAGAAGGAGAGACGGTCAATATCAGCTGTTTCCGCGCGCAGGGTACCGGCGGCACCGTCATCAAAATTCTCGATACGCTCGACAGCAAGTTTGACCAGATCTATTCGCTGAATACCTATTCGCGCGTTTTTGATGTGGGCTGGTCAAACTCGCCGAACGGTGTTTGGGATCACTCAACCGCGATTGAGTTAAGCAACGCCAATTTCCAGACCGGTTATGGTGACGCCACGCTCTATATGCCGCGCGTCACGCAGGGGATTATGCGCAATGTGTGGATTGAACATACGCGTAACCCGGGCGATCTCTCTGATGGCGGCTGGACGATCGATACGTTAAACATTGAGGACTGTAGCTCTGCTTTCAACCTCAACAATGCGCGTGTTGTGATGCGTCAGATTAACCTGCAATCCGGTGCAAAAATCAGTAATGACCTGGTCGCCGGTAAATGGTTATCCACCTTTGAATATGGTTTCCGCCGCGACGAAAGCTTCGGCAGCTATATGACGGGTTCGCTGCGTGCAGGGTATTTCAGTGGCTATAAAGTCACGAATAACACCGCGACGGATAACTGGTATCGACTCGGCCAGTTCTTTTTCCCCAACGCAAATCAGCAATGGGTGATAGAGCTGATTGGTAAAGCGGATGCTACTACGCCTTCAGGCACTGCAGGATCGCCGGTGAATCTCTCCGGTACCGGTAAAACCTGGATTAATTTGCAACGGCTGGAAACCGTGTGGGCTGATGCTTGCCACATGGGGCAGCCAGCAGTGCAGGATATCCGCTATGGCCGGGTTGGAACAACGTATGCGGTGGTATGGGTGAAGCTGAAAGCCAACAGCGGTGACACCATGTTTAACCTCAAAAATACGGGGCCGACGCGCTTTGATACGGGCTCCTGCTCGCTGTTCCAGTCTGATCTTTCTGTAGTGACCGATACCACGACAATGGGCACGTTGAAACCGGCGGCACGCTTCGGTTTGCATAATGGATTGGCCGGTATTGGTGCCAATGAGAAAGGTGTACTTACGCTCGCGACGACCGCGGGTACACCGACGAATAAAACGACGCCAACGGGCTTTGTGTTGGTCAATATCAACGGCGTAGACCGCAAGGTCGCTTACTACGATTGATGATCGGCACGTTTTTGGCGAGGCTGCGGCCTCGCCTTTTTTGCTTTGTGCGCTTGATGTGGCCTGAGAGGGAAATCCCAAACTTAACGAAAGGACTTTCGTCATGTAGAACAAGGGTTTCCAGGCAAAATCCCTTGCAAATGGCGATAAAAACGGCACTCGCGCTGTTTCGGTCTTGACTCAATTTGTGATTTTTTCTAACGTAACGCCCCGCAGTATCCCACCACAATGCCGGTATAGCTCAGTTGGTAGAGCAGCGCACTCGTAACGCGAAGGTCGCAGGTTCGATTCCTGTTTCCGGCACCACGTTTTATCCTTCCGTATTGATCATGCAATATTGGATTGTCGATACATATCCCTTCCTTATTTATTTTTATTTCTACGCACTCATAATTTGTTATTTATTGGACTGAATAAATTATTAAATGTCATTCATTATGCATTCCATTTTTTATGGGGTTAATTATTTTCTTATTTTGGCATGGTCGTTTATTTTAATGTCGGTATCGTAATTGTCTATTTGTTCTAATTTAATTTTCGTATTGCTGTTTTTTTCAATATGCTATTTAATAAGGAGTTTTTCCTTAAAATGAACCCGGCATTGTTAATGTGAGAGTGAGGAGGAAATATCCTGCCGATCCGCCTCTGGTGCAGTCATTTATTAGGGGTTTTCGCTTTCCTTAATAATGTAAGTGACAAAGCTGTTGGGTTTGAAATATCACTGACTGAAAGTTGGTGGTGTGCTACAGGTAAGGCGGTTTGGGATTTAAATAGCACTGCGCATAGAGAATGATATGAGCTATTCATTCTTTTTTAATTAAAGTGCAGGATAATAATTTGTTGCCTGTTTACTCTTATGGAAATCAAAAAAGAACAGGGCACATCTCTTTTCGCAAGCTAGCTAAGGTGGGTTTTTATCTGGCAGCGCCAAACAGCAGAGTAAAGAGAGTGAGCAGTAGATTAAGCACATCATAAATGCGCCAGATCGCTCAGCCACATCAACGATCCCCTCAAAAGGAAAGGTCAGGCGAAGCGTAATGCATCACCTTTCTTATATACCGGCACTGAAACCTGTATGACAAAAACGCTGAACTGTGCTCGGCAGCCTGAGTTTTATTGCCTTTTTTTATCGATTCGTTTGAGCGAAACCTCTTTTTTTGCCGCCGAATTGACTCTTTTTATGAGGTTGCGATTCACGCCTCGGTTTTTCAGACAATAGATTTAAGTTAAGAAAGCGCTTGCATCACCTCGCTCAATATGAGCTAATGCATCCGTCGGTTTGATTGACAGACACTATCAAAGTAAGTACCCAAAGCAGTTCTCATCTCTAAGTTTGTCGTGAGACATCCCTTCTTTTTGAGTCTTCTCTTACGTTCTGATTAAAATCTGTTCTCAGGCCATTTACGCCGGAAGGCTCAAATATTAAGGAATTAAACATGTCTAACAAAATCCGCGGCACCGTAAAATGGTTCAACGCAGAGAAAGGTTTCGGTTTCATCTCTCCAGCAGACGGCAGCAAGGACGTATTCGTCCATTTCTCTGCTATCCAGGGTACTGATTTCCGTTCACTGGATGAAGGTCAACAAGTTGAGTTTACAGTAGAAAATGGCGCTAAAGGCCCATCTGCTGCAAACGTTGTTGGTCTCTAAGGACTTAAAATTACTCGTTTTAAATGTCTACACTGTAATGGCTCACAGTACCGCACATCACACTTTGATGTGACGAGAGCCAACCCGCATGGAGCGAAATGCATTTTCTGCAAATCTGTCGTTGTTCAAATTAACACGGCAAGGATTGCATATCAGAGCAGGCCTTACGCCCTCTGAGAAAGGCTAAGTGAGCTTTATAGCGTTGTTGCATAAACGATAATTTGAAAGGCTGCCGATTGGCGGCCTTTTTAGTTTTTGGATTTTATAACACGCGATTCGCTAGAGCTGCTTTAACCAGCCCATCCAACCAATCCTGATGTCCATTGATCATCGGATTCGGCTTTGCCTTCGCTAACGCTACTGCTGGTTTACCCTTTTGGGTTTCCTGCGTCAGGATACGTACGCGATTGCCAGGTAAATCCTCAATTAGCCAGGCGTGCAACACATCTAAACGTTCATCACTGCCTTCTTCTCCCGCCCAACCATGCCAGGAAATACGAGCAGCTTCGTTCTGTGCAGGCGCGACATATTCTGTGACGCGAGCCTCAACTGGAAAACCAAAGGTTTCAAAATAGAAGCGGACATCTTGTTCCAGTTCGGGGCCTTTATCGTCATAAAAACGCGCATTTGCTGAGTTTTGATAATAAGTCGACCATACAGCAGGCTTGCTCAACAGCGGCCAAATATCCTGAGTTGTCAGATTTGCTACGATCATTTCATTAGAGCAAAAATTGTCGGTAAAACCGGGTAAAAAGCCATCTGGCCAGTTAATCGCATGCATTTTCATTAAATAATTCTCTGCTGTAGTGGGTAATCTGTTCATAAGAAAGCAGTTAAATCGTGGGAACGATAATGGCAGTTGCAGAGTTATAAGACTAATCGCCATTTATTATTTTAGTTATCACGTGAGGTGATATTAATAATGCGATGTTGACTGACAAAACAGAGCAAAGTCGTGCCAGAAAGCACGATGTGGATGAGTGAAGTGGAATAGAACGTCAGGCCTAGAAGGTAGTTTGTAAGTGATACGCGTTAGAAGTAAAAAATATCCCGGCAAGTTCGACCTGCCGGGAAAAAAGAAAGCGTAGTGGAATTAATTTAACGACATCTTTCCTACTTTAAATACGCTCATCGCTTGTGCCATCCGCTCAGCCTGATCTTGCAGCGCCTGCGATGCGGCAGAAGCTTCCTGCACCAGCGCGGCATTCTGCTGCGTTACTGCTTCCATTTGGGTAATCGCCAGATTGATTTCGCTGATACCGCTGCTTTGCTCGCTGCTGGCAATCGTAATTTCACTCATGATATTCGCCACGCTCTTCACGCTGTTGACCACTTCGCCGATGGTTGATCCGGCATGCGTCACCAACTTGCTGCCCTCATCAACTTTCGCCACTGAGTCTTCGATCAGAACTTTAATTTCTTTAGCGGCAGATGCAGAACGCTGCGCCAGATTACGTACTTCTGTAGCAACTACGGCAAAACCGCGTCCCTGTTCACCAGCGCGAGCCGCTTCCACGGCGGCATTCAGCGACAGAATATTGGTCTGGAAGGCGATGGAATCAATCACGCTGATGATGTCGACAATCTTTTTGGACGACAGCGCAATCGCTTCCATTTTTTCGATAACTTGCCCCATCACTTCGCCGCCTTCGCGCGCCACGCTTGAAGTGGACGCAACCAGCTGATTGGCTTCACGCGCGTTTTCGGCATTGTGTTTGACGGTGGAGGTTATTTGCTCCATCGCTGAAGCGGTTTCTTCCAGCGAACTGGCCTGTTGCTCGGTACGCGTCGAAAGATCAAGGTTCCCGCTGGAAATTTGATTTGAAGCGACGGCAATGGTGTCAGAGCCGGTACGAACTTCGGTAACGATGGAAAGCAGATTGTCATTCATGCGCTGCAGCGCCTGCATCAGCACGCCAGTTTCATCACGCGTAGTCACCTGAATTTTCGAACTAAGATCGCCTGCTGCAACACTTTCCGCTACGCTAACGGCCGCAACCAAAGGACGTACGATTGAGCGGGTAAGGAAAAAGCCGAGCAGAATCGAGGCCATAATGGCCAGCGCTGAGAAGATCAAGGTGATGGTAATTGCCGAAGAGCCATTTTCGACAATACTTTGTCCTTCAGCACGCAGTTGTCCATCTTGTGAATTGGCAAATTTTATCGCGTCGTCGAGAAACTTATTCTGCGTCGGCGTCATGGATTTGAGTGCATATGTGCTGGCAGCTTCAAAATCACCGGCTTTTATCAAGGCGATCAAATCACCTTTCACTTTTTCAAATGCTTCGGCAGAGGCGAGCAGGCCAGCAATTTTCTTTTTACCAATCTCAGTAACTTGAATGTCAGCAATTTTCTTCATGGCGACATTGGTACGCTGGGTCGCTTCATCCAGTTGACCATAGCGCTTAACGTTATAATCAGGATGGGTCGTATCGATCACCATGCCGCGCAGGTATTTGATCTGATCGTTGACGCCATCGCGCACATCAAATGCCAGGCGCACTTTCACATAACGATCGTCGACGATCGAGGCGATACCACTTTTAATACTGTTAATTTTTGTGATAGATGTCACGCAAATCACTATCAATAGCGCGACGACAATGCCAAAGGCGGCGGCGAGCCGGATGCCAACCTTCATATTCTTAATACTGAACATGTCTTCTTTCCCCGTTTTTCTTATTAAAATACAGTTATTCCAACAGTTAATATTTACTGCTTCTCCGCTCACAGCCCGACATTGCGCGTAGCTTTACAGGTGCAAAGTGAAATGGTGATCCAGCGCACACAGTTATCGGAGTTAAAAACGTTAACTTTAATATTTTTGATGGAATTCAAGCAGAAGCAGGCAGGGAAAAGAGGATTAATGCACAGTGCTAATGATTTTTTAACAGGTTAACCCGCAGACGTGACAAAGCGGGTCGTCAAACGTTGTTGGCGACCTCGCAATCAAGCAGCTAGATAACAAACAAATTAGAAAATGAAAACCAGCAGGCTGCCCCAAAAGAGCGCGCTAAAGGCAATGATCGCCAGCCAGCTAAGCTGACGTAAACGACCACGAAGGAAACCACTTGATTGCTGAACAGGTAACGTTTCGCTGCGCATAATTTTTTTCCAAGGTTGGTAAAAAAGAAGCCGCCAAACAGCGGCAAAAAAGTGCTGAGTCTGAATCAAGCGACACTGGCTATTCGATACTTAAATCGCCTTCCGCTGCTTTTGATTTACCTTAACGAGCAGCTTCCAGCACGTTGAAGATCACGTCTGATAATTCATTCAGCTCGAACTTGGCCACATAACCGTCTGCGCCAACTTTGCGCACGTGATCTTCATTGGCGCTGCCAGAAAGTGAAGAGTGAATCACTACCGGAAGATGCTTGAGGATTGGGTCACGTTTGATGTTACGCGTCAGGGTGAAGCCATCCATTTCAGGCATTTCAAGGTCGGTCAGCACCAGCGCGATTTTATCGTGGATCGATTCCCCTGCCGCTTGCGCCTCTTGACTCATCTGCTTGATTTTTTCCCATGCATCCAGACCGGTGTTGTACATCAGCGCCGGAATGCCCATGCTTTTCAGCCCTTGTTCCAGCAGCTGGCGCGCCACTTTAGAATCTTCAGCAACAATCGCCACTGCACCCGGCTGATATTTAAATGCACGCGGTCTGGCAGCTTCCGGCTCTACGCCGCGCACTGATGGAATGATGTCATACAAAATTTGCTCAACATCCAGCACCATCGCCAGATTATTGCTTTGCTTGTCATTATCCAGCGAGGCGATGCTGGTGATATTACGTCCGCCGATGCCCGCTTCTGCGGTATGCACTTGACTCCAGTCGAGACGCACGATGTTATCGACTGACTCCACCGCGAACGCTTGCGTATTACGCGCATATTCCGTTACCAGCAGCAGATTCAGTCCCGTTTCCGGTACGCAACCCGCTACCGCAGGTAAATCGATAACTGGAATAAACTGACCGCGAATACTGGCCATGCCAAGCAGCGGCGATTTCATACCTGCTGCTTTGGTAATTGTCGGCATCGGCACGATTTCGCGCAGCTTAAAAACGTTAATCCCGAACAGCTCGGATTTTCCTTTTAGCTGATCTGAGCCTAAGCGAAACAGCAGCAGCTCAAATTTATTCGATAACGCGAGGTTCGCTCTCTCATCTATCTCTTTTTGAAAATTATCCATTGTTGCCTCTGCATCAGCGCAGGTAAGGAAAGGGGTGTGATGAAGTTATCGGCAGCGACGTGAAAAAGGTGAGGGCAAGAGAGGCGAAATAAAACGCGGTCTGATAATTGTGCCAGGATTAACAGTGAATTGAAAAAATGGATAACCTTTCTGAATAAGGAGCGCGTAATGAAAAAAGTCATTTTAACGACACTGTTAGTCATGTTGAGTTCGGGTGTTTACGCTGAGAAGGGCGGCTTTGAGGGCGGCGAAGCGCCACAACCTCAATCGAAGCAGGATGCAGGTTATAAAGGTTCTGAGGATACCGGGCAGACGCACATTGATCAGATTCGTGATTTTCGGCAGGACGGTTACGTCACGCTTGAGGGTTACATTCTGAAGAAAGAGCAGGGCGATAACTATCAGTTCCGCGACAGCACCGGAACCATCACTGTTGTGGCACCGGAAAAAGCGTTCAAAGGTAAGAAGTTTGCTGCGGACGATCAGGTTCGCATCAGCGGTAGAGTGCACGGTAAAGGTGAAAACACCACATTGCACGCCACAGAAATTGAAGAGCCTTAACAGTGTTTGGGCGAGGTTTCGCCTCGCCCAGCATGCCTGGATGCGTTAGTAAATCAATCTTTCAACAGGATCGCGCGGCAGGTTTTGCCTTTGATTTTGCCTTGCTTGAGTTTGACCAATGCCGATTTCGCCTGAGTCGCTTCAATAGCAACATACGCGTGCGTTGGGGTTAGATCGATCTTACCAATTTGGTCAGCGCGGTAGCCCGCTTCACCCGTTAATGCCCCCAGAATATCTCCCGGACGAATTTTGGCTTTGCGGCCGCCATCAATGCACAACGTCATCATTGCGGCGGGTAGCGGTTTGCTGCTGCCTTTTTTCAGCGTGCTGGCAGAGACCCAAGGCAGCGACTTCTGTAAAAAATCTTCCAGCGCGTGCGCGCGAGCCATTTCATCGGCGGCGACAAAACTCACAGCAGCACCTTCTTCACCCGCACGTGCGGTACGGCCAATGCGGTGTAAATGCACTTCGGGATCCCACGCCAGTTGGTAATTCACTACCAGCGCCAGCGACTTAATATCCAGGCCACGCGCTGCTACGTCAGTAGCAACCAACACGCGTCCGCTGCCGTTGGAGAAGCGGATGAGTACGCGTTCACGGTCGCGCTGTTCCAGATCGCCGTGCAGCGGCAAGGCGCTGATGTCACGATCGTTAAGGGCTGCCGCAACATCATCGCATTCGCGTTTGGTGTTACAAAAGACCACACAGGATGAGGGCTGGCGTTCGCTGAGTAGCGCAATCAGCAGTGATAGCTTTTCGTTGTGGCTGGCTTCAATAAACTGTTGATCAATGGAGGGCAGTTCACTGACTTCTTCTGTTACCACGCTCAGAGCATCGCGCTGAAACCGGGTGCTAATGGCGGCGATTCCTTCAGGCCAGGTCGCAGAGAACAGCAGCGTTTGACGCGATGCTGGTGTAGCTTTAATGATGGTTTCCATATCATCACGGAAACCCATTTCCAGCATACGATCCGCTTCATCCAACACCAGCGTGCGCAGATTCTCAAGCTTTAACGTTTCACGTTTGAGGTGATCAAGAATACGGCCCGGCGTGCCGACCACAATATGCGGTGCGTGGATCAATGAATCGCGCTGAGCGCTCATCGGCTGGCCACCGCACAGCGTCAAAATTTTGATATTACGCGTGAAGCGCGCCAGTTGACGCAACACATTGCTAACCTGATCCGCTAATTCACGCGTTGGGCACAGAATCAGCGCCTGCGTCTGGAACTGTGCGCTGTCGATATGTTGTAGCAAACCAATGCCAAAGGCTGCGGTTTTACCGCTGCCGGTTTTCGCCTGCGCACGCACGTCGCGACCCTGCAAAATGGCGGGCAGCGTGGCGGCCTGAACCGGCGTCATGCTGGTGTAGCCCATCTCGCGCAAGTTATCGAGTTGGCTTTCGGGAAGCGTATTGAGGGTTGAAAAAGCAGTCACGGCGCGGCCTCTGAGGCTAAAAAGTAGGGCATTATTGCGCGCGCAAGTCTGGCAGAAAGCGCGTCCAACAGCAACGGCAACCTCGTAGGTTAAGGCTGTGAATCTTTTAACGTGCGGGGCATTAGGAATAACCTGAAGTTTTTCGAAAATGGTTGGTAAATTTTAATCAGTTAAGCATGAAATTTCGATAGCGGTCTGGAATTAAGAAAAAATAAGGCCATAAATAACTTTATAACCAGCCGATTTAAAAAGTTTATTTCTATGTTAATCAGATAAATCCTTTTTATTTACTCCAGTAATACAATTAATCATTAAAAAATTACCCTTAAGTTGCCGATAAAAATCTTAAGACAATTGCTTTATATTTAGCGCGCCATACATCTATTACAACGACCGTTAGAGGGTTTTTCATTGAGTAATAGTCTCCAGGGATCACATGAAGATGTACTTAAAATAGTGGGCCGCGCCGTGTTGACGCTGCACGTTCATGGGGAAAGCTTATCAGCTGATAAGATTGCCTCAATGATCGGGTGTTATGCGGAAGATGAGCCCTGTGATCAGGAAGATCGTCGTTTATATGCGTTGGCAATGGAATTAATGTCAAAAGGTTGCAAAGCAAAAAGCGTGTAACGCTGCTGCTTTGTCTGTCTGATTAAAGCCTCCTGCGGGAGGCTTTGTCATTCTTACCCGTCATACTTCGCGCTGCAGCTGCGTTGGCTGCACGTGCTCACCCCGGTCACTTACCGGCGTAAGCTCCCGGGGACTCACACGCTTGCCGCCTTGCTGCAACACGAATTATTTAGGGTAACGGAGCGTCATGCTTCGCGCTGCAGCTGCGTTGGCTGCACGTGCTCACCCCGGTCACTTACCGGCGTAAGCTCCCGGGGACTCACACGCTTGCCGCCTTGCTGCAACACCAATTATTTTGGGTATCTGATCGTCATACCCGTCATACTTCGCGCTGCAGCTGCGTTGGCTGCACGTGCTCACCCCGGTCACTTACCGGCGTAAGCTCCCGGGGACTCACACGCTTGCCGCCTTGCTGCAACACGAATTATTTAGGGTATCTGAGCGTCATACTTCGCGCTGCAGCTGCGTTGGCTGCACGTGCTCACCCCGGTCACTTACCGGATGCATCTTTCGCGTTGTAACTGCGTTGAGCATTGGAGCAATTAAACGTGTTGCAGTGCGAACACCGCTTTGCCGCGTGAGAAGGTGGCAACCACTGGCGAGATGCGCGCAACGGCTTCAGCTGAGCAGCTCGCGGCAACTATCATCATATTGGCGTCATCACCTTGCTGTGGCCATTGACGTTGACCTTCTGCTGACAGCGGCAGCAAATCATTGGTCGCAATCGCCAGCGCTCGCGTCAGTGAAAACTCATCCGAACCACGATAGAGCTGCGCATAAAGATTGGCTTTTTCCAACATACTGCCGGTGCCAAACGGCGACCAGTGATCGACCACGCTATCGGTGCCGGTCATCACCTTAACGCCCGCTGTCTGCAACTGCGGAATCGGCATGGTCAGCTTGCCAATCGGCAGCGTCGACGCCACGCTAAATTGCTGCTCAACCAACCCTTGAATCATTTTATCCAGCTCAGCGCCTTCCAGCGTCGCCAGCGCAAAGCCGTGACTGATGGTCACTTTGCCTTTCAGCGCCGGGTTCTTTGCCACGGTATCGATCATATAGCGAATCGCCGCAACGCCGGCTGGCGAGGTTTCATGCAGGTGGATATCCACGCCGCGTTGGAAATCGAGCGCGATCTGGAACATCGCATCCAGCGACTTTTCCATCGCGCCATCGACATTCGTCGGATCCAGTCCGCCGACATACTGCACGCCGTGCTGCATCGCTTCACGCATCAATCCATCGACCTGCGAATGCAATAAACCGTGCTGCGGAAATGCCACGATTTCGCAGGGAAATTCAGGGTGCTTCGCCAGCGCGGTTTGGAGATGCTCCAGGCTTTTCAGACCGCTGACCGGGTCGATATTGCAATGGCTGCGTGCCTGAGTCGAACCCTTGGATTGCAACAAGGCAATCAGACTTTCTGCTCGCGCGACTGAGGTGGGCAGTAACTGCGGGATCAATACCTGCTCACGGGCAATCATATCCATAATGGTTTTGCCCTGACGTGGACGCGGTGCCTGCCACGGGCCGCCATAAAATGTTTTATCGAGATGGATATGCATATCGTGAGTGGAGGGCAGCAGCAGCGCACCTTGCGCATCCCAGGCCGTCAGTGAAGCGTCACCCTGACCGGCTGGGTGTAACTGATCAAATTTACCATCACGAATGCTGATGTCATACAGCCCAGTTTTAGTCGCAACGATCTCTTCGCCTTCACGCTCAAAGCCTTCTTCAAGGCGAACATTCCGCAGTAAATAGTGATCGGTACTGGGCAAAGCAGCTGGCGAGTGAGATGTCGTATTGGCGGCAAAACTGGTCTGGCTCATGCCAGCAGCCAGCAAACTCCCTGCGGCTGCCCAGCGTGCGCCGTTACCAAGAAATTCACGACGGCTTGAAGAAGGGGAAATAGTCATCAGAGGCTCCTGCAAAAAAGAGAGTCTTAATCTGACAAAAGCTGGCGGTGGCCGCTGCGCTATTTTCCACTGCTGGCTATTTGAAAAATCACTGCCAGCTCAGCTGGCCGAAATCGACCAAAGCCTGCGCCAGTTGATACTGCAAATTCTCTTCGGGATGACGGCAAAACAGCGCCAGCTCAAAAATATCGATCTCCGGCAAACCCTGTTCGCGCCCTAGCACCCGATGTTCGGGTAAACGACAGCTGGCGGGCAACAGGGTTAACCCCAAGCCTTGTGCGCTCGCTGCCGCCAAAGCAACCAGACTCGCGCTGCTATAACCAATACGCCAACTGCGGTCCATCGCATCCAGCGTCTGGCACATCTCTTCACGGTACAAACCCTGCTGAGGAAACAGCACCAGCGGTACTGGCGTTTGTTCAAAACAGGGATAGGCGGCGCTGTCGAGCCAGAGCAAGGGTTCCGGGCGCGCCGCCAGTGGACGTTCGCCGTAAGGCTGTTTGATCAGCATGATGTCCAGCTCCTCACGCTGCCACGCACGGCGCAATTCAACGTGCATGCCGCTCATCACATCGAGTCGTAAATGCGGATGTTGACGACTGAAAGCGGCTAACAATCCTGCGGTAGGTGCGGCAAAATCTTCCGGCACACCAAGACGTAGCACGCCGTCACGCCATTTGTCGCTTAATACGTCATGCGCTTCGCCGTTCAGCGCAATGATGCGCCGGGCATAGCCCAGCAGCTTTTCACCTTCTTCGGTAATCTGCACCTGATGCGAAGAGCGTTCCAGCAATGCTTTACCTACCATTTCTTCCAGCCGCCGCACTTGCTGACTCACAGTGGATTGCGACAAATGCACACGATCGGCAGCGCGGGTAAAGCTGGTGGTTTCGCAAACGGCAACAAAACTTAACAACTGTTGAGGCGTAAACATCGGCTGTCGATTCATTTTCCCACTATCAATTAGAGCAATATTTAATTTCCAAATAGTAACCAGCGCTGTCAGGCTGGCAATCTTTAATTATTTGAGTTGTGGATGAAACGACAGACAGAAATGATGATGCTCATTGCGTTGGTATTGGCGGGCCTGAACATGCGCCCTTTAATGACCTCGGTGAGTCCGTTGCTCGGCCAGTTACGTCAGACCATTGGGCTGACGCCATTAGCCGCGTCTTTGCTGCCCGCTATACCCATGATGATGATGGGAGCGATTGCGCTGTTAAGCGCGCCCTTAATGCAGCGCATCGCTGTCCGTAAATTGCTGACAGGCGGATTGATGTTACTGAGTTTGGCGACTTTCAGCCGCCTGTTTATCGCTCAGGGCAGTCTATTAGTCCTTAGCACCATTCCGGGTGGATTAGGCATTGGTGTGGTGCAAATGGCGATGCCGGGATTGATTCGCCAACGCTTTGGTGAGCGCAGCGCAGCGATTACGGGATTATGGGCTGGAGCGTTGATGGGCGGTGGCGGCCTGGCTGCCGCCTTAACGCCGTGGCTGAGCGCACAGATGGGGTGGCAAGGTGCGTTAAGCAGTTGGGCGCTACCGACGCTGTGCGCGGTGCTGTTGTGGCTGTTTATTCCCACTGCCGCGCCGGAGAAATCTACGCAGCGGGCAATACCTGCACTGTGGCGCAAAACGCGGGCGTGGACGCTGGCGCTGAGCTTTGGGTTGGTCAATGGCGGATATGCCATCTGCGTCGCGTGGCTGCCCGATTTCTATCATCAACAGGGCTGGAGCGCGCAGGCGGGCGGCAGCTTGCTTGCTATGATGATCAGCTGTCAGGTGGCCGGGGCATTGTTGCTACCGCTGCTGGCTCGCGGAGCCGATCGTCGGCCATTATTGCTGCTGGCATTGGGCATGCAGTTCTGTGGCATGATGGGATTTCTGTTTGCCCCGCAGGCCGCACCGTGGATCTGGGCAGGCGTAGCGGGATTCGGTCTGGGCGGCGCCTTTCCGTTAGCCTTGGTACTGGCGCTGGATCATCTGTCTCATCCCCAAGCGGGGGCACGTCTGGTGGCATTTATGCAAGGCGTGGGATTCATTATCGCAGGTTGTATGCCGTTTATCGCCGGACAGTTGCATACATTAACCCACAGCTTTGCCAGCGTTTGGTTGATGCAAGGTGCGGTGACGCTGCTGTTGATTGTGTTAAACCTCTGTTTCCATCCACGCAGTTATCCGCACGCTTTCCCAGAAAAATAATTTTTTGGTCCTACCAATTAAGCCGAAAAATTTTCCTGCTTCACAGAACAGGAAAATTCACGGCTTTTTTATTGCCTGAAGTTAACAAAACATTAACCATCTGTTGCCAATAAGCCTCAGCATCTTAAATGTGGTCTGACCAAAAAAGATGTTAAAGAGGCTAGCGTGCGCACCCTACAACCTATGCGCACGATTTTCTGGCTTTCCTCTGGAGATACCCGCATGCAGATGTGGCAACAAAATTATGATCCGCTCGGCAATATTTGGCTATCTAGCCTGGTTGCGCTGATCCCGATTCTGTTTTTCTTTTTCGCGCTGATAAAACTGAAGCTGAAAGGCTATGTCGCCGCGACCATCACCGTGGGTCTGGCGCTGCTGGTGGCGCTGTTTCTTTATCGTATGCCAATCGGGCAAGCGTTGGCGTCGGTGGGATATGGCTTTTTATATGGTCTGTGGCCGATTGCGTGGATCATTGTTGCGGCAGTATTCGTCTACAAAATTTCGGTTAAAACCGGGCAGTTTGACATTATTCGCGCCTCGATCTTATCGATCACGCCAGATCAACGGCTGCAAATGCTGATTGTCGGTTTCTCGTTTGGTGCGTTTTTAGAAGGCGCTGCAGGTTTCGGTGCGCCGGTTGCGATCACCGCTGCGCTACTGGTCGGCCTGGGATTTAATCCGCTGTATGCCGCCGGTTTATGCCTGATCGTTAACACCGCGCCGGTGGCATTTGGCGCGATGGGAATTCCAATTATTGTTGCCGGGCAGGTTACCGGACTGGACAGTTTCGCCATCGGGCAAATGGCTGGCCGTCAATTGCCGCTACTGACCATCATCGTTCTGTTCTGGATCATGGCGATCATGGATGGTTGGCGTGGCGTCAAAGAAACCTGGCCAGCGGTGCTGGTGGCGGGCGGATCCTTTGCGATTGCTCAGTTTCTTAGCTCTAATTTCCTTGGCCCGGAACTGCCAGACATCATCTCTTCGCTGGCGTCGCTGGTCTGTTTAACCTTGTTCCTGCGTCGCTGGAAGCCGGTTCGCATCTTTCGTTTTAACGATGTTGGCGCATCGATGGTTGATCAGAATCTGACCCGCAAAAAATACAGCGCAGGGCAGGTGATCCGCGCCTGGATGCCTTTCCTGTTTCTCACCGCGACCGTAACGTTGTGGAGCATTCCGCCCTTCAAAGCGCTGTTTGCCAAAGGCGGGGCGCTAGCGGATTGGGTCTTCAGCGTGCCGGTGCCGCTGCTGAATGCGCTGGTGGAACGCATGCCACCCGTAGTGAACAGTGCCACGCCCTATCCGGCAATCTTTAAATTCGACATCATTTCTGCCACCGGCACCGCCATTCTGCTGGCAGCGATTGTGGCGATTGCTTACCTGCGTATGAAGCCGAAAGCGGCTATTCAGACGTTCGGCGAGACCTTAAAAGAGTTGGCGTTACCGATTTACTCGATTGGCATGGTGTTGGCGTTTGCTTTTATCTCCAACTATTCCGGCCTGTCGGCCACGCTGGCCTTAGCGCTGGCGCATACGGGGCAAGCCTTTACCTTTTTCTCACCGTTTTTGGGTTGGTTGGGTGTCTTCCTTACCGGATCGGATACCTCCTCAAATGCGCTATTCGCCGCATTACAAGCCACTACCGCGCAACAGATTGGCGTTTCAGATGTGTTGTTGGTTGCCGCCAACACCACCGGTGGCGTCACCGGGAAGATGATTTCTCCTCAATCGATCGCCATCGCCTGCGCCGCAGTGGGCCTGGTCGGTAAAGAGTCCGATCTGTTCCGCTTTACGGTTAAACACAGCCTCATCTTTACCTGCATGGTAGGCGTCATTACCACGCTGCAGGCTTACATCTTCCCGTGGATGATTCCATGACTGCGAACTCGCCGCCGCTGGCGGCCCATCTGGTGGTACGGCTAAAGGCGTATATCAGCGAACATCAGCTGGAACCCGGCATGCGTCTGCCTGCCGAGCGGCAGTTATCTGCCGAACTGGGCGTTTCGCGATCATCTCTGCGTGAGGCGATCCAGCAGCTGATCAGCAGCGGTATGTTGATCAGCCGACGCGGCGGGGGAACCTGGCTGCGTCAGCAGCTTGCGCCGTGGTCGGAACAGCGCATCGTTGCGCCTATTCGCCAGTTACTGGCGGACGATCCCGATTACCGTTATGACATTCTCGAAGCGCGTCACGCGATTGAAGCCAGCACGGCCTGGCACGCGGCATTACGCGCGACCGAATCCGACAAAGAGAAGCTGCAATATGCGTTTGACGCCACGCTCAAAATGACCGAAAGCGACGATCCCGATCTCGCAGCACAAGCTGACGTACGCTTTCATCTGGCGATTGCGGAGGCTTCGCATAACGTGGTGCTGCTACAAACCATGCGCGGCTTTTTTGACTTGTTGCAATCATCGGTGATGCAAAGCCGCCAGCGGATGTATATCCAGCCGGTGATTTTCGCCCGTCTGACTGAACAACATCAGGCCATTCTCAACGCCATTCTCGCCGGTGACGCTGAAGCGGCGCGGCAAGCGGCGATGCAGCATCTCGGCTTTGTTCATACCACGATGAAGGGCCTGCACGAAGATGAAGCGCGGCAGGCTCGCATAACCCGCTTGCCGGGCAACGAATTCAGCAACCGTAAGGAAAACGACTCATGATCATCTCTGCTGCCAGTGACTATCGCGCCGCCGCGCAACGTATTCTGCCGCCGTTCCTGTTTCACTATCTTGATGGCGGCGCTTATGCCGAACACACGCTGCGCCGCAATGTGGACGACCTGGCTGACGTTGCGCTAAGACAGCGCATTTTAAAAAACATGTCTGATCTCAGCCTTGAAACCAAATTGTTTAATGAAACGTTGTCGATGCCGGTCGCGCTGGCACCGGTGGGTTTATGCGGCATGTATGCACGGCGTGGCGAAGTGCAGGCTGCCCGCGCTGCGGCGCTGAAAGGCATTCCCTTTACCTTATCGACCGTTTCCGTCTGCCCAATTGAAGAGGTGGCACCGGCAATTAATCGTCCGATGTGGTTCCAGCTCTATGTGCTGCGCGATCGCGGCTTTATGCGTAACGCGTTGGAGCGAGCCAAAGCTGCAGGTTGTTCCACGCTGGTGTTCACCGTGGATATGCCAACACCGGGCGCACGCTACCGTGATGCGCATTCGGGCATGAGCGGCAACCATGCGGCGCTGCGTCGCTACTGGCAAGCCGTGACACACCCACAATGGGCGTGGGATGTCGGCATGCAGGGGCGTCCGCACGATCTCGGGAATATTTCTACCTATCTCGGCAAACCCACCGGCCTGGAAGATTATATCGGCTGGCTGGCGAACAACTTTGATCCCTCTATTTCATGGAAGGATCTGGAGTGGATTCGTGAATTCTGGGATGGCCCGATGGTGATTAAAGGGATACTTGACCCCGAAGATGCGCGTGATGCGGTGCGCTTTGGCGCGGATGGCATTGTGGTGTCTAACCATGGCGGACGCCAGCTTGATGGCGTGCTCTCCTCGGCGCGTGCGCTACCTGCTATCGCCGATGCGGTAAAAGGTGACATCGCGATTCTGGCCGATAGCGGCATCCGCAGTGGTCTTGATGTGGTGCGCATGATTGCGTTAGGCGCAGATACCGTACTGCTGGGCCGCGCCTTTATCTATGCGCTGGCAACACACGGACAGCGCGGCGTGGAGAATCTGCTCAACCTGATTGAGAAAGAGATGCGGGTAGCGATGACGCTGACCGGCGCAAAATCGATCGGTGAAATTACCCGCGATTCACTGGTACAGGCCAATGCGCTGCTCAATGAGCAAGTCATACCTGCTCGCCCGCGTGCGGTGAGCTGATCCGGCGAAATCGAATGTATTGTCTATACTTACCCTCTTTACCAACAGGAGGAATGACATGACCATTCATAAGAAAGGTTCGGCGCATTGGGAAGGCGATATCAAGGGAAAAGGGACTGTAAGCACTGAGAGTGGCGTGCTGAGCCAGCAACCTTATGGTTTCAAAACCCGTTTTGAAGGTGAAAAAGGCACGAATCCAGAAGAGCTAATCGGTGCTGCACACGCAGCGTGTTTCTCTATGGCTTTATCGCTGATGTTAGGCGAAGCAGGTTTTCCGCCGAAAAGCATTGATACCACGGCGGATGTTTCCCTTGATAAAAAAGGTGAAGGTTTTGCGATCACCAAGGTGGCGCTAACCAGCACTATCGAATTGCCAGGCATTGATAACGCAACATTTGATGAAATCATCAATAAAGCTAAAGCGGGCTGCCCAGTTTCACAGGTTCTGAATGCTGAGATTACTCTCGACTACACCCTGAACAACTAAGCCTGTAACGCGGGTCGCCTTTTACCGGCGTGAGCGTTATGCTAAATCAGCGCGGTCCTGATACTGACCGTAACAGATGCGCCTTTGGGCGCATCTTTGCTTTCTGGCTGCGAGGAAAATAAAGGTGGCGCGATATTTGGCTGCGAAGAAGTATTGGAAAATGGTGCTGGTTCTGCTTTGTATCTGCGGTGCGTTAATGCTGATTCGTTGGGCAGCGATGATATGGGCCTAAAATCATGGGTTTGTAACCATAAACTGGGCGTATTAGTGATGATTGTCTTGCTGCTCGAACTCATTCATTACTTACTGACAGCATCCTGGCTGCCGTGGGAATGGCAGTAATCCTCTTTATACATATTCCGATTCGCGACGCTTAGTACGGACGTCACTGCGTGCAATGCGATAAGCCTTATTGGGATCGCCCGCCACAAATTCAAATGTCGGTGAGTAATAAAAAGGCAGCCAGCCGCCGTAGCCGCTTTCCCACTCCCAGCGAACGGGGCACGGCCACAATATGCCGTCATACAAAATGTAATAGACCCAGCGTCCGTTTGGACGACGGGGGCGTGATGTTTTCATGGGATTCACAACGATAATAGTGAACAATAGCTTATATTTTGTACGCTAAAGCGCCACCTTGCAACTTAACGGCTGCGCTTTGTTATTTTTGGCCCTGCATTAACGATGCACTTCACCACAAAGCAGGACCACATTAGGCCGTACTTTATGAATGCGATTTGCCATCTGTTCGCAATCGATTTTTGTTGGATAAATCCGTTCCGATACCGGTAAAGCATCACAGGCATCATGGCCGCAAGCACTGACTAACAATACAAATCCTATCAACATGGCTCGACTCCTTTACACGGTCTGGTGGTCCGGACTGTGGTGCTTAATATCCCTTTTACTGTTCCAGTATAGACAAACGTGTCGACGAGGCATTATCACCCTGAGCGGTGAAAGCGTTAACCTGAGAAATACCAGGCAGGAAGCAGCGCGATAAGATTGTTTAGCGTGTGTAGGAAAATGGGCAGCGCCAGGCTGTTGCTGCGCAGGCGGGCGTAACATAATAACAGCGAAAACAGTGTCAGCGCGATAATGGTTTCCCAGTGAACATACTGAGTGTGCATCATGGCGAACAGCAGTGAAGTCAGCAACATGCAGGCAAAGCGACTGCGTGGTGCCCACAGCAAAAATGCCTGTAACAGAAATCCACGAAACAGGACTTCCTCAAACACCGGTGCTAACAGCACCGCCGTCAGCAACAAAATCAGCAGCGAATTACGTCCTTGCTGCGCCTGCTCAACCAGCCAACCTTCCGGCTGCAAAAATTGGGTTTGCGCCGCCATTAAAATGAACAGTACGCCAATAAACAGCAGCGTTTGCAGCGGACGTAATTCGCCCAGCGGCAGGTCGCTACGACGCTGGCAATAGAAGCGATAGAGCGGATAGATCACGGCAAATTCAAACAGGCAGAGCACCGGCACCAATAAGCCGTCATTACGCAGCACGCTATAGTTAGGAAACAGCGTGATAAGCATAGTCACGAGGTAATAGACCACAAAGCTGCCGACGTAAAACAGCGTCAGCGCCACTCTGTCGGAATTGGTGTTCATAAGCGACCCAGCCAGCGAAGGTTAGCGCATAGTAACAACGCGCCTGATCGCTGTCGAGTCACCCAACAAGACAATATTTGTACGCAAATTTACCTTATTAGGCTAAACCGCAAGCACACCGAGCCGATAACTGAGGAAATGAATTCGGGTAAGTCAGCATAGTTTGCTGCCAGGCAGAATCCCGAACCGAACTTTTCGCTTTGTTGTGAGCTTTCTTAATGACTTTTGTACCTCAGCAACCGCAGCTGCGTCCTTTTATAAACGGAGCAGAAGATCGCACTGTTCGCTTTACGCGGCGGAGTCTACGCACGCTTACACTGCTGTTGTTCGGCGTATTGCTTCTTTCCATGCTGATGGTGTTGACCATTGCCCAGCATCAAAACAAGTTATCTGTTGAACACGATCAGATATTGATGCAGCAAGCGTGGGAAGGGCGTAAAGAGGCGATGATAACTGACATCCGCGATTACGCTTTCTGGGGCGAAGCCTGGCGTAATCTGCACATCACGATGAATAGAGTCTGGGCCTTCGATGAAGAGAACTTCGGTCCGGGTTTGTATGAGGAATACCATTATGAAGGCGTTTTTGTTGTCGATGGCAACGATCACACCACCTATTCAGTCATCAACGGTAAGCTGAGTCCTGTTTCGCTGGAAGCCTGGATAGGAAAAAGCAGCCGGATGCTGATTGCCCACGCACGCTTATTGAATAATGCGGCGGTAGCACGCAATGCACTGGTGAATGGACAGCCGGCTATTATCGTCGCCGCGCCAATCACCACCGGTAAAGTGCCCGGCTTGCCGCAAAAAGCGGGGCCGCCATCAGTGATGGTTTTCGTCAATGTGTTCACGCCCGCCAAGCTAAAAGCGTTAGGCGACACGCTTGGCGTAAGTAGTCCGCGTTTTGCCAAAAACGAAGTCGATGCCAAAATTGAGCCGCGAATGGTGGAAGAGGTGCCGGGTGGCGAGCCGCTAGTCTTACGCTGGACGCCAAAAATGCCCGGCATGGGGTTGATCTGGTTTCTGCTACCGTTGCTGTTAATCATGGGCATCATCATCGCGTGGATTACTCGCCGGGTAAGCCGCCATGCGCTTCACAACGCAATATTATCCGATCGCCGATTTGCCATGTTAGCGGTCAGCCAGCAGGAGTTGGCAAGCAGCGAGGCGCGTTTTCGTGACCTGGCAGAAGCGGCTTCAGACTGGATTTGGGAAACCGATGAAGAAGGGCGGCTGATCTATTTGTCGTCTCGCTTCAACACCGTAACCGGCCACGAAATTAGCGTTTGGCTAGGAAGACACCTCGACCATTTGCTGACCCATCCCAGCCACTCTTTAGTGACCTGGCTGATGCGTCAGGAAGCGGAACCCCAGCAAATGCCGCTGCGTTGCCAGTTTATGTCGGCACAGGGCGATCGTCGTATTGGTCAGTTGGTGGCTAAAACGGTCTGGCACAATGGCAGATGCATCGGTTTTCGCGGCACGGTCTCTGACATTACTCAGGGCATGGAAGCGGAAGCGCGCATTCAGTTCTTGTCACGTCATGATGTGTTAACCGGGTTGCCAAACAGGCTTCAGTTGCAAGAGTATCTCACCAGCCATCTTGAACAATTCAACATGGATATTCCGCTCACCATCATCAGTATCGATCTGGATCAGTTCAAACCGATCAATGAAACCTGGGGCCACGCTGCGGGTGATCTGGTGTTGAATCAGATGGCGCAGCGCATTAAAAATTGTATAGGACCTCATGAGCTGACTGCGCGACTCGGCGGTGATGAGTTTGTCGTGATTTTACGCGAAGGGGATCGTGACAAAGTTGATGAACGCTGTGCGCAGCTGCTGCATGAAGTTCAGCAGCCGATTACGACCGGCCAGCACGTTCACTATTTAACCGCCAGCATGGGTATTGCCTGTGCACCGCAGGATGCTGCCCATCCTGAAGCGTTGTTGCGGATGTCTGACATCGCGCTAAATGAAGCCCGCGAATCGGGGCGCAATCAATGGGTTTGGTACGCCAATGAAATGGCTAACTTGCGCGAAAGTAAGCGCGATATGGCGCGCCGCATTGAGCGAGCGCTGAAAAATGATGAGTTTCGTTTGCATTATCAACCGCGTTATCAACTCTCTGGCGGACAATTGGCAGGCGCAGAAGCGCTTATTCGCTGGCAAACTGCGCCTGATCAATGGATCACGCCGGATCGATTTATTCCGCTGGCAGAAGAGAATGGTTTAATCGCCACGATCAGCGATTGGGTATTGAAGCGAGCCTGTGAAGATGCGTTGGCGTGGGGTGGCGACCGTTATGTTTCCGTTAACATTTCGCCCATTGAGTTTCGTACCACTGATTTAGTGCAGCGGGTAGCCAATGTGTTAAAAGAGAGTGGGTTGCCCGCAACGCGGCTGGAACTGGAAATAACTGAAAACGTCACTTTCGAACATCCGCAGCAAGCGCTAGAAGTGATGCAGGGATTGCGTTCGTTAGGCGTACGTTTAACCGTAGATGATTTTGGTACGGGCTATGCCGCGCTGGGTTATTTAAAAACCTTTCCGTTTAACGGCTTGAAAATTGACCGCTCGTGGATGAAAGATTTTCCGGAATCGCAGCAGGCGCAATCGGTGGTCGCTGGCATTATCGCACTGGCGCGTGCTTTTGCACTCACCATCACCGCCGAAGGCATTGAAACAGAAGCGCAACTGAATCAGCTTAAAATACTGTCATGTGAAGAAGGGCAAGGCTATTTTCTTGGCCGCCCGATGCCACTCGCAGCCTTCAGCACGCTTCTGGAGAGAACAACCCAGAACAACCGGGAGCAGGCTTAACGAACTTTAATGGCGACAAACGTCATCAAGGCAGCGAAGCCAATAAAGATTGCAAGTTCCATAATGATTACCTCAGAAAAGTCTTAAGTAATTTTAGCGGCTGGGTGATCTGTTTTTAGACTGCAAGTGCGATTTTTCTGAAAATATGTGATCCCGGCCGCTTAAATTTTTACGACTTATCTTTCCTTACCGCTTTCATTTTTTTAAAGAACGCGACAAGTCTGCTGGTCAAGATTTTCGCTTGCGGGCACGCTTTGCTACTCTTTGGTTCAGGGTTAACACGTCCAAGAGGAGATCAAACGTGAATCATTATGGAAAAGCGCTGGTTGTGATGGGCTTCTTTGCCTTAACGGCATGCCAGTCAGCCAGTAAACCCGAAACCGCTGCGGTGGCTCAAGATCCAGAAAGCGATCTTTGCGGTGCTTCACAGTATCAAGACTATGTCGGCAAGCCGTTATCTTCGTTGAATAGCCAACGATTCGATCATCAGGTTCGCGCCATTCCCTACAACTCGGCGGTAACCATGGATTTCAAACTCAATCGCCTGAATTTTATGGCAGACAAGAGTGGCAACATTAGTCGGGTTTACTGCGGCTAAAGCGTGAAAAATATCGGGTATTGTCATAAAGCTGTCATGGCTGCAGGCGAGGATAGCTCCGCACGATAGAGATTTCCTCGTCACTCTCGTTATGCAATGCTCGTCTTGTTTATTCCCGCTCCGGCGGGAATTTTTTTATCCGATTTCATGTCGGTAGAAGAGGCGAATGTGAAAAAAATCATCCTGCCATTAATGTTGTTGGCAAGTCCGCTGGCGATGGCCGCCAGCGACGCTGCGTGGCAGCAAAGTAAAGTGGATATGCAGCAAGCCTGTCTCAAGGCCAGCACCCTCAAGCAGGTGAGCGTAGTCGGAAAGGCAATTGAGTATGACGACAGCGTCGGCTACAGCGCCTTGCTGCTTCAGGGACGTTATCCGCAACAGCACATGAATAATCAGCGTGGGCGCGAGTTATGTCTCTATCAACGCAGCAGCGGTAAAGCCAGCGTCAGCGAAGCGGATACCCTTCGCGGCGTGAAATAATCTGCCAGCGGCGACTTACTCTTGTGGCCGCGTTTCAATTAACTGCGCCAGTAAAGTACGATAATTTTGCAGGCGCTTTTCGTCCCCTTCAAACTCCAGCTTATCGATAACGCGCGCAATAATTGCTTTATTAGTGGCAGGTTGTCCGGCTTCCATTAATTCACGCAGGATGGCAGCCAGCAGATCGGATTCTGGCGGCGCGTTCCAGTCAGGGCTGTTGAAATAGTCGGTGATAGCACGGCTGGCGCTGTTTGGTTGCACTCTCATCATCCACCTCCGCTAAGACAACGCCATGCACATCACGATAGGGCGCGATGCGCATAAACGCGGTTTTACGTCTTGGGTTCTCAGGATCGCAGGGACATTGGCGTCACCCGGTATGAGAACGTCGCGCTGGCAAGAATAGCCGACGCACCGCACGAGACTGGCGGTTTTTTAAACATAGAACTGTCATGCGTAATTGTCAGTAACAGCCTGAAATATTTTTTCATAGTGATGACTGCGGCATTAATAGTCAGAAGAGTGAATGATTGTTTTTGCACATAATCTCTCTAAGAAAACAGACAGGAAGAAAATATGCACGAGGCAGATTCGCAAATCTTAGGGGAAAACCGCGTTTTGCATTACGTGCCATGTTTTGCCGCTCAGCACGGTTAAGCCGTTGTTAAACTGGCTCCTCATATCTCCTGCAAGTCACCTGATCATGCCCCGCTCATTAGAACCCTGGAAAATAAACCTGATTTCGGTCTGGTTTGGTTGTTTTTTCACTGGACTGGCGATCAGCCAGATCATTCCTTTTCTGCCACTCTATATCGAACAGCTCGGTATCAAAGATGCGGATTCACTGAGTTTGTGGTCAGGTTTGACATTCAGCATCACGTTTGTGGTATCCGCCGCCGTTGCGCCACTGTGGGGGAGTTTGGCGGATCGTAAAGGACGCAAACTGATGCTGCTGCGCGCCGCGTTTGGCATGGGTTTGGTGATTCTGCTACAGGCATTTGTGACACAGGCGTGGCAGCTTTTGCTGTTGCGTGCCTTGATGGGGCTGACTTCAGGTTACATTCCTAATGCAATGGCGCTGGTGGCGGCACAGGTGCCGCGCGAGCGCAGCGGCTGGGCGTTGAGTTGTGTCTCAACCGGTCAAATTGGCGGTGTGATCCTTGGGCCGCTGATTGGCGGATTGCTGGCGGATTGGGTGGGTCTGCGCCTGGTTTTTATCATCACCGCCGTGCTGTTAATGATCAGCTTTTTTGTCACGTTATTTCTCATTAAAGAAACCGGCTACATACCCATCAGTAAAAAGGACAAACTCAACGCCCGGCAGGTTTTTGCCACGCTGGATAATCCTAAACTGATGATCTGCTTGTTCTTCACCACCATGGTTATTCAAATGTGTAACGGATCGGTGAACCCGATCTTAACGTTGTTTGTTCGCGAACTGGCCCCTGGCGCAGAAAACATCGCTTTTCTCAGCGGCTTCATCGCCGCGCTGCCCGGCATTTCCGCTTTGCTCTCTGCTCCGCGTTTAGGACGACTCGGCGATCGCATCGGCACGCAGCGTATCCTGCTCGCGACAATGGTGATTTCGCTGCTGCTGTTTATCGGCATGTCGTTTGTCACCAACGCGACGCAGTTGGGCATATTGCGCTTTCTGCTTGGTTTTGCCGATGGCGCAATGATGCCTGCGGTGCAGACGCTGTTGGTACGTCATTCCCGCGACAACATCACCGGCCGCATCTTCGGTTATAACCAATCTTTTATGTATCTGGGCAATGTGGCTGGGCCGATGCTCGGCGCAGCGGTGTCCGCGCTGGCCGGTTATCGTTGGGTTTTCTTTGCCACCGCCATGGTGGTATTGATTAATGTGATTTTCCTGCGTCGTTTTTACCG
Organism: Pantoea phytostimulans; assembly: GCF_046118715.1. Taxonomy (NCBI): domain Bacteria; kingdom Pseudomonadati; phylum Pseudomonadota; class Gammaproteobacteria; order Enterobacterales; family Erwiniaceae; genus Pantoea; species Pantoea phytostimulans. The sequence goes on from NZ_CP173698.1 coordinate 51,979, forward strand.
TCGGCCAAAAACCCATTTACCGCAGCCTGTTGACGAAACGTCAGAACATAGTGCCAGCGTTGCTGAGTCAGCAAAAACTCGGGGCTAACGCTGGGGCTCCAGGAATCGTCACCGCCCAAGCCCATATGCGCAGCATCCAGATGCAGCCAACAGCCGGTTTCAGGTTGTAGCAGATGGCGATGTGAAGCCTCACGCAATTGCTCAAGGCTAAAGCGGCTCAGCGAGAAAGCAAAATCGCCGTTCACTTGCCAACTGCCGGCATTGAGCTGCCGCGTGCCACCGCGCAAGCCATTTTCGCTGGGAAACACATAGGGCGTATAAAGAGAGTCTACAGGCAGTTGCCAGCGCGAGAACTGTGCGGCGAGCTGGCGATCGGGATAATTCTCATGCGGGCCCAAACCCAGCCATTCCACTTTTTCAGCCATCTGACTCAATTGACAACGCAAACCGATGCGGGCAGGCGAGGGCAAACCTGGGGCCTGCTGCACAGAAACGCTGACCTGCATCTCACCATGGGCATTAATGTGATAACGCTTGTGGCTGATAAAAGCGATCTGCCCATTGGCGCGCCAGCTGTGTAGCGTGTCGATTTGCACCGCATCTTTTAGCGCGTCGATCTGCATAGATTCGATGCTGCTTTCCATTTGGTCATAGCCCGCCGATTTCCACCGCTCAACCCACGCATTCGGGTCAACGCGATCGGCTTCGCTGGTGCCGATATCATTATCCAGCGGCGCGCGAATAAAGCAGTCACGCAGCGGCGACAGCAGCGTTTCTTCCTCATTCACAAACCATTGCACCAGCTCGCCACTACGGCGTGAAAAATGCCAGCGCTGCTGCTGGTGGCTGACAGAGACCAGATCGTGATTGAATTCCAGCTCTGGCGGATAACCGATGTCATCTGACGTTGGCAAATTCAGCGCCACTGGCAATGGCCATTGATCCCATGCCACGCGCCAGCCGGCATCGGCCCAGCTTGTTGCGTTGATCTGATGCACCGCGACATTCAGCCAACATTCACCGCGCAAATCGTCAGGTGGGGTGATTTCAATGCGTTGTTGACCTTGCGGCGGGATCGCTAAGGCAATATCGCCCTCAGCCACAACTTTGCCGGCCTGTTCAATGCGCCACAGAAGCTGTTCGTTATCGCTGGGGCGAAACAGATATTCACTGCTTACGGTGAAGGCGAAGGGATTGTTCGCCTCCGCGGCGAACTGGAAAAACTGCTGAGCACGCTGCGCTTCGAACAGCGCGGGATGCGGGGTACGGTCAGCAAAAACCAAACCGTTCATGCAGAACTGGCGATCATTCGGTTTGTCGCCAAAATCACCGCCGTAGGCTTGCCAAGACTGGCCTTGATCATCGTAGCGCGTCAAACTTTGATCAACCCAATCCCAAACGAAGCCGCCTTGTAGCCGAGGAAACTCGCGGAAGGCTTGCCAGTATTTAGCGAATCCGCCCAAGCTGTTGCCCATGGCGTGCGCGTATTCGCATAAGATTAGCGGTCGCGTTTCGCCCGGCAGGCTAATCCACTTTTTCAGTGACCATTTCGGCACCGCCGGGAAAGGTTGATCCTGATCGACGCGCGCATACATGGGGCAAATAATGTCTGTTGCCGCCGTGTCGGCACCGCCGCCTTCGTATTGCACCGGACGCGTTGGGTCCGCGCTTTTTACCCAGCGATAGAGCGCATCATGTGTACTGCCGTGACCCGCTTCATTGCCCAGTGACCAAATAATGATGCTGCAATGGTTACGATCGCGCTGCACCATGCGCGTAACACGTTCGCTATAGGCAGCGAACCAACGCGGATCGTCAGACAAGCGATTCATCGGCTGCATGCCGTGGGTTTCAATATTGGCTTCATCAACCACATACAAACCGTAGCGATCGCACAATCGATACCACAATGGATGATTAGGATAGTGAGAGCAGCGTACAGCGTTGAAGTTGTGCTGCTTCATCAGTTCGATATCGCGGCGCATGGACGCTTCGTCAATGACCTGGCCAGTAACCGGATGATGTTCATGACGGTTAGTGCCGCGAATCAACAGCGGCTTGCCGTTCAGACACAGCAGGCCATTATCAAGGGTGACAGAGCGAAAGCCGACATCATACGCTTCCACATCCAGCACCTGATCGTTCTCATCCAGTAACGCTAACGTGGCGCGATAAAGGTGCGGCGTTTCGGCGCTCCATAAGCGCGGCTGATCAACCCGCAAGCGCAGCAGGGCGCGTTCGGGATAATGTCCACGCTCATCAATGATCGCGCTGCCCAGCGCTTGCACACATTGAGCGATTTGCTGTTCGCCCTGCCACAGCGTCAGACGCAGGTGATAATCTTCATGCGACGCCAACGGCAGGGCGACTTTTACCTGCGCGCAAAGGGTGGCGCTAAAGAACTCCGGGCTGAGTTGCGTTTCAAGCTGCACATCTGCCAGATGCACTTCAGACTTATGCAGCAAAGTGACATCGCGGAAAATGCCGCTCATGCGCCACATATCCTGATCTTCCAGATAGCTGCCGTCACTCCAGCGCAGCACCATCACCGCAAGGCGATTTTTACCAGGTTGTAGCGCAGAGCTGAGATCAAATTCAGCAGGCAATCGACTGTCCTGCGAATAACCTATCCATTTTCCGTTACACCAGAGGTGAAAAGCAGAATTTACGCCATCGAAGATGATGCGCGTTTGTCCCGCGCCATGCCACTCGTCGTTAAGATTGAATGTGAGCGAATAGCATCCCGTTGGATTCTCTTTAGGAACATAAGGAGGATTGACGGGGATGGGATACTGCACATTGGTATAGATGGGCGCATCGTAGCCATGCATTTGCCAGTTAGCAGGAACCGGTAACGTTTTTGCATCCGCCAGATCCTGTAGCAACCAGCTCTGCGGAACTGCTTCTGGTTGGCTGAAATAGCTGAATGTCCATTGCCCATTGAGGTTTTGCATGGCGAGAGAGGGAAGGTCATCGCGTGCAGCCAGTTCATGACGCCAGCCAGAAAAGGGGGGGTGAGCATCCAGTCGATGCAGCGAGGTCACCACCGGATTCTCCCAATCACGGCGGGCAATGATTTCACCAAAAGCAGCTTGAGCAATCGACATGATAATATCCTGTAAATGTATTGCGCTCACAATGCGTAAAATTGCGCTTACTGTAAAGCGCTTCTCATAACGATTTAAGCAAAGTTCTGCCGTTTTGGATGCGTATTACCTTTGTAGGATGTTGGCTTTTTGTCGTTTTACTGCCAGTAATTCGTTAAGCCTGGTCAGCAAAGATTAATAGTGGCGGGAGTCAGAGTATTCTCTCTTGTCGGCATTTCAGCGCGCTCATACACTCAGCCCGTTTTCTCCACCTTGAGGTTGATATGGTACGAATTGTTAAGCTGGCTGCTGTTGTGGCATTGGTTACCGCGTTGAGCGGATGTATTTTCCCACCACCAGGCGGCGGGGGCGGTTGGGGCGGCGGACATGGTGGTGGTCACGGCGGCGGCCCGGGTCGCGGTTTTGTCGATCCACGCTGATGTGTAAATAGAGCACCTTTAACCGCGAGCGAAACGTTTAACTTGCTGCCTTATTATTAAGCAAACGTTTCGCTCCTTATCTATTAAGAAAATAAATTTTTGTTTTGATATTTTTTTATTTTAACGCGCTAAGAAAACAGTGAAAAAAGCGCTTTTTTTTTAATCTGACGGGTGATAAGTTCAGCGTTTCCTTATCATTGAGGCAACAGCATGAAATACCTTATTGCTGAATTACTGGATAAGCTCGCGGAAAAAGAAGAAGCGTCTAAAGAGCTGGTTGCGCAAATTGAAGCGTTGGAAATTGTGGTGACGGCGATGCTGCGTAAGATGGAGCTTGATCAGCAAAAGTCGATTGCCGCCGGTATTGAAAGCGCAATGTTCAGTGCCGGTGTTGATGCTTCTGATGAAAACGCCGTTTTGTTGCGTAATTACGTCGACAAGTTGCTTAAACATCCGCGTATATAATGCCAAACAGCATACCCTGTTGCCTATTTTGCGATCTTCTCATCATTATTATTTAAAAACCCTCCGCTTTGCTTATCTCCTGCCAGACTTATCACGTCTACTCACAATGGAGCAACGATAATGAAAGGCTGTTTGATGGCGATGGTAACGGCAGGCTTATTGATGAGCGCGGCTGCCAGCGCGGCAGAAAAAACGCCGCAGCAGGAAAAAATGACAATGTGTAATCAACACGCCAGTTCGCAAGATCTCAAAGGCGATGCCCGTAAAACCTTTATGAGCGATTGTCTGAAAAAAGAGAGTAAGTTGTCCAGCATGACACCGCAGCAAATGAAAATGAAATCCTGTAATAGTGACGCTGGGGATAAAAAACTGGCGGGTGAAGCACGCAAAACGTATATGAGTCAGTGTTTGAAAAAGAGTTAATCGGTACGATCTTTTTCAAGCGTGTCGCCTTGCTGCGACGCGAATTGATTGAGTCATAAAAACAGCGGCTGCCTGGGTAGCCGTTTTTTATTTTGAAAAAGCGTATTCTTCTGCTAAGTCATTCGCCACGTATTAATTGCATGCTTCGTTAAAAACCCATTATAAACAAATAATTAGCCGCTGATTTTTATATTCAGACAATGGCTCGCTGAATTTTTTGCCACACTTACTGTTTGTAGGGTATTACGCAGCGGTTCGCTTACGACTGCGTAATTAATAATGAAAACAGCGAAAGGAGCCATGTCGTGAATTATCAATTTATTGTCGCCTTGAAAGATCTGCCGCAACGTCAGCCGACTAAAAAGAAATTAGGTGAAACCGAAGTGCTGCTGATTCGTGACGGAGAGAATGTTCACGCTTATCAAGCCAAATGTCCTCATGCTGGCGCACCGTTAGAGCAAGGTGCCCTCTGCGGCGACAAGCTGGTTTGCCCATGGCATAAAGCAGTGTTTAACATTGCGGACGGCAAAATGTGTGATCCCCTGGCGCTCGCCGATCTCAAGCAATATCCGCTGCGCATCGAGAATGGCCAAGTCTTAGTCAATCCCAAAGCGATGTCGCCAGCCGCTCCGATTGGCAGCGGCGCAGCGTCGCCGGTCTATGTGGTATTGGGGGGAGGCGCTGCTGGCAGCGCAGCGCTCTGGACGTTGCGTCATGAAGGTTTCAAAGGGCGCGTGGTGTTAGTGGAGCGCGAAGAGGACGCGCCTTATGATCGGACTGCGCTGACCAAATTTGTGCCCTCGGGGAAAATGGATATCAACGAGGTGCCTCAACTGCTCAAGGGCGATGTACTGGAACATATCGAGCGCATTCACGCCAACGTTGCGCGTATCGACAGCAAACAGCAGCGTCTGATTTTTAGTGAGGGCGGCGAACTCAGCTTCGATAAGCTGTTGATTGCCAGCGGTGGCGTTCCGGTTAAACCCGATTTGCCCGGCAATGATTTAGCCGGTGTGCATCTGCTCCGTAGTCGGCGCCAGACAGACACGCTGCTGAAAGAGGTGGATGAAAGCCAGCAAATTGTGATTATCGGCAATAATTTTATCGGTATGGAGTTGGCTTCGGCGTTACGCAACCGCGACATCGATGTAACGGTGTTGGCTCGTCATTCTGTTCCTTTTGCCAAAACGTTTGGTGAAGAGATCGGTAACTATTTCTATAACCTGCATAAATCCAACGGCGTGAAATTTATTGAAGGCGAAATAGCGTCGCTGGAAGGTGAGCATCACGTCACCGGTCTGCGTTTAAAAGACGGTAAAATTATTGCCGCTGATGTGGTGTTATTTGCCACCGGTATCAAACCTGCCACCTCATTTATTCATGATTTACCGCTACAGGAAGATGGCAGCCTGCAAACCGATGACCAATTACGGGTGGCAGAAAATATTTGGGTGGCGGGTGACATCGCAACCTATCCTTCGGCACAAGGCCCGCTGCGTATTGAGCACTATCGCGTGGCGCATCAGCAAGGCCGTATTGCGGCCAAAAATATGCTGGATTACGCCATCGTATACGACCGTGTTCCGTTCTTTTGGACCACGCAATTTGCCACCCGCTATGATTACGTGGGTCATGCTGAAGAGTGGGATGAATATAAATTGGTTGGCTCGCTTGAAGACAAAAACTTCATGGCCTTTTACGGGAAGCAGGGGCAATTAGCGGCGGTGAGTTCATGTGGCATGTATACGTTATCGGCGAAATTCGTTGCGCTTATGCAGCAACCGATGACGATGCAGGAAGGGTTGGCGTTGCTGGAAGAGAGTCACTCGTAGCGTGAAATGGGTTAACGTCCAAAACGTGCGTTTCAGAGGGTGATGACACGCTATTGCGTAAAGACGGCATAAATTCGTCTATGGAGCCTTGGCTTTCGCATCCAGGTGGATGCTTTTTCCCACAGCGTGCCGTCTCCAACTTTATATGGAGACGGCGCGACTGGGTGATGCAACTTCACTGGGCTGCGCGCCCTGCTGACACCACATATCAAAAGGTTTACGGCGGTTTAAAACGCTATCCGCGACTCAACTTTTCAGACTTCGCCATGCATTGCTGCATCGCTTCGATAACGGCAGCGCGGAAACCTTTCTCTTCCAGCACTTTTACCGCTTCTATGGTGGTACCGCCGGGTGAGCAGACCATATCTTTTAGCTCGCCTGGATGTTTACCGGTTTCTAATACCATCTGTGCAGAACCTTTCACAGCTTGTGCCGCAAACTGATACGCCTGCGCGCGCGGCATTCCGCCGAGCACGGCAGCATCTGCCATCGCTTCAATAAACATAAACACATAAGCAGGCGCCGAGCCGCTCACGCCCACCACAGAATGGATCAAATATTCGTTAACGACCTCGGCTTTGCCGAAGCTTTCAAAGATCGCGACCACTTCATCTGTCTCTGATTGTTCAACCAGAACATTTGGCGTTACAGACGTCATGCCTTCACTGACCAAAGAGGGCGTATTAGGCATGGCGCGAATGATTTTACGGTCATAACCGAGCACAGATGCCAGCGAATCCAGCGTCACACCCGCGGCAATGGAAACCACCAGCGCATCCTTTTTCAATTGTCCTGCCAGGTCTTTTAGCACTTTAAGAATCACGTTGGGCTTCACGGCACCAAACAAAATGTCGACTTCGCGTGCCAGTGCTTCAGCGCTCTCAGCCGCGTTAATGCCCTGTTGTTCGGCCAGCGCCTGGTTGGTTTCCGGTTTACGGTCAAATATCCAGATATTAGACGGCGCAATTTTCCCGCTGTTCACCAGCCCGCCAATAATAGCTTTCGCCATGTTGCCACCGCCAATAAACCCGATTTTCTTCTCTAACATCGCCGTCTCCTTAGGAAATATTCGATTTTCTTAGCGTGTTAGCTTACTTCAGCCAGGATTAATAACAAGTCAGCCGCAGAGAGAAGAGACGATGTCGAACGATGAACAACGCAGTAGAGACTATCCAGTAAAAGAGGACATGCTGTGGCAACGCCTTGAATGGCACATCCAGCGTTTCGGGTATGCCGTGTTGGTGTTGATTGTTATTGCAGGAGCCTGCGGCGCTTTTTCAAAGGGATTCCTCAGTGAGCAGCAGGTAAGCAGCAGTGATAAACGTTTGCAGGTCGAATATGAGCGATTTGGTCGCCGCGACAGCAACATGGATATTTCCTTTCACCTGCATCAACTGGAGGGCGATCACTATCAAATCACCCTGAGCGGTGAGCAACTCGGCGATCTGCCGATTCAGACGCTTCAACCTCAACCTGATGAAGCGTGGAGCAGCGCCAATACATTGATTTTGCGCTGGCAAAGACGTGCTGGTCAGCAAGACGCTACGGTTTGGTTAACTGTTCAGCCACAAAGTTATGGGCGACTGCCGCTCACGGTACAATTCGACGATCACAGCCAGGTAAAAGTGACTTCACTGGTTTATCCCTAGGAGAGCGACATGGAAACAGTATTGCGCGCGGCGAGTATGTATTTGCTGCTGATGGTGGTGCTAAAAGTGGCCGGACGACGCACCTTGATGGAAATGACCTCCTTCGATCTGATTTTGCTGTTGATCATCAGTGAAGCTACCCAGCAGGCGTTATTAGGGGATGATTTCTCGATCACCGGTGCGTCAATTACCATCATCACGCTGATTGTGATTGATATTATGTTTGGAATATTGAAAACAAGGTTTCCCCGCGTCGAAATGTTGATCGACGGAACGTCATTGATTCTGGTTGAGGAGGGAAAATTACTTTCACAGCGTGCCCGAAAAGCGGGAATCAGTGAAGACGACATTCTGCAAAGCGCACGCAGTTCGCAAGGACTGGAGCGGCTGGATCAAATAAAATTTGCCATTCTGGAGAAGAACGGCAAGATCTCCATCATTCCCCGAGAATAAGGAACTGCGATGTCTATTTGGGTCGATGCCGACGCTTGTCCGAATGTCATAAAAGAAGTGCTGTACCGCGCGGCGGACAGAACCCAAACCACCGTGACGTTTGTTGCAAATCAGTTTTTGCGCGTACCACCGTCGCCCTATTTGCGCACACTTCAAGTGCCCGCCGGTTTTGACGTGGCGGATAATGAAATCGTGAGACGCGCAGAGCCAGGCGATTTGGTGATCACGGCTGATATTCCGCTGGCCGCAGAGATTATTGAAAAAGGTGCTGCGGCGCTGAATCCACGCGGTGAGCGTTATTCAGAGGCAACGATTCGTGAACGGCTGACTATGCGTGATTTCATGGATACGATGCGCGCCAGCGGTGTGCAAACCGGCGGCCCAGCGGCGATGAGTCCGCGTGACCGCCAACAGTTTGCGAATGAGCTGGATAGCTGGCTCAGGCAGCAAAAACGCTGAGATTAGACGAAGCTGTCGTCGTCGAAATCATCGCCGCCAACGTCATTAAAATCATTGTTGTCGGCGAAGTTGTTATCCCAGCCACTGTTTTGATCAAGGAATGATTGCTGATCGCCTCCGTTAAAGGTATCGAGATTGTTGTTCACGTCCGGCAATGGCGGCTCGTTGATGATGTTCACAATCTCCTCTGGCTGAGAATGGTGGAACATGCTGGTCAACATGTCTGCCATTACCACACCCCCCGCCACGCCCACAGCGGTTTGTAACGCGCCGCCGAGAAAACCGGTGCCGCGTGCTGCCGGTGCATTGGCATATTGCGGTGGCTGCTGTTGTGGCGCGTTGTTCCAGACTGGCGGCTGCTGTTGTGCAGGGGGTTCCTGGCGTGAATGCCCGCCAAATAATCCTGAAAGGAACCCACCGCTGCTCTGCTGGGGCTGCTGTTGCTGTTGAGCAACACGATTTTCCAATTCAGTGACGCGCTCATTCAGCTTTTTCAGCGCCGCTTCCTGAATCAAAATCGCCTGCGCCATGTAATAAGGTGCGCCTGGCTGTTCCTGTAGATGTTGCTTAATCAGTTGTTCAGCGGCGGCATCGCGCGCTGTGGTTTGACTTTCAGCCTGTTTTAAACGGCTAAACAGCCCATCAATAAGTTGTTGCTCTTCGCGTTGCATGATGACTCTCCTGTTGCGACTCTTATAGAGTATATGAGGGCCAGCATGGTTAAAGTAAAATGACGGTCAGTAAGTAAATGTTGCGAAGGTAAGGGTTGAGTGCTCATGCACAAAACGTGCATCAACTATTCTAACGATTTCAAAAGATTATTCTCAATCTCCTGCATCTACCACGCAATTGATGCTTGATAGGTGGAGGTGATAATAAAATACGGTTATTATGCGTCGCATTATTGAGCTGAACGCACAGCCGCTCTGGGCTGCCACGGCGGAGGAACTGCCCTGATGTCACTACCCATCTTTCTGATTGGCGCACGCGGTTGCGGCAAGACCACCGTTGGCGAAGCACTGTCGCAGGCGCTGGGCTACGCTTTCTGCGACACCGATCATCACTTGCAGCTTGTTACACAGCGCAGCGTAACGGAAATGGTGGCGGAAGAGGGTTGGGAAGGTTTCCGTGCACGCGAAAGTGAATCACTCAAAGCGGTTACCGCACCCGGCACGATTATCGCCACTGGCGGCGGCATGGTGTTAGCGGAAGCGAATCGCCGCTTTATGCGCGAAAATGGCCGGGTTATCTGGTTAAGCGCACCGCCCGAAGTGTTGGCTGAACGCCTGGAAAACCAGCCAGAAGCGGGGCAGCGTCCAACGCTAACGGGCCGCCCAATTGCGGAAGAGATGAGCGATGTATTACGTGAACGCGCGCATCTTTATCGTGCCGCCGCACATCATGAAGTGAACGCCATGCAACTGCCCGAATCTGTTGTTGAGGAGATTTTGCAATCACTTTCACTGGCACGCGCGAGCTGATCTAACCCTCAGATTTTTCCCTGTTTTAGTTACCTTTGCTCTCATTTGACTATACTTGCTTTCTGACAGGCAATTGCCTGTCTTGTGGAATGCTATTTAGCCAAGAGGGACTGATTATGCCAACAAGACCACCGTATCCACGCGAAGCGCGTATTGTGCCCGTCGATAAAGGCGCAGAAGACAGCAAGGTAACCTGGTATGAATTGCGTGCCGACCATCCCACACCCAATACGCTCATTAGCGAACATAAATCGGAAGCTGAAGCGCAAGACGCTAAAGACCGTTATGAAGATGTGGAAAAAGAGTAAGGCAATTCCACTGGCAAGGACGCCAGTCAACTGTTTCCTCTCATCATTGCCCTCTGCGTATTTACTTTAATTTCTCGTGTTTCTCATTTATTACTGCATCCTGTCCTGCTTTTTATCTTCAATACCCTATAAAACGCCTGGAATTAAACGTCAGACACGTTATTAAACTGCCTAAAATTTGCCCTGAGGTTAATTTAAGCTTGACCGATTAAGCGTCACGTTTTACTTTCGCTGCATCGAAACAGGAACTCTGTTCCATATAGTGAAACTGCTAAATGACCACACTCGAAAACGCATCCGCCGTACTTAAATTGTTTCAGCGTAAAGGTATTACGCAGGGACATGCCGGGCTGACGTTTACAGACGTGGTCGATGCGCTAACGCTGCCGAAAAGCACCGTATCGCGTTTGCTGGCAACCATGGAAAGTCAGGGTTTGCTGGAACGTGATCCCGAAACGCGCAGTTTTCACATTGGGCGCGTATTGCTGGCGGCAGCAGGACATTATCTCTCTGCACCGCTGGTTGATAGCGTTTCGCCAGCGATGGTGCGCCTTGCCGCCAATACGGGCTGCATGGGATATGTCTCTAAACTGGACAGACAAGAAGTGCTGGTAATGCGCATGTTCCACGGCCGCCACTTTACGCAATTAGTCACTCCGCCGGGCAGCCGCATGCCTGCCGTCGCCACGTCGACTGGTCGGGCGTTGTTATCGCTATTAAGCGATGAAGATGTGAAGGCGTATTATCAGGATAACTGGCAAAACGTTTCGCCCAATTCTCCGCAGAATGTTGAGGCGCTGTGCGAAACCCTGGCTGAGATCCGCCAGCAGGGCTGGTCGCTGGCACGTAATGAAACGTTGTCTGGAATCAGTTCGTTATCAGTCATTGTTAACAATAAACATCATGGCGAATCGGTGGCGCTCTGCCTGTCGTTTCTGTCGCAGGATGCTGAGCCGGGATACCCGCCAGCACTATTAGACGCGTTACGCGCAACGGCTGCAGAGATGGCCGATAAATATGGCGCGTAACCTCTAAATGATTTTATCGGCGTAATATTTCGCCACACCGGGAAAACTCAGGCCTTCGGGCCTGTTTACTTCACTTTACCCAGCGTATTTTGCGCTGCAGGTAAATCAAGGATGAAATTTAAAAAATGACGTAAGCGAGCCTTTTGGCTCGTGAAGCGTTATTTCATTTCGTCTGGGTATTCATTGGCGGGGACAATATGGAAAGGGTAAATCCTGTAAAACAGGTTGGCGTTGCTCTGGTTTTAATTTTACTTTCAATAGCGGGGGCGATAATTGGCATTCAGCTAATTACCACCATCGGCGTAACACCTAACACTTCTATTATTGGCGCGCTCTTTGCGATGTTATTAGCGCGTATTCCTCTGCAAGCTTTCCGGCGTTATCGTTCGATTGAAATACAAAACCTGGCGCAAACGGCTATTTCCTCTGCCACCTTTGGTGCGGCAAACAGTTTATTAATGCCCATTGCTGTTCCGTGGGCGTTAGGTGAACCTCAATTAGTCTTTCCATTATTTTGTGGCGTCAGCGCTGCGATGTTACTGGATGCCTATTTACTCTATCGCTTATTTGATACGCGCGTATTTCCAGCCAGTAATGCATGGCCACCGGGTGTTGCCGCAGCTGAAGCGATCAAAGCCGGCGATCGCGGTGGACGTCAAGCGTGGTTATTGGTGGTTGGCATTGTAGGTGGCATCGTCGGCTCCATGTTGAAGATTCCTATGTCTGCTTTTGGCACCGCGTTTATCGGCAATATATGGGCGCTGAGCATGTTAGGAATAGGTTTCCTGTTTCGGGCCTATGCGCAACCGATTGCCGGCATTGATATCAATGCGCTTTATATTCCCCACGGTGTCATGGTGGGGGCCGGTTTAGTGGCGTTGATTCAGGTAGCGATGGTGATTCGCAGCCGTAAACAGGATTCGCTGGTGGTCAGTCGTAACGGCAGCGAAGTGAAACGCGCGCTGGGTCTCGGCGGCGTCGGCTATCTTTTAATTTCAGCCCTGCTGGCGCTGGCAGGCGGATTGTGGAGCGAAATGAGTATCGGCATGCTGCTGCTGTTTATTCTCTACGCCGCGTTTGCCGCTTTTGTTCATGAATTGATTGTCGGCATTGCCGCGATGCATTCAGGTTGGTTCCCGGCCTTTGCCGTGGCGTTGATTACCCTGATTGTCGGTATTTTGCTTGGCTTCCCGCCGCTGGCGCTCTGCCTGCTGTGCGGCTTTACGGCGGCTACCGGCCCGGCTTTTGCAGACATGGGTTACGACCTGAAAGCGGGCTTTATCCTGCGCGGTAACGGCGCGGATATGCAGCAAGAATTATGGGGACGTCGCATTCAGTTGATCGCCGCAATGATCGCCTTTGTCGTCTCGATTCCACTGGTGTGGTATGCGCACACAATTTTCTTTGCTGAGAACCTGCTACCGCCGGTCGCACGCGTTTACGCAAAAACTATTCAGGCCGGAGCCGAACCTGGCATTGCCGGTAATTTGCTGATGTGGGCCATTCCCGGCGCGATTATTCAATTCATTGGTGGACCGAAGCGCCAGCTCGGCGTTCTGCTTGCCACTGGTTTATTAATTAATAACGCGATGGCGGGTTGGGCGGTAGTGGTGGGTATTGCTTTGCGTATTGTCATTATTCGCGTCTGGGGCGAGCGCGGGCGTTCGCCGATGGAAGTCATGGCGGCGGGCTTTATCGCCGGTGACGCTCTGTACAGCTTCTTTCATTCGCTGTTTGCCAGTAGCAGTAAAAAATAACTAAGGGATCGACGATGAGTTTGCAGCAGACTTTGCAGGTATTTGAATTATTCGACAGCGCGTTTGTGGATGGGCAGCAGGTCGTGGATCTGTTTGCTGATTATCCGGGTGTTCGCGCTACATTCAAACGCGTTAGCGGTCCGAAAGGGCGCACCGACTTCGTAAGAGTCGATATTCCTGGTAGCAACGGCAAAGCCACCGGCGGTAATGCGCCGACGCTGGGCATCATTGGACGTCTGGGGGGGATCGGTGCGCGTCCAACGCGTATCGGCTTGGTGTCTGATGCCGACGGCGCTGTAGCGGCCATCACCAGCGCCCTGAAGCTGGCACAAATGCAAACCAAAGGCGACGTGCTGGCGGGCGATGTGATCATCACTACGCATATTTGCCCGGATGCGCCAACGCGTCCGCATGAGCCCGTCGATTTCATGGATTCACCGATTGACGACGTCACCATGAATGACAATGAAGTGGTTGAGGGCGTGGATGCGATTCTGTCGATCGATACCACCAAAGGTAACCGCATCATCAATCACAAAGGTTATGCGTTATCGCCAACGGTGAAAGAGGGCTACATTTTGCGCGTTTCCGACGATCTGCTGCGCATTATGGAAATGACCAGTGGCCGTCCTGCAGTGACGTTTCCGATCACCACGCAAGACATCACGCCTTACGGCAACGGTATTTACCATTTGAACAGCATTTTGCAGCCCTCCACCGCGACCGATGTTCCGGTAGTCGGTGTAGCGATTACCGCTGAATCGGTGGTGCCGGGTTGCGGAACGGGCGCGAGCCATGAAGTGGATATCGCGGCGGCGGCGAAATTTGCCGTTGAAGTAGCGAAAGAGTTCGGGCGCGAAACCTGTCACTTCTATGACGCAGACGAGTACGCCCGTTTGCTCGCGTTATACGGCAGCCTAAGCCATCTACGTAACCGGAATCCATAATATGAATAAATCCCTGGTCACGCTGACCATTGGTCAGTCACCGCGCATTGATATTCTGCCGCTGCTGCTGGAGCATCTGCCTGCCGATCACATTGATCATGTAGGCTTACTGGATGGTATGAGCGTTGCGGAGATTGAAGCGCAGTTCGCGGCTGAACCTGGCGACAGCATTTTGGTGTCGCGCTTGCGGAATGGTCAACAGGTGCGACTCGCTGCGCCGAAGGTTGAGCAGGGATTACAGCAAAAGATAGACGCACTGGAAGAAGCGGGTTACGACACTATTCTGCTGTTGTGCACCGGTGAATTCGGCACGCTAAAGGCGCAACGCGCATTACTGCTGGAGCCAGATCGCATCATTCCGCCGCTGATAAAATCGATTGTTCATCAGCATCAGGTAGGCATTGTGGTGCCGGTTAAAGAGCAAATTCGTGAGCAGGCCAACAAGTGGCGTCATCTTAATAAGCCACCTTGTTTCGCTGTCGCCAGCCCCTATTTAGCCGATGAATCTACACTGCAAGCCGCAGCGGAGGCGTTGCTGGCGCAGGGAGCAGAAGTGGTGGTACTGGATTGTATTGGTTATCACCAGCACCATCGCGACTTCTTGCAGAAGAAGTTGAGTATTCCGGTGTTGCTTTCAAACGTGCTGGTGGCGAAGTTGGCGGCAGAGCTGATCGTCTGAGGTTTAGTGAGATCACACTCTGCTACATCGCTGGTTTTTTCACGTGACAGATCAGCGAGTTCCCTTCTACACTGCCAGACACCTAAATGTGCTGTGAGGAAGTATTATGCTCAACGTAAGTGAGTATTTTGACGGAAAAGTTAAATCCATCGGTTTTGACAGTGCGAGCACAGGTCGTGCCAGCGTTGGTGTAATGGCCGAAGGCGAATATACATTTGGCACCGGCCAACCCGAAGAGATGACTGTGGTCAGCGGATCATTGAAAGTGTTGCTGCCTGGCGAGACTGAGTGGAAATGGTTTGAAGCGGGTTCGGTGTTTAACGTACCGGGCCACAGCGAGTTTCATCTACAGGTGGGTGAGCCGAGTTCTTATCTCTGTCGCTATCTGAAAGACTAAATAAATGGCCGCACGATGCGGCCATTTTTTTTAGCGCTGCGATTCTCCGCCCAGCGCTTCCACCAGATTACTGGTAAGCGCGGCGAGTTCGCTGGTCATCAGGATAAAGTCAGCGTCGAAGCGCTGAGCAAAATCTTCACGATCGATATCGTCGTTTTGATCGCGTAGCGTGTCGCTGAACTTCAGGCGTTTTACCGAACCATCGTCCGACAGCACAAACTGGATGCGTTCCTGCCAATCCAGCGCCAGTTTAGTCACCAGCTTTCCGGCTTCAATGTGGTTAGCGATTTCATCACACACCAGATCTTGTTTCTTGCAGCGGATTACGCCGCCATCTTCCAGAATCGCTTTTAACTCCGCTTCATCCATTAGCGCAAAACCGGCGGGCAGATCGCCTGAGCGTACCCATTCAGTCAGTGTCAGCTCAATCGGACTTTCTAACGTCAGCGGCACTACCGGCAATGAACCGAGGCTTTTGCGCAGCAAAGCGAGCATATCTTCCGCTTTTTTGGCGCTGGCGCAGTCAACCATGATCAGGTTGTTTACGGTGTCGATCCACATATAGGTCTGGCTGAAACGGCTGAAAGCACGGGGGAGCAAACTGTGCAGCACTTCATCTTTCAGCGAATCTTTTTCGGTCTTTTTCAGCTTGCGGCTCTGTTCTGCTTCCAGCTTGTCGATTTTGGCTTCCAGCGCCTGTTTAACGACGGGCGAAGGCAGCATTTTCTCTTCTTTACGGGCGCAGATCACAATCTGCCCGTTATTCTCATGAGTCAGTGCGTCACTGCGATTGCCCATCGGCGGCACCCAGCCGGTTTTGCTCATATCCTGGCTGCCACACGGCGAAAAAGTAAAGGCGTCGAGCTGTTTTTCCATCTCGTCTGCGGACAACGGAATGTCACGATTCAGACGATAAACCATCATATTTTTAAACCACAACATCAGGATTCCTTACCGTGGCGCGATCGGGCGCACAAGTCTAACAGAGTCAGCGCGCATGATAGCGAAACATAGGATTGGTTTCATTGCCTTTCCGGTAAGCGCCCTCTACTGTATCTCTCACCTGAACGAATAATGAGGAATAAACCGTGCGTATAGGCATTGATTTGGGTGGAACAAAAATTGAAGTTATCGCCTTGTCTAATGAAGGCCAGGAGTTGTTTCGCCATCGCATTAATACCCCGCGTGACGACTACCAAGCCACGGTACAGGCAATTGTTGACTTAGTGCTATTGGCAGAAGAGAAAACCGGTCAAACCGGCACCGTAGGATTAGGTATTCCCGGCACGATTTCGCCGTATAGCCAGCGCGTAAAAAATGCCAATTCCACCTGGCTTAATGGGCAACCGCTGGATAAAGATTTAGCCGAGGCGCTGAATCGTGAAGTGCGCATCGCTAACGACGCGAATTGTCTGGCCGTTTCTGAAGCCGTGGATGGCGCGGGCGCAGGCAAATCGCTGGTGTTTGCAGTGATCATTGGTACCGGTTCGGGTGCCGGTGTCGCCATCAAGGGTGAATCACGCATTGGCGGCAATGGGAATGCGGGCGAGTGGGGACATAATCCGCTGCCGTGGATGGATGCCGATGAATTACGTTATCGCGAAGAAGTACCGTGTTATTGCGGGTTGCAAGGGTGTATTGAAACCTTTGTGTCAGGCACCGGTTTTGCCATTGATTATCAGCGCCTGAGTGGTGTGTCGCGTAAAGGGGCTGACATTATTCAGTTACTGGAGCAGCAGGATCCGGTTGCTGAGCTGGCGATGAGTCGCTACGAGATGCGCCTGGCGAAGTCGCTGGCGCAGGTGGTGAATCTGCTTGATCCCGATGTCATTGTGTTAGGCGGCGGCATGAGCAATGTTGATCGCCTATATCACACGTTGCCCGCGTTGATGAAGAAGTGGGTATTTGGCGGAGAGTGTGAAACGCCGGTGCTGAAAGCCATGCATGGTGATTCGAGTGGTGTGCGGGGAGCCGCTTGGTTATGGCCGCTGAAGGGCTGATATTGGCGTTAAGTGCCAAGGGTGTTTCAGGCGGCACGGGCGGTTGTTTCCTAAAGACGGCGTAACCCGTTCCCTGCAGCCTCGTCCGCCACTTCCTTGTGGCGGACGCTTTACGGCCACAACTCGCCAGCACCCATTTATCCATTGTGCCGTTGTCAAAACAGCAACATCTACGCTCGGATCAGCCCTGGCTTCCATGCAATCTTAAAGCAACGAACGCCCTACACATCTTACTGTAACTTTTGCGAAGCGATGTGTAATGACTCGCTCTTTCCGACTAACAAGAGGGTTAATGAGTAGGAAAGTACCAGCGCTATTCCCACGCCAGATAAAGCGAATATGAAGTAGGGGCCAATATAAGCGGGCAAACTGAAAATGCTCGACAGGATATAACCATATAAACGCACACCGAAAAAACCGACGAAGGCAGAGGCAACGGAGCTGGCTATGGTGGCGGCAATAAACGCTTTTTTGTAGCGCGTAAGCACGCCAAACAGCGCGGGTTCAGTTATGCCCAGCAAGGCGGAAATAGCCGCTGAAAGCGTGACGGTTTTATCCTGGCGATCTTTATTAAGGGTCCAAATGGCGAAGGTAGCACCTGCAATCGACATATTGGCCATAAACATCATGGGCATCAGCATGTCATAGCCGCGGTCGCTGAAATTTTGCAGGGCAATGGGCGTCATAGCGTGATGCATACCGGTTAACACCGCCAGCGGGCGAATAGCCCCAACAATAATTCCGGCAAAACTGGATGAAACACCAAATAATCCCTCAATAAACCATGCCAGACCTTTGCCCAGCCAAATGCCGGTCGGGCCGATAATCACTAACGCGGCGAGTGCGGCAAGAAATAGCGTAAGCGTTGGCGTGAATACCGTTTTCAACACATCCGGCATGATTCTGTCCACGCCGCGATGAATATAACTCAACGCCAGAATGGAAAAAATCACGGGAATGACGCTCGATGCGTAATTAAATATTGAGACCGGCACAGCATTCAAAAACCAAAATGCGGTGACGGCACCTTCCTGATGAGTTGCCAGCGCTTTTGCCGCGTCTGTTAAAGAGGGATACATCAAACAGGCCGCTACCGCAGCTGCAAGGTATTCATTGGTTTTAAATATTTTTGCCGCAGAAACCGCCAGGAAAAAGGGCAGGAAATAAAAGACGCCGCTGGCGATGAGATCGATTACGATAACCGTATCGCTTTTCGCTGAAACCACGTTAAGCGCAACCAGTCCGGCTAATAAGCCTTTGATCATGCCTGCACCCGCAATGGCCGGAACAATCGGGCCAAACACACCCGAGACGGTATCCATGAACAGAGAGACGAGACTTTTGCGTGCTTTATCCTGCGGTTTTTTATTAACCGCTTCTGGTTTCAGTACGGCAATTAATTGCTCATGCCAGCTATTCACCTTTGGGCCAACAATAATTTGAAATTGATCGCTTTGCATCTGCGCGCCTAATACGCCCGGCAATTTTTTAATCGCTGCATGATCGACTTTATTCTCATCAAGCAGATCGAAGCGTAAACGCGTCATGCAATGCCAAACCTTATTAATATTATCCTGCCCACCGACTAGCTGAATAATCGTATTCACAATTTCTTGCGTACCCATAAAAACTCCTGCGGACAGAGGTTATTGTTTTAATTAGCGAGGGAATGGTAATGAATGGGTGATAACAAAACAAACCAATAAAACATGAGTAAGTTCACACTTTGCAGCAATGAAAGGGCTTAACAAGGCTGTTTGACTAAATTGGTTCGTTTTTTTAACAAAAAAATAAAAGAAAACTGACCAAAATAAAGTTAAAAAAACGTTTTGCTTCAGAGCAATTTCGAGGTGAAGATATTTGCCTGAATATTTTATTTCCTTTGATAAAAAAGTAGGAGCTCATGCTGTGACCCCAACGATTATTGAAAATATCGAGTGTTTCATTACTCGTCCGGATCGCCATAATCTGGTGACTGTGCGCGTTACAACCAATAAAGGCGTAACAGGTCATGGCTGTGCTACGTTTCAACAGCGTCCGTTGGCCGTAAAAACGTTAGTTGATGAGTATTTAAATCCGCTGCTAATCGGGCGTGACGCTAATAATATTGAAGACCTCTGGCAAATGATGAACGTTAATGCCTACTGGCGTAACGGTCCGATCATGAATAATGCGATTTCCGGTGTCGATATGGCGTTGTGGGACATCAAAGGTCAGCTGGCAGATATGCCGCTTTATCAGTTACTGGGCGGAAAATCACGCGATGCGATTGCCGCCTATTCCCACGCCAGCGGGGAAACGCTGGAAGCCTTGTTTCACTCAGTAGATGAATTACTGGCGCAAGGTTATCGCCATATTCGTTGTCAGTTGGGCTTCTATGGCGGCACGCCAGAAGCGTTGCATTCGCCACAAGATGCGACACAGGGCGCTTACTATTCTCAGCAAGAGTACATGACCAACACCGTTGAGATGTTCCGTGCGCTGCGCGAGAAATATGGTAACAAGCTGGAAATTTTGCATGATGTGCATGAGCGACTGTTTCCGCAGCAGGCGGTGCAGCTGGCTAAACAGCTGGAGCCTTTCCAGCCCTATTTTATTGAAGATATTTTGCCGCCGCAGCAGTGCGCCTGGCTGGAACAGGTGCGTCAGCAAAGCAGCATTCCCTTGGCGTTAGGGGAGTTATTTAATAATCCGGCAGAATGGCATGATCTGATTATTAATCGCCGCATCGATTTTATTCGCTGTCATATTTCGCAAATTGGCGGCATCACACCGGCAATAAAACTGGCGATATTATGTCAGGCTTTTGGGGTTCGTCTGGCATGGCACGGACCGGGCGATATGACGCCGATCGGCGTGGCGGTGAATACCCATCTCAATATTCATTTTCATAACGCGGCAATTCAGGAGTTTATTCCACGCTCAGCGTTAACTGACGCCGTATTCCCCGGCGCGCCAGAGGTGAAGCAGGGTTATGTTTATCCGCCACAACAAGCGGGGATTGGCGTCACCTTCAATGCTGAACAGGCGGCACAGCATCCGCTGGTTTATCGTCCCCATGAATGGACGCAAAGCCGCTTGCCTGACGGCACAATTCACACACCTTAAACTCAGCGATTTTCCTGACGATACTCAAGATTATTGTGATTAAAAGGGGTGAGGTAAGTGCAGGTGTAATTGATATCGGTAATGTCGCTAATTTCATAAACGCGCCCGCCCTGCAACATGCCCCGGTTGATGATGTGCATCGCCGGGCTGCCTTTTTTACAGCCTAGCAACGCGGCCTGTTCACGACTGATACAGATTGCGCGATAGCTGGTGAGCATATGTGAAATGGTATAGCCCTTGCTCAGCACATATTTTTGCATTGAGCGTTCAGTGACCTCGCGGGTGAGATCGGGAAACAGTGACACCGGCAGACGAGAATGCTCAATCTGTACAGCGAGATCATCAACATAGCGCAAGCGGCAGAAGGCCCAAATAAATGTCTCGTCATCAATGTCGAATATCTTCTGTTCATCGCTGTCGGGTCGGCGCTTGTGCAAACTGATGAGGCGGAAGTGAATTTGGTCAAAGCGTTTTTCGGTGATCGAGTTGTAGACCAGTGGATTGCTGCGCACTGACGCATTAATCCAGATGCCCGAACCCTGAACAATGCGTACGGCGCCAATGCTAACCAGTTTTTCCAGTGCCTGACGGATAGTGAAGCGTGACACGCTATACTCTTCGGCCAACTGGCGTTCGGGTGGGAGTTTACGCGGCCCGTCAGCGTCGGACTGATAAATCTTGCTAAGCAGATCCTGGGTCACGAACTCTTTTTTCTTCATCTACATTCCTGCTGCGCGTCACGTGTTGGCTTGGCAGGAATCATATCACTCGCAAGCAAAGCGTTAATAGCAAAGGCCGATTTAGCCAAATCGTCTGGTCACGACTGAATAAACCGGCCTCGAGTACCTCTTTAACCCAGGTAACGCGTTAACTTATTCTCCCACTAGCATGCTGTCTTGTGGTGCGCTGTCGCGTTGTGATTTAGTCGCCAGGAAATAAAGATATCCCACTGCCATAAATGCCACGAACAGCGCGCCGATCACTGGGTTAAACCACAACATCGCCAACAGACATACCACTGAAAGCACCAACGCAATGCCAGGGACAATCGGATAACCCGGCGCACGGAAACTGCGTTCCATTTCCGGTGCCGTTCGGCGCAGCTTGAACAGGCTAAGCATGCTCATGATGTACATTACGATGGCACCAAACACCGCCATCGTGATCATCGCGGCGGTCAGCGTCATGCCTTGCAGATTAATAAAGCCATCACTGTAAATTGCAGCGATACCAATTAAACCGCCCGCGATAATGGCGCGATGTGGCGTCTGAAAGCGTGAGAGTTTCGCCAGACCTGGCGGTAAATAACCGGCGCGGGCCAAAGCAAAGAACTGGCGAGAATAGCCAAGAATAATACCGTGGAAGCTGGCAATCAGACCAAACAGGCCAATCCACACCAGCATGTGCATCCAGTTAGAGTTTTCACCCACAATCATTTTCATGGCTTGCGGCAGCGGATCGTTGATACCTGATAACGTGCGCCAGTCGCCCGCGCCGCCGGCTAACACCATCACACCAATCGCCAGCACCACCAAGGTCAGGATGCCAGTAATGTAGGCTTTCGGGATGGTGCGCTTAGGATCTTTGGCTTCTTCTGCCGCCATCGCCGCGCCTTCAATGGCGAGGAAAAACCAGATGGCAAAAGGAATTGCCGCGAAAATACCGGAAAGCGCAGGCATGCCAAAGCTGTCGCTGCCCGCCCAGCCGTGAGACGTAAAATTGGTCAGGCTAAAGCCCGGTGAGACCACGCCCATAAACACCAGCAGTTCCATCACCGCCAGTATCGTGACCACCAATTCGAACATCGCGGCCAACTTCACGCCGAGAATATTCAGCGTCATGAAAACAATATAGGCACCGACCGCCGCTGTTTTAGGATTAAGATCGGGATATTGCACGTTGAGATAAGCGCCAATTGCCATCGCAATCGCCGGGGGTGCAAACACAAATTCAATCAAGGTCGCCAGGCCAGCAATCATTCCGCCCGTTTCACCAAAGGCGCGGCGGCTATAAGCAAACGGGCCACCGGCGTGGGGAATGGCGGTGGTCAGTTCGGTAAAGCTGAAAATAAAGCAGGTGTAGAGGGTGGCAATCAGCGCGGTAGTGATTAAAAAGCCCAAGGTGCCCGCCACGCCCCAACCGTAACTCCAGCCAAAATATTCGCCTGAAATGACCAGGCCAACTGCGATTCCCCAAAGATGCAGGGCACCTAATGTGGGTTTGAGCTTGCTCGTCATAATGTTATCCCCGTCGTTGTTGGTGCTAAGCGGCATGGACACCGCGATTTAATCGTTTGCGCTACAGTGAAGGGATAATGCCGCTGCCTGGGTGATAAAGACTTGACGCGGGCGCGGTGAGTTTTGTCCTCCACGGTCAACTTAGAGGCAAAAACGGTGCCAGATGCACGCTGCGGTCAACTTTAGGTGGCCTGCGGTCAAGCAGTTGCGGAGCTGGCGTCCCATGCTGATAACACGCAAGCTACTGGAGCCGAACTGATGAGTGCTAAACAATATGACAGTCTGACTGATTTCCAACTGACCGCGCTGGCGCAGCAGGCGCTAAGCCGCTATCCCGCTGCGCTTCAGGGCGAGCTGAGCTTGCTGTGTCGCTCCGAAAACGCCACTTTTCTGTTAAAAGCGGCGGGAAAGCGCTACGCGCTGCGCCTGCATCGTGGCAATTATCATCAGAAAGCTGACATCGTCAGTGAATTGCTGTGGCTGGATGCGCTGCGGGAAACCGGCATCGTGGTGCCGGAAGCGGTAGCGGATAATGAAGGGGAAAAAGTGTTGACGCTGTTGCTGCCCGAAGGCGGCGCGCGTCACGTGGTGTTGTTTCACTGGATCGAAGGCGAGATGCCCACCACCGATGTCGATCCCAAAGCCTTTCAGCAGTTGGGCAATATCACCGCACGACTGCATCAGCACAGTAAAAGCTGGCAGAAACCCGCCGGATTCCAACGCATCATTTGGGATCACCACACCATGACCAGTGCGCAAAGTCATTGGGGACGCTGGCAAGACGCGCCAGCGCTCGATCCTGCGGATCATGGCGTGGTTGAAGAGGCGATAGATCGTGTGGGCCAGCAGTTAGACGCTTTCGGTAAAGGCGCGGATCGTTACGGTTTGATCCATGCGGATCTTCGCCTGACTAACCTGCTGCTGCACAAAGGCGAAACGCGGGTGATCGATTTTGATGATTGCGGCCTCGGCTGGTATCTGCATGATCTGGCCGCCGCGATCAGCTTTGTTGAGCACCATCCTCGTGCCGGAGAGTGGGTCGAGAATTGGATCCGCGGCTATGAGCAGGTGGCGCACATCAGCGATAAAGAGATGGCGATGGTACCGACCTTGCTGATCCAGCGCCGTATCCAGCTTACCGCCTGGGTAGGATCGCATGCTGAAACTGAAATGGCGCAGAGTTTGGGGCCACAATGGGCTGCGCATTCTGTCCGTCTTTGCCGCCGCTATCTGGAAACTGAACAGCTGCCGGTCGGCGCGTAATGCACCAGCGGTGAGCGCATATGCGCTGCCGCGGTGCCTCGCTTCGTTTCTTTTACGCGTGCTTTACGTTAAAGGTGTGATATCGCGCCATCCTGAGCTGGTATGAAAATTGCTGCACAGAAAGAGAGATCACTAATCTACTTTCTGAGGCGACCATGAACCCGACGATGATGAGACAGCCCGACGCGTTTGCCGCACTCTCGGCGGCGGGGTCGGGCAATCATGGCGTGCTGGCGGCGGCAGCTACCGGCCTCAGCGACTTTATTCATACTCGCGGCGGCGATGTAGATCGCATATTTGGCATTAGCGGCATCGATCCTGAACGGCTCGCCAGTCCGACGCTGAGTCTGGGGCTGGTCAACTATTGCCGCGTGATGGAAGAGGCGGCGCGTCACTCTGCGTTTGATAACTTCGGTTTGCACTACGGCAAGCAGTTTAAACCGCAGTCATTAGGCTTGATTGGTTACATCGGGTTGTGCTCGGCCACGCTGGAGCAGGCGCTACACAATGTAGTGAATGCTTTTCCCTGGCATCAACACGATACCTTGACCCGGCTGGTGGACAAAGGCGACAGCTGGCGGCTCGATTATCAGGTGCGCCACGGTGCGATCCTGACGCGACGTCAGGACGCCGAATTAACCTTGGGCATGTTCATGAACCTGATTCGTCACGTTGCCGGTAAAAACTGGGCGCCGCGCGAAGTGCATTTCGAACATCCACGTCCAGAACAGTGGCATGAGCACTGCAAAGTGTTTGATGCGCCGGTGTGGTTCGATCAACCGTTTAATTCGCTGGTGATCGCCAAGCGCGATTTGATGCGCAACATGCCAGAAAGCGATCCGATGTTATTGATGGTGATGCAGGATGCGATTCGACGTTTAAACAGCGCGGCCTCACAGCAGAGTATTGTTGAGCAAACGCGTTCGCAGGTTAATCTTTCGCTGATGCAGGGCGAACCGGTGCTGGAAGAGATAGCGGATAAACTGGGATTATCAGGCGCATCGTTACAGCGGCGCTTACGCGAAGAGGGGATAAGTTTTACTGCGCTGGTGGATAAAGTGCGTTGCGAAATGGCGACGCACTA
Organism: Pantoea phytostimulans; assembly: GCF_046118715.1. Classification (NCBI taxonomy): domain Bacteria; kingdom Pseudomonadati; phylum Pseudomonadota; class Gammaproteobacteria; order Enterobacterales; family Erwiniaceae; genus Pantoea; species Pantoea phytostimulans. The sequence continues at coordinate 77,075 of NZ_CP173698.1, forward strand.
TTTACAGCAGAAGCAGCTGCCCATCTCAGAGATGGCGCTGCTGCTGGGATATTCAGAAGTCAGCGCTTTTTCACGCGCTTTCCGCCGCTGGTTTGGCATCAGCCCACGCCAGTGGCGGCAGGATCTGCAGGTTAGTTAGCGTCGGTTTGAGGAAAGATAATCTCCAAACCTTCAGGCGCGTTTTTAGGCGGTAAAGGTAAATTGCGCATGCTGCTGACGGTTTGCCAGGATTTCAGGCACAGCGCTTCATCGCCTTCAGTGCGCAACACATTGTATCGGCCATCTGGACGACGTTGTGCCGTCACTTTGCAGGTTTTGCCCGCATATTTCGTGCTATCGCCGAAGTTCTGAATCAATGCGCTATTCACCTGTTGCAGATACGCATTAACCTCTGGATCCGTTCCCGTGGCCGCTTTTTGACTGCATCCCGCCAGCAGCGCAACACAGGCGCTGCAAATGATCCATTTCGTCATTCTCATCTCCTCACGGGCTGGGCAAATCGAGTTTGCTGTAGCCCAGACCATTCATTTTCTGCACTTTGATCTGCACCGGAATACGCTCTTTCATCGCCTCGACGTGACTGATCACACCAATGGTTTTGCCGCTGGCGTTGAGCGCATCCAGCGCATCCAGCGCGGTATCCAGCGTTTCGGCGTCCAGCGTACCGAAGCCTTCATCAAGAAACAAAGATTCGATACGCGTTTTATGACTCACCAAATCGGACAGCGCCAGCGCCAGCGCCAGGCTTACCAGGAAGCTTTCGCCGCCAGAAAGCGTGCGCGTGTCACGGGCGGTGTCGGCTTGCCAGGTATCGACAACGTCCAGTTCCAGGAGATCCAGCGCGCGGCGTTGCAGCAGATAACGCCCGTGTAAGCGATCCAACTGACGATTGGCCAGCGCCACCAGATGATCAAGCGTCAGCCCTTGGGCGAACCGGCGGAATTTGTCGCCGCTGGCCGAGCCAATCAAATCATTGAGCAAGCTCCACTGCGCCAGCGCGACGTCGTCTTGTTCAATCTGCTGCATTAATTCTTGCTGCTGAGCGCGCAACGTTGCATCGCTAAGTAACTGCTGCTGCGCCTGTCCTTGCTGACTGGCGTTATCGCGGAGTGCCAGCCGCAGACTTTCTAGCTGCTCACTTAATGCCTCAGCAGATGTCGGCATATTCTCTGGCTTCGCCTGCTGATGCGCGGCAAAACGCTGCTGTACTTCCGCCAGTCGCGCCCGTTGTTGTTGCTGTTGCTGATCCAACTGTTGCAGGTGATGACGCAACTGCTGCGCAACCTGTTCCTCCAGCAAAGCCGCGCGCAGGCTGGCTTCATCGCTAAAGGCGGCGGCGCTCAAGGCGCTGTTGAACGCCTGCTCGGCATCGGCCAGGCGCGTTGCCAGCGAGGTTAACTGGGTATCCATCACTGTCAGCTGTCCGCCCAGGCTGCTGACTTGGGTTTGCGCTTGCTGCCAGCGGCTTAAGCTTTGCGCCAGCTGTGTCTCTTTTTGTTGCAGCGTCGCCTGCATCTGCTGGCGCGCAGACAACACATCACGATCGCCAAAAAGTGAAGTGCGCCGTTGGCGCTGTGCGTCAAGCTGCGTGATGATCAGCGTGAGCTGTTGTTGCTGAGTGTTAAGGCGTTGCTGCTCGCTTTCAAGCTGCTGCTGAAGAGCGTTGACCTGGCTTTCAGCGCGCGTCAACTGCGGTTGCAGTGTGGCGAGCCGCTGCTCGCTCTTTTGCCACTGCTGCCAACGCTGCTGCTGAGCCGCTAACCAATTTTCACGTTCTTCCGGCGACGGCGACGTTAGCGCGGCATCGGTCAGTTGCTGTTGTAGCGCATCGTTAAGCTGCTGCCAGTTAGCGTGTTCCTGCCGTTGACGCTGCTGCACGCCTTCCAGCGTTTGCTGCTGATTTTTTAAGGTTTGCTCAGCCAGTTGCTGCGCCTGCTGATGTTGCTGTAAAGCCTGCTGTTGCTGAACGTAGCGCTCTTTCGCGGTCTGGCGTGCGCGCTCAGCGGCGTCCTGCGCCTGAAGCAGTTGATATAGCCGGGTTTCCTGCTCGCTTTGCTGCTGCTGCCAGCGCGTTAAATCAGCCTGATCGTTAAGCGTGAAGGTAAGTGCCAGCTCACTGCTCAGCGCTTGCCACTGCTGAGTAAGGGTTTCATTCTGACGGGTAAAATCAGCGATCTCTTCGCGCAGCGTTTGCTGCTGAAGGGTGAACTGATTTAGCTGCTCTTTTTTGCTGGTTCCCGCTTCTCGTAATGCCTCGACCTGAACTTTAAGCGCCGCCAGCCGCTGCTGGTTTTCGCTGATTTCCAGTTGGGTGTAAGCCTCAACTGCCGGATGGGTGCAAGAACCGCACAGCGGGCAGGGCTGATCGGCCTCAAGGCGTGCGCGGTAATCAGCGAGATCGGCAATATGCTGTTCCAGCGCGCAAATCTTCTCGACATCTGTTAGCTGCTGATTTTCACGCTTCCAGTCATCACGCAGCTTTTGCAGTTCAGCTTCGCCCTGCTGGTGCGCTTTTTCCAGCGCAACAAGGCGCTGCTGACGTACATTAAGCTGCTGTTGCAGCGGTTGCCACTGCGAGGCGATAAGCGTCAAGTTCTGTCGCTTATCACGGCTGTTTTGCAGTTGCGTAAGGGAATGACGCACCGTTTCAGGCGGATCGTTTTGCTGTAGCGAAGTTAGTACTTGCTCCGCCTGTACCACTACTTGTAAAGCCTGCTGTTCGGCTTGTTGCAGCGGTGCTGCCTGTTGCGCTTGTTGGCTAAACTGCTGCTGCTGCTGGGCTAACTGCTGCTGCAACTGTTGATGCTGCTGGGTTAATTCAGCCAGCACGATTTCACGCTGGGTTAACTGGGCAAACCGTTCCTGCCACAGCGACAGCGATGCGCCCCATTGCGCCACATCCGCCAACTGCGCGCAAATCACCTGCTGAGCGGCTTGCTCTTTTTGCAACGTCTCAAATTGCGCATTTTCACGCGACAGCGCTTGCTGTGCCTGCTCGCAGACGCGTTGTTGCCGATCCTTTTCACCTTGCTGCTGCTGTGCTTGTTGATGCAGCGTGGCGATCTGCTGATCGAGTGGAATCACCTGTTCCGTTAACAGCGTTTCCTGCTGTTGCTGCACGTTCAACGTCTGTTCGCGCACCTGCTGCGCGTCGGTGTAGGCCAGTTGTTCACGTTGTTGAGTCGCAAGAGACGCCTGATACTGCTGTGAAAGCTGCTGTTGAGCCTGCAGCACCTCACGCTGTTCGCGCTGTAATTCGTCACGCTGTTGCAGCTTGCCGCGCAGCTTCTCTGCCGGTTCGCTGCGAGCCAGCCGCTGACGATCGACCTCGGCGGCTTGCCACGCCTGTTCTGCCTGTTGCAAGGCGTCAGCGATCTGCCGCACATCAGTACTGAACTGCTGCGCCTGCTGCTGCCATTGCTGCTGTTGATGGGCATTATCATATTGCGCGGTTAGCGTCTGCTCCGCTTCGGTAAGTGAAGCGATTTGCTGCTGTAACGCCGCTCGCGTTTCGGTATCAAGCAGCGCCATACCGCCCGCTCGGCTGCGCAGCAGCGCTAAGGCATTTTTTGATTCTTTATGACGTTCAAAGATTGCCATGGAAATCAGGCCATAAATTTCTGTGCCGGTGAGTTCTTCCAGCAGTTCAGCCCGTTCGCCTGATTTGGCGTTAAGAAAAGCAGCAAACTGGCCTTGTGATAGCATCATTGAACGCGTGAAGCGTTCGAAATCGAGGCCGGAAAGCGTTTCGATCAGCTTTAGCTTGTCGCTGACTTTGTCTGCGACAATCTGATCGTCGGCACAGCGTGCCAGTTCCACGCGTGGTGCCTGCAACTTGCCATCCGCCGTGCCGCGTGCGCGGTTCTGGCTCCAGAAGGCGCGCCAGGCTTCGCCTTTGATTTCAAATTCAACTTCCGCCAGACATTCAGCGCAGTCGCGCGTCATCAACGCATTTTGTGTTTGTGAGATGGCACCAAGACGCGGCGTTTGGTGATACAGCGCCAGGCAAATGGCATCCAGCAAGGTGGTTTTACCCGCGCCGGTTGCGCCGGTAATGGCAAATAATCCATTGCTGGCAAAAGGTTCTGCACGGAAGTCGATAAACCACTCACCGCGTAACGCGTTGAGGTTTTTAAAACGTAGCGTGAGGATCTTCATGTGTTCTCCTCAATGTCAGCCAGCGTGCTGCGGAACAGCGTATTGAGCTGCTGGAGTTGTGCTTCATCCATGTCGCTGTCCAGGGCTAAGCGGCGAGCAAATACCTCTTCTACTTTCAGTTCGCTCAGCGTTTCGTTCTCAAGCCGCGCAAGGCTGTGCTGGCGCAGTTCACGGCTGCGGCGCAACAGCAGCACCTCAACCGGCAATTCAGCGGTCAGCGCTTCAACCCGACGCTGCAAATCACTGAGATATTCCTGCGTCGTGACTTCAATATCCAGCCACACCGGTTTCTCATCCTGATAGGTTTGATATTCGGCAAGCTGCTGCTCAATTTGCGCCAGCGAGCCTTTGAGCATCTGCATCGGCTGAAACTGCGGCACCGTAAGCGGCGTGACGCTTTGCAGACCATGGGGGGCAAATTCAAGCAGGAAAACGCTTTTTTCCGTGCCTAATTCATCAAAACTCAGCGGAATGGGGGAGCCGCTGTAGCGAATATGTTCACTGTTGGCCACGCGCTGCGCACGATGAATGTGGCCCAGTGCGATGTAATCGGCGGCAGGGAAAGCGGAAGCCGGGAATGCATCTAACGTCCCGATATAGATATCGCGCACTGACTCGCTTTTGCTCACGCCAATCGTGGTGAGATGGCCTGTGGCGATAATCGGCAAGGACAATGCATGCGCCTGGGCGGCGACAAAACTGCGCTGATAGTGGGCGGAAATAGCGTCCAGCAGGTTAACCTGTTTTTCGCGGCCTGATTGACCTGCACGGCTGCGCATGATGTCACGCGGACGCAGATAGGGAATGGCGCACAGCAGCGCGCCCGGTTCGCCCTTACGGTTGTTCAGCACCAGCACTTCGTCAACCGGTGTCGCAATAACGCGGGTATTCAGGCAGGCAAGCAGCTCGCGTGACTCATTCAGTGTGGCCACCGAATCGTGATTACCTGCCAATATCACTAACTGGCAGCCGCTGGGCTGTAGCGCCACCACAAAGCGGTTAAACATTTCACGTGCATAGCTTGGCGGTGTACCGGTATCAAACAAGTCACCGGCGACGATCAAGGCATCGACCTGATGTTGCTCAATCTGTGCCAGTAGCCATTCAAGGAAAGCCTGATGCTCAGCTGCCCGGCTTTTATTGTAAAAGAACTGCCCCAAATGCCAGTCCGCGGTATGAATGATGCGCATAGAACTCCCTGCTAAAACCAAATGCCCGGCGATTATACCTCATACTTCAAGCTGCAGATGCGTTGGCTGCGCGTGCGTGCTCCGGGCTCTTATCCGCTTGCCGCCTCCCTGCAGCTCGAATTATTTCGGCTATCAATTTATAAATGCTGCCTGCTTAAATAAATTTTCACGTCTGGCCTCAGCGCTTAACGCAAATCATAAAATGTTATGTCGCTGTCAACGTTCGGTATTAAAGCCTGATTTAACAGGGTATGTTTTTCATAAAAGTGTCACAAAACTGACGCATAATGGCGCCGCGAACATCAGTGACAGCCGTCATATCAGCAGGAGTAATAATGGCTAAGCGCATTTTGGTTGTGGAAGACGAAGCCCCAATCCGTGAAATGTTGTGTTTTGTTCTGGAGCAGAACGATTATCAGCCAATCGAGGCGGAAGATTATGACAGCGCGGTCGGTAAACTGATTGAACCCTGGCCCGATTTGATTCTGTTGGACTGGATGTTACCCGGCGGCAGCGGTATTCAGTTTATCAAGCACCTTAAACGCGAAGCGATGACGCGTGATATTCCGGTGATGATGCTGACCGCTCGAGGCGAAGAAGAAGACCGCGTGCGCGGTCTGGAAGTGGGCGCGGATGACTACATCACCAAGCCGTTTTCACCGAAAGAGTTAATGGCACGTATTAAAGCGGTGATGCGCCGTATTTCACCGATGGCGGTGGAAGAGGTGATTGAGATTCAGGGCTTGAGTCTGGATCCTTCCTCACATCGCGTAATGTCGGAAAGCACGCCGTTGGAAATGGGCCCGACCGAATATAAATTATTGCACTTCTTTATGACGCACCCGGAACGCGTGTACAGCCGTGAACAGCTGTTGAACCACGTTTGGGGCACCAATGTGTATGTCGAAGATCGTACCGTTGATGTGCATATTCGCCGTTTGCGCAAAGCGCTGGAACTCTCTGGCCACGATCGCATGGTTCAAACCGTTCGCGGAACAGGTTATCGTTTCTCTGCCCGCTACTAAACGGAGCCTTACCCGTGCTGGAACGCCTCTCCTGGAAGAGATTATTGTCGGAACTGGTGCTGGCGTCTTTGCCCGCGCTGATTCTTGGCCTGCTGTTCGGCTACTTGCCGTGGCTACTGCTGCTCAGCGTGTTGGGCGTATTGCTGTGGCATTTCCATAACCTGATGCGTTTATCGCATTGGTTATGGCTGGATCGCACCATGACGCCACCGACCGGGCGCGCCAGCTGGGAACCGTTGTTCTACGGTTTGTATCAAATGCAGCTGCGTAACCGGCGGCGGCGGCGAGAGCTAGGCAATCTGATCAAGCGTTTCCGCAGTGGGGCAGAGTCGCTACCGGACGCCGTTATTCTCACCACCGAAGAGGGCACCATTTTCTGGTGTAACGGCCTGGCGCAGCAGCATCTTGGCTTACGCTGGCCAGAAGATAATGGTCAGAACATCCTGAACCTGCTGCGTTATCCTGAATTCTCCCGCTATATTCGCCAGCGCGATTTTGATAAGCCGCTGACCCAAGTGCTGAATAATCAGCATCACATGGAATTCCGCGTCATGCCCTACAGCGAAGGGCAATGGCTGCTAGTGGCGCGTGATGTCACGCAAATGCACCAGTTGGAAGGGGCAAGGCGCAACTTCTTTGCCAATGTCAGCCATGAACTGCGCACGCCGTTAACGGTGCTGCAAGGGTATCTGGAGATGATGAACGATGCGGTGATGAACGAAAAGTCGCGGAGCAAAGCGCTGCACACGATGTCGGAGCAAACGCGCCGCATGGACAGTTTAGTGAAACAGCTTCTGACTTTGTCACGCATTGAAGCCGCACCCGCTATTGATCTAAAAGAGAAAGTCGATGTGCCAATGATGTTAAAGCTGCTGCAACATGAGGCTGAAACGCTGAGCGGCGGGCGGCATGAAATTCATTTCCATACCGATCCCCACTTGAAAGTCTTTGGCAACGATGAACAACTGCGCAGCGCCATTTCCAATCTGGTTTACAACGCCGTTAATCATACGCCGGAAGGCACACGCATTGATATCAGCTGGCTGCGCAGCCGGCAGGGCGCAATCTTTAAAGTCTGCGATAACGGGCCAGGTATCGCGCCAGAACATTTGCCGCGTCTGACCGAGCGTTTTTATCGGGTCGATAAAGCCCGCTCGCGAGCAACAGGCGGCAGCGGCTTGGGCTTAGCTATCGTTAAGCATGCGCTGAGCCACCAAAACGCGCGGCTGGAGATCACCAGTATTCCTCATCAGGAAACCTGCTTTACCTTTACGCTGGCACCGAGGTTGATTGTCAGCATCGGGATGCAGGAGAATGCAGTTCATTAACGGTTAATGGACGTCCTCATGCGTGCGCTTCTTTACTCTCTTCTTTTGTTGCTGCCTGCCATAACGCAGGCACAATCGATTACGCTTTCCGGCAATTTAAGCAGCGTAGGATCGGACACGCTGGGCTACCTGATGACATTGTGGGGCGAGGACTTTAGCCGTCAGGCACCGGGAGTCAATGTGCAGGTGCAGGCGTCCGGTTCTTCCACTGCACCCACCGCATTAGCCGCGGGTGCTGCTCAACTGGGCGCAATGAGCCGCCCAATGCAGGTAGATGAACGTCAGGCATTTGAAGCGCACTACGGTTATCCGCCACTGGCGGTACCGGTAGCCATGGATGCTTTGGTGGTGGTGGTGAATCAGCGCAATCCGTTGCAGCAGATTGAGCCGCGTCAGCTCGACGCGATTTTCTCTATCACCCGACTGTGCGGCGCAACCGCCACTCCCGCTCGCTGGGGCGATCTCGGACTGCAACAAGCGGATTGGATAAAGCGAAATTTGCAGCGTTACGGCAGAAATTCCGCTTCCGGTACATGGGGATTCTTTAAACAGCAGGCGCTGTGCAATGGCGATTTCCGTAGCGACGTGGCAGAGTTTCCCGGTTCAGCTGCGGTGGTGCAAGCCGTTGCAGGCAACCCGCGAAGCATTGGCTATGCCAGCTTCGGCTTTCATCTCAGCGGTGTAAAAATGTTGTCGGTCGTCAACGCAGAGGGTGCCGCGGTAGCGCCGGATGCGAACACCATTCGCAGCGGTCAATATCCGTGGGCGCGCCCGCTTTATCTTTATGTGAACAAAGCGCCGGGTAAACCTTTGCCTCCACTTGTCGCGGCTTTTTTACAACAGGCGCTGTCGCCACAAGGCCAGCGTCGTGTAAGCGAGGCTGGTTATCTTCCCCTTTCAGATAAGCAAATCGCGCAGGCGCGCGCTGCGCTTGAAAATAATTAACCTGATTATCGCTCAACATGAATTTCTTTCACGTTACCTGAAATTTCTTCTATTGCAGATGAAGGGTTCGCATGTCACTCTTTGGTTAGACATATAGCCATCCAGATGGCCAAAAATAACCAAGCGAAATTATTCCCTGCCGCAATTATGTGTCAGGTGAGTCAGAGGTGATCATGCAACAACATACAGCCCCGTTCCGTGCCGATACCGTGGGTAGTTTCCTGCGTCCTGCAGCCATTAAACAGGCGCGTGAGCAGTTTGCTGCAGGCGAAATTGATGCAGTTGAACTGCGCCGTGTAGAAGATGAAGCGATTCGCGATGTTGTGGCTAAGCAGCGCGAAAATGGCCTGAAAGTGGTCACTGACGGCGAGTTTCGTCGTGCATGGTGGCACTTCGACTTTTTCTACGGTTTGGAAGGTGTCGAGCGCTATGAAGCGGATCAAGGCATCCAGTTCAACGGCGTACAGACCAAAGCGCATGGTGTGAAAGTGGTCGGCAAACTGGGTTTTGCTCATCATCCGATGCTGGAACATTTCCGCTTCCTGCAAAGCGTAGCCGGTGACGCAGTGCCGAAAATGACCATTCCAAGCCCGAGCGTGCTGCACTTCCGCGGTGGCCGTAAAATGATTGATGCCAACGTCTATCCCGATTTAGCGGAATACTTTGACGATCTTGCACAGACTTATAAAGACGCCATCAAAGCCTTTTACGACGCGGGCTGCCGTTTTCTGCAGTTGGATGATACCGTTTGGGCATATCTCTGTTCAGAAGATCAGAAAAGCCAAATCCGTGAGCGCGGTGATGATCCTGAAGAGTTGGCGCGTATTTATGCACGCGTCCTGAACAAAGCGTTGGAAGGTAAACCTGACGATTTAACGATCGGACTGCATGTCTGTCGCGGCAACTTCCGTTCAACCTGGATCTCAGAAGGCGGCTATGAGCCAGTGGCTGAAATCTTATTTGGCTCCGTGAATGTAGATGAATTTTTCCTGGAATATGATAACGAGCGTTCTGGTGGTTTCGAGCCGCTGCGTTTTATCAAGCCTGGCCATCAACAAGTGGTGCTTGGCTTAGTCACCACTAAAAACGGCGAGCTGGAAGATCCAGAACAGGTGAAAGCGCGTCTGTCGGAGGCGGCAAAGTTTGTCAGCCTTGATCAGATCTGCCTCAGCCCGCAATGTGGTTTTGCCTCGACTGAAGAAGGCAACAGCCTGAGCGAAGAGCAGCAGTGGCAGAAGATTCGCCTGGTGGTCGAAATCGCTAATCAAGTGTGGTAAGGCTGTAAAGTTGTGCAGACAGGCGCGTAAAACGCGCCTTTTGTGCATCTAAGAATCGGTTAATGCTGAAACTTCCCACGGCTTGAGGAAAAAATAAGCACATCATCTTATGTGCTTAGGCTAAATATCGAAGCTATTCTCTAGCTTTGCCTTAAATTGCATGATTAACGTCTGGTTTCCCGATCCCGTATTGCCTTTCTCCGCTATAAACGTTTTACTTAGCGCCGTTGTCGATCCATCCCTCCGTGAACAGAATAAAAGCCGCTTAAATCACCTGCGCTTTACCTCACGACGAGCATAATGCGCTGACATTGGCTAGCAAGTCGTTGTTTTGACGCAGCGAGGGGACAACGCAAACTCAACTTCCACCGCAACATCAGTGACAGGCCGTATGACACATCGTTTAACTCCGAAAGACATTCTCGCGCTGGGCTTCATGACGTTTGCCCTGTTTGTTGGCGCGGGCAATATTATATTTCCGCCGATGGTTGGTATTCAGTCTGGTGAACATGTCTGGATTGCCGCGCTTGGTTTCCTTATTACCGCTGTAGGTTTGCCGGTGATCACCGTTGTTGCGCTCGCGCGCGTCGGCGGCGGCATTGATGCGCTCAGCTCGCCGATCGGCAAAGTGGCGGGTCTGGTGCTGGCGACCGTGTGCTATCTGGCCGTTGGCCCGCTGTTTGCCACTCCGCGCACCGCAACCGTCTCCTTTGAAATCGGCATTGCGCCGCTGACAGGTGACGGCCCGCTGCCGCTGTTTATCTATAGCCTGATCTATTTTGCCTTAGTGATCGGCGTTTCGCTCTATCCGGGTAAATTGCTGGATACCGTTGGCCATTTCCTCGCACCGCTGAAAATTATAGCGCTGACCTTGCTGGGCCTGGCTGCGCTGCTGTGGCCTGCAGGCGATATCATTCCCGCAACGGTAGATTATCAACGTGCGGCTTTCTCAAGCGGCTTCGTTAATGGTTACTTGACGATGGATACGCTGGGTGCGCTGGTGTTCGGTATTGTTATCGTCAATGCGGCGCGTTCACGTGGCGTAGAAAGCGCTGCCTTACTGACGCGTTACACCATCCTGGCTGGCCTGATTGCCGGTGTTGGCCTGACGCTGGTTTACCTCAGCCTGTTCAAACTGGGTTCAGGAAGCGGTGCGCTGGTTGATCAAAATGCCAACGGTGCGGCTATTCTGCATGCTTATGTCCAGCAGACTTTCGGCGGTATGGGTAGCCTCTTCCTGGCTGTACTGATTTTCGTTGCCTGTATGGTGACAGCCGTTGGCCTGACTTGTGCGTGTGCAGAATTTTTTGCACAACACTTGCCGCTGTCGTATAAAACGCTGGTGTTTGTGCTGGGCCTGTTCTCAATGGTGGTGTCGAATCTTGGTCTTAGCCATTTGATTCAGATTTCGATTCCGGTGCTGACAGCTATTTATCCGCCATGCATCGTGCTGGTCGTGCTGAGCTTCACCCTGAACTGGTGGAACAAAAACAGCCGTATCATCGCGCCGACCATGTTGGTTAGCCTGCTGTTCGGTATTGTTGATGCTATCAAAACCACCGAGTTCAAAGCGCTGCTGCCTGCCTTCAGCCAACACTTGCCGCTGGCAGATCAGGGACTTTCCTGGTTGCCACCGTCGTTAGTGATGCTGCTGATTGCTGCGGTGGTCGATCGGGTGAAAGGGCGCGAACAGGTTAGCGTTCACTCGTAACGGTAAACAGTTTTTTCTCTAACCACGGGCTTGCCCGTGGTTTTTTCATTTTCACAGGTACAGGTTGTTATGCAAGAAACCAATAAGCTCAAACGCGGACTGAGCACGCGCCATATCCGTTTTATGGCGCTGGGATCGGCGATTGGAACCGGGCTGTTTTACGGTTCTGCTGATGCTATCAAAATGGCGGGACCGAGCGTTTTGCTCGCTTACATTATCGGTGGCGCAGTGGCTTACATCATCATGCGTGCGCTGGGTGAGATGTCGGTGAACAATCCACAGGCCAGCTCTTTTTCTCGCTATGCCCAAGATTACCTTGGCCCTTTAGCCGGGTATATCACCGGCTGGACCTACTGTTTTGAGATCCTGATCGTCGCTATTGCCGATGTCACCGCTTTCGGTATTTACATGGGCGTCTGGTTTCCCGATGTCCCACACTGGATTTGGGTATTGAGTGTGGTGCTGATTATCGGTGCCGTGAATCTGATGAGCGTTAAGGTGTTTGGCGAAGTCGAGTTTTGGTTCTCTTTTTTCAAAGTCGCCACCATTATCGTGATGATTTTGGCCGGTTTTGGCATGATTATCTGGGGGCTTGGCAACGGCGGACAGCCCACCGGCATCCACAATCTGTGGACCAATGGCGGCTTCTTCGCTCACGGTATTGTTGGCATGTTGCTGTCGCTACAAATGGTGATGTTTGCCTACGGCGGCATTGAAATTATTGGGATTACAGCGGGTGAAGCCAAAGATCCGGCCATTTCCATTCCCCGTGCTATTAACTCTGTTCCCATGCGTATTCTGGTCTTCTACGTCGGTACGCTGTTTGTCATCATGTCGATTTACCCCTGGAATCAGGTCGGCACTTCCGGGAGCCCATTTGTATTAACCTTCCAGCATCTTGGTATTGCTGCAGCGGCTTCAATCTTGAATTTCGTGGTGTTGACCGCGTCGCTGTCAGCGATTAATAGTGATGTCTTTGGCGTGGGACGCATGCTGCATGGCATGGCACAGCAGGGCCATGCACCGAAGATCTTTATGAAAGTCTCTGCACGCGGTATTCCATGGGTCACGGTGGTGGTCATGATGTTTGCCATGCTGATTGCGGTGTACCTTAATTACCTGATGCCCGAAAAAGTCTTCCTGGTGATTGCTTCACTGGCAACGTTTGCCACGGTTTGGGTATGGATCATGATCCTGCTGTCGCAGATCGCTTTCCGTCGCAAAATCGGTAAAGAAGCGGCCAGCAAACTGAATTTTGCGCTACCCGGTGGTAGCTGGACAGCCGGTGTGGGCGTGGCGTTTTTAGTGTTTATTATCGGCCTGATTGGTTATTTCCCGGATACGCGTATCTCGCTGTATGTCGGTATGGTGTGGATCGTTGTACTGCTGCTCGGTTATAAACTGGTGCGTAAGCAGGCTTGATCGCGAGAGAGCCTCTCTTCATGAGGGGCTCTCTTTCTATCTGTTAAATAGCTTAACAGGTGGGTGTCAGTAATTAGGCTGGCAATGAATAAATCCGGTGAAGTGTAAGTTTAGCGGGCGTTAAATCGCTTTTAAAAAATCGAATAATACCCGGCCAACTCATCCGCGAAAACAGATGGATTATTATTAAAACGGATTCAGCAAAGCGTTAAAAAATTTATTGATGTATTTTTTTATATTTAAATATTATTTATCTTTTAATTTCAATAGGTTGACTAATTTAATTATATTGCTGTGTGAATAAATAAAAGCGGCGAAACTATTCGCCGAAACAAAATCAAAAAAAATAAAGAGAGTAATTCAAAGGGATGATTGACAGCGCTATCCTAATACAAAAATATAGTGCCGAACAGTCTCTGTAATGAAATGAGAATTGTGCCATTTGCTGATTTTTTAATTAATCATGGTACGTGAACTATTTATTTATTTTACCCTGTTATTTATTAGCATTCAGAACCGAAGTATCGTAATTAATGGGGTATATTTATTTATAATACAGCGCCTTAGAGAATGCCTCTGCGCTGAATTGATAAGGTTAAAGCGTACTGGCCGGCGTTATTCTACAGTTTGTCTGATGCCGTGTCGTTGCGCCGTGTATAACACGTCATTACTGAGGTCGTCTTTGGCTATGAGAAGCCGCAATAACGGAGTGATTTGCGCCGTGGCCGGGAAAGGCATCCTCAACCAATGCTTATGCGATGGCGCGGGTGCGTTGAAGTGGGCTGGCGGGCGCATATGTCTCATCAGGCGTTGGGCGGCCCGTGCTGAGCAGCCCTAAATGACGATAATGTTCGCCTTGCCAGCGTCCTTTATTCACCACCGCGCTATAGTCATGCCCGGATAATTCACCGTCGGCGAAACTCCACGTCGTCCGGGCCGTGGCCGCTTCTGTGTCCTGGCGATTACCCCGCATAGGAGGGCGAACGCCATGACGACTCAGCTTTACCTCTTTTTCTAACTGATACTGTTCCTCTGCGTGTAGCGGGGGAGTCACCCGCCGCCGCGAGCAAAATACCCCTGCTCGCCAGCGGAAAAAGGGGGCAGCCATCTTAGGCGCCTGTGTCTGCCTGGCGTATTTAGTCGAGCAGGGCGCTATTATCGACCAATGCTTTGATTTGCTGATAAATAGCCGCATTGGCTAACAATACTGGATTACCCTTTTTCAGCCCGTCGTTGCGCAAATAATCATTGGTCACACCGCCTGCTTCACGCATTAAAACGATACCTGGCAAGCTATCCCATGGATTCATGTGCGCTTCGTAATAGCCGATTAGCCGTCCTGCAGCCGCCCAGGCACTGGTTAAAGCGCCAGAGCCGATGCGAATAAACATTCCACCCTGAGCGGTTAACCCCGTAATCAGCGAGGTGACGCTTTCTGAGGGAACGCGGCTGGAATTACTTAAACCGAGTAAACCTTCATTTAAATGCTGGGCGTTATGAGCATGAATCCGGGTTTCATTCATCCATGCACCTTGTCCCTGACGGGCATGAAACAGCTCCTGATGATTGGGATCGCACACCACACCGATCACCGCTTCGCCTTCGCATAACACGGCCAGCGAAACGCACCAGTTATGCAGCCCATTAATGAAACAGGCGGTACCATCAATGGGATCAACCACCCAAACATAGGTGGCACCTTGCGTATTACCGCCACTTTCTTCGCCGATCACCGCGTCGTCCGGGTAACGTTCAGCGATCAGCGTTTTGATCAGGTCTTCCACGTTGCGGTCGGCTTCGCTGACGACGTCCTGGAGATCCCTCTTGTGTTCCACCACTAATTTTTGGCGCTGTTGATACCAGGAATAAGCACGGCTGGCAGCCGCACGGGCAATTTCGCAGGCATAACGGTAGCGCGCGTCTGTTTCAGAAGTCGAAGCGGATGACATCTTTCCCTCTTATGATTTTGAGACATATCGAACGGAAGAAACGCCTGAGCAGGCGGTCTGGCTGTGTGATCGACTTAACAAAAGTTAAGAAAGGCTTCATTAAGCCGCAGATAGCCACCGATGGCAAGAAGGGGAGAAGTGCGTCCGCACGCTTTTTACCGCATACGGACTTTTTCGAGAAGGCAATTAAGCGTTAGCTTTACCAATCATACGCATATCATTGCCGGTTGGCGCCTGATGAACGCGCAGACCGAAGGTCGGCAGCACAGCGAAAACATGGTCAAAAATATCTGACTGAATATTTTCATACTCTTGCCAAATCGTGGTGTTGGTAAAAACATAAATTTCCACCGGCAAACCGTCCTGGCCTGGTGCCAGCTGGCGCACCATTAGCGTCATGCCTTTATGAATTTGCGGATGCGTTTTCAACCAGCTTTCAAGCCAGACTCGGAAGGTGCCAACATTCGTCAGACGACGACCATTCAGTGGCGAGGTGAGATCGCAACCTAACTGTGCGTTATAGGAAATCAATTCCTGCGTTTTACTCTCCAGATAAGGTGACAACAGAAGCGCGCTTTTCAGCGATTGCACATCATCCTGCTCGAGAAAGAGGATGCTGGTGGTATCAATGTGAATGCTGCGCTTGATGCGGCGTCCGCCTGATTCTGACATACCGCGCCAGTTTTTGAACGAATCAGAAATCAACGCGTAGGTTGGAATGGTAACAATGGTGTTATCCCAGTTACGCACTTTCACCGTGGTCAGGCTAATGTCGATAACGGCACCGTCAGCACCATATTTCGGCATCTCCAGCCAGTCATTCAGCTTCAGCATGTTATTCGCAGAGAGCTGGATGCCCGCCACTAATCCCAGAATCGGATCTTTAAACACCAGCATCAGCACCGCGGTCATGGCACCTAAACCCGTGATTAGCACGCCCGGCGATTTGCCTAACAGCAGCGAAATTACCATGATAATCATCAAAATAGCGGCGATAAGCTTCAGAGTTTGAATAATGCCGCGTACGGGAATCTGCTGCGCTAGCGCGCTGTTGCTGCTTAACTGCTGCAAAATATCCAGCAGCGAGAAGAACATCAGCAGCGCAAAAATCATCATCCAGACTTGTGCCACCACAATAATGGCGGTGTAAACCTGCTCGCTGTTATGCAAGAAGAGTTCAGTTTGCAGTTTGAATAACACGCCTTGCATCAGCCAGACAAAACGGCTGAACAGGCGATTATGAATCATGGCTTTTGGCCACTGGCGGCTGCTTTTTTCAGCATGGTTACGTAGCAACGGCATCAGCGTGCGATGAAGGATGACGTGGGTAATAACAGAGATAAGAATAATTGTCGCCAGCACAATTAACAGTGCGACGGTATCGGTGTAATGCTGGAGGCCAGCTTCTTTGAGCCAGCTGATAATATGTTGCTGCATGATTTTCCCTGGTGAAGCGCAAATAAAGTCGCCGCAGAGATTACGGTGCTCAGCCCAGGAACGTTATACGGATTGGTCTCGAATTCTAAAGTTGCCGCTGGTGTGCCAGCGCCATCAGGCGCGGGTAAAACTGAAAGAAAAGTTTCTCTAGCGCCGGATAGTGATCGACAAAATCCTGATAGGAGTCGCGCAGGGCAGCTAAGCGTGGACGCCGGCTCGCCATGCCATGCAGCACGCGTTCAAGCCTTGCGGGCTGTGCATAATGCTCAAACCAGCGTTCACGCCACATCACGGCGTTTAGCGATTTAAACTCATCAGGCGTGGACGCCAGCTGCGGCATAATCTCTTTTTCTGCGATGGCAGAAAATTGCGCCAGCGACTGCGTGGTATGAAACGTGGTCCAGTGACGCGCCAGAAAATGATCCCAAATCACGTCCAGAGTAATTGGCGCAACGCGATAGGTTTCGGGGCGAAACAGCTGACGCGCTTCACGGACTTCTGGCAGCGAATCGGTCATGACGTCTAGACGACGGTGCATAAGAATGCCGTCAGCGACCGGCGTTGGCCAGTGCTGATGCGGGTTTCCGCGAACGAAATCAGCCATCAGATTGCCGAGTAACGAGCTGTCGGCGAGCTGGGCGAGGTGAAGATGAGCAAGAAAGTTCATGGGCGCATTATAGGCTGAACTGCCTTTGCGCAGCCAGTTGTTCAGAATTGGTCGATTTTCCGCTAAACTGTGCCGCCTGTTTTTGCCTGAGAAAGAAGTCTTGCATGCGTGTCGCCGATTTTGCTTTTGAATTGCCCGAATCTCTTATCGCCCATTACCCGCAGGCGCAGCGCAGCGGTTGCCGTTTGCTGTCGCTGGATGGCCAAAGTGGCGCACTAACGCACGGCGTATTTACGGATGTGCTGGATAAGCTCAACCCCGGTGATCTGCTGGTATTCAACAATACCCGCGTGATTCCTGCACGTGTCTTTGGTCGCAAAGCCAGCGGGGGCAAAATCGAAATGCTGGTAGAGCGCATGCTCGACGACAAGCGCGTGCTGGCACATGTACGCGCCTCAAAAGCGCCTAAACCGGGCGCAGAGTTGCTGCTGGGCGATGACGAAAGCGTAAAAGCCACTATGGTGGCACGCCATGATGCGCTGTTTGAAATCGTCTTTGAAGATGACCGCGCCGTGCTGGACATTCTTAACAGCGTCGGGCATATGCCGCTGCCGCCTTATATTGATCGTCCCGATGAAGAGGCAGACCGTGAACTTTATCAAACGGTTTACAGCGAACGTCCGGGTGCGGTAGCAGCGCCAACCGCCGGTTTGCATTTTGACGAACCGCTGCTTCAGGCGCTGAAAGAGAAGGGCGTTGAAATGGCTTTCGTTACGTTACATGTCGGCGCGGGAACCTTCCAGCCGGTGCGCGTTGAAACCATTGAAGAGCATCATATGCACGCCGAATACGCCGAAGTACCGCAAGAAGTGGTCGATGCGGTGCTGGCGTGTAAAGCGCGCGGCAATAGAGTTGTGGCGGTAGGCACGACTTCAGTGCGTTCGTTGGAGAGTGCGGCGAAAGCCAGCCAGGAGGCATTGATTGCCCCTTTCTTTGACGACACCCAAATTTTTATCTATCCGGGCTACCACTATCAGGTGATCGACGCGTTGATCACCAATTTCCATCTGCCCGAATCGACCCTGATTATGCTGGTTTCGGCCTTTGCCGGCTATCAGCACACCATGGCAGCGTATCAAGCTGCTGTGGCTGAGCAATATCGTTTCTTCAGTTATGGCGATGCGATGTTTATCAGCAAAAACCCGCAGGCACCGCAAGAGATCGTCGGCGCCTGATTATATTAGCGATAACCTAAATAATTCGAATTGCCTGAAAGCGGCAAACGCGTTCATCCCAATGAGCTTACTCTGGTCAGTGATTCGGGTGGACAAGAGCAGCCAACGCGCAGGCAGTTTGAAGTATGACGGTTATAAGCATCGGACTGTATCTCCGATGGAGGCTTTGTGAAATTTGAACTTGATACCACAGACGGGCGCGCGCGCCGTGGCCGTCTGATTTTTGATCGCGGTGTGGTAGAAACCCCGGCGTTTATGCCAGTCGGGACTTACGGCACAGTAAAAGGAATGACGCCGGAAGAAGTGCAAGAAACCGGCGCTCAGATCATTCTGGGCAATACCTTCCATCTCTGGCTGCGTCCGGGTCAGGAGATCATGAAACTGCATGGCGATCTGCACGATTTTATGCAGTGGAAAGGCCCAATCCTGACCGATTCCGGCGGGTTCCAGGTCTTTAGCCTTGGCGACATCCGTAAAATCACGGAAGCGGGTGTTCATTTCCGCAATCCGATCAATGGCGATGCAATTTTCCTCGATCCTGAAAAATCGATGGAGATTCAACATGACCTTGGTTCTGATGTCGTGATGATCTTTGATGAATGTACGCCATATCCTGCTGATTGGGACTACGCCAAGCGTTCAATGGAAATGTCTTTGCGCTGGGCAAAACGCAGCCGCGACCGCTTCGACAGCCTGGGTAATAAAAATGCGCTGTTTGGCATTATTCAGGGATCTGTTTACGAAGATTTACGAGATGTCTCGGTGAAAGGTCTGGTAGAGATTGGCTTTGATGGGTACGCTGTGGGCGGCCTGGCGGTGGGTGAGCCTAAAGAGGACATGCACCGTATTCTTGAGCACGTTTGTCCGCAAATTCCGCACGATAAGCCGCGTTATTTGATGGGCGTCGGCAAGCCTGAAGATTTGGTGGAAGGCGTTCGTCGCGGTGTCGATATGTTCGATTGCGTCATGCCAACGCGTAATGCGCGTAATGGTCATCTGTTTGTGACCGACGGCGTGGTAAAAATTCGTAATGCCAAGCACAAAGATGATGTTTCGCCACTGGATGCAGAGTGTGATTGTTACACTTGTCGCAATTACAGCCGTGCGTACTTGCATCATCTCGATCGTTGTAACGAAATACTGGGCGCGCGACTGAATACTATTCACAATCTGCGCTATTACCAGCGCCTGATGGCGGGTTTACGCCAAGCCATCGAAGAGGGTAAATTAGAGCGCTTTGTTAACGAGTTCTACCAACGGACGGGCAAAGAAGTTCCGCCTTTAACGTCTGACAATTCATCAATGAGGGAAATTTAATGAGCTTTTTCATTTCTGACGCCGTGGCCGCAGCAGGCGCACCGTCTCAGGGAAGTCCGTATTCTCTGGTGATCATGCTGGTGGTATTTGGCCTGATTTTCTATTTCATGATCCTGCGTCCTCAGCAGAAACGTGCAAAAGAGCACAAGAAGCTGATGGATTCTATCTCTAAGGGTGATGAAGTACTGACTAGCGGTGGTTTAGTGGGCCGCGTGACGAAAGTATCAGAAACCGGTTACGTTTCTATCGCGTTGAATGAAACGAATGAAGTGGTTGTTAAACGTGATTTCGTGGCTGCCGTCCTGCCGAAAGGTACTATGAAGGCGCTGTAATTTTTATTTCCCTAAGGGAACTGCCGTGTTAAATCGTTATCCTTTGTGGAAGTACATCATGCTGGTCGTCGTCATTGCTGTCGGCCTGCTATACGCACTTCCCAACCTGTATGGTGAGGATCCGGCCGTTCAAATCACTGGTGCGCGCGGAAGCGCCGCCAGTGAGCAAACGTTGGATCAGATTCAGTCCGCATTAAAACAAGATAATATTCAGAGCAAATCCGTTGCGCTGGAAAATGGCGCTATCACGGCACGCTTTGCTAACACTGACGTGCAGTTACGCGCCCGTGAAACCATCCTGAAAGCGCTTGGCGAAAACTATGTTGTTGCGTTAAACCTTGCCCCTGCTACGCCACGTTGGCTCTCTCTGCTTTCAGCAGAGCCCATGAAACTTGGCCTTGATCTGCGCGGTGGCGTGCACTTCCTGATGGAAGTGGATATGGATACCGCATTAGGCAAACTGCAAGAGCAGAACGCCGACACGCTGCGTAGCGACCTGCGCACAAAAAACATTCCTTATACCACTGTCAATAAAATCGCTAATTACGGTGTGGAAATTCGTTTCCGCGACGCGGCAAGCCGCGATGCTGCCGTCTCTTGGTTAAGCTCACGTCATCAGGATCTGGTGATCAACAGCAGCGGGGCGGATTCATTGCGCGCCACCATGAGCGATGCACGTCTCAGCGAAGCCCGTGAATATGCTGTTCAGCAGAACATTACTATCCTGCGTAATCGTGTGAACCAACTGGGTGTTGCCGAGCCGCTGGTACAGCGTCAAGGTTCTGATCGCATCGTGGTTGAGCTGCCAGGTATTCAGGACACTGCGCGTGCCAAAGAAATTTTGGGTGCAACCGCAACGCTGGAATTCCGCGTAGTGAACACCAGCGTGGATCCAAGTGCGGCGGCTAGCGGACGTGTACCGGGTGATTCAGAAGTTAAAGACATGCGTGATGGCCAGCCAGTCGTGCTGTACAAGCGCGTGATTCTTACGGGTGACCACATCACTGATTCGACGTCGAGCATGGATGAATACAACCAGCCTCAGGTGAATATTTCACTGGATGGCGCGGGCGGTAACATCATGTCCAACTTCACCAAGGACAACATCGGTAAACCGATGGCGACCTTGTTCGTGGAGTACAAAGACAGCGGCAGAAAAGATGCAAACGGGCGTTCCATTCTGGTGAAGCAGGAAGAGGTGATTAACGTCGCTAATATCCAGTCTCGCCTGGGTAATAGCTTCCGTATCACGGGTATCAACAACCCGAACGAAGCACGTCAGCTCTCGCTGCTGCTGCGCGCCGGTGCGTTGATCGCGCCGATTCAGATTGTTGAAGAGCGCACTATCGGTCCAACCATGGGTCAGCAAAATATTACCCAGGGTCTGGAAGCCTGCTTGTGGGGCCTGCTTGCCTCCATTCTGTTTATGGTGGTGTTCTACAAGAAATTCGGCTTGATTGCGACCAGCGCACTGTTGGTTAACCTGGTGTTGATTGTCGGCATTATGTCGCTGTTGCCGGGTGCAACGTTAACCATGCCAGGCATTGCCGGTATCGTGTTGACGCTGGCGGTGGCCGTTGATGCCAACGTTCTGATAAACGAACGTATTAAAGAAGAGCTGCGTAATGGGCGTTCCGTTCAGCAGGCAATTCATGAAGGTTATAAAGGCGCCTTCTCAAGTATTGTCGATGCCAACGTAACGACGCTGATCAAAGTTATCATTCTTTACGCGGTCGGTACCGGTTCGATCAAAGGTTTTGCAATTACCACAGCAATTGGTATTGCCACCTCCATGTTCACCGCGATTGTTGGAACCCGTGCCATTGTTAACCTGGTTTACGGTGGCAAACGCATCAACAAGCTGTCTATTTGAGGAGTGCGTTGTGGCACAGGATTATTCTATTGAGCAGTTGAACCACGGCCGTAAAGTCGTTGACTTTATGCGCTGGGATACGCTGGCCTTCATCATTTCGGGGCTACTGATTGTTGCCGCGATTGCCATTGTCGGCGTGCGTGGTTTCAACTGGGGTCTCGATTTTACCGGCGGTACGGTTATTGAGATCAGCCTTGAGAAACCCGCCGATCTCGAGGTGCTGCGTGGCGATTTGGTGAAAGCGGGCTTTGATGAGCCGCTGGTGCAGAACTTCGGTAGCAGCCGTGACGTGATGGTGCGCATGGCGCCCGTTTCAGGTCCGGCGGGCACTGAGTTAGGTAACAAAGTGGTCTCGGTAATTAACCAAACCACGCAGCAAAGTGCCACCGTGAAGCGTATCGAATTCGTTGGCCCAAGTGTGGGCAGCGATTTAGCGCAAGCGGGTGCGATGGCGCTGCTTTCGGCCCTGATCGCGATTCTGATCTATATCGGTATTCGCTTTGAGTGGCGTTTGGCGCTGGGCACCGTGCTAGCGCTGGCGCATGACGTGATCATTACCTGCGGCCTGCTGGCGCTGTTCCACATCGAAATCGACCTGACCATTGTCGCGTCGCTGATGTCGGTAATTGGTTACTCACTCAACGATAAAATCGTGGTTTCTGACCGTATCCGTGAGAACTTCCGCAAAATTCGTCGCGGCTCTTCTTACGACATCACTAACGTGTCGCTGACCCAAACGCTGAGCCGTACCTTGATCACCTCGCTGACGACGCTGGCGATGATCCTGATCCTGTTCATCTTTGGTGGTGCGTTGCTGAAAGGCTTCTCGCTGACCATGTTGATCGGTGTGACGATTGGTACCGTTTCGTCGATTTATGTCTCTTCAGCGCTGGCGCTGAAGCTGGGTATGAAACGCGAACATATGCTGGTACAGAAAGTAGAGAAAGAGGGCGCTGATCAGCCTTCAATTCTGCCGTAATTCTGGCAAATAAAATGAAATGGGCTGCCAACTGGCAGCCCATTTTTTTTGCGCTTACTGCGCAGCAGAGACGGTTGGGGCGGCGCTTTCTCCCACCACATCGTGCACGCGGATATAACCCAGTTGATCAGGCGTTATCCCACTCAAACGCAATGGCACGCTAACCGACGTTTGCGGCAACAGCGCGGCTGGCACGTCAATGGTTTGATTAAGGCTGTCAGCGTTGAGCGGTTTTCCGCTAGCCGGATCCAATTCACCCCAGACAACCGTGGCGCGCAGAGCGGGGATCGGCTGATCGCCGGTGGCACGGATGTTCAGATTCGCGCGTGAACCATTCGCTTCACCTTCAACCCGAGACAGCGACAAGCGGAGCGTACCGAGCTGCGTCTGGAGTTCTACCGGCGTATTCGCTTGCGGAACTAACCATGCGCCTTGCTGTGAGTGGCTATTGAGTTGCCCCTGAATTTCCAGCGCGCTGGCCTGTGAGGTCAAATGCTGCATCTGCTGATTGAGCTGGCTCACTTCCTGATGCAGCTTATTCACTTTAGGCGTAGAAGGCGTGCTGCTACAGCCGCTGAGAAATACCAGTGACATCGCCATCGGCGCCCAAACCGTCCTGATCATAATTTATCCTTGTCAGTTATTTCGGAATTCGTAAAACCTGGCCTGGATAGATCTTATCAGGATGCGACAGCATTGGCTTGTTCGCTTCGAAAATCTTGTTGTATTCATTAGGATTTCCGTAAACCTGTTTGGAAATCGCGCTCAAGGTGTCACCTTTCTTCACGGTATAAAGCTCCGCTTCAGGTGCGCTGTCGCTTACGGTAACCTTATCTTCAACTTTGGTGATACCCGCTACGTTTCCGGCTGCTACCAGGATTTTTTCTTTCAGCTCCTGAGTAATGCCATCACCGGTTACGGTAACGGTATCGCCATTGACCTGCACATTGACTTTATCGCTGTCCGGTAATCCTAATTTGTTGATATGGTCCTGAAGTTTTTTGTTTTGGTCGTCATCGTGACCGCCGCTCACCGCATCCCACAACTTTTCACCAGCCTCTTTCACAAAATTAAACAAACCCATAAAACCTCCGATTGTTAGTAGTCTTGTGCTGCAAGGCAGCTTTATAAGCGTAGTGGTTTTTCAATAACTAAGGTGCACGCGTTGTCTGGCTGTGAGCCAGGCGATGGAAAGGCACGGGAATAGATTTTGTTGAAATGCAGTTCGCGCTACACTGTATGGCCCATTTATCTCGCGTCAGGTAACGTCATGCATTGCCCATTCTGCTCCGCTGTGGACACCAAAGTGATTGATTCTCGTCTGGTTAGTGAAGGATCGTCGGTGCGTCGCCGTCGTCAGTGTTTGGTGTGCCATGAGCGTTTCACCACATTTGAAGTGGCCGAATTGGTCATGCCGCGTGTAGTGAAAAGCAACGACGTGCGTGAACCCTTTAATGAAGACAAGCTCAGCAGCGGCATGATGAAGGCGCTGGAAAAACGGCCCGTTAGCGCTGACGCCGTCGAGAGTGCAGTCAACCATATCAAAACCCAACTGCGTGCCACTGGCGAACGGGAAATCCCCAGCAAAATGATTGGCGCATTAGTGATGGATGAGCTGAGAAAGCTCGATAAAGTGGCCTACATTCGTTTTGCTTCGGTGTATCGCAGTTTTGAGGATATTCGTGATTTTGGCGAAGAGATCGCCCGCTTACAGGATTAAACCATGACCGATGAACGCTATATGGCGCGTGCGCTGGAACTGGCGCGGCGCGGTCGTTTTACCACGACACCGAATCCCAATGTAGGGTGCGTTATTGTCCGTGATGGTGAAATCGTGGGTGAAGGCTGGCATCAACGAGCCGGTGAACCCCATGCTGAAGTCCATGCGTTGCGCATGGCCGGTGATCGCGCTCGCGGCGCGACAGCTTACGTCACGCTAGAACCTTGCAGCCATCATGGCCGTACGCCACCTTGTTGCGATGCGCTGATTGCCGCAGGCGTCAGCCGCGTGGTGGCAGCGATGCAAGATCCGAATCCGCAGGTGGCAGGGCGCGGTTTACATCGCTTGAGCCAGGCGGGAATTGACGTCAGCCACGGTCTGATGATGAGCGAAGCCGAAGCGCTCAATCGCGGTTTCCTGAAACGCATGCGCACCGGTTTTCCGTGGGTGCAACTCAAATTAGGCGCTTCGCTGGATGGCCGCACCGCGATGGCGAGCGGTGAAAGCCAATGGATTACCTCTGCCGCAGCAAGGCGCGATGTGCAAAGACTGCGAGCGCAAAGCTCCGCTATTCTCAGCAGCAGCGCCACCGTGTTAGCGGATGATCCGTCACTGACGGTGCGTTGGTCAGAACTGAATGCAGATACCCAGTCATTACTGGATGAAAGTACACTACGTCAGCCGATACGCGTGATCGTGGATAGTCAAAATCGCGTTACACCGCACCACAAGTTGATTACGCAGCCGGGCGAAACGTGGCTGATGCGCCAAACGGCCGATCAGCAAACCTGGCCCGAAGGCGTCACGCAAATTGGCGTGCCGCTGCGTGAACAGCAGTTGGATCTGGTCGCCATGATGATGCTGCTTGGCAAGCGACAGATTAACAGCGTTTGGGTTGAAGCCGGCGCGTCCCTGGCCGGTGCGCTACTGCAAATTGGCTTGGTTGATGAGTTGATTGTGTATGTCGCGCCTAAGCTTTTAGGTGATGAGGGACGCGGCTTGTGTCAGCTGCCCGGTTTACAGCAACTTGCTGATGCACCAAGCTTTTCATTCAGCGATGTCCGTCAGGTCGGCACGGATTTGCGTCTGACCTTGACACCGCAATAATGCAGGCGGAAAAGCGAGAGCAAGCCGCCGAAGAGTATGATAGAATCCGCCCCCCTGCGCGGGGCCAAACAAACCCCCTGAAAGGATAAGTATGAAAGTTATCGAAGCTGCTGTTGCTACGCCTGAGGCCAATGTTGCCATCGTTATCGCGCGTTTTAACAACTTCATTAATGACAGCCTGCTGGATGGCGCGATCGACGCTCTGAAGCGTATCGGTCAGGTCAAAGATGAGAACATCACCGTTGTTTGGGTTCCCGGCGCTTATGAACTGCCACTGGCAGCACGTGCGTTGACGAAAACAGGCAAATATGATGCCGTGATCGCCTTGGGCACTGTCATTCGTGGTGGCACTGCACATTTCGAATATGTTGCAGGTGAAGCCAGCTCCGGTATCGCCAGCGTTGCAATGAACAGCGAGATTCCTGTCGCGTTCGGCGTGCTGACCACCGAAAATATCGAGCAGGCCATTGAGCGTGCTGGTACCAAAGCCGGTAATAAGGGTGCAGAAGCAGCCTTGACCGCGCTCGAAATGATTAACGTATTGAAAGCCATCAAAGCCTGATTTTTGTAAGGGGAATTTTGTGAAACCTGCTGCTCGTCGTCGCGCCCGTGAGTGCGCTGTCCAGGCGCTTTACTCCTGGCAGTTGTCTAACAACGACATTGCCGATGTGGAATACCAGTTTCTGGCGGAACAAGACGTCAAAGACGTCGATATTTCTTATTTCCGCGAACTGCTGTCCGGTGTGGCGACCAACAGCGCGTATCTGGATGGTCTGATGAAACCTTACCTGTCGCGTCAGCTGGAAGAGCTGGGCCAGGTAGAAAGAGCTGTGCTGCGTATCTCGCTGTATGAACTGAGCAAGCGTGCTGATGTGCCTTATAAAGTAGCCATCAATGAAGGTATTGAGCTGGCGAAAGTGTTTGGCGCAGAAGACAGCCACAAGTTTGTCAACGGCGTGCTGGATAAAGCGGGTCCACAGATTCGACCCAATCGTAAGTAAATAAAAAGGCCGGCTTGCCGGCCTTTTTTCATTATTGGTTAAGCGGAACGCAACTATGTCTTGTGGTGAATTTGAACTCATCGCACGCTACTTCAATCGCAGAACGCGCAGCCGCCGTGATGTCGAAACCGGCATTGGTGATGATTGTGCGCTTCTGAGCGTGCCAGAAAAACAGACGCTGGCGATCAGCACCGATACGTTGGTGGCTGGCATACACTTCCTTCGTGATATCCATCCCGCCGATTTAGGCTACAAAGCGCTGGCCGTTAACCTCAGCGATCTCGCCGCAATGGGTGCGGATCCCGCCTGGCTGACGCTGGCAATGACCTTGCCTGAAGTCGACGAAACCTGGCTGGCAGCATTCAGTGAAAGCCTGTTTGAGCTGCTGGAATATTACGATATGCAGCTTGTGGGCGGCGACACTACGCGCGGACCACTTAGCCTGACGCTGGGTATTCATGGTCTGGTGCCGCAAGGCCGCGCCTTGAAACGTTCCGGTGCTAAACCTGGCGACTGGATTTTTGTTACCGGCACCTTGGGCGACAGCGCGGCGGGACTGGCGTTGTTACAGCATCGTAAACGTATCAACGATCCGGCGGTTCATGAAGCGCTCATCAAGCGTCACTTGCGCCCAATGCCGCGCATCCTGCAAGGACAGGCGCTGCGTTCTTTGGCATCATCGGCTATCGATCTCTCTGATGGTTTGATCTCCGATCTCGGCCACGTTTTAAAAGCCAGCGGCTGCGGTGCACGCATCAATCTGGACGCATTGCCTTTGTCGCCTGCGCTGCGCGATCATTTCGAGCCGGAAGAAGTTTTACGCTGGGCATTAAGCGGTGGTGAAGATTATGAACTTTGCTTTACCGTGCCGGAAGTGCATCGCGGGGCGCTGGATGTGGCGCTCGGCCATCTTGGCGTACCTTTTACCTGCATCGGTCAGATTGCGCCAGAATCAGAAGGTTTAACGCTGCTGGATAACGGCAAGCCTGCGAAATTCAGTCATAAAGGATTTGACCATTTTGACGCTCGATAAAGACGTAGCAAAAAGCCGTTTGCGGATGAGCAATCCGTGGCACCTGTTAGCCACGGGTTTTGGCAGTGGATTAAGCCCTTATATGCCAGGAACGGTGGGATCGGTCGCTGCGATTCCTTTCTGGTTTCTGATGACCTATCTGCCACAGGATATCTATTCACTGGTGGTGTTATTAGGAATCAGTGTCGGTGTTTATCTCTGTCACCGCACAGCCAAAGATATGGGCGTTCACGACCATGGCAGCATTGTCTGGGATGAGTTTATCGGCATGTGGATTACGTTGATGGCCATTCCGGTAAACAGCTGGGAATGGGTTTTAGCGGGTTTTATCGTGTTCCGCATTTTCGATATTTGGAAACCCTGGCCGATTCGCTGGTTTGATCGCAATGTACACGGCGGCATGGGCATTATGGTCGATGACATTATCGCTGGGGTCATTTCAGCCGCGATATTGTTTGGCGTCGGCCATTACTGGCTGGCTGTTTAATGACGCATTCCCTCTCCGAAAGGAGAGGGAATTCTCCGATGTGCTACACCGGTTAATCATTGAGATTGAAGCCGCTGTTACTCAAATCCCACCGCCGGATGCGGCTGATAAACACTTTCAAGCTCAGCAATGTCGGTTGAATCGAGCTCAACATCCACTGCTTTGACCAAATCGTCCAACTGCTGCGCACGTGATGCACCAATAATCGGTGCCGTTACGGCGGGTTTATGCAACAGCCACGCCAGCGCAACTTGCGCACGACTCACGCCTTTATCCGCTGCAATGGTTTCAACCCGCTTCGCGATTTCAGCATCGTTCTCTTCCGTTGCGCTGTACAGCGTTTTACTCACTTCATCAGAAACCGATCGCGCTGTGGTTTCACCCCACGGACGCGTCAGCTTGCCGCGAGCCAGCGGACTCCACGGCAACACCGCAATGTTTTTATCCAGACATAATGGATGCATTTCATTTTCTTCTTCACGCTGAATCAAATTATATTGATCCTGCATGCTAACGAAACGCGCCCAGCTATGGCGTTCCTGCGTCTCAAGCGCTAGTGCAAACTGATTGGCATGCATTGAAGATGCGCCGATGTAACGCGCTTTACCGGCTTTCACCACATCATTTAACGCCTCAAGCGTCTCTTCCAGCGGCGTTTCATAATCCCAGCGGTGAATTTGCAGTAGGTCCACATAGTCCATGCCGAGACGATTCAAGCTGTCATCAATGGATTGCAGGATATTTTTGCGCGACAAGCCTTGGGATAAATTACTCATTGGAAAATAGACTTTCGTCGCGACCACGATCTCATCGCGGCGGGCAAACGCTTTTAAAGCGCGGCCGACGATCTCTTCACTGCTGCCGTCAGAATAGCTGTTGGCAGTATCGAAAAAATTAATTCCTGCCTCTAACGCTTGCTGAATTAACGGGCGGCTACTCTCTTCTGGCAACGTCCAGGCGTGTTTGCCGCGATCCGGCTCACCAAAGGTCATGCAACCCAGACAAAGACGCGAAACCTGCAGATCGGTGGTACCCAGTTGGATGGTTTTCATGATGGCTCCTGCGCAAAGTCGCTGATGATTCGAGGGAATCATAAAGCATAGCAGGCGTTTCGCCCCCCGGTTGGGGAGCGAAAGGTGAGGGGATTACTGTGCGAGCCAAGCCTCAATTTGCTGCTGGATACCTTCTGCATCCAGTTGGTAATCGTGACGGACTTCGTCCTGCGTACCCTGCGGGATAAATTCATCAGGCAGGCCAAGATTCAACACCGGTACACGCAGACGTTTAGCCATGACGTACTCATTGACGCCGCTGCCCGCGCCGCCTTTGATTGCACCTTCTTCCAGCGTAATCAATGCCTCGTATTTACCTGCCAGCTCTGTAATTAAGGCTTCATCCAGCGGCTTCACGAAGCGCATATCCACCAACGTTGCGTTGAGCGCCTCAGCGGTAGCAGCAGCTTCAGGCAGCAAGGTACCAAAGTTTAGGATGGCGAGTTGTTCGCCTTCACGCTTGATAACACCTTTGCCGAGCGGCAAACTTTTCAGCGGTGTTAATTCGGTGCCTACACCCGTCCCGCGTGGGTAGCGCACCGCGCTCGGGCCATCCTGATAGTGATAACCGGTATAGAGCATCTGGCGGCACTCATTCTCATCGCTTGGCGTCATGATCACCATGTCAGGGACGCAGCGCAGATAGGCGAGGTCAAAGGCGCCCTGATGCGTTTGTCCGTCGGCACCGACAATGCCGCCGCGATCGATAGCAAACAGCACCGGTAATTTCTGGATAGCCACATCGTGAATCACCTGATCATAGGCGCGCTGCAAAAAAGTGGAGTAAATGGCGACGATCGGCTTATAGCCGCCGATGGCCATACCTGCTGCGAACGTCACGGCATGCTGCTCAGCAATTGCTACGTCAAAGTATTGATTTGGGTATTCACGTGAGAAGCCCACCATGCCCGAACCTTCACGCATAGCGGGCGTGATCGCCATCAGTTTTGGATCGTCAGCCGCCATTTCACACAGCCAGTTACCAAAGATTTTTGAGTAGCTCGGTAAGCCCTCAGCACTCTTCGGCAGTGCGCCGTTTGCCAGATCAAATTTAGGTACCGCATGCCAGGTAATCGGATCTTCTTCGGCAGGCGCATAGCCTTTGCCTTTCTTGGTCATGATGTGCAGAAACTGCGGCCCTTTCAGGCTGCGCATGTTGGATAGCGTATTTACCAGGGTTAGCACATCGTGGCCATCAACCGGGCCAATATAGTTAAAGCCCAACTCTTCAAACAGCGTGCCTGGTACCACCATGCCTTTCAGATGCTCTTCGGTACGTCTTACCAACTCTTTGATGGGCGGCAGGCCGGTTAAAACGCGCTTTCCACCTTCGCGCAGGCGCGCATAGGTTTTACCCGAAAGAATTTGCGCCAGGCGATTATTTAATGCACCAACGTTTTCAGAGATCGACATTTCGTTGTCGTTAAGGATCACCAGCATGTCCGGCTTGATATCACCTGCGTGGTTCATGGCTTCGAAAGCCATGCCTGCGGTGATCGCGCCATCACCGATAATGCAGGCGGTGCGGCGACCTTTGCCTTCTCGCTCGGCTGCAGCAGCCATGCCAAGACCGGCGCTGATTGAGGTAGACGAGTGGCCCACGCTCAGCACGTCATATTCGCTCTCGCCGCGCCATGGAAAAGGGTGCACGCCATTTTTCTGACGAATAGTGCCAATACGATCGCGGCGACCGGTCAGAATTTTGTGTGGATAGGCTTGATGTCCTACATCCCACACCAGATGATCAAACGGCGTGTTATAGACGTAATGCAGCGCCACCGTCAGCTCGACGACGCCCAAACCTGAAGCGAAGTGGCCACTGGAGCGGCTGACGCTGTCTAACAGATACTGACGCAGTTCATCACACAGCGCAGGCAATTTCTCTTTCGGCAGAGCGCGCAGCTCTTGAACCGTGTCCGCTAGCGCCAGTGTCGGGTATTTAGCAATATCAAAACTCATCAGAGACTCATTATGGAAGTTATTTGTCGCGTTCAATTATGAAGCTCGCCAACGCTTGCAAAGCTGTGGTGTCATAGGATTGGGCGGCGAGAATTTCCAGCGCACTAAGCGCTTCCTGATACAAATCCCAGGCTTTTATGCGGGCATTATCCAGCCCCATCAATGAAGGATAGGTGCTTTTACCTAAATCTTGATCGGCGCCCTGACGTTTACCAATCACGGCGGTATCCCCAATCACATCGAGAATATCGTCTTGTACCTGAAATGCGAGGCCAATCGCATCCGCGTAGCGATCGAGTACCGGCAGCGCCAGACGACCTTTTTCCCCGGCAGCCAGCGCGCCCAGACGAACAGCAGCACGGATCAGCGCGCCCGTTTTATGGCGATGAATCTGCTCTAGCTGGGGTAAATCAACGGATTTTCCTTCCGCCGCCAAGTCCAGCGCCTGTCCACCACACATTCCGGCTACACCGCTGGCTTTAGCCAGTTCAGATATCATGGCGAGGCGATATTCTGCGCTCACGCCAGGCATCGGCTGGTCCGCCAGGATAGAGAACGCCAGTGTTTGTAATGCATCACCTGCAAGGATGGCGGTGTCTTCACCATATTTTATGTGGCAGGTGGGTTGGCCACGGCGTAACGCATCATCGTCCATCGCAGGAAGATCGTCATGAATCAGGGAGTACGCGTGAATACATTCAACTGCCGCAGCGGGAATATCCAAGCTTACTGGATCGGCATTAAGCATTTCGCCGGTGGCGTAGACCAAAAAAGGGCGCAGACGTTTACCGCCTAATAATGCCCCATATTGCATGGCATTCACCAGAGGAGAACTCTGAAAAGGGAGTGGATCTAATAAGCGCGTCAGCGCAGCATTCACCTGTTGGTGATAAGCGCTGAGCAAGTTGGCAAAATCCATTAGTCGTTTTCCGGCGTGAAAGAGGTGAGATCGGCGTCTTTATCATCGCTCAGTAAGATGCGCACACGCTGTTCTGCTTGCTGCAGCGTTTGCTGCCCGGTACGTGCCAACTGCACGCCACGCTCAAACTCATTCAGCGCCTCTTCCAACGGCAGCTCACCACTTTCCAGGCGGCTGACAATCTGTTCCAGCTGCTGCAATGACGTTTCGAAGCTGGCTGGCTTTTCGGCTTTTTTCGGCATAATTAGGTGTCGACTCGCGGTTAAGAATCATCTCGCAATCCGACATGGTAGCTGAGACGAAATGATTAGCAAAATAATCAATGTGGCGGCGGTTGCAGAAGCAGTCATCGGACAAAGGTGATATACTCTCGCGCCTCGGATGCGGATGCGCCTCGTAGCCCGCAATTTTTGTGATTTTACCAGCTAAGTGCTGCCTGTTTTAGCACTTATTTGCCCAACGAAGCTGTGTCGCCATCATGAAGTTTATCATCAAGTTATTTCCTGAAATCACCATCAAAAGTCAGTCGGTGCGCTTGCGCTTTATTAAGATTTTAGCCAGTAATATTCGCAACGTTCTGAAAACCGTCAGTGAAGAGATCGCGGTGGTACGTCACTGGGATCACATTGAAGTGCGCTCAAAAGATGAGTCGCTGCGGACATCGATTGCCGATGAGTTAACGCGCATCCCAGGTATTCATCACGTGTTGGCAGTCGAAGACCGTGAATATACCGACATCCACAATATTTTCGAACAGACGCTGGTGCAGTATCGCGATAGCCTGGAAAACAAAACTTTCTGCGTGCGCGTGAAGCGTCGCGGCAAGCACAGTTTCAGTTCGCAAGACGTCGAGCGTTATGTTGGTGGCGGTCTGAACCAGCACATTGAGACTGCAAAAGTGCAGCTCAACAAGCCTGAAGTGACGGTAAATCTTGAAGTTGAAGAGAATCGCCTGACATTGGTCACTGCGCGTTACGAAGGTTTGGGTGGTTTCCCGGTCGGCACGCAAGAAGATGTGCTGTCACTGATCTCTGGCGGCTTCGACTCTGGCGTTTCCAGCTACATGCTGATGCGTCGCGGCAGTCGCGTACATTATTGCTTCTTTAACCTTGGCGGCGCAGCGCATGAAATTGGCGTTCGTCAGGTGGCTTATTACTTGTGGAGCCGCTTCGGTCGCTCGCACCGCGTGCGTTTCGTCGCAATCAACTTTGAACCCGTTGTCGGCGAAATTCTGGAAAAAGTGGATGACGGCCAAATGGGCGTGGTGCTGAAGCGCATGATGGTTCGCGCCGCCTCGCAGATTGCTGAACGCTACGGCGTTCAGGCGTTGGTGACCGGAGAAGCGCTGGGACAAGTTTCCAGCCAGACGCTGACTAACCTGCGTTTGATTGACAACGCTTCAGATACTTTGATTTTGCGTCCGCTGATTTCGCACGACAAAGAGCACATCATCAAAATTGCGCGTGAAATCGGTACGGAAGATTTCGCCAGCACCATGCCAGAATATTGCGGCGTGATTTCCAAAAGTCCAACGGTTAAAGCAGTGAAATCGAAAATTGAAGCAGAAGAGCGCAATTTCAATTTCGACATTCTGAACCAGGTGATTGAAGAAGCCACTAACGTTGATATCCGCGAGATTGCGGAGCAAACGGAAGAAGAGGTGGTGGAAGTGGAAACTGTGGCGTCATTAGGCACTAACGATATCGTGTTGGATATCCGCGCCATTGATGAACAGGAAGACAAACCGCTACAGCTTTCGGCAACGGAAGTGAAGTCGATGCCGTTCTACAAGCTCAGCACGCAGTTTGGCAATCTTGATCAGAATAAAACCTGGCTGTTGTATTGCGATCGCGGTGTGATGAGTCGATTGCAGGCGCTTTATCTGCATGAGCAAGGTTTTAAAAACGTAAAGGTTTATCGACCTTAAGCGAACAAGGCGGCAGCGATGCCGCCTTTTTAATCATTCAAATTCCTGATAGTTGTAGATTCCAGCCGCTAATACCAGCTGCGAAGCGACTTCACGCGCTTTCTCTTTTCCTACCAACAAATCAATCAGCTTCAACGCAAAATCCATTGCCGTGCCTGGCCCTTGGCTCGTCAGTAGGTTAACGCGTGGATCCCATACTACGCGGCGCTCCATCCACTTTTCTTCTGGGATGGTGGATTTAAGGCCAGGAAAACCGGTCATATTGCCCACTGGAAAGAGATCATGTGGAACTAAAACTGTGCCAGCTGCTGCACAAATCGCTGCAACAATACGCTCGGAAAGATGAAACTGGCGCACGGTTTCCACTAACAACGGGCTGTCGCGGAAGGTTTCAGCACCTTTGAGACCGCCGGGCAACACAATTGCCGCATAGTCGTTGTCTGCCACTTCCACTAAAGGCGCATCCGCTAACAGACGCACGCCACGCGAACAAACAATCTCAAGCGCGCCATCGCTTTCTACGCTGGCAGTGATGACTTTCAAGCCGCCGCGCACCAGTAAATCGATGGTGGTGACCGCTTCGGTCTCTTCACTGCCATGTGCCAGGCAAACCAGCACCGATGCGTTCGCGGTCATAATGTAACTCCTTGCGTTTAATCAGTTCAAACAAACGGGTATTTTCCGGCAGCGCCAGACCATGCGCGCGAGCACGGCGCAGCAGGAATCCGGTGATGTAATCGATCTCTGTCAGCCGCTGGGCACGCACATCCTGTAACATGGAGGACGTGTTGGCTGCGGTGCTTTCAATCACATCGAACACAATCTCTTTTAAATTATCACTGGGGATGCTTTGACCTTCGCGCTCCATCACCCAACTGATCTCTTCACTTAAGATTTCGATCTGTGCAGCGTGCGCACGCAGCGCACCGTTTTGGCAATCATATTCCACGGTAAGCGGATTAATGATGCAGTTAACCGCCAGCTTGCGCCAACAGGCGGCGCGGATGTTGTCATGCCAGGCCACATCCGGTAATGCGTGGTGCAGGGTATCGGCAATGTTGCTGTAAAGCGCACTTTTGCGATTACCCGGGCCGATATGCGTTATGCCGTTGGCGACGTGTTTAATCACCGTGCCATCACGCATCGCAGCGTGAGTCGTGATGCCGCGCAACAGCGGTTGCGTCATTCCTTTTAGCTCTTCCAGCGTGCCCATCCCGTTATGTAACAATAGAATAGGGCAATCGTCTGGCAGCACGCTTTCGAGATTTTTTACGGCCGGTGAGACCTGCGTTGCCTTGAGCGTGACCAGCAATAACTGGCTCTCAGCCAGAAACAGCGGATCGTTGGCGATAAAGGTTTTGTTGGAAACGTTGCCTTGAGGATCGACGACATTTGCCGAGCAATAAGGCTGCGGCACACGAAGCCAACCTTGAACGTCGTGTCCCTGGCGTGCAAGCGCGGAGAGCCAAATCTGACCTATTGCGCCGCACCCTAACACGGTAATTTTCATACTGCCTCCCGCTGGCGGGCTTATCGTTTTATTATTTACTGACACACATAAGTATAGCTTTGTGTGTCGCGTGATTTTATTTAGCGCCCTTAGACGGGTATTATGCATGCCACTTTAGTGTCAGGAGAAGAAGAGATGCCATCTTTCGATATCGTTTCAGAAGTCGACATGCAGGAAGTTCGCAATGCGGTAGATAATGCCAACCGTGAATTGTCTACTCGCTTCGATTTCCGCAACGTGAGCGCCAGCTATGAGCTCAACGAAAAGAATGAAACCATCAAAGTGCTCAGTGAATCTGATTTTCAGGTCAAGCAGTTGGTAGACATTTTGCGCGAGAAAATGCTTAAGCGCGGCATTGAGGGAGCAGCGTTAGAAGTTCCTGAAGAGATTGAGCACAGCGGAAAAAGCTGGAGTCTGGATGCCAAAATGAAAAAAGGCATTGAATCTGACGTAGCGAAAAAATTGGTGAAGCTGATCAAAGACAGCAAGCTGAAGGTGCAAACGCAGATTCAAGGTGAAGCGCTGCGTGTCACCGGTAAGTCACGTGATGATTTACAGGGGGCAATGGCAGTAGTCCGTGGTGGTAATCTGGGGCAGCCGTTCCAGTTTAAAAACTTCCGCGATTAATCATCTGATTGCGTGCGCAGCGTGACTTTTTTAACATGCTGCAAACGGTAAGGTAATTATCGTAATGGAGTCGCGAGTCAATATCCGTATCTCTTTGAGTGTATACACAACTTAAGCGGGTATTGTCGCGGTAAAAGACAAACCCGGCGAAAGCCGGGTTTTGCATTAATTGCTGGCGATGAGCGCTTCAAGCTCAACTCGACTGGTGACTTTGCTGTCAATCTTGATGTAGGCGCTTTTCTCTTCAGGCACGATAAATACGGAGGAAACGCCAGGCTGTGCTTTGAGGCGCTTTTCCAGATTCGGTGCGGCTAACACGGCATCGCTCAAGACGATTCGTAGGCTGCTGACATAAGGCGGCTCCTGCATCGTCATGCTAACAAACAGCCAAACGGTAGCCAGCATGGCGGTCACTAAAAACACCGTCTGCGCATCAAAATGCCCAAACACCCAACCGCCCATGCTGCCGCCAATGGCGACACCGAGGAACTGGCTGGTGGAGTAAAGTCCCATGGCGGTGCCTTTGTAACCTGCGGGCGATTCTTTGCTTACCAAAGAAGGCAAAATCGCTTCCATCAGGTTAAAGGCAAAGAAGAAAAGCTGCACACCAATGACCAGGGTCCAGAAGTGGCCTTCTGCGCCCCATAGCACGATTTCAGCCACCACAATCATACCGACGCAACCCACAAAAACGCGCTTCATGCGGCGTTTAACTTCCGCATAAATGATGAACGGAATAACGCCTGCAAAGGCAATAAGCATGGTGATCAGATAGACTTTCCAATGCTCTGCCGCCGGGAAACCTGCTTGCTCAAATTGCCCGGGTAACGCGACAAAACTCGACATCAACAAAACATGCAGGCAAAAAATGCCAAAATTCAATTTCAGCAGGCGCGAGTTAGCCATGACTTTGCTGAAGCTGCCTTTCACCATGCCCGATTCGCGATTCAACACATGATGGGTAGTAGAAGGCACCACGAGTAACGTAATGGCAATGCCAAGTGACGCGAGGATAGCAATCATCCAGAACAGGGCGTGCAGCCCCAAAGCGTGAGTAATGATGGGACCTAGCACCATCGCAATGGCAAAGGTAACGCCGAAGCTAATGCCGATAAACGCCATAGCCTTCGTGCGATTCTGCTCCCGCGTTAGGTCGGACAACAGCGCCATTACCGCAGCAGCAATCGCACCGGAACCTTGTAAAGCGCGACCTAAAATGATGCCCCAAATGGAATCACTGCAAGCTGCGATAACGCTGCCTAAAACAAACAGCAACAGACCGCCAACGATTAACGGCTTACGTCCAATACGATCAGAAAGCAAACCGAAGGGAATTTGAAAAATAGCCTGAGCCAGACCATAGATACCAATCGCCAAGCCAATTAGCGTTTCACTCGCGCCCTGTAATGCCATGCCATACGTTGTTAGTACCGGCAGGACCATAAACATTCCCAGCATACGCAAGGAAAAGACAGTGCCAAGGCCCCATGTGGCGCGCAGCTCCACTGGAGTCATTTTATTATCGTTCATTCCAACCTCTGTTAATGTGCTGCAATCATTCTAAGGAGCGGGGCAGGGCGGGTAAAACAATAGTTTTTAAGTAAGGGTAACAAAAAGAAAGGGCGCGAAATCGCGCCCTTGTCATACTGTTGCGGTGCTGATTACCACACGTAAGTCAGCAGGTCTTTTGACGCCGGTCCCATTGAATCAACCGACATCATCACGCTCAGCGCGGTGATGGCAACGATAGAGAAGACGAACAGTTTACGTGCCCAAACGCGATCGTTTGAGGTTTTGTAACCTGATAACGCCATGCCCAACCACCACACGCTTACTGCCGCAGCAACCACCAGATATTTGTAGCCAGCATAACCGCCCAGCGTCAGCATCAAGGTGGCAATCATGAACGCCAGAATGTAGAGCGTAATATGATTTTTTGCCACGGAGATGCCTTTTACTACCGGTAAAACCGGAATGTTCGCTGCCTGGTAATCTTTGAAGCGGAAGATCGCAATCGCGTACGAGTGCGGCATCTGCCACAGGCTAAAGATTGCCAGAAGGATCAGCGCGCCAGCATCAAACTCATTGGTCACTGCACAGTAGCCAATCACCGGCGGCGCTGCGCCAGAAAGACTACCAATCAGCGTGCCATAGACCGAATTGCGCTTCATATAGAGGCTATAAATGCCGACGTATACGACGAAGCCCATTACCGCCAGCCACATGGCCAGCGGGTTAGCACCGAAATAGAGCAACGCAAAGCCAGCAATACCCAGCGTAGTGGCATAACACAGGCTTACTTTCGCGGAAATGAGGCCTTTAACCAGCACTCGATTCCTGGTTCTCTCCATCTTGATGTCAATGTCGCGGTCAATCACGTTGTTAAAAACACAACCTGAAGCCACTACCAATGACACGCCAACCAGCGAGGTGAGAAACAGGGCGTAATCAATGCTGCCTTTAGATGCCAGCAGAAATCCGCCAATGACAGAAATTAAATTCCCGAAAATAATTCCTGGTTTTGTTACTTGCAGGTATTGCTTAATCATTACGAGCGACTCTTTAGTGGGCCATCATGTTGTAGTTGAGGTTCCACATAATCCACAGCGAGCCTACAACGACAATCAGGATAATGATCGCCGAGAAGACAATGGCCACCATGTTCCAGCCACCCTCAGATTTGCTGTCTAAGTGCAGGAAGTAAACCAGGTGAACCAGCACCTGAATTATCGCACACACCAGAACTACACCGAGAATGGTACCGTGAGATGCACTGCCATCCATTACCATCCAGAACGGAATACCGGTCAGGATGATAGAAAGGATGAAACCGATCATGTATGACTTCACGCTACCGTGTGATGCACCATGTTCGTTAACAGAATGACTCATTACATGGCTCCCATCAGATAAACAACGGTAAAGACGCAAATCCAAACCACGTCCAGGAAGTGCCAGAACAGGCTCAGACACATGATACGCGTGCGGTTAGTGGCGCTCAGACCGCGCTTGGAGATCTGGAACATCAACAACAACATCCAGATCAAACCTGAAGTCACGTGCAGACCGTGCGTCCCCACCAGCGTAAAGAAGCCAGACAGGAAACCACTGCGATCCGGGCCGTAACCTTCAACAATCAGATGATGGAATTCATAGATTTCCATACCGATGAAGCCAAGACCGAACAGGAAGGTCAACGCCAGCCAACCGATAACGGCGCCTTTGTTTTCCTTGTTCATGGAGATAACAGCCATGCCGTAGGTGATGGAGCTCAACAACAGCAGTGCGGTTTCTACCAGAACAAACGGCAGTTCAAAGATATCTTTACCTGCCGGGCCACCGGCAGTGTTATTGACCATAACTGCATAGGTCGCAAACAAGGTTGCGAAGATAATGCAGTCACTCATCAGGTAGATCCAGAAACCAAAGACTTTATTGGCTCCTGCATCGTGATGCCCATGCTCCGCATGGGCGTCGTGGTGGTGTTTAGTCAGAGTTTCAGTTGACATTATTTCAGACCTGCTTTGCTGATTTCGTCAAAGTGCTGCTTCTCAATCTTCTCGACTTCGGCAACCGGAACGTAGTAATCCACGTCTTCGTCGAAGCTCTTCACGATCCAGGAAACGATCATGCCGAGGAAAGAGAGCCCCACCAGCCACCAGATATGCCAGATCAGCGCGAAACCAAAGATGGTACCGAAGGCGGCGATAACAATCGCAGCACCGCTGTTTTTCGGCATATGAATTTCTTCATATTTCTCCGGCTGCTTGTACGCTTCGCCTTTCTCTTTCATTTCCCAGAAAGCGTCACGTTCATGCACATGCGGGATAACAGCAAAGTTGTAGAACGGCGGTGGTGAAGAGGTTGACCACTCCAGCGTACGGCCGCCCCATGGGTCACCCGTCAGATCGCGGTTCTGCTCACGGTCACGTACAGAGACGTAGAACATGGTCAGTTGGCAAATAATACCCATTGCAATCAGGCCAGCACCGCACGCTGCAACAACCAGCAGTGAATGGAACTGTGGATCGATATCCTGGCTGATACGACGAGTCATACCCATGAAGCCCAGTGCGTACAGCGGCATAAAGGCAACAAAGAAGCCGATGATCCAGAACCAGAAAGCGCGTTTGCCCCAGGTTTCGTTCAGGGTAAAGCCGAAAGCTTTCGGGAACCAGTAGGTCACGCCAGCCATACAACCGAACACCACACCACCGATAATAACGTTATGGAAGTGTGCAATCAGGAACAGGCTGTTATGCAGAATAAAGTCAGCACCCGGAACGGCCAGCAGAACGCCGGTCATACCACCTACAGAGAAGGTGACCAGGAAGCCAACAGTCCACAGCATGGCAGAGTGCATCTCAATGCGGCCCTGATACATGGTGAACAGCCAGTTAAAGATTTTAACCCCGGTCGGGATTGCGATAATCATCGTCATGATACCGAAGAAGGCGTTTACGTTAGCGCCCGCACCCATGGTGAAGAAGTGGTGCAGCCAAACGATGAACGACAATACGGTAATGGCGATGGTCGCCCAAACCAGAGAGGTGTAACCAAACAGACGCTTCTTCGAGAAGGTCGCCGTGATTTCAGCGAACACACCGAAGACGGGCAGAACCAGGATGTACACTTCCGGATGACCCCAAACCCAGATCAGGTTGACGTACATCATCATATTCCCGCCCATTTCATTGGTGAAGAAATGGAAACCGAGGTAACGATCAAGTGTCAACAGCGCCAGCGTAACGGTCAGAACCGGGAACGCAGCGATGATCAGGACGTTGGTGCAAAGTGCGGTCCAGGTAAATACCGGCATTTTGAACAGGCTCATGCCTGGTGCGCGCATCTTCAGAATGGTTACGAAGAAGTTAATACCGGTTAAGGTCGTACCGATACCAGAGAGTTGGAGACTCCATATCCAGTAATCGACCCCGACGCCGGGACTGTACTCCGCGCCGGATAGTGGCGGATAAGCCAACCAACCGGTCTGCGCGAACTCGCCCACACCCAGCGACAAGTTAACCAGGATCACACCGATCGCAGTAAACCAGAAGCTCAGGTTGTTCAGGAACGGGAACGCAACGTCACGTGCACCAATCTGCAACGGAACGGCGATGTTCATCAGGCCAACTACGAAAGGCATCGCCACGAAGAAGATCATAATCACGCCGTGCGCGGTAAAGATCTGGTCGTAGTGATGCGGCGGTAGAATGCCTGCTTCACCGGCCGAAGCCATCACCTGTTGGGTACGCATCATGATTGCATCAGCAAAGCCACGCAGCAGCATGACAAATGCCATGATGATGTACATGATACCCAGTCGTTTGTGGTCGATAGACGTCAGCCATTCAGACCACAGATATTGCCATTTACCAAAATAGGTTAGGGCTGCAACAAGTGCTAGACCACCTAAAATGATACCGGCGACCGTAACCATGATAATCGGTTCATGGTACGGCACTGCATCCAGTGTTAATTTTCCGAACATCGTATTATTCCTCGGCTCCCGCGGAAGCGGCATGACTCATGTCCATACCTTCGTGCTTAGGCATGTCCATTTTTCCGTGGCTCATCTTGAACTTGTTGATAACCTGCAAGAACAGTTCAGGATTTGCTGTAGAGAAATATTCCACCGGGTGATTTTCGCTTGGCACAGCTACTTTCTCGAAATCATCCATAGTAGTCAGCGTGTTAGGGGCCGCTTTAACTTTGGCCACCCACTGCTGGAATTCCGCATCGTCTTTGGTTGCAATGGCTTTGAACTTCATGCCAGAGAAACCACGACCACTAAAGTTCGCAGAGATACCGTCGAAAATTCCCGGCTCGTTGGCAATCAGATGCAATTTAGTCTGCATGCCAGCCATCGCGTAAATCTGGCTTCCGAGTGTCGGAATAAAGAAAGAATTCATGACGGAATTAGAGGTGATTTTAAAGTTCACTGGCGTGTTTGCCGGGAAGGCAATCTGGTTTACCGTCGCAATACCCTGTTCCGGGTAAATGAACAACCATTTCCAGTCCAGCGCAACCACATCGATCTCAACCGGTTTGACATCCGATTCCAGCGGTTTGCTTGGTTCGAGTGCGTGGGTTGATTTCCAGGTCAACACGCTCAGGAAAACAATGATCAGGATCGGAATGGTCCAAACCACGGCTTCCACTTTATTAGAGTGTGACCAGTTAGGGCTGTACTTCGCGTTAGTGTTGGAAGCCCGATATTTCCAGGCAAACACCACTGCCATCAAGACTGCGGGGATAACGACGATCAACATCAGGCCAAAGGCAGTCAGTATCAGCGAACGTTGCTCCAGTGCAACCTGTCCTTTGGGATTTAACAATGCACTATCACAGCCACTCATTAATAAAGTGCCTGCAATTAATGACAAAATCCCCAAACTTTTATTGTATTTACTGAGTCTCATTTAACGACCTCAATGACAAAGGGCTCTATTGTCGTTTAAGTGTGCGCGCATTTTACGGGAAGGTTTATGCAGTGTAAACCAGCTTAAGGATGTGTCAGATGCGTGTTGACACCTTTTGCTAAGGGTGTCACAGATGTTGCTTGGGGTGACAAATTATTAACGCAGACAAGCAGTTGGCTCCAATATAACAAAAAGCGATGGAAGTAACCGTAAAAAAAACAGGGAAAGGAATAACCCTTACTTTAATTACTCAACTGTTTAACAATTCTGTATCATTTTCGAGATAACTTTAATACAAGATAATTGCGTCCCGGTTTTTAATATCCCTTAGCTATATTATTTTCATCCAGAATTCCTCCTTCAAAAAATAACACGCGTTGATAAAATAGCACGCCTGCAGGTTTTGATGAGGAATAAGCCAATATCGGCAGAAATTATGCGTACTTTACTTAAAAGTGGTTTCAGGATTTGGCGTTTTTTTCATTGACCAGTAATCCAAAATAACGCCACCCATGACGCCCAGTAGTGCCAGTACGATCCCGAGTTCAAACAGGTGAGGTAAAAGGTCTGGGAAGCCTTCAAAACCTGCTCCTTTTAATGCCAGCGTACACAACCAGAGTGCGATAACCAGGCATCCTGCTGTAAACAAACGGCGCGTCCAGCGATAACCTTTGCGATATAAGGTGCGCGGTAAAAACTCACCGCTATTTTGCATTGCATCCAGAGTTTGGCGGCAAAGGGTCAACAGCAGCAATCCTGGCAGAGCGGCTAGCACGGTAAAAGCGTAAAAGGTTGGCCAGCCCCAAAGTTCGACCAGCCAGCCAGCCGCTGGACCGACGTAAACCCGGCCAACAGCAGACAATGCAGAGAGCAGCGCAAATTGGGTAGCGGAAAAAGAGCGATTGCACAGTGTCATTAGCAGTGCGACAAACGCTGCCGTTCCCATGCCGCCGCACAGATTCTCAACAAATACTGCGCTGGCCATACTCCACAAACGCTGATCGGTAATGGCTAATAACCAATAGCCAAAATTGGATACTGCCTGCAGCAATCCGAAGAGCATCAGCGCCCGGAACAGGCTCAGACGCTGCATGAGCACGCCGCCATACAATGCTCCAATAATGGTCGCAATCAGGCCGAGCGTTTTGTTCACTAAGCCAACATCTCCAGCATTAAAGCCGACACCGCGGATCAGGAACGTTGTGGTTAGTGAGGCAGCAAAGGCATCACCGAGCTTATACAGGATGATCAGCGTGATCAGCAGCCAGGCATTATTACGCTGAAAGAAATCTCTTAGCGGGTCGATAACGGCCTGACGCAAGGAGTGGGGTGTTGAGATAAGCGTATCGGGTTCTTTAGCCAGAAACGTTGCGATAATGCCCGGCACCATCATCAACGCCATCAGCCAATAGGTCATCTGCCAGCCTAAATAACGGTCTGCGAGCCACAACGCCAGCCCACCCGAAATCAGCATCGCCAGGCGATAACCCAGAACAGTGATGGCTGCACCACTGCCTCGCTCTTCGGCCGGCAAAATATCCGTTTTCCAGGCATCAAAAACAATATCTTGTGATGCTGAGCAAAAGGCAACCAGTACCGCAAGCGCAGCCATCAACGTTAAATCTCGACTGGGCTGCATGAACCCCATCGCGATAATGCCTGCAATTAACGCGACTTGCGTTACCAGCAGCCAGCCACGACGGCGGCCAAGGAATGGCGGCGTAAAGCGATCCATCATGGGTGACCAGAGGAATTTAAAGACGTAAGCCTGGCCTACCAAAGAAAAGAAACCGATCGTTTTCAGGTCAACATTTTCTACCGTCATCCATGCCTGTAA
This sequence comes from Pantoea phytostimulans, assembly GCF_046118715.1. Classification (NCBI taxonomy): domain Bacteria; kingdom Pseudomonadati; phylum Pseudomonadota; class Gammaproteobacteria; order Enterobacterales; family Erwiniaceae; genus Pantoea; species Pantoea phytostimulans. The sequence continues at coordinate 121,461 of NZ_CP173698.1, forward strand.
CGTACCTGCAGTTAATGCTAACGGCAGACCGGACGCAAAGCCGAGCAGCAGTAAGACGGCGGCATTTTTTTGGGTAAAGATGCGGAGATAGTGATTCATGCTGACCTTGAGGAGATGCCCGACGCGGTGCCGGGCAGGGGAAAAACAGGTTTAATTAACGCGCGTTTTGCTTGATGAAGTTATTCACGCTGGTATCTTGCGCCATATCAGCAATGACATCGCTCATGGTTGAGTTTACAGCGTTGGTGATCTTCTGATTGTTCGCACTGAAGGCACCTTCCACACTGTAAGTCTGGCGATAGTTTTTAACTTGCTTGTTGCCGTTTTTCGCGGTGGCGATGATAGAAATATCGGCTTTAGTTGTAATGCTGTAGCGCACGTTACCTTGCGTTACATCGGCATAGAGATTGTTGACAACGATTTGCAGATCAACGGCGCCGTTAGGGCCCACCATATAACCGCGCGCGGTCATTTGCTTCTCAAGCACTTCCTGAAGCAGGAAACGTAGGTCGCGCGAAGGCGTCAACGTGACGAGTTGTCCATCACGATTCACTTTCGCCAATGCCTGATCGCTACGCTGATCGGCACCGTTAATGCTCACAGTGACACCCATCAGGCTTGGATCTTGCTGCGGCAGCTCAATTTTAGGTTGGATAGTTAATGTATTATTGCTGGATGCACAGCCGGCCAATATAAACGCAGCCAACAGCGGGAATAACAGTTTTTTCAACATACTTGTTCTCGTTAGCATAGTGGGTTGGTTTGCAAAAACTGTCGTCATCATAGCATTGCGCGGCAGTGAAAAAAGCCCCGCATCAGGGGAAATTGATTGTAAAGGCTTTTTTCAGCGTTTTAGATGTTGCAGCCATTTGAGCATCAATCGAGACGGGTTAAGATGCCAGTGTTCGGAAAGTGCTATCAGAATATTTCCGCGCTTCGCTACATATTGCGTCAAAAAACCTACTAATATTTAAACAGATGGGGCACAGCGCTCGCCATTGAGGAGTAAAACAATGATCCGCGAACAAATAGAAGAAAAGCTGCGCCTGGCCTTTGAGCCGGCTCATCTGGAAGTGCACGACGAAAGTTATCGACACAATGTTCCTGCCGGTTCTGAAAGCCATTTTAAAGTGGTGATAGTAAGTGATTGTTTTACTGGGCAACGTTTTCTGGCTCGTCACCGTGCTATTTACGGAGAACTGACTGTAGAACTGGCAGGCAGCGTGCATGCCTTGGCGTTACACACTTACACAGTAAAAGAGTGGGAAGGCTTACAGGATACTGTACTCGCTTCACCGAACTGCCGCGGTGCCGGAACCCTCGCTTAAACCTTTATAAATAAAACGGCCTGCGGGCCGTTTTTCTTTTCGATTTATACATAAACGCGATCCCCAGCGCAAAAAATCAACAAAACTGTTAAAAAGTGGTGAGTTAGCATCCTCGACTCATTCCAGCGATGCCGCTATAATGCTGCGTCTATTTTTCCGGAATGTCTTCGGGACGCTTCTGGTAACAGGGATCAGGTTCTCTTCACGGAAGCCGTCCCGGTTGTTGGATACGGCGCATTAACAATGTGTGGTGTCTGAAGTTGACCGAGCACGTGATTTTTTGAGGTAACAAGATGCAAGTTTCAGTAGAAACCACTCAAGGCCTGGGCCGTCGCATTACGATCACTGTCGCAGCTGACAGCATCGAAAGCGCCGTAAAAAAAGAACTGGTTGATGTGGCGAAAAAAGTCCGTATCGATGGTTTCCGCAAAGGCAAAGTGCCAATGAACATCGTGGCACAGCGTTACGGTGCTTCTGTACGTCAAGACGTGCTGGGCGATCTGATGACGCGCAACTTCGTTGACGCCATCATCAAAGAAAAAATCAATCCGGCTGGCGCACCTAACTACGTGCCAGGCGAATATAAAGAAGGCCAGGATTTCACCTATTCGGTCGATTTCGAAGTTTATCCAGAAGTTGAGCTGAAAGGCCTGGAAAACATCGAAGTTGAAAAACCAGTGGTTGAAGTGACTGATGCTGACGTTGACGCCATGCTGGATACCCTGCGTAAGCAGCAAGCCAACTGGATCGAAACTGAAGCAGCTGCCGAAGCGGAAGATCGCGCAACTATCGATTTCTCTGGTTCTGTTGATGGCGAAGAGTTTGAAGGCGGTAAAGCGTCTGACTTCGTGCTGGCAATGGGCCAGGGTCGCATGATTCCAGGCTTTGAAGAAGGCGTTGTGGGTCATAAAGCGGGCGAGACTTTCACTATCGACGTGAAATTCCCAGACGATTACCACGCTGAAAACCTGAAAGGCAAAGATGCGAAGTTCGAGATCGTGCTGAAGAAAGTTGAAACGCGCGAACTGCCAGAATTTACTGAAGAGTTCATCAAGCGTTTCGGCGTTGAAGATGGTTCAATTGCCGGTTTGCGTACTGAAGTCCGTAAAAATATGGATCGCGAGCTGAAAGGCGCAATCCGTAACCGCATTAAGACCCAGGCAATCGACGGTTTAGTTGAAGCCAACGAAATCGACGTACCTGCTGCGTTGATTGACAGCGAAATCGACGTTCTGCGTCGTCAGGCTGCTCAGCGTTTTGGTGGCAACGAGCAGCAAGCGCTGGAATTACCACGTGAGCTGTTTGAAGAGCAGGCTAAGCGCCGTGTTGTTGTAGGTCTGCTGCTGGGTGAAGTGATTCGCACCCACGAGCTGAAAGCTGACGAAGCGCGCGTAAGCACGTTGATCGAAGAAATGGCGTCTGCCTACGAAGATCCAAAAGAAGTCATCGAGTTCTACAGCAAAAATAATGAGCTGATGAACAACATGCGTAACGTTGCATTGGAAGAGCAAGCGGTTGAAGCGGTTCTGGCTAAAGCCAAAGTGACCGAAAAAGCCACTAACTTCCAGGATCTGATGAACCAGACTCAGTCTGCCTGATTCCAGATTTAACCTGACGTGCTAAGCCCGCAACTGAAAAGTCGCGGGCTTTTTTGTTTTTAGCGTTCAGGCGCACAGGCTTTAGCGCTATTCGGTTAATTAATCGGCAAATTATTCACGCATCGCTTTTTCCGGGTTAGCGATTAAGGAAAAGATTGTTATGCTTGAAACAACTGGGCAGCATCCCCAGATAGAGGGAGTATGCAAATAAAACAGTTAAGCTGGCTGATTAACCGTCCTGAAGGTGTCGGAAAGAGACTGAGCATAGTTTTCCTCGCTCGTCTTACGTAGAATCGGTACAGAATGTTGCCAATGAAATTTAATCAGGAGACGGTAATGTCATACAGTGGCGATCGTGAATTTACTGCACCGCATAATGCGCTGGTGCCAATGGTGGTCGAGCAAACCTCGCGTGGCGAGCGTTCCTACGACATCTATTCCCGTCTGCTCAAAGAGCGTGTGATCTTTTTGACCGGGCAGGTTGAAGACCATATGGCGAACCTGATTGTCGCGCAGATGCTCTTTTTGGAAGCAGAGAATCCAGAAAAAGACATCTACCTGTATATCAACTCTCCAGGCGGCGTTATCACCGCTGGCATGTCTATTTATGACACCATGAAGTTTATCAAACCGGATGTCAGCACCATTTGTATGGGCCAGGCTTGTTCGATGGGCGCTTTCCTGCTGACCGCAGGCACCAAAGGTAAACGTTTCTGCCTGCCTAACTCACGCGTCATGATTCACCAACCATTAGGCGGTTATCAGGGCCAGGCAAGTGATATCGAAATTCACGCGCGTGAAATTCTTAAAGTAAAACAGCGCATGAACGAGCTGATGGCAGAGCATACAGGCAAAACGCTGGAAGAAATTGAACGCGATACTGAGCGTGATCGTTTCCTCTCTGCGAGTGAAGCGGTAGAGTATGGATTAGTCGATTCTATCCTGACACATCGCGAATAAGACCCAACTTGCCCTTATCCTTACGCTATAGTTATCAGGATATCGGTTATATTATGGGTTGAATGAATTTCGGCCGTGACGACACGGCCAGCGCCGTACGCCGGTATGGCCTGAGAACTAGAAGAGGTTAACTGATGACAGATAAGCGCAAAGACGGTTCAGGAAAGTTGCTGTACTGCTCTTTTTGCGGCAAAAGCCAGCATGAAGTGCGTAAGCTGATTGCCGGGCCGTCAGTGTATATCTGCGATGAGTGTGTTGATCTGTGTAACGACATCATTCGCGAAGAGATTAAAGAAGTTGCCCCGCATCGCGAACGTAGTGCTCTGCCTACGCCGCATGAAATTCGCCATCACCTCGACGATTATGTTATCGGTCAGGAAAAGGCGAAAAAAGTGCTGGCTGTGGCGGTATATAACCACTACAAACGCTTGCGCAACGGCGACACCAGCAACGGCATTGAACTGGGTAAAAGTAACATTCTGCTGATCGGTCCAACCGGTAGCGGTAAAACGCTGTTGGCGGAAACGTTGGCGCGCCTGTTGGATGTACCGTTTACCATGGCAGATGCAACGACGTTAACTGAAGCGGGTTATGTGGGTGAGGATGTTGAAAATATCATCCAGAAACTGCTGCAGAAATGTGATTATGATGTGCAAAAAGCACAGCGTGGCATCGTCTACATTGATGAAATCGATAAGATTTCACGTAAGTCAGACAATCCATCAATCACGCGTGACGTGTCCGGTGAAGGTGTACAGCAAGCCTTGCTGAAACTGATTGAAGGCACCGTAGCAGCCGTTCCACCGCAAGGGGGACGTAAGCATCCACAACAAGAGTTTTTGCAGGTTGATACTTCGAAAATCTTGTTTATTTGTGGTGGCGCGTTTGCTGGCCTGGATAAAGTCATTTCGCAGCGTGTTGAAACCGGTTCTGGTATCGGATTTGGCGCGACAGTGAAAGGCAAATCAGAGAAAGCGTCTGAAGGTGACCTGCTTGCTCAGTGTGAGCCGGAAGATTTGATCAAATTTGGTCTGATTCCTGAGTTTATTGGTCGTCTCCCTGTTGTGGCGACGTTGAGTGAACTGAGCGAAGAAGCCCTGATTCAGATCTTGCGTGAACCAAAAAATGCGCTGACTAAACAGTATCAGGCGTTGTTCAACCTGGAAGGCGTTGAACTGGAATTCCGTGATGAGGCATTGACTGCCATCGCGAAAAAAGCGATGTCACGTAAAACGGGTGCGCGTGGTTTGCGTTCCATCGTTGAAGGTGCTTTGCTGGAAACCATGTACGACTTACCTTCAATGGATGACGTTGAAAAAGTGGTGATTGATGAATCAGTTATTGAGGGGCAGTCAGACCCAATGTTGATTTACGGAAAGCACGAAGCGCAGGCTTCTGGCGAATAAATAATCAATTTAGCCATGTTATTATCTTAAAAAAGGGGAAAATTCTTTCCCCTTTTGTTTTTCTCGCCTCTGTGACGTTGAATGTCGGACGATCATCCCCATATACTCAGATACCTGTGGGTAATTGCATACTTCATTCATGCATGATGCGGTTCCCATCACCTGGCGGACATTAAACTAAGAGAGAGCTCTATGAATCCTGAGCGTTCTGAACGCATTGAAATCCCCGTGTTGCCGCTGCGCGACGTGGTGGTTTATCCGCACATGGTAATTCCGTTGTTTGTCGGTCGGGAAAAATCGATTCGGTGCCTTGAAGCCGCAATGGATCATGATAAGAAGATCATGCTGGTCGCACAGAAAGAGGCTTCAACGGATGAACCTGGCATTAACGATCTCTTCTCGGTAGGGACCGTCGCTTCTGTTTTGCAAATGCTGAAACTGCCGGATGGCACGGTTAAAGTATTGGTCGAAGGTTTACAGCGTGCGCACATCACGACGCTGGCAGACAACGGTGACCATTTTGTTGCTCAGGCTGAATATCTGGAATCTCCAGAGATTGAAGAGCGTGAGCAAGAAGTGCTGGTGCGTACGGCGATCAATCAGTTTGAAGGCTATATCAAACTGAATAAGAAGATCCCACCAGAAGTACTGACTTCACTGAATAATATTGACGATGCGGCACGTCTTGCCGACACCGTCGCTGCGCATATGCCACTGAAATTAGCGGATAAACAATCAGTGCTGGAGATGTCAGACGTGAACGAGCGTCTGGAATATCTGATGGCGATGATGGAGTCCGAAATCGATCTGCTGCAGGTTGAGAAGCGCATTCGCAACCGCGTCAAAAAGCAGATGGAAAAAAGTCAGCGTGAGTACTATCTGAATGAGCAAATGAAGGCCATTCAGAAAGAGTTAGGTGAGATGGATGATACGCCTGATGAATACGAAGCGCTGAAACGCAAAATTGATTTGGCAAAAATGCCAGATGAAGCACGCGAAAAAGCGGAAGCAGAACTGCAGAAGCTGAAAATGATGTCACCGATGTCTGCTGAAGCAACTGTTGTACGTGGTTACATCGACTGGATGGTCCAGGTGCCATGGAACGCGCGCAGCAAAGTGAAAAAAGATCTGCGTAAAGCTCAGGAAACGCTGGATATCGACCATTACGGTCTTGAGCGTGTGAAAGATCGCATCCTTGAGTATCTTGCGGTGCAAAGTCGCGTTAGCAAAATCAAAGGGCCTATTTTGTGCCTGGTTGGACCGCCGGGTGTTGGTAAAACTTCACTGGGCCAATCAATTGCTAAAGCGACAGGCCGTAAATATGTGCGTATGGCGCTGGGCGGCGTGCGTGACGAAGCAGAAATTCGCGGTCACCGTCGTACTTACATCGGCTCAATGCCGGGTAAACTGATCCAGAAAATGGCGAAAGTCGGCGTGAAAAACCCGCTGTTCCTGTTAGATGAAATCGATAAGATGTCATCTGATATGCGGGGTGATCCGGCGTCTGCTCTGCTGGAAGTACTTGATCCAGAACAGAACATTGCGTTTAACGATCACTACCTTGAAGTCGATTACGATCTTTCCGACGTGATGTTTGTCGCGACATCGAACTCGATGAATATTCCGGCACCGCTGTTAGACCGTATGGAAGTGATTCGCCTTTCGGGTTATACCGAAGACGAAAAACTGAATATTGCGCTGCAGCATTTATTGCCGAAGCAAATCGAGCGTAACGCATTAAAAGCTCACGAAATCACGGTTGAAGACAGTGCTATTGTCGGCATCATTCGTTATTACACCCGCGAAGCGGGCGTACGTAGCCTTGAGCGTGAGTTGTCGAAGCTTTGCCGTAAAGCAGTGAAATCGCTGTTGATGGATAAGACCAAGAAACACATCACCATTAACGGTGAGAACCTCAAGGACTTCCTTGGTGTTCAGCGTTTCGATTATGGTCGTGCCGACAGCGAAAACCGTGTAGGTCAAGTGACCGGTTTGGCATGGACGGAAGTTGGCGGCGATTTGCTGACTATCGAAACCGCCTGTGTACCGGGCAAAGGTAAATTAACTTATACCGGTTCACTGGGTGAAGTGATGCAGGAATCGATTCAGGCTGCGTTAACTGTGGTACGCGCTCGTGCTGAGAAACTGGGCATCAATGGCGACTTCTACGAAAAACGTGATATTCACGTTCACGTACCTGAAGGCGCTACACCTAAAGATGGCCCAAGTGCCGGTATTGCTATGTGCACCGCATTGGTTTCTTGTCTGACGGGTAACCCAGTGCGCGCAGATGTTGCGATGACAGGTGAAATCACCTTGCGTGGACAAGTCTTGCCGATTGGTGGTTTGAAAGAAAAACTGCTGGCAGCGCACCGTGGTGGTATTAAAACTGTGCTGATTCCAGATGACAACAAGCGTGATTTGGAAGAAATTCCACAGAACGTTATTGCCGATCTGGACATTCATCCGGTTAAACGTATTGAAGAAGTGCTGAACCTGGCACTGGAAAATGCACCATACGGAATGCAGGTCGCGACAGCAAAATAGTGATTAACGGCAAAAACCGTTAAAAAGCAGAGCTGGCAAGGCAATTGGCGCTTGCCAGCTTTTTTTTGTGCCGCTAGTTTAGGTGGCTGTGGAAGCAGCGTTCTAAGAGAATTACCGTTGTTTCGGCATAACAGGCTTGATATAACTTGCTGCGCGTTCGTGTTCGGCGGGAAGCGCGGATACGAAGTGAAATAATAAAAGAGGGGATGAAAAGAGTGAATAAGTCACAATTGATCGACAAAATTGCTGCAGATGCTGATATTTCTAAAGCAGCAGCGGGACGTGTTTTAGATGCATTCATGGGCTCTGTTTCTGACGCGCTGAAAGGCGGCGATGAAGTGGCGCTGGTGGGTTTCGGCACTTTCTCCGTGCGCGACCGTGCTGCACGTACTGGCCGCAATCCACAAACCGGTAAAGAAATCACTATTCCGGCAGGCAAAGTACCCGGCTTCCGTGCGGGTAAAGCATTGAAAGACGCAGTCAATCAATAACAACGAATGCATTCATTGGAGCATTTTCTTCAGTGGATTAGGGGACGGTTAACGCGTTCTCATGTAACATACGGGCACATCGATTTGATGTGCCTTTTTTTATCCTGAAGCGGCGAAAAAAGGTCGTGAGACGTGTCTCAGCAGGATTAATGCTGCCAGCTAAACTTGCAGCTGCGTAATGGGCCAGCAACACGGCGTATTACGCCCGAGCTTTACATTCACACTACAGCGGAGTGTTGTCATACCATGATGGACAATTTACGCGCGGCGTCGAACCATGTCGTGCTCAAGATTATTTTGGGGTTGATCATTCTCTCCTTTGTGCTGACGGGCGTTGGCAACTATCTGATTGGCGGCAACAGCGATTATGCAGCCAAGGTTAATGGTCAGGAGATCAGCCGGGCACAGCTGGAGCAGGCGTTCAATAATGAGCGTAATCGTCAGCAGCAAATGTTGGGCGAACAGTTCTCTCAGCTGGCAAGTAATGACGGTTATATGCAGCAAATTCGCCAGCAGGCGCTTTCGCAACTGGTTGATCAGGCGCTACTCGACGCTTATATCAAAGATCTGCACATCGATATCAGCGATGAACAAGTCAAACAAGCCATCTTCAATCAGAAGGCTTTCCAGACCAACGGAAAATTTGATAACGCTAAATACAACGGTTTGATCTCCAGTATGGGCTATTCCGCCGATCAATATGCGGAAGCACTGCGTAAACAGTTATCAAATCAGCAATTGATCAATGCGGTAGCCAATACCGATTTCATGCTGAAAGGTGAAACCAGCAAGCTGGTAGACCTCGTTTCACAGAAGCGTGATATTCGCCAGGCGACGATTGATGTCAATGCGCTTGTTGCCAAACAATCCGTCACTGATGATGAAATAAATCAATATTATCAGCAACATAAAAGCAATTTTATGGCGCCAGAGCAATTCCGTGTTAGCTACATCAAACTTGATGCGGCAAGCATGCAGCAGAATCCCAGCGAAGCTGAGGTTCAGAGTTGGTACGACCAACACAAAGCTGAATATTCTCAGCCACAGCGTAATCGTTATAGCGTGATTCAGACCAAGACCGAAGCGGATGCAGAGGCGTTATTAACGCAGCTGAAAGCAGGTGGGGACTTTGCTGAGCTGGCAAAAACCAAATCCATCGACCCGATTTCGGCACGCAAAGGGGGCGACATGGGTTGGTTAGAACCCGCGACAACACCTGATGAACTGAAAAACGCCGGCTTGACGGAAAAAGGCCAGATGTCAGCAGTGATCAAATCTTCTGTTGGTTTCTTGATTGTCCGTCTCGACGATATCCAGCCAGAGCAAGTTAAGCCATTTGCCGAAGTGCAGAGCGCAGTGGCAGATAAAGTGAAGCAGGAAAAAGGCGTTGATGCTTTCTACAAACTTCAGCAGAAAGTGAGTGAAGCAGCCAGCAACGACAATGAATCGCTGGCGGGTGCTGAACAAGCGTCGGGATTAAAAGCCACTGAAACAAACTGGTTTAGTCATGACAGCCTGCCCAAAGAACTCGATTTTGATGCGGTTAAACAAGCTATTTTCAACGGTGGTTTAGTCGGTCAGAACGGTGCGCCAGGTAATAATTCAGACATCATCAGCGTCGATGGTGATCGTGCTTTTGTTCTGCGTATCAGTGAACACAAAGCGGAAGCCGTGCAACCGCTGGAACAGGTTAAGGCGCAGATTAGCGATACATTGAAGCACGAGAAAGCGCAGCAGCAAGCGAAAGCGCAAGCGGATAAGCTGCTGGCAGATTTGAAGGCCGGCAAGCAAGATGCTTTAACTGTAGCGGGCTTGACGCTGAGCGCGGCCACGACGGTTGACCGTAACGCGCAAGATCCGGTTGCTCAGGCAGCCTTCAATTTGCCACAGCCAGCAGACAACAAACCTTCATGGGGTGTAAGTGAAGATATGCAAGGCAATGTGGTTCTGGTAGCGGTGGATAAAGTTAGCACCGGTAGCATGCCGCAGGCGCAGATTGATGAAATGGTTAAAGGTGTGACGCAGAACAATGCTCAACTGGCATTTGAAGCGCTGCTACAAAACCTGCGTAAAGAAGCAAAAATTAAGTACGGCGCTGCTGCACAAATGCAGTAAGCCTCGCAAATAATCAGGTAATCACTGAAACAAACAAAGGCCGCTTTCGCGGCCTTTTCCATTTTTGTTTTTTGTCTTTTGAGTCAATCCTGCCTGCGTGAAATGCTGTGCCTGCTGTTAACCACAAGGAGAAACACAGCATGGCAAAATCCACTTTATATGCACTTTGTCTTTCACTGGCGCTTGGCGGCGCACTTTATCAAACCGCACTGCATGCCGAAGAAGCGTCAGCTGAAGCGCAGGCAGCGCAGATTTTCTTGCCACAACAGGATCAAGTCAGCATCAATGAGGCTTCTGCTGAACAGCTATCGAAGGTTATGAATGGTGTCGGTTTGAAAAAAGCCCAATCAATTGTGAGTTACCGCGAGCAATATGGCGCCTTCACGGCGATTGAACAGTTAAAAGAGGTGCCGGGGATTGGTAATGCGTTAGTCGAAAGAAATGCCTCACGTTTGAAATTGTGAAGTGACACACATCTCTGACAGATAGCCTGCCGCAAAGGTTGGGTTTTGCTAAGTTTAACAGGTCCAACCAGTTATTCATTTGCGGCAGGAGTTTTTAAATGCGAACCACTATTAAAGTGCGTGGCTATCATCTGGATGTTTATCAACATGTTAATAATGCACGATATCTTGAATTTCTGGAGGAGGCGCGCTGGCAATGGCTAGAAGAAGCCGACGCTTTTAACTGGCTGGTAGAACAAAGGCTGGCTTTTGTGGTGGTCAATATCAATATCAACTATCGTCGCCCAGCGGTGCTGGGTGATGTACTCGAAATAGACAGTGAGATTACGCAATTAAACGGCAAAAGCGGCATTATTGCGCAGCGCGTGTTATTAGCGGGAGAAGAAACTGTAGTGGCAGACGCAGCGCTGACCTTTGTCTGTATCGATTTGCACAGCCAAAAAGCGGTGCCAATTGAAGGAGAATTACGTCAACGCTTGCAAGGATTAATGATGTAATCGCAGGGCAGGGCGGCGAATGAAACATTCGCCGCCTGTGATCAGTTTAAACCCGTTTTACTTTTCATCGCTGCCATGATGCCAGAACGATCGTTGAGATAAAGCTGCAAGCCATTGGCGCGCAAATGACAGGCTGCACACTCTCCGCAGCCATCGCCTTTAATGCCGTTATAGCAAGTTAATGTCTGCTCACGCACTAACGTCAGGTGTTGCCAGTAATCTGCCAACGCCCAGGTTTCAGCTTTATTCAGCCACATTAAAGGCGTTTCAAAACGAATATTGCGCGCCATGCCCAGGCTCACGGCATGATTCAGCGCCTTAACAAATTCGTCACGGCAATCGGGATAACCAGAAAAATCGGTTTCGCATACACCGGTAATCACTGCTTCTGCCTCGACTTGATACGCATAAACGGATGCCAATGTCAGAAACAGAATATTGCGACCAGGAACAAACGTGCTGGGTAAGCCGCTGGCGTCGGGATCGTAGGCAGGCACGGGAATATTATCGCGTGTCAGACTGCTTACTGCGAGTTCGTTTAGCATCGTGACATCCAGCACTTTATGCGCACGCGCCCCTAGCTGGAGCGAAAGTTCACGTGCGACATCAATCTCTTCGCGATGACGCTGACCATAATCAAAGGTGACGCAATGCACTTCATCATACTGCTGGAGTGCCTGAATTAAGCAGGTGGTGGAATCTTGTCCACCACTGAAAACGACAACGGCGCGTTTCATGGTGTTTATCCTGATCAAAAATTGGTGTCTATGGTAATGCCTCAGTCTGTCGCTGAACAGCTGCGTGAGGTGCTAATCGGCGGCGGTATCCAGGCGCGATTAAAATCGAACCATCCTAAAGTGTTAAGCTGAAGCCCTTCTACCCCCGGTGGTGCGGAAATTTGGTAACGGTAGTTAAAGAGCGGAAGCAATACACCACCGATCATGAGCTGTTGATAGAGTTGATGCAAAGCCCTGGAGCGATCGTCTGGACTATCAATTTGCTGCAACTCACAAAGCTGCTGATACATTGCCGCGCCTTGCTCAGAATGCCACAGTGGCTGCCACAGCGGGTCTATCTGCAGCCAGGTCGCCAGGGTAAAAACCGGTGCATCACCAATCAAACGATCGCCCATGACTAAATCAGCATCGGCGAGCGAATGAATATCTCGCCAGCTTTTCACTTGGTGAAAAATGATTTCAAGCTTGCAGCCATTTGCTAACAGGAGCTGCTGTAATGCCCGCGCCATCTCATGCAGTTCAACCGGCAAGTGATAGTGCAGTGTCAGGTTAGCAGGTAACGGGTATTGTTCCTCTTTGAGCTCAGGTACCGGCCAGCCGGGCAATAACTCTCTGCTTGGTGTGATGAGACCCTCATCCAAAGGTAACTGAGTAATGATGTCGCTCTGTTGCACCAGATTAAATAAGCGACGTGCCTGACCTGGTGTAAATCCACTGCGTGGGCGACAAACCAGATAACAAAAACCCAGGCTAATGCTCCGGCTGACGGGACGTAAGCTGTCCAATTCATCAGTATCACCAATAGCGATTTGCACCGGATGGCGGCAACTGGTGCCCAACGTACGATCAAATAGCTGTGGCGTAATCCAATACTCTATCGCTTGCAGGAGTGGAAGCTGTAAATGCCAGCGCGCGTGGCTTTCGATTCGTACCAGCTCAGGTGTGAAATGCTTTAGCTTCCAGGGACCGCTGCCAATGTGAGTATCAACAGGATGCGGCAGCAAACAGAGTTGGTGAGCCAATCTGTGCGGCAACCAGTAATCGCTTTGCTTTAGCTGAAAACGCAGCGCGAGTGGATGGGGCGCATCGATATGCACCACATCGGCAAGCAACTGACGTACGCGCGCGTTCTGTATGATCTTTTCAAATTGCGCCACGAGGTGACTGGCCTGAATCAGCTCGTCGCTATGCCAGAAAAGCTGCGGACGAAGCCAGAATAACCAAACTCGTCCCTGTTCCTGATGTTGCCAGTGGTGCGCAAGATCACCAATAGGATCATCATTCTGGAATCGCGTCAAACCGGAGAAAAGTTGATGTACCAAATGTTGTTCGGCCCGGCCACTGATCTGCAACGGCTGCACACTTTCTAATGGCCGATAATAAGGAATACGCAGTACCGGCGCATTGTTCTGCCACTGTGCGCCCATCAAAGGCTGTAGCAGGCTCATTAACTTCTCCGGTGCAACTTCCATAACCTGTAAGGCTTCTGTCGCATCGCCTGATGCTAAACGGCTATGCAACAATTGCTGGCGCAGCTGCTCTGGTGCAAGAATAAATTCCAAACGACCCTGCTTACCACGGCCCGGTTCGCCTTGCCAGCGTAGCCAACCTGCTTGCTGCCATTGCGACAGCAGCGTGCGCAGATGGCGCTCACTGCAAATGCAGTAGCGTGCCATTTCTGCCACGCACGTTTGTTGTGGAGCGCCCTGACTTTGCTGCCACAAGCGCTGAAACTGATTAAGACGATTAAGTTGGCGCATAGTAAACCCGGAACAATTTTCTAAAAGTATTCACTATTACTTCCGCAATTAACAGGTGATAGTAGCTGAACAGTTTTTCAGCGGGAGATAAGTGATGGCACGTTTAGCAGCATTTGATATGGATGGCACATTATTACTGCCGAACCATCAGTTGGGCGGCGAGACGTTAGCGAGTTTACAGGCATTACATCTTCGCGATGTGCAGCTCGCGTTTGCTACCGGTCGGCACCTGCTTGAAATGCAAATCCTGCAGCAGAAAATCACGCTTCCCGCCTGGCTGATCACAGGTAACGGAACGCGCGTGCACGACAGACAAGGCAATTTGCTGTTCGCAAGCGACTTACCGCCTTCCGTTGCGGAAGAGGTCATTCATACGCACTGGGATACAACGGCATCCATGCATGTGTTTAATGATCAAGGCTGGTTCACTGACAAAGCGGTTCCTGCGCTACTTGCGGCCCATCAGATGAGTGGTTTTCATTATCAATTGCGCGATCTGAAATCTATCCCTGCACACGATGTGACAAAGATCTGTTTTATTGATGAACATACGCGCTTGTGCAAACTTAAAACTCAGCTTGAAGCGGCATTAGGTGCGCAGACAAATATCTGTTTTTCGGCGTGGGATTGTTTGGAGGTCTTACCGCTTAACTGTAACAAAGGCAGCGCATTAACTCTGCTCTGTCAGCATCTTTCATTAACTTTGGCGGATTGCATGGCATTTGGCGATGCAATGAACGATCGAGAGATGTTGGCGCAAGTGGGCAAAGGTTTCGTGATGGGCAATGCCATGAGCCAGTTAAAAGCTGCGCTGCCGCATCTGCCCATTATTGGTCATTGCGAGACACAGGCGGTGTCTCACTATTTAAATCACTGGCTTTCCACACCTGACCTCGCGTATTCCCCCGAATGCTGAGGATTGCAGTGAACCGGACAGGAAGTCCGGTTTTTTATTCCAGCTCGCGCAGCCAGGGTTGAATATCGCCGATATTTTTTGCTACCCATTCCGGCTGATAATAGCTGTCGAGGTAACGCTCGCCGCTATCACACAACAGAGTGACTAACGCGCCTTTTTCGTTGTTTTCACGCATCCGTTTTGCCACCTGAATCATGCCCCAAAAATTGGTGCCGGTAGATGCGCCAGGTTTGCGTCCCAGTAATTTTTCCAGCTTCAGCATCGCAGCAATGGTCGCGCCATCCGGTACTTTCATAATCTCGTCAATGACATCTGGCATAAAAGAGGGCTCTACACGTGGGCGGCCAATGCCTTCAATCATGCTGCCACGTGTACTGTGCAAACGCGTATCGCGGCTGTGCCAGTAATCAAAAAACACAGAGTGTTGCGGATCGACCACTAATAAATGCGTATCGAAGCCTTGATAGCGAATGTAACGCCCTAGTGTGGCAGAAGTGCCGCCCGTTCCTGCGCTCATAATTAAGGTATGCGGGGTAGGATAAGGTTCAAGCGTCATCTGACGAAAAATGCTCTCGGCAATATTATTATTACCGCGCCAGTCAGTTGCACGCTCCGCATAGGTGAACTGATCCATAAAATGCCCGTTCATCTCACGCGCCAGCCGCTCCGATTCCGTATAAAGCTGGCAAGGATCCTCAACAAAATGGCATTGCCCGCCATAAAAAGTAATTTGCTCTATTTTACGTTTAGCGGTGCTGGCGGGCATCACGGCGATGAACGGCAAACCCAGCAGCCGCGCAAAATAGGCTTCAGATACTGCGGTGCTGCCGGAAGAGGCTTCAATGATCGGGGTATTTTGCTTTATCCAGCCGTTGGCCAGGCCATATAAAAACAGCGAACGCGCCAGACGATGTTTTAAGCTGCCGCTCGGATGGGTACTTTCATCTTTCAGGTAAAACCAGATGCCAGGGAAATCGGCCAGATCAAAGCGGATCAAATGGGTTTCTGCGGATCGTTGAAAATCTGCGTTGATTTCTTTAATGGCGTGGCGAGTCCAGCAAGTGTGCATGTTAAGCATCCGGCAGCGTGAATGGCGGCTATTTTAAGGCACTGGCGGGAAAAAGAGATTGCTATATTGCCGCTAAAATCACGTTAATAGAGAAAATATTTCTACGGAAAAGCCAAATGCCAGATAAAACAGACTTTAAAATGCTGGCGCTGCTGCAGCAGGATTGTACGTTATCGCTGCAGGCGCTGGCGGATGCGGTTAATCTCACCACAACGCCATGCTGGAAACGCCTGAAAAAGCTGGAAGAAGATGGCATTATTCGCGCACGTGTTGCCCTGTTGGACGGTGAAAAACTCGGTTTATCGCTGACGGCGTTTATGTTTGTTAAGACGCAGCAACACAGCAGCGACTGGTATCAGGCGTTTGTGTCGGTGGTACGAAGTATGCCCGAGGTGATGGCCTTTTACCGTATGGCGGGCGAATATGATTACCTGCTGCGCGTGCAGGTTGCCGATATGAAAAGCTACGATGGCTTTTATAAGCGCTTAGTTAACGGCGTTCCGGGTTTGATTGATGTGACCTCCAGCTTCGCCATGGAAGAAATTAAATACACCACGGCTTTACCTGTCGCCCCTTGAGGGCAAAAGATTGAGAGCAGCGTTGTGCGATTATTCAGCCAGTTAAGTTGGTATTTTATACGTGAGTGGCGACGCTATGTAGGCGCCGTCATCTTATTGATCATTATTGCTATTCTGCAGTTGTTACCGCCGCATGTGGTGGGCGTTATTGTGGATGGCGTTACGCACCATAGTATGAGCACTGGCCAAATCATGATGTGGATTGGCATCATGCTAGCAACCGCGATAGTGGTTTACCTGTTGCGCTATGTCTGGCGCGTGCTGCTGTTTGGCGCCTCTTATCAACTCGCGGTAGAGCTACGTGAAGATTTTTATCGTCAGCTAAGTCGCCAGCATCCCGCCTTTTATTTACGCCATCGTACTGGCGACTTAATTGCGCGCGCAACAAATGATGTGGATCGCGTGGTTTTCGCCGCCGGTGAAGGCGTGTTGACACTGGTCGATTCACTGGTGATGGGTTGCGTCGTGTTAGTGGTGATGAGCACGCAAATCAGCTGGCAATTGACCTTGCTGTCACTGATACCCATGCCGATTATGGCGCTGGTGATCCATCGTTACGGCAACCAATTACATCAACGCTTTAAACTGGCGCAGGCAGCTTTTTCCAGCCTCAACGATCAGACCCAAGAAAGCCTGACCAGCATCCGCATGATCAAATCTTTTGGTCTTGAGCAGCATCAGTCGCAGCAATTTTCTGACATTGCCCGCGATACAGGTGAAAAAAATCTGCGCGTGGCTCGCGTTGATGCACGGTTTGATCCCACCATTTACATCGCGATTGGCTTTTCCAATCTACTGGCGATTGGCGGCGGCAGCTGGCTGGTGTGGCACGATCAAATGACGCTAGGTCAGCTCACCAGTTTTGTAATGTATCTCGGTCTGATGATTTGGCCCATGTTGGCGCTGGCGTGGATGTTTAATATTGTCGAGCGCGGTAGTGCAGCCTGGAGCCGAATTCGCGTCCTGTTGTCGGAAGCGCCGGCGGTAGAAGATGGTGAAAAAACACTGCCTGCAGAGCCAGGTCTTTTGCAGGCGGCGATCCGTGAGTTTCGTTATCCTGCCAGCTCCGGGCCGGTATTAAGTCATCTCAATTTCCAACTGAAACCCGGCGAAATGTTGGGCTTATGTGGTCCAACCGGCAGCGGTAAAAGTACGCTGCTTAGCTTGATTCAGCGCCACTTCGATATTCAACAAGGCGATATCCGCTATCACAATCTGCCGCTCCCGCAATTACGCATTGATAGCTGGCGTAGCCGCTTAGCCGTGGTGAGCCAAACGCCCTTCCTGTTTTCGGATAGCGTGGCGAGTAACATTGCGCTGGGTAAACCCAATGCTTCGCAGGAAGAGATTGAGCAAGCAGCCAAAATGGCCTGCGTTCATGATGACATCTTACGTTTACCGCAAGGGTATGAAACAGAGGTGGGTGAGCGCGGCGTGATGTTATCGGGTGGGCAGAAACAGCGGCTTTCGATTGCTCGTGCATTATTGCTGAATGCAGAAATCCTGATCCTTGATGACGCCTTGTCCGCGGTGGACGGCCGTACAGAACATGAAATACTGCATAACCTGCGCATCTGGGGCAAGAATCGCACCTTGATCATCAGTGCACATCGTCTGTCAGCGTTAACTGAAGCCAGCGAGATTCTGGTGCTACAGCAAGGTACGATCGCGCAACGTGGCAATCACGATACGCTAGTGGCAGAGCCAGGTTGGTATCGCGATATGTATCGTTATCAGCAATTGGAAGCCGCGCTAGACGACGACGAGAATGAAAAAGGAGTGCCGCATGGCTAAGTCACAACGCTTGTGGCCAACACTGAAACGCCTGCTGAGCTACGGTAAACCCTGGCGTAAGTCCTTGTCGATAGCCGTCGCAATGCTGTGGATTGCCGCTGCCGCTGAAGTCACGGGCCCGGTTCTGGTCAGCTACTTTATCGATAAATTAGTGGCGAAACACCATATGCCTTGGGCTGTGGTGGCTGGGCTGGTGGTGAGTTTCATTTTGCTGCAATTGTTGGCTGCTGCGCTGCATTACTGGCAGGCACTGCTGTTTAATCGCGCGGCGATAGGCGTGGTGCAGCGATTACGCAGCGATGTGATGAATGCGGCTCTGCGTCAGCCGCTGAGCGCGTTTGATACGCAGCCGGTTGGGCAAATCATCTCACGCGTTACTAACGATACCGAAGTGATCAAAGATCTCTACGTTACGGTGGTAGCAACAGTGTTGCGCAGCGCAGCGTTAGTCGGCGCGATGATGGTCGCGATGTTTAGCCTTGACTGGCGCATGGCGCTGGTGGCGATGTTGATTTTCCCGATGGTGCTGGTGGTGATGTTGATTTATCAGCGCTACAGCACGCCTATTGCACGCCGTGTACGCAGTTATCTGGCTGAAATCAACAACGGTTTTAATGAAGTGATCAGCGGCATGAGCGTGATCCAGCAGTTTCGTCAGCAGGCGCGCTTTGGTGAGCGCATGGGCGAGGCCAGCCGTTCACACTATCTGGCGCGCATGGAAACGCTGCGGCTGGACGGATTCCTGCTGCGGCCTCTATTAAGCCTGTTCTCGGCCTTGGTGCTGTGTGGCTTGTTGATGCTATTTAGCTTTTCCATGCCGGGCGTATTTGAAGTGGGCGTACTTTACGCTTTTATTACCTATCTGGGACGCCTGAACGAACCCTTGATCGAACTAACCACCCAACAATCAATGTTGCAGCAGGCGGTAGTATCGGGTGAGCGCATTTTTGAGCTGATGGATGCCGCCCAACAGCAATATGGTAGTGATGATCGTCCCCTCGCTTCAGGTCGTATCACCTTTAACAACCTGAGCTTTGCCTATCGCGAAAATCGCGATGTGCTGAGTAATATCAATCTTGAGGTTCCTTCACGCGGGTTTGTTGCATTGGTGGGACATACCGGCAGTGGAAAAAGCACGCTGGCCAACTTATTAATGGGTTATTACCCGGTGACGCGCGGCGAGATTCGCCTCGACGATCGCCCGATAAGTGAACTGACACATTCGGTGCTGCGACGTGGTATTGCGATGGTGCAGCAAGATCCGGTCGTGTTAGCGGACACCTTGTTGTCCAACGTACGCTTAGGCCGCGATATCAGTGAAGAGGCGGTCTGGCAGGTGCTTGAGCAAGTCCAGCTGGCACCCTTAGCCCGCAGCATGCCCGAAGGCATTCACACCCGGCTGGGTGAGCAGGGCAATAATCTCTCTGTTGGGCAAAAACAGTTGTTGGCGCTGGCGCGGGTGCTGGTCGAATTACCGCAAATCCTGATTCTTGATGAGGCCACGGCCAATATCGACTCTGGCACTGAGCAGGCTATTCAGCAAACGCTACGCACCTTAAGGCAGCACAGCACATTGGTGGTGATTGCTCACCGCCTTTCAACCATCACCGAAGCCGATACAATTTTAGTTCTGCATCATGGACAAGTTGTGGAGCGTGGCAATCATCAGCAACTGCTCGCGCAGCAAGGCCGCTATTGGCAAATGTATCAGTTACAGCAAGCAGGGGATGAACTTGCTTCGGGCATGCCCTTAACAACAGAAGGGTGATCTGCACCTTTTTTGCGCGCTTTTATCAGATTAATCTGTATAAATGCACTTCTTTGAGGCTGAAGGCACCAAAGAAGTGCAGTCGTTTCTCTTAACTCCCCCGCTTAAACTATTCTCTGTGTTATCCATCACAAAACAAAGCTAGCTCCAGCGCGCCTGACTCACTGATTAATCGCTTTCGATATTTGTGGCACACGCTTTGCTTATATCTCTGCGTGTCCATGAGACTCACCTATTTAATACCCGGAGGGGATCCTATGAAGCTGGTTACCGTAGTGATTAAACCATTCAAGCTGGAGGATGTGCGTGAAGCTTTATCCTCTATTGGCATTCAGGGGCTGACCGTCTCCGAAGTTAAAGGTTTTGGTCGTCAGAAAGGGCATGCCGAACTTTATCGTGGCGCTGAATACAGCGTTAACTTTCTGCCGAAAGTGAAAATTGATATCGCCATTGCTGACGATCAGCTTGACGAAGTTGTGGACGTTATCAGCAAGGCGGCTTACACCGGTAAAATTGGCGACGGTAAAATTTTCGTGGCTGAACTGCAGCGCGTAATCCGTATTCGTACCGGCGAGACCGACGAAGCAGCTCTGTAATTTAAGCTCAGTAATGTGATGGGATGGATAAAATGAATAAAGTTTTGACTAAGTTGGGCCTGACCAGCCTGGCACTGTTACCATCGCTCGCGATGGCTGCACCTGCCGTTGCGGACAAGGCTGATAACGCATTTATGATGATTTGCACCGCGCTGGTGCTGTTTATGTCAATTCCAGGTATTGCCTTGTTTTACGGCGGATTAATCCGTGCAAAAAACGTGCTGTCAATGCTGACTCAGGTTGCCGTAACGTTCTCTCTGGTTTGCGTGTTGTGGATGGTTTATGGCTATTCGCTGGCCTTCAGCGAAGGCAATGCGTTCTTCGGCGGTTTCGAGTGGGCAATGCTGAAAAATATCCAGCTGACCGCCGTGATGGGCAGCTTCTACCAGTATATTCACGTTGCATTCCAGGCCTCTTTCGCCTGTATCACCGTCGGTCTCATTGTCGGTGCGATTGCTGAACGTATTCGCTTCTCTGCAGTTCTGATTTTTGTGCTGGTTTGGCTGACACTGGCGTATCTGCCTATCGCTCACATGGTGTGGGGCGGCGGTTATCTGGCTCAGGACGGCGCGCTGGACTTTGCTGGCGGTACCGTGGTGCACATCAACGCCGCTGTTGCGGGTCTGGTGGGTGCTTACCTGGTCGGCAAACGTGCTGGTTTTGGCAAAGAAGCGTTTAAACCGCATAACCTGCCAATGGTCTTCATGGGTACCGCGATTCTCTATGTCGGCTGGTTTGGCTTTAACGCCGGTTCAGCTTCAGCAGCTAACGAAATCGCTGCGCTGGCCTTCCTGAACACTGTTATAGCAACGGCAGGCGCAGTTTTGTCCTGGACCTTTGGCGAGTGGGCTGTTAGGGGTAAACCTTCTCTGCTGGGTGCGTGTTCCGGCTTTATTGGTGGCCTGGTTGCGATTACCCCCGCGTGTGGTTATGTCGGTGTCGGTGGTGCGTTGATCATCGGTCTGGTGGGTGGATTGGCTGGCCTTTGGGGTGTCACAACCTTGAAGAAATGGCTGCGTGTTGATGACCCGTGTGATGTGTTTGGTGTGCACGGCGTGTGTGGCATCGTAGGGTGTATTCTGACCGGTGTTTTCGCTTCCTCTTCACTGGGCGGCGTGGGTTACGCAGAGGGCGTTACCATGGGCCATCAGGTTTGGGTACAGATTTTCAGCGTTGGCGTTACCATTGTTTGGTCGGGCGTGGCCGCATTCATCGGCTTCAAACTGGCTGACATGATTGTGGGTCTGCGTGTACCAGAAGAGCAGGAACGCGAAGGTCTGGACGTCAACAGTCACGGCGAAAACGCTTACAACCAGTAAGAAATCACTTCAAAAAGAGCAGTGCGCTAAAATAAAAAATATCAGGGGCGATCAATCGCCCCTTTTTTATTCATTTCGCTGACGCATTACCCCTTCCTGCACCGTTGATGCCACCAGTACACCTTGCTGATTATAAAACTCACCCTGCACAAAACCACGTGCGCCAGACGCAGAGGTGCTTACCACGCTGTAAAGCAGCCACTCGCTAAAATCGAAGGGGCGATGAAACCACATAGAATGATCAATGGTAGCGACTTGCATATCGGCTTCAAGAAAGCCTTTACCGTGCGGCTGAAGCGCAACGGGCAAGAAGTTTAAATCGGAAGCGTATCCCAAAACATATTGATGCAGGCGCAAATCATCGGGCAGAACGCCATTAGCGCGGATCCAGACCTGGCGAACGGGCTCATCGACATGGCCTTTTATCGGGTTATGAATCTGAACCGGGCGAATCTCCAATGGACGTTCAGCGATAAATTTTTCTCGGACTTTTTCCGGCAGCAAATGTGCCATTTTTTGCGCCATCATCTGCTCAGAGGGCAAATTATCTGGGCCGGGTACCGAAGGCATTTGATTCTGATGCTCGAAACCACTTTCGGGGGCCTGAAACGAGGCGGTCATATAGAAGATAGGATGACCATTTTGCACCGCGCTGACGCGGCGAGCACTGAAGCTTTTGCCATCTCGTAAGGTTTCGACATCGTAAATAATGGCTTTTGCACTGTCGCCGGGACGTAAAAAATAGCTATGAAACGAATGAATGATGCGATCTTCAGGGACCGTTTGTTTGGCGGCATACAGCGCTTGCCCGACAACCTGACCACCAAAAACCTGGCGCAAACCGAGATCCTCGCTTTGACCACGGAATAAACCCTCTTCGAGTTTTTCCAAATTTAATAAATTCAGCAGATTTTGCAGTGCCTGGCTCATCGCGCTTTCCTCAGAAAAGTAACCTGCTCAGTTTGAAAGATCCGACCAGTTGTCGTCAATCAGACTTTCGCCTGAGTGCCAGCCAGGCAAATTTCCGAATTCTGTGCCAACATTAAGGACATACGGCGAGTGAAGCGCTGTACTGCAGATTCGCTGCTGATAATCATTTTGATCAAATGGAGACGACATCAATGAAATTCTGGCAAGTGTTCAGTGGATTAGCATTGGCGGTGGCTGTCGCAGGGTGTGCCGATAAAGGTAAGCCGGTTGCAACGCCGACTTTAGGTTCCGCAGTGGCAGGACAGCAAGCGGCAATTACCCAGCCAAACGTTAGCGGTTCGGTTTATATTCGTCAACGCATTGCGTTGCCACCGGATGCAGTATTAACCGTTACGCTTTCAGATGCTTCAATGGCAGATGCACCCTCTAAGGTGTTGTCACAGCGCGTAGTACGTACTGAAGGCAAACAGGCACCTTTCCAGTTTATCCTGCCTTTCAACCCAGCAGATATTCAGCCTAACGCGCGTATCTTGCTGAGTGCAGCGATTACTGTTGACGGCAAAATGGCCTTTATCACGGATGCGGTAAAACCCGTGATCAATCAGGGCGGTACCAAAGCGGAACTGTTGTTGGTTCCGGTTCCACAGATGGCAATGCCAACCCAACCGGGCGCAGCGACCACGGTGCCATCAACCTCCCCGACGCAGGTGACACCATCCTCTTCTGTACCCGCACCAACCAGTCTGTAACGCCGTTCTGGGGCGACGCCGTTCGCCCCAAATTTATTAATTAATAGCACCAACGATATTTTTCCAACGCAATCTTTCCCTCATCGCTGACCTCAATACCTTCGGCTTCCAGTGCATCGCGTTGCCGAAACAGGTCATCACCTTGCAATGAAATTGTGCCGTGACGGTTAACCACTCTATGCCAGGGCAAAGTACTGCCTGCAGGCAGGCGCTTTAACACGCCGCCGACTTGTCGTGCCGCTCGGGGCGAACCTGCAAGTTGGGCAATTTCACCGTAAGTGATGACCTTACCGGCTGGAATGGCGGCGACAATTTGCCAGATACGTTGCTGAAAGCTGTCGGGTTGGTCCATCTGCTTGTCCTGTCGCAAAAAATGGCTTCAACTTTAGCATGACAGACGAGAGCGGAATGCGCGGAAGTGCTTGTTGTTCAAGAAAGCAACGGTCATCCCGTCTGCGCTTGCAATTGCCAAGGGCTTCCCCGATAATGCCTGCGCTCTCGTAATGAGGGCTATCAATGGGGGCCCTGTTGGTTCTCCCGCAATGCTAGCTTGTGAACTCGGTCAGGTCCGGAAGGAAGCAGCCGCAGCAGGTGACGTGTGTGCCGGGATGTAGCTGGCAGGGCCCCCACCCAATTTTATCCTCCCCCTCTTTCTACTCAAAAAACGATGCTCAAAAAAAGCAGACAGGCGAAACTCGCCTGAGGCCGATCCATTGCCGGCAGGCGAGATTATTAAGTCTGGATGGATGCGTTGTAGGGAAAAGACGTAAAGCAGTGAAGGACTAACGTACGAATTTCCACACCGAAACGGGAACTTTGTCGTAAAGCTTATTCATTGTCAGTTCAGCTAAACGATGATCGGCTGCAGAGTAAAATACGGCTAGTTCGTTGTCAGGTAATTCGTACTTATTTTTTTCAATGACCCTTTCAAGGGTATCGATTGAGCGACAACGACGCAGTCGCATCAAATAATCCGTTTTAGTTAGGGCTTTGTTCATAAATAAACCGTTCTCACGTAAGTACTATAACGAATGGCTTGGTTGCTGGAGAAAAGCGCACTCTTCAGTGAACAGATTAAATAAGCGTTTAGCTGAACGTTGCCATCGTTGAAGATCTTGCGTATTGATACCGTAATTACTGAACAACATAAAGGTATCGTCAAGATATTCATCGATTTGCGAAATCAGCGCTTCATCTTCAACATGCTTAATTTTGTAATTCATCGTGAAAGAGGCGATATGCTCAATCAGATCATTGAGTTGTAAATTGCTTTCAGAAGTGGGGTCATTAACCCAGCCATGATGGCTATCAGTCAACGTTGCCATACTTTCGTCAAACAGGCTCTCACACAGATATTTGAGCTGGGCAATATCATGCCGTTTCGGTGAGTATTCGTCCATCTTTTTCCCCTCCGTAGCAAGCACAGTTACCGCGATGCGGGGTGATAAAGCAAAGCGGCCAGGAAGCGATTATATAGAGCTGTTAATAAACGGAGTGCTTTAAATATAGTGTAAAACCATTAGTTTTGCTCACCTCCATTACTAAATATTACAATTCGTCGGCGGGAGAAGGACGCGTATTGTCAATTAGCTCAAACGCCAGCGCACCGGGCACGATTTGAAACATTACCTGCTCTTTTTGCGTCATGGTTTCATTTAGATCTAAACACGGACTAAATAAATTCCAATCAAAATGGTAAAGCATTTTAAATCTATTCGGCCCGACAACTTCTATTGAATTTATTTTAAAACTCTCTGGAACTAACAGGGCATTGTGTGAATACCACTGTAAATCTCCGGCTAGCGGTTCCGCTATTTTGAGAATATTCCGCTGAATGATCGTTTCTATTTTAGCGATATCTGTTTCGCAAGGTGCAATATCACATTCAATATGCAGCATATCAGGGTCTGTAATTACAATTGATAAACCTATGATTAATGTTCTGCAAGAAGTTTGCAAGCGAGATACTGAGCGGACAAACGATAGCTGAGATAGGTTATTGTTTAAGTTGTTGATTATAATCTAATTTAATGATTTTTTTCTCTCAATAATTTGCCCGCTACGTTATCTTTTGAAACATTTTGAACACTTCCCCTGACAAAAGAATCGCGTATCATAATTGTTATGTTATAACATTTAGGTGCAATTATGAATCACAGTGGATTACTGCTGTCGTTGAACAGGCGATTGCTTATCGCGTTGGCACTGATTGCACTGCTTAGCTGTGCGATGGAGTGGGGAATGTATCAATGATTGTTTTTAAATCGCTTCGTGCAGGCTATCAGGGTCAGGCCGTTACCCCCGTGATCACGGGTCAGTTGTTAGCAGGCAGCATGACAGCATTAATGGGTGCCAATGGCAGCGGAAAATCAACCTTATTAAAAACTATTGCCGGTTTACTGCCGCCCATATCAGGACAATGCGAGCTATTGCTACCGCGAAAAGAGAGGGGTTGGCTGCCACAACGTACCGAGCTGGAAACGCGTTTCCCGCTAACTGTATTTGAGTTGGTTTCGATTGGCTGCTGGCCGCGCTGTGGTTGGTTCGGCGGCATTACTCGTACTTTGCGTAAAGAGATTTGGCTGGCGCTTGAAGCGGTACAAATGATGGATTATGCCGATGCGCAGCCAGCGACCTTGTCAGGTGGACAATTACAACGCGTTCTGTTTGCTCGCCTGATGTTACAACGCAGTCGTCTATGGCTGCTGGATGAGCCCTTTAATGGTATCGACAGCCAAACGGTTACTTTGCTCATGTCAATCCTGCAGCAGCAGCAGCAAGCGGGTACCACCTTGCTGGTAGTTCTACACGATCGCCCCTTAGTCGCACGTTATTTCACAGATGTTTTGTCGATGGATGACGCTTCCCATAGCCAAATGCCGACACATTCACTGCCGTTACGGAGAGTGGCACCGTGACGCTGCTTCAACCCTTTCTTGAATTTGGTTTCATGCGCCGTGCGCTGGTTGCCTGCATCGCTTTAGCCGTTAGCGCGACGCCGCTCGGCGTGTTCCTTTCGTTACGAAGGATGAGTTTGATTGGTGACGCGTTATCACATGCGGTGTTGCCGGGCGCAGCCATCGGTTATTTGATCTCAGGACTTTCATTAGTCGCGATGGGCATTGGTGGCTTGATCGCGGGCTTAGCCGTGGCGTTGCTATCAGGCGCAGTCAGCCGTTACACGCCGCTAAAAGAAGATGCCAGTTTTGCCGGTTTCTATCTTGGTTCGCTGGCGTTAGGGGTGACATTAGTGTCACTGCGAGGCTCGAGCGTCGATCTGTTACATGTGCTGTTTGGTTCGCTGCTGGCGGTAGATAACCCGGCATTGCTGCTGGTCGGTGGCATTGCTGCTTTTACTTTGCTGATGTTGGCGCTGATCTACCGGCCTTTAGTGATTGACGCGTTCGACCCCGATTTTTTACGTGCGCAGGGTAAATGGAGCGCGCCGCTGGTGCATGGCCTTTTTCTGATGTTGGTAGTGCTGAACCTGGTTGCTGGCTTTCAGGTGTTGGGCACCTTGATGTCGGTAGGATTGATGATGTTACCCGCGGCAAGTGCTCGTTTCTGGAGTCGTCATCTGGTTGCCATGCTCGCCATTGCCATGCTGTTAGCCGTGATCGCTTCATTTATTGGATTGATTCTTTCCTGGCATTTTTCACTGCCCGCTGGACCGGCGGTGGTGCTGAGTGCCGCCATGCTGTTTTTCATTTCTATTTTGACAGGGCCGTGCGGTGGCATTTTGCACCGCCATTAATTTAAGAGGTTTTTATGAAAAAGTTACCGGTTAGCCTGGCGATCGGCGTGATGGCGATCAGCCCATTTTCCATGGCTAAAACTGTAAATGCCGTAGCCAGTTTCACTGTGCTGGCTGACATCGTTAAGCAGGTTGGCGGCGATCAGGTAAAAGTAAAAAGTCTGGTAGGGCCAGATGGCGATCCTCATACTTTTGAGCCGACACCACAAGACAGCCTGGCGCTGTCAAAAGCTGATGTGGTTTTCGTCAGTGGTTTAGGGCTGGAAGGATGGATGGATCGCCTGGTGACAGCATCAGGCTATAAAGGTCAGCCCGTCGTGGCTTCTCGCGGTGTAACGACGCGTAGCATGGAGGAAGAGGGCAAAAGTATTACCGATCCGCATGCATGGAACAGCATGCAAAATGGGGTGATTTACGCAACGAATGTGATGAATGCATTAATCAAAGCCGATCCTGATGATGCCGCTGCGATTCGTCAGCGTGGCGAAAATTATATTCAGCAGCTTAAAAAACTCGATAGCTGGGCAAAAAAGGCTTTTCAGGCCATTCCGTTAGAGAAACGGAAGGTATTAACCAGCCACGATGCCTTCGGCTATTTCGGACAGCGTTATGACGTTGATTTTCTGGCCCCGGTTGGATTTTCAACGGAAGCAGAAGCCAGCGCGAGCGATGTCGGCAGTTTGATTGATCAATTAAAACAGCAGCACATCAACAGCTACTTTATCGAGAATCAGACCGATCCCCGTCTGGTGAAACAAATTGCCAGCGCGACCGGCGCACAGCCTGGCGGTGAACTTTATCCCGAAGCGCTTTCTGCCGCATCTGGTCCGGCTGCAACTTATGAGGCCGCCTTTAAACATAACGTTAATGCCATGTTGAGCAGTATGCGTTAAGCATAAAAAAGGCCGGGAATTCCCGGCCAATCATCACGACACATCCTAGTGTTTTTTCTTTCTTCCCTGCACCGCTTTAAAGCGCGGATTGGTTTTACAAATCACATAAATACGACCTTTGCGTCGCACCACTTTGCAGTCTTTATGACGATGTTTAGCGGAACGCAGCGAACTCAATACCTGCATGATTTATCTCCTGTTATTGACGGCCCAGAAAGCGACCGAAACGCTGGTTAAAGCGTGCTGTGCTGCCTTCTTTGGTGAAATCTTTCTGTTTACCGGTGTAATGAACATGTGAGGCAGATGAGACATCCAGCGTCACGTAGGGCAGCGTCTCGCCCCTAAACTCCACGGTGCGATCGGTTTTAATCGTCGAACCGATTTTGAACCAGGCATCAGCTGAAGTGTCATGGAATACCACCTGACGATATTGCGGATGAATATTGGCTTTCATAAAATCACCTTTATGTAATGTTATAATATAACAATATTATGCGCCGTCAGATGTCTCAATGCAACCGAAGAAAAAAAACACGATTAACGAAGCGTGTGAGAACGGAAAGTGGCGGGTTTCGCAGGCAATAAAAAAGGCCGCTTGCGCGGCCTTTTTAGCATCACACCTTAGTGTGATTGGGTATGTTCGACCGGATGGCCTTTTTCAATTTCGGCTTTGTTCTTGCCGAAGCGGCGACGCACCACGACAAAGAATACCGGAACAAAGAAGATAGCCAGCGCGGTAGCCGTTACCATGCCGCCCATTACGCCTGTACCTACTGCGTTCTGTGCACCGGAACCCGCGCCTGTACTGATCGCCAGAGGCATTACGCCAAGGATAAAGGCAAGCGAGGTCATCAGGATTGGACGCAGACGCATACGTGATGCTTCCAGCGTCGATTCAATCAAGCCTTTGCCCTCTTTATCCATCAAATCCTTCGCGAATTCGACGATCAAGATGGCGTTCTTAGCCGAGAGGCCAACGGTTGTCAGTAACCCCACTACAAAGTAGACGTCATTACTCAAGCCACGTAGCGTAGTGAAGAGCAGCGCACCTACCACCCCGAGCGGTACCACCAGCATGACTGAGAACGGAATCGACCAGCTCTCATACAAGGCGGCGAGACAGAGGAAAACCACAATCAGCGAGATAGCATACAGCGCCGGTGCCTGGTTTCCTGATAAACGTTCCTGGTAGGACATGCCGGTCCAGTCATAGCCGATGCCGGTTGGCAGCTTCGACGCTAACTCTTCCATCAGGTTCATCGCTTCACCAGAACTTTTACCTGGCGCAGGCTGACCAAGGATTTCCATCGCAGGCAGACCGTTATAGCGTTCCAGACGCGGAGAACCGTATTGCCACTTCGCCGATGAGAAGGCCGAGAAGGGCACCATGGTTCCGCTGCTGTTGCGCACGTACCATTTGCTGATGTCATCCGGCAGCATACGTGAATCAGCTTTACCCATCACATACACTTTCTTCACGCGGCCACGGTCAATAAAGTCATTGACGTAGGAACCGCCCCAAGATGCAGCCAGTGTGGTGTTGATGTCGCTCAACGACACGCCCAACGCCTGTGCTTTTTCCTGATCGATGGTCAGTTTGTACTGCGGTGTATCTTCTAACCCGTTCGGACGCACACCAACCAGCGTGTCAGAGTGCTGTGCAATCATACCAAACAGCTGGTTACGCGCTTCGGTTAACTTATCGTGACCCAGGTTGCCCTGATCGATCAGTTCAAAGTCGAAGCCAGTAGCGTTACCCAATTCGATAATTGCGGGCAGGTTAAATGGAATTACCATGGCATCTTTGATCGCACCCAACGCTTTCATCGCACGTCCGGCGATGGCAGGGACTTTCAAATCACTGTTTCCACGTTCATCCCAAGGCTTGAGGCTGACAAACGCAATACCGGTATTCTGGCCACGGCCTGCGAAACCAAAGCCATTGACGGTAAATACGGAGTTAACGCTGTCTTTCTCTTTGGTCAGGAAGTAATCCGTCACCTGATCCAGCACTTTCTGGGTACGTTCTTGCGTGGCACCCGCAGGCAACGATGCCTGAGCTAACAGCAAGCCCTGATCTTCTTCCGGCAGGAAGGAGGAGGGTAGACGTAAGAACAGGAAAGCCATGCCAACCACAATCACCAGATAAATCACTAAATAGCGACCGGTGCTGCGAACGATGTGACCCACACTGTCAACGTAGTGGTTGGTGCTCTTGTCGAACAGACGGTTAAACCAACCGAAGAAACCAGTGGTTTTGCCGTGGTCCCCTTTTTTGATGGGTTTCAGCATGGTGGCACAAAGCGCAGGCGTCAGAATCAACGCCACCAGCACCGAAAGGGCCATAGCCGATACGATGGTAATGGAGAACTGACGATAAATTACGCCGGTTGAACCGCCAAAGAACGCCATCGGTACGAATACCGCTGACAGTACCAGCGCGATACCCACCAGCGCGCCCTGAATCTGCTCCATCGAACGTTTGGTCGCTTCTTTTGGCGGTAATCCCTCTTCCGCCATCACGCGCTCAACGTTCTCAACCACTACGATGGCATCATCCACCAGCAAGCCGATGGCGAGCACCATCCCGAACATCGTCAGGGTGTTTATCGAATAACCAAACGCACTGATAATGGCAAATGTACCCAGCAACACCACCGGCACCGCAATCGTTGGGATCAACGTGGCGCGGAAGTTTTGCAGGAACAGATACATGACCAGGAACACCAGTACGATCGCTTCCATCAGGGTTTTCACCACTTCAAAGATGGAAATTTTAACGAATGGTGTGGTGTCGTACGGATAAACCACTTTCATGCCAGCAGGGAAGAACGGTTGCAGCTTCGCCAGTTCTTGTTTTACCGCATCTGCGGTATCCAGTGCGTTAGCACCGGTTGCCAGTTTGATACCGATACCGGATGCGGGTTTGCCGTTGTAACGTGCGATGATCTCGTAGTTTTCACCGCCGAGTTCAATTTTCGCCACATCACGTAAACGCACCTGTGAGCCATCGGGATTCACTTTCAGCAGGATTTTGCCGAACTCATCGGTAGACGTTAAGCGAGTTTGCGCGATGATTGATGCGTTAAGTTGCTGGCCTGGCGCAGGTGGCGTTCCACCTAACTGACCTGCTGCAACCTGAGCATTCTGTGTATCCAACGCGCTGATCACATCAACCGGCGTCAGCTGATAGTTATTCAGCTTATGCGGGTCCATCCAGATACGCATAGCGTACTGCGCACCAAACACCTGCGTATCACCAACACCTGTAGTACGGCTGATCGGATCTTTAATGTTGGAGGCAACATAATCAGAAATATCATTCTGCGTCATGCTGTCGTCATCACTAATGAAACCGGCCACCATCAGGAAGCTGCTGGAGGATTTCTTAACCTGAATCCCTTGTTGCTGCACTTCCTGCGGAAGCAGAGGCATTGCCAGTTGCAGTTTGTTCTGCACCTGGACCTGGGCAATATCTGCGTCAGTTCCAGACTGGAAAGAGATTGTCAGCGTCAGCGTACCGGATGAATCACTGCTTGAGGACATGTACATCAGTCCGTCAATGCCGTTCATATTTTGCTCGATAACCTGCGTTACCGAATCCTGCAGCGTTTTCGCATCCGCACCTGGGTAGGTGGCCTGAATCTCAATTGCCGGCGGCGCAACATTGGGATATTGCTCTATCGGCAGTTTGAGAATCGATAGCACACCCGCCAACATGATGATGATGGCGAGGACCCACGCAAAGATGGGTCGATCGATAAAGAACTTAGCCATGTATCAACGGCTCCTGTTATGACGATGATTTTTCAGACTGAGACTGCGATTGCGAGTCAGGTGCAGCTTTAGCATCGTCTGAGACTTCTTGTGGCGTAACCTGTGCGCCCGGTTTTGCACGTTGCAGACCTGTCGTAATCACGCGTTCGCCCGATTTAACACCGTCCGTCACCAGCCATTTGTCGCCAATGGCCTGAGCGGCATTCACGGTACGTGATTCGACTTTATTGTCAGAGCCCACCACCATTACCGTCGCCTGACCGGTTGGCGTACGCGTTACCGCTTGTTGCGGTACCAGCAAGGCTTCTGGGTTGGTTCCTTCATCCAAACGTGCACGTACAAACATGCCCGGCAACAATGAATGTTGTGGATTTGGGAAAATCGCACGCAAGGTGATAGAGCCAGTGGTTTCGTCGACGGTTACGTCAGAGAATTCCAGTGTGCCAGGTTGAGAAAAGCTGCTGCCATCTTGCATCAACAGGGTGACGTTTGCTTTACCGTCAATCTGTTTCAGCTTGCCTGACTCCAGTTCTCCACGCAGGCGCAGGAAATCGTCGCTGGATTGCGTGACATCAACATACATCGGGTCAAGCTGCTGCACGGTAGCCAGCGCGGTAGTTTGCGCGCTTTGCACCAATGCACCTTCCGTAACGGAAGATTTACCGATACGGCCGCTGATAGGCGAAGTCACTTTGGTGTAAGCGAGATTGATACGCGCTGTTTCGACGTTGGCTTTTGCCACTTGAACTGCAGCATCATTCTGCGCAGCAGTCGCAACCGCGGTGTCATAGTTTTGCTGACTGATGTACTTAGTACCCAGCAGAGGCTTGTAACG
Source organism: Pantoea phytostimulans (assembly GCF_046118715.1). NCBI lineage: Bacteria > Pseudomonadati > Pseudomonadota > Gammaproteobacteria > Enterobacterales > Erwiniaceae > Pantoea > Pantoea phytostimulans. The sequence continues at coordinate 154,342 of NZ_CP173698.1, forward strand.
TTTCACCGTGAGCTGAGCAATGCGCGCATTAGCTTCAGCCTGAGACAAATCGCCTTTGGCGCTGTTATAAGCGGCTTGATAAGTTGCAGGATCGATTTGATAAAGCGATTGACCCGCTTTTACATCACTGCCTTCAACAAAATTACGCTTCAGAATAATACCGGAAACTTGAGGCCGAACTTCAGCTACGCGATACGCGGAAGTCCTGCCCGGTAATTCGGTAGAAATTTTTAAAGGTTCGTTTTTTAACGTGACAACACCTACTTCAGGAGGTTGTTGCTGGGCGGCTTGTTGGGATTTACCATCATCACATCCTGTTAACAAAAAGCTGCCTGATAACATCAGGACGGCCGCCAGAGGCGATAATCCTCTGATTTTATTCATAAATAAACCTCTAGAGTTCGATATCAAATGATCAATGGATCACAAACCGAAAAACCCATTGCTGCGTCAGATCGCGGGTCGTGCTATGGTACATACATTCACAAATGTATGTAAACTTGCCTGTTTGTAAAAAAAGTTACCTATGGCACGAAAAACCAAAGCGCAAGCACTTGAAACTCGACATCAAATTCTTGATGCCGCCATTATTCTGTTTTCACAACAGGGTGTTTCTGCCACCTCATTAGCAGATATCGCCGCAGCCGCTAATGTCACGCGCGGTGCCATTTACTGGCATTTCAAAAATAAAGCTGATGTCTTGCATGAAATCTGGTTGCGATGCGACGCCGGGCTTGATGATGTGGAACTTGAGTATCAGACAAAATACCCGGGCGATCCACTTTCTGTTTTAAGGGCGATGTTAGTCTATATCTTTGAAGCAACAGCAAAGGATCCACAACGCCGCGCCTTGATGGAGATCATATTCCATAAGTGCGAATTCGTCGGTGAAATGGCGGCCCTGAAAAACATTCAGCAGAGTTTACTGCTTGAGTGTTACGAAAAAATAGAAGACGTTCTGCGTCAGTGTATTGAAGCAGAACAGCTGTCGCCGCATCTTAACACGCGTCAGGCAGCGCTTATTATGCGCGGTTACGTTAATGGAATGATGGAAAGCTGGTTATTTACGCCGGAAAGCTTCGATTTAGCCGGTGATGCCACACAACTGGTTGAAGCATTTATTGATATGTTACGGCTAAGCCCAACCTTAACCGTTAACGTTTAATCAGAATGGCTGTTGTCGCGTTTTCTTTCAAAATCGCGTTGTACCATGGCCAATGCTGAGAGCACCGTTTCTACTGGAAGCTGATGCTCTTCCAAAAGTTGAATCAAATCCACCGCCAGCTTGACGTCGTCAGGGGCATTTTCCAAAGACATAATCTCTCCTTAACAGGGGGCGTCGTTACTGTCCCATCTCTTATGCCAGCGTATCGCTCTTAATAATAGAAGCAGACATTGCCGGGACGTTTTATTCGCTTTCACTGCCATTACGCAGCGATAACGCCCATTCAACAGAACGGATAGCCTGTCGACAACGCGCCATTCTGCCTTCAAGAATTTCCAAATCTTTTTTCAACTGCTGCTGTACCGCCAGGGTTTCAGCCAACGCCATGCGCTGCTCGCGCTGATCGATCATGGCCTGCAATCGTCGCTCATACTCACGATATTCCTGATATTTGGATTCTCGCAGATTCCGCTGCGGTCGCTCGCGCCAGGTGCGAATTTGCTGGGTACTCGCTTCTCGTTGCAGGGCTGCGATTTGATCTACCAAACGTTCAGCTAACCAGGCACTTCGAGTCAGATCCTCTGCCTCTGTACACAATCGCTGAAAATTTTGCTCAATTTCTTGCAGATAGTCGGCCAGTCTTGTGCCTTTAGCACGGAAGAGTTGACTGTCGAAGCGTGGTTGACGACAGCGTCCATCGGGATGGCGGGCAATCTCTTCACGCAAGCTAAGAATGCAATGATGCAGTCGCTGATGAACGGAACTGAGGCTCATAATCCGCCAGCCAATTGTGCTAACGTGTGCGAACTCAGGAATTTTTGGGCGGCATTCATGCAACGCATTGTGTTATTAACCCTCGGCTGGCTGGCAATTGTGCTGGGCACATTGGGTATTGTATTACCTTTATTACCTACCACGCCATTTATGCTCTTGGCGGCTTGGTGCTTTGCCCGTTCTTCACCCCGCTTTCATCACTGGCTGCTGTGGCGCTCACCCTTTGGCCGTTATCTTCGCCACTGGGATCAACATCGAGCCATGCCGCCAGGCACGAAAGGTCGCGCTATCTTACTGATTGTTCTTACCTTTAGCGTTTCCATTTTTTTGGTGAAAATCGTGTGGGTACGTATCATGCTATTGGTGATGTTAGCGTTGCTGGTGGCATTTATGTGGCGTATTCCGGTGGTGGCAGAAACGGCGGATCCGCCGCAGACACCGCGATAAAGTTGCATTTATCCGGCCATTTGCTTAGATTTGGGCGTCTTCGTGCGTGGCTTTCCCTTGTGAATACTCTCCCGCTGAGCCTTTTAATAGGTATTGGCGCTATAGAAGCTGCGCGAAACAGAATTTTTTACCAGGCGTAACATTATGACCGACACTGCGCAGCAGCTTGAATACATTAAAAACAGCATCAAAAGCATTTCTGATTATCCGAAACCGGGCATCCTGTTTCGTGACGTCACCAGTTTGCTGGAAGATCCAAAAGCCTATGCGGCGTCAATTGCGCTGCTGGTCGAGCGTTATCGCAACAAAGGCATCACTAAAGTTGTAGGAACCGAAGCGCGTGGTTTTCTGTTTGGTGCGCCAGTGGCGTTAGGTTTGGGCGTGGGATTTGTCCCCGTGCGTAAACCGGGCAAACTGCCGCGCGAAACTTACAGCGAAACCTATGAGCTGGAATACGGCACCGACCAACTGGAACTGCACAAAGATGCTATCCAACCGGGCGATGTGGTGTTAGTGGTTGATGATCTACTGGCAACCGGCGGCACCATTGAAGCGACAGTGAAATTGATTCGTCGTGCCGGTGGTGAAGTTACGGATGCCGCTTTCATCATTAACCTGTTTGATTTAACGGGCGAAACCCGCCTAAAAGCGCTTGGCGTAGAGTGCTACAGTCTGGTCAACTTCCCCGGCCACTAAACGATTCTGCAGGCCTTGCCGCAAGGCGAGGTCTTCACACGCTTCACTGAGATAACCAGTGATAGGCAGATGCATTTCTCGCTGTTAGACTACTGCAACGATATACAGGAGTTGCAGATCTCTGCGCTCACCTTTCCATCCAAATTCGTCGAATCCACATGAGCTATCAGGTACTTGCGCGAAAATGGCGTCCCCAGGCTTTTGCTGATGTTGTTGGTCAGGAACATGTTCTGACGGCGCTGGCGAATGGATTGTCTCTGGGACGTATCCATCATGCTTATCTCTTCTCCGGCACGCGCGGGGTAGGGAAAACCACCATTGCGCGTCTGTTGGCCAAAGGTCTTAACTGCGAAACGGGTATTACCGCGACGCCGTGCGGCCAGTGCAATAATTGTCGCGAGATTGAACAGGGCCGATTCGTTGATCTGATTGAGATCGATGCGGCTTCGCGCACCAAAGTGGAAGACACCCGCGATCTGCTCGATAACGTTCAGTACGCACCGGCGCGTGGCCGCTTCAAAGTCTATTTGATCGATGAAGTGCACATGCTTTCGCGTCACAGCTTTAACGCGCTGTTAAAAACGCTGGAAGAGCCGCCATCACACGTTAAATTTCTGCTGGCAACCACCGATCCGCAAAAACTGCCGGTGACCATTCTTTCTCGCTGTCTGCAATTTCATCTCAAGGCGCTGGATGTCGATCAAATCCGCCAGCAGCTTGACCATGTTCTACAGCAAGAACAGATCGAAAGTGAACCGCGCGCGCTGCAGCTTTTAGCCCGCGCTGCGGATGGCAGTATGCGCGATGCGCTGAGCCTAACCGATCAGGCGATTGCGATGGGGCAAGGTGCAGTAACCAGCGCAACCGTCAGCACCATGCTGGGCACGCTTGATGGCGAACAGCCGTTGGGACTGATCGAGGCCGTGGTTGATGGCAACGGTGAAGAGGTGATGTCGCTGTTGAACCAGGCGGCGTCGCGCGGTGTGGAGTGGGAAGCTCTGCTGGTTGAAATGCTGCGTTTACTGCATCGCATTGCCATGGTGCAATTGCTGCCGACATCATTAAATGATGATGAAGAGAGCAATGCGCAGCGTTTGCGTGAACTGGCGCGCGTCGTGCCGCCAGCGGATGTGCAGCTTTATTACCAAACCTTGTTAATGGGACGCAAAGATTTACCGATTGCGCCCGATCGCCGCATGGGCGTTGAAATGACGCTGCTGCGTGCGCTGGCTTTTCACCCTAAAGCGCAGGTGGCTGATCCGGTAGCACGTCCAGCCTTGATGGCGCAACCGGCAGAAGTACAGCCACAAAACCCGCCGGTACAGCCTCAAGCCGCCAATTTGCAGCCGCAACGTGCGCCCGCGCAGCCGCAAACTGCAAAGTCGCAGCCACAACCGACGGCGGCACAGCCACAAATGGCACCGCCTGATGCTGCACCTGCAACGCAGCATCATGAAACGTCGCCAGCGGCGGCACCGGATCCCTCTTTATCCAGTTCCACCAGTCAGCTCCTGCAGGCGCGCACGCAACTGTTGCGCCAGGGAGCGAACAAACCAAAAAAGAGTGAGCCGGCGGCGCCTGGAGCGCGGCCGGCCAACTCCGCGCTGGAGCGGCTGGCTTCAGTCACTGAGCGAAGCCAGCAGCGCATGCGAGATAGCGCGCCTGCCGCTCCGGTAAAAAAAGAGGCCTATCGCTGGAAATCGCAGAACCAGACGGTGGAAATTGCCGAACCCGTCGCTACGCCAAAAGCCTTGCGTTCTGCGCTTGAGCATGAGAAAACCCCTGAGCTGGCGGCACGGCTGGCGGAAGAGGCGTTGCAGCGTGACAGTTGGGCTGCCGAAATCGCCACCCTGCAGTTGCCTAAGCTAGTACAGCAGTTAGCCTTGAATGCATGGAAGGAAACCACTGAGAATGGTGTTTGTTTGCACCTCCGTTCCAGCCAGCGCCATTTGAATTCTACCGCTGCGCAGCAGGCATTAAGCGCAGCGTTAAGTCAGGCAGCCGGACAGACAGTTGAACTGTCGGTCATTGAAGACGATAATTCTACGGTGTTGACGCCACTGGAGTGGCGTCAGGCCATTTACGAAGAGAAGCTGGCGCAAGCGCGTCAGTCGATCACCAGCGATACTCACATTCAGACGCTGCGTCGCTTTTTCGATGCCGATCTGGATGAAGAAAGTATCCGACCCGTTTGATCACGCTGCCGCTGTCCAATGGATAGCGTTGTGGCCACAGCTGAGAGAGAAAACTATGTTTGGTAAAGGCGGATTGGGTAACCTGATGAAACAGGCCCAGCAGATGCAAGACAAAATGGCCAAAGTTCAGGAAGAGATCGCTGCACTGGAAGTCACCGGTGAATCAGGCGCGGGTCTGGTAAAAGTCACCATCAACGGTGCGCATAACTGTCGCCGCGTTGAAGTCGATCCAAGTCTGTTGGAAGATGACAAAGACATGCTGGAAGATCTGATCGCTGCGGCATTCAACGATGCAGCACGCCGCATCGATGAAACCCAGAAAGAGAAGATGGCGGATGTCTCTTCAGGCATGCAATTGCCGCCTGGCTTCAAGATGCCGTTCTAATGCAAACCAGTCCACTGCTTGAGTCTTTGATGGAATCGCTGCGCTGTCTGCCTGGCGTTGGGCCGAAATCGGCACAGCGCATGGCCTTCCAGCTGTTGCAGCGCGATCGCAGCGGTGGCATGCGGCTGGCGCAGGCGCTTACACGGGCCATGTCGGAAATCGGTCATTGCGCCGATTGCCGCACGTTCACCGAGCAGGAAATTTGCACCATTTGCGCCAATCCCCGGCGTCAACAAAACGGGCAAATCTGTGTGGTGGAAAGCCCGGCAGATATCCACGCCATTGAGCAAACCGGGCAATTTGCCGGTCGCTACTTTGTGCTGATGGGCCATCTTTCGCCGCTTGACGGCATTGGCCCGGCGGATATTGGCCTGGATCGCCTTGAACAGCGCTTAGAGAGTGAAACCCTCAATGAAGTGATTCTCGCGACCAACCCAACGGTTGAAGGCGAAGCCACTGCTAACTATATTGCCGAGCTGTGCGGGCAATATGGTGTCGATGCAAGCCGTATCGCCCATGGCGTTCCGGTGGGCGGCGAACTTGAAATGGTTGATGGCACCACCCTGTCGCACTCGCTGGCCGGTCGCCACAAGATTAAATTTTAAACGCTTGCCGGTGTTATGTAAGACACCGGCTTGAAATCCTCGTACTTATCCCCACATCTTCCTCAACGTTTGTTCAACCTGTTTTGTTGAGGTAGCAATGACCATGAAAGGACAAGAGACCCGTGGCTTTCAGTCGGAAGTAAAACAACTTCTGCACCTGATGATCCATTCTCTCTATTCAAACAAAGAGATTTTCCTGCGCGAACTGATTTCCAACGCCTCAGATGCGGCGGACAAGCTGCGTTTTCGTGCGCTGTCTGATGCCAGCCTCTACGAAGGTGATGGCGACTTGCGCGTGCGTCTCTCTGTTGATAAGGACAACCGCACCATTACGCTGAGCGATAACGGCATTGGTATGCGTCGAAACGAGGTGATTGATAACCTCGGTACGATTGCGAAATCAGGTACCAAAGCGTTTCTTGAATCCATGGGTTCTGACCAGGTCAAAGACAGCCAGCTCATCGGCCAGTTTGGTGTCGGTTTCTATTCCGCCTTTATCGTGGCAGACAAAGTGTCCGTGCGCACGCGCGCAGCGGGTGCAGCTGCTGACGAAGGCGTGTTCTGGGAATCAGCAGGGGAAGGTGAATATACCCTCGCGGATATCACCAAAGACGATCGCGGCACCGAGATCACGCTGCATTTACGTGAAGGTGAGGATGAGTTCCTTGATGCCTGGCGTGTGCGCAACATCATTGGTAAATACTCTGATCACATCGCGCTGCCGGTTGAAATCGAGACCAAAGACGAAGAAAACGACACCACCAGCTGGGAAAAGATCAACAAAGCTCAGGCGCTGTGGACGCGTAACAAGTCTGACATCAGCGATGAAGAATACACCGAGTTCTATAAGCACATCGCACATGACTTCAGCGATCCAGCGATTTGGAGCCATAATCGGGTTGAAGGCAAGCAGGAATACACCAGCCTGCTCTATATCCCGGCACGTGCGCCATTCGACATGTGGAACCGCGATACCAAGCATGGCCTGAAACTCTACGTACAGCGCGTGTTCATCATGGACGACGCTGAGCAGTTCATGCCGAACTATCTGCGCTTTGTTCGTGGCCTGATTGATTCCAACGATCTGCCGCTGAACGTCTCGCGTGAAATTCTGCAAGACAGCCGCGTAACCCAAAGCCTGCGCGGTGCGCTGACTAAGCGTGCGCTGCAAATGCTGGAAAAACTGGCAAAAGAGGACAGCGACAAATATCAGACCTTCTGGAAAGAGTTTGGTCTGGTGCTGAAAGAAGGTCCTGCTGAAGACAACACCAACCAGCAAACCATCGCTAAATTGCTGCGCTTTGCAACCACGCAGAGCGAAGGTGCAGAGCAAACCATTTCGCTGGAAGACTATGTTAGCCGCATGGTAGAAGGGCAGGAGAAGATTTACTACATCACTGCCGACAGCTATGCCGCAGCGAAGAGCAGCCCGCATCTGGAACTGTTCCGCAAAAAAGGCATTGAGGTTCTGCTGCTCTCCGATCGCATCGATGAATGGATGATGAGCTACCTGACCGAGTTCGACGGCAAAACCTTCCAATCTGTCAGCAAAGCGGATGATTCGCTAAGCAAGCTGGCCGATGAAGAAACCGAAGAGCAAAAAGAAGCTGAGAAGGCGCTGGAACCGTTCGTTGAGCGCATTAAAACGTTGCTGGGCGAGCGTGTTAAAGAGGTGCGCTTAACGCATCGCTTAACCGACACGCCAGCGATTGTCACCACTGACGCTAATGAAATGACCACGCAAATGGCGAAGCTGTTCGCGGCTGCGGGTCAGGAAGTGCCAGAGGTGAAATACATCTTCGAAATCAACCCGGATCACCAATTGGTCAAACGCGTTGCGGATACGCAAGACGAAGCGCACTTTGGCGAGTGGATTGAACTGCTGCTGGATCAGGCGCTATTGGCTGAGCGCGGTACGCTGGATGATCCGAACCAGTTTATCCGTCGCATGAATCAGCTGCTGACGGCCTAAACTAACAAGCCGGTGACGCACATCACCGGCTTTTTTTATGGCTGCGCAGCGTCGCGGAGCCAATGTCGAAACAGGCTTATCTCGGCATCGTTTCGCCGCGCTTGCTTGGTCATCATCCAGGTGGCGCGTTCAACCCGCACAAAGCCTATGGGCGCAATCAACGTGCCATCTTCAAGCTCCTTTCGAACCAGCAAACGCGGCGCCATGATCACGCCGAGACCATTGCGTGCCGCCTGAATACCCAACGTCAGATTTTCAAAATGCTTACCGGGACGAAAATTCCCGCGCACGCCTGCGGCTTTTGCCCACTCTGACCAGGCATGTAAGCGTGTATCGGCATGGAGCAGCGGCAATTCTGCCAGATCCTGTTCGCTGCGAAAGCGCTGGGCAAACAGTGGCGAGCAGAGCGGGCCAATATAGTCTTCGCTAACCAAGGTGGCATCAATATCGCCATCCGGTGGCTGCTCGTAGCTGAGGATCAACACGTCAGTATGCTCGCTGCGCAACTGATCAACGTCAGCCAGTGCTTGAAACTGAATGTCGATTTCGGGATGTCGCTGATAAAATATCGCAATACGTGGAATCAACCATTGCGAGAGAAAACTGGGTGAACAGGAAACTTTAAGATGATGACGCATGCCAGTACGAATACTTTCACTGGTGCTGTGTAATTCGCTGAAGGCTTTCTGGCAACTGATGAGTAAGCGCTCACCATGTGAGGTTAATTTGACGCGTCCATTAGAACGGACAAATAACGGCTTGCCCATCCAGTTTTCAAGCTGGCGTATTTGATGACTGATAGCGCTATGTGTGACGTGCAGGTGTTCGGCCGCCAGACTAAAGCTGCTGTTCAAAGCGGCCTGATGAAAATAGTGCAGCGCCCTCAGCGGTGGTAGCCCGGTCATACTCATCCCCTGTGTAAAAACCTAACAGGGATTGTCAGTTTATATCATTTTAAAGTCCAGCCGCATTGGCCTACCCTTTAGGGCAAATTCTGGCGGGTTGACTGATGCGTTTGTCTGTGCCTTTATCGGCTATTTCCGCCTTGCTCAAGACGAGCCGCTCGCCATCACACTGCAAAAACACGAGAAAAAAGTACGATGGCTTCCTCATCTTCTTCATCTGAGCGTGCTTCAAAGGCGCGAGATAGGTTGCGCCTCACATTGTCACGACTCTATAAACTAGAGCAGTTCGATCTGTTCTTTACTCCGTCGTTACATGTTGCGCGCATACTGCTCTCCCAACTCTTTTTTCGCCAGGAACAGGCACGTAATCAAACCCGCTACGCTTCCCATTATCCTGTTACCGAACTCAATGTACTGCCCGCTATTCCACTGATGTCAGGCAATATCACGCTCATTCCGCATATTGAAATGCCGCGCGGCGTAATACGAGCGTTGAGCGATTGCCAAAAGCAGGGCGTGACCGATGCCAGTGAAAGCTTTGCCAGCATGCTGCATGAGTCACTGATCAATGAGGCTCAGCTGTTTGTCACCCGTTTTGATCGTCACGCTGAGTTAGGGAATGATTTAGTGCTGGTGGCGCTGCGTACACAGGATTTCAGCACGTTAGTGCGCAGCGAATTGCGCCTGTTTGAACAAGGTTTAACGCTGGAAAGTGCGATTCAACATACCCTCAAGCGAATGGACGATGATGACTGGCGGCCTTATAACGCTGCGGTTGTGGATAATGTCTCGATCTCCTCGCCGATAATATTGAATTCCAGCCATCAGCCCGGCTTGCCGTTTGCCAGTTTTTATTTGCCCGCTTCGCTGCTGGCGACGTTAAAGAGTTCGGACGAGATGATGTTGTGGCCAAAACTGGAGCGCTTGCAGTTCAATGCCAATGTGCGCGGCGGTGGCAAAAAAAGCGTCAATGTGACGCATCAGGTGTCCAAGCGGCTGCAAAACTTGTTTGCCGCTAGCAACAAATCTGAAAAAGGCGCAACGTTGAATCGCTGCTAGGTATCCGAGAGGAAAGCCAATAAAGTAGACCTGACAGGATCCGCGCCTTTCTTGTGATGCGCGGATCATAATGGTATGTTCTTCGCCTTCTCAGATAGATCAATGCAATTCGCAAGGGGATTTACGCAATGCGTATTATTCTGCTCGGTGCTCCGGGCGCAGGTAAGGGGACTCAGGCCCAATTCATCATGGAGAAATATGGCATCCCGCAAATCTCCACCGGCGACATGTTGCGTGCAGCAGTTAAAGCAGGCTCTGACCTTGGCAACCAGGCGAAAGCCATTATGGATGCTGGCAAGCTGGTTACCGATGAATTAGTGATTGCGCTGGTAAAAGAGCGTATTACACAGGAAGACTGCAAAAACGGTTTCCTGCTGGACGGTTTCCCACGCACCATTCCTCAGGCAGACGCGATGAAAGATGCCGGCATCAACGTTGATTACGTGCTGGAGTTTGCTGTACCGGATGAACTGATTGTTGAACGCATCGTGGGCCGTCGCGTCCATGCGCCATCTGGCCGCGTTTATCACGTCAACTTTAATCCACCAAAAGTGGAAGGCAAAGATGATGTAACGGGCGAAGAGCTGACCACCCGTAAAGATGATCAGGAAGAAACCGTGCGTAAGCGCCTGGTGGAATATCATCAGATGACCGCGCCGCTGATTGCTTACTACAGCAAAGAAGCTGAGGCGGGCAACACCGCTTATCACAAAATTGATGGCACCCGTAAAGTGCCTGAAGTAAGCGCAGAGCTGGCGAACATCCTCGGCTAAATGCGTTGGGGCTGGTTATGCTGGCCCCTTTTGCAGTAATCGCTGTTACCTCCCACTAATTCCGCTACAATTTCCCTCGTTTTCACGCACCCCCGTATTCGTCAAGGAATAGCAATGAGGCAAGATAAGCCCGGCGTGTTACTGGTAAATTTAGGTACGCCAGACGCCCCAACCACACCTGCAGTTAAACGTTATCTAAAACAATTTTTGAGCGATCCGCGCGTTGTCGATACGCCGCGCTGGCTTTGGTGGCCGATCCTCAATGGCGTCGTTTTGCCATTCCGATCGCCAAAAGTCTCAAAACTGTATGCTTCGGTCTGGATGGAAGGCGGTTCGCCGTTGATGGTTTTCAGCCAGCGCCAACGTGATGCGCTTGCGGCAAAGCTCGATATGCCGGTTGCATTGGGCATGAGTTACGGCAATCCCAGCCTGAAAAGTGCCGTCGACAGTTTAATGGCGCAGGGCGTAACGCGATTGATCGTGCTGCCGCTTTATCCGCAATTTTCCTGCTCCACCGTGGCTGCAGTGTGGGACGGCTTAACCGCGGTATTTAAAGATTACCGCTCGCTGCCTGATGTCGAGTTCATTCGCGATTATGCTGAGCATCCTGCTTACATTGCTGCGTTAAAAGCCTCGGTTGAACGCTCTTTTGCCAAGCATGGTCAGCCCGATCTGCTGGTGATGTCTTATCACGGCATTCCACAACGTTTTGCAGATGAAGGCGATGACTATCCGCAGCGCTGCGCGGATACGACCGCAGCCCTGACTAAAGCGCTGGGCCTGCGTGACGACCAGTTTAAACTGACTTTCCAGTCGCGTTTTGGTCGTGAGCCTTGGTTGACGCCTTATACCGATGAGACGATGCAAGGCCTCCCGGCCAAAGGTGTCAAGCACGTTCAAGTGATGAGTCCTGGTTTCTCGGCAGATTGCCTGGAAACGCTGGAAGAGATCAGCGAGCAAAACTGCGAGTTCTTCATGCACGCAGGCGGTGAGAAGTTTGAGTACATCCCAGCTTTAAACGATGATGAAGCTCACATCGACATGATGGTGCAGCTGGTCAACGCACGCCGTTAATTCACAGGCAGAGAGTGTGATATCATTCTCTGCCTGTTTTCCCCCTACGGCAGCCTTCATGAAATTTCCCGGCAAACGAAAATCCAAACACTATTTCCCTGTTAGCGCTCGCGATCCTTTATTGCAACCCACTCAACACGACGTTGAAGAAGGCAGCTGGGTGGTGGGTATTGACCAGACATTGGTTGATATCGAAGCCAAAGTGGATGATGACTTTTTAGCTCGCTACGGTTTAAGCGCAGGCCATTCTTTAGTGATTGACGATGCTGTTGCTGAAGCGCTCTACGCCGAGTTAATGCGTGAAGAGCTGATCAGCCATCAGTTTGCGGGCGGTACCATTGGCAACACCCTGCACAATTTTTCCGTGTTGGCTGATGATCGCTCGGTACTGCTGGGCGTGATGTGTAATAACATTCAAATTGGCGGTTACGCTTATCGCTATCTTTGCAATACTTCCAGCCGCATGGATCTCAACTATCTGCAGGGTGTTGATGGCGCGATTGGACGCTGCTTCACTTTAGTCGGCGAGCAGGGCGAACGCACCTTTGCTATCAGTCCCGGCCAGATGAACCAGTTGCAGCCAGCCAATATCCCGGAAGAGGTGATTGCGGGTGCCTCGGCGCTGGTGTTGACATCCTATCTGGTGCGTTGCAAAGAGGGCGAGCCGATGCCGCATGCCACGCTACAAGCAATTGAGTACGCAAAAAAGCATAACGTGCCGGTGGTGCTAACGTTAGGGACTAAACACGTGATTGGCGATAATCCGCAATTCTGGCGCGATTTCCTACGTGATCACGTCTCTATCGTGGCAATGAATGAAGAAGAAGCCTATGCGTTAACTGGCGAAGCGGATCCGCTGCTGGCATCTGATATGGCGTTGGAATGGGTAGACCTGGTGCTGTGTACCGCAGGCCCGACGGGTTTGTACATGGCGGGTTATACCGAAGACGAATTCAAGCGCAAAACCAATCATCCGTTGCTGCCCGGTGCGATTGCAGAGTTTAACCAGTACGAATTCAGCCGCGTAATGCGTTTGCAGGATTGCCAGCAACCGCTGCGTATTTTCTCTCATATCGCACCTTATATGGGCGGTCCAGAGAAAATCATGAATACCAACGGTGCGGGTGATGGTGCTTTGGCGGCTCTGCTACACGACATTACGGCGAACAACTATCACCGTCTTAAAGTGGCGAATTCCAGCAAACACGCCCGACCTTATCTGACTTACTCTTCGCTGGCGCAAGTATGTAAATACGCTAACCGCGTCAGTTATCAGGTGTTGAACCAGCATTCACCGCGCCTGACGCGCGGCTTACCAGAGCGTGAAGATAGCCTGGAAGAGTCCTACTGGGATCGATGATTTAAGCGGGTCAGTGCGAGAAGGTCCTGTTAATGACCTTCTCGCCTTAAAGAGGGGATTAGCTGTTGGTCGTGACCCGTACAGTTTCGCAGGCTAAATCCTGATGATCTTGCGCCATCTCCTGTTCGAGCATCAGCAACATGCTATTGGCAATCTCACGCTCGCCCATCACCACGCGCGTTGCGCCCCGTTCCATGATGTACTCCACTTCGTCGTCATAATGTGCCCGCGCGATAATCTCAATGCTTTGATGTCTTTCACGGGCAGCTGCCACCACTTCGCCCGCTTCATAGCCATTGGGAATCGTCAGCAGCAGCCAACGGGCGCAGTCTAAACGTGCCAGCTCCATAGTTTCGGCGCGAGCGGCGTTGCCCAGCACCGCTCTGATGCCGCGTTCACGCAGCGCTTCAACGCGAGGACGTGAATTTTCTACCACCACCAGCGGCACATTCGCCTCCAGCAACTTCTCACCAATCAGGCTTCCCACGCGGCCATATCCCACAATCACCGCATGATTACAGATATCGACCGGAATTTGCTTCTCTTCTTCAATCGCCTCTTCCAGCGTTTGCTCTTCCATGGTTTCAGTTTTTGCCAGGTAACGTTCTAGCAAGGTAAAGAGAACAGGATTCAGCATAATGGACAGAATGGCGGCGGCGAGCACCAAATTACGCCCTTCTTCGGTCAGGATATTCAGGGAAATACCGAGCCCTGCGAGAATAAAGGCAAACTCACCAATCTGCGCCAGACTCACGGAAATGGTTAACGCTGTTCGACGTGAATGACCCAGCAGCGTGACCAGCAACCAGGCCGCGACCGATTTACCCACCACAACAATTACCAGCGCACCCAGCACCGCTAACGGCTGTGTCACTAAAATCATCGGGTCAAACAACATTCCGACCGAAACAAAGAACAGCACCGCGAACGCGTCGCGCAGGGGCAGCGTGTCATGTGCGGCACGGTGGCTCAATTCAGACTCGTTCAGCACCATGCCCGCGAAAAACGCGCCCAAGGCAAAGGAGACATCAAAAAACTCTACAGCACCAAACGCAATGCCCAACGCCAGCGCCAGCACCGCGAGTGTGAAAAGCTCGCGCGAACCGGTTGCGGCACTTTTGGCAAGGATCCACGGCACCGCGCGACGTCCTACCACCATCATCAACACCATAAAGGCAGCGACTTTACCTATGGTCAACAGTAGATCCCAGGCAAGTAAGCTCGCGCTGGCGTTGCCTTCTTCAAACATTCCGGCAATCGCAGGCAGCAGAACCAGCGCCAGCACCATCACTAAATCTTCGACGATTAACCAGCCAATGGCGATTTGCCCGCGTTGACTATCAATCAGTTGGCGTTCTTCTAAGGCGCGCAGTAACACCACGGTACTGGCGGTTGAAAGACAGAGCCCAAACACTAAGCCCGTCATTAATGACCAGCCCATCGACCACGACAAACCCATTCCCAGCAAGGTTGCTACGGCAATTTGCGCAATAGCACCGGGAATAGCGATGTGTTTTACCGACATCAAATCTTTTAAAGAGAAATGCAGACCTACCCCAAACATCAGCAAAATGACGCCTAATTCCGCCAGTTCGGGAGCGAGGTTGGTATCAGCGACAAAACCGGGCGTAAAAGGGCCTGCCAGCACGCCAGCCATTAAATAGCCGACTAACGGAGATATTCGTAAGCGATTAGCCAGCATGCCAAGGAGAAAAGCCAGAACCAGTGCCCCGACAATGGTGGTGATCAACGGTGTGGTGTGATGCATGCCTGTCTCCTTGTGTACAATTGTATCCGCTTGTAACAAATGAGTTTAATGCAAATAGCAGTGGTACGCTGAATAATTTGTGGGATTAAGGGAAAAAACTCATTAAATACGAAGAAAACGCAATCGAACCTCTATTTTTACTCATTATCTTTAATATCGGCCGTAATAGCGGTTAATCAAGGGACGTAAGGAAAAATAATTATCCCTCTAAAAGTCGTATGACACGACGGATACGCCACAGAAAAGGTGTTATCGCCAGACCAGACATTCCAGGAAGGTAAATCAGCGCTTTAAGAACATCCGCTTAATTAACCCTAAGCGTGTTTGGCCTTGAGTTAAAGAGAGGAATGTGCGACACAGGAGGTCGATTTAGCGAGCGAGCCCGTAGATAAACGGGCCAGATGCGTGATAAGGAGATTGGCTTTGTTAATACCACGATGGTCAGGAAAAGGAATAGCGCTGTTACTGGCGCTGACACCCATGCTTTCTCAGGCCGCTGTGCCTGATCGTACCTACCGTTTTAGCCTCCTTCATACCAACGATGAGCACGGACATTTCTGGTTCAACGAGCAGGGCGAATATGGCCTGGCGGCGCAAAAGACCTTGATGGATACACTGCGCTATGACGTGCAGGCCAAAGGCGGCGGTGCGCTGATCCTGTCTGCGGGTGACGTCAACACCGGCGTGCCTGAATCGGATGAGCTAGATGCCGAACCCGATATTCGTGGCATGAATCTGATTGGCTATGATGCCATGGCGTTAGGCAATCATGAGTTCGATAAACCGCTCGATATCCTACGTAAGCAGGAAAAATGGGCAAAATTCCCGTTTTTAGCCGCAAATGTCTATCAAAAAAGCAGCGGAGAGCGCCTGTTCAAGCCTTGGGCTGTATTTAACCGTATGGGGCTGAAAATTGCAGTGCTCGGTTTGATTACCCCGCAAACCGCGCAGTTGGCGAATCCGGCTGCGTTGAAGGATATCGAGTTCCGCGATCCCATCAGCGAAACAGAGAAAGCCGTGGCTGAATTACGCGCCACTGAAAAGCCTGACGTGATTGTCGCGTTGACGCACCTGGGTTATGACGAAGACGGTAAACACGGCAGCAATGCACCGGGCGATGTAACGTTAGCGCGTAGCCTGCCAAAAGGAACCCTCGATCTGATTGTCGGCGGGCATTCTCATGATGCGGTTTGCATGGAAAAAGAGAACGTCAGCGTCAAAAATTATCAACCAGGTCAGCCTTGTCAGCCCGATCAACAAAACGGTGTCTGGATCATGCAGGCTGATAAGTGGGGAAAATATGTGGGTCGCGGTGACTTCACTTACCGCAATGGTGAAATCACGCTGGCGTCGTACCAGCTGGTGCCGGTAAATCTCAAGCATAAAATCAATAATATGGATGGCAGCGAATCCTGGCTGACCTGGCAAGAAGAGATCCCAAAAAATACCGCGATGATGAAGTTGTTAACGCCTTATCAGAAGCGTGCAGACGCGAAGCTGATAGTGAATGTTGGCAGCACTGAGGGCGTATTTGAGGGTGAAAACGACAAAGTGCGCGCTGAGCAGACCAACCTTGGGCAGCTTATATTGCGTGCACAGATGGCACATGCCCAAGCTGACTTTGGCGTGATGAGTGGCGGAGGCATACGCACTTCACTGAAGTCCGGCAAGATTAGCTGGCGTGATTTATTGCAGGTGCAACCGTTCGGTAATCAGGTGGTTTCAGTCACGCTGACCGGTGCGGAAATCAAAAAGTATCTGGCGGTAGTGGCCAATATTAAACCCAACTCTGGTGGTTACGCTCAGTTCAGCAATGTGAGCCTGGTAGCAGACGGAAAGTCGGTGAGCGAGGTTCGCATCAAAGGGCAACCGATTGACGACAAGCAAAGCTATCGCATGGCGACTAACAGCTTTAACGCAGCGGGCGGAGATGGTTATCCACGACTCGATAATCACGCGGGTTATGTGAATAGCGGCGATGTTGATGCAGAGGTTCTACGTAATTGGTTTAAGACGCATTCGCCGCTTAAAGCCAGCGATTACGCCACCAAGGGTGAGATTATTCATCTGACGGAAGCGGAAATAAAGGCGCGTGATGAAGCGGCAGAAAAATCCCGTAAGCGCAACTATCCACAAATGTTTTTGGCGTGGATTTGGCCTTGGGGTCGGGAAACCGCTAACGTCCAGTAAAGCGTGAAAGGTAAAAATGAGGAGGCGCTAGCGCCTCCTTTTTTATCAGATTTCGCAAGACTTACGTGCAATCCAGCGTTGACGTAGTTTGTCCCACACCCAGTTGTAGCCGATGGTGTAGGGCAAGAAAAACAGGAAGAAAGCAATTTCTACCAACAACGCCTGCCACAGAGTGATGTTCAGCATCCATGCGGCAATCGGTAAACCGATCACTATAAATCCCCCTTCAAAGCCCAGCGCGTGTAAAGCACGCACGCCAAAGCTACGTTTCTGGCCAGGCGGATAGAAACGGTCAAATCCGCTGTTATAGATCATGTTCCACAACATGGCGACAGTCGACAGCATGATGGCCAGCGAGCCCATTTGAAACAGCGGTTTATCCATGGCCCAGGCGGCAAGCGGCGATACCGTGAGGATCGCTAACGTTTCAAAGCCTGCGGCATGTAAAAAACGTTCTTTCATTGAGCGAGTACGCATCATAAAACTCCTTTGGGTGATGCGACGCAGTTTCTCACGGAAAAATGCTAAGATAAAATGAATAGCTATCGATAAAAGCGATGGATGAAATGCGGTATTCCCCCGAATCCCTTGAAGCTTTTGTACAAACTGTCACCAGCGGTTCATTTTCTGCCGCTGCACGAGCGTTGGGTAAAAGCCAATCCACTATTAGCACCGCAGTGGCGAATCTGGAAGATGACCTGGGCTTTATCCTGTTCGATCGTAGCGGTAGGCAGCCGCAGCTGACCCAGCAAGGCCGGCGGGCATTGCCACAGGTGCAGCAAATTTTGGCGGCCAATGAGCGGCTAAGTACGCTGGCGGTTCAGCTCTCAGAAGGGGTAGAACCGCGCCTGAGTTTTGCCGTTTCTGATTTTTGGCAAACCGATCACCACGAACATCTTCTTAAGCAATTTGATGCGCGCTACCCCGACATTGAACTGGAATGCATGATGGCGGAAGACGAAGATGTGCTCGATCTGCTGCAAACAGGCCGTGTGCATTTGGGTGTGGTTCGCGCTCAGCCACGACTGCCTGATGATATTGCGATGGCGCGTTTGCAGGTAGAAGCGCAGATGGCGATTTACTTGCATCGCGATTATCCCTTGGCGCAGCAAGCGATCATCCGCGAAAACCAGCTTGAGGAAGTGCGTCATTTACGTCTGAATACATGGGTTGATCAGCGGGAAACATCCCCGCTGGGGCGCGTTTGGTCTGCACCTAACTATCTTTTACTGCTGGAAATGGCTGAGCAGGGTTTTGGCTGGAGCATTCTACCGCGCTGGTTAGTGAGCCAGTTTGGTCACGGCGTTTTGCAAGAGCTGCCGTTAGCGGGCTGGCCGCAGCATATTGCTATCGAAGTCATTTGGTCGCGCCGTAATCCGCCGGGTCCCGCCGGACGATGGATGATCGATCAACTCTGCGCCCAGCCGCGCGTTTAGTCGCGGCGCGCAATATCGGCGAACGGTGCATCCAGCAGGCGTGCAAGATCCTGAGGCGCTAATTCGATATCTAAACCTCGCTTACCGCCAGAGATAAACAGGTTGGTAAATGTCGCAGCGGAGTGATCGATCACCGTCGGTAAACGCTTTTTTTGCCCTAACGGACTGATACCGCCCAGCAGGTAGCCGGTAACGCGTTGTGCGATGTGTGGATCGGCCATATCCGCTTTTTTTGCCTTCAAAGCTTTAGCGACTTTTTTTAAATCGAGCTGGCTGGAAACCGGTGTGACCGCCACGGCCAGCTGTTTTGCGTCACCATTTAAGGCAACAAGCAACGTTTTGTAGACCTGACGTGCATCCAAATTCAGTTTACGCACCGCCTCATCACCAAAATTTGTTTCCTGACTATCGTGTTCATAAGGGTGCAGCGTAAAGCTGACTTTTTGTTTTTCCAGAAGATTTACCGCGGGCGTCATAGTCGTACCTGTTTTAATCAGCTGATCAGAAAAATCTTATTATAAAAAGAGGTGAATAAAGGTGGCGAAAATTTGTTCTTTAGGTGAGAATTGGCCCGCGCCAGCAACTTGATTGCTGAGTGATAACCAAAATCATAAACAAATTCCTCTTTGACGGGCCGATAAAACTATCGGCTCTCTTTTTTTATAGTGCTTTTTTAAGGCGCTCTAAGCAGACCGGGCAAATTATCCTCGCCGTAAAGATGCAGCGCACCTACCGCAACCACATATTTACCCGCAGGCAATGCCTGTAATGCATCACGCCAGTGCACATTACGTTGACTGATCAGCGTATCGTTCAGCGCCTGACTAAACGTGCTCGGTAACGCAATCTCTGGCTGACGCGGCGGTGTATCCAGCCACCAGCTCACCATCATCTGAAGCAAGCGCGCATTGGTGTGCCAGTGGATCAGCGTATCTTGCAGCAGCGCCATACCGTCATCAGGCAACGCTTTCAACAGCGCAATTTGCGTATCCGCGCCTTCCAGTTCAATGATCGGCTTTTGCCAGTTTTTCGCCGCCTGTAACAGCTGATAATCGATGCCGTAATCGGGGCGCAGACCGAGCCGTTGTGCTTGTTGCGCCTGAAGCATTAGCGCGATTTGCCACGCAGGCAGTGTAGTAAACATGCTGATGGCAAGGTTGAGTTCATTACACAGCGCCACCAGTTTTGCCATCGCTTCAGCATCAATACGTTCGGCTAAAGGCGCACGTTCGCCGCTGTTATCAAAAGGCGAACCGCCTTGTGTAATGTCCGCTTCAACGATCAACGCATCGGCTTGCTGCAACTGGCGCAGTAAACGGCTGGGCAACGGCTGCATATCACGTGTGCCCATATGAATGCTGCCGACCAGATGCAATTTGCGATCGCCAAGCCGAACGTCCATTGCCGGCCAACGATAGTGTGTAGGAAACAGTCGACTGATTAATCCGCGCAAAGTGTGCCAAACGCTACCTGTCATTCCCTGTCCTTAATTCGCTGAAAACACCATGCTAGCGATTTCAGCGGTCGAAAAACAGCGCCGTAACGGCTATTGCTGACGTGGCGGACGATAACGTAGCAGGCGATTGGCATTACTGACTACGGTTATTGATGAGAGCGCCATCGCTGCACCTGCCACAATCGGACTCAACAGCATGCCGGTTAGCGGATAAAGCACGCCAGCGGCGACAGGAATGCCGATACTGTTATAAATAAAGGCGCCAAATAAGTTCTGTCGAATATTACGCAATGTTGCTGAAGAGAGCGCTAAAGCATCCGCAACGCTGTTGAGATCGGCGCGCATTAAGGTTATCGCCGCCGTTTCTACCGCCACATCACTGCCGCCACCCATAGCAATGCCGACATCCGCCTGCGCCAGCGCAGGTGCATCATTGATACCATCACCAATCATGGCAACCACACGGCCTTGCTGCTGCAGATGCGCTATCGCATCCGCTTTGCCTTCCGGCAGCACGCCAGCGATCACTTCATCAATACCGGCTTCCGCGGCGATAGCGCGTGCCGTTTTTTCATGATCGCCGGTTAACATAATCAGACGATATCCCGACTGATGCAGCCGTTGGAGAGCATCACGGCTACTGTCACGTAAGGTGTCGCGCAAGGCAATCAAACCCGCTAATTTACCGTCCTGCGCCAGCAACACTGGCGTTGCGCCTTGCTGGGTAAGCCGATCAATATCAGCTTGAGCAGAATGGCACTCGATATGGTGATCGCGCATCAGCGCCACATTACCCAACAGTAACGACTTGTCGTTGAGTATGCCGCTGATGCCTTTGCCGCGTATTGTACGAAATTGCTCAACGTCAGGCCGTTTAGCTTCACCCGCTTCAGCCACGATGGCTTTTGCCAGCGGATGACTGGCTGATTGCTCAAGTGCGGCGGCAGCCTGCAAAATTGTATGACGATCGGCATCGCCCCAGGCAATAACGTCAGTCACCTGCGGTCGGCCTGCTGTGAGCGTGCCGGTTTTGTCGAACACCAAGGTGTCTACTTTGCTGGCACGTTGTAGTGCATCGGCATCGCGCACCAGCACGCCTAGCTCAGCAGCGCGACCGACACCCGCGATGATCGACATCGGCGTGGCTAAACCCAGCGCACAAGGGCAGGCGATGATTAACACGGTGGTGGCGATAACCAGCGTGTAAGCGATTTGCGGCTGTGGTCCGAAAAGATACCAAATCAAACCGCTGATCACCGCTATCGCCACCACCACAGGAACAAACACGGCTGAAATGCGGTCGGCTAAGCGGCCAACGTCAGGTTTACTGCTTTGCGCCTGACGCACTAAATGAATAATGCGCGACAGCGTCGTGTGATTACCGGTGGCGCTGGCGATGAAGCGCACCGCACCATCCTGAACCAGCGTGCCCGCGTAAATCTTATCCCCTGTGGATTTACCCTGCGGCACGGCTTCACCCGTTAGCATCGCTTCATCTAACCAGGCTTCGCCGTCCTGAATCTCGCCATCCACGGGTACGCGATCGCCGGTTACTAATCGCAACGTCATACCCGATTGCACTGCGCTAACCGGCAGCAGCGATTCACCTTCTTCAGTCATTACGCGAGCTTGTGCGGGAGTGAGATCGAGGAGGCGCTCCAGCGCTTTGGACGAACGCTGACGTGCACGCTGTTCCAGTGCATGCCCGAGATTGATCAGACCGATAATCATTACGCTGGCTTCGAAATAGAGGTGGCGCGCCTGCAGAGGAAAGAAGTCTGGCCATAACACCACGCTGAAGGAGTAGATCCATGCCGCAGCCGTACCAAGTGCCACCAAGGTATCCATGGTGGCAGCACCATTAAGCAAGCTGCGCCAGGCGCTGCGATAAAAGTGATTACCGCTGATGACCATGACTAACAGCGTAATAATACCCAACACCCGCCAGGTTGAATGATTGCTGGCATTCAGCATCATGTCGCCAGCCATGCCCCAGATCATTAGCGGCACACCAAACAGCAGCGCTAAAGCTGCTTGCCAGCTAAAACGTCGCATGGCTTTGCGGGCACTGTTTTGCTGTTTCTCGCGGCGTTCCTGCTCATCTTCAATGACTTGCGCGCCGTAGCCTGCGGCATCAACGGCCGCCACTAACTGCTGTGGCTCAACGTTGCCCAACACCAGTGCGCTACGCTCGCCTAAATTGACACGCGCCTGACTCACGCCCTTCACCTGTTGCAGCGCTTTTTCAACCCGACTAACGCAGCTGGCACAGCTCATGCCGTCAATCAGTAAAAAATGCGCGGGTAGCGCTTTTTCTGCCGGTTGAGAAAAGGACTCCGTTGTCAGCGCCTTCGGCGTCGGCTCTGTTGCTGTCAACGGTTCAGCCTTTGGGTAGCTGTCGTCTGCTTTTAATGTGGCTTGATAACCTGCTGCTTCAACCGTCGCAATCAGTTCGGCCGCATCAGCATCGCTGACAATTTGCGCCTCCTGCTGCGTGACGTCAGCCTGTTTAACATCGCTGCGCTGTTCCAGCGCCTCTTTTACGCGTTTAACGCAATGGCCGCAGGTCAATCCATCCAGCGCCAAAGAAATAGTCTGTGACATGCTTAACTCCTCGTTTCATGACATTTGACCGGGCGGTCACTTTCGATTAGTTATAAAGCGTAAACCTTCCATCAAGGGGAAGGTCAAGGAGAGAAAATGAACATCAGCGATGTTGCAAACAAAACCGGGCTGACCAGCAAAGCGATTCGGTTTTATGAAGAGAAGGGCGTCGTCACGCCGCCACTGCGCAGTGAAAATGGTTACCGCAGCTATAATCCGCATCATATTGAAGAACTCAACTTATTGCGCCAGGCGCGACAGGTTGGCTTCACCCTTGATGAGTGCCGCGAACTGGTGATGCTGTTTAACGATCCCGCTCGCCACAGCGCAGATGTGAAAGCGAGAACGCTACAAAAAGCAGATGAAATTGCGGCGCACATTGAAGAATTACACGCCATGCGCGCCCGATTATTAGCGCTGGCTGAAGCCTGTCCGGGCGATGACAGCGCTGAATGCCCCATCATCAATAACCTAACAGGCTGCTGTACTCAAACGGTAGGAAAGCGTGGCTGAATGCGCAACGTGATGCCTTCAACGGCAATCACTTCAACCTGGGTTCCCGCCACTAAATCTTGTTCGGCCTGTACGCGCCAACTGCTGTCGCCGATGCGTACGTGACCCAAGCCGTTTATCAGTGACGTATCAAGCGTCAGGTGCATGCCAATCATCTGGCTACCGCGCTGATTAAGGGAGTTTGGCTGCTGCTGGCCTTCACGGTAACGGATCCAACGATACCAAAAGAAGACGCAAACCAGCGTTAGCACAGCAAACATTGAGCCTTGGGTCGTCCAGCTAAAGGGAATAAACCACTCAATGATTCCCACCATCACTGCTGCCAGGCCGCTCCACAGTAAATAGCCGCTGGTGCCGAGCATCTCAGCCGCTAAAAGCAGGCCACCTAAGGTCAGCCAGAACCAGTGGGGATGCGCAATAATATCGACCAGCATCAGCGTTTCGACTCGGGACGTGAATCTTTAAGCAACTCGCTGATACCCGCGACGGATCCCAGCAAGCTGCTGGCGTCTAACGGCATCATCACCACTTTGCTGTTATTGGCCTCGCCAATTTTTTGCAATGCATCGGTATATTTCTGAGCAACGAAGTAATTAATGGCCTGGATATCACCCGCCGCAATCGCTTCGGAGACCATTTTGGTGGCACGCGCTTCGGCTTCCGCCTGACGTTCACGCGCTTCGGCCTGCAAAAATGCGGAGGTTCTTTCGCCTTCGGCCTTGAGTATTTGCGACTGCTTTTCGCCCTCGGCGCGCAGAATAGCCGCCTGACGTACACCTTCAGCAGTCAGGATGTCGGCGCGTTTGGTTCGCTCTGCTTTCATCTGAGCATTCATGGCACCAATCAACTCTTGCGGCGGACGCACATCGCGAATTTCGATGCGGGTAATTTTCACGCCCCACGGATTAGTTGCTTCATCAACGATGTGCAGTAAACGCGTATTGATGCTGTCGCGCTGCGATAACATTTCGTCCAGCTCCATGCTGCCAAGCACAGTACGCATGTTTGTCATGGTGAGATTAATGATCGCCAACTCAAGGTTACTGACTTCATAGGCGGCGCGAGCCGGATCAACGGCCTGAATGAAACAGACGGCGTCGATGGTGACGTTAGCGTTGTCTTTAGAAATGATCTCTTGCGATGGGATATCCAGCACCCGTTCCATCATGTTGATCTTGCGACCCACACGATCCATAAACGGCACCACCAGACTTAAACCTGGTTGCAATGTTCGGGTGTAACGACCAAAGCGTTCCACCGTCCATTGAAAACCTTGCGGTACAATTTTGACACAGGCCCACACAGCCACCAGTGCCAGTACGATGAGTACCGGAATAACAGTCAACATATAACCTCCAGATTGTCAGATTGACGGGCCGAGTCGCTTCGGCCCGTTGTTACTCACCTAGTAGAGCAGTGAGTAAAGCTGGCGGCGATAGCGCGCGGCGAGTGCATCGCCGGTCCCTAGCGCAGCCAAAATCTCTTGCAGCATTTTCCGCGCCTGACCGTCAGCCGCGTTCAAATCGGTTTTAAGGAAGCTAAACAGCAGTTCCAGCGCTTCTTCGTTGCGGCCAACCTGATGCAGCTGTAACGAAAGTTTAGCAGCCAGTTCAGCGTTAGAAGGATCGCTTTCTAACTGGGATTGTAACTGCTGAATCTCTGGCGTATCGGCGGCTTGCTTCAGCAACTCGATCTGGGCGATCAGGCTTTGATAGCGGGTATCTTGATCCTGAAGCGGCACCACTTTTAGCACGGCTTCTGCTTCATCGCTGCGGTTCAGGGTAATCAATACTTCTGCCAGCAGAAAGCCGATTTCGCTCATTTGGTTGCTCAATTGCCAGGCATCTTTCAGCAGCGGCAACGCTTCAAGCGGTTTACCTTCGTCGATCAGTGCCATGGCTTGCTGCGCTTTCAGCTCTTCTTCACGTGGTAAAACTTTTTCCAGCAGGGCACGAACCGCCTCTTCCGGTTGCGGTCCCTGGAAACCATCAACGGGCTGACCGTTCTGGAACAGATAAACCGTTGGGATAGAGCGCAATCCAAACTGCGACGCCACCATTTGCTCTTTATCGCAATCGAGTTTGGCAAGGATAAACTGACCCGCGTATTCCTGAGCTAAGCGCTCCAGTAATGGGGTAAGCTCCTGACAATGCTGGCTACGCTCAGACCAAAAGTAAAACAGCACGGGCAGCTGTGCCGACTGCTCAAGAATCTGATGCAGGTTGGATTCGTTGATGTCGATAATCGAAGCTTGTGGTGACATGAATAAGTCTCTTTGCAGAAAGTGTTCTAAGAATATGGGGCCAACGGGCCGCGCTTCAAGTTGAATTCAGGTTGAGCGGTTAATGGCTACGCAAAATGCGATCCATCATCCAGCCCGGAAGCAAACGTTTCAGCAAGCCCATAATGTGTGCGACCAGCGTCACTGGATAACGCAAACGCGGATGCTTGCTCTCCAAAGCATGGCGCAATTTAGGCAGAATGGCTTCTGGCGGCAAAGTAAAACGTGCGGCGATACCGGGATTGCGCACCGGTTTATTTTGCTCACCTTGCGTTACGTTGTCGGTAAATTGCGTTTTGATCGGACCGGGTTCAATCAGGCTGACACGCACGCCGCTGCGGTAAACTTCCAGGCGAAGCGCATCGCTCCACGCTTCCAGCGCATATTTGCTGGCGGCATAGGCACCACGGCCGGGTGTAGAAATGAGACCTAACACCGAGCTGGTATTAATAATGCGCCCATTCCCGCTGGCTTGCAGTGCGGGCAGCAAGCGCATCGTGAATTGGTGCGTACCGAAAAAGTTCGTCGAGAATTGCTGCTCCAGCTGTTGGCGAGAAAGTGTATGCAGCGGCCCATATACGCCAAAGCCGCCATTGTTAAACAGAGCAAACAGGCGGTTTTCCGTCAGGGCGATCACGTCATCAGCGGCACGATCTACGCTCGCGGGATCGTCGAGATCCAACTGCAGCCCAATAAAACCGAGCGTATTCATCCGCGCAACGTCTTCTGTTTTACGACAGGCAGCAATGACTTTGTAGCCGCGTGTCAGCAGATCGTTGGCGGCAGCCAGTCCAATTCCGCTGGAACAGCCGGTTATTACCACGGTTCTTTGCATTTATTTACCCATTTTCGCGCTCATTGTCGCTACTGCTGCTTAACTAAAGGAGCGAGTTCTTTTGCCATTAAATTGGCAATAAAAGGTTGTGCATCAGGGTTTGGATGAATGCCGTCCTGCTGCATCCACTCAGGTTTCAGGTAAACCTGCTCCATGAAAAAGGGCACCAGAGGAATGTTGTACTGCTGTGCCAGATCGGGATAGATCCCGCTGAACGCTTCCGTATAACGACGTCCATAATTGGCCGGTAAACGAATCTGCATTAGCAGGGGTTTCGCGTTGGCTGCTTTTACGTCGTCGATCACTTTGCGCAGATTCAGGGCGATGGCGTCAGGCGGAAATCCACGTAGACCGTCATTACCGCCCAATTCGATTAACACCCATTGCGGTTGATGCTGTTTTAATAGCGACGGTAAACGCGCCAGTCCTTGTGCAGCGGTATCGCCGCTAATACTGGCGTTAATCACTCTGGGTTGCTGTTGCCACTGTTTATTGAGCAGGCTGGGCCAGGCGGCGGAAGCCGACATACGGTAACCGGCGCTGAGGCTGTCGCCCAATACCATCAGGGTATCAGCCGCAGCAAGACGAGACACCAGCAGAAGACACAATAACAGGAAGGGATAATGCCAGCGGAAAACGTTGTTGAAGTTCATCATCTTACTAAGTCCGTCGGTCAGGGAGAGCATCAGCTGACCATCCTTACCGGAGTTGAGTTAGTTGTCAAACCGGCTGAAACCATCGCGTTGATTGGCGAATCAGGTTCAGGAAAATCCACGTTACTCGGTATCTTAGCTGGCCTCGATGATGGCAGCAGCGGCGAGGTGAATCTGATGGGCAAGCCGTTGCATCAGATGAACGAGGAGCAACGCGCCGCGCTGCGTGCTAAGAAAGTCGGCTTTGTTTTTCAATCATTTATGTTAGTCCCAACGCTAAATGCGCAGGAAAATGTGCAGTTGCCTGCGCTGTTACGTGGCGACAGCGATCGCCAAAGCCGCGAGCAGGCACGAGAACTGCTTAATCAGTTGGGATTAGGTGAGCGTCTGCATCATCTGCCCGCGCAACTTTCCGGCGGTGAGCAGCAGCGTGTGGCGCTGGCACGTGCTTTTAACGGTCGGCCCGGCTTGCTGTTTGCTGATGAACCCACCGGTAATCTGGATCGTAAAACCGGCGATCGTATTGCCGATTTACTGTTCTCACTCAACCGTGATTTTGCGACCACGCTGATTTTGGTCACGCATGATGAGCAACTGGCCGCGCGCTGCGATCGGCGTTTACGGTTGCGCGACGGCAAGCTGTGGGAGGAGCAATGATTTGGCGCTGGTTTTGGCGTGAGTGGCGCTCGCCCTCGCTGCTGATCGTTTGGCTCGCATTGACGCTGGCGGTCGCTTGCGTGCTGGCATTGGGTTCCATCAGTGACCGAATGGAAAAGGGGCTAAGTCAGCAAAGTCGGGATTTCATGGCGGGTGATCGCACCTTGCGCAGCAGCGATGTGGTGCCTGATGCCTGGCTAGCGAAAGCGCGTGAAGAGGGATTGTCAGTCAGCAGTCAGCTGAGCTTTATGACCATGACTTTTGCTGAACAAACGCCGCAGCTGGCCTCGGTAAAAGCGGTTGATAATCACTATCCAATGTTTGGTGATTTGCAAACCGATCCGCCGGGTCTGAAACCGGTTGAAGGCACAGCGCTGGCGGCCCCACGTTTAATGGCGCTGCTGAATTTAAAAGTCGGCGATCGATTGGATGTCGGGGACACCACGCTGCGCATTGTCGGGGAGGTGATTCAGGAACCGGATGGCGGCTTTAATCCGTTTCAGATGGCGCCGCGCTTGTTGATCAATCTGGCAGACGCAGCAAAAACCGGTGCCATTCAACCAGGCAGCCGGCTGACCTGGCGCTATAAATTTTCTGGTGAATCTGAGCAGTTGGCGAATTATGACCGCTGGATTCAGCCGCAGCTGAAAGCCGATCAGCGCTGGACCAGCATCGAAAATTCCGAAGATGCATTAGGTCGCTCGATGCAGCGTGCTCAGCAATTTTTGCTGCTTTCAGCTCTGCTAACATTGATGTTGGCGATTGCGGCGGTAGCGGTGGCAATGAGCCATTACTGTCGCAGCCGTTACGATTTAGTCGCAGTGTTGAAAACGCTGGGTGCCACGCACGGCGCCTTGCAAAAGCTGCTGATTGGTCAATGGCTGGCGGTGCTGCTGCTGGCGGCAGTGTGCGGCAGCATGGTCGGGCAGGGCGTTGAAGCGCTGTTAATGGCGATGCTGAAACCGGTGCTGCCGGCCAGCTTGCCCGCTGCCAGCTTGTGGCCGTGGGTGTGGGCGGTGGGTTCACTGTTCGTGATTTCGCTACTGGTGGGATTGCGGCCCTATCGCTTGCTGCTGGCGACGCAGCCATTACGCGTCCTGCGACGGGATGCGGTGGCGAATATCTGGCCATTAAAATTCTACCTTCCTGCCATGGGTGCGCTGGTCGTTGTCTTGCTGGCGCTGCTGGTCGGCGGCAGCAAAATGCTGTGGGCGCTGCTGGCGGGTGTGGTGTTGCTGGCTGCGTTGCTGTCGCTGCTCGGCTGGGCAACGCTGCTGCTGCTGCGCCGTTTAGTGGTGCGTAATCTGGCGCTAAGGCTGGCAATCAATCGTCTGCTGCGTCAGCCCGGCATCACGCTTAGCCAGCTTTCTGCATTTTCGCTGTCATTTATGTTGTTGGCACTGTTGTTAGTCATGCGCGGCGATTTACTGGATCGCTGGCAGCAGCAGCTCCCTGCAGACAGTCCAAACTTCTTTCTGCTGAACATGACAGAAGATCAGGTACCGCAGGTGCGGGATTTCTTGCAGGCGCATCAAATCAAACCGGAAACCTTTTACCCTATCGCTCGGGTCAGATTAAGTGAGTTAAACGGTAAAGAGGCGGATCCCAAAATGGATAACGCTTTAAACCGTGAACTCAATTTAACCTCGCTCACTGAGCGCCCTGAACACAATCCGCTGGTAGCGGGCAACTGGCCTCCAAAAGCGGGTGAAGTGTCGATGGAGGTTGAGCTGGCTGACCGGCTGGGACTGAAACTCGGGGATACCTTGACCTTCGAGGGTGATACGCAAAAGTTCAGCGCCAAAATCACCAGCCTGCGCAAAGTGGACTGGGAGAGTTTGCGACCTAACTTCTTCTTTATCTTTCCACCTGGCGCACTGGACGCACAGCCGCAAACCTGGTTAACCAGTTTCCGCATGGATAACAATCCCGCTTTGCTGGCACAGCTAAATCGCCAGTTTCCCACGCTGAGCCTGCTCGATATCGGCAGTATCATGCGGCAGATCGGACAGGTACTGGCGCAGGTAAGCCAGGCACTGGAAATCATGGTGGTGTTGGTTACGGCTTGTGGCGTATTGCTGTTGATGGCACAAATTCAAGTCGGTATGCGACAACGCCGTCAGGAGTTAGTGGTGTATCGAACGTTGGGGGCCAGCAAACGTTTGTTGCGATCCACACTGTGGTGTGAATTTGCGCTGCTCGGTGTGGTATCGGGTGTGGCGGCGGCATTAGGAGCGGAAGCGGCGTTGTGGGGATTGCAGCGTAAAATTTTCGACTTTCCCTGGCAGCCTGACTGGACGCTGTGGCTGGCCTTGCCGATCGGCGGTGCGCTGCTACTGTCGGTGTGTGGTGGCTGGCTGGGCGTGCGGTTGTTGAAAGGAGAGGCGCTGTTCAAAAGTTTTAGCGCCGGATAGCACTAAACGTCCAGGCCAGACTTAAGACTTGGTCTGGACGTGTCGTTTGAAATAATCAGGTCAATTATTCCGCAAAGAGTCGCTTACATTGTCACATTCACCTTTATCGCACCCCCTTGCCATCAAGCCCGTTACTGACACTGCCTGCTGCAAAATTTGCCAGGGCCGCGCCACGCTCTATGGCGTTACCGATTTTAATACCGCTTGTTATGCCAACAATGTGAACCGCTATGTTTATCCCCTTACCGGGGTTGCGATTTATTATCATCAGTGTCAGCAGTGTGGTTTGATTTATACCCATGCGCTGGATGACTGGCGTCCGGCAGATTACCAGCAGCACATTTATAACGAGGATTATGCGCAATTCGATCCTAATTATGAGATCAACCGCCCGCTTAAAAACCGTGATTTTATTCTGCAATTATTCAAACGCTATCATGGCAGCAAGATGCTGGATTACGGTGGCGGCAGCGGCACGCTGGCGAAATTAATGCGAGAAGAAGGGATCGATATGATCGCCTGGGATCCGTTCATTGCAGGTGATTATCCCGAAACGGCTGCCTATGATTTTATAACTTGCTTTGAGGTGCTTGAGCACACGCCAGATCCGCATCAAACCGTTGCAGAAATTACGCGCTTTTTGAAAAAAGGCGGGGTGTTTTATTTCAGTACCGGAACCCATGACTCAGTCAGTCATCAAGGAATGAACAATTGGTATATTGCGCCGCGTAATGGCCACATCACCCTCTATTCTGAAGACTCTTTGAACACGCTATTTACCGCGCACGGCTACCAAATAACGCATTTGAATGAGTGGTATCACGTTGCGATGAAGATGAGAGATTAACGCGCAAAGATGGAATGGATTGTTCCCTCTGTCAGAGAAGAGGGAACAACAGGCAAAGCGTTATAATTTAGCCACTGCCCAAGCAATACCGCTCACATACTCTTCTGGAAGCTGTGACACCAACGCATTCAGTGACGCTTTCAAACGTGCCTGATCGTTGTCGGTCAAATTCAGATGGCCAACTTTACGACCCGCACGCACTTCTTTGTCGTACCAATGCAGGTGTACCAGCGGCTGCTGCAGCCAGTTGAGATTCACGGCGGTACCAATCAAGTTCACCATCACCGAAGGGGCAATCACCACCGGTTTTGGCAGCGCCAGACCCAATATCGCCCGCAGATGCAGTTCGAACTGGCTAATTGAAGCGCCATTTTGCGTCCAGTGGCCACTGTTGTGCACGCGTGGAGCCAGTTCGTTGATCAGTAAACCTTTTGGTGTGACAAAACACTCCATCGCCATCACACCAACATAGTTCAGTTCATGCATGATGGCGCTGAGCATCGCTTCAGCCTGCTGCTGCTGAGCGCTGTCTGCCTGCGGAAAAGCCACGCTGGTGCGGAGAATGCCATCCTGATGGAGATTATGAGTCAACGGATAGAACACAGTGTTGCCATCCTGACCGCGTGCGCCGACCAGTGACACCTCACCTAAAAAGTTGATGCCTTGCTCAACAATACATTCGCCGTAGCATTCGTCTGGCAACGAGTCCGTTTCATTGGCGCGCAAACGCCATTGACCACGACCATCGTAACCGCCCGTACGGCGCTTCACGATGGCCAGTTCACCCAATGCTGTAAACACCGCTGGCCATTCTTGTTTATTGGCCAGCAACTGCCAGGGTGCGGTAGCAAGATTGAGCTGGTCAAGCAGCTGCTTCTGCGTAAGGCGATCGGCCAAGCGAGGAAAGATATCGCGATTCACGAAAGCCGGATGACTCGCCAGTTCGCGCGTCAATGCCGTTTCAGGCCAGCGTTCAATCTCGGCGGTAATCACGCTTTCAGCAATCGGCAGCGCATCGGGATCAGCGTCCAAACCCACAGGATAAACGGCAATGCCCAGCGGTTCACCCGCCTGGCGCAGCATACGGCCCAGTTGACCATTTCCTAAAACACAAACCGGCTTCATGCTTCCACCCGCGGGTCCGGGTTATTCAGCACGTCGTCAGTTTGCGTTTGACGCCAGATGGCGAGGCGGGAAGCCAGCGCCGCGTCATGAATCGCCAGAATCTGTGCCGCCAGCAGCGCCGCATTGGCAGCACCCGCTTTGCCGATGGCTAAGGTGCCAACAGGAATGCCGCGTGGCATCTGCACAATGGAGTAGAGGCTGTCGACACCGCTGAGTGCTGCACTCTGCACTGGAACACCCAACACGGGCAGCAAGGTTTTAGCCGCCAGCATGCCAGGCAGATGTGCCGCGCCACCTGCACCCGCGATAATCACCTGATAGCCATTTTCAGCAGCCGTTTCGGCAAAGCTAAACAATTTATCCGGCGTGCGGTGCGCTGAAACCACTTCAACATGGAAGGGCACGTCCAGGCTGGTCAGAATTTCCTCAGCGAACTGCATGGTGGCCCAGTCACTTTTGGAACCCATAACAATAGCAATGCGAGCCGGGGCGGCGTTGGATGACATGCGGTCAACTCCTGTGAATAAACAAACAGACCTGGCCGGGCGGACAGGTTTTGAAGGGCACAGAGAATAGCATGAGAAGAGAGCAAGGAAAACGGTTGCGTCGGGCTAAAACGGGCCAATTCAGCCCGATTTTTAAAAGTTGAATTCGATCAGTTGAATACCGCTGGCGTCCAATTGGATCATTGAACCTTCGCTATGCCATGCGCCTAAAACGGCACGCTCAGCAGCTTTGCCTTGCAGCGTCAGAGAGTGAATAGCGGGGCGATGTGTATGTCCATGAATCAGCAGACGTACCTGCTGGCGTTGCATCGCGGCTTCAACAGCCTGCTGATTAACATCCATGATGGTCAACGACTTATGCTGATTAGCTTGCTTGCTGTCGGCACGCATGCGCGTTGCGATGCGTTTACGAATAAACAGTGGCAGCGCGAGAAACAGCGTTTGAATCCAGCGTTGATGCACCTTAGCGCGAAAGCGTTGATAGCCTTGATCGTCAGTACATAATGTATCGCCATGCATGATCAGTAATCGATGACCGTACAGTTCAAGAACCTGCTCTTCTGGGAGTAGCGTCATGCCGCTGTCGCGCGCAAAGCGTCGGCCAATCAGGAAATCGCGGTTACCATGAATAAAGTAAACCGGTACGGGTAGGGCGCGCAGTGCATTCGCGATTTTTTGATGCAGCGGATTGGGGTCGTCATCGCCAATCCAGGCTTCAAACAGATCGCCAAGGATATACAACGCGTCGCAATGCGGCGCTTCGCGCTGTAAAAAATGCAGAAAACCGGCGGTAATCGCCGGTTCTTCCTGGCACAGATGTAAATCTGCAATAAATAACGTGCGCGACATTACTCGCTAACGGTCACTTTCTGGATGACAACGTCATCTTTTGGCACATCCTGGTGCATGCCGCTGCGGCCCGTTGCTACCGCTTTGATTTTCTCAACCACGTCCATGCCTTCAACCACTTCAGCGAACACGCAGTAACCCCAGCCTTGCAGGCTTTCGTCACGGAAGTTCAGGAAGTCGTTGTCAGCGACGTTAATGAAGAACTGGGCAGTCGCGGAGTGTGGAGCAGAAGTACGCGCCATCGCCAGAGTACCGCGGGTGTTCTTCAGGCCGTTGTTGGCTTCGTTACGAATCTCTTCTTTCGTCGCTTTCTGCTTCATGCCCGGCTCAAAACCGCCGCCCTGAACCATGAAACCGTTAATTACGCGATGGAAAATGGTGTTGTCGTAGAAACCTTCACGGCAATAATCCAGAAAGTTCTGTACGGTTGCCGGCGCTTTGTCATCGAAGGTTTTGATCACGATATCGCCATGGTTCGTCTGGAAAGTTACCATTTTTGTTGTCCTGTAAAGGTTGTCGTCAGTCACTCAGGCCGCATCATAGAATGGCGTGCCCATTTTTCTCGACGGTTCTTATATCATAATTTGCAATGACGCGTCAGCAGGGCGGCGCAGTTGGCTTGCTTTGCATCGCACGAGCGTTAAAAATACGGCACAATGTCTAAATACCCAAAATAAGTGCCAACCGCACACGTTAATACGGAAACGTTCAATGCTTAAGATCTATAACACCCTGAGTCGACAGAAAGAGGAATTCAAACCCATCCATGCCGGTAAAATCGGTATGTATGTATGCGGCATCACGGTGTACGACCTCTGTCACATTGGTCATGGTCGGACGTTTGTGGCATTTGACGTGGTAGCGCGCTATTTACGTTATACCGGTTATGATCTGAACTATGTGCGCAACATCACCGATATTGATGACAAGATCATCAAACGTGCTAACGAAAACGGTGAGAGTATTGAAACCCTGACCAACCGCATGATTGCAGAGATGCATAAGGATTTTGCGGCGTTGGGTATTCTTCCGCCAGATCAAGAACCACGCGCCACGCGTCATATTGCGGAAATTATTGAGCTGGTTGAGAAGCTGATTGCACGCGATCATGCCTACGTCGCGGACAACGGCGACGTGATGTTCGATGTCATGAGCGACACCGATTACGGCGCGCTTTCGCGACAGGATCTGGATCAACTGCAAGCCGGTGCGCGTGTTGAAGTGGCAGAAGTGAAACGTAATCCCATGGATTTCGTGTTGTGGAAAATGTCGAAAGCGGACGAACCGGCGTGGTCCTCGCCGTGGGGAAATGGTCGTCCGGGCTGGCACATTGAGTGCTCGGCCATGAACTGCAAGCAACTGGGCGAGCATTTTGATATCCACGGCGGCGGTTCTGATTTGATGTTCCCGCACCATGAAAATGAGATTGCTCAGTCAACCTGCGCGCATGAGGGGCCTTACGTCAATTACTGGATGCATTCCGGTATGGTGATGGTAGACCGCGAAAAAATGTCCAAATCGCTGGGGAATTTCTTCACCGTGCGGGACGTGCTGCAGCATTACGATGCAGAAACGGTGCGTTACTTCCTGATGTCTGGCCACTACCGTAGTCAGCTTAATTACGGTGAAGATAACTTGAATCAGGCGCGTGCCGCCTTAGAGCGTCTTTATACTGCGCTGCGCCACACGGATAACAGCGTGGCGGCGAGCGGTGGCAATGATTTCGAGGCCCGTTTCCGTGCCGCGATGGATGATGATTTTAATACCCCTGAAGCTTATTCAGTGCTGTTCGACATGGCGCGTGAAGTGAATCGCCTGAAAGGTGAAGATGCAGCATCGGCGAATGGATTGGCGGCAAAACTGCGTGAAATTGCCAACGTTCTTGGCATTCTGCAGCAGGATCCTGAGCAATTCCTGCAAAGTGGCGCGCAGGTGAACGATGAAGAAGTGGCGGAAATTGAGCA
Organism: Pantoea phytostimulans; assembly: GCF_046118715.1. NCBI lineage: Bacteria > Pseudomonadati > Pseudomonadota > Gammaproteobacteria > Enterobacterales > Erwiniaceae > Pantoea > Pantoea phytostimulans. The sequence continues at coordinate 189,850 of NZ_CP173698.1, forward strand.
TTGGGTGAAAACCCGCGCCGAAGCCCGAGCGGCTAAAGATTGGGCGCAAGCCGATGTGGCACGCGACAAGCTGATCGAACTCGGTGTAATAGTTGAAGACGGCCCGCAGGGATCAACCTGGCGACGCAAGTAAACTGAAGAGGGCGAGAAATCGCCCTTTTTTATTATGCGGATTTTTTATTATGTCGATTGAGCAGCTTCAGATTCGCGGCTTCCGTTCGGTAAGGGATTTGACCCTGCCGCTGCAGCAGTTAAACGTGGTGAGCGGCCCAAACGGATGCGGCAAATCCAACCTCTATAAAGCGGTGCGCCTGCTGCATGAAGCTGCCTGCGGGCAACTGGCCTTGGCATTAGCGGAAGAGGGCGGCATCCAAAAAGCGATGTGGGCCGGAGGTTTGCGCCAAGGCGATCGCCGACACGATGCCAAACGGCTTTCTCTCGCGGTACAAATGGATGATATGGATTATCAGCTGGAGGTTGGCTTTCCTGAGCCGCTTGCAACGAGCTTGTTTAACCTTGATCCACTGGTGAAGGAAGAACATCTGTGGATGAGTGGTCATCAACGGCGTCCTTCAGCTTGCATTATGCAGCGTAAAAATCAGACTGCTTTTTTGCATAATATTGACGGTGAGCGCATCGCTTATCCGGCGGTGTTGCACCCGGAAGAGTCGCTGTTCGGGCAGCTAGGTGAACCGCATCGCTATCCTGAACTGTCACAACTGCGTGAGCGACTGCGCCAATGGCGTTTCTATCACGAGTTTGCTGTCTGGCCCGGTTCGCCCATTCGCGCACCACAAATTGGCGTGCGTGCGCCGGTGCTGGCGCATGATGGCAGCAATCTTGCAGCAGCCTGGGCCACTATTGTTGAGCGTGGTCATCATGAATTGTTGTTTGAGGTGGTGGGTGAAGCGTTTCCCGACAGCGAGTTTCACGTTGATGTGCAGAATGGCCGGTTTCAAATGCTGATGTCGCGCAAAGGTATTTTGCGGCCGTTGGAGAGCGCTGAGTTTTCAGATGGCACACTGCGTTTTCTCTGTTTAGTCGTGGCGCTGCTGAGTCCGCGACCCCCTCAATTTATGGCGCTGAATGAGCCTGAAAACAGTTTGCATGAAGATTTATTACCCGCTCTGGCGCGGTTAATTGCTGAGGCCAGCCAGTTCAGTCAATTGTGGATTACCAGTCACTCGCCCAAACTGGCCACATTGATTCGTCAGCATACGGCGTTGAATCATATTGAGCTGGAGCAAATAGAAGGCGAGACGCGCGTGGTGGGAGAAGCGTGGGTTTAAGGCGTCCCCACAGGGACGCCAGAACATCATGCGGTCACGGTGATGCGTTGACCTGCGTATTCAACCGTTTGACCAGAAACGATTTTACAACGCTTACGGGTTTCAATCGCGCCGTCGACCCGCACTTCACCATCAGCAATCACGACCTTGGCCTTTGCGCCACTTTCAACCCAGCCTTCCAGCTTGAGCAAATCACAAAGATCAACGTGCGGGAATTTCCCCAAAGAAAAGTTCGCCATTATTTCACCTCATTGTCGTGAAATTCTTCACACGCCTGCAGCGTATTCTGAATCAACGTTGCTACTGTCATCGGGCCTACGCCGCCCGGTACTGGCGTGATATACGCTGCGCGCTCAGAGGCCGCTTCGAAATCAACATCGCCTACCACTTTTCCGCTTTCTAAACGGTTAATGCCGACATCAATAACAATCGCGCCCGGCTTGATCCAGTCGCCTGGAATGAAGCCCGGTTTTCCGACCGCCACCACCAGCAGATCGGCGTGCTCAACGTGATGACGCAAATCTTTGGTAAAACGATGGGTAACGGTGGTGGTACATCCCGCCAGCAGCAGTTCCATGCTCATCGGGCGACCAACAATATTTGATGCGCCAACGACCACGGCATTGAGGCCGTAAGTGTCAATGTTATAACGCTCAAGCAACGTGACGATGCCGCGCGGCGTACAAGGACGCAGTTTCGGCGAACGCTGGCACAGACGACCGACGTTGTAAGGATGGAAGCCATCAACGTCTTTGTCCGGTGTGATACTTTCCAGCACCTTGACGTTATCAATGCCCGCTGGCAGCGGCAGCTGTACCAAAATGCCATCGATTTCTGGGTCATTGTTGAGATCGTCAATCAGCTGCAGCAACCTGGCTTCGCTGGTGGTAGCGGGCAAATCGTAAGAGCGGGAGATGAATCCCACTTCCTCGCAGGCGCGGCGTTTGCTGCCGACATAAATCTGCGATGCAGGATTTTCACCTACCAGAACGACTGCCAAACCCGGTGCACGTTTTCCGGCTGCCAGACGTTGCTTCACTTTTTCCGCAACCTCAAGACGCACCTGCTGCGCAATCGTTTTACCGTCAATAATTTTTGCTGCCATCAGAGAGGAAATCCACTGTGTTGTGTTAAATCGGGGAAGGTGCCTATTTTGTCAGAAGCGCGACGCGCTGTCAGGTTTTGAATTGCTGACATTGTCTTAAACTTCAGCAACCATGCTGATTGATAAGTCAAAAGCGTTGACTCATTCGGGTCGGCCCGTATAATCCTCGCCATCTCCATGCGCCCTTAGCTCAGTTGGATAGAGCACCGGCCTTCTAAGCCGTAGGTCACAGGTTCGAATCCTGTAGGGCGTACCAAATTCATATCAAGAGACGTCAACTGACGTCTTTTTTATGTCTAAAATTCAATGTAATAGCTACATTTTATCCCTTCGTATTCAACCCAAGTCTACCGACATCAACCCACATCAAGTACTATTTGTTGGTATATGTGTTGGTACAACTCCGTTCAATGAATCTTTATACCAACATCCAGCAATGGAGAACCGCTTATGGCGCTTACAGATGTAAAAGTCCGCAGTGCAAAACCTACCGATAAGGCTTTCAAACTTACAGATGGAGAAGGGATGCATTTGATGGTGCATCCTAATGGTTCGAAATACTGGCGCTTGCAGTATCGCTTTGATGGCAAACAGAAAACGTTGGCGCTAGGTGTCTATCCAGAGATTACCCTTTCGGAAGCAAGACAACGTCGTGATGAAGCCAAACGGAAGGTTGCTAACGGCATCGATCCCAGCGAACAGAAAAAGGTTGATAAGCAAACTCGTAAGATTGCGATTGAGAATAACTTCAAAGCGCTTGCTCTTGAATGGCATGAGTACAAGCGTCCGGGATGGTCGAAAGGTTACGCCGATGATCTGATGGAAGCGTTTGAAAACGACATCTTCCCGGATCTTGGCAAACGTCCCATCGCTGAAATCAAACCGCTAGAGATGCTTACGACGCTGCGAAAGTTAGAAAAGCGCGGAGTATTGGATAAGCTGCGTAAAATTCGGCAAGCCTGTAAGCAGGTGTTTACCTATGCCATCGTCACGGGCAGGGCGGAGATCAATCCAGTTTCGGATCTTGCCAGTGCATTGGCGACGCCAAAACCTCAACACTTCCCTCATTTACTCGCTGATGAGTTGCCAGCGTTTTTACAGGCGCTGGAGAATTATAGCGGCAGCCCTATAACACGTCTTGCTACGCGTATTCTGATGCTCACTGGAGTTCGAACTATTGAGCTGAGGTTAGCTGAGTGGAGAGAGTTTGATCTGGATAAAGGGATCTGGGAAGTGCCAAAAGAGCGCATGAAGATGCGACGGCCACACATAGTTCCTTTGTCTACTCAAGTCGTTGAGGCTCTGAAAGAGATACAGGCGGTGACAGGACGTTATTCACTGGTGTTTCCGGGGCGGAACGATGCAGCCAAGCCGATGAGTGAGGCGAGCATTAACCAAGTATTGAAGCGAATTGGGTATCACGGAAAGGCAACTGGGCATGGATTCCGGCACACCATGAGTACTATCTTGCATGAGCAAGGGTACAACACTGCGTGGATTGAGTTGCAACTGGCGCATGTGGACAAGAACACGATTCGTGGGACGTATAACCATGCGCAGTATCTGGAACAGAGAAGGGATATGTTGCAGTGGTATGGAGATTACCTTGATGCAAATTGGGAGAGATGATGGAGATCCACTTTTTTTTGCTAAGTTGAATCCAGACCGATTTAAAGGGTTTCTATAAATGCCTGCCTAAGGCAGGCCTTATTTTTTTTGAAGTGAAGTATTTGCAGACTCACATCCAAGCTTGGACATTCTAATAATTGCTCGAGTAATCCGCTAAGGCTAAGATACTTTCATCTTTGTTTTCTAACAGATTGACGTAACTGCTCTACTTCCTGTGAGACTGAGCAGAACATGGAAGGCGCATGAATAAATCCAACTTCGATTTCCTGAAAGGCGTTAATGACTTTATTTACGCTATTGCCTGCGCAGCAGAAAATAACTACCCAGACGACCCCAACACCACTCTAATAAAAATGCGCATGTTCGGCGAAGCTACAGCCAAACATCTGGGTATGTTATTGGATATTCCTCCTTGCGAGAACCAGCACGATCTACTGCGTGAGCTGGGTAAGATTCCTTTCGTTGATGACAGCATACTCTCAATTTTCCATAAGCTACGCCGCATCGGTAACCAGGCAGTCCATGAATACCATAATGATCTGGATGATGCTCAGATGTGCTTGCGGCTTGGTTTTCGTTTGAGCGTTTGGTACTACCGCCTGGTAACTAAAGATTATGACTTCGCGCTGCCAATATTTGTTCTGCCTGAAAGGGGTGAGAGCCTCTATCATCAGGAGGTTTTAGCACTCAAGCAGCAACTGGAACAACAGGCAAAAGAAAAAGTACAAAGCCAGGCCGAGATAGATGCTCAGCAGCAAAAAATGATCGCGCTGAACGGTTATATTGCCATTCTGGAAGGCAAACAGCATGAAACAGAGGAGCAGTCGAAAGCGCGTGTTTCTGCCCTGGAGGCACAGCTAGCAGCAAAAGATGCAGAGCTGGCGAAGCAGACTGAGCAGGAACGGAAGGCCTATCATAAAGAGATCACCAACCAGGCAACAAAACGCACACTGGATCTGAGTGAAGAAGAAAGCCGTTTCCTGATCGACGCTCAACTTCGCAAAGCTAAATGGCAGGCTGACAGTAAAACATTACGCTTTTCTAAAGGTGCTCGCCCCGAGCTAGGTGTGAACAAAGCGATTGCTGAATGGCCAACCGGTAAAGATGAAAATGGTAATCCAGGCTTTGCAGATTATGTCTTGTTTGTAGGTCTCAAACCCATTGCCGTCATTGAAGCCAAACGTAAAAATACGGATGTTTCTGGCAAACTTCCTGAGTCATATCGCTACAGTAAATACTTTGATAATGCCTACCTGCGTGAAGTGCTGCTTGAGGACAATTCACCTGATGAGGTTCATGAAGCAGTTCCAGAGTATGAGGTTAGTTGGAAGGACACCAGCGGTAGTCAGCGATTCAAAATTCCCTTCTGCTATTCGACCAATGGGCGCGAATACCGGGCGGCGATAAAAACAAAAAGTGGTATTTGGTATCGTGATGTTCGTCACGCTGCGAATATGCCAAAAGCCCTGCCAGAGTGGCATCAGCCGGAAGAACTCGTGGCTATGTTGGGCTGCGATCCCCAGAAACAAAATCAATGGTTTGCTGATAATCCAAGTATGAGCGAATTGGGGCTTCGCTACTATCAGGAAGATGCCGTTCGCGCCGTAGAGAACGCGATTATTGCAGGGCAACAAGAAATTCTTCTGGCCATGGCAACCGGTACCGGGAAAACCCGTACTGCTATCGCATTAATGTTTCGCCTAATCCAGTCCCAGCGCTTTAAGCGTGTGTTGTTCCTTGTTGACCGCCGCTCACTCGGTGAACAGGCTTTGGGGGCGTTTGAAGATACACGCATCAAAGGGGATACTTTTAACAGTATTTTCGACATCAAAGGTCTGACGGATAAATTCCCTGAAGACAGCACCAAAATTCATGTCGCTACAGTCCAGTCACTGGTTAAACGTACCCTACAGTCAGATGAACCGATGCCGGTCGGCCGTTATGATTGTATCGTGGTGGACGAAGCGCACCGTGGCTACATTCTCGATAAAGAACAAACTGAAGGCGAACTGCAGTTCCGCAGCCAGTTGGATTATGTTTCGGCATACCGTCGTATTCTCGATCATTTCGATGCCGTAAAAATTGCCCTTACCGCCACTCCTGCCATACATACAGTCGATATCTTCGGCGAACCGATTTATCGCTATACCTACCGTACTGCAGTGATCGACGGCTATCTCATCGATCAGGATCCACCGATTAAAATCACTACTCGCAATGCCCAGGATGGTGTGTATTTGGCGAAAGGTGAGCAAGTGGAACGTCTGAACCCGCAAGGTGAAGTGATTAACGATACGCTGGCTGACGATCAGGATTTTGAAGTTGCGGATTTTAACCGGGGTCTGGTTATCCCTGCTTTTAACCGTGCTGTTTGTGGTGAGTTGGCTAAATACCTGGACCCAACGGGTCAACAAAAAACACTGGTCTTCTGTGTCACCAACAGCCACGCAGATATGGTAGTAGAAGAGCTACGTGCAGCATTTAAAAAACAGCACCCGCAGCTGGAACATGACGCAATCATCAAGATCACCGGCGACGCCGACAAAGATGCGAAGAAAGTGCAGACAATGATCACGCGCTTCAATAAAGAGCGGTTGCCGAACATTGTAGTCACGGTTGATTTGCTGAGCACCGGCGTAGATATCCCGTCGATCTGCAACATAGTGTTTCTGCGCAAGGTAAAAAGCCGCATCCTTTACGAGCAAATGAAAGGCCGCGCTACTCGTCTTTGCCCGGCGGTGTATAAAACCAGCTTCAAGATTTTCGACTGTGTAGATATCTACAGTACTCTGGAAAGTGTAGACACTATGCGCCCGGTGGTGATTCGCCCTAAGGTGGAGCTGAAAACGCTGGTCAATGAAATCACCGACTCCGAAACGTACAAAATCACCGAAGCGGACGGTCGCAGCTACGCCGAGCACAGCCATGAACAGCTGGTCGCCAAACTGCAACGTATTATCAGCCTGGCAATGTATAACCGTGACCGTAGCGAAGCAGTAGACAAGCAGGTACGCCGCCTGGATGAACTCTGTCAGGATGCCGCTGGTGTCGGCTTCGGTAGTCTGGCAATGCGTTTGCGTGAAAAGGGGCCGCAGTGGAGCGCGGAAGTATTCAACAAGTTGCCAGGATTTATCGCTCGGCTGGAAAAATTGAAGGCTGATATTAATGCCCTGCGCGATGCTCCCATCTTCCTCGATATTGATGACGAGGTGATCAGCGTGAAATCTTTGTACGGTGATTACGACACACCGCAGGATTTCCTCGAGGCCTTTGACGAACTGGTAAAACGAGCCCCTAATGCCCAGCCTGCGCTTCAGGCCGTAATCAATCACCCACGGGATCTCACCCGCAAAGGGCTTGTTGAACTACAAGAATGGTTTGACCGCCAGCACTTCGAAGAGTCATCTCTGCGCAGCGCGTGGAAAGAGACACGCAACGAGGACATCGCCGCAAGGCTTATCGGCCATATCCGCCGTGCAGCTGTCGGTGATGCATTAAAGCCGTTTGATGAACGGGTCGATCATGCTCTGGAGCGGATTAAAGTCGAAAACGACTGGAATAGCGAGCAGGAGGCCTGGCTCGACCGCTTAGCCACTGCATTGAAAGAGAAAGTCGTGCTTGATGACGATGTGTTTAAAACCGGCAATTTCCACCGTCGCGGCGGTAAGGTTATGCTGCAACGCACCTTTGATGATGGTCTGGACCGCGTGCTGGATAAATTCAGTGATTACATTTGGGACCAATTAGCCTGACGCGTTATCATCCACGGTAATTATATCTTCTGCGGCCCTATTGAGGGCCGCTGCTTTTCAGGGAATCAGACATGAACAATAACGATCTGGTCGCTAAGTTATGGAAACTTTGTGACAACCTACGCGATGGCGGCGTCTCCTATCAAAACTACGTCAATGAACTCGCCTCACTGCTGTTTTTGAAAATGTGTAAAGAAACCGGGCAGGAAGCAGAATATCTGCCAGAAGGCTACCGTTGGGACGACCTGAAATCCCGCATCGGCCAGGAGCAGTTACAGTTCTACCGTAACCTGCTGGTGCATTTGGGGGCGGACGAACAGAAACTCGTGCAAGCGGTGTTCCAGAACGTCAACACCACGATCACACAACCCAAACAGTTGACCGAGCTGGTCAGCAATATGGATTCGCTTGACTGGTACAACGGAAGCGATGGCAAATCTCGCGATGACTTCGGCGATATGTACGAAGGGCTGTTGCAGAAAAACGCCAACGAAACCAAATCCGGCGCAGGTCAGTACTTTACCCCGCGTCCGTTGATTAAAACTATCGTTCATCTGCTGAAGCCACAGCCGCGCGAAATTGTCCAGGATCCGGCGGCGGGTACGGCAGGCTTTTTGATTGAAGCTGACCGCTACGTAAAATCACAAACCAACGATCTGGACGATCTTGACGGTGACACTCAGGATTTCCAGCTTCACCGTGCCTTCATCGGTCTTGAGCTGGTGCCTGGCACCCGTCGTCTGGCATTGATGAACTGCCTGTTACACGATATTGAAGGCAACCTTGATCACGGTGGTGCCATCCGCCTTGGCAACACGCTGGGTAGCGATGGCGAAAACCTGCCGCAGGCTCATGTGGTGATGACCAACCCACCGTTCGGTAGCGCCGCAGGTACTAACATTACCCGTACCTTTGTTCACCCAACCAGCAACAAACAGCTGTGCTTTATGCAGCACATTATCGAGACGCTGCGTCCTGGTGGTCGCGCCGCAGTGGTTGTGCCGGATAACGTGTTGTTCGAAGGCGGGAAGGGCACCGATATCCGTCGCGACCTGATGGACAAGTGCCATCTGCACACTATTCTGCGTCTACCGACCGGTATTTTTTATGCTCAGGGCGTGAAAACCAACGTGTTGTTCTTTACTAAAGGTACGGTGGCAAATCCTAATCAGGATAAGAACTGTACTGACGACGTTTGGGTTTATGACCTGCGTACCAATATGCCAAGTTTCGGCAAGCGCACACCGTTTACCGAGCAGCACCTGCAACCGTTTAAAACTGTGTACGGCAAAGATCCGCACGGCCTTAGCCCGCGCCCAGAAGGTGAGTGGAGTTTTAACGCCGAAGAAGCTGAAGTTGCTGATAGTGAAGAGAATAAAAACATCGACCAGCACCAGGCCACCAGCCGCTGGCGTAAATTCAGTCGCGAGTGGATCCGCAACACTAAATCTGATTCGCTGGATATCTCCTGGCTGAAAGATAAAGACAGCATCGATGCCGACAACCTACCGGAGCCGGATATTTTAGCGGCAGAAGCGATGGGCGAGCTGGTACAGGCGATGGGAGAACTTGATGCGCTGATGCGTGAATTAGGCGCAGACGATGAAGCTGATGCTCAGCGCCAATTGCTGGAAGAAGCGTTTGGTGAGGTGAAGGAATGAAGCTTTTTTCCTCTCACTCAAGTTGGAGTAAATCTTCTCTAGAAGATATTGCGATTCATATCATCGGTGGTGACTGGGGGAAAGATCCAGAATTCAGCGAAGAAGGATATGAATCTGTATCATGTATTCGTGGATCTGAATTTAAAAACTGGAAAAAAAATTTCGGCAATACCGCTGTAATACGAAAGGTAAAGGCTTCGAGTTTAACGTCTAGGGAGTTACTTAAAAACGACATATTAGTTGAAATCTCCGGAGGGGGGCCAGACCAACCGGTAGGTAGAACTGTATTAATTGATGATAGAGTATTGAACAACCAAACGTTACCTTTGGTGTGTACAAACTTTCTTCGTTTGGTTAGGTTAAGTTCAGAAGTAAGTGCATCTTTTATTAATCGATACTTAGAGTTTTTCTACAGTTCTGGTGAGGTTACTAAATACCAAGGCGGAAGTAATAACCTAAGGAATCTTAAATTTAAAGATTACTCAAAGATCGAATTACCACTACCATCACTTGCCGAACAAAAAATCATCGCCGAAAAACTCGATACGCTGCTGGCGCAGGTAGACACTACCAAAGCACGTCTTGAGCAAATCCCACAAATCCTGAAACGTTTTCGTCAGGCGGTATTGTCTATGGCGATAAGTGGTAAGTTGACAGATGAATGGAGAGGTAACAAATCCATTCTTTTTTCAGAATGGATTAATAGTAGCATAGGGGAATTAGCTCAAGTTGCCACCGGTAAAACACCTAAGCGAACTGAGATAACATATTGGGAAAATGGATCTATACCTTGGCTTACGAGTTCAAGTACAGGAAGAGCTTACGTAGATTCGGCTGAACAATTCATTACGTTGGCCGCATTAAAAGAATGCACACTTAAGATATTTCCACCAGGAACGCTGCTTTTAGCTATGTATGGTGAAGGAAAAACTCGTGGCCAGGTAACGGAGTTAAATATCAGCGCCACATGTAACCAAGCCTGTGCAGCAATTATATGCAATAAGGAAAAAATTGATCTGCAGTTTTTAAAAATGCGATTAATGGAAAATTATGAAGAAACGAGGAAAGCAGCTGCGGGGGGCAATCAACCTAATTTAAACTTGAATAAGGTTCGCGAAATACCTGTTTTAGTGCCGCCTCTAACTGAACAACACGAAATCGTCCGCCGCGTCGAGCAACTCTTCGCCTACGCCGACACCATCGAAAAGCAGGTTAACAGCGCCTTAGATCGCGTCAACAACCTCACCCAGTCGATCCTGGCTAAAGCGTTTCGCGGTGAGCTGACCGCTCAGTGGCGAGCAAAAAACCCAGATCTGATCAGCGGTGAAAATAGCGCGGCTGCCTTACTGAAGAAAATTAAGGCCGAACGCGCTGCCAGTGGTGGTAAAAAAGCCTCGCGTAAAAAGATATAGAAGGCAATCGCTCCCGACAAAGTACCGGGAGCGATAATCCCTTAAGGCTCCATCACTTCAACAACCACGTCCGTTGACCAGTTTTCCTCTCCGTTAATCACTTTCCCTTCCAAACAAGCTTTCGCCATTTTGTGGAGTTGAGAAGTAACATCATCATTGAAGTCAAAGCTGCGCCAGACATAGGGGAAGTCGATACGCCAGTAGCCCATTCCCTGATCAAAGCGGATCTTCAGCACTTGGCCATTGTCAAAACTCACCATCAATTTACGATGATGTGGAATATCTCGTGAGTAGTCGAACACCGTTATGTCAGCCGCCTTACCCAATGATGCGGCAAACCACTGGTCGGCAAAATCCTGAAAATCAGCTTCACTCATCCAGTCGTGGGATGGTCGATTCCCTGGTCGATCTTTGTTTTTGAATAAGGTATCAATCCCTACTTCCGCATCTTTGGTCATTAAGGCTTTCAGCGGTTTGAGTAAAGCGCTCAGCAGCGCCAGCGCAACCGGGTTTTGCAGATAGCGATCGGTATAGTGAATATGGGTAATTCGGTTTGTCTTCATCAGGTTTTGTGCTTTTTCATGGCCGTCAAAAAGTATATCCCAGAAGCGTTGGCCAAACTGCGAAAACGGGCCATTCAACTCTTTATGAATTTGAAAGTCTTTCACCAGCTCAGTATAGTTCGCTGTGATTGCTGGCAGTTCAAACCCACGCAGAGCAGCAGGGCGATAGCATTGGCTGCGAACCACCAGCTCGTCATTCTGATGCCAGTACGGCCCAGGCACCGTGGCTTGCTGGCTGCGTGATACCAGCGTTATGACACGATCGGCGAAAGCGATCTGCGCCACAATAGGGAATGATACTTCCTGTTCGGCATGGCACAACCTTACGCCAATAGCTGCAAACTGCGCCAGTTCGTGCAACACCTCCGGATCGTCAATACCTGCGGGAATGACAATCTCAACCGCGACATTGTCTTTAAGCCGGTAGTTCTGGATTGCCGCGCGGAACTGCCGGGCATACAAATCCCACTCGTTGAACGGCCCGTTCATCCACAGCGTAAGTTTATCTGCCCCTTCGTTAATTGCGCGACGTACAGCATCTTCGATGGTTCCAGGACAATACTGCGCATCGGGTAGCGAGAATTTTTCCTCGTCTGGCAAACCAATATAGTGGCTGAAATCATCCCCCAGCCAGGCCAGTGCAGCTTTGCGATCCAGATGGTCATGATCGTGACGCGTTTGCGAATCGAGTAAACAATCGCTACAGGCGGTATCGCAGTAGGCGCACCCTAGCTGTTTGACCATTCCCTGCAGTATCGCTTCAATATGCAATGGTGCACTGGAAGCGAACCCCGCACCGCCGCTGATGACGTCGTAAAGCTGAACTGCCAGTACTGATTCCTCACTCTCCAGCCTGACCGGGCGCACCGCATAGCCCAACTCCGCAGCAGAAACACCCAGTACACCCGCAAGCGCCCGACGCAGCGCAACAGCCAGCGTCATAGCGACAATACGCCCTTCATCTGAACTATCTGGAATATACTCACCGTCTTGTGGACGACGTAAAATTAGTTCAAATACATCGGTACGCGCTAACGCTCCTAGGGTGACTTTGGTATTTAATGCGGTGGAACCTGGGCAAATAATTCTCTGATTCTGGCTGTCACGGTCGGCTTTTCCTGGGCGCGGCGGGTAATGCGTCTCCATCGATTTTGGTGCGTCTTTTTCGCTTATCATCGACTCCGCGCGACCGCAGCTCAGGCACAGTGCATAACCATGTCCACCTTCGCCCATACTCTGTTGGAATACATGACCATTAGCGCCTGAAGCCATAAAGCCCATCTCTGGGTTTGGTAGTGGCAAACGCTCCGCCTTAACAAATACCCATGCCGGAACTACCGGGATAAACTTCATCGTTTCAATGTTATTCGTTACCGCGTCATAAGCATCTGTGACAAACCCGGCTGGCTGCAGCACTTGACGAGTGTTGTCACGAGTAATTCGCTCACCACAGTCGCCGTTGGTGCAGAATAATTCTACAGAGCTACCAATACCTTCTTCATAGCCTAACGTACCGCATTTCTGGCAACGCCAGGCGCGGTCCAACCGTTGGGCTTCATTGGTATCAGCATTGAGATTGTGCCAGTGCAGTGATACACCAGCTGAACGGAACACACGTCCGTCCAGAATGATCTCCGCTCCTGGTGCATATTCACGAATGGCAACAGACAGGTTGCGAGAAGGTAGTCCTTTATACCGTGAAACGTTATCTTCACGGTCGCTCTTATTACGGCTTTTATGCGTTTTCTCGCGGATATAGTCTTCCATAGTGAAGTTATCAAAGTTCACAACGTCCGTCGGGAAACCATAACCAGGCAGGAACGTTCGCGCTGCAAGATCGCGCAATAGGTATTCATCACAATGCCGTTTTTTCTCCAGTTGCAGGCGCTTACGATACGGAGTATTTGGCTGTGATTCATGTTCTTGTTTCACGAGATCGTGGAAAATCCCCTGCCAACGTTTTTGTAAGCCAGTAATCGCATGGAAAGTCTTTTCCCGCAATAATTCCGGTCTTGCAGCATTTAACGCGGTCCCTTTTACCAGACGCTCAAGCGCGTCATCAATTGTCAGGGCGGGGCGTTCAAGCCAAATCTTAAAGTTGTTACATACAGATTGACCAAACTCTTCACCAAAGAACCACGCGCTGTTCAGATTAGTTTTCTCTTTCTTAGTTTCTCCCACCACATGGCACAAGTATTCTGACAGTAGTAGCGAATTAACGTGGCGTTGTACCAATCGTTCTGAGTTCATTGCCACCATCGGTGCTGGGATCACGGTCTCAAATGGCCAGAGAGGATTGGCGAAAACCTGCTGATCGTGGGGGTTTCCTTTACACAGCGTGTAGGAGATTGCTCGGGACTCTTTACTACGTCCGGCCCGTCCCGCACGCTGTAAATAGTTTGCAGGATGAGGAGGGACGTTATTCATCACTACTGCGGAAATACCGCCAATGTCCACGCCCATTTCCATGGTGGTGGAACAGTTAAGGACGTTGAGCTGCCCGTTTTTAAACATTTTTTCGTAGCTTTGCAGACGATCCGCTGATTGTTGTGCTGAATGCTCAGCAGTGCGGTAGTAAAAGCCTCCTTCCACCACGCGGTCGTTAATATCCGTCCAGACGTTTTGCGAGCGTAAATGAGCGACTAGCGGATCTTGCGATACCCATTCCCGGACTTGTGCCAACCCTTCGGCATAATCTAACTGCGAATGATCGTGTTTCCAGACTTCAGGTAGCATAACTCCCTGGGCCATATAGGCGCTATATTGCGTATTGGTCAGGCCTTCAAACGGGATATGTCTGGGTAGGTACGGGGTGAGTCCTTTGAAAGTGGTATCCAACAATTTATTGGTAACAGGACAAATACTCGCCTTTTGAACCAGATAGAATGTCAGATGTTCTTTCGGCAAGTAAAAACGGTTACCGTCTGGTTTTAACACAGCCAGAGGGCCGGTTAATTGAAGCCAGGCCTCTTTCAACCATGCGTTAACCATATCGATGGTAACCGTGTTTATGGTGCTGAATTTTGCTCCGAGTATTAGTAGCTTAACCAAGCGATGGGTGACATTGCCATGCCGAATTTGTGGCCAACGTTTGACCTGGTTATCGTCAGGGTCTTTTGATTCAGGGTTGCGTACAAATTTCGAAGAGAAACGGCTGCCAATCCAGTTCTTCAGTTCTAAATCCAGTTGGATGAAGTTGCTTTCTCTGACATAAAAATCCAGTGTGACTTTCAGAAAATCACGCCAGTCCTCCAGAGTTAGATCTTGTTCCTGCCAGTGGACAGGGGTTTTATGTACCTTCTCCAACCCTTGATAACCAACCTGCACCAGCCCTTGCGTTTCAAGGCTATTGGTTCGCTTCGGTCGACGCATAAATTCACGGAATAAAAGCATGTCTGAAAGCTTCAGAGGCCCGCTGTTTTCAGTGAAAATCTCAGGTTTAAGATAGTGGTTGTACTGCAGAATCGAGCCTTGAATATCTGCCTTATCTTTAAGCTCATTAATCATTTCCTGCCAGGTCAGCGAAGTTAAAACGGTATTAACTTTTCCACCTGTTGCTTTTTGTATGGCCTGTTCAATACGTTCCGCTTTTTCTTCAGAGAGAATCGCCTCTTCCGGCATACCCCAGTCACGCAGGTTTTTCGCCTCGTCTCTGGCCAGTGTAGCCATCTCTTCCAGTTTTGTTACATCAGCCAGTGCATTAGGAGTATTTACAGCTTGTTTTCTCTGATGCCAGGAAAGTATATCCACCACACTACCGCGTAAACGACTACGTTCAGCTTCTTGCTGCATCCTTACTGCCATTCGTGCCGTTCCCTGGCGGCTATCGGTAAAGGTAATCAGCCGCCGTCCTCGCCCCGGCAATGATAGAGGGCCTACACCATCTTTACCTTCATCGCTGGCGAAATCCTGGCAGTATTCCAACACCGTGGGCACAATATTAGTGACATAAAAAGGACCTCCCAGCAAAGCGCGTCTAAAGGGGGGCTGACCTTTCCCGCCTTTATAGCCACAGTTGATGGCGCTACAGATCTGTTCATTTTCGTTCATAGCTAGAGGAATGGCGTCTTTATGAACAACTCCAATGCTCCGGGTATTACGATCGAGTCGCTGGATTATATATCCCGCTTCAGTATTGCATTCAGGCGCAATAATTTGCGGAGCTTGGAATACATGATCTTTTTGAACTTTCTCTCCCGATGTTTCAAAGTCATCTGGGACGTCATCATGAAGCGAGAATTCATCCCCACCTTTATTGTCCCACTGCACGAGCTTACCTTTTTTATCCTTCGCCAATAGGTGCGGCTCGTTACACTCATTACAGAACGCAAGCTCAAAAACAGGACTACCACACTGGCATTTTTGTCGTTGATTTACATAAACGTACCCAAAAGGCCAGTTTTTTTCCAGTGCAGTGTTGTACTTCGCTGTACAATGTTTATCTGCGCAGGCCCATATACCTTGGGTATTACGTTGAAAGATATGCGCTCTTACTTTGAGGAAAGCAGGATCTTGTGCGTTGGGACTTGTACCCGTACAGAGATCGAGCCAGCGTAAAATTTCTTGTTGCGTGTAATGATTATTGGTCAGCTCGTTTAAGCGTTTCGTCATTACATCAAGTTTCACTGGGCGAGGTTGGCTAACCAGCATCTCGCGTAGATAGCGCGCTTCCGGGGAATGTGTTAACGCACTATAACGCTCAAGGCTAATTCCTTCGTTATCGGAATCGAGTATAGCCTCAAGCTCATCAAGTGTGACGGGATGATTTTTGCATGCATCAAGTTCTGGAATAACGCGATTGCCCCCCAAAACATCAATACGTTCTTGTGGTACCCCGGATATTTCAGATAAAAATTTCTTTAGCTGCTTTTCTGAATCACTTCCTGCAATGGTGGCTGACGTTGCAACAAAACGAACATCATCAGGCGTGACACCGAATGCAGTCATTACACGACGAAGTTGTAGGGCAAGCTCGGCTGCTTGAGACCCTACATAGGTATGCGCTTCATCCAGAACTATCCAGCGTAATGATTTTTCTGCTTTCGATTGCTGAATTATTGGAGCATCAACCTGACGAACCATCATGTATTCCAGCATGGTACCGTTCGTCACCAGTATTGGTGCAGGCTCTTCGCGCATTTTTTCACGTGATAAAACTTCATTAGGCTTGTTTGCCTGTTCGCTTTTTACCGAGGCATGCAATTCTTCTGTGTTGCCGTTATATAGGCAGTATCGAATCCCTGACCCAAATCCACGAGTCCATGCATCCAGGCGTTCACGCTGCGAATTAATAAGAGCATTCAGTGGATAGAGGAACAGTGCTCTTACTCCCACTAGCGGTTGATTGCCGCTATCGCGTAATTCACGATAAAGATCCTCTAGTACCGGCACCATAAAGCATTCTGTTTTACCGGAGCCTGTCCCGCTGGTAACAACAACCGAATGCTTTTTCTCAAGTAATGATTTCCAGCTAGCCAACTGATGGGTAAAAGGTTTCCAGTTAGCGCCAAAACGATAGCGGCCATTTTTTTCACTATCCAGAGAGTTAACTACCTCTTTGCTCAGCAATGATTTCTCTGTTGCCAGCATTCTCATGGTGTAGTTTGATTCTTCCCAGCCAAATGTCTGCTCAAATACTGGAGATGCAAGGAAAGAACCTGCTTTGCCACAATCTGCCCCCATCTGCTGGGCAAGATGCTCCCGGAGCTGAGGATTCGTAACTCCCATGATGCTAAGCGTCGCTTCTGTTGAGCGAGAGAGTGATTGTTCAATGAGTGAAGAAAAATAGCGTGTAGTCATTCTTGTCCCTTTTTATTTTTCGGCAACATTACGCAATAAGCTGTATTGGAAAATGGCGTTAAACCAACGCGAATCAAAATCTCTGACTTGTCTTAAGAAAAAAACGGCACCTGGCTCATTGCCAAAAACACTTTCAAATGTTGTTTTTCCACTGGCAACAGCAGCAGAAAATATGGGTAACCAGGCAACGGAATAGCGGTATTCTGCATCGGGAGAAACATCAATTGCGTGGTCTGTTTGCGACAGGATCCAGTTATAAAGACGAGAACCACCATATTCAGGCCAACGTGATTCACTATGCTCACGCAGAAGATCCTGATACCAATTCTGAATAATTTCTCTCATCATCGAATGAGGTATTGGACGTGGTTGTTTACCTAAATTTAACCACTCCTGAACTTCATTGGCATAGGTAGGAAAAATAGTCCCCAATTGCTGAAACATTTTATTCAGCAATTTTTTCTGCATTTCTTCTGGCGCACCTTTATGGGTCAGGAAGGCCCTAAATCTTTCTGCTGCACCTTTAATCTCAAAAATGGGTAAAAACTCCCAGAAAATAGGAAATTCATTTTCAATGCGGCTGAGATATTCAACAGACATTTCAAATTTAAACAGCGACATTGCCAGAGCTTGTGGATGTTGAACAAGCGCTCGCCATACTTCGAAGGTAGCCAGAGGTAAATATCCGTACTGCTCATATAGGCTTCGCAGGAACTGCCAGCCTGAATGCGCTGGGCTACTAGCCATTTGGTCGAGAACCAAGGTGATGGTATTCACGTCTGACCGAGGGTTAAAAAGCTGTGTCGCTTTTTGCATAGATTGGATGGCGTTAACTTCAGCTTGTAATGGTGGTTCGCCGCGAATAAAACATGGTCGAAATGCGGTTTCTTCACCTTTTCCAGGAACTACCAGCCAGGGGCCATTCTTCTGTATTACTGAACTCAGCTCAAATTCACCAACAGGTACACCCTCGCTCATTCGTGAAGTGAGAGAAACAGGTTTTCTTTCAGGCTCGCTTAGCAGCATGATGACTGGTGATGGGATCTGCCCGGAGCGAGTAGTCACTGAGTTGCTAAAAAGAACCTGCCTTTCATAATCGTAGTTAAGGCTGTATTTATATCGTCGAATTTGCCAGGTATGTATGCTCCCAGCGCCATCTATACGCATTTCCACAACTTGGTCAATGCCAGTTTCCAGAGAGAGTAAGTTCTCAATATGTTCTCTTAGACTATACAAATTGAGTTCAACCGGACGTTCGCCTGCGGTATAACGCCATTCATGCCACGCCTGCAGTTTCGCTCTGGACATTAAGCGTAGTTCAAGGCGGAATCTTGCTGGCTCGCCATTTCGTCCAAAGAGGAATGCTCTGGTCCCCAACAGATCATTAATAGTTATATTCTTAGATAGGAGTTGGCCATTAACATCTAGAACCAGACAGCCTTTAGTCGGGAAAGGTAGAATAATTTCAATGGGATTACCTGCAAGATTAGGCGTCACCTGTAATACTACAGAGGTTGGTGGCACTCCCTCCGCTTTAATCATTATTTCCGTTTTATTTACTGATTTTCTACGTCCAACTTCGAGATCTTTATCTTTTAATCTATACAAACAAGGGTGTTGGGTAGAAATAATTATTACACCCTCGTTTGCCTGTTCTCTGCTTTTAATTTCTAGTTGAAAATCTGAAGGTAAAATCCCTACTTTTCGGCGTAATAATGTTTCATTATCTTCATTTCTAATTGAAATATAGTGCGCCCCCATCGTTTCATGTAAATCACATCGATCAATATTTTTACCGCTCAGGAACCGTTCGTAACGAATACTTTGTACCGCGGGAAACTTGTGAATGACTTTGGGTATACCGAAAAATGTTTCATAGGGGCTGCATAACCAAGTTAACTGATTTCCCTGTAAAGCTAAATCAGGGTGTTTAATTTGTTCCCGACCGGTTCGAATTCGATATGTTTCGTCACCTTCAAAAATGACGTCCTGATGCCCTTTTATCAACAAAGCAGGGAGTCCAAGCGCCCGAATATCAGAAGAACAATCGTCATGATTCGAAGCCAGATGGCCTTCTGCAGGAAGAATGATGAGTACATCACTGTTACGCACGCTACAAGAAGCCTGACCTGCTAATAACCAGCGATCCTCGTCATGCACAAATGTTAAAGGAATATCTCCAATCGCAATTTCTCCTCCATCCAATTTGATAGCACCGACAATGATGCCCCCGGCTCGTGCTACCAGCGATAAGCTTGCTGTTGGCTGTTGTCTTACAAAACGTATTTCACTCTTGCGAAGCCTCACTGTAGCCTGCATTTTCTCAAGCCTGGCATACGCGGGCCCCAGACTGGCTACTTCTTCACCATTTTCATAAACAGCAAGTTCAAAACGAGTCGTTGATGGCTCACTAGAAATAGCAAACGTTAATTCATTAGGAAGGAAAATATGTGCCTGAATTTCATCAGGATGTTGTTCTGACCAATAAAAATTACAGCCAGTTGTTTTATTTTTTTTTTGTAATCGAGGTTTAGTTTCAACAGTGGCTGTACGTAAAAGGCTATTAAGGAAACTGGTGCCAGTTTCATCATCTAAGGGCATCGGGAAGCTATCCCGCCATTTAGGATGAACACGGTCAAGTGCTTTGACGGGCTCTGAATGATTACTGAGGTCGTATGCTTCAACAAGTGAAATAAGCTGATCAGCCATCCGACCAATAAGCTCAACTGATGTGTCTTCCTTAAATACAATTGGAAGCATCGACTTATCGACAACTGTTTGTACTAAAGCTAAAGCTGAATAGCCTAACGATTGGGATTGGTCGTACTGATTAAGAATTCTAGAAAAAACAGAGTGGAAACGACTATCCGATTCTTTCAATAGCTTGAATGGCAGACCTCCCTCGCTGAACAAAGATCCTAAAAAGTTGCGTCGTTCTGAGTCATAAAAGCGAATAGGGCGTCTCCAGTAGTCTTCAAGACCTTTCGGTACCATGAGACTCAGCTCCGGAGCAGATAGAGATATACCAAGAGCTTTATAGATAGGATCCCAACTCCATCCATGAATTCTCTCATAATCTCTTCGGTACCATTCTGCGCTAAATAACGTAAAACAAGCAGCGTAGCCTTTATCGTTTTTAATACCTTCAGCTTGCCCTGCATCGCGGAGTAACCGTTTTAGTTCTTCATACTCTTCATTAGTTGTATGATACTCAAATAAAGGCCGGCTATCCGTTGTTTTTAATCCACGATGGTTTAGAAACTTAGTTAGCCAAGAAGTACACTTAATAAGATAAATGTATTCTGATCGACTCACAACAAACCTCTCATTAATTAGAATTTTGTTAAAAGTTCAGGAGTGCAACCAATTGAATTTTTAGTAAAAAAATCCTGCCAAATTAACACGTAAATCGGTGTTTCTATAGACTAGACCAGATTTTTTTCCCATGATTCGGTATGAGAAATCATGTGTCTGGTGAAAAAGCTGATTTGAAGAGATAGCTTACGTGTCATCTATCTACTGGTTTAAAATTTTTAGTGGATAAGGAGATTTTTCTATGTGCAAGACACCTCATTAGCCTAAAATTCCATAACATTAATGAATTTAAGTAGGTCTTCTAATTAATTTTCCCTCCCTAAGAGTAAGGTGGTTACTTAAAAATATGTCTAAGTTAAAAAATTAAGCTGCCATGTCAACGATAATTACTGCTGCGTCATATGCATTATTGACTGATTTAAAATTAATGTTTTCTTTTTGCGACAGTTCAGTTAATTCATCAATGTGATGGCGCATTGTGATGAGTGTTTTTGGCGGAATAGTAGGGTCTTCAAAGGAAGGGGTGCCAATAATAATATCCAAATTCTGAGGCTTTATAACCATCGCAGACCGAGACAGTGATTCAAGGTCATAAATTTTGGCTTTAATTGAATTAATTGATGCAGATAATCGACTTGGTACCATCAAACCGAAATTAGAAGCGTAAACATCATTGTAAAAGCCAAACTTTGTTTGAAGTTGAGTGTTGGAAAGTTGAATGCGTTTGCCAAAAAAATCTAACAATCTTGGTTCGATAGATCTGACTTCATCGAGGATTTTCGTGGCCCATTGTTCTGATTGTCTTTGATTGGAACGGTCTTCATCTTCGGACCGCTCCGCTTCTAGAGCTAACGTACCTAAGCTTGCCGTCATCCTGACAGCTTGTCTGAGAATACCTGACAGACTATCGTCTAACGCTTTCGAACTCCTGGCAACGCTAAAGCCAGAAACTGGAGAGCGCCATTCATTTAGATCATCGTTAGCGAATAGGTGTGCTTTTAGAGACGTTCTTATCCAAGTAATCATCTCTTTGATGGATTCAGATTTATAACCATAAATCGCTTCCAAAATGTCATCCCTTACTGACTGAATTATCTCTAGCTTTCCATCGAAACCTAAGGCGACGACGACAGCATTGATTCGCTCTCCAGAGCCAATTATTGGCTCAAAAGATATTGACCACCATCTTCCTGCATACGCAGGTTTTGGAGGAAACATGGAACGATCAATATTCATTAAACATGTCCATTTGTGAGATGCGTAAACGAGATCTTATCAGACTTTCGATTGATGGCAATCGGTTGGACAAGAAGGAAAGGATTTCCATAATCACATGCTCAGGAATATAGGATGACGAATGTGTTCTCTCCATTATTCTTTCAAGATTTAATGAGCGATACATCGGAGTAATGTCCTGTGAAGCTGTACGCATGTTGCGAAACTTCTCAATTTCTGATTTAACAGAATAAAGCGCTCTCAAAATGTTGTTATCGAGTGCAGGCTTGTCCGCTGGCATGCCCTGTGGCAGCGATAATCCGTGATCAATAAACATGAAATCACCACCACCGTCGTACAAAATATTTCCGATGTTGCGATCATGGTTAGCTATCCACTCGTCGAAAACACCTACATCGAGCGTGGCCTTAAAAGCTCCTAATTTTTCGAGTGCTTCTTCACAGTCGGCATAGCGCCTAAAGCTTGGGTATTCAGCATCTTCTGAACCAAACATCAATGCACTCTGCCCAGGCAATATAGTGTTCAACGATTCGCTATCAGCTAAAATAAGGAAAGGTTTGGGAATAGGAAGACCGACCTCTCGCCCTAAAATTGCACAGAAGGCTTCTACACAAATTTCTCTAGGATCAATAATTTTAGCGAACACAATAACTGTTTCATGATCAGTCCTGACATGTCCCTTCCAAGTTTGATTAACGTTGCTATCGCTAAAAGGTATGGCACCAGGTAAAAGGGTAGCTATCTCAATCGTGTCCATAGGAAGCTCTGAATGGGAATATCCTTTGATATTACACAGATAATCAGGTTGATTAAAGTATGTTTTATGAATAGTACTTATGTTCATAATGATAAGAAATATTTTTGTGTTTAAGGTGGGTTTAAACTCAAATAAACCTACAAAACAGCCCGAAATGGATTTGTTTTATTAATGGTTGCCACTAGCTAACTCAATACAGTTAACGTGTACTTAGCTGTGCTCGCAAACTGAGGCTAACAATTTTCCCATTAAAGCCGATAAATATCAGGAAGTGAGAAGCAGGTGGAAGGGCATGACTGATACACGATTAACGTGGTGTCAGCGCGCTAATTTTTCAAAATAGACTCAAAGAAATGCACATTGAAAATTTTTTAACTAGCTACGACGATTCACTGACTGGTGAGTTAAACATTGATCCGTTGGGGCTACTCGTCATTTGGTCCTCGTGGGGACAGGATATCTTTCACAGCCGCATAACATCTATTGCTAACGATGTGCGTCAGTACACCCTCAACCTGGTGCATCACAGTGTCATGCGTCAGCTGATGGATGATGATAAGCAACAAACTGCTGGTTTGATGAAAAGCCTATATCCAAAAAAGCACATGCGAGAATTCAAAGCTGCCTGCCTCATTCATCTTGAAAACATCTATATCTATTCAATGCTTGAAGCCGAAAAGCTGGGGGTCCTGCTGACGGGTGTACAGGGCATCAACAAAGCCCGGCTAAGGTGGGATGTCTCAGCACATAATCCACAGCTGATTTTTGGTCACGGTGTAGATAGCCAGCTCCTAACCAATCAGATGGCTCTCGGCACTAACGGGCGTTATAAATCGCCGATGATGAGTATGAAGTTTTTCACCGCTGACTATTGCTATAATTTACCTGGTAATCAGCATATTTGGCAGGAGACAAAAGCATTCATCGATAATGTTCCTCAACTCAAGAAATTACATGCCAAATCTTTTAGTTACCTCCAATCACTGATGCATGCATCGCACAACCGAGATCTAACCCCTCTCTATACCGTTATTCCCAAAGACCTCAAAAAAGCCTATGTGCAGGCTTTTCGAGATCCACAAATGGTTGGAGATTATTCTCGCGAGTTCTGGCTGGCTCGGACCGGGCTGAATAAGAATGCTGCTGGGGCACTCTATCGGGTAATGGAGAAGCATCGAACCGACAGTGCCGAGATGCCTGTATCCACAATTTTCGCCCTTGCTATGCAGGAGGCTGAAAAGATGTCGGACATAGACAACAATGAGCTGATGGTTCTTAAGCATATTCGTCAAGCAGAGCCATTCCTGTCACTGATTGATCTGATGTTTACTGGGTTGCGCCGTCAGAGTAGCCAGACGCTAACTGAGTTCAGTCAGTTTTGGAGAGAACACAGTCTGTCGGAGCAAGACCTCCCGAAAATGGCAGCGCAACTTCAGGCTGACAGTCAACTGGCTGACTCCCTCAGCGGCACGCCAAAAAAACGTTTTCAGCATCTACTCCGGCTTGCTGGTGCGTCAACTCTAAAAGAGCAAGTGCACGGCTTACTTGAATATCACAATGAACTGATGGCGATGCGTGGGCAGTTTTCTTGGCTGGCTATGGAAGGTGAATGTATTTTATTACAGGTGCCACCAGCGACAGTTGATGTAAGCCGACATAAAGGGGACTGGGTTAATAACTATTACTTGCCCCAGTTTCGGCACATGCTTAAAGGCTTATGGGGTAATACGGCATGAAGCTATTGGAAAAATTTAAGCAGCAGTTGGCCGGAATGGGGGAGCTAAAACACGTCTGGCTTACTACTTTTAATCTGGATATTGCTTTTGTTGAAAAAACGGTATTGCCCGCAATATTGAAAATGGATCCTCCTGTCAGCAGGATGGATTACGAAATACTTCAGCAAGCACTCACTGAAAGCGGCATTGATTTTCGCATCTACTGCGATCCGCGCATGGTAGCAAGAGAAAAGCCGAAACGAACTTCTATAAACATTTACCCAGTTTCAGTGCGCCAACTGGCGGAAGGGGATGCGCCGCACGCACATTACCTTGACGCTGAAAACAGCTTTTTTCACCCGAAGGTGTTCTACCTTGAAGACCATAATAAGAAAATTATTGTGGGCGCAGGAAGTGCAAATCTAACTCTTAGTGGTTGGGGCCGCAATCAGGAGTCTGTAGATTTTCGATTTATCTCAAGAAATGAGCAATACCAACAAGTTAAGCAATTTTTTATCCATATCGATAGCAGCCTAGCGAGTGATGAATTCTTTCCGGTAAGACGTAAATTCCATGGGGAAGATAACGAATGGTCTTTCATCCACAGCTTGAGTGGTCAAACACTGATGGAAGCCCTGGAAAAGGGCGAAGCTATAAAAACGCTTAGTGTCTGGTCTCCTTATCTTGCTGCAGACATGGCCGGATTTATTGTGAGTTTACTTGAACCGGAGCAATGTATCGAACTTGTGCCCGATCGGGTAAATGGATTCTATATTCGAACCCGTTGGGATAGAGCATTGCAAACGCTTATGGATGAAGGCCAACTGACTCTCTGCCATTCGCCGTTACCGCGCGATGAACGTGCGCCGATGACTCATGCCAAGCTCTGGTTAGGGCATACCGCAGCTGGCAAACACTTAGCAGTAGGTTCATGGAATTTCACCGCACAAGGTTGCTGTAGTTTGGATGAAAAAGGATGGAATGTTGAGGCGGGTATCGTGCATTCGGTGATGAGTAGTACCAAACTATGTGGACCTGCATGGCTTGAGGTTACTGAAAGTGATTTTGCTAGTGAGGCACAGCTGCAGGAAGAATATTTAAATGTAGTCGAGCTGCCACCTTGCGATATTAATATCATTTTCGACTGGACACATTGTGAGTATCTGATTAGTGGTAAATGGGTTGATGGCAGAGCGCAATCTAGCTATCAGCTCTTGCTACCCGGCATTAATAAACCCTGCGAGCTGTTATGGAAAAAGGATGGGGTATTAAAGTCGCCGAATAAATTGGTGGTGAGAAAGACAGATGCGCTACTGAATAATCCTTTCTATATCTTGCGTACTGCGGGTAAAAGCGACTGGCAGGGCATGATTAACGAAAAGGGCGTTGAACACCGGCGTGCGTTAAGTTTTGCATCTTTGGATGATTTACTTAACAGCTACCTAAGCGATGCAGATCCTGCTGTCAGTGAATACACCATTTTGCGTGGCAATGAGGCACAGGGCCAAACGCTGGGTGAGGGCGCAACTATTCCAGAGAGTACCTTTGAACCTTCCAGTTATTTCCGCTTGTTCCAGGCCATTCAGCGGCGTCGAGAGCGACTAATAGCTGAAGAGGACATTATTCAACTTCATCATCACCTGTTCAATGAACCTGGTTGTTTGTTGGAACTGGCAGAGTTTACCAGAGAGCACGCTGAGCAATCTAAGCAACTAATCTTTAACTGGTTCCTCACACAAGAGGTGAATAGTTTGGCGGTACTGGGCAAAAAACGCTTTAAGCATCTGCGGCGCGCGCCGGGTAAAGATCTTTCTGTTGCAGCTCATCAGTGGGAATCGTTACAGGTTAATACTCCAGAGCTGACCATGGATGCTGCAAGCGAGCGTTATCTTACTGCCATCAGGGAGGTTTGTGGCTATGGGGCTTAAATTAACTCCGTTAATAACTCCAAATGAAGTGGCTGAGCTAATAAATTTTAATGCTGTGGATCTAGGTTGGCATTACAAGCCAGAGGATACCAGCATGGCAGCTAAGCAAGCAGAAGGAGTTGCTGGTTTATGGAATCTGCTGAGCAAACGGCGACTGGCGTTGCTTGCAGATGAAGTCGGCATGGGAAAAACCTATCAAGCTATGGGGGTGATGTTGCGGTTATGGCTGGATAAACCCAAAGCACGTATTTTGGTGATGGCACCTAACCATACTCTTTGCAATAACTGGAAAACTGAGTTTGCCACATTCAGCCAAAAGCATTATCGCAAAGAGTTTCAGGCAAAAAATTACGAGCCACAAATTTATGGTCGACTGGTCGATCTAGCCGCTGCTGTACAAGAAAGGCCCCGCCCTTTCTACCTCACTACTATCCATGCACTGAGTGGCTTGGTTCCGCAAGACGAGAAAGAGGATGGTTACAATGCCGCTGCACGCTATGGCGCGCTCTACCGTCGGAAAATCAAACACGCCTTGGGAGGCGAATTTGATCTGATCATCGTCGATGAAGCGCACTATTTTCGTAACCGCCACGGAGACTCGCAGCGTGCCGCAGCGGCACAGGCTTTTTTTGGCAATAAGCAGGAACGTTTGGGAAGCAATGTACTGCTGCTGACGGCGACGCCGAATCACTCCTCCCCGCGTAATGTCTACGATATCTTCAGCTATTTTATTGAAATACCTGAGCCATATTCGAAGGATGATGTCCGTGGCCTAATGCAGGATTTTGCCATCCGACGTTTACGTAAAATGCAGGGACTAAGCAAATATGCTTACCGAAATGAGCGAGCTATCGCGACCAGCTTTTCCGGTCAGACGGATGCAGAGCTGTTCTTTGCACTCTATCAGAAGCAGCTGGTAACTGAGATGAGTAAACAGGGAACGGGCAGGCGCATGCTGTATGGTTATCTGGAAGGGTTCGAATCAACCGGCAGTAGAGTCACTGAATATAGCGATGAAGATGAGCAAATCCACAATGATTTTAATAAAGCCTTCGATTCCGAGCTTTTGAGTCACTTAACTCGGCAGTTTCAAGATATCTATCATCGCTTGCCCGATCACCCAAAGTATGACCAGTTAGTGAATGCCTGTATCAGTGATGATCCCTTCAAGCAGCGCAAACCTTTGTATAGCAGTAAGCATTTGGTGTTTGTGCGTCGTATTCCCTCTGTGCGTGAAATTACCCAACGTATCAATGCCCGTTATGACGAGATGATGGCGGAGCTGTTAATTAAAGTCTGGCAGCTACCTGATGAAGCGCTGAGAGAATGGCGTAAAACAGGTTGGAAACGCGAAAAGTTCATGGATCTTATTTCGACCCAAGTTAGCACTCGTTTATATCCAGATGAGCAAGCATTTGAACAGAGTGCGGAAGTTATAGCTGAAGATGCTAATGAAGAGAAGCTGTCGAGTAAGATTGCAGACTTGTTCGTGGTGAAGAGAACCGGTATGCGCAGCACTGATTGTAGCAATGTCAGCCTTCGATTCCGACGTTCTGAAAGTCTTTTTTCTCTTTTCCTCGAGCCCGCACGGGACGGTATCAACGCCTGCTATGTATACTACTACCGGCATGAGCACGGAATTCGAGAGCGCGACAGCTATGGCGATGCCGCACGTGATGCCCGAATCCCTTCACAGTCATCAGTAAAGCATGTTACTTACCAACAACCTTTGCCAACTGCCTGGGGTTTGATGTTCGAACTGCTCCCAGACTCTGCCAGGCAGCAGTTGAAGCGCTGGCGGAGTGAACCTAACGGTAAAAAGATTATAGAAAACTTTGCTCATTATTTGCGCACAGGCTATCTATTTGCCAGTCCGGTAATGATTGAGATTTATTGCTGGTTCACTGAATTTAATCGTGGGCCTCAAAAGAGTGACGTACAACAGCGTTACCTGCATTTTATAGAATGGATTATGCCAAAACTTGGCGGTTCTTTGATGCTGCGCTATTTTGCAGCCGCAATTGAAACCTTCGAAACGTTATGTGAGAAAATCGTTGGGCAACCACTTGATAACAGCGATTACACTTGGCGAGAGCTGAGCAGTCTCAGCAGCCCGGGAATGTATGCCAGTGGTCAGTCGTCTAATCGTGAACGTTTGATTCGCGGCTTCAACTCTCCCTTTTTCCCAAATGTACTGGTTGCCACCTCAGTATTACAAGAGGGGGTAAATCTCCATCTTGAGTGCTATCAGGTACATCATTACGGCATCGCCTGGACGCCCGGTGATAATGAACAGCGTAACGGGCGCGTGGATCGTTTGTTTGGGCGTGTTAATACAATGCTCAAAGAAAAAAGTGGAAAAGCTGAGATGATCATTAATTATCCTTATTTGGAAGGAACTTTTGATCAGGACCAACTTGCCTCTTTTATTCGCCATAAATATATCGTTGAAGAGAAGCTGGATAGCTGTGAATCGCAAGAGTTTGACAGCGAGATCGATCTTTATCAGGATACCCAAGGCTGGAAAAGCTGGCTACGACAGCCACATGAAAATAAATTTTTAGAAGATCCTTTCCCCGCAAAATTTGAACCAGAGTAAGTTTTGAGGAGTGGCAAACGTTGCCACTCAAACTCGCCATAAATTTCTACATCAAGATGCCCGAATAGCTTAACTCCTCAATTTATAAATGCTATCACAGGCGGCATTCAAAAATGATTTCGTATGCGACTACTACCAAATGTACGTTCTTGTTTGTTGTAGATTTTACTACGTTCCTTCGCAAAATAACTCAATCTTAACAATAGATCTTGGTATGTTTGATTAAAGTAATAATTATTTATATTCAAAATGTAAAGAGAATTGCCAGGAAAGTGTACAAGCGTTGAGTATTCTTGGTCACTATTGATAGATAGGGCACTACACCAAGCTTCTTGAATAAATGAACCCAAATTATTGCTTCTTCTTAGATTGCCTAAGTTAAAGAAAGTGTCATGATTGAAGTATAAAACTGCATGGTAGTGTGGCTTTCCTTCAGTGGTCCATTCTTTTACCCATGAGTAGTTAACTTTGCAATGGTAAACTCTCTTACCAGCTAACTTTTTTCTCCTCTGATAAGCTAATATTTTTGCATTTAATGACTCAATGAATCTCGAAAACACCCCCTGGCCCATGTTAGGTGAGTGTTGGATGCTGTCACCATTATCTAAATAATCTGGATATCTAAGGATTAAAATTACTGCTAAAGTTCTTGGGTGAAAGGTTAGTGCGAAATCCAAAGTTTGTTTTAACCTGTTTAGATAATGATTGTTATAGGGTGCGTAGACTGGATTAATAGGGTAGGCGTTGATTATCATTTAACATCCTCTTAAAAGGTTTAATGCTGAATCAGATTTATAGCAAATGGATGTTATTACGTTTAGGAGATCAGTCTTTGAGACTATTAAGTCAAATCTTTAATATTACAAAACCAACAATCGATAGGTGCAATTGTTGTCGTGTGATTGTGTTTTTTATTGTCTATTTATTAAATTATCACTCCGAAGTTAACAGGAGGGTTATCGTGACATTAAAATTTGTTTTGCTATCCATTCCTCTACTTCACTTTGAAGCCAACGTGACGATCGACCCATCTTTATTGGTTTGGGAAAGCGATCTTCCTGTATGAGTTTATAAAACCATTTATCAGTCATTCCTGAGTAAGATGTAATGAAAGCCATATCAACCATTTGGTCTTCGAGTAGGTTGCTCATGAGTATGATCCTGTATCAAACATTGGCAGGAGCAATGAGTTCAGTCTATGGAGATCAACCAACCTCATTGCAGTTCATCTCATTGGTCTGGCGTGTAAAAAAATACATGAATACAGCATGATTAGTGCTGGGTTTTATTTTTCTGACTCTAAATGATTCTTAGGTTGTTTGGAACGGCCTTTTCTGAAAGTGGATTTTATAGGGACGTATCAAGAAAAAACCTTGAGATGACGCTTGTTAAGCATTAACTTGTATGTTTGTTTATCTTTAACTTGTATGTTTTGGAGTAATTATGTTCGAAGAGGACTTGAAGTTAATCAGTATTGGTAAAGCTGATTTGACTTTACCACCTGAGAATGCTGACTTTGAAGAGAAACTATATCATTCATTCAGTATTTTAATGTCTAAGTATTTATTATCATGCCTCTTAGATAGGGGGATTAATTTGCCGCCAGCCAAAATTGTTCAAAGGGTAATCTCATCAGGAAAACCATATTTGACTTTAACTAACATTAAGGCGGAAGTATCTAGGGAGTTTAAATTTAAAGAGGGGTTTTACAATAGAGTAATGAGCTCCCATAAAATAAAATTAAAGAAAAACTCAAGTTTAGCTGTCATAAAAGTGTCTTTATCTTTAAATCACGAGACAGATCAACACCCGCAAATTTATTGTGATAACCTTCGTAATTCGCTTGGTTTATTTTTTAATAAATTGCGAGGCAGGGTTGCTCTAAATAGAGTTCATGGTTACTTTTGGGTTATGTTAAAAAAAGAAAATAGTAATTTACCGTTTATACATGTGTGTTTTTATATAGACCATGCTGTTTTTAATTCAAAGGTTGGGGCTGAAATTCAAGACTTATGGATGGGCTGTACTAACAGTCAAGGGGAAGTGAGGCATTTTACTTTCAATGAGTTTTATGGAAATTACAGTTTAATGAATGATGCTGGCAACGGTGGGGGATATAAGAGCTTAGTGAGGATGAAAGATGTACCGAATGAGAGGGTATTTGCTATTTTAAGTGATTACTCTGAGTCTTATTCAAATGACTTATGTAAGTTGGAGGTGGATGTTGGCGAAAAAAAATTTAGTAAATACGTTTATGCGCTTGCAAGTGAAATTTACATATATTCAAAAGGCATGCAGGGGTTTTACGAAACAATAGATGAGATTATGCAATGTTATGGAAAACCACGCATGGATAAAAATGGAAAACTAAGTTCAGATAAGAAAAAAATCAGGCGGGTTAGAGCGTTTGGCTTATCAATTAGCAAATCAAAGTAATTCATCCAAGTTTCCATTGTCTCGTAATTTTTATGAATTAAAAAAATTTATAAATATATATAATCATTGAGAGGTGCTGTGGTGGGTTTTTAGATTAAAGATTCGGGGGGCTAGCCAGTACATTCGACACTATTTCTCTAAGCTTTCTTTTTTTGTAATTCTGTTTACACCGGATCAATGGTAGCATAATGTTCTGTTTTTAAATTATCGGCCACTTTGTGCTCGTTATTTCCTTTCATTGAATATGCGTATTCTTCATGCGGCTAAAACCTTAAGTCGGTGTCTAATAGTGTTTTTTAAAATAATTATCATTAAGCTTTTGGCTTAGTGAAGTCTATTACTAAGTTGAAGGTGTTAATAATCAATAAGTCCATCTAGGAAAGTTAATTATTATGTCTGCGGAATATAGAAAATACGATTGTATGGCCGCAAGGCTTGCGCTCATTATCAGCCGGTTGTTTATGTGGGAAAAACTATCAGCTCAAGCACTGTCGCAGGAGTTTATGGTGTCGGACTAATGCTCGGGCGGGAATTTATGGAGCGGCTGAGCTGCCTATCATTGGATTATCGGCAGGGGACTTGGTCCTAGTCGATCCTTGATGAAGGGATGCGTACTGATAGGGATATATTGCACTTTGCCCGCATTACCAGTCCGGACCAGCTATTTCCTCTCATGGACAGGAGACTTATTTCAGTGCTCACGGATACCAGCATTGAGTCCCTATTTATTGTCTGTCAGGTGCCAATGGAGCGCAAACCCATTAATCCGGGAAGCCTCAGGCGCATCACGCAAGCCATTGTGGACAAGTCGCTATTAGATATCACATCCGTAGGGCAACTATACCGGTGGTTTGCTCCATACCGACTAGTTCTCTTTGGTACTGCTGGTATCTGGTGGGGGAACATGATCACCAGATTCAGGTGTGCATGCTGAGCGACATCTCCAGCGTGTCACTTACTCAGCAAAAGTTTCTGCGCAGGCGCAGCATTGATGAGCGGCATCGCCGATGCTGACTTCATTAATTTACTTACCCATTTTCAATACGTCAGGAATGTGCTGACGGGTATTGCTCCATCTCGCTCTGCCTGAGCGAGATGGAGCCACATATGACATCATCCTGAGGCGCTAGGTATTTATTAATCCTAGGTCTTATATGGCTGATTCCCGGAGGCGTTTTGTTCCATACCGCGCTTAAGCCTGACCATGACGCACGGTTAGACCGTAGCACCCGCACAGAAGCTGCGGGACTCGCACTGCTAAGGCCGCTGGTCATTTGCATCATGGTGCTATATGGCATTGCACAACGGGTTATACGATTTATCAAAAATTCTTTCAATTGAGCGGTTTATTGCCGCATTCTCACCATAATGAGGTTTAAAATGAAATATAAAGTGCTGCTTGTGCTGGCTATTCTTCTGCTGTGCGCCTGTGAGGATGAAGAGCCTGAAATACGGATTGAAACGCAGAATCGTGTAAATCAGTTTTTAAATCTTCCATTTGTTAGCATAAGTGTGTCCGCGTTGGTCGATGATATTGAAATTGAAAACATTGTCGTAAACCGGGGTAACTGCAGGATGGAAAATCAGCGCTTCAAGGGGCTGAATAACGGAATGACGAAATTACCTAAACGCCTAAAATATGGTGAGGTGGTAACATTAGACTTCTCTGGGCCCTGTAAAGCCTCTCAGGTGGAGGTGGTGACCAGCAAGGGGAGCTGGTCACAGTCTTATTAGTAACCGGATCCATTCCTGCCTTTCACTCTGTACACCAGAAGGATGTGTTAATACTGCGTATTAACAGCCGTTATAAACCTCCCATCCGTAAGGTTTCCCTCCTTAAGGGATTTTAACCATATTATTCACTTCCACTATTTTAAAAAACATCCCACCAGACAGGGCAGGCTGCAATTAGCCTGCTTTTTTTATTGAAAGGAAAAAAATGGAAAATATCGCACTACCTCTTCCACTTACATCGCAGCGCACGATAAAACGCGCCCTGACGCTGCTTGAAAAGCATCTAAGTGAACCGGGCGTGGCGTTTACATCAACCCCCTTTTCACGTGACTGGATCCGCCTGCAGTTGGCCAGTCAGGAGCGTGAGCTGTTTATGGTGCTATTGCTCGATAACCAGAACCGGCTGCTTGCACATGAGACGCTGTTTTACGGCACGATAAGCAGCACGGTGGTTTATCCACGCGAAGTGGTCAAAGCGGCGCTGCGGCATAACGCTGCAGCCGTAATCCTTGCCCACAACCATCCATCCGGTTTTGCTGAACCCAGTGATGCAGACAGGAATATCACTGCACGTCTGAAACAGGCATTGACGCTGGTAGAGGTGCGACTGTTGGATCATCTCGTCGTCGGTAGCAAAGAGATCGTGTCGTTTGCTGAACGCAGCTGGCTCTAGCGGGGGATGTGATGAACAACAAGGAATGGGGGCTGAAGTGCAACATCACACCGCGCTTCGGTGCGAGGTTAGTGCAGGAAGGCAACCGGTTGCACTACCTGGCCGACAGATCCGGAATAACCGGTGAACTCAGCGAAGAGCAAATTGACCGTCTCAATCAGTCGTTCCCGCCAATGATCGGCATGCTGGAACATCTGCTGACCACCGGCGAACTCAATCCCAGCCAGCAGCATTGCGTCACGATTTATCACAACGGGCTGACCTGTGAAGCCGATACCCTCGGTTCACACGGCTACGTCTATATCGCGATTTACCCGACACCTCAGTAAAACTTACTAACGGAAGACCACTATGCCAACCTCAGCAATTCATCCGGGGCGGGCGGCATCGTGCTGCCTGTCACCCGTAGCGCACTGGCGAACACTGCTTGTCTACCTGCTGGAAAAGCACTTCGGACTGGAGTTAACCGATACGCCGTTTTGCAGCGAGTCAGTCATCCTACAACACATTGAGGCAGGTGTTACCCTGCCCGATGCCATCAATTTCCTGGTGGAAAAATATGAACTGGTGCGCATTGATACCAGGAGTGATGCCTATTCTAAGCCAGAAATCTTTCTGACCGCCGCCGATATTCTGAAAGCAAGTCACGCTACCGGATTAACACAGCGCAATCTCAGTTAAACCCTGCGTACCGCTTCCCGAATTTACCTTTCTGTCATCCTCTCCTTATATCTGACAACGCATAATGCCCCTGCCATCACCGGCAGGGGCATTTGCTTTTATGGGATTTTTTTCAATGCAAACAGAACCTGAAGTGATTACCGAACATACTGAGCTGATGAACTCCACCAGCATTGAGCGCATCGTCACCGGACATGATGCAGCGCTAGTACAGATTGAACAGTTGATTAAGCAACTCAGTACCATTTCCCAACTGACAACAGGAATCGGTGGCGGCAACGCTTCCGACTGGGCGATGAAGTCAGAGCATCGCTATGACTGCTGGCTGATGGAAAAACCAGAGAAAGCGATGCCAGTGATCACCCACAACATTGACCGCAGCCTGTGGCGCGGCCTGATGTTGAAATCCGGCATGCTTTCACTGATGGATGCGCAGGCCCGTGAGCAGTGGCAACAAAACCTGGAGGAGGGGGATCTTCCGGCCATCAATGAAGCTAATATTCTCAGCACTTTTCAACAGTTGCATCAGAGTAAGGCTGAAGTGTTTGAGCGCGGCATCATCAATGTTTTTAAAGGGCTGTCATGGGATTACAAAACTAACAGTCCGTGCTTCTTCGGTAAGAAAATTATCATTAACAACCTTGTGACGCACAACCGCTGGGGCTACAGCCTGACGTGGGGATTTCGTCGTGATCAGCTTACGGATCTGGAACGCATGCTGTTTTTACTGGATGGCAAAGCGATATCCGATAATCGCGGTGATATCTCTATTCGCTTGATGGATCATATCCGCGATAATCCAGGCAAGGATGTTTACGACGATGCGTACTTCACTATCCGCTACTTTCAAAAGGGTACTGCGCATCTTACATTCAAACGCCCTGAGTTAGTGGAGAAGATGAACGACATTATTTCTAAGCATTATCCGGGAATGTTGGCGTCAAGGTAGCGTGCCATTACAATAAGCGCTGTTCTGGCTTAGGCTTGTTATGTACAACCTAAGCCAGAACAGTTAATAAAACAATTTGTTGGTTTAGTTATTATTATAAATTTACCGGGTAATATTTTATCTTTTTAATCAATATGTTAAGCTTTAATTACTAAAAGCGCCAAATTCAAACTAAGAGACATCAATCGACGTCTTTTTCATGCCTGAAATTCAATAGAATGAAGTCGTCGGAGTACAACTCACCTCACGACACTGAATTCCACCAACATCACCCACTCTAAGTATTAATAATGCCGGCATTTACTTTTTCGATTCGTAGATAAATGAAAACGTTTTTCAAACGATTTATACTCTGATGTGAATTTTTCAAAAGCCAGCACTAACATGCTGGCTTTCATCTTATTTTCTATGCCGCCAGTAACAGAATGTCATCGCTTTCCGCATTGATTACTTTAGTCAGTTCAGGTCGTTTCTGCACTAATATCAACAGGTTTGTCTGATACTCAATACCTGAAATGCGCTCTTTTCGATAGTTGAGGAATGAACGTATGCTTCCAGCATTCTGTTGAGTCAGTGCATTTATTGTCTCTGGCGATGAAGTTAATATCTCAACGATAGTTTGATTAATTTCCAGCCAGTCGCTCTGCATTTTTTGCATTGTCTCTATGGCATATATTGGCGCCTCGATTTTTTGCTGAATATAGCTCAGGCACATTCCGAGATGCATAAAGCGTTCCTGAAGAAGAAATAGTTCAGGCAATGAAGTGAAAAAATCCGGGTTGTTGGCAGAACGAGCGCAATTTTTTAAAATCAGGCTGGTAAATTCGTATTGCTCGTTGAAAGGACGTATCAGTGTTTTAAGCTGCTCGTAGTCATTCATCTCAACAAATTGTCGGGCCGTGGTGATTACAGCATTAAAGCGGGCGGTCTGCTGGAATGAGGCCTTCTCTTGGGCATCTAAGGCTAATGAAAGCAGCGTGTCGAGCTTCTGAGTATGTGTAATCAGAATGGATTCGATACCATTAAGTTTTTTACATACGATGGCGAAGCCAGCAGCTGAAACGGCTAGGTTAAGTCC
Source organism: Pantoea phytostimulans (assembly GCF_046118715.1). Classification (NCBI taxonomy): domain Bacteria; kingdom Pseudomonadati; phylum Pseudomonadota; class Gammaproteobacteria; order Enterobacterales; family Erwiniaceae; genus Pantoea; species Pantoea phytostimulans. The sequence continues at coordinate 226,161 of NZ_CP173698.1, forward strand.
GGAAAGTGCAATATTGGCATATTGGAGATTTTGTAATGTCCCGAGAGAATTTTGCAGGGTGGCAATGCCCCCATGAATATTTGAAAGTGAAGATTTTAGCTTTTCAATACTCTCTGCAGCCTGCTGTGCCTTACCCGGGAATTTCAAATGCGCAACAATAGTTCCCGCTTTGTCATTCCCTTTTGTAACACGAATAACACCACCACAAATATCATAAATTCCGGTCTTGAGTCCTTCCAAGATTTCTGGAGATTGTTCAAATGTGCGGTAAAGAACATCTGGAATTACAGGCATTTTTTTAGCTCCTGGCAAAATTTTTCAGTTTCCTGCCTGATATAGGTTTGACGGATACAGGCAATACGTATCACTGCTGGAAGGGTGATGCGAAAGGCGGGACCTGTAAGATCGTATGTAACCCAGGCAGCGGATATGACTGCTGCGATTGGGTTCATCATCACAGGAGCGCGGGTCGCAATCACTTTTCCAATCAGGGGCATTCCAAATTTTGCTGCCACATTAAGTGCCGGAACCATCGCCAAGTTGACCAGACGGGAAAGCGTATAGGGTCCGCAAGAGGAGTAAAGCCATGAGACTAAATCAGCTGTCTTTCCCTTTTTCAATAATTGCTCAAGTTGCTGGTTATCAAATTTACAATCATGCGCACTAAATAACGCCTCGATTTCTTCCTTACTCTTTCCCTTAAACGAGCTGATCAGAATTTGTTTGATAATTAACTCTTCAATATCGCAGGCTGAGGCATTTTTAGGGACTTTCACCCCCATTTTTTTTGCGACATCCATGGCGACGACAAGGTAAGAAGGTTGAGATGTTGAACGGAATACATTAACCACGGTGTTTCCGCCAAACGCACAAATTTCACGCGCTAAGTCCGTGCTGATGATGTGAAGTGCTCTTCGTCTCTGGTGTGCCAAGATATTTTTCTTGCTGTTTTCAGTCAATGCCAGACGACCTTTGCCTGAGTCAGTAATGATATCAGCCAGTTCAGAAAGTTGTGCAGTGGAAGCATAACGCAACAACTTATCAAGTGAGAGCGTCTTATTAATCAGTGGAGTAGATTGTTTTGAACTCACTTTACTCTTCTCCCTAAAATGAGGTTACGTGATACTTCAGGTTTTTTTAAATTGACCTTATTTAAGCCGCGCCATGGAGTTCTGGAGTTGAGCACTGCTATGGGCATTATGTGACTCGCTGTTTTCAAGCGTCGAGACAGATGTATTTAATGCCTGGCGCGCCTGTAATGGAGCTTTAATACGCTCCATTACGGCAAACGTGTCCCGATACCCCTGGCCAATCCATGAGTCGATGTTTTCAGCTGTGAATCCAAGCAGGTCCTTCATTCCTCCAAATACACCTTCGTTGCGACGGAGTGAGCTTTGTGGCCGAATTTCCAGGATTGTGGTGTCTGGAAAATGATGGCGATCCCATAACGAGCCGTCGCTTAAATGCGTGACGATCACCATATTACAACCGGTAGCAACTAGCGGGGTAACAGGCGTATTACCCTGCAGGGTTGCCCATCCACCCATCCCGCCATCACTGTAGCGCTTGCCGTTAATGTCGCGAGATTGAAACAACAGTGGCAGTGCTGCTGAAGCTAGTAACGCTTCTCTTTGTATGGCTTGAGGCAAGGTCTGGATATGTTGGAACTCCGAATCTTGCGTCTTGCCTACGCCAAATTCAGCCAGTGCGCACTTTATAATGTCGGACAAGCCTCCTTCAGTGGGATAGAGCGAAGTATATAACGGCGTTCCGCTGGCTAATGCATCGGGATCCAAAAACCGGTTCATCAATTCTATTAGCGGTTGGTCAGATAAAAGAGATTCATCTTCCTGCAAAGCTGACAATGATCTCATTCCCAGACCACTCATCAGCGCGCCTATCAATGTTCCGGATTTACTGAGAAATGGCGAAAGTCCCATTGAGAGACCAAATTGCGTCAGTAATCGCAGATAAGCCGATTTATTAACTTTAAGCACCTCGTTAGTGCCCAGATGGTGCCATATTTCACCCATCCGGGCAGCGCCCTGTTCCAGCGAAGAGGAGGAGGAAAGAATGGCGCCATTTAGTGCGCCGATACTGGCGCCTGCAATGCTGTGAACTTCCGTACCTGACTCTGCAAGCGCCCTGACAACCCCAACCTGATAAGCGCCAATGGCACCGCCACCGGACAGCACCAGACCCACTTTCATTGTTTGATTCATTTCAAATCCCCACTAAACACTTCGTCGACCATTGTGTCTGCAATGCGTTCGGCTGAACAAATTCGTGGCATCCTCATAGGCAGCGTTTCATAGGATTGAGTGACTGCCCAGCTAACCGGGTGACTTTCTTCCTTACACCAGTCAGCCATCCAGTTAATGATCGCGGGCCAGGCCGTGTCTTGTACTGCGCCAGCCTGCCAAGCCAACCAGTTTCGGACGTCGTGGCGCACATTGGATTTTGTCCCGTAATCCAGAGCCATCTGGGTCAGTGCCCTGTTTTTCAACATCTCAATAAACTGCTCCGCCTGTTTTGTTTCAGCCTGTCGGATAACGTCGCCAAAAGCCCCCCAGCGCAACTCTTCGAGTGCCACGTAGCAACGTCCGGCAAGTGGAAGCGCGGCGTAACGTCCAGCACTCCAGTTAGAGAAAACACGATCAAAGTGCAACTGACCCTGCTGAATGCTATCGACCCGCTGGAGTTGTTCCTCCAGTTTGCCAACGCGTTGGTTAACGTGACTGGCAAGCTCACGCAACTGTTCACGCGTGTCGGCCGAGTATTCCGCAATTTTCGCCGTATTCTGCATCAACGCATTGACGCGTTCGTTTACTCGCGACACGGCTAAATTGGTGCCTGCCAGAGATGACGTCAGTTCGGTGAGCCAAGTAAGGGAAGCCTGCATTCCATCATTTAAAGAAGCGTTTATCGCCTGTTGCCTGACAGATGATCGTCCACTCAAGCCCTCCTTAATTCGTTGAAAGAAAGATCGGTTTTGCGAACTGCGCAAGTGATCGTTTACAACATCGATACCGTTAGCAAAATCGACAACGAATTTTTCAGGAATACACTCGAGTACCTGGCAGGCTTCAATCTCAGGAAAAATTTCTTTGAAAAGTGTCATCAGAGCAGCGTCTCCAGTTCTTCTTTAAGCGCTTTACTGTCTCGGATCATCTCCGGCGTCAGCTTTTGCAATTCAAGTAAACGTTCTGTGAGCTCTTCCTGCTGTTGCTTGTTACTTTTGTGATCCTCTGTACTTTGGATCAAGGTATTACGGAGTTGCTCAACTTTACTTTTGAATTGCTGGAAGAACAGGCTAATCTCAGCAACGATTGGGTCGTTGATTTGTTCTTTTATATGTTTATTGAGCTGTTCGAAATGTTCGTGGGTCTGAACTTCCACTGCTGATTTTATTTTATTGATATCAACCACTGATTTGACAACGTCCACGCTGTAATCTTCCCAACCCCAGTCGCTGGTACCAAACCATTTGCATACGGATCCCCACACACCATTGGAGCGTCGAGATCGCGTCTCTTTAAACGATTTTTCTTCAAGCAGAGTGGTCATACGAGTTCTGACAGATAGGGGAGACTGCAGGTTTTTAACCTGCGGGAACGAGATCTTAATTGAGAAGCCTCCCTCTTCCAGGCGTGAATTGATCTGATTAGCAATATTGTCTATCGCTGTCAGCGCGTTACCGTGGAAACTCTCTTCTATTCCGGCAACAATATCTGTCAGGGTCGGCTTTATATGACCCTCGATTTGATCCAGAAGTGACATCACTGAATCTTCAATTTTGGCCACAAATGCTTCAGCGTCACGACGTTCAGTAAATGTCACAATTGGGCTATTGGGATCGAAATCGCGCGCTTGTGTTATGAAATTGCTTGTCCATCCTTTGAAAAATCCTCCCCATAAGCTTTCAGTGACTTTAGGCAGTGAAGATTCAAGTGCTTCTTCTTCCATGCGTTTACCTTCACGGAAGTAATGTTCGATTTCTCCGTCCAGTTTTTCCTGAACCTGCGTCATTAATGCTTCTGATTCCTGATTAACCCGCAGCATGGAAGCTTTGACTTCTTGATCTACCGATTTCTGACAGCGACTGACACTTTCGATATCGTTAAGCAAATCATTAATTTGCTGCTGCAATGTATCAATACTCGCTCTGAGTCCTTGATGGCGTACAGAGAGATATTCGTTAGCGTTTTCCGCATTTTGTACCAGTTTTGATGCAGCAGAATCCACGGCTAAGGCAGCGGCTTTAGCATGTGCTGCCTGAATGACTTCAGCGATCAACTTATCAAACAATGAGTGGCGCCAGATCTTTTCGGCACGATTCAGGCTCTGAACTTTATCCTGCAGGTCGCTTTCATCCCACATTTGTCCATAAGCCAGTTGAGCAAAGTCATTCACCCATTCTTCACTGATTGGTAGTGAATCAGAATAGCTAAGGACGTTTCGGGCCCGGTTGGCGAGGTATGCATGGCGGGAAGATCCTGGATAAACCTGCTCTGCAGTCAGAAGATCGCCATCGAGCATTGCCGGAACGTTTTGCTTAACCGTCGCGGCGTCATCGCTGTTACGATCTTTCTGATCAAACTTGTTCACCAGAATAAACAGGCGCCCGGCAGTCACTTCAGCGATAGCATTGAGTTCTTTACGCACATCCTGGTCGGCCAGAGAATTTAACTGGGTGTAATCGAGTACGGCCAGAACAGCGGAAGCTTTCTGCAGTTGATCGCGCATCATTGCCTGCAAATGTGGCTGACCTGCTTCGTTTGGCCCTGGGGTATCCAGCAAGGTTAACGTACCCTGGCTATCATCCAAACTGGTCAGGTGGCTAAATTCCACCTCAATAACCGGAAGTTCATGGAATTCGTCGTAGGCATCAAAAGGGAATTCGACTTCAAGTTCGCTGGCAAGGCGCACAAGGTCGTTAAGATGGGTCAGACAGGAGAAAATTTCTTCCTCACCATGATAGGTATCTTTCAACCATTCAACATTGTGAGTGATTGCCAGTAATTTTTTCTTCTCACTGTCTTTTTCCAACTGACGAACAAGATGTTTACCTTCTGATGTGCTGATTTTCTTACTCAAACTAATCAGAAGGTTATGCAGTGCGTCAGTATTGTTCAGCTGTAAATCCGGGATAAGCTTGCCTGGCACATGGCGAATCAGTGTCGGTATCGACGTCATTGGACGATTACGGTTGGGCAGAATTTCTTTGCCAACAATTGCATTAATGGTGGTGGATTTTCCCGCTTTCATGGTGCCGACGACGGCAAGCACGATCTCCTTACGGACGATTTTTAACCGCTCACCCTCAAGTTCTTCAACTCTTTTCTCAGCTTTATGCCGGGCAAATAACTGCCCTTGGTCATATCGCTGGTTATCGGCTAATACTTTCGGTTCATTAATCATCTTGTGCAGCAATTCAATATTCAGCTGTAATAGCCTGCCAGCTTCATCACAGAGCAAAACAATGTTGTTCTCGTGCATGATCATCCTTATTAACATGTAGAAAGTACCGTCCCTGACGCCTGGCATTGGTGTAAACTCACTACATCAGAAGCGGCAGAAGAAAAATTCACTATTTGATTATTAATAACGGCACATGCCTGAAAACCTTCAGGTTAATTTATCAGTCAGATAATGGAGTCCTTCTGCTTTTAGTCAGGGGAGAAAAGTTGGGTGCAGCATTAATCACCGACTGCATACTTTCTCTGTTCCTGACATCCTCCTGAAGCGTGTTCACTGAGAAGGGATTGCCATGTAATTGCGCACGAAGGTTATCCCAGCGCTGGCTGAGAACTTGCCAGTTCCGCTCGTCGTAGGTGCCTTTGAAGACAATTGGCATGAAATTTATGGTGGGTAATGCATCGCCGCGTTCTCCTGCGGCCAATGCTTCTTCAAGTTTTTTCTGCCAGAGGCTGTTCAATCGATCGACCCGGCCAATCTGTTGCTCTACCACGCCAGGATTCCATTCCGGATGTAGCATGATTACTGTTCTACAGGCCAGGTGCAGGTTCAGCCCCTCTCTGGCGACCATCGACTGAGCGACCAGAACAGAAGGACGGCTGTATTGGCGGTTGAAGGCCAGATTAAGCAGGTTGCGACTGGCCGCAGAGGTTTGTCCATTCATCAGGCGTGCATAGTCACTTTCGCGACGGCTGTACTCTTCATGGAGCCAGTCCACAACAGCTTGCCAGCGTTGCTCTGTAAACTGACTCTCCCCGTCAACTTCTTCATCACTGTCGGGGTTATCACGGCCACGCATGGCATTAACGATATCGGTAAAGACTTCTGCCAGGCGTGCAGGGGAGCGTCGTTCATCTGCGGCCCCGGTAAGTGCATAAATAGCCCTGGCAACAATGACTAAATCTTCATTACCCTCACGATGGGTAGCACGTTGCTTAAAGACGGCAAACAGTGTTTTCACTTTGTCACTTTCGCAGGCTGATAATCCCTCATCAAGCCGCGAGATCAGGCTGTTACGAAACGCGATACGGCTGTTATTAAGCTCTTTATACTGACTGGCAAGCTGCGCATTAATGGCGTCTTGATCGGCTTCGCCATCATATAGCTGGCGCCAGGCACACTGAACGGCAGGCCACTCGAGTAAAGGCAACTGTTCATGCGGCCAGTAATCCTGTTTTGACTTCAGCGTTCGCAACATTTCACGTGCATTAAGCAATTGCACCAGCGCGGTCATCGGGCGAGTAAACCGCCCAAAAACCAATACTTTTTCATTGCGAGAGCAAACCTCCTCCACGGCTTCAACCGCAGCCAGGATCGCGGGATGGGTAAAGAGAGTTGTTCCTTCTCCCGTGCTCAGGACGGAGTTGAGTTGGCTCTGCCACCATTTGACACGTTGCTGGCGCTTATCTACGCACGTGTTGGTTTCCGGTTTAGCGACTTCCTGCTGCTCCGTTTCGAGCGGATGCGTCGCGCCTTCATCTGGATTGTTTAACAGCGTGGCGATACCATGACCGTTGCCAACCGTCAGCCGCAGTCGTTGTGTGGCGCTATCTTCGTGCATGTGGGAAACAAACGAGAGCGCTTCAGCTGCGCAAATCGCCTGTCTCCAGTTCATCGGCAGCGTGAAGGTATCCACTACGATCTCTTTCTTACGACGATAGGAACGAGTTGAGTGCTGATGGAATTTCTGCACAAACTCGTCTTCGCGTTTGTCACGACGTAACAGATAAGGAGACAGAGCCTGCTCAAACGCAGCGGCGGCCAGGTAATACTTCTGTTGTGACAGGGTGTTGGCGTAGTTTTCCCTAATATCTGCGACGGCGGCCTGGTAATGTTCAATGGCCTGAATAGCTTCGGGAGAACTGACCTCAATACGCGCCAGCATTTGTATCCATTGCTGGCTGTCGAGTTCAATGGGCGTTGCGCTCACGGCCAGTCGTCGGGTTTCACCGGCAGGCTGAATGATATTTTCCAGTAAGCGATTCAGGCTGCTGTTATGTCCACGGCTTTTATGCGCTTCATCGACGATAACAAGATCAAATGTCCCGAGGCCGAGCCCCACACTGGTTTCAAGCTGTTCGCGTTGTGATGAATGCACGCCATACTGCTCATCTAACAGCGCGTTATCCCAGTGGATCTCACGATTCAGCGATTTGATCTTTTCTTTGGCTGGATGTGCAGTCGGCAGACGGCGTATTGCTGTGCTGATTTTTTTGGCAGCCAGCTTGAGATAAGGCTCGGTTAATGAAGGGCAATCACGCCTGTCAGACCACTGCCAGCAGAGTTCCGGGAGTAATCCCCAACGCCACGGATGACTGTTTTCACCCAGTCGCCAGTTAGCCATGGCGTGGGAAACAATCAGGCAATCTTCCTCAAACCAGGGGACGGATGGTGTATCCGTTCCCCAGGCACTCATATATTGCTTAAGGCTAAGCAGCGGTGCTGAAGGGGTGACACCTGCCGTTTGCAGCTCATCCCGCCAGTTGGTCGCCAGTCCGCCCGGAATCAAAACGGCGACTCTGCCGCCTGCCGCAATGACGCAGCGGGAAAGCGCCGCTGCGATGCGGGTTTTTCCCATACCCACTTCGTCCGCCAGAATAATGCCATGATGTTCAATGCGATCGGCAATCGCCAGCAAGGCTGCTTTTTGTCCGGCATTAAGCTCTACTTGTTCCTGCGAAACCAATTCGCGCAGTAACTCAGTGACGACAGGCCAACCCTGAAAGTTATTCTTCATTTACGCTCTCCAGAAATGGGCCAGGGAATCGACACCCCAGGCTTGTTCAATACGCATCAGCATCTGCAGATAATCCTGCCCCTTATCGCTCTGGTCGTCTTCGGCATACACCGGTCGGAAAGGCGCTTCTTTCAACGGACTGAGTGGATTGATGCCAAGATCCTTAAAGCAGGTGATATCGTTGTTTTCGCTCGCCTGAATCAGTGTCTGCTCGAGACTGCGACACCAGTAAAGCCACTGGCTTTCAGGAAGCGTGGTCTGACGCTCGGCAATACCTTCGATTAACGCCATCACCTGCCTGACAGGCTGAGAAGAGACTGTCTGGTCGTCAGAATTTATCGCAAAAGAACCGGCCGTTGAGGTTGTTAAAGCGCTGGTTGGATCGGCGAAATCCACATCGGGTGTGTGAGGGAAACTGGATAGCTGCCAAAGCACTTCTTCCAGATCGAGTGGTCGCAAAGGCGTTGCGGCAATGCGACCAAGCACATCAATAACGGGAATTTTTGCACTCTCAGTCCCGTTATCTGACTGCCAGGTAATGTTCACCCAGCGTGGCATTTCTCCCTGCCACAGAAAACCCTGCTGAACCAGGGGACAGGAAGTCCCGGCAGACGCTAAAACGGTGATTTTATTCTCGGGGAGGCCGGGGGAATGAAGAGCACCCCGGCCGTCCGCAAGGGGGGTCCATTTCAGCCAGGTTATGGGCGGTGCAAAGTGGGGACGGCGTTCCTCCATATCTTGTCCCGCCTGAAGGGGCATTTGCAGAGCATCACAATCAATCTCCGACTGGATGGGGAGTAACCATGTCAGGGTTTTTTCGGGTGCCAGTTTCCCAGCACGGGTTCTCGCCAATCGTTCCGGTGAAAAGAACACGCCGGCTTCCAGATTGCCCACGCCTGTTTTCATTCGCTGCATAAAGCCAGGTGCGGTAAGGTTGCCTGAGCCCAAATAAAGCCAGCACTGGGTCAGCGTATCGCTGACGTTGCGGTAGTTAGCACTAAAAATAAATTTGGCATGCAGGGTACGTTCAGGCTTTACCAACTGAGAGGGGGGTCTGACAGTGATGTGTTGTTTTCTGAGTTTTGCCACATTACTGGCTACTGCCTGGCAAGCCTCAGGATTAACATAGAGGTCGATTTCAGGGTTTTTTGTTAATAAATTTTCATCCTGTAAAAGCTGGACAATTTTTTGTGGCACTAATGATTTATCGCCTCTACCCCCTTCATAGAAACCAGACCCCATTGCAAGATAATTTCTTTTTCCAACGACAGCAGGTCGGTCCAGCCAGGATTTCAACTGATTAAAGAGTGATCTTTTGCGGTTATCGACCAAACGGGGTTTGCCGCGGGCATATTTGCGGCATGTATTGAGCCAGGCATTAACATCCAGCCGCGCCAGCCCCCCGATTGTTAGCCGATCGTTTATTTTTAATGTTAACAGGCTGGTATCACACCAGGAGGCGATTTCCTCAAACAAATTTTGCGCGGCACGAAAATCTGCACAACTCTGTTGAATATCATCGGTGACATTGTCCAGCGCATCACTGGAGAGATCCAGACACCAGACCAAATCAAGGCTTTCAGTCAGTGTCTCTTTTGTCCAGTTTCCGGTGCTGACGACCAGTCGTAGCCGCCAGGTATCTTCCGGTTGGTCAGGCTTAAAGCCCAGGATCGCGACTTTCGCATGAAGTAAATTCAGCGGTGGGGCTGACTTCATCTGGCAATGTAATACGCCGGGGACATCAACCGCAGATATGGGTTTATTTCCAGCATCAAGAAAAAGTGCCAGTTTTATTTGTCCGTGATTAGCCCGCGTAGCCTGATTAAGACAGCTAAAGCGATCCACCGCATTTTCCAGAAAGTCATCCGTTGCTGAATAGCCACACAGCCAGCCAAAATGCCCTTTATAACCCTCAGGTGCATCAAAATAGTCGACCAGGGAGGGCGGAAGTTTTGAGACATCAGCCATTATGCATTTCCTTCTTTGAGCCGATCTGCCAGTTCGCCATGGAGATCAAGGTTGAGTCGGAAAAGGTTGCGAATTCGCCATGATATCTCTGCAGGCCAGAAACCAGAGGCTTCTGGGGCATATTGTTCTTCTTCATCAGTGGACTGAGAGAATTGAGAGCGTGCGCTATCAAAGGCCGGACCCGGTTCAATCAGGTCGCCTTTTAGCTTAAGAATATGACCGTCACGACTGACCAGTGCGCGTAATAACGCCGCAGGTTCCAAAGTACATTCGCTGCAAAACTGGTTTGCAGCAGCGTCATTGTGTTGCAAATCCAAAAACGCTTGTGCGTAAATCCTTAGCTTTTCAGCTGCATCACCGATAGCCAGTGGAAGCTCCTGATGCAAAGGGAGAACAGGCCCCGGACCACGCTGAGCCATTTCAGACTCGAGACGATCCAGCAGCGCCAGTGCAGTGTTTTGCGTTTTAAAGAAATATGCACCTGCCTGCAAATCGTGCCAGTGAACTGATGAAATTTCGTCAGGACGATCTTTCCAGCTGAGTGGTTTAGGCGGGGACTGGCGCAAGCGATCCATCCATTGCAGGGCGTCCCTGCGACGCTTGCTATCTTCGTCACTGCCGGCATTTTCCAGCTGGCTTCGTATAAGTAAACAGGCATCTTGTGATAAGGGGATTAATGGCGAAGAGATGAATTTTGGAGGCTTTCTGTCAGGTGAGCTGATCCATTTTTTCAGCTCAGCCATTTGCGGCGTTTCAAGCCTGACAAGTTGCTTGCCCACCGGGCTACACTGAAAAGCGTTAAAGTTACGCTGAGCTTGAACAAATCCCAGAGCGGGCAGTGCTTCAATTGTACCCATGCGCATCGGTATGGTGACATAGAAAGCACGTCTTCTGGCGGCGTTGAAGGTCAGGCTGTCAGGTTTTAATGTGCGAATTTTTTGGATGCCACGCAGACGACGATCTCTGTTCTTTCCTTCATTCTCTTTAAAGCCCTGCCAGCAGCAAAGAGCTTCAATGGCATTCGCGGCTTCGATATTGCTGACGTTCTCGCCCATTTGACTGGCGATAGCCACACCCTGTAATGCCATCATCAGTTGACGCCCAAACCAGACGCCGCCTAAACCCGGCACAGCCCGATGATGGAAGCGGGTAACAATTTCGTTAAGTTGTAAGGTGCGTGTTCTTCTGACGGAAGGTACTTTTGCAGGCGCGCAAAGACCCCAGGTGATGTTGTTCAGGCTCATTCTATGGTGTTCTCTTCCATGACCGACTGCCGTTGAACGTTACTGACTGCTTCCCCAAAGGCAGCTAAAAACCACTTCAGCATGGCGCTGTCTACCACCGTGGCGGAGAATTCCAGGCGTTCATGGCCTATTTCCCGATGGGTTTGATCCAGTGAAAGCGGTGATTCAATCAAGTGGAATCCAGCGGTACGGTCAATTTCAAACGTAAGAAATATCTGGTGGCCTTCACCAAATCCAAAGCGGCCATCGTCATCATATTTTTTCAGATTGAATTCGGCTGGACGCTCGAAAGTAAAGGTACTGACACTGGTGGTAATAATGCGATTAAGCGCCAGACTGCGTTCGTTGTTGTAGCCTTCGAAACGACAGACCAGATAGAGGCGAGGGCCTTGCTGCGCTAGACCCAATGGCATCACTGTGTTTTCACTCTCTTTTCCGCTCGCATTGCGATAGGTGATGCGCAATAAACGATTGAGATATAACGCTTCACTAACGGATTCAAACACGCCATCAGCAATCGGTGGCGGCAGCAACGGTTGGCTGGTTGCCACAATGCGTACTTTATCCGGCCATTCTGCTTCAAGTCGGCTAGGGCCGTTGTCATGCAAATTACGTTGCGCCTGGGTGAACAGCCCGGTCATGGATTTGATTAATCGGCTTGGCAAAATAGGCTTCAGATGTGCTTCTGCCATTGCCAATAGCAGCGATTCTTGCGGCGTCAGCATCGGTAGCGAAACGCCATTAGAATTCTCCAGCCAGCGATAGCCATAGGGACGGCTACGGTTGTCGCACTCGATATCAAAATGGTCGCAAAGCATTTCCAGATTACGCTGAATAGTCCGTAAATCGCGCGCGATTCCCGCATGCAACAATTGCTCGTGCAGTTCTCTTGCCGTGATTTTTCTGCCGCGCGGAATACGACGCAGCAGCTCAAGAGCCAGCACGGTGGTTTCAATGGTTTCGGGTCTTTTAGCCATTTCGATCCCTTGTCAAATTAATTACTACAGAAAGCCAATCGCTGGTTTATTGCGTTTTTTCATCCAGCACTCGTTTTTCAGTGCGGAAACAAAGGCTTCTACTGAACTCACTGGCCTGAATTGATGTTGACGTGCTACCAGCGCAAAATCGCCAGGTGTCAGATAGTCCAGTTTTGATACTTCCTTGATGTCACTGGATTGCGGCTCATTAAGCTGTAGCTCACGGCAGTAAAGAGCCAGCAATGCAACGGCTTGGTCATCACACAAATAATTGAAGCGCACTTTAAGATCGAAACGACGCAGTGCGGCGGCATCCAGCACATCAAATCTGTTAGTGGTGGCGATCAACACACCTTTGAACTGTGCTATCTGGCTAAGCATCTCGTTGGTACAGCTCACCTGCCAATGGTGCTGATACTCGTCGCGTGCACTGAGAAAGCTGTCAATCTCATCAATCAGTAGTAACGCGTTGTCACGGTGCACCTGTTCAAATAGCGCAGCTATGTTCTGTTCACTTTCGCCTATGTATCGGCCAAAAAGCTGCGAGGCTTTACGTTCAATAACTACCATGTTCAACTGCTGCGCCAGCCAATATGCCCATGCAGTTTTACCTGTACCCGGTGGGCCATAAAGACAAAAACGAGCTGATTGTCCAGGCATCAGAGCTTTTCCAATCTCGCCAAGGGGAACATCACTATTGATAAATGCAGAGTCATAGAGCGCTGATGTTTGGGCAGCAACATGATGTTTTATCGGCATATGGCCTTGTGCCTTTAGGGTGTTATTTATTAAATACATTAAAGTCTCAGGGCGATTTTCTTTGGGTAAATTTTCGCCAATGCCCGCAAGCACGCTTGCCGCCCGGTTAACAACCGCCGGTGCAAGATAAGGCGCTTCAGCTAATTGAAAGAGGGTGTCAGGGGCCAGCATCGCGCCGCAGGCTTGCTGTATAATCTCTGCCCGCTGCGCACGTGGCGGAGCATTGAGCTCAATCACCATATCAAAGCGGCGCACCAGAGCCGGATCCAGAGAGCGGATATCATTCGCTACCCATAAAGAGGGGACAGCATTCTCTTCCAGCAGGCGATTTATCCAGGCTTTCGCTAACGGAAGTGGGCTGCTGTTATATAGCCCCGGACTGTCGATAAAAACATCTTCTGCCTCATCAAGCAAAATGATCGCTTTCTCATCGATAAACAGACGCTGCGCTGCGCGCCAGGCACGCAGGCGACGACTGCCGCTCATCGGGCGCAGGGCTTCATTTTCACTGCTAACTTCATAGAGGGAGGCTTGTAACTCTTTCGCCATCAGGCGACAAAGCTGGCTTTTACCGCTGCCCGGTTGACCATGAATCAGGATGTTTACCCCAACGCGATCGGTGCTAAGCGCGTGGTGCAACCATTGACGCAGAATATTGACCGCCGGGATGTAGGCATAATTGTTTAACGTCAGTTGGGCGGGTCCGCAGCTGTTAATCATGCCATGCAGTAGCCGCGCTGGACTCGTCTCACCCGCGTAAAGGCGTTCTGCCAGGGTGGGTGAGAATGGCTCAAGCTTATTGCGCAGCAAATGCGCGCCGTTCATTTCAAGGCTGATCAGACCGGTTTTCGTCAGGGTGCTCGTAGGGCCAAGTGCATCGCGTATGTCAATTTCGGTCATATCCAATATTGCCGCCAGCACACGATAAACCTTGGCTGAGGTGAGCGGCCCAAGCCATTCCGTGACGTCATCGAGCAGCCGTTCCTGATGTAACTGTAATGTGAATTCCAGGATGGATTTTTCGGCACTGTTTAGGCCAATACGCGTGGCAAACCTGTTCACTGCCGATTGAAAAATAGAAGTTTGGGTCAGCGAATTATGCTGTTCAGCATCCTGATAATATTTGCGTAATTTCCTCAGCAACAAATGTTGATCCTGCTGACTGAAGCTAAAAGAGTGTTCATAGGTAAGATTAAGATAATCCGCCAGCGACTGGCTGCTGAACCCATGCTGGGTAATAAACTGTTTGTGTGCGCCCAAGCGAAAAAGTATCCGCAAAATCCATTGCTGCATTTTGGTATCCTGGTAATTCATCTCAGCAACTTCAATCGCTTCAACAGACATCTTAGTGTTCATATTCTTCTCCTCGTAAAAACGCTATTTTCATATCGCGCTGTGACATTTCGTGTCGCAGGAAATGAGTGTGTTTTTTATGAGTTTTCGTTCGCGTGCGGCACAAGCTGTCGCAGGGTTATGAATGGTTTTTTTATTGGAAAATAGTGATTTTAGGTTTCTTATTTATATGGCCGATAACTTTCTACTCGTGAGTTAAATGTATTTTTCGCTTGCTAAGCACATTTGTTTAAAAGATACGGAAATATCGAGTAAATCGATACGTTCGATGAATCAAGAGATTAATAAGCAGGATGGTTAGGGTAATGTGTTTCTACTTTGGGAATATACATTCACTTTGCGGCCATCGTTGAAGCGAATATTTTCAGCACATTTGATCAGCTACATCAGAGCAAGGCTTAAGTGTTCGAGCGTGGCATTATCAACGGCTTAAAGAGCTGTCATAGGATTACAAAACTAATAGCTCGTGCTTCTTCGGTAAGAAAGCCATTATTAACAATCTGGTGACGTACGCCCGCTGTGGCTATTGCCTGACGTGGGGATTTCGTCGTGATCAACTGACAGATCTTGAACGGGTGTTGTTTTTGCTCGATAGCAAAGCGATACCCAATACACCAGGCGATATCTCCATGCATCTGATGGAGCATATTCGTGATAATCCGGGTAGGGATGTTTACAATGATACTTATTTCACCATCCGCTACTTTCAAAAGGGCACTGCGCATCTCACCTTCAAGCGCCCCGAGTTAGTGGATAAAATGAACGACATCATTGCTAAGCATTACCCTGGGATGTTGGCGTCCAGATAGCCAGGCGATACAATAGCTGCTGCGTGAGGTGTTAACCCGCTAAGCAGATTCAATCAGCAAAACCACGCAAAACAATGTGTTGGTATAATTGTTGGTGTAAATTTTATCGAACACAATTTTATGTTTTTTAGTCAATGGTTTAGGGTAGTAATTTGAATCCTGTAGGGGTACCAATCCTTTCAAGCACTTACGCAAGCTTCAATCCTACCTGATTTCCTCCTTGTGTCGTATTTGTGTCGTGATCACCTAAAAGTGAGTCAATTTTGCGCGCATGCTCCGTTAAATGGTTCGGTGCAAGGTGAGCATAACGACGTACCATCTCTATACTTTCCCAGCCACCCATCTCCTGCAATGCCGATAACGGAACGCCAGCCTGAATCAACCAGCTTGCCCATGTGTGCCGAAGGTCGTGAAAGCGGAAGTCTTCAATGCCTGCCCGTTTTAATGCTGCCCGCCATGCGGTATTGGAATCTACGCGCATCTTCCTGACGCTTGCTGTTGTGGTTCCGTCATTGCCACGACAATGCGGTTGCGGAAAGCTTTTTCCCGCTACTGAAACGCGAACGGATAAAGAGAAAGATCTACGGAACGCGGGAAGAAGCCCGCAGTGATGTTTTTGATTACATCGAAAAGTTTTATAACTGTAGGCGTCGGCATGGTTCGAGTAATCAGATGCCACTTTTTGAATACGAAAACCAATATTATCAACGACTCGGAAATATCTTGATGATCCGTGGCGATTCAAGAGAAACAAATATGCATTGCGTTAATCCTGATATCGGTGTCGATCAGGCATTATGGTTGGTGATGTATTCAGACTGAGCAGGTTAGCTACGCGTTAGAGCAGTCGCAGACCATTTACTTGCCATATTTGATGCGATTGAAAATCAACTGACGATACCATGATCGCGCCATCCGCCTCACCAACGACCAACATATATTCATGGCACAGGATCGCCTTTTAATCACGGGGCCAATGAACAGATAACAGCTACGGACCACATTACTTTTAACGTGATGTCTGTTTTGTTCATACCTATATTTCATTGCTCAGGAGGACGCATTCACACCCCAACGCCAGAGAGAGCAAAGAAAATTCATCCGACTCCTTCCCCAGAATTTCCATTCCTACCGGCAGCCCCTTTTGCGTCCTGCCACACGGCATTGTTATGGCGGGCAAACCGCTGATGGCGGCCAGTTCAGGCGCACAGCCAGGGGGCATTTTATTGAGGCTTTCTGGCAGTCGGCGAACCGTGGGATAAAGAAAACCCTCGATACGATTCTGTTCTGCAGCCAGCCCGAGTGCATGGGTTAATCGTCGCTGAAAGCGGCGTCCACTCAACCACAACGGGTTTTTCAGGCTTTGACATTCCAGCATTTTTTCAAGCAGCGGGATAAACTCAGCCAGACACTCACCGGAATCCACAATTCCCCGCAGCGTTGTCGGCACGGCTGTTTGTGCCGCCAGCCAGCTGTTTATGGCGACCGGGAATTCATACATGCTCAGGCAAGACTGTGATTCAACCTCCGCCAGAATGGGCAGAGCGATCTCTATGATGACTGCGCCTGCCTGGCGTAATCTCTCCAGCGCCTTGTTCCAGACCGTTCGCTCATCGCTATTTTCTGACTCCAGCGCGCGAATCACGCCTAATCGCACGCCTTTCAGCAATGTTGGCGATAATTCAGCAACCTCTTCACCGTGCAGAATGCCATGTAACAGCGCTGCATCCCGGACACTGTGGACCATGGGGCCAACGGTATCCTTGCTCACGGACAGCGGCGCAACGCCCGCGAGCTGCTGTCTCCGGAAAGCGGGACGCAGTCCGACCAACCCGGTGTAGCTGCATGGAATGCGAATCGAACCACCGGTATCGGTTCCCAGCGCACCATCTGCCATTCCGGCAATCACAGAAGCAGCACTGCCTCCGCTGGATCCGCCTGCGGTTAACGCCGGGCACAGTGGGTTACGGACATCGCCCCCCAGAGAACTCCGGGAGCGAACATCAAAAGCAAACTCTGACATATTCGCCCTTGCCAGAATAATCGCCCCTGCTTTACGCAGACGCTGGATCACTAACGCATCCTTAGCCGCGATGACCGATTCCAGCGCCTTACACCCCAGCGTTAGCGGCAAAGATGCACAGGCAATATTATCTTTTACAATGAGGGGGATGCCATGCAGGGGCCCCAAGCTTTTCTTTTCGCGGCGTAATTGCTGACACTTTTCTGCTTGAGAAATGGCCTCCGGGTTTACCCCGAGAATCGCGTTAAGGTGCAGGTTCTGCTCGACTATCTCCAGTCGTCGGGCGATCTCTTCCCGGCAGTCAGACGGTGGTACAAGACGCATAGTTCGCATTGAGTGATTACCTATTTCAACTTAAACCTGCGGGCAAATTTCATGGCTGTTCTACTCCCAGCCTAATCCCGCAGGATACCTGTTCTTTCTACACCCTCATGGTTGCATACGTATGCAATTTAAAAACTCATTTACCTCACAAAAACAAAATAATTATTTATAACCAAAACACCAATTACTCATTACCGGCACACTCAGTCACACTGAAGTTCATTCCCGCGAGGTGGTGAAACGCCCCCTGTACTTTAACGCGGCAGCAGTGATATTTGCCCATAACCACCCGTCCGGGGAAATTGCCCCAAGCCAGGCAGATAAGGCCATCACCCAGCGTCTGGTACAGGCGCTGATGCTGGTGGAAATCCGGGTTTCCGACCACCTGATTGTCGGCGGCAGGCAAATATTCTCATTCGCCGAACATGGTCTTATTTAACCGGAATAAAATGATGAATAAAGACGCGACCCAAATCTGGGGTCTCAAACGAGATATCACACGCTGTTTCGGAGCCCGACTGGTGCAGGAAGGTAACCGTCTGCATTTTCTGGCAGACCGGGCAGTATTCACCGGCTCATTCAGCGAGATGCAGGCCCTACAACTGGATGAAGCCTTCGCACATTTTGTCGCACATCTGGAGCTGATACTGCTCTTCTGTGAGCTGAATCCACGGTACGCGCACTGTGTCACACTGTACCGTAACGGGCTGACCTGTGAAGCCGATACGCTGGGTAGTCATGGGTATGTATATATCGCAATTTATCCCTCAAAACAGGTTAAAGACTGATTTTAGCCTTATCCCTGCATCGTAATCCTTCACACCTTTTCTTGCTTTATTAAGAGAGTCAACTTATGCAAACCTCAGCTGTACCGGCCACGGTGCCGGTTTCTTCACGCCTGTCGCCCGCAGAGGTCTGGCAGCAATTGTTAGGGTAACTACTGAAAAACTATTACGGCCTCACCCTCAACGACACGCTATTCCATGAGGATGCGGCCATTCAGGAGTATATCGAAGCGGAAATAACGCTTGCTGATGCGGTGAATTTCCTGGTGAACGTTATGAACTGGTGCGCACCGACCGTAAGGGATTAACCTGGCAGGAGCAGACGCCATTCCTGACCGCCACAGATATTCTCAGAGCCAGGCGAGCTACTGGATTAATAAATACTTAAATTCTTCGAGCCTCATTCCTGATTTTTAACTCCGAACTTTCCACTATTTTTATTCATCGCATAATGCGGCTGCGACTCTCGCAGGCGTATTTGCTTTTGTGGCCAATGTGAAAGCTAAACATAATCCAGATATGTTGGTGCCACGATAGTTAGCAGTTACAATCACCAGACTCGAATCGCTTTTGTTTTCAGCGAAATACGTTTGGGAGCCCATTTGGGGGCTCCTGAGTTTTTCTAACAGAGAAAAAACCAGTAATAACAAGGGGAATTTGGACTTAATTCGAATCTTGTAGGGTCTAAAAGTGAGTCAATTTTGCGCGCATGTTCCGTTAAATGGTTCTGAGCCAGGTGAGCGTAACGACGTACCATCTCTATGCTTTTCCAGTCCTCCCACCTCATTCCAGACCGAGGTGAATATTGACGCCATAAAAACACGCTAATGGTAGCAATTTATTTATATCTGACCCTAATCAGGCTTTATTTAATCACTGAACTGAATGATGATCAGTGCTTATGGTTTTGCTTTGCCTGCTTACACAGCCATGGAATAATCAAAGCATGATGAAAAGACGCGCGTTGGCTCATTCTGAATACCCTATACGGTGGCCGCACGAAGGTGTGGCCGCCTCTGAAAAAACGGGGTTCAGATATGAAAGAAAGAAATCGTGCCATTCGTCGGCACCACAGTGAAAGATTAAAAACGAAACGCAGCCGCTTTAGTGCTGCTGGTAATTGCTTCCTGGGCGATATAACCACCGTAAGTAAGGGCATGACTTACCATACACCTTGCCGTTGCTCATGCTGGATGTGCGGTAATCAACGCAAGTTTCATGGTATGAATGCTCAGGAAAAAAGAGCAAGAGCCCTCTTCACTGATTAAATAACAGAACCCATCGTAATGGTGGGTTTTTTCTTTCACGCTCTTAAAGCCACCCCATGCCACGGTTTATCCGACTGTTACCAATGACGTTAAGGTTATAAAGTCAGGCTACCTTTTCAGGCTTGCTGATATGCTTCTGCACTCGCGCGGACTAGAAAAGCTTTTCTCAAAAGCTGAACAACTGCGCAATCAACTATCTAGAAAGCCAGAAACATACCTCTCCACTTGCTCAAAGCATGTCTGATGTTTTGCTTCTCACCGCTAGCTAATTACCCGAACAAAATCATTTAATGAGCCCTTACTTACAATTAGAAATAAATGAGAAGCAGGTAACATGGTTCCGATTGCAATTAACGGAAATATAAAATGAAAAAGGTTTTGGCAGTGGCGCTTGGCGCGCTTTTACTTTCAGGCTGTACTGTGCGCGTTGCAGATATGACTGTAGCAAGTACTAAAAACTACAATCTCAACTCAGCAAAGTTCGTTAAAGGTCAGCGCGTAATTGGCGAAGATAAAGTGCCGGTTGTTCTGTTTCCACTTGGCATCCCTAACGTGAAAACGGCAATGGATCGCGCCATTGAGAAAAATCGCTGTGCTGTTGCTCTGTCTGACGTAGTGGTTTCACAGCTTAACCATGCATTCTTCTTTGGCACCCTTGGTTATCGCATTGAAGGTACAGAAATCATTGATCGTAGCCAGCCTGGTTGCGAGAACGCCGACTAATGACCAAGCCATCTTCGGGTGGCTTTTTTTGCGCTGTTATACAAACGTCACGTGCGAAGATTTTTCCCGTTATTTTGGAAATGAAAGGATTCAATGAACGACATAAATTTTTATGTTGCTCAGCTCAGTAGTTATGCCACTGCTGGCATTCAGCAGCAAAAAATTTCAGAAGCGCAGGCGAGAGTAAAGCGTTTTTTGGCGCATTTAACGCTACATGCCATGTGCGTTTCATCGAAAGAAGCAGTTAACAAATCCAACCGCGCAGATAAAAAGTTAATGGCATATGCTTCACGGCATGACGATTTAGGTATGACTAAGCCAGTCATTTTTAGTGCAATCATAGTGCAATCGAATGCGAAGGGCGCTTATGTTTGTAGGTTAATATCCGCCCCTTATTTCCCCAGCCAGACGGCTATATGTTTCATTGTCGACACTGGCTGGAAACAGGCTTATGTTATTAATTCTCAAAGAGACCAATAGTCTACATCAATCAAAATCCCATCATGAAGAAGGTTATGGCTGAAACGATTTCAATGCGACTTACAAAGTTCATTGTCTTTAGTTATTTGTTTCCCATTGCATCAGTTTCCCTTTGGCATTTATCCTGCTACATGTTTATGAGAACAAGGAAGTGAGCAAATTAAGCATCGAGGCTCTTTACGATACGGTTGTCAGATTTATTTACCTGCATTGAAAATTCAACGGAGTTTTGTTGGTCATGATTAAAAAAATAATCTGTTTAATTTCTTTAATGATGTTCACTGCTTCCGCCTTCTCGGCAACGCAATGTGGCCCTTTCTATTTAAAGGCTAATAAAAGTGGTTGGATGTATGTCAATGGTGAACGGTCAGAGACGCAGAAAATTACCTTTCTGAAAGAGAAAGATGACTATGACAACGTTAAGTTACAGTGGCGGGTAAAAAACGCTAAAGCGCCGGGTATGCTGGGAATGGAACAAATATATCGAGATGGCAAAGCGATTTTGAATGTAGAGGTGATTCGTACTCACCAAAGCCAGATACGTATACATGGCACATACGATTGCGAAAAAGTCGACTAAAACAAATATTTATATAACCCGCTTCGGCGGGTTTTTTATTGGAGTCAATATGCCATTTCAAGTCAATTACAGGCTGGGACACCTTATGATAATCGACATGTTGATTTTTCTGATGTGTATATGCTGTGTTCAGTAAGAGCCAATCCTGAAAAGTTGGCTGAGCATTGCGAATTATTGCTGTTGAATTGTAACTCGGCGGCCATGGAAGTGAACCGGCAGACGTAACGCGGGTGGTTCTGTTATGTCTTGTCATTCTTACCCAACACGTTCATTAGCGAAACGGCAAAAAATTAGTGCCGACATAATAAAAAGTGCATTAGTAATACAATATAAGATTTTGCCCTCATGCCTATCTACCATTCAAGTGTTAGGCTGCATTGTTGCTGCTAATCCTCCTAAGCGGCAGGATGTAAATGGTCATCACGGTGAATACTGTGGGTAATCGAACATGAGCCGGTTTGGCCATTCAATGGCTTACCGGGAGGCACCCGGAGCAGCAGCTTTATCTCAGCCACATCCTCTGAATTCTTTTAAGTGAAGGAGAATTTACGGTGTGGTTGTTTTAATGTAATTCTGGCGTTAGCCCTTATGCTATTACCCACATATCGAACGCGCTTAATCCCCTGACACAGCGAAATATTACGGTTTCAGTAGGATGTTTTTTCGCCTCTATAAAGTTACATTTGATTTGCATCTTATTGACGAGTTGTTAGAATAAGTCTTAAGGAAAGCGGTTGGTGCTGAAATCCACATTACGCATTCTGCTTTTACTTTAGAAATAGCCACCGGACAGGGTGGCTTTTTTTATGGCCTAAAAGGCAGCGCTGTAAGCGCATTCTGGCAAGGTGAAAAGACGCTCAACGCGTTGTTAAGCCGTCGGAATTTAACCCACAATTTCGCCATCCGCGTTAATGTAATGAGGTTGTACTCATGCTCTAACCGTGCGCCAGCGGTGCTGCGTACCATGTCGTAAAGCAGGGAGATCATTTGCTAACAATGCGCAACTTCAAGACTATAAACATCAAGTCATCCATCATCGGTGCTGCATTTTTTCGCTGTCATGCCGCCGCCCATAAAAACGCCCGTTGCCAACCGAAATGTGGACGATTTTGATCTGAACTTCTTTTATTCTCTTTATTGAATTGACCCTAAATTGGCGACTCTGTCGCAGCAGCAGAAAGGTGGCGAACGCCGCTCCAGCAATGCCCAATGTTTTATGGATTCAGCCGTTAAGTTGTGTACCAACTCGGTCGAAGTGACCAGCGCAGGGGCAAACTCGTTGGCCGTGCTCAGCGGCAACAGAGCCAGCGGCAGCCTGTTCTTCACCCCAGCGCAGTAGCGTAAAAGCATCATTGTCTATGCTTAAGGCAGGCCAATACTCAGGAGGCGAGATGACCGAGCAAGAATTCCGAAAATTATTAGCGGATAAAGGGTTTGATGAACCGGTTTGGGTTGAGCGAGCTCCCGAAACGCAACTCGATAACCATGTGCATTCTTTTGAGGCGATGGCGCTGATTACTCATGGCGACATCACCATTTTTACGGAACACAGCGAAAAGACTTATCAGGCAGGGGAGATTTTTCATCTGCAACCCAACGTGCCGCATCGCGAGGAATTTGGCGAGCAGGGCGTACGTTATCTGTCGGGAAGGAAAGAGAGTGCTTAATCACCGCAGATAACGCGCTATTCTCACGCTTTCGTGAAGTGCCGCACGCCTTGTTGGGGTGGGAGGACTACAGTTAACAGACCAACCACAGCAATCACGGAGGTCACCATGTCTGAACGTCCCGATTATGAAGAACCGGTTCCTGATGATGCCGAATATCCGGCATATGAAGATGATGATGAAGAGTTACCTGAAGGATCAGATGAAGGGATTGATCCGCTGGAAGATGAAGATGGAAATGACTTTCCCGATCCTGCTAAAAACATCTAAAAACTCAAAACCGCCTCCAGGCGGTTTTTTTAATTCGGACATCACTCGATTCTGCAGCCACTCAAAAACGTGAATAAAATCCAGTATACTTTTCACCGCTGTTTTGCCTTTCCATTCGTTCACTGAGGTTTTATGACGCCACTCGACGATCTTTTTCAGCGTCTGTCGCGCTCTCCATTCAGGCAGCGCTTTGCATTGGGTAAAATTGAATATGATTATTGCCTAAATAAAGGCGAAGTTCAGGTACGCGAACATGCGACTGACTTCATCAAACAAAGGTTGGCAGCAGCCGAACCAACTAATGACGGCAAGCAAACGCCGATGCGCGGTCATCCGGTATTTATTGCTCAACATGCTACCGGCACCTGCTGTCGCGGCTGTTTGCGCAAGTGGCACGCGATTCCTCAGCATCAGGCATTGACGACTGAGCAACAGGCGTATGCCGTTGAAGTCATCCTGCACTGGATTCATCAGCAAATGCAGAAGCCTGCGCCTGTAGCAAAAACGCGCAAAGTGAAAAAACAGGACACCAACCCACAGCTCGATCTGCTTTAACGGTGAATTATGCTGTTTTTTGGTTAAATTTTCGGCGCTCAAGCCACTTTCTTCATTCCTGGTTTATTCTTAAATCTTTCTACAACCTCATATGCCAGGATAATGACCTGACACGGCACTTTTTATAAAAGAGGGAATTATGAAGAAAACAATGATTGCACTGTCTGCACTTTTACTGGCGTCCCCTGTTTTCGCCGCAACGACTACCGATAACACGGTTGCTGAAGCGCACAAAGGCGCCGATACAGCGAAAGAAAAACTGCATCAATCTCAGCACCAGGGCGAAGAGCTGAAACTCAAATCTAAAAATGCAGCGGAAGGCAAAAGCAACGCCACCAGCAGCAAGATTGAGGAAGGCGCGCAGAAAAACTGGAATAAGACCAAAGAAGGCACTGAGAAAGGCTGGGATAAAACCAAGCAGGGTGCAGAAGATTTGAAAAACAAAGCAACTAACTAATTGATTTAGTAAGTTGTTTAAAAGAAAAACCCACCAATGCGGTGGGTTTTTTTATGGTTGGCATATTCACAATCTGGAAGCATTACTCTTTAACGGGGGTCTCCAGCTGCTTTTTGCTTTCTTCAACTGCGGTGTCCGACTGTTTTTTGCCTTCCTCGATAACCTCTTCATCAAGCTCTTCAATGTTCTGGCGGTTATCGCGCCCAGAGAGCAAATTCCAGCAGGCGATAAACAGCGCAGCAATCACCGGACCAATAACGAAGCCGTTGATGCCGTAAATTTCCATTCCGCCTAACGTGGCGATCAGAATCATATAGTCTGGCATTTTGGTGTCTTTGCCCACCAGCAGTGGGCGCAGAATGTTATCCACCAGGCCAACCACAATCACGAAGAAGCCCACCAGGAACAGACCTTTCCACAATGCACCTGTGGCAAAGAAGAAGATGGCGGCAGGTGCCCAAATAATCGCAGAACCCACGGCGGGGATCAGGGATAAAAAGGCCATCAATGCGCCCCATAGCAGGCTGCCATCAATGTCGATGAACCAGAAGGCCAGTCCACCCAAAATACCCTGCACGATGCCTACGACTACCGTGCCTTTGACGGTTGCACGCGAGACAGCGGCAAATTTTCCTAACAAATGGTGTTTAACGTAGGTCGAAAGCGGCAGCGCTTCTAAAATCAGATGCACCAGATAAGAGCCATCTTTCAGTAGGAAGAACAGCAGGTAAAGCATCACGCCAAAGCCCACGGTAAAACTAAACGTGCCTTTACCGATGATAAATACGCTGCCCGCCGCATACTGGCCGCCTTTCAGGGCAAACTCAGAGAGTTTTTGCTGAATTTGCGCTGCATTATCCAGATTATGCTCCGTTAGATAATGCTTCGCCCACCGCGGTAAATGCTGCATTAACTCAGCAAAAACCGTTGGAAACTGGGTCGAATTACCCTGCAATTTGGTATACACCGCGTTGATTTCTACCGCTAACGAAGAGGCAATAATCATCAACGGCGTGAACACGATCAAACAGATACACAGCAAGGTCAGCAGCGAAGCCAGCCCGTTGCGGTCGCCCAGTTTGTTGCGCAGCAGTGATTTAAGCGGATGAAAGATTACCGCTAATACCGCAGCCCACAAAATGGGAGAAAAGTAAGGGGATAACACATCGAAGAAGGCGACTGTTACGATCGCCAAAATCAGCAGGAAAAACCCAATATTCAATCCTTTAAAGCGCATTGAAAAACCTCATATAAAACATTCCTTGGTCAACCTAAAGTCATTCCGATTACGGCATTTACAACCGTTGAGGTCATCAATACATAACCGACAATAAGAAAGGTTTTTTGTTTTTTTACCGCAGCCAGCGCCAGCAGGATCAGAGCCAATCCCAAAAAGGGATGGCAAGCAGTGAAAAAGTCGACATCTTCTCTCCTCAGGTTCTGGGCCTTTTAACGACGCGCGTTGTGTGCCTACCGCAACAGGCGGGACAGAAGCCTACATTAGCGTAGCGGGTTCGTTTGAAAAAAGTAGATTAAGAATATTAATGAAAGCAGCGGAATCTGCCGATAAGAGAGTAACCGAGCAAAAAACGAGCAAGATAATGAAAGAACTGAGGCTAATCGTCGTCGCCATGATGCTGGTGGGCTGCGCGACCAAACAATATCCGCAAGCACCTGCGGTGACGACAGAAGAAACCACCGCCTTTGATTGCAAAGCCGTTGAACAGGAAATCGTTAAAGCCCACAGCGTACAGAGTGAAATCAGCGAAACGGGCCGTTTCGATGTGCTGACGGTGCTGGGGTTTATTGGTGACTTTGGCTTGGGAAATGGGTTGGCTAAACATTCCGCCACTAAAAAAGCGGATGTGCGGCTAAATCAGTTAGAAAATTTAAAAACCACTAAATGCCTACCCGCCGTGGCCTAAAGCCAGACAGTTGTCTATAAAAAAGCCAGCTCAGATGAGCTGGCTCGATTTATATTCCGTTATTTATACGCGGGTACTTTGCGATGGCAGCTGCATTTTCACGTTTTCAGCTGCACGTTTTCCGGCAAGAAAAGCGTGGTCAGAATTGTAATATTCCCACTCGCTGTAGCGTCCCGACAGATGAATATCCTGAGTAAGCAGCCATTGGCGAATCAGGGCCACATTCGCCTGGCGAGCATGATCGTAAACCACATACGCATAAGGCATATCTACCTGAGTGGCAGAGATAATCGCATCTTCAGGACGAATCATGCCCACTTTGATGCAGTCTTCACGGCAGCGTTCAATCAGTGCGTCACCTTGCAGCATGAGTGGCTTCTCTTTGCTGTAGGTCATTTCACATGTCAGGCCAAATCCGCCGGGTGAATTGCAGTGCGGGCTGGCATTGCCTTGAACAAAAATACGATGGAACAGCGTGTCACCCGGATAGTAAATCCAGTGCTTTTCAGTCAGGTTGGCGCGATCAATGCCTAAATTCACACAGCGTACCGAGACGTATCGTAGTTTTTTGGCAGCAAGCTGCACATTTTCAGGGACTTCATCACCCATTATTTTGATCAATTCCGGCAATGGCATGGTGCTGATCAACTGTTCATATCGGTAATGACGCCCATCCGCCAGCATGGCGATATGCGCCTGCGGCAAGATTTTCACCAGCGCCGCATCGGTTTCCAGCGTACATTTCAGATGCGGTAAAAAGCCTGACATCAACGCCTGAAAACCGCCGTGTAGCGGATAGCCAAAACGCGCATTCGGCCCAACCGGTTTCGCCAGCGGTTGGATTGCACCATCAATGATTTGTGCTAAATCCGGTAATGGCACGCGACCGCCAAGCCAGGAGGTTTCCATCTCGGAAAGCGGCACCTTCCAGAGCTTTTTGTTGTAAGGAAGGGCAAAATGGCGGGCGATGCCTTTTCCCCAAGTGCGCATAATAAACTGCTCGAAATTCTCAGCGCTTTCTTCGCCTTCAACTGCACAGGAATCGCCATCGGGTATCGCGCCGTCAGCACAACAATCACGGCGCTGACGCGCCACATCCAGCGGCACAGTGCGCGCTTCCGTCTCACCGTAACGGGCATCAATGGCACCCAAAATACACTCTTTCACCACGTCGGCAGGCAAACCATACAGTGCTGACTGGAAAGGGTAACGCGTATAAACCCCGTCGTTGTAAACCCAGGCTTCGCGTTCTTGCCAATGTAAGTTATCGCCTAGCAGCATTTCATAAAGTTGCAGGACATAAGGATCTTGCGAAAACATAATGTGCCCGGCGTAATCGAAGGTAAAACCGTTGTCTTCAATTGAACGGCACCACCCACCGGGTGACGCATTTTTTTCCAGCACAACTGCGCCTTCACCGTAATGATAACCCGCGCTCAGGCCGGTCGGCCCGGCACCAATAATCAGGCAGGGCACCGCTTCAGACTCTTCAGTGGGTGGCGTTAACCAGCGCACTGCCGAATCGTTTTCTGTAGGTTCACCGCTGCGCTGCGCGGCATCGTTCTCCTGTATCAGCGCCTGCTGCATCAGTGCGTGGATCTGCTCTGCGGTACGATCCCAAGAGGTGGCGGCTACCTTTGCCTGCATTTTTTTTGCCAGCGTCAATCGCTCATCAGACGGGAGCTGCAACGCCGCTTCACAAGCCTGGATAAATTCCGCAGGGTTATGCGCCACCGCAACCAAATCGGCATAATGACGTGCCACGTCGACAATGGCGGTGCTGACAATCGGCAGTTGCGCCGCCATGTATTCCAGCACTTTGGTCGGTGAGATATAGCGAGTCGATGCATTGATGGCAAAGGGCATCAGGCAAACATCCCAACCCGCAAGGAACTGCGGCAGCGCCTGATAAGGCTGCTGACCAAGCCAGTGAATATTGGGCCGCTGTGGCAAATTGGCCGGATCAATTTTAACCACCGGGCCAACCATCACGATTTGCCATTCAGGATGGCTATCCGCCAGCGCGGCAATCAGCGGCAAATCGATACGCTCATCCAGCACGCCGTAATAGCCAAGGCGCAATGGCGGAACGTCATCATGCAAAGGATGATGATTGCTGCGATCCAGCGCTTGCTCAAAATGGATTGCATCAACGCTGCTGGGAAAACAGTGTACCTGCGGATGTTTGTCTTTTTTCGCTTCATACAAACTGGTGCCGCCGGTAAAAACTAAATCAGCGCGCGTTAACAATGCTGATTCGCGCTGCTGCAATTGGCGCGGAGCTTGATGAAAGGCGGAAAGTTCATCCATGCAGTCATAAATCACCAGCGCGGGCTTGAAGGGCGTCAACAACGGCAGTGCCATCGGCGTGTAAAACCACACCAGCGGGCGCTCATTCTCCTCTAACAAACTTGCCAGTAGCAGTTGCAACGGCGCGATTTGGCTATCGTGAAAACCGGGTGCCTCAATATCCGTATGCGGCTGGATTACGGTAATGTTTGCGGCGGGGGCGCTCTGTTTCAATCCTGCCGGGCCTGCCTGATACAGCGGTTCTTCAACAAATAACACGCGGTAATAGCGTGCCAGACGCGTCAGCAAATGCTGTGGCCGTTGGAAGACAAATCTCCACCGTAAATGACTGAATACAATTAGAACCGGTTGTTTCATAGTGTTCTCCTGATCGTGCTGGATAGAGAAGGTAAGAGCTTGTAAGGCATGCTGTGCCTGGCGAAGGGCGCTGGCGTAAGGTTGCTGCAGTTGGCGCGCAAAGGGATCGGGGCCGAGTCGGTCAAGATCCCAAAGTCCACTTCGGGTCCAGAAGCCAGGATCTTCCCACAGCGGTCGGTCGATGATGGGATAAAGGCAGATGCCGAGCAGTTCAACGCCTGATAACTGCGCCTGCGCGACTTGCGCGCTGACTTGTAAAATCCACGCACCGCGTCCGCTGCCGACGTGGCTGGTTTCCGCTAATAGCAAAGGGCGTCGATAGCGTTGATAAACATGCGAGAGCATTTCATTCAGCGGTTTGCGCTGTGCGTCACCCAAGTGCCAATAAAGTCGGCGGTTGCTGGTGTTTTCCCATTGATTGTCGTGGTAGTAATTGACGCCCACGAGATCCAAATAACGTGGATCACCCCCCAGTTCGGGATTGCGCTTGCCGCTCAACATGTCCCATGCCTGATATTGCGTCTCACACATGCTCTCCGCCTGTTGCTGGCTGGCCTCGCTTTCATCTTCAGGCACAATGTGAATCAGCGGATCGCAGTGCAAAATGCGTGCGCGCGGGTCGGCCTGCCAGATCGCGTCACACGCTGCCAGCGTGGCGCGCACCAACTGTTGCTTGGCGGCATCGGCCCGATCCTCTTGAGGAATATCGGGCAACGCGAACAGACCAACCGAAATACCCCAACTCAGAAAAGAGATTTCATTGATGGGGGAATAAACCGGCGCGTCGTCATACCAGGGCGCAAGAAAACCCGCCAGCGCTCCGCAAAAAGCGGCGAAGCGCGGAATAAAGTCAGCATCAAACAGGCTGACATTGGCTGGCCAACCGTAATGACAAATTGTCCAGCTCAGTTGAATGCCGTGCTGTTTTGCCATCGCCATACGCTGCGCCACGGATGAAAAGTCATAGCTGTCATCGCGTTCACACAGTCGCCAACCGACACTTTCGCGTGCCGTGTTGATTGCAAAGGGCTTGAGTGCGGCGTAATCCTCTGCGCAGCGCGCCTGATGAGCATTGATATGGTTCATTGCCAATGCTTCACCGTGCGGATTAACGTGATCGGCACCTTCATAGCCGGCCTGCCAAAAACTGGAAAATGGCGTCATTGCATCTCCTGTACAAAAAAAGAGCAAAAGCCTCTCGCTGACATGTCGTCGGAGGACGAGTCAGGTAAGAAGAGAAATACGATGCAGACTGGCTGGCCTAACCCTTCTGATTTGTCAGACGATCCATGCGAAAAACGATGAGTGCTTGTGCGGGCAAGAAAATGCATCCCGGACAAACAGAAGATAGCGGGAGAAGCGCTAACGCTATCGAGGTTTTGATTTGTATAGGTTTCTCATACATTTCAAATGAAAAGGGAAACCTTACTGGAAAGTATAGGTAAGCACGATTTTTAAGCAAACTATTGAAGTAAAAAGAAAAAGCAAAGCGGTAAAGTGATTCCTGTCTTTAACAGGAAATCTCTTTGTAAACATTAGACTTTAAGGGAAAGGAGGCAAGATCTGTTTTTAACGGAAGAGGATCCTTTTCGGTTTAATACGATATCAGGATTAATAACACGCGCTCCGCTTTAAATGCCGCTTCCACTCTCTTTTGCAACTTTAAACCGGCTTGACTATCGTATGGCCTAAATAATCAGGCAGGGAAAGGTGTCGCTCAGTGAGCTCACCTCTCATCACTGAGGATGTTTTATATGCTTTCATTCGACTGGCATCGATTTTTGCTCAACGACCAACCGGCTACGTTTTTGTTTGAAGTGGTGGTGCGCGTATTACTGGCTTATGTCGTGGTGTTTACCTTTCTTAAGGTATCGGGAAGAAGGGGCGTGCGTCAGCTGTCACTGTTTGAGCTGGTGGTGATTTTGACGCTGGGATCGGCGTCCGGTGATGTCACTTTTTATGATGATGTGCCGGTATTGCCGGTGGTTTTAGTGTTTATCGTGATGCTGGCTTTATACCGCTTCACCACGTTTCTCACTGCGCGTAGCGTGCGCTTCTCTAAGTGGATACAGGGCGATGTTGTCACGCTGATCAAAGAGGGCCTGTATGTCCTTGAAAGTCTCGACAAGCTCAATATTTCTGAAGATGAGTTTTTTATGGAACTGCGTCAGGATGGGGTAGAACATCTCGGTCAGGTACGACTGGCGCTGATTGAGGTCGATGGGCAACTCAGCATTTATTTTTATGATGATGATGAAATGCGTGCAGGACTCAGCGTGTTGCCACCGGAACATCGGCAGGATTTCGCGCAGATCCCTTTCACGGCTTTGTACGCGTGCACCCATTGCGGGCAGACGGAAGAGATAGAAAAGGGGCAGAGCAGAACCTGTTCGCGCTGCAAAGAGACGTTATGGTCGGTTGCGCTAAAAACTCGCCGTCTGCATTAGTGAATAACGGCGAGGTTAGCGTGTCAGAAAAAGGTGACTAACTTTTTCTTTTGCTGGCCTTCGCCATCAAAATTATTCTCTGCCAGCCAGCCGGATAGCGCCTGATTGATACGCGGCCATTCACTGTCAATCATTGATAACCAGTCGGTATCCCGATTGCGCTGTTTGCGCGTCATCGTCTGGCGAAAGCGTCCCTCAAAAGTAAACCCTAACCTTTCAGCAGCACGACGCGAAGCCAGATTGGTCGAGTCACAGCGCCAGGCTACGCGGCGGTAGCCCAGAGAAAAGACCGTCTTCAGCAGCAAATACAGGGCTTCTGTCCCGATAACATTGCGCTGCATCAGGGGCGACCAGGTGACATGACCTATCTCAATCGCACCGTTATCCACCTCAATATTGGCAAAGCACACCACGCCTACTGGGCGCTGCGTTGTTTTATCTACTACCGTAAAGGGCACTAATTCCAGATTATCGACTTTATCGATTACCCAAAACCTCAACTCTTCAACGGAGTTGGGTTTGTTAGTACTCAACCAGGACCAGTCACGATCATCTTCCGCCAACGAAAAAGCCTGATACAGCGCTTCACTGTGCTCAGGGTCAAGCGGCGCCAAAAGGCAGTAATTCCCTACAATCGCCTGACGAAGAGGTTTTGCTACGGGTTGCCAGTCAGGCAGGGCCCATCCGATTTGCTGTCCATATTGATTGATGTTCACGCTGCCTGTTCCTGCAAAGTGTTGAAGAGAATAAACATAGGTTTTTGCAGCAGCAATGTACAGGCAGGTCGAAGCCTGGGCGTGAGGCAGGTCGAGAACAAAAAAGGTAGGCGGGGCGACAAAATAAGCCGCCCCTTGGTAATTACAGCGTGGCTTGCGTGGCTGCCATGCCCGGCACCAGAATCACTTTGCGGCAATCCTCTTTGCGCTTCTCAAAAATCTCATAACCGCGTGCAGCGTCCTCCAGCGGCATATGATGGGTAACGATCTCTTCCGGGGTCAAATGCCCTTGCTCGATTAAATTCAACAGATCTGGCAGGTAAGCATGGACATGCGTCTGGCCCATTTTAAAGGTAAGCCCTTTATCGAACGCATCACCAAACAGAAAGCCGTGAATGAATCCAGCGTAGACCCCCGGTACGCTGACAATGCCACCTCGACGTACTGCGGCAATGCACTGACGCAACGCTTTGCCGCTGCTGCCTTCCAGTTTTAAATTGGTGAGTACGGTTTCAGTCAAGCTGCCTTTAGCCTCAAAGCCAACGGCATCAATAACCGCATCGACCCCCCGATTGCCGGCACTGTTTTCAATGATAAAGGCAGCAGGATCGTCGTTTTTGTCGAAGTTAATCGGGATTACACCGTAACGTTCCCGCGCAAATGTCAGTCGATAATCATTATGATCGACCATAAAAATCTGCTCGGCACCTTCCAGTCGGGCGCAAGCCGCACTCAATAAGCCGACTGGGCCTGCACCAAAAATCGCTACGCTTGAGCCTTTTTTGATTTCGGCATTTTTCACGGCTTGCCAGGCAGTAGGCAAGATATCGGAAAGGAACAGCACCTTTTCATCCGATAAAGTCTCCGGCACTTTAAACGGCCCGGCGTTGGCTTTAGGGACGCGGACATATTCGGCCTGGCCTCCCGGCACGCCACCATACAGTTTGCTGTAACCAAACAGCGCAGCGGGTGGCGTAATTTTTTTACGATTGAGTATCGCGCCTCTGCCGCTGTTGGTGTTTTCGCACGCAGCATATTGATGCAGATGGCAGAAAAAGCAGTCGCCACAGGCGATGACAAAAGGGATGACAACGCGATCGCCTTTAGCGACGGCCGTGACGCCGCTACCGGTTTCCACAACTTCCCCCATAAACTCATGGCCAAAAATATCGCCGTGATCGGTTCCGGGAATTTTGCCGCGGTATAGGTGCAGGTCTGAACCGCAGATTGCTGTGGCAGTCACGCGCAGAATAATGTCATCAGCGGCTTCAAGCCCTGGATCGGGCACGTTATCAACGCTGACTTTATGTGGGCCATGGTAGGTTAATGCTTTCATCTGTTCGACTCCTTTGATCAGTGAATTGCCGTCTATTCAAGAGGAACACCGTTGCGGCAATATCAGAATGACTCAGGGTGGGGAATGCAGAATACATTTCCGCCAGGTTATTCAACCTGCATTGAAGTGTAGCCAGCTCGATTTAAGTAAGCCGAGCGGCCCAATGGCATAAGCGTAGGATTTAAGCGGATTGGCTGTTTTTGTCGTCATTTACTGGCGTAGTGATCGCCGGAATCTGAGGGTTTGCGTGATGCCAGCCAAGCGTATCGGCAATGGCTCGTCGGTAAGGCGTATCGATTTGCGCCGGGACCTGCTCAATGTAACTTCGCGCGTGGGCGCGTTTATCGCCAGACAGCTGTTGAAGGTAGTTGAGTACCTCCTCAACGCTGGGAATGCGCCCTTCAGTAAAATCCACGCGCGCGGGCAGGCCAGTCCAGATCAGGGCTTCAATGCCCTTGCTGCGTGCCCATTTCTCTGTTCCCCCCACGGCTTTATCACCGATTAACATTATGCCTAAGCCATCCACACGGTCGTCTGGAATGTCTTCGCGCTTGCGCAGTGATTTGCAGGCTAATGCAAGTGACGATGTCGACATCCAGGCCCAGAAGACGGGAATCGGGTCGGCATTCTGGCAGATCGCAGTGGCTAATTCACCGCCATCGCCGATGCGACAAAATTCAATCTGCATCAAGGGGCCGTCTGCTTGCCAGTTTCCTGCAAGTGGCAGTACGTCAGGCTTCCAAATCAGCGATCCCCAACCCAGGCAAGCAATTTTCATGTTTTAACTCCTGTTAAGCCGTTAAAAACAGAGTAAATCAATTCAACGGGACTGTTTAAAGTCTGGCAAAGATTACGTCACGACGGCAGGAAAATTTATAAGAAGTTAAACGTTCAGTGCACCTCTAACCAAGCGCGATAAGGTGTGCGCCAGCAGGTCGACAATCATCGCAACAATGGGAGTGCCAGTATCTTGGCCGGTTTAAATCACAACATGAACAGTTGCCAGCCACTCGCTAAGAAAGTGCACGCCGTGCAAAATTTGCCCGTTTCTACCGCGTTTAACGCTTAAGTTGCCGCTGAACTTGATGTTAAACCGTCAAGTAGTGTAAAAAGATGCCGCGCAATCGATTACGTTTTAAAGGGTGGAGACGCGTTTTACGGGGCTTCGTCCCTGTCGACCACCTGAACGCAAAGGCAGCGGATTTTCTTGAAGTTGCGCCCGTTGTCATTGATCTCACCGGCACATCGCGCTTGTGCTCATCCTTGTGAAGCAGGGCAGAGCAGCAAGTGGACGTTAATTTTGCAGTCGCAAAACGCAGCGGCGTTGATTGCACGTTTATTGGATCACCAGATGAAAAACACGCAAACCGGCACGCTGGGTGCCCTTGAGACGTCAACGGAAAAAGGTTGGCAGAAAACCGACACCATGTGGATGTTGGGATTATACGGCACCGCGATTGGCGCCGGCGTGTTGTTCTTGCCAATTAACGCAGGCGTTGGTGGCTTGCTTCCGTTAATCATTATGGCGATTCTCGCCTTTCCCCTGACTTTTTTTGCACACCGCGCGCTAACACGCTTCGTCCTTTCAGGCAAAAATCCTTCGGGCGACATCACTGAAGTGGTGGAAGAGCATTTCGGTACGGGCGCGGGAAATGTCATTACGCTGCTCTATTTCTTTGCAATCTATCCCATTTTATTGATGTACAGCGTGGCCATTACCAATACGGTTGAGAGCCTGATCGTTAACCAGTTGGGGTGGGTTGCACCGCCGCGTGTGCTGCTGTCGCTGATGCTGATTATGGGCATGATGACCATTGTGCGCTTCGGTGAGCAGATGATCGTTAAGGCAATGAGCGTATTGGTCTATCCCTTCGTGGCCGTTTTAATGTTAATGGCGTGCTATCTGATTCCTCACTGGCACGGTGCGGCATTGCAAACGATGGAGGTGAATCAGAGCAGCGGAAACGGTTTATGGATGACGCTGTGGCTGGCAATTCCGGTGATGGTGTTTTCTTTTAATCATTCGCCCATCATCTCTTCTTTTGCCGTGGCGAAGCGTGAAGAGTATGGCGAGGAGGCGGAGAAAAAATGTTCACGCATCCTGGCGTATTCGCATCTGTTGATGGTTGTGACGGTAATGTTTTTTGTTTTCAGCTGTGTACTGAGCCTGTCGCCAGACGATTTACATGCAGCAAAAGCGCAGAACATCACCATTCTTTCTTACCTTGCCAACCACTTCCACGTACCGGTTATTGCCTGGCTCGGCCCCATTATCGCGATAGTTGCCATTACTAAATCGTTCCTGGGGCACTATTTGGGCGCGCGTGAAGGCTTTAATGGGCTGGTGAACAAAGCGCTGCGCAGCCAGGGGAAATCGGTCGCGCCGAACACGCTGAATCGCCTGACTTCACTGTTTATGCTGCTTACCACCTGGCTGGTGGCGACACTTGATCCCAATATCCTCAGCATGATTGAAACGCTTGGCGGGCCGATCATTGCGGTGATTCTGTTTCTGATGCCGATGTATGCCATCCAGAAAGTCCCGGCAATGCGCAAATACAGCGGTAAGATCAGCAATGTGTTTGTAGTACTGATTGGTCTGATCGCAATTTCAGCGATTTTCTTCTCACTGGTACGTTAAACGTTTAGCGCCGTTATGCGGCGCTTAATCCGGCGCATTTTTTTAACTTCTTTTTACTTTAATCGGATTGCAATACGCTGGTCTGCGAGTTGTTCAAGATGAGACACCAATTCACCTGCCTGATGCTCGGCAAAAACAGTAATGCCGTGCTGACGAAGAAGTGTTGCCGCCACGCCAGCGCCGGGATGCTGCTGACCGCTGAAAGATCCATCGTAAATTCTCTGGCTGCCGCAGGTTGGGCTGCCATCGCTGAGTAGGGCAAAGCGGCAACCCGCATCCTGAGCCGTTTTTAGCGCCAGCCATGCCCCAAGTAAATAGGGTTGTGTGACATCGCTGCCATCGCTTTCTACAATCATCGCCCGCCCGGCCAATACATCCTCACCTGAGCCGCCAATAATTTCAGCCGGTAAACGTGGCGTTGCTAAACCGGCTGCCAGTTCGGGGCAGTGAACGACTAAACGATTTTCTCGCTGCCAGCGATCGAGGGTATCCAGCACCAGCGCTTTATTGCTGCCGTTGTAACGCACACGGAAGCCCATCAAACAGGCGCTGATTAAAATTTTTTCTTTAACGTTTCCTGAAGTCTTAATCAAAACCGTTCTCGCTAGCGTTGATTTATCTGCTGGTTACAGCGTTCAGTTATTAGCATGTGAGTGAGGGAACGAATAATGAGTAATGCTTAACTGAGATGCCTTAACAGCAGTAAAGAACGGCTATACCGGGGAACCGGTATGTTTTATGAGATATAAGCTGTGAGACATGCGTTTTTTTATTTATTCCTGTTTTTATATTTATCAGGGCAGTCTTGATTTAATTTTTATCGCTATCTGGTCAGAGCACAGACCTATTTCTGTTAAGTTACGAAAGTAATTTTTGTCCTTATTATGGATTTTATCTTTTTTGGAAATGTTTATTTACGCTGAGTTAATAAGTGAAAATTATTTTGTATAACATGACAATTTTTCACCCATTCGCTGTGCTGGAGATGCTATTCTTGCGCTGCGGCACTAGTGATGTGGTGTTGTGTGCTTCAGTTTTCCCTTAATAAAATGTAAGGGTTTTACCCCGTTTGGTTGGTGTGGATATTTAATCCCCGATCGTTTTCGATCGGGTTTTTATTCACCTTTACTCCCCCCGCATTATGCCGTTATTTCCATTTTTCAAAGGTTACATTCCAGGTGTTGGTTTTTTTAACGCTATTTCATCAGAAAGTTCTTATTTATTCTGAGTTATTTAAATGCCTGAAAGTCTGCTTTGCTAAATAAAATTTCAGCGCCATCTGTATCAAAAGTTATGACAATCGTTAAGGAATCGATAAGGCAGCGTAATAGTGTGTAAGTGACCGATCTTTAAGACTTTTGGAGATGCTGAACACCCTCCATATGGATAATAGTCATCTCAACGGCGATACATCAGCCGTTGCCATTGGAGGTAGTACCATGAAAAAAACAACATTAACGTTTATCGCATCACTTTTAGCATGCAGCACACTGTTTTCAAGCGCGTCTTGGGCTGATGGCCCGGGCGATCACCATGGGCAACCGTGGCAGCAACAGCAGGGCGGTGGCGACCGTCATGACGATCGCGGACGCGGGGCGGGTCATGATGATCATCACAACCAGGGCGGTCCTCGCGGCGATCATGACAATCGTGGCGGCTCTCGCGCTGACTATCATGGCCATCGCGGTAATGATCGCGATCACTTCGCCTGGAACGGCCACGACTTCCGTCGCGGCCACTCAGTACCACACGAATATCGCGGCGACCATTATCGCGTGAATGACTGGCATGAACGCGGTTTACGTGAACCGCCACGCGGTGAACACTGGGCCTATATTGACGGTAACTATGTGCTGATCGCTGCTGCTACTGGTGTGATTACCTCGCTGATCCTGAGCAACGCTTTTCATTAATTTCCCTCACGGATGGCTACGGCCATCCGTGCTTCTTTCCGCTTCCTTCTCACCAGGCTATTCTGACACTTCATTCTGAGGTTCCCTTTTTAAGGAGTCATGATGACGATGGTTAAAATGGTTGCGGTTGATATGGACGGCACCTTTCTTGATGATAAAAAACAGTACAACTCGCCTCGCTTTCTCGCCCTTTATCACCAACTCAAAGCCCGCAACATAAAATTTGTCGTCGCCAGCGGCAATCAGTATTACCAGCTCAAATCTTTCTTTCCTGACATCGCCAGTGAAATTGCATTTGTGGCTGAAAATGGCGCATGGATCATCGATTGTGATGAGGAACTTTTTTGCGGCGCCTTTTCTCGCAGCGACATTAACGCGGTGATCGATACGCTGCAAAACGGCCATTATCCGGGTTTGCGCTATCTGCTCTGCGGCCGCAACAGCGCTTATTATTTCGATGATACCGATGAAAAATGGCTAGCGAAAATGCGTCATTACTGCCATCGGCTGAAAAAGATCGGCAGCCTCGATGAAGTACAAGATGACAAGCTGTTCAAATTCGCACTTAACCTCTCTGATGATTACGTCGAACCTTTGATGGCTGATATTACGCGCTTACATCAAGGCGCGGCGGCAGCGACCTCCAGCGGGCATGGCTCTGTTGATTTAATCGTTCCGGGCAACCATAAAGCGCACGGTCTCGATTTGCTGGCGAAACGCTGGGGCATTTCGCATGACGAAGTGCTGGCTTTTGGCGATGGCGGCAACGACCTGGAAATGCTTAAGCAATCTGCATTCAGTTTTGCGATGGAAAATGCGCCGCAGCGGGTGAAAGAGAGCGCACGCTACCTGGCTCCGCACAACAACGAGCAGGGCGTATTGCAGGTGATTGAGCACATGCTAGCGGGCGAGGCACCTTTTACACCTACACCTTCGCCTTGACTGGATTTATCCTTTGCTTTACCGATATTCAAAAATGACATTATCGACTTTTAAATTATCATATCGGGGTTAAACACCGCGGTAGAAGCGATAGGCTCAAGCTGGATGGGCGCGGCGCTTCGTTAGTGTGTGCAGTGGCGCAGCGCGATGGCGGCGAAGGAAATTAACGCGCGGATTGCCGGACAATATTCAGGCGCCAGGTGATGAAGCTGGCGCAGGTGAGTTCAGTATTTAAAAGGGTGGATTATCACCGAGCAACATTCAAGCCTGCCCAGCTTTGCTTAAAAGCATCGGCCATGCCTGCACAATCATGGATCGCATCTCATCTTTGCTGTAATCCACAAAGGAATTTTTGCTGTTGGCGCGCGCCAAAATCCACTCTACCTCCTGATGCGTTAGTGCAGGGCCATCTTGCCAAAATGGTGTGATCGCCTGCTGCTGCAGCCAGTTTTTCATGTAACGCGCCGGAGAGTCCGTGGTTTCACTAAACAGCTGAGCATGAAGCGCTGTCATTAACTGTTGCTGCTCAATGTGGTGGCTTTCTGCCAAAACCTCAAGAAACGGAAACAGCAGCCGCCCACAAACTTCGCCATGATGAAAAGGCTTGAGTGCACCCAGCTCGCCGGCGATACCGTGAATCACACCTAAACCGGCGCTGCTCAAGCTAACACCGCCTAACCATGAAGACATCATCATCGCTTCACGCGCTTTATCACCTTCTGCATCGTCACGATTTAATTGGGGCCACGCTTGAACAAACTGCTTTAAGCCCGTTAACGCCAGCTGGCGGGTAAACAGATTCCCTTTATTTGATAAATACGCTTCAAACAGATGGGTAAAGGCGTCAATGCCGCAAGTTGCCAGGACTTTATCGGGGGCATTTTTTAACAGATCGGGATCGAGAATCGCAACCTGAGGCACAAAGACCGGATGGCGCAGTGAGGCTTTCACCTGAATATCGTGTTGATCGGTCACGACCGCATTCTGCGTCACTTCGCTGCCGGTTCCGGCTGTAGTCGGCACCGCAATCATCGGCAAGGTAACTGGCTGAACGGCGCTGTCGCCGACTTTCTCTAAATAACGCGCCGTCGGCAGCGGATGCTGCATCATCGCACTAAATGCCTTAGCGGCATCAAGCACGCTGCCGCCCCCGATGGCTACAACGCGATCGACATGACCACGCCAACGTGTGACCCAGGCATCAATATCAGCGGGCGACGCTTCATTTCGCACAATTTCATAGCCGATGATGTGATCGTTCAACGTTGACTTTAGCCGGGCATAAGCTGGGCTTTGCAGAAATGATTGACCACAAAACAGCAGGGTCGGCTGCTGCTGTAGCGCTAACAGCGGCATCAGTTTATCAATGCTTCCACGGCCAAACAGAGTTCGTTGATTGCTATACAGCTCACTCAAATTCTCACTCACCTGCGCATCCTTTTAAGTTTTCGCTAAGATTTGAGTGTAACTAAAAGCGCGCCGCTGGCCTCTGCAAACTTTCTGATAACGCGTTGGCAAAAAGTTGATCACCTTCGCAAAACAGAAATTCACTATCGAGAGGGTGATGCTTTCATCGCGATGTTACCCTTAACATGTTATCGGTAACAGCGTTTGTCGAGGTGTTAAAACATCTTACAGACGTTAAGTTCTGTCACCCTTTGGGGACCACGATAACAAACCAGCACTGAGCCAGCTCGTCAGTGCGCATGGTGGAGAAAAATTATGCCATTACTTTACGTGGCGATCGGCGTTGCGTTACTGCTACTGCTTATGATCCGCTTCAAACTCAATGGTTTCATCGCGCTGATTCTGGTAGCGCTGGCGGTCGGTGTGATGCAGGGCATGCCGGTCAATAAAGTTATTACTTCAATTAAAACCGGTGTGGGCGGAACACTGGGCAGTTTGGCGCTGATCATGGGTTTTGGTGCCATGCTCGGTAAACTGCTGGCCGACTGTGGTGGCGCCCAGCGCATTGCGACGACGTTGATTAAGAAATTTGGCGTCAAGTATATTCAATGGGCGCTGGTGCTGACCGGTTTCACTGTGGGTTTTGCGCTGTTTTACGAAGTTGGTTTCGTCCTGATGTTGCCGTTGGTGTTCAGTGTTGCCGCATCGGCGCGTGTGCCGCTGCTGTACGTCGGTGTGCCAATGGCTGCTGCACTTTCTGTTACGCACGGCTTTTTGCCTCCACACCCTGGCCCAACCGCTATCGCGACCCTGTTTGACGCTGACATGGGTAAAACGTTGCTGTTCGGCACCTTGTTGGGGATCCCAACCGTTATTCTGGCGGGGCCGGTGTATGCGCGCTTCCTGAAGAAAATTGATAAACCCATCCCAGAAAGCTTTTACAACCCTAAAACCTTTACTGAAGCGGAGATGCCAAGTTTTGGCGTGAGCGTTTGGACTGCGCTGATTCCAGTGGTGTTGATGGCTTTGCGTGCGGTGGCGGAAATGCTACTGCCAAAAGGGCATGTACTGCTGCCTTACGCCGAATTCTTCGGCGATCCGGTCATGGCAACGCTGATCGCAGTATTGATCGCTATCTTCACCTTCGGCCTGAACCGCGGTCGTAGCATGGAAGAGGTGATGGATACGCTGACAGATTCGATCAAAATCATCGCAATGATGCTGTTGATCATCGGCGGCGGCGGGGCATTCAAGCAGGTATTGGTGGACAGCGGCGTAGATAAATATATCGCCAACATGATGAACCAAACCAACCTGTCACCTATTTTCATGGCCTGGTCGATTGCTGCGGTGTTACGTATTGCGTTGGGTTCTGCCACCGTGGCGGCAATTACTGCTGGCGGGATTGTGGCACCCTTGATTGTTAGCAGTGGCGCCAGCCCGGAGCTTATGGTGATTGCCGTCGGTTCCGGTAGCGTGATCTTCTCGCACGTAAACGACCCAGGATTCTGGCTGTTTAAAGAGTATTTTAACCTGACGATTGGCGAAACGATTCGTTCATGGTCAGCGCTGGAAACCATTATCTCCGTATGTGGTTTGATCGGCTGCTTACTGCTCTCCTACGCCCTATAAGCAAACACCGCCGTGACAACGTGTCGCGGCGGTTTTACTTTATACCGCCAACAAACGGAACGCGTTTAGCTCTTCATCTGGCATGCCAGCCTGTGCCGCTGCCTGACATATCTGCTGCCAGCTGGTGGCATCTAACGGAATGCCTAAACGATCGCGCGCTTCGCGATTCGCTTCTTCCCATTCACCTGGCACCTGAATATCCTCATCACCACTTTTCGGCGAGCGTTTTACCCATTCGATAAAAGCTTCGGCTTCTTCTTGCATCGCTGGCGCGTCAAAAGCAGCAGGATCAAGGATGATGGTGGTCATGCAGTTGAAGATGGCGTCACTGTTGCTCTGCACTGTGGCATCGTGAGTGGTGCGCCCACCCGATAACGCGCCACCGAGAATCTCGCACATTGTCGCTAATGCGTAACCCTTATGCAGGCCAAAAGGCAGTAAAGAGCCAAACGGCTGTTGATGCATTACGCCTGGTTGCGTAGTGGCATGACCTTGGTGATCAATCAGATAACCTGGCGCGACCTCAATGCCTTTATTCCAGGCAACCCGCGTTTTGCCATAAGCAATACCGCTGGTAGCGAAATCAAGCAGCAGCGGTTTAGCATTTTGTCTTGGAAAAATGGCGCAAAATGGGTTAGTACCAAAACGGCGATCGCTGCCACCAAAGGGTGCCACCATGGGATCGCCCATAACGTTAACGAAGTGGAACGAGACCAAACCCGCTGCTGCACACTGTTCTGCCCAGTGACCAATACGACCAATATGATGTGAATGATGTAAACCGACTGCGGCAATCCCTAATTTCTGAGCACGTTCAATGCCCAATTTCATTGCTTCCCAAGCGGCAACCTGACCAAAGCCCTGATTGGCATGCAGCGTCAACACCGCACCAGCGTCTTTGGTCAGCGTTGGGCGCTGATTAAGCTGCAAATGACCTTGTGCCAACGACGCCATGTAGCTGGGGATCATACCTACGCCGTGGGAGTCGTGTCCTGCCAGGTTCGCAGCAACTAAATGATCGGCAACCAAGCCAGCTTCTTCTGTTGTGCTGCCGGCATAAAGCCAAATCGCCTGAACAAACTGATGTAATCGACTGGCATTAATACGATGCAATTGACTCACGCTAATCTCCTTTTTATGAAGGGTTTTCATCCTGCAGTGAAAGGTAGGCCAGCGGCAAGTGTTGGTTAGATATCAAGGGGTTTTTTAAGAGCAGGGCCGCAAAATGCGGCCCAAAGTTTTGAGGATTAATGGGGTTGTTCGAAACCGGCTTTCACCATCTGTTCGCGCAGTGCACGCGCTATTTCGCGGTTACCACCCGTGACAGGATAAATCACGTTATTTACCACATCGTCTAAATAGGGTTCATCAAACTCTTGCAAGGTAAGTTGAGTACCGCCTTCATCATTGATAGCGAAAGAACCCTTGATGTGATCGCCGCTATTTTTAGCCTTAAGACTATAGCGACCCATGCTGGTATTAATCGTGCTCATAAGATCTCCTTGTTACTGATTTCAAATTCATCACAATTCTGGCCTGCCTTTGCCGCTTAAATTTTAGCTGGCCCTGCTTCGCTAAACGAAGCGGTGTCCCAGAAATAATGATTATCTTGCGACCTGTCTCGCAGAAAAAAAATGGACACTAAGCGGCTTAACGGGGCAGAGTTGGTCTTTGAGAGCGAAGCAGCAAAGGTAAAATTTTCACCTATACTGTTTACAGGAAAGGCTTTTTTATTAGGTAAGGGAGAGGAAAATGAAAATAATTTTGTGGGTCATCGCCATCATTTTTATCGTTGGGCTGTTAACGCTGACAGGGGTGTTCAAACTCATTTTCTAATAAAGCGGGCACCTTACCGGGTGCCCGAATTTCCTCTCAATTGCCTGAATCTCTGTTTTGACGTACGGGTGAACAGGGCGAGAGGGGGCTGTTACGCGTTACAGGTAACAAATCTTTTACCGCAAGGTGTTTCTTACAGTATGCACAGCAGGCGCCGTGGAAAGGTTTTAAACTTGCTTTGCAATCAATAAAGGTAAATTTTGCGCTGCCACATGCAGTGCAGCGAATTTTCATCACCATGGCATCTTCGCCTCCTTCCTGGAATTGAATAAGACCAATCTTATCAAAAACACATCAAAAATAGTTAAGATTTTCTAATTTATAACACGTTGCGATCATTTCTTTTAGCGCATTGAATCTAAGAATATTTTCCTGTTTTGTAGCTGTTTTTTGAGCAATTCAGGCTCCGCAAAAATCCTTTTCATTGATAAGGATCATGTTTTTTAGCTGTTTGCGGATAATCTCGCCATCAATGGCCTGTTTTCGCATTTAATGTGACCAGAGGCGAAAGTTGCTGGCGGTGCCTCACCTCTTTCTGCGGCACAATTTCTTAAAATCGACTTCATGTTTATCTCCAGTTTGGAGCGCCTCATTAAGATGCCCGCTTGGCTTCAACACTGGGTTTAGAACTCGCCATTTAAAAAATCGGCAGGAAAAAGCAGTGAACAGGTATTGTCTTCACGTGATCTGGCCTCTTGTTCCAGCACTCATGCTCTCATTCTCACTTCAGGCCGCAACGTTGCTTCAGGGAGTGCAGTCAGGTTGGGAAACCTTAAATCATAATGTGCAACA
This sequence comes from Pantoea phytostimulans, assembly GCF_046118715.1. Classification (NCBI taxonomy): domain Bacteria; kingdom Pseudomonadati; phylum Pseudomonadota; class Gammaproteobacteria; order Enterobacterales; family Erwiniaceae; genus Pantoea; species Pantoea phytostimulans. The sequence goes on from NZ_CP173698.1 coordinate 270,872, forward strand.
GACCTGGCAGCAGCCAGACAGCGTGGATGTCTATGTGCCAGCGATAACCTGGCATAACCGCTGGACCTACGATGAGGAACATATTGATCGCTATAACGAACATCCATGGGGCGCGGGTGGCGGCGTTTCTCGTTATGACGAAAAGGGGAACTGGCATGGCCTGTATCTCATGGCCTTTAAGGATTCTTTCAATAAATGGGAGCCGATCGGTGGATACGGTTGGGAAGCGACCTGGCGACCGTTAGAAAATCAGTCATTCCACTGGGGCGTAGGTTTTACTGTGGGAGCCACAGCGCGAGAAAACTGGAATTACTTCCCCGTTCCTGTGCTATTACCCTTGGGTTCAATAGGTTATGGCGCATTGAGTTTTCAAATGACTTACATTCCGGGTACTTATAACAATGGAAATGTCTATTTTGCCTGGCTACGTTGGGCATTTTAGGCAAGCGAAAGAAACATAAAGTGTGACGCATCTAAAGAATGTCGATATTTATCACTTTTCCATCAATTCAAGCTGGACAAATCTCTCTGCAATTGCTGTACTAGACGCCGACACAGTTTAGTGTCCATTTTTCATGTAAAGGTAATATTAGATGTCTAAGATCAAAGGTAACGTTAAGTGGTTTAATGAATCTAAAGGATTCGGTTTCATTACTCCTGAAGATGGCAGCAAAGATGTATTCGTACACTTCTCTGCAATCCAGAGCAACGGCTTCAAAACTCTGGCTGAAGGTCAGCGCGTTGAGTTTGAAATCACCGACGGCGCGAAAGGCCCATCTGCTGCTAACGTTATCAGTCTGTAAGTTAACAGTCAGAATTCTAAAAACCCGCCAATTGGCGGGTTTTTTTATGCCTGCCATTCCTCAATTGCCACGCTTTGATATTCCTGTAGCCCTCCAGCCCACCACCGTAGCAATGCCCGATCTTGGTGACTGATTCACTCTTTTTCCACGAACCGGCATCAGGTGCGCTGAAGATGCAAATTTAATGGCTTGCAGATGACGGCGCACATTCTGCGGTGTCAGTCACAAATAGTTCTCGTAACATAATCATAACAAGCGTTACTTGCAGATTTTTCATTCTCAACGCTATATAACAGAACGACAGGAATTACCCTATTCAGGAGAGAGAATGAATATACGTCAGGCACAGGCAAAGGACAGTTTCGCATTGAGCGCGTTGTTAGCGGAGCTAGGCTACGGCGGAACGGAGAGTTTTATTGACCAGCGCCTTGCTCAGCTCATCACGCATCCGAATGAAATGCTTTTAGTTGCAGAGCATGGCACGCAGGTGCTGGGCTTTTTGTCGATGCATTTTATTCCACAGCTGGCGTTGGCCGGTGATTTTGCGCGTATCAGTTATTTCTGCATTGCTGAAGGTGAGCGCAGTAAAGGTGTCGGTCAGCAGCTTATTCAGCACGCTGAAGCCATGGCATCACAACGCGGTTGCGACCGCATGGAAGTGCATTGTCACGTATCACGGCTAAAAGCTAATCAGTTTTATGCGCGAGAAGGCTACGAAGAATCGCCGAGTTATCATGTCAAAGGTTTACGCCCAAACTGATTTCATGTCCGGCAGCAATCACCAGCGCATTGGCGATCATTTCCAACTGTTGCTCGTTCATACAGGCAATACTGACGCGAATAAACTGCGTGTTGCCCAAGCGGCAGCGTTCGCCTGGCAGCACAGCGATACCGCGTGCCGCCAAGGTGATCATCGCAAATTGTTCTGAGAGTACGGGAATATAAATACTCAATCCATCCCGCGCTTCAAGTACTAATCCACGATTCGCTAAAGCCAGCAAGAGTTTCTCCCGCCGTTGGCGGTAAGTTTCCCGGGCGACGTTAATGTGCTGTTGAGTCGCCGCGTCCTCCAGCATCCACGCAACGGCATCCTGCAAAATACGGCTGGTCCAACTAACGCCAAAATTACGCCAGGCCTGAATGCGTTTGACCATATTTGATGTAGCAGAAAGCACCGCCAACCTTAAATCTGGCCCATACGCTTTGGAGAATGAGCGTACGTGTATCGTGCGGTCGGGAAAAACTTCCCCCAGGCTCCAAGCAGATTCCACGGAAAGATCGCCAATGCCGTCATCTTCGATAATCAGCGTCGAGCTGGTTGCTAATACATCTGCCAACGCCTGACGACGCCCGCGGCTGATATTGTGCCCTGTCGCTGAATGCGTGCGCGGTTGATAAATCACCATCACCGGCGACTTCTCTAGCAATGTTGTTAGCACCTCTGGCAACGGGCCTTCGCTGTCACAAGCAAGAGGCAGGATTTCAGCGCCAACGTTGTCGAGCATATCCAGCAAGCGTGTCGCTGTCGGATCCTCAATGATGACCCGATCGCCAGGCGAAACCAGCGTTTGCACCACTAAATTCATCGCATCAAAACCACCATCGGTCGCTAAATAAGCTTCTGCCGGATAAGGCCAGCGAGGTTGAATCGCGCTGAGCAACTGCGGCGAAATGGCTTCACGATAGTAGCTGTTGAGCTGTGGAGAGTTAAGTGCCGCCTGTAAAGCGGACGATAAATCAGGCAGCAAAGCGGTATCAGGCGACGCCATTGCCAGGTCAGCTTGAATGTTATCGCCATAGTTACCAATTTTCTCAAAGCGAATAGGGCGAGGCGTTACGTTATTTCCACTCACCCAAACGCCACTTCGGCCTTTACCTGCCAGCACTTTCTGCTTCTTTAACTGCGCCCAGGCAGCTGAAACGGTTGCTGGGCTTACGCCTAACACTTCCGCTAAGTCGCGTACCGACGGCATCTGCATGCCAATCGCAATTTGGCCGTCACGTATTAGTGTGGAGGCAGCCAGCGCAATGCCTTTTACGGAAGCATCATTAATTTGGCTACTTAGCCAGTAAAGATCTACGGTTTGCGTCATAAGAAAATAATTTGTTCAGTAACAAAGAAAAGATTGTTCAGGATAGTGTTCCAGATCTAGTATCAAATTCAAGCACTATTTGGTGATTAAATCATCGCAGCTCAACTGCATTGGCAGAGACGGGGAAAAAATGGAAAGGCTTACCATCAGACTAGCGGTACGTGACTGGGACTATTTTACGCCGCTGGCACTTGGCGACATCAAGCCGGAAGGCTTTGATTTAAAAATTGACCGCGTCGGGACGCTGGTGAATGACATTGCAACCAGCCCCGATTACGACGCAGGCGAAGTCTCCTTTAGCCGTTACGCGCAAGGCCGGGCGAAAGGTGATCACTCGCTGCTTGGCCTGCCGCACTTTTTGATGCGTGGCTTTCGCCAGCGCTGCATTATCACCACCACCGCAAGTCCGCTCACTTCGCCAGCCCAGCTAAAAGGAAAGAGAATTGGTGTTACGGGTTGGCAAGATTCAGGTAACACCTGGACGCGCACAGTGCTGCGTGAAGCGGGAGTGGAAATTGATGATGCTTATTGGTTTGCCGGTCGATTAACTGCCGACCATCCGATTGTTGACCGTTTGGCAGGATTTGGCCGTCCGGGCCGTATCGAACCTGCGCCAGAAGAGCGCCCACTGATTGAGTTGCTGAAAGCGGGTGAGCTGGATGCTGTGTTTACTCCCTTCATGCCAGAAGGTTTTTTCCTGGCGGGATCGGGCTTACGTCAACTGCAAACCGATTTTTATCAGGCCGAGCTTGATTACTTTAATCGTGTTGGATATGTGCCAGGCATCCATATTTTGGCAATGAAACCCGCGCTGGCGGAGCAGCATCCTTGGCTGCCTCAGGCGTTGAGTGACCTCATTACCCGTTCCTATCACGTCTGGATGCAAAAGCGCGAAAAGTATGCCGACACCACGCCGTGGTTACTGGACGATTTGCGACGTACCGCGCAGGAATTGCCAGCCAACTGGAATGAAAACGGTTTTACCGTTAACAAGAAGATGATCACGGACTTTGCCAATGAGCTGTATCAACAAGGTCTGACCAAAACATTGCTGACGCCGGAGCTTCTATTCCCGGTGGCAGGTAAGGGGGAATGATGATGAAAGTCGCGATGGGGCAATTTGCCGTTAGCCGTGAATGGCAGGATAACGCGGATATATGCCTTGATTTAATGAGCCGGTCCTTAGCGGGTGGCGCGCATCTACTGGTACTGCCTGAAGGCGTATTGGCGCGTGATATCGCCGATCCCGATTTAGTTCTGAAAGCTGCGCAGCCGCTGGATGGTCCATTTTTAACCCAACTCTTGGCAGCCAGTAAAGGTAACGACCTCACCACGATGATGAGTGTCCATGTGCCAACGCAAGAGCAAAAGGCGCTCAACGTCCTGATCGCCATTCGCAATGGTGAAATCATTGCTGCTTACGAAAAGCTGCATCTTTATGACGCCTTTGCCATGCAAGAATCACAGCGCGTTAATCCCGGCCATGTCATTCCACCCTTAGTCGAGGTGGCGGGTATGAAGGTGGGATTAATGACCTGTTATGACGTGCGTTTCCCGGAGCTGGCGCGCCGTCTGGTGCTGGATGGTGCCGATGTGCTGGTGCTGCCTGCCGCCTGGGTCAAAGGGCCGCTGAAAGAGATGCACTGGGAATTACTCACTACTGCGCGGGCACTGGAAAACACCTGCTACATGGTCGCGGTGGGAGAATGTGGACCACGCAATATTGGCAATAGCCTGGTGATTGATCCGCTCGGCGTCGCGATTGCAAAAGCGCCGGAATCCACCGCGTTGGTGTTTGCCGATCTCGATCCGCAGCGGATCGCGTACGCTCGCAGCGTTTTACCGGTCCTTGAAAACCGTCGTTTTGCACGACCCGAATTAAAAACACACTGACAGCATTGGGGAAGATAATGAAAAAGATAGCAACCGCACTCACGCTGGCTTTAGGTATGACTGCAACTTTAGCCCATGCTGCTGATGCCATTGCGGCACAAAAAGTGGATCAGGCACTGCACGATCGCCTGCCAGAAGAGATCAAAACAGCCGGGAAAATGATTTCAGTTAACAACGGATCCTTTCCTCCCTATGAAATCGTCAATGGCCCACACTCAATGGATGGCGCATCCGCTGACTTAACCACAGCGCTCAGCCAGCTGCTGGGCGTTAAAATTGAACATGCAACGGTCAGTGGTTTATCAGGCGTATTGGCTGGGATTAATTCGGGACGCTATCAGTTAGCAATCGGTCCGGTAGGCGATTATCCAGACCGCCAGCAAAAGGTCGACTTTATCGATTACGTGCAAGAGTTTGTGGTTTTTGGCGTTCAAAAAGGCAATCCGTCAAAAATTAATAGTCTGGACGACACCTGCGGCAAGCGGATTGCGGTTATGGCTGCCGGCTCTGCCGAACAGGTTATTCGTAAGCAATCTGCCGCTTGTACCGCTGCCGGTAAACCGGCGGTCACTGTGCAATCCTTTACCGACCAACCCTCATCTATTTTGGCGGTACGTTCTAAGCGCTCTGATGCCTTTTTCTCTTCACAAGCGCCGCTGACTTATTTTGTTGAACAGGCTAATGGTCAGCTTGAACTCGCAGGCACAGGTCAGAAAAATGGTTTTGGCGATATCTTCCAGGGCACCGTTGTGCCGAAAAACTCTCAACTGGGTAAAGTTGTACTGGATGGTTACAAAGCGCTGTATCAAAACGGCACTTATGCAGCAATCATGAAAAAGTGGAAGTTGGACGGCAACATGATTACTGAACCGGGCGTTAATCTGGCGAAAGGGGCGGCTAAATGAGTTTACACACCAACGATTCACGAGCCATGGACAAGGCCAACGTGCAACAGCGCGATGTGGCTTTTGCCCACAGTGCGCCCTCATATGGACGCTGGGTCTCCTGGATTGTGGTGCTGGTTATTGGCTCGAACCTGATGTGGCTGGTAGTGACCAATCCCAATTTCGAATGGAAAGTGGTGCTGCAATGGTTCACGGAAGGCACAGTATTGAAAGGGTTGCAGGTGACGCTCGGACTCACGGTGGTGTCGATGATTCTCGGCACCCTGTTGGGTTTAATTCTGGCGGTCTGGCGTTTGTCAGAGAATAAATTACTGAGCGGTCTTTCCGGTCTCTATATCTGGTTCTTCCGGGGTACGCCGCTGTTGGTGCAACTCATTTTTTGGTACAACCTGTCGACGCTGTTCCCGACCTTATCGATTACTGTGCCCTGGACCGACATCACTTTTGCCAGCTGGAATACCAATGATCTCATCACACCGCTGACGGCAGCAATTGCGGGACTGGCGTTGAATGAAGCGGCTTATATGGCGGAAGTGATTCGTGCTGGCCTGCTCTCGGTCGACAACGGTCAGGTAGAAACCACTCAGGCCTTTGGGATGAGTCGAGCGCGTGCACTGCGCCGCATTATTATTCCACAGGCGATGCGTTCCATCATTCCACCTACTGGCAACCAGCTCATCAGTATGATCAAAGCCACTTCGTTGGTGAGCGTTATCGCGATGGGCGATTTGCTTTATTCCGTGCAGGCCGTCTACAACCGCACCTTCGAAATTATTCCAATGCTGATGGTGGCGGTAATTTGGTATCTGCTCATCACCTCAATTCTCAATGTGGGACAGTCCGCGATTGAACGCTACTACGCGCGTGGTACGAAACGCGTGGCGGTTACGGCCAAACGTGCCGCTACGCCATTTACCAATACGTCATTGGTGCGTAAGGAGGACGTATGAAAACAGCTGAACCTTTAGTCAGCGCGCGAAACGTGCAGAAAAGTTATGGCGACAATGAAGTGCTCAAAGGCATCGACCTTGATGTCTATCCCGGTGAAGTGGTGGTTATTCTTGGCCCATCAGGGTCGGGGAAATCTACTTTTTTACGCTGCATTAATCATCTGGAAGATATGAACGGCGGCTCGATTATGGTCGGCGATCAGCAGATTGGTTATGAGCTAAAACGCAGCGTGTTACATCGTTTGTCACCGCGAAAAATTGCCCAGCAACGGCAGAAAATTGGCATGGTGTTTCAGCAGTTCAATCTCTACCCCCATATGACAGTGCTGCAAAACATCATTGAAGCGCCGATTGGTGTGCATAAATTTCCCCGTCAGGCAGCGTTAGCGCATGCTAAAGAGCTGCTGGCAACGGTGGGGTTGAGCGACAAAGCGGATGCCTGGCCGCGACACCTTTCTGGTGGACAGCAACAGCGTGTCGCGATTGCTCGCGCATTAGCGATTAAGCCGACCTTAATGCTATTTGATGAACCGACTTCGGCGCTGGATCCTGAATTAGTGGGTGAAGTGCTGGCCACAATGCGCACGCTGGCCGATCAAGGCTTAACCATGATTGTGGTCACGCACGAAATTGGTTTTGCACGCGAAGCAGCCGATCGTGTGGTGTTCATGGATGGTGGGGTGGTGGTAGAGCAAGGAACGCCGGATGAGGTCATTGCGAATCCGCAGCATCCACGAACGCAGGCTTTTTTAAGTCGTTTTATTTAAGCGTTTATGATTAGGGTAGATTCAATCGATTTCGCGCAAAGCGATCTTACTCTGTTACAGATTGCAGTTGAGGTGATTGAGAAACTGCGCCTAAATAAGATTCACCGTTTTTCGCTAAGGTTTAAAAGTTAATTATGGAAGGTATCAGTATTGCCAAACTGCTGATCATCGGTGCGCTTATCGTACTGCTCTTTGGCACCAATAAGTTACGTTCACTGGGTGGCGATCTGGGATCCGCAATCAAAGGCTTCAAAAAAGCCATGAAAGATGATGACTCCAGCGCAACTAAGAACACAGCTGAAGAAATTCCAGCAGAACGCGTATCACATAAAGAGTAAATCAACGTCAGTTGACAATAAATGTTACTTTTTATTTCTGATGGAAGAGAGAAAACCAGACTTAATCAGTCTGGTTTTTGTTTTTTAATGCAGGCTGACCACTGAGTTGAGTTCGAGATCAACGTCAACAGGCCTAACCCAATCCCAGGCAAAACCGGTCTCACTTAGCGTTAGCGATAGCGTGTCGACAATCTCCGAAAGATCAATTTCCAAATCCTCAACGGGTAATGTAAATCCCTGCTCGATCTCAGATTGCAGTAAAATAAATTCATCTTCTGGAATTAATAAATCTTCAGAAAACAGGGCGGTTCCCGCTTCAAACATGTATTGACCGCTCACCGGCGCAAGCGTTGATGTTGAGCTCTGCAGTGCGTTTAGTTGATATAATCCTTCTCCCCAATTTTCAGGTTGCTCGGAAATCCAGTGAACTTGTGCATCTGTTACGGTACTTCCCTCCAATATGCTGTTGAGAAAGATGTCCATTAATGCATCAGCTTCTGAACTGCCATCAAACGTCAGGTTTGGCTGTGTTATCTCATCATCAGATTGATCCTTCGCATTATCCTTAACTGTTTGCTGATAACGTTCTGTGTTTTGTATCGGATGACTGTAGACATCGCTTAGCGGTGTGGGGACTTCCAGCAAACTGGACCCGATGAGGTTAAGCGTTTCAGGCTCAAAAGCAGCAAGCGACGAATGAGGCTCAATTTCAGCAGCTGAGCAACTCTTCCATTCTGACTGTGAAACTGATGCTGCTGAATTTGATAAGGCATGGGCGTTGACGAATTCAGCGGTAGGATAAAGTGATGAAGGGAGTGTCGTCGCAACAGGCGCTAATTGAGAGATCTGCGTCTTGAGGCTTAGCTCAACAGCATAGCGCTGTTCAATATGAAGCGCAGTCGCCAGCGCGGCCATGCCGCAACTCGCGTGAGCCGTAAGGTTTGGGTTAGTTGTGTTAACAGGCGCCGTTCGAATTTTTATGGCATCAAGATTTTCGTCTGAACCGCCAGACAACATATCGCTAGCCTGGTGATCAGTATCGTCCGGTATGAACCAATCGGGAAACGCTGAAGTGGTGGAAAGGGGTTCCATAATCTGACCTATAAAAACAGCTGAGGATTAAAATGACAAAATGGCTTATAGCCTCAGCGGATAAAGCGACAGATTAGTTGAAGAGATTAAGGGCAGGGGATAATCAGGCCGTACCAGGTGGCACGACCTGTATAGCGTTACTTAACTTCCAGGCCTTTAGCCTGCATATCGGCATGATAAGAAGAACGAACAAAAGGACCACAGGCGGCATGCGTAAAGCCCATCGCCATCGCTTCTTCTTTCATCTCATCAAATTCTGCCGGGCTGACATAACGTTGAACCGGCAAATGGTGACGACTTGGCTGCAAATATTGACCCAGCGTAAGCATAGTCACGCCATGGCGACGTAAATCGCGCATCACTTCCACGATTTCAGCGTTGGTCTCGCCTAAACCGACCATCAACCCTGATTTGGTCGGAACAGATGGATGCGCTTCTTTAAAACGCTCCAGCAGTTTGAGCGACCAGTCGTAGTTAGCGCCAGGACGCACCTGACGGTAAACGCGCGGTACGTTTTCCAGATTGTGGTTAAATACATCTGGCGGCGTAGCAGTCAGAATTTCCAGCGCACGATCCATACGGCCACGGAAGTCAGGCACCAGGGTTTCGATTTTGATGGTAGGACTTTTTTCACGAATTGCGCTGATGCAATCGGCAAAATGTTGAGCGCCACCATCACGCAAATCGTCGCGGTCAACGGAAGTGATCACCACATAACGCAGCGCCATGTCAGCAATGGTTTGTGCCAGCTTACCGGGTTCATTAGCATCAGGCGCGTTAGGGCGGCCATGAGCAACGTCGCAGAATGGGCAGCGGCGGGTACAGATGGCACCAAGGATCATAAAGGTTGCCGTACCGTGGTTAAAACATTCGGCGAGGTTAGGGCATGACGCCTCTTCGCAGACCGAGTGTAAACCGTTTTTACGCATTGCCGCTTTAATGCCCTGGATACGACTGGAATCCGCAGGCAACTTGATTTTCATCCATTCCGGCTTACGCAACATCTCTTGCCGTTCGGTGGTCACAGTCTTAACTGGGATCAACGCCATTTTATCTGCGTCACGATATTTGACGCCGCGTTCCATCTGAATTGGTTTACTCATAAAATCTGCAGGTTCCGGTCGGATTGCGATTTGAAAGCTTTCTCACACATCGAGAAGGGCGCTTTCAACTTTATTTGAAAAAAGTGCAAAAATTATATCATCTGATTGGCCGGGAAGCAGCCATCCTGAGCGTTGAAACGTTACATATTTGTAAATACGCATTCACAGTTAACGCATTACTGAGTTTGGCTCAGTCTGCCACTCAACGTTTTCATAATTCAACAGGCGGGCAAATGCCGCTACCAGCAAAGGCTGAACCTCGATAACGCTTACGTCACGATTAAAATGTTGCAGTTGCGTCATGCTCATTCCTGCATAACCACAAGGATTGATACGCAAAAAAGGCGATAAATCCATGGCGACATTAAGCGCCAAACCGTGGAATGAGCAGCCTTTGCGAATGCGTAAACCCAGCGAGCAGATTTTTTCATCACCAACATAGACGCCAGGTGCATCGGCGCGCGCGCGCGCTTCAACGCCAAAGTGCATGAGTGTTGCAATCACCGTTTCTTCCAGAGCCGTAACCAGTTGGCGGACGCCAATTTTGCGTCGCTTGATGTCAATTAGCACATACATTACCTGTTGGCCGGGGCCGTGATAGGTGACCTGACCGCCGCGATCGCTTTGTACTACAGGAATATCGCCTGGCATTAAAACATGTTCCGCTTTGCCTGCCTGACCTTGCGTGAAAACCGGATCATGCTCCACCAGCCAAATCTCGTCGCGGCTGCTGCCGTCACGTTGATCGGTATAGTGATGCATAGCTTCAGAAGTGGATTGCCAGTTGCAAAGACCTAACTGGCGAACAAGAAGAGTTTCGACTGACAAAACGCGGGTCCGCTAAAGGGGGAAAGGCTGAGTATAACGTCGGCAAACAGTAAGACCAACTCCCTTTGCCGACGTTATCATTTACAGCACCATACGAACGATTTCGATCTTGCCCAGCTCTTCGTACAGCTTTTCCACCTGCTCAATGTGCGTGGCGGTAATAGTAATATTGACGGAGTGATAGTTGCCCTTGCTGCTCGGCTTCACTTCGGGAGAATAGTCGCCGGGCGCATGGCGCTGCACCACTTCAACCACTTGATCAACCAGCTCCGGTTGTGCCAAGCCCATTACTTTATAGGTAAATGGGGTAGGGAATTCGAGCAGTTCATTCAGTTTGGTTTTCATATTGACTCCGGTGCATAAAAAAGGCTCCCGCCTGAGCGGGAGCATCATAATAACGTGATATGGGGGCGCTGTGGCGACTTTTCAATCGCCCGCAGAGATTAGCCGAACCAGTGATGGAACATCAGTTTGATGTAGTCGACGATACGGCTGAAGAATCCACCTTCAGTGATTTCGTTTAACACCACCAGCGGGCGCTGATCGATGGTTTTACCGTCCAGCTGGAAGTTAATGCTACCCACAACTTGGTTTTTCTGCAGCGGTGCGTGCAGCTCAGTATTGTTCAGCACATAGCTGGCTTTCAGATCTTTCATCCGTCCACGTGGAATGGTCAGGTAGGCATCTTTATCTACGCCCAGCTGAACACGATCGCTGTTACCAAACCACACCGGCTCGGAAGCAAACTCTTTACCTGCTTTCAGTGGCGCGACGGTTTCAAAGAAACGGAAGCCCCATGTCAGCAACTTTTTGCTTTCGGTTTCACGACCTTTATAGGTATGCCCACCCATTACGGCAGAGATCAAACGCATCTGGCCTTCGGTAGCAGAAGCGACAAGGTTATAGCCCGCTGCGTTGGTATGACCGGTTTTGATCCCATCAACATTCAGGTTAGTGTCCCAAAGCAGACCATTACGGTTCATCTGACGGATATTGTTGAAGGTAAATTCTTTTTCTTTATAAACCGCGTATTCATCTGGCACATCGCGGATCAGTGCTTGACCAATCTTCGCCATATCGCGTGCTGAACTGTATTGACCTTCCGCATCCAAACCGTGAACCGTCTGGAAATGGGTGTTTGTCAGGCCAATGGCTTTTACGTAGTTGTTCATCAGGTTAACGAACGCATCCTGGCTGCCGGCAACGTAATCGGCCATCGCCACACAAGCATCGTTACCTGATTGCAGCACAATGCCGCGCGTCAGCTGTGAAACTGGAACACGATCGCCAGGCTTCAGGAACATCAACGAAGAGCCTTTAAACACGGGGTTACCGGTTGCCCAGGCATCCTGACCCACAGTAACAATATCGTCCTGATGGATTTTGCCAGATTTAACCGCTTGTCCAATCACATAGCTGGTCATCATTTTGGTCAGACTGGCGGGATCGCGACGCGCATCAGCATTTTTTTCGGCCAACACCTTACCTGAATGGTAATCGATGAGCACATAAGCTTCGGCATCAATGTCCGGTACGCCCGGAATCATAGTCTTGAGATTAACATCATCAGCAATAGCGGCATGGCTGAGAGAGAAAGCGATCAGTGATCCCACTGTCAGGCGTTTCAGCAAACGAGATGATTTCAGCGTGTTCATGTATAGGACTACAACATCCGTGGTTTTAAGGTTTAAAAAGATAACTCATCATAACAAATGCCTGATTTACAGGCATCTGGCTTAATGAATGGGTTGTTAGCAGACGTTACGACTAAGGTGATTTACATCACATTTCGTGACGCGCGCTGGTAATGAACGACGTAATTTGTGCCTCGGTATTTAGTCGCTGTTGTAACGCGGCTGCTTCAGCGCGGGTTTTAAACCCGCCAAGTTGCACACGATAAACGTTGCCTGAAGCTTCAACGGCGCCGGGCACACCAAAGCGCTGGCTTAAGCTTTTTTGCATTTGCTGCGCCCGAGCGGGATCGTTTAATGCACCGACTTGTACAACATAGCCGACCACCGGATGCGCGCTGTTACTGGATGAGGCAGGGCTGGCAGCAGATGCTGCGGCAGCGGTCGCGATTACTGGAGCGGGCTGCGGCTCGCTGCCCTCCAGTACGCCATTGGCTAGCGGTTGAGGGGCGCCAAGAAAGCCGCTGCTTTGAACCGGTGCGCCCATATTATCGCTGCTTTGCAATGTGCTGTTGCTGATAGCCTCAACGTTTTGCGGAGCGGGTTCTGATTGCGCTGCGCTGCCGCCGTTCATCACCGATCCGCCGCTCAAATCAGGGCGAGCCGGAAGGGAGTAGCTTTGCTTAGCAACAACGGTACCGATGGTACCGGGTCCCGAAAGGGTGCCATCTGGTGCCACGTTAATGTAGTCAACGCGTACGCGAGAATTGTTGGAAATGTTGAGGCGGTCTCCTGCGGCACGCGACAAGTCAATAACGCGGCCTGGCGTATAGGGACCACGATCGTTAACGCGTACCACGATTTGACGACCATTGGCGATATTGGTTACACGAACATAGCTTGGCAGCGGCAGGGTTGGATGGGCTGCCGTTAAGGCATCAGGATCGTAGCTTTCGCCCGTTGCCGTGCGGTTGCCTTTTGCTTCATCACCGTACCAGGCCGCTATACCAATCTCGCTGAAATTCTGAGGATTTTGGTTGATGCGGTAGGTTTTACCATTGACGCTGTAATCCTGGTTGGTGCCGGGATTGACGGGCTCATAACGCGGTTCCACGCCAGGAATTTCAACCACCGGGCCATTATAAGCCGGTTGCGGCGGCGCACTGTTTTGCGGTTCCGGGGTGGAACAGGCAGCCAAAATCATTGATGCCAGTGCAACGCCAAGCCAATCCTTACGCATCTGCAGCCTCTTAAACACTTTTAGATAACATTTTTCGGTGAGTATGGATCGACATCACAATGCCGAATCCCGCCATAAGTACGATCAGCGCAGAGCCGCCATAACTGACCAACGGCAACGGAACGCCAACCACCGGTAAGATACCACTAACCATGCCAATGTTAACGAAAACATAAACGAATAAAATCAGCATTAAACCACCCGCCATCACGCGGCCAAACGTGGTTTGCGCACGTGCTGCGATAATCAAACCGCGCATGATCAACAACAAATAAAGCGCCAGCAAAGCCAGCACGCCAACAAGGCCTAATTCTTCTGCCAGCACCGCAAAGATGAAGTCAGTATGACGTTCGGGTAAAAATTCGAGTTGTGATTGCGTACCTTCCAGCCAGCCTTTGCCACGCAGGCCACCAGAACCAATGGCGATTTTGGACTGGATTATATGATAGCCGGCTCCCAGCGGGTCACTCTCGGGATCAAGCAGCATCATCACGCGGTCGCGCTGATAGTCATGCATCAGGAAGAACCACAAAATAGGTATGAAAGCAGCCACCAGCAATACTGCGACACCAATTAATTTCCAGCTCATACCGGATAAGAACAGAACAAATAAACCTGATGCCGCCACCAGAATTGAGGTGCCAAGGTCAGGCTGCGCCGCGACCAATAGCGTAGGCACAAAGATTAGAATCAAGGCGATGCCGGTATTTTTCAGTGTAGGCGGGCAGACGTCGCGGTTGATAAAACGCGCCACCATCAGCGGTACAGCAATTTTAGCGATTTCCGAGGGCTGAAAACGCACCACGCCAAGATCCAGCCAGCGTTGCGCACCTTTACTGATTTGACCAAAAGCATCGACTGCTATCAGTAAGATGACGCAAATAATATAGAGATAAGGCGCCCAGCCTTCATAAACTCGCGGTGGAACCTGCGCCAGGACGATCATGATTACCAGGCCCATGACAATCTGGCCAATTTTACGCTCCATCATGCCAGGATCTTGCCCGCTGGCACTCCAGATAACGATGGCGCTGTAGGTCAGCAGACCTAAAATAACTAACATAAACAATGGATCGATATGGATACGCGTCCAGATCGATCTTTTTTGCGGACTATCGTTCATGGACATGATTATTCACCTTCATAGCCGGGCGGCGTGGGCGCTGCGTCGGGCAGGACAGTATTGTTATCACCTAACATAATGTGATCCAGAATCTGGCGCATCACGGTACCGACCGCCGGGCCAGCGCCGCCGTTTTCCAGAATGATCGTCACGGCAACACGTGGTTTGTCGTAGGGTGCAAAGGCTGTCATCAATTTGTGATCACGTAAGCGTTCGGCAATTTTATGCGCGTTATACGTTTCGTTCTCTTTCAAACCGAACACCTGCGCCGTACCTGATTTGGCTGCGATTTTGTAAGGTGCATCCGCGAAGCTTTTGTGTGCAGTACCGTTTGGGCGATTGGCAACGCCATACATGCCGTCTTTAGCAATTTCCCAATAACCCGAATGGATATCGCCAATAGGGGCCGAGGGTGCCTGACGGTAAGGCACAATCGTACGGCCTTCGCGTGTGGCGCGCAGCATATGCGGCACTTTAATCTCGCCATCGTTAATCAGGATCATCATCGCTTTATTCATCTGCAAGGGCGTGGCCGTCCAGTATCCCTGACCAATACCAACAGGAATGGTATCGCCTTGATACCACGGTTTTTTAAAGCGCTTCTGTTTCCATTCGCGCGTCGGCATGTTGCCCGCGCTTTCCTGTGGAAGGTCAATACCGGTGCGATGGCCATAACCAAACTTATTCATCCATTCGGAAAGGCGGTCAATACCCATGTCATAAGCGACCTGATAGAAAAAGGTATCGGCGGATTCTTCCAACGATTTGGTCACATTGAGGCGGCCATGTCCCCATTTTTTCCAGTCGCGATAACGCTTTTCAGAACCGGGAAGTTGCCACCAACCTGGATCGAACAGGCTGGTATTACGATTGATCACACCAGCACTTAAGGCAGAGACGGCGACATAGGGTTTAACGGTTGACGCTGGCGGGTAAGCCGCTTGTATCGCACGGTTGTAGAGCGGACGGTTTTCATCGGCCAACAAGGCGCGATAATCTTTTGACGAGATGCCATCAACAAACAGGTTCGGGTCATAGCTTGGTGTTGATACCATCGCCAATATTTCACCGGTACGCGGATCGCTAACCACGACCGCCGCGCGGCTTCCCGCCAGCAGCGTTTCAATATACTGCTGCAGTTTAAGATCGATGGTGAGATAGATGTCGCGGCCCGCCTGTGGCGACTCCTCATGCAGCTGACGAATCACGCGGCCGCGGTTGTTTACTTCAACTTCTTCATAACCTGTCTTGCCGTGCAGCAGATCTTCATAGAAGTTTTCGATGCCCAACTTGCCGATATCATGGGTCGCTGCGTAGTTTGGCCATTTACCTTCTTTATCAAGGCGAGCGACATCGCGATCGTTGATCTTCGACACGTAACCCACAACGTGCGTCAGCGTCTGACCAAAAGGATAGTAGCGACGTTGGTAGCCTTTGACTTCGACGCCGGGAAAGCGATATTGATTAACCGCAAAGCGGGCAACCTGAATATCATTCAGGCCGGTTTTAACCGGAATTGAGGTAAAGCGTCGTGAGCGCTTGCGCTCTTTTTCAAAGGCTTCAAGATCTTCGTCGCTGAGATCGAGCACCGGACGTAATTTTTCTAACGTCTGTTTAAGATCATCGACCTTTTCTGGTACTAACTCAGCCTGATAAATAGTGCGGTTCGACGCCAGCGGCGTACCGTTGCGGTCATAGATGATGCCGCGACTGGGCGCAACCGGCACCAGTTTGATGCGGTTTTCGTTTGAGCGGGTACGGTAATCGTCGAAACGTAAAATCTGCAGGTGGTACAGGTTGACCACCAGCACGGAGGAAAGCACTAAAATACCGACGAAAGCGATCAACGCCCGGCGGACAAAGAGTTTCTGTTCGGCGCTATAATCGCGAAAGGCGTTGCTTTGTAATTTCATCCGCTACTTGTAAGGTCTGATGTGGGCTTATCGGTCATTCACGATGATAAGGGTGATTTGCCGTAATGCTCCATGCACGATAAAGACTTTCAGCGACCAGCACGCGCACCAGCGGATGGGGTAGCGTTAATGCTGAAAGCGACCAACTCTGCTCGGCCGCAGCTTTGCAGGCGGGCGCTAAACCTTCCGGGCCGCCAATCAGCAGGCTGACATCACGTCCATCCTGCTTCCAGCGCTCCAGCTGCTGCGCTAATTGTGGCGTTTCCCACGGATGTCCGGGGATATCCAGCGTAACAATTCGATTGCCTTTGCCGACCGCCGCCAACATCGCTTCACCTTCTTTTTCAAGAATGCGTTTGATGTCAGCATTTTTCCCACGCTTACCCGCCTGAACCTCAATCAATTCCAGCGGCATATCTTTGGGAAAGCGACGCAGATATTCCATGAAACCGGTCTGCACCCAGTCGGGCATTTTGGTGCCAACGGCAACGAGCTGCAGTTTCACGCGTTAGCTCCAGAGTTTTTCCAGTTCATACAACTGGCGACTCTCTTCCTGCATGATGTGCACAATAACTTCACCCAGATCAACAATGACCCAATCGGAAGCATTTTTACCTTCAACCGACAGCGGCGCCATACCCGCTGCGCGAGATTCCTGCGCTACGTGCTCGGCAATCGAAGAGACATGACGTGTCGAGGTGCCGGTGCAGATAATCATGCAATCGGTGATGCTGGATTTACCTTGCACATCAAGTGCAATGATGTCCTGGCCTTTAATATCATCGATTTTATCGATAACGAACTCTTGGAGTGCTTTACCTTGCAAAAGGTTCCCCTCAAAACTGGTGATGGTGGACCGGCTGAAAGCCCGGATAGTGCTCAGAATAAATGATGCACAGACTAAATGATGTACGGAATGATGCAGCCAAAAATCAAGCGGCGCAGTATAGCATGGGGAAATCAGTCGCGATATAAGCCAGCGCGGTCGATATAGGCAATAACGGCGGCAGGCAGAAGATCATCACAAGCGAGGTTCTGATGGCGGCGCTGACGGATTTCAGTAGCGGAAATATTATACAACGGCGTTTCAGCCAGCCAGATACACCCTGCTGCCCGTTGATGCAATTGCTGAACATCCTGCGTGATATGGTGATCAAGCCACGCCTGCATTTCGGGCGAATCCATTTCGGTGGCATAGCCAGGACGTTTACAGACCAGCAGGTGACACAATGACAACAAATCTTGCCAGCGATGCCATTTTGCCAGCGTAAGCAAAGAATCCTGGCCAATAATAAAACCCAGCGGCTGCTGTTGGCCACGCTCAGCGCGCAGGGTTTCTAGCGTCGCCACGGTCCACGATGGCGTTTCGCGTTGCAGTTCGCGCGTATCAATCTCAAACAGCGGAAGCGTTTCGGTAGCGCAACGCAGCATATCAACGCGCTGTGCGGCATTCGCTTCTGGCTGAGGACGATGTGGCGGCACGTTATTGGGTAACAAGGTAATGCGTTTTAATCCAACTTGTTGCGCCAATGCTTCAACAGGGCGCAAATGGCCAAAGTGAATCGGGTCAAAGGTGCCACCAAACAGCGCGTGTAGTTCAGACATGAGCAAAACTCGTTGGAAAGGCGCGGCTGGAAATCAATAACGACAACGTTTCGAGCTGTGGCCAAACAGGCTGACCATAATCTTGCTTTAAGGTTATCTCGATCTGTGCCAGCAAATGAATGGCGCGCTGTAAACGGACCGCATCCAGTCTTTGTAGTGCTTCGGTAAACAAAGCGCGACGATTTTGCCAGATGCGTTGCTGATCCATCAGCGTGCGCAGCGGCTGTTGCGTCTGATGGCGCTGCAAGTGCAGTAATGTCAGCAGATCGCGTTGCAGCGTGCGCATTAAAATTACCGCTTCGCTATCTTCCTTTTCTAACTGATGAAGGATATGCAGGGCGCGGCGGCTTTTACCCGCCAGCAAAGCATCCACCCAGTGAAAAGGGGTAAAATGTGCGGCATCGCTTACGGCTTCTTCAACGCGCGGCAAAGTGAGTTTGCCGTCGGGCCACTGCAGCGATAAACGCTCCAGCGCTTGTGCCAGCGCCAGCAAATTACCTTCATAGCAGTAACACAGCAGCTGCACGGCAGCGTCATCGATGTTTAACTGCATCGCTTTAGCACGGTTAACAACCCAACGTGGCAGCTGCGCCTGCTCTGGCGTCTGACAGGGTACTAACACAGCGTGCGCCGACAACGCTTTGAACCAGGCGCTGTTTTCCTGTGCTTTGGTCAGTTTTGCCAGACGGCAAATCAACAGAATATCGGCATGCAGCAGGCCAGACAGCTTGAGCAGTTGCTCTGCCATCGCCGCATTGGGGCCATTTTCGGGAAAGTGTAGCGTCAGGGTTTGGCGTTGTGCAAACAGGCTGAGCGACTGGCAGCTGACAAACAAACTGTCCCAGTCGGTGTGAGCATCCAGCGTGAAGCTGAAATGCTCTTCAAAGCCTTGCGCATTCGCGGTGACGCGGATGGCATCGGCACTCTCCTGCAACAACAATGGTTCGTTACCGGCTAACAAATAACAGGCGCGCAGCCCCTCACGAAGCTGCGCGCTGAGTTGTTCAGGATAAATCCTGATCATTGCAAACTGGTAGCAGAGGAAGAGGGCACTTCCGCTGAATCTTCACCCGGCACCGGAATGGACGATTCAGGTAATGTCTCTTTGTTGTTGATTTGCGCAGCATGCACGGTAAGCAGCTTACGCACCAACTGCTCTGCAGCACGTTGACGCATCTCCTGAACGATCAAGTCCTGCTCGGCATCTTTTGCCAGCGCCGCATTCGGGTTATCAAAGAAGGAGCGATAAACCGTGGTGCTGATGGGATAGATGCCTTTGCCCGGCAACAGGACCTGCGCAGTTACCGTCATCACCAACTGATATTCTGCGGTGGTGCCGCTGATAAATACCGAAGCGGTGTCACGACCTTGCCTTTCTCCGCCAAGACGCAGCGTGGGGATATCGATGCGGTTCTGCTTAGTGTCCTGAACAATATTGACGTTATTAAGGCGCAGCTGCTGACGCACTGTACGTGTCAGCGGACCATAAGGATCGCCAGAGTTAACAATCAGCGTTTTCAACTCAGACGGCACCTGCGTGGTGCCGCGTGGATGAAAACCACAGCCAGCGGTGATCAACACCGCCAGCGTGACAAACAGCCTGATAATCGGATGTCGCACAGTTCCTCCTGAACTTAACCTACGACCAGGTTAAGCAGTTTGCCCGGTACATAAATCACTTTACGAATAGTCACGCCGTCAAGGTACTTCGCCACCAAATGTTCTTGCGCAGCGCGTGCCTGAACTTGCTCCTGAGTTGAATCGGCTGGAACGGTGATTTTACCACGCACTTTACCGTTTACCTGGACCACGACTAACAGCGAATCTTCAACCATTGCCGCTTCATCGGCTACTGGCCAAACTGCATCATCAATCGAACCTTCGCCACCCAGCGTTTGCCACAGAACGTAGCACGCATGCGGAGTGAAAGGGTAAAGCAGACGTGTAACCGCCAGCAGCGCTTCGTGCATCAGAGCGCGATCTTGTTCGCTCTCCTGCGGCGCGCGCGCCAGTTTGTTCATCAATTCCATGATAGCCGCGATCGCCGTGTTAAACGTCTGACGGCGACCAATGTCATCGGCGACCTTGGCGATGGTTTTATGCAGATCGCGACGCAGCGCTTTCTGATCATCGTCCAGGCTGGCCACATCCAGCGCCACAGTGGCACCTTTTTGCGTGTGATCAAACACCAGTTTCCACACACGCTTCAGGAAGCGGTTAGCCCCTTCGACGCCTGATTCCTGCCATTCCAGTGTCATTTCTGCTGGCGAAGCAAACATCATGAACAGACGCACGGTATCCGCACCATAGCGCTCAACCATCAGCTGGGGATCAATGCCGTTGTTTTTCGACTTCGACATTTTGCTCATGCCAGCGTAAATCACTTCGCGGCCCTGATTGTCAACAGCCTGAGTAATGCGGCCTTTCTCATCACGCTCAACGGTGACATCAACCGGAGAAACCCAGTTGCGCTCGCCATTGACGCCCAAATAGTAAAACGCATCTGCCAGTACCATGCCTTGACACAGCAGGCGTTTAGCCGGTTCGTTCGAGTTAACCAGGCCAGCATCGCGCAGCAATTTGTGGAAGAAGCGGAAATACATCAGGTGCATGATGGCGTGTTCGATACCACCCACATATTGATCAACCGGCAGCCAATAGTTTGCAGCAGCCGGGTCAAGCATGCCTTCGTTGTAGTTAGCGCAGGTATAACGTGCGTAGTACCACGACGATTCCATGAAGGTGTCAAACGTGTCGGTTTCGCGCAGCGCAGGTTGGCCGTTTACCGTGGTTTTTGCCCACTCTGGGTCGGCTTTGATTGGGCTGGTGATGCCATCCATGACGACATCTTCCGGCAAAATCACGGGCAGCTGATCTTCTGGCGTTGGCATCACGGTGCCATCTTCCAGCGTCACCATTGGGATTGGCGCACCCCAGTAACGTTGACGAGAAACGCCCCAGTCACGCAGACGATAGTTTACTTTGCGTACGCCAACGCCTTTCGCTGCTAACGCTTCAGCAATGGCATTGAAACCGGCAGCGTGATCCAGACCGCTAAACTCACCGGAATTGAACAGCGTGCCTTTTTCAGTCATCGCTGCCGCGCTGACGTCAGGCTCGCTGCCATCAAGGTTCAGGATAACCGGCTTGATTTGCAAATCGTACTTGGTCGCAAATTCCCAGTCGCGCTGATCGTGACCCGGAACGGCCATGACCGCACCGGTGCCGTATTCCATCAGTACGAAGTTAGCGACCCATACTGGAAGGGACTCACCCGTCAGCGGATGGATAACAGACAGGCCGGTAGCCATGCCTTTTTTCTCCATGGTCGCCATATCGGCTTCAGCCACTTTGGTGTTGCGACATTCGGCGATAAAGTCAGCCAGAGCCGGGTTGTTTACTGAGGCTTGAGTGGCTAAAGGGTGACCTGCGGCAACCGCTACGTAAGTCGCACCGATAAAGGTGTCTGGACGCGTGGTGTAGACGGTGACTTTTTCTTCACTGTTAGCCACGTCAAAAGTGATTTCTACACCTTCCGAACGGCCAATCCAGTTACGCTGCATGGTTTTGACCTGCTCAGGCCAATCTTCCAGCGTATCCAAATCGTTCAGTAATTCTTCAGCGTAGTCGGTGATCTTCACGAACCACTGCGGAATTTCTTTGCGCTCAACTTTGGTGTCACAGCGCCAGCAGCAGCCATCAATAACCTGCTCGTTTGCCAGCACTGTTTGGTCGTTCGGGCACCAGTTCACCGCCGACGTTTTTTTATAAACCAGGCCTTTTTCGTACAGCTTGGTGAAGAACCACTGTTCCCAGCGATAATATTCTGGCTGGCAGGTCGCTAGCTCACGGCTCCAGTCATAACCAAAGCCCAGCAGTTTTAACTGGTTTTTCATGTAGGCGATGTTGTCGTAAGTCCACGGCGCAGGTGCGGTGTTATTTTTTACCGCTGCACCTTCTGCAGGCAGACCAAACGCATCCCAGCCAATCGGCTGTAACACGTTTTTGCCGAGCATACGCTGATAACGCGCGATTACGTCGCCGATGGTGTAGTTACGAACGTGACCCATGTGTAGGCGGCCAGAAGGATAGGGCAACATGGAGAGGCAATAATATTTCTCTTTACCTTCCTGCTCAGTCACTTTAAACGTTTCGTTTTCATCCCAGTGCTGCTGCACGCGGGATTCAATCTCTTCCGGGCGGTATTGCTCTTGCATGGCTGCCTGTGGTCCTTAATGAATAACACTTTGCTTACTTTAAGATCCGCATAGCATACCCATAAGGCCGCGTATCAACAACACTTCCCACTTTCGCTGGCGCGATTTCTGCTTAAAGCGCCTGAGCCTTCACCCTTTTGTCATTCGTCTCTCAGACGACACGGCAAATATGCCAAAACGTCTAAACTTAGTGCAGGCATTGAGCGCATAAAGGAGAATTAAATGAACAAAGTGGCTCAGGAATATCGCGAGTCGTTAGCGGTTTTGACCGAGCGCCTTCGCCATGGCGATCGTAACGTTGATACGCTGATTGCTGAACGACGTAGCCAGTTGCTCGCCAGCAGTGACCTCAGCGTTGGTGAAGTCGATCAGGCGCTTTCATCGGTTCGGCGAGATTTAGAAGAGTTTGCACGCAGCTATGCTGAAGTTGAGGAGCCGTTAGGTGATTCAGTGTTTATGCGAGTGATTCGTGAAAGCGTGTGGAAAGAGTTGGCTGACATCACCGATAAGAGCCAGCTGGAGTGGCGGGAGGTGTTTCAGGATCTGCATCACCATGGCGTATATCAAAGTGGTGAAGTGGTGGGGTTAGGAAATCTGGTATGTGAAAAGTGCCACTTTACACGCGCTATTTACACGCCCGAAACTTTGTCACGTTGCCCGGAATGCGGGCACGATCAGTTTCAACGCCAGCCGTTTGAACCTTAATTTAAATGTTTGATAAAACAGGCGGGCCTCACAGCCCGCCTGTTTTTTAGTGCAGGATTTTAGCGAGGAAGTCTTTAGCGCGATCGGATTGCGGATTATTAAAGAAGTCATCTTTATTGGTGTCTTCGATAATTTTACCTTCATCCATAAAGATCACGCGGTTAGCCACTTTACGCGCAAAGCCCATTTCGTGGGTTACCACCATCATTGTCATGCCTTCCTGTGCCAGTTCGACCATCACGTCCAGCACTTCATTGATCATTTCAGGATCGAGCGCTGAAGTCGGTTCGTCAAACAGCATGGCAATGGGATCCATGCAGAGCGCGCGGGCAATCGCCACACGCTGCTGTTGGCCGCCAGAAAGCTGGCCTGGAAATTTTTGTGCATGTGCTGCCAATCCGACGCGAGTCAACAGCTTTAGGCCTTTTTCACGCGCTGCGGCTTTGTCACGTTTCAAGACTTTGACTTGTGCCAGCACCAAATTATCGATGATGCTGAGGTGCGGAAAGAGTTCGAAGTTCTGAAACACCATGCCGATCTGGCTGCGTAACTTGGCCAGGTTAGTTTTCTTGTTGTTTACTTCGGTTCCGCTAACCGTGATGTTGCCTTGCTGAATCGGCTCCAGCCCATTGACGGTTTTGATCAAGGTTGATTTACCAGAACCGGACGGTCCGCAGACCACCACCACTTCACCGGTTTTCACTTCGGTTGAGCAGTCGGTCAGCACCTGAAAGTGACCATACCACTTAGAAACATTTTTCAGGTTAATCATTTAAACCGTCCTTTTTCTTTTTAGATAACTGACCAACAACGACGCGCTCAGGCTGATAACGAAGTAAACCAGACCGGCAAACAGAACCATTTCAACCTGGGTACCGTCACGCTCACCAATGGTAGAAGCGGTACGGAAGAAGTCAGCCAGGCTCAAGACATAGACCAACGACGTATCCTGAAACAGCACGATACCTTGCGTCAGCAGCAGCGGTACCATGGCGCGGAACGCCTGCGGCAGGATGATAAGTTTCATCGACTGCCATTGCGTCATGCCCAGCGCCAACGCCGCATTACCCTGACCGCGTGAGATACTAATGATCCCGGCACGGATAATTTCTGAATAATAAGCGGCTTCGAACAGTGAAAAAGCCACCATTGCCGAAATCAGGCGAATATCGGTTTTCGGCGATATCCCCAGAACCTGCTGTAAGAAGCTCGGCACCACCAGATAAAACCACAGCAGCACCATCACCAACGGCACTGAGCGAAACAGGTTGACGTAAAGTTTGGCGAACCAGCTGATGGGCTTGAAAGTAGATAAACGCATTACTGCCAGCAAGGTGCCCCAGATAATGCCGAAGATCACCGCGGTGAGGGTGATTTTGAACGTGATAACCAAACCGTTTAGCAGGTAGGGCAGGCTGGGAGCAATGGAGCTCCAGTCAAATTCGTACATTATTTCCCTCCTACATTGCCAGGCAGACGCACTTTGCGCTCTACAAAACTCATCAACAGCATGATCACCAGGTTAATCGCCACGTAGGCCAGCGTAATAGCCGTAAAGGATTCATAAGCGTGTGCGGAATAGTCGAGCAGTTTGCCCGCCTGTGCAGCCATATCTACCAAGCCAATAGTTGAAGCGATAGCTGAGTTCTTCACTAGGTTAAGCATTTCCGATGTCATCGGCGGCACAATCACGCGATACGCATTCGGCAGTAACACATAACGATAGGTTTGCGGCAGGGTTAGCCCCATCGCCAAACCGGCATTTTTTTGTCCGCTTGGCAGCGACTGAATCGCCGCTCGTACCTGCTCGCAGACGCGGGCCGCGGTAAACAGGCCAAGACAGATCGTAGAGGAGATGAAAAATTGGATGTTGGGATCCAGCTCGGCTTTAAACCACATCCCTAAGTTTTCACCCACCAGTTCCGGTGCCACCAAGTACCAGAAGAAAAACTGAACGATGAGTGGGATATTACGAAACAGTTCCACGTAGCACGTACCAATGGTCGACAACAGACGATTGGGTACAGTGCGCAGAATGCCGAAAAATGATCCTACACAGAAGGCGATAATCCAGGCACAACAGGAGACGGCGATCGTCACCTGAAAACCGGACCACAGCCAGCCAAGGTAGGTCGTGTTACCGAACGGGGCCTGTTCGAGAAAAATGCCCCAGTTCCAATCGATACCCATAACGAGCTCCGGTAAAAAAGGGTAGCTAAGCTACCCTGAAGATTGATGAACGGCTTTTACTGCCTGTTTCAGGGGAACGACCTGTTACAGGTTTGTCTGTCCATGCCGCGGTTTCAGCAATCGAGAGGGCAGCGCGGCTGCCCTTGTTATCATTGTTAATTCAGTGCCTTGTCATTAGGCTCTTTAAACAGGGCTTTCATGTCATCAGACAACGCAAAGTTCATGTTCAAATTCTTTGGTGGGATCGGCTGCTTGAACCAGGTATCAAACCATTTTTCTGCCTGACCAGAAGACTGCGCTTTAACGATGGTGTCATCCACCAAGGTTTTGAACTGTGGATCTTCTTTACGCAGCATGCAGCCATAAGCTTCTTTCGATTGCGGCGTGCCTAAAATTTCCCAGTTATCAGGTTTCTTCGCTTTTGCACGTTCGCCTGCCAGTAGTGCATCGTCCATCATGAAGGCCACAGCGCGACCGGTTTCCAGCGTGCGGAAAGAATCACCGTGATCTTTAGCGCTGATAATGCGCATTTCCATTTTCTTCTCATCGTTCAGCTTATGCAGCAGAACTTCAGAAGTCGTACCGGATGTCACGACCACAGTTTTGCCTTTGAGGTCGGTGAAATCTTTAATCGGACCGCCTTTTTTCACCAGCAGGCGCGTGCCGATCACAAAAATGGTATCGGAGAAGGCGGCCTGTTTCTGACGCTCAAGGTTGTTGGTAGTTGATCCACACTCAAAATCGTAAGTCCCGTTCTGTAACAGAGGGATACGGTTTTGTGAAGTGATAGGGATCATTTTGACCTGCAGGTCAGGCTTGTTCAGCTTCGCTTTGATGGCTTCTACAATGGCGTTGGAATAAGCCTGAGAATAACCGACGACTTTTTGCTGGTTGTCATAGTAAGAAAAGGGAACTGATGATTCACGGTGCCCGACGACAATGACATCATTGTCATTAATCTTTTTCAGGGTGCCGCTGAGATCTTCCGCTTGGGCCGCTCCAGCTGCTGCGCTTAACAGCAGAAGAGATAATGCCACTTTGCGTATCTGCATGTTCCAACTCCTTCGTATGGAAATTGCACAGAATTTATCCTGTGCTGATTATGATGTTGTGTGTATTTTCTGCTGCTTTTCTGGTCATCCCACAGCGCAAGCGCGCTCAGAATAGTCACTAACATAGCGGATTGTTAACGTGATGAAACAAAAAAGTTTCTTTTTTGCGAGGCGATTCGCACCAAAAAAAGGCAAAAACACATCCATGCGCGATAGCGGTGCGCGGGATTGATTTCTTTTGGTGCAGACGGCCTGACAACGCGTCATCAAATGGTATGTCTGCGAAAACTCCTGAGTTAAATAGCAATCATCGTGCCAGAAAGCGCGATCGAGTCGATGAGGATGCAGAGACATTGGCAGCGGAGGGTGACGAAAAAAGGTGGGATACAGAGATTATGAGAAGAAAAAACGGCGAGGGAGCCTTCGCCGTTTTGCGTTGAGATAAACCTAACGCCGACGGCGGATAACAGCAATAAGCGCCGCTAAGGCCGTTAATATCCAGACTGGCCAAACGCCAGCGCGTGCATAAGGTGTTTCACCGGTAGTGGGCGTGACTTTTTCAGTTAATACGCCGCGGGTAAACTGCGACAGCATCTTCTCAACATCGCCATTGGCATTCACTACTGCGGTCACGCCATTATTGGTGCTACGTAACAGCGGGCGGCCTAATTCCAATGCACGCATTCGCGCCATCTGGAAATGCTGCCACGGGCCGATTGAGTGCCCAAACCATGCGTCATTGGATACCGTTAACAGGAAATCAGTATCGGGACGTAAATTGGCGCGTACCTGTTCGCCCAGCACAATTTCATAGCAAATCGCGCTAGTAAGGTGGTAGCCCGCCACGCTCAGTTGCGGTTGAATATAGGCACCGCGACTGAAAGAGGACATTGGCAGATCAAAGAACGGCGCCAGCGGGCGGAGTAAATCAGCCAGCGGCACGAATTCGCCAAAGGGAACCAAATGGTTTTTTTGATAACGATTGGCGCTGAAGTAGTTATAAGGCTGTTCTCCACCCAACGCGATTACTGTGTTGTAGTCGTGGTAGCGGTTCTGCTCCAGACGTGAATCAACGATGCCGGTAATCAATGCGCTGCCACGCTGGTGTAATTCATCATCAAGTGAACGCAAAAACGCTTGCTGGTTGCTTTCTAAATCAGTGATAGCAGACTCAGGCCAAATAATGATCGGCGCTTTGCCCATCAGCGGCTGACTCAGGCTGGTGTAAACGCGTAGCGTATTCAGTAATTGCTGAGGATCCCACTTCATCGACTGCGGGATATTACCTTGTACTAAAGCCACTTCAACGCTGCGCTGAGGCAGCGGTTGAACCCACTGGATGTAGCGTAGAGGCCAAGGCAGTGCCAGTAATATCAAGCCGGCGATCAGGCTTTTACCGCTGCGTTGTTGCAGAGCATGCACCAGCAGGCCAGCAATAATCATCAGCAGGAAGGTCAGCGTTTCTACCCCCGCCAGCGGAGCAAGCCCTTTCAGCGGACCATCAATCTGGCTGTAACCAAATTGCAGCCAAGGGAAGCCAGTTAGCACCCAACCGCGTAAGAACTCAGTGATTTGCCACAATGCTGGTGCGGCTAGCGCCAGACGCCACAATGTAGCGCGCGGCCAAAATCGATTGAGCAAACCTGCAAATAATGCGGGGTAGATAGCTAAATAGGCGGCCAGCAGAACCACCAAGAAAATATTCACCGGTCCTGGCATGCCACCAAAGGTCGCGATGCTGACGTAAACCCAGTTTATGCCGCTACCAAACAGACCAAAACCCCAAACGAAGCCGATGACTGTAGCCTGCGGGCTGGTTCGATTGAGCGTCAGGAGCTGCAGGCCACACAGCGAAAGCAGCGCAGCAGGCCAAAAATCATAAGGGGAAAAGGCGAGGGTGCCAAAGGCACCCATAATTAAAGCCAGCAGAAGGCGTACCCGCTGACGCGAGTAGAGAGAGGCTAAAACCATAAACTTATTCGTCATCCAAGTGAGGTAGCGGCGAATTTTCCGGAATTGTTACGTGAACCTGGATGATACGGCGGCTGTCAGCCATCGCGACTTTGAAATGGTAACCATCAATGTCAATACTTTCCCCACGTGCGGGAAGGTGGCCGAATCCCTGCATCACCAGTCCACCGATGGTGTCGACTTCATCATCGCTGAACTGCGTGGCAAACACCTCGTTAAAATCTTCTATTGGCGTCAATGCACGCACAGTGAAGGTTTGACGGTTTAGCTGGCGAATATCACGATCTTCTTCTTCGTCATACTCGTCTTCAATCTCACCCACGATCAACTCAAGAATGTCTTCAATGGTGACTAAACCTGAAACACCACCAAACTCATCGATGACAATCGCCATGTGATAACGCTGCGAGCGAAATTCTTTCAGCATGCGGTCAACGCGCTTACTCTCAGGCACCACAACCGCAGGACGCAGCACTTTTTCCATGCTGAACGGTTCTGATTCACTGCTCATAAATGGCAGCAAATCTTTTGCCATTAAGATGCCTTCGACATGATCTTTGTCTTCGCTGATTACTGGAAAACGCGAATGCGCGGATTCGATAATGAGCTCAAGGCACTCTTCGAGGTTCTGATTGCGTTTGAGAGTGATCATTTGCGAGCGTGGAATCATGATGTCACGCACGCGCTGTTCTGCAATGTCCAATACACCTTCGAGCATGTCGCGGGTATCCTGATCGATCAGGTCTTTATGATTGGAATCGCGGATCAGCTCCAGCAGTTCGTCACGGCTTTTTGGTTCACCGTGAAACAGTTGGTTGATCAACAGGGAAAAAAATCCCTTTTTACTACTGGGTGCATCGCTGTTTTGAGAATGGTCATCGCTCATGGCGGTTTTTGTCGATCTCTCTGATAAGAAAATAAAACTGCCGGCGTTAGTGCCAACAGCAGGATGACCTGAACCAAAGGCTCAAGCGTCTTCTTTCTCCGAAATGTACGGATCGGGATACCCAAGAGCAAGCATTATCTCGGTCTCGATTCCTTCCATTTCTTCGGCTTCTTCGTCTTCAATGTGGTCATAGCCCAACAAATGCAGCGTACCGTGTACCACCATATGCGCCCAATGCGCTTCAACAGTTTTGCCTTGTTCAGCAGCCTCTTGCTCGACAACCTGACGACAAATAATCAGATCGCCAAGCAGCGGCAATTCAATACCGGGTGGGGCTTCAAACGGAAATGACAGCACATTGGTCGGCTTATCTTTACCGCGATAAGTCAGATTAAGCTCATGACTTTCTGCTTCATCAACCAGACGAATAGTGACTTCACTTTCTGGTTGAAAGGGCATAACCGCCGCTTCCAGCCAACGCTGGAACTGTGCTTCTTCCGGCAAGCCCGTGGTGTGCTCGCAGGCGAGTTGAAGATCAAGAATTACCGAACTCATTTGCTCTCCTGCGCGGCAACATGCGCCGCCAGCGCTTCACGTTTACGCTCTTCAGCCTGTTGATCGCGACGTTTTTGATCGGCTTCTTCCCAGGCTTCATAGGCGACAACGATGCGTGCGACCACGGGATGACGGACAACGTCTTCGCTATGGAAGAAGTTGAAACTGATCTCTTCCACTTCTGAAAGCACCTCAATTGCGTGGCGCAGGCCAGATTTGGTGTGACGCGGCAAGTCTATCTGCGTGACGTCGCCGGTAATCACCGCTTTTGAATTAAAGCCGATACGCGTCAGGAACATTTTCATCTGTTCGATGGTGGTGTTCTGGCTCTCATCCAGGATGATGAACGCATCATTGAGCGTACGGCCACGCATGTAAGCCAGCGGCGCGACTTCGATAACGTTGCGCTCCATCAGCTTTTCAACGCGTTCAAAGCCCAGCATCTCAAACAGCGCGTCATAAAGAGGGCGCAGGTAAGGATCAACTTTCTGGCTGAGATCGCCTGGCAGAAAACCCAGTTTTTCACCCGCTTCCACGGCGGGGCGCGTCAGCAGAATACGACGGATTTCCTGACGCTCCAGCGCGTCAACTGCAGCAGCCACCGCCAGATAGGTTTTACCGGTACCCGCCGGGCCGACGCCGAAGGTGATGTCATGGTCGAGGATATTCGCGATGTACTGCGCCTGATTAGGCGTACGCGGCTTAATGACGCCACGTTTCGTTTTGATGTTCACCGCTTTGCCAAAATCAGGCACGCTTTCTGCGGTTTGTTCCAGTACGCGACTCTCTTTGATCGCCAGGTGAATTTTTTCTGGCTCGATATCGGGGATATCACCGCGAACGGGGGCCGTGTCAACGTAGAGCGTTTTAAGGATATCTGCCGCCGCGTTCACGCACAGCGCGCGTCCAACTAACTTGAAGGCATTGTCACGGCGATTGATTTCAATGCCCAAACGACGTTCCAGTTGTTTAATATTGTCATCAAATGGACCACACAGGCTCATCAGACGGCGGTTATCGGCCGGTTCAAGGGCGATTTCACGAGTTTCGATATTCAAACGAATCCTTTGGGTCACTGAGGGCCAGTTGAAATGAGGGTTTGACGCACCGTTTGGCTTAAACGAATGCGCCATAACGAAATTATTTATGTCGTAAAGCCTGGACGCAAGCTTCAGAAAAGATATTTGGGCGGCTCTTTCAGAAACCAAGTGCAACAAACTGAATTTGGCGGCAGCACTGCGCGCGCTGCCGCAAAGTAAAGCAGGGATCAAGGCTGGAAAGTACCTACGCCGATTTCGTTCTCTTTACGCGTACGCGCAATGACCGACGCCGGGCTTTCAACAACGCGTAGACCCATCTCATCCTCAGTGCGGACCAGTTTGCCACGCAGCGAATTGGTATAGACGTCGACAATCTCGACATCGACAAATTTGCCTATCATCTCTGGCGAGCACTCGAAGTTAACCACGCGGTTGTTTTCAGTGCGTCCCGTCAGTTCCATCACGTTCTTACGCGAGATGCCTTCAACCAGAATGCGTTGCACGCTGCCCAGCATACGGCGGCTGATGGCCAGTGCCTGCTGGTTAATACGATCTTGCAGAATCCACAGACGCTGCTTTTTCTCTTCTTCGCTGACGTCATCGGGCAAGTCCGCCGCTGGCGTGCCGGGACGTGCAGAATAAATAAAGCTATAGCTCATGTCGAAGTTGATGTCGCCAATCAGCTTCATGGTCTGCTCGAAGTCCTGCTGCGTTTCGCCAGGGAAGCCGATGATAAAGTCAGAGCTAATCTCAATCTCCGGGCGTGCCGCGCGCAGCTTACGGATAATCGCTTTGTACTCCAGTGCGGTATGCGCACGTTTCATCAGTGTGAGAATACGATCAGCACCGCTTTGCACCGGCAAATGCAGGAAGCTCACCAGTTCCGGTGTATCGCGATAAACCTCGATGATGTCATCGGTAAATTCGATGGGATGGCTGGTGGTGAAGCGAATACGGTCAATGCCGTCGATAGCAGCAACCAGACGCAATAACTCTGCAAAAGTGCAGACATCACCATCAAAGGCTGCGCCACGATAGGCGTTAACATTTTGACCCAGCAGGTTGACTTCGCGAACACCTTGCGCAGCCAGTTGGGCAATTTCCAACAAAATGTCGTCGCTCGGACGGCTTACTTCCTCGCCGCGGGTATAAGGCACCACACAGAAAGTACAATATTTGTTGCAGCCTTCCATGATGGAAACGAAGGCGGTTGGGCCTTCTGCACGCGGTTCTGGCAGACGATCAAATTTCTCAATTTCAGGAAAGCTGATATCAACAACCGGGCTTTTGCTTCCGCGTACGGTGTTAATCATTTCTGGCAGGCGATGCAGGGTTTGTGGACCAAATACGATATCCACGCAAGGCGCGCGCTGGCGAATATGATCCCCTTCCTGTGACGCTACGCAACCGCCGACGCCGATGATCAAATCAGGGTTGCGCTCTTTTAACTTTTTCCAGCGGCCCAACTGGTGGAAAACCTTCTCCTGCGCTTTCTCTCGGATAGAGCAGGTGTTAAGCAGCAGGATATCCGCCTCTTCAGCTTCCTCAGTCAGCGTGTAGCCATGCGTACTGTTCAGCAGGTCAGACATCTTAGATGAATCGTACTCATTCATCTGACATCCCCAGGTTTTGATATGCAGTTTTTTTGTCATCGAACTAGCCATTGATTCAGAGCAGTGAAGTGCAGGGCGCGTATTGTAATGCTTTGATGCTGTTGTGACCAGCCTAAGGGCTTTTCTGATCGTGCCGGATTTTTTCCGGTACACTTTGCTTAATCGGTCCCGCTCGCTGCTGAAGCTGGCGGAGAAAAGTAAAAGGATATGAGCAATGCAGGATAATCAGTTTGATGTCGTGGTGGTCGGCGGTGGCATGGTCGGAGCAGCACTGGCTTGCGGATTGGCGCTGGAAAAATTTCGCGTAGCAGTGATTGAGCGCGCGGAGCCGGCACCGTTTGTGGCTGACAGCGAGCCTGATATTCGTATTTCTGCCATTGGTTCTTCTTCTGTAGCCATGCTAAAGCAGCTTGATGTCTGGTCACGTATTGAGGCCATGCGCTGTGCGCCGTATCGCAAGTTAGAAACCTGGGAATGGCAAACCGCGCAGGTCAATTTTGATGCGGTGTCGCTGGGATTGCCAGAATTAGGTTTTATGGTGGAAAACGGTGTTTTGCAGCGGGCTTTATGGGAGCGGATGCAGCAGCTGGAGGTTACGCTGATCTCACCGGCAACGTTAGAACATCTACAAGAAGAAAATGGCGGCTGGCGGCTGAATCTCGATAATAGCCAAACTTTGCATGCGCGTTTGGTGGTGGGCGCAGATGGTGCCAATTCGCAGGTGCGGCAGATGTCGGGCATTGGTATTCATGGCTGGAGTTATGCGCAGTCATGTTTATTGATTGGTGTAACTTGTGAACACCCAGCAGGCGATACAACATGGCAGCACTTTACTCCACAAGGCCCACGTGCTTTTTTGCCGCTCTATGGTAATCATGCTTCGCTGGTTTGGTATGACTCGCCAACGCGCATTCGTCAATTACAGACGATGGCACTGCCACAGCTAGAAAAAGAGATTGCTGCCCATTTCCCTGCGCGTTTAGGCCGCTTTAAAGCGCACGCTGCAGGCGGTTTTCCGCTGGTACGCCGTCATGCTTCTCGCTATGTTCTACCGGGGTTAGCGTTGGTAGGTGATGCAGCACATACCATTAATCCGCTGGCAGGACAGGGCGTAAACCTTGGTTATCGCGATATTGACGCCTTAATTGATGTGTTGAGCGAATCGCGCAGTCAGGCAGAAGATTGGGCCTCTGAACGCGTGCTGTTACGTTATCAACGACAACGACGCAACGATAATTTGTTGATGCAAAGCGGCATGGATCTGTTCTATTTCGCCTTTAGCAATCACCTGCCACCGCTTAAATTTATACGTAACCTTGGGTTGATCGCTGCAGAGCATTCTGGCGTGTTAAAACGTCAGGCGCTGCGTTATGCATTAGGGCTGTAATGACAACGAAATAATGGGTGGATCTGCGTAGAGGATGAAACGCGTTGAAATCTGGCGCCTCTGGATATACGGACATTACACTTCTGAATTTTAATGTTCAGGGTGTAGAGGCGTTTTTTGATATGTCGATGCTGTGCGGTAAGTGTGCGCGGGGCTATTGAAAGGTGAACTGCAACAGGCAGAAACAATAAAGCCCGCAAAAGCGGGCTTTATTATGCAATTTGGCTGGGGTGCAGGGATTCGAACCCCGGAATGCTGGTATCAGAAACCAGTGCCTTACCGCTTGGCGACACCCCAATTATGGGAATCAAATTGTCTTTATATGGCTGGGGTGCAGGGATTCGAACCCCGGAATGCTGGTATCAGAAACCAGTGCCTTACCGCTTGGCGACACCCCAATAAAATGGTGGCTACGACGGGAATCGAACCTGTGACCCCAGCATTATGAGTGCTGTGCTCTAACCAGCTGAGCTACGTAGCCTAATTTTATTGCGTTTATTGCTTTGCTTTTTCGAAGATGGCTGGGATACCTGGATTCGAACCAGGGAATGCCGGTATCAAAAACCGGTGCCTTACCGCTTGGCGATATCCCATTCGTCGACTCGCAACCACGAGAAACTTCGAAAATTGGCTGGGGTACCTGGATTCGAACCAGGGAATGCCGGCATCAAAAGCCGGTGCCTTACCGCTTGGCGATACCCCATCCACGCTTGCCGAATCATGAAATGGTGCGGGAGGCGAGACTTGAACTCGCACACCTTGCGGCGCCAGAACCTAAATCTGGTGCGTCTACCAATTTCGCCACTCCCGCAAAAAAAGATGGTGGCTACGACGGGAATCGAACCTGTGACCCCAGCATTATGAGTGCTGTGCTCTAACCAGCTGAGCTACGTAGCCATCTTTTTTTCGCGCAACCTTCATCGGCGTTGCGGGGCGCATTATGCGGAGTTGACCAGACAGCGTCAACAATTTTTTTGTCGTTTTTTACCTTAAAGCGCCTGTTTGTTTGGCTTATAACCAGGCTGATGGTTTATTCGGCAATTATTCAGTATTTACAAGGCGAATGGCAAAAAAAATGGGCCACAAAGGGCCCATTTTCAAATCAATTATCTTGCTTATTTATAAGCAGATTGATGCACCCCAACCGCACGACCTGAAGGATCGTCCATTGATTTAAACGCTTCATCCCACTCAATCGCTTTTGCAGAAGAGCAGGCTACAGAAGGTCCGCCTGGTACACATTCAGCAGCGCTTGGCAGCGGGAACAGCTCTTCGAAGATTTCACGATAGAGATAGGCTTCTTTAGAGTTTGGCGTGTTATAAGGGAAACGGAAGTGCGCCGTCGCCAGCTGCTGATCGCTGATTTGCTTCGCAGCAACTTCTTTCAAACTGTCAATCCAGCTGTAGCCCACGCCATCTGAGAACTGCTCTTTCTGGCGCCACGCCACGCTTTCCGGCAAGTAAGAAGAGAAGCATTCACGCAAAATGTGTTTTTCCATCTTACCGTTGCTGCCACACAGCTTATCTTCCGGGTTGATGCGCATGGCGACATCAAGGAATTTCTTATCCAGGAAGGGGACACGCGCTTCCACGCCCCATGCAGACATGGCTTTGTTAGCACGCGCGCAGTCGAACATATGCAGTGCCAGCAACTTGCGGACGTTCTCTTCATGGAATTCTTTCGCGTTCGGCGCTTTATGGAAGTAGAGATAACCGCCAAAGACTTCATCTGCACCTTCACCCGACAGCACCATTTTAATGCCCATCGCTTTGATCTTACGTGACATCAGATACATCGGCGTAGACGCGCGGATAGTGGTGACATCGTAAGTTTCAATGTGGTAAATCACATCGCGGATGGCATCCAAACCTTCCTGCACGGTGAAATGAATTTCATGGTGCACGGTGCCCAGATGTTCGGCCACAGCTTTCGCTGCTTTCAGATCCGGTGAACCTTCAAGACCCACGGCAAAAGAGTGCAGCTGTGGCCACCACGCATCGCTCTTATCCTGATCTTCAACACGTTTTGCTGCATAACGTTTGGTCACTGCAGAAATAATGGAAGAGTCGAGGCCACCAGAAAGCAACACGCCGTAAGGAACGTCAGACATCAAATGGCTTTTCACTGATTCTTCCAGTGCGTGTTTCAGGCCCGCAGCATCGGTTTCGTTATGCTCAACGTTTTTATATTCCATCCAGTCACGCTGCCAGTAACGGCGGATTTCTCCGTCAGTGCTGGAAAGATAGCTTCCCGGCGGGAATTCTTTAATAGAGCGACAAACCGGCACCAGCGCTTTCATTTCAGACGCGACATACAGGTTGCCGTGCTCATCATTACCCATATACAGCGGAATGATACCGATGTGATCGCGGCCAATCAGGTAAGTGTTTTTAACGCTGTCATACAGGATGAATGCGAACATGCCTTCCAAATCATCCAGGAAGTCGACGCCTTTTTCCTGATAAAGCGCCAGGATCACTTCACAGTCAGACCCGGTCTGGAACTGATAGCGATCGCTTAATTCTGCACGCAGCGCCTGATGGTTATAGATTTCACCGTTAACAGCCAGCACGTGAGTGTGGTCGGCGTTATACAGCGGCTGTGCGCCGTTATTGACGTCGACAATTGAGAGGCGTTCATGCGAAAGAATCGCGTGGTCATCCGCATAGACACCTGACCAATCTGGTCCGCGATGACGCATTAAACGTGAACATTCCAGCGCTTTTTTGCGCAGCTCAACAGGATCGGTTTTAAGATCCAGCACACCAAAAATTGAACACATAACTGACTCCTGAGCTTACCTAACGGCGATGTTATCTTTTGTGTTTGCAGCAGCCTGTCGCTGCCTGATGCATAAGAAAATGCGCTATTTCATGCATCCAATGCAAGAGGAATCATGATTTACTGATAAAAAGATTGTTGGTAGTGCGATATATTTGAGGATTCATCAATAAAATCACCATTTAATTGATGAATCGATAATTAAATAACGAAATCGGTCGTTATTTAATCACGGGTGTGGCGGTTTTCAGCAAGAAAAGATGACGCACCGCACATTCTTATCGCTGCGTCATAAGAAAAATGAATCAGAACAGGTCGATATCGGCCACAGAAGGATAAATCCAATCTGGACGGAAAGGCATGGCATCAATATCACTCAAGGTTGAAACACCAGAAAGCACCAGTATCGTTTCAAGTCCCGCCTGAAAGCCTGCCAGAATATCGGTACGCAAATTATCTCCGACAATCACCGTCTCTTCGGAGTGAGCCTGCATTTTATTGAGTGCAGCACGCATGATATAGGGGCTTGGCTTACCCACGTAGAAAGGGCGGCGGCCAGAAATCTTCTCAATGCCTGCGCAAAGCGCGCCACAGGCCGGGACAAATCCTCGTGCATGCGTATCTGGATTGGTTGCAATAAAGCGTGCGCCACTGGCAACAAAAAAAGCGGCTTTATGCATCATATCCCAGTTGAACGAACGGGTTTCACCCACGATAACAAAATCGGGATTGACGTCAGTGATCGTGAATCCCGCTTTATAAAGCTCATGAATCAACGCACCTTCACCGATAACGTAGGCTTTTTTGCCTTCCTGACGACGCAAGAAATCTGCAGTGGCCATTGCTGAGGTATAAAAAACCGAATCCGGTACATCAATACCTGCCGAGGCAAAGCGGTTAGCCAAATCCTGACCGGTTTGTGAGGGATAATTGGTGAGTACCACCAGCGGCATCTCTTTTTGCACGATGCGTTGTAAAAACTCTTTAGCGCCGGGCACAGCGGTATTGTCGTGCATCAGCACGCCGTCGATATCACAGATTACGTTTTTAATTGTCATAGTTTCGTTCCGATGCAGCCCGCCAGATTGGCAGGCTCGACTTAGTCTTCGAGAAGATGTTGCAGCAGGATGCCATTGAGCATGGCACGTTTTGCCAGCGCAAAAGCGCCAATGGCAGATTGGTGATCCAACTGTGAGCGCACCACCGGTAAATTTTTGCGAAACGCTTTAAGTGCTTGAGTATTGATACACCCTTCAATCGCGGGCAGCAGCACTTTCTCCGCATCGGTGATTTCACCTGCCAGCACCACTTTTTGCGGATTAAACAGGTTTATCGCAATCGCGATGGCTTTGCCTAAATAGCGGCCGACATATTCGATCACTTCACATGCCAGCGCATCACCCTGATTTGCAGCTTTGCAAATCTGAGGCATGCAGCAATCATCTTGCGTCAACACGCTGGGATAGCCTTGACTCAATAAATGGCGTACGCGATTTTCGATCGCGCCATTTGCAGCAATGGTTTCCAGACAGCCGAAATTACCGCAATGGCAGCGCTCGCCCAAAGGATCGACCTGAATATGACCAATCTCGCCGACATTGCCATTGCTACCCAGAAAGATGTGTCCGTTAGCGATGATGCCTGCGCCAGTGCCGCGGTGTAAACGCACCAGAATAGAGTCAGCACAATCACGACTTGCACCGAAATAGTGCTCAGCAAGCGCCAGGCTACGAATATCGTGGCCGACAAAACTGGTCACGTTGAAGCGTTTTTTCAGGCTGGCAACCAGAGGCCAGTGGCTGACTGAAATATGCGGCATATAGCGAATCACGCCGTTTATAGGATCAACTAAGCCGGGGAGAATCACCGATATTGCAATCAGCTCACGGATTTTACGCTGGTGGAGTTCAATAAAGGCGGCGACGGCATTCAGCAGCGCGTGCTCCAACGTTTCTTGCGTACGTTCCGGCAACGCATAATCTTCTTGAGCCAGTGATTTCCCGCTGAGATCAAACAGCGTTAGCGTGGCGTCGTTACGGCCCAAACGCACGCCGATGGTATGAAAGTTGCGGGTTTCAGTGATGATGGAAATCGCGCGGCGCCCGCCGGTGGACGCCTGTTGGTCCACCTCTTTAATCAGGCCGCGCTCAATCAGTTGGCGGGTAATTTTTGTGACGCTGGCGGGCGCAAGCTGACTCAATTCGGCAATTTGAATGCGCGAAATCGGCCCTTGTTGATCGATTAGCCGATAAACGGCCGCGCTATTGAGTTGTTTGACAAGATCGACATTTCCTATTTGTGTCTGGCCGCCAGTGGTCATTCAGTGCTTACTCGCTCAGGACGTCGTCTCCGTTGACAAACGTCTTAGTGATTTTAAAGTCGCGTGTAAACACAGTCAGGTTTGCGATTTTTCCTGCTTCGATCGTGCCCAACTGTTTTTCCACGCCCATTGCCCGTGCAGGATAAAGTGTCGCCATACGCAACGCCTCATCCAATGCAATGCCGACATGTTCGACGCTATTTCGCACGGCATCAATCATGGTTAATGCTGAACCACTCAGCGTGCCATTCTCATCCACGCACAGGCCGTTACGATAGTATATTGTTTTACCTGCAAAAATAAATTTATCGATGTCTGCGCCAGCCGGTGCGGTGGCATCGGACACTAACACCAGTTTGTCGCCTTTAATCCGTTTTGCATTACGCACATTAGCGTAATGAACATGTAAACCATCGGCAATAATGCCGCAGTATACATCAGGCGAATCAAACAGCGCACCGATAAGACCAGGCTCACGACCAGCAAAAACAGGCATGGCATTATAGAGATGCGTCGCAAAGGTCACACCCGCTGAAAAACCTGTTTTGGCTTCTTCATAGGTCGCGTTTGAGTGGCCTGCAGAGACAATAATACCCGCATCAGTCAGTTGACGAATGACATCGCTACCGGCGTTTTCAGGTGCCAAAGTCACTTTGGTGATGACGTCTGCGTTATCACACAGGAATTGCACCATTTCAGGATCGGGCAAACGGATCAGCGCAGGATTATGGGTGCCTTTTTTCGCCGTGCTTAACCACGGACCTTCAAGATGCAATCCCAGCGCCTGATGCTGATGCTTGTTTAGATAAGCACGCATGGTTTCAATGGCGCGCTTCATCAACGCATCGCTGCTGGTAATCAAGGTAGGAAGGTAGCTGGTACAACCCGATTTTTCATTGGCGCGCTGCATAATTTCCAGCGTTTGAATGCTGAGCGCATCAATGTCGTCATTAAACTGCACGCCGCCGCAACCATTCAGCTGTAGATCGATAAAACCGGGAGCGATGATGGCACCTGAGACATCGCGCTGCTCAATATCTGCGGGCAGCGCCTCGTGAGAGCAAACACGCTCAATCTTACCCTCAGCAATAACCACTGCGTGGTTGTCCAAAATCTCATGGCCGCTGTAAATACGACCGTTAACTAATGCATACATCTTTCTTCTCCCGGCTAGGCCTGCTTTGATTTAAGGGCAACAGCAGACATCTACAACGTAGTCTTAAACACCTTTCATATTTTCCGCTTCCATCTCGCGGAAATATTTAACCGTTTTCACTTTTAATTCCATCGTGGAGGGCTCATCACAAACCACAACGGATTTTGCATGCAGTTGCAGACAGCTAATGGTCCACATGTGGTTAACGTTGCCTTCAACTGCCGCTTGCAGCGCCTGCGCTTTGACATGGCCCGTCACTAAAATCATGACTTCTTCGGCATCCAGTAACGTGCCAACACCTACAGTCAGGGCGTATTTTGGCACCTGATCAACATCGCCGTTGAAGAAGCGTGAATTGGCAACGCGCGTATCGTGTGTCAGCGTTTTGATACGCGTGCGGGAAGCCAAAGAAGAGGCTGGTTCGTTAAAGGCAATGTGTCCGTCGTTGCCGACGCCGCCCATAAACAGATGAATTTTACCCAGCGCACGAATTTTCTCTTCATACTGGCGACATTCTGCGTCAATGTCAGGCGCATTGCCATTCAGAAGGTTGATGTTTTCTGTTTGAATATCAACGTGATCGAAAAAGTTACGGTACATGAAACTGTGATAGCTTTCTGGGTGCTCTTTCGGTAAGCCAACATATTCGTCCATGTTGAACGTCACTACGTGCTTGAAACTAACCTGGCCCGATTTATGCATCTCAATAAGATGTTTATACGCTTCTAGCGGCGTTCCGCCGGTAGGTAAGCCGAGAACGAAAGGGCGATCGGCGCTTGGATTAAAGGCATTGATGCGGTTGACGATATGACGTGCAGCCCACTTGCCTACTTGGGTCGGCGTGGCTAAAGGAATCAGTCTCATGTTTCACCTCAATATTAAAGAATTGGGAAAGGTTAGACGCTGTACCGTTGTGCTAATAATCAGCCTAAACTGATTACGCGTTATCGCCATGGTAATTCTGCGCCTTGATATTTTGGATCATAAAATAAGTTTGGCGTGATAGCCAGACGCAGCTGCATCAAGAGACGTTTTTTGGTGATAAAAATCACAGAAAGCGCGGTTTTAATTTGCGAGGCGAATTAATTTATCATTACACTCGCAGCGTGACCAAAAGTGTTATTACAGATCTTTGTTGCTGACAAAAAAAGAGTAAGCGGCAACAAAGCAATAAGCGTGTCTCATAGGGGGAAGGGCAAATGTTAGGTTATTTACAGAAGGTTGGCCGCGCACTCATGGTGCCGGTAGCAACCCTGCCAGCGGCAGCGATATTAATGGGGGTTGGTTACTGGCTTGATCCTGACAGCTGGGGCGCAAGTAATGCGCTAGCAGCGTTGTTGATCAAATCGGGTGCTGCCATTATCGAAAATATGTCTGTGCTGTTCGCGATTGGTGTAGCGTACGGCATGTCGAAAGATAAAGATGGTGCAGCCGCTCTGACCGGTTTTGTCGGTTTCCTCGTCGTTACCACGCTTTGTTCACCCGCTGCGGTAGCAATGATTCAGAAAATGCCCGTGGAACAAGTTCCCGCTGCATTTGGCAAAATAAATAACCAGTTTGTCGGCATTCTTGTCGGTATCTTATCGGCCGAAGTCTATAACCGCTTCAGCCATGTTGAGTTGCCTAAAGCCCTTTCTTTCTTCAGCGGTCGTCGTCTGGTGCCCATTCTGGTCTCCTTCCTGATGATTCTGGTCGCGTTCATTTTAATGTACATCTGGCCGATTATTTTTGGTGGCCTGGTCAGCTTTGGTGAGCACATACAAAAACTTGGCTCGATCGGTGCAGGGGTTTACGCCTTCTTTAACCGCTTATTGATTCCGGTTGGCCTGCATCATGCATTGAACTCGGTTTTCTGGTTTGATGTTGCAGGCATTAACGATATCCCTAAATTCCTTGGCGGTGCGCAATCTCTGGCTGATGGCAGCGCAACAGTGGGTATCACAGGTCGCTATCAAGCGGGCTTCTTCCCGATCATGATGTTCGGCTTGCCGGGCGCCGCGCTGGCAATTTTTCACTGTGCACGCCCAGAGAACCGCGCCAAAGTTGGCGGGATCATGCTGGCAGCTGCGTTTGCAGCCTTCTTTACCGGAATTACCGAACCGTTGGAATTCTCCTTCATGTTTGTGGCGCCGGTACTGTTTTTCATCCATGCCGTATTAACCGGTATTTCTGTTTTCATCGCCGCGAGCATGCATTGGATTGCGGGCTTTGGTTTCAGTGCCGGTTTAGTGGATATGGTGCTTTCAACCCGTAACCCATTAGCCACTCACTGGTACATGCTGATCCCACAAGGCCTGGTCTTCTTTGCCCTTTACTACGTGGTATTCCGCTTCACTATCCTGAAGTTCAACCTGATGACGCCTGGCCGTGAATTAGCCGTTGCGGGTGATGAGACGGATGGCTACGACGTTAACGTTGATAAAACGGGCGATGGCGAAAACGCGACGGAGTCTCTGGCACGCCGCTATATCGGTGCGATTGGCGGTTCTGAAAACCTGACAGCTATCGATGCGTGTATTACGCGTCTACGTTTAAATGTGAAAGATTCTGCACAAATCAATGAAGGTGTGGCTAAACGTCTTGGCGCATCGGGCGTGATTCGTCTGAATAAGCAAAGCGTACAAATCATTGTAGGGACGCAAGCTGAAAGCATTGCTTCTGCGATGAAACGCGTGCTGACCAAAGGTCCGGTGGCTGCCGCAGCGAGTAATAGTAGCGCGCCAGCGGCGACAGAGACTAAGCCGCAAGCCGTATTGAACAGCGATAAAAAAGTCATTGCCACACTGGTCTCACCAGTCAGCGGTGAGGTTGTGGCTCTGGATGCAGTGCCGGATGAAGCTTTCGCTAGCAAAGCCGTTGGCGAAGGTTTAGCGATCAAGCCTACCGATAAGCGGGTGGTTGCGCCGATTGCGGGAACCATTGTGAAGATCTTCACCACCAATCATGCGTTCTGCCTTGAAACGGATAATGGCGTTGAAATCGTGGTGCATATGGGCCTGGACACCGTGGCATTAGGTGGTAAAGGTTTCACACGCTTAGTCGAAGAGGGCGCAACGGTCGTTGCTGGCCAGCCGGTGCTGGAAATGGATCTTGAATTCCTTAATGCCAATGCACGATCCATGATCAGTCCTGTTGTGGTAAGCAACAGTGATGATTTTGGCGGTTTGAATCTGTTAGCAAGCGGACAGGTGATTGCCGGCGAAACCCGACTGTATGAAGTAATAGGTTAATTACTCCGCGACACAACCCCAAAGGCAGGAAGCGATTCCTGCCTTTTTGTTTTAAACGCTTAACAAACGGTTGTTTCCCTACGACGCTTTGTGGATCATACTCCGATACTTCGTGGTACAAATCACCCGCTATTCGTATTGAGGATTTTTGTAATGAGTGAGGCTGAAGCCCGCCCAACTAACTTTATTCGTCAAATCATTGACGAAGATTTGGCGAGCGGCAAGCACAGCAGCGTGCATACCCGTTTT
This sequence comes from Pantoea phytostimulans, assembly GCF_046118715.1. NCBI lineage: Bacteria > Pseudomonadati > Pseudomonadota > Gammaproteobacteria > Enterobacterales > Erwiniaceae > Pantoea > Pantoea phytostimulans. Next base: position 314,509 of record NZ_CP173698.1, read on the forward strand.
CCGCCAGAGCCTAATGGTTATCTGCATATTGGTCATGCAAAATCGATTTGTCTGAACTTCGGTATTGCTCAAGATTACCAGGGTCAATGCAACCTGCGTTTCGACGACACCAATCCGGTCAAAGAGGATGTGGAGTTCGTTGAATCCATCATGCGTGATGTGCAATGGCTGGGCTTTGAGTGGAGTGGCGAAGTTTGTTATTCCTCAAACTATTTTGATCAGCTTTATCACTATGCGGTCGAACTCATCAATAAAGGCCTGGCCTATGTGGATGAACTCACGCCTGAAGAGATTCGTGAGTACCGTGGCACCTTAACGGCGCCGGGTAAAAACAGTCCTTACCGCGATCGTACCCCAGAAGAGAACCTGGCACTGTTTGAAAAAATGCGTGCGGGTGGATTTGAGGAAGGTAAAGCCTGCCTGCGCGCTAAAATCGATATGGCATCTAACTTCATTGTGATGCGCGATCCTGTGCTGTATCGCATTAAGTTTGCTGAACATCATCAGACGGGCAATAAGTGGTGCATCTATCCGATGTATGACTTTACCCACTGCATTTCCGATGCGCTGGAAGGCATTACCCATTCGCTGTGTACGCTGGAATTCCAGGATAACCGTCGTTTGTATGACTGGGTTTTGGATAACATTACTATTCCAGTTCATCCACGTCAGTACGAGTTTTCACGTCTGAATCTGGAATATGCAGTGATGTCGAAGCGTAAGCTGACGCAATTAGTCAGTGAAAAGCATGTAGAAGGCTGGGACGATCCGCGCATGCTGACCGTTTCAGGCCTGCGTCGTCGCGGTTACACGGCGGGCTCTATTCGTGAGTTCTGCCGTCGTATTGGCGTGACCAAACAAGACAATATCGTTGAGATGGCTTCGCTGGAATCGTGTATTCGTGACGATCTGAATGAAAATGCACCTCGTGCTATGGCGGTGTTGGATCCTTTAAAAGTGGTGATTGAGAATTTGCCTGCGGGCCATAACGAAATTATCACTATGCCAAATCATCCAAACAAGCCAGAAATGGGCACGCGCGAAGCTCCGTTTAGCCGTGAAATTTGGATCGATCGTGCTGACTTCCGAGAAGAGGCGAACAAGCAGTACAAGCGTTTGGTGCTGGGTAAAGAAGTACGCCTGCGTAATGCTTATGTGATTCGCGCTGAGCGTGTAGCAAAGGATGAAGACGGCAATATCACTTGCATTTATTGCACGTGCGATGTGGACACGTTAAGTAAAGATCCTGCTGATGGCCGCAAAGTTAAAGGCGTGATTCATTGGGTTTCTGCTGAGCATGCGCTACCTGCCGAATTCCGACTTTACGACCGTTTGTTCAGCGTACCGAATCCTGGTGCGGCAGAAGATTTTCTTGCTGCCATCAACCCAAATTCGTTGGAAATAAAACACGGTTTTGTCGAACCTGGCCTACGAAATGCTGAAGTGACCTCACCTTATCAGTTTGAGCGTGAAGGATATTTCTGTGCTGACAGCGTGTATTCAACGCCTTCACAACTAGTGTTTAACCGCACTGTGGGATTGCGTGATACCTGGGCAAAAATCGGCGATTAAAAATTTCGATTACCGACACGATAAAAAAACAAAAGGGCGATTAATCGCCCTTTTTTATTACTGCGATTCCTGTCAATACAACCAGATATGCTGCTTTACATCAAATTGACCCTGCAAGCATATCTGGGAGAAATCTTAGTTTAGTAAAATTAATCAATTACAAGGTGTGAATTGCTTTTTTTCAGGTAGGCTAAGCGCTCTCAAGCGTTGCTATGCGGGTTAAAAAAGGAAAAAAAATGACCGTTCTCGCCCAGGAAGCTAAACACAGTGTCGTGGTATTACATCAGCTAATTGAACGTATTTTCAATAACACAGCGACCGCGGATGATAGCTTTCATCTTCTGCTTTCGCACTTTCATCCCGACTTTTGTATGGTGACGCCGCAGGGAAGGCAACTGAATTTGAACGAAACTGAAGCGCTTTTTCTTCAGCTGCAAGGACAGCGTGAAGGGATGCGTATTGCGACCAGTGAGCATGTGGTGATTTCTGAGCAAGAAAATGAAGTCATCATTCAATATCGTGAATTGCAAATGATGAACGGTCAAAATCAGAGCCGCATTTCACTGGCGATTTTAGATTGCAGCACCTCGATTCCGCGTTGGCGCTACTTGCAGGAAACGCTCGTTGCCTGAGATTCAGACGCAAAAAAAGCCGGTTATAAACCGGCTTTTTCATATCAGTGCAGAGCAACTTACTTGTCGTGAAGCGTTTCGTCTTCGCGACAATCACCCAGTGAGCAGTGACCGTAAAGATACAAGCTATGGTTGGATAATTTGATGCCATGGCGGGTAGCGATTTCATGCTGGCGCGTTTCAATCGACTCATCGCTGAACTCAATCACTTTGCCGCAATCCAGGCAAATCAGGTGATCGTGGTGATGCTGTTGCGTCAACTCAAAAACAGACTTGCCGCCTTCAAAGTTATGACGGGTTACAATGCCAGCATCATCAAACTGGTTTAATACGCGATAAACCGTTGCCAGACCAATCTCTTCGCCCATATCAATCAGGCGTTTGTATAAATCTTCCGCGCTGACGTGATGGCATTCAGGTTCCTGAAGCACTTCCAGAATTTTAAGTCTGGGCAGCGTGACTTTCAGGCCAGCCTTCTTTAATGCGGTATTGTTGTCAGTCATGCGGATTTTGTCCTGTTACTTTAATCACTTTTGTGGCGCTTGGCCTTGAATGTCGATCTACACCCATTCTCATTTGCGTCTCATTATAGAACCGAAGCAACGAAATGAAAACCGAGTGAAATGCTGGAAATCACCATTAGCTGTGAGGAATTTACCGAGCCGGGGAGGATTTCTACAGAGGTCTGTTAACATTTCGTTCAGCCTCATCTCATATCCAGAGAAATAAGCGGATGACCGATAGGGGTATTCTACAGATTAAACGAAGAAAGTTAAAAAAATGTGGCTATTATTTCTATAGGAATTTCCACTGATTCGATGTGAGCCAGCGCCCACATCGAATCAGTAAGCATTAAGCTTCGATAATCTCTTTGAGCTGTAGCTCATCAAAAATCTGCTTAACCCATTTTTCAACGCGTTCGTTGGTCAATTCTGGCTGGCGATCTTCATCAATCGCTAAACCCAAGAAGTTTTTATCATCGGCCAAGCCTTTGGAGGCTTCAAAGTGATAGCCTTCAGTCGGCCAGTGTCCAACAATCACTGCGCCATTAGGTTCGATAATGTCACGAATGGTGCCCATCGCGTCACAGAAATACTCTGCGTAATCTTCCTGATCGCCACAACCAAACAACGCGACTAATTTGCCGTTGAAGTCGATCTCTTCCAGCGTTGGGAAGAAATCATCCCAGTCGCACTGCGCTTCGCCGTAATACCAGGTTGGGATGCCCAGCAGCAAGATATCAAACGCTGCCAGATCTTCTTTGGTGCTTTTCGCGATGTCATGCACTTCCGCAACGTCTTTACCCAGCTGTTTCTGGATCATTTTTGCAATGTTTTCGGTGTTGCCGGTATCGCTGCCAAAGAAGATGCCTACGAGTGCCATGGGTAAAATAACCTCTTAAATCCTGATGATGAGATGTGTGCTAAAACAGCACATTTCTGCGAATAATAGCAGACGTGACAAAAGCGCGGAACTTGTAAAGCCGTGACATTTGTTTTTGCGTGCGTTTTGCTCGTGTCAGTCTAGTTTGAGTTGTTGCAGCAACATTTGTTCAATCAATTCGCTGCGACTGAGATTGCGCTGTTCCGCCAGCGTATTAAGTGCTTCAACGGCTTCACTGTTCATTTTAAGCTCGACACGGCGTAACCCGCGCCCTTTGTCACGTTTCAGTTGATTGCGTTTATTTATACGCAGCTGTTCATCGCGCGAAAGCGGACTGGTTTTAGGGCGACCGGGACGACGCTCCTCAGCAAACAGATCAAGCGTGGTGCGGTCAGTGTGTTCTTTTGCCATGGCTTAGTGAAACTGAATGGGCGCGAGCGGCGTTTACGCTGCGCAGATTATAAATTATTGGCCCTTACCGCGGCAGAAATAGCCGTCGGCAAATTTTTAGCGCGCCATCATACTCCACGCTAACCGCGTACGCCAATCCTAAACTTTCACCGCCAGGTAATTGCTTTTAAAGCGCAAAAAACCGACGAACACTGCGTAAAACGGCATCAGGTTTCTCAGCATGCACCCAATGTCCCGCTCCGCTAATCACATGTGCATGAGCTGCCGGGAACTGTTTCAGTAAAGCATCGCGATACTGATTATCCAGATAGGCAGAATCACCGCCGCGAATGAATAACGCAGGATGTGGCCAAGCCGGAATATCTTTCCAACCAGAAATGGTCGCGTAATTGTCCCACAGTACCGGCACGTTAAAACGCCATTCTCCATCCTGAAAAGATTTGAGAATGAACTGAATCACGCCTTCTTCATTGATCACGTTGCGCATAACATTAGCCGCTGCACTGCGCAGCTTAACGCCAGATTCTGTGACCGCCCGGATAGCAGCAAAAATTTCATCGTGACGACGAGTTTGATAATCAACCGGAGCGATATCAATCATAACCAACTGTTCAATGCGTTCGGGAGCCAGTGCGCTCATCGTCATGGCTATTTTGCCGCCCATAGAGTGACCTATGACAGAAACGCGATCGATACCATGCGCATCCAGCGTGTCAAACATATCCTGCGCCATTACAGCGTAGTTCATCTCCTCAGAGCGCGGCGACATGCCATGATTACGGACATCAACCTGGATGAGAGGACGATCATCCTTTAATCCACGCGCCAGCACGCCAAGGTTATCAAGGCTACCAAAAAGTCCATGAATAAGCAGGATGGGCTGGGAATCAACAGTAGATTGTTCAGTTTGCAGACGGGCGTTCAAAATCATGGCAAAGTTCTTAAGTTTGAGACCTAAGCTTAGGTTATCATGGATTCACCTTTTCAGGCGCGCCGGTTCCAGCGGCATTAGGACATATTCTGACTTTTGCCCATAAACCGTTTGAATGCTAACAGCCCGCCTGAATTTAACTTTATAATCCTGATGTTAGAATCCGCTCACATTTCGAATTGCCAAACTTTGCTAAGGGCTTTTCAGGTAATGCATGGTTCTGTCATGAGTAAAAAACCGTACGGAATAAGATGAAAACGATCGAAGTTGACGAAGAGCTCTACCGTTATATTGCCAGCCATACGCAACATATTGGCGAAAGCGCATCAGATATTCTGCGTCGCATGCTGAAGTTTACTGCCGGTCAAACGGCACCTGCAGCGGCTGCGCCAAACGCGGCGAAGCCAGACGTGAATGACGCGCAAGCTGCGCGTGTAGAATCGCGCCCGCAAGATCGCGTGCGAGCCATGCGTGAGCTAATGCTTTCTGATGAGTATGCGGAGCAGAAGCGAGCGGTTAATCGCTTTATGCTGATTTTGTCAACACTCTATCGTCTTGATACCGAAGCGTTTGCCGAGGCAACTGCCTCGCTGCAAGGCCGTACTCGCGTTTACTTTGCGGGCGATGAGCACACGCTGTTGCAGAATGGCACCCACACGAAGCCAAAGCACGTTCCTGGCACGCCGTACTGGGTGATCACCAATACCAATACTGGTCGCAAATGCAGCATGGTCGAACACATCATGCTATCAATGCAGTTCCCGCCGGAACTGACAGAGAAAGTTTGCGGCACCATTTAAACTGAAGCGTCAGGGAGAAGCGCCAATGGCCAATCACCCCCGTGCCGGGCAGCCTGCCCAGCAGAGCGATTTGATTAACGTTGCACAATTAACATCACAGTATTATGTCCTGAAGCCTGATGTGGCGAACCCGGAACATGCGGTGAAATTTGGCACATCTGGCCATCGCGGTAGCGCAGGGCGTCAAAGCTTCAATGAGCTGCACATTTTGGCTATCGCGCAGGCAATTGCTGAAGAGCGCAAAAAGAATGGCATTACTGGCCCATGCTACGTAGGTAAAGATACCCACGCGCTGTCAGAACCCGCTATTTTGTCGGTGCTGGAAGTGCTGGCGGCCAACGGCGTTGACGTTATTGTTCAGCAGGATAATGGCTATACGCCAACGCCTGCGATCTCCAACGCAATTCTTGAACATAATAAGTCTGGCGGCGCGCTGGCTGATGGCATTGTTATTACGCCATCCCATAACCCGCCTGAAGATGGCGGCATCAAGTACAACCCACCAAACGGTGGACCAGCTGATACCAATGTCACCAAAGTGGTGGAAGATCGTGCAAATCAGCTGATCAAAAATGGCTTGAAAGAAGTCAAACGTCTGCCGCTGGATGAAGCGCTGGCAAGCGGCCATATTGTAGAAAAAGATCTGATCCAGCCATACGTCGAAGGGTTAGCGCAGGTTATCGACTTTGCCGCAATCCAGAAAGCGGGATTGAAAATGGGTGTCGATCCACTTGGCGGCTCCGGTATGGCTTACTGGCAGCGTATTGCAGAGCACTACAAGTTAGATCTTACCATCGTTAACGATGCTATCGATCAAACCTTCCGCTTTATGCATCTTGATAAAGATGGCGTGGTGCGTATGGATTGCTCGTCCGAGTGCGCAATGGCGGGCCTGTTGGCTTACCGCGACAAATTCGATTTAGCATTTGGTAACGATCCTGATTACGATCGCCACGGTATCGTTACGCCTGCGGGCTTGATGAATCCAAACCATTATCTGGCGGTAGCGATTAACTATTTGTTCCAGAATCGTCCGCAATGGGGCAAAGAAGTTGCCGTAGGCAAAACGCTGGTTTCCAGTGCGATGATCGACCGTGTTGTTAATGACATTGGTCGTAAACTGGTTGAAGTACCGGTTGGTTTCAAATGGTTTGTGGATGGTCTTTTCGACGGCAGCTTCGGTTTTGGCGGCGAAGAGAGCGCGGGTGCATCCTTCCTGCGCTTCGATGGTACGCCATGGTCAACGGACAAAGACGGCATCATTATGTGCTTGCTGGCCGCTGAAATTACGGCTGTGACCGGTAAGAACCCGCAGCAACATTATGATGAGCTGGCTCAGCGCTTTGGTGCGCCAAGCTACAACCGTTTGCAGGCTTCTGCTACATCGGCACAGAAAGCGGCGCTCTCTAAGCTGTCGCCAGAAATGGTGAGTGCAGACACGCTGGCGGGTGATCCGATCACCGCACGGTTGACTGCAGCGCCTGGTAACGGTGCCTCAATTGGTGGTCTGAAAGTGATGACGGAAAACGGCTGGTTTGCAGCGCGTCCTTCTGGCACTGAAGACGCCTATAAAATCTACTGTGAAAGCTTCCTTGGTGCTGAACATCGCGCACAGATCGAGAAAGAAGCAGTAGAAATCGTCAGCGAAGTGCTGAAAAACGCCTGATAAAGGTGTAATGAAAAAGGCGCCGCTGGCGCCTTTTTTTATGGCATAAATCGATAACCAATCCCGGTTTCGGTGAGCAAATGCAGCGGCTGAGTCGGGTTGCCCTCCAGCTTTTGCCGCAGATGTCCCATATAGATACGCAAATAATGGCTGTGTTCGACCGCGCTCGGCCCCCATACCTGACTAAGCAATTGACGCTGAGTCATCACCTTGCCCGCGTTGTTCAGCAAAACGCCCAGTAAACGAAACTCTATCGGAGTGAGATGAATCTCTTCGCCTGCGCGAATCACGCGACGTGCAGCAAGGTCAACGGTCACGTCTGCAAACGCCACTTTAGGCTCAGGATTAATGCCGCTAAAACGACGTAAGGCCACCCGCACTCGCGCCTGTAACTCGCCAATCCCAAAGGGCTTGGTCAGGTAATCATCCGCACCGGCATCCAGCGCATCGATTTTATCTTGTTCATCACTGCGCGCCGACAGCACAATCACCGGAATGGCGCTCCATTGCCGTAGTTCACGGATAAACATGTTCCCATCACCATCAGGCAAACCCAAATCGAGAATCACCACATCCGGCTTGCGTGTGGCGGCTTCAATCAGGCCACGTTGCAGGGTGTCCGCATCAAACACTTTTAAGGCTTCGCCTTCTAATGCCAGTCGAACGAAACGACGTATTTCTTTTTCATCTTCAATGATCAAAACCGTAGCCACGTGCAACCTGCCATCAAATCAACATTTACTCGCTACTTTAACAACAAATGATCAGCGCGTCCGTGAATGTTCAATTGAGAAAATAACCACTAAAGAAACAACGCCATTACAAATGTGTAACTTACTTACGGCGTGCATTCTTAAAAGCGATAAATTTGGTCTGGAGGGTGGTCGGATGAGTAGTAAAATTACACAGCTGGGCGTAATATTAGAGTCAGATCACATTTACTCACTTATTACGCTTAAAAAGGAGGCAAACGATGTATCCCGCTTATTCACGCAACAAAATTATTTTGCGTCGTGCCTTGGTGATTTTACTCGGCGTTATGGCGTTACCGATCATGCTTTTCCGTAAAGATCGCGCCCGTTTTTACAGTTATCTGCATCGCGTATGGTGTAAAACCAGCGCTAAACCCGTTTGGTTGGCGCAGTCAGAAGCGGCAGGAGGAATTTTTTGGTAATTTACCCATCCAAATAGTCAGCCCGGTCATTTTACCGGGCTTTTTTTTAAGCATTATCTTCTCAGAATTTCTCTAAACTTAACCTTCAATCCCTTACAGCCAAATAATTTTCAGCTACACTTAAACCTCTACAAGATTTCAGAGGTTGTACAAGTATGAGTGAGAAAATTCCAGTTGGGATCAGTGCTTGCCTGCTTGGCGATACCGTCAGATTTGATGGTGGTCACAAGCGATTAACCTTCGCAACGGAACAGCTCACGCCGTTTGTGCGCTTCGAACCTGTTTGTCCAGAAATGGCGATTGGTCTTCCCACGCCACGTCCAGCATTACGTTTAGTAAAGCAAGAAGACGATGATCTGCATCTCTGCTTCAGCAAAGATGGGGGAGAAGAGGTTACGCAGGAAATGCGCACATGGTCTGAACAGCGGGTGAAAGCAATGCATCATCTGTGTGGCTACATTCTGTGTGCTAAGTCCCCGAGTTGTGGCATGGAACGCGTGCGCGTTTACGAGCCTGAATCCAACAACAACCGCAAAGCGGGAACCGGCATTTTTACCGAGTTTCTGCGTAGAGAGATGCCTTGGCTGCCACTTGAAGAGGATGGACGTCTACACGATCCTGCATTGCGCGAAAACTTTGTAGGACGCATTTGTGCGTTGCACGAATTCAATCAAATGTGGAAGTCAGGTTTGACGCGTGCGCGTCTCATTGCGTACCACAGCCGTTATAAATTGCTGCTTTTAGCGCATTCTCAAGAAAAATACCGTGAGTTGGGGCCTTTTGTCGCGTCAATGAGCCAGTGGGATTCGCTGGAAGCGTTCGCTTTTGAGTATCGCAATCGCCTGATGGAACTGATGTCGCATCCTGCATCACGGCGTAATCACACCAATGTATTAATGCACGCTCAAGGCTATTTCCGCCGCCAACTCAGCTCGCCACAGCGGCAGGAACTGGCAACCTTGATTGACCATTATCGTCAGGGTACGCAGCCGTTGCTGGTTCCTATCACCATTCTTAAGCACTACATGGCGGAATATCCGCATCCATGGCTGGCTCAACAGCGCTACTTTGATCCCTATCCCGAAGCGCTGCGCCTGCGTTATGGGCAATAATTCGGACCTGATATGACCACCCATTTAGTTTGGCTGCGTAATGATTTGCGCATTAACGATAATCTGGCTTTGCACGCGGCATGTCGCGACAGCAAAGCCAAGGTGATTGCGCTGTACATTGCTACGCCGAAACAGTGGCAGCAGCATGATATGGCACCGAAGCAGGCTGCTTTTATTTATCAAAGCTTGCTGCTGCTACAAGAGACTTTAGCCGATCGCGGTATCGAACTTTATTATCATCAATGCACTGACTTCAATGCGTCTGTTGACTACCTCACAACATTCTGTGAGCAACATAAAATTGATAACCTCTTCTATAACTACCAATACGAATTCAATGAGCGGCAGCGTGATGCGAAAGTTGAAAAACAGTTGGATGAGAACGGCGTAATTTGTCAGGGTTTTGATGACAGCGTGCTGTTGGCACCCGGCAGCGTTCAAACCGGTGATCGCAGCATGTACAAGGTGTTTACGCCGTTTAGCAAAGCTTTTGTCCGTCGACTGCATCAAGGCTTGCCGGAATGTGTTCCAGCGCCGAGAGCTCGTGACGGCGCGCCATTAAGAATTCACAAAAAAATCCCCCCCTTTAGTTATCAAGCAGCTGACTTTGATCAGGCTCTTTTCCCTCCCGGTGAAGCCGCTGCGCTGAGGCAGTTACGCCATTTCGCCACTCAACCGATTCTGGATTATTCATCCGCACGGGATATGCCTGCCATTGATGGCACAAGCCGCTTGTCGGTTTATCTGGCAACCGGCGTGCTTTCGCCGCGCCAGTGTTTGCATCGGGTTCTGAAAGAACATACTGCGGCATTGGATGATAATCGCGTTTTTGTCTGGCTTAATGAGTTGATCTGGCGTGATTTTTATCGGCACTTGATGGTGGCTTATCCCGCGTTGTGCAAGCATCAGCCCTTTATTCAGTGGACACATAACGTTGAATGGCAGCAAAACGATGAACACTTCACTGCATGGAAAGAGGGCAGAACAGGATATCCAATTGTTGATGCTGCTATGCGGCAAATGAATGATATTGGGTGGATGCACAATCGTTTACGCATGATCACCGCCAGCTTTTTGGTAAAAGATTTGCTTCTCCACTGGCATGGCGGTGAGCGTTATTTCATGCAGCAGTTAATTGACGGTGATTTGGCTGCCAATAACGGCGGTTGGCAATGGGCGGCGTCAACCGGCACCGATGCTGCACCCTATTTTCGTATTTTTAATCCGACAACGCAGGGCGAGCGCTTCGATAAGCAAGGTGAATTTATTCGCCACTATTTGCCTGAGCTCAGTGACGTGCCAGACAGCGATATTCACCAACCGCACGCTTGGGCGAAGAAACACAACAAGGTACTCGATTATCCGGCACCAATCGTGGAACATAAGGACGCACGTAAAAAGACATTAGACGCCTTTGAGCGCGCAAAAAATGCGGCTTGAGGCGGCAAGGGAGCCGAAATGAATCACTACGAATTAGAGCAAATCGTCAATCAGCAGCTGGATACACACAGCTTCAGCGATTACGCACCCAACGGATTACAGGTTGAAGGCCGCGCCGAAGTCAAAACCATCGTTACCGGGGTTACTGCCTGTCAGGCATTAGTGGATGAAGCCGTAAAGCGTAACGCCGATGCGATTCTGGTTCATCACGGTTATTTTTGGAAAAATGAACCGGCGATAATTAAAGGCATGAAGCGTAATCGCCTGCGTGCGCTGCTGGCTAACGATATTAATTTGTATGGCTGGCATCTGCCGCTGGATGCGCATGCGACATTGGGTAATAACGCACAGCTGGCACAGTTACTGGATATTGATGTACGCGGTGAAGTGATGCCACTGGTATTTTGGGGCGAATTAAAAACGCCGCTGACCGGGGAAGAACTGACTCAGCGCATTGCCCAGAAACTGGGGCGTGAACCGCTGCACTGTGGCGATAACGCACCCGCGCAAATCCGTCGTGTTGCGTGGTGCAGCGGCGGCGGCCAAGGCTTTATCGACAGCGCCGCCGACTTCGGCGTTGATGCCTATATCACCGGTGAAGTCTCCGAGCAGACTATTCACAGCGCCCGTGAGCAAGGTTTGCATTTCTTTGCAGCAGGCCATCACGCGACTGAACGCGCGGGTATTAAAGCATTGGGCGAATGGCTGGCTGAAAACCACGGCCTCGACGTCACTTTCATCGATATTCCTAACCCCGCCTAAGCACTTCACGGGTCCTGCACTTTCGCGCAGGACCTAAATCTATTGACACATCTCTGTCACTTTCGCATAACTGTCTGCTTTATACCGATAAGCAAATGCCTGCAACGCGCGCCTGAAGATTTTTGCGCGCGTAATTTAAGGTGAAATGGAGGTGGGTGTTGCAACGAGCACGTTGTTATTTGTTGGGCGAACGCGCGGCTGTGCTGGAACTGGAGCCGCCGATTTCATTGGTAAGCCAACAGCGCATTTGGGGATTGAATCAACGGCTGCAAGCGCATGAAGAAGTGCTTGAAGTGATACCTGGGATGAACAACATCACCATTTTGTTACGCGATCCACAACATAAAGCGCTGGATGCTATTGAGCGCTTACAGCGCTGGTGGGAAGAGAGTGAAGCGCAGTTGCCAGAATCACGTCAGGTTGACATTCCGGTGATCTATGGCGGTGAAAGCGGGCCCGATCTCAACGTGGTGGCTGAACAGGCCAACATGACGCCGCAGCAAGTGGTTGAGCTGCACAGCAGCAGTGATTACGTGGTCTATTTTATCGGCTTCCAGCCTGGCTTTCCCTATTTGGGCGGATTAGATCAGCGTTTGCACACGCCGCGTCGTGCAGAACCGCGCGTGCTGGTTCCAGCAGGGTCGGTGGGCATTGGCGGTAGCCAAACTGGCGTTTATCCGCTCGCCAGCCCCGGTGGCTGGCAACTGATCGGACAAACACGCGTCGCGCTGTTTGATCCAAAAAATCAACCACCAACCTTGTTACGTCCCGGCGATACGGTACGGTTTGTGCCGCAAAAGGAGGGCGTATGCTAAGAATTCTTCGTGCCGGGCTGGCAACCAGCATTCAAGACAGCGGTCGTAACGGCTGGCGACAATATGGTATCAGCGTCAGCGGCGTGCTCGACCATCCAGCGATGGTCACCGCGAACCTGCTGGTGGGTAATGCGCCTGACAGCGCGGTGCTGGAAATTGTGCTGGGTCAGTTCAAAGCTGAATTCATGCGTGACGGCTGGTTTGCCTTAACGGGCGCAGGTTGTCATGCTGAACTGGATGGCAAAGCGGTGTGGACCGGCTGGCGTTTGCCAGTGAAGAAAGGCCAGGTTTTATCACTGTCGATGCCGGTTCGCGGCATGCGCAGCTATTTGTCTATTAATGGCGGTTTTGAGCTACCGGAAGTATTGGGTTCAAGCAGCACCGATCTCAAGGCGGGGTTTGGCGGCTGGCAAGGGCGTAAACTGGAAGATGGGGACCGCCTGCCGCTGGGCAAACCAACTCGCCAGTTTGATAAGAAAGCCGGTGTGCGCCAAATCTTATGGGGTAATCGTATTCGCGCCTTGCCGGGGCCGGAGTATCACGAGTTCAGCCGCGAGGCGCAGCAGGCTTTTTGGCGTACCGCATGGAAACTCAGTCCGCAAAGTAACCGCATGGGTTATCGCCTGCAGGGCCGACAGCTCAACCGCGAAACCCCGCGTGAGCTGTTATCGCACGGTTTGGTACCCGGTGTGATTCAAGTACCGCCTAATGGTCAGCCGATTGTTCTAATGGCAGATGCACAAACCACGGGCGGTTATCCGCGTATCGCCTGCGTGATTGAAGCCGATCTTTATCATCTGGCACAGATTCGTTTAGGTGATCCAATCCACTTCATTCACTGCACTTTGCCAGAAGCAATACAGGCGCGTGAACATCAGCAACGCGCGTTGGACCAGATGGTGTGGGGACTCGCTCATGAAAATTGATTTAAACGCCGATTTGGGTGAAGGCAGCGGCAGCGATCGCGCACTGCTGCAATTAGTCAGTTCAGCCAATATCGCCTGCGGCTTTCACGCGGGTGATGCACAAACCATGCTGCAGTCAGTGCGCTGGGCAAAAGAGTTTGGCGTCGCCATTGGCGCACATCCCAGCTTTCCCGATCGCGAAAACTTTGGTCGCACCGCGATGCAGCTTCCACCTGAAACGGTCTATGCCCAGATGATTTATCAAATTGGCGCATTGAAAAGCCTGGCGGAGAGCGAAGGGCAAAAATTGGTGCACGTTAAGCCGCACGGCATGCTCTACAACCAAGCCGCAGCGGATGCTGTGTTGGCAGGGGCTATAGCGCAGGCGATTAAAGCGGTGGATGCTAATTTGATCGTCGTTGGTCTTGCCAATAGCGAATTAATTCGCGCAGGCCTTGATTGCGGATTACGTACCCGTGAAGAAGTTTTTGCCGATCGCGGCTATCTCAATAGCGGTGCATTAGTACCACGCGGTCAACCGGGCGCGCTGATCGAAGATGAAGCCCTGGCGATTGAACAAACGCTGGCAATGGTGCAACAAGGCAAAGTGAAAAGCATCAGCGGCGAATGGGTTGCGGTGAATGCACAAACCGTGTGTCTGCACGGCGATGGCGCGCATGCGTTGCAGTTTGCTCAGCGCCTGCGTGATGTTTTTGCGACACATCAGGTTGCCGTGAATAGCCTTTAAGTTGTTGACTGTTAGCCCGGCAATGCGCCGGGTTTTTTTATCTCATAAGGGGAAAATATGGACAGCGTGGTGAACCTTTGGCCGCTGCTCGGCATTGCCGCCATCGTGGTAGGCTTTTTATTACGTTTTAATCCGGTGTTGGTGGTGATTGTTGCGGGTTTCGTGACCGGTATCGCCGCGATGATGCCGATTGCTGACATTCTGGAAAAGCTGGGCGCAGGCTTTTTAAATACGCGAAATCTGCCGCTGATTCTGTTGTTACCGCTGGCAGTGATCGGCCTGCTGGAGCGCCACGGTTTGAAAGAGCGCGCGCAAGCGTGGATTGCTCAGATCAAAACCGCGACCGCCGGTCGCTTGCTGATCGTCTATCTGCTGGTGCGTGAAATCACCGCCGCGCTGGGATTAACCAGCCTGGGCGGACATCCACAGATGGTGCGTCCGCTCTTAGCACCAATGGCTGAAGGTGCTACCGAGAACCGTTATGGTGAGGTTTCACCTGAGGTACGTCATCGTCTGCGCGCGATGTCAGCGGCAACGGATAACGTAGGTTTATTCTTTGGCGAAGATATTTTTGTGGCTTTCGGTGCCATTATCTTCATGCACAACTTCATGCAAGAGTCGGCAGGCATTCAGACCGAGCCCTTGCACATCGCGCTGTGGGGTATTCCAACAGCGATTGCTGCCTTCCTAATCCACTCAGCACGTCTGGTTCGCTTGGATCGCAAACTGTCACGTGAATTACAGACGCTGAATAGCCAGGCATTGAAAGCCAAGGAGGGCCAATAATGTTTCAGCAACAATATTTGATGTGGCTGGCAGGCATTATCCTGCTGGTTGTGGCGGTACTTTCCTGGCGTGACAGCGCCAACCCGCGTCGTTTTACCACCGGTTTGTTCTGGGCGCTGTACGGCTTGATTTTTCTGGTCGGTGATTGGACCACGCATTTAATGACGCAATTGATGGGAACGCCGGAAGTCGGCACACGTACGCTGCATATTGTAGTGGGTGTTGCGGTGGTGGTGATGGCGCTCATCGCAGGTTTAGGCGGTGTAAAATTAGGCCGCTATCATCAACGTAGTGACGAAGAAAAAAAGGTCAGCGCAAAACGTTTGCACAACAAACTGTTTCTGCCTGCGCTAGCCATTCCGGTAATCACCGTGGTCGGTGTCTTAGCGTTTAACCATATTCCGGGTTTGCAAGACGCGGTATTTGGTCCCGGCAATCATTCCACTCTGGTGACGCTGTTTTCAATGATGGTTGGGTGTTTGGTGGGGTGGCTGGTGGCGTTGAAAATGACCCACGAGAAACCTGTGCAGTCGATGCAGGAAACGCGCCGTCTGCTTGATGCCATCGGCTGGGCATTCATCCTGCCGCAAATATTGGCCACGCTGGGATTATTGTTCACTACGGCAGGCGTCGGCAGCGCGATTTCACACCTTACGGAAACCTATTTAGCGGTCGATAATCGCTTTATTGCGGTTGCGGTTTATGCTGTCGGCATGGCGCTGTTGACCATGATCATGGGCAACGCGTTTGCTGCCTTCCCGATTATTACCGCAGGCGTAGGGATCCCCATTCTTGTCTTGCAGCATGGCGGTAATCCAGCAGTGATGGCGGCGATTGGCATGTTCTCTGGCTATTGCGGCACGTTGATGACACCGATGGCGGCTAACTTCAACATCGTGCCTGCGGCATTGCTTGAGCTACCAGACCGTAACGCGGTCATCAAGGCTCAGGTGCCAACCGGTGTGCTACTGTTAATCGTTAACGTCTTTTTGCTCTATTTTCTGATGTTCCTGTGAGGAAAGAATGAAAACTGTATTGATGACCGCGTTCGAACCTTTTGGTGGGGAAGATGTTAATCCTTCCTGGGAAGCGGTACGGGCGCTGGAAGGCAAGCAAATTGCTGGCGCAACCATTGTTACGCGCCAATTGCCGGTAGTGTTCAGCGAAGTGTTGAACGTACTTAATCAGGCGCTGGATGAGATTAAACCTGACGCGATTATTTCGGTAGGGCAGGCGGGCGGACGTAGCGACATTACCGTCGAGCGGATTGGCATTAATGTGGATGACGCGCGCATTCCCGATAACGCCGGTAAACAACCGGTGGATGAAGCGATTGTGCTGGATGGCCCAGCGGCCTACTTCTCACGCTTGCCGATCAAAGCCATTGTCGCGGCGGTACGTGAAGCGGGCATTCCCGCGTCGGTATCACAAACTGCGGGCACCTTTACCTGTAACCGGGTGATGTATGGTTTGCTGCATTGGCTGCAAACCCAAGGCAGTTCAGCGCGGGGCGGTTTTATTCATATCCCTTATCTGCCAGAGCAGGCGGCACAGCATCCTGGCGCACCGAGTATGTCTTCGGCTAACGTGATTCAGGCGCTGGAAATTGCCGTTCGCGTCACGTTAGAGATAAAAGAGGATTTGAAAGTCGTGGGTGGAGCAACGCACTAATAGGCGGATAAATGCCAGAAGGACCGGAGATCCGCCGTGTGGCGGATCAGCTTGAAACAGCCATTGTCGGGCAACCGTTAACGGATGTCTGGTTTGCCTTTCCTGAGCTGAAAACCTACGAACCGTCGCTGCTCGGTGAGCAGGTACAGGCGATTGAAACGCGGGGTAAAGCGTTGCTGACGCATTTCAGCAATGGCTTAACGCTTTACAGTCACAATCAGCTTTATGGCGTCTGGCGTATTGTCTTACCTGAAAGCCAGCCAGAAACGAAACGGCAACTGCGGGTTCGATTGGCTACCGCCGAGCATGCGATTTTGCTCTATAGCGCGTCAGATATTGAACTGCTAAATGCGGATACGCTCGCCAGCCATCCCTTTTTGAATCGCATTGGCCCGGATGTGCTCGACAGCACGTTGACGGTGGAAGAAGTCAAACAACGGCTACTTTCACCGCGCTTCAGCCGCCGACAGTTCAGTGGATTGTTACTGGATCAAGCCTTTCTTGCCGGGTTGGGTAACTACCTTCGGGTTGAAATTTTGTGGTTAGCAGAACTGTTGCCGCAGCATCGGGCACATTCATTAAGCGAAGCACAGCTGACAGCATTCAGCGAGGCGCTGTTATCGGTACCACGTCACGCTTATCGCATGCGAGGAACGATGAAAAAATATCACTCTGAAGCGGCTTTTCGCTTCGAAGTGTTTCATCGGCAGGGCAAGAAATGTCGGCGTTGCGGAACACTGATTGAGAAGGGAACGCTGTCGTCCAGACCCTTTTACTGGTGTCCGGGCTGTCAGGTTTAGCCTGAACGCGTCATAAAAAAAGCGGGGAAATCCCCGCTTTTTTTACTGTTTAAAAGAAATTATTTTTCCAGCTGCGAGTTAAATTCGCGCTCAGTGTAACCGGTGTAAAGCTGACGCGGACGCGCAATTTTCATGCCTTCGTCGTGCATCTCTTTCCAGTGAGCAATCCAGCCAACAGTACGCGCCATGGCGAAGATCACGGTAAACATTGAAGATGGAATCCCCATCGCTTTCAGAATAATACCGGAGTAGAAGTCCACGTTTGGATAGAGTTTGCGCTCGATAAAGTACGGGTCGTTCAGCGCAATGTGCTCCAGCTCCATCGCCACTTCCAGCAGATCATCTTTCATACCCAGTTCATTCAAGACTTCATGACAGGTTTCACGCATCACGGTTGCGCGTGGGTCATAGTTTTTGTAAACACGATGACC
This sequence comes from Pantoea phytostimulans, assembly GCF_046118715.1. Taxonomy (NCBI): domain Bacteria; kingdom Pseudomonadati; phylum Pseudomonadota; class Gammaproteobacteria; order Enterobacterales; family Erwiniaceae; genus Pantoea; species Pantoea phytostimulans. The sequence continues at coordinate 332,548 of NZ_CP173698.1, forward strand.
AAAGCCCATCAGGCGGAAAGAGTCATTCTTATCTTTCGCACGACGAACGAACTCAGGAATATGCTCAACGGTGCTGATCTCTTCCAGCATACGCAGACACGCTTCGTTAGCCCCGCCATGAGCAGGCCCCCACAACGATGCGATACCCGCCGCGATACAGGCAAAGGGGTTAGCGCCAGACGAACCGGCAGTACGCACGGTTGATGTTGAAGCGTTTTGCTCATGGTCAGCATGCAGAATCAGAATGCGGTCCATTGCGCGCTCCAGTACAGGATTGACCTTGTACTCTTCGCATGGCGTTGCAAACATCATATGCAGGAAGTTCCCGGCATATGACAGATCATTGCGTGGATAAACAAACGGCTGCCCGATCGAATATTTGTAGCACATCGCTGCCATGGTCGGCATTTTTGACAGCAGACGGAAAGCTGCAATTTCACGGTGACGCTCAATATTAACATCCAGTGAATCGTGATAAAACGCGGCTAGCGCGCCAGTCACACCGCACATTACGGCCATCGGATGCGAATCGCGACGGAAGCCGTGGAACAGGCGGTTAATTTGTTCGTGAATCATGGTGTGGCGGGTAACCGTGGTGCGGAACTCGTCAAACTGTTGCTTCGTCGGTGCTTCGCCATTCAGCAGGATGTAGCACACTTCCAGATAATTCGAATGGGTAGCCAACTGATCAATCGGGAAACCACGGTGCAGAAGAATACCTTCGTCACCATCGATAAAGGTAATTTTGGATTCGCATGACGCTGTAGAAGTGAAACCCGGATCGAAGGTGAATAAGCCGTTTGAGCCAAGGGTACGGACATCAACGACATCCTGGCCTAAGGTGCCTTCCAGCACGTCCAGTTCAAAAGACGTATCATCTTGTAGGGTTAGCGTCACTTTTTTATCTGTCATTTTCGTCTCCATAGCGCCTTATGTAGGTAAGGATCTTTAGACACCTGAAAAGCGTTCATGTTGCGGGTGGCAAAACTTCACAATTTCACTCTGCGTTCATAAGTCTGGTGCAGGGTACAGAGTGAGAGGCATGTTCCCGTCAGGAACCGTAAAGCCATGACATGCTGCATATCGAGGTTGTTAAAGATCCGGTCTGGACATAACTTCTTGGTAACCAATAACCTGATGCTTGTTGTGGCTCACGCTCGCAATGTTACATAACTTGAGCTTAGGGGAAAGTGTATCCCCATAACTTTTGTGCATCATAGGAGTTTATTGGGTTAGTTTGTAACTGAATTGTTTAACTATTGTCAAATCAGATAATTAAATTTGTATCAAATGTGAAAATCGTGAGTAAGATCACTGTTCAACCGAAATGTTCCCAAAGTGTTTGTAGGGGAATTGTAATCAGATTGTGATCCTCCTATACTTCGCCGAGGTCTCCGGAATTCCCTGACACCAGGAGCCACCCAGCGTTTCTACCGCGTCAATTAACACTGGATGTTGCTTTTTTGGTGACGGTTAAAGTCTGAACACGTCGCGTGATCCGACTCCGCCTCAGGACCGGAGGAAGCAAAATAAAAAAGAGCTGTGTGGGCAAAACCGTGAAAAAACAAAGACCTGTCAACTTGGATCTCTCGACGATCCGGTTTCCCGTTACTGCAATATCGTCTATTCTCCACCGCGTTACTGGCGTAATTACTTTGGTTGCGCTTGCCATTCTGCTGTGGTTACTGGGCTTGTCTCTCTCCTCTCCGGAAGGTTTCCAACACGCTGCAACCATCATGGATGGCTTCTTCGCGAAGTTCATTATGTGGGGCATTTTAACGGCGTTGGCTTACCACGCGGTGAGCGGGATTCGTCATATGTTGATGGATTTTGGTTATCTGGCTGAGACCCTGCAAGCAGGCTCGCGCTCGGCTGAGGTGGCAATTGGTATTACTGTCGTGCTTTCAATTTTGGCTGGAGTCCTCGTATGGTAAGCAATGCATCCGCGTTGGGTCGCAACGGCATTCAGGACTGGCTGCTGCTGCGGGCTTCTGCAATTCTCATTACGCTTTACATCCTCTACATACTCGGCTTTGTAGTGATGACAGACACGCTGACTTATGACATCTGGCGTGGATTCTTCGCTTCGGCCTTTACCAAAGTATTCACTCTGCTGACGCTGTTTTCCATTCTGATCCACGGTTGGATTGGCATGTGGCAAGTGTTAACTGATTACGTTAAATCAGTAGCGCAGCGTCTGGTGTTGCAATTGGTGGTCGTGGTGACGTTGTTGTCCTATGCGATTTATGGGTTTGTTGTGGTGTGGGGTGTGTAAATGAGTTTGCCAATCAGAGAGTTTGATGCCGTGGTGATCGGCGCAGGCGGCGCAGGAATGCGAGCCGCATTGCAAATCTCCCAAGCAGGCCAGAGCTGTGCCTTGCTATCTAAAGTTTTCCCGACCCGTTCCCATACCGTATCTGCGCAAGGCGGCATCACCGTCGCGCTGGGTAACACCCATGAAGATAACTGGGAATGGCATATGTACGACACCGTCAAAGGTTCCGACTATATCGGTGACCAGGACGCGATTGAATATATGTGTAAAACCGGACCTGAAGCGATTCTGGAACTGGAACACATGGGTTTACCGTTCTCGCGCCTTGAAGATGGTCGTGTCTATCAACGTCCGTTTGGCGGCCAGTCGAAGAATTTCGGTGGCGAACAAGCGGCACGTACTGCCGCCGCCGCTGACCGTACCGGTCATGCGCTGCTGCACACGCTTTACCAACAGAACCTGAAAAACAAAACCACCATCTTCTCTGAGTGGTATGCACTGGATTTGGTTAAAAATGAAGATGGCGCAGTTGTCGGTTGTACCGCAATCTGCATTGAAACGGGTGAAACCGTTTACTTCAAAGCCAAAGCTACTGTGCTGGCAACCGGTGGCGCGGGCCGTATTTATCAGTCAACCACCAATGCCCACATCAACACTGGCGACGGTGTCGGCATGGCGCTGCGCGCAGGCGTGCCGGTTCAGGATATGGAAATGTGGCAGTTCCACCCAACCGGTATTGCCGGTGCGGGTGTATTAGTGACAGAAGGTTGTCGTGGTGAAGGCGGATATCTGCTGAACAAACACGGCGAACGCTTTATGGAACGTTATGCACCTAACGCCAAAGACCTTGCGGGTCGTGATGTAGTGGCACGTTCGATGATGATTGAAATTCGTGAAGGCCGCGGCTGTGATGGTCCTTGGGGCCCACACCTTAAGCTAAAACTCGATCATTTAGGTAAAGACGTTCTTGAATCACGTCTGCCAGGCATTCTTGAGCTGTCTCGTACGTTTGCTCACGCGGATCCGGTTAAAGAGCCGATCCCAGTGATCCCAACTTGCCACTATATGATGGGCGGTATTCCGACCAAAGTAACGGGCCAGGCGCTGCGCGTGAACGAGCAGGGCGAAGATGTGGTCATTCCAGGCCTGTTTGCCGTGGGTGAAATCGCCTGCGTATCCGTGCATGGCGCTAACCGCCTCGGTGGAAACTCACTGCTCGACTTAGTGGTATTCGGTCGCGCAGCCGGTTTGCATCTGCTGGAGTCGATTGCCGAGCAGGGCGAGCTGCGTGATGCCTCTTTGGAAGAGATTGATGCAGCTATGGCGCGCTTTAATCGTTGGGAAAACAATACCACTGGCGAAGATCCGGTTGAGATTCGCAAGGCGCTGCAGCGCTGCATGCAGAACAATTTCTCGGTGTTCCGCGAAGGTGATGCGATGAAAGAAGGGCTTGCTGAGCTGAAAGTGATCCGTGAACGCCTGAAATCAGCGCGTTTGGATGACCGCTCACCAGACTTTAATACTCAACGTATTGAGTGCCTGGAGCTGGATAACCTGATGGAAACCGCTTACGCCACTGCGGTGGCAGCAAACTATCGCACCGAAAGTCGCGGTGCGCACAGTCGCTTCGACTACCCGGATCGTGATGATGAAAACTGGCTGTGCCACAGTCTTTATATCCCGCAAACCGAGAGCATGACGCGCCGTGAGGTGAACATGCAGCCGAAACTGCGCGCGGCGTTCCCGCCGAAAGTGCGTACTTATTAATTTGCGGAGAGACGATCATGAGACTCGAATTTTCAATTTATCGCTACAATCCAGACGTCGATGACAAGCCGCGCATGCAGGAATACAGCCTCGAAGCGGAAGATGGTCGCGACATGATGCTGTTGGACGCGTTAATCCGTCTGAAAGAAAAAGATCCTACTCTGGCTTTTCGCCGCTCATGCCGTGAAGGCGTGTGTGGTTCTGACGGCCTGAACATGAACGGCAAAAATGGCCTGGCTTGCATCACGCCGGTATCGGCGTTGGGCAACGGTAAAAAAACCATTGTTATTCGCCCATTGCCGGGTCTGCCGGTTGTCCGCGACCTGGTTGTGGACATGAGTCAGTTTTATGCGCAATATGAGAAAATTAAACCTTTCTTGTTGAATAATGGGGAAAATCCGCCGGCGCGCGAGCATTTACAGTCGCCGGCAGAACGTGAGCATCTGGATGGATTATACGAATGTATTCTCTGCGCCTGCTGCTCAACGTCTTGCCCATCATTCTGGTGGAATCCAGATAAATTTATTGGACCTGCCGGCCTGTTGGCAGCCTACCGCTTCCTGATTGACAGCCGCGACACCGAAACCGATGCGCGTCTCGACAATCTTAATGATGCTTTCAGTGTTTTCCGCTGTCACAGCATCATGAACTGTGTGAGCGTATGTCCTAAAGGATTGAACCCGACACGCGCTATCGGCCATATAAAGTCGATGCTGCTGCAACGCGGGGCATAAGTATTTTTATCGTCCGGGAACCTCAGGTTCCCGGACGATTTACGGAAGCCTCTGTAAACGTGGTCGTGTACTACGTTTACAAAGGTTCCCTTACGGGCCGGGCGCGCGCTGCGCACAGTGCTCGTATCGCTGAACTCACTACGGCAAACCGCGTAAGCGGCAACAAATGAAACCTCAAAAAAGCATAACAATGCTTAAGGGATCACAATGCAGAACAGCGCGATGAAACCCTGGCTGGACTCTTCCTGGCTGGCCGGCGCGAATCAGTCTTACATAGAGCAGCTCTATGAGGATTTCCTGACCGATCCTGACTCTGTCGATGCAGTGTGGCGCACGATGTTCCAACAGCTACCAGGCACCGGCGTGAAACCAGAACAGTTTCACTCCACCACGCGCGAGTATTTCCGTCGCCTGGCGAAAGATGCATCTCGTTACACCTCCTCAGTTTCCGATCCAGCAACAAACTCCAAACAAGTGAAAGTGTTGCAGTTGATAAACGCGTTTCGTTTTCGCGGTCATCAGCATGCTAATCTTGATCCGCTCGGCTTGTGGAAACAGGATCGTGTCTCCGATCTCGATCCCGCTTTTCACGATCTGACCGACGCCGATTTTCAGGAAAGCTTTAACGTAGGTTCTTTTGCCGGTGGCAAAGAAACCATGAAGCTGGCCGATCTGTTCGACGCGCTGAACCAGACCTATTGCGGCTCCATTGGTGCAGAATATATGCACATCAATAACACCGACGAGAAACGCTGGATTCAGCAGCGTCTTGAGTCAGTGGTGGGCCAGGCCTCCTTCAGCAACGAAGAGAAAAAAGGTTTCCTGAAAGAGCTGACTGCGGCAGAAGGGATGGAAAAATACCTCGGCGCGAAATTCCCTGGTGCTAAACGCTTCTCGCTGGAAGGCGGCGATGCGTTGGTTCCGATGCTGCGCGAGATGATTCGTCACGCGGGCAAAAGCGGCACGCGTGAAGTGGTGCTGGGTATGGCGCACCGTGGTCGTCTCAACGTACTGATTAACGTATTGGGTAAGAAGCCGCAGGATCTGTTTGACGAATTCGCGGGTAAACACAAAGAACACCTCGGCACCGGTGATGTGAAGTACCACATGGGCTTCTCATCAGACGTTGAAACCGAAGGCGGCTTAGTGCACCTGGCGTTGGCGTTTAACCCATCTCACCTTGAGATCGTGAGTCCTGTGGTGATGGGTTCAGTTCGTGCGCGTCTGGATCGTCTCTCCGAGCCAAGCAGCAATAAAGTGTTGCCAATCACTATTCATGGCGATGCGGCAATTATTGGCCAGGGCGTGGTGCAGGAAACCCTGAACATGTCTCAGGCGCGTGGCTACGAAGTGGGCGGTACCGTTCGCATTGTGATCAACAACCAGGTTGGCTTCACCACCTCCAATCCGAAAGATGCCCGCTCAACGCCTTATTGCACCGACATCGGTAAAATGGTGTTGGCCCCGATTTTCCACGTCAATGCTGATGATCCAGAAGCCGTCGCCTTTATTACGCGTCTGGCGTTGGATTATCGCAATACCTTCAAACGTGATGTCTTCATTGATCTGGTGTGCTATCGCCGTCATGGTCACAACGAAGCGGATGAGCCAAGCGCCACGCAGCCGTTGATGTACCAGAAAATCAAAAAGCATCCGACCCCGCGTAAAATTTATGCCGATCGCCTTGAAAGCGAAGGTGTTGCTACGCAAGAAGATGCCACCGAAATGGTGAATCTTTACCGTGACGCGCTGGATGAAGGTGAATGCGTGGTGCCGGAATGGCGTCCAATGAGCCTGCACTCCTTTACCTGGTCGCCGTATCTTAACCACGAGTGGGATGAAGCTTATCCGGCACAGGTGGATAAGAAACGCCTGCAAGAACTGGCGCGTCGTATCAGCCAGATCCCAGAAGAAGTGGAAGTTCAGTCGCGCGTTACCAAGATCTACAACGATCGCAAAGAGATGGCCGAAGGCAACAAAGCCTTTGACTGGGGCGGTGCTGAGAACCTGGCTTACGCCACGCTGGTTGATGAAGGCATTCCGGTTCGCTTATCTGGTGAAGATACTGGCCGCGGCACGTTCTTCCATCGCCATGCGGTAATTCATAACCAAGCTAACGGCTCAACCTATACGCCGCTGCATCATGTGCACAGCGGTCAGGGACAGTTCAAAGTTTGGGATTCAGTGTTATCCGAAGAAGCGGTATTGGCCTTTGAATATGGTTATGCCACCGCTGAGCCACGCATCCTGACCATTTGGGAAGCGCAGTTCGGTGACTTCGCCAACGGCGCACAGGTTGTTATCGATCAGTTCATTAGCTCCGGCGAACAGAAATGGGGCCGCATGTGTGGTCTGGTGATGCTGTTGCCGCACGGCTATGAAGGTCAAGGCCCGGAACACTCATCTGCCCGACTGGAACGTTATCTGCAACTCTGTGCTGAGCAGAACATGCAGGTTTGCGTTCCGTCAACGCCTGCGCAGGTTTACCACATGCTGCGTCGTCAGGCGCTGCGCGGTATGCGCCGTCCGCTGATCGTTATGTCACCGAAATCGCTGCTGCGTCATCCACTGGCTATTTCAACACTGGATGAATTAGCAGAAGGCAGCTTCCAACCGGCAATTGGCGAAATTGATGCGCTCGATCCGAAAGGCGTTAAACGCGTCGTGATGTGTGCCGGTAAAGTTTATTACGATCTGCTGGAGCAGCGTCGTAAAAACGAGCAGACCGATGTCGCGATTCTGCGTATCGAGCAGCTTTATCCGTTCCCGCATCAGGCAGTACAAGAAATTTTGAAAGCGTATTCCCATGTGCAGGATTTTGTCTGGTGTCAGGAGGAGCCCCTGAACCAAGGCGCCTGGTATTGCAGTCAGCATCATTTCCGCGAAGTCGTACCCTTTGGTGCAACTCTGCGTTATGCAGGCCGCCCGGCATCCGCTTCACCGGCCGTGGGTTACATGTCCGTACACCAAAAACAGCAGCAAGACCTGGTTAATGACGCGCTGAACGTTGATTAATTAAAAGGAAAGATAATGAGTAGCGTAGATATTCTCGTTCCCGACCTGCCTGAATCCGTTGCCGATGCCTCCGTGGCAACATGGCACAAGAAACCAGGCGATGCCGTCACTCGTGATGAAGTGCTGGTAGAGATCGAAACTGACAAAGTGGTACTGGAAGTGCCTGCTTCCGCCGATGGCGTTCTCGAAGCTGTACTGGAAGACGAAGGCGCAACCGTGACCTCGCGCCAGATTCTGGGGCGTTTGAAAGAGGGCAACAGTGCCGGTAAAGAAACCAGTGCCAAAGCTGACAGCAAAGAGTCCACACCGGCTCAGCGTCAGACCGCCTCACTGGAAGAAGAGAGCAATGACGCGCTCAGCCCGGCGATTCGTCGCCTGATCGCGGAACACAATTTAGATGCCTCGCAGATCAAAGGCAGCGGTGTGGGTGGTCGTCTGACACGTGAAGATGTTGAAAAACATCTGGCGAAGAAACCGGAAACCGCAAAAGCCGCTGCACCTGCTGTTGAAGCGGCCCCGCAGCAAGCTGTGGCTAACCGCAGCGAAAAACGCGTTCCGATGACGCGTCTGCGTAAGCGTGTTGCAGAGCGTCTGCTGGAAGCGAAAAACAGCACTGCGATGCTGACGACGTTCAACGAAGTGAACATGAAGCCGATCATGGATCTGCGCAAGCAGTACGGCGACGCCTTCGAGAAACGCCACGGTGTGCGTCTGGGCTTCATGTCCTTCTACATCAAAGCGGTTGTTGAAGCGCTGAAACGCTATCCAGAAGTAAATGCTTCAATTGATGGCGAAGATGTGGTTTACCACAACTACTTCGACGTCAGCATTGCGGTATCTACGCCGCGTGGTCTGGTAACGCCAGTACTGCGTGATGTTGATGCATTGAGCATGGCTGACATCGAGAAGAAAATTAAAGAGCTGGCTGTAAAAGGCCGTGACGGCAAGCTGACTGTAGATGATCTGACTGGCGGTAACTTTACCATTACCAACGGCGGCGTCTTCGGCTCGCTGATGTCCACCCCGATCATCAACCCACCACAGAGCGCGATTTTGGGCATGCATGCCATCAAAGATCGTCCGATGGCGGTAAATGGTCAGGTTGTGGTATTGCCAATGATGTATCTGGCGCTCTCCTACGATCACCGTCTGATTGATGGCCGCGAATCTGTTGGCTATCTGGTTGCGGTGAAAGAGATGCTGGAAGATCCGGCACGTCTGCTGCTGGACGTCTGATTTTCATCGGGCGCGTTACGGCGCGCCCAACCTTATTACTCTTTTCAGACCTGAATGGATAGAACATCATGAACTTACACGAATACCAGGCGAAACAGCTGTTTGCACGGTATGGCATGCCGGCACCAACGGGTTACGCCTGTACTACACCACGTGAAGCGGAAGAAGCAGCGTCTAAAATTGGCGCAGGACCGTGGGTAGTTAAATGTCAGGTTCATGCCGGTGGCCGCGGTAAAGCGGGCGGTGTGAAGTTGGTTAACAGTAAAGAAGAGATTCGTGCGTTTGCTGAACATTGGCTCGGCAAGCGTCTGGTAACTTACCAAACTGACGCTCACGGTCAGCCGGTAAACCAGATTTTGGTTGAAGCAGCAACAGACATTGATCAAGAGCTTTATTTGGGTGCCGTGGTTGACCGCGCAACCCGCAGCGTGATCTTCATGGCATCGACTGAAGGTGGCGTGGAAATCGAGAAAGTGGCGGAAGAAACCCCACACTTGATTCACAAAATGGCGCTTGATCCGTTAACCGGGCCACTGCCATATCAAGGCCGTGAGCTGGCGTTCAAACTGGGTTTGAGCGGCAAGCAAGTGAGCCAGTTCACCAAAATTTTTATGGGTCTGGCGAATCTGTTCCTGGAACGCGATCTGGCGATGGTTGAGATCAACCCACTGGTGATCACCAAACAAGGCGATTTGATCTGCCTGGATGGTAAATTGGGCGCTGATGGCAACGCACTGTTCCGTCAGCCTGAGCTGCGCGAAATGCGTGACCCAAGTCAGGAAGATCCACGTGAAGCACATGCTACGCAGTGGGAACTGAACTATGTTGCGCTGGAAGGTAACATCGGCTGTATGGTTAACGGTGCGGGCCTGGCAATGGGCACCATGGACATCGTTAAACACCACGGCGGTCAACCTGCTAACTTCCTTGATGTTGGCGGCGGCGCAACCAAAGAACGCGTTACCGAAGCCTTCAAAATCATCCTGTCTGACGATGCGGTTAAAGCCGTGTTCGTTAATATCTTCGGCGGCATTGTGCGCTGTGACCTGATTGCCGACGGCATCATTGGCGCAGTGGCTGAAGTGGGTGTGAACGTGCCAGTGGTGGTACGTCTGGAAGGTAACAACGCCGAGCTGGGCGCGCAGAAACTGGCGGACAGCGGTCTGAACATCATTGCAGCAACCAGCCTGACAGACGCGGCACAGCGTGTTGTTGCTGCTGCGGAGGGTAAATAATGTCCATTTTGATCGACAAAAACACCAAAGTTATCTGCCAGGGATTCACCGGCGGACAGGGCACATTCCACTCTGAGCAGGCGTTGGCTTATGGTACGCAACTGGTTGGCGGCGTAACGCCAGGCAAAGGCGGCACCACGCATCTCGGTTTACCGGTGTTTAACACTGTACGCGAAGCGGTTGAAGCCACGGGCGCAACTGCCACCGTGATCTACGTTCCAGCTCCGTTCTGTAAAGACGGTATCCTGGAAGCGATCGACGCGGGCATCAAACTGATCATCACCATCACTGAAGGTATCCCAACGCTGGATATGCTGACCGTGAAAGTGAAGCTGGATCAAGCTGGCGTCCGCATGATCGGACCAAACTGTCCGGGCGTGATTACTCCAGGCGAATGTAAGATCGGTATCATGCCTGGCCACATTCATCAGCCAGGCCGCGTGGGCATTGTTTCACGTTCCGGTACGCTGACTTATGAAGCGGTTAAGCAGACCACCGACATCGGTTACGGTCAGTCGACTTGCGTCGGTATCGGCGGTGACCCAATCCCAGGTTCTAACTTCATCGACATCTTGAAAATGTTCCAGGATGATCCGCAGACTGAAGCGATCGTGATGATCGGTGAAATCGGCGGCAGTGCAGAAGAAGAAGCGGCTGCATTTATCAAAGAGCATATCACCAAGCCAGTTGTAGGTTATATCGCGGGTGTGACAGCGCCTAAAGGTAAACGTATGGGCCACGCAGGTGCCATCATTGCTGGCGGTAAAGGAACGGCGGATGAGAAATTTGCCGCGCTGGAAGCAGCTGGCGTGAAAACCGTTCGCAGCCTGGCTGACATCGGCGACGCCGTCAAAGCGGTTCTGCCAGCGAAATAAACTTTAATTTTCGCGACATCAAGCCACCTTCGGGTGGCTTTTTTTGCCTTTTTAAGTTACCCGTCAAAACAGGCGATTGTTAAATGCAACCGCATGTTATTCACCTTTCCTATTTCAGTGCGCTATTAATTTTGTGCGGTTTTCATAGAGAAAACGGGCGTTAATTAAAAGGGTTAAAAGTAACACGTTTTCAAATAAATCCAATCATTACTGACACTTTTTTAACAACCAGATTACCTGACACTATTCGGAAATGTAATGCGTTAATCCAGATCAATTATTGGCGACTTATAAAAAAGTTTATTGCTGGAAAAGCGCAACGTTAAAGGCTTAAATTGCGCTGCATCAATCCAGCCTTTTATAAAAAGATTCAAACATTTGCTGAAATATGGGGTGCTATCAAATTCCCCCCACTTTTCTCACATCCGTTTAAATAATCGGCCTGTATTGACGCTTTTCAGGGTTTATAAGTCTCGTTATTCGCCTATATCAGGCAGCACTTTTACCTGTTCTGCCAATAACAAAACTGGAATTAATAATCAGTCGTTCCTGACTCTTATTTAGTGCCTTTTTACGCGGCTAAAAAGGGGTATGCGAGGAGCAAGGAGTCATTATGCTAGATATCGTCGAGCTGTCGCGTTTACAGTTTGCTTTGACGGCGATGTACCATTTCTTGTTTGTCCCTTTAACGCTGGGTATGGCGTTTCTGCTGGCAATCATGGAAACGGTCTACGTTCTCAGTGGTAAACAAATCTATAAAGATATGACCAAGTTCTGGGGCAAGTTATTTGGTATCAACTTTGCGCTCGGGGTGGCGACCGGTCTGACCATGGAGTTTCAGTTCGGGACTAACTGGTCCTACTATTCACACTATGTTGGCGATATTTTCGGGGCGCCGCTGGCCATTGAAGGTTTGATGGCATTCTTTCTGGAATCTACTTTCGTCGGCTTGTTCTTCTTTGGCTGGGATCGGCTAAGCAAAGTGCAACATCTGGCGGTCACCTGGCTGGTGGCGCTGGGATCAAACATGTCCGCCCTGTGGATCCTCGTCGCGAATGGCTGGATGCAGAATCCAATCGCCTCCGAGTTCAATTTTGAAACCATGCGTATGGAGATGCTGAGCTTCTCTGAACTGGTGTTGAATCCGGTTGCGCAGGTGAAATTCGTACATACCGTGGCGGCAGGCTATACCGCAGGCGCGATGTTCATTATGGGGATCAGCGCATGGTATCTGCTGAAAGGGCGCGATACGGCTTTTGCTAAGCGATCGTTCGCTATTGCGGCGAGCTTTGGTATGGCGGCGATATTATCCGTGATCGTATTGGGTGATGAGTCCGGGTACGAAATGGGTGACGTACAGAAAACCAAACTGGCGGCCATTGAAGCAGAATGGGAAACCCAGCCAGCGCCAGCAGCTTTTACACTGTTTGGCTTGCCTGATCAGGAAACGCAAGAAAACAAATACGCGATTCAAATTCCCTATTTGCTTGGGCTTATCGCTACACGTTCGGTGGACACGCCGGTAACAGGCCTGAAAGAGTTGCTGGTGCAACATGAAGTCCGCATTCGCAACGGCATGAAAGCCTACGCCTTGCTGAATGAGCTACGCGGCGGAAGTCAGGATCCAGCAGTACGCGAAGCCTTCAATAACAGTAAACAGGATCTGGGTTATGGCCTGCTGCTGAAGCGCTATACCGAAAACGTCGCGAATGCGACAGAAGCGCAAATTCAGAAAGCGACGCAAGATTCGATTCCACGCGTTGCGCCACTCTATTTCTCCTTCCGCATCATGGTACTCAGCGGCGTGCTCTTGTTAGGCATTATCGGGCTGTCGTTCTGGAGTGTGATTCGTAATCGCATCGGCAAAAATCGTTGGCTGTTGAAAGCGGCGCTGTATGGCATTCCGCTGCCTTGGATTGCGATCGAAGCCGGTTGGTTTGTCGCAGAATATGGGCGTCAGCCTTGGGCAATTGGTGAAGTGTTGCCAACGGCAGTCGCGAATTCCTCTCTGACCGTCGGCGATCTTTTGTTCTCAATGATTTTGATTTGCGGTCTGTACACACTGTTCCTGGTGGCCGAAATGTATTTGATGTTCAAGTTTGCGCGACTAGGGCCAAGCAGCCTGAAAACCGGACGTTATCACCATGAAGAAATGACAACTCTTTCTCAGCCGGTGCGTGGATAAGGAGAACAACCATGTTTGATTACGAAGTTCTACGCTTTGTCTGGTGGCTGCTGATTGGCATCTTGCTGATTGGATTCGCTGTTGCCGACGGCTTTGATATGGGCGTGGGCATGTTAACGCGGGTGTTAGGCCGCACTGATACCGAACGGCGCATCATGATTAACAGCATTGCCCCCCATTGGGATGGCAACCAGGTTTGGTTGATCACTGCAGGCGGCGCGCTGTTTGCTGCGTGGCCGATGGTTTATGCCGCTGCGTTTTCTGGTTTCTATGTCGCGATGATCCTGGTGCTGGCGTCGTTGTTCTTCCGGCCGGTAGGTTTTGATTACCGTTCGAAAATAGAAGATATGCGCTGGCGTGGTATGTGGGATTGGGGCATTTTCATCGGCAGTTTTGTACCGCCGTTGGTGATTGGTGTGGCTTTCGGCAATCTGCTGCAAGGCGTGCCGTTCCATGCAGATGAATATCTGCGCCTGTTTTATACGGGTAATTTCTTCCAGCTACTTAATCCGTTCGGCCTGTTGGCGGGTGTGATCAGTGTGGCAATGATTCTGGTGCAAGGTGCCACTTACTTGCAAATGCGCACCACCGGTGAACTGCATGTACGCTCACGCGCTGCTGCGCAGATAGCCGCGCTGGTGATGATGGTCTGTTTCGTGCTCGCCGGCCTGTGGGTGAAATACGGTATCGACGGATATGTAGTGAAGAGCCTCATTGATCATCATGCAGCGTCTAATCCGTTGGGTAAAACAGTGGTGCGCGAAGCGGGGGCGTGGATGGTTAACTTTGAAAGCATGCCGACGTTGTGGTTGTTCCCATTACTGGGCGTGTTGCTGCCTCTGTTGACGATTATTTTTTCACGCCTTGAGAAAGGTGCATGGGCATTTATCTTCTCCTCGCTGACATTAGCGTGCGTGATCATGACTGCAGGTATTGCGATGTTCCCGTTCATTATGCCTTCCAGCACGGTGCCGGACATCAGCCTAACCCTTTGGGATGCCACATCCAGCTTGCTGACACTGAAAATTATGACTTTCGCCGCGGCCATTTTTGTTCCGTTGATCCTCGCGTATACCGCCTGGTGTTACTACAAAATGTTTGGTCGCATTACCAAAGAACACATCGAGAGCAACACGCACTCGCTGTATTGAGTAAGGAGACGACGCATGTGGTATTTTGCCTGGATTCTCGGCACGCTGCTGGCTTGCGCCTTTGGAATCATCACCGCGCTGGCGATTGAGCATATAGAAGAGCGTGCTGCAGAAGACGATCACGCCTGATGTGCCAGCTGAGTCGGACGTTATAGCGTCTAATAGACAAGGGCCCGTTTCGGGCCCTTTCTTGAATACTGGCTTTGCTGTTAGCCGGATGTGTGAGGTGGGCGCCTTCGCGCTTCGCAGCAGGTGCCCATCATGAGGCACGTTTTTTTGATGATTTGGGCGGTTTGCACGGTGGTTAATCACGGTATCGATTTTCGTCCCAGCCAAACCCGTTGGCAGGCGCTATTTTCACCCTTACCGGCATGGGTTATATCATTCCTTTCCTTTTAGCCCATTTATCGCTGGCTTTTCTAAGCAAAATCGAAGCTGGCGGTGATTATTTGTCAGCATTTGGTCAATAAACCTCCCTTAAATAGTTCCGATTGTTACGGACTGATAATTATTTTCTCTTGGCTCTGGACACCCATTCCAAACCCGAATTGTCTTGCGTATAGTAGCAACGTTTAAAACGAGGCCGGGATGTAGAGTGAGTACAACGCTGTTTCGCTGGCCGGTTCGGGTCTACTACGAAGACACCGATGCCGGTGGTGTGGTTTATCACGCCAGCTATATCGCTTTTTATGAACGAGCACGTACCGAAATGTTGCGTCAGCATCATTTCAATCAGCAGGTGCTGTTAGAACAGCAGATTGCTTTTGTGGTGCGGCGTATGACGGTGGACTATCTTTCGGCGGCACGTCTTGATGATCTTCTTGAAATTCAAAGTGAAGTGACTTCAATGACGCGAGCGACGATGACGTTCACGCAACGTATCGTGAATGCAGAAGGTAAAGTGCTCAATGAAGCAGAAGTCCTGATTGCCTGCATAAACCCACATCTAATGAAGCCGATTGCGCTTCCCAAGTCTATTGTCGCGGAGTTCAAGCAGTGACTGACATGAACATTCTTGATTTGTTCCTGAAGGCGAGCCTTCTGGTCAAACTTATCATGTTGATTTTGATCGGCTTTTCGATTGCCTCTTGGGCGATCATCATTCAGCGTACACGTATTTTGAACGCGGCGGGGCGCGAAGCAGAAGCGTTTGAAGATAAATTCTGGTCCGGTATTGAGCTTTCTCGCCTGTATCAGGAAAGTCAGGGCCGCCGTGATGAACTCTCTGGATCCGAGCAAATTTTTTATTCGGGTTTCAAAGAGTTTGCGCGCCTGCATCGGGTAAATAGTCATGCACCTGAAGCGGTCATTGAAGGGGCTGGCCGTGCTATGCGTATTTCTATGAACCGTGAATTAGAGTCGCTGGAAAATCACATTCCTTTCTTGGGTACCGTGGGTTCAATCAGCCCTTATATCGGCCTGTTCGGGACTGTTTGGGGGATCATGCATGCCTTTATCGCCTTGGGTGCGGTGAAGCAGGCAACCCTGCAAATGGTTGCGCCGGGTATCGCAGAAGCGTTGATCGCTACAGCAATCGGCTTGTTCGCTGCAATCCCTGCGGTGATGGCTTTTAACCGACTCAATCAGCGCGTCAACAAACTGGAGCAGAACTACGACAACTTTATGGAAGAGTTCACCGCCATCCTGCATCGCCAGGCATTCTCCAGCGAAAGCGCTAAGTAAATAGAGGTTAATGATGGCCAGAGTGCGTGGTCGCGGTGGTCGCCGCGAACTGAAGTCGGAAATCAACATTGTTCCGCTGCTGGACGTCCTGCTGGTGCTGCTGCTGATTTTTATGGCGACGGCACCCATTATTACCCAGAGCGTGGAAGTGGATTTACCGGATGCAACGGATTCGAAAACCGTCTCCAGCGATGATAATCCGCCCGTAATTGTTGAAGTGTCAGGCGTCGGTCAATACAGCCTCGTGGTGGATCACGATCGCATGGAACAATTGCCGCCTGAGCAGGTGATCAGTGAAGCGCAGCGTCGACTGGAATCCAATCCAAAGACCGTGTTTTTGATCGGGGGTGCGAAAGAAGTGCCTTACGACGAAATCATCAAAGCGCTTAATCTGCTGCACCAAGCGGGTGTTAAATCTGTCGGTTTGATGACGCAGCCGATTTAAAATCGAACCGTTTTTTGGGAACCGAGAGTGTCGAAGGCAACCGAGCAAAACGAGAAGTTAAAGCGCGCGATAATTGTATCGGTGGTTCTGCATATCGTGCTGATCGCGCTGCTGATATGGAGCTCATTCAATGAGCACATTGAAGCCAGCGGCGGTGGTGGCGGCAGCGATATCGATGCAGTAATGGTCGATCCTGGTGCGGTAGTGGAACAGTTCAACCGACAGCAAAATCAGCAAAGCGACAGCCAACGTGCTGAGCAGCAGCGTAAAAAACAGTCGCAGCAGCAGGCTGAAGAGCTTCAGCAGAAGCAGGCCGCCGAGCAGCAGCGTTTGAAAGAGTTAGAGAAAGAGCGTTTGCAAGCGCAGGAAACAGCAAAGGAACAGGCTAAACAGCAGGCTGAGCAGCAGAAAGCGGCTGAGTCTGCGGCTAAGCAAGCTCAGGAGCAGCAAAAAGCTGCCGAAGCCGCTGCCGCCAAAGCGAAAGCCGATGCTAAAGCACAGGCAGATG
This sequence comes from Pantoea phytostimulans, assembly GCF_046118715.1. Lineage (NCBI taxonomy): Bacteria > Pseudomonadati > Pseudomonadota > Gammaproteobacteria > Enterobacterales > Erwiniaceae > Pantoea > Pantoea phytostimulans. The sequence continues at coordinate 349,657 of NZ_CP173698.1, forward strand.
CTCAGGCCAAAGCGGCCGCAGACGCTAAACAGAAAGCTGAAGAGCAGGCTAAGGAAGCGGCTGCCGACGCTAAAAAACAGGCTGATCAACAGGCAAAAGCCGCTGCTGCTGCTGCCGCGAAGGAAAAAGCGGTTGAGGAAGCAAAAGCCGCCGCTGCTGCTAAAGCGAAGTCTGATGCGGAGGCGAAAGCCAAAGCAACTGCGGATGCAAAAGCGAAAGCTGCGCAGGAGGCCAAAGAAAAAGCGGCTGAAGAAGCCAGGGAAGCTAAAGCTCAGGCTGCTGAAGAGGCTAAAGAAAAAGCCGCAACAGAAGCCAAAGCGAAAGCGGCAGCTGATGCCAAAGCAAAAGCCGATGCCGCAGCGAAAGCCAAAGCGGATGCCGCTGCTAAAGCGAAAGCGGCAGCTGACGCCAAGAAGAAAGCCGCTGCAGAAGCCGCGAAGAATGACAGCGATGTTGATGATTTATTAGGTGGCTTAACTTCAGGTAAGAATGCACCGAAAAGTGGCGCTTCAGGCGGCGCAGCAGGGCAGGGGAATCAGAAGAAAGCCGGTGCTTCAGGTGCAGAAGTGAACGCCTATTTAGGTCAAATCACCAGTGCAATTCAGAGCCGTTTCTATGATGCGGATCTGTATCGCGGAAAGAGCTGTGACTTACGTATTAAACTTGCGCCAGATGGCTTGTTGATTGACGTTAAGGCAGAAGGCGGTGATCCCGCATTATGCCAGGCTGCAATCGCAGCGGCGAAGCAAGCACGCATTCCAAAACCGCCTTCACCCGCGGTATATGAAGTGTTTAAAAACGCACCTATGCGTTTTAGGCCGCAATAATGCAGTAACTTATGGCAGGTTGATCTAAGGTTAGCTTGCCGTATTTTAGTTGTACTCATGGTTTCCAGGAACAGTGCCAATTATCGTGGACTGAGGTTCAGATAAGGGAGAGAAAATGAAGCAAGCACTTCGCGTATCGTTAAGCTTTTTTCTATTACTGTGGGCAGCTGTGCTGCATGCAGAAGTTCGCATTGAGATCACCCAAGGCGTCAATACCGCGCGTCCAATTGGTGTGGTTCCGTTTAAATGGGTTGGCGCTGGCGCTGCACCGGAAGATATCGGTGGTATCGTCGCAGCAGACTTGCGTAACAGCGGTAAATTTAATCCGCTTGATCGTTCACGTCTTCCACAGCAGCCAACCAGCGCGCAGGAAGTGCAGCCAGCTGCATGGAGCGCATTAGGTATTGATGCTGTTGTCGTCGGTCAGGTTCAATCTAACCCAGATGGCAGCTATCAAGTTTCTTATCAGTTGGTCGATACCGGTGCTGCACCGGGAACCGTGCTGGCTCAGAACTCTTACAAAATCACTAAGCAGTGGCTGCGTTATGCGGCTCATACCGCCAGTGATGAAACGTTCCAGAAGCTGACCGGTATCAAAGGTGCCTTCCGTACGCGTATCGCCTATGTCGTACAGACGAATGGCGGCCAGTTCCCCTATGAACTGCGCGTAGCTGATTACGATGGCTACAACCAGTTTGTTGTGCATCGTTCACCACAGCCGCTGATGTCGCCAGCCTGGTCTCCAGACGGCAGCAAAGTTGCTTACGTGACCTTTGAAAGTGGTAAATCAGCGCTGGTAGTACAGACGCTCTCTAACGGTGCAATCCGTCAGGTTGCTTCTTATCCACGTCACAACGGTGCGCCAGCGTTCTCTCCTGATGGTTCTAAGCTCGCTTTCGCCTTGTCGAAAACCGGCAGCCTTAACCTGTATGTGATGGATTTAGCGTCTGGTCAGACACGTCAAGTGACCGATGGTCGCTACAACAGCACCGAGCCTACCTGGTTCCCGGATAGCCAGACGCTGGCTTATACCTCCGATCAGGCGGGTGCACCACAAATTTACAAGATTGGCGTTAATGGCGGAGCGCCGCAGCGTATTACCTGGGAAGGTGGACAGAACCAGGATGCGGATGTCGCTACTGATGGCAAATCTATGGTGATGATTAGCACCAACGGTGGTGCTCAACACGTCGCCAAACAAGATCTGGAAACGGGAGCCGTTCAAACGTTAACGGACACGTTCCTGGATGAAACGCCGAGCCTGGCACCGAACGGCACGATGGTAATCTATAGCTCTACTCAGGGGATGGGTTCCGTGTTGCAGTTGGTTTCAACCGACGGACGTTTCAAAGCGCGTCTTCCGGCTACTGATGGACAGGTCAAATTTCCTGCCTGGTCGCCGTATCTGTAATGCCTGATAAAACAGGCATCACAAACAATAAACAATAACGGGATTTAAGAAATGCAACTGAACAAAGTGCTGAAGGGTTTACTGCTGGCTCTGCCGGTTTTGGCTGTAGCGGCTTGTAGCTCACACAAAAACAACAACAACGATCAGACCGGCATGGGCGGCGCTGATGGTGCTTACGGTGCTGGCGCAAACGGCAGCGGCAACATGTCTTCTGACGAGCAAGCGCGTCTGCAGATGCAACAGCTGCAGCAGAACAACATCGTGTACTTCGGCCTGGACAAATATGACGTTCAGTCTGATTACGCTCAGATGCTGGATCAGCACGCTTCTTTCCTGCGTAGCAACCCATCATACAAAGTGACCATCGAAGGTCATGCGGATGAGCGCGGTACGCCGGAATACAACATCGCCCTGGGCGAGCGTCGTGCTAGCGCCGTTAAAATGTACCTGCAAGGTAAAGGCGTTTCTGCTGACCAAATGTCTATCGTTTCTTACGGTAAAGAGAAGCCAGCCGTCTTAGGTCATGACGAATCAGCTTATTCTAAAAACCGTCGTGCAGTTCTGGTCTACTAAGAGAATCACATGGTTAGTAACTTCAGACGTCATCTAATGAGTCTGTCGTTACTGATTGGCGTAGCGGTCCCTTGGGCCGCTAATGCCCAAGCGTCAATCAGTAGCGTTGGCTCCGGCTCGGTCGAAGACCGTGTCACCACTCTTGAACGAATCTCGAATGCTCAGGCTCAGCTTTTGCAACAACTGCAGCAGCAAATGAGCGACAACCAAAGCGATATTGACTCGCTGCGTGGGCAAATCCAGCAAAACACCTATCAGTTGAACCAAGTTGTTGAGCGTCAGAAACAGATCTATCAACAGATCGACAGTCTGAGCAGCAATAGCAATGGCGGGCAACAGGCGGCGGCTGGTGATGCGAACGCTGATTCTGCTGCCGCAGCTAGCACAGGCGCTGATACGGGCGCAGCGGTCTCTACAGGCGCGCCTGTACAAAGCGGCGATGCAAATAGCGATTACAATGCTGCGGTTGCGTTGATTCTTGAGAAAAAACAGTACGACCAGGCAATTACCGCGCTTCAGGCATGGGTAAAGCGTTACCCTGATTCCACCTATCAGCCTAACGCCAATTATTGGCTAGGCCAGTTGTTTTACAACAAAGGGAAAAAGGACGACGCCGCTTATTATTACGCCACCGTGGTAAAGAATTATCCAAAATCACCTAAGGCTTCAGAAGCGTTGCTTAAGGTTGGCGTCATCATGCAAGAGAAAAACGACACGGCAAAAGCCAAAGCCGTTTTCCAGCAGGTGATCAAACTTTATCCGAACACCGAGTCGGCTAAACAAGCACAAAAACGTCTTTCTGGATTGTAATTGTTGCAGGTCAGACCGGATATCGTTTGATTTCTGGTCTTGCCGAATGAAAGGTGAGCAATCAAACCCTTTTAAAGAAAAAAGGGTTGTGCTACCTCGGTAAATCAGTAATATATGCCGCCGTTGCCGGGACACATTGCAGATGTGTCTGGTAAGCCTGAAGATGGGTCGTTAGCTCAGTTGGTAGAGCAGTTGACTTTTAATCAATTGGTCGCAGGTTCGAATCCTGCACGACCCACCATCTTCTCCGGACATGTTCCTTAAGAGATGACTTCAGCATTGCTTCACAACCTTAGATGGGTCGTTAGCTCAGTTGGTAGAGCAGTTGACTTTTAATCAATTGGTCGCAGGTTCGAATCCTGCACGACCCACCATCTAATAAACAAACTGTGTTTGTTTTGAATGATAATTTGAAACGGAATGTTTGAGCGGTTGTAAGCGACATCGGGTCGTTAGCTCAGTTGGTAGAGCAGTTGACTTTTAATCAATTGGTCGCAGGTTCGAATCCTGCACGACCCACCAATTCAGAGAAAAGCGCCTTTTAGGCGCTTTTTTCGTTTCTGCTGCACAGGTTTCAAACGTGCAGGATGAGAACCTGTAGCAGGTTCGACTGAATCGCCGGGAGCGATTCAGGCTGATGCGTCAGCATCACCCGCAGGGCGAGGCCCCGGATGGGCCGAGGCATATCCTGCACGACCCACCAATTCAGAGAAAAGCGCCTTTCAGGCGCTTTTTTCGTTTCTGCTGCACAGCTCTCAAACGTGCAGGATGAGAACCTGTAGCAGGTTCGACTGAATCGCCGGGAGCGATTCAGGCTGATGCGTCAGCCTCACCCGCAGGGCGAGGCCCCGGATGGGCCGAGGCATATCCTGCACGACCCACCAATTCAGAGAAAAGCGCCTTTCAGGCGCTTTTTTCGTTTTTTCTGTAAGAGAGAACGAGACCGTTAAAAAGGAACGATCCCATTTACGACAAGCTCTTCCAAATATGCATCACCGCATAACTGCGCCAAGGCCGCCATTGCTGTGAACGCTCTTCCGCAACCCGAGGTGTCAGACCGCCCAGGTTATTACGAATCGCGATATCCTCTTTCGGAAAGGCATCGGGCCAGCGTAACGCGCGCATGGCAATATAGTTTGCTGTCCAAGGACCAATACCTGGCAGGCTCACCAGCAGCGCCATGATTTCTTCTGGTGTCAACGTTGCGTTGAACCTTAAAGTCCCGGTCATACAGGCGTTAGCGAAGGCGAGAATGGCTTTAGCACGCGCGCTGACAATCCCCAGGCTGGCAATATCATCTATTGTGGCAACGGCAACGGGTTGTGACTGAGCAGAATAGCGGGACAAATCGGCAAAAGGCGTTACGCATGGCTCACCAAAAGCTTGAGCAAATCGGCTGCTCAAGGTCGTTGCGGCTTTCACCGTGATCTGCTGGCCTAATATTGCTCTGACGCCTAACTCAAAGCCGTCAAAGGCACCCGGAACGCGCAAACCGGGAAAACGGTTGATGCTATCAATCAGCAAAGGATCCTGCCGCAGATGAGCTGCAATCAGCAGCGGCTGCGCATTCAAATCAAACAAGTCACGTAACCTACGCAGCAGGGCAGGTAATACAGGCGTTAATGAGGTCGTGAACTCAACCAGTAGAGCATTTTTCGCCGGCAGATGAGAAACGCTGATCCAGCCACGATATTTCCCCAATGCCACTGTACGGCGATAAATATTACCTTCAACCGCCTCGACCTCTTTCATTAGCCGTAATTGCAAAAAAGTGAGCATCGCTTGCCAGTCGTAAGGCGGCCGATAGCTGAGGCGTAACGTTGCGGTATCGCCAGAATGGCGTTGGGCAGGTTGAGTAACCTCTTTGCGTAACGCACTCGGCGTCATGCGGTAGCGCGTCTGAAACACATCATTGAATCGGCGCAGGCTACTAAAACCGCTGGCGTAAGCGACATCAATGATGGGCAAACGGGTTTCAGTCAGGAGCTGTTTGGCTAACAGCATCCGGCGCGTCTGCTTTAGCTCTAACGGCGAAACACCCAGCTCTTGCTGAACGATGCGCCTTAACTGACGCGAACTCAGACCAAACTCAGCCGCTATTTCATCCAGGCCGCCATGTTCTTCAAGCAAACCTTCTTCAATGCGCTGAACCAAACGATCGGCTACGCGATGGGAATTATCCACGGGTGCATTACCGGGCGCGAGCTCAGGCCGACAGCGCAAACAGGGACGAAAATGCGCTTTCTCAGCTGCTTCTGCGCTGGCAAAGAACAAACAATTTTTTTGCATGGGTGCCTTCACCGGACAGACCGGACGACAATAAATGCCGGTTGAGGTCACACCAACAAAAAAAACGCCATCAAAACGCGTATCTCGCGAGGTTAGCGCCTGGTAAGCCATATCATGATTGAGCATGAACATCTCCGACAAATAAAACGCAGTTTACTTCCGCAATCCTGTAGCAAACTGGCTGTTTTCGGACAGCACAACAGTTTATCGTGATGGCCGAAAACAGCCAGTTTGCTGAGACAAAAGTGCGATAATGCATGGCATAACATTTGCGGGAGAAAAACCATGTACTACTACAAATCTGTTGTAACGCCGGTTGGCGAACTCAAGCTGGTTGCCAGCGATCATGGGCTGGCGGCTATATTATGGCAAAACGACGATCCTAAACGCGTACGCCTGGCGCCGCTGGAACGCAACGATCACCATCCCATGTTGTGTGAAGCGCAAACTCAGTTGCTGGAATATTTTGCCGGCACGCGCCAACGCTTCACGTTAGCACTCGATTTCACTGGCACAGAGTTTCAAAAGAAAGTGTGGCAGGCGCTGGTGGCGATTCCGTTTGGTGAAACGCGCAGCTATCGTCAGATTGCCGAGCAAATCGGCCATCCCGCCGCTATGCGTGCCGTGGGTGCAGCAAACGGTAAAAATCCCATTTCTATTATCGCGCCATGTCACCGGGTCATTGGCGCAAACGGCAAGCTAACCGGTTTTGCGGGCGGGCTCGATGTTAAAGCATTCCTGTTGCAACTTGAAACTCCGGCAAGCGCGTAGCGTCTCGCATTGTTAAAAACATGAACACAAAAAGCACGACACTCAGGGGCTTTTCCGCTATCGTGTTTAGCATATAAAACACGAGGGCGGAATGAGCGCCATTAGTCGTCTTAAAAGGCGATTATCGTTAATTTCATAAAACGAGAGCTGTGTCATGAGTGTAATGTTCGATCCTGAGAGCGCCATTTACCCATTCCCGCCCAAACCTGCCCGTTTAAGCGATGATGAAAAATCTTTCTATCGCGAAAAAATCAAAACGTTACTCAAGGCCCGCAATGCGGTGATGGTGGCGCATTACTATACCGATCCTGAAATCCAGGCGCTGGCTGAAGAGACCGGCGGTTGTGTTTCCGATTCACTTGAAATGGCCCGTTTCGGCAGTAATCATTCAGCCACCACGCTGCTGGTAGCGGGTGTGCGTTTTATGGGTGAAACAGCAAAGATCCTTAGCCCGGAAAAAACCGTCTTAATGCCCACTTTAGAGGCGGAATGTTCGCTGGATCTGGGTTGCCCCATTGAGGAGTTCAATGCTTTCTGCGATGCGCATCCTGACCGGACTGTTGTGGTATACGCCAATACTTCGGCGGCAGTAAAAGCGCGCGCTGACTGGGTTGTTACCTCAAGCATTGCGGTAGAACTGATTGAACACCTTGATAGCTTGGGTGAGAAAATCATTTGGGCACCCGATCGTCATTTGGGCCGCTATGTCACACAAAAGTCGGGTGCTGATGTGCTGTGCTGGCAAGGTGCTTGTATCGTGCATGACGAATTCAAAACCCAGGCGCTGCAGCGCATGAAAGCGCTCTATCCTGATGCAGCGGTTTTGGTTCATCCCGAATCACCTCAGGCCATTGTTGATTTGGCTGATGCCGTTGGCTCGACCAGCCAGCTGATTCAGGCGGCGAAAAGCCTGCCGCATCCACAAATGATTGTCGCAACCGATCGCGGTATTTTTTACAAGATGCAGCAAGCTGTGCCGGATAAAGAGCTGCTGGAAGCGCCGACTGCAGGTGAGGGCGCAACCTGCCGCAGCTGTGCGCACTGTCCGTGGATGGCGATGAACGGCCTCAAAGCCATAGCAGAAAGCCTGGAATTTGGTGGGAAAACCCATGAAATCCATGTTGATGCTGGATTACGAGAAGCGGCATTGCTGCCGTTGAATCGCATGCTATCCTTTGCAGCGGAACTCAAACTTAAAGTGAAAGGAAACGCCTGATGCGTCTCTTTCACAGGTGCCCGCTATGGATTTCTTAAGCACACAAAATATTCTGGTTCATATTCCTTTGGGCGCAGGTGGCTACGATCTTTCATGGATCGAAGCTATCGGCACGCTGGCGGGCTTGCTGTGTATTTGGTTCGCCAGCCTGGAAAAAATCATCAATTATCCTTTTGGACTGATCAACGTCACGCTGTTTGCGGTGATCTTTTTTCAAATCCAACTCTATGCGAGCCTGCTGTTGCAGCTGTTTTTCTTCGTTGCTAACGTTTACGGCTGGTATGCCTGGAGCCGACAAACGTCGGATAATCAGGCCGCGCTTAAAATTCGCTGGCTGCCGTTGAACAAAGCGCTGCTTTGGGGAGCGGTCTGCGTTATCGCCATTGGCTTGATGACGCTGTATATCAACCCGGTATTCGCCGTGTTGACGCATGCAGCGGTGAGCTTGATGAATGGGTTAGGCGTGGCGGTGGTCATGCTTGAATTGCAGCCGGATGCTTTCCCGTTTTGGGATTCCTGCATGATGGTACTGTCGATCGTGGCGATGATTTTAATGACGCGTAAATACGTTGAAAACTGGCTGTTGTGGGTCATCATCAACGTTATCAGCGTGATGATTTTCGCTCGTCAGGGCGTCTACGCCATGTCGCTGGAGTATATGATTTTGACGCTGATTGCTTTGAACGGTTCGCGGATGTGGATCAAAAGCGCGCGTGAGCAGGGCTCACGCGCGTTGTCCAATCAGTGAGGGTGGGCGTGTTCACCATGATGATGATGGTGCTCGGCAGCTGAAGGGCTGCTAAGCCCGAGGTCACAATCATGACCGGCGCACGGCTGATATTCCATTTGTACCGTCGCGTGGGCAATCTGGTAGTGCTGGTGCAAATAATGATGAATACGTTGCAGCAGCGCATCATGATCGTAAGGTGGAATCACCTGCACGTGCAGCGTTAATACCGGTTTTTCGCCAACCTGCCACAAATGAACGTGATGAACATTGCGTACTTCGGCAATGTTCAACGTCAGGTCGCGCGCAAGCTTGTTGGTGTCTACTGAACTCGGCGCACCTTCTAACAGTTCATGCAAACTTTCCCGCAGCAACGCCCATGCGCTGCGCAATACCAGCAGTGACACCAGCAGGGATAATATCGGGTCGATGGGCATCCAGCCGGTCAGCATAATAATGACTGCCGCGACAATTGCGCCTACCGAACCCAGCAAATCACCCATCACGTGCAGCGCTGCCGCTCGCACATTTAAATTTTTCTCTTCACTACCATGATGCAGCAACCAAAACGACAGCAGGTTGGCGAAGAGCCCAGCAATAGCAATCCCCAGCATCAGGCCGCCGGTTACTGGCTGCGGTTGATAAAAGCGGCGTATCGCTTCCCAAACAATTAATGCCGTGATCACCAGCAGCGCAATAGCATTGACGAAAGCTGCCAACGTTGTAAGTCGTAGCAAGCCAAACGTGTGGCGCGCGTTGGGTTTGCGTCGAGCGAACTGAACTGCCAGCAGTGCCATCAACAGTGCGGCGGCATCGGTTAACATGTGGCCGGCATCCGCCAGCAGCGCCAGCGAGCCAGACATCCATCCGCCAATCACCTCGGCGAACATGAAGACGGTTGTAACAGCAAAGGCCGCAGCGAGGCGTTTGCGATTGCTGTCTTGCCCGCTATGTGAGTGCGTGTGAGCCATAAGAATCCAGTTTTTTCAGTAACCTGTTGGTTAATGATATCAGCAAATCCCACTCCTCAGACACGTCCTGGTGCTGTTTTGCTTTTTCGGCCAACTGCTGGCTCAGCGCTGCGCCTTCGCTTAAACCCATTAACAGCCAGCTTCCTTTCATCCGATGTGCGGTTTCTGCCAACAGCGACCAATTAGTGGCTTCCCGTGCGGCTATTAACTGCGTCAGATCCGTGGTCAACGTGTCACGTAATGTGTGACTTAAGCGCGTCAGAAATTTCTCATTCTGTTGCGCCAACTGCCACAAGTTTTCATCAACAGCCGTGAGCGGATCGTTTTGCAAGGTTTGAAGGAGTGCGGCGATATCTTGCAGTTGAACCGGTTTGATCAGCACACTTTCATTATCCTGTAGCATGACATTCAGCATTTGTGCATCAGCTGAACAAAGGACACGCAACGGCTGACGTTTGCGCTGGCGGTCACGTCGGCGTAGCAGGCGAAGCAACTGCATGCCATTTGGACGCGGCATCATTTGGTCAATAAACAGTAAATCATAAGGCTGCTGGGCATCAGCTAACAGCAAGGCGCGGCCTTGCTCAAAGCAGTCCGCCTGGATAGCAAAGCGGGCCAGCTGCTGCTGCATAACCATCAGGTTGGCAGGATGATCGTCCACGATAGCGACGCGCAAATGAGGATAAAGCGGCAACGCATCTTCATCACTGATTTCAGGAGCATCACACAGGATCAAAGGCAGCGTGACAATGACCTGGGTTCCCACGCCAGGTTCTGAATTAACGCTGATCTCACCGCCCATGCGCAGCACGATTTCACGGCAGATAAATAACCCTAAGCCGCTGCCCTGAACCGATACTGATTTGCCGGACGGCGCCTGATACCAAGGATCAAATAACTTTTGCTGCTCTTGCAGTGGAATGCCGCTGCCGCTATCGCTGACGGTGAAAATAAGCGCATCGTTGGCGGCCAGCGTCAGGCAAATTTCGCCGTGGCGGGTGAATTTCAGCGCATTGGTCATCAGGTTATTCACCACCTGCTGCAAACGATCGGCATCGATCAATACAGCCGGCGGCAAAGGGGTGAGCGCGTTAAACGTTAAGGTCGGGCCATCCCGGTGCATCAGTGGATGATAATAGTGCTGCTGCTGCGTTAGCCATTGCGCCAACACCAGCGGACGCGGAGCAAGGCTAAAGCTGTTGCTTTCAATGCGCGCGTGATCCTGCAAATCATTTAGCAGGGTCATTAGCGATTGGGCACTGCTATGCAGTAACCGGAGATTAGGATTAGGATGCTGCTGCTTTTCTAGTTCTAGCAAACCAAGAATCGCCTGCATCGGCGTGCGTAATTCATGGCTAACGGTCGCCAGGAACTGGCTCTTCATGGCATTGGCGTGCTCAGCCTGCTCACGCTGCTGACGATCGCGGCGCTGTTGCCAGTAACGGCGCACCAGCAACAGCAGTAAAACGATAATCGCCACACCCGCGCCGACGAGTACCATCAGCGGCAAGGAACGCATCGCCATGACACTACCCGGCTGTGGTGGTGTTGACCATCTGTCACGCATCTGGCTTTGCGTATCGGCGGGAATTTGCTGCAACGCGCGATCAAGCAGGGCGCGCAAAACCCCCTGATTCGGCGTAACACCTAACGCAATCGGCCAGGCGATATCGCTGGCGGCAAAGGCAAGGTGAATCTTGCTGTCATCGCGACTGGCAATACGCCAGCGTGCCGACAGCACATTATCAACAATGGCATCTGTTTGCCCGGCAGAGAGCGCATCATACAAACTGGCGCGATCGGCAAACGTCTGCGCCTGCATGTCAGCAGGGAGCAGTTGAGACGCTAAATCATCTTGTAAAATCCCTATTCGCTTACCACGCAGATCGCTCCAGTGGGCTGGGGCAGCATCGCGGAGGGTATAAATTCCCCATAACGCGCGCCAAACCGGCAGGCTGGCGCTTTGCATCGCTTCACCGTTTAACGGCTGCATCAATTGCAGCATCGCCTGCTGCTGAGTCATCAAAGCGGCAGCCTGTTGCGGATTAGTAACCCAGCGCGGTTCAAAGCGCAGACCCGTACTTTGCGCCACCGCTTTTAACAGATCGATACCGTAACCCCGCGCGGTGCCGTTGCTGTCGCGGTAGCTCCACGGATAGTTATCCCGTTCGGCAGCATAATAAATGACCGGATGTGCGTGTATCCAACTGCGCTCCGCCGCGCTAAGCATCAGCGTTTGCGTATCCTGATAACGTGGCAGCGGCGTGCTCCAGCGATTTTGCAATGAACTCATTAATTCAGCCGGTAGCTGACGCAAACTTTGGTTGAGCCAATTCACCATCGCCGGATCGCGAGCAAAGGCGCGAAGGTTGAGTTGACCGGCTTCGATGCCTGAGGCGATTTGATAAATCTGCCCTTGCTGTAGCTGACTCAGCAGAAAACCAGCGCTGGTTTCATCTGCTACCACATAATCATTTTGCTGATTGAACAACGTATACAGCGCCTGCAGATCGCTGCTGTAGGTTCGCCATTGGTGACGTGCAGCCAATGTTTCAGGTAACTGCGCCAGCGTTGATTCGCTGATGGCTAACTGGGCGTTTTGACTGTTGAACATCACGGCGCGCTGATTCTGCTGATTGCGATAAATACGCAGCGGACTGCTGAACCAGTTATCACTGCTTAAGGTGCCAGAGGGCAGCGGCGGAGTTAACATGCCCAGCGCGAAATCGATTTTTTCCTGTTGTAGCGCCTGTAACAAGGCGGCCTGCGTTGCGAACTGAGTCAGGGTGAATTGCGCACCGGTAAGCTGACGCAGCGCAGCAAGGTAATCGGCATCAATGCCGTAAAGATCGTTGCCCACCCGCATCGTCCAGGGTGCATTGTTATCCTCAAGAATCCCTACACGAAGCATCTTGCCCTGCATGGTTTCAGCGGCTTTAACCGGCATCATCATCGGCAAATTGACGCTGCTCACCGGACGTAAATTGGCCTGCGTGAACGTCGTAATCAGCAGGAGAGTGAACAGCCAGTATTTCACTGCTGCGCCTTCCATAAATCAGCCAATTCGACCACTGAACGCGTGCCGGTTTTTTCCAGGATATTCTTTTTATGGGTACTTACGGTTTTGTTGCTGATATGGAGTTGTTCGGCGATTTGCAAATTAGAGAGGCCGCTGGCAAGCAAGGCGAGAACCTGACGTTCTTTGGTAGTAAGCGGCAACTCTGGCGCATCACAGGTAGCTGGAAAAGCCGACTGTCCGCCCAATATCGCCAGAATGGCGCTAAGCAACTGCTCCATGCGCTGACTCTTCACAACATAGCCTGCAGCACCCAGTGTTTGAGCACGGCGCACATAATGGCTGGTTTGCTGGCCGGAATAGATCAATACCGGACAATTCGGCAGATGTACTTTCAAGCGACGTAGTATTTCCAGCCCATCGTCATCGGGTAAACCGATATCCAGGACGATAATATCGAGCGGTTGCTGTAAAAAAGGACGCGCATTTTTCTCGCTGCTGGCTGAAAACAAGCGAATGGGAAAAGGGGCTTTGGTGAGCGCAGCTTCCAACGCCACTTCAACTAATGGATGATCGTCAATGAGTAGCAAAGAAGCCATGAAAATGTCCCTGTTAATTTCACAGGCTCAGCATAGCGGAAGAACAGAAGGGATAATATAAAGGAGAGCGAATGCTCTCCTTTAACAATGAATTACTGCGAAGTCCCGTCGGTTTTGGTGTTTACGTCACCACCACCTTCTTTAGTCTGGACTTTTTTATTGATGTTCGGGCATTTGCCATCTTTGCACTGGCTGTTCTGGTCAATATCATTAGCAGACATACCGCTGCTGCTGGTGCTGCTGCCAGAAGCGGCAGAATTGGTATTGACGCCAGAGTTGTTGATTTTGCTGTTATCAACTTTGTTAGGTGGCAGATTTTCATTTGCGCCACCTGCTGCTGCGCCTGCATCAGCGGCCTGGTTCGCTGTACCGTTATTGCTACTCGCCGCCATTGCCGCGCCGCTGCCCAGTGTCATTGCTGCCGTCAAAAAGATAATTGCAAACTTATTCATCATTATGCTCCTGTTAATTAATGACAGTTGCTTGTCTCAAATCTTCTGCTGCAGATTTGGAGTAAAAGTCTCTCGGGCGAAATAAAGTTTCACCGTTTGGCTTATTAGCAAATATTAATTTTGTAAGCAGCCAGTTCCTCAGTGCTTACAAGTAAAAAGCTTAGTTGATGGCCTGATAAATGCAAATTTCACGCGCACATTTTAACCTGAACGGTAATTTACAGCCCCAGCACAACGGGCTACATTGTTCGGGTTGTGCCCGGCGCGCGCTGGGCCTGAAATAATATGGAATATGTATGAATTACCAGAACGATGATTTACGCATCAAAGAGATTAAAGAGCTGTTACCCCCTGTTGCGCTGCTTGAAAAATTCCCGGCCACAGATAACGCGGCGAGAACCGTTTCGCAGGCGCGTCAGGCGATTCATCAGATCCTGCAAAGTCAGGATGATCGCCTGCTGGTGGTGATTGGCCCTTGCTCTATTCATGATACCGAAGCGGCCAAAGAGTATGCGTCACGCTTGTTGACCCTGCGTGAAGAGCTGAAAGGCGAGCTGGAAATTGTGATGCGCGTCTATTTTGAAAAGCCGCGCACGACGGTGGGCTGGAAGGGATTGATTAACGATCCCTATATGGACGGCAGCTTCCAGTTAAATGATGGATTACGCATGGCGCGTAAGCTGCTGCTGGATATTAACGACAGCGGTTTACCAGCAGCGGGTGAATTTTTAGATATGATCACTCCGCAATACGTTGCTGACCTGATGAGCTGGGGCGCAATTGGCGCGCGCACTACCGAATCTCAGGTTCACCGTGAACTGGCGTCGGGATTATCTTGCCCGGTTGGTTTCAAAAACGGCACCGATGGCACCATCAAAGTGGCGATTGATGCCATTAACGCCGCCGGTTCGCCGCACTGTTTCCTGTCGGTGACCAAATATGGTCATTCTGCGATTGTGGAAACCAGCGGCAACGCTGACTGCCACATCATTCTGCGTGGCGGCAAAGAGCCTAACTACAGCGCACATCACGTTAGCGCAGTTAAGTCAGGCCTGGAAAAAGCCGGTTTGCCTCAACAGGTGATGATCGATTTCAGCCATGCTAACAGCAGCAAGCAGTATCAAAAGCAGATGCTGGTGGCGGATGATGTATCACAGCAAATTATCGCGGGCGAGCAGGGTATTGTCGGCGTAATGATTGAAAGTCATCTGGTGGAAGGGAATCAAAATCTGGAAAGCGGTGAGCCGCTGGTGTACGGCAAAAGCGTGACGGATGCCTGCATTGGTTGGGACGACACCGATAAAGTGTTGCGCCAGTTAGCGGCGGCGGTAAAACAGCGTCGCGGTTAATTTTCCGCAGGCAATAAAAAAGGCCAGACTCGCGTCTGGCCTTTTTGCGTTTCAGCCTCAGCTTACTTCGCTTTACCTTGGTTTGCCACGGCGGCTGCTTTCGCAGCGATTTCGTCGGCATCGCCCAGATAGTAACGTTTCAGTGGTTTAAAGTTTTCATCGAACTCATACACCAACGGCACGCCAGTTGGGATGTTCAGTTCCAGAATCTCGTCTTCACTCAGATTGTCGAGATACTTCACCAGTGCACGCAGTGAGTTACCGTGTGCAGCAACGATCACTTTCTCACCGCTTTTGATGCGCGGCAGAATGCTTTCATTCCAATAAGGGATCACACGATCAATGGTCAGCGCCAGGCTTTCGGTGGTTGGCAGCTGCTCAGCAGTCAATGATGCGTAACGTGGATCGTGCCCTGGGAAACGCTCATCGCTACGATCCAGCTCTGGCGGGGTTACCGCGAAGCCACGACGCCACTGTTTAACTTGCTCGTCGCCATATTTAGCGGCGGTTTCCGCTTTATCCAGACCTTGCAGTGCACCGTAGTGACGCTCGTTCAGGCGCCAGGATTTTTCAACAGGCAGCCAGGCTTGATCCAGTTCATCAAGAACATTCCACAGCGTGTGGATAGCGCGTTTCAGCACAGAGGTATAAGCAAAATCAAAGACGAAACCTTCTTTCTTCAGCAGCTGACCGGCTGCTTTGGCTTCAGTGCGACCTTTGTCAGAAAGATCCACGTCGTACCATCCGGTAAAGCGGTTTTCGTTGTTCCACTGGCTTTCGCCGTGTCGCACCAGAACCAGCTTAGTTACGGCCATAGCTTAACTCCTTAATACTTAATGTTTCTATGATAATGGAAACCTGCTGCTGCCAGCCCGACGAGCGGCGCATTGATAGCGCCATACCATAACGGAAAACAGCGCAACGCGTAAGCCCGAGCATTACGCGTTGCGCGTTTTTCATCCGGCAACTCAGCGCGGCGTGAAGCGATAACGCGTTATCGATTCCCAGCGATCGCCCGGTTGCAGCCAGCAATCGGCTTGCGGCCATTCAGGATGATTGGGCGAGTCAGGCAAAAATTCGCTCTCCAGCGCAATACCCTGGAAAGCAGTATAGCTTCCTTGTTCGCGCGCGCGCGTACCCTCAAGATAGTTGCCGGAGTACAGCTGCAGTGCCGGCGCGGACGTGGTCACGCTAAGCTCCAGCTTGCCATCTGCCGACCACAACGTTGCGGCAGGCTGATTGGCGTCGCCAGCGCTGTTGAGCAGAAACGCATGGTCATACCCTTTAACCGCCTTTTGATCGTCGTCGGCGAGGAAGTCCTGCGACACGGTTTTAGCCTGACGAAAATCGAAGCTGGTGCCTGCTACTGCTTTCAGCGGCGCATTGGGAATACCCGCGCTGTCGACCGGCAAGTAACGGTCGGCGTGCAGTTGTAAGCGATGCTGACGCGCATCGCCATGATGCGCGTCAAGATTAAAGTAAGCGTGGTTGGTCAGGTTAACCGGACAAGCCTGATCGCAACGGGCTTCATAGCGGATCGACACACAGTTATCGTCGTCGAGCTGAAAACGTACATCGGCAATCAAATTGCCCGGATAGCCCTGATCGCCATCAGGTGAATCGATACGATAGTGCACTTCGCTGTCGGATTGACTGACAATCTGCCAGCGGCGTTTATCAAACCCTTCCGGGCCGCCATGCAACTGGTGTTCACCTTGATTTGCCTGCAGTTGGCGATCAAGCGTTGTCAGTCTGGCGTGGGCGATGCGGTTAGCATAACGGCCAACCGTGGCACCCAGATAAGCATCCTGATGCAAATAGTCGGACGGCGTAGCGCAGCCGAGCAGCGTTTCACGCACGCAGCCATCCTGCATTGGCACACGTGCGGAAAGCCAGGTTGCGCCCCAATCCATAAAAGTTGCGATCATGCCGTTGGCATTACGCAGCACGGTAATACGCCATGGCTGACCATCAGGTGCGTGAGATTGCACATCACTTAGCATTGGCCCGCTCCTTCAGACGCTTTACAGACGTAGAACGTCTCTTTGATACCGGTTTTTGCTTCGTACTGCTCCGCTACTGCGGCTTTGACTTGATCGACTAAATCCAATGGCATCAACGCCACGATGCAGCCACCAAAGCCGCCGCCGGTCATACGTACGCCGCCACGTTCGCCGATTTCTGCTTTTACGATCTCAACCAGCGCATCGATAGGCGGCACGGTGATTTCAAAATCGTCACGCATCGAAGCATGTGATTCAGCCATCAGCTCACCCATGCGTTTCAGGTCGCCCTGCGTCAACGCATCGGCGGCTTCCAGCGTACGGGCATTTTCCGTCAGCACGTGGCGCACGCGTTTGGCCACTTGCGGATCCAGTTTTGATTCGGCTGCGTCGAATTGCGCTAACTCAACATCACGCAGCGCCTGCTTCTCAAAGAAGCGCGCGCCGGTTTCACACTGTTCACGACGCGTGTTGTATTCGCTTCCCACCAGGCTGCGGCGGAAGTTGGAGTTGATGATCACCACGGCGATATCTTCCGGCATGGAAACCGGGCGCGTGCCGAGCGTGCGGCAATCCAGCAACATGGCGTGATCTTTCTGGCCTAGCGCGGAAATCAGCTGATCCATAATGCCGCAGTTGCAGCCTACGAACTGGTTTTCCGCTTCCTGGCCATTCACTGCAATAGCAGCACCATCCAGCGGCAGCGCATAAAGTTGTTGCAGCACAGTGCCCACCGCCACTTCCAGTGATGCGGAGGAGCTGAGGCCTGCACCCTGCGGCACATTGCCGCTGATCACCATATCCACGCCGCCAAAATCCGCGTGACGTTTTTGCAGATGCTTTATCACGCCGCGCACGTAGTTGGCCCACATCGGTTCTTGCACGCTAACAATCGGCTCATCCAGTGAGAAGGTGTCTTGCGCATTGTCGTAATCCACAGCAATGACGCGTACCTGGCGATCGTCACGCTTGGCGCAGGCAATAACTGTTTGATAATCGATGGCGCAGGGCAGCACAAAACCGTCATTGTAATCGGTATGCTCGCCGATCAAGTTTACGCGGCCTGGCGCTTGAATGGTGTGCGTTGGCGCATAGCCGAAACTGTCAGAGAAAACCTGATGCGTGGTGTTTTTTAAACTCATTGTTGTGCCTCGCGGAAGTGTACATCGCTAACAGAACGCAGCCGTTCAGCCGCCTGTTCTGCGGTTAGATCACGTTGGGTCTCGGCCAGCATTTCATATCCGACCATGAATTTACGTACCGTTGCTGAACGCAGCAGCGGTGGATAGAAGTGTGCGTGCAGCTGCCAGTGATCGTTGGCTTCGCCGTTGAATGGCGCGCCGTGCCAGCCCATGGAATAGGGGAAAGAGCACTGGAACAGGTTGTCGTAGCGGCTGGTTAGCTGCTTTATCGCTAATGCCAAATCTTTGCGCTGGGCATCCGTCAAATCGGTCAAACGCTTGATGTGTGCTTTAGGCAACAGCAGCGTTTCGAAAGGCCATGCCGCCCACCAGGGAACAACGGCCAGCCAGTGCTCGGTTTCTACCACAGTGCGGCTGCCATCTTTCTGTTCACGGGCGGTGTAATCAACCAGCATTGGCGAGCCGTTTTTAGCGAAATAGTCGCGTTGATTATCATCTTCACGCTGCGCTTCATTAGGCAGAAAGCTGTTGGCCCAAACCTGACCATGCGGATGAGGATTAGAGCAGCCCATTGCCGCGCCTTTGTTTTCGAACACCTGCACCCACGGATAATGTTGTCCGAGATCGGCCGTTTGTTCTTGCCAGGTGCGCACCACGATTTCAAGCGCGTTGAGTGACATTTCCGGCAGCGTTTTGCTGTGATCGGGAGAAAAGCAGATCACCCGGCTGGTGCCGCGCGCGCTTTCACAACGCATCAGAATATCGTCGCTGGCGGGCGCATCCGGTGTGTCAGTCATCAATGCAGCAAAATCGTTAGTGAAGACGTAAGTGCCGGTGTAATCGGGATTCTTATCGCCGGTAATGCGCGTATTGCCAGCGCAAAGAAAGCAGTCGGGATCGTGCGCCGGTAAAGTATTGGTAGCAGGTGTTTCTTGCGCACCCTGCCACGGGCGTTTAGCACGATGGGGAGAAACCAGAATCCACTGATCAATCAGTGGATTATAACGGCGATGTGGATGATCGACCGGGTTGAATTTTTCCATGTTTAATCCTGGTAAGCGTCAAAAGCCGGTAAGGCATCGTTAAAAAGTAGCACATTGGCACGGGCGAAAGCGTGATCAAGTCTGAATAAATGGTATCGTTTACACAAGCTGACTATTCTCATTTTGTGGCTTTGTTCGAAGCTAATCACCTTAAAAGCGCAACATAAATGGTAGCGGTTACATCATGAGGTGAAAAAAACGCCGACAATGCGGCGTTTACTGAAACGGATGCAAGCGATGGAGGCAAAGTTAGCGCAGCGTTTCCTGCACATAATCGTAGCCGCCTTCACGAGCCACAAAGCTTAAGCGGTGGGTGATGCAGTGCGGCGCATCCTCTGCGTGATGCGAAACGAACAGCAACTGGGTTCGTCCCTCGCCAATCAGCACATCGACAAAGCGGCGTACCAGCTGACGATTGATAGGGTCCAGTCCTTGCAGCGGCTCATCGAGAATCAGCAGCGTGGGGTGCTTCACTAAGGCGCGTGCAATCAACACTAAACGCTGCTGGCCCCACGACAAACTGTGGAAAGGCGCATCGCCAAGGGCATTATCCATGCCCAGCAGCGCCAGCCATTGGCGAGCCAGCGCCATCTGGCGATCCGATACCGCTTGATACAAGCCAATCGAATCAAAAAAGCCAGACAAAATCACGGTTCGCACGTTCACGCTAACGCGATAATCCAAATGCAGGCTGCTACTGACGTAGCCAATGTGCTGTTTGATATCCCAAATGGTTTCTCCGCTGCCGCGACGCATGCCAAACAGCGTTAAATCATTGCTGTAGCCTTGCGGATGATCGCCGGTCACCAGGCTCAGTAACGTTGATTTACCTGCACCGTTTGGCCCCACAATCTGCCAGTGTTCGCCTGATTCAACTTGCCAGTTCAACCCGTTAATCACTGGCTGATCGTTATAGGATACGACGCCGTTACGCAAAACTACTCGCGGCGCATCATCGGCCAGCGGCGGCAGCTGATCGGGCGCGTCCGCTTCCGGTAGCGCCATGCCTTGTAGCTGCTCGCTGTGTGCCAGCTGCGCCACCAGCGCTTCAGCCAGAATAGTTTCACGCGCGCCCACATGGGTCAGCGTGCATTCCGCCAACACGCCAATCTGCTGGACATAATCAGGAATATCGTCGAAGCGATTAAGCACCAGCACCAACGTGAAGCCCGGCTGCTGCAAGCTTTGCAGCGTTTTGGTCAGGCTGGCGCGAGACGCCACATCCAGCCCGTCAAACGGTTCATCCAGAATTAACAGATCAGGCTGCTTCATCAGTGCCTGACACAGCAATGTTTTTCGCGTTTCGCCCGTTGAGAGATATTTAAAACGGCGTGACAGCAGATAACTAATGCCGAATTGCTCTGCCAGA
Organism: Pantoea phytostimulans; assembly: GCF_046118715.1. Taxonomy (NCBI): domain Bacteria; kingdom Pseudomonadati; phylum Pseudomonadota; class Gammaproteobacteria; order Enterobacterales; family Erwiniaceae; genus Pantoea; species Pantoea phytostimulans. The sequence goes on from NZ_CP173698.1 coordinate 370,225, forward strand.
TGCGCACAACGCGCGGCATCGTTGACTTCATCCTGAATAATTTCAGCCGCAGTGCGGCCGGTATCGTCTTCACCTTCGCTGAGCAGATCGGTGTTATTACGCAGCCATTCATCAGAAACCAGCTTCTGAAGTTGCTCCAGCGACAGACGCGTCGGGCGTTGATAAGTCGTGCTGAACGTCCCTTTTAGCGGAGAGAGTTCACCGGAAAGCGCGCGCGCCAGAGATGACTTGCCGCTGCCGTTAGCACCGACAAAGGCCCAGCTTTCACCGCTGTGAAGGTGCACATCATTCAGGGTCAGAATTCGGGTGTCGCTAAGACGAAACGTGCCTTGCGAAATTTGCAATGAAGCCATGATCTGTTCCATTTTATGCATCGAGTTACTGAGTTGTAACCACTGGCTGCGATGAAGTCAAATCACGCCCTTAAAACGCGGTAGCAATTAACTAAAGTAACGTCGCCACGATGGCGTGCTCGGCGTTGAAACTGGCGGTAACCGGATCGCCTGGTTGGAAGTTTTGCTGCTGCACTTCAGCATTCGGTAAGGTGGCGCACAAGGTTTCACCGCTGGCTAACGTCATTAAAATTTCGCTGACCTGCTCGCCCGGTTCGATCGCGCTAATCTGCGCGACCAGCTGATTATCCTCTTCGCCAGGCTGGTGATTAACCCGAATCCATGGCGCTTTGATCAGCAATAAAACCTCTTTGCCTTCTGCAAGCTGTAAGCGTTGTGCGCTGCGTTGGGTTAACGCCACGCTGAGCTGAGTTTTGCCATCGGCTAATAAAACAGTCAGATGCTGTACGACCTGCTGAGCATCGTTGGCGATGACCTTGCCAAACAGCTGATTACGCGCGCTGGTTTGCAGTGAAAAGCGCGCAATTGCCGCCAGTAAACTGTCGAGCGGCAGCGAATCTTGCTGCAACGCGTCGAAGGCTTTCTGCTGAATTTGCTCCATTAACTGAAACAGCTGGATCAGTCGCTCGCCGTAACGCGTCAGGCTGGCGCCACCGCCGCCTTTACCGCCCGTTGCGCGCTCAACCAGCGTCTCATCCGCCAGCTGATTCATTTCATTGATCGCATCCCAGGCGCTTTTGTAGCTGATGCCCGCCAGCTTAGCGCCCTGGCTGATCGAGCCGGTTTGCTGAACCCGTTTTAACAGTTCAATGCGACGCGGATCGGCAAAAAGTTTCTGCTGTAATCGTATATGAAGGGAAAGTTCGGCTTGCATGGCAGCTCCGGGGAAAGATAACGTAAGCAATTCAGCGATGATAGCGGCGTTTCGCTCGTAAAGTAAAAGCACGAAAAGGGCTGCGCAATCTTTTCCTGAACCGTTACAATCTCTTTTTTGATCGCAAAGTGAGACTCTCCATGTTGGAATTGCTAAAAAGCCTCGCCGTGGCGGTGATAATGGTGCCAATCGTGATGGCCTTGATGTTGGGTCTGATTTATGGCCTGGGTGAAGTGTTTAACGTCATCTCAAAATTTGGTCATCGCGAAAAGTCTTCATCCCGCTCGCACAATTAATCCCCACAACGCCCGCCAACGCTGCGGGCGTTGTTGTTTCTTACTCATCCTCAACCTTCTCTGTTTCCTGCCGATAATTTCATGACACTCCGAGAACTGGCGTTGTATTATCGCCTATACAACGAATCACTGGAGAATAAAAATGTCTGTTTCACTCACCCAATGGGGTATGGCTGCTGTTTTAAGTGCATCGGTTGCTGGACAGGCCGTGGCGGCAGAAAAAATCACGGTGTTTGCCGCCGCCTCGCTGACCAATGCGTTGCAAGATATTGCCACGCAGTATCAGAAAAAAAGTGGGGTTGAAGTGGTGTCATCTTTTGCATCCTCCTCAACGCTGGCGCGCCAGATTGAGCAGGGCGCACCCGCCGATCTGTTTATTTCCGCCGATCAGCAATGGATGGATGATGCAGTCGCGAAAAAAAGCATGATCGACACCACCCGCTTCACGTTGTTAGGCAACGATTTGGTGCTGGTGGCACCGCGAAGCGCCTCAGCGAAAGCTGTCACCATCAATGCGCAAACAGACTGGAAAAGTTTGCTAAAGGGCGAGCGTTTAGCGGTGGGCGATCCCGATCATGTTCCAGCGGGTATTTACGCTAAAGAAGCCCTGCAAAAATTGGGTGCCTGGGAATCGCTGTCACCTGTTTTGGCCCGATCTAACAACGTGCGTGCTGCGCTGGCGCTGGTTGAACGAAACGAAACGCCGTACGGCATCGTCTACGGTTCCGACGCTGTCGCTAGCAACAAAGTGCAGGTCGTGGGGACTTTCCCTGAGTCGAGCCATAAAGCAGTAGAATATCCAATGGCGATCGTTAAGGATCACGACGGCAAGGCCGTAAATGATTTTTATGATTATTTAAAAGGGCCGGAAGCGGCTACCGTGTTTAAACATTACGGATTCACACCGAAGACATGATACTTAGCGATCTCGAATGGCAGGCGGTGATGCTCAGCCTAAAAGTTTCTGGCATTGCCGTGCTCTGCAGCCTGCCATTTGGCATCTTGATGGCCTGGATTCTGGTACGTTGCCGGTTTCCAGGCAAAACCCTGCTTGATAGTCTGATTCACCTGCCGCTGGTGCTGCCGCCGGTTGTGGTCGGTTATCTGTTGTTGATTGGTTTGGGCCGCCGCGGTTTTATCGGTGAAAAACTCTATGACTGGTTTGGTTTTAGCTTCGCCTTTAGCTGGCGAGGAGCCGCGCTGGCGTCCGCTGTGATCGCCTTTCCGCTGATGGTGCGGGCGATTCGTCTGGCGCTGGAATCGGTCGATATCCGACTGGAGCAAGCAGCACGCACGCTGGGCGCCGGGCGCTGGCGGGTATTTTTTACCATCACCTTACCGCTGACCTTGCCCGGTATTATTGTCGGCACCGTGCTGGCCTTTGCGCGTTCGCTCGGCGAATTTGGCGCAACCATCACCTTCGTTTCAAATATTCCCGGCGAAACACGCACCATTCCGTTGGCGATGTATACCCTGATTGAAACGCCCGGCGCAGAAGGCGCAGCAGCACGATTATGCGTGATTGCCATTGTCTTGGCGCTGGCGTCGTTGTTGATGTCGGAATGGCTAGCCCGCTGGGGCCGTAAGCGCATGGGGGCTTAATGCTGTCACTTAATTTTTCTCAGCAGCTGGGCGATCATCTGCTTGAGGTCAACGCGCAGATTCCGGCCAAAGGTATTACCGCGATTTTTGGTGTGTCAGGCGCGGGCAAAACCTCGCTGATCAACGCCATTGGTGGATTAACCCAGCCACAGCGCGGTTATATTCACCTCAATAATCGCGTCTTGTTCGATACAGAAAAACAGATCGCTTTGCCGCCTGAAAAACGCCGCATTGGCTACGTATTTCAGGATGCTCGCCTGTTTCCGCATTACCGGGTGCGGGGCAATCTGCAATATGGCATGTCATCAAAAATGAAAGCACATTTTGACCCGCTGGTGTCGCTGCTCGGGTTGGAAACGCTGTTAACACGTTTCCCTCTGTCGCTTTCTGGTGGCGAAAAGCAGCGAGTGGCGGTTGGCCGAGCGTTGCTGAGTGCGCCCGACATTTTGCTGATGGATGAGCCGCTGGCGTCGCTGGATCTGCCGCGTAAGCGCGAGCTGATGCCTTATTTGCAAAAGCTGGCGAAGCAGGTTGAGATCCCGCTGCTGTATGTGTCGCACAGCCTTGAAGAGATTTTGCAATTAGCCGATAACGTCCTGGTGCTGGACAGTGGAAAGGTTAAAGCGTTTGGCACGCTAGAGCGCGTCTGGAGCAGCAGCGCGATGCGGCCGTGGCTGCCAATGAATGAACTCACCAGCGTTTTGCGCGTACAGGTACTGGAGCAGCATCCCGATTACCCCATGACGGCGTTGTCATTGGGCGATCAACACATCTGGGTTAGCCGGGTGAACCAGCCGGTAAAAACGCCGCTGCGTATCCGTATCGCATCAGCTGACGTTTCACTGGCGCTGCAACCGCCGCACAACACCTCCATCCGCAATATATTGCCGGCGCAGGTGGTGGAGTTAATTGAAGTTGGCGATCAGATAGAAGTGAAGCTGCGCATCGGTATCAGCGAACTGTGGGCGCGCATCTCGCCTTGGGCGCGAGATGAGCTGGGCATCCGGCCAGAACAATGGTTGTATGCCCAGATTAAAAGCGTCTCAGTGACGCCCTGATTACAGCACTTCCTGGTAGATGGTGTCGGCAATGCCCGTTTCGAGATTGGTGCCGATCACCTTCTTCGCCCGGATTTTAATTGCTTCATCGGCGTTGCCCATCGCTACGCCCAAGCCAACCGTTTCCAGCATGCTGAGATCGTTATAGTTATCGCCAAACGCGATCACCTCACTCATGCTCAGACCCAGCGACTCAACCCATTGCGCCAGACGCTTGCCTTTGCTATTGCCGCCACGGGCAATATCGACCTGATCGTGCCATGACCACTCACAAGCCAGACCTAATTCCGCTTCTACTTTCTCTGCAAACAGTTCCAGTGCAACGGTGTCTTCGTGCGACAAGGCGAATTTCCAGATTGATTCAGCTTCGCGTGCCGCTTGTGCCAAATCGGGTACGTGTTTAAACAGTGGACGCTGATGCGGCGGCAACGATTCGGCCCAGTTTAGGGTGCGAGTAACGTGGCCAGTGGGCGTTTGGTACAACATCGCATCATCCACATACAGCAAACCGTGAATCTTTTGCTCATCTAGCATGTCAATAACACGCAGCGCCTGCTGTTTATCCATCGGGTCGGCGGCTAACACTTTTTTCGCCTGATAATCATAAAGGTAAGTGCCGTTACAGCAGATGGCGGGCGTATCCAGTTCCAGCGCCTGATAGAAAGGATGAATAGCACAATGATGACGACCCGTAACGATGGCGACTTTAACGCCTGCTTCACGGGCACGTTTTAGCGCTTCGATGGACTGCGGCAGAATGGTTTTTGCTGGCGTTAACAGCGTGCCGTCGAGGTCGAGGGCGATTACACGATAGCTCATTAATCCTTCCGTCTGTATGCATTAGCGAGGCGTCAAGTCTACATTGCTGGCGGCCCGGAGACAAAAAACAAGGCACAAATGATTCCAGCGTAGGGGGGGAAAACGCGCTAAAGTGACCCACTGAAGATTAGCAGGCAGCGTAAAAGGAGAATACATGAAACAAGTTGTCTATACCGCCAGTCCCGAGAGTCAGCAGATTCACGTCTGGCAGTTAAATGAAGAGGGCGTATTGACTCTGCTTCAGGTGACGGATGTCGCCGGTCAGGTTCAGCCAATGGTGGTGAGTCCAAAAAAAGATTTTCTCTATGTTGGCGTACGGCCTAATTTCCGCGTTTTAGCCTTCCGCATTGCGGCTGACGGTACGTTGACCGAAGCGGGCCAGGCACCTTTGCCGGGTAGCCCAACGCATATTTCAACCGATCGCGCAGGCAATTTCCTGTTTTGCGGCTCGTACAATGACGAATGCGTTAGCGTTAGCCCCATTAATGCAGAGGGCATTCCTCAGGCACCTTCCCAGGTGATTAACGGCCTGGCCGGTTGCCACTCCGCCAATATCGATAATGCCAACCAAACGCTGTTTGTTCCTGCGCTGAAACAGGATCGCATTTGCCTGTTTGAACTGGGTGAAGAAGGTCAGCTAACGCCACGTAAGCAGGCGCAAGTCACTACGGTGGAAGGCGCAGGTCCACGTCATATGGTGTTCCATCCCAATGGCAATTACGCCTATTGTGTCAACGAGTTGGATAGCACAGTCGATGTCTGGGCGCTGAATAATGCACACGGTGAAGTCGCCCGCGTGCAAACTGTCGATTTGATGCCGCCAGGCTTCAATGGTACGCGCTGGGCTGCAGATATTCATTTAACCCCTAACGGCAAATACCTTTATGCCTGCGATCGCACCAGCAGCACGCTGGCGATATTTAGCGTGAGTGAAGATGGTGCAATCCTGGCGGTTGAAGGCTTCCAACCGACTGAAACGCAACCACGCGGTTTTAATATCGATAACAGCGGCAAGTATTTGGTCGCGGCAGGACAGAAATCTCACCATATCGAAATTTACAGCATTACCGAACCACAGGGTTTGCTGAAACCGTTAAGTCGTTATGCTGTAGGCCAAGGCCCAATGTGGGTTGTGATTCATCAGCTTGATGCTTAATTGATTGATAAAGCCCGCTTTCAAAGCGGGCTTTTTTTAAGTCATGTTTTCAGGCGTCAACAGGGCCTGGTCATCTTCTCTGACACCTTTGATAAACGAAAAAAGCGGGATGAAATCCTGCATCACATTTGCCTGCAAGTCTCATCCCGCTTTATTGCTTTAACTGTCAGCCTGACAACGCCTTACGAATAGATCACTGTAATGGTTGCGCTAGCCAGCGCATGAAAATGCACATTAAAGCCGACCATGGCACCGCTCGCCCCTTCATCGACCTCGAGCTTGTCCACGTCCAAAGCATGTACGCTGAAAATATAACGATGACTTTCGCCCTGCGGCGGTGCTGCGCCACCGTAACCTGCCTGGCCGAAATCGGTACGCGTTTGAATGGCACCCGTCGGTAAGGCTGCTACACCCGAACCTGCGCCTTGTGGCAGCGAAGTTGTGCTGGCAGGAATATTAGCTACTCCCCAATGCCACCAGCCAGAACCGGTTGGCGCATCAGGATCGTAGCAGGTCACCACGAAGCTTTTGGTGCCTTCGGGCGCATCTTCCCACGCGAGATGGGGTGACACGTTCTCGCCTTGATAACCCATGCCATTGAAGACATGCTTCTCTGGCATTTTGTCGCCGTCATTGAAATCCTGGCTAAATACTCGCATTACATCTCCTTTGGTTGTCGAGGAATCACGCTTCATCTTAACCAAAAGCGCAACACTTTCAGAGCGTAGGCTGCTTTATGACTTAAAATGCAGAGGATGCTCAAGCGCAGCGCCAATCGATTGAACCAGTTTTTTCAACGCGGCTGGCGCAATGATGTAAGGCGGCATTAGATAAATCAGGCGCCCAAACGGACGGATCCACACGCCTTGCGAAACGAAAAAGTGCTGCAAAGCGGCCATATTCACAGGGGAATGCGTCTCCACCACACCAATGGCACCCAACACACGAACCTCCGCAACCTGCGGCGAAGCGCGCAGCGGTAGCAGTTGCTCACGCAGTTGCTGTTCGATAGTAGCCACCTGCGTTTGCCAATCGCCTTCCTGCAAAAGCGCCAAACTTTCCACCGCCACCGCACAGGCAAGCGGATTGCCCATAAAGGTTGGCCCATGCATAAAGCAACCCGCCGGGCTGCGGCTGATGGTGTCGGCCACTTCCCGCGTGGTGAGCGTTGCGGCCAGCGTCAGGGTGCCGCCGGTCAGCGCTTTGCCAACACACAAGATATCTGGCGCAATCCCGGCATGTTCACAGGCAAAAAGTTTACCGGTACGACCAAAGCCGGTCGCGATTTCATCCGCTATCAGCAACACGCCATAGCGATCGCAACATTCCCGCACGCGTTGCAAATAGCGTGGATGATAGAAGCGCATCCCCCCTGCGCCCTGCACGATAGGTTCAAGAATGACAGCGGCTAACTGGTGATGATGTTGTTCCATCAGGCGGGAAAAATCATCAAAGTCACGCTCATCCCAGATGTCATCAAAGCCACAAGCCGGAGCGGCAGCGAAGAGATGCTCAGGAAGATAACCGCGCCACAAACTGTGCATGGAGTTATCGGGATCGCAGACCGACATCGCAGCAGACGTATCGCCGTGATAACCGCGCTTCAACGTCAAAAATGTTTGCCGCGTTTCACCACGGCCCAGCCAGTATTGCAGCGCCATTTTCATCGACACTTCAACGGCAACTGAACCGGAATCGGCAAGGAACACACACTCCAGCGCGGCGGGCGTCATCTCTACCAGTTTGCGGCATAACGCAACGGCTGAAGGGTGTGTAATGCCACCAAACATGACATGCGACATTTGCGACATTTGCTGCTGCAGCGCCTGATTCAAGCGAGGATGGTTATAGCCGTGAATGGCGGCCCACCACGACGACATGCCATCCACGAGTTGGCGGCCATCCGCCAGTTGCAGTTGATAACCTTGCGCCGCCACCACCGGATAACAGGGCAACGGATCCAGCATTGAAGTGTAAGGATGCCAAATATGCTGACGGTCAAACTCAATGTCGCTTTGGGTGAACATGGGTATTGTAAACCAAAAATAAAAAATATAGTTTACAAGTATAACCACGTTAATCGTCGGGATGACACCCTTTTTTGGAGCAAGCAATGGCACAACGTTGGACAATCGCACAGGCACAAGCGCTGTTTGATAAACCTTTTCTCGAGTTAATGTTTGAAGCGCAGCAGGTGCATCGTCAGCACTTTGACCCGCGCCAGGTGCAGGTCAGCACCTTGTTATCTATCAAAACCGGCGCCTGCCCGGAAGATTGCAAATATTGTCCGCAAAGCGCGCGCTACAAAACCGGCCTTGAGTCGGAACGCCTGATGGAAGTGGACGACGTGTTGATTTCTGCCCGCAAAGCCAAAGCGGCGGGTTCAAGCCGTTTTTGCATGGGCGCAGCGTGGAAAAACCCCAACGATCGCGACATGCCTTACCTCGAAAAAATGGTTGAAGGCGTCAAGGCGATGGGCATGGAAACCTGCATGACGCTTGGCACGCTCAGCGAGGCGCAAGCACAGCGTCTTGCTGGCGCGGGATTAGATTTTTACAACCACAATCTCGACACTTCACCCGAATTCTACGGCAGCATTATCACCACGCGCAGCTATCAGGAACGTCTCGATACGCTGGGAAAAGTGCGTGACGCGGGCATTAAAGTTTGCTCCGGCGGCATTGTCGGATTAGGCGAAACGATTAACGATCGTGCGGGTTTGCTGGTGCAGCTGGCGAATTTACCTACGCCACCAGAAAGCGTGCCCATCAACATGCTGGTGAAAGTGAAAGGCACGCCGATGGCCGATAACGATGATGTTGAGCCGTTTGATTTTATCCGCACCATTGCGGTAGCGCGCATCATGATGCCGAGCTCGCATGTGCGTCTTTCTGCCGGTCGTGAACAGATGAGTGAGCAAACGCAGGCGATGTGTTTTATGGCTGGCGCGAACTCCATTTTCTACGGTTGCAAACTGTTGACCACGCCAAACCCAGAAGAAGACAAAGACATGCTGCTGTTTCGCAAACTGGGCCTGAACCCGGAGCATACGCACACGCAAAATGGCGATAATGAACAGCAGCAGCAGTTAAGCGAGCAGCTATTCAATGCTGACACTGAACAGTTTTACAACGCGGCGGTGTAATGAGTTGGCAGCATCGTATTACGCAGGCGCTGGCGCAGCGGCGAGCCGCTGATGGCTGGCGTCAGCGGCATATCACTGAAGAGAACCACACTCGCTCGCTGACGCTAGCGGGCAAGCGCTATCGCCATTTTTCCAGTAACGATTATCTCGGATTGAGTCAGCATCCGGCGGTAATCGCAGGCTGGCAGCGAGGCGCTGACATCGCAGGCGCAGGCGCAGGCGCATCCAGTCACGTCACCGGTTTTAACCGTCTGCACGCCGATTTAGAGGCGCAGCTCGCAGACTGGCTGGGCTACTCGCGCGCGCTGCTGTTTATCTCTGGTTTTGCCGCTAATCAGGCGGTGATCCATCTGCTGGCGGAAAAAAACGACCGTATCCTTGCCGACAAACTGGCGCATGCGTCGCTGCTTGACGCCGCAAGCCACAGTCCGGCGCAGCTGCGGCGTTTCAGCCATAACGATTCGCACAGCCTCGCAACACGCTTAGCGGTGCCATGTGAAGGTGAAACGCTGGTCGTGACCGAAGGCATTTTCAGCATGGATGGCGACAGCGCCCCCTTGCGCGATATTGCCGATCAGACTCGCCGCGCTGAAGGATGGCTGCTGGTGGATGATGCGCATGGCATTGGCGTGGTAGGAGAGCAAGGGCGCGGCAGCTGCTGGCAGCAAGCCGTGAAGCCAGAGCTGCTGGTAGTGACGTTTGGTAAAGCCTTTGGCGTCAGCGGCGCAGCGCTGCTGTGTGATGACGCTATTGCCGACTATTTTCTGCAATTCTCACGTCACCTGATTTACTCAACCGCCATGCCACCCGCGCAAGCTTGCGCGTTGCAGGCGGCGCTGCAGCAGATTCAACAGGGCGATGCATTACGTCAGCGGCTTTACGCCAACATTCAACGTTTTCGTGCTGGTGCCGCTTCATTGCCCTGGAAGCTCATGCAATCAGAAAGTGCCATCCAGCCGTTGATTGTTGGCGGCAACGCCGAGGCGATGGCGTTATCAAAAACGTTGGCTGATGCTGGTTGCTGGGTTAGCGCGATTCGACCACCGACCGTGCCGCCAGGCACCGCGCGCTTGCGTATTACCTTGACTGCGGCGCACACGCCGGAAGATATCGATCTGTTACTGGAGGCGCTGCATGACGCTGCAGGTAGATAAACGCGCCGTGGCTCGCGCCTTTGGGCGTGCTGCGCTGCATTACGATCGCCACGCCGAGCTGCAACGTTTAAGCGGCGACGCCTTGCTGGCACTAGCCCCGGCGCAAACCGGTGACAAGCTGTTAGATGCAGGATGTGGAACGGGCTGGTATAGCCGCACCTGGCGGCAGCGCGGCAAGCAGGTCACGGCGCTGGATTTGTCACCACAAATGCTGCAACAGGCGCGCGCGAATAACGTAGCGCAACACTATTTAGCGGGCGATATTGATGCTTTACCTTTCGCCAATGCCAGCATGGACGTGGTGTGGAGCAATTTAGTGGTGCAGTGGAGTGACAATTTGCGTGCAGCGCTGCACCAGTTCAAACGCGTTTTACGCCCTGAAGGCTGCTTGCTGTTTTCCACGTTGAGCGCGGGATCGCTGCATGAGGTGCATCAAGCGTGGTCGCACATTGATGATGTCGCCCACGCTAACCGCTTCCTGAGTGAGCAGGAGATTACTGCCGCCTGCGTTGAGCAGGGATTACATTGTCAGGCGCAGGTGATCACAATGCATTTTCCTGATGCGCTTAGCGCGATGCGTTCATTAAAAGGCATCGGTGCAACGCATCTGCATGCAGGGCGAGAAGGCCATTTATTAACCCGTCAGCGTCTGGCACAGCTAGAAAAACACTGGCCACAAGACGCGCAGGGATTTCGCATGAGTTACCATTTGATGTATGGAGTAAGCCCATCATGAAACGCTGGTTTATCACTGGCACCGACACTGAGGTTGGTAAAACGGTTGCCAGCAGCGCATTGCTGCAGGCCGCGAACAGCGCAGGTTATCGTACTGCGGGCTACAAACCGGTGGCCTCGGGCTGCGAAATCACCGCTGAAGGCATTCGCAACAGCGATGCACTGGCTTTACAGCGCTATAGCAGCGTGACGTTGGATTATCAGCAGATCAATCCGTTGGCGTTTGTCGAACCCACTTCACCGCATATCATCAGCGCAGACGAGGGCCGGCCCATTGAATTCAGCACCTTGTCGGCTGGACTGCGCGATCTGGAACCGTTGGCAGAATGGATTTTGATCGAAGGCGCGGGCGGTTGGTATACGCCGCTGTCAGAACGCGATACTTACGCCGATTGGGTAACGTCGGAACAGTTACCGGTGATTTTAGTCGTCGGTGTGAAACTGGGCTGTATCAACCACGCAATGCTGACAGCCGATGCCATTCAGGCGCGCGGACTGCGTCTGGCGGGCTGGATCGCCAACACCGTCGTACCGCCAGGAAAACGCCATCAGGAATACCTTGCCACCCTAAAACAGCGCTTACCGGCACCGTGCCTCGGTGAAATTCCCTATCTCACCGACATCGCTCAACACGCTGATTGCGGCGCTTATTTGACCCTGCCTGAGTAAATTACGCTACCGTCAGCCATTTGTTGACGGTACTGTCATCCAGTTGGGCGACTTTTCCTTGCGCCACATTGCGTCCGCGATGCAGCAGGAAAAAGTAATCGGCTACACGTCGAATCAGTGACACGCGCTGCTCCAGCAGCAATATGGTCATGCCATAATCCAGATTGAGGCGGCGAATCAAATTGCCCATTTCCTCTTCGAGCCAAGGCGACATACCGTCGCTGGGTTCGTCCAGAATCAAAAGCTTAGGCTGTAAAACCAGTGCGCGCGCCAGCGCAAGCTGCTGTTGCTGATCGATGGGAAGATCGCCGCTGCGCTGTTGGCGTAAGGAATAGAGTGCCGGAAAGAGGTCGAAAACCATTTCCGGAATGGCGCGATGGCGATCCGTCTGCGCCGCACCAGCCAACAGGCCAATCAATAAATTATCTTCAACACTCATCTGCGTAAAAATATGGCGACCTTGCGGCACGTAACCGATCCCTCTGCGCGCACGCTGTTCAGCCGGCTGTAGCAGAAGATTCTCCGGCGGCGCGCCATTCTCCTGCCAAAATATTGAGCCGCTATTGATCGGCAGCTTACCCATGATGCAGTTAACTAACGTGGTTTTGCCCATGCCGGGACGACCCAAAACACCGGTGCAGGTGCCGGGCGGCAGATCGAGATCCACATCCCACAAGATGTGATTTTGACCGTAAAACTGATTCACCGAACGTAAACTCAGCATCTGACACACTCCTTCCAGATAATTAGCCTGAATGCTTCCGCTCTTTGTCGTCTGGCAAACAAGTCATCAACGATGGCGTTAACGCCATTGCCGCACAGTGCGCCGGTTGGCGCTGTGATACGTACTGGAATGAGTACTGCAATTACCAGGCCAAATTCCTAAAAAAGCCTAATTTAGCGTACTGGACGGGAAAAAGCGCAGCAAAATATGAGCAATGCTTAACAATTGCTCGGGGTGATAAAAGGCATGCACATTAACGGTGCGGAATGCTTAACGTTGCTGGTGCATCTGTACATTTAGAAGGCATAGAGTCTGATTAAGAATGGCCCTTGGCCCGCGCTTCGGATGCATAATTTTTACGCTAAGGCTCCAAAAGCATAGTTAATACATGAGGGAAAGTGGTGAAATTAAATCGAAAAAAAAATATTTTTAGCAGGGAACTAATGCGGGAAAAAATTATACACAGCCTATGGCGATTGGGCTGCCCTCAGTTATCCACCATTCCTGTGGATAACCTTGTGCATTAGCTCATGAAAACAGGTTAGAAGCGAGGAAATACGCGGCTTGCTTACATTGTGATGAGAAACTGGGCTTTTCTGCATAAACAATATAAATCAATGAATTAGTAAAAAACAAGCCTAAGGATTATCTGCCAGTTAATCAAACTGTAATTTTATGACGCTCTATTGACAAATGTTAAAATCAAGCTCTGCTTGGGGATAACCTTGCGCAACAAGAATTAACGTTGCGGGCTATCAATCTTGTTAATACGGCGCAGCGGGGTTCTCCATAACTGTGCATCATTACTGTTTTTATATCCAGTATTTATTTCTGGCAAAATCACCATAGCAGAGTAAAATGATTGCCTGCCCGCCGACTTCTTCAGCAGGAACCGCATTCATGAGTAAAGCCTTTAAATTGAACTCCGCTTTCAAACCTTCTGGCGATCAGCCCGAAGCGATTCGCCGTCTGGAAGAGGGGCTTGAGGATGGATTGGCCCATCAAACGCTGTTAGGCGTAACCGGCTCGGGGAAAACGTTCACCGTGGCCAACGTCATTGCCGATCTCAATCGTCCCACCATGGTGCTGGCACCTAACAAAACGCTGGCGGCGCAGCTGTATGGTGAAATGAAAGAGTTTTTCCCCGATAACGCCGTGGAATTCTTCGTCTCTTATTACGATTATTATCAGCCAGAAGCTTATGTTCCCAGCTCCGATACCTTTATTGAAAAGGACGCCTCGGTAAACGAACACATTGAGCAGATGCGTCTCTCCGCGACCAAAGCGCTGTTGGAACGCCGCGATGTCATTGTGGTGGCTTCGGTGTCAGCCATTTATGGTTTGGGCGATCCTGATCTCTATTTAAAAATGATGCTGCATCTGACGCGCGGCATGATCATCGATCAGCGCAGCATTTTGCGTCGCCTGTCAGAGCTGCAATATGCGCGTAACGATCAGGCTTTCCAGCGCGGTACGTTCCGCGTGCGCGGCGAAGTGATCGACATCTTCCCGGCAGAGTCGGATGATATTGCGTTGCGTGTTGAGCTGTTTGATGAAGAGGTAGAGCGGCTGTCACTGTTTGATCCGCTGACCGGCCAAGTGGAATCGGTGATCCCGCGCTTCACGATTTACCCTAAAACGCACTACGTCACCCCACGCGAGCGCATTGTGCAGGCGATGGAAGAGATCAAAGTCGAGCTGGCCGATCGTCGGAAAAATTTGCTGGAAAACAACAAACTGTTGGAAGAGCAGCGCATTACGCAGCGTACTCAATTTGATCTCGAGATGATGGGTGAACTGGGTTATTGCTCTGGTATCGAAAACTACTCGCGCTATCTTTCGGGACGCGGGCCAGGCGAAGCGCCACCGACCTTATTTGATTACTTACCGGCAGATGGCCTGCTGGTGGTGGATGAATCGCACGTTACCATTCCGCAAATTGGCGGTATGTATAAAGGCGACCGGGCGCGTAAAGAGACGTTAGTGGAATACGGTTTCCGTCTGCCGTCGGCGCTGGATAACCGCCCAATGAAGTTTGAAGAGTTTGAGTCGCTGGCGCCCCAGACGATTTATGTTTCGGCGACGCCGGGTAAATATGAGCTGGAAAAATCGGGCACTGAAGTGATCGATCAGTTGGTGCGTCCCACCGGGTTACTGGATCCGATCCTCGAAGTACGTCCCGTTGGGACACAGGTTGACGATTTGTTATCAGAAATCCGTCAGCGCGTGGCAGTCAAAGAGCGTGTGCTGGTGACGGTGTTAACCAAACGCATGGCGGAAGATCTCACCGAATACCTCGAAGAGCACGGTGAAAGGGTGCGTTATCTCCACTCGGACATCGATACGGTTGAACGTATGGAGATCATCCGTGATTTGCGTCTGGGCGAGTTTGATGTGCTGGTCGGTATCAACCTGCTTCGTGAAGGCCTGGATATGCCAGAAGTGTCGCTGGTGGCGATTCTGGACGCCGATAAAGAGGGGTTCCTGCGTTCTGAACGCTCGCTGATTCAGACTATAGGACGTGCGGCGCGTAACATTAACGGCAAAGCAATTCTCTACGGCGATAAAATCACGCCATCAATGGCGCGGGCTATTGAGGAAACCGAGCGCCGCCGCGAGAAGCAGCGACTGTACAACGAGGAAAATGGCATTGTGCCGCAGGGCCTGAATAAGAAGATTACCGATATTCTGGAACTGGGTAACAACGTGGCGAAAGTGCGCGGCAAAGGTAAGTCGACCCGCAAAGGCGCCGCTGATGCCGAAGCTGATTACCTGTCATTGACGCCACAGGCGTTGCAGAAAAAGATTCATGAACTGGAAGGGCAGATGCAGCAGCATGCGCAGAACCTGGAGTTCGAACAGGCAGCCAACGTGCGCGATCAGCTGCATGAACTGCGCACGCTGTTTATTGCGGCATCGTAGCTCAGTTAAATCCCTGAATCGCGTGTTCCAACGCGACGCGTAGCAGCTGGCGGTCGTGACGATATTTAATGTCGGCGGCTTCCAGCGGTTCACGCACGATCAACCGATTTTCGACGTTGCTGATATCTGCGGCTGGGCTCACCACAATGGCATCGATTACTCGCTTGCCAATATAGCGCTCCATCATTTCTAACTTATCAGCGACGGTCAGATTAGCGGCTGCGGGGCTAAGTTCTCGTCCCAGGTTGCCGATAAACACCATGGTGGCTGGCGTGCGGCGCAACGCCTGTGCCATCTCATCCATTAACAAAATGGGCATCAGACTGGTATAGAAACTGCCGGGACCAATCAGGATCAGATCAGCTTCAGCAATGGCTTCCAACGCTTCACGCGTGGGTTGCACGTTGGGATGCAGCATCATCTCTTGCGGCGGTTGCTTCATCTCATCAATATCGGTTTCGCCGTAAACCATGTTGCCTTCGCTATCGAGCGCCACCAAATCAACCGGCTGCTCGGACATCGGAATGAGAAACGCATCAACCTTTAATAAATTGCGAATGATATTGATGGCTTCTAACGGGCGAACGCTAAGGTGATCCAGCGCTCTCAACATCAGATTACCTAAATTGTGTCCCGCCAGTTCACCATTGCCAGAAAAGCGATATTCAAACATGGCTGAAGCGACACTGGGTTCAGCAATGAGCTGGTTTAAACAGTTGCGCATGTCGCCCCATGCAATGCCGCCTTCTGAGCGACGAATACGTCCGGTTGATCCGCCGTTATCGGTGGTGGTGACAATGCCGGTCAGGCGAGAACCGAGCGGTGACAGCGCTGACATCACGCGTCCCAATCCATGTCCGCCGCCTAAAGCCACGACGCGATCGAGATCGGCCAGTGTTCGATTCATACTTCTCCTTAAAACGCGCCCAGATTATGGCTCTTTTAAGCGCAAGTCCGGGCAGGGATGACATACAGCAAATTCTGCGGCGTATTTTAACGTATCCTGCTGCGAAAATGCGGTGAAAATTCGCTATATCATCAAATATATAGCGAAAACAGCCGGTGGAATCGTGTGAAATTTCGCGCTACCATCATACTAACCGCGTTGATCATAAGGTCAACGTACACTCTAGCCTGAGTGCCTAAGTCGCAAGATAGGGGATTCAGGCCGTAGCCTTCGCGCTGCCAGGGTGCAGAAAGAAATGACTGCATCTCCCGAATTTGGAAAGGTGTCCAGGTGTCACAATTTACTGATGCATTTGAGCGCAAGTTTTACTACTTGCGCTTATCGGTCACGGATGTGTGTAACTTCCGTTGTACCTATTGTCTGCCGGACGGCTACAAACCGCACGGCATCCGCAACAAAAGTTTTCTCTCGCTGGATGAAATTCGCCGCGTCACGCGTGCGTTTGCTGCTGCAGGCACTGAAAAAGTGCGTCTGACAGGCGGCGAGCCCTCGCTGCGCCGTGATTTCACGGACATCATTGCTGCAGTGCGTGAAAACGCCTCAATACGCCATATTGCGGTTACCACCAATGGTTATCGCCTGGCGCGCGACGTCAAACAGTGGCGCGACGCCGGTTTGACCGCGCTCAACGTCAGCGTCGACAGCCTGGATGCCCGCCAGTTTCATGCTATTACCGGCCAGGATAAGTTTCATCAGGTCATGGCAGGCATTGATGCCGCCTTTGACGCTGGCTTTCAGCAGGTCAAAGTCAACAGCGTGCTGATGCGCGATATCAACAGTCATAATCTGATGACCTTCCTGGAATGGATTCGTACCCGTCCAATTCAACTGCGTTTCATCGAACTGATGGAAACGGGCGAAGGCGGCGCGCTTTTCCGCCAGCAACACGTTTCCGGCGAAGTGATTCGCGATCAGTTGATCGCGCAGGGTTGGCAGCGCCGCTTAAGCGGGCGCAGCGATGGCCCGGCGCAGGTGTTTTATCACCCTGATTACGTCGGTGAGATCGGTTTGATCATGCCTTATTCCAAAGATTTTTGTGCCAGCTGCAACCGTCTGCGCGTCTCTGCACAGGGAAATCTGCATCTTTGCTTGTTCGGCGACGGCGGCCTTCCGCTGCGAGATTTGCTCGCTTCGGATGATCAGCAACAGGAACTGCAGGCGCGCATCGCCAGCAGTCTGGGTAAGAAAAAACAGACACATTTTCTGCATCAGGGCAATACGGGTATTACGCAGAACCTGTCCTACATTGGCGGATAATTAAGGAGCAATCATGGGTAAACCAACCAGCGAATTCCAACCGGTGCAAATTGCGCTGCTCACCGTTTCGGACAGCCGCGAAGCCAGTAATGATACGTCCGGTGATTATCTGCGTGAAGCTGCCCGCGAAGCCGGACACAGCGTGATTGACCACGCCATCGTCCCCGACAATCTCTACCGCATTCGCGCCATCGTCTCACGCTGGATTGCCAGTGAAGATATTCAGGTGGTGATTATCAATGGCGGCACCGGTTTCAATCTAAAGAACAGCACGCCAGAAGCGCTGCTGCCGCTGTTTGACCGTGAAATCAGTGGATTCGGTGAGTTGTTCCGCATGATTTCCTATGAAGAAATTGGCAGTTCTACGCTGCAATCAAGGGCTGTTGCTGGCCTGGCGAATCAAACGCTGATTTTTGCCGTGCCTGGCTCAACCAATGCTTGCCGCAGCGCGTGGGAACGCATTATTGCCGATCAGCTGGATGCGCGTACGCGTCCGTGTAATTTCGTTTCACATTTGAAGAAACTGTAAGCATGTCACAACTCACACACATAAACGCCGCAGGCGAAGCGCACATGGTGGATGTCTCAGCCAAAGCGGAAACAGTGCGCGAAGCACAGGCTGAAGCGCTGGTGCTGATGAAGCCCGAAACGCTGCAAATGATTGTTGAAGGCAGCCACCACAAAGGTGATGTTTTTGCTACTGCACGCATTGCGGGCATTCAGGCCGCTAAGCGTACCTGGGAGCTGATACCGCTTTGCCATCCGCTGATGCTGAGCAAGGTTGAAGTCAATTTGGTTGCAGAGCCAGAATTCAATCGCGTGCGCATAACCTCGCTGTGCCGTTTGAGCGGTAAAACCGGCGTTGAGATGGAAGCGTTGACCGCTGCTTCGGTGGCGGCGCTGACCATTTACGACATGTGCAAAGCGGTGCAGAAGGATATCGTTATCGATCAACTGCGCTTACTGAGCAAAAGCGGCGGCAAATCGGGTGATTTTCAGGCAGGTGAAGCATGATCAAAGTGCTGTTTTTTGCCCAAGTGCGCGAATTAATCGGCACCAGCGAACTTGAGATAACAACCGACTATCCTGATGTCGCAGCATTACGCAGCGCGCTGACAGAACAGGGCGACCGCTGGGCGCTGGCGTTAGAGTCCGGCAAGCTGCTGGCTGCGGTCAATCAAACCCTGGTGCCAATGACGCATCCGCTGCGTGCGGGCGATGAAGTGGCCTTCTTTCCACCGGTAACGGGAGGATAGATGGAAACGCAAATTCGTGTTGGCCATGCGCCTTTTGACATGGCTGAAGAGTATCGCTGGCTGGCGGCACGTCACGAAGATGGCGCGGTAGTGACGTTCACCGGCAAAGTGCGCAATCACAATTTAGGGGACAACGTTGCGGCGTTGACGCTGGAGCATTATCCCGGCATGACCGAGAAAGCATTGCAGGACATTGTCGATGATGCGCGCCAGCGCTGGCCGTTACAGCGTGTAACGGTGATACATCGTATTGGAGAGCTGTTTCCCGGCGATGAAATCGTGTTTGTCGGCGTTACCAGCGCACACCGCAGCAGCGCCTTTGCCGCTGCGGAGTTTGTGATGGATTACTTAAAAACCCGTGCGCCGTTTTGGAAGCGCGAAGCCACCGATGACGGCGATCGCTGGGTGGATGCGCGTGACAGCGATCATCAGTCAGCCCAGCGCTGGGATTAAGGTTTTTTAAGCTGCTCGGCGGGCGCGAAGTGCGTTTCGCCATGGGCATGCTCACCGCCGCCGGTAACACGCTTCAACTGAATAACCTGACCTTGTTCCCAGGCATTTGCACCGGGTACCACGGGATGCGTCACAATATCGGCGCGCTCAGCACGGATTTTTTTACTGTCCACATCAAAGCGCTTATCGCGATCGGCCAACAGACGAGAATCGAGTTGGCCGTCAGCCGTAAAGCCCATCATCAACGCCGGAATGCCCATCGGTAAGTTTTTATCGCGATCGGTGTGCCAGGTATGCCAGGTTTTCCCGTAGGTATTAGCGATGCGTTTCATCAACGCATGATCGGCCGTAGCCGGTAAACCTGGCGCAATCAATGAACCCGATTTCACTTCATATTGATGGCTGTGCCACAGCTTCTTCTCTTCCGGTGGTAGCGTTTTATACAGCCGCTCGCTGATAATGTATTCCACGCCCATGAGTTTTGCGTCGCGTGTATTGCCGTCGTAAATCACCGCCTGCATCACATCTTCGTTTAACACCGTAACGTAGTGATGCGCTTCCATCTGACCATTTTGATCACCATTGTAAAAATGAAACCCATCAAGGTAGGCGCTGATAGCGTCAATAGGTGGGCGGGATTGCAAGGCATCCGCGCCGGTTTCCAGCACTTTAAGGGAAGGGGACGTAGGTGCGCCCGGCGCGTTGACGTTGGCCGGAGAATTATTGCCGCCACAACCGACTAATAACAGGGTAAGCGCAGCGAGAGGTAAGATTTTCAACATGTTCCATCCTTTTAACCTTAAAAAGATAAAAGTAGTTCAGAAAATCGCACCTGCCGTCTATTGCGTTGCAATGATAAGGTAGTCGTTTGGTTTCTTCCGAGGACAGGTATGTCATCTCCATCTCTTTTGCAACGGCTGACGCTGGTTGCTGTGTTAGTGCTGGCGGGCTGTAGCACTAAAAAAGAACCGCAAGCGCCGGTTCGTCAACCCGCTGATGTTAAGGCACAAATTCAAAAGCTCCTGCCCGCACAGGTGAGCAATAAAGCGGGCTGGGCTGATGACATTTACACTTCATTCCGTACTCAACAGATCGATCCCAGCGCCAGTAATTTGTGCTCAGTGATTGCCGTTGCCGCTCAGGAATCTAATTTCAGTGCTGAAGCGGCGGTGTCAGGCTTACCTAAAATTGCCTGGGGCGAAATTGATCGCCGCGCCGCTAAAGTGCATGTTCCGGCGTTTGTCGTGCGGACGGCGCTGATGATTAAATCATCCAACGGCGAAAGTTACGCTGCACGACTGGATAAAGTACGCAGTGAAAAAGAGTTGAGCGCTATTTTTGATGATTTCATTGATATGGTGCCGATGGGGCAAAAACTGTTTGGCAACCTCAATCCGATTCATACTGGCGGACCGATGCAGGTCAGCATCGACTTTGCCGAAGCGCATGCCGAAGGGTATCCGTGGCCGGTTGACGGCTCCATTCGTCGCGAAGTCTTTACCCGCCACGGCGGCATGTATTTCGGCATCATGCATCTGCTGGGTTATCCGGCGGATTACAGTCAGCCGCTTTATCGCTTTGCAGATTTCAACGCGGGATGGTACGCGAGTCGTAACGCTGCTTTCCAGGCTGCCGTAGCACGCGCAACGGGTATGAAACTGGCGCTGGATGGCGATTTAATTCTTTACGGTTCTGAAAAAGCGGGCTCCACTGAATTAGCCGTGCGGACGCTGGCGAAGCGGATTGATATGAGTAACAGCGAAATTCGCGATGATTTAGAAAAAGGTGAAAAGGCAGATTTTAGCGACAGCGATCTCTGGAAACAGGTGTTCACGCTGGCCGATAAAATGGCAGGCCGCCGCGTGCCGCGTGAAATGTTGCCAGGCATCAAGCTGGAAAGCCCTAAAATTACCCGTAATCTCACCACGGCGTGGTTTGCACAGCGTGTCGATAGCCGCTATCAGCAGTGCATGTCGCGCCGTTAACGTCTGCGTTGTGGCACAGTTGAGCTGAGCTGTGCCACACTTAGCGAGGCCCCATTTCGCGGGGTGTGTCCAAATCCGATTAACAAGAGGTGCATCATGGACCGATATCCACGTAATGATTCAATTGTTCAGCCTGCAACCCGCGGGCTGCAGGCCTATATGGCGCAGGTTTATGGCTGGATGACGTGCGGATTGCTGCTTACCGCGTTTGTCTCCTGGTTTGCTGCGCGTACGCCAGCGTTGATGGAGCTGGTGTTTGCTAACCGCATCACCTTCTTTGGCTTGATCATCGCGCAGCTGGCACTGGTATTTTTCCTGTCTGGCATGGTTCATCGCCTGAGCGGCGCGGTCGCAACCGGCCTGTTTATGCTCTATTCGGCGCTAACCGGTTTGACGATGGCGAGTATTTTCCTGGTTTATACCTATTCGTCGATTGCCAGCACCTTCTTTGTCACCGCCGGCATGTTTGGCGCGATGAGCTTCTACGGCTACACCACCAAACGCGATCTCAGCGGTTTTGGTAGTTTGCTGTTTATGGCGTTGATCGGCATCGTATTAGCATCGCTGGTAAACTTCTGGCTGAAAAGCCCGGCGTTGATGTGGGCGATTACCTACATTGGTGTGGTGGTGTTTGTGGGATTAACCGCCTATGACACACAGAAATTGAAAAACATCGGTGAGCAGATTGATGTGCGTGACACAGAGAATCTGCGTCGTTATTCAATCATGGGCGCGCTGACCTTGTATCTCGACTTCATCAACCTGTTCCTGATGCTGCTGAGAATTTTTGGCAACCGCCGCTGATTTTTGCAGAGAGTGTTAATTTCGGTTTGACGTTGATTGTTCCCCGTCCCGACCTTCCCCCATGTTACTAGGGGAAGGAGACGCTGCCCCATGTGCGTAACGCGCATTTATGCAGGCGCCGAGCTAACATAAAGCAGCGTCTTCTATGCAGGCTCCGGGCTGACATAAGGCAGCGTCTTCCTCCCCCACGCGTGGGGGAGGAGCGAGGTGGGGGATAGCCAGCACAATCTCAAACCCGGCCAGTACCCTTCAAAAAGCCGTACAACCTCACGATGAATTCTGCAACTTCTTCTCATTCTTCTCGCGAAGATGCTTCGCCCGGCTTTCAAGCAACAGATAAAGCACCAGCGCCAGCAGCAGCGGCAAAATAAAGTAGAGCACGCGATAAGCCAGCAGCGCGGCAATAATAGCGCCATGCGTGGTGTGTTGACCGCTCAATAACGCCAGGAACACCGCCTCAAGCACGCCAATGCCTGCAGGAATATGAATAATCACGCCTGCGATACTGCTGATTAACAATACGCCCAGCACCATCGGATAACCGACATCCCGGCCCAGCAGCAGCCAAATGATGGTGCCCATTACCATCCAGTTGGCACAGGAAACCACAAACTGTAGCACCGCCATGCGCAGCGATGGCAGTTGCAATGTCTGGCCTTTAATTGTCCAGCGACGGCGTTTGGAAAAGGCGCAGGCCCAAAGATAAATCAGCACTACCACCAGTAAAACGGCACCAATCAACCGCAGCGTTGTTTCACCAATAAACCAGCCTTCGGGGATCGACACCATGCCCGCCGTGAACACGATGCCTGCCAGCAAAATATAACCCAGCCAGTTGGTGGCGATGCTAATCGAGAAAATACGCGTAATGGTGCCGCTGTCTAAACCCAAACGTGAATAGAGGCGATAGCGCATCGCCACACCGCCCACCCACGTGCTCAGCGTCAAATTGAACGCATAACAGATGAATGAGACCAGCATCACCTGGCGCTTCGCCAGCTTATGACCACAGTAAGCGCGACCAATCAAGTCATAACAACCGTAAGTGAGATAACTCACCACGACCAAACCGGCAGCGATTAACACCACAAAACGGTTGTAGTTAACGATCACTTCATAGACATCTTCCCAGTTCACTTTACGTGCGTAGACCACCAACAGCACAATCACCGCAATAAAGAAGAGCCCGGTCAGTATTTTTTTCGCCAGTTGCCAGCGCGGATGCTTTTTCGCCATCAGGACTTCGCTCCTTCGTTATCTGTTTCAACCCGATCTTGCGTCTCCATCGACGGTTGCACCGGCGGATCAACTTGAGCCAGAAGTGGCGTATGGGCAGGTAGCCAACCGGCAATGGCCGGGAAATGGCGCAGGAAGTGAAACACAATCACGCCTTTGGTGAGATTCCACCAGTTGCGTGGCGGCAATTTATCGTCCTGTACGCGCTGGCAATCTTCCGCCAGCAAATGCTCCAGATTATCGCGCAGCGTCTGGTTAAACTGGCGATCGTGAATGATTAAGTTCGCTTCCAGATTGAGTGACAAACTCAGCGGATCAAGATTACTCGAGCCGAGCGTTGACCATTGCTGATCCTTTACGGCGATCTTGCCGTGCAGCGGACGGCGGATATATTCATAAACTTCAACGCCTGCATCCACCAGATAGTTGTAAAGCATCTCCGCGCCCACTTTCACAATCGGCATATCCGGTGCGCCTTGTACAATCAACCTGACACGTACGCCACGCTGGGCCGCATTACGCATCTCGCGCAGTAAACGGTAGCCAGGGAAGAAGTAGGCGTTGGCAATGATCACATCCTCTTTGGCGTCACGCAGCATGTCGAGATAGTGCATTTCGATGTCGTCGCGGTGATCGTCGTTATCGCGGTAAACAAACAACACCTGTGCATCACCCGGCGTGGCATTTTTTGCCGGACGATGCGAGCGTGAACCCCACCAGCGACGCGTGGTTTGTTCGCTGCCCATGGCGCTTTCTACATAACGGGTAATATCCGCTACCACCGGGCCTTTCACTTCCACCGCATAATCCTGCTTGGCTTCGGGGCCATAATCGGTGTTGTGTTCAGCGGAAAAATTGATGCCCCCAACGAAAGCGATCACATCATCAATCACCACGATTTTACGGTGTAACCGACGGAAGACATTGGTGCGCATACCCATTACCAGCGGGCGCGGATCGTAGTAAATAAAGCGCACGCCCGCGCCGGTCAGGCTGTTAACAAACGCATCGGAGAGATCGGGCGAGCCGTAGCCGTCCACCATCACTTCGATTTTTACGCCGCGTTTAGCCGCTGCCAGTAATTCACGGTGCAGCGCTTTGCCCACCTCATCTTCAAACAGAATAAATGTTTCAAGCATGAGCGTGCGCTCGGCACGCTGAATAGCGCCGAATACGCGAGGGAAAAATTCGTCGCCGTTTTCCAGCAGACGCAGCTTATTACCGTCTTGCCAATGAAAATTCATAGATGAATCTCCACGGCTAGCGGCGCATGATCGGAAAGATGTGACCAGGGTTTGCGCGGAAGCAACCAGGGATGACTCACGGTCGCATTGCGCACGTAAATGCGATCCAGGCGTAACACTGGGAAGCGTGCCGGGAAGGTACGCGCTGGGCGACCCGTTGTCATACTGAACACCTCCTTCAGACCTGCGCCATGTTTTAAGATTTTATTGGCACGATGCTGCCAGTCGTTAAAGTCACCCGCTACCACCAGCGGTGCGTCCGCTGGCAGCGAAGCGATCATCTCGCACATCATTTTCATTTGTGCGTGGCGATGCGCCTCTTTTAACCCCAAATGCACGCAAATAACGTGCAGCGTGCCGTGCGGTTCTGGCAGGGCAACTTTGCAGTGCAACATGCCGCGGTTTTCACTGCCGGCAACGGAGATGTCCCGGTTTTCATATTCAAGAATCGGGAAGCGGGATAAAACGGCGTTGCCATGATGTCCTTCGGGATAAACCGCATTGCGCCCGTAGGCGAAATCGTTCCACATGGTATCGGCAAGAAATTCGTAATGAGGTGTGTCTGGCCAGTTTTCATGGTGTAAAGGGTGGATGTCATGCGTACCCATTACCTCTTGCAAGAAGACCACATCGGCTGACGTTGCACGTACAGCTTCTCGCAGTTCCGGCAGGATAAAGCGGCGGTTGAAAGGGGCGAAACCCTTGTGTGTATTGATCGTCAGGACTTTAAATGAAAATCCTTGCTTGTTTTGTGGCATACTCGCGACGCACTCCTTTTCATCATCAATTGGATCAAAGTGTAGTCTTTGTCACAAACAGATGGTGAAGAAGGGCGATATTTAGGGCGTTATCCGAAATTTGCTTTACATTGAGGAAACACGTCACCGGCCTTTGCCGGTTGCACTTGGGCGACCTCTGAGGTTCGCCAGGAGAAGAAAATGAAATGGTCTAATCGTATTCAAATTACCACGGGTCAAACGTATGCGCATATCGCGCTGCACCTGTTGATAATTGTGGCGCTGGTCTGGGGCTGGAAACACAGAGCACTGGTTGAAGTGTGCAGTACCCTGGTGGCGGCTTATGTGGCGGTGTTTATCGCCATGCTGGTCACGCAGCGTAGTGCTCGTTTACGCACTTTGGGTGATTACCTTGAAGAAGCGACCACCACTTACTACTTTGGCGCGGCAATGATGACGCTGTTCCTGGTGTCCCGCATTTTCCATAACAATCTGCTGTTGGCCTGTCTGGGCCTGGTGATGTTAGTGGGACCGGCGCTGGTGTCGCTGCTGGCGAAAGAGCCGACGCGGCGCATCGAGAAAAAACGTAGCTAAGTTAAAGGCCACCGCAAGGTGGCCTTTTTGTTTCCGCTCTCATCGTTGTTGTTTTAAATCACGTTTGCCATTCTTTCATCTCACCTCACCGAAAAATCCATTCAGCAATTTCTGTCAGGAAATGTGAGCTATCTCGCGCCTTTGTATTAAAGCTGCTACACTCGCCCGCTTACGCATCGTAGTTTGCGCCCTTTTCACGCGTCAGCACCAGCTGGCGTCACTATCCCTCTGAAAACTACACCGTGAATCACGGTCAGAGCGGACCGGAGTACAACACTTAATGTCTTTTGACTCTCTCGGCCTGAGTGCCGATATTTTGCGCGCGGTCGCTGAACAAGGCTACAGCGAACCCACTCCTATTCAGCGCCAGGCGATTCCTGTGGTGCTGGCAGGCCGCGATCTGCTGGCAAGTGCCCAGACCGGCACCGGCAAAACGGCCGGATTTACGTTGCCGTTATTGCAAAAGCTCAGTGCTAAAACAGGCGCCGTGCGTGGCCGTCGTCCGGTTCGCGCCCTGATTTTGACCCCAACCCGTGAACTGGCCGCACAGGTTGGTGAAAACGTTAGCGAATACAGCAAGTATTTGCCGCTGCGTTCGCTAGTGGTATTTGGCGGCGTGAGCATTAATCCACAGATGTTGAAGCTGCGTGGCGGCGTCGATATCCTGGTTGCTACGCCAGGCCGTCTGCTGGATCTGGTCCATCAGAACGCGGTTGACCTGTCACAGGTTGAAGTGCTGGTACTGGACGAAGCAGACCGCATGCTGGATATGGGCTTCATCCACGACATTCGTCGCGTGTTGGCAAAACTGCCCGCCAAGCGTCAAAACTTGCTGTTCTCTGCCACCTTCTCTGACGAGATCAAAGGTCTGGCGGAAAAACTGCTGCATAATCCAGAAGAGGTTGCAGTGGCGCGCCGCAACACGGCGTCTGAACAGGTTTCTCAGCAAGTTTATTTTGTTGATAAGAAGCGTAAGCGCGAACTGCTGTCCCAGCTGATCGGCGAAGGCAACTGGCAGCAGGTGTTGGTCTTTACCCGTACCAAACACGGTGCTAACCATTTGGCTGAACTGCTCGGCAAAGATGGCATCACAGCCGCAGCGATTCACGGTAACAAAAGTCAGGGCGCGCGTACTCGTGCACTGGCTGACTTCAAATCGGGTGGCATTCGTGTGCTGGTGGCCACAGACATCGCTGCGCGTGGCCTGGATATTGAAGAGCTGCCGCACGTCGTTAACTACGAGCTGCCAAACGTTGCTGAAGATTACGTACACCGTATCGGCCGTACCGGTCGTGCAGCCGCAACCGGTGCCGCACTGTCGCTGGTCTGCGTAGATGAGCACAAACTGCTGCGTGATATTGAGCGTATGCTGAAGCGTGAAATTCCACGCGTAGCGATGGCTGGTTACGAGCCCGATCCAAGCATTAAAGCTGAACCGATCCAGAATGGTCGCCAGCAGCAGCAAACGCGCGGCGGCGGCGGTGGCCGTGGTCGCGGCCCAGGCGGTTCATCTTCTTCAGCGCCTCGCTCTTCGGGTGACAAACGTGCACCACAGCCGCGTCGTCAGGGACCAGCGTCAACCACGCATGGCGATAAGCCTGCGCATCCACGTCGTCCTGCCGCTGCGAAGCGTACCGGGAACGTCTAAGCGATGAGGGTTTTACTGGCGCCGATGGAAGGCGTGCTTGATTCGCTGGTTCGCCAGTTGCTGTCGGAAGTGAACGACTACGATTTATGCATCACTGAGTTTTTGCGCGTAGTTGATCAGTTGCTGCCGGTAAAATCCTTTTATCGTCTTTGCCCCGAGCTGCAAAATGCCAGCCGCACGCCATCCGGTACGCGGGTGCGTTTGCAGCTGCTGGGGCAATATCCTGAATGGCTCGCTGAGAATGCCGCGCGTGCGGCAGAACTCGGTTCCTGGGGCGTTGACCTCAACTGCGGTTGTCCTTCCAAATTAGTGAACGGCAGCGGTGGCGGAGCCACATTACTCAAAGATCCCGAATTGATTTATCGCGGTGCTAAAGCGATGCGTGAAGCCGTTCCCGCAGACTTGCCGGTGACGGTAAAAGTGCGCCTTGGCTGGGATTCCAGTGCGCGCAGCATGGAAATTGCTGATGCAGTGCAACAGGCTGGAGCCAGCGAGCTGGCGGTGCACGGTCGTACTAAAGAGGACGGTTATCGCGCCGAAGCGATCAACTGGCAGGCGATTGGCGAAATACGTCAGCGACTGCGCATTCCTGTTATCGCCAACGGTGAAATTTGGGACTGGCAAAGCGCGCAAGACTGCTTACGAATAACGGGTTGTGATGCGGTAATGCTGGGTCGCGGTGCGCTCAATGTGCCCAATCTGAGTCGGGTTGTGAAATATAACGAAGCGCCAATGCCGTGGCCGGATGTCGTTGCGTTGCTGCAAAAATATACCCGCCTGGAAAAGCAGGGCGACACCGGACTTTATCATGTCGCACGCATCAAACAGTGGCTCGGCTACCTGCGCAAAGCTTATCGCGAAGCGGACGGATTATTCAGCGAAATCCGTGCGTTAAAAATCTCGAGTGACATTGCTTTAGCGATTGATCGTCATGCGGCTGTTCACGGCTTGTGATAAAAAAGCAGGCGACTGGTTAGCATGCTAAGGGTATGATGGACGATATTTCCACCTCTATTAAAAGCCTGCTATGTCTGACGTCGCTGTATTGAGTAACAGCCAACTCAACAAACGTATTCTCTCCGTCATCATCTTCACCTTCTTTTGTTACCTTTCTGTCGGTCTGCCGCTGGCGGTGCTGCCCGGTTTTGTTAAAAATCAGCTGGGGTTTAGCGCGTTTATCGCCGGATTAATCATCAGTTTGCAATACTTTGCGACCTTACTCAGCCGTCCGCAATCGGGCATTCTTGCCGATCGCCTCGGGCCAAAACGCGTGGTGATGCTGGGATTGATCTGCTGTGGCATGAGCGGCGTGCTTACCATTCTGGCAGCGCTTATGAGTCATTCACCGATGCTCAGTTTGGGCCTGCTGGCACTGGGGCGCTTGTTCCTTGGCGTAGGTGAAAGCTTCAGCAGCACCGGTTCAACTTTGTGGGGCATGAACGTCGTTGGGCCATTGCAAACGGCGCGCGTTATCTCATGGAATGGTGTTGCAACCTATCTGGCCATGGCAATTGGTGCTCCGCTGGGTGTGATGCTCAATAATTGGTTTGGCATGAGCGGTTTTGCCGGATTGATTGCTTTAATGGGCATTGGCGGTTATTTGCTGGCGAGTAGTAAACCTGCGGTTAGCGTGAGCGTCGGTGAACGTACGCCTTTCCATCGCGTCTTTTCGCGTGTCTGGTTATACGGCATGGCGCTGGGTTTTGGCACCATCGGTTTTGGTGTTATCGCCACCTTTATTACGCTCTATTTTGCCAGCCGAGACTGGAGTGGCGCAGCTTTGGCGCTGTCGGTATTCAGCCTGGGTTTTGTGATGGTGCGTTTGGGTTTTGGCCGTTACATCACGCGTTTTGGCGGCTTAAAGGTGTCGCTCGGCTCTTTTCTGCTGGAATGTTTGGGCTTGATTATCATCTGGCAAGCCGACAGTGCAATGGTCGTAGGGTTCGGCGCCTTTCTTACCGGCTGCGGCTTCTCGTTGATCTTCCCGGCTCTGGGCGTTGAAGCCGTAAAACAGGTTCAGCGGCAGGATCAGGGTGCTGCATTGGGTACCTATTCAGCTTTTCTGGATTTAGGGCTGGGATTAACCGGTCCGGTGGCGGGATTGTTTATCAGCCATTGGGGCATGCAATCAGTCTATCTGGCAGCCGCAATGATGGTGCTGGGTGCAATGCTGATGACGTTACGGCTGCATTTGCGACGTTCGCGTCAGAGCCAATAAGCGTTGCGCGGTATTATGACGCGCAACGTCATTTGATTAAAAATGGATAAACAGCGCATAAAGCAGGGCTGAAAGTAGAATAGAAACCGGCAGCGTTAATATCCAGGCAACGGCAAGATTGCGCAATGTGGACATTTGCAAACCTGAGCGGTTCGCAGCCATGGTGCCGGCAACGCCCGAAGAGAGAACATGAGTAGTTGAAACCGGCAGGCCAAAGCCGTCGGCAGCACCAATCGTCATCATTGCCACTAATTCGGCGCTGGCACCTTGCGCGTAGGTAAGATGAGTTTTACCAATGCGCTCTCCCACCGTAACGACAATTCGTCGCCATCCCACCATGGTTCCCAGCCCCAGCGCGATCGCCACCACCACTTTTACCCACATCGGGATAAAGCGCGTTGCGCTGTCCAGCTCATGCTTCATCGCTGTTAAATTGCGAGCGGTCTCTTCCGGCAACCTGGCTTCAGCGGTTTGCAAATGCTTGATCGATTCTGATGCCAGATACATCTGGTTGCGAGTATTGGAAACAGACTGAGCCGGGATATTTTCCATTGAGCCATAACGACGAATCTGGTCGCCGATATCACTTAGCGTCATTGCCAGCGCGGGCAGAACGTTTGGATTCAGGGTGCTGCTGCGCACGAATTCGGTGAGCACCTCACGCGAGGGCGGCAGCGGATTAGCGGCAGGTTGAATTTGCAGCAGTTGCTGTTCAGTCACCTGGGTTAATGCCGCCACGCGCGGAATTTGATCGGGGGGCAGCGAGCGGTTAAGCGCATAAGCGATCGGCATGGTGCCGACTAAGATCAGCATGATCAATCCCATGCCTTTTTGCCCATCATTTGATCCATGCGCAAACGAAACACCGGTGCAGGTCAGGATCAACATACCGCGGATCCAGACTGGCGGTGGCTGATCGTTTGCCGGTGCCTGATAAAGCTGACGATTGCGGATCAACATCTTCATCGCCCACAGCAACAGGGCGGCACAAACGAAGCCCACAATCGGCGAAAGCAGCAGTGAATAACCCACTTTTAATGCCTGATCCCAATCGACACCACTCAAACCGCTGCGGCCGTGCAGCAAGGCATTCGCCACACCTACGCCAATAATCGATCCGATCAGCGTGTGGGATGAGGAAGAAGGAAGGCCAAAATACCAGGTGCCAAGATTCCAGATAATCGCTGAGAACAGCAGCGCGTAAACCATGGCAAAGCCGCTGCCGCTGGCGGCTTGTAAAATCAACTCAACCGGCAGCAATGAAATAATACCGAATGCCACCACGCCGCTAGAGAGCAGCACGCCAAGAAAATTGCAAATGCCTGACCAGACCACCGCAACGCCCGGTGTCAGCGAGTGCGTATAAATCACCGTCGCCACCGCATTGGCGGTGTCATGGAAACCGTTGACGAATTCGAAACCAAGCGCAATTAGCAGCGCTAAACCCAGCAGCAGAAAGGGCACGTAGCTGGTCACTGGCGCACCGGTTTCTTCGACATCATGAAATAAATTCAGACCGGCAAAGGCTAAACCTGATACCAGCAGAATGAGAAACAGCGGCTTCGAATATCGGTTGCCTTTGCTGTCGAAATTAGGACGCCCTCGGTTTATTGGGGAAGAGACGCTGTTTTCACTCATGGCATACCTCGGCTTTCAGGTTGCAGATGCCATTTCGCACCCGGTATTTGCAGTGTGATACGCGCGTTGTATGACAGAAAAATGATCGGGTTCGATTCTGGGCTTAACAGTGCATGGGGTTAAGGCGTGTCTGTATTCGCCCAAGGCAACAGTTGACCCTGCTGCAATATCAGCACCCGATCGGCGCTGGCAAGGGTTTCAGGCCGATGCGCGATCAGCAACACCGGTAAATGTAAATCGCGCAGCACGTTGGCGATCAGGCGTTCGTTTTCGCTGTCGAGCTGGCTGGTGGCTTCATCAAGAATCAACAAACGCGGCCGTTTGTAGAGCGCCCGTGCTAGCAGTAAGCGCTGACGCTGGCCGCCAGAGAGCGCGCCGCCGAGTTCGCCTAATAAGGTCTGATATCCCATCGGTAAGCGCTGAATATGATCGTCAATCTGCGCCTGACTTGCGCAGTGTTGCGCCCATTCTCGATCGGCGGGTTGGCTAAACAGCGTAATGTTTTCCAGAATCGATCCGCTAAATAGTCGATCCTCCTGTAACACGCAGCCAACGTTTTGCCGCACGTTAGCGCAATGCTGCGCGCTGAGCCGCTGACCCAATAAGATAATTTCGCCGCTTTCTAATGGATGTAGCCCCAGCAGCAGTTTAGCCAGCGTGGTTTTACCGCAGCCTGAGGGGCCGGTAATCGCCACTATTTCATTGGCACCCAAGGTAAATGTGGCGTTATCCAACAACCATGGCGCGTTGGGGTGATAACGGAAGCGGAGTTGATGCGCCTCGATAACGTGCGCAGATGACGTAACGAGAGGTTCAGGCCGCAGATTAGCGGCGGCCTCCAGCGGCGTCAGCACAATATCGGCCAGCCGCTCGCGATAGACGCCAACCTGTAACCAGCTAAACAAGCTGTCGGTGAGGTTGCTGATGCTGCTGGAGAAGCGACCCTGAAAGCTGAGCCACGCCACCAGCATCCCAACAGTGAAACGATCCTCCAGCACTTCGGTTGCGCCCAGCCATAACACCAGCGCGGCGCTCAGGCTCAACAAGGCAATTTCAATGACACCAAACAGCATCGACAGCTTTTGCTCAGCCAGTTCGGCATTACGTCGGGCATTATTAAGCTGCAGCCAGGCACTCTCTCGCGCCGACATAGCCGCATTGATACGCAGGCTCAGCACGCCTTGCAGCGTTTCAAGAAAATGGCTGTTTTCACGCGTTGCAGCTTGCCAACTTTGCTCGGTCGCCTGACGAAAAGGGCGATAGGCCACCAGCCGCAGCAAAAAATAGAGCAGGGCGCTGACGAGTGCGATAGCACTCAATTTTATGCTGTAGCTCATCATCATGGCTAACAGCGTGAGAACCAAAAGGGCATCAAGCAGCGCGCTGAGTAGCGTGTTGGTCAAGGTGCTTTGCAACGTATTTACCGCATCAAAACGCGCGCTGATCCCGCCGGTATCACGCTTTTCATACCAGGCGATCGGTAAACGCAGTAGATGATGAAATACGTTCTGGCTCCACTGCACATTGAGCGACAGCGACAGCGATAAAATCGCCCATTGCCGTAGCAGACCGAGCAGCGTTTGCACCGCGACTAGCAGCAATAGCGCCAATGTAATCAGCGTCAACAAACTGCTGTCACGCGCTACCAGCACATCATCAATGACCATTTGGTTCAGCAACGGTGCGCCCAAGGCGAAGACTTCAAGCACGCAGGCAAAACAAAAAATGCGTGCCAATGCGGGGATCAAGCCATGACATTGCCCCAACAACTGACGTAAGCCGATGTCACGGCGCTGATCCTGCGGCACAAACGCCGGACGCGGCGTTAACGCCAGCGCAATACCCGTAAAATGGCGGTTCACAGCCGCCCAGCTTTGTGTTGTGCGGCCAGCCGCGGGATCGTGAATCACAATCCCGTGGCGTGAGACTTTTACCAGCACCACGAAATGTTGGTTATCCCAGTGCAGAATCGCCGGGCAGGATAACTGCCGCAGCTGATCCATCTCCAGCCGCAGCGCACGCCCTTGCAGTTCACAGGCTTCGGCACAAGCCAACAGTTCATTCAGGCGCATGCCTTGAGAGGAGGGCGAAAAGCGGTTGCGCAGGCTGGCAAGATCGCAGCGTTGACCGAAGTGGTCGAGTACCATTGCAAGGCAGGCCAGCCCACATTCCGCTGATTCAGTTTGCATGATCAGCGGCATACGACGCCGCCAGCGAATCTCATAGCGCATCACAAATTACCCCGCAACGCCCAAAGCGGCTCTAACAGCCATTCCCACAAATAGCGCTGCTCAAGCTCTACTGCACCGCTTAATGTCATGCCGGGGCGCAGCGGCTCGTCGCGTCCGTAGGCGCGCAGCGTGGCGCTATCCAATGCGACCACGATGCGATAATGCGCCTCGCTGCGCTGCCAGGTGGCCAGCTGGCGCGGCAAGACATCGCCGGCTTGCAGGCTCACCAGCGTCATGGTTTGCACTTTGCCCCACTGAATACCGAATTTCTCATGGGGGAATGCATTAAGCCGCAATCCTACACGCTGACCGGGCTGGATAAATCCCACCGCGCTGCTCGGGGCGTAAAGCTCTGCCTGTAGCTGTGCATCAGCGGGCAATAACGTCAACAGGCGTTCACCGGCGCGCACACTTTCACCGGCTTTCACCAGCAAGGCCGCTACTTGACCGGCAACCGGCGCCCGAATATGGCTTTCGCCCTGAGCCGCCAGCGCTAACTGCTGTTGTTGCAGTAACGCTTGTTGGCCCAGCAGCGTTTCGCGACGGATGGCAAACTGCTGGTTTTGTTGCAGCTGGCTGGTATCAAGCTGAATAAGTTCGCGTTCCAGCCGCTGCTTTTGCTGATGCAACTGCGTTTCTGCCAGCTGCGCTTCATTGAGCATCAGCTGCTGCTGTTCGCGTTCACGGGTTGAAACGAACTGATGCTGATGGAGTTGCTGAAAGCGCGTGGCATCGCGTTTCAATAGTGCTGATCTCTGCCTGGCAAGGGTTAGCGTATGGTCAGCGCTGACCCTCTCCGCTAACAACTGCTGACGATGCAGTTCGCTGTGCTGCTGTTGCAACTGCATCAACGCCTGTTCCTGCATAAGTTGCTGCACCAGGTGCTGTAACTGACGCGCTAACGAATCACGCTGCGCCTGTAAATTGTCGTCGCCTATCCCTTGTAATGATGACGTACTGAGTTGCAACAGCGTGGCATCTGGCGAGACAGTCTCTCCTTCATGAAACATCAGGCGCTGCACATAGCCATCGCGCGGGCTGGTGATGTGAAACAGCCCGGCAGCAGGCAAAATAATGCCCTGAAGCTGCGCTTTACGCGTATAGCTACCAAAAGCCAGAAACAAGATGAGCAGCAGCAAGAGGAGTAAAGAGATCGCAGCAAGCAGCGTGAGATTACCCTGAACCGGCAACACCAGCGTGCCTTGCAGCGTAGGCTGCTGCTGGCTATCGATAAATCCCTGTCGAAAAAGTGGCGTCGCCATCCGGCTCTCCTGAGCGGGTTAATTGCGGGCGATTATTCGACGAGAACGCAGCAGAATCAATATCGATTCATCTAACAAAGGGCGGGAAATCAGCGCGATGGCAATAAAAAAGCCAGCGCAAGCGCTGGCTTTTTTGAACCACTCAACAATTACGAATTGTCGTTGCTGGTAGCAGCAGGCTGTGATTGTGCCGGCTGAGCAGCGTTGGGATCCGTGACGTTAGCACCTTGTGAGGTCATTGGCGTCATTGGCTCTTCTTTTGGCTGCGCGTCCTGCGTTTCAGGTACGTCAACCGGTGCAGTTTGAATGCTGTTTTCTACACCGTTAACTTTTACCGGCATGCCGGTACGTGCTTGAATCGCGTTATTGACGGCATCCTGATTCACGCTGCCTTCAACTAACACTTTACTTACCGCCTGAGTCAGCGTAATCGGCACCAGTTCGCGCGAGTTGAACTGCTCTTCAGTGGTAGAAAGTGGATTGTGCACCTCGATATAACGTGAACCGTCCGCCTCAACCGTGGCTTTCACGGGTTGATCAACGAACTGAACGCGTGTTCCGACGGGCACATTCTGGAACAGCCACTTGATGTCATCAGCACGTAAACGTACGCAACCATGGCTTACGCGCAGGCCAATGCCGAAGTTGGCATTGGTGCCGTGAATCGCATACAGACGACCAATATAGAGCGCATATAAGCCCATTGGATTATCTGGACCCGCCGGGAAGACTTCTGGCAGGTTTTCACCGCGTGAAGCATATTCCGCATGCATCGCTTTAGTCGGGGTCCAGGTTGGACCATCTTTTTTGCGCTGTACGGTGGTTGTCCAGTTAATCGGCGTATCTTTGCCCAGCTCACCAATACCAATTGGCAACACAACGACCGTTTTGGTGCCTTTCGGGTAGTAATAGAGACGCATTTCCGCGCTGTTAATCACAATGCCTTCACGCGGCGCGTCGGGCAGGATCAACTGCTGTGGGATAATGATTTTACGGCCAGCCTGAGGCAGATAAACATCCACACCCGGGTTGGCTTCCAGCATATTGCTAAGACCCATTTGATACTGCGCCGCAAAAGCTTCCAGCGGCAATTTGCTGTCCTGTGGAACGGTAATTTCGATATTTTCCCCGGTCAGACGGCTATTTGCCGCAGGCAAGGGGTAAACCACAGCGAAGGCGGACTGGCTGAAAGCAGCCAGAGCCAAAGCGATTGAAGCGAACGCGCGAATGCTCATTTTCATATTTTACAAGTCGTTATCGCCATGTTTCAGGCTTGTCAGTGTATCGAACCCATGCTGGTCAAGGTGACCTGCTGCGCATTATATGTTCATTGATCTCAAGTTGTGAATCGGGATTTTAACCGTCTTACTACTCTTTACGTAACTTACCGTGTTATCCAGACGATTTTTTCCGCCATTTTAGACGAAACAGGCCTGTTTTAGGGCTGCCACAACGTGATTTCACCGCTGAGTTTCCGATTCAGGAAAAAAGCGGCACTGATCAACGCCAGATGCGTCAGTGCCTGTGGAAAATTGCCCAATGCGTGTCCACGGCTATCGAACTCTT
The DNA here is from genome assembly GCF_046118715.1 of Pantoea phytostimulans. Classification (NCBI taxonomy): domain Bacteria; kingdom Pseudomonadati; phylum Pseudomonadota; class Gammaproteobacteria; order Enterobacterales; family Erwiniaceae; genus Pantoea; species Pantoea phytostimulans. The sequence continues at coordinate 406,828 of NZ_CP173698.1, forward strand.
CCGCATACAGCCCAAGCGGGCTGGCATAGCTGAGCAGCTTTTCAAATTCAAAATGGGCTTCCTGAATACGTCCGGCGCGCGCCAGACATTCCACATACCAGAACGAACACGCACCAAATGATCCTTCGCCACCTTTCAATCCATCAGCCGGGGTTTGGTGAATATTGTAGCGACGAACCATGCCATCGCTGACCAGCTGTGATTTGATCGCGTCCAGCGTCGCCAGCCAGTCTGGATCGGTGGCGCCGACAAAGCGCACCAGCGGCATCAACAGCATAGAAGCATCAAGATATTCGCCATTGCGGGTTGAGACAAAATGACCGCGCTCGCTGTTAAAGAAGTTTTGCCAGATATCTTCGCGGATCTCGCGGCGTACCCGATCCCAACGTTCATAAGGCATTGGTAGCGAGCGCTTCATACCCAGACGCAGCGCACGATCCATCGCGACCCAGCACATTAGCCGTGAATGCAGGAAATGCTCCGGCTCGCCGCGCATCTCCCAAATCCCCGCATCGGGTTGATTCCAGTTATCGCACAGGCGATCAATCATCTGCGAAACGTGACGCCAGCCGCGCTGAGAAATGGCTTCGCCATATTTGTTGGCGAGATAAACGGCGTCCATTAATTCACCATAAATATCCAGCTGGGTTTGTTGCCAGGCATCATTACCGATGCGCACCGGACGTGAGTCGCCATAGCCAGAAAGATTGAGTAGCTCCATTTCATGCAGTTCGGTGCCGCTGTCGAGTCGATACATCACCTGCAAGCGCATTTCATCGTGATGGCTATTCTCCACACATCGACCCACCCATCGGGTGAAATGCTTGGCTTCATCCACATAGCCGAGACGCATCAGGGCATACATGCTGAAAGACGCATCACGGATCCAGGACGCGCGATAATCCCAGTTGCGCTCGCCGCCTAACTCTTCCGGCAGGCCAAACGTGGCAGCAGCAGCGATCGAGCCGTGTTGATATGAGGTGAGTAATTTCAATGCCAGCGCCGAGCGCTGCACCATTTCCTGCCAGCGGCCATGATAATTACTTTTGTTGCTCCAGCGGCACCAGAATTCCAGTGTTTCCTGAAAGCAGTGTTCGGTTTTGATCGCTTCGATATGTGAATCGTTGACGCTACCAAATTCAAATTCGGCATGCTCGCCCGCCTTGAGCGTAAAACTGGCGGTGGCGGCGTGCGCTTCCAGCGTCATGACGACCGTTGCCGCCAGGCGCAGAGAAGGCTGGCCTTCGGCATGAAAATCAATGCAGCCGCGCTGAGCTTCGGCATGGGTTTGTGCGCGAGCGTAATCATGGCGCGGCGAACAGCGCATCGTAAAGTGCGCACTGCCACGCACCATTTTTATCCGCCGAATGATACGCGGTAATTTGTCGCGATCGTCGCAAATCGGCATGTAATCGGTAATTTCCGCCACGCCGTCGTCACCTAACCAGCGCGTTTGCAGGATATTGGTATCAGGAAGATAAAGCTGCTGACGGCGGGCATCTGGCCAGTCGGGTGCAAGAGAAAACAGGCCGCTGTCATCGCCATCAAGTAAAGCTGTAAAAACCGAAGGGCTGTCGAGTTCTGGCCAGCAGAGATAGTCAATGGTGCCGTCATTAGCGACCAGTGCGCAGGTGCGCAAATCGCCAATAACGCCGTGATCCTCAATTTTGCGTTTTACGGTGCTCATCCCTTTCTCCCGGTCGTGGTCAACTTTAACTATAGACAAGAGACACAGCGCGGTCTCGCTTGGGCACAGAAGGATAAGTTCTATACTTCTGGGACATACACGTGAAGGAGGTAACAATGACGGCACAACACACCAAAGTCGCGATCATTACCGCATCAGATTCTGGCATCGGCAGCCGCTGCGCTGAAATGCTGGCGGAACAGGGATTTGATATTGGTATTACCTGGCGCTCAGATGACAAGGGCGCGCACGAAACCGCACAGCGCGTCCGTGATAAAGGCCAACGTGCAGAAGTTATTCACCTCGATCTCTCCGATCCGCAAAAGGGAGGTGAATCATTGCAACAGTTGATCGATAAGTTTGGCCGTATTGATGTGCTGGTCAACAATGCTGGCGTCAATATCAAAGCCGATTTTCTTGATGTGAAATTTGAAGACTGGCGCAAAGTCTTTAGCGTGAACGTTGAAGGTGCATTCGTTTGTAGCCAGATTGCCGCACGTAAGATGGTAGAGCAGGGTGATGGTGGCCGTATCATCAATATTAGCTCGGTTCACGAACACACGCCGCTGCCAGGTTCGGTGGCTTATACCTCATCAAAACATGCCATTGGCGGCTTGACCAAGTCCATGGCGCTGAGCCTGTTGCCGCATAACATTTTGGTGAATGCCGTTGCGCCTGGCGCGATTGCCACGCCGATGAACGAGATGAGCGATGCCGATGCGCATCAGATAAAAATGCCGGAAATCCCAGCAGGCCGACCCGGCGATACCCATGAAATTGCCAGTCTGGTGGCGTGGTTATGCTCAGAATGGGCAACCTACACCACCGGACAGTCATTTATTGTGGATGGCGGATTCATGCTAGCGAATCCGCAGTTTAAAGGTTACTGATCGGCATCGGCACGTTTGGTGTGCCAGCGGCGGATCACCCAGCGCAGCAGCAGGGCAAATACAATCGCCCCGACCAGCCAAAGCAGGTGCTTTAAGTGCTGGTCGAGTTTGTGTAACCAAGGCGCAATAATGCCGCCCGCAAAATAGCCCAGTGTGACAAAGATCAGTGCCCAGATGGCTGCGCCCACTATGTTAAGGAGAAAGAACTTCATCGGATTAAGGCGGCTGGCACCGATAATAATCGGGCCGATTAAGCGAAAGCCATACATAAAGCGCACACCAATCACAAACAGGCTGGGGCGACGTTTAATCAAACGGTTCGCTTTAACAATTTTGTCCTGATGCTTTTTGATGCGGCGCAAAATTTGCGTACCGTAGCGTCGTCCCAGCCAATAAAGCAATTGATCGCCGACGATACCGCCCGCCATCGCAGCCAGAACCACGCCGCCAAAATGCAGTAAGCCCTCATGTGCCGACACGCCACCGAGTAATGTAAATGTTTCCCCTTCAGCAATGCAGCCAATGAAAAGTGCCAAATAACCGTATTGGGTAATTAATCCGTTGATATCAAAATGCAAAACAGACCTCCCTGTTATGAGAATTAGACTTTCAGTCTATACGCTAACGGCGTTTCCTTCCGCCCAGCAAAGGGCCTCTACTGCTTTTAGCGATGAATTATTGAGCAAGTGCCACAGAAATTGCTGTGACGCTTATACTTGAGAAGAAGCTGCCCTTAGGACAAGTCTGAAGTTGAGAGGAGGGCGGCCCATCGCATCAGAGGAGTGACTGTATGAATCATGTCTGGGGCCTTCTGGCGCATCCTAATCAGGAAATGCGCGATATTAAGCAAGAGAACGAAAGCGTTTCGCACCATTACACCCACCATGTTCTGTTAATGGCTGCAATTCCGGTAATTTGCGCTTTTATCGGCACGACACAGTTGGGTTGGAATCTGGGCGAAGGGCAATATATTCAACTTAACCTGCTGACCGGGATTGGACTCGGCATTGTATTTTATTTGATTATTCTCGGTGGCGTGGCCGTTATGGGTCGGGTCATTCACTGGATGGCGCGTAATTACCCGCAGCGTCCCAGCACGCAACGCTGTACGGTGTTTGCCGGTTATGTCGCTACACCGCTGTTTCTGAGTGGGCTGGTGGCGCTTTATCCGCTGGTGTGGCTGTGTGTCTTGGCGGGTGCGCTGGCCTTGGTCTACACCGGTTATCTGCTCTATGTCGGTATTCCGCTGTTCCTGAATATCGATCGTGAAGAGAGCCTGCGGTTCTCGGGATCAACCCTGGCGATTGGCGTGCTGGTATTTGAAGTGTTACTGGCGATGACTGTTGTTTTATGGGGTTATGGACCTCGACTGTTTTAATCCTGCGACTGCCGCCGCTCTGGCGGCAGTTTTATTTTTAACGCTCGGAAACACTCTCACCAGGAAAATTCTCAAGCTTCAGAGTATGATGCTGCTGCCAGCCCGCGCTCTGACAGGTTTGAAGCGGGCGGCCTGTGTTTGACACAGCGCACAATCTCAACCGGGTTTTTTCTTACGATGCCTGCAAAAATTCGTTTTTCTCTACTGTCGCTGGCGCTGCTCTTTTCCGGGCAGGTGCTTTCTCTTCCAGCGCAGGCGGCGACGTCGCTGTCGCAACTGGCACCGATTGCTCAGCCGCAAATCGCGTCTGGCAGTGCAATGATCGTTGATCTCAATACAAATAAAGTCCTGTTTTCCAGTCATCCCGATCGCGTGCGATCCATTGCATCCATCACGAAGTTGATGACGGCCATGGTGGTGCTGGATGCCCATTTGCCGATGAACGAAATGCTGACGGTGGATGTGAGCCAGACGCCAGAAATGCGTGGCGTCTTTTCTCGCGTTAAACTCAACAGCCAAATTAGCCGCCGCAACATGCTGCTGTTGGCATTGATGTCTTCAGAGAACCGCGCGGCGGCCAGCCTTGCGCATGCTTATCCGGGCGGTTACAACGCCTTCATCCGCGCCATGAATGCCAAAGCGCGAGCGCTTGGCATGACCCACACGCGCTACGTTGAGCCCACAGGTTTATCGGTTCGCAACGTCTCCAGCGCAGAAGATTTGATCAAGCTGCTAAAAGCCACGCGTGAATATCCACTACTGGGCCAGCTCAGCACCACTAAAGAAGAGACGGCGGTTTTTGCTCATCCGAGTTATGCGCTGCCTTTCCGCAATACTAATCATCTGGTTTACAAACAGGGTTGGCACATTCAGTTAACCAAAACCGGTTACACCGATGAGGCGGGGCATTGTCTGGTGATGCGCACCATGATCAACAATCGTCCAGTGGCGCTGGTGGTTTTGGATGCATTTGGCAAATACACCCATTTTGCTGATGCAAATCGCCTTCGCGACTGGCTTGAAACCGGCAAAGCTGCGCCAGTCCCGGCTGCTGCACTGGCCTATAAAAAACAAAAAGCGGGTCAGGTGGCCAGTAACGCTGCCAGCAGTTCCGACGTTGAGTAAAAAATAAGCGGTGCTCACCTCGGTGAGCACCCTCAGAATTAACCTGCATTCCTATAGTCTCAACTCTCGCAAAGCCCTACACTACGCGCGACTGGCGAGGGAAGATCGCCTGATTACTGTGCTGGAATCCCATTCTCATGTTTAAGTTAAAATCCTTTTTTGCGCTGTTAATGCTGGCTCTGGTGGCTTTTGCGCCTGCGCTTAGCCTGGCAGCGGACGATGCGGTTAGCGCCGCTCAGGAACAAGACGAGCAACCCAAGGTTAACGCTGCGGTTGAATTGCCGAAAATGCAAAAAATCCTCGACAAGATCAAAGGTCAGGTGTCGGGGGAAACCAGTGAAAGCAAACTCAATCAGCTGAATGAGATGGCGCTTGAACTGTCGGGCAGCGCCGATACGCTGGGTCAGGCGTTGTTGCCGGATCGTCAGCAACTTGACGCGCAACTGGCGGTGCTGGGTCCGGCTCCCAAGTCGGACAGCGGCATGAAAGAGACCGCAGAAGTGGTGCGCAAACGTAGCGCCCTCGAAAGCCAGAAAGCCAAGATGGATGCGCAGATCAAGCAAGCCGAAGGCATTAAAAACGGCGCGCTGATGCTGTCATCGCAAATCGTTAATCTGCGTCGCGATCAACTGAAAAGCCAGCTGGCGCTGAACTCCGGCAGTATTTTTGGGCCACGTTTTTGGGCACCGGTGTTTAATAGTCAGGATCTTGATGGCGAAAAAATCAACGACTTCCTCAGCGAACTGCAAGATACCGCTGCCATGTCGTGGGAATCGGGTTGGCGCTTTGGCACCATCGCCTGGCTGGTTGCGGCGATGCTGGTGATGACGTTAGGACGTCGTTATAGCGAAGAGTTTCTCGCCTGGGTTAGCATTCACAAAATGCCGGAAGGGCGATTGCGTCGCAGCTTCCTCGCCGCGACCATTGCACTCACCACGCTGGCTGCGGTGGTGCTGACCTTCAACTTTATCGCATTAGCGTTGACCCGCCGCGATGAAGTCTCAACGGATGTGCAGGATTTTGTTGATCGATTAGTACAGCTCAGCGTGTTTTGTGGGCTGATTGCGGGCTTAGGCCGCGCTTTCTTGTCCACGCGCCGTCCAAGCTGGCGCTTACCGGCGCTTTCCAACGAAGTGGCGCTGGCGCTGAAGCCGTTCCCACCGATTACAGCGGTGCTGGTGTTTATATTCCAGACGGTAGAAGCCTTTAACTACAGTGTTGGCACCAGCCTGAACACAACCATTTTTGCCAATGGCTTAACCGCGCTGCTGATTGGCAGCACAGCGCTGGCGATCAGCGTGCGCACCAATCGCGTTCGTCGTCGCATGGCGCTGGCGGGCACGCCGCCAGAAGCCCGCTCTACCGTGGTAGGTTTGATACAAATGGCGTTGACGCTGACAGCGGTGGCGATTCTGCTGTCGCTGATCATCGGCTACGTCACGCTGGCCCGCTACTTGAGTTATGAGGTGATCTGGTGCGGCATCTTGTTTGGCTCGTTTTACTTCCTCAGTCATCTGGTCAATGACGGGTGCGAAAGTCTGTTCTCAACCAATAACTCATCGGGCAAACGCATTCAAAGTTCGCTGAACATCGATGAGCGCCACCTACAGCAGGCGGCAACGGTGTTGGCGGCAATCGGCAAAACATTTCTGATTCTGTTTGTCGCGTTGGCCTTGCTGAATGGTACGTTCGCCTCGTCAACGCCGATTGAGCTGCTGCAAAAAGCTATCGAATTCTGGGGTGGTAAGGGACTGGAATCGCTGAATATTGTGCCAGCGCACATGGTAAATGCGATTATCTGTCTTATTGTGGGTATTTATGTGCTGCGTTCGGTGCGCCGTTGGCTGGATAACGATTTCCTGCCAAAAACCACCATGGACGTGGGCATGCGCGTTTCACTGGTGACCCTGTTCAGCAATATAGGCTACGTACTGATTATCCTGCTGACGCTGTCTATCATGGGCTTACAGTGGAATAAGCTGGCATGGATCGTCAGCGCCTTGTCGGTCGGTATCGGTTTTGGCTTGCAGGAAATAGTGAAAAACTTTATCTCGGGCCTGATCCTACTGACTGAACGTCCGGTAAAAGTGGGCGATCTGGTGAGCATAAGCGGAATCGAAGGGGATATTCGTCGCATTAACGTGCGCGCCACGGAGATTCAGCTCAGCGATAAATCCACGGTGATTGTGCCGAACTCGCAGCTCATTTCGCAAAACGTACGCAACGCAACGATGGGCAATGCACAAGGTGTGGTCACTATTTTGCTGACCTTCCCATTAGATATCGATCCTGTGCAGGTGCGTGAAATTTTGCTGGAAGTGTATAACGAAAACGAACGTATTCTGGAAACACCGGAACCGTCGGTCTCGTTCAAGGATCTGACTCCGCAGGGCATTGTACTGAGCGTAACCGGAAACGTAGCAGGGCAACGACAGATTTCAGGTGCCAAAAGCGATCTGCTGTTCGACATCCTGACGCGACTGCGCAAAGAGGGCATTATGCTGTCCGCGCCGCAGACGATGATTATTGAGCGTCGTCATCAAGCAGCGGTTGCCGCTGCTGAAGAGCAAATGCCGTAAAGACAAAAAGGCCTCCGCATGTGCGGGGGCCTTTTGCTTTAAACCGCCCTCAGCGTTTCTCCTCGCGCAGATTAAATCTGTTTCACCGCCCAGCCTTTCTGTTTGCTGGTTTTGCCGATGCCCGGATTAAACGTGTTGGTGGGATCGAGTTGGCGATAAAACGACGCCAGCTGCGGTTTGGCCTGATAAAGATGACCGACATTGTGCTCTGCCGGATACTCCGCCCCACGCGCTTGCAATATCGCCAGCATTTTCTCTTTTAATGCGTGCGCATCTACCCCTTTTTTCACGATGTAATCCTGATGAAAAACGTGGCAAAAGAAGTGCCCGTAATAAAGGCTGTGGCTCAGCGACTGGGTGATCTCTGCGGGCAGCGTTTCAAACCAGTCACGATCGTTGCGGCGCAGTGCAATATCCAGCGCCAAAATCTCTTCGACTTCGTCAGCATGGACTGCGTGATAGCGCACCGCGGCTCCCGCTGCGGCAAAGCGATGCAGAAAGGCATGTGCGCCCTCTTTGCCTTCACATTCGAAGAATTCACCACCGCCTTCGCGGAAATAATCTTTTAGATATTCGCGCGCTTCCTGCACGCCGTCGCCAGACATTTTCAGCATGAGATGATGCGCATATTTATCGCGATACTGCTTCATGCGCTTGGGTAAATGCGCGGGGAACAGGCGGCTCAGACGCTGCAGCAGGCGATCGCTGAAGTGCGGTTTAACAAAAGAGAGTTTTGTCAGCCAGGCATCCACGCGGCCTTTTAATGTGAAAAACAGCGGCATTTTGTCGGTGCCGAGTTTGTCGATCATCAAAAAGGTGTCTTTGCCGTAAACTTCAGCGATGTCATAGATGTCACGGTGCATATATTCACCCGCTACCGGCAGGTTTTTAAAGTGCGCGAGCATGTGACGACGAATGTCGCTCAATACCGAGACATCATTGGTGCCGATGTAAAACACCTGCTGCTGCGGTTCGGTGGGAAAAGTATCAAGCCGCACGGCAAATACTGCCAGCTTGCCTGCACAACCCGAAGCTTCAAACAGCCGACGCGCGTCAGCGTTAAAGCGTGCCGGTGTATCGGCATCAACCTCACGAACTCGCTCAGCGTATTCATTATCTGATGCATGACGACCATCATGCTGAACATCGTTGGTCTGCCAGCGATCGTCATCGAGACGTCCTAAAATCTCTTCTGGCGAGGTGCCAAGATCGATGCCCAGATGGTTCACCAGCTTCAACTTGCCTTGTGCATCTCTCTGTGCAAACAGCGCCATTTCGCTGTATGCCGGGCCGCGTTTGATCAGCGAACCGCCGGAGTTATTACAGATTCCGCCCAATACGGATGCGCCAATGCAGGATGAACCGATGACTGAATGCGGCTCACGCCCCAGCGGTTTCAGCGCTTTTTCCAGTTGATACAGCGTGCTGCCCGGAAACGCTAAGATCTGTTTTCCCTCATCAATGAGCTGTAGCTTATCAAGCCGCAGCGTACTGATAATCACTACCGGACGATCGTAATCATTGCCTTGTGGGGTTGAACCTTCGGTCAAGCCGGTGTTGGCCGCTTGCATCAAGATGATCGCGTCGGCGTTCACCAGCGTTTGCAGCACTCGCCACAGCTCCAACAGCGTGCCGGGAAAGACCACCGCCAGCGCATCACCTTCGCCTGAGCGAAAGCCTTTACGGTAGCGTGCCGTCTGTGCTGCTTCAGTAAGCAGGTGAGAAGAGCCGACCAAACGGCGTAAATCTGCGAGTAGGGCGGAGGCGTTAATCATGGGCAATTCCCTTGTCTTATTCATGCGTCCTTACTGTAGCACGTCAACCGTGCAGGACCAGTGTGACAGCAGCGGCTACCTGCTATCCTCTTCTTGTGGCAAACTGCCGCCAGTTAATTCGATATTGCGCAGTCACTTAAGAGAACCCGACCTGATGAAATGGATTTACTCTGTTAGTCTCGCTGTCTCCCTCGCTATTCAACCCGCCTTAGCGGAGGAGCTGATTGGTAATCACCCGATGACGGAGCAGGCACGTGATGCCTTCGTCAACGATCTGCTTAAAAAAATGACGCTGGATGAGAAAATCGGTCAGCTACGTTTGATAAGCGTCGGCCCCGACAATCCGAAAGAAGTCATCCGCGAGATGATTCAAAAAAACCAGGTTGGCGCCATTTTCAATACGGTTACGCGCCAGGATATTCGCGCGATGCAGGATCAGGCGATGCAGCTCAGCCGCCTGAAAATTCCGTTGTTCTTCGCGTATGACGTGGTTCATGGTCAGCGCACCATTTTCCCCATTCCGCTGGGTTTAGCGGCCAGTTGGGATCTGGATGCAGTTGGCGATGTCGGACGCATTTCTGCCTATGAAGCCGCAGATGATGGTTTGAATATGACCTGGGCACCCATGGTTGATGTCAGCCGCGAACCGCGCTGGGGTCGCGTTTCGGAAGGCTTTGGCGAAGATACCTGGCTGACCTCTGAAATGGGTCGCAGCATGGTGCAGTCGATGCAAGGTAAAAACGCGGCAGATCGTTACTCCATCATGACCAGCGTGAAGCACTTCGCACTGTATGGCGCAGTAGAAGGCGGCCGTGATTACAACACCGTTGATATGAGTCCGCAGCGTATGTTCCAGGACTACCTGCCGCCTTATAAAGCTTCGCTAGATGCCGGCAGCGGTGGCGTGATGGTCTCGCTGAATTCCATCAATGGCGTACCGGCAACCGCTGATGGCTGGTTGCTGAAAGATCTGCTGCGCGGCGAATGGAAGTTCAAAGGCATTACCATCAGCGACCATGGCGCGATCAAAGAGCTGATCAAGCACGGTGTCGCCAGCGATCCGCAGGATGCAGTGCGCATTGCGCTGAAAGCGGGCGTCGACATGAGTATGAGCGACGAGTACTACAGCAAATATCTGCCGGGTTTGGTGAAAAGTGGCGCGGTCAGCATGGCGGAAATCGATGATGCTGCGCGTCATGTGTTGAACGTTAAATATGATATGGGGCTGTTTAACGATCCTTACAGCCATCTCGGTCCGAAAGAAAGCGATCCTCAGGACACCAACGCTGAAAGCCGTCTGCACCGTGCGGAAGCTCGCGATGTGGCGCGTAAGAGTATGGTGTTGTTGAAAAATCGCCTGGAAACCTTGCCGCTGAAAAAATCGGGCACGATTGCGCTGGTGGGGCCGCTCGCAGACAGCCAACGTGACATCATGGGCAGCTGGTCAGCCGCGGGCGTCGCGAAGCAATCCATTTCGCTGCTGCAAGGCATGCGCAATGCAACAGCGGGCAAAGCGACGCTGCTGTATGCCAAGGGTGCCAACATTTCTGACAATAAAGGCATTCAGGATTTCCTCAACCTCTACGAACCTGCGGTAACGGTCGATAAGCGCTCGCCGCAGGCGTTGATTGACGAAGCCGTCGAGAAAGCCAAACAGGCGGATGTGATTGTCGCAGCGGTAGGTGAAGCGCAGGGCATGGCGCATGAAGCGTCCAGCCGCAGCGATTTGGTGATTCCGCAAAGCCAACAGAACTTGCTGGCCGCGCTGAAAGCAACCGGTAAACCGCTGGTGATTGTCCTGATGAATGGTCGTCCGCTAACGGTAGTCAACGAAGATCACATGGCCGACGCGATGCTGGAAACGTGGTTTAGCGGCACTGAAGGCGGCAACGCAATCGCTGATGTGCTGTTCGGGGACTACAATCCTTCCGGTAAACTGCCCGCTTCGTTCCCGCGTTCGGTTGGACAGATACCCATTTACTACAATCACTTGCCAACGGGTCGTCCTTACAATCCGGAGAAGCCTAACAAGTACACTTCGCATTATTATGATGCGGTCAACGGCCCGCTGTACCCGTTTGGTTATGGCCTGAGTTACACCACCTTTACGGTGTCGCCGGTCAAGATGTCTTCGCGCACCATGCCGCGCAACGGCACCATCGACGCCAGCGTGACGGTGACCAACAGTGGCAAACGTGACGGCGCAACCGTGGTGCAGCTTTATCTAAATGATCCCGTGGCGACAATGAGTCGTCCGGTGCAGGAGTTGCGCGGCTTTAAGCGCATCATGCTGAAAGCGGGTGAATCGCAGACGGTGACGTTTAAGATTGACGTTGATGCACTGAAGTTCTGGAATCAGCAGATGCAGCATGTCGCTGAGCCAGGTAAATTCAATGTGATGATCGGGTTGGATTCTGTACGAACCCAGGATGCGCAGTTCGATTATTTGTAAGTCTGTTTCGTTTGTGCTGGCCGATCCTGGATTGTGCTGGCTGTCCTCCATCCCAGCCTTCCCCCGCTTGCGTAGGAAGGAGACGCTGCCACATGCAGGTAAAGCGCTGATACAGGTCAGTGTCTTCCTTCCCCATTTATGGGGAGCGCTGAGGTGGGGACAAACGACCTCGCCCTTAACAGGACCGAAGTGAGAGCAAACGACGCCTGACTCTGAGAAAACTCACTATGGTTAACATCCGATACCGCATCCAGCAGCAGGTTTTTCGCCTGAATGGTCTGGCGCTTAATGAATTCGATATTTCTCAACCGCCGGGTGATCCGGGCCTGTTTGGCCCCGACAGCGTAATCTGGCGCGTACACGGCGATTTCTCCTCAATGATGTGCGGTGGCATCAGTGCGCTGTTTTTGCAGATGTTACATCCGGCCGCGCTGGCGGGCGTATGGGATCATTCCAACTTTCGTGAAGATATGATGGGGCGCCTGCGCCGCACCAGCCAGTTCATTGCCGTCACCACTTTTGGTAATCAACACGACGCGCAATTTCTTATTGAGAAGGTAAAACGTATCCATCTCAGGGTCAGCGGCGTAGACAGCGAAGGAAAACCCTATGCCGCCAGCGATCCGCATCTGTTGACTTGGGTGCACGTCGCCGAAACCAGTCGCTTTCTGGCCGCCCATCTTCGCTATAAAAATCCGTCGCTAAGTCCAGCGGAACAAGATCGTTACTACGCCGAGGCGGCCATTGTCGCTGAAGCGCTGGGCGCAGAAAAAGTGCCAAAAAGTTGTGCAGATATAGAAGATTATCTGCAATCGATGCGCAGCGAATTGCGTTTCGATGCACGCACCGCAGACGTCACCCATACCTTGATGAATGCGCCCGCACCAAGCTGGCAGGCGAAACCGGTGATGAAAACCATGCTGAAAGCGGGTGTTGGGTTGATGCCGGATTGGGCGCAGGAGATGTCTGGTTATCGCATCGGGCATTGGCAGCAATCACTGCTTGATCGGCAGATCAACGTTATCTCTGCCGCACTGCGTTGGTCGATTCAGCGCGGCGCTTATCAGCGTGCCATGCAGCGTATGGGCAGAAATCCTCAAAGCTGAAATATTACCCAGGCTAACCGGTTAGAACGCTTTTTACGCAGCGGACACCGGGAAATTTGTGCTAATTGTCACCGGATCCTTTAGCGCCTTTTAACTCTTGAGCCCATCCTGTTTGCGGTGATAAGTACGCGGTGTTTTAGCCTCCCGGCGGAGTGTAATTTGTCGTAGCTGATAGTGATAAAACAGCATGCCTAATCCAAAGCCAGACAGCGCCAGCGGTGGCAGACTGTAATAAAGATCGGCAGGTAAAATCATTATAATGACCAAGCCTAACGCCATTAACGTAACAGCAATCATCACCCAGGTATGGCGATAATAGAGCCAGGCAAATATCGCCAAAATCACCGCCTCACGAAATCCAAAATCTAATGTGCCCAGCAACATGTTAACTCTCTCTGGCATTTATCCGCATCCGTTGACGATAGCACTGGCTTACTCGGTTCAATCGCGGAATAAACTGCATAAAGCGCGGTATATAACCTTAAGCCAAATTACGGGTTTGATCGGGGTAATCACCATTTCCAGTTTGCGTTAATCAGTTTGCTTAAACTGTGCTTTTCACACTTTGAGAGTTTTACCCTTGTCACATGTGGCGGCAGTCAGGATCCTGCTCTAATCTCGGGGAAAATGACTTCCTCCTGGTTTTGTCGAGGCTCTATGACGTACCAACCTCTGATTGCCGAAGTCCACAATCAGCAACGTACCCTGACGGCGATTGTCGAACAGGATGCGCGCACCGCTTACTTCTACATCTGGCCGACGGATCTGTTTCGTAGCCAATATGCGGTGCGTGGCTGCTGGTTGCGTAACCTTGAGCCCGCTCCCGCGTTAGAAGATCGCGAAGCGATGGAGCAGGGCATTGCGCCGCTGTTGAGCGCTGAATTCTGCCGCACGCTGGAAGCGGAGCCTGCCCTGGATCCCGCCGGGCTTCAGGTGCTGTGGGAACCCAGCGATGATGGTGCGGCGTTGTGGTATTACGGCCAACTGCTGGCGGTAATTCCGGGATGGAGCCTGTATCAGGATAAGCAAGTGAGCTTTTCTGCGGGCTGCATCAAAAAGAATCGGTTAACCGCGCCGCTGGGTTCCGCCTCTACCAATGAATACTACGCACGTGCTGAGCAGCAGCGCCAATTCTGGCGCGAATGGCATGACGGCAGCGAATGGGACCGGGTACAAAAAGAATTGATGGTGAGTTACCAGGCGCAGTTTGGCGAATCGGTAAAATATTACGCCATCGATCAGGGTAGCTGGCCGCCTATGGCGATTTCGCAGCACTGGCACAAAGGCATTTGGTATTTCCTGACGCTGGGTATGAGCATTCGTCCTATGCCGCAGGTGGATTACTTGTTTGACGAGTTAGCCCCGCAGTATCGCCGCATCGAACTGGCGATGGCGGTGGATGGCGAAGTGATGACCGAAAGCAATGCGGTGCAGATGGCCAGTGCGCTGGCGGAGTTCGTTCATCTGCCGTGGGCGCGCCTGACCTGGCTTGGCGAAGGTCATACGCTGGCATCAGAAGTTGCGCCGGTGGGCTTTGAGAGCTTCCTGCTGGCTAATGAGCTGGCCGAAGACAAAGCGCAGTTTAAATTGCCGAAGCGCGATGATGACCGACCCAAACTGTTGTGGGCCACGCCGGTAACAGAAGCGGAGCGTATATTTGCTCAGGCGGATGAACAGGGCGGTCAGCGGCTGCGAGAGCTATTAACCGCGCAGGGCAGCAATCATATTTTCCGACCCCGACAGCAAGTGGTTGATTCACCCGAGTAACCTTCAGCTCTTATCCCGGCTCTTTCGTCTGCACGCGGAGCAGAGCCGGTGGTTTTTTTTATCGCGCCTGCTAACTAAATCCTTACCCTTATCAACTATTTCGTCAATCTGTGATCTCGCCCACCTCAAGTTCCTCACGGCCGCGCCGTTAAACCGGATCAGGCAATTGCGCCGCACCAGGCTCGAGGGAACAAAGATGTTTAAAACAACCCAATCCCGCTTCACCGCAACACTCATCGCATTCTTTATTTTATTGATGCTGATTACCGTATTGGTGATCAACCAGTTTGTCGCACCACAGCTCATTCATAACGAAAGCCGTCTGGTGCGTTATCAGGTTGATTCGCTTGCCAGCGGCATCGTAGAGCAGATGAACCGCGTACAGGCACAGCAACGCGCCATCACTGAAGCGGCATCGGTGATGGAAAGCGCCACCATCGATACGCTGCTGCCGACGTTAGTGAACCAATATCAGGACAGCAACGTATTTGGCGGCGGCATCTGGCCGTTGCCTAATCGTCGTGATGCTGACAAAGAGAAAAACAGCAGCTTTTTCGCCCGTAATGCCAGTAATCAACTGCAGGTAAACACCTACTGGAACTCTGACGCTGCCGACAAATATTGGGAGCAGTCTTGGTACAAGGATGGCTTAGCAGCGGCAAAAGGGCAGTGCGCTTGGGCAAAAGCGTACCAGGATGCTGCCAGCCCGCAGCCGCGTACCAACTGTGCCATGGCCATTTATCGTGATGGCAACGTTTGGGGGGTCGCAACCATTGACGTGACGCTCGGCTTCTTCAATCAACTGGCAAAACAGATGGGTGAAGCCATTCAGGGCAACGTGCTGATTGTGGAAGCTGATGGCAAGGTGGTCGGCAACGCCGCGCTGGTTGATGCCACACCGAAGCTTGAGAATCTGGCTGACCTGCAATCGCCGATGGCGGCACCGTTGAAAGCATTGCTGGCAGGTGCAGGCACACAGCCCGCTGAGTCAACATTCGACAGTGATGAGGGCGAGCAAACGCTGTTCTTGCAGGCGATCCCTAACAGTCCGTGGTATCTCGCCAGCAGCGTGCCCACCAGTTTGCTAAAAGCGCAATCCCACAACATGTTGACGCGCCTGGGCTTAGTGCAGATCCCGCTGGCAGTGATTCTGCTGCTGGTGTTACTGGGTTTCGTGCGTACCATGATGAAACGCCTCAACGTGCTTAATAGCAATATTGAAGCGTTATCAATGGGCGGCGCGGATTTAACCCAGCGTTTGCCTGCCAGCAATAGCCCAGAATTCAATGCGGTAGCGCAAAGCTTTAACCAGTTTATTAGCTACCTGCAAGGCCTGATGCGTCAGGTTGGAGAAAGCGCATTGGCGATCACCGCCGCCTCACGTGAAATTGCCAGTGGCAATGCCAACTTATCGTCACGTACCGAAGATCAGGCCAGTTCGATTGTTGAAACGGCGGCATCAATGGAGCAGCTGACGGGCACGGTGCGACAGAACGCGGATAACGCAACCCATGCTAACCAGCTGGCGGATGGCGCGTCACAAGTGGCAGCACGCGGCACCGACGTGGTGCGGCAGGTGGTGACCACCATGGGCGAAATTCACCATTCATCGCGCAAAGTGGTGGATATCATCAGCGTTATCGACAGCATCGCGTTTCAAACTAACATCCTGGCCTTGAACGCAGCGGTGGAAGCTGCACGTGCTGGCGAGCAGGGGCGCGGATTTGCGGTGGTGGCATCGGAGGTGCGCAATCTGGCACAGCGCTCGGCTAATTCCGCGCGTGAAATCAAAAAGCTGATTGAGGAGTCAGTAGCCAACATCGATGCGGGTAGTCAGCTGGTGGAACAGGCCGGTAACACCATGGATGAGCTGATGCAGGGCGTGAGCAGCGTGACCACCTTAATGAGTGAAATCATGTCAGCCAGCCGTGAGCAGAGCATGGGCATTGAGCAGGTCAATATTGCCATTACGCAGCTTGATGGCACCACGCAGCAAAATGCCGTGCTGGTTGAACAAGTCTCTGCCGCCGCGCAGGCTATGGAAGTGCAAAGCGTGCAGCTGGAATTGGTGGTTCAAAGCTTCAAATTGTAAATTTTCACTGGGCCAGCGCGGCTGGCCCAATTTTTTTCCTCGCTCGAAACCCTTGTCTGACATGGCCTGACGGCAAATAGCACGATTTTATGCGCTCCATATGCCAAATCCTGTGCCAAAATAGTTAGGAATAAGCTCAAGGAACCGACATGTCTGCTATTGAAGTTATCCTCGTCGACCATCTTGATCGTCCCACCGGCAAAATGGAAAAGCTGGAAGTGCATGAGAAAGGATTATTGCACCGTGCGGTGACGGTTTACGTCTTCAATTCCCGACAGGAATTGCTGTTACAACGTCGCGCCAGCGAAAAATATCACTGCGGCGGATTATGGAGCAACACCTGTTGCGGCCATCCGTATCCGCATGAATCCACCCAGGATGCGGCCGAACGTCGCCTGCGTGAAGAGATGGGCATGAACGTCTCACTGACGCCGATGTTTGAGCTGAGCTACAACCTGCCGCTGAGTAACGGTTTGACCGAACATGAATATGGTCACGTATTTTTTGCCGTTTGCGATGCATTGCCGCACCTCAACCCGGAAGAAGCGGATGCGTTTGAATACCGTCCAATGGAAAAGATTCAGCAACAGATGGAGCAAAATCCCCAGCAGTTTACGCCGTGGTTTCTTTACACCTTTCCGCGTATTCCTGCCTATATCGACGCTTTTTCTTTCCCTGCATAAATCAAGAATGGCATAAAAAAAGCCGCACCTTTTAGGGTGCGGCTTGTGTCTTAGCGATTAAAATCTTCCGCATCAACGTCGTAGCCCGAGGGTTCCCAGCGAATCGCCAGCAGCGCCAGCAAACCCGCCAGCGGAGCGAGAAAGATGACCCAGAAAACCCCGGTGCCCAGCGCAGCGACCAACACCGGGAAAAGGAACAGCGAAACGGTTGAGCTGCCGCGCATCAGCGTCTGGTTAAAGCCCACGCCAACGCCGCGCAGCGAAGTCGGGTAACTCAGCGAGGCATACGTCATGGTGTGCGAACCGGGACCAAAACCCTGACCAAACAGGAACAGCGCCAGCATCGCGATCGCTAATGCGGCTTCTTGCCCGCCTTCCGGGCGACCAATCAAGGCCAGTCCTAACAGTGCAATACATTGACAGGCATATCCCGCCACCGACATCTTCCACGCCCCCAGACGCGGCACCAGCCGTACCGCAAGGATCCCGCCGACAAAGGCAAACAGCAGGTTCAGCGCCAGCGACACCAAAATGGTGGTGAGCATCGATTGCGCCAGGAAGCTGGAAATGATCACCGGTAAACCAAACGCCACGGCATTGTAAGCAAACGCTGAGGCGATCGAGGTTATGGTCGCCAACACCGTGCGGCGCAGGTAAACGCCCTGCAACAGCGCGCCATAATTACGCCAGCTGGCGCGACGTGCCGGTTTTTCTGGCGTCAGCGGCGCATCTTTTGCGACCTGCGCATTAATATTCCACGCGCTGCGCAGAATATTAGCGGCTCCCTGTAAATCGCCCTGGTTCGCTGCCCATACCGGCGATTCGCTCATGTAGCGGCTGCGAATCAGGATTATCAAAATAGCCGGTACCGCACCAAAGCCTAAAATCAAACGCCATAACCAGTCCGAATGGCTTTCTGGCAGCACCGCATACAGCAGCAGCACCAGCAGATAGGAAATGCTAATGGCGGCATACCAGGTCGGGCACCACATGGCTACGGAAGCGGCTTTGTTGCCTTTACCGCGCAGTTTCGAGAACTCCGCTAAAAACGCCATCGCCACCGGTAAATCAATACCGACGCCAAGCCCCATCACAAAGCGGGCACCGCCCAGCACGTACTCATTTGGCGCAAACGCACAGGCCAAAGCCGCGACCACAAAGAAAAACATATCGGCCATGAAAACCCGATAGCGACCGATTTTATCGGTGAGATAGCCGCCAATCAGCGCACCAACGATGGCACCGAAGGTGATAGCAGAAGCCACCATGCCGGTGCCGGTTGGCGTCAGGTTAAATTCACGTGCGACATCTTTGATACCGAACGCCAGTGCACCGAGGTCATACGCGTCAAGAAACACGCCGCCAAGCGCAATAGCGACCACAATCCTCGCATTGTTGCGGGCGTTATCGCTATGGTTTATTAGATTAGAAACGTCTGACGCGCTGCGGATCCATTGCGTTTCGCCCGTAGGCGCACTCCCTGCCGTTGCCACATGGGCTGAAGATGTTAATTCGGACATGATGTTGTCTGTTTTTTTATAAAAATGGTAATTGAGAATAATGTCTGGACGTCTAGACGTAAATTCTATTTAGTTATAGATGATAAGCTAACAATCTCGAATTGTTATTAGGATGCGCTAAAGTAGGTCGCGTATTGGCAATGCCAGGCTACGCTTTTAATGCACATCGCTATCAACAAAAAACAGAGAAGGAATGCGTCATGGCTAAGTTTCGGGGAATCGTGGGGATGGGCGCATTGCTGCTCAGCCTGGGCGTTGCGCAGGCTGCCGATCCGGTACGCGTGGGGTCGAAAATTGATACGGAGGGTTCACTGCTCGGCAATGTCATTTTGCAGGTGCTGGAGAAGCACGGTGTGAAAACGGTGAATAAAATTCAGTTGGGCACCACGCAGGTGGTGCGCGGCGCGATTACCGCCGGTGAGCTAGATATCTACCCGGAATACACGGGCAACGGCGCCTTCTTCTTTAACGATGAAAAAGACAGTGCATGGAAAAATGCTCAGCAGGGCTACGAGAAAGTGAAAAAGCTGGATGCAGACAAAAATCATCTGGTTTGGCTCACACCCGCGCCCGCTAATAACACCTGGACGATCGCGGTACGCAAAGATCTCGCGGACAAAAATCAGCTTAAATCACTGGATGATCTCAGCGCATATTTGAAAAAGGGCGGCACCTTCAAGCTGGCAGCCTCGGCGGAATTTATTGAGCGCAGCGATGCGTTACCGGCGTTTGAAAAAACCTATGGCTTCGATCTGAAACAAGATCAGCTGTTGTCCCTGGCGGGCGGTGATACGGCTGTCACCATCAGTGCAGCGGCGCAGCAAACTTCCGGGGTTAATGCGGCAATGGCTTATGGCACCGATGGTCCCGTTGCGGCCCTGGGTTTGCAAACGTTAAGCGACCCGAAAGGCGTCCAGCCGATCTATGCGCCTACGCCAGTGATTCGCGAGTCAGTGTTGAAAGCTTACCCGGAGATCGGCAACTGGCTGAAACCGGTATTTAGTGCGCTGGATGAGAAAACGTTGCAGCAGCTGAATGCCAAAATTGCTGTCGATGGGCAGGATGCCAGCAGCGTAGCCACTCAATGGCTGCAACAGAAAAAGCTCTTGTAACCATGCTGTTATCGCGGGATGCGATAATCCGCCCACGCCATTCTCCGGTTGCGCTGCTGCTGGTGGTAGTGATTATCATCAGCTTAGTGAGCCTGCCTTTTCTCAAATACGCCGCCAATCGCCTGGTTGGCGGGCAACCTTTGATGCTGTGGCAGATTAAAGATGCGGCGATGTTGTTGCCGCCGCTGGCGCTGCTGCTGGGGCTGCTGTGGTGTAAGTCGTCGCGCACAACGTTATTGCTATCATTGCTCGCCAGTGAAGTGCTCCTGGCGGGAATGATCTGGCTCAGCGGCCATCAGGCGACGCTGCTGGCGGATCAAGGTAGCCCGCTGGCGCGAACCAGTTTTGGCAGCGGCATGTGGTGCGCCAGTGGATTAACGCTATTACTGATGACGGATGTAATACGCCGCGTAACCCGCCATCGATTTGCGCAGCTGCTGCTGAATCTTCAAGTATGGATCATTCCACTCTTGCTGCTGTTTAGCGGCACGCTTGAGCACCTGTCATTACTTAAAGAGTATGCCAATCGGCAGGCCGTTTTTGATGCAGCTCTAACGCGACATTTGCTGCTGCTGGGCGGCACCGTGCTGCCAGCGCTGCTGATTGCGCTGCCGCTTGGTGTGGCGCTTTATCGTCGGGCTCACTGGCAAAGCAGCGTATTCAGCGTGCTCAACGTGATTCAAACCGTGCCTTCGGTGGCGCTGTTTGGGCTACTGATCGCGCCGTTAGCCGGTCTGGCTAATCGTTTTCCGTGGCTGGGCGAGTGGGGCATCAGCGGTATTGGTATGGCACCCGCATTGATCGCGCTGGTGCTGTATGCCTTGCTGCCGCTGGTTCGCAGCGTGGTAGTGGGTTTGCAGCAGGTGCCGCATGAGGTGCGTGAAAGTGCGCGCGGAATGGGAATGGGCGAACGCCAACAATTTTTTGCCGTTGACGTGCCGCTGGCGCTGCCGGTGTGGTTGGCGGGACTGCGTGTGGTGGTGGTGCAAACTTTAGGGATGGCGGTGGTGGCCGCGTTGATTGGCGCAGGCGGGTTCGGTGCCATTATTTTTCAGGGCCTGCTGAGTAGTGCGCTGGATTTGGTGCTGCTGGGTGTTATTCCTGTGATTGCGCTGGCGGTGGTGATTGATGCGCTGTTCCGGCTGCTGATCTCTCTGCTGGAGAAAAAAGATGATTCAGTTTGATGGCGTGACCAAGTATTTCGCCGGAAAAGCGGCAGTAAAAAATCTGTCGCTAACGGTGGGGAAGGGTGAATTCAGCGTGCTGCTGGGCACCTCAGGTTCAGGCAAATCCACCACCTTAAAAATGATTAACCGCTTGATTGAGGCAGATGAGGGCGAAATTCGTTTTGCCGGTGAAGCGATTCGTCAAATGGAGGCGCGCACTTTACGTCGCCGCATGGGCTACGCCATTCAGTCCATCGGCCTGTTTCCCCACTGGACGGTGGAGAAAAACATCGCCACGGTACCCGTCTTGTTAGGCTGGTCAAAGGTGCGAGTAAGCGAGCGGGTCGAGGAGTTGTTCTCGCTGCTGAGCCTTGATCGACAACTGCTAAAGCGTTATCCACATCAGCTTTCTGGCGGGCAGCAGCAGCGCGTTGGCGTGGCACGCGCGTTGGCGGCCGATCCAGAAGTGCTGCTGATGGATGAACCTTTCGGGGCACTTGATCCGGTCACGCGCGGGGCACTGCAACAGGAAATGTTGCGTATCCATCGCTTATCGGGCCGAACCATTGTGCTAGTGACGCATGATATCGACGAAGCGCTGACCCTGGCCGATAACATTGTGTTAATGGATGAGGGCGAAATCGTGCAACAGGGCAAGCCGGCCGAACTGCTGACTCAGCCCAAAAATGAGTTTGTGCGTAATTTCTTTGGCCGCAGTGAAATGGGCGTGCGGTTACTGGCGCTGGGACAAGCGGGGAATGCGGCACGGCGCGGTGAATGGCTGGAAGGCGAACCGATTGCCGCTGCGCTGACGCTGCGTGAAGCACTGTCGCAGTTTATCACCCGCCGTACCGACAAATTGCCGGTGGTGGACGATCGGCAACAACCGATTGGCGTACTTCACTTCAATGATTTGCTTAATCTGCGCGAGCTTAATCTCCGTGAGGGCGTGCAATGCGCTGGTTAAAAGATCCGTTACTGTGGTTGGTTATCCTTTATCTTGCGCTGCTCAGCGCCATGCCTTACAGCGCGCCGCTGTTTGCCCACTGGTTTCCTGAGCTGGCGCGTCCGCTTTATCAGCAGGACAGCTTTTGGCAGTTGACGCTGGCGCACCTTTTTTTAGTGGTGACGGCCAGTTTGCTGGCGATAGTGATCGGCGTGGGAAGTGGGGTAGCGGTGACGCGTCGCAGCGGGCGCGCTTTTCGTCCCTTGATTGAGACAATTGTTGCCGCTGGACAAACTGTTCCACCGGTGGCGGTATTAGCCATTGCGGTGCCGGTAATGGGATTCGGCGCCTGGCCTGCGATCGTCGCGTTGCTGTTATATGGGCTGTTGCCCATTTTGCAGGGCACGTTAGCGGGTATTGATAGCGTACCCGCCAGCAGTCGCGAAATTGCGCGAGGCGTCGGCATGAACGCATGGCAGCGTTTATGGCAGGTTGAGTTAGCGCTGGCTGCGCCAGTGATCATCGCCGGTATTCGTACCTCGGTGATCATTAATATAGGTACCGCCGCGATTGCCTCAACCGTGGGCGCAAAAAGCCTGGGTTCGCCGGTGATTATCGGTTTGAGCGGCTTTAATACCGCCTACGTTATTCAGGGAGCCTTGCTGGTGGCGCTGTTAGCGATTGTCAGCGATCGCCTGTTTGAGCGCTTGCAGCGTTGGTTTAGTTTGAATGAACGATAAGGCTATAACCCACCAGCATCATGCCGCCCGTGCCGCCAACAGCCATGATGAAAAACAGAGTTGCGAAGAAGATTTTTTGCCAGTTCATGAAGAAACCTGAGTGGATGACGTGGAGCGGGGGATAATAGCGCGCGCGAGGCAGGAGGCAAAGTGCCCAGCGTGCGTTTTTGTTATCAAGGCGTTTCGTGCAGATGAACGGTATAACCTTGCTCTTTCCAGTGTTCCATCTGTTCCTGCTGGCGACGCGTCAGCTTTTTACCGGTCCAGACAAACATATTCATGCCTGGAAACAACTCTGGGCGCGGCAGATCAAGTGGTTCAGCCAAGACATCGATACGCCAGCCATGTTGCGAAAGACGCCAGCCTTCCAGCCAAATCCGGGTACGATCATCAGTGCCCCAGCCAATAATCAATGCATCTTTACCGGCTTTCTTGCGGCTTGCCGTGAGGCAGAAAGCCACGTAATCGATCAATATGCCATCAAGCAGACTGCACATGGTGCGCGCCGTGTTTTGATCCAGTCCGAGCTTCTGTCTTACCGGCATGAAAACATGATCGATAAGGGCATCAACGGGATGTTCACGACCAATTGTCGCGATTTTATTGCGTAATTTAGAGGGGCGAACGTGACGTAAAACGCTAATCAATTCGTCTTGTAGGGCGGTCCAGCCATCATGCGCATCAACGTCACCGCCTTCCAGCAACGCTTTGACTTTCCCAACCGGCACGCCACTTTCTATCCAGCGTTTGATCTCTTCAATGCGATTAACATCGACGTCGTCGAACTGGCGATGTCCACCTTCAGAGCGTTGTGGCTTTAATAAGCCGTAGCGTCTTTGCCATGCGCGCAAAGTTACCGGGTTTATCCCACAGCGTTCGGCCACATCACCGATACTGTATAAGGTCATACTTTCCTCTTCATGCTGACCTGAGTCGAAACACCATAACCAGGCAAGCTAAGTTGTACAATACTTTTTTGCCTGTACAACTTGCCGGCGGGCTTATTTTGTTTGTATTCTCACTTATGAGAATAATTTCCCAAAAGTGAGACATAATCATGCAGATTCAAGATACCGAACAACGCTTAGCTGCGCGTCTTGCAGAGCTTCGACTGCAACGCGGCTGGTCGCTGGATGAACTTTCAATCGCAACCGGAATCAGTCGCGCTTCATTATCGCGTATTGAACGCAGCGAGACCAGCCCAACAGCCGCGCTCCTTAATCGCCTCTGCGTGGCTTATGGATTAACCATGTCACGCTTGTTAAGCGAAGTAGAAGAGGGCGTAGACTTACTGCTTACGCGTGACCAGCAGCCGGTCTGGCAAGATGAAACCAGCGGGTTTCACCGCCGTAACGTTTCACCCCCTGCCACTCATTTTAGATGCGAATTGGTTGAGGGCAAGTTACGTCCCGGCGCGCGTATCGATTATGACGCGCCGCCACTGCACGGCATGGAGCAACATATCTGGCTACGTGAAGGCGAACTCACTGTCAGCATGGATTCGCAGCAGTGGACGATGAAAGCGGGTGACAGTTTACGTTTTCACTTAACAGGAAAATCCTCTTTCGCTGCACATCTGACAGAAGGTGCGCGCTATTTACTGGTGGTGTGCAAACCATGATCAATTATGAGCCGCTTAATGCGAGGCAGGCGCAACAGGTTTTGCCGCAGTTATGTGATGTTCTACAGGCGTGCGTGGTTGAGGGGGCCAGCATTGGTTTTGTGAATGCCGACGATCGGGAAGTCATAACGCAGTTTTGGCAGAATAAAATACGTAGCCTCGCCAGCGGCGAGTGTGAGCTGCTGGTCGCGCGTCAGCATGGCGTGGTGGCAGGCACCGTGATGGTGAATTACAGCAGCATGCCGAACAGCCGCCATCGTGCTGAAATCAGTAAACTGCTGGTGCGGCCGCAGGCTCGGCGTCAGGGCATTGCGCGTCAATTAATGCAACAGGCTGAGCAGCGTGCCCGCGAGCAAGATAAAGTATTACTGGTGCTGGATACGCGCAGCGGTGATGTTGCCAGCGATCTCTACCTTTCGCTTGGTTGGCAGATTGCTGGGTCGATTCCGTTTTATGCAGAATCAACAGCGGGAATATTGGATGCCACAACGGTGATGTTTAAAGTGTTAAAAAAAGTTTAGCGCGATTAGTGTGTTACACAGCTTGTCACCGAACGATGTTGTAAAGCGGGGTAACCGTTACGGCCAGCAAAACGCGTTATGCCCGATTTACCGCAGTAAGCCGGGCATAAAGTACAAGATTAAACCTGCTCTGCTAACGTCTCTACTCGCTGAATAGCGGCCAGCAGACGCGCTTCATTCACCGGTTCCGCCATCATGGCCATGTCTGGTGCGTGTACCGATTCTTTGATTATTAATGCCCGTTCGGTGTCGTCCAGTGAGGCAATGGCTTGTAACGTCAGCGGGACGCCGCAATCGCGTGCGAGCCGCATCTCATTCAGCAGTTCCGCGTCGGGGCGATTTTCCAGCGCCAGCAGGCAGAGATTACCGAAACCAACCAGCAGCCCATGACCAAACTCACGGGTTTTATCACAGAAGGTAAAACCTTCATAAATCGCATGGGCCGCAGCGGCATGCGAGCCATTACTCATCAGCGACGTTAAGCCTGCCCAGGTAAAAATCGCATCCAAAACCTGATCTAACGCCGCGCTACTTTCGCCATTTAACACGGCCTGATAGGCATTCGGGCCTTGCTCTGCAATGACGTCGTAACAGATTTTGCTGTGTGCCAGTGAAGAGCGCGCATTGCCATCACGGGCGGGATGGCGTTGGCTGACCGCCCGAAACTCATACCATTTTGCCAGCGTGTCGCCCAATCCAGCAGCTAACCAGCGCGCCGGCGCTTTTGCCAGTAACTCACTGTCGATTAACACCGCAGCAGGCGCTTGTGGTAAGGGAAAGATATCGAAAAAATTGCCGTTGTCGTCATAGCGAATCGCTAACGGCGTGACCGCTGAACAGGTTGCGGCGATAGTGGGAATTGTCACCAGCGGCAGCCCGATTTGCGCCGCCACCGCTTTGCAGGTATCCAGCGACTTACCGCCACCCACACCGATAATCACCTCTGCTGCTAATTCCGTTGCCAATGCGGCTAAGCGATCAATGTGCGTTAGCGAGGTTTCTCCGCCGAACCACTCTTGCGCCAGCAGCGTTACGCCAGCGGCCTGCAACTGTTCACGTACCGGCGTTTCAACTGCTCGCAAAGCTTGATGACCACCAATCAGCACGGCTCGCTGCCCCAGGCTGGCGCACAGGCCGCCAAGCTGATTTAACACGCCTGCACCACGCAGTACGCGAGCGGGAAAGACAAGGTTCATTTCATGCATTCTGTTTTTCCAGATCACCGAGGCCGGGCAGATCGCACAGCATCTCAAAAAAATAGTGTTTATCTGCGGCGAAGTCATGCCGCTGATATCGCAGGGCAAAGCAGGCATCGACTACAGCAAAAGTCGGCGTGATAATCAATCTGATCTGCCGCGACAATTGGCCATAATATTTTATTTTTTACGCTGTGCAGCCGTGAAAGAGTGAACATCACAACGCATGAAATTCTGAACATGACGCGAAAAAATCACAGCGAAAGCTGACGCCGTCCAGACACTGTGTAAAAATACAGGCAATTTCCTGTAGTAGAGCGTTCCTGGTGGTAATGAAACAATGGCCCTGACAGCAGCAATAAAAAGCCAGATAGCGCAGTGGTATAAAGCGCTGCAGCAACAGGTGCCTGACTTTATTCCGCGCCCGCCGCAGCGGCAGATGATCGCCGAAGTGGCGAAATGCCTGGCCGGTGACGATGGCCGTCATCTGGCGGTCGAAGCGCCAACCGGCGTCGGCAAAACCCTTTCTTATCTCATTCCCGGCATTGCGGTGAGCCGTGCTGAAGAGAAGCGGTTGGTGATCAGCACCGCCAACGTGGCGTTGCAGGATCAGATCTTCACCAAGGATCTGCCGCTGCTTAAAAAAATCATTCCCGATCTCACCTTTACCGCTGCTTTTGGTCGTGGTCGCTATGTTTGCCCGCGCAATTTGGCCGCACTGGCAGCGGATGACGAGCAGCAGGGCGATCTGCTGCTTTATCTGGATGACGAAGCGATCAGCAGCACTAAAGAAGAACAAACCCAATGCGGACGCTTGCAGAAGTCGCTGGATCGTTATCAGTGGGATGGTTTGCGCGATCACAGTGAAGACAACATCAGCGACAGCTTATGGCAGCGGCTTTCTACCGATAAAGCCAGCTGTCTGGGCGCGCATTGCCGCTGGTATCGCGAATGCCCGTTTTTTGTCGCCCGCCGTGAAATTGAGCAGGTGGATGTGGTGGTGGCAAACCATGCGTTGGTGATGGCGGCAATGGAAAACGAATCGGTGTTGCCGCCTGCTAAACAGCTGATGCTGGTGCTTGATGAAGGGCATCATCTGCCCGAAGTGGCGCGCGATGCGCTGGAAATGAGCGCTGATATCACACCCGGTTGGAGCAGCTTGCAGCTCGACCTTTTCGTGAAGCTGGTGGACAGCATCATGACTCAGATGCGGCCTAAATCGCCGCCGCCACTGACGAATCCTGAACGGCTTAAAGCGCACTGCGATGAGCTACGTGAGCTGCTCACGATTATGAGTAACGCACTCAATCCGCTGCTGCCTACGCATAATCAGCCCGGCGAATTCCGTTTTGTGCTGGGCGAATTGCCGCAGGAAATCCTCGAACTCTGTGCGCGCCTGTTTAAGCTCAGTGATGCGCTGCGAGGCTTAACAGAAGGGCTGATCAACGCGCTAAGCGAGCAAACGGGCAAAGTGGATCTGGTGCGGTTGCACCGCAGCCTGTTGCAGCTCAATCGTCAGTTTGGCTGGTTTGAGTCGGTGAGCAAATTATGGCGACTGGCGGCGTTGGAAAAAGCCTCTGGCGCGCCGGTATCAAAATGGATCACCCGAGAACTGCGTGAGGGTCAGGCACATTTGCTGTTTCACTGCGCCGGCATTCGCGTCAGCGATCAGCTGGAAAAAATGCTGTGGCGGAAAATACCGCATGTGGTGGTGACATCCGCCACGCTGCGTTCGTTGAACAGTTTTAATCGCTTGCAGGAGATGTCTGGTCTGAATGAGAAGGCTGGCGATCGCTTTGTGGCGCTCGACTCGCCGTTCAATCATATCGATCAAGGCAAGCTGGTGATTCCGCAGATGCGTTACGAGCCCGTCATGGCTAACGAAGCAGAGCACATTGCTGAGATGGCGGGATTTTTCCGTCAGCAAATGCACGAAGAGAAACACAAAGGGGTGCTGGTGTTATTTGCCAGCGGTCGCGCCATGCAGCAATTTGTCGCCTGTTTGCCCGATTTGCGTCTGTCGATGCTGGTGCAGGGCGATCAACCGCGCAGTCGATTAGTGGAGCTGCACCGCAAGCGAGTGGAAAAGGGCGAAACCAGTATCCTGATTGGCTTGCAGTCGTTTGCCGAAGGGCTGGATTTAAAAGGCGACCTGCTAAGTCAGGTGCATATCCATAAAATTGCTTTTCCCCCGGTGGACAGTCCGGTAATTTTAACCGAAGGTGAATGGCTAAAAAGCCTGAAACGCTATCCGTTTGAGGTGCAGAGTTTACCCAGCGCTTCATTTACGCTGATTCAGCAGGTCGGACGCCTGATTCGCAGCCATCAATGTTATGGCGAAATTGTCATTTATGACCGCCGTTTGTTGAGCAAAGCATACGGCAGCCGCTTGCTGGCGGCGTTACCGGTGTTTCCGATTGAGCAGCCAGCAGCGCCCGAACCTGCAAAAATAATAAGCACACCCACGCAAACCGTGCGTAAAAAACGTCCCACGCGGCGCTAAATGGCCGCGCACTTTAACGGAAGCGAGTGATGGAACTGAATAAGATTATTAAAGAGATTGGGCGTGGAAAGAATCACGCGCGTGACATCGACTTCGATACCGCAGTGGCGCTTTACAGTGCAATGCTGGCGGGCGATGTTCCCGATCTGGAGCTGGGCGGCATTTTAATTGCGCTGCGTATTAAAGGCGAAGGCGAAGACGAAATGCGCGGCTTTTATCAAGCGATGCAAACGCAAATGATGACGCTGCGTGCACCCGTTGATCGTCCTATGCCGATTGTCATTCCCAGCTACAACGGTGCACGTCGTCAAGGCAACCTGACACCTTTGCTGGCGCGGCTGCTCAACCAGCTCGGTTTTCCGGTGCTGGTGCATGGCGTGAGTGAAGATGCCACGCGCGTAACCAGCGAAGCGGTTTTTGCTGAACTTGGTGTACAACCTGCGACCACACAGCAGCAGGCGCAGGAAAAACTGGATAACGGCGAGTTGGTGTTTATTACCATCGACAACCTTTGCCCGCCCATGGCAAAACAGCTGTCGCTGCGCTGGCGCATGGGCGTGCGTAACAGCGCGCATACGCTGGCCAAATTGGCCACCCCGTTTGGTGAGCGTGAGGCGCTGCGTCTTTCCAGCGTGTCGCACCCAGAATATGTGCCGCGCGTGGGCAAATTCTTCAGTGACATTGATGCGCCAGGCCTTTTACTGAACGGCACTGAAGGTGAGGTTTATGCCAATCCACAGCGCTGTCCGGCAATCAGCTACATTCACGGCGCAGAAACGGAAGCAGAGGTGTGGGTTGAACGTCAGCCAGAAGTCACGTTGGAACTGCCAGGCGATAAAACAGCTGCCGTGACGGCGCGTTGGATTGACGCGGTGTTGGCGAAACAGCGACCGGTGCCAGAAGCGCTGCGTTTGCAGATCGCCTGCTGTTTACGTGCCAGCGGACAAAGTGACTCGCTGGACGCGGGATTACAGCGCCTTAGCGACGCGGGTTATTAAATCAGGCTTTTGGCAGCGCCTGTTCAACCAGGTTCTGCCAAAATTCAACGCCCAGCGGAATCAGCGCATCGTTAAAATCATAACGGGCGTTGTGCAAAGGTGCCGACGGCGTTTCGCCATCCACACCTAGCCAGAAATAGGCACCCGGACACGCTTCCATCATGCAGGCAAAATCTTCGGATGCCATGGAAGGATTAACCTGCCATTTGACGTTCTTTTCGCCAAACGTGTTCAGCGCCACTGCGCGCACCTGTTCCGCTGGCTCAGCGTGATTGGCCGTTACCGGATAACCGGGTAACCAATCGATTTCTCCGCAGACGCCAAACGGTTTCGGCAGCGTACTCACAAAATCTTCAATTAACTGACGTACCCGATTGCGCACGTCGGTTTGCAGACAACGCACCGTGCCGCGCAGCTTTATCTGTTCGGGAATCACGTTGATTGCCTCGCCGCCGTGGATTTGCGTCACGCTCACTACCGCAGAGGCCAGCGGCGACAGGCGGCGTGAGGGGATTGTCTGTAACGCTAAAATCAGTTCTGCAGCGACCACCATCGGATCGGCACCACTTTCTGGCATTGCCGCGTGGCAACTTTTGCCATTCAGAGTGATTTCAAAGGAGTCAAGCGAAGCCATCATTGCGCCAGGATTCACCGCCAGCGTGCCCAGCGCCATGCCTGGCCAGTTGTGCATGGCATAAACCGCATCCATCGGAAAGCGCTGGAACAGACCTTCTTCTACCATTTTCCGCGCGCCGCCAAGGTTCTCTTCAGCAGGCTGAAAGATGAAGTGCACCGTGCCGCTGAACTGACGCGTTGCGGCCAGTTGTTTTGCGGCAGCAAGCAGAATGGCGGTGTGGCCATCGTGTCCACAGGCGTGCATGACGCCAGGTTGCGCAGAGCGCCACGCAACATCACCTTTTTCGGTGATAGGCAGGGCGTCCATATCTGCACGTAAGCCAATTACCGGACCTGCACCATTTTCCAGCGTGCCAATCACTGCCGTTCCCGCTAATCCACGAAAAACGTGCAGGCCAGCCAGTTCGAGCTGTTGAGCGACAACATCACTGGTTTTGTGCTCCTGATAGCCGAGTTCAGGTTCCTGATGAAACTGGTGGCGCCAGCGCAGGGCATCTTCAAGCAGAGCAGGGGAAAGGGTCATGCAGAAACGCGCTCCTTACGGATTGAGAAGATTTCACTTTAGAGGTCTGGCGAGCGCACGTCTATTGCCGAAACAGGGAATTTTGGCTATAGGCTAAATCAAAATGGAATAAGTAATAAGGAAGTGCGATGGGTTTGAGTCAGCGTAGGCGCGCAGAAAGTGAAGCGCGCGCGGTCCCCCATCCCAGCCTCGCCCCGTGAAGCGGGAGAAGGAGACGCTGCCACAGGCAGCTTTACTACTCGCATATTGCAGCATCTTCCTCCCCCATGTATGGGGGAGGATTGAGGTGGGGGCCAAACGACCTCGCACTCAAGAGGATTGAGGTGGGGGCCAAACGACCTCGCACTCAAGAGGAGCGAGGTGGGGGCCAAACGACCTCGCACTTCTTTACTTCTGCATCGGCAGATTCAGCCCATGCGCCTTAGCACAAGCTTGCGCTTGCTCATAGCCTGCATCAGCATGGCGCATCACACCGGTGGCAGGATCGTTCCACAATACGCGACTCAGACGTGCATCGGCGGCTTCGCTGCCATCACAGACAATGACCACGCCTGCATGCTGTGAGAAGCCCATGCCCACACCGCCGCCATGGTGGAGGCTGACCCAGGTAGCGCCGCCCGCCGTGTTTAGCAGCGCGTTGAGCAGCGGCCAGTCAGAAACGGCGTCGGAACCATCTTTCATCGCCTCGGTTTCACGGTTTGGCGAGGCAACAGAGCCGCAGTCCAGATGATCGCGCCCAATCACCACCGGCGCTTTGAGCTCACCGTTGCGCACCATCTCATTAAAAGCCAGCCCGGCACGATGACGTTCACCCAAGCCTAACCAGCAAATACGTGCAGGCAAACCCTGGAAGGCGATACGTTCCTGCGCCATATCCAACCAGCGATGCAGGCTGGCATGCTGTGGGAATAGCTCTTTCAGTTTGGCGTCAGTTTTGTAGATATCTTCTGGATCGCCCGAAAGCGCAACCCAGCGGAACGGGCCTTTGCCTTCGCAGAAGAGTGGGCGAATATAAGCCGGCACAAAACCTGGAAAATCAAACGCATTTTTCACGCCTTCATCCAGCGCGACCTGACGAATATTGTTGCCGTAATCAACGGTGGGAATGCCCATATGACAGAAGTCGAGCATCGCCTGTACGTGCACCGCCATTGATGCGCGCGCCGCTTTTTCTACCGCCTTGGGATTGCTGGATTTCTCCTGCTGCCAGCGCGCCAGATCCCAATCAATCGGCAGATAACCATTAAGCGGGTCATGCGCTGAGGTTTGATCGGTGACGATATCGGGGCGTGGGCCGCCCGCTTTAGCGCGTTTCACCAGCTCCGGCAAAATCTCTGCCGCGTTACCCAGCAAACCCACGGAAATGGCTTTTTTCGCTTGGGTCGCTTCTGCAATTAGCGCTAATGCTTCATCCAGCGAGGTGGCTTTGTGATCGACATAGCGGGTGCGCAGACGGAAATCGATACGTGATTCCTGACACTCAATCGCCAGCACACAGGCGCCCGCTAAGACACCTGCTAACGGTTGTGCGCCGCCCATACCGCCTAAGCCTGCGGTCAAAATCCAGCGTCCGCTGAGGTCGTTGTTGTAGTGCTGGCGACCCGCTTCAACAAACGTTTCGTAAGTGCCTTGCACGATGCCCTGGGCACCAATGTAGATCCATGAGCCGGCTGTCATCTGGCCGTACATCATCAACCCGGCTTTATCCAGTTCGTGGAAGTGATCCCAGTTAGCCCAATGCGGAACCAAATTCGAGTTTGCCAGCAGGACGCGCGGCGCATCGGCGTGAGTACGAAACACACCGACCGGCTTACCCGATTGAATCAGCAGCGTTTCATCAGGTTTTAACACTTCTAAAGAACGCAGGATCTGCTCGAAGCATTCCCAGTTGCGCGCCGCTTTACCGATGCCACCATATACCACTAAATCTTCCGGGCGCTCGGCGACGTCGGGATCGAGGTTGTTCTGGATCATGCGGTAAGCCGCTTCAATCAGCCAGTTAGCGCAATGCAGTTCGTTACCGTGTGGTGCACGAACTTCGCGTGCTACGGCCTGAGACAGGGTTTCGCTCATTACAGGTTCCTTATTCAGCAGACGTTACAGCGCGCATACTCGGCAGCAGCGCAGTCAAGGATTGAGGCCAGGCGGTG
This sequence comes from Pantoea phytostimulans, assembly GCF_046118715.1. Classification (NCBI taxonomy): domain Bacteria; kingdom Pseudomonadati; phylum Pseudomonadota; class Gammaproteobacteria; order Enterobacterales; family Erwiniaceae; genus Pantoea; species Pantoea phytostimulans. The sequence continues at coordinate 439,994 of NZ_CP173698.1, forward strand.
CGACTTGCCCACTGACGCATGGCGTCGATGTCAGGTGCCAGCAGGCGATCTTCCTCAAGGAAAGCCACTTGCTCGCGAATGGTGCTGATTTCCTGCTCGATTAAGGCCGAACTTTGCAGCGGACGATGGAATTCAATGCCTTGTGCTGCCGCCATCGCTTCAATACCGACGACCGCAGCGGTGTTAAAGCACATGTCGCCCAGACGGCGTGCGGCGTAAGTCGCCATTGAAACGTGATCTTCCTGATTAGCGGAAGTTGGCAGGCTGTCAACGCTGCCCGGATGCGCCAGGGATTTGTTCTCAGATGCCAGCGCTGCCGCTGTCACCTGCGCGATCATAAAGCCCGAGTTCACACCGCCGTCGCGTACCAAAAAGGGCGGTAAGCCGGATAAACCAGTGTCGAGCAGCAGTGCCATACGGCGTTCAGAAATAGCGCCCACTTCAGCGATTGCCAGGGCGAGAATGTCAGCCGCGAAGGCCACCGGTTCAGCATGAAAGTTACCGCCGGAAATGACGTCACCGGACTCGCTGAACACCAGCGGGTTGTCTGATGCGGCGTTGGCTTCAATTTGCAGGACGCGTGCGGCGTGGCTCAGGTTATCCAGACATGCGCCCATCACTTGGGGTACGCAGCGAATAGAATAAGGATCCTGTACGCGACCGCAGTTAGCGTGCGAACCCAGAATTTCACTGCCTTCAATCAACGACGTCACTGCGGCGGCAACCGCAATTTGACCTTGCTGACCGCGTGCCTGATGAATGCGTGCATCGTAGGGCTTCAGCGATCCCTTGATCGCTTCCAGCGACAGCGCGCCCGCCATGAGTCCCGCTGCGAACAGATTTTCTGCTTCGAATAATCCCCGCAGCGCCAATGCGGTAGAGACCTGCGTGCCGTTGAGCAGCGCCAAGCCCTCTTTGGGGCCCAGTACGATGGGGGTTAATCCCACTTTGGCCAGGCCATCAACGGCAGAAATCAGCTCACCGTTAACACGGACCTGACCTTCACCTAATAACATCAGCGACATGTGCGCCAGCGGAGCCAGATCGCCAGACGCACCAACCGAGCCTTTTTCGGGGATGCAAGGCATGATGCCCGCGTTGAACAAAGCCAGTAGCGCATCAACCAGTTCGATACGCACGCCAGAATGTCCACGCGCCAGGCTTACGATCTTGGTAGCCAAAATCAGGCGCGTTACGTTATCCGGTAGCAAATTGCCCAAGCCGACACTGTGTGATAGCACCAGATTGCGTTGCAGATCGGCCAGACGTGAGGTGGGAATTTGCGTCTGTGCCAGCTTGCCAAATCCGGTATTAATGCCATAAACCACGTTGCCAGAGGCGACGATGGCGTCAACGGTTTGCTGTGCCTGCGCGATGGCGTTACGTGCCTGGTCATCAAGACTAAGCGAAACACCGCCTTGATAGATTGCGCGTAACGTAGCGAGATCCACCTCGCCTGGAACCAGGCGCAAATGCTGAGAAGAGCCTGACATAACCTACTCCTGTCTATACAAGTTTGCTGGGGCTGTTAGCTGCTGTTAAGCGCATTGACCCCGCGGATTTATTCGAGTGAAGCATATGGGTTTAATCTTGTCTATCCTTGTATATACAATTAGCAAGGGCTGTGCCAAACCGATCACAAAAATCGTGCTTGTTGTCATCTGTGGTTGCGCTGTTATTACCGCAAAGGTTTGCACTGCAACGATGCGCCAGCTGCACTACCAACGTGCATCTACCTGATATGGATGTATATACATTTGCAGGTTGAGACAGTAAACTCGGGGTATTATCAGGATAAGGAACAGCAAATGGTCGAGCATACGGCGATAGCACAACTGGCTGCGGCCATGAGTGATGAACCCGCACCGATTTATCAGCGCGTTAAACAGGCAATCGTGAGTCAGATTCGTGAAGGGCACTGGAAAGCGAATCAGCGCGTACCGTCAGAAAGCGAGTTGGTGAATGAGTTGGGCGTCAGCCGCATGACCATCAATCGCGCGCTGCGTGAGCTGACTGGCGAAGGTTTTTTAGTGCGAATGCAAGGCGTGGGCACCTTTGTCGCGGAGATGAAAGGTTACACCGCGATGCTGGAAGTGCATAACATCGCCGATGAAATCGCCCAGCGTGGGAATCTGCACAGCTGTAAAATTCTCGCCATCGGTCAGAACAAAGCCGATCCCGAACAGGCCGCCGTTTTAGGGCTAAGCACCGGGCAAACCCTTTACCATTCGCTGATTGTTCATTATGAAAATGAGCTGCCGGTTCAGCTGGAAGATCGCCTGGTCAATCCGCTCGTGGCACCGGATTACCTGACGCAGGATTACCATACCTTTACGCCTTACACCTATTTGATGCGCGTCGCGCCACTGACGGCGGGCGAACACATCGTTGAAGCGGTATTGCCGGATGCGCGTCAGCGTAAACATCTGGCGTTGGATGAGCACGAACCTTGCTTGCTGATCCGCCGCCAGACGTGGAGCGATACCAAAATCGTCACCTATGCGCGTTTACTGTATCCGGGTTCACGCTACAAGCTGCTGGGCCGATTCAAAGGACACGGCTGAGGCGGGTAAACAGCAGCTGCGCATCATCGCCTAAAGGCGTCAGCTGCAGCGTTTCATCCATCCACCAGACGCCCTGCTGGCGAGAAAGTGTTTCTCCGTTCGCCAGCTGCCATTCTCCGCATAACACCCACGCCACACCGTTTTCACTGCCAGCCTGTTTTGTCACCACCGCAACTGAAGATTGCCAGACATCACGCCGCGTCATGATATTGAAATCTTCACTGGCGCCCCCTATAAGGCTGGCTTGCAGTGCCCACTCACCAGGGAAAGCCCAGGGTTGATGGGGGATCAGGCGATGCTGCAAAGTCGATGTACTCAGCAAGACGTCATCACCGTGCAGCAGCGTGATAACCCGATCCACCCCTGGAAACAGTGAAAAATCCCCGTCCGCGGCAAGGGTGGCGATACTGGCGCGCCAGCCGAACTGCGCTTCACCAAGCGGAAAGCTGACGATCTCGCGCGTTTCGCCGCCGCCGTTGCGCCAGCGGCTAACCGGTAAATCAGCATAGGAAAAGCGCTTCATCGTAGTGCCGCCATGGCCTGTTTGAACCGCGCGGTGCAGGCTTCTTCTGCGGCATGATGACCGTCCTGGATAACGGCATTGCCCGCAACATACACATCACGAATCTGATTGCGCTGTCCGGCAAACAGCCAGCGATTAAGCAGGGCGCGATCGTCAATATGGCTAAACCAGGCATCATCCTTGAGCACCAGCCAGTCGGCGCGTTGCCCCACGGCGAGTCCACCGCTGCGAATGCCGCACGCCTGCGCGCCACCTTGCGCCGCCTGTTGCCATAACAGATCGCCCACCGAAGCTTGATGAGGCGTGGTGATGCGATTGCGTCGGCGGTCACGCAGACGCTGCCCATATTCCAGCCAGCGCAACTCTTCCTGGGCGCTGAGCGAAACGTGGCTGTCGGAACCGATGCCCCAACGTCCGCCCTGCGCGATGTAATCAACGGCGGGAAAAATGCCATCACCCAGATTAGCTTCTGTTGTTGGGCACAAACCCGCTACTGCACCGCTGGCTGCGAGTCGGCGAATTTCTTGCTCATCCAGATGTGTAGCGTGGATCAGGCACCAGCGCGCATCAACCTCAAAGCGGTTCATCAGCCAGGCCACCGGGCGCTCGCTGCTCCACGCCAGACTGTCATTGACCTCTTTTTCCTGCTCAGAGACGTGAATGTGCACCGGCAAAGCGGCGTCGCTGGTTGCCAGCACCTCTCGCATCTGCGCTTCGCTCACCGCCCGCAACGAATGAAAACAGAGACCTTGATTGTGCAGCGGCTTATTGCGCAGGTTGCTTTGCAACCAAGCCTGCTGCTGCAGATAGCGATCGGTTTGCTGAATAAAACGTTTTTGCCCGTTTGAAGGTGGCTGCGCACCAAAACCGCTGTAGCTGTAAAGCACCGGCAGCAGCGTTTGACCGATGCCAGCTGTCTCGGCTGCGTGAATCAGCTGCTGTAACATCGCATCATCAGGATAGGGCGCGCCATGCGGGTCGTGGTGCAGATAGTGAAATTCAGCGACCTGGCTGTAGCCGCCTTTCAGCATGTCGATGTAAAGCAGCGCGGCAATGTCGCCAACCTGTTCGGGCGTCAGGCGCTGCACCATGCGGTACATCAGATCGCGCCAGGTCCAGAAGCTGTCTTGAGGATCGCCAGCGACTTCTGCTAATCCCGCCATCGCACGTTGAAACGCATGTGAATGCAGGTTTGCCATCGCGGGGATCACGTGGCCATGCAGGGGCATCGTCTCTTGTGCCTGACTGTCGGGAATGATTGATTCAATGAATCCAGCCTGATTGACTGAAATACGCACCTGCCTGCGCCAGCCTTCAGTAAGCAGCGCGCGGGAGGCAAAAAAAGTCGCCATGGTTGATCCTCAACGGATGTGGTTGTATATACATATACATACTTTGATGCGCAGTGTAAATCTCAGGAGCGATGAGGTGACAACAGCAGATGACTTATCAATAGATAGCCTGTGGCTAGGGGCCGATCTGGTGACTATGCAGGGCGGTAAGTACCAGATCATCGAAGATGGCGCACTGGCGGTAAAAGCCGGGAAGCTGCACTGGGTAGGGCCGCGTGAAACGATGCCGGCGTTTCACGCGCGTGAGCAGCATCAACTTTCGGGTGGCATCATCACGCCGGGTTTGGTGGATTGTCACACCCATTTGGTGTTTGGCGGCAATCGCAGCCAGGAGTTTGAGCAGCGATTAAATAACGTTAGCTACGCTGAGATTGCTGCGCAGGGCGGCGGTATTCTTTCTACCGTGCGTGCCACGCGCGCGGCCAGCCAGCAGGAGTTAGTGGCTTCTGCGCGCTGGCGACTGGATCGCTTACTGGCAGAAGGCGTGACTACGGTTGAAATCAAATCGGGTTATGGTCTGGATGAAGAGAGTGAGCTGCGCATGTTACGGGCGATTCGTGAGTTAAGCGAAAGCGTGCCAGCGGATGTATTCGCGACCTGTTTAGCCGCCCACGGTTTCCCGCCAGAATTCAAACACAATCCCGACGGCTGGATTGATGTCATCTGCAATCAGCTATTGCCGCAGGTAAAAGCGAAAGGGCTGGCGGATGCGGTCGATGCTTTTTGCGAACATCTGGCTTTGTCGCCTGCGCAGGTGGCGCGTGTGTTTGATCAGGCAACAGCGTTGGGTTTGCCGGTTAAGTTACACGCAGAACAGCTTTCATCGCTAGGCGGTGCCGCACTGGCAGCGCGTTACGACGCGCTTTCTGCCGATCACCTGGAATACGCCACGGAAGATGATGTTAAGGCCATGGCGCAGCATGGAACGGTTGCGGTGTTGCTGCCGGGTGCGTTTTACCTGCTGCGTGAAACTCAGCGTCCGCCGGTTGAACTGTTCCGCCGTTATGGCGTGCCGATGGCGCTGGCAAGCGATGCGAATCCTGGCACATCACCGGCATTATCCCTGCGCTTGATGTTAAACATGGGTTGCACGCTATTTGGCATGACACCGGAAGAGGCGCTGGCAGGCGTGACGATTTGGGGAGCAAAAGCGCTTGGTCTGGAACAGACTCATGGCACGCTTGAAGCGGGCAAAGTCGCCAGCTTCGTTCATTGGCCATTAGCCCGTCCGGCAGAATTGGTTTACTGGTTGGGTGGTGAGCTGCCCTGTAAAGTCATCTATCGTGGAGAAGCACAATGAGCAGTGAAAAAATCAGCGAAACAAGCAGTGAATCCACCTGTTTTCACTTTACCCAAGGCAAGATCCCGCTGCTGGTTAGCATTCCGCACGCGGGTACGTTGCTTACGCCAGAGGTTGAAAACGCGTTGAGCGATGCCGCGCGCAGCTTGCCGGATACCGATTGGCACATTCCGCTATTGTACGATTTTGTGCGCGATTTGGGTGCCAGCGTGATCATTGGCCGCTACTCACGCTTCGTCGTTGACCTTAATCGTCCGCCCGACAACCAACCGCTGTACACCACCGCAACCACGGGTTTGTTTCCCGAAACGCTGTTTGATGGCACACCGACCTTCGCGGAAGGAAAAACGCCAAGCGCTGAACAGCGCCAAAGCTATATTGATCACATCTGGCAGCCTTATCATCAGCAAATTCAACATGAGCTGGCGCGACTCAAAGCCGAATACGGTTATGCCTTGCTGTTTGATGCCCACTCGATTGCCAGCGTGATTCCTCGCCTGTTTGAAGGACGCCTGCCGGATATCAATATTGGTACCAACGACGGTGCCAGCTGTAGCCCAGCGGTGATTAACGCTATTCAGGCTGTGTGTGCTGAACAAGATAAATACAGCTGGGTGCTGAATGGGCGCTTCAAGGGCGGTTACATTACTCGCGCCTACGCGCAACCTGATGAGAATGTGCAAGCGGTGCAGCTCGAACTGGCGCAATGCAATTACATGGATGAAACACCCCCCTTTGCCTGGCGACAGGAACGTGCCACCGCGCTACAGAAAGTGTTGAAGCCGCTGATACAGGCATTTATCGAACAAGGAAAGGTGTAAACAAGCGCGTCGAGAAGACGCGCTGTGATGCTTTATGCCCGACGAGCATCCGGGCGCACTAAATCAAAACGCTGCGCTTCAGTGATGCTGTAATAGGCGCTCGGTCCGCCAGCGCGCAGAATCGGCTCGGCTTTGGCGGTTTGATAAATGCCATTTTCCAGCAGCGTTTCATCGATATGAATCGCCACCGCTTCACCCAATACCAACCAGCTATCAATCGGCTGACCTTGTGTATCCTGCAACTGAATGAGCTGCGTGAGCTTACATTCAAAATTAACCGGGCTTTCCGCCACTAAACTCGGCTTGACCTGCGAGGCGGGTAACGGCGTTAAGCCAGCAATAGCAAACTCATCCTGATCGGCGGGCACCGAAGCGGAGCTCTCGTTCATCGCTTCTGCTAACGAACGCGTTGCCAGGTTCCAGACAAATTCTTTGGTCTCAGAAATATTCTGCACACTGTCTTTCCATCCGCTGCTGGCGAAACCGATGATGGGCGGATGATAATTAAAGCAGTTGAAGAAGCTGTAAGGCGCAAGGTTGCGATGACCGCTGGCGCTGATGGAACTGATCCAACCAATCGGGCGTGGTCCAACAATCGCATTGAGAGGATCGTGCGGCAATCCGTGACCTGCGCGCGGTTGGTAAGAGTAACGTTTGTGCGTCATGAAATCTCCGATAGCGTTTTTTGTTTTATCTTAGTCTTACAGCATTGATTGAGTCGGCGAGAATTGTGTAAGCGGATTGTGCGAAGCCGCGTAGTTGTCTCAACCCGACGCTCTTCGCATATTCATTATTTATTTTCAGCGATGCACAGCGTATTGTACGCGCGCCCGAATAATTGAGAGAAAGTATGAAAAAGTCAGCCAGTTCGTCACCGTTCCATGCCCGTAATCGCCATCAAAGTGAATACGATTTTGCCGCCTTAATCGCTGCACATCCACCGCTGGCGGTGAAAGTGCGCCCTAATGGTTATGGCGTGCAGTCGGTGGATTTTGCCGATCCCGAGGCGGTGATGCTGCTGAATCAGGCCTTGATCAAGCTGTTTTACGGCATTGACTGGCAACTTGCGCCGGGTTCACTCTGTCCGCCCGTGCCGGGCCGTTCAGATTATGTGCATTATCTGGCCGATCTGCTGGCGCTGGATAATCAAGGAAAAATCCCGATGGCCGATGTGCTGGATATCGGCTGTGGTGCAAACTGCATCTATCCGCTGATTGGTCAGGCTGAATATGGCTGGCGCTTCACCGGCACTGAAATTGATGAAAGCGCATTGAAAGCCGCGAATCAAATCGTGGCTGCGAATCCTGGTTTGCAGCGCAATATTCGCCTGCGCCGTCAAAAAAACAGCGATGCTATTTTGGCGGGTGTCGTGAACAAGAACGATTTTTTCCACGCCGTGATGTGTAATCCACCGTTCCATGCCTCTGCCGCTGAAGCTGCGGCCAGTTCACAGCGTAAAGTGCGTAATTTGGGTCTGGAGAAATCCGCACCGCTGAACTTTGGTGGTCAACATAATGAGTTATGGTGCGTCGGCGGCGAAAAAGCCTTTGTCAGCAAAATGATTCAGGAAAGCGTGGCGCTGGCGCGTCAATGCATCTGGTTCACGTCGCTGATCTCCAGCAAAGATAATCTGGCTGCGCTGGAAAAACAGTTGCAGGCGCTGGATGTAGAGGTTCGCGTAGTGAACATGGCGCAGGGCCAGAAACAGAGCCGCTTCCTGGCCTGGTCATTTATGCCTGCGGCGACACGCGCGCAGCGTTTACGTTAATCCAACGTTTGTTGATGGCATCCGCCACCTGTATTCAGGTGGCGGATGTTCTGCTTGTGGTACCGACTAAAAATAGCGCGGTTATTGCGGGGCCGGTAACGCCGGTAAGCTGGCAGCGCCTGCAACGTCAGGTCCGGTTTGCATCACTTCCACCGTTTGGTGCGGCGCTTTGATGCCTGCAGCATCAAAATGCTTCTTCACCTTTTCATCTAAAGCAAAACGTACCGTCCACTGCTTAAGCGGCTGGGTGGTAAACGAGACGCGCACAGTAAATGCCTGATTAGTCAGCCCGACTAAGCCTGCAAAGTTTGGTTCGCCAATGACCATGCCGCGAATCTCTGGGTTTTCCAGCAGTTCATTTACTGCCGCCTGCAGCGCTCGATTAGCGCGTTCCGTATCCTCATTACGATCGACATCATAGTTCGCAACAAACGAGCCGATACCGCGCACAAAGTTGGCGAAGGTGGTGATCGAAGACCAGGGAATGATGTGATAAGCGCCGGTATCCTGACGTACGCCAACAGATCGAATTGACATGCGCTCCACCGTGCCGGTAATGGCGCCTATCGTCACCAAATCGCCGGTGTTCATGCCATTCTCAAACTGAATAAAAATGCCGGTAATAATGTCCTTCACCAGCGTTTGTGATCCGAAGGAAACCGCCAACCCCAAGGCGCCTGCACCCGCCAGCAGAGGCGCAATATTGACGCCAATTTCTGACAGTAAGATCATGATGGTAATGGTGCTAATCACCACGGCTAACGCGTTGCGGAATAGTGTCAGCAGTGTACGTGTGCGGGCGCTGGGCATTGGGCGGCCATGTGAATCAGAGGCGAGACGGCTTTCAATCAAACTCGCCAGCACCGTCCAGCCGATCGCGGACAGCAGTAAAATCATCACGATGCGGATCAGGATATCCACCATTTTTTCGCCAGCACCAATGGTTAGCCAATGCCAAAGATCAAACAGGTTCCAGGCATTAAGTAGCAGTAGCAAGGTGGCAAAAACCGTGAGAATGCGGGCCAGCTTTAGCATGGCGCGAACCCAGTCATTCACGCGCTTTTGCAATTCAGGGTAATTGCGGCGCAGATCGGGTGACAAAATAATGGTTTTACCTATCCAGCGCGTCAAAATACCGGAAACAAAAGCGGCCATGCCGACAATGGCCAGGCTGCGTACCGTGGCGGACATCATAAATTTCAGGCTGTCGCCGGGATTGAAAATCGAAAACAAAAACAGCGCGATAAAATACGCGCTCGCCAGCCAGTGCCAGAACAGCGCAAACGCTCGAATGAAGAAGGCAAAAAAGGCCATGCTGCGGTTGGCTAACCCAATCAACGCATTGTGAATATTGCGTTTGTTACTGAATATCAGCCACTGCGCCCAACAGGTCATGATCGCCATAATGGCAATGTTCAGTAGCGCTGCAATTTGCACGTTCACCTGATTAGACACAATCGGCACGATCACCAATAAACCGTAACCCATGATGCCGCTGAGCCAGCTTAGCCGCGTATTCCAGTAGCTGGCGCGCTCATCGTTGAGATGAAAAAAACGGAGTTCAGGAAAATGCGGGCAGAAAATCAGGCGCAACAGCGCTTTAAAAAATTCGATTAAGGCAAAGGCGTTGAGGAACAAACCCTGCTGATAGGCGATAGTGCGACTATCGCCGTGAAAGTTATCGCTGATAATTTGGCCGATAAACAACGCCAGCGCCAGTAACAGCAGGTCAATGATAAACGCGCCAATGATGGTAGCGGGAAGATGTAGCCAGTTACGGTGATCGCGATTTTTCTGTCGTCCCCATGCTCCAAGACGTTGATAGAGTGGATAAACCAAACGACGCAGCAGCCAGTAAAGGGCAAACATCGCCAAGGCCAGGCCGGCAAAATGGTTTACCGCATTCACAAAGGTCACGGGATTAAAGGGCTTATGTGGCGCGTAGAGAATATTGTCGTGCAGCCGAATGAATTGCGTAGCGGCTTCACCGCCATATTGGCGCGTCATATCGGTGAGCCGCTGCAGCACGGTCTTTTCTTCCGGCTCCTCGGTTGGCGGTGCCAGTTCTGGTGTACCGGTATCGGTGGGTGTCGCGGCGGCATTACGCAGTTGCTCAATTAATTCCTGGCGGGACTGATCGTTATCAAGAATGTTTGCCAATGCCGCGTACGCGGCTTTTTTATCACTCAGGCCAGGTTCTTGCGCATTACCTGAATCGGTTTTGGTTTGTTGTGCCGCAACAGCGGCTTGGGGCAATGAAACGGCTTGTGCTGTAGGTAGCGTAATGAAAAATAACAGACAGAGCAGAATCCAACGCCGCAAAAATATGCGGGGTGGGCAGGCTGACAACATGGCTTTCTCCTTAGCAACATGCTTGCTTCACAAGAGAAAAAGTATAGTCAGGGATGGCGAATCAAAATTCTGAAAGAAGAAGGGCAGATAAAAAAGGGCCGCAATCTTATAAAGCGGCCCGTTTTATCAAGAGACGTGCTGCAAGAATTCGCGCAGACGATCGCTTGGCGGATTGCTGATTAACGCATCGGGATTGCCATCTTCAGCGATGCGACCTTTGTCGATGAAAATCAGGCGTGAGGCAACTTTCTGAGCGAAGCCAACTTCATGGGTGACGATCACCATGGTCATGCCTTCTTCGGCCAAATCCTGCATCACTTTTAACACTTCGTGACGCAGTTCAGGATCGAGCGCGGAGGTTGGCTCATCAAACAGCATCATCTTAGGCTTCACCGCCAGCGCACGCGCAATCGCGACGCGTTGCTGCTGACCACCAGAAAGTTCAGAAGGGAAGTGGTGGGCGCGTTCCGCCAGACCGACTTTGCCCAAGAGTTCCTGCGCCAGTGCGCGCGCTGCCTCTTTTTTCGCACCACGGACGCGAATCGGTCCAAAAGCGACGTTATCCAACGCGCTCATCTGTGGAAACAGATGGAACTGCTGGAACACCATCCCCGCTTCCTGGCGGATCAGACGCTCATCCACTTTAGGGTCATTCACTTTTAATCCATCAACAATCAGCTCGCCGCTGGTGATCTCTTCCAATTTATTGATGCAGCGTAGCAGCGTGGATTTACCTGAACCAGAAGGGCCGATAATCACCACCACTTCACCCTGATTAATCTTCAGGTCGATGTTATGCAGCACCTGCGTTTTACCAAAATGCTTCGAGACGTCTTTAAATTCAATCACAGGATTTTCACCCTTTTTTCAATACGGCGCAGCACAAAGCTCAACACCAGCGTAATCACCAGATAAATGATCGCAACCGCGCTCCAGATTTCCAGTGCACGGAAGTTACCGGCAATAATTTCCTGACCCTGACGTGTCAGTTCCGCCACGCCGATAACGATGAACAGCGAGGTGTCTTTAATGCTGACAATCCACTGGTTGCCCAGCGGTGGCAACATGCGGCGCAGCGCCAGCGGCATAATGACATAACGCAAGGTTTCACGGCGTGACAGGCCAAGCGCCAATCCAGCTTCGCGAAAACCTTTATTAATGGATAACACCGCGCCGCGCGTGATCTCCGCGATATAGGCACCCGAGTTAATCATGATAGTGACAACCGCTGCGCTGAACGGATCAATGCGCAAGTCCGGGAAAGCCATGGGCAAGGCGAAATAGATGAACATTACCTGCACCACGATTGGCGTGCCGCGGATAATTTCAATGAACACCAGTGCGAGGTTGTTGGTGAACCAACCGCCGTAGGCGCGGGCAAAACCTGCGACCAAACCGATGATCAACCCCCCAATCAGCCCAATTACGGAGATGATTAAGGTCAGTTTGGCGCCTTCAAGCAGCGCGGGCATGGCTGGCCAGATAACGCTCCAGTCGAACTCCATGGTGAACTCCAGATATGTTGCGATGGAAAAAAGCAGGGAAATATTCCCTGCTGAAAATTAAATCGAGCTCAAATTATTATTTAGGTTCGCTGCCGAACCATTTTTTGTACAGCTCGTTGTAAGTCCCGTTTTCTTTAATGGTCTTCAGTGCGCCGTTTACTTTTTCACGTAAATCGTCGCTGCCTTTCGGGAAGGCGATACCATATTGCTGAGCTTCAATTGAGTCGCCTACCGCTTTGAAGCGGCCTTTACCGGCGGTGTTGATGAAGTACAGAATATTTGGCGTGTCGTGCAGTACAGCGTCAGCACGGTTGGTGCCAAGCTCCATATAAGCGCTGTCAATATTTGGGAACTGGCGCAGATCTTTAGATTTGATATTCGCTTTAGCGTATTCGACCGAACCGGTTCCGCTTTTCACTGCCACGACTTTGCCGTTCAGATCGCTGATGCCTTTGATGTCGTTTTCGTTGTTACGCACCATCACCAACAAGCCGCTTTTGTAGTAACCGTCAGAAAACTCAATGGCTTTTTTACGTTCTTCGGTAATGGTAATACCCGCTAACGCTAGGTCAACGTTGCGCGTTTGCAGTGCAGGAATGATGCCGCTGAAGTCCATCGGTTTCAGGGTGTAATCCAGTTTCAGTTCTTTCGCGATAGCTGCCCACAAATCAACGTCAAAACCGACGTATTTGTCGCCTTGCTTAAATTCGAAAGGAACAAAGGCGGTGTCAGTGGCGACAACCAATTTTTTTTCAGCTGCGGTAGAAGAGAGTGAGAAGGCCAGCGCCAGCGCGGCCACAGAGACTTTAAACAGTGACTTCATCATTTTTCCTTATTACTACAAGGTTATAAAACCCGTGTTTGCGGCTTGTCATATGAAAGAATTATGCCAACTTTGCAAAATCTCTAAAATCAGTGAGTTGGACAGGCTGGCTGACACGATTTTGCATCGCATTAGCGCTTTGCACTAAAATGGCGCCCTATATTGGTGCGTAAGGTTATTTTGGTGCAACAGGAAGTGTGACGTAAAAGCGGAGGCGGTAAAAATCTGAAAGGGAAAACTGTTAACGAAGTCATAAAAAGCCGGTAACAAGGCATAAAAAAGGCGGGTTTCCCCGCCTGATTTATCATGTCGAACGTTAACTTATAATTTATTCGATATTAGCTTCGATAAACCACAGGAATTTATCGAGGTCACGTGACGCTGCGGTAAAGATATCAGCGGTATCTTCATCCTTCACTTCAGTGATGGCTTTACGTACATCGTTAGCAACCAGACCATACCGATCTGCCAGTGCTTTAAGATGATCCTGTACGCTATGAATATTCAGCGGATAGCTTTGCAGTGGCGTTTTATCACTCACCACCTGCGCTGTACCGAGTGCTACGCCGCCCAACTGCACAACGCGTTCTGCAATCGTGTCCTGATGATCGGTAATTGTGGTGCGGAAGCCGTCCAGCATCTCATGCACACCAATAAAGTTCGCACCGCGCATGTTCCAGTGCGCTTGCTTAGTGATCAACGACAGGTCAATGAACTCCACTACCAGCCGGTTCAGCACCTCGATGGTGGCTTTTTTATCGTTTTCAGCCACGTCATTACGGGTGTAAATGAGATCAGAAGAATTTGTTTTAACCAGTTTAGCGGTACTCATCGTTTCAGTCCTCTCTTTGATGGTTGTCCTAGTCAAGTACGGGAATAAGTATAGCAGCGCTTTGGGAGTTTGCAGTAACGGCTATGCCGATGGCTGAAATAGAGCACTTCCTGGTTATAAATAAGCATTTAGCCAAGGTAGTTAATGCAATGTTAAATTTAGCGTGAGCTAAAAATTTAATATTTACAGGTGGTTAGGTTAATGTGTCAATGTGGTATATCTGACTGTTTCAAAATAATACGGTAAAAGCCGTTCGTTAATTAAGAAGGCTTATCAAGATTAATACGCTTGTTATTTGGCCCGCGTTTTCACAGGCCAAATAATTTATTTTGGCGCTGCATTATTTAACTCAACCTCACTTAACCGGTTCTTTTTTGGCTTCATTGTGAGTGTCGAACCGGCAGAAGCTATGATGATCGCCAGCAAGGCAAGACATTGTTGTCCATTCAGGGTTTCGCCAAGAAAAAGCATGCCCGATAACGCTGCCATCGCGGGTTCCAGACTCATCAACGTACCAAAAATGCGTGCCGGTAAGCGGGTTAACGCGATCATTTCAAGAGAATAGGGGATGGCACTAGAAAGCAGAGCGACCAGCAACGCAATGGGAAGCACACTCCAGTGCCAGATGCCGCTTTCCGCAAAAGTCAGACCCAGCGGTACAAAAATAACAGAAGCAATCAACGAACCCATCGCCACGGTGGCAGGACCGTGTTCCGCGCCCGCACGTTGCCCCGCCAAAATATAAAATGCCCAACATGCGCCTGCGCCAACAGCGCATGCTGCACCCAGCGGATCGATTGCCGTCATGTTCGCGCCGAACGGCAGCAAAAACCATAATCCAATCACGGCCAGCACGACCCAGACAAAATCCAGCAAGCGGCGTGAACCAAGCAGTGCAAGCGTTAAGGGACCGGTGAATTCCAGCGCAACCGCCACGCCAAGCGGCACGGTACGAATAGAAAGATAAAACAAGAAGTTCATAGCGCCGAGCGCCAGGCCATACATCAATAGCGGCATGCGCTGCGCACGCGTGAAATGTAGACGCCACGGCTTAAAAATTGCACAGAGAATAAGCGTCCCCAGCCCTAAACGTAACGCTGTAATCCCGGTGGCACCCACAGTGGAAAAAAGCGACTTGGCCAGCGATGCGCCGCCTTGCAGTGAAAGCATCGCGATGAGCAGTACCGCAATAGGCATTAAAACCGGTGCGAGATTTCTTAGGGGTGAGGTAGGTGACATCCTGTGGCTACATCCTGATCATTTACTTAACAAGTGCACAGTGTAATGGAATTTATGGGCAAAAGAGACGATGGCGCGTGGTTTAAATTTGGTTTAACTGCGCATGAATTGCGCAATTTCAGCGCCAATTTAGTAAAGAAACGTCAGGATTTTTTAGGATTTTACTTAAAGCGGAAATTAAAAGACGAAAAGTTTATTGCAGAAAAATGATGGTTTTTATAAGAAAAAAGAATGACATAGGATCGTGCATTAACGTCCTGTTACACCAAACTTTCTGTTAGACAATAAAATCTGGGCAGAGTTTCTCGCTATTTTTTGTTATATTTTCAGCGTTGTCAGGAGAGTAGTACTTTCACATTTGAGGTGGTTATGAAAAAAATTGCATGTCTTTCAGCACTGGCCTGTGTTCTGGCTGTATCCGCAGGTTCCGCAATGGCGCAAAGCACTGTATCTGGTGGCTATGCGCAGAGCGATTATCAGGGCGTTGCTAACAAAGCTAACGGCTTCAACCTGAAATACCGCTACGAAGACGGTTCTAACCCACTGGGTTGGATCGGTTCTTTCACTTACACCGAGAAAGATCGTACCGAAGCTGGCGTTTATAACAAAGGCCAATACTACGGCATTACCGGTGGTCCTGCTTTCCGTCTGAACGACTGGGCAAGCATCTACGGTGTTGTTGGTCTCGGCTACGGTAAGTTCGAGCAGAACACTACCGCATCACGCGACAAATCTGATTCAAGCGACGTAGGTTTCTCTTACGGCGCAGGTATGCAGTTCAACCCAATCGAAAACGTTGCACTGGACGTGGGCTACGAGCAGAGCCGCATCCGTAACGTTGACGTTGGCACCTGGATTGCTGGCGTAGGTTACAGCTTCTAAGTTCAGCTTAGACTGCCTATTCCAAAACGGCCCTTAATGGGCCGTTTTTTCGTTTCTGCACTTCCTCGTCTTTTCTCACCTTATTCATTGACCTTTCCCACCATCATTGAGTCAGGCGCGCACTTTTTCGACTCAGAAATGCACTGCGCTTTCCAGATTAGGATGAAAATTTAAACGGATGATTGAACAACGCAATGTCGCAGATTAAAAGGGCACAAACTAACGAAGCGAGCGCGGTCGATGGGGAGTTAACAAGATTGGTAGCCCTTCAGCATTAATGTGAAAGGCTTAAAAAGCGGGATGTTTAGCCGCGCCAGATCAGGTTTTGGCAGCGACGATTGTCAGTTTTTTTACCGAGCAATTTTTCGATCAACATCAGACGAAGCGTAAAAGGGGAACGCGTCAGCAGGCACAACCAGGATTTGATATCCACGGACGTTGTTTTTTCAGCCTGGAAGCATTTGCTGCAATCTAAACAGCTTTTTAGGGTGCTCATAGAATCACCTCCCAATGAATGTTGACGCAAAAGTAAGCAGAGATCGTCAATTAAGCTTAGAACAACAGCAATGATGAAAAAGGATCTTGCACGATCTTCACTGGCTGACCAGCGTTGCTGCTTACATTATCGACAAATATAGCATTGGCTATATCCTTTAGCCAATGCTAATTAGGAAAAATTTGAGCTTCTTTGCACCTGGTTTACAATGAGCGCAGCTAATCCGTAGAGCAGGTTGAATACGGATAATAATAAAGAGGAAGTTGAATGAGTCGTCGTGCTAAAAGCGTGGTTTCTGCCCCGCAAGGACCACTAAAAGATATTGAAGAGCATGTCGAAGGTTTTCGGCAGGTGCGTGAAGCGCATCGCCGTGAACTTATTGATGACTACGTTGAGCTAATCTCTGATTTGATTGGTGAATTTGGCGAAGCGCGTCAGGTTGATATGGCTGCGCGCCTCGGTGTCTCACAGCCGACGGTAGCGAAAATGCTGAAGCGCCTGAGCATCGCCGGTTTGGTTGAGCAGGTTCCTTATCGCGGCGTGTTCTTAACCAGTGAAGGTGAAAAGCTGGCGGAAGAGAGTCGTGCACGCCATTACATTGTTGAAACCTTCTTGTTAGCGCTGGGCATTAGTCCAGAAACCGCGCGCCGCGACTCTGAAGGCATTGAGCATCACGTCAGTGATGAAACGCTGGCCGTCTTCCAGAAGTTCTACGAAAATCGCTAACCTTTAAGGCGAACGGCCAACATGCCCACTCTTTTTCGCTCCTTTTTGCATGACCGAATTTTGCATCTGCTGTTAATCATTGGAGCGATCTTGCTATTTCTGGCCAACTTTCGTTGGTCAGACCTGCCTGGCGCCGTGGACTGGCATACCATTATTACGCTGACAGGATTGTTGATCCTGACAAAGGGATTAGAAGTCAGCGGCTATTTTGATGTGCTAGGCGAGCGATTAATCAGCCGTTTTAAGCATGAGCGGGCATTGGCCTTGTTTATGGTGTTAGCCGCGGCGCTGCTTTCTACCTTTCTGACGAACGATGTTGCACTGTTTATTTTGGTGCCGCTAACGTTAACACTACGAAAATTCTCTCGCTTACCCCTTTCACGTTTAATCATTTTTGAAGCGTTGGCGGTCAATGCTGGCTCGTTGCTAACGCCGGTCGGTAATCCGCAAAATATTTTGCTATGGAGCCACGGTTCTCTCAGCGTGGCGGGATTTATCGGGCAGATGTTTCCCTTGGCGGCTTGGCTGCTGCTGAGCCTGGTTGCATTGACCTGGTGGAGCTTTTCAACGCGAGAAATACAAAAACATCAAAATAATGAAACGCATCAATGGCGGAAGCCGCTGTTTGCGGTGAGCGTCTTGCTGTATGTGCTGTTTATTGCCGCATTGGAATGGCATCTCACTGGCTGGGCACTCCTGTTGATTGTGCTGTGCTTTTTAATCATGGCGCGCCCGGTATTGCTCAATATCGACTGGAGCTTGCTGGCAGTTTTTATCGCCATGTTTGTTGATGTCTATTTACTCACGCGCTTGCCCGTTTTACAGGCGCATTTCGATGCGATTACGCATCTTGGCGACGGCGCGCTTTACTTGCTGGCTATCGCGTTATCACAAGTTATTAGCAACGTACCGGCGACTATTCTGCTGCTGCAAAAAGTGCCTTCTTCAGAGGTACTCGCATGGGCAGTAAATATCGGTGGCTTCGGTCTGCTGCCTGGTTCTCTTGCCAATTTGATTGCCTTGCGTATGGCAAAAGATCGCCGCGTTTGGTGGCGCTTTCATCTCTTTTCCCTGCCATTGCTCGCCTGGGCAATGCTGAGCGGCTGGCTGCTGCTGCGCCTGATTTCCTGACATCATTTCGTCCTGCTAATGAATTAATTGGCAGGACGTGCGTCTTTCATCAAGTTATGTAAAGTTGCACTGGAATTTGTCAGTTTCCCATCTAAGGTTAATTTGACCTTTTATGCCCGGGAATTAGGGCCTTAGCCAGTGATGGGAACTATGAGCGAGAAAGATCAACGCGAGCCACGCCAGGAAGACGCTGATAACGCGGCGGATAAAAACAGTCAGTCACAAGAAAACCAGAATAACGATGAACCCGAACGTAAACGCCCCGGTAAAAAGCCGCTGATTATTTTAGCGATTATCGTTGTGGTGATGCTGATCGTCGGCTTCTATTTCTGGTTTAGTACCCGCAATGAAGAGACCACTGACGATGCCTTTACCGAAGGTGATGCGGTCACTATTGCGCCCAAAGCCTCAGGTTATGTCGTCAAACTGCTGGTTAAAGATAACCAGCGGGTGAAAAAGGGTGATTTGCTGGTTGAGATTGATCCCAGTGATACCAGTGCGCAGCGCGATCAGGCTAAAGCCCAGCTTGGCTTAGCGCAGGCACAATTACATCAGGCGCAGGCGCAACTGGCGCTGTCTCGCGTTCAATATCCGGCGCAGCGCGATCAGGCGTTAGCCGATCAAGCCAAAGCGCAGGCAAATATGATGAATGCCCAAGCCGATTATCGCCGTCAGCGCGGTGTTGATCCGCGCGCGACCAGCCAACGCAATATTGATACCGCGAATGCGCAACTGCGTTCCGCGCAGGCACAACTGCAAAGTGCCAAAGCACAAGTTGAAGTGGCCTCTCAGGTTGCTTTGCAAATTCGTCAGCAGGAAACCAATGTCGAAGCGCGTCAGCAGCAGGTTGAACAGGCTAAAGCGCAACTCAACACGGCAGAGTTAAACCTTTCATACACTCAGGTTCGCGCACCTTACGACGGATTCGTGACGAAACGTAATGTTCAGGTCGGTACGCTGGTGCAGGCTGGCAGTTCACTTTTCTCGCTGGTGTCAGCCGACATCTGGATTACGGCCAACTTTAAAGAGTCGCAACTTGAGCGCATGAACCCAGGCGATAAAGTGGCGATCACTGTCGATGCCTGGCCAGACATGAAGCTGCAAGGGCATGTGGACAGTATTCAAATGGGTTCCGGCTCGCGCTTCTCGACCTTCCCGTCGGAAAATGCCACCGGCAACTACGTAAAAATTGTTCAACGCGTACCGGTGAAAATCGTTATTGACCACGGTTTAGATCCCAACCATCCGCTGCCGCTGGGTCTGTCGGTTGAACCGAAGGTGACGGTGGAATGAGCCCAACGCAGAGCTGGAAACCCGCCAGTAATCCGTGGCTAGTTGCCATCACGGTTACGCTGGCGGTGTTTATGGAGATCCTTGACACCACGATCGTCAACGTAGCGTTGCCGCACATCGCGGGTTCGCTCTCTTCCAGCTACGATGAGTCAACCTGGGTGTTGACCTCGTATCTGGTGGCAAACGGCATCGTGCTGCCCATCTCTGCCTTTTTCAGTCGCCTGTTTGGCCGCAAGCAGTTCTTCTTGATCTGCATTGTGATGTTCACCATCTGCTCATTCCTGTGCGGTATCGCCACCGAACTGTGGCAAATCATTCTGTTCCGCGTATTACAGGGGTTTTTCGGCGGAGGCTTGCAGCCGGTGCAGCAATCGGTGCTACTTGACTACTTCAAGCCGGAAGATCGCGGCAAAGCCTTTGGTCTCTCCTCTATCGCCATCATTGTTGCGCCAGTGATCGGGCCAACGCTTGGTGGCTGGATTACGGATAACTACAGCTGGCGCTGGGTATTTTTCATCAATATTCCGGTAGGAATTTTAACCGTAATGGCGATCTATCAACTGCTGGAAGATCCGCCGTGGGAACGCAAATGGGCTAAAGGTCGCCTGAAGATCGACTACATTGGCATATCACTGATTACCCTCGGGCTTGGCTGTTTACAGGTGATGCTGGATCGCGGTGAAGATGAAGATTGGTTTTCTTCAAACTTCATTGTGTTGTTTGCCATTTTGGCGGTTATCGGCATTGTTGGCGCGGTTTACTGGCTGATGTATGCGCGTAAACCGGTGGTCGACATCCTGGTGATGAAGGATCGTAACTTTTGGGTGGCGGGTTTATTGATGGCGGGTATGGCGATGATCCTGTACGGCAGTTCGGTGGTATTACCGCAGCTGGCACAGCAGGATTTGGGTTATACCGCAACCTGGTCTGGCTTGGTGTTATCGCCGGGCGCCGTGTTGATCGTGATGACCATTCCGCTGGTGCTTAAGCTGATGCCGATCGTGCAGACGCGCTATATCATCGCCTTTGGTTTTAGCTGTCTTGCCGTGGCGTTTTTCTATTCGGCAACCTTAACGCCGAATGTCGATTTTACCACGCTGGTGTTGATGCGTAGTGCTCAGTCAATTGGCCTGGGTTTCTTGTTTGTTCCTTTGACCACCATCGCTTTTGTCACCATTCCGCAACGACTGAATGCCGATGCCTCCGCGCTGTTTACCATGTTTCGCAATGTGGCAGGATCGATTGGGATCTCACTTTCTACCGCGGCGATCACCGAGCGTGAACAGGTGCGGTCGGCGCACATGGTGCACAACATGACACCGCTCAATGAGCCGTTCAATCTTACCGTGCAGCACTGGGCGCAGGCGATCCGTGACTTTACGTCGGCTGTTGGCGATCCGATCACCTTAGCCACCGGGCAGCTTTATCAAGAGATGATTGCCCAGTCGCGCATCCTCGCTTATATCGACGTCTTTTCAGGTTTGAGCATCGTCGCCCTGATATTGATTCCATTTTGTTGGCTGCTGTCGCCGATTAAAAGCGAAGGCAGTGCAGGAGCACACTGACATGAAGTTTATGTTTTCTCGCGGCCTCAAACCGTTGAGCTTATTAACACTGGCAATGTGGCTGGCAGGTTGCGCCGTTGGGCCCGATTATCAGGCACCGAAACCGCAAATGCCGGGCGGTTACAACTCGCTGGAATCACAAGAAGCCTCTAAACCGCGATCGTCAGCGATCAACGCTCGTTGGTGGCGCAGCTTCAACGATCCGCAACTCGACAGCCTGATTGCGCGTGCCATTGAAGGCAACCTGACGCTGCAACAGGCAGTGCTGCGCATTGCGGGCGCTCGACAACAGCTGGCGCAAGCGCAGGGCGGTTTGTTTCCCAGCCTGAACGGTTCAGCCAAAATGACGCGTCAGCAGCTAGGACTCGAGGGCCTGTTGAAGTCAAATGGCGCTTACGATCAGCTTGATAGTGATGTTACCAACCAGCTGAATAGTCTGACACAGCCGGTTAATCTCTATCAAGGCAGTTTTGATGCCAGCTGGGAGCTTGATTTATGGGGCAGGGTACGACGTCAGGTTGAGGCAGCGAACGCACAGACGCAGGCAGCGATTGAGCAGCGTAATGATGCGTTAGTGTCGTTAGAAGCTGAAGTGGCGCGTGCCTGGCTGCAACTGCGCGGCGCGCAATCGACGGTGCAGACGCTACAGCAGCAGATCGATGTTGCCCAGCAAACCGTAGAGTTGACGCAAAGTCAGCAACGTAACGGCTTAGCACCCGTGACCGATGTGGAAAATGCGCACGCTCAGCTCAGTACGCTGCAGGCGCAGCTGCCGCAATATCAGGCTCATGCGCGTCAAGCGATGAACGGCTTAGCCGTGTTATTGGGTAAAACGCCGGGCGCGTTGGATGCAGAACTCAATACGCCAAAAGCGCTGCCAACGCTGCCGCAAATTGTTTCAGTCGGCATTCCATCCACACTGGCTCGTCGTCGACCAGATATACGTCAGGCTGAAGCCACGCTACACGCGCAGACGGCCAATATTGGCGTCTCGGTAGCCCAACTCTTTCCGAGTCTGTCATTAACCGGTCAGCTGGGTGTACGTAACACTGATGTTAGCTATTTAGATAACTGGAGCAGCCACTTCTACAGCTACGGGCCCTCGCTGTCGATTCCGATTTTCCAGGGCGGTCAGTTGGTTTCCAGTGTGAAATTGGCGCGCGCGCAGCAAGCCAGCGCAGCACTCGATTATCGCCAAACGGTACTGACCGCATTGCAAGATGTGGAGAACGCGCTGGTAAGTTACCGCGCCGACCAGCAGCGTGTCACCGCGCTGGATGAAACCACGGGTGCGCTGCAACGTGCGTTTGACCTTGCCAGCGACAGTTATCGACAAGGCCTGTCGACATTCCTTGACGTACTGGATGCACAGCGCCAACTGGCGCAAGCGCAGGAGCAGGCGACGCAAGCGAGGATGCAAAGCGGATTAGACTTAGTCGCCTTGTATAAAGCCTTGGGGGGGGGTTGGGAAACGTATCAGAACGTTACGTTGCCGCAATATGATGTGTTTGGCCCGGCAACCCAGGTAAATTAATCCCCCTTCACCTCTCACTTTTATTGCTTTTGGATACGCGGCTGTGATGAAAACACGTTTCATCACAGCCCGCTGACCTGTCGGCCACACGCGAGATCGGGTTTCATCCCGAACACATGATGGGCATGGTCATCGCGGCCATTCAGGCGTTTACCGGCGTTAAAATCCGAATTTATTACGCGCCAGTGTTGTTAAAAGCGGCGGATATGAGCGATAGCGTATTCTTATTTAACACCCTTACCACGGCGCTATTTCTGTTTTAATGGCGTTAGTCAGTATTTAGCTGTTGGAAAAAACAGCTCGCTGTACCCCAACAAAGCTGGGGAAATGGGATGGCATGGCTTGCTTATTATTTATCAACAACGCTGGCTATTTAATGCCGGAGCAGCGAATGGCTAGCCGGATGTTTTGTGCAGTGAAAGGGGATTATTGCGTATGCTTATGTCTCATCGCTTTCATCAAGGCGTGCTTTCACCGGTGAGATGATTGCTGTTTTAGAAATTCTTCCTACGCGCCTGGGTTATGGATGGCGCAGTATTTGCCATAGGGACAGCGAATTTCATTAATTCACTGATGTTTCCTGTTTTACTGGCGAGCGCAGGGCTGTCTGATCTCTTTTTTATCTGTATCGCGAGCGCGTATAGCAGACCATTTTTGTGATTTTGTGTCTTCCTGAAACGCATAACCGACGCCTGGAACAGAGGAAACATTATTTGCATGATGGGTTATCATCCGATGAAGAATCACAAGCATTAACCTCTGTAATTAAAAAACGCCAACGTGAAGAATTCGTAAGGGTTATAAAAATTTGATTTATTAAGCCGCTTTTTTAAAGCAGTGGCTTGTAGAACCTTCTGATTGAGATCGTGGTTTAGTCCCCGTTAAAAGCCGCGCGCCAACGTCTGCGGGAATAATCCTGTTACCTTTTTATGATTTTGTTTAAAAGCAATCAGGAAGAATTTATGAAATGCTCGCGTCTGAAATCGATTCCAGAGTTTGAGGTTAACGCCACGAGACTGTTAATTCTACGTTAATAAAGCCCATAAAATGAGGTGATAAAAAAAGCGTAGCGATTTAAATTAGCGCTCAGAATAATCTGTAGCGTAAAATTAATTTATTTTTTTATTTGAATTAGGTAATCTTAACGCTACAGTTTTAATTACCCCCCTCAATCAAGGACATTGTGATGAGTGACGCATTTAAAGTTCTGAACAACATTCGCACATTACGTGCCCAGGCTCGTGAACTGCCGCTGACTGACCTGGAAGAAATTCTCGAGAAATTAACCGTTGTTGTGACCGAACGTCGCGAAGAAGCAGAAGCGGAAGAGACTCAAAATCGCGAAAAAGAAGAAAAGCTCTCTAAATATCGCGAAATGCTGTTGGCAGACGGCATTGACCCAAATGAATTATTAGGCGCTCTGGAGCCAGGTAAAAAACGTTCTAAGCGTGCTCCGCGTCCAGCAAAATATTCTTATACCGATGAAAACGGTGAAACCAAATCATGGACCGGCCAAGGCCGTACACCAGCAGCGATTAAAAAAGCATTGGATTCAGGCAAGAGCCTGGACAGTTTCCTGATCGATTAATCGACACGATCCTTGTATGCGGGAGCCGAGGGCCAATATTGGCGCCTCGGCTTTTTTATTTACACCTGTTTATCAACTACTCTGCTTAGCCCGCACGCCTTGCGCTGGCGTGCGCTACATCACATCTGGCATAATAGCCGCCGTTTTTTCATCCACTTCTTCACAAAGGTCAATGCCGTGTTAGTTAGCAGCAATATCACCATGCAGTTTGGCAGCAAGCCACTGTTCGAGAACATCTCCGTTAAATTTGGCGGCGGTAATCGTTACGGTTTAATCGGTGCGAACGGCAGCGGTAAATCCACCTTCATGAAGATTCTGGGTGGCGATCTGGTGCCAAGCGGCGGAAATGTTTCTTACGATCCGAATGAACGTATCGGCAAGTTACGCCAGGATCAGTTCGCCTTTGAACAATATAGTGTGCTCGATACCGTTATCATGGGTCACCATGAATTATGGGAAGTTAAAGAAGAACGCGATCGTATATATGCTTTGCCAGAAATGAGCGAAGAAGATGGCTATAAAGTCGCAGACCTTGAAGTGCTTTACGGTGAAATGGATGGTTACAGTGCGGAATCACGTGCCGGAGAGTTATTACTCGGTGTAGGTATTCCAGTTGAGCAGCATTATGGTCCGATGAGCGAAATTGCACCGGGCTTTAAATTACGCGTGTTGTTGGCGCAGGCGCTGTTCTCTAATCCTGATATTTTGTTGCTGGACGAACCGACCAACAACCTGGATATCGACACCATCCGCTGGCTGGAGCAGGTTCTTAACGAACGCGACAGCACCATGATTATCATTTCGCATGACCGTCACTTTTTGAATATGGTCTGTACGCATATGGCGGATTTAGACTACGGCGAACTCCGTGTTTATTCGGGCAACTATGACGAATATATGACCGCAGCCACTCAGGCCCGCGAACGTCTGTTATCGGATAATGCCAAGAAAAAAGCACAAATTGCCGATCTGCAATCATTTGTTAGCCGCTTTAGCGCCAACGCCTCTAAATCGCGCCAGGCAACTTCACGTGCGAAACAGATGGATAAAATTAAGCTGGATGAAGTAAAAGCCTCCAGCCGACAGAACCCGTTTATTCGTTTTGAACAAGATAAAAAATTGTTCCGTAATGCGCTCGAAGTTGAAGCGATTACCAAAGGTTTTGATAACGGTCCGCTGTTTAAAAATTTAAACCTGATGCTTGAAGTCGGCGAGAAATTAGCGGTGCTGGGTGCCAACGGTATCGGTAAATCGACTTTACTGAAAACGCTGGTGGGCGAATTGACGCCGGAAAGCGGCAACGTTAAATGGTCAGAAAATGCGCGCATCGGTTATTACGCTCAGGATCATGCCGAAGATTTTGCAAATGATCTCACCGTGTTTGACTGGATGAGCCAGTGGAAACAGCAAGGTGATGACGAGCAAGTCATTCGTGGCATTTTGGGCCGCCTGCTGTTTTCTCAGGATGATATTAAGAAGCCAGCTAAAGTGCTTTCCGGTGGTGAAAAGGGACGCATGCTGTTCGGTAAGTTAATGTTGGAAAAACCGAACATCCTGATTATGGATGAACCCACCAACCACCTTGATATGGAATCCATTGAATCGCTGAATATGGCGTTGGAAATGTATGAGGGGACGTTGATTTTCGTTTCACATGACCGTGAATTCGTCAGCTCGCTGGCAACTCGCGTCATGGAAATGAAAGAAGATCGCATCGTGGACTTCACCGGTAACTACGAAGATTACCTGCGCAGTCAGGGCATCGTCTAAAAAAACGGGGTAGCGCTGGCTACCCCGTTTTTTTTCTTCGCTATTTGTCGCCACACACTTCGCAGTGCGCATCCTGCGCCACCTTCATGCTGCGGAATTCTGCACTCATGGCATCGTACATTAATAAGCGAGATGTTGCGGGCGTGCCGTAGTGTGTCAGCAGTTTAATCGCTTCCATTGCTTGCATAGCTCCAATTACACCCACCAGCGGGGCCATGACGCCAGCTTCTACGCAGCTTAATGTCTGCTCGCCAAAAAGGCGGCTAATGCAGCGATAGCAGGGCGTATTCGGCTGCCAGGTAAACACGCTGATTTGGCCTTCCATACGAATCGCTGCACCGGAAACCAGCGGCACGCGCTGATGACGGCATAAGCGGTTTAGCTGCTCGCGCACCTGAACGTTATCGGTGCAGTCCAGCACCACATGATGCGTGGCGATCAACGTGCGCATCGCTTCATCCTCTAGCCGCGTGCTCACGGTATTCACCTGGCAATGTGGATTAATCATCGCCAGACTTTGCGCAGCAGATTCCACTTTGGCGTAACCAATATCTGCATCATGGTGCAATATTTGCCGTTGCAGGTTTGAGAGCGAAACCGTGTCGAAATCAAGCAACGTCAGGCTTCCTACGCCCGCTGCGGCTAAATAGGGCGCAGCGGCACAGCCTAATCCCCCTAAACCTACCACCAACGCACGGCTGGCTTTGAGTTGCTCTTGTCCGTCAAAATCGAAACCACGCAACACAATTTGTCGGTTATAGCGCAGCATTTCTTCGTCGCTTAATTCGGGCAGCATTTACCCCTCCAGCAGCGCGTTGAACGGTTCAATTTCAACCCATTCACCCGCTTCAACATTCTCACGCTCTCGCTCCAGAACAATAAAGCAGTTGGCCTGTGCGAAGGAGCTAAAAACATGTGAACCTTGTGGCCCGGTGGAATGCACTTCTAATTCGCCCTGATCGTTACGACGGTAGAAGCCGCGCTGGAAATCGAGGCGGCCCGGCGTTTTTTTCAGGCGTGTTGCCGCACGGACTTTTTGACGCGGCGGCAGCGCTGATTTTTTCTGGCCCGTTAGCGTGGCGAGCAGCGGCACAACCAGCTGATAAAATGTTACTGCAGCGGAGACCGGATTGCCTGGCAATCCACAAAACCAGCTGTTAGCCAGGCGACCAAAAGCAAACGGTTTGCCGGGTTTGATGGCCAGCTTCCAGAAAGTAATAGCGCCTAACTCTTCCAGCATGGTTTTGGTGAAATCAGCTTCACCGACAGAAACACCGCCGGTGCTGATCACCACATCGGCCTGACGATCGGCTTCTTCAAAGGCAGCACGCAGCGCGTTGGGATCATCTTTAATAATGCCGAGATCGATAACTTCACAGCCCAACTTTTTCAGCATTAAAGAGACGGTAAATCGATTGGTGTCGTAGATTTGGCCTGCTGCCAAGGGTTGGCCTACTGGCTGCAATTCATCACCGGTTGAAAAAACCGCAACGCGAAGTTTACGCAACACGCTGACCTCTGCAATGCCCAGCGAGGCCAGCAGCGGTAATTCTGCAGCACCCAACCTGACGCCTGCCGCAAGCACGCCTGTGCCTGCACGAATGTCATCACCAATCAGGCGAATGTTCTGACCCGCGTTCACCGGCGCGTTAAAAATAATCGCGTCGTCGCGCTGTTCGGTCTCTTCCTGCATCACCACCGCTTCACAGCCTGCGGGAACCGGCGCGCCGGTCATGATGCGGATGACGCTGCCTGCGGGCCAACTGCCTGTAAAGGGCGCACCGGCAAACGCTTTCCCGGCGACAGGCAGCGGAATACCTCTGTTGATATCAGCGAGGCGCACGGCGTAACCATCCATCGCGGCGTTATCAAAAGGCGGCACATCAATAGGGGAGGTCACGGCGCGAGCGGTAATACGTCCTGCGGCTTCGGTCAGTGGCACACTGAGTGAATCGGTAATGGGCGTCAGCTGCGCCAGCATTTTTTCCTGAGCTTCCTCAAGGGAGATCAATCCTGCGGTAAAGCTTTCCATTGGGTATCAACCTGGGTTATCGCATTTGCTGCTTATTATGGTGGCATTTGCGCAAGGAGTCACATCTGCTGCAACGGTATAAGCCACAATAAAAGGTTATGACTGTTGAGACAGTTTCCGCTTTACAACCCTTAGCAGGCTTTCTATAGTCAAAAACGACTAAAAATGGCTGAAAACCATTCTAAATCAGTGTTTTTCCATCTGATGCAACGACAGGGTAAGCGTTATGGTAACAGCAGTTATCGCCATTCACGGTGGTGCAGGCGCGATTACGCGTGCCGCGATGAGCGCAGAAAAAGAACAACTATATCGTCAGGCATTAACCGATATCGTTACGCGTGGACAACAGATGTTAGAGCAGGGCGCCAGCGCATTGGATACGGTGACGGAAGCGGTACGTCTGCTGGAAGAGTGTCCGCTTTTCAATGCGGGCAAAGGCGCGGTTTTTACCCATCAAGGCACGCATGAACTCGACGCCAGTGTAATGGATGGCCGCACGCTGGAAGCCGGTGCAGTCGCGGGCGTCACGCGCATTCGAAATCCTATACTGGCTGCACGCGCAGTGCTGGAAGCGAGCCCGCATGTGCTGTTTATCGGTGAAGGCGCCGAGCAGTTTGCCGCATCACAAGGCATTGAGCAGGTTGAACCTGATTATTTCTCCACACCTGAGCGCTGGGAACAGCTGCAACGTGCGCTAAACAGCGATCAGATGGTGCTTGATCATGATGGTGAAGCACAACGTCACAGTGATGATCCGCTCGACCCCGATCGCAAATTTGGTACGGTTGGCGCGGTGGCACTGGATCTCGAAGGGAATCTTGCTGCTGCGACATCCACCGGCGGCATGACTAATAAACAAGCCGGACGCGTGGGTGATTCCCCGCTGCCAGGTGCCGGTTGCTACGCTGACAACGACAGCGTGGCGGTTTCTTGCACCGGCACAGGCGAAGTCTTTATCCGTACGCTGGCCGCCTACGATGTTGCCGCGCAAATGCGCTACGGTGGACGCAGCCTGCAGCAGGCTACTGTGAGTGTTATTCACGATAAAGTACTGGAAATGGGCGGAAGCGGCGGTCTTATCGCTATCGATCATGCAGGGAATGTCGCGCTGCCGTTTAACAGTGAAGGCATGTATCGCGGATTTGCGCGGGTAGGTGAAGCCGCTGAGGTGGCGATCTACCGCGAAAGCTAAGGAGCATGCATGACTGAGCGGAAAACGATGCCGCCAATGGCGCCGGATCAGGTGTTAGCGGTGCGCGATTTAAATGTGCGCTTTCGTCACGAAGGCACGGTAACGGAAGCTGTGCGTCACCTTTCACTTGATCTTCATCGCGGTGAAACCTTGGCTTTAGTGGGGGAATCGGGTTCGGGTAAATCAGTCACTTCGCTGGCCTTAATGCGTTTAATTGAGCAGACCGGCGGAGAAGTCAGCGGCGAAATTCAGCTGCGGCGTCGCAACGGCGACGTGCTGAATATTACGCACGCCTCATCCCGCCAGATGCGACGCGTACGTGGCGCCGATATGGCGATGATTTTTCAGGAGCCGATGACGTCGCTTAATCCGGTGTTTTCGGTCGGCGAACAGATAGCCGAATCGATCCGCTTACATCAGGGCAAAACGCACAGCCAGGCGCTGGCTGAAGCGCGCCATATGCTGGATTTAGTGCGTATTCCTGACGCGCAAAACGTGTTAACTCGTTTTCCTCATCAACTTTCCGGCGGCATGCGTCAGCGTGTGATGATCGCCATGGCGCTGTCGTGTAAACCCGCGTTGCTGATTGCGGATGAACCCACTACCGCGCTTGATGTCACTATTCAGGCGCAAATCCTGCAACTGATCCGTGTGCTACAAAAAGAGATGCAGATGGGTGTCATTTTCATCACGCATGACATGGGCGTGGTGGCTGAAATGGCCGATCGCGTACAGGTGATGTATCGCGGTGATGTGGTAGAAAATGCGCCGGTCGAGCAGCTATTTAGCGCGCCGCAGCAGCCTTACACACAAGCATTACTGGCGGCGGTGCCCAAACTCGGCTCAATGAGCGGACTCAGCTTACCGGCTAAATTTCCGCTGCTGCACAGTGAAAGCAGTGAAGAAGCGCCGCAAGATACGGTTCGCCGCGCCGAACCCCCTATTTTGCAGGTGCGTGATTTAGTGACCCGGTTTGATATTCGTGGCGGCTTATTAAATCGGGTGAAAAGTCGAGTACATGCCGTGGAGAAAGTCAGTTTTGATCTCTTTGCCGGCGAAACATTGGCGCTGGTGGGCGAATCGGGCTGTGGTAAATCCACCACCGGACGCTCATTGCTGCGTCTGGTCGCCAGCCAAGGCGGCACTATCACCTTTAATGGTCAACGCATTGATGATTTATCCGGTCAGGCGCTGGCGCATTTACGCCGCGATATCCAATTCATTTTTCAGGATCCTTACGCCTCGCTCGATCCGCGCCTGACGGTGGGTTTTTCCATTATGGAGCCGTTGCTGGTGCATAACGTCATGCCGCGCCGCGAAGCGGAGCAGCGCGTCGCCTGGCTGCTGGAAAAGGTGGGTTTGCTGCCGGAACATGCGCAGCGCTATCCGCATGAATTTTCTGGAGGCCAACGCCAGCGTATTTGTATTGCTCGTGCGCTGGCGCTTAATCCAAAAGTGGTGATTGCTGATGAATCGGTATCGGCACTCGACGTATCAATTCAAGCGCAAATCATCAATCTCATGCTCGATCTACAGCGCGAATTTGGCATCGCCTTCTTGTTTATTTCCCACGATATGGCGGTGGTGGAACGCATCAGTCATCGCGTGGCGGTGATGTATCTTGGCCAAATTGTTGAGATGGGCCCGCGTCAGGCGGTGTTTGAACAGCCGCAGCATCCTTATACCAAAAAGCTAATGGCGGCGGTGCCTGTCGCCGATCCGGCGCATCGTCGTCGCGAGCGAGCATTGATGGTAGATGAAATTCCTAGCCCAATCCGTTCATTGGGTGATGAACCAGAAGTGGCTCCGCTGATGGAAGTGGCACCGGGCCATTTTGTTGCCCGTCATGTTATCAGCGTGGCCTGAGTACCATGATCAAAGAATGATGAAAGCACGCCGCTTCGGCGGCTAACCAGACAGGGATTACAGGAGAGTAAGATGCACATTACGATGCGTAAAGGGTTACTGGCTGCGGGCGTGTTGAGTAGCGTAATGACGCTGCCTGCCTGGGCGGCACAAGATGCGGTGATTGCTGTTGCATCCAATTTCACTACCATGGATCCGTACGATGCCAACGACACATTGTCGCAGGCGGTAGCGAAATCGTTCTATCAAGGTCTGTTTGGCTTTGATAAAGAGATGAAGCTCAATAATGTGCTGGCTGAAAGTTATCAAGCCAGCGCTGATGGTTTGACTTATACCATCAAGCTGCGCTCTGGCATCAAATTCCAGGATGGCACAGACTTCAACGCCGAAGCCGTTAAGGTGAACCTCGATCGCGCCAGCAATCCTGATAATCACCTGAAACGCTATAACCTGTTTAAATATATCGCAACCACCGAAGTGGTGGATCCCACCACGGTTAAAGTCACCCTCAAGCAACCGTTCTCAGCCTTTATCAACAATCTTGCTCACCCGGCGGCGGCAATGATTTCGCCGACGGCGTTGAAAAAATATGGCAAGGAGATCGGTTTTCATCCAGTAGGCACCGGCCCGTTTGAGTTCGTGACCTGGAATCAGACCGACTTTGTGAAGGTGAAGAAGTGGGACGGATACTGGAAAAAGGGCTATCCGAAACTCGACAGCATTACCTGGCGTCCGGTCGTAGATAACAATACCCGCGCGGCGATGCTGCAAACGGGCGAAGCCAACTTCGCTTTCCCGGTGCCCTATGAGCAGGCCAAACTGCTGGAGAAAAACGCCAAGCTGGATGTCGTCACCACGCCATCGATTATGCAGCGTTACATCAGTCTCAACGTCACGCAGAAACCGTTTGATAACCCGAAAGTACGTGAAGCGCTGGAATATGCCATTAATCGCGACGCGCTGGCAAAAGTTGCGTTTGCCGGTTATGCCACGCCAGCCACCGGGATCGTGCCGCCAAGCATCGATTTTGCCCAAAAATATCCCGCCATTCAGTACAATCCGGCGAAAGCCCGTGAACTACTGAAGGAAGCGGGTTATCCCAACGGCTTTGAAACGACGTTGTGGTCTTCTCATAACCACAGCACTGCGCAGAAAGTATTGCAGTTTACTCAGCAGCAGCTGGCGCAGGTCGGCGTGAAAGTAAAAGTCACGGCAATGGATGCGGGCCAGCGTGCCGCTGAAGTTGAAAGCAAAGGCCAGAAAGAGAGCGGTGTGCGCATGTTCTACACTGGCTGGTCCGCCTCAACGGGTGAAGCGGACTGGGCGTTGACGCCGTTGTTCGCTACTGCTGCCTGGCCGCCAGCCATTTTTAATACCGCGTTTTACAGTAATCCGCAGGTCGATAAAGATCTGGCTGATGCGCTGAAAACCACCGATCGCGAGCAAAAAGCCAAATTCTATAAAGACGCGCAGGATAGCATTTGGAATGACCATCCGTGGATCCCGCTGGTGGTTGAGCAGCTGGTGTCAGCGAACAGCAAAAACCTCACCGGTTTTTACGTTATGCCTGACACCTCATTCAATTTTGATGAGGCCAGCCTGAAGTAACGGAGCAGGCCAGCCTTGTTGGCTGGCCGCTATTGCGCAGGATGTTGCATGTTTAATTATTTTCTAAAACGCTTATTGGGCCTGATTCCTACGCTGCTGATTGTTGCGGTGCTGGTTTTCCTGTTTGTTCATCTGCTGCCGGGCGATCCGGCACGCTTGATTGCTGGCCCCGAAGCGGATGCCTCGGTGGTGGCGCTGGTACGTCAGGAGCTGGGATTGGATCTCCCGCTGCCTCAGCAGTTTTGGCATTTTATTCTCAACGCTCTGCAGGGTGATTTCGGTCAGTCGATGGTGTCGAAACGACCGGTAGCCGATGAGATCGCTTCACGTTTTATGCCGACACTGTGGTTAACGCTGGCCAGCATGATTTGGGCGGTGATTTTCGGCATGACTATCGGCATTGTTTCAGCGGTATGGCGCAACCGCTGGCCCGATCGCATTGGTATGACGCTGGCGGTTTCCGGCATCTCGTTTCCCGCCTTTGCGCTTGGCATGTTGCTGATGCAGGTCTTCTCGGTTGAGCTTGGCTGGTTGCCAACCGTGGGAGCCGACAGCTGGCAGCACTATATTTTGCCATCAATCACCTTAGGGGCTGCGGTAGCGGCGGTGATGGCGCGCTTTACCCGCGCCTCCTTTGTTGAAGTGATGCAGGAAGATTACATGCGTACCGCTCGCGCCAAAGGGGTACGTGAATCGCTGGTGGTGGTGAAACACGGCCTACGTAACGCCATGATCCCGGTGGTTACTATGATGGGGCTGCAGTTTGGCTTTCTACTCGGCGGGTCGATTGTGGTGGAAGTGGTGTTCAACTGGCCGGGATTGGGCCGCTTGCTGGTGGATTCAGTGGCAATGCGCGATTATCCGGTGATTCAGGCCGAAGTCTTGCTGTTCTCGCTGGAATTCATATTGATCAATCTGTTTGTTGACATGCTCTACGCGGTCATCAATCCAGCCATTCGCTTTAAGGAATCGCGATGAAAAACTGGCGACGCGAAGCGGCACTGAAAACCATGCCGCTGATGACGGAAAATCGGGTACGTACGCCGTGGGGGGAATTCTGGCGACGCTTTAAGCGCCAACCGGTCGCGTTATTGGCGGGGCTGTTCGTCGTGATATTAATCGTGCTGGCGTTTATCGCCCCTTACATCGCCCCCTTTGATGCTGAAAACTATTTTGACTACGACCGGCTGAATGAAGGGCCATCGTTAATGCACTGGTTTGGCGTGGATTCATTGGGCCGGGATATCTTCAGCCGCGTGCTGGTGGGCACACGCATCTCACTGATTGCGGGTTTCTTCTCTGTGGCGATAGGTGCCCTGATTGGCACGCTGTTTGGCTTGCTGGCAGGTTATTACGAAGGCTGGTGGGATCGTATTACCATGCGCGTCTGCGACGTGTTGTTTGCCTTTCCCGGTATTTTGCTGGCGATTGCGGTAGTCGCGATCATGGGCAGCGGCATGAGCAACGTGATCGTTGCGGTCGCCATTTTTAGTATCCCGGCCTTTGCCCGTTTGGTGCGTGGCAATACGCTGGTGCTCAAACATCAAACCTATATTGAGTCGGCACGCAGTATTGGCGCGTCTGACTGGACGATCTTGATGCGTCACGTGCTGCCGGGTACGGTATCACCGATTGTGGTCTACTTTACCATGCGCATCGGGACCTCCATTATCACCGCCGCCAGCCTCTCGTTCCTGGGTTTGGGCGCGCAGCCACCGACACCAGAATGGGGTGCCATGCTCAATGAGGCGCGAGCCGATATGGTGATTGCGCCGCACGTTGCCCTCTTTCCGAGTCTTGCGATCTTCCTCACCGTTTTAGCCTTTAATTTACTGGGTGACGGGCTGCGTGATGCACTCGATCCTAAACTAAAGACATGAAACCTTTCGATTACGATCAAGACTTCAGCACCATCGACTTTCGCAAACACCCGGAGCTCTACCAGGTGGGACGCGGTGAGCAGGGCGTGCTGATGGTCCAGCCCTATAAAGGCGAAATTTTACCGCACTGGCGTTTTCGTACCGTGCCGATTGCTGAAGAGTCAGCAGCAAAAATTATGCAGCTGTTCGAGGCGTATCGTGCGCAAGATGATTTTGTTGGCATGGATATGGCGCGCAAGTTTATTCAAATGGGGTACACCCGCGCTCGCCGCTACAGCAATCATCAAGGTGGACGCAAATATGATGCAGAAGGCAAAGAGTTGCCGCGCGGCGTCAATGAAGAAAAAGCCGCAGCGGCAGCGGTCTTCAAAACGTATTGGGATCGTCTTCGGGGTGACGAGGATTATCTAACGCGCAAAAAAGCACACCAACAAAAATATGGCTAATGCACTCAACGCGTTAATAAATCTGACTTTCATTCTCCGCCGAGTAGAGGTTCTACTGCGAGCGTGAAGGCTTGCACTGTTTCCAGTAAATCGCTGGCGGGAAGGTAACGAATGAAAATGCCGCCCGGTTTGCAAGGTTACGTAAAAAACGCAAAGGTTGTGTTTAGATTGGACGTTTGCTTAAATTCGCGGTTGATATTTGCCTGTTACGCTTAATAATAAACAGGCAAATCAACACTGAAGGCGCGTTTCCTTCAGGTGACGAAGTGGATAATGAGAGAGCTAAATAATGAAAGAGATCGTTAATGGATTTCTGAGTTTCCAACAGAATGTGTTTCCTGAAAGGAAGGATCTTTTCAAAAGCCTGGCGTCGAATCAAAATCCGAAAGCGCTGTTTATTTCCTGTTCTGATAGCCGACTGGTGCCGGAACTGGTGACTCAGCAAGAACCAGGACAGCTGTTCGTTATCCGTAATGCGGGCAATATCGTGCCGTCATTCGGTCCTGAACCGGGCGGTGTCTCAGCAACTATCGAATATGCTGTCGTGGCGCTCGGCGTAACCGACATCATTATTTGTGGTCACTCTAACTGCGGCGCCATGAATGCTATCGCATCCTGTCAGTGCATGGATACGATGCCCGCGGTTAAACACTGGCTGCAATATGCCGATGCGGCAAAAGCGGTAGTGGAAGAGCGTCAATATGATACGCCAGAGAAAAAGCTGAACGAAATGGTGAAAGAGAACGTTATTGCTCAGCTCAATAACATGAAAACCCATCCTTCCGTTGCGGTAGCGTTGCGTAAAGGCGCACTGCGTCTGCACGGTTGGGTTTACGATATTGAAAGCGGATTAATCATTGCGCTGACTGAAGGCGGAAAGCAGTTTATTTCGCTGGCCGATAATCCAGAGACGTGTTTCGAATAATTTTTTCAATCCGCCGCGTTTGTGGCGGATTTTCTGCTATTGAGTTCGCATAACCCCTCAAAAATTCGACATTTTACAGCAAGGCGGATTTGCCTTAACTATTCTCTTGTAAGCCTTCCTTACAAAAGAGAATTCGCTATGCGTAAAACTTCGGTTGCTGCTTTACTCGCGGTTTCATCATTGCTACTTGCCGGTTGTACGTCTCACGTTGCTGATAAAGAGCAATATTCTGGATTCTTGGGTGATTACAGTCAGTTAAAACCGGCTGAATCTGTCAGCGGTGAGCAAACGCTGCGCTGGATTTCACCCGATTACCAAAAAGGTAATTTTAAAAATGCCCATTACACGCCGGTAATTTACTATCCAGCGGCGCATCCCTCTCAGCGTATTAGCCAGCAAACACTGGATGAAATTCGTAACTACACCGATATTCAGCTAAAAGGGGCTATCGCCACCCATTGGCCGCTGGTTGCGAGCAAAAGTTCGCAAACTTTAATGGTACGTGCGGCGATTACCGCAGTGAATGCCGAGAACAAAGGCATGCAGTTCTATGAAGTGGTACCGGTTGCGGCCGTTGTTGCCAGCACCATGGCGGCTACCGGTCATCGCACGCAAAACAGTATGCTGTTCCTCGAACTTGAAGCGACCGATGCAACCGGTAAGCCGATGATTCGGGTTGTGCGTAAAGCCTTTGGTAAAACCGTCAATAACAGCACGACGGCCATTACCTTTGCCGATCTCAAACCGGGTATCGACAAAATGATCCGCGACGCGGTAAGTTTCACTACGCCGTAATCGCCCATGGCGGCAGATGCCTGTCGCCATCCTTAATCTTTTGTAAATCCTCAACATCATCCTGCCTGGGCTGTCTACGCTTAAGAGCATCGTATCCAGCCAGGAGAATTTCATGGTTCGTTTCCCTGTCGCGTTGGCTCTCAGCGGCGCGTTACTCTGTTCCTTTTCTTCCTTAGCGGCGGACTTGCACGTGCAGGTTCTGCAAGAAAAACTCGATCACCCTTGGTCGCTGGCATTTCTGCCCGATAACCAAACCCTGTTGATCACCGAACGTTCCGGCCAGTTGCGTAGCTGGCAACCCGGTAGCGGTCTATCCGAGCCGATTCAGGGTGTGCCGAAAGTCTGGGCGCAGCGTCAAAGCGGTTTGCTGGACGTGGTGCTGGCACCCGATTTCGCACAAAGCCGACGCGTCTGGTTGAGTTATACCGAAGCCAACAGCAGCGGCAAGGCGGGTGCGGTGGTCGGATATGGCACGCTGAGCGAGGATAATCGTCAACTCAGCGATTTCCGTGAAGTGATTCGCCAGACACCCATGCTCTCTCGCGGCAATAACATCGGCACGCGGCTGGCGTTTGATCGTCAGGGTTTTCTCTGGATAGCGTTTGGCGATAATTTTGCCA
The DNA here is from genome assembly GCF_046118715.1 of Pantoea phytostimulans. Lineage (NCBI taxonomy): Bacteria > Pseudomonadati > Pseudomonadota > Gammaproteobacteria > Enterobacterales > Erwiniaceae > Pantoea > Pantoea phytostimulans. Next base: position 477,422 of record NZ_CP173698.1, read on the forward strand.
GCAGCACCGCGCAGGATCTCGACAAGCTGCAAGGGAAATTACTGCGCCTGAACAGTGATGGTAGCGTACCGAAAGATAACCCCTTTATTGACCGTGACGGTGCGCGACCAGAAATTTGGGCCTACGGTCTGCGTAATCCACAAGGACTGGCGCTCAATCCATGGACTCAGGAAATGTGGGAGAGCGAGCATGGCCCGCGCGGCGGCGATGAAGTAAATATTCCTGAGAAGGGAAAAAATTATGGCTGGCCGCTGGCCACTTATGGCGTTGACTACAGTGGTTCGAAAGTGCCGGAATCAAAAGGAACGCATGCCGATGGCACGGAGCAGCCGGTGTTTCACTGGAAGGTTTCGCCTGCGCTCAGCGGGATGGCATTTTACAACAGTGCCCGTTTCCCGCAGTGGAAAAACTCGCTGTTTATCGGCTCACTGAAAGAGAAAAATCTGATTCGCCTGCGGGTTAACGGCGAGAAAGTCGTCGAGGAGCAGAGATTGTTAGAGGATCGCAATGAGCGCATTCGCGATGTGCGTCAGGGACCGGATGGCTATCTTTATGTGCTTACTGATGAAGCCAACGGCAAACTGCTCAAGGTGGGATTAGCGCAGGACGCCACGGCGTCCCGCGGATAATTACCTTGCCCAGTGACAGACTTCCCAGCCCCGGCTCATTGCCTCCTGATGCAGCATTGTGTCGGGGTTAATCACATGCGCATGATCGGCCTGTGCCAGCAACGGCAGGTCATTCATGGAGTCGCTGTAAGCCCAGGTTCGCTCAAACGCTTCGCCTTCCTGTAACGCCTTCCAGTCCGTTAGACGTGTCACTTTGCCATCTTTGTAGGTCATGGTGCCGTAGGTTTGGCCGCTGTAGCGGTCGTCTACAACTTCCACTCCAATTGCCAACGCGCCATAAGCACCCAAACGCTCGGCGATGGGGATGACTAAGTGTTCGCCGCTGGCCGAGATAATCATCACTTTATCGCCGCGCTGTTGATGCCATTCTATGCGTTCACGCGCTGCTGGAAACACACGTGGCATGATATCGCGATGAATAAAGCGACGCACCCAACCTTCGACTGTTAAGGTGGCCATACCCGCCAGCGGTGCCAGCGTTTTGTTCATGTATTCTTCGATAGAAAGCGTGCCGGCGTAATATTGCGTCATCAACTGCTGCTCTTCGGCAATAAGGTCACTGGATGCGAATCCTTGCGAGACCAGCCAACGCAGCCACAGGCTGGTGCTGTCTTCGCAAATAAGCGTTTCATCGAGATCAAACAGGGCTAGGTCCATGGCATTCTCCTCAGGCTGACTCAAGTCAGGTTAGCTGAATTTTGTGACGGTCTTAACTGTTCTGAGAAAAATCGGAATTTCACGCAGTTTTTAAGAGAGAACGTTTATGAGAGGAAAGCGTGTTAGACAAAGAGTTTGCAAAAGAGTCAGCGGAAGAAGGGGCGCATGGCGTGAATGCCAGGATTACTCTACTAAACTCTAAAAAACTTTACGGTTCATCGGTTTTTTTCGCGGACGCCAACGGTTAGCGTTCTAACTGAAGGTTTTTGCCTTAAAACCCCGATTTAACAAGGACAATTCGGTCACGCTCATGACAAACACTCGCTTCGCTTCCCGTTTGCGGCTTTTTGCTGCAACCTCATTACTCATTGTTGCGCCGATCAGCGTTTTTGCTGAACAGGCGCCGAATGCCCCTCAAATCGATGCGAAAGCCTGGATTTTAATCGACTACGCCAGCGGCAAAGTATTAACAGAATCTAATGCCGATCAACGACTCGATCCTGCCAGCCTGACAAAAATGATGACCAGCTATGTGGTCGGCCAGGCCATTAAAGCGGGCAAGATTAAACCCGACGATCTGGTTACTGTGGGTCAGGATGCGTGGGCAACGGGTAATCCGAAACTCAAAGGCTCATCATTGATGTTTCTTAAACCGGGCGACCGTATTCCGGTACATGAGCTGAATAAAGGCATAGTGATTCAATCGGGTAATGATGCCTGTATTGCGCTGGCTGATTATGTCGCCGGCAGTCAGGATTCGTTTATTGGCTTGATGAACAACTATGTCAAAGCCTTTGGGCTGCAAAATACGCATTTCATGACGGTGCACGGTTTAGATGCGGAAGGGCAATATAGCACCGCGCGCGACATGGCGCTGATTGGTCAGGCGTTGATTCGTGATGTGCCTGAAGAGTATGCGCTAAATAAAGAGAAAGAATTTACCTTTAATAATATTCGCCAGATGAACCGAAATCGCCTGCTGTGGAGTACCAACCTAAAAGTCGATGGCATTAAAACGGGCCACACTTCAGGCGCAGGGAATAATTTGGTGGCCTCTGCAACCGAAGGCGACATGCGATTGATTTCCGTGGTGCTGGGTACTGCTACCGACGCTATGCGTTTCCGCGAGAGTGAGAAGTTGCTGACCTGGGGTTTCCGTTTTTATGAAACGGTAACGCCGATCAAAGCTGATGCGCCTTTCGCCCAGCAGCGCGTCTGGTTTGGCGAGCGCAATCAAGTGAACCTTGGGGTAGAAAAAGATGCCGCGCTGACCATTCCGAAGGGGCAGATGAAAAATCTCAAGGCCAGCTACACGCTAAGTTCGCCTCAGTTAGAAGCGCCACTGAAGAAAAATCAGGTTGTCGGCACCATTAATTTCCAGCTGGATGGCAAAACTATTGAGCAGCGTCCACTGGTGGTCATGCAGGATGTGCCAGAAGGCGGTTTCTTCAGTCGTATTTTCGATTTTGTGATGATGAAATTTAACGGCTGGTTCGGGAAGTGGTTTTCGTGAAGAGAGGGGACGCCGCAATGCGTCCCCTTTTTTTAACCTTGCGTCCAGCCTTTACGAATCGGCAACGCGAAAAGGGTGCGGTAAAGCGGATTGATCACATTCAGCATGCGGTTGCCGTAAATTTGCCAGGCAAGATGCGACGCCAGACAACCCAGCATCCCTACCAAAAATCCGCCTAACATATCCATTGGCCAGTGCACGCCCAAATAAACGCGCGACCAGGCGATAGCGCTGCCAACCAGCATTAAAATTACACCCGACCACAAACGATGCCAGAAGATAAAAGCCAGCGCGAAGGTGAAGATGGTGGTGCCGTGATCGCTGGGATAAGAGTCGTCAGCCGTGTGATGCAGGAACTGATGCCCTAAGCCAATGGCAAAGGGGCGAGGATGCGGCAGCAGCTGGCCAACGCACCAGGAGATCGCTAACGCGTAAATCAACGCCATTCCGGTTTTCAACACCAGCACACGCTGAGATTTAACCTGCTCGTGTGGCCCCCACAACCACAGCGCTACAATCAGCAGCGGCACAATGGCAATCAAGTCTTTGGCAATAAATGTCGCCAGTTGCAACATCCAGGCGGGCGAAGCGGGTGTAGCGTTAATCAACATAAACAGCGAGCGGTTTAACTCTTCCATTATTGGCGGGCTTCCTCTTTGAAAAGTGCGCGAGCACATTCAGCAATCTCTGTTTTGGATAGGCAACATCTGTAAACAGGCAAAATTGGCTCAGTTTGATGTGACCGCGTTGCTGAGCAGCAGCGCACTAAATGCTAATAAAATAAAGAGGCTATCCTGGAATTATTCAATGCATTCGTCCATAGCAGGGTTCTTAATCTTCATGCAGGTTGCAAAACGGTTTAGGTTTAATGACATTTTCATGAAGGCTGTATCTCATGGGCAGGCGCTTTGACCGGGGATTTCAGGCATAAAAAAACCCGCTAGCTAAATCACTAACGGGCTCCACAATTTGGGGATTTCAAAGAAAAGCAGTGGCACTTATTAAGACTGCACCCCCATTAAAAAGTTCTGGACTCCACTAAAAAATTTTTATAAGGGCAATATCGGCCAAATAATCACAATCAGTGTACCTGCTAGCGTCAGAAGGACGTTGGCTATTGCGTAGGTACCTGCGTAGCCGAGTGCTGGAATGTTGCTGCGTGCGGTATCGCTGATAATCTCCATGGCGGGCGCGCAGGTTCGTGCGCCCATAATGGCCCCAAACAGCAGGGCGCGGTTCATTCGCAGTACGTAGGCGCCAAACAGGTAGCAAATCACCACCGGAATCAGGCTGACCAGCAATCCACACAGCAGCATTAAGGCACCGTCGCTGCTCAGGCCATGATTAATGCCGCTGCCCGCACTCAATCCAACACCTGCCATGAACACCATCAAACCAAATTCTTTCACCATGGTCAGCGCGCCCTGCGGGATATAGCCAAACGTGGGATGGTTAGCACGCAGAAAGCCCAGCATGATACCTGCAAACAGCAAACCGGCAGCGTTACCAATGCCAAAACTAAAATTGCTGAACTGGAAAGTGATCAGGCCAATCATCAGCCCAACAATAAAGAAAGCGCAGAACGCCAGAAGATCGGTCATTTGACTATGAATGGCGATAAAGCCAATGCGATCGGCCACGCTTTTCACGCGACGCGCTTCACCGCTGACCTGTAACACATCCCCTTTGTTGAGAATGATGTTGTCATCGATCGGCATTTCAATCTGACTGCGAATTACGCGGTTAAGGAAGCAGCCGTGATCGGTCAGGTTGAGTTTGCTCAGGCGCTTATTCACGGCGTTATGGTTCTTTACCACGATCTCTTCAGTGACGATGCGCATATCCAGCAAGTCGCGATCAAAAACCTCTTTGCCGTTGCGAAAGCTAGGATCAAGACGGGCGTGAGCGTCGGGATAACCCACCAACGAAATATCATCGCCCAGTTGCAGCACCGCATCCCCATCAGGGCTGGCGATAATGCCATTACGGCGAATACGTTCGATGTAACAACCGGTCTGACGATAGATGCCTAATTCACGCAGGTTCTTACCGCCGCTCCACGCCACCAGTTCCGGGCCGACGCGATAGGCACGGATCACCGGCAAAAAGACTTTGCGCTGGCTATCGGCATCTAAACCACGTTCACGGGCGATTTGTTGCGCGCAGGTTGATAAATCTTGATGCTGTAGACGGGGCAAGTAGCGGGCACCAAAAATCAAACTGACTAAACCAATCAGATAGGTGATGGCATAACCCAGGCTAAGGTGATCCTGCATCAATGCCAGCTGTTTGCTGTCGCTGATGCTTTGCCGTAAGGTATCGCCTGCGCCGACCAACACGGGCGTTGAGGTCATGGAGCCCGCCAACATGCCCGCGGTTAAACCGATATCCCAGCCAAACAACTTGCCTAAACCCAACGCTAAAACCAGCGCGCTGACCACCATGACGATAGCCAGCATGAAATAGTTTTTTCCGTCGCGGAAAAAAATTGAGAAGAAATTAGGCCCTGCTTCAACGCCAACACAAAAAATAAATAACATAAAGCCCAGGCTCAAGGCGTCCGTATTTATCGCGAAGTGTTGTTGCCCTAATAACAGGGAAATCACTAATACGCCGATAGAATTTCCTAGTTGAACGGAGCCTAGACGCAATTTACCCAGACAAAGTCCGAGGGCCAATACAACAAATAATAACAAAACGTCATTTCCGCTTAACAATTCTGCGACGTTAATATTCACTGTTTAACTTCTTGTTTACGTGTAACTTATTGATGAGTGGCTTGTTTTTGGTTATCTTGAGCAAGCCGTAACATCCTGCATTGAAAAATGCAGCTGCAGGATAGGGTGATGCGGCGGCTATTCTAATCAGAAAAATCTTTCTCAGCTATGCGCTGAAATCATTCAGACGAACAGCGGACTGTTTCTTTTTATTTCCACCTGAGCGCAGCAGGTAGGGCGTTGAATTTTGTCATGTTAAATGTTGATGAGTGGGGTGATATGCCGCAGCGTTCTTATCTCTGGACTATCCGTCTTCTGGGCGTGGTGATTTATAGTCTGGTGTTCATTTTTGCGCACGATTTTTGGCAGACCGGTAAAGCGGCTGTCCGCGGTCAGCCGGAATTACTGCTTTTCATTCTTCCCGGTGTCTTTATGGCTTTAGTGCAGACGAACAGCCCGCTGAAAAGTACCTTGTTAATGGCTTTGTGGGGATCGTTGTTAGCCGCATTGATGCTCAACAGCGCGTTATTTCCCTCCACAAATTGGCTTTTTCTGACTGCATGGAGCCTGAGTGCCATTTTTTGGGCCGGTTGTGGCGCGTTGCTGGTGCGATTATTGCGGATAATGTTAACGCTTAGAAGTTAAGGTGGGCGTAGAGTTGAAACCGTTCAGAGCGTTGTGATGCAGCGGCGTGATCAATTTTCGCGGATATTAGCGAAGCAGTTTATCGTTTGGACTAAACCGCTTCGTGAGATCTTCATACACCTTTAAGCAACAAAGCCCAGGTTTTCTTTAGTCCACGCCGCAAACTCGGTGTAGCCACCAATGTGCTGTTCGTCGAGGAAAATCTGTGGCACGGTGTTTACGGGTTTGCCTGCGCTGGCTTCAAGATCCGCTTTCGTAATCCCTTCCGCCTGAATATCAACGTATTGAAAGCTAAAATCGTCGCGATCGGCCGCTAATTTGTCAGCCAGTTCTTTGGCACGTACACAAAAAGAACAACCCGGGCGACCAAAAATTACAGCAATCATTGAAAACTCCTTGCAGACTATGTTGTGTGATCTGCATCACGCAACAGGTAAAAGAATGACAATCATCATGCCCGCTCGTACCGCTTAAAGAAAGCAGGATTTACCTGTTAGTCTGATGCCCGCCGTCTATACCCGTCTTGATCTAAAATGCAGGCGCGTCAGCGTTGTGTACGGGTCTTAACTTCTTTTCAAAAGATGTCGGGTATGGGCAGGCGCTGACTTGTTAACCATAATTACCGTTCCATTCAGGTGTGATGCAGGAGCGGAGTAATGCGAAATGTAGCGAGATTACCGAAACCCATTCTGGTAATGGAGGCGATAGGTGGCCTGCTGATTATTGCCGCACTGCTGGTGATCAATCAGTGGCTGCCTGCGTCAACATCGGTCGACAGCAAAACGCTGGCGACCGGGCTGTTGTTATTTGGCGTCATTTTGATGCTGCCTGCCGCCTGGCTATTAATGTGGCGCACCGCAAAAGCGATGGCGCCGCAGTTGTTTAATCGCACCGACAAAAAAAGATAATGTTGCTGGAGAGTTTATGACACCGACCATTGATTTATTGTGTAGCCACCGTTCCATTCGCGCGTTTACCGATCAAGCCATCAGCGAAGCGCAACGTGAGGCAATTATTCACGCAGCGCAATCGGCGTCCACATCCAGCTTTTTGCAGTGTTCTTCTATTGTGCGCATCACCGACAAAGGCCTGCGCGATCAGCTGGTCACTTTATCTGGCGGACAGCCTTGGGTGGCGGATGCGGCTGAGTTTTGGATCTTCTGTGCCGATTTTAATCGTCATCTGCAGATCTGCCCGGATGCGCAGCTTGGTCGCGCTGAGCAACTGCTGTTAGGTTGTGTTGATACAGCATTGATGGCACAGAACGCCATGATTGCAGCAGAGTCAATGGATCTGGGTGGCGTGTTTATTGGTGGTATTCGCAATAGCATTGCGCAGGTTACTGAATTACTGGAGCTGCCAAAATATGTGCTGCCGCTGTTTGGTTTCTGTATGGGTTATCCTGAATCCGCACCAAATGTGAAGCCGCGTATGCCACAGGCGATGTTAGTGCATGAAAATCGCTATCAATCGGTGGATCCAGCGGTGCTTGCCGATTACGATAATCAGATTACTGAATATTATCAGCAGCGCGACAGTAACCAGCGTAGCGAAACCTGGAGCCAGCTGATTCAGCGCCTGATCATTAAAGAAACGCGCCCATTTATGCTGGATTATCTGCATCAGCAGGGTTGGGCGACACGCTAATCTGACCCAAGGAATGTGATGATGAAAATGGCCATCCTGTCTTGTGATGGATCGCTTTATTCATGCCGCCGTTTACGTGAAGTTGCCGAGCAGCGTGGCCATTTTATTCACATCATTGATCCGCTTTCTTGCTACATGAACATCAATCCCGCGTCGCCTGCAGTACATTATTGTGGCGAACCGCTGGAATACGTTGACGCCGTTATTCCTCGCATCGGTACCTCCATCACCTTTTATGGCACGGCTGTGTTGCGCCAGTTTGAGATGTGCGGCAGTTATCCGCTCAATGACTCCGCAGCGATTACCCGCGCGCGTGACAAATTACGCTCCTTGCAGTTGCTGGCACGGGCAGGCATTAATATGCCAGTAACTGGTTTTGCCTCCTCGCCTGACGATACGCAAGATCTTATCGCGATGGTGGGCGGCGCGCCGCTGGTGGTAAAGCTGGTGGAAGGGAGTCAGGGAATTGGTGTGGTGCTGGCAGAAACGCGGCAGGCTGCGGAAAGCGTTATTGACGCCTTTCGCGGCCTGAATGCGCATATTCTGGTGCAAGAGTTTATCAAGGAAGCGCAAGGGCGTGACATTCGTTGTCTCGTCATTGGCAACAAGGTGGTCGCGGCCATTGAGCGTCAGGCGAAAGAGGGCGATTTCCGATCAAACCTGCATCGCGGCGGTAAAGCGCATCCGGTTAACATCACCGATCAAGAGCGTGAAATTGCTGTTAAAGCCGCGTCAACACTGGGATTAGACATTGCAGGCGTTGACATTTTACGCGCACATCGCGGCCCGTTAGTGATGGAAGTTAACGCCTCGCCAGGGTTAGAAGGTATTGAAGCCTCCACCGGGCTGAATATTGCCGGTATGATGATTGACTGGATTGAGCAACACGCTCTACCCGGCCAACGTCCTAAAACCGCTGGCTAACCCGCGCTTTTCAGCGGTTTTCATAGCGTCAATGGCAATTTTTCCGTAAGCTTAGTCGCCTGTTTATTCACCCCAAGGGATTTTACGATGGATTCTCTTGTCGTTCCGGATATCGACCTGTTGCGTCGCTGGCTGGATCAGCAAAATATCACCTGGTTCGAATGTGATGCCTGTCAGGCACTTCATCTGCCGCACATGCAGAACTTTGAAGGGGTGTTTGACGCCAAAATCGATCTGGTCGACAACGTCATTCTGTTTTCTGCGCTGGCGGAAGTGAAGCCGACGGCATTAATTCCTTTGGTTGGCGACCTGTCGCAAATCAATGCCAGTTCACTCACGGTTAAAGCCTTTATCGACATTCAGGATGATAATTTGCCGAAGCTGATTGTGTGTCAGTCGATGACCACCACAGCGGGTCTAACCTTTGGCCAGTTTTCACATTTCATGAAGCAGAGTGAAGAGCAAATTTCCATGGTCATTCTGGAAGCGTTTGCCAACAATTTGTTGATGATGAGTGAAGATGAAGAAGAGGAGCGCCCGGCGACCTTGCTCGGCCACTCAATGCTGCATTAATCCTTCCAGATTTAACTGCTGCATAATGCAGCAGTTTTTCTTTATGCCCCACCACGTTTTATTCTGCATTTTGCCCTTTAATGCCAGATATTTGTCGTTCTTTATGCCATCAAAGCCGAACCTCATAGTTTAAAGATGAATAAAATATCGCAATTAGGCGTTTTTTACGCTGAGGTCTGGTTAACCCTCATCAGGGCGGCTATTCTTGCGGGGCTACGTCAGCCTTGTAAATGCAGCGCAGGTATAGGTTTTTACTATTAAACTCCCGCTGAATAATGATTCATTGTGTCACTAATTTTACGCACAGAACGCAACGTTCGGATCAGGTATTTGTAGCGTTGTGATGACCCGCTCAGGAGGAAGTAAAACATGTCCAACCAACGTCAAAAATGGTTGTCAGGTGTGGTTGCTGGCGTGCTGATGGCAGCTTCTGCCAGCACAATGGCGGAAGATAAAACGCTGCACGTATATAACTGGTCCGATTATATCTCACCAGATACCGTTCCGAATTTCGAAAAACAGACCGGCACTAAAGTGGTCTATGACGTGTTTGACTCCAACGAAGTGCTGGAAGGCAAGTTAATGGCCGGCAGCACCGGTTATGACGTGGTAGTGCCATCCTCCAGCTTCCTGGCGCGTCAGCTGCAATCTGGCGTGTTTCAGCCGTTAGACAAAAGTAAATTGCCTAACTACAAAAATCTCGATCCGGCGCTGATGGAAAAAGTCGCGCAGCACGATCCGGGCAATAAATACGCCATTCCTTATCTGTGGGGCACCACCGGTATTGGTTATAACGTTGATAAAGTTAAAGCGGCGTTGGGTGCGGATGCGCCCGTTAACAGCTGGGATTTGGTCTTAAAACCTGAGAACCTGGAAAAATTGAAAGGCTGCGGGGTTTCCTTCCTCGATGCGCCAGAAGAGATTTTCGCCACCGTGCTGAACTATCTCAGTAAAGATCCGAACAGCTCAGATGCGAAGGATTACTCAGGTGCAGCCACCGATCTGCTGCTGAAATTGCGTCCGAATATTCGCTATTTCCACTCTTCGCAGTACATCAACGATTTGGCTAACGGCAATATCTGCGTGGCTATTGGTTGGTCAGGCGATATTTTGCAGGCGAAAGATCGCGCCGATGCCGCGAAAAACGGCGTACATCTGGCTTACAGCGTACCCAAAGAGGGCGCGCTGGCGTTCTTTGACATGATGGCGATTCCGAAAGACGCGAAAAATCTGGATGCCGCTTATCAGTTCCTGAACTACATGATGGATCCGAAAGTGATCGCTGATGTCTCTAACAAGATGTCCTACGCTAACGGTAACAAGGCATCGCTGCCGCTGATTAACGCTGATGTGCGTAATAATCCAGGTATCTTCCCAACGCCTGAAGCCATGTCAAAACTGTTCGTGCTGAAAGTACAAGATCCAAAACTGGATCGTGTGCGTACGCGTGCATGGACTAAAGTAAAAAGTGGTAAGTAATTCGTTCTAAACGAATAGGCTTATAACGAAACAGCAACAGAGGTGCAGTGATGGCCTCTGTTGTGCCATTTTTAGCGGCTGGCTTTGCCGTGCAGTTCCGCGTGGCCCCGGAGATTAATGTTAGTGAACGACGCCATTCCTCGTCCTCAAAATAAAACCGCAAAGGCGTTAACGCCGCTGCTAGAAATCCGCAACCTGACCAAATCGTTTGATGGTCAGCACGCTGTTGATGATGTCAGCCTGACGATTTACAAAGGTGAAATTTTTGCGCTGCTGGGTGCATCCGGCTGCGGTAAATCGACGCTGCTGCGCATGCTGGCGGGCTTTGAGCCGCCAACCAGCGGCCAGATCGTATTGGATGGACAAGATTTGTCTCACGTTGCGCCATATCAGCGCCCAATTAACATGATGTTCCAGTCCTACGCCCTGTTTCCACATATGACTGTGGAACAGAACATCGCTTTTGGCCTGAAGCAGGACAAGTTGCCAAAGGGTGAGATCAGCAGCCGGGTTGAAGAGATGCTGACGTTAGTGCATATGCAAGAGTTCGCCAAACGTAAACCGCATCAGCTTTCGGGCGGCCAGCGTCAGCGTGTGGCGCTGGCACGTAGTCTGGCAAAGCGTCCAAAGCTGTTATTGCTGGATGAGCCGATGGGTGCGTTGGATAAAAAGTTGCGTGACCGCATGCAGTTAGAAGTGGTCGATATTCTTGAGCGTGTCGGCGCGACCTGCGTGATGGTGACGCACGATCAGGAAGAGGCGATGACCATGGCGGGTCGTATTGCCATCATGAACCGCGGCAAATTTGTGCAGATTGGCGAGCCGGAAGAGATTTATGAACATCCCACCAGCCGCTACAGCGCCGAATTTATCGGCTCAGTCAATGTCTTTGAGGGTCTACTGCGCGAGCGTCGTGAGGATGGCCTGGTAATAGACAGCCCCGGCTTGCTGCATCCACTGAAAGTGGACTCAGACGTCTCAGTGACAGACAACGTGCCGGTACACGTCGCGCTGCGTCCAGAAAAAGTGATGCTTTGTGAAGACGTTCCTGCAGATGGCTGTAACTTTGCGGTGGGTGAAGTGGTGCATATTGCCTATTTAGGCGACTTGTCGATTTTTCATGTGCGCCTGCGTAGCGGGCAAATGATCAGTGCACAATTGCAAAATGCACACCGCTTTCGCAAAGGGTTGCCGACATGGGGCGACGAAGTTCGTCTCTACTGGGAAAGCGACAGCTGCGTGGTGTTGACGGTTTAAGGAGGCGCAATGAGCCAGATTTTTCAACGCAGCAAAGCGCCCGCTAAATTGGTTGGTACGCCGCTGCAGCGCTGGGTAACGCGCATCAAAATGCAACATGGCCGCAAGCTGGTCATTGCATTGCCTTATATTTGGCTGGTGCTGTTTTTCCTGCTGCCTTTCCTGATCGTGCTGAAAATCAGCTTCGCGGACATCGCTCGCGCCATTCCGCCGTATACCGATTTAATCAGCTGGGCCGATGACCAGTTCAGCCTGATTCTCAATTTTGCCAACTATCTGCAACTTACTGATGATCCGCTGTATATCGACGCCTATTTGCAATCTTTGAAAGTGGCGGCGATCTCCACGGTAATCTGTCTGTTGATTGGTTATCCGCTGGCGTGGGCGGTGGCGCACAGTAAGCCCTCAATGCGCACCATTTTGCTGCTGCTGGTGATTCTGCCGTCGTGGACCTCATTTCTGGTACGTGTTTATGCCTGGATGGGGCTCCTTAACAACAACGGTATTTTGAACCGCTTCTTGCTGTGGCTGGGCGTGATCGACCATCCGCTGGTGATCCTTTACACCAACACTGCGGTTTATATCGGCATTGTTTACTGCTATTTGCCGTTTATGGTGCTGCCTATCTATACCGCATTAACCCGCATCGATTATTCGCTGGTGGAAGCGTCGTTGGATTTGGGTGCGCGTCCGCTGAAAACTTTCTTCAAGGTGATTGTGCCGCTAACCAAAGGCGGGATTATTGCCGGTTCGATGTTGGTATTTATTCCGGCGGTCGGAGAATACGTGATTCCTGAACTGCTTGGCGGGCCTGACAGCATCATGATTGGTCGTATCTTGTGGCAAGAGTTCTTTAATAACCGCGATTGGCCAGTCGCATCTGCGTTGGCGGTGATTATTCTGCTGATACTGATTCTGCCTATCATCTGGTTCCACAAGCATCAAAATCGTGAAATGGGAGAGAAGGGATGAATAATCTGCCAACGATCCGCTCGCCCTGGCGCACCGCCATTTTGGCGTGCTGTTTCCTGTTTCTTTATGCGCCGATGCTGCTGTTGGTGATTTATTCATTCAACAGCTCGCAGCTGGTCACGGTGTGGGAAGGTTTTTCGTTTCACTGGTACAGCGTGCTGTTTCAGGATGATGCGATGATTGATGCGGTGCTGCTGAGTTTAAGCATCGCAGGATTATCGGCCAGCATGGCGGTGGTATTGGGCACGCTGGCGGCAGTGATCATTGTGCGCTTCGGTCATTTCCGCGGTCACAACGGTTTTGCCTTTATGCTGACAGCGCCACTGGTTATGCCGGATGTGATTACCGGGTTATCGCTGCTGTTGCTGTTTGTCGCGATTGGCAATGCCATCGGCTGGCCGAGTGAGCGCGGCATGTTAACTATCTGGCTGGCGCACGTCACGTTTTGTACCGCCTATGTGGCGGTGGTGATCAATTCGCGCCTGCGTGAACTGGATCGCTCCATTGAAGAAGCGGCGATGGACTTGGGCGCAACGCCGCTGAAAGTGTTCTTCGTGATTACCGTGCCGATGATTGCACCCGCGCTGGTGACGGGCTGGTTGCTGGCGTTTACGCTATCGCTTGATGATCTGGTGATTTCCAGTTTTGTCACCGGACCAGGCGCGACCACGCTACCCATGGCAATTTTCGCCACCGTGCGCCGTGGCGTGAACCCGGAAATTAATGCACTGGCCTCGCTGATCCTGTTCATTGTCGGTTTGGTTGGTTTTATTGCCTGGCGCTTCATGGCGCATACAGAAAAACAACGTTTAAGCGATATTCAGAAAGCTAAACGTGGCTGAAACTCGTAAGCTTTGCCACTATAAGAATGGGCTGGTTTTCCAGCCCATTTTCAATGGCGTACGGAGCACGGAACATGTCGGAAACCCTCAAACACCGCCCGGTTTTACCAGAAGCACCCGTGGCGGTATCGGTCGCAGGGATTGCTATTATCGTTACGCGTTGCCTTAGCGTATTGATGCTAGCTAACGAACTGGGTTACGCCGAAATCGTTAATTTTGTTCATCGCAGCGCCCAAGCCTGGGATTCCACATTTATCTTTATTGCCAGCCAACTGATTTTTCTGTTTGAGCTACGCTGCGCGTTTACGTTGATGCGGGGCAGCAATCGCGGACGTTGGGGATATGTCGGGACACAGGTGATTGTGTTGTTTTATATGCTGATGGCTTCAATGGGATGGATCTACCCAGAAATATTCAGTATTAGCGGCGAGAGTAATGCGCAGATTATCCACCATACGCTGTTGCAGAAGCTACCGGACGTTGTGGTGCTGATGCTGCTTTTCCTGCCTGTCAGCAGCCGCGTCTTTTTCCATAAGCGTTGAACGCACGCCTGCCGCAACTCTGCTTTGTCAGGTTTTAGCGGTTGCCGAGCGATTGATGAACGAGGGTGGGCCAGCGTAGCAATTATCTGAACTGAGGACAGTGCAGAACCGGTCAGACAATGACCTTGCTGGCCCATAATACTTATTCGGGGAACCACTTCTGATTGAGCTGCTGCCAGCTGCCATTAGCTTTCATTTCAGCCAGTGCGCTATTCAACTTCTCGCGTAACTCTTCGTTACCTTTGCGTACTGCGATACCTAAACCGGTGCCAAAGTAATCGGTATCGGTGACATGTTCACCCACGGTAGCGAGATCGTTATTGGTTTTTAACCACTGATTAACCACTGCGCTGTCGCCAAATACGCCATCCAGACGACCGTTTTTCATATCCAGAATTGCGTTCTGGTAGCTGTCATAGGCCACCATCACGACTTCAGGATGTTTATCCTGCAAGAATTTCTGATGCGTGGTGCCGTTCTCTACGCCAATGCGCTTGCCTTTCAGCTGGCTGAAATCGTTGAATTTACCTTTGCGAGCAATAACGATGGCGGAGTTAGCGTAATAAGGCTGCGTGAAATCGACCTGTTTACTGCGATCGGGCGTGATGTCCATGCCGGAGATCACCGCATCGTAACGACGGAATTTCAACGACGGAATCAAGCTGTCAAAAGCGTTATTGGTAAACGTACAGTCTGCTTTCATCTGCTGGCATAACGCTTTAGCCAAATCGATATCGAAGCCGACAAGCTGATTTTCACGATCCAGAGATTCAAAAGGGGGATAGGTTGCCGAAGAGGCAAAACGGATTTTCTCCGCAGCGTGGGCATTCATTGCCAGGGTTGCCAGTGCAGCGGCAACAATCCATTTTTTCATGATACGGCTCCTGTAAAACGTCATTAGCACAGCGTTTGGACGCGTTACAAGATGCCACTAAATGAATCTTTATGCAATATCTGTGAGTAAACAAGTGAAAAAGGCGAGAATTCTCGCCTAAATATCAGTTTCGGCGCTCAAATGCCAGCGCGCGCTTTTCGATCAGACGCATCATCAAAGTGAGTAAACCGTTGACGCACAGATAAACCAGACCCGCCGCCGCGAACACGGTGACATCGTAGGTGCGTCCGTACAGCAATTGTCCGTGTCCCATCACTTCCATCAGCGTAATGGTATAAGCCAGGGAGGTGCCTTTAAACACCAGCACCACTTCATTGGAATAGGATGAAAGGGCGCGTTTAAAGGCGTAAGGCAGCAGGATGCGCAGCGTATCTTTGCGGTTCATCCCAAGCGCAGCACAGGATTGCCATTGACCAGCAGGGATGGCACGCACAGCACCATAAAAAAGCTGCGTGGTATAAGCCGCACTGTTTAGTGACAGTGCCAACATGGCACACAGCCACGGTTGTGACAGCAGATGCCACAACCAGGGAATCTGTTGAATGCTCGGGAACTGGCCGGGACCGTAATAGATCAAGAATATTTGTACGAGCAGCGGCGTGCCGGTAAACAGCGTAATAAAACATTTTACCAGCGGTGTCAGCAGCGGCATTTTAAGTGACAGCACCACGGTGAACAGCAATGACAGCACCAGCGCCACGATCAGCGAGGCCACAGTCAGTGTCAGGCTGGTATGCAGCCCTTTCATTAATTCGGGTAGATACTCAAGCATCAGCTGTTTCCCCGCTCAAAACGGGTAGTGCGTAATTCAATGCGGCGTAATACCGCCTGGCTGAACAACGTAATAACCAGATAAATAGCCGCCGCCACTAAAAACCAGGTAAACGGCTCTTGAGTGCGGGTCGCAATGCTTTTGGTTTGCAGCATCAGGTCATTTACGCTAATCAACGATACCAGTGCCGTATCTTTCAGCAATACCAGCCATTGGTTGCCTAAGCCTGGCAAGGCGTGCCGCCACATCTGCGGCATAATCAGACGAAAAAATATGGCTGATTTCTTCATGCCCAGCGCCTGACCCGACTCCCATTGTCCCACCGGCACCGCTTTTAATGCGCCGCGCAGGGTTTGGGATGCATAAGCGGCATAAAGCATCGCCAAGGCAATCACGCCACACAGGAAGGGGCTGACGTCGAAGTTTTCGATCTGCATCTGTATCGGCAACTGGAACAGGCCGAAATTGAGGGTAAAGCCGTCAGATAAGATCAGCAGCAGCTGCGAGGCGCCGAAATAGATAAACAGCACCACCAGAATTTCCGGCAGGCCGCGGATCAACGTGACTAAACCTGTACCGAGCCACGCCAGCGGTTTCCAGCGCACCGATTCCCAGCCAGCAAAAATCATCGCCAGCACCAGGCCAGCGATGAGAGCACAAACGGCAAGGCCGACGGTCATACCGGCGGCGCTTGCGAGTGGAATCATTTCATTCATTGAAAATTACTGTTGGAACCATTTGCTGTAGATGGTTTTGTAAGTGCCGTCTGCTTTGACTTTATCCAACGCGGCGTTGAATTTAGTCTGCAGATCGCTGTTACCCATGCGTACTGCGATACCCAAACCGGTACCGAAATAGGCTTTGTCCGTGACTTTTTCACCGACAGGTGCCAGCGCAGTGTTCTGCTTCAGCCATTCGTTTACCACTGCGGTATCACCAAAGACGGCATCGATACGGCCATTTTTCAGGTCAAGAATCGCGTTCTGGTAGCTGTCGTAAGGTACGGTGGTAATTTCACTGTGTTTTTCGGTCAAATATTTCTGGTGCGTGGTGCCATTCTGAACCCCAACACGTTTGCCTTTCAGCGCTGCTACATCAGCCACTTTGCCTTTCTGCGCAACAAACAGCGCGGAGTTATCGTAATAAGGCTTGCTGAACAGAACCTGCTTTTCACGCTCTGGCGTGATATCCATGCCGGCCATAACGGCATCAAAACGACGGAATTTCAGGCTTGGGATTAAACTGTCAAAGGCCTGATTGGTGAAAGTACAGGTTGCGTCGATCTCTTTACACAGTGCGTTAGCCAGATCGACATCGAAGCCCTGAATTTTGTTGTCTGAGTCAACAAACTCAAACGGAGGATAAGAGGCTTCAGTGGCGAAGCGAATCGTTTGAGCGGCTGATGCGCTCAGGCTCAATCCAGCAAGCAGTGCAGCAAGTACAACTTTTTTCATTTTTAGCATCCTGACTTAGTGCGAAAGGTAGTTGGCAAACGCTTCGGTTTGCGGCTGTGTAAATCGGCTGGCGTCGCCCTGTTCCACAATATGACCGTTCTCCATGTAAACCACGCGGCTGGCAGTTTTACGTGCCACTTCCACTTCATGGGTAACGATTACTTGGGTAATTTGGGTCTGCGCCAGCTCGCGAATAATGCTGACAATCTGGGCGGTGATTTCGGGATCGAGCGCGGCAGTAGGCTCATCGAATAGCAATACCTGAGGTTCCATCATCAACGCACGCGCAATAGCGACGCGCTGTTGCTGACCGCCGGAAAGATGCAGCGGGAAGCGATCGCTATAAGGCGTTAAGCGCAGGCGATCCAACAGCTTGTCGGCGCGTGCTTTTGCATCCGCTTTGCTTAAACCCAAGACGCGGCAGGGCGCTTCAATCAGGTTTTGCAACACAGTGAGGTGCGGCCAAAGATTATATTGCTGAAAAACCATGCCGACATTTTGGCGAAGTTCGCGAATTGCCGCGTCAGAGGGCTTTTTGCTGAAATCGAACTGGTTTCCGGCGATCTGCAAATGGCCAGAGCGCGGATGCTCCAGCAAATTCAGTACGCGCAGCAGAGAACTTTTGCCTGCGCCGCTCGGACCGAGCAGCACCAGCGTTTCGCCCTGCGGGCATTCCAGGTTAATGTCAAACAGCGCCTGATGAGCACCGTAGAAGCAGTTAATTGCGTTTAGTTGAATACTCATGCGCCAAATATGAATAGCTATTAGTGTCGTGGATTTTAACGTCCTCAGAATAGTTATGCAATTGAGGTGGGTTAAAATTTATGAAACAGCAGCAAAACCCTAAAAGCGTAGCACAATATCGCGCCTTTCCCCTTCACGTTTGGCTGGGTTGCGTGTTTATCCTTGAACTGAAACTAAAAGCGCACCACATTGCTGCAGTACGCTTTTTTTATCTAAATGACTGAAAAATAATGTATTACTTCTTCTCGTATTCCAGCGTCTGACCCAGCGTGCCGCTACCCGGATGTGACCAGTTGGCCGCATAACGTATGTCGTCAACTACCCAGCAGGTGCCTTCACGGATCATCAATACTTCATCCTGCCATTGTTTACCGTCACGGCTCAGATCAACACGCAAAGGAATATTATGCGCATCGCTGTTAGGAATAGTGGAGGCGTCCGCTACGCTGGCTACCGTTGGACCTTGCGCCAGGCTGGAGAAGAGATCGCCGTTGCGCCATGCGCCATTTTTGGTGTTGCCGTTGGCGGCAAGTAACGTTTGATAAAGGTGATCGCTTAGATAAGGACGATATTTTGCCAGCGTGCTGCTGTCAGGCAAACCCTGCGTAGGCTGGGCAACGCGCAGGTCATAAAACTGCTGGGCAACGCTATCAGGACCGCCCTCAGCGCAGGATGCTGTACGTGGGCCATTATCCTTGATGACCGGCTCAACCGTGGTACAGGCGCTAAGCAGCACTGCCGCAGGTATCAACAGCGCAAAGGCTTTGTTTCTCATCTCGATTTCCTTATTGTTCTCTGGCAAAGCGCCATTTTTAGCATAGAGTATAGCCGTGCTTTTTAGTCGAAAGAGCCTTAGTCCGCTTTGTTAAGGTTTTAGTCTGGTTTTCAGAGAAGGAGAACACGATGAAATTGTCTACCACGCCTACGCTAGAAGGGCACCGCATTACCGAATATTGTGGCGTTGTAACGGGTGAAGCGATTTTGGGCGCGAATATTTTCCGTGACTTTTTTGCCGGTATTCGCGACATCGTCGGCGGTCGCTCGGGCGCCTACGAGAAAGAGTTACGTAAGGCGCGAGAAATCGCGTTCAAAGAACTGCAAGAACAGGCAAAAGCATTAGGCGCTAATGCGGTTGTGGGGATTGATATCGATTACGAAACCGTCGGCAAAGACAGCAGCATGTTGATGGTGAGTGTAAGCGGCACGGCGGTCATCGTTAGTTGAAAAAATGGATACTAATACTGGCAGCGATCCTATTGTCTGGCTGCCAGTCTGGCGTGGAATCACGTAAGGGTTACTGGGCCGATTTACGCCATCCGGCTCAAGGTGCGCGCCCGCGTATCAAGGTGATTGTGATTCACTACACCGCCGAAGACTTCTCATCTTCACTCGCTACTTTGACCGATAATCAGGTCAGTGCGCATTACCTTATCCCGCGCCAGCCGCCACAACGCGAGGGCAAAGGCATTATCTGGCAGTTAGTTCCCGAGCGTGATTTAGCCTGGCATGCTGGCCCCAGCTTTTGGCGCGGTGCTACGCGCATCAACGATACGTCAGTGGGTATCGAACTGGTGAACAGTGGTTATCGACGCACGCTAACCGGGCGCGAATGGCAAGCTTTTACCCCGGCGCAAATCGCATCGCTAAGCGCACTAGTGAAAGACGTGGCGCAGCGTTACGGCATCGCGCCTGAGAATATTGTCGGGCACAGCGATATCGCTTCGCAGCGCAAACAGGATCCGGGCCCCCGTTTCCCTTGGCAGCAACTGGCGCAGCAAGGTATTGGCGCGTGGCCAGATGCCGATCGTGTGCAGGTTTATTTAGCCGGAAAAGCCGCGCAGACGCCGGTGCCAACGGCACAGGTGATGGAATTGCTGCAGCGCTACGGTTACGCGGTGACGCCAGAGATGACGCTACCTCAGCAGCAAAATCTGATCGCCGCCTTTCAGATGCACTTTCGGCCAACTGATTATCGCGGACTACCGGATGCAGAAACCGCAGCGATTGCCGCCGCGCTACTGGAAAAATATGGCGCGGCGGAATAGCACGCTGTTACTGCTGTAAAAAGGCTTTCCAGTGCGTGACAACCTGTTCCAGCGCTGCCCGGTCAACATCAATATGCGTCACCAAACGTGTTGCTGGGCCGACGCTAATCAGCACATCACGCGCCTTCATCCACGCCTTGAGCGGTTCAACCTGTTCCGCAGGTACACGGACAAACAGCATATTGGTTTGCTGATCAACGACCTCAACGCCAATTTCATGCAGCTGTTGTCCCAGCCATGCGGCGTTGTCGTGATCCTCTTGTAAACGCGTCACGTTATGTTGCAGCGCATACAAACCGGCAGCCGCCAGAATACCGGCCTGGCGCATGCCGCCACCGGTCATTTTGCGCCAACGGCGTGCACGCTCAATGTAGGCTTCATCGCCACATAACAGCGATCCCACTGGCGTACCCAACCCTTTAGAAAGGCAAATTGTCAGGCTATCGCAATAGCGTGCGATGGCTTCCAGCGTGACCTTTTGAGCAACAACAGCGTTGAAAATACGTGCGCCATCAATATGCAGCGCCAGTTGGTGTTGGCGGGTAAAGGCAAAAGCTTCAGCCAGATAAGCCAGCGGCAGCACTTTACCATGATGGGTATTTTCCAGACTGAGCAGGCGAGTACGTGCAAAATGAATGTCATCAGGCTTGATTGCAGCAGCAATAGACGCCAACGGCAATGTGCCATCAGCGGCGGCTAAAATCGGCTGCGGCTGAATACTGCCAAGTACTGCAGCGCCGCCCGCTTCATATTTGTAGTTATGCGCTTGCTGGCCCACGATATATTCATCGCCGCGCTCGCAATGGCTGAGCAACGCGACCAAATTTGCTTGGGTACCGGTTGGAAAGAACAGCGCGGCAGCTTTGCCGCTCAAGTGCGCAGCTTCAGCTTCCAGTGCATTAACCGTAGGATCATCGCGATAGACGTCATCGCCGGTCTCTGCCGTCATCATCGCTTGCAACATCGCGGCACTAGGCCGGGTAACGGTATCACTGCGTAAATCGATCACGTTGCGCTCCTGAACTTTCCTGATTAATAAAAAAAAGCGGGCATGGCGCCCGCTTGCGAAGTTCTATGGTTTTACCGCAACCAGTTGGTTTTCGCCAGTTCAACCACTTCATCGCCGCGACCATTCAGAATGGCCCGCAGCATGTAAAGACTGAAACCCTTGGCCTGCTCCATTTTGATTTGTGGCGGCATCGCCAACTCCTCTTTGGCGGTGATAACGTCAATCAGCACTGGGCCATCATGGGAAAACGCCTGTTCCAGCGCGCCATTCAGATCAGACGCTTTTTCTACGCGGATACCTTTAATGCCACAGGCTTGCGCAATAGCGGCGAAGTCAGGATTGTCTAGCTCTGTGCCATCGGTTAAGTAACCGCCAGCCTTCATCTCCATCGCGACAAAACCCAGCACGCTGTTGTTGAAAATCACCAGTTTTACCGGCAACTTCAACTGCGCCACCGTAAGGAAATCCCCCATCAACATACTGAAACCGCCGTCACCACACAGCGCGACCACCTGACGATCGCGATCGATGGCCTGCGCGCCCAAGGCCTGCGGCATGGCGTTTGCCATTGATCCGTGGTTGAACGAGCCCAGTAAACGACGCTTCCCGTTCATCTTCAAATAACGCGCAGCCCAGACGGTGGGCGTACCCACGTCGCAAGTGAAAATAGCGTCATCGTTGGCGTAGTGGCTAATCTGCTGAGCAAGATATTGCGGATGAATGGCTTGCTTGTCGTTGGCATTGGCGAGATCGTCGAGATCTTTCCGTGCCTCAACATAATGTTTCAATGCGCTGTCGAGATGCTGACGATCGGTTTTATCCATCAGCTGCGGCAATATCGTCTGCAGGGTGGTTTTCACATCGCCGATGTAGGCTTGATCCACGCGACAGTGCGCGCCAAGGCTACCGGGATTGATATCCAGTTGAATAATTTTGGCTTTTTCCGGGTAGAAAGCGCGATAGGGAAATTGTGTTCCGAGCAGCACCAGCGTGTCAGCATTCATCATCGCGTGGAAACCTGATGAGAATCCGATAAGCCCGGTCATGCCGACATCGTAAGGATTGTCATATTCAATGTGTTCTTTGCCGCGCAGCGCATGAACGATAGGCGCTTTTAGCGTCGCGGCCAGCTCAACCACTTCTTTATGCGCACCTGCAACGCCACTCCCGCAAAGCAAAGTAATATTACTGGCTTCGTTTAGGGTTTGAACCAGACGCGCTAACTCTGCAGCTTGCGGTTGGATGTGTGGAAACTGTGGCGGATACCACGCCGCGCTCGCCGTTTCTGGCGCTAACTTCAGCGCAACATCGCCAGGGATGACCACCACTGACACGCCGCGATTCAGGATCGCTTTACGCATCGCGATGCCTAAGACTTGAGGTAATTGCTCTGGATTAGAAACCAACTCACAGTAATGGCTGCATTCGCGAAACAGCTCTTGTGGGTGCGTTTCCTGAAAATAGCCGCTACCGATCTCGCTGGAAGGAATATGTGCGGCAATGGCTAATACCGGAACATGGTTACGATGACAATCAAACAAGCCGTTAATCAGATGCAAATTGCCGGGACCACAAGAACCCGCGCAGACTGCCAGCTCACCGGTCACGTGCGCTTCTGCGCCTGCGGCAAACGCAGCAACTTCTTCATGGCGGGTTGGCATCCATTCAATGGTTCCCATGCGATTTAAGCTGTCACTCAGACCGTTAAGCGAATCACCGGTCACGCCCCAAATGCGTTTGACGCCTGCATTCTCAAGGGTTTTAGCGAGCAGCGCCGCAATGGTTTGTTTCATCATCTTCTCCTTTTGGTGATTGGCCATCCTGGCGATGGCACAACCGAAAGCGCAAAAAAAGAAGCTTAGACGAGGTTATCGAAACGCAGCCGTGAAAAAATGCGCTGCGTTTCGGCTCAGGGCGTTACGCGGAGAACAGGGCGATGAGAATAGGGGCCAGCAGGCTCATGACAAAACCATGCACTATCGCGGCGGGAACAATTTCCATGCCGCCTGCGCGTTGCAACACCGGCAGGGTGAAATCCATTGAGGTAGCGCCACATAAACCCAATGCACTGGAACGATGACGGGCAATTAAGGCCGGGATCAACATAATAGCAATCAGTTCGCGTAACAGGTCATTGAAGAACGCTGCGCTGCCAATGACCGGGCCAAACGCTTCGGTCATTAAAATACCGGACAGCGAATACCAGCCAAATCCGCTGGCCATTGCCAAACCGGTTTTTAACGGTAAACCCAACAGCAGCGCCGCAATCATACCGCCAATCAACGCACTCACTAACACGACGCTGGCGACAATCATGCCGCGGCGATTCAGGATAATTTGGCGCAGCGTCATGCCGCTGCCACGCAACTGTATTCCCACTAAAAACAGCAAGAAAATTAATGCGTATTCACTGGCTGCAGAGGCGTGATGAAGAAAGTTCCACTGTGTCAGGCCTAATAAAAATCCCACGATGACTACGCCGCACAGCTTGAGTGATTCCAGCGCCATATGCAGCCGCGACGGCAATTTTTCCTGTTTGTGAGCGTGTTGCCACGGTAAACGTTTTTCCAGCCAGAGCAACGCCAGTAGATTGCATAACATAATACAAACTGCGGCGACTGCGGCGGTGTGAAATACCGTGAGCAGATTGCGGCTAAGGTTATCAAGAAACGCCAAACTGATGCCCATGAAGAACAAGATGACATACACCATCCAGCTCAGTAAGCGATTAACTGCACGTAAAATTGCGGTTTTATGCAGAGGTAACAGCCAGCCCACGACCAGTGGAACAAGAATAATCAGAAGTCCGGAATACATAATTATTTAAGCCATCCGTGCGAAAGTGGCGACACGCTAGCGAAAAAGGCGCTAAGAGTAAACCCTGTAGAGAGAGTGGCTTGACCGGTTTGCGTTCGCCAACCATGCTTCGGTTAATAAGAGGATGAGCCACGTATGATTCTGCAACATATCGATATTCGCGGTTTTCGCGGCATCAGTCAGCTTTCCTTGCCGCTGACCCCCACCAACCTGTTAATCGGTGAAAACGCCTGGGGCAAATCGAGTCTGCTGGACGCACTTACACTGTTATTGTCACCGCAAACGGAAGATTATCAGTTTACGCCTGCTGATTTTTACTTTACGCCAGGCGACGTTAACGATCAGCGACGACGTCTGCAGATTGTGTTCCATTTCCGTGATGACCACAGCGATCAAGACGCGCTGCTTACGCCGTTCTGGCAACGGGACGCACAAGGGCAACGTTGGCTCTATTACAGTACGCGGGCGAAGCTGCGTGATGGCCATGTCAGCACAACACGGCGCTTTGTCGATCAGCAGGGCAACGTGTTACCTGAAGAGGGGACGGGAGCGGCTATTGGTTATCTGCTGCACAGGTATCCGGTGCTGCGATTGCGTGATGCGCGTTTTAGTCGTCGCAGGCGGGATAGCGAAAGCAATAACGATACGCGCACCGCCACCTTGAACCAGTTAGCGATGGAGCTTGATACGCTCACGCGAGATCTGGTGACGCAGCCGCAAACGCTGAGCGATGAGGTGCTGCGTCAAGGTTTGCAAACCATGCAACAATTGATGGAGCACTATTTTTTGGTGCAGCATCCCAAAGATGCCAGTGAAGCGCGCCGCATTGATCCGCAAGCGCGTGATGGCATGCAAGGATGGCGCTCGCTGGATAGGCTGAATAAACTGATATCGGGAACGGATTCGCGCAGTCGCCAGCTGATTTTACTGCGTATGTTTACGCTGCTGATACAAGCGCAGGGCAGTGAGCCGCTGGCTATTGGCGCACGACCGCTGCTGCTGATAGAAGATCCCGAAACGCGACTTCATCCGATTATGTTGTCAGTGGCATGGAATTTACTGGTGTTGCTGCCGCTGCAAAAAATCACGACCACCAATTCAGCTGAGCTGCTTTCACAGGTGCCGATTGAGAATGTGTGTCGGCTGGTACGAGAGCCTTCGCGGGTCGCTGCGTGGCGTATCGGCCCGGAAGGATTGAGTGCGGAAGATAGCCGGCGCATTGGGTTTCATATTCGCGTTAATCGTCCGTCTGCACTGTTTGCCCGCTGCTGGTTGCTGGTGGAAGGCGAAACTGAAGTGTGGATTATCAATGAGCTGGCGCAGCAATGCGGTCATCACTTTGCCGCAGAAGGGGTAAAAGTGATTGAGTTTGCTCAGTCAGGATTAAAGCCTTTACTCAAATTTGCCCGCCGCATGGGCATTGCCTGGCATGTGTTAACCGATGGTGATGATGCCGGCAATAAATATGCAGCTACAACGCGCAGCCAATTGCAGGAGGGGGACGAGGAATCACATCATCTTACCCAGCTTCCCGCGCTGGATATGGAAAATTTCCTTTATAAACAAGGGTTCGATGAAGTTTACCATCAGATGGCGCACCTGCCGTTAAACGCGCCCATGAATGCAAGGCGTATTATTACCCAAGCTCTTCATCATGCGTCGAAACCGGAACTGGCAATTGCCGTGGCGATGGCGGCGGCCGAGCGCGGCCCCGAGGCTATTCCAACGCTGATGCGCCAAATGTTTTCACGGGTGATTTGGCTGGCGCAGGGTAAAGCAGATTAGAAAGGTAACAAAAAAATGCCAGCGGCATGGGCTGGCATTTTTTTAGGGAATGTTCAGAATGGGGATAAACGTCAGGCTACAGCCTGCGCTTCTACTGGCACGATAAGACTGGCATGATTGCCTTTCGGACCTTGATGGACGTCAAACTGAACTTGTTGGCCGGCTTTAAGTGTTCTGTAACCATCCATCTTAATCGTTGAGTAGTGCGCGAAGATGTCTTCGCCGCCCCCGATTGGACAGATAAAGCCGAAGCCTTTGGCGTTATTGAACCATTTAACTGTACCCGTCTCCATGCTTTTACTTCCCTCGCAAGACATTTTATTAAGTAGGTGAGGTCATTTAAGCTGTGAGTCGAGTTTGATTAAAACTCAATCAGCTTGTGTCCGTAGAATGTAGAGAAACGGGCACTGGCGTCAAGCAAAGCGCCGGACTGCGCAGGGAGAAAATCACTAAAATTTGAGGTAGTTAACGCTATTGCGAATTTTGTGATACAGGTCGCGGAGGCTTTTTTCGGCTAAATTTCCATCATCGGCTGATAGCTTGACAAGCGTGTTAAACTCTAAATATGAACTGCAATGGGTTTATGAATGATGTGCGGAATCTCAACGGATCATTATGGCAAACAATAACGACTGGCTTAATTTTGAACATCTGGCCGAAGACAAAGTACGCGAAGGGTTAAAGCCGCCTTCAATGTATAAAGTCATTCTGAATAATGACGATTATACACCTATGGAATTTGTTATTGACGTAGTGCAAAAGTTCTTTTCTTATGATGTTGAACGTGCAACGCAGCTGATGTTGAAAGTTCACTACCACGGTAAAGCGATCTGTGGTGTATTTACTGCAGAAGTCGCCGAAACCAAAGCGGCCCAAGTGAACAATTATGCGCGGGAAAATCATCATCCTTTGCTGTGTACGCTGGAAAAAGCCTGATCCCGTCTCCATATAGGAAACAGGTCGTCAGAGCGATAATTGGGGGAGGTGCCTAATGCTCAATCAAGAACTGGAACTCAGTTTAAATATGGCTTTCGCCAGAGCGCGTGAGCACCGTCATGAATTTATGACCGTCGAGCATCTGTTACTGGCGCTGCTCAGTAACCCGTCGGCCAGAGAGGCACTGGAAGCCTGTACGGTGGATATTGTGGCTCTCCGGCAGGAGCTCGAAGCCTTCATCGAACAAACCACACCTGTGCTGCCTGCCAGTGAAGAGGAGCGTGATACGCAACCTACGCTCAGCTTCCAGCGTGTGTTACAGCGTGCGGTTTTCCATGTCCAGTCATCAGGCCGAAGCGAAGTCTCCGGTGCTAATGTGCTGGTTGCCATTTTTAGTGAGCAGGAGTCGCAAGCGGCTTACCTGCTGCGCAAACACGAAGTCAGCCGCCTTGATGTGGTGAACTTCATTTCTCACGGTACGCGTAAAGACGAACCCGGCCATGCGCCGAATGCAGAAAATCCGGTTAACGAAGAGCAAGCAGGCGGGGAGGATCGTATGGAAAACTTCACCACCAATCTCAATCAGCTTGCTCGCGTCGGCGGAATCGATCCGCTGATTGGTCGGGACAAGGAGCTTGAGCGTACCGTTCAGGTTTTATGCCGCCGTCGTAAAAATAACCCGCTGCTGGTGGGAGAATCGGGTGTCGGTAAAACCGCTATTGCTGAAGGTCTCGCCTGGCGTATTGTTCAGGGCGACGTGCCGGAAGTGATGAAAGATTGCACCATTTACTCTTTAGATATTGGTTCACTGCTGGCAGGCACTAAATATCGTGGCGACTTCGAGAAGCGTTTCAAAGCGTTGTTGAAACAGCTTGAGCAGGACAACAGCAGTATTCTGTTCATCGATGAAATCCACACCATTATTGGTGCGGGCGCGGCGTCAGGTGGCCAGGTTGATGCTGCTAACCTCATCAAACCGCTGCTTTCCAGCGGTAAGATTCGCGTTATGGGTTCAACGACTTATCAGGAATTCAGTAACATCTTTGAGAAGGATCGTGCTTTAGCACGTCGCTTCCAGAAAATTGATATCACTGAACCGTCGCTGGATGAAACCGTTCAAATCCTGAATGGCCTGAAACCGAAATACGAAGCGCATCACGATGTGCGTTATACCGCGAAAGCGGTGCGTGCAGCGGTGGAGCTGGCGGTGAAATATATCAACGATCGTCATTTGCCGGATAAAGCGA
Organism: Pantoea phytostimulans; assembly: GCF_046118715.1. Taxonomy (NCBI): domain Bacteria; kingdom Pseudomonadati; phylum Pseudomonadota; class Gammaproteobacteria; order Enterobacterales; family Erwiniaceae; genus Pantoea; species Pantoea phytostimulans. The sequence goes on from NZ_CP173698.1 coordinate 505,523, forward strand.
TTGACGTTATCGACGAAGCGGGCGCTCGCGCTCGACTGATGCCAGCCAGCAAGCGCAAGAAAACGGTCAATGTGGCTGATATAGAATCAGTGGTGGCGCGTATTGCGCGTATCCCAGAGAAAAGCGTTTCAGCAAGCGATCGCGATACGCTTAAAAATCTGGGTGACCGCCTGAAAATGCTGGTATTTGGTCAGGACAATGCGATTGAAGCCCTGACTGAAGCGATCAAAATGAGCCGGGCGGGTCTGGGCCAGGATCGTAAACCGGTTGGTTCGTTCTTGTTTGCGGGTCCAACGGGCGTGGGTAAAACCGAAGTCACGGTTCAACTAGCAAAAGCATTGGGCATTGAGCTGCTGCGTTTCGATATGTCCGAGTATATGGAGCGTCATACCGTCAGCCGTTTGATTGGTGCGCCTCCGGGCTACGTTGGTTTTGATCAAGGTGGTTTGCTGACCGATGCGGTAATCAAACATCCTCATGCCGTTGTGCTACTGGATGAGATTGAGAAAGCGCACCCGGATGTCTTTAACCTGCTGTTGCAGGTCATGGATAACGGCATGCTAACGGACAACAACGGGCGTAAAGCGGACTTCCGCAATGTCGTGCTGGTGATGACGACAAACGCCGGTGTGCGTGAAACGGAACGTAAATCTATCGGCCTGATTCATCAAGACAACAGCACCGATGCAATGGAAGAGATCAAAAAGATCTTTACGCCAGAGTTTCGTAACCGCCTCGACAACATCATTTGGTTCCGTCACTTGTCTCCAGAGGTGATTCATCAGGTGGTCGACAAGTTTATTGTCGAGCTGCAAGCGCAGTTGGATGCAAAAGGTGTGTCGCTGGAAGTCAGTGACGAAGCGCGCGATTGGCTGGCTGAGAAAGGCTATGACAAAGCGATGGGTGCACGTCCGATGGCGCGTACCGTTCAGGAGAGCCTGAAGAAACCGTTGGCTAACGAACTGCTGTTTGGTTCGCTGGTGGATGGTGGATCGGTATCAGTTGGACTGGATAAAGAAAAAGGCCAGCTAACCTATCATTTCCTGAGTGCGGAAAAACGTAAAACAGAGGGCACCGTGCATTAATCACGGATGTCAGATAGAGAAAAGGCCGGATGAGAATCCGGCCTTTTTTTTGCTTGCTGATATTATTCAGCGGCGCGATGAGAGCAGCTTAGCGACTACGGAAGACAATGCGGCCTTTGCTCAGGTCGTACGGGGTCAACTCGACAGTCACTTTGTCGCCCGTCAGGATGCGGATGTAGTTTTTGCGCATTTTACCGGAGATATGAGCGGTAACCACGTGTCCGTTCTCAAGTTCTACGCGGAACATGGTGTTAGGTAACGTATCCAGTACGGTACCTTGCATTTCAATATTGTCTTCTTTGGCCATCGAATCCTCTGGGTGTACTACCTTTCAGTTGAACCGGCAAGATAATGCCCAATTCAACGATTTATGTAAAGAACCGTCGACGATTTTGCCAACGCTTCGCCGTGCTTCGCGTTATAACGCGAGCATCTCGGTTAAATTCGGGTGTTTTATGTGACGTCTGCGGGGGAGTTAGCGGGCTAAGAATCTGTATCAACCGGTTACACGCGCACGATTGAACAGTTCCGAGAGTGCGTTGAGATTCCCAGCCTGGCAATTCCGGCTTACTACTATCAAGCGCGGACGACATACCAAACTCGATTATTATATCACTTTTACCGCTTTATGTGTGCAAAACATCTGTATAGGTTTAAAAAAGGGTTTGCGTACGCCAGCAGCCTTCGCTGACCGGTTGCCACGCAAGGCTTTGCACATATTGCAGATAATCTACACGGGGGATTTCCCTCGCACCTAAAGACGCAGTATGCGGGTTAAGTACCTGACAATCCACCAAACGACCCTGGTGTTTTACGAAGTGTTGGCAAAATACCCAGAGTGCGGTTTTCGAGGCATTCTCCTGACGACTAAACATCGACTCGCCGCAGAATATTTGGCCTAACGCTAAACCATACATGCCGCCGACTAAACGTTGCCCATTCCAGACTTCAATCGAATGCGCATGACCGAGTTCATATAATCGCAACCAGGCGCGTTTAACTTCGAAAGTAATCCAGGTGCCTTCCTCACGTCCAGTAGCGCAGCCTTCAAGAACGTCGGCGAAAGACTCGTTCATGGTCACGCGATAAGGTGACTGCTTGTGGAAACGCTTCATGCTGCGACTGAGATGAAAATACTCAGGCAGTAGCACGGCACGAGGATCGGGCGACCACCATAAAATAGGGTCGCCGGGCGAAAACCAGGGAAAAATTCCACGTTGATACGCATTCAGTAAACGAGCAGGGGAGAGATCGCCACCCATTGCCAGCAAGCCGTTAGGTTCGCGCAAGGCCATTTCAGGCGGTGGGAAATGCAATGACTCCCTTGAAAGTTGTACCAGTCTCATGACGTTATTTTACCTGTCAGCTATTCGCTAGAACTATAGCGCAAAGCGTTGCTGGAAACGCCAATAGCGACCCGTTTTTGAGATTAATTCCTTATGGCTGCCTTGCTCAATAATTGCACCATTTTCCATTACGCAGATGCGATCCATAAGATGTAAGCCACTCAGGCGGTGGGTAACGATGATCACCGTTTTCCCCTGAGTGACCTGATTCAGCAACGTCAAAATTTGCTGCTCCGTACTGGCATCTAAACCTTCAGTAGGTTCATCGAGCAACCAAAGATCGCCATCATGCAGAAGTGCGCGTGCAATGGCTAAACGCCGCAGTTCGCCACCTGAAAGCGGGCGTCCGCCTTCACCAAGCCAGGCATTTAAGCCCTCATCATTCTCAAGTAAACATTGCAGTTCGACCTGAACCAGCACTGCTTTGAGCTTCTCATCAGTTGCGGTTGGAGAAGCAATAAGCAAATTATCGCGCAACGTTTGGCTAAATAAATGGACTCGCTGTGTCACCATGCTAATACGCTGACGTAGTTGCGCTTCATCCCACGCCTGAAGCGCAACATCATTGAGCGCTATGGTGCCGTGCTGACTTTCCCAGGCGCGCGTCAATAAGGCTAACACCGTTGATTTACCGCAACCGGTTGGTCCGAGCAAAGCGATATGCTCGCCAGCCCGGATATTCAGGGAGAAATCGCTGAGCACGGCGTCGGGTCGATCAGGATAAGAGAAATAAAGATTTTCGATAATGACTTCAAGGCTACCTGTTCTGACATCAGCAACCAAAGGGAAAATTATCGTAGGCTCTCGACCAATGATGTCATTTACGCGTTGCGCAGCCGTAATGACCTGGGATAATGGCAGAAACGCACCAGCAACCGGTGCCAGCGCTTCGAAAGCGGCTAGCGCGCAAAACACCACTAACGCAATGAGGGAGCCCGGTAACTGCTGTGCTTCAATTGTCGTTGCGCTGACCCAAAGCAGAAGAGTTACGGTAAAACCGCTAATCAGCAACAGTAGGCTTTGTGCTAAAGCGTGTAGGCGCTGCTGTTGACGCTGTGCTTGCTGCCACTGCTGTTCTTGATCATTAAGCTGTTTCCGCCAAGAGGAAGCTGCGCCATAGAGCGTGAGTTCCGCCTGTCCGCTCAGCCAATGCATGAACTGCATGCGCCAATGAACACGCCCTTGCGCGATTGCCCGGCCTGCTGGTGCACCAAGATGATAAAACAGCGGCGGAAAAAGCAGCAGCGTTGCTAACATGAAACCCCCCAAAATTAATGCTAATTGCAGGTCAATCAGGCTGAGTGCTGGCGTGACCAGCATAATGACCACAAAGGCACCCGCTAGCGGGGAAATAACACGCAAATAAAGGTGATCGAGCGCATCTACATCGCCAACAAAACGATTTAACAGGTCAGATTGACGAAAATCAGCAAGTTGACCGGGTGATAAGGCAATCAGGCGGCTAAAGGTGAACACACGCAGATGTTGCAATACGCGGAAAGTGGCATCGTGACTCACAAGGCGTTCAAAATAACGGGCAGCGGTACGTATGATGGCAGCACCGCGAACACCCGCCGCGGGTAGCATGTAGTTGAAGCTGTAGAGTCCCGCAAAACCCGCAACAGAGGACGCCGCCAGAAACCAACCAGAAAGAGTAAGAAGGCCAATGCTGGCCAGCAAAGTAATCATGGCTAACGCCATGCCTAAGGCTAAGCGATAAGGATGGCGCAACCAGAGACGGAGGAAAGGATGCAATGCAGACATCAGGAAATCTCCTGCTGACGGTGCTTCATCATCTGTTTAAACGCACCGGATTGTTCACTTAGCTGATGCCAGTTTCCTTGCTGTATAAGCTGTCCGTTTTGCATCACCCAAATTGCATCCCATTCCTTAAGATTATCGAGTTGGTGAGTAATCATTAGCGTAGTTTGCTGCCTGGCAGCTTGGTTGAGCGCCTGCATGACCAGCGATTCACTAAGGGCATCAAGACTGGCGGCGGGTTCATCCAGTAATAACAAGCGTGCTGGTTTATACAATGCGCGTGCAACAGCGATGCGCTGTGCCTGACCAACCGATAAACCTGTACCGCCATCGCCCAGAATTGTCTTCAGACCCTGAGGCAGCCGCGGTAGAAATTCGTTTATTCCGCAGGTTTTTAATGACTCGGTAAAACGGCTTTCACTATAAGACTCATTCATCAAAATATTGTCGCGAATTGTCGAGGCCGGCAGATGGGGGTTTTGTCCGACCCAAGCCAAATGTTGGTGCCAGTTATCACGAATAATATCGCGTAACTCCATCCCATTAACGCGGAGAGAGCCTTGATAAGGTAAAAAGCCCAGTAACGCATTCATTAATGCGCTCTTGCCTGCGCCACTTTGCCCAACCAGCGCCACGCGTTGATTAGCTGGCAGATGGAAAGTTAACGGGCCACACAGCGTTTTTCCGTTTGGCGCGCAAATCAGCAGGTTTTCAGCCCTGACTTCAATCGAATCATTTGACGCGAAAGGGGTTTCACCTTGATTGGCAACGTTGTCCGGAGTTTCGTGCATGAATTTTTCAAGCGCATCAGCGCCGCCAACTGCTTGCGCTTTGGCGTGATAAAAGGTGCCGAGATCACGCAGCGGTTGAAAAAATTCAGGGGCCAATATCAGCACTAAAAAACCGGTAAAAAGCGTAACGCCATGGCCATAATCGCCAAAATGCAGTTCGCCTAAATAGGAAAAGCCAAAGTAAACCGCGACCACCGCGATAGCCAATGAAGCAAAAAACTCCAGCACGGCAGAAGAGAGAAAAGCAAGGCGCAGCACTTCCATAGTGCGCTGGCGAAAATCTGTGGTTGAGGCCGCAATAGCCTCTTTTTCCGCTTCGCCCCGATGAAAAAGGCGCAGCGTTTCGCGCCCACGCAGGCGATCAAGAAAGTCACCGCTCAGTCGTGCAAGCGCGCTGAAATTACGACGATTAGCATCAGCAGCTCCCATGCCGACCAAGGCCATGAACAGCGGAATCAAAGGCGCGGTGACAAACAGAATTAAGCCGGCGGTCCAGTTTAGAGGAAAGAGGGTGAACAGAATGCAAAAGGGGATAAGAACGGCAAGCGTCATTTGAGGAAGATAGCGCGCATAGTAATCCTGCATATCTTCAATTTGCTCCAGTAATAACGTTGCCCAACTGCCAGCCGGTTTCCCCTGAATCCAGGCGGGACCGAGTACAGCCAGACGATCAATGATCTGCTTTCGAAGGGCCTGACGAATGGCCTGGCCAGCACGAAACCCAGCGTGTTCCCGAGCATAATTTAATGCCGCGCGCAGGACAAAGCACAGCATTAACAGCATGAAATGGGTCAGCAGCGTATCGCGTGATTGTTGTTCAATAATCAGCGCTTGCAGCAATGAGGCCATTAGCCAGGCTTGAGCAATAATAACCAGCGCGCTGGCAAAACCCAGCAGCGTGGTCAGTCGCAACCATCGTCCAGCGTGACTGCGTTGCTGGCGAAGCCAGCGGGTAAGATGCTGTTGCCGCGATTTATTCATGCGATACCGTGGAGAATGCTGAAGGCGAATGCAGAATTAGGACGTTTCCTGCTTCTATAGGCGCATGAATCTAGCATGGCGACAATAAAAAAGGCGACTGAAAAACAGTCGCCTTTATTGATTACGATCAGGAAATGAATAACTTATCGATCGTTTTTAACCAAACCGTCGAGATAACGTTCTGCATCCAATGCAGCCATACAACCGGTACCCGCTGAAGTAATTGCCTGACGGTAGATATGATCCATGACATCACCTGCGGCAAATACGCCTGGAATGCTGGTTTGGGTCGCGTTACCGTGCAGACCAGACTGGACTTTGATGTAGCCATTTTCCAGATCCAGCTGTCCATCAAAGATGGCAGTGTTCGGACTGTGACCAATGGCCACAAACAGACCCGCGACTTCCAGCGCTTCAGTTTCTTGCTCGTTAAGCGTGGAGCGCAATGTTAAACCGGTAACGCCCATCTGATCGCCCACCACTTCTTCCAGCGTGCGGTGAGTATGCAGAACAATATTCCCGCTACTTACTTTTTCCATCAGTCGATCAATCAGAATCTTCTCTGCACGGAAGCTGTCACGACGATGAATCAGGTGCACTTCTGAAGCGATATTGGCGAGATAAAGCGCTTCTTCCACGGCGGTATTACCGCCGCCAATAACCGCGACTTTCTGCTGGCGGTAGAAGAAACCATCACAGGTTGCGCAGGCTGAAACGCCTTTGCCTTTAAACGCTTCTTCCGACGGCAGACCAAGGTAACGTGCAGAGGCGCCAGTGGCGATGATCAGCGCATCAGCGGTGTATTCAGCGCTGTCACCGGTCAAACGGAAAGGACGATTCTGTAAATCGACAGTGTGAATGTGGTCAAAAATGATTTCAGTATTAAATTTCTCAGCATGCTCATGCATGCGTTCCATCAGAGATGGACCTGTCAGATCGTGCGGGTCACCCGGCCAGTTTTCAACTTCTGTCGTGGTGGTTAACTGACCGCCTTTTTCAAGCCCAGTAATTAAAACCGGATTCAGGTTGGCGCGTGCAGCGTAAACGGCTGCGGTATAACCCGCTGGACCGGAGCCCAGAATGAGTAACTTACTGTGTTTTGCCGTACTCATGCTTTCCTCAGTTTCATTCGGCTGACATAGCCTGCGATTGTAGGGAATATCCTGATGGAATGACAAGGCTTGCACGATTTTGTTAACGATAGCTGCAAATGGCGTAGACGATGATGATAGTTTCCGCCTCTCCTTTGCGCCAAAAGGGGGCAAAAATCGGCTTTTTGTGGTGCAGCTGTTCAAAAATACTCATTTAAAAACAGTTACCCAGAGGACTGTCTGGCATCTTGTACTGGATTTGGACATTTTACTTTGACAATCGCCTGCGCATTTGCGAAAACAGTGTCAGAAGCGAAGAATGTTAATCGGATCAAAACAGGGTTTAATGCCTCGTTTTGCGCGCAACACCGAATAAAAGCAGCCTGACATTGGTAATGACGCATGATGTGGACAGACAACATGCGTCATGCGGATGAGTGCCTTAACGCACAGGCTCTACAACTTCACTTCAAAAATGCCCCGAACAATGAGCGTTTTCAGGGCGTGGCAGGTAAAGGGAAGGAATTAAGAGAGACAATAATAATGGTAGACAATAAGAAACGCCCCGGGAAAGACCTCGACAGAATCGACAGAAATATTCTGAATGAACTGCAGAAAGATGGTCGTATTTCAAACGTGGAACTTTCCAAACGCGTAGGATTATCGCCTACGCCGTGTCTTGAGCGTGTGCGCCGCCTTGAGCGTCAAGGTTTTATCCTGGGCTACACCGCACAATTAAACCCGCATTATCTGGATGCATCACTGCTGGTGTTCGTTGAGATTACTCTGAATCGTGGCGCGCCAGATGTGTTTGAGCAATTTAACGCCGCTGTACAAAAACTTGAGGAAACTCAAGAGTGTCACCTCGTTTCGGGTGATTTCGACTACCTGCTTAAAACGCGTGTACCTGACATGTCTGCCTATCGCAAACTGTTGGGCGAAACCTTGTTGCGTCTGCCAGGCGTTAACGACACGCGTACTTATGTGGTGATGGAAGAGGTCAAACAGAGCAATCGTCTGGTGATCAAAACTCGCTGATGCGGGGCAGGTGCAAAACCTGTGGGATTTCGGTACACTCCTGTGAATTCATACAGGACCAGCGTCGGGAGTGCCCGACGCTGTTGCTTCATACTTTACAGGCACCTGGAGAGTTCTCTTGAGCCAGGAATACACAGAAGATAAAGACGTTTCGTTACAATCGCTGAGCAGTGGACGCCGTCTACTCGAAGCGTTGCTCATCCTGGTGGCGCTTTTTGCCATTTATTTGATGGTTTCATTGGTCAGTTTTAATCCTTCCGATCCAAGCTGGTCGCAAACGGCCTGGCATGAACCCATTCACAACATTGGCGGCAGCGTTGGCGCCTGGCTTGCTGACACCTTACTTTTCATTTTTGGTGTGATGGCTTACGCCATTCCGCCGGTCATTCTGGGGCTGTGTTGGATCGCTTTTCGTCAGCGTGACAATCAAGACTACTTCGACTATTTCGCGGTTGGCCTGCGTTTGATTGGTGTTTTGGCGCTGGTAGTCACCACCTGCGGCATGGCTGCTTTGAATGCTGATGATATTTGGTATTTCGCTTCCGGCGGTGTGATCGGCAGCCTGGTCAGTAATGCCATGGCGCCTTGGTTAAATCCTGCGAGTGGAACGTTAGCATTGCTGTGTGTCTGGGCAGCGGGTGTCACGCTCTACACTGGTTGGTCATGGCTGACCATTGCGGAGCGCATTGGGGGTGTGGTCATGGGTGTATTAACCTTTGCCAGCAACCGGTCGCGCCACGATGAGCCATGGCAAGAAGACGAAGAGTATGAGGCTGAACACGCATCGACCTCCCGTTCACGTGCTATTCAGCATGATGACGATGAAGAGGATATTTTGCTGGCGGCGCCACGTAATGTGGCTGCTGAAAGCGTGCCCGCTGAAGAAGCTGTCTCAGCTGAAGATGTTCTCTTGTCAAACCAGGATCCCTTGTTAGCGAAAGCGGCTGCAGCAACCAGCGCAGCTGTTGCTACAACTGTGGAAGCTGCGCACGTCGAATTAGCGCCATTACCTGCCGTTGCGCCAGTTTCTTCAGTTGCTGTGCCATCAACAGTTGCACCTGCCGTAGCAGCACAGGTTTCTGCACCGATAAACAATGGCCAACCTCAGGTTCAGACTGCACCAGAAGCGTCGCCGCCGCTTTATCGGTTTGAAATTCCAGAAGATAAACCTGCTCAAGCACCGCCGTTTACCGCCTTTGAAGATAACGAGCCGAAGATGGGCAACTGGCGTGAAAGCGCATCTTCAATGCCAGAAACACCTTCCGCAGTAACGCGAGTAGCAGCGACAGCCGCTGCCGCTGCATCCGTTGCAACAAGAACAACCCCTACATTTGACCTTGCGCCAGAAGTGAATCCTAACCCGCAGGTCAAACAAGGGATCGGGCCTTCGTTGCCGCGTCCTAATCCGGTTAAGTTGCCGACGCGTCGTGAATTAGCCTCTTACGGCATCAAATTACCCTCACAACGCATGGCGGAAGAAAAAGCCAAAGCAGAAGAGTCGAGCACGGTTCAGTCAGGCGTATCTTCAGAACAAAATGCCATCTGGGCACCAGAAGACGAAGAAGCATTGCAGCAGGCAGAACTGCGTGAAGCGTTCCAGTCTGGGCAACAGCAACGCTATGGCGAAAGCTGGCAGCAAGATGAAGAGGATGAAGAAGCGTTACAGCAAGCTTCGCTCGCCCGTCAGTTTGCTGAACAACAGCAGCAGCGTTATGTGCCTGAGCGTGAAGCGCCTGCGGCACCCGTATTTAATCTGGATACGGCTTCCGCCTTTGATTTTTCTCCAATGAAAGATCTCATCGATGATGGCCCAACCGAGCCTCTGTTCACCATTGCTGCTACGCCAGAGCCAGAAGAACCTGCGGTTTCGCATGAGCCGTGGCAGCAAGTGGCAGAAGTTTCTGCGCCCCAGGCACCCGCACAGGTTCCGGTGCCAGAAGCGCCTTCAACTTTTGCTGCGCCAGTTCAGCCTCCGGTTCCGGCTGCACATTCTTCTTATGCTGCGCCAGTGCCAACGCCAGCGGTCGAAGAAGCGAAACCTTCAGTGCATGACAGCCTGATCCATCCCTTCTTGATGCGTCATGAACACCCGTTGGAGAAACCGTCAACGCCACTCCCAACGCTCGATCTGCTGACGGCTCCGCCAGAAGAGGAAGAGCCGGTGGATATGTTTATGCTGGAGCAAACGGCGCGGCTGGTGGAGTCTCGCTTGGGCGATTACCGCGTAAAAGCGGAAGTGGTTGGCATTTCGCCTGGCCCAGTCATTACGCGTTTCGAACTGGATCTGGCACCTGGTGTAAAAGCGGCGCGAATCTCAAATCTTTCACGAGACCTGGCTCGCTCGCTTTCTGCAGTGGCGGTGCGTGTAGTTGAAGTGATTCCGGGCAAGCCATATGTCGGACTGGAGTTACCCAATAAACATCGCCAGACGGTTTATCTCCGTGAAGTGCTGGATTGCGCAAAATTCCGCGATAATCCTTCTCCGCTGGCGATCGTGTTAGGTAAAGATATTGCGGGGCAACCGGTGGTCGCGGATCTGGCTAAGATGCCGCACTTGCTGGTAGCGGGTACAACCGGTTCTGGTAAGTCTGTGGGCGTTAACGCCATGATTATCAGTATGCTTTATAAAGCGACGCCTGAAGAGGTGCGCTTCATCATGATTGACCCGAAAATGCTGGAGTTGTCCGTCTATGAAGGCATTCCGCATCTGTTAACCGAAGTGGTTACAGACATGAAGGACGCCGCTAATGCGCTGCGCTGGAGTGTGGGCGAGATGGAGCGCCGTTATAAGCTGATGTCTGCTTTGGGTGTGCGTAATCTGGCGGGTTACAACGAGAAAGTTGAGCAAGCTGAAGCCATGGGCCGTCCAATACCCGATCCATTCTGGAAGCCGGGCGATAGCATGGATATGACACCGCCGGTGTTGGAAAAACTGCCTTACATTGTGGTTCTGGTGGATGAATTTGCCGATTTGATGATGGCCGTCGGTAAAAAAGTGGAAGAGCTTATTGCCCGCCTGGCGCAAAAAGCCCGTGCCGCAGGTATCCATCTGGTGCTGGCAACGCAACGTCCTTCCGTTGACGTGATTACCGGCTTGATTAAGGCGAACATTCCAACCCGTATCGCCTTTACGGTATCGAGCAAAATTGATTCACGTACCATTCTTGATCAGGCCGGTGCTGAGTCACTGTTGGGGATGGGTGACATGCTTTATATGCCGCCTAACTCTTCAATGCCGGTGCGTGTTCATGGCGCATTTGTTCGCGACCAGGAAGTGCATGCCGTTGTTCAGGACTGGAAAGCGCGCGGTCGCCCACAATACATCGAAAGCATCACCGCTGGCGAAGAGAATGAAAGTGGTGGCGGCGGAATGGACAGCGACGAAGAGCTTGATCCGCTGTTTGATCAGGCAGTCGCCTTTGTGGTGGATAAACGTCGTGCGTCAATTTCAGGTGTTCAACGTCAGTTCCGCATTGGTTATAACCGTGCGGCGCGCATTATTGAGCAGATGGAAGCGCAAAGCATTGTTTCTCCTCCGGCACACAACGGCAATCGCGAAGTGTTAGCGCCGCCGCCGCACGAAATGTAGTTCGGATAAAAACACGCATGTAAACAGCAGCAATGAGCCAGTTTAGACTGGCTCATTGTTTATCAGCAGATCATCCCCATATCAGACTATGCTTTCGGTTTTTTCTCCTGTCTAAAAAGCAGGATTGCAGCCAGGCTTAATGCAGTTATCAATGGGAAACGAGAAGATAAGGAATTGAAGCAGATGAAATTACGTGTAATTGCTTTTGGCCTGATGGCCTCTTTCGCTTCTGCCAGCGTGTTGGCTGATGCTTCAAGTGACCTGCAACAGCGTCTTAATAAAGTCAGCAGCTTTCATGCCAGCTTTACGCAAAAAGTTACAGACGGCACCGGTGCAAATGTTCAGGACGGTGAAGGTGAATTGTGGGTGAAACGTCCCAGCCTGTTTAACTGGCACATGACCGCCCCGGATGAAAGCGTCATCATTTCTGATGGTAAGTCGCTGTGGTTCTATAATCCATTTGTTGAACAAGCCACGGTTAGCTTGTTGAAAGATGCAACCAGCAACACACCTTTCATGCTGATTGCGCGTAACCAATCCAGCGACTGGCAGCAATACAACATCAAACAACAAGGTGATGAGTTTGCGTTGACGCCGAAAAACAGCGACGGCAACTTAAAGCAGTTCACTATTACTGTGACTCCGGCTGGCACCATTAATCAGTTCAGCGCTATTGAGCAAGATGGTCAACGCAGTAACTACCAGCTGAAGAGCCAGAAAAACGGTGCGATAAGCCCGGACAAATTTACGTTCACACCGCCTAAAGGCGTAACGGTGGACGATCAACGTCAGTGAGGTTGCGGTGAGTACTCTGTCTCTGGATTTTTCCACCGAAGATTTTAAACCTCTGGCCGCACGTATGCGGCCAGAAACATTGAAACAGTACATTGGTCAGCAACATCTGCTGGCAGCGGGTAAACCGTTGCCACGCGCTATCGAAGCCGGTCATCTGCACTCAATGATTCTTTGGGGGCCACCGGGCACAGGTAAAACCACGTTAGCAGAAATTATTGCGCATTATGGTAATGCCGACGTTGAACGTATTTCAGCCGTGACGTCGGGCGTTAAAGAGATTCGTGAGGCGATTGAGCGAGCACGTCAAAGTAAGCAAGTTGGACGGCGTACTATCCTGTTTGTCGATGAGGTGCATCGTTTTAACAAAAGCCAGCAAGACGCTTTTTTGCCGCACATTGAAGATGGCACCATTACCTTTATTGGCGCCACCACTGAAAACCCGTCGTTTGAACTAAATTCGGCGCTGTTATCACGCGCACGCGTATATCTTCTTAAATCTTTATCCAGTGATGATATTGAACAGGTTCTGAATCAAGCCATGCAGGATAAAGAGCGGGGTTATGGCAACAGTGACATTGTATTGCCTAATAATACTCGCCGCATGATTGCTGAACTGGTGAATGGCGACGCCAGACGCGCCTTAAATACGCTTGAAATGATGGCGGATATGGCGGAAGCCAATGCATCTGGTCTGCGAGAACTCACGCCGCAGTTACTCAATGAAGTGTCAGGTGAACGTGCAGCGCGTTTCGATAATAAAGGCGATCGCTTTTACGATCTGATTTCAGCGCTGCATAAATCAATTCGCGGTTCTGCCCCGGATGCAGCGTTGTATTGGTACGCTCGCATTATTACTGCAGGCGGCGACCCGCTTTATATCGCACGTCGACTGCTGGCAATCGCTTCTGAAGATGTGGGGAATGCTGATCCGCGTGGCATGCAGGTCGCCATCGCTGCCTGGGATTGCTTTACTCGCGTCGGTCCAGCAGAAGGGGAACGTGCCATTGCTCAGGCGATTGTTTATCTGGCGTGTGCGCCAAAAAGCAACGCTGTTTATACAGCTTTTAAAGCTGCGATGCGCGATGCGCGTGATAACCCGGATTATGATGTGCCTGAGCATTTGCGCAATGCGCCGACCAAATTGATGAAAGAGATGGGGCTCGGCAAAGAGTACCGTTACGCGCACGATGAAGTGAATGCGTATGCTGCCGGTGAAGTCTACTTTCCACCTGAAATGGCCCAAACGCACTATTACCGTCCAACTTCGCGTGGCCTTGAAGGTAAAATTGGCGAAAAGCTCGCCTGGCTTGCTGAGCAGGATCAAAATAGCCCGACAAAACGCTACCGCTAAAACAGACGTTGCGGTAATGTGGGCAAGGATTTCAACGTGTTCCAGCTGGAGCACGTCCCTTCATTCAATCAACTTTAATTACACAGGATAAGCATGCTCGATCCCAATCTGCTGCGTAATGAGCCAGACGCAGTCGCAGAAAAACTGGCACGCCGAGGATTTAAACTGGATGTGGATACGCTGCGCTCCCTTGAAGAGCGTCGTAAAGTGCTGCAGGTCGAAACTGAAAATCTGCAAGCCGAGCGTAATTCTCGATCCAAATCTATCGGTCAGGCCAAATCCCGTGGGGAAGATATCGAGCCGCTGCGTCTGGAAGTCAATGTGCTGGGTGAACGTCTGGATGCTGCAAAAGCAGAGCTAGATGAGCTGCAAAACCAAATTCGTGATTTCGCGCTGGCGCTACCTAATCTGCCTGCAGATGAAGTTCCGCTGGGCAAAGATGAAACTGAAAATCAGGAAGTCAGCCGCTGGGGCGAGCCGCGCCAGTTTGATTTTCAGGTAAAAGATCATGTTGAGCTCGGTGAAGCAGCAAAAGGTCTGGATTTTGCTGCAGCGGTTAAACTTACCGGTTCACGTTTTGTCGTGATGCAAGGTCAAATCGCTCGACTGCACCGTGCACTTAGCCAGTTCATGCTTGATCTTCATAGCGAGCAGCATGGTTATCTTGAAACTTACGTGCCTTATCTCGTCAACCATGAGACGTTATATGGCACCGGTCAGTTACCAAAATTTGGCGAAGATCTGTTTCACACTAAGCCGCTGGAAGAAGAATCAGACAGCAGTAATTATGCTCTGATTCCTACCGCTGAAGTGCCATTAACCAACCTGGTTCGCGACGAAATTCTTGAAGAAGAAACGTTGCCAATCAAACTGGCAGCCCATACACCTTGTTTCCGTTCGGAAGCGGGTTCTTATGGTCGCGATACGCGTGGTTTGATTCGTATGCATCAGTTCGACAAAGTTGAAATGGTGCAGGTTGTGGCGCCTGAAACTTCCATGGATGCGCTTGAAGAGTTGGTAGGCCACGCTGAGAAAGTTCTGCAGTTGCTGAATCTTCCTTATCGTAAAGTGTTGTTGTGTACTGGCGACATGGGCTTTGGTTCAACCAAAACTTATGACCTCGAAGTATGGTTGCCTGCGCAAGATACCTATCGTGAGATCTCTTCCTGCTCGAACATGGGTGATTTCCAGGCACGTCGCATGCAAGCTCGCTGCCGTAGCAAGCAAGAGAAAAAGCCGCGTCTGGTTCATACCCTGAACGGTTCTGGACTGGCGGTAGGCCGTACATTAGTTGCGGTCCTGGAAAACTATCAACAGGCTGATGGTCGCATTGCGGTACCCGATGTATTGCGCCCCTATATGAAAGGGATTGAATTCATCGGCTGATAAATTTCAGATAAACAGAACCCGGTTTTGCCGGGTTTTTTTATGCCTTTAGAACGTCAATTAAGTTAGTTAGCAGCGGGAACTTATCACAAATAAACGTTATCGACGCTTTATTCATCGTAAAGCTTAATAATCTCATTATTCATAGAGATAGAAAAATTCTATAGCATCATTAACCGTGCTGTAACCTACTGAAGATTAGTAAATTAAATTGTTAAGCAGCAAAATGTGCTGCACCTTTTTTTTGCCGTTGACTTTAAAAAAGGCAATGGCAAACTGCGCGCAATTTCCTTCATTTCTTTTGGTTTTATCCACTATGTCTACCTGGTCACGTCCTGTGATGTTGCTGCTTTGCGGCTTGCTGTTAATGACGGTTTCAATAGCAGTACTTAACACGCTCGTCCCATTGTGGCTTACGCATGACTTGCTGGCTACATGGCAAGTAGGCATGGTCAGTTCCTCCTATTACACCGGTAATTTAGCGGGCACGCTTTTAGCGGGATGGTTAATTAAAAAGCACGGTTTTAATCGGAGCTACTATTTCGCCACGCTGTTATTTGCGGTGGCCACAGTGTGTCTTGTGCTGCTTGATGGTTTTTGGGCCTGGACTTCGTTGCGTTTTATTGCTGGCGTCGGCTGCGCATTAATGTGGGTCGTAGTAGAGAGCGCATTACTGTGCAGCGGTACGGTACGTAACCGTGGTCAACTTCTTGCCGCTTATATGATTGTTTACTATCTCGGTACGGTCGCTGGGCAGTTGCTGGTGAGTAAAGTTTCGACTGAAGTTCTGAGTGTTATCCCTTGGGTTACAGCGCTGGTTATTTGCGCCGTATTACCCTTGATTTTCACGCGTGTTTCTTCAGAAAGCGAATCAGCTGAAGCGGCGCCAGGTCGTATCTGGCCGATGTTGCGTCGTCGCAATTCTCGCCTGGGTATCAACGGCTGCATTATTTCTGGCATCTTATTAGGCTCACTATATGGCCTGATGCCGCTGTATCTCTCACATCAAGGCATGAGCGATGCGAACGTCGGATACTGGATGGCATTGCTGGTAAGCGCAGGTATTGTGGGACAGTGGCCAGTAGGCAAACTTGCCGATCGCTTTGGTCGCATGTTAGTTCTGCGGGTTCAGGTCTTTGTGGTCATTCTCGGTGCGATTGCTATGTTAGCAAATGCTGCAATGGCACCTGCGCTGTTCGTACTGGGACTGGCGGGTTTTACGCTTTATCCGGTCGCAATGTCATGGGCATGCGAAACCGTTGCCCATCATGAGCTTGTTGCAATGAACCAAGCGTTACTGATGAGTTATACGGCGGGCAGTCTCGCGGGTCCGAGCATGACAGCTATGCTGATGCAAAATTACTCTGACCGTTTGCTGTTTGTTATGATAGCGGCGGTTGCGCTGGTTTACTTAGTGATGCTGCTGCGCAAAGCCGATCAGCAGGCAACACCCGTGGCACATGCCTAAAATCGGGTCATAGACATGAAAAAGGGAGCGAATCGCTCCCTTTTTTGTGCGTGTCAGTTAGTACATGACGTTGTGACCGTAGCTCGCAAGAATGTTTTTTACGCGTTCCATAGTCTCTTTTGACGGGGGTTTTACACCGTCAAGTTTGTACTCTTCACCCATGGCAATCCATTTGTGTTTGCCCAGTTCGTGGTAGGGAAGCAGTTCGATTTTCTCAACATTCTGCATATCCTTAGTAAACTCGCCAAGGCGATGAACAGAATCATCATCATCGGAATACCCAGGAACCACGACAAAACGTATCCACGTTCGCTTGTCTTTCTTCTGCAAATAGCGAGCAAAGTCGAGCGTACGGTGGTTAGAAACACCCACCAGGTTCTGGTGTATATCATCATTCATTTGCTTCAGATCGAGCATCACCAGATCGGTTGCATCTAACAATTCATCTATAACCGGATCATAACGACGCACAAACCCATTGGTGTCAAGGCAGGTATGAATGCCTTCAGCCTGACAGGCCCGAAACCAATCACGGACAAATTCTGCCTGTAGAATCGCTTCGCCGCCCGATGCGGTGACTCCGCCTCCCGATGCGTTCATGAAATGGCGGTACGATAAAACATCCGCCATCAATTCTTCCACTGTGATCTCTTTACCACCATGGGTGTCCCAGGTATCACGGTTGTGGCAATAAAGGCAGCGCATCAAGCAGCCTTGAAAGAAAGTGATGAAGCGGATGCCGGGACCATCAACGGTACCGCACGATTCGAATGAGTGGATACGACCGGTGATTGACATTGCGATGTATTCTCCAGGTAGGCCTGCTGAAGCAGGCAGCACAATCTTTGTCGCGCTTAAAACATTAAATCAATTTTGGTTGCTTCCTGTTAAGAGAGCAACCAAAGCAGACTTTGTATAAAAGGCTCCAAAAGGAGCCTTTTTAACGATTTTAAAGCTGAATTTTTAAAGTGACTGCGTGAAGGTACGCGTAATCACGTCTTGCTGCTGTTCTTTTGTCAGCGAGTTAAAGCGAACCGCATAACCCGAAACACGAATGGTGAGCTGCGGATATTTTTCTGGATGCTCCATAGCGTCTAACAACATTTCACGGTTCATCACATTCACATTAAGATGTTGGCCGCCTTCAATGTCAGCTTCATGATGGAAGTAACCATCCATCAAACCTGCCAGGTTAGCTTTACGTACGTTATCGTCTTTACCCAGCGCATTTGGCACAATAGAGAAGGTGTAAGAAATACCATCTTTAGCGTAGGCAAAGGGGAGTTTCGCTACGGAAGTCAAAGAAGCAACAGCGCCTTTCTGATCGCGTCCATGCATTGGGTTAGCACCCGGTCCGAATGGCGCGCCAGCACGACGACCATCTGGTGTGTTACCGGTTTTCTTACCGTAAACCACGTTTGACGTAATAGTCAGAACTGATTGAGTTGGCACCGCATTACGATAAGTTGACAGCTTCTGGATTTTTTTCATGAAGCGTTCTACTAAATCACAGGCCAAATCATCCACACGTGAGTCATTGTTACCAAACTGCGGATATTCACCTTCAATGTCGAAATCGATCGCCAAACCGTCTTCATCGCGAACTGGTTTCACTTTGGCATATTTAATCGCGGACAATGAGTCTGCTGCTACTGACAAGCCTGCGATACCACAAGCCATGGTGCGGTAAACGTCACGATCATGCAGCGCCATCAACGATGCTTCATAGCTGTACTTATCGTGCATGTAATGGATAATGTTCAGTGAAGTAACATACTGTTTGGCCAGCCAATCCATGAAGTGATCAAGACGCTCCATGACGGTGTCGAAATCCAACACATCATCGGTAATTTTGTCGCCTTTCGGGCCTACCTGCATTTTCAGTTTTTCATCAACGCCGCCATTGATTGCATAAAGCAGCGTTTTTGCCAGATTGGCGCGTGCGCCAAAGAACTGCATTTGCTTGCCAACAATCATCGGGCTTACACAACAGGCGATGGCGTAGTCATCATTGTCGAAATCTGCGCGCATCAAATCATCATTTTCATACTGCAAAGATGACGTATCGATGGAAACTTTAGCTGCGTATTTTTTAAAGTTGATGGGTAATTTTTCTGACCACAAGATGGTCATATTCGGTTCTGGTGAAGGTCCCATGGTGTAAAGCGTATTCAGGAAGCGGAAAGTACTTTTGCTGACCAGCGTACGTCCATCTACACCCATACCGGCGAGGGATTCGGTTGCCCAGATAGGATCACCCGAGAAAAGCTCATCATATTCTGGTGTACGAAGGAAACGCACCATACGCAGTTTCATCACCAAATGGTCAATCAGTTCTTGAGCCTGCTCTTCGTTTAACTTGCCAGCTTGCAGATCGCGTTCGATATAGACATCAAGGAATGTCGAAACGCGGCCAAAAGACATGGCTGCACCATTCTGTGATTTAACAGCGGCCAAATAGCCATAATAGGTCCACTGAACAGCTTCGATTGCATTGGTTGCCGGACCCGAGATGTCGTGGCCATATTTAGCCGCCATCTCTTTGATCTGACCTAATGCGCGATGTTGATCTGAAATCTCTTCACGCAAACGAATGGTTGCTTCGAGGTTGACGCCATTTTCAAGGTCATTTTGCAGAGAGGCAAATTGCGAGAATTTATCAGCCATCAAGTAATCAATGCCATACAGCGCTACGCGTCGATAATCACCGATAATGCGGCCGCGACCATAAGCATCAGGTAAGCCTGTCAAAATACCCGATTTACGGCAGCGCATAATGTCCGGCGTATAAACATCAAACACGCCTTGGTTATGCGTTTTTCGATATTCGGTAAAGACTTTTTTCAGGCCGGCATCAAGTTCACGGCCATATACTTTGCATGACCCTTCGACCATTTTGATGCCGCCAAAAGGGATGATGGCGCGTTTTAGTGGTGCTTCAGTCTGCAAGCCGACAATTTTTTCTAAAGACTTATTGATATAGCCTGCATCGTGAGAAGTAATAGTAGAAGCAAGATCGGTGTCGAAATCTACCGGCGCATGGGTGCGGTTTTCAATTTTGATGCCTTCCAGCACGCTATCCCACAGCTGAGTGGTTGCTTGTGTTGCGCCGGAAAGAAATGATTCATCACCATCATAAGGCGTGTAGTTTTTTTGAATAAAATCACGTACGTCGACGCGATTTTGCCATTCGCCCTCAGCGAATCCTTCCCAGGCCGAAGCCAGTTTTGCATTAAGTTCGGTCATGATATACCTGCCTTATCTAAGAAGACTTTCACATTCAAGCATAAGGAAATACCTTGTGCCGTCCGGATACTGTTAATGCACCGAGTCACCGTCACGTAAATAGATGACCCAGTAAGTCAACCCGACCAGCAGACCACCACCAATGATATTGCCAAGGGTGACTGGAATCAGATTGTCGAAAATGAAGTTATTGACGGAGAGCGCTTGAAATTGCGATGCGCTGGCGCCGGTTGCCTGCCAAAACTCTGGACCAGCAAAATCGCGAATGACGATGGCGAAAGGAATCAGAAACATGTTTGCAATGCTGTGCTCAAAGCCACTGGCGACAAACATGGCAACCGGTAGAATCATCACCACTATTTTATCTGTTAGTGTTCGACCGGAATAACTCATCCAAACTGCCAGGCAGACTAATAAGTTAGCAAGGATCCCTAAACAAACGGCTTCGATAAAAGTGTGATGCATTTTATGGTCGGCTGTTTGTAAGACATTCATACCCCATGCGCCGTTGGCGGCCATGTGTTGACTTGCAAACCACATCAATGCGACGAAAAACAGAGCACCAACCAAATTACCGATATAAACGTTGATCCAGTTACGCGCTAGCTGCCCCCAGCTTATACGTCCGCTTGCTTTAGCAACGACAATTAATACTGTTGAGGTAAAGAGGTCTGCTCCGCCGACTACGACGAGAATCAAACCGAGTGAAAAACAGATACCACCAATCAGTTTCGCGATGCCATACGACATGCCGGCACTGCCTGTTGTAGCAGTAATATAAAAGACGAAAGCAATTGAAATAAAAACGCCAGCGGTTATGGCTAAGAAGAAAGTCGTAAAAGGATGTTTGGTTGCTTTATAAACCCCGGCTTCTTCAGCAACTTTTGCCGTTGCGGCTGGTAGCAATAAATTAAAAGGGTTGTCAGCTTTCACACTAACTCTCTCCAAAAGATGTCTGTGAAAATAGTAACAAAGGAGTATAGGTTAGAAATTGATATGGATCATGTTTGCCGAGGTGATGGGATTTGGAAGGTAATAAATTACTGTTTATTTCATTCAATCTATTGAAAACAAAGATAAAAAATATTTTTAAAATATAAAATATTTTTTTAAATTATTTTAATGGTGCTTTTTATACGACAAGAATGTTTTTTAATTGATAGTAAGGTGTTAAATGAAAGAGTGCTTTTTCAATAGGATGGTTTTATTTTTCACACCGAATTCTTGAGGCGATTTGAAAAAAAGGCACTTCAAAATATCAGTGCCTAAATTTCGTTTTTAGCGTTTTTTATAAATCACAAAACAGCAGTGATTATTTATTTTGCCAATAAAGACGCTTGGCATTTTGCAACTTTTCGTAGGCAGCAAGTAATGACTGATGTGCCGGAAAAGCTTTCAAGTCATTATCAACGGGTTGCAGTCCATTAAACGGTGCTTCGCCACTGATCGCTGCCGAGGCAGCTTCAACCGCTTTTGCGCCATACATACGAGTGAAGGCATGATGATACTGAAGCGGATCACGCTCATCTTCCATTGCCAGCAGTAAGAGAGTTTGCAAGCAGCGATAGTAGTTTGCACGCTCTGGCGTGAAGATTGAGCTGTTAAACTCCATCGTCCATTCAGTCCAGATCAGTGCCTGATCTAAATCACCGCCCGCCAATGCTAACATCGCCTTAAGTTCCCCGATGCGCAGCGTATACCAACCATTATCTTTTCCGGTTGCCAAACCCAGTAGCTCGCGGACGCGAGTAAAATCGTCAAAGCCTTCTTCATCCAGTTGGGCGATCAAATCCAAATATTCCTCTGGATTCCAGTTACTTTCTGGCAAAGCCAATAACGTTTCACGAATGCCAGCACCCATGCTGTTATTGGCCAGCAACAAATCTTCTGCTGGATAAATATCAGACATGCCAGGCACAATAATGCGGCAAGCATAAACACTTAAATGTTCATAGTCGGCAATATAGACTTCCTGATTTTCGCTGCGGAAAATTGCCATTAACGTGTCGAACTCTTGCTCGGTCGTGCCGTCAAATTTCCAGTCAACGAAAGGATAGTCTGCTGTTTCTTTGAACATATCCCATGAAATTAAACCACTTGAATCAATAAAGTGCGTTTCTAAGTTGGCATGTTCTGCCACTTCTTCATCATCGAATGTTGGAGGCGTAAAGACATCTAAATCTTTCAGGCTACGGCCTTGCAATAACTCGGTTACGGTACGCTCAAGCGCAACACCAAAATCTGGGTGAGCACCGAAAGAGGCAAAACAAGTCCCATTTTCCGGGTTGAACAAGACGACACAGATGACCGGATATTTACCGCCCAGCGAGGCATCATAAGCAAAAATTGGAAAACCTTCGTCTTCAAGGCGAGCGATAGCTTCAATCACGCCTGGGTAACGCTGCATAACTTCATCTGGAATGGCGGGCAGGCTGATCGCCTCGGCTATGATGCGATTTTTAATGTAACGTTCAAAGACTTCTGACAAACCCTGAACGCGAGCTTCATTCGCAGTATTACCAGCAGACATCCCGTTTGAAACGTAGAGATTGCCGATAATGTTCATCGGGATATAGACGGTTTCTTGATCGGACTGGCGAGTAAATGGCAGGGCGCAGATACCGCGCTCGCTGTTTCCTGACTGCAAATCGATGAGTTCAGAACCAACCAACGCATTGTCGGGATCGTAGAAAGCACGAAGGCGATTATCAAGAATGCCTTCAGGGAGAGTATCGTCTACAGGTAATGGGAACCATTTCTCATTGGGATAATGGACAAAATCGCCATTCGCGATGGAATGTCCTAACCAGAAGTCAGCAAAAAAGTAGTTAGTTGAGAGGCGCTCGAAATATTCACCTAAAGCGGAAGCCAAAGCCGCTTTTTTGCTGGCACCTTTACCATTGGTAAAGCAAAGGGGGCAATCACGGTCACGAATATGTACAGACCAGACATGCGGGACAGGATTTAGCCAAGAGGCTTCTTCAATATTAAAGCCAAGGTCCTGCAGTTTCTGCTGGAAGCGAGTGATGGAATCTTCCAATGCGGCATCTTTGCCTGGGATAAAAGTTTGCGTCATGGTGCCGCTCTCTCTGTTTTAGGTGTGCGTAAAGCGCGCAATGATACGGACTTTACTGCTTGTTCGCTATTAAGGTGTCATAAATTTCTCCTGGCTATTCTTCACACTTCTACTTATTAACCCACCCGTAAAATCATGACACTCGAGCAGCCTCATAATATTTCGTTGTGCTTTGTATAACTAACATAACCTCCCGAGCGGCAAATTCAGAAAATGTGATGGCTGCCCGATTTGTGATTGCAGCCACCGAGAGGCAGTGATAAAACCGATACGTTATTCATAACCGTTCGATATGACAGTGGTGAGGGGAAATGACGCAAGTTTATAATTTTAGCTCCGGCCCAGCGATGCTGCCGGCAGAAGTGCTCCGTCGTGCAGAACAAGAACTGACAAACTGGCATGGCTTGGGTACTTCCGTAATGGAGATAAGTCATCGCAGTAAAGAGTTTATGCAGGTAGCAGAAGAAGCCGAACAGGACTTCCGTGATCTGCTGAAAATACCCGCTAACTACAAAGTTTTATTCTGCCACGGCGGTGCACGTGCACAATTCGCTGCTATACCCGGCAATCTCTTAGGAAATGCATCCAGCGCTGATTATGTTGACGGCGGCTACTGGGCGCATAGCGCAATTAAAGAAGCCGAAAAATATTGTTCACCACGTACGCTTGATGTGAAAACCACACTCGATGGCAAACGTGCCATTTTGCCGATGAGCGAGTGGGATCTGAGTGACGATGCGGCTTATGTGCATTTTTGCCCTAACGAAACCATTGATGGTATTGCTATTGATGAGCAACCCGATTTTGGTAATAAAATCGTCGTCGCCGATTTTTCTTCGACCATCCTGTCTCGTCCTATCGATGTTAATCGCTATGGTGTGATTTACGCTGGCGCCCAAAAAAATGTCGGGCCTGCGGGTTTGACCTTGGTCATCGTGCGTGAAGACTTGTTAGGCAAAGCGCACCCTTACGTTCCGTCAATTCTTGATTACCAGGTTTTAGCGGAAAATGGTTCAATGTTTAATACACCGCCAACCTTTGCCTGGTATCTTTCAGGTCTGGTCTTTAAATGGCTAAAAGAGAAGGGCGGCGTCGGTGAGATAGATAAGATCAATCAAGCTAAAGCTGACTTGCTGTATGGCCTGATCGACAAGAGTGATTTTTATCGCAATGATGTCGCGACTAAAAACCGTTCACGCATGAATATTCCATTCCAGTTAGCTGATGCATCGTTGGATAAAGTCTTTCTGGATGAGTCATTGAAAGTTGGCTTGCATGCTCTGAAAGGCCATCGTGTTGTAGGCGGCATGCGAGCCTCCATTTACAATGCAATGCCTTTAGAGGGTGTCAAAGCCTTAACCGATTTCATGATTGATTTTGAACGTCGCCACGGCTGATTATCAATGACATGCCAGCCTGAATGTTGGCACCAGACCCCGTCTTCAGGCGGGGTTTTCGTATTTTTTTGAGGATTTCGTTTCACATGCAGGACTCCCTGACTTTACAACCCATTGCGCGCGTTGACGGTACCGTTAACTTGCCTGGCTCTAAAAGCGTGTCGAACCGTGCATTGTTACTAGCTGCACTGGCAAAAGGCACCACCCGACTGACTAATTTGCTCGACAGCGATGATATCAAGCATATGCTGAATGCGCTTAAAGCGCTGGGTGTGAGTTACTCTCTTTCTGATGATCGTACTGTTTGTGAAGTCACGGGAAACGCAGGGCCGCTACTCTCATCTGAACCACTGGAGTTATTTTTAGGCAACGCGGGTACAGCAATGCGTCCGCTTGCAGCCGCACTCTGCCTGGGCCAGCAAGATGTTGTATTGACGGGTGAGCCTCGGATGAAAGAGCGCCCAATTGGACACCTGGTTGATGCTTTACGTCAGGGCGGAGCAAAAATCGACTACCTTGAAAACAATGATTATCCTCCAATTCATCTGCAAGGTGGGTTTACGGGTGGTGAAGTCAGTGTCGATGGAAGTGTATCCAGCCAGTTTTTGACCGCATTGCTAATGACGGCACCCTTGGCCGAGCAGGATACTTCTATCAATATTAAAGGCGAGCTGGTTTCTAAGCCTTATATTGATATCACTTTGCATCTGATGCGCAGCTTTGGGGTTGATGTTGAAAACCAAGGTTACCAGCGTTTCATCATTAAAGGTCAACAACAGTACCAGTCGCCAGGCGACTATCTGGTTGAAGGCGATGCCTCGTCGGCTTCTTATTTCCTGGCTGCGGCAGCCATTAAAGGTGGCACGGTGCGCGTTACAGGCATTGGCCGTAATAGTGTGCAGGGCGATATTCATTTTGCGGATGTGCTGGAAAAAATGGGCGCGCACGTTGAATGGGGCGATGACTACATTGCCTGCACCGCTGGAAAATTGCAGGCTATTGATATGGATATGAACCATATTCCTGATGCGGCAATGACTATTGCTACTGCAGCATTATTTGCAGAAGGTACAACCCAGCTGCGTAATATTTACAACTGGCGTGTAAAAGAAACCGACCGTTTGGCCGCAATGGCGATTGAATTACGCAAAGTGGGAGCTGAAGTTGAAGAGGGCCATGATTACATCCGTATCACGCCGCCAACCTCATTAACACATGCTGACATTGGTACATATAACGATCACCGCATGGCAATGTGTTTTTCACTGGTGGCGCTCTCCGATACACCAGTAACCATCCTCGATCCAGGTTGTACGGCTAAAACGTTCCCTGATTATTTCGAACAGTTGGCTAAGATTAGTCATAACGCCTGATAATCATAATCCGACGTTCCATGCGTCGGATTCCTTCTTTTAAATGGCAGTGCCTCGCCAGAAATCCTCTGATTTACCTGTAATTTCTAACGCCGTCTACGCTAAGGGGTAACTAAGCTGGCTCAGGCCGCGTATAATGCTTGCCATTATTAGGGCTCAAAAGCCAAAAGACGCGCGGTAACAGGAGAGAATAATGACGGCGACTGCCCCGGTTATAACTATTGATGGACCAAGCGGTGCGGGAAAAGGCACCCTGTGCAAAGCGATGGCTGAATCCTTGCAATGGCATCTGCTTGACTCGGGCGCGATTTATCGTGTTCTGGCGCTGGCTGCATTACACCATCAAGTTGATATTGAATCAGAAGAAGCGCTGGTTCCGATTGCCGCTCACCTTGATGTGCGCTTTGTATCGCAAAGTGGGGAAATGCAGGTCATCCTTGAAGGAGAAGAGGTAACCGGTGAAATCCGTACTCAGGAAGTGAGTAATACTGCTTCGCGTGTTGCGGCTTTTCCACGTGTTCGTGAGGCTCTGCTGCGACGTCAGCGCGGTTTTCGCGAAGCGCCAGGATTGATTGCCGACGGACGTGACATGGGAACCGTTGTTTTCCCAGATGCACCGGTAAAAATCTTCCTGGATGCAAGTTCGGAAGAACGTGCTCACCGCCGTATGCTACAGTTGCAGGAGAAGGGCTTTAATGTTAACTTTGATCGCCTTTTAGCCGAGATAAAAGAGCGCGATGATCGTGATCGCAACCGTGCAATTGCGCCTTTAGTTCCTGCGCAAGATGCTTTGGTTCTGGACTCAACGCAAATGTCTATCGAGCAAGTTATCGATAAAGCATTGAAATATGCTCGTGAAAAATTGGGCATTTAATATCTCGGTGTGACAGAATTTAATAACCCTGTACCAAGGACCCGGTGCTGGGCATGTGAAACAACCCCATCCGACATGAAGTCAGATGGACGTTAAATTGAAGAATCCTGAAGATTATCAATATGACTGAATCTTTTGCTCAACTATTTGAAGAATCCCTGAAAGAAATCGAAACCCGCCCGGGTTCCATCGTTCGTGGCGTTGTTGTCTCAATTGACAAAGACGTAGTTCTGGTTGATGCGGGCCTGAAATCTGAATCTGCAATTCCTGCAGAGCAGTTCAAGAACGCAGCCGGCGAACTGGAAATCCAGGTTGGCGACGAAGTTGACGTTGCTCTGGACGCAGTAGAAGACGGCTTCGGTGAAACCCTGCTGTCCCGTGAGAAAGCTAAACGTCACGAAGCTTGGATCACGCTGGAAAAAGCTTACGAAGAAGCAGAAACTGTTACCGGTGTTATCAACGGCAAAGTCAAGGGCGGCTTCACTGTTGAGCTGAACGGTATTCGTGCGTTCCTGCCAGGTTCACTGGTTGACGTACGTCCAGTTCGCGACACTCTGCACCTGGAAGGCAAAGAGCTTGAATTCAAAGTAATCAAGCTTGATCAGAAGCGTAACAACGTCGTGGTTTCACGTCGTGCTGTTATCGAATCTGAGAACAGTGCTGAGCGCGATCAGCTGCTGGAAAACCTGCAGGAAGGCATGGAAGTTAAAGGTATCGTTAAGAACCTTACTGACTACGGTGCATTCGTTGATCTGGGTGGCGTTGACGGCCTGCTGCATATCACTGATATGGCGTGGAAACGCGTTAAGCATCCAAGCGAAATCGTGAACGTGGGCGACGAAATCACTGTTAAAGTGCTGAAGTTCGACCGCGAGCGTACTCGTGTGTCTCTGGGCCTGAAACAGCTGGGCGAAGATCCATGGGTTGCTATCGCTAAGCGCTATCCAGAAGGCACCAAGCTGACTGGTCGTGTTACCAACCTGACTGATTACGGCTGCTTCGTTGAAATCGAAGAAGGCGTTGAAGGTCTGGTACACGTTTCAGAAATGGACTGGACCAACAAAAACATCCATCCGTCTAAAGTTGTAAACGTAGGCGATGTGGTTGAAGTTATGGTTCTGGACATCGATGAAGAGCGTCGTCGTATCTCCCTGGGTCTGAAGCAGTGCAAATCTAACCCATGGCAGCAGTTCGCAGAGACCCACAACAAAGGCGATCGCGTTGAAGGTAAAATCAAGTCAATCACTGATTTCGGTATCTTCATCGGCCTGGACGGCGGCATCGACGGTCTGGTTCACCTGTCTGACATCTCCTGGAACGCGACTGGCGAAGAAGCCGTTCGTGAGTACAAAAAAGGCGACGAAATCGCTGCTGTTGTACTGCAGGTTGATGCAGAGCGCGAGCGTATCTCACTGGGCGTTAAACAGCTGGCAGAAGATCCGTTCAACAACTACATCACTTTGAATAAGAAAGGTGCAATCGTCACCGGTAAAGTGACTGCAGTTGATGCTAAAGGTGCTACAGTTGAATTAGCAGACGGCGTTGAAGGTTACCTGCGCGCTTCTGAAGCTTCGCTTGACCGCGTTGAAGACGCAACTCTGGTTCTGAATGTTGGCGACGATGTTGAAGCTAAATTCACCGGTGTTGATCGTAAAAACCGCGTAGTTAGCCTGTCTGTTCGTGCGAAAGACCAGGCTGACGAGAAAGAAGCTATCAATACTGTTAACACCAAACAGGAAGAAAGCAACTTCTCTAGCGCTATGGCTGAAGCGTTCAAAGCGGCGAAAGGCGAGTAATCGTCTTAACGCACCGGGCGGGAAACCGCCCGGTTTCGGTAAAAGGCTGTCATACATTCCAATAGGGATTAACCGGAGGTTAAATGACCAAGTCAGAACTCATTGAAAGACTGGCGGGCCAGCATACTCATATACCGGCGAAAGTCGTTGAGGATGCGGTAAAAGAAATGCTTGAGCACATGGCCACAACGTTGGCACAGGGCGAACGCATTGAAATCCGGGGATTCGGCAGCTTTTCATTGCATTATCGCGCACCGCGCACGGGCCGTAACCCTAAAACGGGTGACAAAGTGGATCTGGAAGGTAAGTATGTTCCCCACTTCAAGCCAGGCAAAGAATTGCGTGATCGTGCAAATATCTACGGTTAAGCCGATACCGAATCGCATAAACGACATCTTTGGATGTCGTTTTTTTTTGCTTTAAATTCTTTTTGCGAGTCAACGTCCAAATCAACGTTCTGCAAGATGCAAAGCATCACTCTTCCTACATAACAGCGTCCAAAGTCTTAAATCCCACCTTTTAAATACGTCATAGCTTGTCAAACTGCTGAAATCATTTAGATGGATTGCATTATGTTGACATGGACTGCATTAGCTCGAATAACGATTATCGCCGCTCTCCCTTTACTGGTGTTGCCTCAACTGCCAGCAACGGGAATTTTGCTCGCTTTATTCTGTGCTGCGGCCGTTTTACTGCAGTTCCGTATACAACCAATACGTATAGCGGGCATTGCGCTCTTGTTACTGGTGTGGATGCTTCACGATGCTCGCCTGATCGTTGATGATATTGAAAAGCTGACTATCAAGCCTCAACAGTTCTATGTCCTTGTTGATGAGGTTCGTCAGGAAAATAAACAAATTAAAGTCAGGCTTTTAAAAGAGGGAGATCACTTTATTTTCCCCCCACGTTTTGCCTGGCTCTCATTTGATAGTGATAGCCAAAAGTATTGCCCCGGACAGCGCTGGAGCATGCAACTTCGGCTGCGTGCAGTGCATGCACGGTTAAACGAAGGAGAGTTTGATAACCAGCGTTTTGCATTGGCTAATCACACCCCACTGCAGGGGCGAATCATAAAACAAGATGCGGAATCATCCGCATGTAGTTGGCGCTGGCAATTCATTAAACATCATGAGGCGCAAATCGGGTTTCTTTCGCAACAGGCCACGCTTAAGGCTCTGGCTTTTGGCATCCGCAATGACCTCAGCAAAACGACTCGTCAGCTGTTGCGTGACACCGGAACTGCACATCTCATGGCCATTTCAGGTATGCATATAGCGCTAGCGGGTGGAGTGGGGTGGCTGTTAGCGCGAGGTATACAATTTCTTTTACCGGCACACCGCATCGGTTACCTGTTTCCTCTTATCGCCAGTTGGATTTTAGCTGCAACTTACACTTGTTTATCAGGCGGGCACGCGCCTGCTCAGCGAGCCTTGTTAGCATTAACGATTTGGATAGCCACGCGTATTGCGGGTGCTCAACTAAACGGCTGGCAAATATGGACGTTATGCATTGGCTTGCTATTAATTACGGATCCATTAACTGTTCTTTCAGAGAGTTTTTGGCTTTCAGCTTTAGCGGTGGGCATGCTGTTAATTTGGTATCACTGGTTTCCTTTACCGGTTCGTTTTCATCAGCGACGTTGGTTATTGCTGCAATTATTGCATTTACAGATTGGCATGATGATTTTAATGGCACCGCTGCAGGTCACTCTTTTTAATGGCATCAGCGTAACGGCATTGGTTGCCAACTTGATTGCAGTGCCGGTTATCTCGTTCATTACCGTTCCGTTGATATTGCTTGCCATGATGCTGCCGTTTTCCTCAGCCTCTGTACTCATCTGGTGGTGTGCTGACTCAACATTGCGTGGACTTGTCTATGTTTTGACGCTTCTTCCTACTGGCTGGTGGCCATTACATAACGCTTTATTGCTCGCGCTTCTTGTTTGGGGTGGGTTAATTATCTGGCGGGCACAAATCTTTTTTAGTGCACCACTTAGCTGCTGTGCTATCGCCATTGCAATGCTATTAAGCCGTCAGGAGAAAATTGAACAGGGCTGGCGAATCGATATGTTAGATGTTGGGCATGGTTTAAGTATCGTAATCAGTCAGGGCAGAGAAGCCATTTTGTATGATACCGGCCCACGCTGGAAAACAGATGATGCAGGAGGACGCGTTGTCATTCCCTGGCTTGAGCGTAAGCAATTGCAGTTGCAGCAGATCATTCTCAGCCATAAACATCTCGATCACAGCGGCGGACTTGAATCCATAAAACAGCGCTGGCCGCAGATTCAAGTGAGAAGCGCATTAAATAATGTTGAACATTTATCGTGCATTCGCGGAACTCAGTGGCAATGGAAACAGCTGCATTTTCAAGTCTTGTGGCCGATAAACGCGTCTGCATCTGGAAATAATAACGACTCATGCGTGATCAGCGTAGATGATGGGAAGGTTCGACTGTTGCTCACAGGCGATATAGAAGCGATAGCAGAGCGCCAACTGGTTGCGTTAGAAA
This sequence comes from Pantoea phytostimulans, assembly GCF_046118715.1. Classification (NCBI taxonomy): domain Bacteria; kingdom Pseudomonadati; phylum Pseudomonadota; class Gammaproteobacteria; order Enterobacterales; family Erwiniaceae; genus Pantoea; species Pantoea phytostimulans. Next base: position 536,478 of record NZ_CP173698.1, read on the forward strand.
AGCATAATTTAAACGTCGATATCGTGCAGGTTCCGCATCATGGTAGCCGAACATCCTCATCATCATTGTTCTTGCGAAGCCTGAATGGCCATGCTGCGCTGGCTTCCGTAGCACGTTATAACGCCTGGCGCATGCCTGCAAAATCGGTACTGGAAAATTACCAAAAAACGGGCTTTAACTGGTTTGACACAGGTCAGTCAGGTCAAATAAGTCTCTTCATTAATAACGGTGAAATGCGTGTTGCGACGCTAAGGGAACAATTAATGCCCCGTTGGTATCATCAGTGGTTTGGCGTAAAACGCGAATCCAGGTAGAATGGCCGGCTATTTCCAACAACGTGAATAAATAATGCATCAAGATAAAGATCTCTCAACCTGGCAGACATTTCGTCGACTCTGGCCGATGATCGCGCCGCATAAAGCGGGTTTATTTGTGGCTGCGATAGCCCTGATACTCAATGCCGCAGGCGACACCCTGATGCTTTCACTGTTGAAGCCTTTACTGGATGATGGCTTTGGCAAAGCAGACAGATCAGTGATGCTGTGGATGCCGTTAGCCGTAATTGGCTTGATGCTGATACGAGGCGTAACCAGCTATATCTCTAGCTATTGCATTTCTTGGGTCTCGGGAAATGTAGTAATGAGAATGCGCCGTCGATTGTTTAGCCACATGATGGGAATGCCGGTCGCCTTTTTTGATCAGCAATCGACCGGGACACTACTGTCGCGTATTACCTACGATTCTGAACAGGTCGCCTCTTCTTCTTCAAGTGCGTTAGTCACTGTAGTGCGTGAAGGTGCATCAATTATCGGCCTGTTTATCATGATGTTCTATTACAGCTGGCAGCTGTCATTGATTCTGATTGTGCTGGCTCCGGTTGTTTCGTTTGCTATTAGACTGGTCTCTAAGCGCTTTCGTAACATCAGTAAGAACATGCAAAACACGATGGGGCAGGTGACAACCAGCGCGGAACAGATGCTTAAAGGCCATAAAGAAGTGTTGATCTTTGGCGGTCAGGATGTGGAATCTGAACGCTTTGGCAAAGTCAGTAATCGCATGCGTCAGCAGGGCATGAAGCTGGTTTCAGCCTCATCCATCTCTGATCCGGTGATTCAGCTGATCGCTTCACTCGCATTAGCATTTGTGCTCTATGCGGCGAGCTTTCCAAGCGTAATGGACACATTAACGGCCGGTACGATAACCGTCGTGTTTTCATCAATGATCGCCTTGATGCGCCCACTGAAATCCCTGACCAACGTTAACGCCCAGTTCCAGCGCGGCATGGCTGCTTGCCAAACGCTGTTCTCAATTCTCGACAGTGAGCAGGAAAACGACAACGGCTCGCGTGAAATCACTCGCGCTAAAGGCGACATTGAGTTCCGCGAGGTGACCTTCACTTACCCAGGGCGTGATACACCTGCGCTGCGTAACATCAACCTCTCGTTACCTGCAGGTAAAACGGTTGCGCTGGTTGGACGTTCCGGTTCAGGTAAGTCAACCATGGCAAGCTTACTGACACGCTTTTATGACATTCAACAGGGTGAGATTTTGTTGGATGGACATGATTTACGTGAATACACGCTGCGTTCGCTGCGTAACCAGGTTGCGCTGGTATCTCAAAATGTACATCTGTTTAACGACACGATTGCGAATAATATCGCTTATGCGCGTAGTGAACAGTACAGCCGTGAAGAGATTGAGAAAGCGGCAACAATGGCGCATGCAATGGACTTCATCAACAAGATGGATAACGGTCTGGATACGATCATTGGCGAGAATGGTGTGCTGCTATCAGGTGGTCAGCGTCAACGTATTGCCATTGCGCGTGCATTGCTGCGTGACTGTCCGATATTGATTCTGGATGAAGCGACGTCAGCGCTTGATACCGAATCAGAGCGCGCTATTCAAGCTGCGTTGGACGAACTGCAGAAAAACCGTACCTCATTGGTTATCGCGCATCGCCTTTCTACCATTGAAAAAGCCGATGAAATTGTAGTGGTTGAAGATGGGCAGATCGTAGAGCGTGGAACCCACGCAACGCTGCTGGCAGAGAAAGGGGCTTATGCTCAACTTCACAAAATGCAGTTTGGCCAATGATTGAACGTATCTGGAGTGGACAATCGCCGCTGTGGTTGCTGTTATGGCCACTAAGCCTGCTCTACGGGGCGATCTCTACTTTGATTCGTTACAGCTACCAACGAGGCTGGCGTAAAAGTTGGCGAGCGCCGGTTCCGGTGGTGGTGGTGGGGAATCTCACCGCGGGCGGTAACGGTAAAACGCCTGTGGTGATCTGGTTGGTACAAGCATTACAACAGCGTGGCTTACAGGTCGGCGTAGTTTCACGCGGATACGGCGGTAAAGCTGATCATTACCCGCTGCGGGTGAATGCTCACACCTCCACCGAACAAGCGGGTGATGAACCGGTTCTTATTGCCCAGCGCACCGGGGCACTCGTCGCGGTGGCTCCGAAACGACGTTTAGCTATTGAAGCATTGCTTGAAGGTGGCGACATTGACGTTGTTGTGACTGATGACGGATTACAACACTACGCGTTGCAACGTGATAAAGAGATCGTAGTAGTAGATGGCGTACGTCGTTTCGGTAACGGTTGGTGGCTACCCGCAGGCCCGATGCGTGAGCGAGCTTCACGCCTCAAAGAAGTAGATGCCATTATCGTCAATGGTGGTGAAGCACAGCCGGGTGAAATGACGATGTTTTTACAGCCCGGTCAGGCGACTAATTTACTCACTGGCGAGCAGCTATCCATCCAACAGCTTGAAAATGTTGTGGCAATGGCCGGAATTGGCCATCCACCTCGCTTTTTCACTACGCTCAAGCAGCAGGGTTTGACGCCACTAGCGGAAATTGCCTTTGCCGATCATCATGCTTACAGCAAAGATGAATTATCACGTTTGCTTTTAGCGGGTCAGAACCTGCTTATGACAGAAAAAGACGCGGTGAAATGTCGGGCTTTTGCGCAACCAAACTGGTGGTATTTACCGGTTGATGCTGATTTGCGGGGTGAAGGTGTTGAGCCTTTGCTGAATGATATTGAACAACTTTGCCGTAAACCTTCGCCTGATCCGCATCATTAATTACAGGTGATCTCGGATAAGGAAGAGGATGAACGTTACACATTCACTTTCGTTACAACAGGCTCGAAATCTTCATCTTGCTGCGCAGGGAATGCTGCGCGCACCTCTTCACCGCGCACGCTTTCAAGATCTTATTGATTGCGTCTCGCGTATGTCACTGCTGCAAATCGATACCATTAATGTCGTGGCGCGAAGTCCCTATCTGGTGCTATTCAGCCGCCTTGGCCATTATCCCTCATCATGGTTAGAGCAGGCGCTGAAGCAGGGCGAATTGTTTGAATACTGGGCGCATGAAGCGTGCTTTATTCCTCGCGCGGATTACAAACTGCTGCGTCATCGCATGTTGTCACCCGAGAAACTGGGTTGGAAATATAACGCAACCTGGATGAGCGAACATCAGCAAGAGATTACCGATCTGCTTGAACACATCAGGCTAAATGGCCCTGTAAGGGCTGCGGATTTTGCGAGTGGCGACAATCATAAACCAGGCTGGTGGGCATGGAAGCCGCATAAACGGCATCTGGAAAATCTCTTTAGCGCAGGGGAATTGATGGTAGCAGAAAGGCGAAATTTCCAACGCGTTTATGATTTACGCAGCCGCGTAATGCCTGAGTGGCAAGATGAATTACATAGCATTGATGAAACTGAGGCGATCAGCCTCATGCTACTCAATAGCGCTCGCAGTCTGGGAATTTTTCGCGCCGCCTGGTTGCCTGATTATTACCGCCTAAAGCGTGTTGCGCTTAAACCCTTTTTAACGCAGATGCAGGCTAATGGTGACATTGTGGCCGTCAACGTGGCGGGGCTCGGTGAAATGTGGCTGCATCGTGATTCTCTTTCGCTGCTTGATTCCCCTCTTTCCGCCAGTCACAGCGCACTGTTATCACCTTTTGATCCCGTGGTATGGGATCGTAAGCGTGTGCTAGAACTGTTCGATTTTGATTACCGCATCGAGTGTTATACGCCTGAAGCGAAACGTAAATATGGCTATTTCGTATTGCCTTTCTTGCATCGCGGCCAGATTAAAGCACGGCTGGATGCACGCATGGTGCGTAAATCCAACCAGCTCGTGATTAAAAACCTATGGCTGGAAGATAATACACGTCTGACCCCCTCATTTATTCAGGATTTTCAGCGTGCCATTACGCGGTTTGCAGCCTGGCAAGATGCAGAACAGGTTATTATTGAACAGGCTCCAAAAGCGTTGCTTTCTGCATGGAGTTCGTCGTGGAGCGTCAACAGCAAGGGTGCGTAACCTCATCTGGTTTCCGTACAGTCGCGATGCTTTCGCTATGGTATGCTTGAAGCCTAAGAATTCGGTCCTTGAAGGAGGATATATGGATCACCGTTTACTCGAAATCGTTGCCTGCCCAGTTTGTAATGGCAAGCTGTATTACAACAATGCTCAACAAGAACTGATCTGCAAACCGGATGCGCTGGCATTCCCGGTGCGCGATGGCATTCCGGTTTTGCTTGAAAATGAAGCCCGTACATTGTCGATTGAAGAGATTCATCCATGAGTTTTATTGCCATCATTCCTGCGCGCTATGCTTCTACGCGTCTGCCTGGAAAACCGTTGGTCGATATTCATGGCAAACCAATGGTGGTGCATGTCATGGAACGTGCACGTGAATCCGGTGCCAGCCGGGTCATTGTCGCAACCGATCATCCCGACGTGGCAAAAGCGGTTGAAGCTGCTGGCGGCGAAGTCTGCATGACGCGCGCCGATCATCAATCGGGCACAGAACGTTTGGCTGAAGTGATCGAAAAATATCAGTTTGCTGATAATGAGATCATTGTAAACGTGCAGGGCGACGAGCCGATGATCCCTGCGGATATCGTTCGTCAGGTCGCAACCAACCTGGCAAAAGCTGATGCAGGTATGGCCACGCTAGCTGTGCCGATCACCGATGCTGAAGAAGCATTCAATCCCAATGCCGTAAAAGTGGTAATGGATGCACAGGGCTATGCACTCTATTTTTCGCGTGCAACCATTCCCTGGGATCGTGAGCGCTATGCGGCGTCTCGCGACATTATTGGTGACACACTGCTGCGTCATATTGGCATTTATGCCTATCGCGCTGGATTTATCCGTCGCTATATTGCCTGGGCGCCGTGTCCGCTAGAGCAAATCGAACTGCTCGAGCAACTTCGCGTGTTGTGGTACGGCGAAAAAATCCATGTCGCTGTGGCTAAAACCATTCCGAGCGTGGGTGTCGATACCCCAGAAGATTTAGTGCGCGTGCGTTTAGCCATGCAAGCTTAAAAAGGCCGGGGAACACTTCCCCGGCTTATGTCAAAAAGTTGATCCACTTCTAAACTTCTTATGATCAAGCCCTCCAGGATAGTGTGATATTTCATCTCAGGAGGATGACGTATGGAACACCTGAAAGCTGAATTAACGCTGGTGCTGGGTGAAAAAATCAGTCGTCTGGAAACCATCAGTGAACAGCCTCCAACCCGGCTTTATGCCTTGTACGATCATGATGGCAAGCCGATGCCGCTGATAGCGAAATATTATCGCCATCAAGGGCGTGCCGCGCTCGAAGCCAAAAAGCTGGCATTACTAGGCCATGAAGGATTAATTGCCGTGCCTGCAGTTTATGGCGTGGTCATTAGCCAGCAAAAGCCAGTGCACGAAATGTTGCTGTTGGCGCGACTCAATGGCGTGTCGGCAGAAGCGCCCACCCGCGACGCTGCGCGATGGCAGGAATTTTGCGAACAGGTGGTTGAAGGCTTGTTGGCCTGGCATCGCATCGACAGTCATGGTTTAGTCGGCACGGTTGACAGCACCCAAGAGAATAGTTGGCCTGCATGGTTTAAACAGCGGGTTGAAGTTCTATGGGCAACAATGAGCTATTTGCGGCCGCCTTACTTCACGCTTGAAGATCGCCAAATTTTATTTCGCTGTCGCGAGCGATTAGCCCATTTGTTGCGGGACTTCGATGATCCCTGTGTAATGCTTCATGGCAATGTGCGATTACAAAGCATGATAAAAAATGCGCGCAGCGATCAGCTCATCGCGATGACGCAGCCGGGAAATATTCTCTGGGCACCGCGTGAATATGAGCTGATCCATTTAGGCGAGTCAGCTGCAGAAACGGCGCTGCTGCATGATTACTTACAGCGCGCACCGGTTTCAGAAGGATTTGTCTGGCGGCGTTGGGTCTATCAATTATGGGATTGCATCGATACTTTGATCCATAGCGGCGAATTTGATCGCCCACGTTTTGACCATGCGCGTCAGCAGCTACTTCCCTGGCTCGGTTAGCGGTAAATCATCAGCCTTTACGCGTTGCCAGGCTTGCCCCAACGTTTCGTAAACAGCGCGTTCGCTGTGGCCCAACCAAAGCGGCGAAGGTATGGCGCGCTCCCACCAGTTTAAGGGTGAGGTAATGGCCATCTGATTAGCCGGTGATGCAATAGGATTCAATCCAGCAGCCTGAAAAAATTGCATCGCTCTGGGCAGATGATTAGCAGAACTGATTAGCAGGAAAGGGTGCTGACCAACTTGCCTTTTCACCGCCAGCGCTTCCTCTTCGGTATCTTTAGGTTGATCGAGAATTTTAATCTGCTCAGGCGGTACGCCCAGGCTTTCAGCCACTGAGGCTGCCACCCACGCATTGCTTCTGGGGTTCTGTCCCCCCGCTGCGCCAGTGAATATCATCGTGGAATCAGGATTGCGCCGCCATTGCCGCACGCCTTCCGTTACTCTTGGCAAACTATTGCTCACTAAATTTGAACTGGGCGCCCAATTCGGATTGAAGGTATAACCGCCACCCAGCACCACGATATAATCCACCTTTTCTGCCCCGTTCCAGGTTGCGTAACGATTTTCCAGAGGGTAAAGCAGGCGATCGGCAACAGGTTGTAGGCTCAATAACAGTAAAACAAGCCAGCTGACTGAGATCACTATTTTGCCGCTTTTCTGCCATCGGCTGCACCAAAGCAGTAAAATACCCAAAGCCATCAGCAATAGCAGAAACGGCAGGGGAAGTAACAGACCGCCCACCGCTTTTTTCAGGCTAAAAAGCATCTAAAAACTCTCCTGTTGTCCGAAAAAACAGCAGCTGGAAGAGAAGAACAGGATGAAAGGTTCATTCTTCTGGTGCCTGTGACAAAATAGCACAAGTCTCACCGCAGCATACCGGAGCCAGCGCCATGCAGGATCGCAACTTTGACGATCTCGCGGAAAAATTTTCGCAAAATATTTACGGCACCACCAAAGGACTAATACGTCAGGCGATCTTGTGGGATGAGCTTGAAACCATTATTCCCAGCCTGTCAGCTGAACCGTTAAAGATTCTGGATGCAGGGGGCGGTGTTGGACAAATCTCCAGTGGCCTGGCAGCGCGAGGGCATCAAATTTTATTGTGCGATCTCTCAGCTGAGATGCTTCGCCGTGCGCAGGAAAATGCTGAAGCGCTGGGTGTGAGCCAGAACATGCAATTCAAACAAATTAGCGCCCAGCAGGTGGGCGAACATTTGGATACGCCAGTGGATCTGGTATTGTTTCACGCTGTGCTTGAATGGGTCGCTGAGCCTGAGAAAGTTCTTAAAGCCTTGTTCGAGGTTTTGCGACCTGGCGGGGTGCTTTCGCTGATGTTTTATAACCTACATGGCTTAACGCTACGCACCTTAACACTCGGCAATTTTGGCTATCTGCGAACCAATTTAACCAAACGTAAAAAGCGTACGTTGTCACCCGATTTTCCGCGCAATCCTGATGACGTTTACCGTTGGCTTGAAGCGTGTGGATTTGTTATCGAGCAACGTGCGGGCATTCGGGTTTTCAGTGACTACATGAAGCCGCCTAAAGGCGAGCCGAAAAGCGACGAAGAGATCATTGAGATGGAGCGGCGCTATTGCCGTCAGGAACCCTTTTTGAGCTTAGGGCGCTACATTCACGTAACCGTGCGCAAACCCGGGCAGAAGGACGAATTATGAGTGAATTTTCCCAGACGGTACCTGAATTGGTATCCTGGGCGCGTAAGAATGATTTTTCGCTTGCGCTGCCAGTAGAACGTCTGGCCTTTTTGCTGGCCATCGCCACCCTTAACGGTGAGCGGATGGATGGCGAAATGAGTGAAGGCGATTTGATAGATGCCTTTCGTCATGTCAGTAAAGCTTTCGAACAAACCCACGAAACCGTGCTGGTACGCGCAAATAACGCTATCAATGACATGGTGCGCCAGCGCTTACTCAACCGATTCACCAGCGAACTGACGGAAGGCAATGCAATTTATCGCCTGACGCCGTTGGCAATCGGCATCACCGATTATTACATCCGCCAGCGTGAGTTCTCCACGTTGCGTTTATCTATGCAGCTGTCGATTGTCGCGAATGAGCTGAAGCGCGCTGCTGATGCCGCCGAAGAAAATGGCGATGAATTTCACTGGCACCGTAACGTATTCGCGCCGCTGAAATACTCTGTCGCTGAGATTTTCGACAGCATCGACATGACTCAGCGTCTGATGGATGAGCAGCAGCAGGCAGTGAAACATGACATCGCCGACTTGCTGAATAAAGACTGGCGAGCGGCGATATCCAGCTGTGAAATGTTGCTGTCGGAAACTTCCGGGACGCTGCGTGAGCTGCAAGATACGCTGGAAGCTGCTGGCGATAAGCTGCAAGAAAACCTGTTGCGCATTCAAGATGCCACGCTCGACAGCCCGGATTTAGGCTTCGTCGACAAGCTGGTGTTTGATCTGCAAAGCAAACTCGACCGTATTACCAGTTGGGGCCAGCAGGCAATTGACCTGTGGATTGGCTACGACCGCCACGTACATAAATTTATTCGTACTGCCATCGACATGGATAAAAACCGCGTCTTTGCACAACGCTTGCGCTTGTCAGTCCAAAATTACTTCGATTCGCCATGGGCGCTCACTTACGCCAACGCTGAGCGGCTTTATGACATGCGCGACGAAGAGCTGACGCTGCGTAATGAAGAGGTGATGGGTGAACTGCCCGCCGAACTTGAGTACGAAGAGTTCAATGAAATTCGCGAGCAGCTGGCAGCGATGATTGAAGAAGCGCTGCAAGAGTATAAGTCTCAGCAAAAACCGCTCAACCTCGCCACAGTGATGCGCGATTACCTGGCGCAATATCCACGGGCTCGACATTTCGATCTCGCGCGTATTGTGGTGGACCAGGCCGTGCGTCTCGGCGTAGCAGAAGCTGATTTAGCCGGCTTGCCCGTGGAATGGCAGGCCATTAATGATTACGGAGCCAAGGTGCAGGCACATGTCATCGACAAATATTGAACAAGTGATGCCAGTTAAACTGGCCCAGGCACTGGCAAATCCGCTTTTCCCTGCGTTAGACAGCCAGTTACGCGCGGGACGACATATAGGTATTGAAGAGCTGGATAACCACGCTTTTCTGATGGATTACCAGGAATACATTGAAGAATTTTACGCTCGCTACAACGTTGAGCTGATCCGTGCGCCAGAGGGATTTTTCTACCTGCGCCCGCGTTCAACAACGTTAATCCCGCGTTCTGTATTGTCTGAGCTGGATATGATGGTAGGCAAAATCCTTTGCTATCTCTATCTCAGCCCAGAACGTTTGGCCAATGAAGGTATCTTCACCCAGCAGGAGCTTTACGATGAGCTGCTGTCGCTGGCTGATGAAAATAAACTGTTGAAACTGGTTAATCAGCGTTCAACCGGTTCGGATCTGGATCGCGCCAAACTGCAGGAGAAAACGCGCGCCTCGCTGAGTCGCCTGCGTCGTCTGGGTATGGTGTGGTTCTTTGGCAATGACAGCAGCAAATTTCGCATTACTGAATCAGTATTTCGCTTTGGTGCCGACGTGCGCAGCGGTGATGATGCCCGCGAAGCACAGTTACGCTTGATTCGTGACGGTGAAGCAATGCTGTTCGAAAATGCAACGGCGCCAGTTGAAGCCGATGAGCCTGAAGAGAATGACAGCGAAGCGAGTGATAACGCGGAGGAACAGCAAGCATGATTGAACGCGGAAAATTTCGTTCGCTAACGCTGATTAACTGGAACGGCTTCTTTGCACGTACCTTTGATCTGGACGAGTTGGTCACCACGCTGTCAGGCGGAAACGGGGCTGGCAAATCCACCACCATGGCAGCGTTTGTGACTGCGTTGATCCCCGATTTGACGCTGCTGCACTTCCGTAACACCACGGAAGCGGGCGCAACCTCGGGTTCACGCGACAAAGGCTTGCACGGTAAATTGCGTGCCGGCGTCTGCTACTCAATGCTGGACGTGGTGAACTCACGCCATCAACGTGTGGTGGTGGGGGTTCGTTTGCAGCAGGTCGCGGGCCGCGACAAAAAAGTTGATATCAAACCGTTCAGCATTCACGGTTTGCCAACTGACACCAATCCCACCGACATGCTGACGGAAGTATTGAACAGCCGTCAGGCGCGCGTGCTGCCGCTCAATGAAGTAAAAGAACGTGTTGAAGCGCAAGAAGGTGTGCAGTTCCGTCAGTACAACTCTGTTATCGATTATCACGCCATGCTGTTTGATCTGGGCGTGGTGCCGCGTCGTTTGCGCTCGGCCAGCGATCGCAGCAAGTTCTATCGCCTGATTGAAGCCTCGCTGTATGGCGGGATTTCCAGCGCCATTACCCGATCGCTGCGTGATTATCTGTTGCCGGAAAACAGCGGCGTGCGTAAAGCGTTCCAGGATATGGAAGCTGCGCTGCGCGAAAACCGCATGACGCTGGAAGCGATTCGCGTAACGCAATCCGATCGCGATCTGTTTAAGCATCTGATCTCCGAAGCGACAAACTATGTTTCCGCTGACTATATGCGTCACGCTAACGAGCGCCGCATCCATTTGGATAGCGCCTTGTTGCTGCGTAATGACCTGTTTAGCAGCCGAAAACAGCTGGCGTCAGAGCAATATCGCCACATTGAAATGGCGCGCGAATTGTCGGAGCACAGCGGTGCGGAAAATGATCTTGAAGTGGATTATCAGGCAGCCAGCGATCACCTGAATTTAGTGCAAACCGCGATGCGCCAGCAGGAAAAAATCGAGCGCTACGACGGTGACATTGAAGACCTCACGCTTCGCCTGGAAGAGCAGACTGAAGTGGTGGCTGAAGCGCGCGAAATTCAGGAAGAGAATGAGGCCCGTGCCGAAGCCGCTGAGCTGGAAGTGGATGAACTAAAAAGCCAGCTGGCTGATTTCCAGCAAGCACTTGATGTGCAGCAAACGCGTGCGATTCAGTATCAGCAAGCTTTGCAGGCGCTGGAGCGTGCCCGCGCGCTGTGTCAGTTACCTGATTTAACCATCGACAATGCCGCTGAATGGCAGGAAAGTTTCCAGGCCAAAGAAGAAGAGGCCACCGAGCGTCTGCTGCGCCTTGAGCAGAAGCTGAGCGTAGCAGAAGCCGCGCACAGCCAGTTTGAGCAGGCGTTGGCTTTGGTTACCAGTATTGCCGGCGATGTCAGCCGTCAGGATGCGTGGCAAACCGGACGTGAATTATTGCGCGATGCCAATAATCAGCGCCATCACGCCGATCAACTCTCTTCGCTGCGCCTGCGGTTGAATGAGCTGGAGCAGCGTCTGCGCGAGCAGCATGATGCAGAACGTTTGTTAGCCGAGTTCTGCAAGCGTCAAGGTCAGCACTATGACGCGGATGCTCTGGAAGGTTTGCAGCGCGAACTGGAAGCGCAAATTGAGCATCTGAACAGCAGCGTGGCGGATGCCGGTGAACAGCGCATGAAAATGCGTCAGGAGCTGGAGCAGCTACGCGAGCGCATTACTGCGCTGACTACGCGTGCGCCACACTGGCTGGCGGCGCAAGAAATTCTGACTCAGCTGAGTGAACAAACCGGGCAGGAATTGGCGAGTAGCCAACACGTTACCGAATACATGCAGCAACTGCTGGAGCGCGAACGCGAAACCACGGTTGCCCGCGATGAAGTGGCAGCGCGTAAGCGTGACGTTGAGCAGCAAATTGAACGCCTTAGTCAGCCTGGTGGCGCAGATGATGCGCGCTTAAACCAGCTGGCAGAACGTTTTGGCGGCGTGTTGTTATCGGAAATCTATGATGACGTTACGCTTGACGATGCGCCTTACTTCTCAGCCTTGTATGGTCCTTCGCGACACGCCATTGTGGTGCCGGATCTGTCACTGGTGCGCGAGCAGCTGGATGGTCTCGAAGAGTGTCCAGAAGATCTTTATCTGATCGAGGGCGATCCGCAGTCATTTGATGACAGCGTATTCAGTGTTGATGAGTTACAAAACGCGGTGGTGGTGAAGGTCGCTGAGCGTCAATGGCGCTATTCACGCTTCCCGAAAGTGCCGCTGTTTGGTCGTGCCGCACGTGAGAATCAGCTGGAACTGCTGCATGCCGAGCGCGATCGTCTGGCTGAAAGTTACGCCACGCTGTCATTTGATGTGCAGAAAACGCAGCGTCTGCATCAGTCGTTCAGCCGTTTTATCGGCAGTCATTTGGCTGTGGCGTTTGATGATGATCCAGAAGCGCAGATTCGCCAGCTTGGCGGACGTCGCGGTGAATTAGAACGCGCGCTGAATCAACATGAAAGCAACAATCAGCAGCAGCGTCAGCAGTACGAACAGGCGAAAGAGGGGGTCGCGCAGCTGAACCGTTTGCTGCCGCGCGTTAACCTGCTGCTCGATGAGACGCTGGCCGATCGCTGTGAAGAGATCCGTGAGCAGGTCGAAGAAGCGCAAGATGCCGCACGCTTCCTGCATCAACACGGCGCGAAGTTGGCGAAGCTCGAACCGCTGATTACTGTTTTGCAAAGCGATCCTGATCAACATGAACAGCTGCAGGCTGATTATCAGCAGGCGCAACAGCAGCAACGCAATGCACGTCAGCAAGCCTTCGCGCTGACTGAAGTGGTGCAGCGCCGGGCGCATTTCAGCTATGAAGATTCTGCTGGCATGTTGAACGGAAACAACGATCTCAGCGATAAATTGCGTCAACGCCTTGAGCAGGCTGAAGGTGAGCGCAGCCGCACGCGTGAACGTCTGCGCGAGCATCAGGCGCAGCTGACACAATATTCACAGGTGCTGGCTTCGTTGAAAAGCGCCTATGACGCCAAGCGCGATATGCTGAAAGAGTTGCAGCAGGAGATGCAGGATATTGGCGTACACGCTGATAGCCGCGCTGAAGAGCGCGCCCGCATTCGCCGTGATGAGCTTTATACCGCGCTAAGCCACAACCGTGCGCGTCGTAATCAGCTGGAAAAACAGCTGACCTTCTGTGAAGCAGAGATGGAAGCGCTGCGTAAGAAGCTGCGTCACCTCGAACGCGATTATCATCAGAAACGTGACCAGGTTGTCAGCGCCAAAGCGGGTTGGTGTTTAGTGCTGCGTTTGGTGAAAGACAATGGCGTTGAACGTCGTCTGCACCGTCGTGAACTGGCCTATTTAAGCGGTGATGAGCTACGTTCTATGTCGGATAAGGCTTTGGGTGCGCTGCGTCTGGCCGTTGCGGATAATGAACATCTGCGTGATGTGTTGCGCTTGTCAGAAGATCCAAAGCGACCAGAACGTAAAATCCAGTTCTTCATCGCCGTCTATCAGCATCTGCGTGAACGTATTCGACAGGACATTATTCGTACCGACGATCCGGTTGAAGCCATTGAGCAGATGGAAATTGAACTGAACCGTCTGACTGAAGAGCTAACGGCACGTGAACAAACGCTGGCAATCAGCTCACGCAGCGTGGCGAATATCATTCGCAAAACCATTCAGCGTGAGCAAAACCGTATTCGCCAACTGAATCAGGGTTTGCAGACGGTGAGTTTTGGTCAGGTTCGCAGCGTGCGACTGAACGTCAACGTGCGTGAAACCCATGCGATGCTACTCGACACGCTGTCGGAAGAACATGAACAGCATCAAGACCTGTTTAACAGTAATCGTCTGACCTTCTCTGAAGCCTTGGCGAAGCTCTATCAACGTCTGAATCCTCAGATTGATATGGGCCAGCGGACGCCGCAAACCATCGGTGAAGAGCTGCTGGATTACCGTAACTATCTTGAGATGGAAGTGGAAGTCAATCGGGGTTCCGACGGTTGGTTGCGCGCAGAAAGTGGCGCGCTGTCAACGGGTGAAGCCATCGGTACAGGGATGTCAATTCTGGTGATGGTGGTACAGAGCTGGGAAGAGGAGTCGCGCCGTCTGCGTGGCAAAGACATCTCGCCTTGTCGCTTGTTGTTCCTTGACGAAGCAGCACGTCTGGATGCGCGCTCAATTGCCACGCTGTTTGAACTGTGCGAACGTCTGGAAATGCAGCTGGTTATTGCAGCGCCAGAGAACATCAGCCCGGAAAAAGGCACAACCTATAAACTGGTCCGTAAGGTATTTAACAATACCGAGCACGTTCACGTTGTGGGTTTGCGCGGCTTTGCAGCCGATCCAGCGCCGACGCGGTCTGAAAGCGAGGCTGGTTCCAGTCCCCATTTCGCAATAGAAAAATCGCAGGTGGAATCGTAGTCAAAAACTGCGCCATTGGTTAATCTGGTGACGGCATTTGTCGATTGAGGCAAATGCCGTTTTTTATTCTTATACTCATAAATATAAGTGGCAGCCCAATCGCAGTAATCTCAAGGAACGCTGCGCAGTAGATTAATCAAGGGGGCAGGGATGTTGCTGGTCAATAAGTTGAAACACCGTCGCGTTATTTCATTGTTAGCACTGGCGCTAACCGTTATTCCTGTTGGCGTATCGCAAGCCGCTATCATTAGTGCGTTACCTGGAACGACACAAGGAACGCTGTCGGTCAGTGAAAGTCAGCAACAAATTCAGCAGGCTTTCTCAGGTGCCGATCGACCTTTTTACCAGGCTTCACTGGCTACAATTTATGCGTCGCGTCAGATGCAACCGATTTGGCAAGACCGGGATGCAGTACAGAAATTTCAGCAGCAGCTGGCCGAAGTTGCGCTTTCTGGTGTGCAGCCGCAATTTACTCGCTGGGTTGATCGCCTAACCGATCCGAATATCAAAGGCTTTGCCCGCGATGTGGTGCTGTCTGATGCGATGCTCGGCTATTTGCAATTTGTCTCGAATGTTCCTACTCAAGGCGAAACCTGGCTTTACAGCAACGTGCCCTACAAATTGGCTCAGCCCTCAGTGGCGGTCGTGAATCATTGGTTAAATGCAGTGAATGCCGGGGCAAATGGTGCTTTCATCAGCTCCTTAACACCGCAGCATCCTCAATATGTACCCATGCATACGGCATTAAAAAACCTGCTTAGCGATAAACTTCCCTGGCCGCAGCTGAAAAATAGCCAAACGCTACGTCCAGGCCAGATCAGCGACGATGTACCGGCTTTACGTGAAATCTTACAGCGCAGCGGCATGATGACGGCGCAAATCGCGACGCCAGCACCCACCGATGATGCTGTGCCGACGGCTGTCGAACCGGTGAGCCAAAGTGAACAGCCAATAGCAGTGAGCCCTTCGGCAACCAGCGTTAACGATCTGCCGGCGCAGCCACCGCAAGCACTGGGCAATGTACAAAATATGAGCGCAGAGGTCAGCGCAGAAAATATTTATGACAACACGCTGGTGGCTGCCGTTAAGCGTTTCCAGCAGTGGCAAGGGCTGGCGGATGATGGCGCGATTGGTCCACGTACCCGCGAATGGCTAAATGTCTCACCGCAAATGCGTGCCGCATTGCTGGCATTGAATATTCAGCGCCTTCGCTTGCTGCCGGATGATATGCACAACGGCATCATGGTGAACATCGCAAACTACTCGCTGATCTATTACAACAACGGCAACAAGATCCTTTCATCGCGGGTTATCGTTGGTCGTCCCGATCGCAAAACACCGCTGATGCGCAGCGCGTTGAACAATGTGGTGCTTAATCCTCCCTGGAATGTGCCCACCACGCTGGTACGTCAGGATATCATTCCGAAGGTGAAGCAAGATCCTACCTACCTTTACAAGCATGGTTACACGTTGTTATCAGGATGGAGTGCAGATGCGCAGGTCATGGATCCCAGCATGATTGACTGGAGTATGGTGTCGGCTTCCTCTTTCCCTTATCGCTTACGCCAGGCACCTGGCGCAACCAATTCTCTGGGCCGCTATAAATTCAATATGCCAAGCTCAGACGCGATCTATCTGCATGACACGCCGAACCACAACTTATTTCAGCGTGATATTCGTGCACTGAGTTCTGGATGTGTGCGCGTCAATAAAGCCTCTGAACTGGCGGGTTTGCTGCTACAAGATGCGGGTTGGAACGACAGTCGCATCTCAAGTACGCTTAAAGAAGGTGATACGCGCTATGTCCCTATTCGCCACCGCATTCCGGTTAATCTTTACTACCTGACTGCATGGGTTGCGGATGATGGCAAACCACAATATCGAACAGATATTTACAATTATGATGATACTGCGCGCTCAGGCAGTCAGGTATTGCTGCGAGCAGAACAGCTTTTGCTCTAGTATTTGATTTTTCTTCACTCTTCATGGCTTATAAAAAGTAAGCCATGTCTTGAAAAGGCGGTCCTGAGCGGGATCGCCGCATAAACTCCCTTGTCACGGGTTGACGATCCTTTGAGAGAAAGTTAAGGTTCGGCCTTGTGCGCTTTTTGCACATTTCTAAGCTTTCACTCTCAGGTAACACGTTACATGTCTAATATTGATTCTTTTCGTCGTAAATTACTGCTTTGCGGAAGCGCAGCCGCAGGTCTGGCATTGTTGCCGACATCCGCAAGGGCCTCACTTTCAACTTCTCGTCCACGTGTATTGACGCTCAACAATCTGCACACTGGCGAAACGTTGAAAACTGAGTTTTTCAACGGGAAAAGTTACGACAAGGATGAGTTATCGCGCTTGAACCATTTCTTTCGCGATTTCCGCGCTAACAAAGTAAAAAGCATTGATCCCCATCTGTTTGATCAAATTTTCCGTCTGCAGGCACTGCTGGAAACGCGTAAACCGGTTCAGCTGATTTCCGGCTATCGTTCTTTATCAACGAACAATATGTTGCGTGAAAGCGGGCCGGGTGTAGCCAAACATAGCTACCACACCAAAGGCCAGGCGATGGATTTCCATATTGAAGGCATTGCGCTAAGCAATGTACGCAAAGCGGCATTAACAATGCGCGCTGGTGGTGTAGGATATTACCCACGCAGCAACTTTGTGCACATTGATACCGGGCCGGTCAGGCACTGGTCGTAAACCGGCAACGCTGCGTGTGTCGGTCATGGAGCGTTATGAAATACCACATTATTCCTGTTACTGCGTTTGCACAGAACTGCTCTGTTATCTGGTGTGAAACCACGCGCGAAGCGGCGCTGGTCGATCCGGGTGGCGATGCATCTACCCTCAAGCAAACGCTTGAACAGCTTAATTTAAAGCCTGCGCAGATCTTGTTAACGCATGGGCATCTGGATCACGTAGGCGCGGCGGTTGAACTGGCAGCGTTTTACTCGGCTCCGATTATTGGACCACAAAAACTGGATGCCTTCCTGTTGGCGTCGTTACCGCTGCAAAGCCGTATGTTCGGCCTGGACGATTGTGCTGCCTTTACGCCCGATCGATGGCTGGAAGAGGGTGACAGCGTGCAGGTAGGTTTAGTGACGCTGGATATTTTACATTGCCCCGGCCATACGCCAGGACACATCGTCTTTTTTGATCGTGTTGGACGATTACTGATCTCAGGGGATGTGATCTTTAATGGTGGCGTGGGTCGCACTGATTTCCCGCAGGGAAATCACCAGCATCTGATCGAGGCAATTAAATCAAAATTGCTGCCATTAGGCGATGATGTTGAATTTGTGCCAGGGCATGGCGCGACGTCAACGTTGGGAAGAGAACGTCTGAGCAATCCTTTCCTGCAATAACGTTTCTGCAATAAAAAATGGGCCATTTGGCCCATTTTTTATGACGCTAATTCTGCTTAAAGTACAGCCACAATCGCCTCACACAACGCTGACATATTATCTGGTGTCATGCCTGCTACGTTCACTCGGCCTGAATTCACGGCGTAAACCCCGAACTCTTCGCGCAGGCGAATAACCTGGTCTTTAGTCAGTCCGCTGAAAGAAAACATGCCGTTCTGCTTGATGATAAAGCTAAAGTCGCGCTGAGCACCTTTCTCCGCCAGGGTATTTACAAACAAATGGCGCATACGTTGAATACGTTGACGCATATCTGAAAGCTCTTGTTCCCAGATAGTACGTAAAGCATCGTTATCAAGAATGGTCGCTACAACAGCAGCACCGTGTGCGGGTGGATTCGAATAGTTGGAGCGAATAGTATATTTAACCTGGCTGAATGTAGTATCAGCCACGGCAGCGTCGGCTGCTACCAGCGTAATTGCCCCTACGCGCTCATTGTATAATCCGAAGTTTTTCGAATAGGAGCTAGCAACAATCAGCTCCTGATGTGAAGCCGCAAAAATGCGCAAACCTTCAGCATCTTCATCCAGGCCACGCGCGAAACCCTGATAGGCAAAATCGAACAGCGGCAGCCAACCGTTAGCATGTGAAAGCTGTGCCAGCTGCTGCCATTGTTCTGCAGTAGGATCGATACCGGTTGGGTTGTGACAGCAGCCGTGAAACAGGACTACGTCACCCGCTTTGGCTTCTTTAAGGGATGCCAGCATACCGTCGAAATCCAGCTGGTGGTTTTCAGCATCGTAATAGTGGTATTCACACACTTCCAGGCCTGCAGCATTGAACACATTTTTATGGTTCGGCCAGCTTGGATTGCTAACCCAAATACGTTTCACCGCGGTTTGGGTTGAAAGGAAATCTGCGGCTACACGTAGTGCGCCTGTACCGCCAGGCGTTTGTGCAGTACGCGCGCGGCCTGAGGTGATCAATGCATTCTCTTTGCCAAACAGCAATTCCTGCGTGCAGCGCGCGAAATCGGCCAAACCATCAATGCTGAGATAGTTTTTAGTGGTTTCATTCTCAAGCAGATACTGTTCGGCTTTTTTAACGCTAGTCAGAACAGGCGTTTTGCCGGTTTCATCTTTGTAGACGCCAATACCAAGATTAATTTTATGGGGGCGGTCATCAGCGCGGAACAGATCGGCCAGTCCAAGAATAGGATCAGCGGGTGCAGCAGAGATCGATTCAAACATGAGTCAGGTCCAGTAGCGTGAACTTTAGCAAAATGAGCTCTCAGGTTAGCGCTGAGCAGAGCAAAAGCCAACCGTTTGCGAGATAAATTCACAATTTAACGATCAGGGATAAGAGTATTTAAGATTCTAATAATAAACGTGATAAGCGAGGTAAAGAAAGAGCAGAGAGTAGACATAAAAAAACGGAGCCGAAGCTCCGTTTTTGCAATTCTGAGTTCAACTTAGAACTGGTATACCAGACCCAGAGCGACGGTGTCGTCTGTAGCCAGACCCAATGGATTGTTGTCGTCCAGCTGGTTGATCTGATAGTCCACATAGGTAGACATGTTTTTGTTGAAGTAGTAGGTTGCGCCCACATCGATATATTTAACGATATCAGCATCGCCAACGCCTTCAATGTCTTTGCCTTTAGACTGAACATAGGCAATGGACGGACGCAGACCGAAATCGAACTGGTACTGTGCAACTAATTCAAAGTTCTGCGCTTTATTAGCGAAGCCAGAAATCGAAGCGGCAGTGTAAGTCTGTCCGTTACCAGCTACGAAAGTACCGTTTCCAGATGCAGAAATAGGCGTTGAATTGCGGGTTTCACCATACATCGCTGCCAGGTAAATATTGTTCGCATCATACTTGATAGCGGTTGCCCAGTTTTCAGCACGTTTTCCCGCGCCTTCACCGGTAACGTCAGTAGTAGTCGCTGCTGTGCCAGTACCGCCAGTATAGGTTGTTTGTGCGCCTGCTGCTTGGTCATTGGTACGATCGCTGCTGCTATAAGCTCCTACGATACCCAGACCAATTGGTGAGGTATAAGAGGTTGACACGCCCCAGCCGTCGCCGTTCGCACGACGGGTGTCGCTACGGTCGTTTTTACCCTGATACTGAACAGCGAAGTCCCAACCATCAACCAGACCAAAGAAGTTGGTGTTGCGGTAGGTCAACAGACCGGTGCTACGACCGTTCATGAAGTTATCTGAGTATCCTGAGTCGCCACCGAACTCTGGCAGCATATCGGTCCAGCCGATTGCATCGTAAACCACACCGTAGTTACGGCCGTAGTCGATTGAGCCAGCATCGCCGAATTTCAGACCAGCAAAGCCCAGACGGGTTCTGTTACCGTCTTGTGCGTCAGCGCCTTCAGAGTTGTTAGCCTGAACGTTGTATTCCCACTGGCCGAAACCGGTCAGTTGGTCATTAATCTGAGTTTCACCTTTGAAACCGAAGCGAACATAGGTGTTGTCGCCGTCGTTGCCGTCGTTGTCAGAGAAGTAATGCAAACCAACAGCTTTACCGTACAGATCCAGTTTGTTGCCGTCTTTATTATAAATTTCTGCTGCATTTGCTGCACCAGCAGCTAACAGAGCTGGAATAACCACTGCAAGAATGTTGCGCTTCATCATTATTTATTACCCTCATTGGAGTTATTCGTACACCTGCCACTGCCGTCAAGAAACCTTTACGGGAACCTTGAAAGAAGTTTGGTGTCTTCCTGTGTCTGCACGCATCTTTCCATCACACCGACGGTAATTCTACCTCGAAAATGCTACTAATCTCGTATTCTTGTTTCAGAAAGAAAGTATGTATTACAAAATGTAAAATTAGGGGAACTTTGTGAGGGAACTCTAAATTTACAAAAATAAAAAAAGGCCGGCGATGCCGACCTCTTTATATATATGAATTTCTTATAATTAATGCAGAATCTTAGAAACTCGCGTTACGTGGAGTACGTGGGAACGCGATCACGTCTCTTACATTTTGTACGCCGGTGACATAAGCGATTAAACGTTCGAAACCTAATCCGAAACCTGAATGTGGAACCGTACCGTAGCGACGTAGGTCACGATACCACCAATAATCTTCTTTATTCAGACCCATTTCTTCCAGACGTGCGTCTAACACATCGAGACGCTCTTCACGCTGTGAACCGCCAATGATTTCACCAATACCCGGTGCCAGAACATCCATAGCCGCAACAGTTTTACCGTCATCGTTAAGGCGCATATAGAACGCTTTAATATCTTTCGGATAGTTTTTCACTACAACTGGCGCTTTAAAATGTTTCTCAGCCAAATAGCGTTCGTGTTCGGAAGAGAGATCGATACCCCATGAAACCGGGTTCTCGAAAGTTTCACCACAGCTCATCAGAATATTGACGGCGTCGGTATAGTCGACCTGAGCAAAATCAGTGGTGATGAAGCGCTGTAAGCGATCTACGGCATCTTTATCAACACGCTCAGCAAAGAACGCCATATCATCAGCACGCTCGTCTAAGACGGCTTTAAACACGTACTTAAGCATGGATTCTGCTAATGCCGCTGCATCATCAAGTGAAGCAAAGGCGATTTCTGGCTCCAACATCCAAAACTCAGCCAGATGGCGGCTAGTGTTAGAGTTTTCGGCACGAAAGGTCGGACCAAACGTATAAATTTTTGACAGCGCGCTAGCATAGGTTTCGCCGTTCAACTGACCTGATACGGTCAGGAAAGCTTCTTTGCCAAAAAAGTCTTCGCTGAAGTCAACTTTGCCTTGATCGTCACGCGGTAGGTTTTCCATATCCAACGTAGAGACGCGGAACATTTCGCCTGCGCCTTCAGTATCGGAAGCCGTAATCAGCGGTGTCGACACCCAAAAATAACCATTTTCATGGAAGAAGCGATGCAGCGCCTGAGCCAGCGTATGACGAACACGCGCAACGGCACCAATCAGATTGGTGCGCGGACGCAAGTGCGCGACTTCACGCAGGTATTCGATACTGTGACGTTTAGCCGCCATGGGGTAGCTGTCTGGATCTTCAACCCAGCCCACTACCTCAAGTTTGGTCGCCTGAATCTCAAATGCCTGGCCTTGGCCTGGGGAAGCCACAACGGTTCCGGTAACAATCACGGAACAACCTGTGGTCAGACGCAGCACTTCATTCTCATAATTATTCAGAGAATTATTGACGACAGCCTGAACGGGATTAAAGCAGGAACCGTCATAAACGGCGATGAAGGAAAGACCGGCTTTTGAATCTCTGCGGGTACGCACCCAACCACGTACGGTGACTTCACTGTCAACCGCGACGCGACCGTGCAATACATCCGCTACAGGCACTACGCTCATAAATATCTCTCTATATAGAAGAAGTGAGTAAAAAAGTTGCCCCATCCGGGGTTTTGCTATGTTACTTGCGGCTAAACAGGAAACAAGCAAAATTCCGGGGGAATGCAGATTTATTACAGCAGAAGTGGGGCGGATCAACGCCCCGATAAGAGGACGCTTAACTGGCTTTTTTCACCAGCGGCAAATCGAAGGCTTTTCTTAAGGCTCTGACGAAGGCTTTATCCTGACAAATGGTTTTGCCCGGACTATCAGAAAGTTTGGCAACCGGTTTACCGTTGCACTCCACTAACTTGATCACGATATTGAGCGGTGTCACGCCAGGAATATCACATGTCAGGCGAGTACCAATCCCAAATACCACATTGGCGCGTTGGCCAAAATGGCGATACAGCGCCAGTGCTTTATCCAGATTAAGGTTATCTGAGAAGACCAACGTTTTGCTTTGCGGATCAATACCCAGTTTTTGATAATGGGCAATCGCTTTTTCACCCCATTTAACGGGATCGCCTGAGTCATGGCGCAATCCCTGATAAAGGCGAGCGAATGTCAGACCAAAATCGCGCAAGAAGGCGTCCATGGCGATGCAATCGGTCAGGGCTATTCCCAACTGGCCATCATACTCATCGAGCCATGCTTGCAGAGCCGCACGCTGGCTGTTAGCCAAAACCGGACTGATTTGTTGAAATGCCTGGAACCATTCATGTGCTTGCGTGCCAACCGGCGTCAAATCCAGACGACGCGCCAAATCGTAATTGCTGGTGCCTACCAGCCAAGGGAAATCTTGCTTGAGAGTACTGACGATGGATTGCTGAACATCTTGCGAATAGCGACGGCGGGTGCCGAAATCCATTAGATGGAAACGTGACATATCCAGGTCAGAAACCTGCTGTTTAAACGCATCCAGCTTAATATGTAAATGATCGACAGCCTGCTGTGTGCCGATTTGCGGGGTGCGATGATGATGTACCACTTCACTGATCAACGCCAACAGCGGCACTTCCCACATAATCACTTCGCGCCATGCGCCCTGAATACGAATATCCAGTTTGCCGTGATGATTACGCACCTCGACCTGAGCGGGGTTGTAGCGGAAATTTCGCAGCCAGTCGAGATAGTCGGTCTGGAAGAAGGGAAGGCTAGCCAGCCAGGCATATTCATCATCGCTGAGCGTTAGCGCCTGCATTGCGTTAATCGCTTCACGGATCTCATCAGCGTAAAAACCCAGCAGTTCGTCACCACGGCAGCGAAACTCGGCCGCCACCGTTATGTCATGATAGCGGTGGAAAACCGCTTGCTGCATATGGAGCTTATACGCATCGGTATCCAGCAATGAGGTCAGTATCGGGGAAGCATGTCCTGTCATGGCGCGTTTCAGCATCCTGTTCGGTGGCGCAGAGCCCGGTGTGATAAAAGTCATAAAGACGCAAAAGTATAAATCAGTAACTGAGGCCAATCACAGCATATTTCAAGGCTGCAGGTCGAGACTAATCTGTGCCATTGTTAATGAATTGTAGCGATTTTTGCCAATGCGTGCATTGTGCGTGGCAAGCTTGTAGTAACAAGCTTAGACTTTGGCGGTAAACCTATAACAATGCGAGACGGAATATGACGCAACAGCCACAAATTAAAAATCGCCACGATTACCGTGCGCCAGATTACACCATCACCGATATCGATCTGACGTTTGAGCTGGATGCCACCACCACGCGCGTGACGGCGATCAGCCAGGTAAAACGTTTGGGTGACAGCCAGGCTGAACTGCGTCTGGATGGCGAATCGCTTACGCTGATTGCGCTTGAAGTGAATGGGCAACCGTGGACCGCATATCATGAAGATGAAGGCGTATTGGTGCTCAATCAGCTGCCTGAAAGTTTCACGCTGAAAATCATCAATGATATTCATCCTGACCAAAATACTGCGCTGGAAGGATTGTACAAATCAGGCGAAGCACTCTGCACCCAATGTGAAGCGGAAGGTTTCCGACATATTACCTGGTATCTCGATCGCCCAGATGTGCTGGCGCGTTTCACTACCACCATTATTGCTGATGGCGAGCGTTATCCGTTCCTGCTGTCAAATGGCAACCGCGTTGACAGCGGACGTGATGCACAAGGTCGTCATTGGGTAAAATGGCAAGATCCCTTCCCAAAACCCTGTTATCTGTTTGCGCTGGTGGCAGGTGATTTCGACGTGCTGCGCGACAGTTTCAAAACCCGTTCAGGTCGTGATGTTGCGCTGGAGATCTTCGTTGATCGCGGCAACCTTGATCGCGCTGACTGGGCGATGACCTCGTTGAAAAACAGCATGAAATGGGATGAGGAACGCTTTGGTCTCGAATATGACCTCGACATCTTTATGATCGTCGCAGTGGATTTCTTCAACATGGGCGCAATGGAGAACAAGGGGCTGAATGTCTTCAACTCCAAATATGTTTTAGCCAAAGCAGAAACCGCGACCGATAAAGATTATCTCGGCATTGAGGCGGTGATTGGCCACGAATATTTCCATAACTGGACCGGCAACCGCGTAACCTGCCGCGACTGGTTCCAGCTGAGCCTCAAAGAGGGCTTAACCGTCTTCCGCGATCAAGAGTTCAGCTCTGATCTCGGCTCACGCGCGGTAAACCGCATCGACAATGTGCGCATTATGCGTGGTGCGCAGTTTGCTGAAGATGCCAGCCCAATGGCGCATCCGATTCGTCCTGAGCAAGTGATCGAAATGAACAACTTCTACACCTTAACGGTGTATGAAAAGGGTTCAGAGGTGATCCGTATGATGCACACCTTGCTGGGCGAAGAAAATTTCCAGAAAGGCATGCAGCTCTATTTTGATCGTCATGATGGCAGCGCAGCAACGTGCGATGACTTCGTGCAGGCAATGGAAGATGCATCCAATGTCGATTTGTCGCAGTTCCGCCGCTGGTACAGCCAGTCGGGTACGCCGGTGCTGACGGTACGCGACGATTACAATCCAGAAATGGAACAATACACCCTTCACGTTACGCAACACACGCCAGCAACCGCCGATCAAAAAGAGAAGCTGCCGCTGCACATTCCACTCGATATCGAACTCTACGATAGCGAAGGTAAAGTGATTCCGTTGCAGCACAATGGTTATCCGGTGCATAACGTGTTGAACATCACTGAAGAGTTCCAGACTTTTATTTTTGATAACGTCTACTTCCAGCCAGTGCCGTCGCTGCTGCGAGAATTCTCTGCGCCCGTGAAGCTCGATTACAAATGGAGTGATGCGCAACTGACGTTTCTGATGCGCCATGCGCGTAATGATTTTTCTCGCTGGGATGCTGCGCAAAGCTTGCTCGCTACTTACATTCGCCTGAATGTGTCGCGTCACCAGCAAGGCCAGCCGCTGTCGCTGCCGCTGCATGTGGCTGATGCTTTCCGCGCGGTGCTGCTTGATACTCACGCCGATCCGGCGCTGACGGCGCTGATTCTGTCGCTACCCAGTGAAAATGAAATCGCTGAGCTATTTGAGGTCATTGATCCTCAGGCGATTACCGTGGTGCGTGAAGCGCTGCAGCGCACGCTGGCGAAAGAGTTGGCCGATGAGTTCTTTGCGGTATACAACGCGAATCAGCAAAGTGAATACCGAATTGAACACGCAGCTATCGGTCAGCGTACGCTGAAAAATGTCTGCCTGAATTATCTCGCCTTTAGCGAGGTGGAACTGGCGGATAAGCTGGTTCAGGCACAATATCAGCAGGCCACCAATATGACTGATTCGCTGGCTGCGTTGTCTGCTGCCGTGTCGGCGCAGTTACCTTGTCGCGAAGCGCTGTTAGCGGCTTACGACGAGCGCTGGCATCATGATGGTTTGGTGATGGACAAGTGGTTCATGCTGCAAGCCACCAGTCCAGCGGCGGATGTTTTGACGAAAGTGCGCGCGCTGTTGCAGCATCGGTCATTCACGATGGGCAACCCAAACCGTATTCGTGCCTTGATTGGCGCCTTCGCTTCAGGCAATCCGTCGGCTTTCCATAATAAAGATGGCAGCGGTTATCAGTTCCTGACGGAAATGCTGATTGATCTTAATACTCGCAATCCACAGGTCGCGGCGCGCATGATAGAACCGTTGATTCGTCTGAAACGTTACGACGCCGATCGCCAGGCGCTGATGCGCAAGGCGCTGGAGCAGCTGAAAGGGTTGGATAAGCTTTCTGGCGATCTGTACGAGAAGATCGACAAAGCGTTGAACGCCTGATAATGAAACGGCGGGTTTTGCCATTACGTGCATAAACCCGCCGTTTTTTAGCGCTGCTGAGCGTAACGTACCGGTTGATCGCTCTCCCCACGTCGCATTACACGATCCAGCACTTCCGCCTCCAGTTCAGCCAGTCGCGCAGAACCACGACGGCGCGGACGCGGCAGATCGACCAGTAAATCCAATCCAATCTGGCCTTCCTCAATCAACAAAACACGATCCGCCATTGCCACCGCTTCACTGACGTCATGGGTCACCAGCAGCACGGTAAAGTGATGTTGTTGCCACAGCGATTCAATCAATCCCTGCATTTCGATACGCGTTAATGCATCCAGCGCGCCCAGCGGCTCATCCAGCAGTAACAACCCAGGTCGATGAATCAACGCACGCGCCAGCGCAACACGCTGCTTTTGACCACCTGACAAGGCGGCTGGCCAATCATTGGCGCGTTCAGCCAGGCCAACAGCTTCAAGGGCTTCCATCGCTGCGCTGCGCCATTCGCGGCCACGCAGGCCAAGTCCGACATTATCGATCACTTTTTTCCACGGCAGCAGGCGTGCATCCTGAAACATCAGGCGTGTATCTTCGCGTGCCGAATGTAACGGCGCATTGCCCGCCAGTAGCTGTCCGCTGGAAGTTTGTTCCAGCCCGGCAAGCAAACGCAGCAACGTACTTTTACCGCAGCCGCTGCGACCCACTACCGCCACGAACTGGCCGGAGGGAATGTGCAAATCAATGTTATTCAGAATGGTGCGGTTGCCATAGTGTTTGCTGACCGCATTGACGCCAACGGGTGTACCGGTATTGAGGCGCGCTGGGGGAAGGGTATGACTCATGCGTTCTCCTCCTTCAGTTGATAAGCCGGATGCCAGCGCAGCCAGACGCGCTCTAACAGCTGCGCAGTGACATCGGCTAGCTTACCGAGCAGGGCATAGAGAATGATGGCGACTACCACCACATCAGTTTGCAAAAATTCGCGCGCGTTCATTGCCAGATAGCCGATACCTGAGTTCGCTGAAATGGTTTCAGCCACGATCAGCGTCAGCCACATCAGACCAAGCGCGAAGCGCACGCCAACCATGATGTTGGGCAGAGCACCGGGCAGAATCACCTGAATAAACAGGCTCCAACCTGACAAGCCGTAACTGCGAGCCATTTCCACTAATCCGCGATCAATATTGCGAATGCCGTGATAAGTATTCAGGTAAATCGGGAACAGCGTGCCCAAGGCGACCAGAAAAATTTTCGCCGCTTCATCAATACCGAACCACAAAATTACCAGCGGAATCAGCGCCAGATGCGGGACGTTACGTAACATCTGCACTGAAGTATCTAAAAGGCGCTCACCAGTACGCGAGGTGCCGGTAATCAAACCGAGTATCAAACCAATCGAACCACCAATACTAAAACCGATGGCAGCACGCCAGCCGCTGATAGCAAGGTGTTGCCACAGCTCACCGCTGGCGGCGAGGTTGTAAAAAGTGATAACAATATTTTCGGGTGACGGCAGAATGCGCGTTGATAACAAGCCGGTTTGCGACGCGATTTGCCACACCACAATCAGCAGGGCGGGCAGCAGCCACGGCACCAGCTGATTCGATATGCGTTTACTGACTTTCGCCATGATGCTCTCCTCAACCCTGCGCTGCTTTTTTCTCAGGGGTAAAATCATTGGCTACCGCTTCACCATGCGCTTGTACTACGCGAGGTTGCGGCACCAGCGGCACGTTCAAATCGAGATGCGGGAACAGCAACTCGCCAACGCGATAGGCTTCTTCCAGATGTGGATAGCCAGAAAGAATGAACGTTTCGATGCCTAACTCTTCATATTCCTTCATGCGTGCAGCGACCGTTAGTCCATCGCCCACCAGCGCGGTGCCTGCGCCACTGCGAACCAAACCGACACCCGCCCACAAGTTAGGACTGATCTCCAGCTTGTCACGACGTCCACCATGAAGCGCTGCCATGCGACGTTGCCCGATAGAGTCAGCGCGCTGGAACGCAGCCTGAGCTTTAGCGATAGTGGCGTCATCCACGTTGGCGATCAGCTTATCAGCGGCCTGCCAGGCTTCTTCGTTGGTTTCGCGCACAATCACATGTAAACGAATACCGAAGCGCACTTTGCGGCCCTGTGCCGCCGCTTTGGCACGCACCTGCTCAATTTTTTCTTTCACCTGCGCGGGAGGCTCGCCCCACGTCAGATACACATCAACTTGTTCTGCAGCCAGGTCTTGGGCAGCATCTGACGATCCTCCAAACCACAGCGGTGGACGAGGTTGCTGCACCGGTTTAAACATCAGACGCGCACCGCGTACGTTAACGTATTTGCCTTCATAGTCGACGGTTTCGCCTTCGAGCACCCGACGCCAGACGCGGGTAAATTCCGCTGATTCAACATAGCGTTCACGATGGTCGAGGAACACGCCGTCGCCGGCTAACTCTTCAGGATCGCCGCCGGTAACAAGATTAAACAGCGCACGACCGTTTGACAGGCGATCCAATGTGGCTGCCTGACGCGCCGCCTGAGTAGGCGAGATCACACCCGGACGCAGCGCCACCAGAAAGCGCAAGCGCTGGGTGACAGGGATCAGTGAGGCTGCAACCAACCACGCATCTTCGCAGGAGCGTCCGGTGGGAATCAGCACTCCACCGAAGCCGAGGCGATCGGCCGCTTGCGCAACTTGCTGTAAATAAGCGTGATCGACAGGGCGAGCACCCTCAGCAGTACCAAGATAGCGACCATCGCCATGCGTCGGCAGAAACCAAAATACGGAAACGCTCATTTTTTCACTCCTTATTGCGTAACGGCATGCGGTTGCCAGATGCGATCTTTGATCGACACTTTTACTTGCATCAGATGATTGGCATAAAACAGGTCAGCGGTTTGCTGCTGGGCTGCAGCGGTTTTAGCGCTAACCGGTGTAATAGTGGTGGGCGGGCGATGGCTGAGGTAGCTGGCAATCACCGGTTCTGGCAAGCCCATGGCTTTAGCGAGTAATTCAGTGCTTTGCTGGCGCTGGCTGAGGGTTAACGCATCGGCGTCACTGAAGGTTTTCAAAACGTGTTGTACAAAGTCACCGTGCGTTTCGGTGAATTTACGCGTAGCCAAATAGAAGGAGCCGGTTTGGCTCAGCTTGCTACCATCGACCAGAACGTGAACATTCCCTTGCAGCAACGCAGCGGAGTAGTAGGGATCCCAAATTGCCCACGCGTCTACATCACCTTGCTGAAAAGCGGCACGTGCATCGGCTGGCGTCAAATAAATCGGCTGGATATCGTTGAAACTCAATCCGGCTTGCTCAAGCGCACGCAGCAATAAATTGTGCGAGCTGGAGCCTTTTTGAAAGGCGACCTTTTTGCCTTTTAGGTCGGCCACGTTTTTCAGTGGGCTGTTATTCGCCACCAGAATCACTTCTGCCTGTGGCTTTGGCGGCTCTGAGCCAACGTAGAGCAAGTCCGCGCCAGCAGCTTGGGCAAACAGCGGTGGAATGTCGCCGGTACTGCCTAAATCAATACTGTTAACATTCAACGCTTCCAGCATTTGCGGTCCTGCCGGAAACTCTACCCACTGAATTTTAGTGTGAGGAAAACGTTGCTCTAACATCCGATGCGTTTTTGCCAGCACCATGCTGACCGATCCCTTTTGATAACCCACGCGAAACTGTGCCGGATCTTGTTCAGCGGCCTGCGTCTGCAAACCCGCGAATAACAGCGCGGTGGTGAGCCATATTCCTATACGCCTTTTCATCTGTTCTTCCTTATACAGCCTGAGCAACGGGATGTCGGTGGCGTGTCAGCGCCAACCAAAATGATTCAACGGCTTCATCAAGGCGTTGAGCCAACGGCGCATACAGTTCAGGTTGACGATCGTAATGGGTAATTTGGCTATCTTCTGCGTAAACGCCATGCAGAATTTCTTGCGCTTTTAGCGCATTCAGCACCGGCTTGAGCGCGTAATCCATCGCCAACATGTGTCCCTGACTGCCGCCGCTGGCGAGAGGTAAAACCACTTTGTGTTCCAGCGCACGCTCTGGCAACAGGTCAAGCAGCGTTTTCAGTGCACCTGAAAAAGAGGCTTTATAAATAGGTGTCGCAACAATCAAGCCATCCGCTTCCAGCAAATCTTCACGCAGTGCCAATAAAGCGGGCGCATCGAAGCGCGCATTGATCAAATCGTCTGGCTGAAAGTTATGGATGTTCCATGGAATCACCTCGACACCTCGTGCTTCCAGCTTGTGCTGGCAGAGCGTAAGGAGAGAAGTCGAACGTGAAGGAAATCGAGGGCTACCCGCCAGCGTAATAACGCGCATCGCTACTCCTTATAACTAAAAGTTATTGATTATCTATTGTTGAGAACTGATGCGTTCATCCTGGCAGAGCAAGCGGTGGGTCTTAAATGATTTATCTGGCAATTGATTGTTGAAAATCGGGATTGGGCGGTAAATATAAATGAAGGGGGACGCGAATTGATGTTTTTTAAGTTTTATCTGAAAAGTGGTAAATGATAGCGTTTCAGCGTTCAACTAATAAATAAGTTAAGGTGCGTTAGTCATCAGTTGAGTTAATGAATAACGTTAATTCCAATAGCTGTATAAGATAAACGTTGTCACGATCTAAATTTCAGGGCATAAAAAGCGCAAATGCCATTGATAGCAATAGGATAACTGGCAAGGTTAACTCATCGGAACAGATTTCTGCCAGCAAGAGAGTAGCGTTAATGTGTCACGTCTGCCTTAATTTTGCGCTCGATTTTCTGCCTGATTGATTACAATATCAAAAAAATAAAACTAACCTTATTAAGTTTGGTAACAAGTGTTGATGAATTTTTCCCTGTTTCTATTAAAGAGTGTGAAACAAGACTGAACAATGCATCATTACTGTTACTTTAATGAAGTAATATTTATCTTTTCGTTATTTTGTTGCTGTTTATAATTAGTTGAAGCTGACTGAATTAAAAATTTGATAAGAAAAGTTAGCCTTCATAAATAAGAGCATTTTGCGACGCTTTATTTTATCAATGTCCGCCCACATCTTAAGGGAGATGATCATGGGGAAATCTTTAGATGCACAACACAGCAATAATAATGATGAAACGCTACTTTCAACGTTGAGTACGAAACAGTTGTCAGCCTCTCAGTCACCGATAGGATGCTACTGGCTTCAAAAGAGCCTGCCCAGTGGAAGATATATCGCGAATAAAAGCAGCAGCGCAGGGTATACTTTCTCTAATGGCACGCCGGATGACGATGATTTTATAGTGATTTGTCCAGAGGCGTATGCGCTGCCTGAAAATCTTTTAAAAGAGATTGCTAGCCTTAGTGACACGCTGCCAGAACTCAACTGTTACCTGATTTCACTGGTTAAAAATGCATTGCCGCAGGGATTACAAAACTCTTCTGCCTTGTTTCAAAAATTACATGAACAAGGTTTATGGCAACATGATTTGTTCGCCGTGGTACTGCGCGCAGCGCAACTAAGAGAATTTAGTAAAGAAACAACTTTGCAGGATGTCATGTTGATGGGGTTGTTAAATACCCAGTCGGTTTGGGTTGTACAACAGTCTGTTAATGAATCCCCAATGAACGCCCAAACGGGATTAAAGCACCCTGTTTCCTACCAGCAATTTATTTCAGACTATGAAAGGTTAACGAGACTGACACAATTTATTCCTGAAAAAAATCACTTCAGAGAAATTTATTTACGTCATGCTTTAACGCAGTTAATGCGTGGCGAATGCTCACAACAGCGTCAACTTTCCGCTAATGTTCAACATGCAATCGATTATTTTGGCGATAAAATGAAAGCCAAAAATTATTGGGAAAACTTAATGCTGAAACAACCTGTCATATTTTTCACATTAATGAAACTGAGAAGAAAGCTACAACCACAGTACCAGTTTTAATTTTAAGAATTAGCCCGCTGGGCGAGCGAATATTTTTATGTCACGCTTATGCATACCAGGAAAGTAAGCCAGACACCATTAAAAATTATGTCAATTAAACGTAATGCTATTGCTAATTATATCGGCCAGATTTACCTGACACTGTCTGGTATTTTAGTTGTCCCTCTTTATATTCAACATCTTGGAATGGAAGCCTACGGGTTAGTTGGCTTTTTTTCAATTCTATTGACGTGGCTGCAATTGCTTGATGCAGGCGTTTCGACAACATTGATGCGTGAAGCTGCACGCTATCGTGCAAACCAGAAAGAGTTTGTTTGGTTTCCATCGCTCTTTGCTGCCCTGACGAAGTTCTTTCTGATTTCAACGTTGTTGCTTGTGGTGCTGGGCTGGCTTGCGACGCCGTGGATTGCTACCCATTGGCTGGATGCTAAACATCTTCCTGCAAATGATGTAGTGATGGCCGTGGGTATTATGGTGATTACTGCAGCTATACGTTGGCGCACCAGTCCTTATCGCAGCGTTATTGTTGGGTTTGAGCATCAAGTCTGGCTGAACGGCGTTAACTTAATCATTACGACCTTACGCACTTTCGGTGCCGTTCTCGTCATACAAATTTTCCCTAATCCCGTCCTGACTTTCTTTTTCTGGCAATTGTTGGTTTCAGTGGTGGAAGCCGCATGCTGTATTTATAAGGCGTGCCAACTTGTTCCACGCGAAGCGCGCCAAGAGAAACGTGAAGATCTTAAAGAGGTGCTGAAACCTTTCTTACGTTTCGCGCTGAGCGCGGCGTTTTCTAGTGCTGTATGGACATTTATTTCGCAAATTGATCGGCTGGTACTCTCTAAAACCCTGCCACTGAGCGAATACGGTTCGTTTACTGTTGTCGCTACAGCCGCCACGGGTATTTTACTGCTTAGTAGCCCAATTATGCAGGCTATTGTGCCCCGCATGACAGGAATGAAAACGCGTTCAGGCAGCGGCGACACTGAATCTTTGCAGCTCTACCGCTACACCACCCAAGCCGTTTCTATCTTTATGGCACCGCTCAGTATAACTATCGCGTTTTACGCAGGCCCCTTGCTTTGGGCATGGACCCAGAAGCAGCAGATAGTTGATGAAATGTCATTTATTCTCAGCCTGTATGCGTTAGGAAGTGGTATTCAAGCAATATGTGGGTTGCTCTATCATCTGCAATATGTGAACGGTAATCTTAAGCTGCATATGAAAGGTTTCACTTTCTTTGCCATCGTGTTGGTTCCCCTCAATATCTGGTCAGCGGTCCATTTTGGCGCGTTGGGCACCGGTTGGTTATGGCTAGGACAGAATGTTTTCTATCTCACAGGATGGGCATGGTTGGTGCATCGGCGATTTGCACCAGGCATTCATTTTTCCTGGTTAACACGTGATGTAATGATGGTCTGGGCCGTATCAGCACTGATTGCCTGGCTCAGCACGTTACTTCCCATTGAGTGGAATCAAAATCGTTGGATCAATCTGCTGTGGCTTGGGCTGATTGGCTTGGTAAATTTATCGGTGTGTTGTCTGCTGCACAGCCTGGTGATTAAGCGTTTGAAAACGCCTTTGCTCAAGAGATTTAACCTGGAGGGAAGAGGATGACAATGCTGACTTCACGCGATGGCCCTACGGTATCAGTGATTGTGCCGAACTGGAATTGCAAACCTTGGTTGGCTGAAGCCATGACGTCACTGTTGCGCCAGTCCTCACCCCCTGAAGAAATCATTGTTATTGATGATGGTTCAACAGATGGCAGCGTTGAATGGTTAACCGATCTGGCAGCGCGCCATCCACACGTTACCTTGCTTCGTAACGAGCGCAGCGGAGTGAGTGCTGCACGAATGAAGGGATTAGCCGCCGCAAGCGGCGACTACATCTATTTCATGGACGCAGATGATTTTGTTTCAACCGAACTGTTTGCTGATTTTCGCCGCGTGAAGGCTCGCCATTCAGGCATTGAGCTGTTCTGTTTCGGGGCAAAGATGTTTTTTGACCTGCCAGCCTATCAGCGGGAATATCAGTTGATTCATCAGCGTCATATCAGCGGCTTGTTGTCGGGTGGCAGTGATACATTGATGAAACTGATGAAATCGCAGTCGGCTCATCGTGTGGTCTGGAGCAGTATTATTTCGCGCGAGCTGATTAATCGATTATCGATCGGTTTTTTATCGATTCAAAATCACGAAGACGCGCCCTATATGTTTGCGCTTTATATGCAGGCTAACCAAATTTATCTCACTAGCCAGAGCTACTATTACAAACGTTTTTTGCTAAGTTCCTTGTCGCAAAGTACGCGAGATTTTTCCTGGATTGAAAATTACTTTATCGCTCGCGAAAGCAGTGAAACTTTTTTAAAAAACCAGGGTTTAGAAATCGATGAGGAATTACTGGATGATTATTATCAAACAATAATGCAGGGATGCTTAAGTCAGATTCGTAAGAACACTATGCAAATTCCTGCTGTCTGGCGCGCACCGGTTGAACGCCTGGTACGCAAAGTCACTCAACAAAATCCGCGCATGAAACTTTTATGGTATTGCCCAACGCTTTTCGTGGGACTCCAGGCTTGCCGCAATCGATTGTCCCGCTACTCACCTAAGCGCTGATATTGATCAAATTCAGTTGCACAGGATAAATTTACTTTTGCGCCAGAGCACTTTACCATTCTGGCGCACATTTACCCGTGCACTGACTTTCACGATCGCTTCCGCCCTTCAGGAGAGTGCATGCTTTATCCTATCGTCCGTCCGGCGCTATTTAAGCTCGATCCCGAGCGCGCGCACGAACTTACCTTTCAGCAATTACGTTTTATCAGTGGCACACCGCTGGAAGCATTGATTCGCCAGAATCTGCCCTCCCGTCCGGTAACTTGCATGGGATTGACCTTCAAGAACCCGCTGGGTCTTGCAGCCGGCCTTGATAAAAATGCGGAATGTATTGATGCTTTTGCGGCCATGGGCTTTGGCTTTGTGGAAGTGGGAACGGTAACGCCGCGAGCACAGGCCGGTAATGATAAACCGCGTATGTTTCGTTTAATCCAGGCGGAAGGGATTATCAATCGCATGGGCTTTAATAATCTGGGTGTCGATCATCTGGTAGAGAATGTCAAAAAGGCGCGGTTTAATGGCATCCTCGGCATTAATATTGGTAAAAATAAAGACACGCCGGTTGAGCAGGGCAAAGACGATTATCTGATTTGCATGGAAAAGGTGTATGCCCATGCTGGCTACATCGCCATTAATATCTCTTCGCCTAATACGCCCGGTTTACGCACTTTACAATATGGCGAAGCGTTAGATGATCTACTTTCGGCGATTAAAGCAAAACAAAAAGAGCTAGAGCAGCGTCACCTTAAATATGTCCCAGTGGCCGTAAAAATTGCCCCAGATCTTTCCGAAGAGGAGTTGGTGCAGGTTGCGGACAGTTTAATACGTCACCAAATTGATGGTGTCATTGCCACCAATACAACGCTTGATCGATCACTGGTCAGCGGGCTGAAATATTGTGACGAGGCGGGTGGGTTGAGCGGGCGTCCTGTGCAGTCGCGCAGCACTGCGGTGATCCAACGCCTGTCACAAGAGCTGAAAGGAAGCTTACCGATTATTGGTGTTGGCGGTATTGATTCCCTGACGGCAGCACGTGAAAAAATGGCGGCCGGTGCAACCTTAGTTCAAATTTATTCTGGCTTTATCTATAAAGGGCCGGGGTTAATTAAAGATATCGTGACCCATCTCTAAGACAATTCTCACAATATAGCGCCGGGGGGTTTATTTCTCCCTTCGGCTCGTTTATATTTTGGCCTGTTACGCGCTTTTCAGCTTTTCCTTATGTCATTTATTTCGCACTTTTTCGCGTAATTAGACACAGCGGTTTACTACAGGGCACTCCATGAAAATCAAACCTGATGACAACTGGCGTTGGTATTTTGACGCGGACCATGACCGGATGATGCTTGATCTGGCAGACGGTATGCTTTTTCGTTCCCGTTATTCCCGCAAAATGCTCACACCCGATGCATTCAACGAATCAGGCTTTTGCGTCGATGACGCCGCGCTTTATTTCACTTTCGAAGAGAAGTGTCGTCACAGTGAATTAAGCCATAATCAACGCGCCGAACTAGTATTGAATGCATTGGTTGCCGCACGCTTCCTTAAACCGCTGATGCCTAAAAGTTGGCATTTTTCCAGCTGCCAGCAAAGTGTGCAGCCAGCCATGGGTGAAATAGTGGAAGTGACGTTGGCTGACAGCGGTGAGCAAGCACGCTTGCTGGTGGTTGAAAACGGTGATAACGCGGCACTCTGTCTGCTGGCGCAACCTGCCTTAACACTCGCCGGTAAAGGCATGGTATTGGGGGATGCAATCAAGGTGATGAACGACCGTTTGCAGCCGCAGCAACAGGAAATTGCACCGCGCTACGCTCGCGCGGTGTAATCGCGTTAAGCCAGTTCGATATTACCCGCCGGAATACAGCTACAACTCAAAATGGTGCCATCACTGCGAATGGCACTCTGCTTCAACGCTTTGACCTCGCCTGAAACCAACGTCATTTTACAGCTGCCGCACAAGCCTGCCCGACACGAATAGGGAATGCGGAAACCCTGCATCTCGAGCTGCTCCAGCAGAACCTGCTGATTGTCACCACTAAATTGTTGCCCTTGATAGTCAATAGTGAGTTCCGCTTTTGCCTGCCGCTGCGGCTTTAGCGTTTGCACAACGGCTCCCGCACCATAAGCGCGCGGCGTATGGCGTTTTGTCACCGTCACTTCATCGCCTACGCGAATAATGCCGCTGTTGCGGGCAACCAGGTTAAGACCAAAATCGATGTCGCCGCTGCCATCTTGCGCACTACGGAAGCGCTGTAATGTGGCGAGGGGCTGGCCATCAGGATGTTTGCGGCCGCTCTCTGGGCTCACGGTGGTAAAAATACAGCGGCTACAAGGTTTCGGCACTTCAAACGTTACGCCCCCGACCTGCAGTTCAGCCCAGTTATCTTCATCCCAGGCTGCCGCACCATTCACCACCAAATTGGGGCGAAATTGTTCTATGCGCACGCTGGCAGGCGATCGCTGTTGCAAATCGTGTAAAGAAGCACTGTTGATCAGCAAGAAAGGGTAGCCATCGGCGAAACCCAGCGGCACGGTTGCGAAGTTTTTGACCCGGCGAGTAGGCTGCGCGCCTATCCAGCGCAACTCTACCTCACGCGGAAAGAAGCTGCTTAACCACTGATTAATGGTATCCGGCGCAATCCGTGAGGTAAAATGGTTGCCCCACACCTCGGTAGGTTTTTCTTGCGGGGCAAAATCACTAAAGCAAATCAGCGACTGGCTTCCATTCGGGGCTTGTAGAAACAGCCCATCCGGTAATATTGCCGGTGTAAAACGCACCATCTCAGGATACTGACGCGCAGTAATGAAGGTGCCATTCGGTTCGGTCAACATGAAGATGCGATCAAACGCCAATCCGCTCTCCAGAACCTGCGCGTGTGAGAGGTGCAATCCGCGCATCGACTTAACAGGATGAATAAATAAGCGGGAAAGCGTGATCATGGTGTTCTCCTTGAAACCAGGCGCGAAAGACAAAAGAAGCTAACTTTATGACATAGGTCTCTGATTCGCTATAATGCGCAACAATTTTCTCAAGAGTAAGAAGTGACGATATGAATTCTCTGTTTGCCAGCACGGCGCGTGGGCTCGAAGAGCTGTTAAAAAGTGAGCTAGACGCGCTGGGCGCGCAAGATTTGCAAGTGGTGCAGGGAGGCGTTCACTTCGAAGCTGATGACCGCATCATGTATCAAAGCCTGATGTGGAGCCGTCTGGCGTCGCGTATTCTGCTGCCGCTGGGCGAATTTGGTGTCTACAGCGATCTCGATCTCTACCTTGGCGTGCAGAGCGTTGACTGGACAACCATGTTTGGTAGCGACAAAACCTTCGTGGTGCATTTCAGCGGCACCAATGATGCGATCCGTAATAGTCAGTTTGGTGCATTGAAAGTTAAAGACGCCATTGTTGACAGTTTCACCCGCAAAAATCTGGAACGTCCTAACGTTGACCGTGAACAGGCGGATATTCGTATCAACGTCTGGTTGAATAACGATCGTGCCAGTATTGCGCTGGATCTCAGCGGCAGTTCGCTGCATCAGCGTGGCTATCGTCAGCAAACGGGTCAGGCGCCGCTTAAAGAAAACCTTGCGGCTGCGATTGTACTGCGTTCTGGCTGGCAGCCGACTACGCCGTTGATCGACCCCATGTGCGGTTCCGGTACGCTGTTGATTGAAGCGGCTTTAATCGCCAGCGATCGCGCGCCGGGTCTGCTGCGCAAACACTGGGGCTTTACCGCCTGGAGCCAGTTCAACGCGGCATTGTGGTCTGAAGTAAAAACTGAAGCCCAAACGCGTGCTCGCGCCGGTACCGCAGCCACCGAAGCGCGTTTCTTTGGTTACGACAACAACGGACGTGTATTGGAATGGGCACAGGCGAACGCTCGTCGCGCGGGCGTATTCGAGCTGTTTACCTTTGGCCAACAAGATTTGTTGAAGCTGAAAAATCCGCTGCCAGCAGAGGTTCACGGCACGGTTTTGAGCAACCCGCCTTATGGTGAACGACTGGATAGTGAACCGGCGTTGATTGCGCTGCACAGCCAGCTTGGCCGTATTATGAAGCAGCACTTTGGTGGCTGGAATTTGTCGCTGTTTAGCGCCTCGCCCGAACTGCTGAGCTGCTTGCAACTGCGTGCCGATCGTCAGTTCAAAGCTAAAAACGGCCCATTGGACTGCGTACAGAAAAACTATCAGCTGGCGGTTAATAGCAGCGAAAGCGCTAACCAGATTGCCGAAGATTATGCGAACCGCTTGCGCAAAAACCTCAAGAAGCTTGAGAAGTGGGCGCGTCAGGAAAAAATTGAAAGCTACCGTATTTATGATGCCGATCTGCCAGACTATAACGTAGCCGTCGATCGCTACGCCGATTGGGTCATTATTCAGGAATATGCCCCACCGAAAACTATCGATCCGAATAAAGCACGCCAACGTCTCTTTGACGTGATCAGCGCGACGCTGACCGTGCTAGAGCTGCCAGCAGATCGCCTGATCCTGAAAACGCGTGAACGTCAGAAAGGCAAAGCGCAGTATCAGAAGCTGAGCGAAAAGGGCGATTACTTTGAGGTGCAGGAGTTTAATGCACGCTTCTGGGTAAACCTGACTGATTATCTCGACACCGGCCTGTTCCTCGATCACCGCATCGCGCGTAAGATGCTGGGCCAAATGAGTCAGGGCAAGGATTTCCTTAATCTGTTTGCTTATACCGGCACCGCCAGCGTTCACGCCGGACTGGGTGGCGCACGCTCTACTACCACAGTTGATATGTCACGTACCTATCTGGAGTGGGCAGAACGTAACCTGCGCCTGAACGGCCTGACTGGACGTCAGCATCGCCTGATGCAGGCAGATTGTCTGAGCTGGCTGAACGAAAGTGATGAGAACTTTGATCTGATCTTTATTGATCCGCCGACCTTCTCTAACTCCAAACGCATGGAAGAAAGCTTCGACGTGCAGCGCGATCACATGATGTTGATGCGTAATTTAAAACGCCTGCTGCGTCGGGGCGGCACCATCATGTTCTCGAACAATAAACGTGGTTTCAAAATGGATCTGGAAGGGCTGAAGGAATTAGGTCTGCAAGCGCAGGATATCACCCAGAAAACCCAGTCGCAGGATTTCGCGCGTAACCGTCATATACACAACTGCTGGCTGATCACTCACGCCGGTAAGGAATAAGTTTACATGTCATTAATCAGTATTCACGGCGCCTATCTCTCTTTCAGCGATGCGCCGTTATTAGATAACACCGAACTGCACATTGAAGAAAATGAACGCGTCTGTTTAGTCGGGCGCAACGGTGCAGGCAAATCCACCTTGATGAAAATCATTAATGGTGAACAACCGCTGGATGATGGTCGCATCATTTATGAGACCGATCTGGTGGTTGCACGTCTGCAACAGGATCCACCGCGCAATATCACCGGTTCAGTTTACGATTTCGTGGCTGAAGGCGTGGAAGAGCAGGCTGAACACCTGAAAGCCTATCACGCTATTTCCCATGTGGTAATGGAAGATCCCAGCGATAAGAACCTCAATGAGATGGCTCGTCTGCAAGGCATTCTTGATCATCAAAACTTGTGGCAGCTCGAAAGCCGCATCAATGACGTGTTGCAGCAGATTGGACTGGAACCCGATACCGAGCTTTCTTCGCTGTCGGGGGGGTGGCTGCGTAAGGCCGCTTTAGGCCGCGCGCTGGTGAGTAATCCTCGCGTTTTAATGCTGGATGAGCCAACCAACCACCTCGATATTGAAACTATCGATTGGCTGGAAACGTTCCTGAAAACCTTTACCGGCAGCATTGTGTTTATCTCGCACGACCGTTCTTTCATTCGCAATATGGCAACCCGTATTGTCGATCTCGATCGCGGCAAACTGGTTTCCTGGCCGGGCAATTACGATCTTTATCTTGAAGGTAAAGAAGAAGCACTGCGCGTTGAAGAGATGCAGAATGCCGAATTTGACCGCAAGCTGGCGCAGGAAGAAGTGTGGATTCGTCAGGGTATCAAAGCGCGCCGTACGCGTAACGAAGGCCGCGTGCGTGCGTTAAAAGCGTTACGTCGTGAGCATTCAGAACGTCGTGAAGTAATGGGCAAAGCCAATATGCAGGTCGGTGAAGCCTCACGTTCCGGTAAGATTGTTTTCGAAATGGAAAACGTCGATTACTCAGTGGGCGGCAAAACGCTGGTGAAGGACTTCTCTTCACAAGTGCAGCGCGGCGATAAGATTGCTTTAATCGGACCCAACGGCTGCGGCAAAACGACGTTGCTGCGTTTGATGTTGCAGCAGTTGAAAGCAGACAGCGGACGCGTACATTCCGGTACCAAACTTGAAGTCGCTTACTTCGATCAGCATCGCGCTGAACTCGATCCCGATCGTACCGTGATGGATAACCTGGCGGAAGGTAAGCAGGAAGTGCTGGTCAACGGTAAGCCGCGCCATGTGCTGGGTTATTTACAGGACTTCTTGTTCCACCCGAAACGCGCAATGACACCCGTGCGTGCGTTGTCGGGCGGGGAGCGCAACCGTCTTTTACTGGCGCGTCTGTTCCTGCGTCCAAGTAACCTGATGATTCTCGATGAACCGACCAATGACCTCGACGTTGAAACGCTGGAACTGTTGGAAGAGCTGATTGATGGATATCAGGGCACCGTTTTGCTGGTGAGCCACGATCGTCAGTTCGTCGATAACACCGTAACGGAGTGCTGGATTTTTGAAGGCAACGGCGAAATTGGTACTTTTGTCGGGGGTTATCATGACGCACAGCAGCAGCGTGCGGCTTACAAACAGCAGAAATCGGTTACAGCGTCAAAAGCGCCAGGCACAGCGGCTAAACCTGCGGCAGAAAAAAATGATTCTGCCAAACGCAGCGCCAACAAACTAAGCTATAACCTGGCGCGCGAGCTGGAACAGTTACCGCAAAAGCTTGAGCAGCTGGAAGCGAAAATCGGCGAATTACAGGCAAAAATGAGCCATCCTGATTTCTTCAGTCAGCCACATGATAAAACCCAGCCGGTTTTAGATGAACTGGCTCAGACTGAACAAAATCTGGAAACCGCTTTTGCTCGCTGGGAAGAGCTTGAGTCACTGAAAAACGGCGGGTAGTTAAAAGGAATAAGGGATGTGTTCAGCAGATAAAACTGGCGCGTGGATGCTCTGTCCACAATGCGATTTGATGGTCAGACTGCCGGACATTCCTGTTGGCAGCCGTGCATCTTGTCCGCGCTGCCATACCACCTTGACGGCCAACTGGCACGAACCGCGTAAAAGACCCACCGGCTATGCGCTGGCGGCGTTGTTCATGCTGTTATTGGCCAATCTCTTCCCGTTTATCACCATGAAAGTGGCGGGGATCAGCAGCCAAATTTCCTTGATGGAAATACCTCAGGTGATGGTTTCTGAAGATTACAGCAGCCTCGCCACGCTGTTTTTATTGGTGGTACAAGGCATTCCTGCCTTTTGTATGCTCACGATTATTCTGTTGGTTAATCCCATTAAGATGCCTGCCGGTGTGAAACGGATTTTGGCACGCGTGCTTTTCCAGCTTCGCAGTTGGGGCATGGCCGAAATTTTTATGGCTGGCGTGCTGGTGAGTTTCGTTAAACTCATGGCGTATGGCGACATCGGATTGCAAACCAGCTTTTGGCCTTGGTGTCTGTTTTGCCTGCTACAACTGCGCGCTTTTCAGTGCGTTGATCGCCGCGAATTGTGGCAGAACATTGCGCCAATGCCTGCGTTAAGGCATCCACCTGAAGTGGGCGTTACGGGCTTGCGTCAGGGATACCGTTCTTGTCCTTGCTGTACGGCAATTCTGGCGGTTGATCAGCCTGCATGTTCACGTTGCGGCGTGGTCGCCGGTGCACGCCGCAAGCACAGTCTGCAATGGACGCTGGCGCTGCTGCTCACCTCAGTCATGCTCTATGTTCCTGCTAATCTGTTGCCTATCATGGTGACTGAAACCCTTGGCAATGCGTATCCCTCCAATATTATGGCGGGCGTTATTTTGCTGTGGAGTGATGGCTCCTATCCGGTCGCGCTGGTGATTTTCATCGCCAGTATTATGGTACCGACCTTGAAGATGTTGGCCATTGGCTGGCTTTGCTGGGACGCCAGCGGACGTGGACGCCGTGACAGCCACAGAATGCATCTGATTTATGAAGTGGTCGAGTTTGTTGGCCGTTGGTCGATGATCGACGTATTTGTGATTGCTGTGCTCTCTGCGCTGGTGCGCATGGGGCAATTAATGAAGGTCTATCCAGCGTGGGGAGCCGTGTTGTTTGCGCTGGTGGTCATTTTGACCATGATTGCTGCGATGACTTTTGACCCACGTTTGACTTGGGATCGTGTTCGCGAAAATAAATTAAAGGAGCCGCGCCTTGACGGAAACTAACCACGGGCATGCCAAAGTGGAACAGATTAAGCGCTGGTCGCCGGTCTGGATTGTCCCCATCGTGACACTGCTGATTGGCGGATGGATTTTGTTCTATCACTTCAGCCATCAAGGTCCTGAAGTGACGCTGATTACTGAAAATGCCGAAGGAATTGAAGCAGGAAAAACCACCATTAAAAGTCGCAGCGTTGATGTAGGTATCGTCGAAAGCGCGGTACTGACTGACGATTTACATCACGTTGAAATCAAGGCGCGCTTAAATTCCGGGATGGAAAAACTGTTACACAGCGATTCGGTTTTTTGGGTGGTCAAGCCGCAGGTAGGTCGCGAAGGAATATCCGGTTTGGGCACTTTACTTTCCGGGGCGTATATCGAATTACAACCGGGCAGTAAGAATGAGCAGGCAGAACAATATCAGCTGTTGGATGCACCTCCGCTCGCACCACCCGATGCCAAGGGCATTCGCATTACACTCGACAGTAAAAAAGCTGGGCAGCTGAATGCTGGCGATCCGGTACTGTTTCGCGGCTATCGCGTAGGTACGGTGGAAACCAGCACCTTTGACACCGACAAGCGTATGATGACTTATCAACTGTTTATCGCCGCGCCTTATGATCGTCTTGTCACCACCAATGTGCGTTTCTGGAAAGACAGCGGAATAGCCGTGGATATGTCAGCGTCAGGTATGCGTGTCGAGATGGGCTCCTTAACCACGCTGTTCAGCGGCGGTGTCAGTTTTGACGTGCCGGATGGCTGGGAGCTCGGAAAAGCGGCAGAGAACAAATCAGATTATCATCTGTTTGACGATCAGCGCAGTATTCAGGATTCGCTCTATACCAATCACATTGATTACCTGATGTTCTTCACCGATTCGATTCGTGGTTTGCAGGCAGGTGCGCCGGTAGAGTTCCGTGGAATTCGTCTGGGTACAGTTTCTGAAGCACCGTTTATGAAAGCGGGAGTGGATCAGGCGCTGAACAATGATTATCGCGTTCCTGTGTTAATACGTATTGAACCAGACCGCTTTATTAGCCGTTTGGGTGAAAACTTCGATCTTGAGCAACATTTGCAAGATGGTAAAAAACGCGGCCTGCGTGCCACGCTGAAAACAGGCAATTTGCTCTCTGGCTCGCTGTATGTTGATCTCGACTTCTACGATAACGCGCCT
Organism: Pantoea phytostimulans; assembly: GCF_046118715.1. NCBI lineage: Bacteria > Pseudomonadati > Pseudomonadota > Gammaproteobacteria > Enterobacterales > Erwiniaceae > Pantoea > Pantoea phytostimulans. The sequence continues at coordinate 581,028 of NZ_CP173698.1, forward strand.
GCCTATAAAGGACCGGAAAAGATCTCGGGTTATGAAATCATTCCTACCGTAAGCGGCGGTTTAAGTCAGATTCAACAAAAACTGATGGCGGCTCTGGATAAAATTAATGGCTTGCCGCTGGACGGTATGATTACCCAAGCGACCGGCACATTGAAAGAAAGCCAGCGCACTATGCGTGATCTGCAGCGGACTATTGATAACGTCAACAATCTTACTGGCAGTCCGGCGATGAAAACCTTGCCGGAAGATATGCAGCAAACCCTGCGAGAGTTGAATCGCAGCATGAAAGGTTTGCAGCCGGGATCCCCTGCATACAGCAAATTGGTCGGCGATATGCAACGCCTGGATCAGGTATTGCGAGAACTGCAACCTGTGCTGAAGACACTGAATACCAAGAGTAATGCATTGGTGTTTGAGGCCAAACCGGGACAAGATCCCCAGCCAAAGAGGGCAAAATAGTGAAAAAAGGGTTAATACTTTTTGCCGCGCTCGCGCTGAGTGCATGCAGTAGCACCATTGATACGACCTATTATCAGCTGCCTTCCGGGGCAGCTTCAATGCAGGTCAATAGCGCCAGTCAGATGCAAGGCCAACCCACACTGTGGGTGCAGCAGGTGACGGTGCCAGATTATCTGGCGGGTAACGGCCTGGTTTATCAAACCAGCGATGTTAAGTACGTTATCGCAGCCAATAATCTTTGGGCGAGTCCGCTGGATCAGCAACTGCAGCAAACGTTAATTACTAATCTCAGCAAAGCCTTACCGGGAAGGCTGGTTTCAGGTTCGCCATTGGGTGCCCAACATGACACGTTGAACGTAACAGTGACAGGTTTCCAGGGACGCTACGATGGACAAGCAGTCATCAGCGGTGAGTGGACACTAGAACATCAAGGAAGGTTAACGAAACGCGCGTTTAATCTGACCTTACCGCAGAAAGAAGATGGCTATGATGCGTTGGTCAGAACGCTGGCTTTAGGCTGGCAACAAACGGCACAACAAATCGCCAATAGTGCGGTTGAAATAAATTAAGAATAGTACGAGCATCATCTAAGCCCTTGATTAATCATGATGTTAACGTTGTGATGGTCAGGGGCTTTTTCTTAGACGAATCAGCGAGATAGCACAGCAATCTCTGTCACAAAACTCAAACTCTTTTTCAGATACAGGTCACAATTATGAAATTGGCGTGAATATTGCGCATTGATCTTTCTCTTCAGAGCGGGTAGAACATTAGAGTGGTTGAACATTAATTCACCACCTTTTTCTTTCCACCAGATTCCACCGACCTGATATGAGGGACACGGAGTATGAAGAGACAGAAACGAGACCGCCTCGAGCGCGCCCATTCACGAGGTTACCAAGCAGGTATTACAGGACGCTCAAAAGAGATGTGTCCGTATCAATTGATTGACGCTAAGTCTCACTGGTTGGGAGGTTGGCGACAAGCCATGGAGGACAGATCGGCGGCGGTTGCCTAACCGAATGTCACTGAAAAGGGAAAAAACCTCCGCTGAACGCGGAGGTTTTCGTTTCTGTCATTTAGAATGCGGTAGTGTCTTTAAACAGACCTACTTTTAAATCGCTGGCGGAATAAATCAGATTGCCGTCAACAAACACTTCGCCATCTGCCACGCCCATTACCAGTTTACGGTTAATGACGCGTTTGAAATGAATGCGGTAAGTCACTTTTTTCGCTTCTGGCAGCACCTGACCGGTGAATTTCACTTCGCCCACGCCCAATGCACGGCCTTTGCCTTCGCCACCTAACCAGCCCAGATAGAAGCCAACTAACTGCCACATAGCATCTAAGCCCAGGCAGCCTGGCATTACTGGATCGCCGATAAAATGGCAGCCGAAGAACCACAAATCTGGATTGATATCTAATTCGGCTTCAACAAAACCTTTATCAAATTTTCCGCCGTCTTCGGTCATTTTGACGACGCGGTCCATCATCAGCATGTTGCCTGACGGAAGCGGTGGGCCGTTCTCGCCAAACAATTCACCGCGACCAGATAAAATCAGGTCTTCTTTGGTATAGGATTCGCGTTTATCTACCATGTTCTCAATAAGCCTTGTTTTAGTGAATCACGAATACTAGCGAACAGTTGTACGCTGAGCAAATCGGATTAGCGGTGGTTAAACCAGTTGAGCCAACGTAGCGGCCACGGACGATGTGAAATGTCCTGTTGTTGGTTCAGCTGGCTGATGCGTTCCTGAATAGTGCCCAGCAAACAATCGCCTTCGACATTTTCTATATTCCACTCTTTACCGGTTAACAAAGGCAGGGCTTCGTCGGCACGATCAATCGCCCAAATGTGGAACCGACCTTGTTCAACGGCATTCACCACTTCCTGATTCAGGCAAAGATGGCGAACATTACAGGCTGGAATAATTACACCTTGCTGGCCAGTAAGTTCACGCTGATGGCAAATATCAAAGAAGCCTTCAATCTTTTCATTTAATCCACCAACTGGCTGGACATTACCGAACTGATCAACAGAACCGGTAACGGCGATCTGCTGATTTACTGGCTGATTCGCCAACGCACTGATTAATGCACAAAGTTCAGCTAATGAGGCGCTGTCACCATCGACTTCTGAATAAGATTGTTCGAACACCAGCGATGCTGAGAAGGGCAGTTGTTGTTCAAGCTCGAGTTCGGCAATCAAATATGCCTGCATGATCATCATACCTTTGGCATGGATATTCCCGCCAAGCTCGGCTTTACGCTCAACGTCGGTAAACTCACCGTCGCCAGGATGAACCACACAGGTAATACGTGAAGGATCACCCCATGCACGTGGATGGCCAGGATATTCCACTACTGACAATCCATTTATCTGACCAACCACTTCGCCTTCGGTTTCAATCAAAATCTGCTTCAGCAGAATTTCATCACGCATTCGCTCGTTCAGATAATTTTCACGCCATAAACGCGCATCAAGTGCATCGCGTAAGGTTTCCGCGGAAATGCTTTCACCCATTAAGGATGATTCACGTATCTGTCGCAGCAACCAGCGAGGACAAAGTGGCAACGTTTCCTGATCGCCACTGTACCGGACACCTTCTTTGATTAGCTCTGGCCAAAAATCGGCTTCAGGTATCGGCAGGTTGGCTTGCTTGGCTAAATCCACTGTCCAGCGGCACCACGAGAACATGTCATCCTCATCCAGCACTTGAATGTTTTCTTCAAATTCAGTGTAGATGGACATTTCGTGGGTTTCAGGATCGAGCTCCTGAAATTCAGCTAAGGCTTCGCGATCGCCACAAAGCACCAGATTAAGCTGAAGTGGAAGAGGTGGAATCGACACCGGTAGCGGGCGTCGTTCATCCTGAGAAATCCAGTCAACGAAACCTTGCTCAACGCATTTTTTCAGGCGCATCCACAGCAGCGGCTGCGCCAGAAAGGAGCGTAACGACAAAATTAGCGTACCGCCGTTGGCACGGTGAATTAAACCTGGCTCAAGCTGAATGCGATCTTTATGTGAACGAACGCAGCCAAACAATTGCTCCATCTCAATCCATTCCGCAAAATGCACTTCACCTTGACTGGTAAAAGGGCGATCTTTGTTGGAAGGCGGTTGCAACGTGACGTTATCTGCAATGATATGGTAATCACCGCCAAATAATGTGGCTGCATTAGCCGAGAAGCGTTGTGCAGTTTGCGCAATAAGCGAAAGATAATCTCGATTTTCCTGACTGCGAATTAACAACAGAGGAAAACCTTGTGTTTGATGATGTAAATGCGCCAGCGCATTGAGCAGCCGAGGCTGAACCGATGCGAGTGAATCGGTCTCTTCATCAGCAATTCGGGAGAATACGGATTGGTATTGCGAACTATCCGGCTGTAAGTTTTGCCACGTAAGTTGAGTGCTGGTCAAAATAATCGCATTTATCTGATTGAAGAAAAGCGCGATTATACAGGAATCACCCTTGTTAATCACGGCAGAGTTCCAATTGAAGATGTGACGGCGGCAACATGTTTTTCGTTGCTACATCCGGGAAAAAAGCTGTTATTCTTAGATTGTTACGTGATCACGATGAGATTCCGATGAAATACCAGCAACTCGAAAATCTTGAATGTGGATGGAAATGGAAATACCTGGTGAAAAAGCATCGGGAAGGTGAACTGATCACGCGTCACCTTGAGTTAAGTGCGGCGAAAGCTGCGGTAGACGTGCTGTTGGCGATGGAAAACCATCCGGTAGATGTGGGTGAATGGATTGCCCAGCATATTCATCCTGATTTGGATAACCGCCTTAAGCAGACCATCCGCGCGCGCCGAAAGCGTCATTTCAACGCCGAGCATCAACATACCCGCAAAAAATCTATCGATTTGGAATACCTGGTTTGGCAAAGACTGGCAGGGCTAGCGCAACGGCGGAACAGCACTTTGTCTGAAACCATTGTGCAATTGATTGAAGATGCGGAACGTAAAGAGAAGTATGCAACCCAGATGTCGAGCCTTAAACAAGATCTGCAGGCTATCTTGGGAAAATCGAGTACAGAAAATGAATAACGACCTTCTGAATTATTGCTTTATTTTTCCAGCATGATCACCAGATACAAAAAACCCCGCCTGAGCGGGGTTTTTCTTACGTATTAACTTAAGCCTGAGGCTGAGTTACTACGTCTTTGATACCTTTAACGTCGATTTCTACACGACGATCTGGTGCCAGGCAGTCGATCAGGGCGTTACGGCCTTTCACGCTATCACAAGTGTTGCCAGTAACTGGGTTAGATTCACCCATGCCACGTGCAGAGATCTTGTTAGACGGGATACCTTTAGATACCAGGTAATCTACAACTGACTGAGCACGTTTCTCAGACAGTTTCTGGTTGTACTGCTCTGAACCGATGCGATCGGTAAAGCCCAGGACAACAACGGAACCATCTTTAGGATCCATTGAGCTCAGCTGGCTGTACAGCTGATCCAGAGCTTGCTGACCTTCTGGCTTCAGAGAAGCTTTGTTGAAGGTAAACAGAACGTCAGATTTCAGAGTGAAACGCTTGGTTTCAACAACTGGAGCTGGTGCTGGAGCAGGAGCTGGTGCTGGAGCAGCAACATCCTGACCGAAGCGGTAAGAAACGCCTACGCTCAGCATTGTGTTATCAGGACGTGCACCAACGGTACCTGCGTCACCGATGTTGTTAACCCACTGGTAGTCCAGGCGAGTAGCCCAGTTTTGAGTCAGTGCGTACTCAACACCCACTGCTGCCAGCGGAGAAACGCCAGTGTCGTGGTCGCTGATGCGGCCAGTCGTTGGGTTAGTCTGAGTAGAGTCTGCGCGCCATACCATACCACCCAGACGAGTATATACGTCCAGATCGTCAGCAATTGGGTAGCTCAGTTTAGCAGCCAGCTGAACGCCTTGTGCTTTAAATGCGCCGTTAGTCACGTCGCCTTTGTTAGGCATGCGACCCAGCCAGTCATAGCCCAGCTCGAAGCCCAGGTATGGGTTTGCCTGGTAACCAAGGAATGCACCCGCACCCAGTTGGCTTTCATGAGTTGGACCGTCATTGTTCTCGTAACCGTTACCGTAGTAACCAGTATCGTGATACTGAGACCAGCCCAGTTTAGCACCGGTATACCAGGTGTCATCTTTCGGAGCGGCCTGCGCTACGGTAGCGAAGCCAGCCAGTGCCACTGCAATTGCGATAGCTGTCTTTTTCATTTTGCGCCTCGTTATCATCCAAATAGGCAATGAGCAAAAAGGTTGCTCTTGGTTTAAATCCTTCGCCGGGTCAAAACGCTCGCTTATGACTCTACCGAAAAAACGGAGGTTATTGAGCACCCTGGCGAGATAAAGTCTACAACGAGATTGGAAACTTACAAGTATGATGTGAGGCGCTACTGTAAAAAAACAGCCGTTTATACACAAATTCTAACAATTGGCCTTGTATTATCGCCACCGCAAAATGGGTAAAAAAGGTGCTAAGCCATTGTCAATACAGGAGGTAACAGAATCAGTGGCTTAGCGATGAACGATAAGAAAAATAGCCTGAGATAAATCCCATTTTTACTTAATGAAACAAATCCGACTGAATTTTTAGCGCGTTTTGTGGTCGGAGAGGCGCTTCGGCAGGATTGCTTGAACGCAAAATGAGCCCTAAAGCTTCACCTTCAGCCGCCGCACGTTCAAGTTCACGACGCTCTTCTTCATCCAGTTCGTAGGGAATCCAGGCCAGTACCACGCTGTAATTACCCGTTCTTAACGCTTTAATCATTGTTTCTACAGCATTGAGCCGATCTGAATCAGCGATATGCATGCTTTTATCCAGTGGCAAACCTGACTGCTGCAACCATGCTCGATTGAGTTTATGCGCTGGCGTGAGCCACAGCTGCCAGCGAGATTGCTGACTTAACTGCTGCAACAGCGGTAACAGCAACATTTGCATCATACCCGGTTGCTCGCTGTAGCGTAACTCGGTTATCCAGCCGCTGTTTTGCTGTGGCATGGATGAAGACGCATAACGGTGAGCATCGCGTGCATTATTCGTATGTTGTGTCCGCATAAATTAATCACTCAACAATTGACTGTATGAATATACAGTAATGTCATCACGCATAAAGATCAACCCAAATTTCTGACAGCAGCTCGCAAAAACGACACAAGGTTGGGCAAGAATGCATTTATTCATTGAACCTGTTATCACTTTTTCTTATCTTCTAAGTGGCTGAATACAAAGCTATTTGAGAAATTTCCTGTACATGGAGGTGGGACTATGAAGAAAGTACATCAGGTTATTGAACGTTCAAAAGAATGCTTGTCACCATTAGGAAAAATAGAATCACGCACACAATTTGGGGGGTACACGTTAGCCGTAGAAAAGGTCGTTTTCGCATTGGTGAATGAGGACGAACTCTATCTGCGCGCCAGTGAAGCGTTACGTGAGTATGTTATTGAACGCCCTTTAGAGCCATTGATCTTTCGCAAACGCGGTTTACCCGTCAGCCTAAACTATTTCAAAGTTGACGAGGCCCTGTGGCAAAACGCTGAGCACCTTCTTGCGCTCTCGGCGTCTGCGCTTCAGGCTGCCCAGGGTGAGTTATTGACAAGACATGTCTCACTGAGATTAAAAGATTTGCCTAATCTCAGCCTTCGCATTGAGATGCTTTTGCGAGAAGCTGGAATCTGCACAGTGAAACATTTGCGTGAAATGGGGGCCAAACAATGTTGGCTCAAGTTAAAGGCAATTAACAAGCATGTTGGCTTGAATACTTTGCTGGCGTTGCAGGGTGCTATCTCAGGTCATCACCATGCAGCCTTACCGCCAGCGGTAAGGGCTGAGTTGAGTGAATGGTATAAGGATACTGTTAAGCGCTAGTCTGGTACGGAAGGTTCAGTGCGTTAATGCCTGACCAGCGTGCGACGCAGGCGTGCAATATCGGGTAACAGCGAAACCAGCAATCCCAACTGTTGTAACACCAGCGGCGCACGCGTTTCCGGATCGGTAGCCAGTTCAGTAATACGTTGAGCGAGCGAAACGCGCATCGCTTCAGCTTGACTATCGGTAACGGTATCTATTTGTAAAACGTCCTCAACATAACAAACGGTATCATCCAGCAATTGGAGGAGTTCAGGTTCTGAGATTTTGTCGCGATGCGCACCAAGAGCAGAAATGTAGCTAAGAAATGAGTGATTCAGGCAGAGCAACTGAAAAGCAGACTCCCGCGTTTTTTGGTCCGGCCGCGTCTCGCTGCTCATATTTGATACCACCGAAGCCAGTTCTGCATCAGCGTTATGAGCATCACGGCGAGCAATACGGTAAGCCAGCCGATTATCTTTGCCTTGATGATATTGCTCCATGATTGCATCAAGATAGCGGCAATTCGCATTTAAGGTGCGTTCAGCGACAGCAGGTAATTGACGGAAACGCCAGTCAGGCCAGATAAATGCCACCGCAAACCATGCCAGAGCGCAGCCCAGCAAGGTATCAACGACACGCGGCAGGGCAATTTCAAACCCTTCGCCCAGTAGGTTAAAGCAGAGTAATACTAATAAAGTGATAAAGAGCGTCGCTTGCGCATATTGCACCTGGCGAAAAGCGAAAAACAGCACACCGCTCAGCACAATCAAAATCAACTGGCCTTCGACGGAAGGCACTAACCACAGTACCGGCAAACCAATAGCGATTCCCGCCAGCGTACCGCCGATACGTAATGCCAGTCGCCGCTGTGTGGCATTGTAATTGGGCTGACAGACAAACAGGCTAGTGAGCAAGATCCAATAGCCGCGCTCAACCCCGGTGATCTGTATAAAACTATAACCAATACACAGAACCACTGACATACGCACCGCATGGCGAAACAGGGCGGAAGAGGGCGATAAATGACGACTGAATCGCAGTCGAATATCACTCCATCCACTTAATCCTTCACGGGACAGCAGATTATCACTGTGTTGTGGATCGTCTCCGCCCAGCGCTTGCTCCGATTCAATGGATGCCAGCTGAGCGTCAATCGCTTGCAAGTTTCGTAATAACCAATAAAGTGCGCGGATATGTGTGGCTTCCGGCTCGCGCTGTTCCAGCCTTTCTATAGCTTTTTGCAAACGATCAAAGGCCCGCTCAAAGCGACCATCATGTTCCCAGCGCTCACGCATCAAAATAGATTGCGCCAGCTGCCGACAAGCCTGAGCCTGCATATTCAACAGACGCTGGAAGCGGAACAGAATTTCGTTGTAACGCCAGTCACCGCGTAATAAATGGTATTGCAGATGTGATGAGCTGGCGCGTTCATGAATGTCCTGCGCCACGAAGTAATAATGCAAGCTGCGACGCGTTCCCCGAGAGCCGCGGTCACCGCGTAAACGACTCTGCAATGTTGTTTTGGTCAGGTTGAGTTGCGCCACCAGCTGGCTGTTCACCATCGCATTATTGATTAACGAAGCGTCATCATGCTCATTCGCATCGGGATCGAACAAATTGGCTTTGGCTTCAAGATAACGCGCCAATTGCGAATAGCTGCCCGCCAGTTGTTCTTGAACGGGCCGTACCGGAAACATCATGTGGCCCAGTAACGTCAGCAGGTTGTACCACAGCGCGCCCAGCAATAGCAGCATGGGTTGCATATACCATTGCTCAAACAGGCCGATGCCAAGCATGGTGTAAACAGCGATGAGAAGGGCGCCAAAGGCGATAGTGGCATAACGTTGCCCCAATGCACCCAGCAGGATGAATCCCCAGCTAGAGAGCGCCAGACCAATAATGAAAGCAATGGGGTGCGGGAAAAGCAGTTCAACGGAAACGGAAGCGATGCAAAAGCACAGCAGCGTAATCAGTAAATTTTTCAGGCGACCCGTCAGGCGATCATCTAAATCTGCCAGCGCGGCAGCCACTACGCCCAAAGTAAGCGGAATGGTCCATTCGATTTGATTCAACCACCAAGGCACCGCTGCACAGCCAGCCAGGGCAAAAAAGATGCGCAACAAATAGCGCCAGGTGCTGTTGAACAAATATTGCCGCCAGCCAGGCAGCGATTTCGACATCATATTAATGGCGACGACGGGCATTGGCTTCGCGTGCGGCACGCGCCTCCTCAACCGAAACGACGCGACGTCCCACCGGCCATAGTGCGATAGCGGCAATCTTGAAGTTAGCAATGCCGACCGGAATACCAATAATTGTCAGGCATTGAACGATGCCCGCAGAGATGTGCGCCAGACATAACCACCAGCCAAAAAACAGCAACCATAAAATATTCAGTAAGGTACCGCCGCTGTTCAAGATATGGCTCTTATCATCAGGACGCAGTACATCCACATGCACCGCTTCATTACCGAAAGGCAGCAATGACAGCTTAGTGATCTCCCAACAGGAACGCGTTAGTGGCAGCGTAAAAATCAAGACGATGGTGACCAGCGTGGCAAAAAGCCAGCTCAGCGTGGTGAAAAAACCGCCCAAGACGAAGTTGAGAATATTTAAAACGGTGCGCATGACAATCTTTTCCTTTTGCATTTCGCAAGATGTGCCGCCAAGTTTAGCCTGTTTTAAGGCTGGAGCGCCAAGTGTCTGACAGGTAAACTCCGCATAATCCTTTTCTTAGTCGTTGGTGTGGACGTGGAACTGAAAGCAACATCCATGGGCAAGCGACTTGCTCAACATCCTTATAATCGGGTTCGTTTACTCGCAGCTGGCGTAGAAGTGAGCGGGGATAAGCATGAGTATTTAATTCCTTTTAACCAATTGCTGAATATTACCTGCAAGCGCGGATTGGTGTGGGGCGAACTTGAGTTCTTATTAGCTGAAGATAAAGTGGTGCGACTGCACGGCACCGAATGGCAGGAAACGCAGCGTTTTCATCATTACCTTCTGCAATCGTGGCAAAGTTGGAGTCACGAAATGAGTGTTGTATGTCGTGAGGTGCTTCATACCTTGCGTGAAGAGATCAACGGGTTTGGCGATCAGGATCGTTGGATAAAACGAAGCGAGCTCCAGTCATTAAAAGAGAAAATCGTAAAGCAATTCGACGCCTTGCCATTGCCTTTGTCGCGCCTCACTGAATTCGATCATACCCGCGAGGATTGGGCCTTCTGCCAGCACTGGCTGGATCAGGGCGAAGCCGCATTAAAAGTGCGCAATGGTGACTGGACAGCGAAAATGCTGGCGCACTATAAAGATTTCTTCTCCACCGTCGAAACGACACCGCTCAATCCTTCGCAATGTGAAGCCGTGGTTAACGGTGAGGATGCGCTGCTGGTACTGGCTGGAGCAGGTAGCGGCAAAACCTCGGTGCTGGTTGCGCGTGCAGGCTGGCTGATGCAGCGTAAACTCTCGGCACCAGATCAAATCTTACTGTTAGCGTTTGGTCGCCAGGCAGCAGACGAAATGAACGATCGCATTCAGTCCCGGTTAGGCGCTGGTGAGATTCAGGCACGAACGTTCCACTCTTTAGCCCTGCACATTATTCGCGAGGGCAGCAATAAACAGCCTCTTATCAGTAAATTAGAAAGCGATGCTGATGCGCGTCGTGAATTGCTGATTACCGAATGGCGTCAGCAGTGTAATGAGAAAAAAGCACAAGCTAACGGCTGGCGACAATGGCTGCGTGATGAGTTGGAATGGGAAGTGCCGGAAGGTGCATTTTGGCAGGATGATGCTCTAGCGAAACGTCTGTCATCGCGCCTTGAACGCTGGCTGGGATTAATGCGTATGCATGGTGGTGCGCAGGCAGCGATGATAGCTGACGTGAGCGAAGAGAGGCGTGACCTGTTCAGTAAACGCGTGAAGCTGATGGCTCCGCTGCTTAAGGTTTGGAAAACAGCGCTGAAAGAAGAGGGTGCAGTGGACTTTTCTGGCTTAATTCATCAAGCAGTAGCCATACTTGAAAAAGGGCGTTTCATCAGCCCCTGGAAGCATATTCTGGTGGATGAGTTCCAGGACATTTCACCGCAGCGTGCGGCCTTGTTAACTGCGCTACGTCAGCAAAATAAACGGACGACGCTGTTTGCAGTGGGTGATGACTGGCAAGCCATTTATCGTTTTAGCGGGGCTGAAATGAGTCTGACTACCGCCTTTCATCACTATTTCGGTGAAGGCGATCGCTGTGTGTTGTACACCACTTATCGCTTTAACGATCGCATTGGTGATATTGCCAACCGTTTCATTCAGCAAAATCCTCATCAGTTGCGTAAGCCGCTTAACAGCCTAATCAAAGGCAATAAGAAATCGATAGCGCTTTTATCGCAAGATCAGCTTGAACCGCTGTTGAATAAATTGAGTGGCTACGCCAAACCCGACGAGCGAATATTGCTCTTGGCGCGTTACCACTATTTATTACCGGAGGTCTTGCAGAAGGCCAAAACGAAATGGCCAAAACTTAAACTCGAGTTTATGACGATACATGCCAGTAAAGGGCAGCAGGCAGATTACGTCATTTTATTGGGATTACAGCAGGGCAAAGAAGGCTTCCCGGCTGAGGCGCGCGAATCCATCATGGAGCAAGGCTTGTTACCGCAAGAAGAAGCTTTTCCGGATGCCGAAGAGCGCCGGTTAGCTTATGTTGCGCTGACGCGCGCGCGCCAGCAGGTGTTTCTTATGTTCGATAAGCAGCAACCATCCGTTTTCGTCGATCAATTCCGCGAACTTGGCGTGCCGGTTTTACGCAAGGCCTGAGTTACTTTAGGCGCTCTGCCAAATAGCGTTGATAGTCAGGGATTTGAATCTCGACGGACTGGGCAAACAGCGGTGACTGGATAATGAAGTCTGCTGTTGTCCGGTTTGTCGCAACAGGAATGTTCCAAACTGTGGCAAGGCGCAGCAATGCTTTTACATCGGGATCGTGCGGCACCGCATTAAGCGGATCCCAAAAGAAAATCAGCGCATCAATTCTCCCTTCAGCAATCATTGCGCCCACCTGCTGATCACCCCCCATCGGTCCGCTTAGCATAGCGTTAACATCAAGACCGGTATGACGATTGATTAAGTTGCCGGTGGTGCCGGTTGCGTAAAGTTCATGCGTGCCGAGTGCGGGCTGGTTTTGCTTAACCCATTCAAGCAGCGAGGCTTTGCAGTGATCGTGAGCAACCAATGCAATATGTTTTTTTACGCCAAGAGTACGAGCCGTTTGTTCCATAGAGGCTTCCCGATAATGTCACGTGCGCCAGATTTGTTGCACGAGTTTACCTCTTGGCTTTCCTCTCTATCAACTTGAACGTAATCAACTTGTACGTAACATTTTGACGAGGTTGAGAAATTGTTGGCGAGTCGCTTCATCAAAACGCTGAAACCAACGTTTGAGTGAGGGTAATTCAGGCTGATCGGCCCACGCGAGATCGGCAGTAAGTTGGGCTGAAGGCGGAGCGGCAGTTGTTTTAGCGAATTGCGGAACGGAGGCGATATGGTCGTCGCGGTTGTAATTCAACATCGCTTTTTCCATATCAACACCCGCGGCGACAGGCAAGCGATCACGCATACTGACGATCTCTTTGCCATGCTCATCAACGAGCTGAAAGTTTAATGTGCGATCAAAATGGTGGCGCGCGCGCTTATTATCCAGCGGCGGCAAACGAATTGTGATGGTTTTCACTTCGGCATTAAACGTGACGATCATGGGTATGGATTGGTAGCGTAACGAAGCATCTTTGTGGTCATCACGCAGTTGTTCTACACGAAACAGAAACTGGTGTTGGCCTCGGTCTAATTCTAAGCTGTCGGCCCCTTTAAGCAGTGAACCCGAAATTTTGCGGCCATCAAGCACGAGAAGATCGATCTGTGGATCGAGCTTCAATGTAATGGCAGAACAGGACGCCGTTACGAGGAAAAGCATCAACCCCGTGACAGCCAGCGACAGCTTCATTTCAACTCCAGGAAATAGGGCGCAAGGGATGTGTGTAGCAAATTCTTACATTATGGCAGTAAATTTACATTTAAACATATTTATTCGTGCGTCAGCCCTAATAATTACCGCTGTACATGGCCCACTGTTCGTTCTGCCAATCTACAATCAAGCTTGTCGCTAAAGGAGATGAAAATGAATGATCAAACGATTCGTGATGTGCTGACGCGTACGCAACGTATTGCGCTGGTAGGAGCCAGCGATCGTCCTGAGCGCCCGAGTTATGGCGTGATGAAATATCTGCTTGATCAGGGTTATGACGTGATTCCCGTGAGCCCAAAACTGGCAGGACAAACGTTATTAGGTCAAACCGCTTACGCGAGTCTCGCAGATATTCCGGGCAAAGTGGATATGGTGGATGTGTTTCGTCATTCTGAAGCGGCATGGGGCGTGGCGCAGGAGGCCATTGCTATAGGCGCGAAAACCCTATGGTTACAGCTCGGCGTGATTAATGAGCAAGCTGCAGTATTGGCGCAAGATGCTGGGATGACGGTGATTATGGATCGCTGCCCAAAAATGGAAATCCCACGGTTGGGGATTTCAGCTAAACACGCATAACAAAAGTGGCGGCGATTAACACAGCCGCCACCTGTTAATGGCGTAGATGCGGAGCCTGTAACTGTTTGCGAACCGATGCAGCAAGTTCATCCAGTGAAGGCTGTTCCGGGTGTTCAAAGGTGGTTTCACCCGATAATTGAATCTCGGCGACGTAGGTGTGAACCTGATCGCCTTCTTTATCTTCCATTACCACGTGATACCAAGGTGCGGCACGCATTTTTTCCGCGGCGCCAACCTCATCCAACTTAGGTTCATCCAATGAATATTCTGGATCGACATCCACAATCACACCCAAAATACCTGAAAGGCGATGTCGTACCTGCTGTCCAATTCCAAATTTACTGGCAATCATTATGACCTCCGAAAAAACTGTCCTCTGATCAATATGGCGTCAAGAACAGTTTTTTCAAGTCACATTACGCGGCAAGCAAACCCTTTCAGGTAAAGACCTTCTGGATAGCTGGCGATAACAGGGTGATCGGCTGCCTGACGGAATTGCTCAATAAACTGCACTTCGCGACCCGCATCAATGGCGGCGTCCGCAATGATTTTCTGGAACAAATCGGTAGCCATTAGCCCCGAGCAGGAGTAAGTCATTAATACGCCACCGGGATTAAGCAGCTGAATAGCTAGCATATTAATGTCTTTATAACCGCGACAAGCGCCCATTAGCTGGTTTTTATTTTCTACGAACTTCGGCGGATCCATCACGATAAGATCAAATTTCTCACCGCTGTCACGATAGCGTCGGAGCAGTTTGAAAACATCATCACGTTGGAACTGGGCGCGCGAAACATCGAGGTTGTTGAGCTCAACGTTTTGACGAGCAACATCCAGCGCATCCTGAGAGGTATCCACGCTGATTACTTCTCGGCAGCCACCCATCAGAGCAGAAACCGCGAAACCGCCGGTATAAGAGAAGCAATTAAGCACGCGAGCATCTTTAGAATAGCGGCGTGTTGCCAGGCGGCTGTCACGTTGATCAAGGTAATAACCGGTTTTGTGGCCACCCTGAATATCAACCAACAATTTCATGCCATGTTCTGTTATAGGCAGAAGCGGCGGTGGCAACTCACCGGTGACGGTGCCTTGTGTTAGCTCCATACCCTCTTTTTTACGTACCGCTACATCAGAACGATCGTAAATAGCACACTCAGGGAAACAGTGCTGCAATGCAGAAATAATGGCAGGGCGCTGATATTCCGCGCCTGCTGACAACAGTTGAAGCACGAGAAAATTGCCGAAACGATCAATGGTAACGCCAGGCAAATTATCTGACTCACCCGCAATCAAACGGTAGCTATCCAACCCATCACGTTCCGCCAGCCACTTTCGCCATTGCTGTGCTTGCTCAAAGCGGCGCACGAAAAAAGCGATGTCGATGGATTCATCCTGCTGCCAACTCCAGACGCGGGCACGAATCTGCGACTGCGGTGAATAAGCGGCGCGGGCCAGCCATTTGCCGTTACTGTCACAGACATCAATGGTTTCACCCAGTTGTGCTTTGCCTTCCATGCGAGCGACCGCACCAGAAAAAACCCAAGGATGACGACGGAGCAGGGATTTTTCACGTCCCTTCGCAAGAATCAATCGAACTGTCATAGTTTGCTATGCTTACCTGAAAAAATGAGGCGCTATTGTCCGGTGGATAGCGGGAAAATGCAACGAACAGCAGCAGGAGAGAATAATGTCAGCAGCCTGTTTTAAAGCATGGGTACAAGGTCAGGTCCAGGGTGTGGGTTTCCGTTACAGCACGCAAGCGCAGGCTAAGAAGCTCGGTGTGTTCGGTTACGCACGTAATCTTGATAATGGCAGCGTAGAGGTTTTGGCCTACGGAGAAGCGCAGCAGGTTGAAGCCTTAATTGATTGGTTAAAAGCTGGCGGGCCGCGCAGTGCGCATGTTGATAACGTTTTAATCGAACCTCACCAGCCTGCGCAGGCACCACAGAATTTCACCACAGGTTAATTAAAGACATTTCGCGGGCTTGGGCAAACCGGCAATTTTTGTTGCTTGTTTGGCGGGACCGTCAGGAAACAGGCGGAACAGGTTGCGGCTGTTGCCTTTTTCTTCGCCATATTTTTGGCCCATGGCTTTTACCAACATCCGCACCGCTGGCGATGTGTTGTATTCAAGATAAAACGCCCGTACAAAGTGCACCACCTCCCAATGAGCCTCGGTCATGGTAATCTCTTCCTGCTCAGCAATCTTTGCCGCCAGCGCTTCGCTCCAGTCGTTGCCATCTTTTAAATAGCCTTCGGCGTCGACTGCAATTTCAATACCGTTAAAATTCACCTGAATTCCTCATAAAAAATGACGGCGCATTTTAACAAAATACGCCGTCATAAAAAGCAAAACCCCGCTGAAGCGAGGTTTTGTGAAATCCGTTGTGACCGATTAGTTGCTGCGCGAGAAGCCCAGAATGCTCAGTAAGCTCACAAAGATATTGTACAGCGACACGTACAAACTCACGGTTGCGCGAATGTAGTTGGTTTCACCACCGTGAATAATGTTGCTGGTTTCCCACAAAATCGCACCCGCTGAGAAGAGGATAAACAGGGCGCTGATTGCCAGGTGAAGCGCAGGCAGCTGCAGGAAGATGTTTGCCACGACCGCAACCAGCAGCACAATAAAGCCTGCCATCATCATGCCGCCCAAGAAGGACATGTCGCGACGTGTCGTTAATACGTAAGCCGAGCAGCAGAAGAACACTAAAGCGGTTCCGCCCAACGCCAGCGCAATCACATCACCCATTCCGGCCGTCAGAAACGAGCTCAGGATCGGGCCGAGGCAGTAGCCCAGGAAGCCGGTAAAGGCGAATGCAGCCAAAATGCCCATTGGGCTGTTTGCTAAACGGTAAGTAAGGAACATAAGTCCATAAAAACCGACCAGCATTAAGATCAAACCTGGCGCGGGCAAGCCCAGCACGGTGCTGGCTGTGGCAGTCACCGCTGAGAAAGCCAGTGTCAGGCCCAAAAGAAAATAGGTATTACGCAAAACTGTGTGCGTACTCAGCAGCGATTGCTGCGACGATGATGTTGCGACTCTGTCCATTCTGTTCATGTTGCGCTCCTGTTAGCAGAACACCAAATATGCGCTGAGAATACGCAGTGCAATAAAAGGGGAAAAGGCGTTTTACCCTTCTTTACGCGTCAAACCGCTAATTCTTTGAGCAGAGTGGTGATTTTGACAACAAATAATTCTATTTTGACTGTTTTTCAGCCGAACGAATTGAAGCAGGCTTTACATCTCTCAGGGGGATGTTTATAGTGCGCCTCATTGCGGAGGGGTGGCCGAGCGGCTTAAGGCAGCGGTCTTGAAAACCGCCGATGGGAAACCATCCGAGAGTTCGAATCTCTCCTCCTCCGCCACTTCATCAATGTAAAATGATGAAATAGCAGAAACGTAACGCATAACGTTTTTGCCGCACGCAGTACAAAGCATTACACGGAGGGATGGCCGAGCGGCTTAAGGCAGCGGTCTTGAAAACCGCCGATGGGAAACCATCCGAGAGTTCGAATCTCTCTTCCTCCGCCACATTCTACAGGCCAGCATTCGTGCTGGCCTGTTTCGTTTTTGTCCTTTCCCTTCAGTGATTCCGAAAAACATCCCGTTGCTTTTCAATCTGCTGTCACGTCTGCAACTCACTGCAGCAACTCTGCTATAGTCCATTAACTGTTTTTACAATCCACTGGCGCTTTTCCGAGGCGAGCTGAGTTACACTGTGCAGCAATTCGCTCTTAAGCGAGCTAATCGGTTGATAGCCTGAGTGTTTCTCTACTGAATATATGGAATAGGCACAATGATCAAGAAACTGAGTCTTTGCGCATTGTCGGTGCTGGCTGCATTACCGATCGGAACGATGGCGCAAGCCGCTGACGGTGATATGCAGCTACAGCAGGTGCTGATGTTGAGTCGACATAACTTACGCGCACCACTGGCCGACAATGGCAGCGTGTTAGAGCAATCGACCAAGAAAAACTGGCCGCAATGGGATGTACCGGGCGGACAGTTGACGACCAAAGGTGGCGTGCTGGAAGTTTACATGGGCAATTACACCCGCCAATGGTTAGCCCAACAAGGTCTGATAAAGAACGGCAGTTGCCCAGATAGCGATAATGTTTTTGTTTACGCTAACAGCCTGCAACGCACTGTCGCGACCGCTCAATTCTTCATTAATGGTGCTTTCCCGGGTTGTGATGTTGCTGTCACGCATCAGGACGCTATGGGCACCATGGATCCCATCTTTAATCCAGTCGTCACTGACGACAGTGATGAATTCAATAAAAAAGCGCTGGCCGCTATGGCTGCGACTAATGAAAAACTCTCTTTAAAGCCTGCTTTCCAACGTTTGGAAAAGATCGTTGATTACAAATCAGCGCCTGCCTGTAATAACAAAAAGCAGTGTGACCTGAGCAACGCCGAGAACACCTTCTCCGCAGACAACGGCAAAGAGCCCAACGTTAGCGGCCCGCTGAAAGTGGGTAATTCGTTGATGGATGCTTTTACACTGCAATATTACGAAGGTTTCCCGCTGGATCAGGTTGCCTGGGGTCAGATCAAAACGCCTGAACAATGGAAAGAGCTTTCAACCATAAAAAATGGTTATCAAGATGCTTTGTTCACCAGCCCAGATGTCGCGCGTGAAGTCGCTGCGCCGCTGGTGGATTACATTCGTAGCCAGTTAGTTGATCAAGATAAAGCCAACGCGCCTAAGATTACGTTGATGGTGGGACATGATTCCAACATCGCTTCACTGCTCAGCGCGCTGCAGGTTAAACCTTACGAGCTGCCAGATACCTACGAGAAAACGCCCATTGGCGGTCAGGTCGTCTTTGAGCGCTGGCATGATGCTAAAAATGACAAGGATCTGCTGAAAGTCGAATATGTTTATCAAACAGCCGATCAACTGCGTAATGCTGATGTTTTAAGCCTGAAAAATCCGCCTAAGCGCGTAACGCTTCAACTGGCAGGTTGCCAAACCGACGCGAATGGCTATTGCGCATGGGATCAATTTTCCCAGGCTTTGAACGGTGCGCTGCAAGGCACACCAATGCAACCCGCCGCCGCGCCACAGCCGGCTGCGCAACCTGCTGCCGCTCAGCCTGCCGCGCCTGCATCCGACGATGCGAAAGCGAAAGCAGACAAAGCCGCAGCCGATAAAGCGGCTGCTGAGAAAGCCGCAGCTGAAAAAGCCGCCGCGCAAAAAGCCACGGATGCAAAAGCCGCAGAAGAGAAGGCCAAAGCAGATAAAGCGGCAGCCGACAAAGCAAAAGCCGCTGCAGATAAAGCTGCCGCAGACAAAGCGCCGGCTCAAGTGGAAAACAGCGAAAAAGCGAAAGAACCTGTCGCCGCGAGCTAATTCCACATTAGCTGCAATAAATAAAAACCCCGTCAAGACGGGGTTTTTTTATGGTGGTGAATCAGAAAGGTTTAGCCGGAAATGACCACCAACTTCTGATTGGCAAACTCTTTAATGCCCAGATCAGAAAGTTCGCGTCCGTAGCCTGAACGCTTTACGCCGCCAAATGGCAGTTCAGCTGAAGTGTCACTCTGCGAATTAATAAACACCATACCGGTTTCGATTGCTGAAGCCAGCTTACGGCCACGATCGATATCTTGAGTCCATACTGATCCGCCCAAGCCATAATGAGAATCGTTGGCCAGCGCAACCGCCGCGCGATCGTCACCCACAACATAAACCTGTGCCACTGGGCCAAAGAACTCTTGATAATAAGCAGGATTGTCCGGTTTGATATCGGTCAGGATTGTGGGCTGATAATAGCAGCCGACACCCGCTACCGCTTTGCCGCCTGTCAGCACTTTTGCCCCGTTGGCTACCGCTTCATCAACCTGTTTAACGAGTCGATCACGCGCATCACTGGATGAAAGAGGGCCGAGCGTGGTTTTTTCATCCAGCGGATCGCCGAGCGTCGCGGAAGATAACGCAGCACTGAATTTTGAAATAAAGCTCTCCGCAATTTTCTCATGCAGGATAAAGCGTTTCGCGGCCGTACAGACTTGACCGCAGTTACTGAGTCGCGCCTGCACGCCCTGGCGTACTG
The DNA here is from genome assembly GCF_046118715.1 of Pantoea phytostimulans. NCBI lineage: Bacteria > Pseudomonadati > Pseudomonadota > Gammaproteobacteria > Enterobacterales > Erwiniaceae > Pantoea > Pantoea phytostimulans. The sequence goes on from NZ_CP173698.1 coordinate 600,987, forward strand.
CTTCATCGATATTCGCATCATCCATGACCACGAACACATCGTTGCCACCCAATTCCAGCGTGGATTTTTTCAAATGTTTACCGGCTTGCTCTGCGACCGCGCTGCCCGCACGTTCGGAGCCGGTTAGCGCAACGCCTTGTACGCGGTTATCAGCAATCAGGTCAGCCACTTGGTCGGTTGAAATAAACAGATTGGTCCAGGCACCTTCTGGTGCGCCAGCTTCTTTTACCAGCTTCTCAAATACGTCGGCACAGTGCGGCACGATATTGGCGTGTTTGGCCAGCACCGGATTACCCAACGCCAGATTCGGTGCCAGCACACGCATCAGCTGATAATAGGGGAAGTTCCACGGTTCGACGGCTACCAGCACGCCAATTGGATGATATTCTACCCAAGCTTCACCCAGCTCGCTGGGATAAGATTGTGGTTTCAGAATACGTTCAGCGTTCTCGGCATAATAACGGGCGATTTGAGAGCAAATCTTTACTTCACCTCGACTCTGGCCGATCAGTTTACCCATCTCTTTACTGGCGATAGTGGCCAGCTCTTCTGCACGACCATCAATCAGGTCGGCCAGTTTTTTTAATACCTGCACGCGCGGCTGAATATCCCCTTTGCTCCAGCTGGAATGGAACAGGCGATCAGCCACGTCCAGCGCCTGGCTTACCGCCGTCGCGTCGTGGGAAGGCCAGCTTTTCAGCAACTGGTTGTTAGCGGGATTGATACTTTGATAGGAAGACATACAGCGCTCCTTGGTCAATAACTTAAAAATGTGAGGCGGGGAAATCCCGCCTCAGAATTAAACGTTTTTACGTTCTACGGTTTTGTCATCCCAGGTCAGGACGTCTTTATCGGTTTTATCGAAGGCGCGGAACAGGACTTCATCGCTGCCTTGCTGACGCCAAATCTCTTCGGCGAGTTTCTCGTCATAATTTGCCACTTCAAAGATGGCTTCAGCAATTTCAGGTGAGGTGTGACGCAGACTGGCCCATTCGCCAACGTGATGTGTTTTCGCTTGATCGGTCGCCATAAAGGTCTCCTTAAATGAAATCCAGAGTAAAATTAGTCCTTGAGTTTAACTGCCAGCCCGGCAACGTGTTCACCCTGAAAGCGGGCGATATTCAGTTCATCTTCCGTGGGCTGACGCGAACCATCACCACCCGCCAGCGTCGTTGCACCATAAGGCGTGCCGCCGCGGACTTGCGAGATATCGAACAGCTCTTTAGTGCCATAACCAATTGGGACAATCACCATGCCGTGATGGGCTAACGTGGTCCAGACCGAGGTAATAGTTTGTTCTTGCCCGCCACCGGTTCCCGTTGAGGAGAAGACGCTGGCGATTTTGCCAAACAGGGCACCAGAAGCCCAAAGTCCGCCAGTGCGATCCCAGAAGGTACGCATTTGACCAGACATATTGCCAAAGCGGGTGGGTGTTCCAACAATTATGGCATCGTACTGTGGGAGGATGTCGGGCGTGGCTTCTGCAGCAGCTTGTTGCGTTTTACCGCCAACCTGTGCAAAACGTTCTGCATCCATGGTTTCTGGCACACGCAGGATATCGACTTCTGCGCCTGGGACTTTGCGGGCACCTTCGGCAATCGCATTCGCCATCGTTTCTATATGTCCGTACATTGAGTAATAGAGCACCAGGATCTTAGCCATCAACATCTCTCTCAGGTTATTTAGCGTAAAAAGAAGTATAGAAGAGCTTTATTGCGCTGCGAGTCTGAGGCAGGAGCAAAACCATTTTTAGGACCTTTAACCGGCAGACGTTGCATTAAAAGCTGGTTGAATGTTCGATATTTATGCAAATTGCCAGCGCATTATCTGTTGCTAAATGTAACGGTTGCCGGGGCGTGAGCGAAAACTGGCTAAGCTTTAATCATGATTGCTGTATGAAACGCTGCTGTATAAATCGGCAATCAACAGGCTTTACGCCAGTCCGGGTAAATGATGATTTCAGCAACACGATTAAGCGACCGGAGTAAATTATGGCTACACATCGTGGAGGTTCAGGAAATTTCGCCGAAAACCGTGAACGTGCGGCAGAAGCCGGACGGAAAGGGGGTAAGAACAGCGGCGGCAATTTTAAAAATGACCCACAACGCGCCGCACGTGCTGGCGAAAAAGGCGGACGCAGCAGTAATAAAAAATCTGCTGATGCCTAATCCTCTTTTGCCGCCGGGAAATACCGGCGGTTAACATCATTGCTTTATCTCCTTTCACTCCGCAAAATGGCGCCCGAATCCCTTTGCAGGTGAATTATGTCGGACGCTATCCGCAGTTTATCCTTGCGCATTTCGCGCCAGGAGCTGGTTTTAATTTTTATAACGATGATCTGGGGCGGCACTTTCCTGGTGGTGCACCACGCTGTGCAGTACTCCGGGCCTTTTTTCTTCGTTGGCCTGCGCTTTGCCACGGCGGCACTGCTGCTGGCGTTGTTTTTTCGACGCTATTTAGCCGCAATAACTTGGATGGAAATAAAAGCGGGCACACTGATTGGCCTTTCAATTGCTGGCGGTTACGGATTGCAAACCTATGGCATGCAAACCATCTCCAGCAGCCAGTCGGCTTTTTTAACCGCGCTCTATGTGCCAGTGGTGCCGTTATTACAATGGGTGTTTCTGCGACGTCCACCGAGTGTGATGGCGTGGCTGGGGATTTCGCTGGCCTTTGGTGGTTTGCTGTTGGTAGCAGGGCCGCAAGATGGGCGCATCAATTTAAATCAGGGCGAGATTGCTACCCTGATCAGTACATTAGCGATCGCGGCTGAGATTATCCTGATTAGTCGCTTTGCCGGCCAGGTCGATGTGCGCCGCGTAACGTTAATTCAACTGGCTGTCGCCTCTGTTTGCGCATTTTTTCTGATGATACCCAATGGCGAATCTCTGCCTGCGTTTTCGCCGACATTGCTGTTGAGTGCGCTGGGTTTGGGCGCGGCCAGCGCGTTAATTCAGGTGACGATGAACTGGGCGCAGCGCAGCGTATCGCCAACCCGAGCTACCGTGATTTATGCCGGCGAACCGGTGTGGGCAGGGGTTGTCGGTCGAATTGCTGGTGAGCGTTTACCGGCCGCCGCTTTATTTGGCGGTGCGTTGATTGTTTGCGGTGTGATTGTTAGCGAACTGCGTTTTAAGCGGAAAAAAGCGGTGCAGCGAGCGCCGACACCGCTTGAGTAACTAACCGACAATCTTATTCTCGGCCAGTGCCTTACCGCGCTGGCGCAGAATGGCATTCAGGATGATCGCACCAAATGTGGCGGTGCCAATACCGCCCAGCGTGGACTCGCCAATTTTCAGCGCAAAGTCGCCTGCGCCTAAAACCAGTGTTGTTGCCACCATAATCAGATTGCCGTTCTGACTAAAGTCGACATGGTTTTGCACCCAAATACGCGCACCCGCCACAGCAATCAAGCCAAAGACCACAATGGATGCGCCGCCAATCACCGGTCCGGGAATGGTGTGAATCAGCGCACCAAACTTAGGTGAGAAGCCGAGGATCAACGCAATCACCGCTGCTGCGACAAACGCAAGCGTGGAATAGACTTTGGTAACCGCCATGACGCCAATGTTTTCGGCATAGGTTGTGACGCCGCTGCCGCCCAGGGTGCCAGAAATCATGGTGGCCAGACCGTCGCCGACAAACGCGCGCCCCATGTAGGGATCGAGATTGCGCCCGGTCATGCCTGCTACTGCTTTAATATGTCCGAGGTTTTCTGCTACCAGGATAATTGCCACCGGCGCGATCAGCACAATGGCTTGCATATCAAACGTGGGTGCGGTGGTTTGCGGCAGTCCAAACCAAGGCGCTTGAGCGAGCAGCGTGAAATCCACCGGTTTGCCAAATCCTAAACCGTTGGTCAGCAGCGCATAGATTGCCCAGGCTACGATCAGGCCAATAAGAATCAGCAGCCGCTGAATCATGCCACGGGTAAATACCGCCACCAAGCCAATACATAAAACGGTCATTACCGCCATCCAGCTGTCGAAGGAGGAGGCAGAGACGCTGTGAACAGCAATGGGTGCCAGATTCAAACCAATCGCCATCACTACCGCACCCGTTACCACCGGCGGCATCAGGTTTTCAATCCAGCGCGTACCGGCTTTCATCACCACGAAACCAATCAGCGTATACAGCAAACCACAGGCGATAACGCCGCCCAACGCGATGCTGAGATTAGGATTCAGGCCTTGACCGTTGAAGCCGGTAACGGCAATCACCACCCCGACAAAGGCGGCGCTGGATCCCAAATAGCTGGGCACGCGACCACCGGTAACAAAGAAGAACAGTAGCGTGCCAATACCTGAAACTAAAATCGCCAGGTTGGGATCCAACCCCATCAGTAGCGGCATTAATACCGTCGCGCCAAACATCGCAACTGCGTGTTGCAAGCCGAGAACAATTGTTTGTCCCGCTGGCAACGTTTCATCGGGGGCGATCAGCCCGTTATCGGTTACTGCCGACTTCTTTTGCCACTGAGGAAACCAGGAACTCGCCATCGTTTACTCCAAAAAGAGATAAATGCCGGGGCCGCGCAATTTCGCTATAAAAGGTCAGCTAATAGCCGGCGGATTAACAGGCTTCCTGCCGCAAAAGAGGATGGTATCCGCGATCAAACCACATCAGGCCATGCGTGTCGTCATTGCGTACCAGCGCCAGTACTTCGCAAAACAGTGTGTCGTGTGTTCCCACGCTTACAATCTGACTAATGCGACAGTCAAAAGAAGCCACCGCGCCCTGTAAAATGGGGGAACCGGTGATCGCGGTGGTCCACTCCGCCGCGATGAAGCGTTCCGGCATCGGTGTTTTGCCACCGAACAGCGTTGAAAGTGCTTCATGACCCGATGCCAGCGTGTTGACACACAGTTGCATGTTTTCGCGAAATACAGGGTAAACCGAGGCCGAACGGTTCAGGCACACCAGTAAAGTGGGCGGTGAATCCGTTACGCTACATACCGCCGAGGCGGTGAAACCCGCGCGGCCTGCAGGACCTTCAGTGGTGATAATGTTGACGGCTGCGCCCAATCTCGACATGGCGTTGCGGAAGTCCTGTTTTTCCACCAAGGGTGGAAGATCTTCTCTGCTCATACTCTTCTCCGGCTTCGTCGGTTTAGCCCGCCACGTGCGCTGTTTTTAGCACAGTGTCGGTGTCATTCAGCCACTGCATGAGCAGTGCATTAAACGGTTCAGGATCGGTCACGCTCATTGCATGGCCGCCCCACGGCATTTCTACCAGCTGGCTATCAGGCAAGGCGGCAGCGAGCTGTACTGAACAACTCCACGGCACCAGCAAGTCGTCCTGGCTGCATATCACCAACACCGGCGATGTAATACTGGCGGCGCGGATGCTGAAGTCAGCCGTCATCAATGCGTTCAAACGGCGTAACAGATTCTCCGTTCCCTGGAAATGGGCGACATGATGCGCATCTTCCTGTTCCAACCGCGCCTGATGCTGCGCCATCCACTCAGAGGGATAAAGAAACAGCGGCTGCGCCCGAACAAAGGCATCAATGCCTACGTTGAGCAGCAGATCCTGACGCACATGAAAACAGCGTTGGGTATGCGCATTAAGCGTTAACCAACCATTAATCACCGCGACGCGCTCAACGCGTGTTGGGTAATCAAGCGCCAGCTGTAAACCGATCAAGCCGCCTAGCGCATGACCAACAATGCCAAATTTTGTTATACCGTGCAGAGTTAGCGCCTCTGCTAACTCTGCCGCCATCATTTTCATGCTGTAGCCTTCCGGCAGCGTATCAGCACTACGCCCGGTGCCGCGTTGGTCATACAGCACCACGCAATAACGTTCACAAAGTGTCGCTAACTGTGGCTGCCAAAAGCCGGTAACACCGCCCAACCCGGAAGAGAGCACCAGCGTGGGCGCTTCGTCAGCAGGCTGGCCATGAATTTCAACGTGCATCACGCCTCCTGTTTACCGATGTGCGCAATGCTGGCGATTTCGATTAAGGCGTCCGGTTTGACCAAGCCACATTGAATGCAGAAGCGCGCCGGTTTTTCGCCAGGAAAATAGTCGGCATAGACCTGATTCACCGCTGCATAGTTTGTCCAGTCGGTAAGAAAAATGGAGTTGAACGTGACGTCCTCCATGCTGCCGCCTGCGGTTTCGATCACTTTCTTGATGGTTTCCAGCACGTGACGGGTTTGCGCGGCCGCATCACCGACATGCACCACGTTGTTATTTTCATCAAACGGCAATGTGCCCGAGACATAAACCACGCCATCTGCCAGCGTTCCCGGAACAAAAGGCGCAATGGGCGTCGTGGTACCTGGCGGGATAATCACACTTTTCGGCATAGCAACGTTTCCTTTTTATCAGCAGGTGAAACCGTTTTAGACGGAGGGTTGCAGGCTTTCGCAAAAAGTATCGACGTTGGATACCCAGCCAAAGAACGTTTCGATATTGAAAATGGCGGCCTGTTGGGCAAAAGTCGGCCCAGCCTGATAGGTTGCGTCTTCCAGCACCACGCCGAAATATTCCAGAAAGAAGCCGTCGCGCAATGTCGATTCCACACAGACGTTGGTCGCGATACCGGTGAAAATTAAATGGCGAATGCCACGGCTGCGCAGCATGCTGTCGAGTGGCGTGTTAAAGAAGCCGCTGTAGCGTGGTTTTGGCAGCACAATATCGCCAGCTTGCGGTGTGAGTTCATCAACCAGCGCATAATCCCAGCTGCCCTTTGATAACAAGGTGCCTTGCAATTCAGGGCGTTTGCGCATGGTTTTCAGGGCATTCGATTTATGGAAGTTGGGTGAACCTGCATCGCCCGCTTCGACATACTGATTGTCCCAGCCATTCTGAAACCAGATGATTTGAATGCCCGCTACACGTGCAGCCGTTACCGCCTGGTGAATTTTGGCAATCACCGGTTTGGTGGCTGAAACATCAAACCCTGCCAGATCGAGATAGCCGCCTTGAGTGGCATAGGCATTTTGCATATCCACCACAATCAACGCCGTTTGACTGGGCGGGAAGGCGATAGCTTCAGGACGTGCAGGCAGTTCAACCTGGGGAATGTCGGGCGTGTGGGCGCAATAAACCGTATTCATTAAGCTACCTCTTGCTGAGCATCAATCAGTGCGCTGCGGCAAGCCATCAGCGGTTGGATATGTTGACCAAAGTCTTCAATACCTTGCAGGAAGTCATCAAAAGTCAGTAACACGCCATGCGTGCCGTCAACTTCAGCGACGTCGTCCAGCATGCGAGCCACGTTGGCGTAGGAGCCGACCAGCGTGCCCATATTGATGTTTACTGCTGAAGTCGGATCAGCCATTTGGCGCACATTGGTGTCGCTACCCGATTTGGTATCTTGCTGACTTTGTGTGGTCAGCCAGGCCAGCGCTTCTTCATCGGCGCCCGCTTTGTAGTGTTCCCATTTGGCGCGTGCTTCTTCATCGGTTTCCGCCGCAATGATCATAAACAGCACGTAAGAGCCAACATCGCGGCCCGCTTTTTCTGCCGCTTGTTTCATGCGTATTGAGGTCGAGGAAAACGCCGTTGGTGTATTGACGCCTTTGCCAAAGCAGAAGTTGTAATCCGCATGCTGCGCCGAAAATGCCATGCCCGCATCGCTTTGACCCGCGCAGATCACTTTCATCGGTTTTTGCGGTTGCGGGCTGACGCGGCAATCATTCATGGTGAAAAAGTCACCTTTAAAGTCTGATTTGCCGGTGCCCCAAAGATCGCGCAGCACCGTGACATATTCGGTCAGATATTTGTAGCGGCTACCGAAATACTCATCACCAGGCCACAAACCCATTTGCTCATATTCTGGTTTTTGCCAGCCGGTGACGAGGTTGACGCCAAAGCGCCCGTTGGAAATGGAATCAATGGTGGCGGCCATGCGCGCCACAATGGCCGGCGGTAAAGTCAGCGTGGCGGCGGTTGCATAGATCTCAATGCGTGAAGTCACGGCGGCCAGACCTGCCATCAGCGTGAAAGATTCGAGGTTATGATCCCAGAATTCCGTTTTTCCGCCAAAGCCGCGCAGTTTGATCATCGACAGCGCGAAATCGAAATGATAATGCTCAGCTTTCTGCACAATCGCTTTGTTCAGTTCAAAAGTCGGCTTGTACTGCGGTGCAGTAGATGAAATCAACCAGCCATTGTTACCAATCGGAATAAAGACGCCTATCTTCATGTGAAACCTCAATTAATTAGGTTGGGACTGTTTCACGCGCTGCGCTGCATCCTGCGTCATCCTTGATGGCGGCGCTCAATCAAAGATTTTGCAAAGGCTGTGCCACAATTTGTAAATCGAGTAATAACAAAAGGTTAAATATAACTCGAAAGAGTTAACTGGAGTGATTGGTCTGTTTTGGACCATCTGGTCAAAATAAGCTGCACATTTTCCATGCAACCTGAGCAAAAAAGGTGCAAGAGCAGAAATGGGCAGCTGTCGGCAGCTTTGCTATGATGCGGGAATGCAGAGCGGATAAGGTAACAGTGTGAAAACAGATGAAAAAAAACCAACGCGCCGTTCGCGAGCCGTAGCGGCCAAGCGTGCAGCTATTCTGGAAGCTGCGCTGGCGTTCTTCTCGCAATTCGGTATTCACGGCACCACGCTAGATCAAGTTGCCGAACGCGCCGATGTCTCGAAAACCAATCTTCTTTATTACTATCCTTCCAAAGAAGTTTTGTACGTAGCCGTGCTGAAAGAGATTCTTGACGTATGGCTGGCACCGCTTCGCGCGTTAGCCCATGATCAAGATCCGCTGATGGCTATTCGCCGCTATATTCGCCTGAAACTTGAAGTGTCACGCGATTTCCCGCAGGCATCACGGCTGTTTTGTCTGGAGATGCTGCAAGGTGCACCGCTATTGAAGGGCGAACTGGCTGGCGATCTCAAACAGCTGGTGGATGAAAAAGCCGCGATTATTGAACGCTGGATTGATGAAGGTCGATTGGCTGGCGTACAACCGCAGCATTTGATCTTTATGCTGTGGGCAACCACGCAGCATTACGCCGATTTCGCCAGTCAGGTTGAGGCGGTAACCGGGCAAACGTTGAGCGATCCGCAATTTTTCGATCAGACGGTAGATAATGTGCAGCGCATGATTATTGAAGGTATCCGCGTGCGTTAATTTTACGGCCATACGTTGTTGCGACGGAGTAAAAAATGGATTCTGTTTCGCAGTTTGTTCTGGGGGCATCCGTCAGCGTGGCGGTGATGGGCCGACGCGTCCCGCTTTGGCAAGCCGCCGCCGTGGGTGCGGTATGCGGCACGTTACCCGATCTTGATGTCTTTCTTGATCACGGCGATGCCATTCGTAACATGACATTACACCGTACCGAAAGCCACGCTTTGCTCTATTTGACGCTGGTTTCGCCGCTGCTGGCGTGGTTGGTCGCGGGCCTTTTTCGTGGCAACGTGAAATGGCAAGCGTGGTGGCCTGCCATTTGGTTAGCGTTGATTACGCACCCGCTGCTGGATTTGATGACTGTTTATGGTACGCAGCTTGGACTGCCGATCACCGATCATCCTTATGCAGTGAGCAGCATCTATATTGTTGATCCGCTCTATACCTTGCCGCTGCTGATTTGTCTTGGTGTTGCCCTGTGGCGGCGAGGCGATCCTGGTCTGCGCTGGAACCGTATCGGTTTGGCGCTGAGCACGCTTTATCTGGCATGGAGCGTGGTGATCCAGAGCATTGCTACCGGAGAGATTAAGCAATCACTGGTTGATCAGGGTCTTCCAGCCGACAAAGTGCTGGTCACACCCACTGCGTTTAACACGTTGGTGTGGCGCAGCGTGGTCATTACCCCCGATCGTTATGGCGAAGCCTATTGGTCACTGCTGTCGCCAAATCGTCCGCTTAATGTTAGCTGGCAGCCTCGTCATCCTGAACTGTTTGCACAGGTAAAGGGAGACTGGTATGCCGAACGTGTGGCCTGGTTCAGCCACGGTTTTTATGCGATGAATGAGAAAAATGGCAAGATCACAATTGCTGACTTACGCATGGGAGAAGGGCAAAACTATACGTTTACCTTTAATCTCGGCTCGCCTCAGCAGTGGGAAACCCATCCGCAGCGGCTACCTTCAGCACGGCCTGCGTTGAGCGCCAGCTTTAGCGCGCTAGCCGATCGTCTGTAAATAAAAAGCCCGGCCATGATTGGCCGGGCTTTTTTGTCATTCTAAATGAATTAGCGGCTAGCGCGACGGCGCAACAACCAACCCAGCGTCAACAAGGCAAACCACACTGGCGTTACCATTAATGCCTGACGCGTATCTTCCTGCAAGGTTAACAGCACTAGCACAAAAGCGAAGAAAGCGATGCAAACCCAGCACATCAATTTACCCATTGGCATTTTGAACGCCGACTTTGCATGGCGCTGTGGATATTTTTTGCGATAAACCAGGTAGCTACAGAGGATGATTGTCCAGACAAACATGAACAGAATCGCTGAGACCGTCGTCACCAGCGTAAATACTGTCATGACATCCGGGATCAGATAAATCAGCGCCACGCCACTCAGCAAGCAAAGGCATGAGAAAAACAGACCGGTAGTCGGCACCGCGCGCGCTGAAAGACGTCCAAATGCACGATGCGCCACGCCTTGCTGTGACAGGCCATACAACATGCGGCTGGTGGAGAAAATGCCGCTGTTGGCAGACGAAGCCGCAGAAGTCAGTACAACAAAATTCACGATGCTGGCGGCAGCCGGTAAGCCAATCAGGACAAACATCTCAACAAATGGGCTGCGATCGGCCTGTACTGCGGTCCACGGCGTCACGGCCATGATTACCATCAGCGCCAACACATAAAACATAATCACGCGCAGCGGAATGGCGTTGATAGCGCGTGGCAAGACTTTATGCGGATCGTGTGTTTCGGCAGCCGCGGTACCCACCAGTTCGATGCCGACAAAGGCAAACACCGCAATCTGGAAGCCGGCAAAAAAGCCGCTTAACCCTTTCGGGAACATGCCGCCATGATCCCAAATATTACTCAGTGATGCAGTCCCGCCGCCTGGCGAAGGATAATGCATTGAAACCAGAACGATACCGGTGACTATCAACGCGACAATGGCGACGATTTTGATAATCGCGAACCAAAATTCCATCTCACCGAACAGCTTTACCGTGGCGACATTCAGCGTCACAAAGACAAACAGGCAAAGCAGGGCGCTCATCCATATTGAGAAACCGGGGAACCACAACTGGAAATAGGCGCTTATCGCCACTACGTCGGCAATACCGGTGACAACCCAGCAGAACCAATAGGTCCAGCCGGTAAAATATCCTGCCCAAGGCCCTAACAGGTCGGCAGCGAAGTCACTGAAAGATTTGTATTCAAGGTTGGAAAGCAGCAGTTCGCCCATGGCACGCATGACGAAGAACAGCATAAAACCGATGATCATATAAACAAAAATAATCGAAGGACCTGCAAGGCTGATGGTTTTACCCGAGCCCATAAACAGCCCAGTGCCAATGGCACCGCCGATTGCGATGAGTTGGATGTGGCGATTATGCAGGCTGCGCTGCAGTTTTTCGGGGTTCTCCTGCGTAACCACCGCGTCTTTAGAGTGATCAACCATATGATTGTCTTTCCTGTCTTGATGTTGTGTCAGCTCTACTGGCTGTTATTAGGCGAGTCTGCCTCAAGGGCAAGTCGGCATAAGATAGTGGAAAGCACCTTGAAGTCGGTAATTTTTTTTGAACAATTGTGACCTTTCATCACCTTATCGTCGGCAGGTTTTGTTTACGCAGCACACTATTGCGTCAGGATGCGTAAGTTTTAATCACTTTGTGCCAGATTGACTGCGTATTAACTGAGAGCTTCTACACTTTTCTTTTGCTTATCATCATGCTGCGAGAGGGGAAATGCGCACGCTTATCCTGTTACTGGTATTCATTGCGGTGGGTTGGGGGAGTTTGCCGTGGATCAAAAAGAATCTGCCGCCTCAGTTCAATCCCTTCACGCCACTTGCAGTTACCGATCCGCCAGGTTGGATGACGCAACTGAAAATGAAGCGGCTAGCGAGTGATCCTGCTGCCTGTCTGGATGTGATGAATCGTGCTCAGCAAGCAGGATTAGTCAGTTTTAGCCAGCGTCCGCCAGTAACGGGCGCATGTCCGCTGGCTAATCCATTGCGCATCCAAAAATTTGGGCCGGTAAATCTTAGCAGCAGTTTTCTGGCGAGCTGTCCGATGGCGGTTGCCAGCACCATATATGTTTTACGCAGTCGCGATCAAATAACAAAACAGCAGCAAAGCCCGCTGGTGCGCATCAGCCACGTTGGCAGTTATGCCTGTAGGAATATTTATCATCGCGCTGAGGGGCGCCTGAGCGAGCATGCCACAGCGGATGCCTGGGATGTTACTGCTTTTCAATTGGCTAATGGACAGCGTCTTGAGGTAGGCAAAAACTGGCAGCAACCCGCAGCGAAGGCGCAAACGCTGCATAGTTTGTGGCAGGAGGGATGTCGGGTATTCGGTAATGCATTGGGGCCAGATTATAACGCTGCGCATGCCAGCCATTTCCATTTAGGTATGCGCGGTGCAGGCTATTGTCGTTGAGCCCGTAGTACGGCATTTAATGCAGTATTAATGTGCCGGATTGATACCGCGCTTTATCAAGAAATGATTGGCTGGCCAGGAAAAAACAAATCCAGTCATCATTGCCAGTTGCAGCATAAACCAGAAGGCATTGAGCTGCGGGTTGATTTGTTGATTTAATACAAATTTCAGGGCCAGTGCCATAAAGATAAATATGCCTGTTTGGTAAATAACCAAAGGAAAGGTTTCGATTCTTAATGCTATTAACAAGGCACGCCATAATGAATTTTTTTCACGCTGTTTAATGGCGAGCACCTGGAAAAATAAGCCGATAAGCAATGAAAGAACCAAAGAAATGATCGCTTCTTGCCATATAACTATCAGAATATTCAAATGATTTAGTAGTGAAATTATAGGTAATGTTATTACGTCGCCAAAAATACAGGCTGCTGCTGGAATAGTGGTTGAGACAAATATTGTCTGCCAGCTGTTATGACGGGCTGCTCTTTGCGGCATTAATAAAGCCAGATTTGCTTGACGAGAGGGTTGACGCCCAAGAAACCACCAAGCCAGCCATCCAATGAACGGCATATAAAGTCCGGTGATTGGCCAAATGATATTCATTACGCGAACCGGGTGAGGATGCTTGAAAATATCCTTAGCAATCATCAACGCCGTGCAAAGACCTAAAACTAAAAAAGGCAATGCCAATTTATCCATCATAATCAACCCCTGAAACAGAAAGTTAAAGTCCAGCAGCGCGGCGCAAACCTGCTCGCTAAGCTGCCCTATGCCGATTGCTGCTGAGGACTGAAGGCGGACAATGGAATAAGCGTAGCTTCAAAGCACGCGGACGGAAATGTCTCAAGCCAGTAAATTCTTTAGGTGTGATGAACAATATTTACCGCTTCGGTTATATTTTGCATACCATTAACTTACTGTATAAAAAATAATTTAGGGGTTGAACCTCTGATTTTTGCCCACAAATAATCATAACCTTTTTGTGTCGAAGGATGACCTCTGCTTTTCAGAGATTGAATTCCTATCGGAAAAATCTTATTCTGATGCAAGGTGGAAGTTTGCGGTGCTTCAACACTTTTTCACCGGTTCACCTTTCATGGTTTTTGGTTGAAGTTTATTTTTGCAACTCTTTGGATTTTTTTTACTTAAATTATTGCGCATTAAGCAATCAATATTTTTGCTCGAATCAATTAATATTTTGTGGTGAAGAATAATGAATAACAAAACGCATCTGCGTGAGAATAACGTTGAGGGAATATGACCACCGAGAATTATTTCGCCTGGCGAGCTGAGGCGGAAAGTCAATTTCAACATTTAACAGCTGCGCCTCAATTGAAGCGGTTATTACAGAGCTATACCGAATCATTGGGATTTGATTGCTTTGCTTTTTTGATTCAACATCCGGTTCCTTTTACCCGGCCGGGCATTCATGTACACAGCACTTATCCCAAATTATGGGTTAAGCAATATGAAAAGCAGAACTACTTTGCTGTAGATCCGGTGTTGCTTTTGTGTCAAAGACCAGGCAGAGGCGTTGAATGGACTGCCGATCTGTTTACTGGCGCGGGCAATCTTTGGAAAGAAGCAGGCGAGTTTGGCTTGCACAGTGGTTTTTCTTGTTCAGCAATGGCACCAAATCGAGCCATTGGTATATTATCTATATCATCGCATCAACCTTTTACCACGCAACAACGGCGCGTCGAGTTGGAAGTGAAACTGCACTTCCTGGCGGAGCTGAGTTTGCGCGTGCTAGAGCGTTTGAATGATGATTCGATGCTGGTCCTGAAGAATGACTTTAGTCAGCGAGAACTGGAAATTTTAAAATGGACCGCCGAAGGAAAAACCTCGGTTGAGATTTCGCTTATTTTATCTATTTCTGAACACACGGTGAATTTTCACCAAAAAAAGATGCAAAAACGTTTCAATGTTTCCAATAAAACGCAGATTGCTTGTTATGCAGCAGCGATCGGACTGATTTAAATAAAAAGCAACTACTAAATCTAGTAGTTCCTCTGACTGAGTCAGTTGTCTACCCTGCGCCGGAGCTTTGCCAGGCTGGCGCAAAGAAATCATTGCAAACATGGGGATGTCAAAGGCGCATGATGAAAATAATTCAAACGCAATTAAAGGATATGCCGTCCTCTTTGCTTGCCGAGTTAGGCAGCTATCGTTACAGCGTTTTTGCACGCGGCGAAGGGTGGTCAATTCCACCTCGTTTAAGTACGCCGGGGCAGGAATATGATCGTTATGATCGATCAGATGTAACCTGGCTACTTGCCTGGAGTGCGCGCGAAGGGATCAGTGGCTGCGCACGTTTAATGCCGTGGTTTGAGCCTGAGCAAAATGAAGGCATTATCTTACCTTTCGAACAAGAAAAAGTATGGGAAATGTCACGTTTCTCAGCCCGGCTGGACGTTGATTCTGAACTGCCGCTCAATATTCTGTGGCACGCTGTGCAGTTGGCTGAGCTAAATGGTATTGAATATATTATTAGCTCGGCAACGCCGATGCTGGAAAAGATGTTTGAGCAGCATCAGGTCGCGTACGAGCCACTGACGCCGGGATTGATTCAGTCAGAAGATAATCTGTTTGCGATTCGCATTCCGGTTATTCAACCTGCGCTGGCGGAAAAGTACCGTGGCACGCGTCGCTTTAGCCCGGAAGAGGTGCTGCCATCGTTGGGTGTTTCGGTTAACTGGCAATCACACGGTTAACGCTTTGCCCCCGTAATGCGGGGGCAATTCAGCTTACTGGCGATAAGCGGTTTTGATCTGCTTAATGGTGTTGCTAAAGACCTCAGCCTGCGGCTTATCGCCCAGCGTTTGGACATAACGTTCCATATTAATAATCACTTTCCCTGCGTCTGCTTGGCCCATTCCTTTCAGAATCAGCGTCACCATCATTTTCAGACAGGCAACTTCATCAGACAGTTTCTGGGTTTCCTGCGAGGTTGAAAAATCTTCGTCGCTCATAAATTCTCCTTGGTGATGTACAACGTGTCGGCAATCTGTCCGCACAGCAGTGCGTGAGTATATCACAGCGTTGATAACCTGATGTCTCGGCGCGTTTTGTTAATCCTTTACCGCTATTCCATCGCGTAAAACAATTCAAAAATGCAGCGAAATGCGTTTTTTTGCCAAGGGAAATTAATAAAGCACAGCGTTTATAATGTTGAAGTGCGTTTATTTTTAATCAATTGAAATATATTGCTTTTTAAATATAACTTTTAAATAAGTTACCTAAGTCACTCTATTAATTGTTGGGATTTGAAATCCCTTGATTTAAATCAGTAAATAGCCTCAATCTTCGGCTTTGTTTATGTGCTTTTAAGTGAAAAGCAGGTATGATTATCTTTCGCAATTGTTGATTACTTCCTCTTTATTTAGCCTGCGGAGTGCCCCTCGTTGATCAGTGTGCTTCTTGTTGATGACCATGAACTGGTTCGCGCCGGTATTCGCCGAATTTTGGAAGATATCAAAGGATTAGTGATTGCAGGTGAAGCGAACTGTGGCGAAGACGCGGTGAAATGGTGCCGCCAGAATCAAGTTGATGTCATTTTAATGGACATGAACATGCCCGGCATTGGTGGCCTGGAAGCGACACGAAAAATTGTGCGCTACAATCCAGAGATCAAAATCATTATGCTGACAATTCATACCGAAAATCCGTTGCCCGCCAAAGTGATGCAGGCAGGCGCAGCAGGTTATCTCAGCAAAGGTGCCGCGCCGCAGGAAGTGGTAAGCGCGATTCGCTCAGTGAACGCCGGCCAGCGCTATATCGCTTCTGACATTGCTCAGCAGATGGCACTGAGCCAAATTGAGCCGCAAAAAACCGAATCACCCTTCAGCTGTTTGTCGGAAAGGGAATTGCAGATTATGCTGATGATCACCAAGGGACAAAAGGTGACGGAAATTTCCGAGCAACTCAATCTCAGTCCTAAAACCGTTAACAGCTACCGCTATCGCATGTTCAGCAAGTTGAATATCAGTGGTGATGTAGAGTTAACGCATCTGGCCATACGACATGGCCTGTTCAATGCGGAGCCGTTAATCAGTAGTGAGTGACGTTTTTAATTCCAAAGCCTTTCTGAGTACGGTGACCAGCAAACCCGGCGTTTATCGCATGTATGATGCGTCGGGAACGGTTATTTATGTGGGCAAAGCCAAAGACCTTAAAAAGCGTCTAACCAGCTATTTTCGGAGTCAGGTAGGCAGCCGCAAAACCGAAGCACTGGTAAGCAATATCCAGCATATCGATGTCACCGTAACCCACACCGAAACCGAAGCGCTGCTGCTAGAGCATAATTACATCAAGCTCTACCAGCCGCGATATAATGTGCTGCTGCGCGATGACAAATCCTATCCCTATATTTTTCTGAGCAGCGATACGCATCCACGTCTGGCTACACATCGCGGCGCTAAACACGCCAAAGGTGAATATTTCGGCCCCTTTCCGAATGGGTATGCCGTGCGCGAAACGCTGGGATTACTGCAAAAAGTGTTCCCGATTCGCCAGTGTGAGAACAGCGTTTACCGCAATCGTTCGCGCCCCTGTCTGCAATATCAAATTGGTCGCTGCCTCGGCCCTTGTGTTGCTGGTTTGGTCAGTGAGGAAGAGTATGCACAGCAAACCGACTATGTACGGCTGTTTCTGGCGGGCAAAGACGACCAGGTGCTTAATCTGCTGGTGAAGCGGATGGAAGAAGCGAGTATTGGGCTGCGTTTTGAGGAAGCAGCTCGCTTGCGCGACCAAATCCAGGCCGTGCGCCGAGTCACTGAAAAGCAATTCGTTTCTAATCAAGGCGATGATCTCGATGTGATAGGCGTTGCATATGATGCTGGCATGGCCTGTTTGCACGTGCTGTTTATTCGTCAGGGCAAAGTATTAGGCAGTCGTAGCTACTTTCCTAAAGTCCCTTCAGGTACGGATTTGGCGGAAGTCGTGCAAACGTTTGTAGGGCAATTTTATCTGCAAGGCAGCGAAGCGCGAACGCTACCGGGTGAAATTCTGCTCGACTTCACTTTGCCAGAGCGCGAGCTGCTGGCGGAGTCGCTAAGTGAGTTAGCTGGACGACGCGTTAACATTCAGAGTAAACCGCGGGGTGATCGTGCGCGCTATCTGAAGTTAGCACGTACCAATGCGGCAACGGCGTTAACCACACGCTTATCGCAGCACTCGACCATTCACCAACGGCTGGCTGCGCTGGCTGAATTCCTTGAACTCGACAAAATTAGTCGCATGGAATGTTTCGACATCAGCCATACCATGGGTGAGCAAACCATTGCTTCTTGCGTGGTCTTTGATCAGAACGGGCCGCTGCGCGCCGATTATCGTCGCTACAATATTAATGACATTACGCCCGGCGATGATTATGCGGCAATGAATCAGGTGCTGCGTCGTCGTTACGGCAAAGCTATCGAAGAAGATAAAATTCCTGACGTAATTTTGATTGATGGTGGCAAAGGGCAACTGTCGCAAGCGAAGCAGGTGTTTGCCGAGCTGGACGTACCGTGGGACAAATCTCGCCCGATTTTATTGGGCGTTGCCAAAGGTAGCGATCGTAAGGCAGGACTGGAAACGCTGTTCTTTGAACCCGAAGGTGAGGGTGTTTCCTTACCGCCAGACGCGCCCGCGCTCCATGTCATTCAGCATATTCGTGACGACGCTCACAATCATGCAATTTCGGGCCACCGTAAGAAAAGGGCGAAAGTGAAGAATACCAGCGCACTTGAAAGCATTGAGGGTGTAGGACCGAAACGGCGTCAGCAACTGCTTAAATACATGGGTGGCTTGCAACCTTTGATGAATGCATCAGTGGAAGAAATCGCCAATGTACCGGGCATATCCTTCGCTTTGGCAGAAAAAATATACTACTCGTTGAAACACTAGCATTGAAACGGGGTGGGCAATGTAGGAACATACGTTAAATTCTACCCATTCCAGACAGTTACCGGCATATGCAATTTAACATACCGACGTGTCTCACCCTGTTTCGAGTCGTCCTCATTCCATTCTTTGTGCTGGCTTTCTATTTGCCTTTTTATTGGGCACCGTTTGCTACCGCTTTGATTTTCATTATTGCTGCCGTCACTGACTGGTTTGACGGTTTTCTTGCCCGTCGCTGGAAGCAGACAACGCGCTTCGGTGCCTTTCTCGATCCGGTAGCCGATAAGGTGATGGTCGCGATGGCGTTGGTGCTGGTGGCTGAATATTTTCATGCCTGGTGGATTACCTTGCCTGCTGCCACGATGATCGCACGCGAAATCATTATTTCTGCGTTACGTGAATGGATGGCAGAAATTGGTAAGCGCAGTAGCGTGGCCGTATCCTGGATCGGAAAAGTCAAAACCACCGCACAAATGTTTTCACTGTTTGCCTTGTTGTGGCGTCCTGACAGTACGGTTGTGGGTGTTGGTGTGGTCGCGTTGTACATCGCAGCCGTGCTAACTTTTTGGTCAATGTTTCAATATTTGAGCGCAGCGCGCGGCGATTTGCTCGAACGGTGATCGATGCGATTTAAAAAGCAGCAAACGGACACGGAGTCAGGATAATTTTATTGACTCATTGCGTCAGGTCAGTAGAATGCATCGCATCGAACGGCAGCCAGTCTGTCAGAAGATAAAGAAAATCAGCAAGTTCTGTGGAGTTGCTGAGATTTGCGGGAATAGCTCAGTTGGTAGAGCACGACCTTGCCAAGGTCGGGGTCGCGAGTTCGAGTCTCGTTTCCCGCTCCAAATTTGCAGTTCAGGGTAACCTGAAAGCACATCAGTTTAAGGCGCGTTGGCAGAGTGGCTATGCAGCGGATTGCAAATCCGTGTACCTCGGTTCGACTCCGGGACGCGCCTCCAGATATACCCTGCCCGGGTGGTGAAATCGGTAGACACAAGGGATTTAAAATCCCTCGGCTTTATGGCTGTGCGGGTTCAAGTCCCGCCCCGGGCACCATTTTCTGAAGTAAAGAAAACCAAATAAAATCAAAGCAATATGCAGTAATGTCGTAACCGCCCAAGGGCGGTTTTTTTGTTTTCTCAAAACCGCCTACCAGCCGGTTCATGTTTTTGAACCATCTGACAGAACACAAGCTGTGTCGAAATGAGAGCCAAACGCTTTCCCATACAGGCTTATTCGTTGGCCTCGGTGTCATGCTCTTTTTGGTGCGGATTATAGATTTTCTCCGTCCCAAGCCGCTTAACGGCGGGTTGCCAGTTACGATGCTGACAATAGTCGCACGGTGTTTCGGGTGCGCTGTCACTCTGTATGACAAATCCACAATTGGCACAAGCAAAACTGCCTTCCACCTTGATACGCTTATTAAAACCCTCATTCTGGTCGGGCAAAAGCCAAAGACCGACACGTGGCTGTTTGTAAAGTAACAGACTTACGCGGCCTGTAGGTTCCAACCATGCCCGCCGTACTTCACCCAGATGTTGAACGCCCAATGAACGCAGCTTTGAGAGCGTTCTGTCACGGGAAAACTCCGCGTGATACAGGTGTTCCAGCGCCAGCCGACCATCCATAACCAGCAGCGTGGCATCTCCCTGCGTAAAGGTTTCGATCTTGTGGGAATAAAAAGAGAGCAATGAAAGCAGGCGAAAACAGCCCAGCAGCGTAAGCAGTAACAGCACTGTGGGTAAAATGCCTTTTTCGGGCGTTTGCAGCGGCGCGCCAATGGCCGCGCCCAGCATAACCATAATTGCCAAATCAACGATGCTCAACTGACCGGCGAACCGGCGGCCCATCAAGCGTAGTACCAGCAATAAAATAAGATAGATAATGACAAAACGCAGCAGTACTTCACCCGCAAAACGCCAGGGCGCTTCACCAATCAGCCATTTATGAAAGACGTTGTTCACTTTCAATCCTCCAGCGAAACGGAAGCAGGTAGCCAGTCTTGTCCATGACAACATCGACAGGGCTGATGGTGCTCTTTTTTACTTTCAGTCAATTTGCCGCAGGAAGCACACACGTAATGATTATCATCCTGCATAGCCGTAATCAGGGCTTGGTCGTAACGGGGAATGATCGCGAGCCCGGGTCGTGGTGTGTCGCTCCACACCAGTGTTAATGAACCGGAAGGTTCAATATAAACCCGGCTAAGCTGGCCGAGATGCTGCACGCCACGGCCACGCAACAGTGAGAAGAGCTTTTCACGTGATAACACTGTACCGCGAAGCGTCTCCAGACGTAGGCGACCATCATCTAACGCCACGCGCTCTGTGCCTGCCAATACACGGTCAAGCTTACGAAAGCGGAGGCTGAGATGACCAAACAGGTGTTGTATCGCGAGCAGACCGCAAATAATCAAAACTGGCGGTAATAACCCGCGTTTGTCATCCAGCAACGGTACGCCCATGGTACCGGCCAGCGTGATCACCGCCGAAAGTTCGATCAGCGTATATTGTGATGCAACGCGACGTCCCAACAGGCGGAGCGTAATAATGATAAGAACAAAGCAAACGAGCGCGCGGATAATCACTTCTATCAAAAAGATCGGGGGATTTTGACCTAAGACGAGACGCGTTATATCTGACAGAAAAATATCAACCTGCTTCATTGACGGACATTCCTCTGGGTTCAGCATGTCGAGATTATTAAGTATAAGCCGTTAAAAGCAGTGACCAGATTGCACTTAAGCGCAAATCTTAGTAAGCCGTATCTATTCAGAAAAAACACAGTAAAAATAATCATTCATGCAGCCAGGGCTCAGTTAATCGCGATCATAAAAGATTCGCAACTTCCGCTAACTGGCTCACAAATGCACTAAAAATTCCTTTTCTATATCTTTTGAAATTTTCATTCTTACTTTATGCTTTCCTCTATCTAATAAGGTCGAAGCGCAAGCGAATAGTTAATCATGAAGAACACGCTACAAGAGACGCAGGGAAAAGTAGTCAAGGCCCGTTTTATTGGCGTAGTCAGCGCGGGCCTGGCTAATCCACATGCCCAAACAATGCTTGATGAGATCACCCGGCAATTGAATGCACGCGGCTACCTGACGCTGCTGCTAAATGCCGACGCACAAGATTGCTACGCAACGCTGCGTCAAAAGGCTGAGCAGTTGCCGGTAGAAGGATGGGTTTACTTGTCCAACCGTTTTGATGATGCCGCGATTCTCGATCATCATGCCGTCTCGTCCATCTATCTTTGCCACACTCAAACCACTTCAGAGAGTATCAGCCCGGATGATTACGCAGCTGGCTTTGCCATCGGAAATTTGCTGCTTGAGCAGCAATATCAACGTTTGGGCTTTATGCAATCGCATAACACTCTCTCAAGCCCTTCAAAGCAGATGCAAGGCTATATTGCCAGCCTGAATGCAGCCGATAAAATGCTTAAAGTGGTACTGACAGCAGAGGGTTATGAGCGCGAACAAGCGTATCAGGCAATGATGACTTACCTGAAAAAGACGCGAGCAGCCGAGCGCATTGAAGCTTTGTACTGTGAAAATGATCTGCTGGCGTTTGGTGCGATGCAGGCAATACGAGATTTTGGCCAAGGCACACATATTGCCATCGTGGGTTGTGGCGATGTTGACGAAGCGCGTTCATCAACCTGGCATTTGACCACCTGGACTCAGCGCGTCGACTTACTGGTTACTGAGGCGCTAAACAGATTGTTGGAACAACGTGCAGATGAGCAGGGTGCATGGCGACAGGGTGAATTGCAGATCAGGCATTCGCACCTGGGAAAAGAAGTGCTGGGAGAAATGACAAAGTGCGGATGTGCCAGCCGCCATTGATCGCTGACAGTTCATCTCCTGAACAACAATGCCAGTGCAAGGATCGCTTCTTTACACTGGCTTTTTGCTATTGAGCTGGCTAAAAGCCGCTCATTCAGGATTGCGGTTGACCCACCGGCCCACTGCCGCCCGGTGCGCCGGTGGGTTGCTGTCCGCTTGGCGGGGGAGGCGGTGCATCTCCACCGTGATGGCGTGGTGCACAAGCTGAAAGTGTGGCGGCAAGACCTAAAGCGGCAATTAAGCATGCTGTACGCTTCATATGATTTTCCCTGTTAAGTGATTTGACGATTAAGTATAGAAAACCTCATCGGAAAACCTGGGTGGCAGGGCAATAAGCGCTGCTGCAAAAGTATGTCGATTTACTACAGGATATTAGAGGTGCCTCTCAACTTTGCACTGTAAATCATGCGTTCCTCCTCACTCAAAGGTATCGTAGCGCCTCATCTTAAAGGAGTCGTTATGAATGGCATTTTGAAGTTCGTCCGGGGCTGGCTGGTTTTTTCGGTGCTGTGGGGCGTGTTCATGTGGTTTATGTCATGGCAGGCGCAAGGCAAAGAAATAGGCATGGCGATTGTGATGAGCTTATATGCAGGCCTGATCTATCAAGCATTGGCTACCATGATCGCACGTTACAAAGCACGCAAGCAGCAAGCTTAATACAGACCTGCTGCAACCTTGCAGCAGGTCTGTGTCATTAACCCAGATTTCCCGTCAGGCGACGATGAAAATCGTTACTGCGATCATCCAGACCTTCAATCGTGACCTGAGTGCCATAACGCTGATAGCGATATTCAATGGCGTCTAATGCTGCCACACTTGAAGCGTCCCATATTTGCGCGTGAGTTAAATCAATCGTGACGTTTTTGGGATCGTGGGCGTAATCGAAGTGTTCAAACAGATCGTTGCTGCTGGCAAAAAACAGCGGGCCACGCACCAGATAGCGTACTGATTCGCCATCTTCACTCAGGCTACGCTGAGCGTGTATAACGTGAGCAATACGACGTGCGAACAGCATGATTGCCACAATCACACCCGCCAGTACGCCCAGCGCCAGGTTTCCTGTCCAGACGGTGACGATAACGGTCAACACCATGACCAATGTTTCTGACCACGGCATCCGTTTTAGGGTCGCTGGTTGCAGGCTATGCCAGTTAACCGTTTTTACCGCCACCACCATCATAATTGCCGCCAGCACCACCATCGGTATTTGCGCCATAATCTGGCTCAACCCAGTGACTAATAGCAACAACACTAAACCAGCGGCAACGGTTGAAACACGGCTACGTGCTTTGCCCAGTTCGACGTTAACGATAGTTTGGCCAATCATCGCGCAACCGGCGATACCGCCATAAAAACCCGCAAAAATATTGGCTACACCCAATGCCCAAGACTCGCGACGCTTACTTGATGGTGTATCGGTGATGTCATCCACCAGCTTCGCCGTCAGCAATGATTCCATTAAACCCACAAAGGCAATACTCAGGGCAGTCGGCCAGATAATTTGTAAGGTTTGCAGGTTGAGCGGCACCATTAAATGATTAAAATCCGGCAATCCAGCGCTCATTGGGCCTTCATCACTGACGTTCGGCACGCGATAACCCATCAGCAGCGCAACGGCGGTCACGACCACAATCGCCACCAGCGGCGACGGCACGCTTTTTAATACGCGTGGCAACAGCAACACAATAGCCAGCGTGGCGGCAAAAAATACCCACACCAACGGCGATTGCCCCCAAACATGCGGCACCTGTGCAAAGAAAATCAGCACGCCCAAGGCATTTACGAACCCCAGCATCACCGAACGCGGAATATAACGCATCATGCGGGACAGCCCTGCAAGGCCAAACAATATTTGTATTATGCCACCCATCACCACCGCCGGCAGAATGTATTCCACGCCGTGCGCATGCACCATTGGGCCAATCACCAGCGCCACCGAACCGGCCGCAGCCGTGACCATCGCCGGTCGGCCACCCAGGATCGATAACGTCAAACAGAGCACCACCGAAGCCACCAAACTGACTTTGGGATCAACGCCCGCAATCACAGAGAAAGAGATCACTTCCGGGATCAGCGCCAGAGCGGTAATAGTGCCAGCCAGGCATTCACGCGTGAGCAGTGCAGGCGAACGTAATACGCGCCCAACACTGAGATCGCTTTCCACAACGCGTGGCGTAGCGACATCATTCGATTTAGTCATAAGTTTGTGCAGGCTCTTTTTAATTTTGCTCTCGCGCGCGAGGCGAGAAAGGTTGGGTAAATCATGAGGCGGTAATGTTACCGGGCAGGGCGGGAAGTTTCCAGCGAAAGCCGTATAGACTCCATCCGTGGAGTCACGATTACACCGACAAATCGTCAGGCGTTTTATGCACGACTAATTCAAGCAGCTGACGATAGATATCGAGCGATGCAACATCTGATTCCAGCTCAAGACGATGAATCAGCTTCGAAATAATGGCTTTGTTGCTGATTGGGGCACCAGCTTGCAAAATCTCAGCCACCACGGCACCCAGAATTTCCATCTCGCTGGCCGGTTTGTTGGCTGCGGCGTTGAAATATTCGGCAATTTCTTTATCGGTTTGAGGTAAAGCATTTTGCATGTGTCAGCCCTTCAAAACAGCCTGAACTTCCGCTTCAGATGTCAGGACAAGAGGAAAAACCCACGCATGGACAGATGCGTAGGAGCCCGATAATTCAAACACACAGTAATTTGCAAAAAAGTAACCTCTGAAGGTGGAAATCCACTGACACCTTCAGAGGCGACGCAAGCGCATCATTCGTTACAGAGTCGTAGACAACTCACGGGGAATAAAGTTATACAAGGAAGTGGGATTTGTAAAATGATGATCTTAATCAAAAAATGCTATTTGTTATTTATCAAATAGTTAATTTTAATTTAATTCGTTAAAACCTGTACAAAATAGCTGTACAGGTGAATAATTTATCAAAAAAGGGACTGAAAAATGCTGCTATTAAACGGTAAGTAGCGTTTTCAGCTAAACAAATTCAGTTTGGCAGTTAATTTACGTAGCACTTTCTTGTCACCCACAATGGCTAAGCCTAAAAGACGCCATTCTGCACCGGGGATGAGACGCATTGCATCACTGAACATTTGGTAATCAGTGGTGGTTTGGCCTTCTTCTGGAAACAGCACCACATCACAATTGAGCTCATCACATTTCATTTGCAGACTGTTTAACTGCTCGATGCTGGCAGCCAGTACCGGAATGCCGACCGGAATTAAACCAGGATAGCGACGCGCATTGGCATCTTCCAGGGCTTCACCAACCATTGTCGGATGGCGCTGTCCCAGCGTTAAGGCCATAACTGCTGCGGCATTGGTGGCTTTTCCTGGCGGTAGATCCGCATTCAAAATCATGACACAACGGGGTTCTTGCATCTTTTTCTCCTTACGTAAAAGCGCATTGTGACAAGGCGCTTAAGCAAGGTCTGGAAGATTTGTGCAAGCCAGTTGATAACGGGAAGGGGTGAGATGACAGGCGCGTTTAAACCAGCGCCCTAAATGGCTTTGATCGGCAAAACCCAGCGCGGCTGCGACATCGACCGGAGGCTGACCTTTTGCCAGTTGTTGGCGCGCCTGACAGAGTCGCCATTGCACCAGCCAGGCGTGTGGCGGCAATCCCCAATGCGCCTGAAAAAGGCGCGAAAGACGAAAACGATCAATATTTAGCGCCTGCGCCATAGTCTGCAAACCGGGGTTTTCAGCGTGATGCGCAATCAACCATTCACGCGCTTGCTGTGCCAGCACCGCATCCTTGTTGATGATTTCGTTTCGATGATGCCACAACGGATGCTGACTAAGCTGGACAAACAGGCGATCCAGCGCGGCATCTTTGATGATTTCTGGATGGTTATGCCACAGCGCTTCAAAAGCGTGCCATACCGCATAGGCAAGTTGTTGATCGTCCCGCAGCGTAGCGGCAAAACTGAGTTCACGCTGTTGCGTTCCCTGTTCAATTAACGGAGACAATTGCTGCTCAACCTGCTGCTGAGAAAGATACAACATGCGATAGGTAAAGCCCTGGGCATTAATGGCATCGCCATCATGCAACTCCTCAGGCTCCAACATAAATACTGTACCGGGTCGGCTTTGATGCTGTTTCCGACGTGAATGAAACTGCTGAACGCCTTGCTCGGTAACGCCAATGAGATAGCTATCATGCCAGTGCGGATCATAAGCATGGCCCGTGAAATGCGCGCGTATTGTTTCAATGCCGCTAAGAGGATCGTGGCGCAAATCAACCCAATTTTGCCTTGCCTGTTTCATATCAATCCTCTTCACAGTGGCGACACCTGGACATTGTGCCGTGGATCACCCATTTTTAACAGAAGCGACTCTTTTCATTACCGTTTGGCTTTGCGTATAATAACGATATTACTTAATTAGATGTCTAACCATTAGGGTGCTAATTTTTGACGCAGCACAATCAGACTTTCACTCGTTTACTTTATCTCACCGCTCACGCGTGGCGCCTGGCTGTTGATCGTCATCTGAAAGACAGCGGTTTAAGCATGAGTAGCTGGATGGCGATTGGTATTATTGCCAGTGAGCCGGGTCGCCTGACGCAAACTGAGTTAGCCCAACTGTTAGGACTGGAAGACGCCAGCATGGTGCCGCTGGTTGATCGTCTGGTGAAGCAAGAGTTGCTGTCACGCGTTCAGCCACCCGAAGATCGCCGCAAACGTCATCTGGTGTTAACCGAAAAAGGCAATCACGCTTTCGCGAAGGTCAAAGACCAGGCCGATCCGCTGCGTGCCGCGTTGTTAGCGGATATTGATCCGCAAGAGTTAGCCGTGACGGAACGCGTGTTAGAGCAGCTGTTGGCGCGCCTGGGAACCATGTAATCATGGCCCGGCGTAATCCCTATGCCGCACGTGAATGGCTGCCGCATGAAAAACCGATGCTGCCGGGCTCGCCGTCAACACCGCTGCATTCAACACCTAAACGTATCGCTTTTGGCCTGATTGGCCTGCTGATTTCTCTGACTGGCGCGCTGAGCAATGCGCTAGTTACCGCCAACCTCACCAACCTTCAAGGCACCTTCGGCGCCTATTCTAACGAAATTGCCTGGTTACCCGCGGTCTATGTGATGGGGAATATCTCCATCAACCTGCTGCTGGTGAAATTCCGTCAGCAATTCGGGCTGCGCGTCTTTACTGAAGCATTTTTGGTGCTTTATGTCCTGGTGGCCTTTTTTCACCTGTTTGCCAACGATCTCGCTTCAGCGATCATCGTGCGTACTGCTCATGGCATGGTCGGTGCCGCGCTGAGTTCGCTGGGTATCTATTACCAAATTCAGGCGTGGCCAGCGAAACACCGCATGAAGGCGCTGGTGATTGGATTAACCGCATCGCAGTTAGCAATTCCACTGGCCCGACTCTTTTCCAGCGAGCTTTTGCAACTGGACGAATGGCGTGGGCTTTATCTGTTCGAACTGGGGCTGGCGCTGATTGCGCTGGGTTGCGTGCTGGTGGTAAAGCTGCCGCCCGGCGACCGTATCAAAGCCTTTGAAAAAATGGATTTTGTCACCTTTATTCTGCTGGCACCGGGCATGGCGCTGCTGTGTGGCGTGCTCTCTTTAGGCCGTATTGAATGGTGGTTTACCACGCCGTGGCTGGGTATTTGCACCGCCATTGCGCTCACGCTGATCGTGGCGGCCTTTGTCATTGAGCATAATCGGCGCAATCCATTAATTAATACTCGCTGGATCAGCAGCGGCATGATGATACGTCTCGGTATCGTGATGATCATGATGCGTATCGTCCTGGCGGAGCAGAACACTGGCGCAATCGGCTTTTTACAGCAAATCGGTTTGCTTAACGATCAGATGCGCGGCCTGGCGCTGGCGATTATCTCTGGCGTCATTGTTGGCATTGTCGCCAGCGCGCTGACCATCAAACCAACCCATCTCAACTGGCCGATTGTCACTTCGCTGGTGGTGATGATTATCGCCTCGCTAATGGATGCGCAATCCAGTCCGCTGACGCGCGGTAATAATATGTATTTCAGTCAATTCCTGTTGGGTTTCGGCAGCGCCTTTTTCCTTGCACCGGCGTTGCTGATTGGTATGGGCAGCGTGGTGACGCAACCCAAAAACCTGGTCAGCTTTGTTGTGCTGTTCGGCATGAGTCAAAACCTGGGCGGCTTGATTGGCTCGGCGATCCTCGGCACCTTTCAGGTTTGGCGTGAGAAATACCACTCCAGTCTACTGGCCGACAAATTATCGCTGCTCGATCCCAACGTGACTGAACGCCTTAATCAATATAATGCGCTCTACAACAACCTGGTCGGTGACAGCGTTTTGCGCGGTGCGCAGAGCACCAGCCAACTGCAAACGGTGGCGACGCTACAATCAAATGTACTGGCCTATAATGACACCTATTTATTAACTGCTGCGCTGGCATTGACTACCCTGATGTGGGTGCTGTGGCGCTTAACCCGACGCCGTTTTCTGGACTGGCGACAAGCAAAATATAACCGGCGTGAGCAGCAACTTGCCGCCTTACAAGAACGAACGGAGCAACAATGAGTCAGCAGGATGAACTTCAGGCTGCAGAACGCGAACGCGCGAATCGTCGCCGTATTCTTTCTATC
The DNA here is from genome assembly GCF_046118715.1 of Pantoea phytostimulans. NCBI lineage: Bacteria > Pseudomonadati > Pseudomonadota > Gammaproteobacteria > Enterobacterales > Erwiniaceae > Pantoea > Pantoea phytostimulans. The sequence goes on from NZ_CP173698.1 coordinate 629,881, forward strand.
GCCGCCGGAGGCGGCATTGTGGTGTTGGGTGTGCTGGTGATCCTTTACGCCTGGCAACTGTGGCCCTTTACCAGTTCCGTGCAAAGCACCGAAAATGCCTATGTGCGCGGGCAAGTCACCTTTATCAGTCCACAGGTCAGCGGTTATCTCACCAGCGTTGATGTTATCGATCTCCAACCGGTGAAAAAGGGCCAGTTGCTGATGACGATTGATGACCGAATTTATCGTCAGCGCGTGCATCAGGCTCAGGCGCAGCTGGCAATGAAGCAGGCCGCACTGAAAAATAACCAACAACAACGTCGAAGTGCAGAAGCGACGATTCAGAGCAATAAAGCCGCGCTGGAAAATGCCAAAGCGCAAGCACTGAAAAGCGGCTTTGATCTCAAACGCGTTGAAAACCTGACGGCGGATGGTTCGCTTTCAGTGCGAGAGCGTGATGCCGCACGAGCCGCTAATGCACAAGCGCAGGCGCAGGTGCGCCAGGCTGATGCGCAAGTAGCGGTAGCGCAACAGAATCTGCAAACGGTGATTGTAAATCGCGCCTCGCTGGAAGGCGATGTCGCCAGCGCGCAAGCCGCACTGGAACTGGCGGATATCGATCTGGCTAACACCCGCATTATCGCGCCAGATCATGGTCAGCTTGGTCAGCTTTCGGTGCGCAAAGGCGCATACGTTACTGCGGGTACACGTCTGACTTCGGTGGTGCCGAATATTAAATGGATCATCGCCAATATGAAGGAGACGCAGCTGGCACGCATTCGGCCTGGTTTGCCGGTAAATATTCGCGTGGATGCCCTCGACGGCAAACACTTTGATGGCCGCGTTGAGTACATTTCACCGGCAGCGGGTTCAGAATTCAGCGCCATTTCACCTGATAATGCCACCGGCAACTTTGTGAAAATTGCCCAGCGTATCCCGGTGCGGATTCGTATTGATTCAACAGATATTGAGCAGTTGCGTCCCGGCATGTCAGTGGAAGTCAGTATTGATACTGATGCGCCAGTAAAAGATGAGGCGACGCCATGATGCGTCGTAGCGTGCTGGCCAGCATGTTGGCGATGACATTAGCGGGTTGTGCCACACAGGTTGAAAAAGCGCCGTCATCATTGCCCATTCCGACGGCGTGGCGTGAACAGGTTGGTCCATCATCGACCGTAGAAGCAGAGTGGTGGCGCGCTTTTGGGGATGAAAATCTCAATCGGTTGGTGACGCAATCGCTGCGCAATAATCCCGATATCTTGATTGCCCGATCGCGCGTCGATCAATATCGTGCCCAACTGCGCGCGGCGCAGGGCGATAACTTTCCCACGCTCAGCGCGGGCGTCGCGGCAACGCGTGAACGTACGCTCTCATCCGTTACCGGACAGCCCTATGAAACAGCCGTGTTTCAGGGATTATTACAAGCCAATTACGATGTCGATTTGTGGGGCGCACGCAGCAGTTCCATCGCCGCGTCACAGGCTTCACTGGAGGCACAGCGTGCCGCCGCCTCTGCGGCTGAATTAACCATCGCCAGCTCGGTGGCTTCGGGTTATCTCACGCTGTGCGCACTGGATGAACAGCTGCGCGTGACCGAAGCGACGCTGGAAACGCGTGGCAATTCGCTGAAACTGGCGCAGCGCCAGTACGAAACAGGCTATACCTCGCGGCTTGAATGGATGCAGGCCGCATCAGAATATCAATCTGCCAAAGCGCAAGTGCCGCAGTTACAACATCAAATCGGACAGCAGGAGAATGCACTCAGTATTTTGGTCGGCATGAATCCGCGTGAGATTGCGCGTCGTCCTGAGTTTACGCAGATTTCGCCACAGCAGATGCCCAATTTGTTGCCCTCACAGCTGATGAATCGCCGGCCTGATATTGTTCAGGCGCAGCGCCAGTTACTGGCTGCCGATGCAAGCCTCGAATCATCAAAAGCAGATCTGCTGCCCAATCTCAATCTGACGGCAACCGGCACTATGCAGAGTTCAATATTGCATCAGCTGGTAGACAATCCGTTCCGTCTCTGGAGCATTGGCGGCAGCGTGCTGGCGCCGCTTCTGAACCGTGAAGCGTTAACCGCGCAGGTTGATGTCTCAATGGCGACGCGCAACCAGGCGCTGTATAGCTATGAAAAAGTGGTTCGCAACGCGTTCTCAGAAGTGAATGATGCAATGGATGCCATTCGCCAGGGTGAAGCACAGCAAGAAGAGCTGCAAAAGCAGGAGAAATATGTTGCCGAAGCGCTGCGCATTGCCAGCAATCGTTATCAGAATGGCTACGCCTCTTATCTGGATGAACTTGACGCTCAGCGCACGTTGTTCAGTACTCAGCTCAATTTAGTCACGGTTAAAAACAATCTGTTGTTGGCGCAAATTGATCTTTATCGCGCGTTAGGCGGCGGCTGGCAGGTTAATCCATCGCATCCGTAATCTAAGCAGTAGAACATTACGCAATAATCAAAGCGGGCAGAAAAGGCCAGACTGAGTCAGCAACGGGCAAAACAGAGCGCTATCAATAGCTTTTGTTAATCAGGGCCGCCTTTTCTGCCACAAACCCTGTTTTTTTATCCTTTCATCGATCCAGCTGTGAGTAAAATAGTCGTGTAAAAAAACGGCTATATTCTTCAGCCCAAACGCGACTTAACTCTCCTCTCTATTACGCAAATAACGGCAATTTACGCGTTATGCTTCGTCTTACGCGTCTTTATAAAAGGTGTTATCATGCGCCGGTTTTTACACAGCCTGAACGGAAAAATGCACATTCAGTGACGTTTGTGTGGGGCAGTTGTTTATTTTAACTGCCTGAAATAACAGGGAAATAAAAAAGGAAAATCATGAAGCTTAACACTATTTTGATGCTGGCGCTGACCGCCACTTTATTAACGGGCTGCGCCGGTACCGCACCGATTCATAATGTGAATCAATCATTGTCACAACGCTACACCGATAATCAAATGAAAGTGGCGATAATTGAGGCGGGCATTGGTCGTAAATGGGTGATGACACCTGTCGCACCGGGCATCCTTAATGGCCGACTGTCTCAGCGCGGTTTCACCGCCAATATTCGCGTTACTTATACCGATCAAAGCTATAGAATTCAGTACGTTAGCAGCGAAAATCTGAAAGCGGAAAACGGTAAAATTCACGGTAACTATAACCGCTGGATTAATAATCTGGATCAAGATATTCAGCTGCGTCTGGCGGCACAAAGTATTAAATAGTGCCTTGAATACCTTGTGTGTCATCACGGAATTAACGTAATAACACGCAAGGTAATAAAGAAATAAACCTGTCTGCCGACAAATCAGATGTCCTACTCTTGCTGTCCGTAGGGTAAACCCATACCGTGATGGACCACGTCAGACGTCGCCAGGTATTTCAGGGATGATTCTTTGCTTACGCAGGGAAGGGAGTTGACGATCCCATGGACGGCAATTCCACCAAGCTTATAAAAGAACGCTGGTATGAAACTCGCTTATTCGCTAATTGATTGGCATGCCCTGGCACCGGGGTTAGCCGAACGTGAAGCCTGGCATCGTTGGGCGCAGCACGCTGCCACCATCGACAGCACACAATCGCTTGCTAAGCCGCAGCATCTTCCGATGATGACTGCGCGGCGTCTGAGCGGCGGAAGTCGTGCAGCGGTTGAAAGTGGTTTAGTGCTGCTGGCGCGCCAACGTGTCGATGCCATCGTCTTTACCAGTCGCCATGGCGAACTGGAGCGGAACCTGCGGATACTTACCACGTTGGCGGAGCGGCAGGCGTTGTCGCCCACTGATTTTGCGATGTCGGTGCATAATTCTGCTGTTGGCAGCCTGACTATCGCAGCAAAAAAGCCGCTGGTTTCCACCTCTATTTCTGCTGGCATCGACTCCTTTCAGCAAGGATTACTTGAAGTCAGCGCACTGCATCAGGCTGGGTATCAGCAGGTGTTGCTGGTCGACTTTGATGGCACCATTCCTGATTATTATTTGCCGTGGCTACCGGAAGCAGGCTGCAACGCACCTTATGCAGTGGCGCTGCTGCTTGCGGCTGGCAGCATGTTGCAATGCACCACCACCCTGAATACCGAGCCGGTTTCGCAGCCGATGCTGCCGCAGAGCCTTGAATTTCTGCATAACGTGCTGGCGCAGGGCAACAGCTTCACCCTTCAGGGTGAACGTCTTAACTGGCATTGGGTGAATTCACATGACTGATTCTTCTCTGTCGCTGCGCCATGGCCGGCCCGGGTTTAACTATTACTGGCGCCTGGTTATGACTGCCGTCAGCTTTACACTGTTTAGCGTGGGCGGTCTGCTGATGTCATTGACGTGGTTTAATCTGCTGTTGCTGATCCAGCGCGACAAACATCGCCGCCGCCGTATCGCGCGCGCCAGCATCGCCTGGAGTTTTCGCTGTTTCCTGCGCTTCTGCCGTTTTGTCGGCGTTTACGACTATCACATTGAGGGCGCCGATCAGCTCCGTCGCGATCGTGGCTGCTTAATCGTCGCCAATCATCCTTCACTGATCGATTACGTGATGATCGCCTCGGTACTGCCGGAAATGGATTGTTTAGTGAAAGCGGAGCTGCAAAAAAACTTTTTCCTGCGAGGCGTCATTCGCGCCGCAGATTACCTGATAAACAGTGAAGCGGAGACGCTGCTACCCGACAGCCAACAGCGACTGGCGCGTGGCGATACCCTTTTGATCTTCCCGGAAGGAACGCGCACGCGTCATGGCGAAGCACTAAAGCTGCAACGCGGTGCCGCCAACATCGCGGTGCGCGCGGGCTGCGATTTACGCGTAGTCCACATTACCTGTACTCAGCGTATGCTCGATAAACAGAGCCGCTGGTATCAAATCCCGCCGGTAAAACCTGTGTTTACCGTGCGCGTACATGCGCGAATCGACAGCACGTCGTTTGGCGAAAGCAACCAAGATGCGCAGCCATTAGCTGCACGTCGACTGACCCGCCATTTGCAGCAGGCGCTGGTTCCCCAAGATGTGTAATGCGGAAAACGGTATGGACTCATTAATCAACGATATCAAACAGATGATCATCGATACGCTGAACCTTGAAGATGTCGACCTCGACGATATCGACACAGAGGCCCCGCTCTTTGGTGACGGGCTTGGACTCGATTCCATTGATGCGTTGGAACTCGGGCTGGCGGTAAAAAATCGCTATGGCGTGGCACTTTCCGCCGAGAGCGAAACCCTGCGTGCGCACTTTTTTTCTGTTGCCTCTTTGGCGGCGTTCGTGAACCAACAACGCGCCTGATCGCTGAGACAAAATTATGATGAACAAAGATGAAATTTATCAGGAAGTCGCCTCATTGCTGACTAACCTGTTTGAAATTGAGGCGGATGACATTCGCCCGGACGCACGCCTTTACGAAGATTTGGAACTCGACAGCATTGATGCGGTTGATATGGTGGTTCACCTGCAAAAACGTACTGGCCGTAAAATCAAACCAGAAACTTTCCGTTCGGTACGTACCGTGCAGGATGTGGTGGATGCGGTAGAACAGTTGATGCGCGAAGGCGCCTGATTTCAACATGCATGCTGCGCTACGCCTGATCAACCTTCTCACGCTGTTGGCTTGGCCTTTTTTGGTCTGGTTGGCGCTGACTCAACCACAATGGCATGCGCTGTTCTGGTTACTGGCCGCGCTGTTCGGTCTGCGTTGGTTTATCCTGCGTCGGCAGAAAACCGCATTTAACAACGTGATGGGCTGGCTGGCTCTACTCGGCGCGCTGCTGTGTATCAGCAGCATGACGTTGCGCAGTCAGCATCTGCTGTTGTGGTATCCGGTGGCGGTCAACCTGGCCATGCTGATCATATTTGGCGTGTCATTATGGAGCAGCATGCCGCTGGTTGAACGACTTGCGCGACTGCGTGAATCCACGCTGCCGCCGCAGGCCGTGCGCTATACGCGACGCGTCACGCAAGTCTGGTGCCTGTTTTTTATCTTTAACGGCAGCATAGCGCTGAGCACCTGTTTGATGGGAAATCTTCGCCTGTGGACGCTCTGGAATGGCGGCATCAGCTATCTGTTGATGGGCGCGCTGATGAGCGCCGAATGGCTGGTACGCCAGCGCGTGAGACGCAAAGCATGATCGCACAACCCATTGCTGCGTGGCTAACCAGCGAGGATCGCGAAGTGGCGTGGCGTGGCGATCACACATTGATGCTGAGCACGCTGCGCCGTCAGGTATTGTCGCTTAGCCAGACGTTGCGGAGGCAGCCCGGCACGCAGTGGGCGCTCTGTTTTGATGACAGCTACCGATTTTGCGTCGCGCTGCTGGCAACCTGGTACGCGGAAAAAACACCGGTGATCCCGGGCCATTGTCGCGCTGCGCAGCTCAATGAAATGGGCGATGCGCTGGATGGCGTGATCAGCGATCTGCCTTTAGATATTCATTTGCCGTTGCAACGCTGGCAGGATGATGAAGCTGAAGGTGAACTTCCCGCTTTGCCCACCGATGCCGCGCTGGTGCTGTTTACCTCAGGTTCAACCGGCGCGCCACGTCGTGTCGTAAAATCACTGGCGGTGTTGGAGCAGGAGTCGCGCTGGCTGGTTGCGCTCTGGGGTGAAAGGCTCACAGATTGCCGCATCCTTGCTTCGGTCAGTCATCAACATCTTTATGGCTTAACCTTTCGCATCATATTGCCTATGGCGTTGGGTCAACCCTTTGCGGCGCAGCAGCTATTCTACAGTGAACAACTGGTTGAACAGCTTCGGCACCCAGATTATCGCCACGCTTTAATCAGTAGCCCCGCATTTTTGCGCCGCCTGGATGATCACTTCCCTGTAGCCGCCTGCACGTTGATTGTTTCAGCGGGCGGGGCGCTGGCCTGGCAGGATGCGCAACATACCCAGCAGACAATGCATTGTCCGGTGAGTGAAATATACGGCAGCACGGAAACCGGCGTGATCGCCTGGCGGCAGCGCGATTCGGACGCCGCAGCCTGGATCTGTTTTCCTGGCGTCAGGCTACAACAGATCGACAATGATCGTTGGCAAGTCTCTTCCGCTCTGATTGAAAACGCTGCAGGTTGGCAGCTCGACGATCGCTTGCAGGTTGATGCCGCAGGCCACGTTCAGATAACCGGTCGCCACGATCGCATCGTAAAAATTGAAGATAAACGCATTTCGCTGAGTGAAATCGAACGGCGTTTAATGGCGCTGCCCGGTGTCGTCGATGCCGCCGCGCTGGCTATTACGCGCCACGATCGCCAGGGTATTGGCGTGGTGCTGGCGTTGGCGACGCCGCTTGATGATCATCAGCTAGCGGCGCAGAAAAAACGCTGGAAGCAGCATCTGCAACCTTTGCTGGAGTCGGTGGCGCTGCCGCGTTACTGGCGTGTGGTGGCGACCATTCCCGTCACCACACAAAGCAAACGCGCCTGGCCACAAATTGAGGAGCTTTTTCATGTTGCCGGTTGAACGCAGCCGCCAGATTCAGGACAACAGCGTAACCCTAACGCTATATATCGCTACCGATCTGTTCTGGTTTCAAGGGCATTTCCCCACGTTGCCGATTCTGCCTGGCGTAGCGCAACTCGATTGGGTTATGCATTACGCGGTGCAGTGTCTGGCACCCGGCAAACAGTTTGCTGCGGTCGAAAACATCAAATTTCAACAGCCGGTAGCGCCGGATTCGCTGTTGCAACTGCATATTGAGTGGGATGCGACGAAATCCCGCCTCAGCTTTTGTTACAGCCTGCTGCGTGACGGTAACGCGCTGAGCGCCAGCAGCGGAAAAATTCAGCTGTGTTAACACCTCAATTTTCGTCTGACTTCTCACCGTGCGTGGTGATTCCCTGCTACAACCACGGCGCGATGATGGCTTCAGTGCTGGCACGGTTGGCACCTTTTAACCTGCCCGTGATCATTGTGGATGACGGCAGCGAAGCCAGCACCCAACAGCAACTGGAAAGCGTGCGGGCTGAACAGATCACCGTACTGCGTTTAACGCACAATCAGGGCAAAGGTGCGGCGGTGATACAGGGACTGCGAGCTGCCGCTGCGCAGGGTTTTACCCATGCGCTGCAGTTGGATGCCGATGGACAGCACCAGATTGAAGATTGCCCAGCCATGCTGGCGGAAGCGCGGCGTTATCCTGAATGTTTGATCTCCGGTAAGCCGCTGTACGACAGTTCGATCCCCAAGTCACGTTTATATGGGCGCTACATCACCCATTTTTGGGTGTGGATCGAAACGCTGTCGTTTTCGATCAAAGACAGCATGTGCGGCTTTCGCGTCTACCCGTTATCGCCAACGTTGGCGCTGTGCGATCAGCGTGCGATCGGTCAGCGCATGGATTTTGACACTGAAATCATGGTGCGACTCTATTGGCAGGGCACACCAAGCCGCTTTCTCACCACGCGTGTGACTTACCCAGAAACCGGAGTGTCACACTTTGATGCGCTGTATGACAATCTGCGCATCTCCTGGATGCATACGCGCTTGTTTTTCGGCATGTTGCCGCGCATTCCGCGTCTGGTAAACATGCGTCGCCAGCAAAAACATTGGTCCGGCGAACCGGAGCGCCGTGGGCAAGTAGGTCTGCGCTTCATGCTGGCAGTTTATCGTCGCTGTGGCCGCTTACCTTTTCTAATACTGCTGTGGCCGGTGGTGGCGGTTTACTGGCTGAGCGGACAGCGCGCCCGTCACGCTTCACAGCAATGGATCACGCGAGTCAGTGATTACGCCAGCCAACAGCAGGTTGCACTGCCCAAACCGCTTAACAGCTATCGCCACTTTTTGCGATTTGCTGAAGCGATGCTGGATAAGGTAGCCAGCTGGCGTGGCGATTTGCGTTGGGGACGCGATATCGATTTTGCGCCAGGTGCAGAAGCGGTGATCCGTGCGCCCGGCGAACGCGGAAAGCTGATTCTTGCCTCGCATCTGGGTGATATCGAAGCCTGCCGCGCCATGGCAAAACAGGTCAGCGGCATGGTGATTAACGCCTTGGTATTCACTGACAATGCCCAACGTTTCCGTGCGGTGCTGGAAACTATCGCGCCAGACGCGGGCGTTAATTTGCTGCCGGTTAGCGATATCGGCCCGGAAACAGCCATTCTGCTGCAACAAAAGCTGGATGCGGGCGAATGGATTGCTATCGTCGGCGATCGTACCGCCGTTAACCGCCAGCGCGGCGGGGAGCGTCGCGTAGTCTGGAGCGCGTTTTTGGGTCGTCCCGCACCCTTTCCCCAAGGCCCGTTTGTGTTAGCTGCTGCGCTGCGCTGCCCGGTGCTGTTGATGTTCGCCTTGCGCCAGCAGGGTAAGTTACAGATTCATTGCGAACCTTTTGCCGATCCGCTGCTGCTGCCACGCGCACAGCGTCAACAGGCGCTACAGGTCACGGTTGATCGCTATGCGGATCGTCTGGCGCACCATGCACTGCTGGCACCGCTCGACTGGTTTAACTTTTTCGATTTCTGGACGTTGCCCGATGATCGGGTGCGCCATGAGGAGTCCGACAATGCCTGATCACCTGCATACCGTGGAAGTCGCGCTCACGGTCTCTTTTCACGACTGCGATCCGATGGGCGTGGTCTGGCACGGTAACTACTTCCGTTATTTCGAAGTGGCCCGTGAAGCGCTGCTGCGCAGCATTAATTACAGCTACAGCGAAATGGCGGCCAGCGGCTACATCTGGCCGGTGGTCGACACCCGCGTTAAGTATCGCCAGCCGCTGCGCTGTGAGGAACCGATCACCGTCAGCGCCAGCATCACCGAATATGAAAACCGGTTACGCATCGACTACCAGGTCCGCAATGCGGCAGGGGAGATCACCACCAAAGCGCACACTTTGCAGGTTGCGGTGGAGCAGGCAACAGAAACCTTATGCTTTGTGACGCCCGATATTTTGCTGGAACGCCTGGGGGTGAAAGAATGCTAAAAATTATCGTTGCCAGTTTGCTACTGTGGGCCAGCGCGGCCAGCGCCGTCACGCTGGAACAGTTACAACAGCGCTTTGCCAGCCAACCGATCATTCGCGCAGATTTTGTTCAAACACGCACCATTTCCGGCATGGCGCAGCCGCTGGTATCACATGGCAACCTGCTGATCGCGCAACAACAAGGACTGTGGTGGCATCAAAGTACGCCGTTTGTCATGACGCTGCTGCTTGATGATAAGCGCATGGTACAAACGCTGAATAATCAGCCGCCGCAAGTCATCACTTCAGACAGTAATCCACAAATGTTCCAGTTCAATCATTTGTTGCGCGCGCTGTTTCAGGCAGATGAGAAAGTCTTGAAAGAGAACTTTACGCTCGATTTTCAGGACAAAGGCAACCAGCGCTGGACGCTGGGACTCACGCCTAAAGCCGCGCCGCTTAACATGATATTTAATCGTATCGATCTGGCTGGCAGCGAATTTCTCGAACGTATCGATTTGGATGACAAGCAGGGTGATAAGACCCACATTCAACTCAGCAACACGCGCATTAAGCCGCCGCAATTAAGTGACGAGGAGCGCACACGTTTTGCCGGGCCGTAATGATAAATTCTTCGCCGCGCTGTGGTTAGTGGTTTGCATGGTGTTAGCTGTCGCCTTGGTGCTGCTGTTGCCGCGCAGCCATCTCAACAGCAGCGTACTGGCGTTGTTGCCGCAGCAAAACCTCGGTGCCGCGCCTGCTGAGTTGCAGGAAGGGTTTATGCAGCGGCTGGATCGACAAATGGTCTGGCTGGTATTACCAGGAAAAACCGACGATCCAGAGGTGGCGCGCTGGTGGCTTGAGCAATTACGCGCTTTGCCTGCACTCAAACAGGTGCAGGGCGATCTCAATGAAAATCAGCAGCAGCAGTGGGGCCGTTTTGCCTGGCAACATCGTAACGGCCTGATTGATGATGCAACCCGTGCACGATTGCAAAACGGCGGCGATGCGCAAGCTGATTGGCTGTTAGGCCAACTCTTTTCCGCCTTTTCTGGGGTGGGCAGCAAGGAGTTACAAAACGATCCGCTGATGCTGGTACGAGGCTCACAGCTGGCACTTCAGCAAAATGCCGATCGCATGATGCTGCACAATGGCTGGCTAACGGTGCAGGATAAGCAAGGCCAACGCGGCTATTTCCTGCATGGCGAACTGGCAAATAATGCGTTTAGCATTACGCAGAGCCATCAACTTGTGTCGCAACTCAGGCAGCTTGAAAAAGCGCTAAAACAGCGCTGGCCGCAGGCACAACTGCTGACGCGCGGCACAGTACTGTTCAGTGATGATGCCAGCCAGCGTGCGCAACACGATGTTGAAACACTCGGCACAATAACCTTGGGCGGCGTGTTGATACTGGTGCTGTTGGTGTTCCGCTCGTTGCGCCCATTGCTGCTATGCCTCGCATCGGTCGCCATTGGCGCGATGGCGGGCACGGTCGCCACGCTGCTCTGTTTTGGCGAGCTGCACATCATGACGCTGGTGATGAGCCTGAGCATTGTCGGCATCTCTGCCGATTACACGCTCTACTACCTCACCGAACGCATGGTACATGGTGAACACGCCACGCCGTGGCAGAGTCTACGCAAAGTGCGCGGTACGCTGCTGCTGGCGTTAGCCACCACCGCGATTGCCTGGCTATTAATGCTGCTGGCGCCTTTTCCGGGTCTGCGTCAGTTGGCGGTTTTTGCGGCCAGCGGTTTAACGGCATCCTGTTTAACGGTGATTTTTCTCTATCCGTGGTTGGTGCGCGGTTTACCGGTTCGTCCTGTGCCGTTGATGGTGCCGCTTGCGCGCTGGTTAGCCGCGTGGCGTCGCCGCAAAGCGTTGCGAATTGGCTTGCCGCTGGCGATGGCGGTTTACGCGCTGGGCGGTATGGTGCAATTAAAGGTGGATGATGATATTGCCCATCTACAAAGCGCGCCGGCCCATCTGCTCGAACAGGATCGCCAACTGGCGGATTTGACGGGTCAACGCGCCGATCAAACTTGGTTTGTGGTGTGGGGCGATAACGCACAGCAGACGCTGCAGCGTTTAGCGCAGCTGGTGCCAGATTTAAAACAGGCGCAGCAGCAAGGTGCGCTGCAAAACTTCCGTTTACTGCCGTTACGTTCGCTGGAACAGCAGCAACAAGACATTGCTACCCTGCAACAGGCCGCACCGAAGATCGTGGCGCGGCTAAAACAGGCGGGGATCAGCGTGCCCGCACCCGATCTTCAACCGATGACGGTAACGCCAGAAGCCTGGCTAAACAGTCCGCTGAGTGAAGGCTGGCGACTGTTATGGCTGTCGCTGCCTGACGGGCGCAGCGGCGTGCTGGTGCCGACCAGCGGCGTAAAAAATAGCGCGGCGCTCAGTGCGCTGGCGCAAAAATATCCAGGCGTAAGTTGGGTCGATCGTAAGGCCAGCTACGATACGCTTTTCAGCTTCTGGCGCTCGCTGTTGAGCGGCTTACTGTTGCTGGCGTTAGCGCTGATTGCGCTGAGCTACGTGCTGCGTTTAGGCCTTAAAGCGGGTTTGCGCAGTGCATTACCTTCATTGCTGTCGCTGGCAACCGCGTTGGCAACGTTGGGCTGGATGGGCGCGTCGTTGAATCTGTTCGCGCTGCTGGCATTGATTCTGGTGCTGGGCATTGGCATTAATTACACCTTGTTCTTTAGCAATCCGCAGGGTACGCCGCTGACTTCACTGTTGGCGGTCTCGCTGGCGATGATGACAACGTTGCTGACGTTGGGCATGTTGGTTTTCAGCAGCACCAGCGCCATTACTGGTTTTGGCACCGTGTTGTGCAGCGGTATTTTTAGCGCCTTTCTGCTCTCACCGCTGGCCATGCGGCCCACTAAATTGAGGAAAAAAAGATGATTCGCGCAGCGATGATGTTGATATTCAGTCTGTTGCTCAGCGCCTGCGCCAGCCCTAAGCCAGATAATACGCAGCCTACCGCCTGGCTGAAGCCTGGCGTGAAGATTATGCTGCCACCGCCGGGCATCACGCCTGCATTTCAACAGCAGCAACTCTTAACCGGCCAAATAAAAGGAACCCGCCAGTCGCTGCTGGTGTTGCTGAGCGCCGATGCGCAGAAAATAGAATTAGCGGGCTTATCATCGGTGGGGATTCGCTTGTTCCGTGTCAGTTACGATGCCAGGGGCATTCATACGCAACAGCTGATGCCGCTGCCCAATATGCCGCCCGCCAGTCAGGTATTGGCCGATATTATGTTGAGTCACTGGCCGATTGCGGTATGGCAAAAACAGCTGCCGCGCGGCTGGACGCTACAAGACAAAGGATTGAAGCGCGTGCTGCGAGATGCCGATAACCAGGTCGTGACGGAGATTACCTATCTACAACGCGGCGAGCGACGTGAGCCGATCACCCTTCAGCAGCACGCGTTTGGTTACCTGATTCAAATTCAACATTTGGATGCATCATGATCTACATTTCTGCATTCGGGATGCTCAATGCGCTTGGGAACAATAATCAGCAGATTGCCGCGAACCTGATCAGCGGCATTGCGCCTGGTATGCGTGAGCATGAAGGCTGGCTAACGTCAGGCAAACGCTGCTGGCTGGGTGCGGTAGAGGCCAGGTTGCCTGCTATACCCGCTGCCTTTGCTGCGCATGACACCCGTAATAATCAGCTGCTGCTGGCGGCGTTAGCGCAAATTCGTCCAGCGCTGGATGCTGCTGTTGCGAAATATGGTGTCGATCGCGTTGCGATAGTGTTGGGAACCAGCACCTCGGGTGTTGACGAAGGCGATCAGCAGATTCGTGGTGATCGCCAGCGCTACCATTACCAGATGCAAGAATTGGGCGATCCATCGCGCTTTCTGGCGCAATATCTGCAACTCAATGGACCAGCCTATACCATCTCCACCGCCTGCTCTTCCAGCGCTCGTGCGCTGATCAGCGGCGAACGTTTGATTGCTGCAGGGTTGGCGGATGTTGCCCTGGTAGGCGGTGCAGATTCACTAAGCCGCATGCCGGTTAACGGCTTCGCCAGTCTCGAATCACTTTCTGAACGCCGCTGCGTGCCGTTTAGCCGTGAGCGCGATGGCATTTCGGTTGGTGAGGGGGCCGCGCTGATGCTGTTAACGCGAGAACCGCAGCCGTTAGCGCTGTTGGGCGCGGGTGAATCTTCAGATGCCTGGCATATGTCTGCGCCGCATCCAGAAGGAGAGGGCGCAGAGCGCGCCATGCGCATGGCGCTGCAACAGGCGGGATTAGCGCCGCAGGATATCGGCTACATCAACCTGCATGGCACCGCGACGCCGCTTAACGATCAGATGGAAGCGTTAGTGATCCATCGCCTGTTTGGCAGTGATGTACCCTGCAGTTCGACGAAACACCTTACCGGGCACACGCTCGGTGCAGCGGGCGTGTGCGAAGCCGCGCTCAGCGCGTTGATTCTCAGCGAGAATCTGCCGTTGCCGGCGCAAGATTTTTCTGTCGCCGCTCGCGACGAAAGCCTGGCAGAGTGCGGCCTGCTGCTGCACTCTCAGCCGCTGGCGCGTCCGATTATCGCGTCCAACTCGTTTGCTTTCGGTGGCAATAATACCTGTTTAATTTTGGGACGGTGCGATGACAATTAAGGGTTGTGCTGCGGATTTTTTGCCGCATGAAACGCCTATGGTGCTGGTCGAACAGCTGATTGCGGTGGACGAAGAAAGCGTGCATTGCCGAGTGACAACGGCCAAAACAGGCGTGCTGGCACCTTTTCTTAATCAGCAGGGTGAACTGCCCGCGTGGTTTGGCGTAGAGATCATGGCGCAAACCGTTGGTGTCTGGTCTGGTTGGCAAGCGAAACGTGCCGGAGCAATCCTTATCCACCCAGGCATGCTGTTAGGCGGGCGCGGCTGGCGGGCAACACAGCCCCATTTCCCGGCTAACGCAACGCTGGATATCACTATGCGGCTACTGATGCGCGACGATCGGATGGGCAGTTTTGAGGGCGAAATCCATTATGGCGATCTGCTGCTGGCCAGCGGACGCCTGAATACCTATCAACCGAATGAAGAAGAGCTACAGCAACTGATGTCACAAGGAAATCAGCCATGAGAGGTTCTGTATTGGTAACGGGCGCCAGTAAAGGCATTGGCCGCGCTATCGCGCTGCGCCTGGCGCAGGACGGCTTCGAACTGGTGGTGCATTACAATCGCGACCGTGCTGGCGCTGAACACACATTGCAGCACATCGTGGAGCAGGGTGGAACCGGGCGGGTGCTGGGTTTTGATGTTGCCGATCGCGCCGCGACCCGCAGCGCCTTGGAGGCGGATATTGAGCAGCACGGTGCCTATTACGGCGTTGTCAGCAATGCAGGGATTACCCGGGATGGCGCTTTCCCTGCGCTAACAGAATCTGAGTGGGATGATGTGATTCATACCAATCTCGACAGCTTTTATAATGTGATTCACCCCTGCGTGATGCCCATGATTGGTCTGCGTCGTGGCGGTCGGATCATCACACTGTCGTCGGTTTCTGGCATGATGGGCAATCGCGGCCAGGTCAATTACAGCGCGGCAAAAGCGGGCATCATCGGCGCAACCAAAGCGCTGGCGATTGAACTGGCAAAACGTAAAATCACCGTAAACTGCATCGCGCCCGGCCTGATTGATACCGGCATGGAAGGGCTTGAACCGCGAGTCGTTGAGGAAGCACTGAAAATTATTCCGATGAAACGCATGGGCGCAGCGGATGAAGTGGCGGGATTAGCCAGCTATTTGATGTCTGACATTGCAGGTTATGTCACGCGTCAGGTGATTTCGATTAACGGAGGCATGCTGTGATTCAGCGCGTAGTTGTCACGGGCATGGGCGGTGTCACCGCTTTTGGCGAGCAATGGCAGGCGGTCGCGGCACGTATTCTTGCAGGTAAAAACGCAGTGCGGCAGATGCCGGAATGGCAAGTTTATGATGGGCTGCACACGCTGTTAGGCGCGCCGATTGATGATTTTACCTTGCCTGCGCACTATACCCGTAAACGTATTCGCGCCATGGGCCGCGTCTCGCTGCTGGCTACCCGCGCCACCGAACTGGCTTTGGAACAGGCTGGGCTGATCGATCATCCGGTACTGACCAATGGTGAAACCGGCATTGCTTATGGCTCTTCCACTGGCAGCACCGGGCCGGTGAGCGAATTCGCCACTATGCTGACTGAAAAGCACACCAACAATATTACCGGCACCACCTATGTGCAGATGATGCCGCACACCGCCGCCGTGAATGCCGGTCTGTTTTTTGGTTTACGTGGTCGTGTGATCCCCACTTCCAGCGCCTGTACCTCGGGCAGCCAGGCGATTGGCTATGCGTGGGAAGCGATTCGCCACGGCTACCAAACGGTGATGGTAGCCGGTGGCGCAGAGGAGTTATGTCCTTCTGAAGCGGCGGTATTCGATACGCTATTTGCCACCAGCCAGCGCAATGACGCACCGCAAAGTACCCCTTCGCCATTCGATCAGCATCGTGATGGATTGGTGATTGGCGAAGGTGCGGGTACCTTGATTCTCGAATCGCTGGAACATGCGCAGGCGCGTGGCGCAACAATTTACGCCGAGCTGGTAGGGTTCCACACCAACTGCGATGCGGCACATATTACGCAGCCGCAGCGCGAAACCATGCAAATCTGCATTGAGCGTGCACTGAAAAGTGCCGGGCTGGAAGCCTCACAAATTGGCTATATTAATGCGCACGGCACAGCCACCGATCGGGGTGATATTGCTGAAAGCCTGGCAACTGCAGCCGTGTTTGGCGACCAAACGCCCGTCTCTTCGTTGAAATCCTATTTTGGTCACACGCTGGGCGCGTGCGGTGCGCTGGAAGCCTGGATGAGCATTCAGATGATGCGCGAAGGCTGGTTTGCACCGACGCTGAATCTGACGCAGCCTGCACAAGAATGCGGTGCGCTGGACTACATTATCGGTGAGCCGCGTAAGCTGGAAACCGATTTTATCCAGACCAACAATTTCGCCTTTGGCGGCATTAATACCTCGCTTATCTTCAAACGCTGGCGCGACGCCTGATCAAGTGCGCTGCTTCGGCAGCGCCTTCACTGTTTTTTCATCCGTTATCAGACTGTAAATCCTGCGCTTTAGCATAAGATTTTTCTTGCATTCACTTCCGCCCCGCGCATAATCGCAAACCGCAATAATAATGATTCTCAGTATATTTACCATTAGGGAACGACGATGCGCCAACTTCTTTCAACCCCAGGATTCAAACCGACGCTGCTCGCTATTTTCGTCAGCGCCGGTTGTTTGCCAGTGATGGCTCAGACTACGACGACGAATAACGCTGCCAGTGATGCAGCAGCGGACAATAAAGAACAGACCTTAACCGTGGTGGCGACACCGGAAAATGATTTTAAAGCGGGTGGCAACGATTTGGTGCCCGCTTATCTCGATGGGCAAATTGCTCACGGCGGTCGCCTGGGCATGCTCGGCGAGCAAAAAGCGATGGACGTGCCGTTCAACGTCATCGGCTTTACCTCAAAAATGATTCAGGACCAGCAGGCGCATACCATCGCTGACGTGGTGAAAAACGATGCTGGCGTGCAGAGCGTGAAGGGCTACGGCAACTTTGCTGAAAGCTACCGCATCCGTGGCTTCCTGATGGATGGCGATGACATGACCTTTGGCGGCTTGCCCGGCGTGGTGCCACGTCAGGTAATGGATACGGCGTTGATCGATCGCGTTGAGATCTTTAAAGGTGCAAACAGTTTGCTGAACGGCTCAGCCACCGGCGCGGTTGGCGGTATGATCAACCTTGAACCGAAACATGCAGATGATGTGCCTTTGACGCGCGTCGGCGTGGATTACACCACCTCCTCGCAGGTGGGGACCAATGTCGATATTGGTCGACGCTTTGGCGATAACAACCAGTTCGGTGTGCGGGTGAACGCGGTGCATCGTGAAGGTGAAACCGGCGTAGATGACGAGAAGAAAAGAACCACCGCCGCGTCGATCGGCCTTGATTATCGGGGCGATCGTCTGCGCACGTCACTTGATGTGGGTTATCAGAAAAAGACCTTCCACGACGGTGGATTAGGCTTGAACATCAGCGGTATCGACTTTATTCCTGCGGTGCCGTCAAACTCGCATAACTACAGCCAAAAATGGGTGTACAGCGATATGGAGTCCGAATTTGGTATCGCCAAAGCGGAATACGATATCACCAATAACTGGACAGCTTACGCAGGCTTGGGCGCGCAGCATGCCCATGAAACCGGCAACTACGCCACGCCCAAGATCACCAACAGCAACGGTGATGCAACCATTGCCACCTTCAACACTAACCGCATTCAAGACAACATGAGCGGCATGGTGGGATTACGTGGCAATTTCGATACCGGCTTCGTCTCGCACAAAGTGAACATTGGCTATTCGGCGCTGACCACCAATGCCAAAAATGCTTATGGCATGGCATTGAGCGGCGCATCAACCAATATCTATCACACCAACGATATCGCAGAACCCGCCGTGAACTTTAGCGGTGGTAATTTCTCTGATCCGCTGACCACCGCACGCTCGCGTACGCAAGGCTATTTGCTCAGCGATACCTTGGGCCTGTTTGATGATTCGCTGCTGTTTACAGTGGGTGCGCGTCATCAGAAAGTGGTGGTGCGTAACTACGCTTACGGCACGGGCGCAGAGGATGTCGCTTCGCGTTATGACAACAGCCGCTGGATGCCAACGTATGGCGTGGTCTACAAGCCGTGGGAGACCGTTTCTCTCTATGCGAACCACACCGAAGCATTGCAACCCGGTGAAGTCGCGCCACAAGGCAGCAGCAACTACGGTTCTGTCACGGGCATTGCGCATTCGAAGCAGAATGAAATTGGCGTGAAAACGGATTTCGGCCGGATTGGCGGCTCGCTGGCACTGTTTGAAATCAAGAAGCCTTCCGGCATTCTCAACGGTGACAACGCCTACGTAATGGATGGCGAACAGCGCCATCGTGGTGTTGAAACCAACATCTTCGGCGAGCCGGTATTAGGTTTCCGCTTGAATGCCAGCGCAACCTGGATCGATCCGGTCATGCAAAAAACCGAGGGTGGCACCTACGACGGCAAGCAGGCGGTGGGCGTTCCTCGCTACGATTACCAGTTGGGCGCAGAATATGATATCAAACCGGTTGAAGGACTGACCGCAACCGCCTTGCTGAACCACACCGGTTCACAATGGGCAGATTCTGCGAATACCAAGAAAATTGACAGCTACACCACCTTGGATCTGGGTTTGCGTTACCGCACCAAAGTTAACCAGAGCGATATGGTTTGGCGTGTCGGTGTTGAGAACGTAACCAATGAGAAATATTGGGCCAACATTGATGACAGCGGCACGTATTTATCACAGGGTGATGGACGTACGCTGAAAGTCGGTATGAGCTACGACTTCTAATCAACCTGAGTTTCATCGCAACGGGGCGCATCATGCGCCCCGTTTATTTTGCGAATAAATCTGATCAATCAAACGGATTCCTTTACACTGTTGCGCGCCGTACCTTAAACAGGTTCATCCCATTCTGTAGAGATGTCATGTCAGCACCTTCACCACCGGACAAACACGACGAACCTTTGCGTCAATCTTTAGACGATGCCCAGTTCGCCATTGTGGTGCTTGTTGTGACCTCAGTGACGTTGATTATCTTCGTATTGATGGTTACGCTCTGGATGAGTTGAGAGGTCAGGCGTGAAAAGGACATTCATCAGGAGAAGGCAATGGAAAACAGAGATGACAAACTGATTGCGATAATTGGCCTGCTGGCTGCGTGTCTGATTGGGGTTACGTTCCTGTTTACCATGACCTGGCTCACCGATGTGCGCCATCCCACCGATCCTTCTCTTGACGTGCAATCCTGCTCCCCCAAGCCTCACCCGCCAATCTCTCATCCATCCTGATCGCGTTTTTCATATTTGATCTGTTGGCTACGTAATACCAGCGCCAGCCCCTCATGCAGGGTGCGATTACCATTGGGATCACCTAATCCCAGCAGCGGATCTGGCGAGCGGCGATCATCAGCCCAGGCGGGATATTCCACCACCGGGTAAAGCGAAACGCCCTCGATGGCAATCCCATTTTCCAGTGCCACCGACACATTTTCACTGACTTCCTGCAACCAGGTTGCGCCTGCATTGCCTTCTGCGCCGGTTTCTGCCAGCAGCATGGGACGTTGATAACGCTGCCAGCACTGCGCGAGCAGCGTATGCAGCGGCACCCTTGAGGGGTGATCGGCTTCCATGGGGAGATCCGGGAAAAACCAGTGATTGTCGGGATAATAATTCAAACCCAGGATGTCGAGACACGCTTCGCTGCCGCCTAACTCTTTATCGAGGCGACCCGCTAACATATCCCAGGCTTCGAACTGCGCCTGATGTTGCGCATTGGCATAAGGTTTACTGTCTGGGTTGTCGGGATGTGTGGCGATCTGCACCAGCGGATCGGTTAATACAAAGCGGGCGTCGGGATAGACTTCACGAATAGCGTGAATGGCTGCCAGCGAAGCGCGCACCAGCTGTCGCTTCAGCTCTTTACCGCGATTCGCCACGTGAGGATTAAACCAGGCAACGTCAGCGCCAGCCCATGACCAAAACGAGATTTGATTGATGGGCGTAAAGAAAGGCTGCTCGATGCCGTGGTCTCGCATTAGCTGTGCCATGGCGCGGGCGAAGCGTTCGAAATGCTCGACAAATTCTGCTTTCCAGATATTGAGATGATCGGGATAGCCAAAATGCGCCAGCTCCCAGATAATTTGCAGATTATGACGCTGTGCCGCCTCGATCATCGGCAGGAAAGAGTGCCAGTCATAGACATCGGGCGTTTTCTCAATCAAATGCCAGCGAGCACCATCGCGCGCCGTCAAAATGTGCTGTTCCACCAGCGTGGCGTAATCTTTATTCAGCAACATGTCATGACCACTGGAGATCACCATGTCCAGCCTTTTTCCTGGCGCACGACAGGCGGTGGAGCAGGGGAAGCTGCCCTGAAAGAAGCTGCGAAACAGGTGGGGATGATGGCGATGTGAACCTTCGGTAATGGATTGCTGCGTCATTTTCCTCTCCTTCCAGGCAATTGCCGGTCACAGATGGTTCGGCTAAGTCTAGACTAAAAACATCAACAGCCGTGTAGTGAAGTAGGAAGGCTCGCATAGCGTGTTTCCTAAGACCGGTGAATAATAAAAATAACTGCATCATTCAGGGAATTAACATGACCGAAGCTTTTGACCTGCATCCGCCCACTCTTTGTGAGAGCTGGCTGGAACAGCGGCTTAAACCACAGCGAGTGCACCGTGCCGACCTCAGCGGGATTCATCCGCTCAGCGATGGGCTGGATGCCTTCGCCGCCCGCTATATGCTGATTGAAAAAGCTGAACGCTCGCTCGATATTCAGTACTACATCTGGCAAAACGACATGTCGGGGAGATTGCTGTTTAGCGCCCTGTTGGACGCCGCAGAACGCGGAGTAAAAGTCCGTTTGCTGCTGGATGACAACAATACGCCGGGCCTGGATGAAACCCTGGCGCAGCTCGATCGTCACCCCAATATCACCGTCAGGCTCTTCAATCCTTTCTCATTTCGAACCCTGCGCGCGCTGGGTTATCTGACTGATTTCGCACGTCTTAACCGCCGTATGCACAATAAAAGTTTTACCGTCGATGGCATTACCACGTTGGTGGGCGGACGTAATATTGGTGATGAATATTTCGGAACCGGTAATGAACCGCTGTTTGCAGATCTCGATGTGATGGCCATTGGGCCGGTTGTAGAAGAGGTCAGCAAAGATTTTGAGCGCTATTGGAAAAGCAAACCGGTATCGCCGTTGAAAAAGGTGCTGGATGAAACCAGCGATGACAAAAGCGCGGTGCGTTTGCCGGAAGCCTGGCGCCACAGCGAAGCCGTTCAGGTCTACCTCAAACGGCTGGATAATTCTGCGTTTGTCAGCCAACTCGAACAGGGCACCCTGGAGCTGACATGGGCGAAATCTCGTTTGCTCAGCGACGATCCGCGTAAAGGTTTAGGCAAAGCAAAGCGCAAAAGCTTGCTGCCGCAGCGCATGTTGGAAGTGATAGGTACGCCGCAGCATCAATTCGATATTATTTCAGCCTATTTTGTGCCGACGCGTGCGGGCGTGGCGCAGCTACTGGCCTTAAAGCGTAAAGGGGTGAAAATCGCCATTCTGACCAATTCGCTGGCGGCGAATGATGTCTCCATTGTGCATGCGGGTTACGCTAAATGGCGCAAGAAGCTATTACGTCACGGTATCGCGCTGTATGAACTTAAACCGCAATCCGCCTTGCAGGATGCGCCACACGATCGCGGTTTGACCGGTAATTCGGGTTCGAGTTTGCATGCCAAAACCTTTTCGGTCGATCAAAAAACGTTGTTTATTGGCTCGTTTAATTTTGACCCACGTTCAGCAGAACTCAACACGGAAATGGGATTAGTGATTGAAAGCGAAACGCTGGCAATGAAAACCCATCAGCGCTTCATTGATTCAATGCGCGATCGTGCCTGGACACTACGACTGGATAAGTGGGGCAGGGTAAACTGGCTTGAGTATCCGAACGAATCAGAAGAAGTGGTGCATAAACATGAACCGGGCTGTTCGCTGTGGCAGCGATTGCAGGTGCGATTAGTCTGGCGTTTACCTATTGAATGGCTGCTTTAAAAAAAGCGATCCCCAACGGGATCGCTTTTTTATTATTTGTTCTGCGGCTTACCGGAGAACAAGAAGCGCAGCAGCGGAATGCGCAGGTGAATCTCATACAACAGAAAGGCGATGCCAAACACCATTATCAGGCCAACGAAAAAGCCCAGCGTGTTGTTGCTGATGTGCGGCGTTATATAAATGCCATACAGCAACGTCAGGGGATGGTGGACCAAATAGATAAACAGCGAAGCATTGACCAGATACATGATGCGCGGCGAATGTGAGTTCAGCAGCTTATGGCCGAAGCAGAAGCAGACGTTGAGCATACACAAGCCCATCAGGGTGGAGATCAGCGCATCCAGTTCATATAACCAACCTTCACCACTGCTCATCCGCTGATTTGCGCAGTAGGCAACAAACACCACAATTGCGCCAAAGCACATCACGGGATTGAATCGTACAAATAACTGCTTCAGCGCCTTATGCTTCCACGACAGCGCGCCAAGCATGAAGAAAGGCATAAAGAACAGTGATTGCATCACCCCAATACTGAACAAGCCATTCATTAACCAGTCAGGCTGGAAAATAAAGATCGCACGGCGGAACAGGCACCATAACAACGCCCACGCCATAACGCCTAAGGTCAGCGAACCCCAACCCACACGTTGGTAATCAATGGCGTGTTTTTGATCGCGTAACCAGCGGAACGTCAGCATGCCCAGCGTGGTTAGCACCACCAACACCACCAGAAACCACAGGTGAGAGATTAACTCCCACATCAGGTTATTAAATTTCTCGTACAGACTAAAATTATCCCAGCCAGACAATTTCTGCGTCCACTCTTTGAGCATAAAAAATTGCGGCAGAGTGATCAGCGGAATGGCAGTAAGCAGCGGAATGCCGACACGCTCCAACCGTACTTTTAAAAACCGCTGCGGCTGATAGCGCAAATAGAGCATGTAGGAGAAATAGCCGGAGATGACAAAAAAGACCTGCATACGGAAGGCGTGAATAAAATCATTAAACAGCGTCAACCATAATGAAGCGTCGGTACTGTTAACTGCCCATTTTTGCGTGGAATAAATCAGGGAAACGTGAAATGGAACCCCTAATAACATCAAATAAGCCCGAATGGAGTCGAGAAAATATTCACGTTCAGGTTTTGCTGTACTCATAAAGTTCCTGTTCGTTAGTACGTTGTGAGTCTGTTTTAGCCAGTTTCGCCCTGAAACCGGATTATGCCGGAGTGAAATTCTACCTGTGATAAACGAGGTATACTATCAGCTAAATCTGTATCGTTTAATTGTCCTAAAATCACACATCTGGCTTACGAATAAAGGGAACATTCTTGCGCATAAGCTGTCGGAAAACCGAATAATCCTTTAAGATAAGCGGGTTTGATTTAAGCACACGAAAGGGGGGGATGTGCTGACTAAAGAGAAAAATAAACCAGAACTGAAAAAGGTGCGTTGGATTGGCGCTGCGGTTCTGCTGGCGTTGTACGCCAATAACAGTTGGGCGTTTAACATCGATGATGTAGCCAAACAAGCCAAAGCGTTGGCAGGGAAAAGCTTCGAAGCGCCTAAAAGCAATTTACCCTCTCAGTTTCGTGAAATGAAATTTGCTGATTATCAGCAGATCCAGTTTAACCACGATAAAGCGTATTGGGGCAAATTGCGTACGCCATTCAAGCTGGAATTTTATCATCAGGGTATGTACTTCGATACGCCGGTACAAATTAATGAAGTCACGGCTAGCGCGGTGCGTGAAATCAAATACAACCCTGATTATTTTAATTTCGGCAATGTGAAACATGACGCCGATTCGGTTAAAAACCTGGGCTTCGCGGGTTTTAAAGTCCTTTACCCATTAAATACCAAAGGTAAAGATGACGAGATCACCAGTTTTCTGGGTGCCAGCTACTTCCGCGTGATCGGTGCGGGCCAGGTTTATGGCTTGTCGGCGCGTGGTTTGGCGATTGATACCGCGTTGCCTTCTGGCGAAGAGTTCCCGCGCTTTAAAGAGTTCTGGATCGAACGTCCGAAACCACAAGATAAGCAACTGGTGATCTACGCCTTACTGGATTCGCCTCGAGCAGCCGGTGCCTACCGTTTTGTTATTCGTCCGGGTAATGAGTCGGTCGTTGACGTGCAGTCTAAAGTCTATCTGCGCGACAAAGTGGGCAAACTGGGTGTTGCGCCATTGACCAGCATGTTCCTGTTCGGTGCTAACCAGCCGTCGCCGGTTAATAATTTCCGTCCTTCGTTGCACGATTCTGATGGTCTTTCCATCCATAGCGGCAACGGCGAATGGATTTGGCGTCCGCTGAATAATCCGCGCCATTTGGCGGTGAGCACATACACCATCGAAAGCCCGAAAGGTTTTGGTCTGCTGCAACGTAGCCGCGACTTCAGCGCTTATCAGGATCTTGACGATCGTTACGATCAGCGTCCAAGTGGCTGGGTTGAGCCTTTAGGCGATTGGGGTAAAGGCCGCGTCGAGCTGGTGGAGATCCCTACTGCGGATGAAACCAACGACAACATCGTTGCCTTCTGGACACCGGAGAACCTGCCGGATCCGGGCAAAGAGATGAACTTCAAATACCGTCTACACTTCACGCGTGACGAAAGCCAACTGCACTCGGACGACACGGCATGGGTGAAAAACACCCTGCGTTCTGCCGGTGACGTTAAGCAGTCTAATCTGGTGCGTCAACCGGATGGCAGCATCGCCTTTACTCTCGATTTTGTGGGTAAAGCGATGAGCCAAATGCCGGAAAACAGCCAGGTTGCACCGCAGGTGAGTGTGGGTAATAACGCGGATGTGGTTGAGCAGAGCGTACGCTATAACCCGGTCAATAAAGGCTGGCGTTTGGTGTTGCGTCTGCGTGTGAAAGACAACAAGCAGCCAACCGAAATGCGTGCGGCGCTGGTTAGCGGCGACAAGACATTGACGGAAACCTGGAGCTATCAGCTACCTGCCAATGAATAAATCGACTTTTACACCTCAAAGTTACGTGGAATCCCTGCCGCTGGATGCGGCAGGAAAAGCCCGTTTAAGCGCCTCGCTGCAAAATGCCGAGGCGTTTCACTTCATACACGAATCGCTGGGCCAGGATGTGGCAGCCAGCGATCGCCCTGACGATGCGCCACTGAAATCTGTTTCATCGCGGGTGAAAATGGCCTGGCCAGACTCGCTTGCTGATGGCCAACAGCTCGGCAAAGATTATCTCGATCGCACCACGCTGAAGGCCATGCCGAAAGTGAAGCGCTCGTTGATGTTCCCGGAAGCCTGGCGTACTAACCCGTTGGTGCGTGCCTGGTCTTCATTACGTGGACAAAAATCAGTGCCGCGCTACGCCAATCCAGAAGAGCAGCGTGCTGAAGAGAAGTGGCGTCACGTAGGGTCAATGCGTCGCTACACTTTGCTGATTTTGACGCTTTTCCAGACCGTTGTGGCAACCTGGTACATGAAAACCATTCTGCCGTATCAGGGCTGGACGCTGCTCGACCCGATGGAGATGATCAATCAGAACTGGCAGCAATCAGTGATGCAGATTCTGCCTTACGTGCTGCAAACCGGAATTCTGTTCCTGTTCGCCATCCTATTCTGTTGGGTGTCCGCTGGTTTCTGGACTGCGCTGATGGGCTTTTTACAGCTGCTTATTGGTCGCGACAAGTACAGCATCTCTTACTCAACAGTAGGCGATGAAGCACTTAACCCTGAGCACCGTACAGCGTTGATCATGCCGATCTGTAATGAAGATGTTGAGCGCGTATTTGCTGGATTACGAGCGACCTGGGAATCCGTCGTCCGTACCGGCAATGCAGAACATTTTGACGTCTACATCCTCAGCGACAGCTACGATCCTGATATTGCCATCGCCGAGCAGAAAGCCTGGATGGAACTGGTACGTGATGTTGGCGGCGCAGGCAAAATCTTCTATCGCCGTCGTCGTCGTCGCGTGAAGCGTAAAAGCGGCAACATTGATGACTTCTGTCGTCGTTGGGGCGTCAACTATAGCTATATGGTGGTGCTGGACGCTGACAGCGTAATGAGCGGGGAATGTCTTACCGGCTTAGTACGCATGATGGATGCCAATCCAAATGCGGGTATTATCCAGTCTTCGCCAAAAGCGTCTGGCATGGACACGCTTTACGCGCGTTGTCAGCAGTTCGCAACACGCGTTTACGGTCCGCTGTTTACCGCCGGTTTGCACTTCTGGCAATTGGGGGAATCGCATTACTGGGGCCATAACGCCATTATTCGCGTGAAGCCGTTTATTGAGCACTGTGCGCTAGCGCCGTTGCCTGGTGAAGGCTCATTTGCGGGCTCAATTCTGTCGCATGACTTTGTTGAGGCTGCGCTGATGCGTCGTGCCGGTTGGGGGGTGTGGATCGCTTACGATCTGCCGGGTTCATATGAAGAGCTCCCGCCAAACTTGCTGGATGAGCTTAAACGTGACCGTCGCTGGTGTCACGGTAACCTGATGAACTTCCGCCTGTTCCTGGTGAAAGGAATGCATCCCGTTCACCGTGCGGTGTTCCTGACGGGGGTGATGTCTTATCTCTCCGCGCCGTTATGGTTTATGTTCCTTGCGCTCTCCACCGCCTTGCAGATTGTGCATACGCTGATGGAACCGACTTACTTCCTGCAACCGCGACAGCTCTTCCCGGTTTGGCCGCAGTGGCGTCCTGAACTGGCGATAGCCCTGTTCTCAACCACAATGGTGCTGCTGTTCTTGCCAAAACTGTTGAGTGTGGTGCTGATTTGGTTCAAAGGCGCTAAACCTTACGGTGGCGTAATGCGCGTAACCCTTTCACTGTTTTTGGAAATGCTGTTCTCAGTATTGCTGGCGCCGGTACGTATGCTTTTCCATACTGTGTTTGTGGTCAGTGCATTCCTTGGCTGGGAAGTGGTGTGGAATTCGCCGCAACGTGATGACGATGCTACGCCGTGGAGTGAAGCATTCAAACGTCACGGTTCTCAAATGGCGTTAGGGATTGTCTGGGCGGCAGGTATGGGTTGGCTGGATCTCAACTTCCTGTGGTGGTTAGCACCGATCGTCTTCTCGCTGATCCTTTCACCGTTTGTTTCAGTGATGTCGAGCCGTGCCACGTTGGGTATTAAGAGCAAAAATGCAAAATTGTTCCTGATCCCTGAAGAGTATGAGCCGCCGAAAGAGTTGGTGGATACGGACTTCTATCTGAAGCTCAACCGCGAACGTGCGTTGGAAAATGGCTTTATGCATGCGGTATTCCACCCGGCGTTCAATGCCTTGGCAACGGCGCTTGCGACATCTCGTCACAAGCAAAGCCAGCTGCTGGAGCATGCGCGCGATCGTCGCGTCGATCAGGCATTAAGCGATGCACCCGAGAAACTCAACCGTGAACAGCGATTGCAGCTGATCAGCGATCCGGTGGTGCTGGCACGCGTTCATACCCGTTTATGGGAAAACGCAGAGAAGTATCATCAGTGGGTTGAAAGTTATCAAAAGCTGAAATTGAATCCACAGGCGTTGCCACAAAACGCCTAAGCAAAAAAGCGGCAGGGATGCCGCTTTTTTTATGGCTCAGATTCGGGTTAACGCAGCGATTTAACGCGAACTTTACGTAATTCAGTGGAAATGTAGGTGTTACTTCTGTGTGTGGGTCACTAAAATAGCGTCAATTCCATTAAGAGAAACTGTTGTGAATCGTTTCCTGAAACTATCTGTTTTAACCTTGTCCGTTTTGCTGTTGAGCGGTTGCGGTAGCATTATCAGTAGAACCGTGCCCGGTCAGGGACACGGTAATCAATATTATCCTGGCGTACAGTGGGATGTTCGCGACAGCGCATGGCGGGTGTTGACCATTATTGATCTGCCGCTGTCGCTGGTGTTGGATACGCTCTTACTGCCTGTTGATGCCAGTCACGGACCTTACGAATAACTGCGGTCTGAATCGCTGTTGTCGTCTTCCCACTCTTGCGCTGCCGCTTCACCTTCTTCGGTATCCAGCGGTGGCTCCAGTTGAAACTCACCTTCATCCCACTCGTGTAGCGTGTTTTCAGCCAGCCATTCCTGACGCAACTCAATCTCTTCAAAGTCACCATCAAAGATAGCCTGCGCTGCTTCTCCGCTGCGGATTGGCAAGCATTCGCCCGGTTCGCCTTCATCTTCAAAAAACTCAGCCTGCCACATAATATCGCCGTCCTGCATTACATACTTTTGCAGGCCAAACTGGCTAATCGATGCATCGGCTTCGTCGAGTTCGGGATGATTGGCGAGGTATTCCTCACGCGCCGCTTCAATGGCTTCTTCTAATGTACTGAACATGCTCATCGCTATTCTCCATGCCTGTTTAACGGGATTTCACAGAAGGATAGACGAAAAATGGGGGAGGGGAAGTTGCTGACAGGACAACCGGCGGGAAAGTAGACGATTCCCGCCGATTCGGATTTACATTGCTTTCTGGGGGAAATGCAAAACCGGACGTACTGATTCGCGAATTATCGGAGCAGAATAGCGAATACAGCACTTTATACAGGGTTTAACTTTCTTAAAATTTATCCTGGCGATGGATAATGCCTGATTCAAATTATAAAGCGTGCCGATAAAAATGACGTCTTCCTTAACGGGCATGCGCTTACATTCCTTGCGATGTAAATAATGATAACCTTCCTGATCGGTGCTGATTGTCACGTAATAATAAATACCTTTATTCATAAAATATTCCTACGAAGGGTTTGCTGTGGGTAATCTTCTTATAATTTTTAAATGCGCAGTTAAATAAAATTAACCGTTAGGTTGAAATTACCGGCAAAAAATTTGATATTCAAATTCCATAAGGATATATAAAAGAGTTAAAAGTTTCTAAAAAGGAATATAGGATGACGTGCCAGGACAAAGCCTTGTAAAATAAGTTAATTTTATTGGACTGATAAGCATAGCCAAAGCATTAAGGTTAATTAAATCGGAAAAGACCTGGAATTTTAAAAATCAGGGCCGAAGCAGGAGAATATTTAGGCTGAATTTAATAAGTTATCTTAACGTTTCACTCAATGTTTTTGTGCAAATATCTAAGAATTTGTGCGTGGCATTTAATCTTAAGCGGCAATTTCTTAATTATGATGCATAAATATCAAATAATCTTTGGCTTTTAAAGAATAGTCACTCAATTTAACATTGGACAGTATACGAAGCGGTGAATAAGTTTTTTACAGTGATAGTATAGTGAGTAATTAATTTAAAATGATTCAGGAGATGAAATATTTCCCCTCCTGAATGTAATTAGTACCGTGAAGGTTCACCTTCAGGTTTGGTTTTAAATCGGCGGTGCAACCACATATATTGTTCTGGTGCTAACAATACGCCTTCTTCAACCACTTTATTCATGCGCATCGCTGTATCCACATCATTTGTAAGAGGAAAGTCTCCGCTTACGTCAGGCAAAATCATTAACTCATAGCCACGGCCATCCGGTAAACGACGCGGAACGAAAGGGATAACGGCAGGTTTGCTGGTTCGCATCAGCATATGCGTACCCGCTGTGGTTGCTGCATTCTCCACCGCAAAAAAGGGCGCAAAAACACTGCTGCGTGGACCGTAATCATGATCTGGTGCGTACCAAATGATATCGCCTCTTTTTAAAGCGCGGATCATCCCCTTGAGATCTTTACGGTCTAACATGTCCTTATTCGAGCGCATGCGGCCACGCACCTGAAGCCAGTCAATCAGCTTATTGTCGTTCGGTCGGTAAACACCAATACCTGGATTATGAATGCCAAACATGCGTGCACCGATTTCCAGAGTTAAAAAGTGCATGCCAATCAACAGCACACCTTTCTGATTGTCTCGCGCCTGCTGGATATGCTCTAACCCAGAGGGCTTGTGCCATTTATGGATGCGCCAGTCTGGCCAAAACCACGCCATACCGGTTTCAATTAACCCCATGCCAACTGATTCGAAATTATGTTTTACCATCGCTTCGCGATCGTTTATGGGCATCTGCGGAAAGCACAATTCCAGATTTCGCCGCGCAATACTGACGCGACGTTTCATAAAACGCATGCCGATACGTCCAATGACACAACCCAAAACGTAGAGCAGGGGATAAGGAAGTAGCACGAAAACATAAAGAAAAATGACACCCAGCCAGGTAAACCAATAGCGGGGATGAAGAAGTTCACGCGAAAATTGAGGCAATTGGGTCATGTGAAATAGTATTATCCTGCGTCACGCACCTTATGGCGCCGTTATCTCGTTGATTTTCCCTATTGTGCCAGTTTTTGTCCCAGGCGGAAATATTGCGAACCGGCGTAACAAGCAGCTAAGCGTTGCAGATGAAAAGCACAACCGCCAAAAATTTACACTGCATCAAATCAATTTCCCTTATGCACTTTGCATCTGGGTGTTTTCAGGTATCATGTGCGCGCTAAATTTCTCCTATTGATAACAGGAACGAACACCATGCCAGTGTTACACAACCTTGTTTCCAATAAAGAGCTGAAGGCGCGCATGTTGGCTGAAACTGAGCCGCGCACCACTGTCTCTTTCTATAAATATTTCCAAATTGCTGATCCAAAAGCCTTTCGTGATGCGTTGTATGTTGGTTTAACCGGGCTAAAAGTGTTTGGTCGTGTCTATGTGGCACACGAAGGCATTAACGCGCAAATCAGCGTGCCCGCCAGCCAGTATGAAAAAATGAAGTCATTCCTTTATGGTTTTGATCCTGCCTTGAATAATCTACGCATGAATGTGGCGCTGGATGACGACGGCAAATCGTTTTGGGTACTGCGCCTGAAGGTGCGTGACCGCATTGTGGCGGACGGCATTGAAGACAATACGTTTGATGCCAGCGACGTTGGCAGATATCTGAAAGCGGCTGATGTGAATGCCATGTTGGACGATCCCGATGCCGTGTTCGTTGATATGCGTAACCACTACGAGTATGAAGTGGGACGTTTTGATAACGCTATGGAAGTGCCCGCTGATACTTTCCGCGACCAACTGCCGATGGCGGTTGATATGTTGCAAGATCAGAAAGATAAAAAAATTGTGATGTACTGCACCGGCGGCATTCGCTGTGAAAAAGCCAGTGCGTGGATGCGTCATAACGGCTTTGAAGATGTTTATCATGTGGAAGGTGGCATCATCGAATATGCTCGCCGTGCTCGTGAGCAAGGCTTGCCCGTACGCTTTAAGGGCAAGAATTTTGTTTTTGATGAGCGCATGGGCGAACGTATTTCAGAAGACGTCTTATCACATTGTCATCAATGTGGAACATCTTGTGACACCCACGTGAATTGTGTGAATGATGGCTGCCACCTGCTCTTTATTCAGTGTCCAGCTTGTGCTGAGACCTATGAAAACTGCTGCAGTCCGCTGTGCCAGGAAGAAGCGAAACTGTCGCCAGAAGAGCAGCGCGCGCGCCGCGCCGGACGAGAAAATGGAAATAAAGTGTTCAACAAGTCTCGTGGATTGTTAAACATGACCATTCCTGCTCCGCTTAAGAAGTGATGTCATCCCGCCTGAAGCTCAGCTTCAGGCGGTTGTTGTGATCTATTGCCGAACACCTTCAACTGAAATCATCAGCTGAACTTTTTGCGAGGCTGGCCCTAAATCTTTAGTTATGTTGAAATCTTTCAATGCGATTTCACCTTCCGCCTCAAATCCTGCGCGATAGCCGCCCCATGGATCTTTGCCTTCACCTAACAGCTTCGCTTCTAGCGTTACGGGTTTGGTTACGCCATTCAGCGTGAGATCACCAACGATCTCAAGTTCATCGCCCTCTTTTTTAACCGATGTTGATTTGAACATGGCTTGTGGATTTTTACCCACATTGAGGAAATCTGCGCTGCGCAAATGTTTGTCACGCTCCGCATGGTTGGTGTCGACACTGTTGGTATTAATGGTGACATCGACTTTATCGGCCGAAGGATTGCTTGCATCAAAGCTAAAGCTGCCATCGAAATCTTTAAACGTGCCATACAGCCAGCTATAGCCAAGATGTTGTATGCGAAACTGGATGAAGGCGTGCTGGCCTTCCTTATCAATTTTATAATTAGCAGCATTAGCGGTAACAGAACTCAACAACAAGCTCGCAGCGGTTACGGCAAGCAGGGTTTTCTTCAGCATATTAATGATCCTTTTCAGAGGGTAAAGGGATGCGCATACCTAACATCCGTTTCAGAGTGACATCGCGATCGATAAAGTGATGTTTTAGAGCAGCTAAGCCATGCAGCACGGAAAGGATGACCACGCTCCAGGCGAGCCATAAATGAATATCGCCCGCTAAATCGGCCTGTTCTCCGGCCCCACTGACTAAAGCGGGAAGCTCGAACCAGCCAAATACCGAAATCGGTTTACCGTCAGCTGTAGAGATCAAATAGCCACTCACTAAGATGGCCAGCAATAAGCTGTAAAGCAGCCAGTGGGCGACTACGGCGCTTAGGCGAACCCATGTGGTGTAACTTTTAAGGGGAGAAGGTGAGGGCGATACAACGCGCCATATCAGGCGGAAAATTAAGATAAGCATCAATATTACGCCGATGCTTTTGTGTATCTCTGGCGCGTCGTGATACCAGCTATCGTAATATCCCAAACCCACCATCCATAAGCCCAAAGCGAACATGGCATAAATGACTAACGCCATTAACCAATGCAGCGTGACGCTAATCAATCCAAAGTTTTGAGAGGAATTACGTAACGGCATAATTTTATTTCTGTAGTAATAAGTGGCAATAAGCATCCACAGATTGAAATAAAAAATCAATCAAGCTTACGCTTCTATAACATTATCTTGATGATGTGAAATTCATGAAATGATCACGCTTAATAAACGCAGTTTTATTGAATAAGGCTGAATTAACCCAGTCCGAAATAAATTAAATTTCAATTGGATTCACTTTTTGGGCGGTGCGAAGGCGAGTAGTGTGGGGTAATGTGAATAAGTGTCAGTTAACGTCAGTGTGCAGCATCATATTTAATGATGCTGCACATTTTATTTAAGACAAGAAAAGTCATTAAACGTCGAAACGCGCAAGTGAAAATGGCGTGAGGTCAAACGAGAAAGGTTTATCCTGCGCAAATTCGGCAGCCAGTTCACCTAATACGCTGGCAAATTTGAATCCATGCCCGCTTAAGCCCGTCATAATGAGTCGATTAGGTTCACCAGGTAATGTATCGATAATAAAATCTTCGTCTGGCGTGAAATCATAGCTGCACGCTTCGCCCCGCAGGCAAACGCCTACGCCAGGCAGGAACTGACGCAGAAATCCAAACGTCTCGTTGCCGTCCGCCGCTACGGTACCAAAAGGTTTGCGATCTTCTGGTTTTGTCATCGGTTGGCCGCCATCGTGGCGTCCCACTTTTAGGGCATTATTATCGGCGGGAAAACCGTAAAACTGGCTGCCGTTTTCCAT
Source organism: Pantoea phytostimulans (assembly GCF_046118715.1). NCBI lineage: Bacteria > Pseudomonadati > Pseudomonadota > Gammaproteobacteria > Enterobacterales > Erwiniaceae > Pantoea > Pantoea phytostimulans. Next base: position 663,828 of record NZ_CP173698.1, read on the forward strand.
CTCAACAGTGAAACCGGGAAAGTGGTTATTTTCACTGTAGCGGCCATCCGCCTGATACCAGGCAAAGACTTTGCGAGTAGGTGTTACCGGCAAGCCGGAAACCAGTTTACTTACCCAGGTTCCTGCGCTGATTAACATCTTCCGGGCGCGATACACGCCATCCAGTGTTGTGACCTGTTGTAGATCGCCGTCTCGACCTATTTCGCTGACCGGGCAATTAAACAGTTGCGCGCAACCCGCCTGTTCGGCGAGTTGAATATAACTGCGAACCGCTTGCTCGCATTTTAAGTAACCCGATTGAGGTTCAAATACGCCGATATAACCGTCAGGCACGTTTATTTGCGGCCAACGTTTACGCACCTCATCGGCCTGCAGAATGTGTATATCCAGTTGCCAGGCTTTGGCGCTGTCAATCACATTGTTAATGAACTCCGACTGCAGCAGCGCCAGATTTAATATGCCGCTGCGGTGCATAATACGCTCGCCAGCCTGCTGTTCCAGTTCGTCCCAAAGCGCTTGCGCTCGCAATACTAATGGTACGTAGCGCTCGCCTTCACCATAAGCGTGGCGAATCAGGCGACTGTCACCGTGATGCGTCCCTTGGTCATGCGGTGGGTGGGCGCTGTCGATCATCAATACCGACAAGCCTGCTTGCGTTGCGTAATAGCCTGCTGCTGCACCGATGGAACCGCTGCCTACCACAATAAGATCGTAAATCATTGAGACGAAACTCCTGAAAGGGTCACACAATCAAAAGCATACCAGAAACAGAGACGAAAAAGGCACCCCTTAGGGTGCCTCTTGATGTGGCAGGAATTAATGTTTCTTGAGAAGTCGTTCTACCTGCTCGGCAGATTCTATCTTGGCGATGCCCGCTTCAAGGATAGAGATGAACTGCCTTGCCACATCCGTTGTTAGCCAATATGTCGGGCCAACGTCCGCCTCTTCTTCTGTTTGCTCTTGTGACGAAAGTGAGTGCAAACGAATCATCATGGCATCATAGCTGTCAACGGTACTGATGTCCCAGCCCACCAGCGAATGGGTCTGAATCACATCTTTATTTCTGTCCATTATAACCTCCATATTACTCGTTAAACGAAGTGCTTGATGAGGTTCAATGCGGCTTTTTTATTCCAGTAGCGAGACAATTATAACAGTAAAAGACCCGCCTACTGATTAAAAAATGCGTTGAAAAACGGATAAATAGAATAACTGCTTTTATAGGACACGAAATGAAAAATAAAATGCCTGATGAAACAGGCATTTTAACCAGCAATTTGAAAGGATAAAAAATACTATTTTTGCGAGAGAAACGTCGTTCAGTATTGCATTAAATCAGTGGTTCTGACGTTGTGCCACCGTTGCGCTTCTGCAGTGATTCTGCCAGCCGGGCAAAGTGTAGTTGCAATTGCTCATCATGGTTTTGATTTTGTGCTTCAAGAGACAGATTATGCACCAGAAGCTGACTGGCACGATCGTCAAGGCAAAAAATCAGACTGGAGAAGGCATTTTCCAGCACCGTCAATCGACGTTGCTGATCACCTATTAGCGCTAAAAGCTCGCCAAAAGTCATCGCTTCTTCAGGTTTATCAGTAGTCATGTTGTCGCACCTCCTGTTAAGCATGACGAGCGCAAGGATAGGGGATTGATCGATCAGAGTCTAGATGCAGCGGAGGCTTATGGCGAGGGAAGAAAAGAGATAAAAAAGCCGGATGGCGACACCCGGCAAAAAACAGCACAGTGGCGGTTAATCGGTGATGAACCAATCATCAGCGCTTTCCCAGGTTTGCTGGAGAATGTCACTGATTTGGTCACGGGACTCTTTATTACCGCCTAATACGCTGAGTTGGTTGGCGGTGGCATAACGTACTTTGACGTGATGCGTTGAATCAGGAAACTGTTCATCAATGCGACGAGCAAGCTCTTGGCTTAACGCTTCCATCGCACCGGCAGGAAGAGGTTGGGTCTTGGCAACGGTAATTTCAACACGCATAAAAGCCTCCAGATAAGATACTGTATATATTTACAGTAATTATCCTCTGGAGGCAAATACTATTACGCTTTGATACGCCAGTTTAAAGTTTCACCTGCCAGGAAAGGCACCAGAGAATGTGCACCCATTTCTATGTGGCTTTCCACTGTCCACGGCTCACGTACCAGTGTGATGGTATCTTCGTTGAGCGGCAAACCATAAAAGCGCGGACCGTTCTCAGAGCAGAAAGCTTCAAGAAGGTGCAGGGCTTCCATCTCCTCAAATACCGTGGCATAAGCCGGCAGCGAGGTTGGCGCATTGAACACACCGGCACAGCCGCAGCTGGCTTCTTTCAGATGCTGCAGATGCGGGGCAGTATCAGTACCAAGGAAGAAACGAGGGTTTCCACCGGCAATGACTTTACGCAAGGCTTCCTGATGAATATTGCGCTTTAAAATCGGCAGACAATACAAATGAGGGCGAATGCCGCCTACCAGCATGTGATTGCGGTTAAACATCAAATGTTGCGGTGTAATGGTTGCGCCAAGCTTTTCGTTAGCCGCTTCAACATAATCCGCCGCGTCTTTAGTAGTGATGTGTTCCATTACCACTTTCAGTTCAGGAAACTGTTTACGCAGCGGCTCCATTACCGTTTCAATAAAACGCGCTTCACGGTCAAAAATATCGATATGCGCATCGGTAACTTCGCCATGGATCAGCAACGGCATGCCAAGTTTTTGCATGCGCTCCAGCACATTCGCAATTGAGGCAATGTTGGTTACGCCATGGCTGGAGTTAGTGGTCGCATGGGCAGGATAGAGTTTGGCGGCAGTGAACAAACCTGAGGTAAAGCCGCGCTCGATCTCATCGGGATCCAACGAGTCTGTTAAATAACAGGTCATCAGAGGTGTAAAGGCATGATCGGCAGGTAATGCTGCCAGGATGCGTTCGCGATACGCTTCTCCTGCCGCCACGCTGGTTACCGGTGGCACCAGATTTGGCATCACGATGGCACGACCGTTCACCGCGCTGGTATAAGGCAAGACCGTTTTAAGCATGTCGTCATCACGCAGATGAATATGCCAGTCGTCTGGGCGGCGAAGAGTGAGTTGCTGAGTTTGTGCAGTCATCGATGAGGCTCCGGCAGAAAGGAAACGAAAGGCACGTTTAGGCCGGGGTCTAAGCATAAGGATTCAGGCAACCGTTTGCACCTGGTTTTTTAGGCAGAATCGAGAAAACCGCGCCAAAGGGCGCGGTGAATAAATCAGTGGGTGAAAGGGATAACCAATTGACCCGGCTTTACTTCTAAACCTTTAGCGAATTTTTTCGCCAGCGACTCCGCTTTACTCCGATCTTCACTCAGGACATAAGCCGGTTTTTGGTTGAAATAACTTTTCAGCGATTGATTCAGATAAGGTGTCAGGGTTTTCATGATTGACGCCATTTTTTCTGGCTGAACTTGCGCATCAACGATTTCGAGATCACGCAGGTAGATAGCGCCTTGCTGCTGATCGAAGAACGGTTGCGCTTTCATTTTCAGCTGCATATCTGCCTGTTGAGGGCCAAAAAGAGAGCTCACGTTAATTTTGGCATTGCCTGACAAGGTAATTTTACCGGGTTCTTCACGCCCGATCTGGCTGCTGAGATCGTTTAAAACAATGTGCGCATTCACCAATCCTGCAACGCCAATATCTTTTTCGTAGTTGTTGCGCTTTTGCAGCGCCTGATTGATTTCCTGCTCGCTAATGGTGTACTGCGTAAGTTGATTACAGCCGCTTAAGATGACGGCAATAAACAGGGCGGTGAGCCCAAGAAAGGCCTTTTTCATGTGTTCCTCATCCAGGATGTTGTGGGGCTAAAACTGTATATAGCGTGCCTGAATGCGGAGCGGGTGTCATCAAGGAAGGGATGAGAAACGCGTGTGCGTTTCTCATCAAAGCAGGTTTAATGCGCGATCGAAGAGAGCAAATTAACCTGCGTCTGTTTCGCCATGTTATCGCGGTAATCCGCTACGCGACTTGGCCATTCAATGCCGCTCACTAATGTCAGCGAACGCAACAGCGGAAATAAGTTAATGTCATCTTCTGATAATTCACCATTAACTGCATTGGGCTTAACAATCAGTTTGTCCAGTTGTCGCAAATCGTCACTGATGTTTTTAATGAAGCCCGGCGCATGTTGCATGAGTTCATGGAAATCGCCGATATTAGCCTGCTTTTTAACACGGAAATATTCGCGTGCTTCCGGGGTCGCGAACTCAGCAAATGGCGCTTCAGCGATACGCGGTAACAGCAACTTGTTTGCGTAACTGTTGACGTGACGCAGCCAGTCATTGATTGCCGGGTTTGTTTTACCCACAATCAGCGGCTCGCCATCTTGATTATCGATGAATCGCACGATATCCATGCTTTCAGGCATCGCACTGCCGTCCTGTTTTTGCAGGATCGGTGCCATTTTTTGACCAACCAGTTTGGTCGGCGTGGCTTCGTCATCGTTCAGCATGACAACTAATTCAATGGGCACATTTTTCAGGCCGAAAATCATGCGTGCTTTTACACAGAAAGGGCAATGGTCGTAGATATAAAGCTTCATCCCGTTCTCCTTTGTTTAGCAGGGCGAAAGACATTCGCCCTGTTTTCGGACTTGCGGGAAGTATGGAAGAGATTAGCGGATGGGGCAAACTCAGCTGCTAAGAATAGCGGGTGCAACATCGCGCGGTTGAAACTGCCGCCACAGTGCCAACAACGTGACCAGACCAATACTGCTGAGTAAAATCCACGGTAATTCAGGTAACGATAGTTGCTGGCCCATATCAAACATCCATCCACCGCCGCTGTATCCAATCAAGCCGCCTAACGCCAGCCCAAGGCGACTGAACCCCATATAGCTGCCACGCGATCGGGCGCTGGCCAATGCGGCGCTTAAGGTTTCACGCGCAGGTTCGGCGATAATTGAGCCGAGATAAAACACGGCGATCAGCGTAAACAAGGCGGTGAGATCGTGCGTCATGCCGATCGGCAGCAGGCTGAAGGTCATGAGTGTTAAACCGGCCATTAAACGCTGCTCAAGGCGAAAATGCTTTTCACTCCAGCGCGCCAGCGGATACAGCAGTGTCAATGACAGCATCGCCTCAATGGCATACATCCACTTCACTGCCGCAGGTGCCCCCGCCACCTGATTAACCATGACCGGCAGCATCAACATCACCTGTACCGCCAAAATGTAGTAGCCGGTTAGCGTCAAGACATACAGGCGGAAGCGCTTATCGTGCCAGACGCGTTTTAGCCCTTCGCGCATAGCAACCCGCTCCGTAGAGATGCGCCACGCAGGCAGCCAAATCGCGTTGAATAGCGCGGCGAGAACAAACACGCCAGCGCCAACCCAACAGACCAGACGGAAATCCCAGGCCAGCAGCCAGCTGCCAATCAGCGCGCCAATCACCGCGCCTGCGCTGTCCTGCATCATTAACAGCGAGAAAAAGCGCCCACGTTCGCGTGCCCGCACCAATTTCATCACCAGCGCACTGCGTGGGGGATCGAATAATGTGCCGCCTAAACCCGATAACATACAGGCTAACCACAGCAGCCAGGGTTGGTGTGCCAGCGCCATACAGGCAAAACCCGCTGCGCGCATCAACATGCCGATAACGATCAAGGGCTTGGCACCAAAGCGATCGGCAATCGCACCGCCAAAAATGCCTAAGCCCTGCTGAATAAGCTGACGCAAGCCAAGCGCGATGCCGACCATCAGTGCCGCCCAGCCGAGCTGCTCAACAAAATGGATAGAAATGAGGGGGAAGACGACGAAAAATCCCATCACCACCAACATGTTATCAACCAAAAGAAAAACTTTACTGCGGCGTCGTGCCAGCGCAACCCGTGACATGCTGATTCCTGAGCAAGTAGATTAATAACAAAGGGAAAGAATCGGACCAGATGGTCTATTCTCCTCCGCAACATGCGGGAAAAATAGCGTTGTTTAGATGATATTTTTTTATCGAGCGAGCCCGCATTTAAGGTGCTAAATCAAGACGTTTCCGGCAGAGTTATTCGTAACGTTTTACCGCAGCCCAAGCGGCGGTTATAGTGAAGTGAAACGTTAAATAGGTGTCTCTTTCTCAGCCATGTATTTCAGGAGTCAAGATGTTTGGCTATCGTTCTGCCGCGCCAAAGGTGCGATTGACCACCGATCGGCTGGTGGTACGTCTGGTACACGAACGCGATGCGTGGCGGTTGGCGGATTACTACGCAGAAAATCGCGTTTTCCTCAAACCCTGGGAACCGGTTCGTGATGAAAGTCATTGTTATCCTTCCGGTTGGCAAGCTCGCCTTGGGCTTATCACTGACATGCACAAGCAAGGCTCGGCCTTCTATTTCATTTTAATGGATGCTAATGAGACCGAGGTGCGCGGCGTGGCGAATTTCAGCAATGTGCTGCGTGGCTCATTTCACGCCTGTTATCTCGGCTATTCATTGGGCAAAAAATGGCAAGGGCAGGGCTTCATGTTTGAAGCCCTGCAGACAGCGATTCGCTATATGCAACGCCAACAGCACATTCATCGCATCATGGCCAACTACATGCCGCACAATCAGCGCAGCGGTGATCTGCTGGCTCGCCTTGGCTTTGAAAAAGAGGGTTATGCCAAAAACTACTTATTGATTGACGGACGTTGGCAAGATCATGTGCTGACGGCGTTAACCAGCACGGAATGGACGCCGGATCGGCGCGGATAATGATGAGGAATTTTGCATGAAGATGGCTTTATCGGCGCAAGCCTTGCGTGTGATCGGTTGCCTGCTGGAGAAACAGGTCACTACGCCCGAGCAGTATCCTCTCTCTCTTAATGGTGTTGTCACGGCCTGCAATCAAAAGTCTAATCGCGAACCGGTCATGAATTTGTCAGAAGGCGAGGTGCAGGATCAACTGGATCAGTTGGTCAAAAAGCATCTGGTCACCTCAAACAATGGATTTGGTCAGCGCGTCGCGAAATATGAACAACGGTTTTGCAACTCCGCGTTTGGCAACCTGCAACTGAACAGTGCTGAAGTCGCAATATTAACGCTGCTGTTTCTCCGTGGCGCACAAACGCCGGGCGAATTACGTACTCGTAGCGGGCGGCTGCATGAGTTTGCAGATGTCTCTGAGGTGGAACAGACGCTGGAAAGCTTAAGCCAGCGCGAAGATGGCGCGATGGTGGTGCGTCTGGCACGCGAGCCAGGCAAACGTGAAAGCCGCTATCGGCATCTTTTTGCGGGCGAACAGGACGAAGCGCAAACGCACATCGACCCAGTCGAAGAGAGTGAATTAACCACACGCGTCGCCACGCTGGAACAGCGAGTCGATGCACTGCAGGCGCAAATCGCCCAATTATTACAGCAGCAGGAGCAGTGAAATGACGTTGCGCATTGGTGTGGTGGGATTAGGCGGTATCGCACAGAAAGCCTGGTTACCGGTGTTATCGCAAGCAACCGACTGGACGCTGGTTGGCGCGTTCTCACCTAACCAGGCTAAAGCCAAACCTATTTGCGAAAGTTTTCGCATGGCCTGTTTCAGCTCTCTAAACGATTTGGCTGCGGCTTGCGATGCTGTATTCGTGCACAGCAGCACCGCCACGCATTTTGATGTGGTCAAAGCGTTATTACTGGCCGGCAAAGATGTCTGCGTTGATAAACCGTTGGCAGAAAATCTCAATCAGGCAGAAGCGCTGGTGGCCTTAGCTGAGAAGCAGAAGCGCAAACTAATGGTGGGTTTTAACCGGCGATTTGCTCCCCGTTATCAGCAGCTAAAAGCTGAAATGCCTAACGCGGCTTCATTGCGTATGGAGAAACATCGCAGCGACAGCGTGGGCCCTCACGATCTGCGCTTCACCTTGTTGGATGACTATTTGCATGTTGTTGATACCGCGCTGTGGCTCAGTGGAAAGGCCGCGACCAGCTTACATGGGCATATAGAGACCAACGATTTGGGTGAAATGCTGTATGCCGAACATCACTTCGCTGCGGGGCGCTTACGCCTTACTACCAGTATGCATCGCCGTGCGGGCAGTCAACGCGAGCGCGTGAGCGCAGTCTGCGAGGGAAAATGTATTGATGTGCTCGACATGCGCGACTGGCAGGAAGAGAGTGCCAGCGGCTTACTGATTACACCGCCGCCCGCCTGGCAAAGCCATTTAACTCAGCGCGGCTTCAGCGGCGCGGCGCATCATTTTATTCACTGCGTGCAAAATCAGACGATGCCTGAAACCAGTGGCGAACAGGCCCTGCTGGCGCAGCGGGTAGTGGAAAAAATGTGGCGCGACTCCGTTCGCGAATAACCCCTTGTAACACTCAGCGCTGGTGATTTCTCACCGGGCAAGTAGACTATCGCCGGGCATCAGCTGATGCCTGCGCTAAGTCTCTCTTTTTGCCGAACCTTTTCAGGATGCGCCGCTAATTATGAACTTGTTGAAATCGCTGGCAGCGGTCAGTTCCATGACCCTGTTTTCCCGCGTATTGGGCTTTGCCCGAGATGCCATCGTGGCGCGGGTATTTGGTGCCGGAATGGCTACCGATGCCTTCTTCGTTGCGTTTAAATTGCCTAATCTGCTGCGCCGTATTTTTGCCGAAGGCGCTTTCTCTCAAGCCTTTGTCCCGATTCTGGCTGAATACAAAAGCAAGCAGGGCGACGAGGCAACCCAACTCTTTTTGGCTTATGTTTCTGGCCTGCTCACGCTGGTATTGGCCGTCGTCACCCTATTAGGGATGTTCGCGGCACCTTGGGTGATACTGGTTACTGCCCCCGGCTTTGCCGATACTGCAGATAAATTTGCGCTCACCAGCGCGCTGTTGCGCGTCACCTTTCCCTATATTTTACTGATTTCCCTCGCCTCGCTGGCTGGCGCGGTGCTTAACACCTGGAACCGTTTCTCTGTACCAGCGTTTGCACCCACCTTGCTGAATGTCAGCATGATTGGGTTTGCGCTGTTTGCCGCGCCACACTTTCATCCGCCAGTAATGGCGCTGGCGTGGGCCGTGGTGGTCGGTGGTGTTTTGCAGTTGGGTTATCAACTGCCGCACCTGAAAAAAATCGGTATGTTGGTGCTGCCGCGCGTCAACCTAAAAGATGCGGGTGTCTGGCGGGTAATGCGTCAAATGGGTCCGGCGATTTTAGGCGTCTCGGTGAGTCAAATTTCGCTGATTATTAACACCATTTTCGCCTCTTTTTTGGTTTCCGGTTCCGTATCCTGGATGTATTACGCCGATCGCCTGATGGAGTTCCCCTCTGGCGTTCTGGGTGTTGCGTTGGGCACCATTTTGCTGCCCTCGTTGGCGAAAAGTTTTTCCAGCGGCAATCACGACGAATATTCACGCCTGATGGATTGGGGTTTACGTCTCTGTTTTTTGCTGGCACTGCCCAGCGCGGTGGCATTAGGCATGTTGTCCGGCCCGCTGACTATTGCGCTGTTCCAGTATGGAAAATTCACCGCTTTTGATGCCTTGATGACGCAACGTGCGCTGATTGCTTATTCAGTGGGATTGATGGGATTGATTGTCGTGAAAGTGTTGGCGCCGGGCTTCTATTCGCGTCAGGACATCAAAACGCCGGTGAAGATCGCTATCATCACCTTGATCATGACGCAATTGATGAATCTGGCCTTTATCGGTCCGCTGAAACACGCGGGTTTATCGCTGTCGATTGGTCTGGCCGCCTGTTTAAACGCTGCGCTGCTTTACTGGCAGCTGCGAAAGAAAAACTTTTTTCAGCCGCAACCGGGTTGGGCGGGTTTCCTGATTCGCCTGGTGCTGGCAGTTATTGCCATGGCGGCTGCGCTGTATGGCATTCTGCAAGTGATGCCAGTATGGGAGCAGGGCGCAATGTTGTGGCGTCTGTTACGTCTGGCTGCCGTTTGTGCTGTAGGCGGTGGAACCTATTTTCTGGTGTTGGGTTTATTGGGCTTCCGCTTACGTGATTACGCGCGACGTACCGTGGCTTAAACAAATAACCTGTAAGCAGACATAAAAAAGCCCGCGAGAGATCGCGGGCTTTTTTTTAGGTGCCAAAGCATGCCGGCACCGCGCTGAATCAGAACTTGCGACTCAGTGTCGATTGACCTTTTCCCATACCGTCTGGGCCGTAGAACGCCTGAGTTTGGTGCGGCTTCAACACCTCAAGCGCATCTTGGGTAAAGCGAATTTGATGCTGTAACAGCAAGCCGTTATGGACGTTGGCGTCCTGTAAACGGCGGGTGTGCTGTTGAATACTCTGCCAGCGACGCGACATGTCACTCTGACCACGATAAGGCGCCTTGGTATTCAGGCTGGCTTCAGTTGTACGGCGCATCTCGTCCAGATAATTCAGCGTTGTGAGCAGCGCGCTTTTATCTTCGGTAATACGCTGCAACAGGTTGCTGTTAATGTGGCCGGCCGACAGCTGGTGCTGCTCTTCGTTGAGCAAATCAGCCAGTGAAGACAGCACTTCCTGCATCTTATCTAATGTGGTCAACAAGTTACTCATGGGGAGTTAGTTACCCTCTAAATACGCCTTGGTGTCAGCAATCAATGCATCTGCAATCTTGCCGGTATCCATTTTCAGTTCGCCATTACGAATGGCCGTTTTCAATTCTTCAACACGCTGGACATTGATGTCCTTGCTGCTTGGTTGCATCAACTGTGACTGAGCGCTGCTCAGCTTAACCTGTGCGGCACCGGGTGTGGTTGCCTGGGTTGTCTCGTTTTGACGCACTTTGCTGCTGCTCTGCTCGTTAGTGTCGCGAGTCTGGACAGTACTAACGGGATTCAGAGGTTGTGTTCGATCGATGCTCATATTCAAGCTCCTGTACGGTCAGGGGAGTCTGCCACCTGAATCAGAATAGCGTAATTGCTTAGTTGATTCTTCTATCGGCAGAACAACAGGCTTCTTTAGCGCTTTATAGGGTTATCAGAATATTCCCATCATCGCCGACCCGACCGCTAACAATTTGCCCATTTCCCATGCGTACGCGAACCCATTGTGCGCTGGTGGCGTTGTTTAACGCCTTGCCTTCGCCACTGGCATCAAATCCGTCACCGCTGGCAATAACCATCACGTTCTGCCCGGCCTTCACTCGCCACGGTTGACGCAACATTGACAAGCTAACGGGCTGACCGGGTTGAATATCACGCAGGACAACCGCATCGGCCACTGACGCGCTATCAAACAGCGTACGCGCTGGCAATGTATCGAGACGACCGGTCTGCAGTTGAAAATCTTCTTTTGTCACGCTGCTGCCGCGCGCCAATTGGCGCTTAGCCACCAGATATTGGCCGCTGACCTGAACCTGAACCTGAATATATCGGCGATTTTCATCGCAGTTGGCCGCCACGCTGATATTGCCCCACAAACGGCTGTTTCCCGGCAGGGTAAATTGTGGCGAGTCACAACTGGGCCATTGTGCCTGTGGTGTGCGCACGACCACATTCATGCCCACGGCGTGTTGTGGATCGCGGGTTTTAAAAAATTGATTCAGTTGTGCACTGAGATCGGCTGCTTTGGCTGGCAGGGCGATCGTGACCAGCAGGCTGGTCAACAGGATGAGATATCCGCGCATGGTGCTGCTCCTCACTGATGATGGTCATAAGTGTACGGAGAGAAAAAAATATTCAAGAGCAAAAATAGCGACGATTTGGGGCGTTATTCAGACGATCGCCCTTGCATTCTCCAGATTAAGCTGCCAACTCGAAATTCTCATTCGCGGAGGAAGCATGCTCGACAAACTGGATGCGGCACTAAAATTCGGTACCGAAGCCCTCAACATGCGTGCTCAACGTCAGGAGATTCTGGCGTCAAACATTGCCAATGCCGATACCCCGGGTTACCAGGCTCGTGATATCGACTTTGCTAGCGAGTTGAACAAAGTGATGGCGAACGGGCGTGCTGAAGGCAGCAGCTTGTCACTCAAAGTCACTTCATCTCGTCACATAGAAGCACAAACTAACTCAGCGCCCTCGATGGATTTGCTGTATCGCATCCCCGATCAGCCCGCCGCCGATGGCAACACCGTAGATATGGACCGCGAACGTACGCAATTCGCGGATAACAGCCTGAAATATCAAACCGACCTCACCCTTATCAGTAGCCAGATCAAAGGCATGATGAGCGTGTTACAAGGGCAATAATTATGGCCTTGCTGAATATTTTTGACATTGCCGGCTCAGCGATGACCGCGCAATCACAGCGATTAAACGTCAGTGCCAGTAACCTGGCTAATGCCGATAGCGTGACAGGCCCCGATGGCCAACCTTACGTGGCAAAGCAAGTTGTTTTCCAGACCGATGCTGCACCGGGCGCAGCCACCGGCGGCGTGAAAGTGGCGCAAGTGGTGAACGATCCGTCACCGGCAAAACTGGTTTATGACCCCGGCAATCCGATGGCGGATGAGAAGGGTTACGTGAAGATGCCAAACGTGGATGTGGTTTCAGAAACCGTCAACACCATGTCCGCCTCACGCAGCTATCAGGCGAACGTTGAAGTGCTGAATACGGTGAAGTCGATGATGATGAAAACCCTGACGATCGGTCAATAACGGAGAATAAAAATGGGTATCTCGGTAGGCGTTAATGAGTCATTGGATCCTAGTGTCCTGAGCTCATCCAGCAGCAGCACCGGCAACAGTGCGCAAGATTTACAAAACCAGTTTCTGACCATGCTGGTAACGCAGTTACAAAACCAGGATCCAACCAATCCGATGGATAACAGCCAGCTCACCACCCAGTTGGCACAGATTAATACCCTGAGCGGCATTGAAAAACTCAACACTACTTTGGGTTCGATCTCGGGTCAGATCACCACGAGTCAGTCGCTGCAAACCTCTACGCTGATTGGTCATGGCGTGATGGTCGATGGTTCGCAAGTGCTGGTCGGTAGCGGCACCACCACACCTTTTGGTGTGTCACTGACCACCGCTTCTACGGCGACCAGCGCCACCATTAAAGATGCTAGCGGTAACACCGTCAGCACGGTGGATCTCGGTGCATTGAGTGCTGGTGTTCACACCTTCTCGTGGGACGGCACGTTGACTGACGGTTCGACTGCACCAGATGGCAAATATACGGTTTCAATTGCCGCCAGCAATGGCAGCACCCAATTGGTAGCGCAACCGCTGAACTATGCCTATGTGAATGGGGTAAGTACAACGGACGACACCACAAAACTGGATCTCGGCACCATGGGCTCCGCCACCCTTGACGAAGTACGTCAGATTCTCTGATTAACCTGTAACCAGGAGAAACAAACATGTCATTTTCCCAAGCGGTAAGCGGACTCGGCGCTGCCTCAAGTAACCTCGATGTCATTGGTAACAACATTGCCAACTCCGCGACTGCGGGCTTTAAGTCCAGCACCATTGCGTTTGCCGATATGTTCGCCGGTTCTAACGTCGGCCTCGGTACCAAAGTGGCGGCGGTGATCCAGAACTTCAACGACGGCAGCACCACCACCACCAGCCGTGGCCTGGATGTGGCACTGAGCGGTAACGGTTTCTTCCGTATGACAGACACCAGCGGCGCGGTTTATTACTCGCGTAATGGTCAGTTATCCCTCGACGAAAACCGTAATCTGGTGAACACCCAAGGCCTGACCGTCACGGGTTACCCGGCTAGCGGCGTACCGCCAACGATTCAAACCGGTGCTAACCCGGTAGCGATTAGCGTGCCGACCACTCAGATGGCTGCGCGTGCCACCACGACAGCAACACAGGTTGCAAACCTGAACTCGACAGATACCGTGCCAACCGGCGGAACCTTCTCTGCCAGCAACGCGGATACTTATAACTCTAAAAGCACCATGACGGTGTATGACTCGCAGGGTAACGATCACACCCTGGATATGTACTACGTCAAAGATACCGCTTCCAATAGCTGGACCGTGCATGCCATCGACTCCACCACCGGTGATGCGGCTGGCGACTTCAGCATGGCGTTTGATACCAACGGTAAACTGACCAGCATCACCAGCGGCGGCACGACAACAACGGATGGCACGGTTCCTTTAACCATCAACATCGCAACCGCGCCTGCCACTGTGGCAGCGAATGGTGCAGCAGCGAACCAGGTTATTTCCCTCAGCATGTTGGGCAGTGCGCAGCAGAACACCGGTACCACCACCTTTGGAAACCCTGTTCAGGATGGTTATGCACCAGGCGATTTGACCAGCTACGCCATTAATGACGACGGCACCATCACCGGTAGCTATTCCAACCAGAAAACCCAGCTGCTGGGTCAGATCGTATTAGCCAGCTTCTCTAACCCAGAAGGGTTGCAGTCTGAAGGCGATAACGTCTGGTCTGCGACCAGCTCTTCAGGGCAGGCCGCCGTGGGTTTGGCTAACACCGGTACTTTCGGCTCCCTGACAGCAGGCGCACTGGAAGCCTCAAACGTCGACATGAGTCAGGAACTGGTGAATATGATCGTGGCGCAGCGCAACTATCAAGCGAACGCCCAGACCATCAAAACTCAGGACCAGATTCTTAACACGCTGGTTAACTTACGTTAATTCGCTAACGGGATTGTTCTATGGATCACGCGATATATACCGCGATGGGTGCCGCCAGTCAGACGCTGGATCAGCAGGCCGTTACCGCCAGCAACCTCGCCAACGCTTCAACGCCGGGTTTTCGTGCGCAGCTCAACGCGCTGCGTGCGGTGCCTGTTAATGGCTGGTCGTTACCGACGCGCACGCTGGTGACAGCGTCGACGCCGGGTGCAGACATGTCACCGGGGGCGATGGATTACACCGAGCGCCCTTTGGACGTGGCGGTTCAGCAAGATGGCTGGTTGGCGGTGCGTACCGCTGACGGCAGCGAAGCTTATACCCGCAACGGCAACATGCAGACCAGCCCGGACGGCACGTTAACCATTCAGGGCAATCCCGTGATGGGCGATGGCGGTCCAATTGTGATCCCGCAAGGCGCGCAGATCACCATTGCGGCCGATGGTTCGATTACATCACTGAACGCTGGTGATGCGCCGAACGCCACGGTACAGCTGGGTCGATTGAAGCTGGTGAAAGCCACTGGAAAAGAGATGCAGCGCAGCGATGACGGCATGTTTCGCCCGACGCAAGCAACGCAGGCAACACGCGGAGCCGCGTTACAGGCTGATGCCACCATGCAAGTTATGCCTGGCGTGTTAGAAGGCAGCAACGTCAAGCCGGTGGAAACCATGGTCGATATGATTGCCAACGCCCGACGTTTTGAGATGCAGATGAAAGTGATCACAAACGTCGATGAAAACGAACAGAAAGCTAATCAGCTGCTGAACATGAGCAGCTAAGGCGCGAGGATAAAAAGATGATTCGTTCTTTATGGATCGCCAAAACGGGTCTTGATGCACAGCAAATGAACATGGACGTAATTGCCAACAACCTGGCAAACGTCAGCACCAATGGCTTTAAGCGTTCGCGTGCCGTGTTTGAAGATCTGATGTATCAAACCATGCGTCAACCGGGTACGCAGTCGTCTGAGCAGACTACGCTACCGTCCGGTTTACAGATTGGTACGGGTGTACGTCCGGTGACTACCGAACGTTTACATACGCAGGGCAACCTGTCGCAGACCAGCAACTCGAAAGATATTGCGATTAATGGTCAAGGTTACTTTCAGATTCAGATGCCAGACGGCACCTCTGCGTATACCCGCGATGGTGCGTTCCAGGTTGATCAAAACGGTCAGCTGGTGACCAACTCCGGTTTTCCAGTACAGCCTGGCATCACCATTCCGGCAAACGCCACCAGCATTACCGTTGCGCGTGACGGGGTTGTGAGTGTGACGCAGCAGGGACAAACCCAGGCTGCGCAAGTTGGACAGTTAACGCTGAGCACCTTTATGAACGATGCCGGCCTCGACAGCGTAGGTGAAAACCTTTATCAGGAAACGCAGGCTTCTGGCGCGCCAACTGACAGCACGCCTGGCCAGAACGGTGCCGGTCTGCTGTATCAGGGTTATACCGAAACCTCCAACGTTAACGTGGCGGAAGAGCTGGTTTCCATGATCCAGACGCAACGTGCGTATGAGATCAACAGCAAAGCGATCAGTACCTCCGATCAGATGCTGGCGAAATTAACCCAGCTGTAACGCTGGTGATTACGGCCAGCTTCGGCTGGCCTGAAGAATAGACATTTATAAGGTCGTGACTCCGTGGCGAAGCAACAGATTCTCAAGCCTGGACATTGGTTAGTAGCCACGCTGCTGCTGACTCTTAACGGTTGCGCATTAGTGCCGCGCACGCCGCTGGTTGAAGGGGCCACTACGGCGCAGCCAATGCCCTCTGCACCACCTGTGGTGAACGGCTCTATTTTCCAGGGTGTCGCGCCCCTGAACTACGGCTACCAGCCGCTGTTTGAAGATCGTCGCCCACGCAATATTGGCGATACGCTGACGATCACGCTGCAAGAGAATGTCAGCGCCAGTAAAAGCTCCTCTGCGAATGCCAGCCGTGACGGCAGCAACAGCTTTGGCTTGTCCACCGTGCCAACGGCTTTGGCCGGTTTAGTCGGCGCCAGCGGCGAAAAAGCCAACCTGAGCGCAGAAGGTAAAAATGATTTCGCAGGCAAAGGTGGCGCTTCTGCCAATAACACCTTTACCGGCACGATTACCGTCACCGTGGATCAGGTTTTGTCGAATGGCAACCTGCACGTTGTAGGCGAAAAACAGATCGCGATTAATCAGGGCACCGAGTTCATTCGCTTCTCGGGCGTGGTGAATCCACGCACCATCAGCGCCAGCAACGCGGTGTTATCGACAGCGGTCGCCGATGCACGTATTGAGTATGTCGGTAACGGTTATATCAACGAAGCGCAGTCCATGGGTTGGCTGCAACGCTTCTTCTTAAACATCTCGCCGATGTAAGAGGTTACGATGAAAAAGTTAACGCTACTGCGTTTCGGTTTAGGTTTGTTGTTGGGCGTGAGCCTGCTGGCCCAAGCCGATCGTATCCGCGATCTGACCACTGTACAGGGCGTACGTGAAAACCAGCTGTTGGGTTATGGCTTAGTTGTGGGCCTTGATGGCACCGGTGACCAGACCACGCAAACGCCGTTCACCACCCAAACGGTGAACAACATGCTTTCGCAGTTGGGTATTACCGTGCCAACCGGCACTAACATGCAGTTGAAAAACGTGGCGGCCGTGATGGTCACCGCTAAATTACCGTCATTTGCCCGTCAAGGCCAAACGCTGGATGTGGTGGTTTCTTCACTGGGTAATGCGAAAAGCCTGCGTGGCGGTACGCTATTAATGACGCCAATGAAGGGCGTCGATAATCAAGTTTACGCATTGGCGCAGGGGAATATTTTAGTCGGTGGTGCGGGTGCATCCGCAGGCGGCAGCAGCGTACAGGTTAACCAGCTGAACGGCGGACGCATTACCAGCGGCGCAACCGTTGAACGCGAGCTGCAGAGCAATTTCGGCTCACAGAACACCATTAACCTGCAGCTGAACAGCGAAGACTTCTCGATGGCGCAGCGTATCGCTGATGCGATTAACGCACGTGGCGGTTATGGTGCAGCCCAGCCACTGGATGCGCGCACAGTGCAGGTGCGCGTTTCGCCAAATAATGGCGCGCAAGTGCGTCTGCTGGCCGAGATCCAGAACATCGATGTGGCGATTCCAGTTGAAGACGCGAAAGTGATCATCAACTCGCGTACCGGTTCGGTAGTGATGAATCGCGAAGTGACGTTGAATACCTGTGCGGTTGCGCAGGGTAACTTGTCGGTGACGGTGAATCAGCAGCAGAACGTCAGCCAGCCCGATACGCCACTGGCGGGCGGCCAAACCGTGGTCACGCCACAAACACAGATCGATCTGCGTCAAAGCGGCGGCGCATTGCAGCGTGTTAGTGCCAGCGCCAACCTGAACAACGTGGTGCGTGCACTGAATGCCTTGGGCGCGTCACCTATCGAATTGATGTCGATTCTACAGTCGATGCAGACCGCCGGTTGTTTGCGTGCCAAAGTGGAAATTATCTAATGGTTGATACCCAATCGCTGATGAATGCGGCTTACGACAGCCGCTCACTGAATGAACTGAAGCGTCAGGCAAGCAACGATCCGAAAGGCAAAGCATTGCAGGTGGCACGCCAGGTGGAAGGCATGTTCGTGCAGATGATGTTGAAAAGCATGCGTGAGGCGTCACCGCAAGATGGCATCTTAAGCAACGATCAGACGCGGCTTTACACTTCAATGTACGATCAGCAGCTTGGGCAGGAAATGAGTAAGCGCGGCCTCGGCCTGGCGGAGACTATCGTCAAACAGATGATGCCCGCCAAAGCGCCCGATGAAAGCGCTGGCACGGTGCCGATGAAACTGGATAACAGTTTTATTTTGAATGCCGTTCCACCCGCACAACAGCTTGAGCAAATGGTGCGTAAAGCGATGCCGCGTTTACCGGTATCGCCAACCAACTTGCCCAGCGACAGCAGTGAATTTATCGCCCAGCTTGCACAACCAGCGCAGGCTGCCAGCCAGCAAAGTGGTATACCGCATCATCTGATTCTGGCACAGGCCGCGCTGGAGTCAGGCTGGGGGCAGCGCCAAATCCTCACGCGTGACGGTAAGCCGAGTTACAACGTGTTCGGTATCAAGGCCAGCAGCGGCTGGAAAGGTGAAACCACCGATATCATGACCACGGAATATGAACAGGGCGAAGCCAAAAAAGTGCGCGCCAGCTTCCGCGTTTACAACTCCTATTTCGAAGCGTTAACCGACTACGTCAAGCTGATCGCAAATAACCCGCGCTATGCCGCGGTTGCCAACGCCTCAAGCGCCGAACAGGGCGCGCAAGCTTTACAGGCTGCGGGTTACGCTACCGATCCTAAATATGCCCAAAAATTAGTGGGAATGATCCAACAATTCAAAAACATGGGTGAAAAGGTGGTCAAGGCTTACAGCCAGGATTTAAACGATTTGTTCTGATAAATCTGCCTCAAGTTTCACTTAAGCACGCCGATAACAACATCATAAGCCAAGGGCGCTTGTGCGCGTTGGCACCCAGATTGATGACTGCCAGCCCGGTTGACGGGGAATGTAAGGAACCGAGATGTCCAGCATAATTAACTCCGCTATGAGCGGATTGAGTGCCGCGCAGGCTGCATTAAGCACCACCAGCAATAACATCACTAATTACACTGTGGCGGGCTATTCGCGTCAAACCACTATTTTGGCGCAGGCTAATAGCACGTTGCAGGGCAGCAGCTATTACGGCAACGGTGTAAATATCAGCGGTGTGCAGCGTGAATATGATGAGTTCATCACATCACAGTTGCGAGGCTCCAGTGCGACTTACAGCGCGGTTAATACGCAATATAATCAGATTTCAAATATCGATGATCTGTTGTCGACCTCAACCACCAGCCTGTCGACGTCTATTCAAAGTTTCTATACCAACCTGCAGAACGTGGTGAGCAATGCAGATGATCCTTCTGCGCGCCAATCCATGCTCAGTTATGCTCAGGGTTTGGTCAATCAGTTCCAGAGTACTTCTCAGTACCTGACCAACATGCAAAGCAGCGTTAATACCGATGTCACCTCAAGTGTTGATCAGATCAATACTTACACGACGCAGATTGCCGATCTAAACAAGCAAATTGCCAAACTGACTACCGGCAATGGCGATGCGCCTAATAACCTGCTCGATCAACGCGATCAGTTGGTCAATGATCTGAATAACGTCGTTGGCGTGTCAGTTTCACAACAGGATGGCGCTTACGTGGTGTCCATGGCTAACGGCCTGACGCTGGTGAATGGCAACAAATCCACTGATTTAGTGGCGATGAATTCCAGCAGCGATCCAACCCGCACCACCGTGGGCTACGTCGATAAAACCGCGGGCAACGTTGAGATTCCAGAAAAATTGCTGACTACCGGCTCGCTGGGCGGAATATTAGCGTTCCGTACTCAGGATCTTGATCTGGCACAGAACCAGCTGGGGCAACTGGCGGCGGCGTTTACCACCAGCTTCAACGAAGTGCATAAAGAAGGTTTTGACAGCAACGGCGATCAGGGTGTGGATTTCTTTAACATCGGCAGCCCGACCGTATTGAGCAACAGCAAGAACAGCCAACCTGGCGCGACCGTGACAGCGGAGTGGAGTGACAGCAGCGCGCTGAAAGCCTCTAACTACACCGTAAGTTATGACGGTACAAACTGGACCGCTACACGCGCGTCTGACAATGTAAAAATCAGCTTAACGCCTGTGACCTCTGGCACCGACACTACGCTGAGTTTTGATGGCCTGACCCTGAACGTAAGCGGCACTGCGGCAAAAAACGACAGCTTTGTCGTTAAGCCCGTGCAAAACGTTATCGCGGGTATGTCGGTAGCGATCACTGATGAAACACAGATTGCTGCTGCGGGTGCCACTGGCGGTGAAAGCGACAACCGTAACGCGCAGAAACTACTGGATTTACAAGATGCTAATGTGGTGAACGGCAACGCGACGTTGGCACAGGCTTACGCCAGTATCGTCAGCACCGTGGGGAACAAAACCAGCTCGCTGGAGACCGCCAGCACCACGCAGGAAAACGTAGTGAATCAGCTCACCGATCGCCAGCAATCTGTTTCCGGCGTTAACCTCGATGAAGAGTACGCCAACCTGACTAAGTATCAGCAATATTACATGGCGAATGCGCAAGTGCTGCAAACCGCCAGCGCCATTTTTGATGCCTTGATGAGCATCCGCTAAGGGTAGAGGACACTATGCGTATCAGTACCAACATGATCTTTAACCAGCAGGTGCGCGGTATTACCGATTCGCAATCTTCCTGGCTGAAAGTCGGCGAACAGCTTTCCAGCGGTCGCCGCGTAACAAATCCTTCTGATGACCCTATTGCAGCATCGCGCTCGGTAGTGTTGTCACAAACGCAGGCGCAAAGCAGCCAGTATGCTGTGGCTCGCACCTTTGCCAGCCAGGGTTTGTCGATGGAAGAGAATGCGTTAAGCAGCGTGACGAGCAGTATTCAGGATGCGCAAACGCTGATTGTTTATGGCTCAACCGGTACCTTGAGTGATGACGACCGTGGCTCAATCGCAACGCAGCTGGAAGGAATACGTGCACAGTTGCTCAATCAGGCTAACAGTAAAGATGGTAATGGCCGCTATATCTTTGCCGGATATAAAACGGACAGTGCCCCTTTTGTTGATGATGCGACGACGGGCGTGACCTATGCCGGTGGAACTGACGCTATCACGCAGAAAGTGGACAGCAGCCGCACAATGACGGTTGGCCATACGGGTGATGATATTTTTATGTCAATCACCGGCAACTCCACGGCAGAGCCAGACGGTAGCGCCAGTGAAACCAATCTGTTTGCCATGCTGGACAGCGCCATCGCTGCCCTGAAAGTGCCGCAAGCTGATGCAGATGAGGCGACCCAAAAGACGTTTCAGGATGCAATGGATAAAACCAACCGTGGTTTGAGCAACTCCCTGAACAACGTATTGAGCGTACGTTCTACGATTGGTACGCAGCTCTCCGAGCTTGATACGCTGGATGCACAGGGCGACGATCGCGACGTGATTTACAGTACCCAGATGAGTGACTTAGTTGACGTTGATTACACTCAGGCGATCTCTAGCTACACCATGCAGCAGACTGCACTTCAGGCAGCGTATAAGACCTTTACTGATATGTCTCAGCTGTCGCTGTTCCAACTGAATTCCTAATCTGACCTGCAAATTTAAGCGTATTTTAACCGGATGCGCTTGTTTTCTCCCACGGCCTTCACAAGAGGCAGTGGGATTTTTTTTGTCTGTGATTTCATGTGCCGCGCCACGTTGTAAGCAATAAAAAACCCCGGCAGGTGCCGGGGTTAGATTTAATGCATGTGTAATGCTTACGGCTTGGTGGCCGGCGCGGTCGACTGGTGAGTTGCGCTGTGACCGCCAGCAGAACCTCTTCCGTCAAACTGGTAAGTCGGACGTACCCAGTCGCTATGACGAACAGGCTCTGGCTGCCAAATTGGCGCAGGTGCCTTGGTCATCGGCGCAGAAGCGAAGTGCTTCCAGCGAGTGCCATCGTTTGGCACAGCAGGGGCGCTATCACGCGCTGCGACGGGTGCATGCGGTTCGCTTACTGGCGTAACGTCTGCATCCGCTGCAACTGGCGCATTCAGCACTTCTTCAACCTGTGCTTCAAGGCGCGGACTGACTTCAACGGCTGAATGCTCAGCAATCTCTGCTGGCTGCTCAGTGGCCGGGGCCGTGAACGCAGTAGAACGTTCGGTTTCGGTCGCTGGCTCAGAAACTGCATCAGAAACTGCATCAGGTTGCTGTACTGAAGGCGCTTCGATCACCGGAGCAGCGGGTTTTGCCTGCTCAGCAATAACTTCTGCTTTAGCTTCTGCAGCAGCAGGAATCACTGAAGGCTCTTCATTAACTGGCGCTTCGATAGCCGTGGTGTCATCCGTATTCACAATGGCAACCGGGGTTTCAGCTTGTGGTTCAGCGTATTGAACCGGCGCCTGTTGTGGTGCAACGGCTTCAGTTGATTCAACTGCAGCTGGAATTGCCACTGCAGCGGCCGTTTCCTGACGGCTGTAATCTGGCGCTTCGTTCTGAGTATCTTGTGTCGCCAGCTCTTCATTAGCCTGACTGACAGGATAACGCACCCAAACTTTACCTGAAGCCATTTCCGGTGAAGCTGCGGCAGCTTCTAATGGCATAGCAGATTGCGTTGGATAACGCTCATCACGATAGCGACGACGACGCTGTCCACTTACACGCAGATGGCGCGGTGAGCGACGTGAACGGCGCGGCATGTTGTTGCTGTCACGGCCTTCGGTATCATCCAACTGCTCTTCTACCTGCGGCGCTTCAATCAGCGGTTGAACCTGGCGCACTTCTTCTTGCTTGACTGGCGCTTCAGCCTGAACCAGCGGCTGCTCGATGGCATCACCCACACGCACTTTCTGCGTAAGCTGACGCGGTTTACGACGCGGCAGCACCTGTACGCGCTCATCTTCCAGCGCTTCGGGAGCTTCAATGATGTCAACCGATGCAACTTCAACAGGTTTTGGCGCGTCCTGTTGGGCACGTTTCTCTTCCTGACGACGACGCTGGCGCTCGGCACGCTGCTCACGGCGTTGCTGCTGCTGCTCATCACGCTGCTGGCGTGCTTCATCGCTCAGGACTGGACGCTCTTCGCGCACGTCGTTCGGCGTTGAAGGACGCTTGTTGCGGCGATTATCACCATTGTTGTCACGCGGCTCACGGTTTTCACGCGGTTCGCGATTCTCACGCGGTTCACGGTTTTCGCGCGGTTCGCGGTTATCACGCGCTTGCGTATTATCACCGTTACGCGGCGTACGCTCGCGACGATTGTTATTACGACGGTTATTACGACGATCGCCGCGCTGATTACCGTTTTCATCGTCACTGGCTTTTTTCGGCTCAGTTTCGGTTTCAACAGCAGGTGCAGGCGCAGCGGCAGGCGTTTCTTCACCGGCAAACAGCTTTTTAAGCCCACCAAACAAGCGACCCAAGAAACCGGTGCTGGCTGCTGCGTTTGCTTGCGCTTCTGGTGCCGCCTTAACCGCGGGTTTCGCTTCTGCAACTGGCGCTGCAGGCGCAACTTCAACAGGCGCTGGTGGTGCATCTGGCATCACGAAAGCAGCAAGAGCAGGCTGCTCTGGACGACGGCGTTCAGCGTGTTCTTCTTCAGACGGCATCGCCATTTCTGCTTCATGCAGCTTTGGCAAATGATAACTAAGGGTTTGTGTCTCTTCGCCAGTACGGACGCGCAACACGGAATAGTGCGGTGTTTCCATCCGATCATCCGGGACGATAACCGCACGCACGCCACCCTGACGCTTCTCAATAGCATTAACCGCTTCACGTTTTTCATTCAGCAGGTAAGAGGCAACCTGAACCGGAACTATCGCGTGAACTTCTTTGGTGTTGTCTTTCAGCGCTTCTTCTTCAATCAGGCGCAGAATAGAGAGTGACAGCGATTCGTTATCACGAATAGTGCCGGTACCGCTACAACGTGGGCAAACGTGATGACTGGATTCGCCCAATGACGGGCTCAGGCGCTGACGGGACATTTCGAGCAGGCCGAAGCGTGAAATATGGCTGATTTGAATACGGGCGCGATCCTGGCGAACGGCTTCACGCAGGCGATTCTCAACCGCGCGCTGATGGCGAACCGGGGTCATATCGATGAAATCGATAACAATCAGGCCACCAAGGTCACGCAGACGGAGTTGACGCGCAATTTCGTCTGCGGCTTCAAGGTTGGTGTTGAAGGCGGTTTCTTCGATGTCACCACCGCGCGTTGCACGCGCTGAGTTGATGTCAATCGCGGTCAGCGCTTCGGTACTGTCGATAACAATCGAGCCGCCTGATGGCAGACGCACTTCGCGTTGGAAAGCGGACTCGATCTGGGACTCAATCTGATAATGGCTGAACAGCGGGATTTCACCGGTGTACAGTTTAATTTTACTGCTGAAGTCTGGACGGCCCAGCGCAGCGATATGCTGACGTGCCAGTTCCAAAACTTTTGGATTATCGATAAGAATTTCACCGATATCCTGGCGTAGATAATCGCGGAAAGCGCGTACAATCACATTGCTTTCCTGATGAATCAGGAACGGAGCAGGGCGACTGTCAGCGGCTTTTTTGATCGCTTCCCAATGCTTGATGCGGAAGCTGAGGTCCCACTGCAGCGATTCGGCTGATTTGCCGACACCAGCGGTACGCACAATCAGACCCATGTTTTCTGGCAGTTCCAGCGCTGAGAGCGCTTCTTTCAGCTCAGTGCGATCGTCACCTTCGATACGACGCGAGATACCACCCGCACGCGGGTTGTTTGGCATCAGTACCAAATAGCTGCCCGCCAGAGAGATAAAGGTGGTTAACGCTGCGCCTTTATTGCCGCGCTCTTCTTTATCGATCTGAACGATCACTTCCTGGCCTTCACGCAATACGTCTTTGATGTTCGGACGACCATGTGAGTTATAACTGGCTGGGAAGTATTCGCGGGAAATTTCTTTTAGAGGGAGGAAACCGTGACGTTCAGCGCCGTAATCGACAAACGCAGCTTCAAGGCTGGGTTCAATACGGGTGATTTTACCTTTGTAGATATTGGCCTTTTTCTGCTCGTGTCCGGGACTTTCGATATCCAGATCGTACAGACGTTGACCGTCAACCAGGGCAACGCGCAACTCCTCCTGCTGAGTTGCGTTTATTAACATTCTTTTCATCGTGACTTACTCGTTATTCTTTCATGAGTGATTAAAGCTGCGGGCATAGTTACCCTGGACGAGTATCAACCGATGGCCCCGTGACTGAGTGCAATGTCGTCAATCTCACGGTTGTCGACCGCGCGGGGGGCGCAAATAACGTCGGTGGCCTGTTTTTCATAAGGAATAACAGCACCAGATAGTGGAAATGCCAGAGAGAATTTGAAAACCCGTGCATTCCAAACTTCTGTCCAGGCCGCAACCCGCAGCCCGCTAAGTGCCTGATTTCGCATTACGTCTTACGCCATTGCTGCGTGTCTGCTCAATCCGGCAAAATGACTAATTTCGCTGTTTTCTGCCTTGAAACTCTCAAGGTAAGAAACTTAAGCATTATTCCATTGCTAACCTTCATATAGCAAGGCGACTTTAACAGCCTGATAAAGTTTCTTTACATTTAACTCGCTAATATGGCGGGTGATTAGGCGCATCGTTGAAAAAAACAGCATCCGATTCGCTTAAACCAGCAACACGAAAGAGTTAAGCACAGAAAAAGGGGTGGCGCTATCTGGGGACACTATTTAGAATCGCGGCCATGAAAACAGAGAATCCTGGCGTACACTTTGTCGCCATCACGGCTGAAAATGCCGGTCAAAGAATTGATAACTTTTTGCGCACCCAACTCAAGGGTGTGCCAAAAAGCATGATTTATCGCATCGTCCGTAAAGGTGAAGTGCGGGTAAACAAAAAACGTATTAAGCCCGAATACAAACTGGAAGAGGGCGATGAAGTGCGTATCCCGCCCGTACGCGTGGCTGAGCGTGATGAAGATGCGGTCTCACCTAAGCTGGCAAAAGTGGCGTCGCTGGCCGATGCCATTTTATATGAAGATGACTATTTGTTGTTGATGAATAAGCCATCAGGAACCGCAGTGCACGGCGGCAGCGGCTTGAGCTTCGGCGTAATTGAAGGCTTGCGTGCGTTGCGCCCGGAAGCGCGCTTCCTTGAATTGGTTCATCGTCTTGATCGCGACACGTCCGGTATTTTGCTGGTCGCCAAAAAACGTTCAGCACTGCGTTCGCTGCATGAGCAGTTGCGTGAAAAAGGCATGCAGAAAGATTATCTGGCATTGGTGCGTGGCAACTGGCCTTCGCATCTGAAAGTGGTGCAAGCGCCGCTGCTCAAAAACATTTTACAAAGTGGCGAACGTGTTGTGCGGGTGAATGCCGAAGGTAAACCCTCAGAAACGCGTTTCAAGGTTGAAGAGCGGTTTGAGTTTGCGACGTTGGTTAAGGCCAGCCCGGTAACGGGAAGAACCCATCAGATTCGTGTACACACGCTGCATGCTGGACATCCTATTGCGTTTGACGATCGCTACGGTGAGCGTGATTTTGATAGCCAGCTGGCATCAACGGGGCTGAAACGCCTGTTTTTGCACGCGGCTGCGCTGACGTTTACGCATCCTAACACTGGCGAAATCATGCGAATGGAAGCGCCGCTGGATGATGGATTGAAGCGTTGTCTGGAGAAGCTGCGTCAGCAAAAAAGCTGACGCATTGGGCATCAGTCCAGCAAGGGATTGATGCCTGCCTCTCGCAACATCGCGTTGAGCGCAATAAGCGGTAAGCCAATTAACGTATTTGGATCACGCCCTTCAAGACGTTCAAATAAACAAATTCCCATTCCTTCACTTTTAAAACTGCCTGCGCACTGAAGCGGCTGTTCTTTCTTTATATAATTTGTGATCTCATCGTCACTTAAATCACGGAAATGTACGATAAACGGTTCGCAACACTGGATTAAACGCTGGCTGCTGGGATGGTATAACGCTAAACCTGTGTAAAACGTTATGCTATTACCGCTGGCTGCGCGTAATTGATTATGCGCATTTTCTACGGTATGCGGCTTGCCAGTAATCTCTCCATCTAACACACAAACCTGATCTGAACCGATAATCCAGTGTTCAGGATAGGTTTCTGCCAGCGCCTGGGCTTTTGCCACTGCAAGACGTTTCACCAATGTTTCGGCGTTTTCTCCGGGTAACGCTGTTTCATCAACGTTGGGTGAATCGGTAACAAAGGTCAGACCGAGTTTGGTTAATAACGCCTGACGAAAGGGTGAGGTGGATGCTAAAAGAATCGATGCCGTCATTTTTTTTCAATATTGATAGCGAATTGGTGACAGTCATTTTAAACTGTGTGCCGCACTGGATGCGAATAGTGGTTGAAAGATGCTGTAAACCGGCCTTTTTCTTTGACTCTATAAGATTACAAAGTTAATATGCGCGCCCTATGCAAAAGGTAAAATTACCCCTAACGCTGGACCCCGTCCGCACCGCTCAAAAACGCCTTGATTATCAAGGTGTGTACACACCTGTACAGGTGGAGCGCGTGGCCGAGTCGGTCGTTAGTGTGGACAGTGATGTAGAATGCTCCATGTCGTTTGCGGTAGACAACCAACGTCTGGCAGTACTGACTGGTACTGCTGATGTACAAGTGACGTTGCGCTGCCAACGCTGCAACCAGGTGTTTCCGCATCATGTCCACGTAAGCTATTGCTTTAGCCCTGTTTCTTCTGAAGAGCAGGCCGAAGCGTTGCCGGAAGCGTACGAGCCGGTCGATGTCAACGAGTATGGTGAAATCGATCTGTTGGCCGTCGTTGAGGATGAAGTGATCCTCGCGCTGCCTGTCGTTCCGGTGCATGATTCTGAACACTGTGAAGTGTCCGAGGCGGACATGGTCTTTGGTAAATTGCCTGAAGAGGTCGAAAAACCAAACCCATTTGCCGTATTAGCCAGTTTAAAGCGTAAGTAATAGGAGTAAGGTCCATGGCCGTACAACAGAATAAACCCACCCGTTCTAAGCGTGGCATGCGTCGTTCGCACGATGCGCTGACCACTGCAACTCTGTCAGTAGATAAAGTTTCTGGCGAAACTCATCTGCGTCACCACATCACTGCGGATGGTTACTACCGCGGTCGCAAGGTTATCGTTAAATAAGACTTGCGCTTAGCAAGGCGATACCTTGACACGTTTGACCCTGGCGATTGATGCCATGGGCGGGGACTTCGGTCCTTGCGTGACAGTGCCTGCAGCATTGCAGGCACTGGCCTCTCATACGCAATTATACCTTCTTCTGGTCGGCAATCCCGACACCCTCATGCCATTGCTTGCCAAAACGGATTCCTCCTTACTGGGGCGTTTGCAGGTCATTCCTGCCGAATCGGTTATTGCAAGTGATGCGCGGCCCGCTCAAGCCATCCGAAACAGTCGCGGCAGCTCAATGCGCGTGGCGTTAGAATTGGTAAAAGAGGGGCGTGCGCAAGCCTGCGTCAGTGCGGGTAATACCGGCGCATTGATGGGTCTGGCAAAAATGCTGTTGAAGCCGCTGAAGGGCATTGAACGTCCGGCGCTGATGTCTGTTTTACCTCATCAGCAGCAGGGCAAAACAGTGGTGTTAGATTTAGGTGCCAACGTTAATTCGGACAGTGCAATGTTGGTGCAATTTGCGGTGATGGGCGCGGTAATGGCGGAAGAGGTGCTTGGCATCAATAAACCCCGCGTAGCGCTTCTCAATATTGGTCAGGAAGAGACCAAAGGGCTTGAAAGTATCCGCGAAGCAGCGGAAACCCTAAGAGAAACCCCGCAAATAAACTATATTGGTTACCTTGAAGCTAACGAACTCCTCACGGGCAAAACGGATGTGCTGGTGTGTGATGGTTTCGTCGGAAACGTCACGTTGAAGACTATGGAAGGCGTGGTAAGAATGTTTCTTTCGCTGCTCAAATCATCAGGCGAAGGCAAAAAGCGGTCATGGTGGTTGAAGTTGCTGGGACGTTGGATCCAAAAACGTCTGGCTAAGCGCTTCGGACATCTCAACCCCGACCAGTACAATGGCGCTTGTCTGTTAGGATTGCGCGGGACAGTGATCAAAAGCCATGGCGCAGCCAATCAGTGTGCGTTCGCCGTGGCGATAGAACAGGCAGAGCAGGCGGTGCGGCGGCAAGTTTCAGAACGAATTGCTGCGCGCCTAGACGCTGTATTAGCCAGGAGTGACAAAGCCTAGATGTTTACCAAAATTATCGGTACGGGCAGTTATTTGCCCAGCCAGGTTCGCACAAATGCCGATCTGGAAAAAATGGTTGAGACTTCGGACGAGTGGATTGTTACCCGTACCGGCATCCGTGAGCGACGCATTGCAGCGCCAGATGAGACTGTTGCAAGCATGGGTTCACAAGCAGCCCAACGCGCGCTTGAAATGGCGGGTGTTGAAGCCAATGATGTTGGACTGATTATCGTCGCCACAACATCGTCCAGCCATGCTTTCCCAAGCTCAGCCTGTATGATTCAGCAAATGCTGGACATTAAAGACTGCGCAGCTTTTGACCTTGCTGCAGCATGTGCAGGTTTCACATATGCGTTGAGTGTTGCCGATCAGTACATCAAAAACGGTGCAGTTAAGCATGCGTTGGTGATTGGTGCTGATGTGCTTGCACGTACTTTGGATCCCAATGATCGCGGCACTATTATTCTGTTTGGTGATGGCGCTGGCGCGGTCGTTCTCGGACCGAGCGAAGAGCAGGGCATTATTTCAACCCATCTGCACGCTGATGGTCGCTATGCCCAGTTGCTGACCTTACCCTATCAGGATCGTGCGAAGCAGGATCAACCCGCCTATCTTACGATGGCAGGTAATGAAGTCTTTAAAGTTGCGGTTACTGAGCTGGCGCATATCGTTGATGAAACGTTACAGGCCAATAATCTCGATCGTGAGATGCTCGACTGGCTGGTGCCCCATCAGGCAAACCTACGCATTATTAGCGCAACGGCGAAAAAATTAGGTATGACCATGGATAAAGTGGTCGTAACACTGGATCGCCACGGCAACACCTCTGCGGCGTCGGTGCCAAGCGCACTTGATGAAGCGGTACGCGATGGCCGTATCAAACCCGGACAACTCATTCTGCTGGAGGCCTTTGGTGGCGGTTTCACCTGGGGCTCTGCGCTGGTTCGCTTTTGATTGACAGGAACTGAAAATGACGCAATTTGCTTTTGTTTTCCCAGGTCAGGGCTCACAATCTGTGGGTATGCTGGCTGATTTGGCCGCAGCCTATCCGCTGGTGGAAGAGACTTTCCGCGAAGCGTCTGACACGCTGGGCTACGACTTATGGCAGCTCGTTAGCCAAGGTCCGGTCGAAGAACTGAATAAAACCTGGCAAACACAGCCAGCGCTGTTGGCGGCATCGGTCGCTATCTATCGTGTATGGCAGCAGCAGGGCGGTGAGCAACCGGTTTTGATGGCAGGGCATAGCTTAGGTGAATACTCTGCGCTGGTTTGTGCTGGCGTACTGAATTTTGCCGATGCCATTAAATTAGTTGAGTTGCGTGGCAAGCTGATGCAAGAAGCTGTGCCGGAAGGCACGGGAGCAATGCAGGCGATTATTGGTCTGGATGATGCGGCAATCCGCCAGGCGTGTGAAGAAAGCGCGCAGGGACAAGTTGTTTCGCCAGTAAATTTCAATTCGCCAGGTCAGGTTGTTATTGCCGGCAATAAAGAAGCCGTTGAACGTGCTGGTGCAGCATGCAAAGCTGCAGGCGCTAAGCGTGCGCTGCCTTTACCGGTTAGCGTCCCTTCGCACTGTGCGTTGATGAAGCCCGCTGCTGATAAATTAGCCATTGCGCTGCAAGACATTACCTTTAATGCACCGTCTGTTCCGGTTATTAACAACGTAGATGTTAAAGCTGAATCGGATGCAGATGCGATTCGTCATGCATTAGTTCGTCAGCTTTATAGTCCGGTACGCTGGACAGAAAGTGTCGAGGCGATGGCATCTCAAGGCGTAACACAGTTAATGGAAATGGGTCCAGGTAAAGTCCTGACCGGTTTGACCAAACGTATTGTCGATAGCCTGACTGCTGCAGCCGTTAACGATACTGCCTCGTTAAAAAGTGCGCTAGGACAGGAATAAGAGGAATAACATGAGTTTTGAAGGTAAAGTTGCGCTGGTAACCGGCGCGAGTCGCGGCATTGGCCGTGCGATTGCGGAAACCCTGGCGGCACGTGGTGCTAAAGTGGTTGGAACCGCAACCAGCCAAAGCGGTGCCGATGCAATCAGTGCTTACCTTGGTGATAACGGTAAAGGTCTGCTGCTGAACGTGACAGACGCCGCATCGATCGAAAGCGTTTTAGAGAAAATTCGCGCTGAATTTGGCGAAGTGGACATTTTAGTCAATAATGCAGGCATTACGCGTGATAATCTGCTGATGCGCATGAAAGACGATGAGTGGCAGGATATCTTAGATACCAACCTCTCTTCCGTCTTCCGTCTTTCCAAGGCGGTTTTGCGTGCCATGATGAAAAAACGCGTGGGCCGTATAATCACCATTGGTTCCGTTGTTGGGACCATGGGTAACGCGGGCCAAGCAAACTACGCTGCAGCAAAAGCGGGTTTAATTGGCTTTAGCAAATCACTGGCGCGTGAAATCGCGTCACGTGGCATTACGGTCAACGTCGTGGCACCGGGCTTTATTGAAACGGACATGACGCGGGCACTGAACGAAGATCAACGTTCTGGTATTTTGGCGGAAGTACCTGCAGGTCGCTTAGGCGACGCGCAAGAAATCGCCAATGCTGTTGCATTCTTAGCCTCTGACGAAGCAGCCTACATCACGGGTGAGACGCTGCACGTCAATGGCGGCATGTACATGGTCTGATAATCACGAAACCATTTGCATTATTTGCGGGAAAAACCGCAAAATAACGTAAATCGTGGTTAGACCAGCCGGGATTTTGTTGCATCTTTTTCAACATTTTATACACTACGAAAACCATCGCGAAAGCGAGTTTTGATAGGAAATTAAATAGTATGAGCGATATCGAACAACGCGTTAAGAAAATCATTGGTGAGCAGCTGGGTGTGAAAGAGGAAGAAGTAACCAACTCTGCATCTTTCGTAGAAGACCTGGGTGCCGATTCTCTTGATACCGTTGAGCTGGTTATGGCTCTGGAAGAAGAGTTTGATACTGAAATTCCAGACGAAGAAGCTGAGAAAATCACCACCGTTCAGGCAGCGATCGACTATATCAATAGCCACAAAGCCTAATGAATACCGTCAGGCGGTCACTCGACCGCCTGAGTTTTATGTTTGTCCCACATAGTTCTTTTTTCCCCTCCCTGGAGGACGAACGTGTCTAAGCGTCGTGTAGTTGTGACTGGTCTTGGCATGTTGTCTCCTGTCGGCAATACCGTAGAGTCTACCTGGAGTGCTCTCCTTGCCGGTCAGAGCGGCATCAGCCTGATCGACCATTTTGATACTAGTGCCTACGCAACACGCTTTGCGGGCTTAGTGAGAGATTTTAATTGTGATGACTACATCTCGCGCAAAGATCAGCGCAAGATGGATGACTTCATCCAATATGGTATCGTTGCTGGCATTCAGGCTATGCAGGACAGCGGTTTAGTTGTAACCGATGAAAATGCTGGTCGTATAGGTGCGGCAATTGGTTCCGGAATTGGTGGATTGGGGTTGATCGAAGATAACCACACTTCACTCGTAAACGGCGGCCCGCGTAAAATTAGTCCGTTCTTTGTACCTTCAACCATTGTAAACATGGTGGCGGGACATTTAACCATCATGTACGGCCTTAAAGGCCCTAGCATCTCTATCGCAACGGCATGTACGTCTGGCGTACATAACATCGGTCATGCTGCGCGTATCATTGCGTATAACGATGCTGACGTTATGGTGGCCGGCGGTGCTGAAAAAGCCAGTACACCGCTTGGTGTTGGTGGATTCGGTGCGGCGCGTGCGCTCTCTACTCGTAACGAAAACCCGCAAGCGGCAAGCCGCCCGTGGGATAAAGATCGTGACGGTTTTGTACTTGGCGACGGTGCTGGCATGGTCGTTCTTGAAGAGTATGAGCATGCTAAGAAGCGTGGCGCTAAAATCTATGCGGAAGTCGTCGGCTTTGGTATGAGCAGCGATGCCTATCATATGACCTCTCCGCCAGAAGATGGCGCTGGTGCTGCTGCCGCTATGGTAAATGCACTGCGTGATGCACAACTCTCACCAGAGCTAATCGGCTATGTCAACGCACACGGCACCTCTACGCCAGCGGGTGATAAAGCGGAAGCGCAGGCAGTGAAATCTGTATTTGGTGAAGCAGCGAAAACCGTCATGGTGAGCTCAACTAAATCAATGACAGGTCACTTACTGGGTGCTGCAGGTGCCGTAGAGTCAATTTATTCGATTCTCGCACTGCGTGACCAGGTAGTTCCACCAACGATTAACCTCGATAACCCGGATGAAGGCTGTGATCTCGATTTCATCCCACATACGGCACGTCAGGTAAATGGTCTGGAATACACCTTATGCAACTCCTTCGGTTTTGGCGGTACCAACGGTTCGCTGATTTTCCGTAAAGTTTGATCTACCTGCTCTGCTAAAAAGGCCCGCAATGCGGGCCTTTTTTTATATTTAGTCACGCTCTGGTACTGATCACATCTTTCTGAATCGTTAAGATAGAACAAACAGGCAACCGGAGGATGATGGATGTGGATTAACGGTATCGAGCAAAATCAGCTTCCTGCCAGTGATCGTGCGGCACATTTCGGCGATGGGTGTTTTACCACCGCTGCTATAAAAAACGGGCAAATCCTGCTATTAGAACGGCATTTACAACGGTTAAAAGAGAGTTGCGAACAGCTGTGGCTTTACGATGTGGATTGGCAACAGCTCGAAAATGAGATGCGCAATGCTGCTCAACGTCAGCAGCAGGCGGTATTAAAAGTGATCATTAGCGCGGGCGTTGGCGGGCGGGGCTATAGCCGCATCGGTTGCGGTAAGCCTACGCGAATAATAGCCTTGTCGCCGTGGCCACAGCACTATATTCAACTGCAGCAGCAAGGTGTAAAGCTTGCTATTAGCCCTATTAACTTAGCGCGCAGCACACAATTTGCCGGGCTAAAGCATCTTAATCGTCTTGAGCAGGTGATGATTCGCGCTCATCTTGACCAGACAGATGCGGATGAAGCCTTGGTGCTTGATACTCAGGGCTGGGTAGTGGAATGTTGCGCGGCCAATTTATTTTGGCGAAAAGGTGACGCTATCTTTACCCCGACGCTGGAAACGTCTGGCGTTAACGGAATTATGCGCCGCTACCTGCTATCGCAACTGAGTGCAGCAGGCCAAACGTGTCAGATAGTTCAAAGCAAGCCTGCAGAGATTTTAGCGGCAGATGAAGTGATTATTTGTAACGCGTTAATGCCGGTTTTACCGGTCAGACAGATAGATGCGGTGAACTTTAACCAACGCACGCTGTTTAACCAGTTGCAGAAAAGCTGTAAAAAAATGGAAGAAACATGAGCCGAAGTAAAAAAATTCTTACCGCAACAGTGATGATTTTGGGTCTCGCGGCTGCCTTTAGTTACTGGCAGGTTAAACAATTTGCGTCGACCCCTTTAACGTTGCATCAGGAAACCATCTACACGCTGCCGGCAGGCACCGGACGAGTAGCATTAGAAGCGCAGCTTGAAAGCCAGCATATTATTCCACACAGCATCTGGTTTGGTGCGTTGCTTAAGCTGGAACCCGAATTAGCAACCTTTAAAGCGGGAACTTACCGGCTAGAGCAAGGCATGACTGTGCGCAGCTTGCTGCAGCTATTAGCAAGCGGTAAAGAGGCGCAATTTCCTCTACGGTTTGTTGAAGGGCAGCGGCTCAAGGAATGGTTGAGTGCGTTACGCACGGCGCCCTATATCAAACACACTTTACAAGACGATCAGTTCGCGACATTAGCCGACAAGCTCAAGGTTGAACAAAGTCAGCTGGAAGGTGGTTTTTACCCGGATACCTATCTCTATACTGCAAACACAAGCGATATGGCGATACTTGAGCGGGCACATACGCGAATGAGTAAAACGACGGATGAAGTGTGGAAAGGGCGTGCGGACAATCTGCCTTATAAAAACCAGCAACAGCTGGTCACCATGGCTTCGATCATTGAAAAAGAAACGGGCGTGAGCGAAGAGCGCGCCCGAGTCGCTTCAGTGTTTATCAACCGCTTACGGACTGGCATGCGTCTGCAGACCGATCCTACGGTGATTTATGGGATGGGTGATAACTATACCGGCACTCTGACCCGTAAAGATCTCGATGCACCAACCGATTACAATACCTATACCATTAACGGTTTGCCGCCAGGGCCGATTGCGATGCCAAGCAAAGCGTCATTAGACGCAGCGGCACATCCAGAAAAAACCAATTACCTCTATTTTGTTGCTGATGGCAAAGGCGGGCACACCTTTACCACCAATCTCGCTAGCCATAATCGTGCCGTTCAGGCTTATCGGCTCGCGTTGAAGGAAAAAAATGAAAAGTAAGTTTATCGTCATTGAAGGTCTTGAAGGCGCCGGTAAAACCACCGCTCGTAATGCGATTGTTGAGACGCTGCGTGAGAAAGGTATCCAGGATATTGTTTTTACACGAGAGCCAGGCGGAACACCTTTAGCTGAGCAGTTGCGCGTATTAGTTAAGCAAGGCATTGAAGGCGAACAGGTTACAGATAAAGCAGAATTGCTCATGCTGTACGCAGCCCGCGTTCAGCTGGTTGAAACGGTTATCAAACCAGCCTTAGCGCGTGGTGCCTGGGTTATTGGCGATCGGCACGATCTCTCTTCCCAAGCTTATCAGGGCGGTGGACGTGGTCTTGACGTTGAGCTAATGCATACCTTACGCGACGCGGTGCTGGGTGATTTTCGTCCCGATCTGACATTGTATCTGGATGTCACGCCCGAGATTGGTTTACAGCGTGCGCGTGCGCGAGGCGAGCTGGATCGCATTGAACAAGAATCGCTGCGATTCTTTGAACGTACCCGTGAGCGCTACCTCATGCTGGCTGAAAACGATCCCACAATCTTAAGCGTAGATGCGACTCAACCCCTTAAAGAAGTGACCGCGTCACTTAAAGCGACGTTGTCTTCCTGGTTAGCAGGGCAATCCGCATGAGTTGGTATCCCTGGCTGAATCAGCCTTATCGTCAGGTCATCAGTCAACATCAGGGGGGCCGCGGACATCATGCGCTGTTAATTCAGGCGATTGATGGCATGGGTGATGACGCCCTGGTGTGGGGAATGAGTCGCTGGTTGATGTGCCAACAGCGAGAAGGGCTTAAAAGTTGTGGTCATTGTCACGGCTGTCAGCTAATGCAAGCCAATACGCATCCTGACTGGTATCGGCTGGAAGCGGAAAAAGGCAAAAGCACGCTGGGCATTGATGCGGTTCGGCAGGTAACCGAAAAAATGTACCATTTTGGTCAGCAGGGCGGCGCTAAAGTCGTCTGGTTACCTGATGCCGCGCAATTAAGTGAAGCAGCAGCGAATGCCTTACTCAAAACCCTGGAAGAACCGCCCGCGAACAGCTGGTTTTTCCTAACGAGTCGTGAACCTTCTCGCTTATTAGCAACGCTACGCAGTCGCTGCATGACGTTGCATTTATCGCCTCCTGATGAAGCGCAAAGTCTGCAATGGCTGAAAAAACAGTCGCCGCAAAACGATGAATTACTGTTATCGGCGTTGCGTTTAAGTGCGGGCGCGCCTGCAGCTGCGATGACGTTACTGGAGCCGAGCCGTTTACAGGCGCGTCAAAAACTCTGTGATGGATTAGCTGGCGCGCTCCAGCAAGATACATTGCAACTGCTATCCGTACTCAACGGGGATGATGCAGCTGTGCGTATTGGATGGTTGTTGTCGTTACTGTTAGACGCCATGAAGTGGCAGCAAGGCGCAACCCAGTGGTTAAGCAATGTTGATCGTCAGGATGTGGTCGCGCTATTGGCGCAGCACTTTTCTGCCAGTGCTCTTAACACCAGCGCCCGCGACTGGATGCAATGTCGTGAACAGCTTTTGCATGTGGCTGCCGTTAACCGCGAATTACTGTTAACCGATTGTTTATTAAGCTGGGCTGATAAAATTAAGCCTGCTCTGGTCGGCTAAAACCAAACGAGAAAATGTATGTTTATTGTTGATTCCCATTGCCATCTTGATGGCCTGGATTATGAAAAAAACCATCGCGATCTGGATGATGTGATCGCTAAAGCCGCAGCGCGTGACGTCAAGTTCATGCTAGCCATCGCTACCACACTGCCTGGCTTCCACACGCTTAAAGCGCTGGTCGGCGATCGTGAAAATATTGCGCTTTCCTGTGGTGTTCACCCACTCAATCAGGAAGATGCTTACGATGTTGAAGAGTTTCGCCGTCTGGCTGCTGATCCGCGCGTCGTCGCATTGGGCGAAACAGGGCTGGATTACTATTATCAGCAAGAAACCAAAGCGCAGCAGCAGCTTTCGTTTCGCGAACATATTCGTACCGGTATTGCACTGAACAAACCGATTATCGTGCATACCCGCGATGCGCGTGAAGATACGTTGGCGATTTTGCGTGAAGAGCAGGTTGAGCGCTGCGGTGGTGTTCTGCACTGCTTTACTGAGGATCAGGCTACAGCGGCCAAACTGCTCGACATGGGTTTTTATATTTCCTTCTCGGGCATCGTGACATTCCGTAATGCTGAACAACTTCGCGAAGCCGCGCGCTATGTCCCTTTGGATCGTATGCTGGTTGAGACAGATTCTCCCTATCTCGCGCCGGTGCCATTCCGTGGCAAAGAGAATCAGCCCGCTTACACCCGCGATGTCGCTGATTACCTTGCCGTGCTTAAAGGGGTCAATATTGAAACCCTGGCAGCCGCGACGACCAAAAACTTCTCTGACCTGTTTCATATTCCGATGAGTCGTCTGGTCGATTAGTCCTTTTTATTTTATACGCTGTAATTAATCTGTATCACGCCAGGCTGGCCTTGAAAATTGTGACATGGCCAGCTTTTTATCGCCTATAATCCGCGCGAGTCAGTAAGAAATTCCTTAAAGCAGAGCGGTCTGTTTCTGGAAACGTGATAGCCGTCAAAGTACCCGTTAGTGATTTATTTTACCCTTCGTAATAAATCAAAGGCGTATAACGCCAACCGGTAAAGAATCCTCCCTCTTTGCCACGCGCACTGCGCGAAAACGCACTCATACTCAGGAGCTTCAGGCTATGTTTAAAAATGCTTTTGCCAACCTTCAAAAGGTCGGTAAATCGCTCATGCTACCGGTATCTGTTCTGCCGATTGCCGGTATTTTATTAGGGGTTGGTTCGGCTAATTTTAGCTGGTTACCTGCCGTGGTTTCGCATGTCATGGCAGAAGCGGGCGGATCGGTATTCGCCAACATGCCACTGATTTTTGCGATTGGCGTTGCACTTGGCTTTACCAACAATGACGGCGTTTCTGCGCTAGCGTCAGTGGTGGCTTATGGCATCATGGTGAAAACCATGGCGGTGGTGGCGCCATTGGTGCTTCATCTGCCTGCGGCAGAGATTGAGGCCAAGCATCTCGCGGATACTGGGGTATTAGGCGGGATTATCGCGGGTTCCATTGCCGCCTACATGTTCAACCGCTTTTATCGCATCAAACTGCCTGAATATCTTGGCTTCTTTGCCGGTAAACGTTTTGTACCGATTATCTCCGGCTTAACGGCTATCGCCTTGGGTATCGTACTCTCCTTTATCTGGCCTCCTGTCGGTACAGCGATTCAAACCTTCTCGCAATGGGCGGCTTATCAAAACCCAGTTGTGGCTTTTGGTATCTATGGCGTCGTTGAGCGCGCATTGGTGCCGTTTGGTTTGCACCATATCTGGAACGTTCCTTTCCAGATGCAAATTGGTGAATTCACCAACGCAGCCGGTCAGGTCTTCCATGGCGACATTCCTCGCTATATGGCAGGTGACCCAACTGCAGGTAAACTTTCTGGCGGCTTCCTGTTCAAAATGTATGGCTTACCTGCGGCAGCGATTGCGATTTGGCATTCAGCCAAGCCGGAAAACCGCGCTAAAGTGGGCGGCATCATGATCTCCGCTGCGCTGACCTCGTTCCTGACAGGTATCACCGAACCGATCGAGTTCTCGTTCATGTTCGTGGCGCCGATTCTGTATGTTATCCACGCTATCCTGGCGGGTCTGGCATTCCCAATCTGTATTTTGCTCGGCATGCGTGACGGCACCAGCTTCTCACACGGTTTAATCGACTTTGTGGTACTGAGCGGCAACAGCAGCAAAATCTGGCTGTTCCCTATTATCGGTATTATTTACGGTCTGATTTACTACACCGTGTTCCGCGTGTTGATCGCTAAACTGAACCTTAAAACGCCAGGCCGCGAAGAAACGATCAGTGAGCAGTCTTCGGCAACCGGCACTGAAATGGCGGGTAAATTGGTGACAGCGTTTGGTGGTAAAGAGAACATCACTAACCTTGATGCCTGTATCACGCGTTTACGTGTCAGCGTGGCGGATGTCACGAAAGTTGACCAAACTGAGCTGAAAAACCTTGGCGCCCGTGGCGTAGTGATTGCAGGCTCAGGCGTTCAGGCCATTTTCGGGACTAAATCCGATAACCTGAAAACGGATATGGATGATTACATCCGCAGCTTATAAAAGCTGGAAAAGCAAAAAGCCCCGATTGGGGCTTTTTTTATGCCTGCTGTTTACAGGTAAACGCGCAGATATTCAGTCAGACAAAGCAGCGCCATCGCCTGACCATAAGGCATTGAAGTCAGCGGTACGTTGCGATAGTAATCCAGGTCTTTCCCCATCGCCGTACCAAATGAGACCTGTTTCAATTCACCTGCATCATCGATATTGGCGATCACGCCACGCAACGCTTTTTCCGCCATTTCGCCATACTCAGCCGGTAAGTAACGTTTACGCACCGCTTTGAGAATGCCATAGGCGAATCCAGCCGTAGCCGAGGCTTCTGGATAGCTCTCAGGATCATCAAGTAAGGTTGGCCACAAGCCGCTGCTGTGTTGGCAGGTTCGTAATGCTTTTACCTGACTTTCCAACACCTGCTGTAAAAACCGACGTGTAGCATGGTGTTCCGGCCAGTTCATCATCTCCAAAAAGTCAGGAATGACAATGGTTAACCAGCTATTTCCACGCGCCCAGCGCGCATTAGCAAAATTATGGCGGCCATCAAAGCTCCAGCCGTGAAACCAGAGTCCAGTTTGACGATCCATCAGGTATTGGGTATGCAGCAAAAACTGATAGCTGGCTTCTTCAACCCACTCTTCACGATTAAGCAGTTGACCGATTTTTGCCAGAGCCATCACGCTCATCATCAACGTGTCGTCCCACAACTGTTGATGATTCTCGTTGTTATAAACGATATGTTGCAGGCCACCTTGCTCAGTGCGCGGCATTTCATACATTACCCATTCAGCCCAACGCTCCAGTACAGGCCGCCAGGCTGCATTGCCAGTTTCCTCGTAGCGGTAGGCGAGCGTCAGGAACGGGCAAACAGTATTCACGTTTTTTGTTGGCGTGCCTTCAGCCAGTCTTTCGGCGAACCAGTCATCGATTACCTTCAGCGTCTGTTGATCGCCCGTCTGCTGATAATAGTGCAGCATGCCGTACAGGCCGATGCCATGTGTCCACTCCCAACCCGCCCAGCCTTTGGTATCAATCACGCGACCATCATCAAGGCGCAATAAAAATTCGCCCGTTTCATCGGTGATGTTGACTAAATTTTGCGTCAATTTTTGGATCAGCTGCACCAGTTCGCTGCGTGGCAGCAAATGTTCAGGTTGACGCAACAGGGCGCTTTGTTTCACAGGAAATACAGTCATGGTTCATTCCTATCTTTTTAACGTCGAGGTCAAGGGGGAAAGTACAGCACGCTGATTGGGCAGCGGCGGGGCAGCGGGCTTATCTCGATTGAGAAAACCAATGTTGTTATTGCCCCATAAATTTTCGTAAGGCATGCCAGCCAGTGTTTCGACAATCTGGCGTGCTTCAGGCGTGATGCCTTCAGGTACTACGCGATTCGCTTCGCGCATTTTTAGCGTTTCTTCACGCAGCACAGTATGTGTCTGCAGGTTGAGCTTGAAACGCAAAGAGACGAGGAAGCCGCAGGCCAATACACAGACCGTACCAATACTGAGAATCGCTAAAATGGTATGGCTGACGCCAGGCACCTGGGTTGCTTGTCCCGATACAAAGCCAGACAATTGCAGAACGATACCGACAAACATCACCGCACCGGCCTGAGAGGCCTTACGCGTTAATGTCATAATACCGGCGAAGATACCTTCACGACGCTGACCGGTGATCACCTCATCAACATCGGCGATATAGGTATAAGTATTCCAGGGAACGTAATTGATACCGCCACGGCCCAAACCGGCTACGGCTGAAATCAGTAGCAGTAACGAGAAGTTATCGTTCATGCCGGCGTACCACAGGCCTGCGTATGAAAGCGCTGCAAGACCAAACAGCACTACCACCAATCGGTAAGCGGGTGCCGGTCCCATACGGATACAGAGCGGAATCATCCCCATTACCGCAATAAACTGCAGAACTGCCATAGTACCCATTAAATTGGAGGCAATTTGCGCACTTTGCATCAGCACAAACACTACATACCAGGTAAAGACGGCATTAAACACGTCCTGCGCGATGTAACCGCCAAGATACATACCAAGATGCTGACGGAAAATACGAATGCGCAGCGTTGAAGCCAGTTCAACATATAAGCGCTTCAGACTCTGCATCAACGTCAGGCTTTGCTTCTCTTCTTCTGCACGTCGTGATTCTTCAGAAAAATCACTCGCATCGCGTTCCCAGGTAAAGAGCCACACCAGTGTTAGCACCACTGCGCAAATCACTGAGAAGACCAAACTGGCGTAGAAAAAGGATTGAGGATTATCTTTGCCTAGCGCACCCAACAAAATGCCCGGCAGGAAGGCGGCAAGAATTGCTGAAAGCTGAGCCAGTGCGATACGAGCACCTGAAAAACGGGTTTTTTGTTTGAAGTCATCCGTCATTTCTGGCACCAGCGTTTCGTAAGGTACCAAAATCATGGTGTAAACCATGTCGAACAGCAGGTAGGTACAGAGGTACCACCAGAAGTTCATGTCACTAATCCACATCAGGCTGTAGCTAAAGACACACGGAATACCCAGCATGATAAAGAATTTGCGACGGCCAAAACGTTTACCTAGCCAGGTTGAGCCAAAGTTATCCGTCAGGAATCCCATTAATGGGCTGATTACCGCATCGAGCACGCGTGCTGCGGCAAAGATCAGGGTCGCTTCAATAGGCGTTAAGCCGCAGAAGGTGGTGTAAAAGTATAACAGCCAGGCGGCGGTCAGCGCCGTGGTGCCCGCTCCGAGAAAATCTCCGGAGCCGTAGGCCAGATAGTGACCAAGACCAATTTTACGTGAGCGCATCACGGGTGCTCCTTGTATGTAAAAGTCTGTACATCCTTCATCGTTCCGGACTTCTTTCTCGGATTGGTTAGAAAGTAGAGCCGTCAGCGCGGGCAAACCTTCGCGATTTGGCAACCTCTTACGTGGACTTGGCAAAATAACAAAGAAAAGGACGATTAAATTCTAATTTATAAAACAGTGTTTCATTTTTGTGGGCGATTACGCACCAGAAGCGTGGGTGGCGTTGCAAGTGAGAAGGTAGAGCGAAGAAATGGTTTAAAGGCAGGCAATCAATCCAATAAAAGTGGTCCTGAGGTTGAAAGAAAACAAATTTGTCCCGCATACTGATTGATTACGACTCAGGCTAAAGGAATTGCATCATGGCTGAAGAAACGATTTTCAGTAAAATTATTCGTCGCGAAATCCCCGCTGATGTGGTGTATCAGGATGAGTTGGTCACGGCGTTCCGTGATATTTCACCTAAAGCACCCACGCATGTTCTTATTGTTCCTAACGTATTAATTCCTACTGCTAACGATGTCACCGAAGCCCACGAGCACGCGTTGGGTCGCATGTTTACGGCTGCGGCTAAAATTGCGCGTGATGAAGGCATTGATGAGAATGGTTACCGCCTAATCGTTAACTGCAATAAACATGGCGGGCAGGAGGTTTATCATATCCATATGCATCTGCTGGGTGGCGAACCGCTTGGCCCAATGCTTTCTAACTGATCCTTTGAACGGAAACGTGCTATGCGCCAATGGCTAATCAGCCTGCCGTTCTTGCTCAGCCTGGCTGGCTGCAGCAGCGACAAACCGATGATTGACACCTCGCAATCGCTGGTGATGGAGTCTGCGGTGCTGTCGGCAGGCATCATTACTGATGATCCTAAGCTTGACGAAGAGGATGGCCAGAAACGTGCCAGTAGCGTGCTCTATAATCAACGCGAAACACCGGTGATTGTGCACTATCGTTATTATTGGTATGACGAAAAAGGGTTGGAAATCACGCCGCAAGAACCGGCTCAAACCGTTACGGTTCCGCCACTTAGTAGCCTTGCTGTTACTTCTCAACTCGGCAACCTGACCGCCAGCAAGGTTCGTCTCTATCTTTATCTCTGAGGACTGTTACGTGATTCGCAGTGTAAATCGTACTGGAGTGCTAATGATGGCGCTCATTCTTACAGGTTGTGTGGTGAAACAGCAACAGCCTGCTCCGGTTGAACCGACTCAACCCGTTGAGCCGACTCAGCCTGTTCCTGCGCCGGAACCGATTCCGCAACCGCAACCGATCCCGCAGCCGCCAAAGCTTAAAACCATCAACTGGGATGCCAGCGTGCAGCCACTGGTTGCGCAGATGCTGAATGCCGCAGGCCCTGAAGCCGGCAGCGTATTGCTGGTGGATCGCATTAAAAACAGCACCAATGGCGCACTGCAAAGTGAAAAAGCCACCGATTCGATTCAAAATGCATTGAATAACAATGGCAAATATACGCTGGTCTCTTCCGATCAAATTACCCAAGCGAAACAGACGCTGGGATTGCCGGCAGACGATAGCTTAAATTCGCGCAGTAAGGCGATTGGCCTGGCGCGTTACCTTAATGCGCAATATGTGTTGTACAGCAACGCGCAGGGTGATGTGAAAACGCCAACGCTACAGATGCAGTTGATGTTGGTGCAAACCGGCGAAATTATCTGGTCTGGCAACGGCGTCGCTCAGAATTAATTCTGCAATGCAGCGGATGATTGCCCGCCATTTAGGTGAGAGTGCTCTGGCGCGTGTGACCCCGCTAGCGGGGTTAACCGGACAAAGCCAAGTCATTGAATGCGCGCAGGGAAAGTTTATAGCACGCCCTGCGCCGCAGCCTGCCATCCCGTTTGTCGATCGTCAACGTGAATATCGCCTTTTGAACAGGCTGCACGCTGGCGGTTTAACGGCCAAACCGCTGGCAGGTGATCGATATGGCCTATTGTTAGCCTGGCAGCAGGGCGAAGCGATGAAACCTGAGGCATTCTCTCTACATGTGCCACAAATCGTTGCGCTGTTACGGCATTTGCATCAGCAGCCGTTAACCGGTTATCGCCTCAAACTCTTGCCACTGTTGTGGCAATACTGGCAGCTTTGTCGCCAGCGCAATCTGCCCTGGCTGCAAGCGCTTCAACGCTTAACGCGGATTGGCGAACCTTCGCCGCTGCGATTAGCCCCGCTTCACATGGATGTTCATGCCGGAAACATCATTGTGGCGCATGAAGGTCTGCATCTTATTGATTGGGAATATGCAGCTGATGGTGATATCGCACTGGAACTGGCAGCGGTATGCGCTGCCGATCCTACGCAACAGCTTCGTTGGTTAACAACCTATGCACAAGCCGCGCAATTACCCTGTGCGCAGCTACAACGGCAGGTAAACCACTGGCAGCCATGGCTGCGTTTACTCATGGCTAGTTGGTATC
Organism: Pantoea phytostimulans; assembly: GCF_046118715.1. Taxonomy (NCBI): domain Bacteria; kingdom Pseudomonadati; phylum Pseudomonadota; class Gammaproteobacteria; order Enterobacterales; family Erwiniaceae; genus Pantoea; species Pantoea phytostimulans. The sequence continues at coordinate 708,727 of NZ_CP173698.1, forward strand.
AGTTACGCGCTGAGCAAAGCGGCGAAAAAGCTTTGCAACAGATGGCTCGTGAGAGCTGGGAACAGATTTAATCGCTTTACGCTGATTGCGTAAGGTCACAGGATTTAGGTCATGACTACACATTTACCCGGTCCGCTGATGCTGGACGTGGAAGGTTACGAGCTGGATGCAGAAGAACGCGAAATTCTCAAACATCCTTTAGTGGGCGGGCTGATTTTGTTTGCCCGCAATTACCATGATCCTGCCCAGCTTGCAGAGCTGGTGCGGCAAATTCGCGCAGCTTCACATACGCGATTAGTGGTTGCAGTAGATCAGGAAGGCGGTCGCGTTCAACGTTTCCGTGAAGGATTCACTCAATTACCTGCGATGCAATCTTTCGCTGCGCTGCATGACAGGCAAACCGCCGGTGAATTGGCACAGCAGGCGGGCTGGCAAATGGCCGCAGAAATGATCGCTTTAGACATTGATATCAGTTTTGCGCCCGTTCTGGACATTGGGCATATCAGTGCGGCCATTGGTGATCGCGCCTTCCATGAAGATCCTGAGATTGCGCTAGCCGTGGCGCGTCGCTTTATTGCTGGTATGCATGAAGCGGGAATGAAAACCACCGGCAAGCATTTTCCAGGACATGGTGCCGTGAGTGCCGACTCGCATAAAGAGACGCCACGCGATCCGCGCGATGAAGCTACGTTGCGACAGCACGATATGGCGATATTTCGTACCCTGATTACTGAGCAGGCGCTTGATGCCATTATGCCCGCTCACGTTATTTATACTGAAATCGACGATTTGCCTGCCAGCGGTTCGCCGTATTGGCTAAAAACCGTGCTGCGCAAAGAGCTGGGTTTTGAGGGGGTCATCTTTTCCGACGATTTATCGATGGAAGGGGCAGCGGTGATGGGGAGCTATCCTGAACGGGCACAGCAGTCATTGTCTGCAGGTTGCGATATGATTTTGGTGTGTAATCAGCGTCAGGGCGCTATCAGTGTGCTGGATAGTTTGACCGTGATCGAAGCTGAGCGTGTCTCTCAGCTGTACCATCGAGGAACGTTTACTCGCCAAAGTTTGCAAGCGAGCTCGCGCTGGAAAAACAATGCACAGCAGTTGAGTTCGTTACAGCAGCGCTGGCTGGCTCATAAAGCGTCGAGGTAAATTCACAGCCCGGCGCATCATCACGTTGAGGAAAACCATGATTATTTATCTGCACGGTTTTGATTCCAATAGCCCGGGCAATCACGAAAAAGTGTTGCAACTGCAATTCATCGATCCCGATGTGCGAATGATCAGTTACAGCACGCGTCATCCTAAACATGACATGCAGTTTCTGCTAAAAGAGACGGACAAAATGATCACGCTGTGTGATGACGATCGTCCATTGATCTGCGGCGTGGGGCTGGGAGGCTATTGGTCTGAACGCATTGGCTTTTTATGTGGTATCCGGCAGGTAATCTTCAATCCCAATCTTTTCCCTTATGAAAACATGGAAGGGAAAATTGATCGTCCTGAAGAGTATGAAGATATTGCTACCAAGTGTGTAAGCGACTTCCGCGAGAAAAACCGTGATCGCTGTTTAGCTATTTTGTCACGCAAAGATGAAGCGCTTGATGGTCAACGCACCGCGCAGGTTCTGCATCCCTTTTATGAAATTGTGTGGGATGAAAATGAAGGCCATAAATTTAAGAATATCTCTCCCCATCTTCAGCGAATAAAAGCTTTTAAAACATTAGGTTAATAGTTAAGGCACCTCTCAGGTGCCTTGATTTTATGCGTAATATTCTGAGTTTTAGCTCATAAATTTGATGTAAATCAATTTTGCTGTGCCCCGCACTTCGCAGCATGTTATTCTGCCTTCAGATAGCGATTTTAACTTCGCCAACCCTATGTTTATTAAGGTTTAATTTAACCATTGATTAACTATTGGTTCACAATTTGAGGGGGTCATTGTTGACTACATCTATTAAGAAAATTGTCATCGTCGGAGGCGGCGCCGGCGGTCTTGAAATGGCAACACAGCTTGGTCATAAACTGGGCCGAAAAAACAAAGCCGAGATCATTTTGGTCGACCGCAATCACAGTCATTTATGGAAACCGCTGCTGCATGAAGTGGCGACTGGCTCCATGGATGAAGGGATTGATGCGCTGAGTTATCTGGCACACGCCCGCAATCATGGCTTCCAGTTCCAGCTTGGTTCCTTAACCGACATCAACCGCGAGAAGAAGGTTATCTCTCTGGCAGAAGTGCTCGATGCACAAAGTGAAGTGCTGGTTCCACAGCGCGAAGTGCCTTACGACACTTTGGTGATGGCGCTGGGCAGCACCTCAAATGATTTCGGCACGCCGGGCGTAAAAGATCACTGTATTTTCCTCGACAACCCGCATCAGGCACGTCGTTTCCATAATGAAATGCTTAACCTGTTCCTGAAATTCTCTGCAAGCGAAGGTCAGACCGGACAGGTCAATATTGCCATTGTCGGTGGCGGTGCAACCGGCGTTGAGCTCTCTGCCGAGCTGCACAATGCGGTTAAGCAATTACACAGTTATGGCTACAAAGGTTTGGGCAGTGAAGCGTTGAACGTGACGCTGGTCGAGGCGGGCGAACGTATTCTTCCTGCCTTGCCACCGCGTATTTCGGCAGCGGCGCACCAAGAGTTGACCAAGCTTGGCGTACGCGTACTGACGCAAACCATGGTGACCAGTGCCGACAAAAAAGGTCTGCATACCAAAGGCGGCGAATATATCGAAGCGGACCTGATGGTATGGGCGGCAGGAATCAAAGCGCCTGACTTCATGAAAGAGATTGGTGGGTTGGAAACCAACCGCATTAATCAGCTGGTGGTAAAAGATACGCTGCAAACCACCTTGGACGATGATATTTATGCCATCGGCGATTGTGCTTCCTGTGCGTTGCCATCCGGTGGGTTTGTGCCACCACGTGCACAATCTGCACACCAAATGGCTTCACGTGCGATGGAAAATATTCTGGCGCAGCGCAATAACAAGCCCTTGAAAGCCTATGTCTATAAAGATCACGGCTCGCTGGTATCACTGTCGCGCTTCAGTACGGTCGGAAGCCTGATGGGTAACCTGATGCGTGGATCGATGATGGTAGAAGGACGCATTGCGCGTTTTGTCTACATTTCCTTATATCGTATGCACCAGATTGCGCTCCACGGATACTTCAAAACGGGTCTGATGATGTTAGTAGGCAGTATCAACCGCGTTATACGTCCACGCCTCAAGCTGCATTAAGATGATAAGGCGGCTTACCGCCTTTCATATTGCTATTGCGCTGATTTAAAACTAGAAAATTTCATTTCTCTGTTGAGATCAGCGCTTTCCCGCCTCGTTCGGAACTCTCCTAAAAGCTGGACCTGAAGGCTCTTGTATAGATTTCCTCCATTTATCTGATGTTGCAATTTCGGTCCATCTGTAAAACTTCATTCAACAAACACGGCGGGTCGCGCACGCCGAGTTAGGCCTCTGCTGTGAAGGATGCGACAGCGGCAGGAATGCGCGGTAACACTTTCAGGAGGAACTTCCTGTGAATAAATCAATGTTAGCGGGTATCGGTATTGGTGTGGCAGCGGCGCTGGGTGTTGCCGCCGTAGCGGGTATGAACGTGTTTGACCGCGGGCCGCAATATGCGCAGGTGCTGTCAGCAACGCCAATTAAAGAAAGCATCAAACAGCCGCGCAAGGAATGTCGCAACGTAACGCTGACTCATCGTCGTGCGGTACAGGATGATAACCGTATTGCGGGCTCAGTGTTAGGTGCAGTCGCGGGGGGCGTTTTAGGTCACCAGTTCGGTGGCGGTCGCGGTAAGGATGTCGCAACCGTAGCAGGTGCGGTTGCAGGCGGTTACGCAGGCAATCAGGTTCAGGCCGGAATGCAAAACCGTGATACTTACACCACCACGGAACAGCGCTGCAAAACGGTTTATGACAAGCAAGAAAAAATGCTGGGATATGACGTGACCTATAAAATAGGCAATCAACAGGGCAAAATCCGCACGGAAAACGATCCTGGTACGCGTATTCCACTCGACCGTAATGGCCAGCTGATTCTTAACAACGATCAGGCTTGATTGGGCAAAGATTTGCCGCGTTAGCGGCCACACAGCAAACAATAAGAGAAGCGCATCAGGGATGATGCGCTTTTTTTTGTTTCACATCAGATATTACTCCGAGCAATGTGAATCAGTCCCTTTCAACATTAAGCCCGGTTCTGCGCCAGCTGCGCCACGAATCCCTGCACCCATTCCATACGAACCTTGCGCTCTGCCAGCTCACGGGTAAAGCGTAGACGCGTTGGGCCATCAAGCTTCCACTGCTTGGGATCTTTCTGCAATAAGCTAATCAGCCATGCAGGATCTACGCTGTTTTGCGGAGCGAAATCAAAGAAGCCGCCTTTGTCGCTGGCTTCGATTTTACGCACGCCCAGCGTTCGCGCATTAAGCCGCAATGCGGCGATATCAAGGAGATTTCGCGCCGGATCGGGTAACAAGCCAAAGCGGTCAATCATCTCAACCTTCAATTCTTGCAGCTCAGATTCGTCTTCGGCGCTGGCAATGCGCTTGTAGAGTGACAAGCGGGTATTCACATCCGGGATAAACTCTTCCGGCAGCAGGGCAGGCATGCGCAGCTCGACTTCGGTCTGATTGTTGGTCAAATCCTCAAGTGATGGCTCACGGCCCTCTTTCAGCGCATCCACGGCATTCTCTAACAACTCCATATAGAGCGAGAAGCCCAGGGTTTCCATTTGCCCGCTTTGCTCTTCACCCAGCAACTCGCCCGCGCCACGAATTTCTAAATCGTGGGTGGCAAGGGCAAAACCAGCTCCCAAATCTTCTAGCGAAGCAATGGCTTCGAGACGCTTTTTGGCATCGGTGGTCATCGCTTTGGGCGGCGGCGTCATCAGCCAGGCGTAAGCCTGATGGTGCGATCGTCCGACGCGACCACGCAACTGGTGCAGTTGAGCCAAACCGAAATGATCTGCACGCTCAATGATAATGGTGTTAGCCGTTGGAATATCGATACCGGTTTCAATAATGGTGGTACAGACCAGCACATTAAAACGCTGGTGATGGAAATCATTCATCACCCGTTCCAGATCGCGCTCGCGCATTTGACCATGGCCAATGGCGACGCGTGCTTCCGGGACGAGTTCAGTCAAGCGCTGTGCGGCCTTTTCGATATTTTCGACGTCGTTATAGAGATAATAAACCTGTCCACCACGCAGCACTTCACGCAGGATCGCCTCGCGAATCACTAAATTGTCAAACTCACGCACAAAAGTTTTCACTGCCAAACGACGTGCAGGAGGCGTTGCAATGATCGACAGATCGCGCATCCCGCTCATGGCCATATTCAGGGTACGCGGAATCGGTGTGGCGGTGAGCGTCAAAATATCGACATCTGCACGCATCGCCTTGATGCGCTCTTTGTGTCGCACACCAAAGCGGTGCTCTTCATCAACGATTAACAGACCTAAATCACGCCATTTCAAGTCAGTCATCAATAATTTATGCGTACCGATCAGGATATCGATTTTGCCTTCACTGGCTTGTTCTAACACCTGTGCTTGCTCTTTGGCAGTACGGAAACGTGAAAGCATTTCAATGCGTACTGGCCAGTTAGCAAAGCGATCGCGGAAATTATCATAATGCTGCTGAGCCAGTAACGTGGTGGGCACCAGCACCGCGACCTGCTTGTTGTTTTCAACCGCCAGAAACGCCGCACGCATCGCGACTTCGGTTTTACCAAACCCAACATCACCGCAAACCAGACGATCCATGGCCAGCGGCTGACACATGTCGCTTAATACCGCATTAATGGCCTGTGCCTGATCGGGCGTCGTATCAAAAGGAAAAGCTTCACAAAACAGCTGATATTGATCGCGGTTGTGCTTGAAGGCGAAGCCTGTTTTGGCGGCGCGTTGGGCATAAATATCCAGCAACTCAGCCGCCACATCGCGTACTTTCTCCGCCGCTTTTTGTCGCGCACGTGACCAGGCATCGCTGCCTAATTTGTGCAGCGGCGCATTTTCGTCTGCGCCACCGGCGTAACGACTAATGAGATGCAGCGATGAAACCGGGACATAGAGTTTGGCGTCGTTGGCATAAGAGAGCATCAGATATTCGGCCTGAATGCCGCCCGCCTCAAGCGTGGTCAAGCCAATATAACGGCCCACGCCATGCTCCAGATGCACCACCGGTTGACCCGGATGCAGTTCAGCCAGGTTACGAATCAGGATGTCAGGATTAATGGTGCGACGTGTATCCTGGCGGCGGCGACTGACGCGCTCGCCAAGCAGATCACCTTCACAGATCAGCGCACGATGGCCTTGCGTATCAATAAAACCACGTTCACTGGCACCAATCATAAAGGTGTAGCGCTCTTCACCCGCTTCATCAAGACGATGTACCGGCTGCGGCCGAAGTTTGATGCGAGCCAACAGCTCTTGCAGACTTTCGCGACGACCTTCACTCTCTACCGAGAACGTCACCGCACCGTGGAATTGCTCCAAAAACTGGCGTAGATGGTCCAGCGGCGCTTTGGCCTGGGCCTGCACGGTTAAATCGGGAAGGGGCTGATAACCAAGATTGGTATTCGCGGCTTTTTCGGGTAACTCATCGTTGGTCATTTGCACACGCGGCCAGCTTTTTAGCTCGCCCATCAGTGCATCCGGGCGCAGCCAAAGCGTGACGGGCTCAAGCAGCGGGCGCATCGGATCAACACGGCGATTCTCATAGCGCGCATTGGCGTCTTGCCAGAAACGTGAGGCGCTGCCTTCCAGATCGCCACAGTTAACCAGCAGCGTGTTATCCGGTAAATAGCTAAACAGCGTAGGCAAAGGCTGATCAAAAAACAGCGGCTGCCAATATTCGATACCGGCGGGGAAGGTGCCTTTACTCACCTGCTGATAGATGTGTTCCGGTTCACGGCGTACGTCAAAAATTTCGCGCCAGCGGCTGCGGAACAGTTCAATCGCGGCTTTATCGCTGGGAAACTCATGTGCGGGCAGCAGGTTGATTTCCGGCACCGCTTCGAGCGTGCGCTGGCTATCAACGTCAAACAGACGCAGGCTGTCGATTTCATCATCGAAGAAGTCGATGCGATAAGGCTGTTCGCTGCCCATCGGAAACAGATCAAGCAGCGCACCGCGCGTGGCGTATTCGCCATGCTCCATGACTTGATCGACGTGACGATAACCGGCTTGTTCCAACTGATCGCGTAGGCGATCGCGCGACAGTTTTTGCCCTTGTTTCATCACCAAAGCGTGGCCATGCAAGAAACTGTGCGGACACACGCGCTGCATCAGCGTGTTGACTGGAAGAATCAGCATGCCGCGCTGCAAGGTCGGTAATTGATAAAGCGTGGAAAGCCGAGCCGAGATAATGTCCTGATGCGGCGAGAAGCTATCGTAAGGCAGCGTTTCCCAATCAGCGAGATGGCTAACTGGCAAGTCAGTAAACTGGCGGATTTCATCCAGTAAACGCAAGGCGGTTTGTGTATCCGGCGTAATCATCAGCACCGGGCCAGCATGACGCTCGGCGATGTTGGCACACTCGACCGCGTGCGCGGCGCCGATCAGCTGACCGAGCTGGCGCGTATCACCGGATTTTACGGGCAGGGTATAGCGAGTCTGTTCGGACATGGGATCTCGAGGTTTCTCCATTTTTACCAAGGCGTAATCATTCCATATTACGCCAAGGGGATCACCTCTGCGGCACAATTTTAGTACCGCGTAGCCTCTGAATGGGCTTTATTTTGTAGATTGCTGTGTGTAGTGCATACGCGGGCGGTCAACATTGGCCCAGCACAGATCACGCTCAAGGTGATAACTGTGATTGCCGTCGTCCCACTTCACGTAGTATCCGGTTGGCGCATCTCCTTGCTCAAAGACGTTAACGACTTCGCCTCTGATCTCCCCTGATTTGTGTTTAACAATACTGCCTTTGGGAAATTTGAACATGGTCGCTACCTCTTTACGTCTGCGCGATATTTAACCTCTTATCGTCTATCTGATTGTAGTCTACCGCACCCGCTGCCGGATAATCGTACAATTAGCATCATCTTTTTGTCGCATTCCTGACGATGAACGTTGCTGATGACGTATTCTGACGCAACTTTGCCGCAGACTCAGAGGGTTAGAGGTTTCATAAAGCAAGCGGCTCCTTTATCATCCCACTACTCATTTTCAGGCAACCGCACATTGGATTCCATGTATCAACCAGTCGCGCTATTTATCGGTCTGCGCTATATGCGCGGACGAGCATCGGATCGCTTCGGTCGCTTTGTCTCCTGGCTTTCTACTATTGGCATTACGCTCGGTGTATTGGCGTTGGTCACCGTGCTATCGGTGATGAACGGCTTCGAGCGAGAGCTGGAAGGCAATATTCTCGGGCTGATGCCGCAAGCGTTGGTCACCAGCCAAAAAGGCAGCATCAATCCGCAACAGCAACCTCCCGACCAGCTTAAGCTACAGGGTGTTAGCCGCGTTGCGCCGTTAACGACTTCAGATGTGGTGCTACAGAGTGCACACAGTGTCTCGGTTGGGGTGATGTTAGGTATCACCCCCGAGGAAAAAGATCCGCTGACACCTTATCTGGTCAACACGCAGCAAAGCGTGCTGAAATCGGGTCAGTACAACGTGATTCTGGGTGAACAGCTGGCCAACCAGCTGGGCGTTAAGCGCGGCGATCAGCTACGTTTGATGGTGCCTTCAGTCAGCCAGTTCACGCCGATGGGGCGCGTGCCAAGTCAGCGTATCTTTACCGTTGCCGGCACGTATGCAGCCAATAGTGAAGTCGATGGCTACCAAATTCTGGTGAATCAACAAGACGCGTCACGCGTGATGCGCTATCCGGCGGGCAATGTTACCGGTTGGCGTCTCTGGTTGGATAAACCGCTGGAGGTTGACAGTTTGAGTCAGCAAACCCTGCCGGAAGGCATGGTATGGAAAGACTGGCGCGAGCGTAAAGGTGATCTATTCCAGGCCGTACGCATGGAGAAAAACATGATGGGGCTGCTGTTGAGCCTGATCATTGCTGTCGCCGCCTTTAACATTATTACTTCGCTCGGCTTGTTAATCATGGAGAAGCAGGGTGAAGTGGCGATTCTGCAAACCCAAGGCTTAACGCGCCGTCAAATCGTTGCGGTGTTTATGGTGCAGGGCGCCAGCGCTGGCATCATCGGTACGCTGTTGGGCACCTTGCTCGGCGTGCTGCTTGCCAGCCAGTTAAATAACCTGATGCCAGTGATTGGCCTGTTCCTGGATGGCGCAGCGCTGCCGGTTGATATCAATTTATGGCAAGTGGTGACTATCGCTTTCTGCGCCATGGTCGTTGCGCTGCTTTCTACGCTTTATCCTTCCTGGCGCGCTGCCGCCGTACAACCCGCTGAGGCTTTACGTTATGAGTAATTCTCCTTTGTTGCAGTGTCGCGATCTGTGCAAACGCTATCAGGAAGGCAGCGTGCAGACGGATGTGCTGCGCAATGTGACTTTTAGCCTGCAACCGGGCGAACTGATGGCTATTGTTGGCAGCTCCGGTTCCGGCAAAAGTACGCTGCTGCACCTGCTGGGCGGCCTGGATGCGCCCACCTCGGGCGATGTCGTGTTTGAGGGTAAATCACTCAACGAAATGTCGTCGTCAGCCAAAGCTGAACTGCGTAACCGCGAATTAGGGTTTATCTACCAGTTTCACCATCTTCTGCCTGATTTTAGTGCGCTGGAAAATGTTGCGATGCCACTGCTGATTGGCAAAATCCACAAAGCAGAAGCGCAAGCGCGCGCGCATGAAATGCTGAAAGCGGTAGGACTTGCACACCGTGCGAGCCATCGCCCCTCTGAATTATCGGGTGGTGAGCGCCAGCGCGTGGCTATCGCGCGTGCGCTGGTGAATAACCCGCGTCTGGTAATGGCTGACGAACCTACTGGTAACCTTGATGCACGTAACGCTGACGCTATCTTTGAACTGTTGGGCGAACTGAATGTGCGTCAAGGCACAGCCTTTTTGGTGGTGACGCACGATCTCCATTTAGCTAAACGCATGACGCGCCAGATGGAAATGCGTGACGGACAGTTGAGCGATCAACTGATCTTTTCAGGAGCGGTGTAATGGGTTCTTCGTTATCGCTGCTGTTGGGGCTACGTTTTAGCCGTGGCAGACGTCGCGGCGGCATGGTATCGCTGATTTCGGTGATCTCCACCATCGGCATTGCGTTGGGTGTCGCAGTATTAATTATCGGCTTGAGCGCGATGAACGGGTTCGAGCGTGAACTCAATAACCGCATTTTGGCTGTGGTTCCTCACGGTGAAATTGAGGCGGTCAATCAGCCATTTCAGCGTTGGCAGTCAATGATTGCACCCATCGAACAGGTTCCCGGTATTGCCGCCGCCGCGCCTTACGTCAATTTTACCGGCTTGATTGAAAGCGGCGCAAAACTTCAGGCGCTGCAGGTAAAAGGCGTGGATCCTGCTCAGGAACCACGTTTAAGTGCGCTGCCACGTTTTGTGGCTGACAATCAGTGGTCGACGTTTGCGGCAGGTAAACAGCAAATCATCTTAGGCGGTGGCATCGCAAAATCGCTTAACGTGAAGCAGGGCAGTTGGATCACCATCATGATCCCCAATAATGATGGCGACAACAAACTGTCGCAGCCCAAGCGTGTGCGCCTGCAGGTTAGCGGTATTTTACAGCTCAGCGGCATGTTGGATCACAGCCTGGCGCTGGTGCCGTTAGCGGATGCGCAAAAGTACCTTGATATGGGTGAAAACGTTTCTGGCATCGCGTTGAAAATGGATGATCCGTTTAAGGCCGTGAAGCTGGTCCGCGATGCGGGTGAAGCCACGCATTCGTATGTCTATATCAAAAGCTGGATCGGTACCTACGGCTATATGTATCGCGATATTCAAATGATTCGCGCCATCATGTATCTGGCGATGGTGCTGGTTATCGGCGTCGCCTGCTTTAATATCGTTTCCACGCTGGTGATGGCGGTGAAAGACAAGAGCAGTGATATCGCCGTGCTGCGAACGTTGGGTGCAAAAGATCGACTGATTCGCGCCATCTTTATCTGGTACGGTTTGTTGGCGGGGCTGCTCGGCAGCGTGAGTGGAGTCGTGGTTGGCGTGCTGGTGGCGTTGAATTTAACCTCGCTGGTACGCGGCCTGGAAAACATAACCGGTCATCATCTGCTGGCCGGCGACATTTACTTTATCGATTTTCTGCCGTCTGAACTGCACTGGATAGATGTGTTCTCGGTGCTGATAACCGCGATTATATTAAGTCTGGTCGCCAGCTGGTATCCGGCAAGACGCGCCAGCCGCATCGACCCGGCGCGGGTTTTGAGCGGACAATAAAGGCCTGAAAGATGCGGCGCGCCAGAATGAATCTGCGCGCCGCGCACATTTTCAGGCTCAGCAGCATAGCGCTGTCATGCGCAACCGTTATTATCGGGCTTATAAGCCCCAAAATTTGTTTATAGCGGCTCACCGAAGCCGCTGCACAAGGAGCCTTTATGCGCACACCACGTCGACGCTTACGACTCGCCCGACTCAAAAAGACCCGGAGAAAGGTGCATCAACGCTTTCGCCAACGCATTTTTGAGCGCGATCGTCAGGCTGAAATGGCTGCACATCCTCTGCCGCATGTGGTGGTTCTGACGGGCGCTGGCATTTCAGCGGAATCGGGTATTCGTACTTTTCGCGCCGCCGACGGGTTGTGGGAAGAGCATCGGGTTGAAGATGTTGCGACGCCGGAAGGTTTTCGACGCGATCCGGCTTTGGTACAACGTTTCTATAATGAACGCCGTGACCAACTGCAGCAGCCTGAAATCCAGCCAAATGCTGCGCACATTGCGTTAGCTGAACTGGAGCAGGTATTAGGCGATAACTTTTTTCTGGTAACGCAGAATATCGACAACCTGCATGAACGTGCGGGTAATTCACGCGTGTTGCATATGCATGGCGAATTGCTGAAAGTGCGCTGTGCTACCAGCGGGCAGGTCATCGAATGGACCGGTGATGTCACCGCAGAGGATCGCTGTACTTGCTGCCAGTTCCCTTCAGTGCTGCGTCCTCATGTGGTGTGGTTCGGGGAAATGCCCATCGGCATGGAAGAGATTTATCAGGCGCTGGAAAACGCGGATATGTTTATCGCTATCGGCACGTCAGGGCATGTTTATCCGGCAGCAGGATTTGTGCATGAAGCCAAACTGCAGGGTGCGCATACCGTTGAGCTGAATCTGGAGCCAAGCCAGGTTGGCAACGAATTTGCCGAAAGCCATTATGGCTTAGCCAGTGAAGTGGTGCCTGAATTTGTGCATACGCTGTTACGTGGCTTATACAAATAAGCAGTCAATAACAGGGCGGCAGCGCTGCCGCCCGTGAGCATTAACGACCTGCCTTCAACTTCTGAAACAGCGTTTCGTACTGGATGCTGGCATCACCCACGTCATTCTGCCATTCACCCTTTTTGATCACCTCAGCAGAGGGATAAAGCGATGCATCCTCTGCGACGGCTTTTGGCAACAACTTTTTGGCTTCAAGGTTAGGGGTTGGATAACCAATGGTTTCGGCGACTTTGGCTGCAACTTCTGGGCGAAGCAGGAAGTTAATCAGCTTAAGTGCGGCCTCTTTATTTTTGGCGTTCGCTGGAATCGCCAGGTTGTCCATCCAGAAAATCCCGCCTTCTTTCGGCCAAATAACCTGCAACGGTGTGCCAGCCTGGCGAGCCACATAAGCGGAACCGTTCCAAATCATGCCCAGATTCACTTCGCCTTCCATATAAGGATTGCCCGGATTATCGGAGTTGAACGCCAGGACGTTTGGCATTAATTTTCTTAACTCTTGGTAAGCGGCGTCGATCTGTTTAGGATCGCGAGTATTACCGGAATACCCGAGTTTGCGCAGCGCCATTTGAAACACTTCGCGGGCATCATCGGTCAGCAACAGGCTTTGCTTATACTCTGGTTTCCACAAATCAGCCCAGCTTGTGACGCTTTTCGGATCAATCTCGTCTGAATTAAGACCGATTGCCGTCGCACCCCAAATATAGGGAATGGAATAATCATTGTTCGGATCAAAAGGCTTATTCAGCAGGTTTGGATCCAGATTTTTAAAATTGGTTAGCTGTGACTTATCAATCTTTTGTAGCATGCCTTCGTTACGCATTTTTGCGACGAAATAGGTTGAGGGCACCACTAAATCATACGCGCCCTCTTTCCACGTTTTAAGCTTGGCATACATGCTTTCATTGGATTCGTAGGTAGAATAAATCACTTTGATGCCGGTCTCTTTAGTGAATTGCTCCAGCAGTCCCGGCGGCACGTATTCAGTCCAGTTATAGAAGTAAAGCGTTTTACTATCATCCGCTTGCGCGCCTTGCACACTCAACGCCAGCGCCCCAGCCGCCAGCCAGTGAGACCATTTCATCATCATTATTCCCCTTTAGGTTTTAGTTTTGTCACGCAGCAACCATTGGCTGCCAGCGACTAACAGCAACGAAAGCAGCATCAAAATCGTGGCGAGTGCATTCACTTCAGGTGATACGCCCACCTTGACCATCGAGTAAATTTTCAGTGGCAAAATTTCAAATGTTGGTCCGGTGACGAACGACGAAACTACCACGTCATCCATCGACAGGGTAAAGCTCAGCAGCCAACCAGCCGCAACCGCAGGCATCGCCAGCGGCAGAATAATTTTACGTAAAATAGTGGTTTCGCTGGCACCCAAATCTTTTGCGGCTTCCAGCATCCGTACATCAAATCCTTTGAGCCGCGAATAGACGGTAATCACCACAAAGGGTAAGCAGAAGGTGATATGGGAAAACAGCAGCGACCAGAAGCCAAGCGAAATGCCCAATAACATAAACAGCACCAGCAGCGAAATAGCCATCACGATGTCAGGTGACATCATCACGACAAACAACATGCCGCTGACAAACGGTTTACCGCGAAAGCGATAGCGATAAAGCGCGACGGCGGTTAGCGAGCCAATAAGCGTGGCGCAGCTGGCAGAGAGCACGCCCATTATCAGCGAATGCTGTGCTGCCTGGATCAGGCTGTCATTGTTCATCAGCAGGCTGTACCACTGCGTACTGAAACCTTGCCAGTTGATACCGAAACGTGAGGCGTTAAATGAGTTAACGATCAAAATCACAATCGGGATATAAAACCAGGCGTAGATAACGGTCATAAAACCGCCGCGTAGCAGGCGAGCCATCATTCCAGTTCCGCCTTTTTATTCAGCAGGCGCGCTACGCGCCAGTAAATCAGCAGCAACAGCCCCATTAAAAGCGTCATCACAATGCTGGTGGCTGCGCCAAAAGGCCAGTCGCGAATGTTCAGGAACTGGCTTTTTATGATGTTACCGATGAGCAGATTTTTCGCGCCGCCCATTAAATCAGCGACATAAAACAGCCCCATTGCCGGAATCAATACCAGCAAGCAGCCTGCGACAATGCCCGGCATAGTCAGCGGCAAGATAATGCGGAAAAAAGTTTGCAGCTTGCTGGCACCTAAATCGCGTGCCGCCTCCAGATAACTTCTATCGAGTTTTTCCAGGCTGGAGTAGAGCGGCAGCACCATAAACGGCAGCAGGATATAGACCAGACCCAAGATCACCGCTTCCGAGGTGTACATAATGCGAAATGGCTTATCGATTACCCCGATCCAGAGCAGAAAGTCGTTGAGCCAGCCGCGAGTGCTGAGAAAAATTTTCAGGCCGTAAATACGAATCAGGGAATTGGTCCAGAAGGGCACGATCAACAGAAACAGCATCAGCGGACGCAGGCGTGCAGGCAATTTAGTCAGACACCAGGCGAAAGGATAACCCAGCAACAAACAGAAGGCGGTGGCGATAAACGCCATATTCAGCGAGTGCAGCAGCACTTCGGCATACAAGGGATCAAGTAAGCGCGTGTAATTACTGAAGGTAAATACCATGCTGACAAAATGCGCATCGTCACGGGTTAAAAAGCTGGTGACAAAAATCATCAGGTTAGGCAAGAAAACGAACAGCGCTAACCAACCGACGATCAGCGCGATAACGCTCTTCTGGAAACGATTACGCATCAGTTTCATACGGCAGCACTACCTCCCAGCTTGCGACCCAATTCACTGCCATTTTTTGATTCAGCGAGTGGTCAAAGTCAGGATCGTCTTCATTGAAAAATTCGCTCACAGTGACCAGTTTGCCATTCTCAAGCTCAACGGTGGATTCCAGCGTCATCCCTTTGTAGTTGCGTTCACGTACATAACCGATCAGCCCTTCAAACACACTGTCGTCGTGAATCTCTTCAACGCGCAAATCTTCTGGGCGCAGCATGACATGCAGTTTGTCGCCGGGCTGCACCGGGAAAGGACAATGGATATCGCATTCGCGACTTTCTACGCGCGCACGCACGCGCGGCGCGTTTTCGCTGGCGATAACTTCAGCGTCGAAGACATTAATTTCGCCTATAAAGCGGGCGACAAACAGGTTTTTAGGCTCTTCGTAAATCTCTCGCGGTGTGCCGTCTTGTTCAATTTTGCCATCGCGCATCACCACAATACGATCGGACATGGTCAGCGCTTCTTCCTGATCGTGCGTCACGAAAACAAAGGTGATACCCAGTTTACGCTGCAAAGCTTTCAATTCGTTCTGCATCTGCTTGCGTAATTTGTAATCCAGCGCCGACAGGGATTCGTCCAGCAGCAAGACTTTCGGACGATTCACGACGGCGCGAGCAATAGCAACACGCTGCTGCTGACCACCTGATAATTGATGAGGGCGGCGATCGGCAAACGCATCCAGCTGAACCATGGCCAGCACCGCGTTAACCCGGGTGGTTATCTCGGCTTCGGGCGTTTTCTGCATGCGCAGACCAAAGGCGACGTTCTCGAATACCGACATGTGCGGAAACAGGGCATAGCTTTGAAACACCGTGTTAGCGTGACGATGCTCTGCCGGTGTATCCGTGATGTCGTGGTTGTCTAAAGTGATGCGACCGCTGTCGGCTTCTTCCAGCCCGGCAATCAGGCGCAAAATGGTCGTTTTGCCGCAGCCAGACGGGCCGAGCAGAGTGATAAACTCACCGTGACGAATCGTCAGGTTGAAATCTTCAATGATGGATTTGCCATCGAAAGCTTTACTGATGCCAGAAAGCGTAACCAGCGCCTGGTGTGCGCGTGTTTGCGTCATTTTAGTCTCAGTCTGTCAAAGGGCGAACAGGTAACAGCATAGCCGCATAACACGACCAGCCAGCAAGGAGGGCGGGATGATACCTGAAAAAAGACGCAATGCCATGTTTTGCCGCCCCTCAAAAGCGATAAAACTGAGTAAGGTGAACATGTTGCGAGACTTGCCGCAATAAATGCGCTTTTCAACAAGATTTTGTGCATGTTGACTTCCCGAAACAGCCCAGACAGCGTTAACCTGTTTGATAATGATTTGACGCAACCTGGCGTCTGGCTGGTCCGTTAATAATAACCGACGGCAATTTCTTAAGGATGGCAAATGGAACAGTTACTTGAGCGCTTTTTAAGTTATGTGGCAGTGGAAACCCAGGCAAAACCGCAGGCGCGTCAGGTGCCCAGCAGTGAAGGCCAATGGACACTGGCACGGCAATTACAGGAGGAGTTACTGGCGCTGGGTTTTGTTGATGTCACGCTTAGCGATCACTGCTGCGTCATGGGCACGCTGCCCGCTAATGTTGACTGGCCAACGCCGGTCATTGGCTTTATTTCGCATATGGATACTTCGCCAGACTACACGGCAAAAAACGTCAATCCGCAAATCATCGAAAACTACCGTGGCGGCGATATTGCGTTGGGTAATGGTGATGAAGTGCTGTCACCGGTTATGTTCCCGGTGCTGCATAAACTCACAGGGCACACGTTAATCACCACCGACGGCAAAACCTTGCTGGGTGCGGATGATAAAGCGGGCATTGCAGAAATCATGACCGCTATGGCGCGTCTGACAAAAGGGGATATTCCACACGGTGCGATTCGCGTAGCCTTTACCCCAGATGAAGAGATTGGCCGCGGAACGTCTTACTTTGATGTAGAGGGCTTTGCCGCCGATTGGGCGTATACCGTGGACGGCAGCGATCTGGGTGAGTTTGAGTATGAAAACTTTAACGCGGCCTCGGCGACGGTAAAAATCACGGGCAATAATGTGCATCCCGGCTCAGCGAAAGGCGTCATGGTCAATGCGCTGGAGTTAGCCACGCAGTTTCATCAGGCGGTGCCGGCTAAAGAGAAGCCGCAATATACCGAAGGCTACGAAGGTTTCTATCACCTGCACCAGATGAAAGGCACAGTAGAAAATGCCGAGCTGCTGTACATCATTCGTGATTTTGATACCGAAAGCTTTGAGCAGCGCAAACAGGTGCTGGAACAGATCGCTCAGCAGATAAGCCAGGGTTTGCATCCGGATTGCTCAGTGAAGGTCGATATCACCAACAGCTATCGCAACATGCGTGAGAAAGTCGAGCCGTTTCCCCACATTATTGATCTGGCGCTGCAGGCCATGCGTGATTGTGGCATTGAGCCGAACGTAAAACCGATTCGTGGTGGAACGGACGGATCATCACTCTCCTGGAAAGGTTTACCTTGTCCAAACCTGTTTACCGGCGGCTATAACTACCACGGCAAACATGAGTTCGCGTCACTGAATATTATGGCGCAATCGGTGGAAGTGATTGTCCGTTTGGCTGAGTTGGCGGGTCAGAAACAGCATTAATGAAGCTGTGCGCACCGGATGAAACGGGTGCGCACATTCAGGCAATTACTCGCCGCTGAAATACCAGTAACCGGCATTAACCAGCGCCGCGATCTGTGCCAGCACTGAAGGATCGTCTAGCGCGTCACCTAACTCTTCCAGCGTAATATCTTGATGATGCGCCAGCACCGTCAAGACTTCCGGGTGCGAACATTCGATACGCTCACCGTTGACGAAAACTGCATCGCCAATGGTTAACACGCGCAAGCCACCCAAGCGAGAGAGTACATCGCCCTGCTGTAGCGCATCGTAAACTTCATCAGGCTGATACGGCGGCTCCGGTGGCGCAACATCCAGCTCATGGCGTGATTGTGAAATAAATTCACCAAACCATTGGGCAAAATGTTCCGGCTGGTTGATCACATCCAGCATCACCTGACGCACGCCTTCAATTTCTTGCGGCAGGATCTGTGAAGGGCAATCACGCGAAGGAACATCAGGATCGGTAAAGCGATAACTGCCCAATTCGTTAGCCAGCGCGTAATCGGCAAAACTACTGATCAATTCTCGGCCGCTTGGGGCACGGAAGCCAACCGAATAGTTAATGGCGTTTTCCAGCGAATAACCTTCATGCGGAAAACCTGGCGGAATGTAGAGAATATCGCCGGGTTCCATCTCTTCATCGATGATGGCATCAAAGGGTTCAACCTGAAGCAGGTCTGGATGGGGACAATGCTGCTTCATCGGCACTTTTTCACCCACACGCCAGCGGCGGCGTCCGGTGCCCTGAATAATGAAGACATCGTACTGGTCGAGATGCGGGCCAACGCCGCCGCCCGGTACAGCAAACGAAATCATCAAATCATCGATGCGCCAGTCAGGCAAAAAGCGGAAAGGGCGCATTAGCGCTGCGGAGGGTTCATGCCAGTTATTAACGGCCTGCACCAGCAACGACCAATTGTTCTCACCCAGATGATCAAAACTTTCAAACGGACCGTGGCTAACCTGCCATTTGCCATCCTGATGACTGACCAGGCGACTGTCGATTTCATTTTCCATTGCCAGACCAGCCAGCTCATCAGGAGAAATGGGATCGATGAAGTTTTTGAAGCCACGCTTTAACACCACCGGACGTTTTTGCCAGTAGCGTTGAATAAAATCGGGCCAGTTGAGATCGAGCTGATAGTCCATAGAAGGTTCCGCTTAGGGCTGTAAATGTCGCAAGTATAACAGCCCGAACGCCTTTCTACTCGCGGCGATGTCAGACTTCCTGGCGTTGAAAAATGACTTCCATCCGTGTGCCACCCAGCGAACTGCTTGAGGCAATAATCTTGCCGGCATATTGCTCAAGAATGTCTCGCGCCACCGCCAGACCTAATCCCTGTCCGGGCCGCAGCGTGTCGGCGCGTTGTCCACGCACGAAGACCAGGTCGCGCTTACTTTCTGGTATGCCAGGACCATCGTCATCAATATAGATATGCAAAGACTTCTCGGTTTGATGCGCGCTGACTTCGATGAATTCCAGACAATATTTGCAGGCGTTATCCAGCACATTGCCCATCACTTCCATAAAATCATTTTGATCGCCAAAAAAGGTCAGCTCAGGTGAAATATCGAGCGTGATTGCCACGCCTTTGCGCTGATAAACCTTGTTGAGAGCGGAACACAAGCTGTCGAGCAAGCCTGAAACTGAATGTAGGTCGCGCTGCAAAGGATTGTGATCGGCCTGCATGCTGGCGCGATGCAGGTAATAGCCAATCTGTTGTGAAATCCGACTAATCTGTTCCAGCATCACGGGTTCAGCCTGCTCAACCGTCAGTTCCTTGCCGCTGCGTAACGATCGTAAGGTACTTTGCAGCACCGCCAGCGGGGTTTTCAAACTGTGCGTGAGATCCGACAAGGTGGTGCGATAGCGCGTATAGCGCTGCCGTTCATTGGTTAATAACAAGTTGAGATTGCGCACCAGGCTTTGCAATTCCTGCGGCGGGTTATCAGCCAAATTTTCACGCTGACTGGTTTCCAGCTCACGTACCTGCTGAGCAAGATGACCGATAGGACGCAAACTCCAGTGTGCGGCCAACCACAGCAGTGGAATAATTAAAATCAAATTGGCCGCTAACACATAGCTAAACCATGACCACACGACATCGGAATGTTGTAATTCCTGGGGAATGGAATCGACCACCACGATGGTCAGTGCGGGCAAATTGGTCGTGGCATCATAACGATTCACGGCTACCGAGTGGGTAAAGGTGTCGTCGCTGTCGGTATCCCAGGCGTGAAGCCGTCGCTGCGCTGAAATATTGTTACCCATCGCTGCCAGACTGGTGCGATTGCTGGTATCGATTTCGTAGAAATCAGGCTTGAGCAGCCAGTCACGGTGAATCTTATTGCGAATCTCAGGCACATCGCGCTGCTGCCACAGCAGCTTGCCTTGTTCGTCATAAATAAATACCAGCGTCGGGAAGTTCAGCGTCATGCGCTCGGGTTGAGCAATGGTGAGCTGATTCTCTTTCCACTGAGCAAGCGTAAAGAACAAATTGCTCTCACCGCGCATCACGCGATAGGTATTTTTATCAAAACTCACGACATAGCCAATCACAGCGACCATGCCGTAGGAGAGGGACAGGAAAAGTACGATGGCCGCTGACGCTAACAGGAAGCGAGCGCGCAGCGAAATAGGGCGGTAGCGTTTAAGCCAGGACATGTTTACAGGTCAAAGCGATAACCTTGCCCACGCACGGTAGCGATGACTTCGGTGGGATGCAGCGCCAGAATTTTTTTGCGCAGACGGCCCATCAACACGTCAATGGTATGACTTTCGCGCAACTCGGCATCGGGATAAAGCTGTAGCATCAGCGAATCTTTGCTGACCACTTTGCCTGCGTTACGAATCAGCGTTTCAACAATCGTGTACTCAAAGGCCGTCAATTTAACCGGCTGTTCGTTAACGGTGAGTTCGCGACGGGAGAGATCAACCTGAAACGGTGACATGTCGATGATTTGCGAAGCATGACCGCTGTTACGGCGCATCAAGGCTTGCAGTCGTGCGGCGACTTCTTCGATATGAAAAGGTTTGGTGACGTAATCGTCAGCACCGGCTTCTAGCGCTTCCACTTTGGCTTGCCAGCCTTCGCGGGCAGTGAGCACTAAAATCGGCTGACGCACTGAATCACTGCGCCAGCGGCGAATCAGTGACATGCCATCTTCATCCGGTAAGCCCAGATCAACTAACGCGATGTCCGGCAGATGTTCCTGCAGAAAGTAATCGGCCTCTTTGGCGTCTTCGGCGGCATCAACCTGATGACCCATATCACGCAGTTGAACCGCAAGATGGTGGCGCAGCAGGGCATTATCTTCCACAACCAGAACACGCATAGAATTTCCTTACCATCAAAACGAAACGAATTGAGAGAAGTATACGCGAAGTGAATTAAACAGCAGGTTAACGCAGGCGGGTACGCACCCGCCTGCGTCAGGCATTACTTCAGGTCATCAACCATCTGAATAGCGCGGCCAATATAGTTGGCTGGCGTCATCTGCTTCAGGCGAACTTTTTCTTCTTCTGGCAGCGCCAGGCTGTCGATAAAGGCTTGCATACCGGCAGCATCAACACGTTTACCGCGGGTCAGCTCTTTCAGCTTTTCATAGGGCTTTTCAATACCGTAGCGACGCATCACGGTTTGGATCGGCTCAGCCAACACTTCCCAGTTGTGATCCAGTTCGTCGAGCAGACGATCGCGGTTCACTTCCAGTTTTGAGATGCCTTTTAACGTCGCCTGATAAGCGATCAGCGCATAGCCAACGCCCACACCCAAGTTACGCAGTACGGTTGAATCGGTCAGATCGCGCTGCCAGCGAGAAACCGGCAGTTTGCTGGCCAAATGCTGCATTACCGCATTGGCCAAGCCCAGGTTGCCTTCAGAGTTTTCGAAGTCGATCGGATTGACCTTGTGCGGCATGGTTGACGAACCAATTTCACCGGCAATGGTTTTCTGCTTGAAGTGGTTCAGCGCCACGTAACCCCAAACATCGCGATCAAAATCGATCAGAATGGTATTGAAACGCGCAATGCAGTCAAACATCTCAGCGATGTAGTCATGCGGCTCAATTTGGGTAGTGTACGGGTTCCAGGTAATGCCCAGCGAGGTGACAAAGTTCTCGCTCAGCTGATGCCAGTCAACTTCAGGGTAAGCCGCAATGTGGGCGTTGTAGTTGCCCACGGCACCGTTGATTTTTCCCAGCACTTCAATGCGACCGAGTTGACGCAGCTGACGCTCCAGGCGGTAAGCGACGTTAGCCATCTCTTTACCCATGGTAGAAGGCGTAGCCGGTTGACCATGCGTACGTGAAAGCAGAGGAATGTCACGGTATTCGTGCGCCAGACCTTTTACAGCATCAATCAACTGCTGCCAGTAAGGCAGGATCACATCACGGCGCGCGGTTTCCAGCATCAAAGCGTGAGAGAGATTGTTGATATCTTCAGAAGTGCAGGCAAAGTGGATAAATTCAGAAACGGCATGCAGCGCAGGCACGTCTGCCACTTTTTCTTTCAGGAAATACTCAACCGCTTTAACGTCATGGTTGGTAGTACGTTCGATGGTTTTGATGCGTGCAGCGTCAGTTTCGTCGAAATTAGCCACAATCGCGTCAAGGAAAGCGTTTGCGTCGGCATCAAATGCAGGAACTTCCTTGATCTCTGCGGTATCAGCCAGTTTTTGTAACCAGCGTACTTCAACCTCAACGCGGAATTTCAGCAAACCGTATTCGCTGAAAATCGCACGCAGCGGGCTGACTTTATCGCCGTAACGACCATCGACAGGTGAGACGGCGGTCAGAGAGGATAATTCCATCAGTGCAACTCCTGAATCATTAAACAAAAATGCCGCACTGACTTAGTAAGTCAGTGGCAGCCGGGATAAAAGGGTTTTTGCTTCACGCAGCAGACGCTGGCGCGAGAACATCAGCTGCAGGCGGCCACCGCCAACCTGCTGCCAGAGCACCGCTGCACGAATACCCGCTAACAACGTCGCGCGTACTTTGCTTTGCAACAGTGGATTCTGTAATACAGTTGGTGAACCCGTCACCTGAATGCGTGGGCCGAGCGGGCTGATGACATCGACATAAATACCGGCCATAGCGCTGAGAATAGTTTCAGACTCCAGCTCATAGTGCGCCAGTTGACGATCCAACTGTCCAATACGCTGGGCCAGCGTCGCCATCGCTTGCTTGTTAGCGCTGAGTTTGCGCTCCAATACCATCATGCTCAACGTGTAGCGCGTCAACTCCGCGCCTGAGCCTTGACGGCTGCTGCTGTTCAGTACCGCCATTAACGTTTCCAGGCCGAGGCGCAGGTTAGCTTCTTCGTTACCAAACACCGCCAGGGTCGAAGAGGGATTCAAATCCAGCACGCTGCGCAGCGATACGGCAAGTTCTTCCGACGGGCAATGTCCCTGATGCGCGAGTAGCTGCACCAGATGCGCGGCCTGGCAAATGCCGGCCAGCGCAACGGTAATTTCTTGATAATTCTTAGCCACGGTTACTCCTGTGTACGCGTCGTTAAGGTCGACGTTTAAGCGGCAACCCACGGCAGGCGCTCTTCGATAATACCGCCGCCAAGGCAGATTTCGCCAAGATAGAACACCGCTGACTGGCCCGGCGTGACCGCAGCCACAGGTTCGTCAAAGCGCACTTCAATACGATCATCGCCATGCGGAATAATTTCACAGGGAATGTCAGCCTGGCGATAGCGCGTTTTCACGGTGCAACGCAGTGGCGCAGTGATGGGCTGACGATTTACCCAGTGCAGCTGTTGTGCAATCAAACCCACCGACATCAGACGAGGATGATCGCCCCCTTGGGCAACAATCAGGCGATTGCGCTCAACGTCTTTGTCGACTACATACCAAGGATCGTCTTTGCTCTCTCTCATGCCGCCAATGCCGAGACCTTTGCGCTGACCCAACGTGTGATACATCAAGCCCTGATGTTCACCGACAACGTCGCCGTCAACGGTTTCAATTTCGCCCGGCTGAGCCGGCAGGTAGCGCGCAAGAAAGTCACGGAATTTGCGCTCGCCAATGAAGCAGATGCCGGTGGAATCCTTTTTCTTCGCAGTAATCAGATCCAACTCTTCGGCGATACGGCGAACCTCGGGTTTTTCCAGTTCGCCCACCGGGAACAAGCTTTGTGCAATCTGCTGGTGGCTGAGCGTGTAAAGGAAATAGCTTTGATCTTTATTACCATCGAGGCCGCGCAGCAGGTGGCTTTGGCCATCAATGTCCTGACGACGCACATAGTGACCGGTGGCAATGAAATCCGCGCCCAGATCTTCTGCGGCGAATTCAAGGAAAGCTTTGAATTTGATCTCTTTGTTACAGAGGATATCCGGGTTCGGCGTACGGCCCGCTTTATACTCTTCGAGAAAATGCTCGAAGACGTTATCCCAGTATTCCGCAGCAAAGTTAACTTTATGCAGCTTCATGCCAAGCTTGTCGCACACAGCTTGCGCATCGGCCAGGTCGTCCGCGGCGGTGCAATACTCCTCACCGTCGTCCTCTTCCCAGTTCTTCATGAACAGACCTTCAACCTGATAACCCTGCTGTTGCAGTAACCAGGCGGAAACGGAAGAATCAACGCCGCCGGACATACCGACGATCACTTTTTTCTGGCTGTTGTCCAGGTTGCAGTTTTGAAGAGTGTTCCGGGAAATATCAGACATCACAGGCTCGCATAACGATAAAAAAACAGGCGGCGCATTCTATCATGCGTCGGCGTGGCGCGCACCTTCATGAAAAGGCCAGTTAAACGGGCTGACCAAATGTAAAGGATAAC
Organism: Pantoea phytostimulans; assembly: GCF_046118715.1. Lineage (NCBI taxonomy): Bacteria > Pseudomonadati > Pseudomonadota > Gammaproteobacteria > Enterobacterales > Erwiniaceae > Pantoea > Pantoea phytostimulans. The sequence continues at coordinate 733,270 of NZ_CP173698.1, forward strand.
GCGCACCTTGCTGCCATAAGCGTACGCTTTCTGCCACCAAAGGCGAGCGCAGGTTAGAGGCAGAGAGAATCTGCGCTGGCGGCAACCACCAGCAGCAATCTATGTCGCTGTCCTGTGGCGCGGTTGGCAGCTTTTCAGCGAGATCCAGACCAAAAAGGAAACGCACAAAAGGTGTATTGTCCGGTGCGATCCACTGTTGAACGCCGAGAAAATAGTGCATCGGTTCATCGATGCCGGTCTCTTCATACAGCTCACGCTGTGCAGCGGCTAACAGCGTTTCATCGGCCTCTAAATGACCCGCTGGCTGATTCCAGGTTGCGCAACCGTTGATCTGCTCTTCAACCACGAGCAGTTCACCTTGGGCGTGAACCAAACAGGCCACTGTGACATGAGGTTTAAACATTGAATCTCCGCAATTGTTAACCTGACGTTATCAAAACGGCAGGGCATTTAGGGCGTTTCAGTGACATCGCACCATTCGCCAGAAGGCAAATCATCCAACGTAAAATTCCCCATCGCATAGCGAATCAGGCGCAGTGTAGGGAAACCGATATGTGCTGTCATGCGGCGAACCTGGCGATTACGCCCTTCATACAGGGTAATTTTAAGCCACTGCGTGGGGATGTTTTTGCGTTCACGAATAGGGGGTTGACGCGGCCATAACCACGTTGGTTCGGCGACTTTTTCTATACCTGCGGGCAGCGTCAGGCCATCTTTCAGATTAACGCCATCGCGTAGCGGTTGCAGATCGCTCTCCTGCGGCTCGCCTTCAACCTGCACAAAATAGAGCTTGCCGGTGCGCTTGCCAGGCTGCGTAAGCGCGGCCTGCAAGGCACCATCGTTGGTGAGCACCATCAAACCTTCACTGTCGCGGTCCAGCCGACCTGCGGCGTAAACATCGCTAACGCTTACGTAATCTTTCAGCGTGCGCCGTCCCGCTTCGTCAGTAAATTGCGGTAGCACGTCAAAAGGTTTGTTAAAGAGTATGACGCGCCGCGGTGCATCTGGGCGCGTGGGCGATCGCCGTACCGGACGTGCTGGGCGGCTGAATCGTTTATCCTGGTGAATTCGTTGAGAAGTTTTTCGCATAGGCTTTGCAGTCAGAAACAATCGGCGCATTATAACGCGAAATTGCGGTGATTGGCGTAGCGGAAATATTCAAGTAGTATTGATCCGCATCTTACAAATCATTAACAAAAAATCGCTCGAAGGAGAGGTTGATGGAAAGCAAAGTAGTTGTTCCGGCGGAAGGTCAAAAAATCACCCTGGATCAGGGAAAACTGGTTGTCCCAAATAACCCAGTAATTCCTTATATCGAAGGTGATGGTATCGGCGTTGACGTATCACCTGTCATGCTGAAAGTGGTTGATGCCGCTGTGAAAAAAGCCTACAACGGCGAGCGAAAAATTTCCTGGATGGAAATTTACACCGGTGAGAAATCCGTTGAGCTTTATGGCCAGGACGTTTGGCTGCCGCAAGAAACCCTCGACTTAATCAAAGAATATCGCGTTGCCATCAAAGGCCCGCTGACCACCCCAGTCGGTGGCGGTATTCGTTCTCTGAACGTTGCCCTGCGCCAGGAACTCGACCTGTACGTGTGTCTGCGTCCAGTGCGTTACTACAAAGGCACGCCAAGCCCGGTTAAACGTCCAGAAGAGACCGACATGGTGATCTTCCGCGAAAACTCAGAAGATATCTATGCCGGTATCGAATGGAAAGCGGGTTCTGCGGAAGCAGATAAAGTGATCAAATTCCTGCGTGAAGAGATGGGCGTGAAGAAAATTCGCTTCCCAGAGCAGTGCGGTATTGGCGTTAAACCGTGTTCAGAAGCAGGCACCAAACGTCTGGTTCGTGCAGCGGTTGAATACACCATCACCAACGATCGTGATTCACTGACGCTGGTTCACAAAGGCAACATCATGAAGTTCACCGAAGGTTCTTTCAAAGACTGGGGTTACCAGTTAGTGAAAGAAGAGTTCGGCGGCGAACTGATCGATGGCGGTCCGTGGATGAAGTTCAAAAACCCGAACACCGGCAAAGAGATCATCGTTAAAGATGTGATCGCCGATGCGTTCCTGCAGCAGATCCTGCTGCGTCCAGCGGAATATGACGTTATCGCCTGTATGAACCTGAACGGTGATTACATCTCTGATGCCCTGGCGGCGCAGGTTGGCGGTATTGGTATTGCGCCGGGTGCGAACATCGGTGACGAATGTGCGCTGTTTGAAGCGACTCACGGTACTGCGCCGAAGTATGCAGGTCAGGACAAAGTGAACCCAGGTTCAGTTATCCTGTCCGCAGAAATGATGCTGCGCCACATGGAGTGGTTCGAAGCAGCTGACTTGATCGTAAAAGGTGTTGAAGGCGCTATCGCTAACAAAACCGTGACTTACGATTTCGAACGCCTGATGGACGGTGCCAAACTGCTGAAATGTTCAGAGTTTGGTGACGCAATTATCGAAAACATGTAATTGCTGTCGTCCCAAAAACCCCGCGATGGCTAATGCGATCGCGGGGTTTTTTTATGATTATTTTCTTGGCCTCTATTTTTGGTTCCAGTGCCGCCATTATCAAGCGCGTTGATAATGTTATACAATCTGCCACCAAAGCTACTAGGCCGGTGTGGAGAGAATTAACCATGGCGAATCAGCAATATCTTTTTTGGGTAATGGCGGGGGCGTTGACGCTGTTATTTCTGGTGGTCTCGGTGTTCGTGGGTATGTCACGGACAGCAAAGCACGGCTACATTACCTTCGGCATTATGTTTGCGATATTAGTCGTCGGCGCATTCATTATTAGCCGCTAGCACTTGGGTACGATAAAAAAAACCGGCGCCCAGGCCGGTTTTTTTATTATGACTGCGGCTGTCCTACCGGACCCGAACCCAGGGTGCCACCCGGTGATGCCTGACCACTTGGCGCATGTGGACGTCCATCTTCTTTCACCGCGCTGCTACGATGTGAACAACCTGCCAGAGCAGTAAGCGTTGCTACAACCAGAAGTAATGCTGAAGCCTTCTTCATGTGACCACCTTTTTGGAAAGTTAACGAAAGTGTTTCTAAAATTGCGAAGTTTTAAGCATAGACAACGAAACCATTCCATCCAGTAAAATGTGTTTATTTTTCATGGGTTTTATCTGAAAGGAGAGGCTTTATTACTGGGGGTGAAAGCAGAATGGGAATCAATTTTGGAAAAAGGCGTAAGCAGAATGGGAAACACAGACAAGCGATAAGATAACGGAAGCCACAGGCTTCCGTTAATAGAAGGGGATTATTTACGTCCCAGCAGGAAGCCGATGAAGACACCGACGCCTGCGGCTACAGCTAATCCAGCAAACGGATTCGACTGCACCTGATCTTTGATGCAATCAGCCGCATCGCGTGCAGCATAGCTAGCCTGGTTTGAATAGCGACGTGCAGCACCCTTAGCTTGATGCTTAGGTGAATTGGTCGCTTCACCCCATTGTTCTTGCGCTGCACCCGCTGCTTCTTTTACTGCGTCTTCAATTTTTCCTGACATCTTTATCTCCTTGGTTTTAGTTACACCTCAAAGCGTAGCAAACGTGGCTGATTCTGCGGCGAAAGAAAGTAAATGAATCACTAAAAATCATTTCCGGCTGTGAACAGCGTTAACTTTGCAGGCTAAGCGTTTACTGTCTAACCTTTTCGAAGCAGCTCCTTTCAACAGCGAAAACGGAGGAACCATGAAACGTGATGTGCTGAATGAAGACGATTATGATGAAGTTTGTCGGGTGATTGGCGATGCTGTGATTATGCTGGCAGAAGCAGGCCATGACACCAAACGAGACGAAATATTCGACTTGTTAAAACGCACCCGGCATCATCGCGCACGCAGTGAACGCGATGAGCAGAAAATGCTTGAACATGCGATTCGCTTGATAAAACCCTGAGGTTAAAAAACCGGTATTCAACCGGTTTTTCTTTTTACTGCAGCAGCACACCTTGAATTAAATTCGCCTTAACCACTTCCACCTGATTAATCTTCAGGGCCTGCATATAACCTTCTACCAACAATAAATTACTGACATCAGTTTCACGGTAGTCACCGTTTAGTTCGCTGTCGCCTTTCCAGACTTGCTGTTTCGACAATGCTGTCAACGCCGCTAAGGTGTAGCGATTCTGTTTGTCAGGCAGCTGGTTTTTAATGGAGAAGCCATGTACGCCACCAATACCAATCACACGACGTGTAGTGGCATCTTGCTTGATCTGTGGCGAAACATCGTTACTGGCGTAAAATTCAACGAAACGCAGCACCGACTGGCGCCAGGAACCAATCGGATTAGGCGATCCCTGCGTAGGCACATTTTTTAACACGCTCAGGATAAAGTTTTTGAGCGTGACTGAAGCCAGTTTGCCTTGATAAACATCAGCAATCAGTTGACCTTGCTCTGGGCGATACGCTGTCATCTGCATTGACCCGCCGCCAATATCCCACACCAGCAAATCCTGATCCTTAACCTGCGGATCATCTAGCGCAGCTTTAGCGGAAAGAAAACCCAGTTCGGCTTCCTGCTGTTGGGAAATGATGCTGAGCTGAACGCCTGCCTGACGGTTAAAGCGGTCAATCACAGCCTGACCATTATTTGCCGAGCGAAACACGGCCGTGGCAACGCCAGTCATCCGTTGAGGATGATAGCGGCGAGCGTGGCTGACTAATTGCATCAGCGCATCCAGACCTTGCTGCTCAATGGTGACATCGAGCTGATTATTGCTGGCATGTGACAAGGCATCGTTGTAACCCACAGGCCGCTGATCTTCATACAGCACTTTTTCAATGCGATGGTGACAGACATCGACCTGTGCAACCGCAATTTTAGTGGTGCCGGAACCCATATCAATGCCGGCACGCGTTTGCAGGCAGTTGGCCGCCTGTGTAGAAAAAGCAAAAAACAGTGAGGCAAAAAACAGCGGTAAAGCAGGGCGCGCAAACAGTCGCATATCGATTCCTGTGTTATTTAGGGCGAAATCAAGGGCGCAGACGCGGGATACCAGCTCACCAGAAAATGACGTAAATGATCAAAGCACCATTCCGCATCTTCCGCTTGTTGGCAATAAAACTGGATGGTGATTTTTTCGTAGTCGCGCTGACGTTGACGCAGGGGTGACCAGCACCAGTCCAGCACCGATCGCGCATAATTCACCAGCGAACCGGCAGCCATAGCGTGCTGCGTTTCTTGTTCTGTCAGGTAGCTGTAAAAGGCGTGTTCAAGCTGAAGCGCTTCTTCATGCGTGTGCCGCAGTAAATCTGGGCGAAAAGCCACATCGATGAAGCCGTATACTGCATCGCTTTTTTGCTGCCAGTCGCAGGTTAGCGTCATGAATTTGCCATCCTGCAAATTCACCTCTTCCAGCAGACGCCGCAAATTAGCGGAATGGCGAATAACAGCAATCTCTTCAATGCGATCGGTTTCTAGCGTGAGATCAATTCCGCACGGATTGACGGAGCCATCGGCATTATGCGTAGTGGGGAAGGGGAAATCGATATAACCGTTGTTATCCAGACGCTTTTCCATAAGAAGGATGACCTGCCGCTTGACGTTTTCTGACAATAAACCATCTGGCGGCAGGATTCACCCTTTAAGGGCACGTCCAGGTAATCTGCGTGTCTTGATGAGGATTTATAAGACGAAACTGTTTATTGGAAAGCCTTTGGGCGTAATAACCTTCACGCGTAACGGCGGAGGGCACATATTTGAAACGATCCACTGATTTCAATGTCCCACTCTCCACGGTGACGTTGTCTTTGCTCACGGTGAAAGCGTTGACCAGGTCAAAAATAAGGGCATTTGTTTGGCCCATGGGTCGACCATAGATAGTTGAAACTTCTCCCGGACAATCAACGCCTTGTGGGCCAGATGAACATCCGGTGAGAAAAATAAAGAGTGTTAAAATGCCGAGTCGCAACATGATCCTGTTCCTGCTTCAATCCCTGGGAATCCGGTGGCGCTGATTTTATCGCGTTGCGTCACTAATAGCTTGATCATAGCAGTTTTAAAGCAGGTTCCCATTTGCTATTTGTTTAATAGGTAAGCAACAGGAATGTAAAAGGGTGACTTTGGTAACAGTTAAACGGTATTCTTGCCATCTTTGCGCGACAGTTAAGCAAAACCAGGGATAAATGATGAAAGAAGAAGAAGCCAGTCTAATGATTATTCAGCACGCGATTGAGAAGCTTGACGTTGAAAAAAAGCAGCAAGTCAATGCGTGTGCCGGTGCAATTCGTGAAGTCATGCAGGCGTATGATGATGATTATGCTGGATTAGCACTGATGTTAATTGCGGCAGAGGTCGCAGCGGAATAATTATTTAGAAGTCTGCATCGTAGGACGCGGTGCAGACTTTTGCTGCTTCTTTCCTTACGCTTCAATTCCACCTTTTCCTGGTCTCAATTCCACCTTGCTGTGCTAAACCTGATGATTCTCAACCAAGGAGAATCCGATGAAAAAGACATTGATGCTGATTGGCGTGTTAACCAGCGGGTTAGTGCTGGCAGGTTGCGCAGATGATCATATCTTGCACACGCATGATGGTCGCACCATCGTGGTGGAAGGCAAGCCGCAGGTTGATGATGATACCGGCCTGATCACTTACAAAGATATTTACGGTCATGAGCAGCAAATTAATCGTGACCAGTTAACAGAGATGTCTACTGTTAATCATTAATTAGCCATGCGGCTTGACGCTGCAGTGATGTGAACTGCACATCTCGGCCCGTTTCCTACGGGCCGTTCGCCTTTCTTCTCTGTTCGATTATGTTAAGCTAAAAAAATCCCAACAAAATCATAAATCTTCAGCGGAGAGACCCAATGAAGGCTGCAATTATTGCCGCAACACTTTTGGCCTGCCACATTGCCCCGGCCTGGAGTGAAAGCGAGTTCCAAATCAACTGTCCAGGTCGCCCCACTATGACCGTTTCCCGCGCCGAATATGGGCTTAGCACCGTGATGTGGCCGAAAGGCCATTTTCAGGTCGCTGCGGGCCAACAACGCACACGCCTGCAAGATGGCGATAAAGTGGCGATTACCCGCTTTCGTAATGGCGATCAGCTGATTGTTAATAAAAGCAGCGATCAGATGTTTTTCGTCTATCGCGACAGCGATAAACTGCTGCCCTGTAGCCGTACTGACAAGCGCGATGTCGATATCATCAGCCTGGAGCGCTACGACGACAGCCAACATCCTAACTCTTAATCCGGTCGCGACAGGAGCACGCATGCAACTGAACATCACTGACAAGGTTACGCATCACGATTTAGATGAGATCCGCTTAGGCTTAAACGCGTTTAATAGCCGATTTATTAATATCGATGAAGTCAAATCTATTGGCGTGTTTGTCAGCAATGCGCAGGGCAAAAAACTGGCCGGATTGACCGGCTCAACCAGCGGTAACTGGCTGCGCATTGATATGTTATGGGTGAGTGAGGCGATGCGCGGGCAGGGCGTGGGCAGTCAGTTGATGCAAGCCGCAGAGGAGGAAGCGCGCCGCCGCGGTTGCTTGTATGCACAAGTTGATACCGTGAGCTTTCAGGCGCGCCCTTTCTACGAAAAATTAGGTTATACGCTGCGGTTTAGCCTTGATCACTATCCGCGCCATCATCAGCGTCACTATTTAAGTAAAGCCCTGTAATCAAAACAGCGGCTGCTGGCGCAAATCCAGCGGCTGTTGCTCCGCTTCATCTATCGCCGCTAACCAACTTTGTAACGTCACCTTTTTCCACGAAAGGTGCCCGCGCGTGGTGCTCATCAGCACCACATCAGGCCGTAGCGTGCGGAAAAACTCCAGCGACTTTTTTAGCTCGGCAGGATTGCTATCCGGCACCAATACGCTGATCCAGCGCTCATGCGACCGTGTAATGGTATCGCCGACAAAAAGATAAGTCAGGCCCAGCGGCGAGTGATAGAGAAAGCTACAGCTGCCGGGTGTATGGCCTGGCGTGGGCAGCAGATGAAAATCACCAAAGTGGGTTTCCTGCTGGCTGAAGGTGTCGTCAGGCTCAACAAAACGGCTGATAGGCCCGAGTGAACGATTATGGCAATAGAGCGCGCTATTAAAGCGTTGCTGAATTATTGCCGCACCGGGTGCAGATTCATGCCAGTGCGTGAGGTAGTGACGGATCACGCCGCCGGCATCGGCTAACACTTCATGGTCGAGGGGGTTTTCTACACGACCAATCAACAGGTTGCCGCGTGGATGACGCAACATAAACCCGTGCATCATTAAATCATTAACGGCATCTTCCACCGGAAATTCCGGGGTTGAGATCCACAAATCGTCATACAGCGGCTTCAATGTCGATCTCCCAAACTACAAAAATTTAGCGCAAAACAGGCTGTCCAGTCGCTTGCAGCTGCGCCTGACCTTGCATCACCTGCAAGCGAGCGCTGGCACCCAACGGCAACGTTACGGTGTCGGCCGCGTGGCCAAAGGCAAGATCGCTAATAACGGGCAGTCCGCTTGTATCACGGACGCGTTGCCAGACGGTAGAAAAATCAAAGCCGTTGTCATAATCAGACAGCGCGGTGCTGGTAAAGCTACCCGTCACAATCGCCTGCTGGCGTCCCAAAATGCCGCATTGTTGAAGCTGAATGAGCATACGTTCGATACGAAAAGGGTGCTCATTGACATCTTCAATCACCAGAATGCCGTTTTCGATTTGCGGCATCCACGGCGTGCCAATCAGCGAGCAGATCATCGCCAGATTTCCACCCCACAGCGTGCCTTGCCACTCGCCGCTGTCCGGCGTATCGCTTTGCCACGCCACATTGACTGTAGGTGATGAGACCGCCTGCCAAAAGTGACGCAGCGTAAATTCAGATAAAACCTCTGCGCCAAAGTTTCCCGCTAACATTGGGGCGCTAAACGTAATTAACCCCACTTGCGCTAACAACGCTAACTGAATGGCGGTGAAATCGCTGTGACCACACAACGCCAGCGGTTGATTGAGTAAACGACGCTGCAAACCAATGTAATCGATCGACTCCAGCAAGCGGCTGGCACCATAACCGCCGCGCACCGCCAGTACGATATCCGGCAGTGTTTGCAGCTGCGCTAGCTGATTAATATCGGCCAGTCGCTGCTCATCGTTGCCGGCAAAACGCTGGAACCGACGCGTAATCACGGCGTCATTTTCTACCTGATGCCCGGCATCACGCAAACGTTCGACACCGCGTAATGCGGCAAGCTGGTTGTGACAATAACCGGAAGGGGAGATGAGACGAATTTGACGGGGAACCATAATGCTTTCCTGCTGTTAGCGGGGGATCATTCTCACGCGATAATGACGAAAAGTGACGATGAAGTCATCCCGCCACCCCCTTTTTTATGCATTTAGGATAAACGGTAATTTTGCTCTACCGCACGCCAGGTATGATAGCCAGCGTAACTCCTGCAACGAGATTAAAAATTGCTGAAAATTCGCCACCTTATGCTCTCGGCTTTATTACTCTCTGGCTGTGCCAGCGAACCGCCAAAACCCCACGTCAAAGAGAAGAACACGCCGTTAACGCAGGCAGCGCCTTCGAATGTTAATGACGCCTGGGCGTTCTTTACCGAAGATGCCGCCAGTCATTATGGTGTTGATGAGAAGTTAATCAGCGCCATTATTAGTGTCGAATCGGGTGGCAATCCAACGGTAGTAAGCCGTTCTAATGCAGTGGGTTTGATGCAGATTAAAGCCTCTACCGCAGGACGTGAGGTCTATCGCACCCAAGGACGTCGTGGTCAGCCGAGCAGCGCCGAGCTGCGCGATCCGGCCAAAAATATCGATATCGGTACGGCGTATTTGAAGATCCTGCAGGATTCAGTATTGTCGGGTATTCGCGATCCCTTGACACTGCGTTATGCCACCATCGTCTCTTACGCAAATGGCGCAGGCGCATTATTACGCACCTTCTCACGCGATCGCGATCGGGCCATTGCAATGATCAATGCCATGTCGCCAGATGAGTTTTATCAGCATGTGCAAAATAAACATCCGGCTGCGCAGGCACCGCGCTATCTTTGGAAAGTGACAACCGCTTACCGCACCATTTAATTCTAACCGGACAGAGCATCAACGGCTGTCCGGTTTACGCCATCAATAACCGCGCCGTCGGATAATCCACGATGAGTACATTCACATAACCGCCACGCAGTGCGCCGCGAATCGCAGGCGCTTTATCTTTTCCGCCCGCCAGCGCCACGACCTGTGAACACTGCTTAACCTGCGCCAGTTCCATACCAATCACCGGATCTTCGTCCGCCGTTAAAACCGGCTCGCCAGCAGCATCAAAATAGTGCAGACAAATATCGCCCACCGCGCCGCGTTCGGCGAGCGTGCGCAACATCTCTTCATCGTAATAGTTGCCAGAATTACGCAACAGCGCCGAAGGTTCCAAATCGCCAATCCCGACAATGGCTAAATCGACTTCATCAAATTTTTGCAGCACTTCCGCGACATCGGCATTGGCTGATAAACGCTGGCGATCGCTGACTGAATGTTCAATCGACTGTGAAGGCAATAACCAGGCCGGACAATTCAACAGGGCGGCAAGATTCTGCGTTAAAATCGTTGCCTGCACATTGCCGTTGGCACCCACGCCACCCAGCAATTGGATCACACCTTTACAGGGCGAATTCAACGGATGCAGCGCATCCACCATGGCGCGAATAGTCCCGCTCCAGGAGGAGATGCCAATTAGCTCATCAGCACGTAAACGCGTCTCCAGATAGTGCGCTGCCGCTGAACCAATGGCCTGCTTAATCTGCAGTGCCGACGCGTTATCCGGTACATCTACCACGATCGCCTGCGGCAGGCTAAAGCGCTGCTCGATGGCCTTTTCCAGTTCAGGAAATACATTGGCAGGTGGCACCACGCTGATCTTCACCACACCTTCTTTCACGCTGCGATTAAGAATGCGTGAGACAAACGATTGCGATAATTTTAGCGACTGGGCAATCTCTGATTGCTTCATCCCTTCGACATAGTAAAGCGTGGCAATCTTTACCATCAGCCGCTGTTCATCCTGTTTAGCCATCGATTATTCCTTCTCTGATTCTGCCCGGTATTGTTAACCAGGGCGGCAAAAATCACAACGCAGGACAAATTGTGATCGTTTTCGCTTTTTGACGATCTGGCATTGGACGATACGCCAAGGCAGGCGCATAGTCAGTTTGCATATAAAATCGCAATTGAATATTTATTCAAGCGGAGAATAACCGATGAACGTACCTCTCGTCAAAATTACCCTACTGGCTTCAATGATGGCATTTTCAGCCGCTTCGCTGGCCGCAGATAAAGGCTTGCTGGCAATTATTACCCCTTCACACGACAACCCATTTTTTAAAGCCGAAGCCGACGGCGCGTTAGCCAAGGCCAAAGAGCTGGGCTATGCCACGCTGGTCGCCTCACACGATGATGATGTGAACAAACAGAATCAGCTGATCGAAACCGCTATTGCCCGCAAAGCCAAAGCGATCATTCTGGATAACGCCGGCGCGGATGCCACCGTTGGTCCGGTACAAAAAGCCAAAGATGCTGGCATTCCGACTTTCCTCATTGATCGTGAAATCAATAAAACCGGCATAGCGGTGGCGCAGATCGTCTCCAATAACTATCAAGGCGCGCAACTCGGTGCAGAAAAGTTCGCCAAGCTGTTAGGCGGCAAAGGGGATTACGTTGAGCTGCTGGGGAAAGAGTCCGATACCAATGCAGGCGTGCGTTCGCAGGGTTATCACGATGTGCTGGATGATTACAGCGACATGAAAATGGTGGCGCAGCAAAGCGCTAACTGGAGCCAAACCGAAGCCTTCAGCCGCATGGAAACCATCCTGCAAAAATATCCCAACATCGTTGGTGTGATCTCCGGTAATGACACCATGGCGCTGGGTGCCGAAGCCGCGCTGAAAGCTGCAGGCAAAACCAAAGTGATTGTGGTCGGCTTTGATGGCAGCGACTACACGCGTGATTCCATTCTGAATAAAGGCAACATCAAAGCCACCGTGCTGCAACCTGGCTGGGATCAGGCACAAATGGCCATCACGCAAGCGGATTACTACCTGAAAAACGGTAAAGCGCAGAAAGAAGAGAAGCAGTTAATGGATTGCGTGCTGATTGACGACAGCAATGCATCGAAACTGAAAAACTTCAATCTGGCTAAATAAGGCGGAGTGCGCATGAAGCGGATGCTGATTCTGTTCGGGGCGATGACATTTCTAAGCGCCTGTACGGTGGTGGATCTGGATGCAGACGGCAAGCCGATCCTGCCAAAAGATCCTAACGCCAAGCCGGGCTACACCGATCAAACGCCGCAGCAGATCGCGGAGGAGAGTTGGCAATCTCGTGTAATGGAAACAGCAAACGGCCATGCGCTGAGCTGGGCTGATATGGAAACCAAAAGCCAGACGGTAAAAGCGGGCACCAGCGAAAGCGTGTTCGTGCGTGCCAGCGGCATCGTCACGGCTTTTGATACCAGCAATGCCCGAGAACATAAATTAACCGTCACGATCAACGGCAAGTCGGTGAACATCAATATCGGCCCGGTATTGCGCAGTAATGGCATCCGCGATGCCGCCGGTTTCCGCTTTGAAGAGTTCACGAATCAGGTGCAGTACGCGCAACTCACTCGCGCGTTGAACCGACATGCGGTGAAACAGTTGCCCAAGGTCGATGAAAGCTGGGTCAACAAACCGGTGCAAGCACTGATGGCGGTGACAATGCAACGCGGCAATGTTGATGATGTAGTCGCAGTTGAGCTGAAGCCGGGGACTCCCTGATGAGCAATGACATCATTCTGCAGGCGAATAACATTTCGATGCTGTTTCCCGGCACGTTAGCGCTGGATCGGGTTGATTACCGCGTCTGGCGCGGCAAAGTTAATGTGATTATCGGCGAAAACGGTGCGGGTAAATCGACCCTGATGAAAATTCTCGCCGGCGTTCAGCAGCCAAGCAGCGGTGAACTGCTTCTTAATGGCGAAAAAGTGACGCTGAATAGCACGCGGGATGCAGCACGTCACGGCATCGGTATGGTTCATCAGGAGTTAAACCTGTTTGAAAACCTGTCGGTGGCAGAAAACGTGTTTCTGGGCCGAGAATTGCAAAGCGGCATTCGGCCAATTAATGAAGCGGAGCAGGAGCGCCGCACAGCCGCACTGATGCAGCGGCTGGATCAAAAGATCTCGCCCAAAGAACGCGTGGGTAACCTTAAGGTTGGGCAGCAGCAGCTGGTGGAAATTGCTAAAGCGCTGGCGGAAGACGCAGATATTCTGATCCTCGATGAACCGACTTCGGCGTTGAGTAAAACCGAAGTGGAAATTCTGTTCCGCGTAATCCGCGAACTGACGCGGCAGGGCGTTTCGGTCATCTATATCTCGCACCGGCTTGAAGAGCTGATGGCGATTGGTGATGTGATCACTATCCTGCGCGACGGACGTTTTCAGGCGGAAGCCAACGTCACTGAAATCGATGTGCCGTGGATTGTGCGCGAAATGTTGGGCAGCGAACCCGTGACTAACTTCCTGCCAGAAGAGCGTGATTTTGGTGCGCCGATGCTCGAAGCGCAGCACATCACCTGCGTTAGCCCAAACGGCAATACGCTGGTGGATGATGTGAGTTTTCAGGTACGCGCCGGCGAAATTGTGGGTATTTATGGCTTGATGGGCGCGGGTCGCACCGAACTGTTTGAATGCCTGTTAGGTAGCCAGCGCAATTACCTCGGCAAGCTGTGGCTCGACAGCAAACCGCTGCCAACCCGACTACCTACCGCCGATCGCATCCGCATGGGCATGAGCCTGGTGCCCGAAGATCGCAAGCGCTCCGGTATTTTCCCGGTTTCGTCTGTGGCCAGTAACCTCACCATTGCCAGCCTGTGGCGGCGGTTATCGCATCGTGTGGCTATCGCTCAGCAGCAGGAGCAGGAGGCGGTTGCCCGCACGGTAGGGAATCTGGCGATCAAAGTCTCCTCACCCGAGGTGGCGATCAGCGCGTTAAGTGGCGGTAATCAGCAGAAGGTGGTAATTGGCCGATCGCTGTTGACCAATCCTCGTTTGCTGCTGCTGGATGAACCCAGTCGCGGCATTGATGTTGGTGCCAAAGCGGAGGTATTTCGCATGATGGTGCAGCTCTCAAAACAGGGCATTGCCGTGCTGTTTTCGACCTCAGATCTCAAAGAAATTATGGCGGTGGCCGACCGTATTTTAGTCATGTCCGGCGGCAAACTCACGGCTGATATTCCGCGTGATCAAGCGGAAGAGTCAGCGCTGGTTAAAGCAAGTGCGCAGGGGTTTTAAACATGAAAACCAATCCAGCCGTGGCGCTGGCCACTCAACCCGTCAAGGCGTTTAATTCGCGCGAAAGCTTTCTGCTACTGCTGCTGAAGCTGCGCACCTTTATTGCGCTGATTCTTATCGTCGGCTTCTTTTCCATTACTGTGCCGGACTTTCTCGCGGTGGGCAGTATGGTGATCATGGTGAAACACATCGCCATTAACGCCTTTCTGGCGCTGGGTATCACTTTTGTCATTATCACCGCCGGCATCGATCTTTCCATCGGCGCCACGCTGGGTCTATGCGGCATGATTGCGGGTTGGCTGATCACTAAAGGCATTGTGCTGCCGTGGTTTGGTATCGCGATTTTCCTGGATGTCTGGCTCATCGTACCGATTGTTCTGCTGGTCGGCGCCTTAATTGGCGCAGGTAACGGCTGGATCATCACCCGCTATAACGTGGCCCCGTTTATCTGCACGCTCGGCACGATGTATATCCTACGCGGTGCCGCGATGTTGACTTCCGGTGGCGAAACCTTTCCCGGTCTGCAAGGCAATCCGCAACTGGGCAACACCGGATTCGATAAAATCGGGGCAGGCAATTTCCTCGGCTTACCTTACGCCATCTGGATGATGGTTGTGCTGGCGCTGGTTATCGCCTATATCGCCCGTCGGCTGCCGTTTGGCCGTCAGGTTTATGCCATTGGTGATAATGAACGTGCGGCTGAGCTTTCAGGCGTCAGGACTAAACGGGTCAAAATATGGGTCTATACGCTGTCCGGTTTTTGCGCCGCGATAGCGGGCATCGTGGTGTCGTCGCAACTGGTGGCGAGCCATCCCGCTAACGGCACCGCCTTCGAAATGAATGCGATTGCCGCAGTGGTGTTAGGTGGAACCTCGCTGGCGGGGGGACGCGGCACTATTCTCGGCACCTTAATCGGCGCTTTCGTTATTGGCTTTCTGGCTGATGGATTAATCATGATGGGCGTGAGCGAATTCTGGCAGATGGTGATCAAAGGCATCGTCATTATCATCGCCGTTATCATTGATCAGACGCAGAATCGTATGCAGCAAAAAGCCACTGTGGTTGCGCAGAAAGCGCTGATAGAGGAGGGCGGTGAAGCAAAAGGTTAATCGGTAACGGTGCAAGCCACGCTTGCTTGCACCCTTTTTTTGGCTGCTATGAATATATATTCATAAACGATTTAAAATTCAGAGGTAGTGTATGAATCCTTTCAATCTCTCGGTGGATGAGCTGAAAAGCAAAGCGCGTGCGATACGCCGTCGCATTATACAACTCAACGCGGGCAGCCCAGCGGGCGGCCATACCGGTGCTGATTTATCGCAGGTCGAAATTCTGACGGCGCTCTATTTCCGCATTCTGAATTGCGCGCCCGATCGCACAGAGGACGATCAGCGCGATATCTATATCCAGTCTAAAGGGCATGCGGTAGGCGGTTATTACTGCGTGTTAGCCGAAGCGGGCTATTTTCCCACGGAGTGGCTGCCGACCTATCAGCATGCCGATTCGCATTTGCCGGGCCATCCAGTGCGGCAGAAAACCCCCGGCGTGGAGTTGAATACCGGCGCGCTGGGACACGGTTTACCGGTGGCGGTTGGCATTGCCATTGCCGCCAAGAAAGACAACAGCAAACGCCGTATTTTTGTGGTCACTGGGGATGGCGAGCTGGCGGAAGGCAGCAACTGGGAAGCGGCGCTGGTGGCGGCCCATTACGGTCTCGACAACCTGATCATCATCAATGACAAAAATAAACTGCAATTAGCGGGCAGTACCCAAGAGATCATGAACACCGATCCGCTGCCCGAAAAATGGCGCGCCTTCGGTCTTGAGGTCAGGGAATGCAGCGGCAATGACATGGCTGCGGTAGTCGAAGCCATTGAAAGCCTGCCGCAAAACGGCAAGCCGCAGGTCATCGTCGCCCATACCGAAAAAGGGTTCGGCATCTCCTTCATTCAAAGCAAACCCGAATGGCATCACCGTGTGCCAAAAGGGGAAGAGATAGACCTGGCCATGGAGGAACTGAAAGATGAGTAATGCACAACATTTAGCCAGCGTGATGGTGACCGCATTTATCGATGCGGTGAACCGTGGCGTGGATCTGGTACCGGTGGTCGCAGATTCAACCTCAACCGCCAAAATTTCGCCTTTCATCAAAGCATTCCCGGATCGTCTCATCAATGTTGGGATCGCCGAACAGACGTTGGTTGGCACCGCCGCTGGCCTGGCGCTGGGCGGTAAAGTCGCCGTCACCTGCAATGCCGCGCCTTTTCTGGTCTCACGTGCCAATGAACAGGTCAAAGTTGACGTCTGTTACAACAACACCAACGTCAAACTGTTTGGCCTGAATGCCGGCGCCAGCTACGGCCCGCTCGCCAGCACCCACCACAGCATTGATGATATCGCCGTCATGCGCGGCTTCGGCAACATTGAAATCTACGCGCCTTCTTGCCCGCTTGAGTGCCGCCAAATCATTGATTATGCGCTGGAGCATGTGGGACCGGTTTACATCCGGCTCGACGGTAAAGACCTGCCACAACTGCATGAGGAGAGCTATCGATTCAAGCCTGGTCAAATCGATCAATTGCGGGAAGGCAAAGAGATTGCACTGGTGGCGATGGGTTCCACGGTTCACGAAGCAGTTCACGCCGCGACGCAACTTGCTGAGCAAGGTATTTCAGCCGGTGTGATCGCCATTCCATCGATTAGACCTTGCGATACCCAACAACTGCGCAACCTGTTAAATCACTATCCAGCGGTGATTACCGTTGAAGAGCACAACGTGAATGGTGGCGTCGGCAGCCTGGTCGCAGAAGTCTTAGCAGAAGGTGGTTGTGGCATTCCCTTGCTGCGTTTGGGCATTCCAGACGGGGAATACGCCATTGCGGGCGATCGCGTCTCAACCCGCGCTCATCATGGCATTGACGCTGCCAGCCTGGTAAAAAATGCATTGCGCATCTGCGCAGGAGCGTAAGCATGACAGAACCTGTGATTCTGGCGATTGACGAAGGCACCACCAATGCAAAAGCGATTGCGGTTGATCGTCTGGGCAAGGTGGTGGCACGCGGTAGCCAGAGTTTGACGCTGGAACATCCGCAGCCGGGGCTGGCGGAGCAGGATCCCATGGCCATCTGGCAGGCAGTTAAGCAGGCGATCACACAATGTCTGGCGCAGTGTGCTGGCGCATCCGTTGCGGCGGTCGCGATCAGTAATCAGCGTGAATCGGTGTTGATTTGGCAGCGTAGCAACGGCACGCCGCTCACGCCGCTGGTGAGCTGGCAGGATCGCCGATCTGAATCGTTTTGTCGCGATCTGCATCAGGCAGGAAAAGCGCCGCGTATCACCGGTCTGACCGGCCTGGCGGTTGACCCGATGTTTCCTGCTGCCAAGCTTACCGGCATGCTGGCAGCCATTCCCGACGGCGCAGCGCGTGCAGCTGCGGGCGAACTGTGCATCGGCACCGTGGAGAGCTGGCTTACCTGGCAACTTACGGCAGGCGACTGCTTTATTACCGATCATGCCAACGCGGCACGCACCCAGCTTTACAGTTTGCACCGCAATGACTGGGACGATGAGCTGCTGGCCCTTTTTCAATTGCCGCGCGCGGCACTTCCGACCATTACCTCCTCGGCCAGTGAACAGGGGTTGGTGGCCGTGAATGACATTGCGGGTTTATCACCGGGCACGCCAATCCTGGCGCGTATCGGCGATTCTCACGCGGCGTTACAGGCCCAGCGCCGGGGCGACGCAGAAGTGGTAAAAGCCACTTATGGCACCGGTTCATCACTGATGATGTCAATGGCGACGCCATTGATGACCGAAAATGGTTTGAGCACCACCGTGGCGTGGCATGACGGCGAGCTGCGCTATGCCTTTGAAGGCAATATTACTCACACCGGTTCGGGCGCGGCCTGGCTGGGTAAAATGTTGGGTATTCAGGATCCACGCGAGTTGACTGCGCTGGCAGAAAGCACCGTTGATAATCAAGGCATCTATTTTGTTCCAGCACTCTCGGGGCTGGGCGCGCCCTGGTGGGATCTCAAAGCCCGCGGCATGGTGTGTGGGCTGACAGATGCCGCCACACCCGCGGTTTTAGCGCGCGTCGCGTTAGAGTCGATCACCTTTCAAATCGCTGACGTGTTCTTCGCCATGGAGCAAGCCAGCGGCCAGCATCTTCCCGCGCTCTGCGTGGATGGCAGCGCAACTGAAAACGGCTGGCTAATGCAACTACAGGCCGATGTATTGCAGCGTCCGCTTCATCGCGTGCCAACCGCTGAAGTCTCTGCATTGGGGGCCGCTTTACTGGCAGGAAAAGTGCTGGGTTGGTGGCAGCAGGGCAATGAAATGCAGGCGCTTCAAGGCGGCAGCGTAATTCTGCCGCGTGAACACCACGCGCAAAAAATGCAGGAAAACTATAAAGGCTGGCTCGATGCGGTGGCCCGTTGCCGTTATCAGCCACAATAACTTTCTTCGGAGCAGAGCAATGTCAAAACTTCCTCAGCAGTTGACCTTCGGCGTCATCATTGGCAACCGCGGTTTTTTCCCCAGCTATTTAGTGGGCGAAGCGCGCCAGCAGGCGGTAGCGCTGTTTGAAAAACTCAATATCAATACCGTGATGTTGAATGAATCGCAAACCAACCTCGGCGGTGTTGAAACGCGCCAGGAAGCCAAAACCTGCGCCGAGCTGTTCCGCCAGCATCGTGACAATATTCACGGCATCGTGGTTTTACTGCCTAATTTTGGCGATGAAAAAGCGATTGCGGAAGCGTTGCGTCTTTCGGGGCTGAATGTGCCGGTGTTGGTGCAGGCAGAAGAAGATAACCTCGATAAAATGGGACTGGCGACGCGCCGCGACAGCTTCTGCGGCAAGATCTCGCTGTGCAATAACCTGCGCCAATATGGCATTCCTTTCAGCTTAACGCGTCAGCACGTTTGCGCCTTAAGCGGTGAAATATTCATGCAAGATTTGCAGCGTTTCACCCAGTTGTGCCGGGTCGTCCACGCCATGCGGCGGGTACGCGTCGGCGCGATTGGTGCGCGTCCGGCGGGGTTTAATACCGTGCGATACAGTGAAAAATTGCTGGAAAAGATGGGCATCGCGGTAGAAACCCTCGATCTGTCAGAAATTTTTAGCCGCATCAAGCGGCTGCGTGACGATGATATTCGGGTAGCCGAAAAGCGTGAAATTCTTGAAGCGAACGCCGACGCGCGCGGCATCCCCGATGAAAAGCTGCAAACTATGGCGAAGCTGTTTGTGGTGATCAGCGAGTGGGTGAATGAAAACGATATTGATACCACCGCAATTCAGTGCTGGACTTCGTTACAGGAGAACCTTGGCATCAATGTCTGCTCCATTATGAGTGTGATGTCGGGTCAACTGATGCCCAGTGCGTGTGAGGTTGATGTAATGGGCGCGCTGTCGATGTATGCGCTGGCCAGCTGTTCACTCAATCCCGCGTCGTTAGCGGACTGGAATAATAATTTCGGTGACGATCGCGATAAATGCGTGCTGTTCCATTGCGGCAACTTTGCCAGCGCCAGCCTGGAATCACCGACCATGGGAACCGCCGATATCATTGGCACTACCGTCGGGAAAGAGAACACCTGCGGCGCGGTGCATGGACGAATGAAAAGCGGTGATCTGACCTATTTCCGCCTCTCGACGGATGATTTTAACGGCGAGATCAAGGCTTACGTCGGAGAAGGATTATCCGTTGACGATCCACTGGACACAGTGGGATGCCGCGCTGTGATTCAGGTGCCTCAACTGGAAAATTTATTGGCGTGGATCTGCCGTAACGGCTTTGAGCATCATGTGGCGATGAACCATTCAGCCACTGCTGCGGTGTTGCAAGAAGCGTTCAGCAACTATCTGGGCGTAAGTTGTTATCAACACAGTTAAGGTTTCAACGCCTCATCCCTAAACGAAAAGGGGATGAGGCGATTTTTTACCTGCCTTGCCGTTGAGGTTTACTCATTGGCGACCGCCTTTAAATCGACTTGCGGTAAGCTGCCGCCGCTGAATTCGACCTGACGAATTGGGAAGGCGAAACGAACGTTGCGCTCTTCTAACGCGGCCATTAGCTGCAAGTTAATTTCCTGCTGAATATCCATATATTTGTTGTAGTCGGCATCAAGGACAAAATAGACCACTTCAAAGGTCAGTTTGGAGTCATCAAAAGCCAGAAAATGCGCACGATCGAAACGTGTCATCTCAATGCCCTGAATAATGTCTTTGACCAACGTGCTGATTTCACGCACCTGCTTTGATGAGGTGGCGTAGCTGATACCAAATTTGAACACGATGCGGCGCTGCTGCATGCGTTTGTAGTTATGGATCGTCTGCTGCAACAGAATGGTATTCGAACAGACAATTTGCTCACCGCTCAGGCTGCGCAAGCGCGTCGTCTTCAGGCCGATATGTTCAATCGAACCGGCAATGTCGCCAAACACCACAAAGTCGCCATGTTCGAACGGTCGATCTAAACCAATCGCCAGAGAAGCAAACACATCACTCAGCACCGTCTGAATCGCCAGTGCAATAGCAATACCGCCAACGCCTAAACTGGCGACCAGCGCAGTAATGTTAATGCCCATATTCGACAGAATGGCGAGCACCATCATCACCCAAACCAGGATGCGCAACAGAATACCCAAGATCACGGTGGTGACTGGATTACGCACATGCAACGGATCGCGCAGCAGGCTCTGAAGCCACAGCCGAATACCGCAATCGATCCACAACGCAAGTTGCACAATAAAGGCCAGAAACCAGCCATGCGAAATGGTGTTGCTCCAGGTTGATGGCAGATCAACGAATTTCAGCGCAATCAACAGGGAAAAAATCAGCAACAGCGTCTGGCTGGTGCTGCGTAATATCTCCACCACAATAGCAGTTGCACGAACGTGGCGGTGCTCGCTGTAGCGTGCGATACGGTTGGATATGAATCTAATCAGTGAACGGAGGATCCAGTAGATAACTAGCGTGGCGACCACCACGATAGCGCTGTTTATCCAGAAGGTTTGGTTAAAAAATATCGATTGAAAATGACGTGATGAAAGCCAGTTTTCCATTGGGGAGAATCTCCTTGCTGGGATCCGGTTTGAGGGAATAAGCAAGAAGAAGCATAGCCTGGATGCGCCAAATGTGTACGGCACATCCAGAAAGGAACTTATTGAAAACGATTAGCTTTGTCACGTGCCAGTCGTTCTAAGGCAAAAATAACCTGCTGCAACTGCCGTTCCTGAAGCGGTTCGATAGTGGTAAAACGGAAACTCAGTCGCGGCGTGATGCGCGTTTCGTTTTTGCTGGAGACCAGGCTGCGCTCGCCAATATGCATCAGCTTTGCCCCTACTTCGAAATGACCATATTCGCCCAGCTCGACCCGGAACGACTTGAATGCATCGCCAGGTTTTAACGCTTCAGGCAGCGCTTCATCAACCAGCACGCCAATACCGCCTAGCGAGAGATCCTGCAGACGAAAACGGGCTTTCTGCCCATTTGGCCATTGCGTATGACACCAAAATTGCGGTTCAAGTGGTGCATCAATGCGGAAAAATTCCCGGCGTTGAATCTGCCACAGCAACGCAGGCAGCCCAGCGCTAAATGCAGGCAAGCCTTCATGTTCAGTCATCTCCAGCGCGGCAAGACTGAACTCTACTTTGGCACCCTTGGTTTCAGCCGAAATACTCACTTCGCGACAGTTCAGCGCGTAATCGTTGTCCAGGTTATTACTGCCTAAATCGAACACGATACGATCTTCATCTGCGGCTAACATGCGGCTGATAAATTGCCCACGGGAAAAGGTCACCATGAGCGGTGTTTGATAGCGCAGCAGCTCCTTCATTACTCCCAGGACAGCTAGCGTTCCTCTTTTGAGGTATTGTTCGTTATCGGATTCTTTCACTCACTGGCTCCAAATGATTGCTTCGTCATCATTTCTGTTTCCTTTGCCACTTGTCCGTTATCGACCTGCACAAAAAAAGCTTTAGCTTGCTAACTAAATTTTTTAACTGTGACACAACAGGCAAAATTGAAAACTGTGTCTATACTTATTGCGGTAAACCGCTTGATTAATCAGGCGAACACAATGTAATCAGAAAAAACGCAAGGAGTAGTTAATGGGCATTCTTTCATGGATCATCTTTGGTTTAATCGCCGGTATTCTCGCTAAATGGATTATGCCGGGCAAAGACGGCGGCGGCTTTATTCTTACCATTGTGCTCGGTATCATCGGTGCAGTTGTTGGTGGCTGGATCAGCACCCTGTTTGGTTTCGGTCGTGTGGACGGATTCAACTTCGGCAGTTTCGTGGTTGCGGTAATTGGTGCCATTGTGGTGCTGTTTATCTACCGTAAAGTTCGCAGCTGACGTTCAGCGTCAAAGACGATCTAAACAAAAAAGGGGACGAAGTGATTCGTCCCCTTTTTCATGTTTTGCGTTTAGCGCCTTACGCTTAAAACCGTATGTTTGTCATCTCAGTGGTGTTTAAAAATCCACTCCCACCGTCGCCATCACCGTACGTTCTGCGCCCCAGTAACAATAACCGGTGCCGTAACAGGCCGCGACATAATTGCGATCGGTTAGGTTATTAGCATTAACCTGCACCCATGTGCCTTTCAAGCTGCTGTTCCAGGCCCCTAAATCTGCGCGTACCGAAGCATCAAACAACGTAACGGAAGGCAAACGCGTGGTGTTTTCGTTATCAGCCCACTGCTTGCCGATATAACGCACACCCGCGCCCGCGCTGAGACCGTAATCGAACTGATAATGTCCCCAAAATGAGGCCATGCTGTTTGGCGTCACGTAAGGTGTGTGCCCATCGTTGCCATCCACTGAATCTTTGAAGCGCAAATGATTAAGCGTGTAGCCCGCGATCGTACTGAATCGTGGGGTGATCTGATTACGCGCCTCTAGCTCAATACCTTGCGAATGCACTTTGCCTGAGGGGGTAAAAGTTGCCGTGATCACATCGCGGTTAGAGACATTTTTTTGCATCAAATCATAGATCGCTAAGGTGTAGAGATCGCGCGTGCCGTTCGGCTGGTACTTCAGACCCGCTTCATACTGCTCTGCGGTGGTGGGTTTTAGCAGATTATTGTTGTTATCCGTCAGCGCGGTTGGCGTAATCGCCTGACTCCAGCTCACGTACGGCGATAAACCGTTATCAAAGGCATAAAGCAGGGCTGCGCGCCCGCTGATGTGATCGTCCTGACGACGATCGCTGCCGCTGTTGTTAGCGACAATGCGGTCATAGCGACCTGAAAGATCGAGATGCCAGCGATCCAGCTTCATCTCATCTTGCAGATAGAGACCGGTTTGATAATAGCGACGCGTCGCTTCTGTCCAGCCGTAGCCCGGCATCGCACCCACTTGTTCACCGGTTACGGCATTCAGCGGGTTAGCATCACCTGACGCCTTACTGATCTCATTCTTGTAACGGTGAAAATCGACACCAACATTAACGCGATGCTCCAACGCGCCCGTTGCGAACTCCGCCTGCAAGCGGTTATCAGTAGCCCATGCAGAAAGTGATGAACGTTCACCTGAATAATAGCGGTTCAGTAAATCGCTGTTCGCTGTGTTCCACCCAATCTGATACACCTGATCGAGATCGACATTCGAGTGGCTGTAGCTGCCGGTTGAAGAGAAAGACCAAATTTCATTAAATCGATGCGAGAAGTCGAAACTGTAGATTTGCTCATGGCGCTTGAACTGGTCGAGATCGGTGTTGCCTTCGTAAAAACCGTTGCTGAGTTTATATCCGTTGTGTTCAGTAATGCTGCCTTCACCCGGCACTGATCCGTGATAACCACCAGAAGGATCTTTCTGCAGATAGGCTTTCAGGATCAGATGCGTATCTTCATCCGGCTGCCACATCAGCTGCGGCATCAGGGCATATTTTTCTTCGCGGGTGTGATCGTATTGCGTATCGCTGTTGCGCGTGATGCCAGTCAGGCGAAATGCCCATTGATCGTTGATCGCATTGGTGTAATCGAAAGCCGCGCTGGTGGTCGCGTTGGATCCTGCTGAAAGCTGAAAATGTCCCTCTTCGCGGTATTCCGGACGCTTGGTAATCATATTGACCAGGCCGCCCGGCACGGTTTGACCATAGAGCGCCGAAGAGGGGCCTTTGATCACGTCAACGCGTTCGAGAAACCAGTTATCCACCTGCATGACATTGAAACTGCCGCCATCGCTCATAACACGCAGACCGTCGATAAAGGTGTTATCGACATCGCCGCCGTGGAAACCGCGCAGCGAAATGGTGTCGTAACGCGTCGCCGCACCGGCAAAATTGGTAAAAACGCCTGGCGTATAATTCAGTGCCTGATTGAGATCCTGTGCACCCTGATCCTGAATCTGCTGGCGAGTAATCACCGATACGGATTGGGGTGTGGTGATCAACGGCCGATCGCTTTTAGTCGCGCCCTGGCTGGTGGTCGCCAAATACCCCTGCGTTGGTGATTCGGCGCTTTCTTCTGGTTGTGCCGTGACAATCAACGTTTCAGCCGCGAAGGAAAATGTCGGAGCAGTAAGCGCCAGCGCACAGTAAACCGCGCTGCGTTTCACAGGAGAAGGCAGTGTCATTAGCGATCCTTTCAGGTCAGATTAAGGCAAGGAAACAGTATGGTAAAGATTCTCATTGTTATATTGAGAATCATTACCATTTGTTAAATTGAGTGCAATTCTGCCTGCCGATGAAAGGAAGTCAAGGTAAACAAGCTGATACTGTCGGTTTGATCCGACAGTATCAGAATAGGATCACTGCATTGAAGCGGAACTCTGAGGAATATCGTGGGCGCTGTTACAGGTTTTGTCTTTTGGACAATACTTGTCGAGCAGCATCAGTGTGACGCCGTTGGTCCAGCCAAAACCATCCTGTAGCGGATATTCACCGCCACCGCCGCCACCCAAGTTTTTACCCTCAACCACATACTTTTCAACCAGTTTATGTTCTTTATCGTAGGTGGTTTGCACGTTTTGCAGGAAGCGCAGGCCAACCTGTTTGGCCAGTTGCGGTTTTTTGTAGTGTTCCAAACCCTCTACCGCGACCCATTGCAGCGGTGCCCAGCCATTAGGTGCATCCCATTGCTGGCCATTATTCACCGTGGTGGTCACTAATCCGCCCGGTTTCAGAAGCTGTTTCTCAACCGCGCTGGCGGTGCTGTCGGCCTGCTTATCGCTGGCAACGTGCAGGTAAAGCGGGAACAGCGCAGCGGCGGTGAGCTGCGGATGAACCTGCTTTTTCTTCCAGTCGTAATCTGCGTACCAGCTTTGCTTGCTGTCCCATAAATAGCGGTTGATCGCGGCCTGACGCTTCTCAGCGCGGTCAGCGTACTGCTTCGCCACATTGCCCTGTTTATTCAGCAGGTAGCTTTTCGAAAGAACTTTTTCCAGATGGAAAATCAGGCTGTTCAAATCGACCGGTGCTATCTGCGTGGTGCGGATTGTGGCCAGGTTATGTGCATCGGTAAACCAGCGTGAACTGAAGTCCCAGCCAGACGCCGCGCCTGAGCGCAACTCACGGTACATTTCCGCTTTATCGCGCTGCGGGGCCTTTTTCGCGGTGTTCACGTCATCCATCCAGGATTCGGTACGCGGCACATCACGGGCATCCCAATACCGATTGAGCAGGGTGCCATCGGCGAGTTTAATCACGCGCTTGCTGGCATCGCCGGCTGCCACGATGTCGCTGTCTGCCATCCAGTAGTCATACTCTTTCTGCAACTGCGGCAGATAACGCGTATAGGCTTTGTCACCTTCGTGGGTAGCCAAGAGATCAACCATCAAACTAAAGAAGGGCGGCTGTGAACGGCTGAGATAATAGCTGCGGTTGCCGTTGGGAATATGGCCGTAGCGATCCAGCAGTGAGGCGAAGTTATCCACCATATCCTGCACGCGATCCCAATGACCACTTTCTGCCAAACCTAACATGGTGAAATAGCTGTCCCAGTAATAGACCTCACGGAAGCGGCCGCCGGGAACAACATAAGGTTTCGGCAGTTGCAGCAGCGAGTCATATTGCCCGGCGCTTTTAGCGGTGCGAGTCAGTACTGGCCACAAACCATCAATGTGTGCACGCAGGCTTTGACCGGCTGGCGGCACATATTTGTCGCCATTAGTGGGCAGCGTAAAATTCGCTGACACAAAGCGTTTTAGGTCAAAGCTGCGTTGATTCTTTTGCATCTGCCAGTCGGCAAGAATCGAGGCGGGATCATATTTAGGTAGCGCATCAGCAAAGGTCTTTTGATCAGGATAAAATTTTGCTTGTTGCACAGCGTTAAATAATGGCCCTAAACGCACATCGGGCGGCTGCGGCTGATTGCTCAGCATGCGTGAATTATCATCTGCGTGAACAGTAAATGCGGGCACGCTCAGCAACAGCGTAAGCAGTAATGGTGCGTAGCCCTGACGCCCTTCAGTGGCGTTTACCTCAGTTTTTATCATCGGTTGTTCTCCTTGTCCGAAAAGCGGGTCGCGCGTAACGCATTGACCACTCGAACAACTTTAGACGCTATCTCAGTGTTTCACCCTGAAGCGAGCCGGAAATGTGAAGGCGCGGGAATAAATCGCTAAAAGCAGGGAATCAAAATCCTGCATTTTGTATGGATTTTTCCTTGTCTTCGTTGCCTTTTTCCCCGACGCTGAAAAGAAAAAAGGAGAGCAGTATGGAGATTATCTGGTTTCACCCCTCGCAAGACGCCACGCTCTGGATCAAGGGCTTACAACAACGACTGCCGCAAGCACGCGTGCGTCGTTGGCAGCCGGGCGATAGCGCACCCGCCGATTACGCGCTGGTGCGTTCACCGCCAATAGATATGTTGAGTGGAAGAGAAAATCTACGCGGCGTGTTTGCATTGGGCGCTGGCGTGGATGAGATCCTCGCGCAGCTTAAACGCCATCCCGACATGCTCTCCGATGCGGTGCCGCTGTTTCGTCTTGAAGACACCGGCATGGCGCGTCAGATGCAAGAGTACGCGACGCATCGCGTACTGGATTGGTTTCGCCGCTTTGATGATTACCGACTGCAACAGCAGCAGCCGTGCTGGCAGCCGTTGACGGGCTACAAACGTGAAACGTTTACCGTTGGTATTCTCGGTGCAGGGGTTTTAGGCCAACGCGTCGCTGAAAGCCTGAAATATTGGGGCTTCCCACTGCGGGTCTGGAGCCGTTCGCCTAAGCAGCTTGAAGGCATCACCAGCTTTGCCGGACGCGAATCGCTGAATGATTTTTTGCACGGCACGCAGGTGTTAATCAATCTTCTGCCTAGCACCGCCGAAACGCATAACCTGATTAATCGGGACTTCTTGCAACAGCTGCCGCAAGGGGCTTTCTTCCTGAATTTGGCGCGAGGCGCGCAAGTCGTTGAGGACGATCTGCTGGCTGCCTTGAACAGTGGTCAACTCAAAGCTGCCGCCCTGGATGTGTTTCAGGTTGAGCCGTTGCCAGAAGGTCATCCGCTGTGGTCACATCCGCGTGTCACCATTACGCCACATAATGCGGCTGTCACGTTACCGGAAGAGGCGATGGATTATATCGCTCACGCCATCACGCAGCGCGAAGCAGGTGAAATGCCGCGAGGTTGCGTTGATCGCCAGCGCGGCTATTAATTATTAAAGCTCTGTTTTTTATCCCAGCCCATGACGGGCGATCAGCAGGAGAAAAAGATGTATCCGGTAGATCTGCATATGCACACCGTCGCCAGTACCCACGCGTACAGTACGCTGCACGATTACGTCGCGCAGGCGAAACAGAACGGCTTAAAGCTGTTTGCTATTACCGATCACGGTCCCGATATGGCAGATGCACCGCATTACTGGCATTTCGTTAACATGCGCATCTGGCCGCGCGTGATCGATGGCGTGGCGATTTTGCGCGGTATCGAAGCGAATATTAAAAACCAGCAGGGCGAGATTGATTGTTCTGGCCCGATGTTGGATGCGCTGGATTTAATCGTGGCCGGTTTCCACGAGCCGGTTTATGCCCCACGGGATAAAAAGCATCACACCGACGCGATGATTGCTGCCATGGCGGGCGGGCTGGTGCATATAATTAGCCATCCGGGTAATCCGAAGTTTCCGGTAGATATTCCGGCGATTGCTGAAGCGGCTGCACATTATGACGTTGCGCTAGAGATCAATAACTCCTCCTTTACCCATTCGCGCCCAGGCAGTGAACCAAACTGCCGCGCGATTGCTCAAGCGGTACGGGATGCAGGCGGACGTCTGGCATTTGGTTCAGATTCCCATACCGCCTTTACGCTGGGTCATTTTGAGCATTGTTTGCGGATTACACGTGAAGTGGATTTTCCTGAAGATCGCGTGTTAAATGTCACGCCGCGTCGACTGCTCGATTTCCTTGAGCAGCGTACCGGCAAACACATTGCTGAACTGGCTGATTTTTAACTTTATTGCTTCAAGGATTCTGACTCATGAATGAGTTTTCCATTCTGTGCCGCGTGATCGGCTCGCTGTTTAATCGCCAACCGCAAGATCCGCTGCTGGTGCCGCTGTTTACGCTGTTGCGTGAGGGCAAATTGCAGGCGCAATGGCCGCTGGAACAAGACGATCTGTTAAAGCGTTTGCAGCAGAGCAGCGATCCCCAGGCGTTAGCCGCAGACTACAACGCGCTGTTTGTCGGCAGCGACTGTAAAGTTCCGCCTTATGCATCGCAATGGCCAGAAGGGAAAACAGAGGCGGAAGTCCGCGCATTTTTGTCCTCACGCGGAATGCCGTTGAGCGATGCGCCTGCCGATCATTTTGGCGTGTTGATGCTGGCGGCTTCCTGGTTGGAAGATCAGTCTGCGGAAGATGAAAGTGCGGCCCAGTTAGCGCTGTTTGAACGCTATTTACTGCCTTGGTGCGGTGCGTTTCTGGGTAAAGTCGAAGCGCATGCGACCAGCGCGTTTTATCGCACGCTGGCTGCATTGAGTCGTGAAGCGATTCAGGCCATGTATAACGAACTGGCCGAAAGCGCTGAAGAAGACGAAGACGACGAATAAGTTACCAGCTCGCCGGATGCGTACCCGGCAAGCATCCTGGCGTCGCGCAGATCAGCGCGGTGCCAGGAAGGTAAGCCGCAGAACGCAAGCGCACGCCCAATCCCCATTGCGTTAACTCAAACATCGCCAGATTATCGCTGACTTCAGCATGAATACCGGATTGCTGGCTTCCCTCGGGATAGCGATGCTGTTGCAGCATCAACGCTGTTCGCGCCAGCGATAAACGCGCCTGGCTGCCATTTCCTGATTCTTTACGCTGACGCAATCCTTCCAGCACCGCAGCCGCCATAAGATAGCCGGTGGCATGATCCAGGGCCTGTACTGGCAGTGGCGTGGGTTTATTGCTGTGTTGACTGCGCATGCCTTGTTCAGCAATGCCGCATCCCATCTGTACCAGGCTGTCAAAACCCCGACGATTACGCCATGGGCCTTGCCATCCCCATGCATTCAGGCTGACATCCACTAAACCGGGCGCCAGCTGCTGCCGCGTTTCGGCATCAAATCCAAGCTTTTCCAGCGCATCGGCGCGATAACCCTGCACCAAAACATCGGCTTCACGCAGCAGTTGAGTGAACGTCTCGCGATCCGCCTGAAGGTTTAAGTCCAGCACCGCACGACGTTTGCCACAGGTGATCTCTTCATCCAGCGTCGGCTCTTGCCAGCCGGGTGGATCAATACGCAGCACATTCGCGCCGAGGCTGGCAAGAAAGCGTGTTGCAACGGGCCCGGCAATAATGCGGGTTAAATCCAATACCTTGATGCCCAACAGCGGACGTGCAGTGGGCAATCTCCAGGTGGGGACAGGGCCGGGCGCAGTGGTTTGCCAGGCGATCAGCGGTTCCTGATTCACTGCCTGGCCTTGAGGATGCTGCTGCCAGGCCTCTGCGCTGCGCATCTCAGCGGCACAACCGCCAGCAGCAATAATCGCCTGTTCCAGTTCAGTCGTCTGCCATCGCGCCACCTGCTGCGCTAATGCCTGGCGATCGGGATGCCGGCCCAGCACGCTTTCCATCGCCTGGCGATGATGGGCGGCGTTGGTGTGCAAACGTATCCAGCCATCCGCGCTGGCGTAATCGCCCGCAAACGGATCCCACAACGCGGGCGCAGGGCGGTTAAGAGGCATGAAACTGTGTTGAAACCAGCGCGAAGCCAGCCGCACGTTTATCTCAACGGGCTGCGATGAAGTTATCAGGTTTGCGGCAGCTTGGGTCGCCAGGCCAAAGCTGCTGGCCGCCAGTTCGCTGACGGCATAAGCGGAGGGAAATGTGCGGGTATCAACAAAGGTGGGCAACGGTTGCGGTGCAATATTGCCGCGCAATCCTTGCCACATCTGCTGCCAAAGTGACGCGGCGAGCTGATGGTCCATGTTTATGCTCCTGAGAATCACGTTCTCTCAAGCATAGCACGCTGCTTTAACGTCGACGAAGACGCGGGAAACGTGCGTGCATGCGCAGGTTACGCAGGTTAATCACGGCAATCGCTGTCCCCAAAATCACCAGCGAGGCGCCAATAATTTTAAAGCTGTTCAGACTGTCACCCAATACCACAATCCCCATCAAGACCGACAAGACTGGCGTCAGCAGCGAGTAGGGCATGATCAAATTGACGTTGTATTTTTTCAACAGCATGTACCACAGCGTGTAAGCAACAATCGACGAGGCGATAGCGCTGTAAAAAATGGCAAACCAGCCGCGCCAGCCTGCGTGACTCAACGCCGTCAGCTGATGAGATTCCATGACTAACGAAGCAACGCCAACAATCGGAACCGCCAAAAAGGCAATCCAGCCGGTCATGGTCAGTGGTTTAATCGAGGGTGATTTTTTGACGATCAGGTTGCTGACGGCCCAGCCGGTAGCGCTGCACAACAGCAGGCATAGTACCCACCACGTAGGAATGGTTGGGCTGCCGGATAGCACCACCACGCCGCTCAGTGAAACCAAAATGCCAAACAGCTGCACCATTTTTAGCTTCTCTTTCAGCACCACCATCGCCAGCAACATGGCAATCGGCGTGCCGAGCTGCACCACAATCGCGCCGGTTCCGGCATCGGTGTAGCGCATTCCGACGAACAGCAACGAGAAGTGCATAAAACCGAAGGTGAAGGCCAGCAGCAGCAGCCAGGGGAATTGCTGCCGGTTTATACGGCAGAACGGCACCAAAATAATGGCGACCACCACGAAACGCATCCACGTCAGGAACAGCGGCGGTAACTCCAGCAAGCCCCATTTCACTGCTACGTTATTGAAGGCCCAGATACACACCACCATTAAGACCAGAAAAAAATGCCGCGCCGCCACAATACCATCCTTTAATTAGTTACCTTTGCACACTAATGATGGCACGATCTGGGGGCATTCTGTCAGGAGATGAAAGATATTTTCTGTTTTTACTTCGAATGGAAAATCATAAGACTTTTAAGGCGATTGCTGGCAGACTGATTTTCCGAAACGCCCACTTCGCAGAGGATTCGATTCGGTATGATAAAAACGCCTGCATTACCCCTTGCCTTAATTCAGCTAGAAGTTCCTCCCGCAAACGTCGTGGCACAAATTGGCGAACAGCCCGCCTGGTTTATTGACGCGTTAGATTTACAGCCCGATGAGTACGTTATTGTGCGCCCGCATTTGGGTGAAGCGCTGCCTGAATTTAGCCAAATTTCCGCTGCTATTCTCAGTGGTTCCTGGGCGATGGTGACTGACCACGCCGAATGGAGCGAGCGCAGCGCAGCATGGGTACGCGCCGCTATCGACGCTGAGTTGCCATTGCTTGGCGTTTGCTATGGGCATCAGCTGATGTCCTACGCGCTAGGCGGTAAAGTGGCAGACAATCCGCAAGGCTGGGAACGCGGTTTATTGCCGCTGGTGTGCAGCGCGCAGGCGCAACAGGATCCGCTGCTGTCCGCACTACCCAAATCTTTCAGTGTCTGGCTTTCACATCGACAATCGGTGATTACACCGCCGCCGCAGGCGCAGGTGCTGGCGCATTCTGCCAAAGATGGCTGTCAAATCGTGCGCTATTCACCGCAGGCATTGTCTGTGCAGTTTCACCCGGAATTTACTCAGCAGATCATGCGTGCATGTTTGCCAGAAGGCGTGGAAATGAGCGGGGCAGAATCAGAAGATGCTGACTGGGCGCGGGAGTTGCTGAGCGCGTTCTGGTTACAGACGCGCCCGGCAATCAAGCAGGCTCAAGGCGCATAGTGACGCGTGCAGCGATAAACCCAGGCGGGTGGCACGTTTTTAAGCACCCGCTGGCGTTCCCAGGTGAAATAGCGCGACAGATCGGGTTGCGTCAGTGACGTATATTGAAACTGTACAAATACGCCGGTTGGGCTTAACGCATTAAATACTGCTCGCAGGATCGCATCACGCAAAGCAGGCGGCAGTGATAACAGCGGCAGGCCAGAGAAAATGGCATCGTATTTCCCGTTGAGGTATTCCGCTGAACAGGTACGAACCGTCATGCGAGGATCGTCCATTGCGATGAGTTTCTCTGCCAGCGAACCGCTGATCTCAAACACATCCAGCGTCGCTTCCGGCGACATACGCGCCAGGAGTTGGCGGGTTAAGACCCCATCACCTGCACCTAACTCCGCAATATTCAGTTGATTATCCCACGCGACTGAATGGGTCATGGCTCGGCACAGTGTGTCTGATGAAGGCGTAATGCTGCCCATTTTGCGCGGATTACGAATGAACTGATGAACGAAGTCTGCTTTTTTGCGCATTAAGGTAAAAGCCGAAGCCAGCATGCTGATCTCCTGTATGAATACTTCCCCATATTGACTGTTTCTCAGCGACAAGTTTCTTTTATGTGAGCGCAGCGGGGAAAAGTCGGAATTATCTGTAGCTTTACGTCGCGCAACTATTCCTTCGTCGCGGTCACAGTTTCCTCTCTCTAAATCTGACAGTCTGACGAAGATCAGCCATGTTAATAATAAGTTTAATTGTTGTTACATCCTGCACTCTACAAGGAGAAACACCATGCGTTACGCCGCTCCCGGAGAACAAGGTTCTCTCATTCAGCTACAAAAAAACTATGGCAACTTTATTAACGGTGAGTTTGTAGCGCCGGTTAATGGCAACTACTTCACCAATACCTCGCCAGTGAACGGATCAACCGTGGGGGAGTTTCCGCGCTCTGATAGCGCTGATGTCGATAATGCCGTGGCCGCCGCCGCTGCCGCCGCTGATGCATGGGGTAAAACCTCACCGCAGCAGCGCTCGCTGGTGCTGTTAAAAATTGCCGATCGGCTGGAAGAGAATCTTGAATATATCGCTGTAAACGAAACCTGGGATAACGGCAAACCCGTACGTGAAACCCTGGCTGCTGATATGCCGCTGGCTGTTGACCATTTCCGCTATTTTGCGGGCTGCGTGCGGGCGCAAGAGGGCAGTGCGGCAGAGATTGATGAGTTTACTGCGGCCTATCATTTCCATGAACCGCTGGGCGTGGTCGCGCAGATTATCCCGTGGAACTTCCCACTATTGATGGCGGCGTGGAAACTCGCTCCGGCGCTGGGGGCAGGCAA
Source organism: Pantoea phytostimulans (assembly GCF_046118715.1). Lineage (NCBI taxonomy): Bacteria > Pseudomonadati > Pseudomonadota > Gammaproteobacteria > Enterobacterales > Erwiniaceae > Pantoea > Pantoea phytostimulans. The sequence continues at coordinate 767,085 of NZ_CP173698.1, forward strand.
TTGCGTGGTGTTAAAACCCGCAGAACAGACGCCGCTTTCTATCACGCTTTTTGTTGATCTGATCAAAGATCTATTACCTCCGGGTGTCATAAACGTGGTGCATGGCTTCGGTAAAGAAGCGGGTGAAGCGCTGGCCTCGCATCCTGGGATTGCCAAAGTTGCCTTTACCGGCTCAACCGCCACGGGCGGCCATATTCTCGAACTGGCAGCGAAAAGCCTGATTCCTTCTACCGTTGAGTTAGGCGGAAAATCACCGAATATCTTTTTTGAAGACATCATGCAGGCGGAAGAGAGCTTTATTGAGAAGGCCGCAGAAGGCGTGGTGCTCGGTTTCCTGAATCAGGGCGAAGTCTGTACCTGTCCTTCCCGTGCGCTGGTGCAAGAATCAATTTATGAACCTTTCATGGCCGCCGTGTTAAAACGCATCAAAACCATCAAGCGTGGTGATCCGATGGATACCGAAACCATGATTGGTGCGCAAGCGTCACAGCAGCAGTTCGATAAAATCCTCTCTTATCTGGAGATTGCGCAACAAGAGGGCGCAGAAGTGCTGGTGGGCGGTGGCGTGGAAAAACTGGAAGGATCGCTTTCCAGCGGCTATTACATTCAACCGACGCTGCTGAAAGGCAACAATAGCATGCGGGTATTCCAGGAAGAGATTTTTGGGCCGGTGATCGGTATCACCACGTTTAAAGATGAGGCGGAAGCGGTCAGCATCGCCAATGATTCGATTTACGGATTGGGCGCCGGCGTCTGGACGCGTGATATCAACCGCGCCTATCGCGTGGGCAGGGCAATCAAAGCCGGACGCGTCTGGACCAACTGTTACCATCTTTATCCGGCACATGCGGCATTTGGCGGTTACAAAAAATCGGGCATTGGCCGTGAAACCCACAAAATGATGCTTGATCACTATCAGCAAACCAAAAATCTGCTGGTGAGTTACAGCATTCAGCCGCTGGGCTTCTTCTAATCCCTCGGGCGTGTTGCAGCCGTTGCAGCGCGCCCGTTTTTATCAACGACGGGTTGTCGCTGTGATGAAATACGTTGATAGGGAAGATACGCCGCGCGGGTAGATCGGATGAATCACGGTTTGCTGTCATAAAATAGTCAACTGCGCATGTCAGAGTGCAGCAAGTTCAGAAGTCAGAATGCGTTCAAGATCAATCAGGTTTTGTCGATAGTAAGTTACGACTCTTCGTACACTGCGCGTCTTTCAATATAAGGAGATAATTGTGGAACACGTTTATAGCGATTTGAGCCAACATGATGAAGTGCTTGATGCTGTTGAGGAGAGCATTATTACCGTGAATCTGCCGGGACGTCAGTCGGTGTATGTTATGTGTCAGGAAGATGCAGATTTGCTGTTAGCAGTGAAATCACAAGAAAGTGAAAGTATGGAGCGTCAGGAATCGATTCATCAGCTGGATCAGCAATATCGCTTCTGGTAATAAAAATCCGCTAAGCCCGAAAAAGATCCTACTCATTACGTTAACAAATCGGGCGCATATTTCCCAACAGATATTTTGCTGTGGGGCTACTTTTACAAATAATAAACCTCTATCTTTAATATCCATGTCAAATTAATCAGGGTGAAAATATTTTAAATGGCGGGGGAAATAACCAACAGCCAATTATCTAACGAGTAGGTGTGTGCGTTTGGCAGGTTTGAAGGATCCCATCCAAAAAGGGGGAGTATTTAACGTTTTTTCATTTTAAATATCTCGATAAGTTTAAATGAAATTGCTCCAAGTGTAATGGCTGAGCCTGCAATTACCCCAAAAGAAATAGCTCTTATCACCTGATGGAATGGATAGTAAAAATGCCCCTTGGAAATATAAATTAATGCTGCTCCGCCCACCCCCATAATCAGATTGGCCAGCACGCAAAAAATGCAAGAATAAATAAATAGCTTTATATATTTAAGCATTACTTCTCATTTCCTTTCTCATCTTTAGGAAGGGTATTTAATCCATCCTTAACAAATCCATTGATAAACTCAAAACCACCTGCACCAATGATACCGTACGCTAAGCCCTGCACACTATTATCGCCGATGATTTTATCAACTCCATTAGGAGCAAATTTGCCGAATGCACCGCTTAATCTAGAGGCTACCCCAGCACCAGATAATGCTATAGGATTAGGCCCATCAGTAAATGCTGTTCCTCCTAACGCAATCTCAACGTTTGTCCATAGACCACATCCTGGAGCAAGACTGCCGGTTACTCCTGCCGCCGCAGCACTCCAGTAATCAAACGCCTTATTTTTGTTGCTTTCATGCCATAAAAGATTATTTATTGCCGTTCGTTGGTTTGTTTTTTTCTTGTGCTCATCTAATTTGTTGAAAATAAAATATCCCACAGCAATAAGCCCCCCTGCGACTAAACTCATTGTGGTGACTTTAATAATTCCCGCAAGAGATAAGTAAAAATTATCAACAGACATAAAAGCCACTAAAATTCTTGCAATCAATCCCAATATAAAAAAAGCCATGCTCATATAAATGAAAATGAATATATAAAGGGTTGTTTTTTTGCCACTATTCTTTATCCTTTTTATTTTTAAGTTCTTTGGTGATATCGTTGGATCTTTCAAACACGAATGCTGAGCCAATATCTCCAATTACGCCGAAAAAAGATCCTACATATGGCGCTAACAAATCTTTTGCATATTTCCCAAAGGATTCGCCAGCAATTGAGCCAGCAATGGCTCCACTTTGAGAAGTTAAACTTGGCCCATCAGTCATAGGTGGTTCCGCACTGTCGCCCAGCTCCCGACTGTCCGACCACTCCGCCGGATGGGTTGAGGCATGCACCGCCTGCAACGCCCGGATCGATACCTGCGCGTAGATCTGCGTGCTCTCCACGCTGCGGTGGCCCAACATCGCCTGGATCCAGCGCAGGTCCGCGCCGTTCTCCAGCATCTGGGTTGCCATCGCATGCCGGAACAGGTGGCAACTGCCCTTCATGATCCCCGCCGCTCTCAGGTAGGGCACCACAGCCATAGTCACACCACTGGTCATCAGCTAATCGATTTTCGGGTACATAATCAAACTCTGTCGACTGACTTGCATAAAAAAACCGGCGCTATGGCCGGGCCTCATTACATGAACCACTCATGAGCGACTGTGCTGAAGCTCACCACAGCCTCTAACATGATCCAGTTACGGCGACGGGAAGATGGGTTTTCACAGCGTAAAAACAAAGATCCCGGCTAATCAGCCGGGATCTTGCTAGTTCAGGTTATTTTTCTTTTCTTCGTAGTCCTGTAGGTACTTTTCTATGGGGTAGGCTGTTCCAAGCTCATGTATTTCACCAGTATCTTTATCAATTATGAACGGCGAATTCCCTGCGAGTTGAGCGGAAAACTCTCCAGTCTCAAGATATTCGCGGGATTGAAAGCAAAAAAACCATCCTTCTGCAAAACGTCCCTGAAGCGTAATAACTACAGGAATATCTGCATTTTTCAGATAATTTGTCGCTTTTTCTACTGCCTCATCAAAATTAATCATCAGTTCGTTCTCAATAATTGGAATGATTTAAACTGGCTAAGATCGGCAGATTTACCGGTTTGTCCATCAAGGAATCGGATCGTACCATTTTGGTTTACAACATTAAATACGTGCCCAGGCTGGCCTGGGCCATATGAGCCAAAAACAATCCCCCTCGACCCAGAACCTGCATCTGCCATTTGCTGCATAATATTTTCAGACGAAGATACGTATTTGAATTTGTTACCATATTGTTTTTCCAAAACGGTCAAGGGAATACCATTTTGATGATTGACAGGCAAAGCCGATGCAGGATTTCCAGCCAACGTAGCATCTGTGGCAACAGAGCAGTTCACACAATTATGTGTGCGGCCTGGCTCAGGATACCCTGGATTCACATTTTTAATTGAGCCAGCACTTTTAGAAACAGCCAAATACGCTTTAGCCAGAACATACTGCACCAGCTTCGCTTCACTGGTCGGCATACCGCTAGCTATGATTTCCGCGGCTTTCGTCGGCGTCATCGTTTCATTCGACGTCAACGCATTGACCGGCACCCCGAAGAACTCACCCCAGGCGGTCAACAGACCTTTAACCGCATCTTGGCCTTCCGGCATATCTCCTTTAGCCGCTTTCGCTAAAGCTTCAGATATCTGATCTACTCCTGCGCCATCCCTAAGCATCTGCGCACCGAGTGAACTCTGAGACATGCCGTACTGCTGCATCCCCAGACTCAGCGCATTTTTCTCCACAACAACTTTATCCGGCGTGAACTTCTCCACCGGACACAGCAATGCCAGACGCGGTGCGCCTTCCGAAGACGTCTTCGCCCAGTACTCACTTCCCGGCCAGGTAAAATTCCCTGATACGCACTTTTCACCCACGGACGCACACGCCCCGGTACTGAGTACCAGAGCCAGCAACAGCATAAGCAGGGAGGAGAGGATTTTAATGCGCGGCAGTAAACGGTGCCGTCAGCCGCTGGTAATCCCCTGATTTTGTTTTGTGACCACCATCATTACCCGAACCTGTAGCGGGGCCGCTGCTTGCTGTGGCTCCGCTACAGGTTGGCCGGGCGCGGGCTAGCGAGGCCCGTATGTTGCACTGCTGCCAGACCGGGGTTTGATTTTGCATGACCACACACAACCGGGGCGGGTTGCGGAAGCTGACCGACACGGGAACGAGCAACGCAGTGCGAGCCGTGACGGGCAGACGCAGCCGGGCGGGCATGAACGCTTTAAGCGGAGGTCAACGGCCGACCACCCTTTGAGGTGTTTGCTGAGGATTGCCGCTGAGGCCAGGACAGACGAGGAGCCGCCACGGACGGCGGCGACTGCGATGCTGAAGAACGATTACTGAAGCCCACAGCAGAGGCGCAGCCTGTGCGCCACGCCGCACTAAGATGCCAACACCGGCGGCCAGCCGCTCACCTATAGATAAAGGCTATCGTCGTAGGGCGATTCAATCAGAATTTTTTGAATTTCATGTCGTGCTTCTGGTTCCCATGCTGAATTCAGATTCGCCATTAATTCAATGAATTTTGGAAAAGCAATGCGTCTTCCATCTCTGCCTTTCACCCTGTGCTCTAACTCATATTGGAATGCTGTTTTATAAGCAAGCGCTGACATGATCCAATAAAGTAGTTCATCTAACGATCTAGTAACTTTCCTCGAGAATTCATAGCCTTTTTCTGAATAAATATAATTATATACATTATTTTCAAATGTAATATATGGAGTGCCATCACCAATAGGAGTGGTACAAAGATTAACCGAAAATCTTGGGAGACCAGCGTCTAAAATCATCTCGTCAACTTTTTTTTGTATTTCATCTATATTGAGTAGCATATCAGTGAACCTCACGAATATATCCATTCTTCAAGAGCCATTCCACATTCACTCGCTCTTGCATATTAGGTAATATTTGGATGCCGCCACCTGGCTCACCAAAAGCGGGGGTAATTTTTCCTTGTATAGCAGGTAAAGGTTTTATTACCTCATATTCATAGTATTTTTCAGCTTTGGCACCCGGCGCAAGAGCACGTTGTTCGTAAGGTGTTCCTTTTGGTGCAAGGAAAGAACCATTAGGCTCTCCATATCTATCCAAGTGAGTGCCTACCGGAATTGTAGTTTTGACAGGATCTCCTTCAAATCCCAAATTCTTAGGCCAATCCCAACCACCATTAGCATTCTTGAACCTGTCGTAGTAAGAATAACCTCCGGCTTCATTATCTGTGACTCCGCTCGAAGAATTAGGGTTCTTAGGAATACTTTCTTTGGTCACATCTTTGGCCAAAGAACTAATCTTATTTGCGGCGGCGACTCCCAGCACAGGAGCTATAGATGCAGCAACAATCTTCATCCCGTCATATGTTGATACGTATTGCTCCGCTGTCGCCTTGTCAACCCCAAGTTGCACCATGGCATAGTTCACCATCGCATCCTTCACCTGCTGCTGATTCTGGGCATCAACACTGGTGATATTCAGCAGGTTCACTATCTGCCCGTAAGCATCGCCGTACTGCTGGCTGGCTTTTGAGTTGTAGTTACCGGTGTTCTCGTACTCACCTTTGGTAGCAATGACTTCCAGCCTTGCACTGGCACAACCCGCACTTCCTGCATTTCCGTTACCACAGGCATCAATGACCTTCTGGTCACTGGTGATATCTTTTTCACGCAGTTCGTTAACTTTCTGCTGCGCTTTCTCGCGTTCAACAGGGTCTTTACTGTTGAGTTTCTGCTTCGCCAGCTCAAGCTCTGTCTTTTCAGACACGCTCAGATAGTTATTTTCAACAGTCGTCTTACCGGCCTGAGCCCCCGCAGCTGCATCCGCCGTACTACCGCCAGCCAGACCGCCTGCCAGGCCAGCAGCCAGTGTTGCCAGCGCGCTTACCGTCTGCTTCTCGGTTTCGCTTAGTTCGCTGACCGGTTTGCCGTAAGCATTTACGGCTATCATGCCGACCATCTCCGCCGTCGCGGCACCGCCCGCCCCAACGAGAGCATTATTCCCCTGAGCCGCTGCCAGTACGGCATTTACCGCTGCGTGGTCCAGCACCTTGCCAGCATCATCCAGTCCGCTTTGACCGATAACATTGGCAATTTACGGCGCAGTAGCCCCGGCCAGCGCTTTACTGATGTCACCGCCTGCAGGCCCCTGAACCGCCGCTGTCGCCGCCTGGATAGCCTGCTATAAGCCCGAAAAAGATCCCACGCATGGCGTTAAAAAATGGGGCGCATATTTCCCAATAGATTCACTAGCAATTTATTTTGCTGTGGGCCTACTTTTGTAAATAAAACCAACACCCTCAATCTTTAATGTTTATGTCAAATTTATCAGGCTTGAAAATATTTTAAATGGCGGTGGAAAATAACCAAAAGCCAATTATCTAACGAGTAGGTGTGTGCGTTTGACAGGTTTTAAGGATCCCATCAAAAAAGGGGTGGGGTATCTTTAACCTTTTTTATTTTAAACATATCAATCAGTTTAAATAAAATTGCTGCAAGTGTAATGGCTGAGCCTGCAATTACTCCAAAAACAATGGCTCTTTCAATTTGATTTCTGGGGAAGTTAAATACCCCATCCTTTAAATAATAGATGGAAGAGATAATCAACCCGATAACCAGCAATGCTATAACAAAAAAAACGCAGCTGTACATAAGTAATGCTGCGTATTTGCAGAAAGAACGTATCATTTATTAGTCTCTTCTTTAAATTGAGATTGTGGCATAGACTTATTGATATTCTTTATAAAACCATACGTAAATTCAAATACAGCACCGCTACCTATGTCATAGGTCAGTCCAGGAACAAAGTGACCGCCGATAACTTTTTCTACAATATGAGGAGCGTATTTTCCGAAGGCACCACCAAGGCCGGAACCAACAGCAGCACCACTCAACGCCACAGGATCGGGCCCATCAGTAAATGCTGTTCCTCCCAACGCAATCCCAACGTTTGTCCATAGACCACGTCCCGGAGCAAGACTGCCGGTTGCTCCTGCCGCCGCAGCACTCCAATAATCGAACGCCTTATTTTCATTACCTTCGTTGCTCATGTCATAGAACTGGTAGCCCGTGTTTGCGGCACTGCCTATCGCCGCTCCGGCTACAAACTGACCAAGAGACGCCGCTGGCCCAAGATAAGTCGCACCTGCTACCAAAACACCATCCTTATAACCTTCGACAATAGCTTTGGTAATATTCGCACCTTCAGGCAAATCACCTTTGGCGATCTTATCCAGACCTGCCTGTGTTTCTTCTGGAGTCGGATTTTTGTCCACAGCGTACTGATTCCACGATTGATTCGCCGCGCCAATACTCGTCATGCCCGTATCCAAACTGAAAGCATTATTCTCAACCGTTGTCTTACCAGCCTGAGCGCCCGCGATTGCATCCGTAGCACTGCCTCCGGCTAAGCCGCCTGCCAGTCCTGCGGCAAGCGTTGCCAGAGCTGACACCGTCTGCTTCTCTGTCTCACTGAGCTCGCTGACCGGTTTGCCGTAAGCATTTACGGCTATCATGCCGACCATCTCCGCCGTCGCGGCACCGTCCGCACCAACGAGAGCATTATTCCCCTGAGCCGCTGTCAGTGCAGCATTTACCGCTGCGAGTGCCGCTAACCCTTGTGCCGTCTGGCCTGAAGCTGCTTTTCCACTATCCGACTGACTACCGACCACACCCCGACCGGGGGCCGACTGCTCAGCCCCAGACCCCGACCGGTTCACATCGCCCACTTCCAGCAACCCGCACAGATGCGGCTGGCTACTGTCTTCTCCATCCCACAACAGACCGTATTCATAGGTTAAGCCACGCCAGTACAACACCAGATATTCCATTTCCAGCAGCCTTGACAGGTGGATCTTTAACTGCGATCTCCCCAGTTCAGCGCCGCACGAACATCACGGCGTGAGAAGCGTATTTCTTCCGCCTTAATCGCCTGTTTCGCGGCCCACGCTTTCACCCGGTCACGCAGCAGAACCAGCAGTTTCCTTGTCTGCGGCGACATCTCGTCTAATGTCCTGCCAAGCACCTCATGGGCAATACGGTTCGCCAGTTCGATGTCTGACCGCTCCACCTCGATATACTCCAGCCACTGGCCCCGATTCTGAACCCACTTTACTTCCCGCTGGTACTGGTGCAGCAGCGCTATCGACTGGATTAACGTTAGGTATTTCATATGGTCACGCCGGGTTCGGGTTTTATCACTCAGGAACGTCAGCTGAAGGGCGAACGGATTGACCACTTTCAGTGGTCTCAGCAGCCGATGGGCGTTCTGGTGCAGCCGGGTGACGTAACCTTTTTCACTCACCGCCAGCAACCCTTCCAGCGTCTGGTTGTGGCGTTGAGGCGCGTGGATAGCCTGCGTCTGTTCGCGGCTTTCGTTAACCGTCAGCACCAGACAGCGGTTTAACAGCTCTTCGTCCACATCGATAACCGTGGTGGTTAACATCAGCATCACCGGCCCCTGGACTTTGTACTCCCGCGTCACCAGTTCACCGCTTTGTTCGTTCTTACCGGTTGAGGCGATTTTCAGTTCACCATCCGACTGGAGCAACTATGACTACTTATTACAGCCGCACACCCAGCCTGCACCTGAAGGGCAACTGGCTGGCCGAGGCGGGATTTGGGACAGATACACCAGTTACTATCGCTGTTGAGCGGGGGCAACTGGTGATGCGGCTTGCGACTGAGTGACAAAAAAAGATCCCGGCAATTTTGCCGGGATCTCTAAGGTTATTTGCTTAATAGTTCATTCAGATGCCTCAGAGCATCAAGTAAATCAGGATCATCTGGAGAAATAGATTCATTTCTGAACAAAGCAACAGCATATATTTGCTCTAATACGAACCAATATTCATGGAAATCGTTTTTCCACTGAATATCTACCGACTGTAGACAAAATAATAAACCTTTTAAATTATCAATCAGTTTTTTAAGAGTAACTTTCCCTGATTCAAAAAGGGACAATGTTTCTTTCATCAGAGAGATCTGGCGTTCATCGTACTCACTGATATTTATATCTGACAGTAAAATCATTGTTTTATCCTTCCAAAGTCGACAGTTACGACTGTGCCAGTTTTGGTATCAGTAATAACGGTTATATTGTTCTTACTGTCATAATAAGCTGTTGTAGCGGGTCGTTTACCTTGTATCGCATTTTCTGGTCGTATTGCATTTTCCACAGTAGTAAGTGTTATATTCTGCTTCTGCATACGGTCTAATGAGTGCCCAGAGTAGTCAAGATTTCCTATCATTACTGGCTTATTCTTACCATCTATAATATTTAGCGGATTACCTTTTGAGCCAGTGGGCGTTTTTTCGGAGATCTCATTACTAGCTTTATTTATCAGCTTAGATGCCTCAGCCACATCCCCTTTCTTAAGCGCTGTTTCAGCCGCCTTGATGGCCTTACCTGCCGCATCACCTGCGCCAGGAATTATACCGATTGCAGCGGCAAGATAATCCAGCGCCGACTGCGCTTCCGCAAAGCTTTTGATATCACCCACGACAGGCACGAAGTCAGCGCCCAGTGATGCAGTTTCTTTCAGCGCTTCACGCCGCTCCGTGTACATCTTCACCGGGCAGGCTTCGGCGCTCATTCCGCCGCAGTTTGCCTTCTTATAGCGCTCGTTTTCGGCCTCAACGTATTTGCCCGCCTTCTGTTCCAGTGTCTTGCCTTCAGACTGCGCCTGCGCAATATCGCTCAGCGCATTATTCTCAACAACAACTTTATCCAGTGCGGAGTCAGCCAGCGAACAACATTTTTCTTGGTACACTCAGCTGGTTACAACTACATTTTCCCTGTGCATTCTGTCCCGGACAACTTTTTTCCCAGACGTGCTTTTTCAGGCCGCTACGCCATTTTTCCCATCGTTGTTAAAGAGCGGCCTACCCATCACATCAGCCACCGCCGCACCCAGTGTGATCCAGTTGCGACGGTGTGAAGTGGAAGTATTTCAAGATTAAAAACGACTACTAAAATAAATAAGTTGAATATTTTTTCAAGCTTGTAATTATTTCACTTATCTCATTTTTTGGAATGGTTATATCCTCAATGAGTGGACGCTCTATATTTTCCCAAACCCTTCCATTATCCCCATCAACTAATTTCGTTATTTTACCCCCAACAATTCTCACTGAACTTTCATTTGAAACAGCAAAAAAATATGCCCCAGAGTCGTGAATGATCGTGGGGGAAGCACAAAAATCAAACACTTGCTCTGGGTATTCATCATCTTGTGTCGACTCTGGGTATGCCAGTTTGAACAGGGCATCAAAAGCTTCATTTGTTGGTGCATTGAAAATTTCATCATTGCATGGCAGAGAGATAAGAGCATTTTTTTCATCAATGACATCATAAAAATCAACATCTAACGTTGATGTCCTGACATCTTCTGGATACATATTTCCATTTACAAAAAAATAAAAAAAACCATTCTTATAGGAGTCACTCCACTGAGGAATACTTTCTACCCAGATAGCAAAACGATACGGATCACCGAAAATCATATTTACCTCCATTTCCCAGGCAACCCAAACTCTTTTTTAACAGCGTTTGGTATATCACTTTTTTTCAATGGAACGGATGCATCTCCCGTACTTCCTGACCAATGCCATGAACCATCATTTGTATTCGTAAATTGATGCACGTTACCTTTTTCGTCCAATGCATACCTCTTTTTCCCATTTTCTACTGAGTTGCCAAACAATCGAATAGAGTTTGTAGGTTCGGTCCCGGCGTTTCTATTATATCCAACTTGACCTAGAGTATGTTTCCCATTCGACTGATAAACCAACCCATTGGCAGCTTTCGTTGGGGTAGGTATAGGCATCGCGCTTCCCTTACCTTTTCCAATCCCAGCAATTCCCGCTGCGCTTGTCCCTGCCACCTGCGCTAACGAATTGATAGCAAGCTGCTTCGCTTCAGACGAATCACCAGACATTAAGGCATTGTGAATCGCCGCATTTCTGTCAGCCTCAAGCTGGATCGTAGTTACCTGAAGGATTGAAAGCTCGCTCTGATCTGCCGGACTCAGACCTCCATTAACTCGCGCTTTTTCCAGCAACTCATTGGTACGGTTAGCATAATCAGTCTGCAACCTGCCAACTTCATTCACTTTGTCAACACAGTCACGAGCGCCTGTACACTCTACAACACGCTTTTGTTGTGCCGCTGAGATCTGCTTGTACTTCTCGGTGATCGTTCTTTCACAGGCTTTGTTGCCCTGACACTGCGATATTTCCTGAACGCGGGACTTGTTTTCCTGAACACTCAGCGAGTTATTCTCAACGCCAACTTTAGGGGAGGTTCACTGTGGCTGGGATTGTTTACAAATTGATAAATGACTACATGCTTAGATTTTTCGGTAATAAAAAAACCAGAGAACAAAACCTATAGGTATACATAGTAGACTCAGTTTAAAACTCAACAATGCAATATTAATGATGATTTTTTGCCATTCCGTCCATGTTGTCCCTATATCTAATTGCAGCCATGATAAAAATACAAACATGACAAAAAGACTAAAAAACAAAGACAGCCCCACATACAAAGATAAGATAAATAATCTTGCTATATTTTTTTTAGTCATCATTTTTGTCTGCTTTATTAATCTCGGACAATCCGCTGATTGTTGACTCACTGGTTCCACTACCAACAATATTACCAACCAAGTTAGGTACGGGATTCACTGTTACTGGTTTTGTTATCGTCCATACCCCTGTCGGCACCCATTCATACTGTTTTGATATTGGGTTTAGCTTTTTATCAAACGGTATCTTAATAACATTACCCGCAGCATAACCGGCCGATGTGCCCGCCTTACTCAGCAACGCCGCCATAAACGGATCATCGCCTTTGATTTCTGCCTGGTAATAGCCGCCTGCCGCATTCCAGTTTACTGTCGGGTTATAACCTTTACCGGCTGTTATCGCGCCAATCACTCCGGCACCCATTACATCCGACAGTTTTACCTCTCCTGTCGTTCCGTACTGGATACCCGCACTGGCCGCTGACGTGACTCCCACCGCGATTAGCTGCTCTTTCCCCTTAGTCACGGTATTGGTAACAATCGCTTTCCCGCCCATCACCGCAGCCGGCCATGATGTCGGATCGCTGACCACCGCCATCACACGGTCACCCGTCGTGATATTGTCTTTCAGGAATTTAAGATCAGCACCGTTAAGGTAATTCACCAGTGCCGCTGCATCCGGATCTTTCAGCTTTTCATCCAGCCGGAACTGTGACGGATGGGCATCATTTGCCACATTCGTTCCCGCCTGAATCAGCTCTTCCCAGGTAACACAGGCCACACCACCGCCACTACAGGCCTCAGCCAGTTCCCTGCTGTTCTTGTTGCTGATTTCAATATACTTCTCAGCCACTGAATGACAGTCACCGCCAGAGGTTTTACAGTCCTGCATTTCTTTATCAAGCTGCCTGGCTTCTGTACTGCTCAGATAGTTATTTTCCACCGTAGTCTTACCTGTCTGCGCTCCCGCAACCGCATCTGCCGTACTTCCGCCTGCCAGACCGCCAGCCAGGCCAGCAGCCAGTGTTGCCAGCGCGCTTACCGTCTGCTTCTCTGTCTCACTGAGCTCGCTGACCGGTTTGCCGTAAGCATTTACGGCTATCATGCCGACCATCTCCGCCGTCGCTGCACCGCCCGCATCAACGAGAGCATTATTCCCCTGAGCCGCTGCCAGTGCGGCATTTACTGCTGCGTGGGCCAGCACCTTGCCAGCATCATCCAGTCCGCTGTGGCCGATAACATTGGCAATATACGGCGCAGTACTCCCGGCCAGCGCTTTGCTGATGTCACCGCCCGCCAGACCCTGTACCGCCGCTGTCGCCGCCTGGATAGCCTGCTGAACTTTCCCACCGGTACCTAAACCACTTTCGCTAAAGGCTTGGTGGTTGAAGATCCTGATTAGGTCTGGGGAACGGATATTACCTACATACGGGCATGGCAGGGCTGGCTGTATTTGGCCGTGGTGATCACCCCTTATGCGCGCAAAGTGCGGGGCTGGTCGATGAAGCCTACGTTGTTGCGCGATTAAGGAAAGGGAAGGGAAGATCATTGCTATTTGCAAGTCCTCTTTCCTGAAAATTAAAATCCTTTAACTTTGAATGCCTGCAACAGAACTATTGCAAGCCCTAGTATAGCCCCTCCAAAACCGCCAATTTTAACCCCTCGAAAAAATTCATTCCATGTCAATTCAAATTCATCAGTTAAAAGCCACAAAATGATTACAAAGAATATTTTAACCAATAATCCTGCGATAATTACGGAGGCCAAACAGCCAAGAAAGATGTAAAAGCTAAGAGTAAGCTCTCTTTTTAAGTAATTAGTGCGATGATTCATTCCGTGGCCTTGTTAATTTTTTCTGCTTCTGAACCTTACTTTTTTATCTTCTCAGTTATCCATATTCCTAAGCTAAGGAGTAGCCCCATCATTGCTCCCGTAGTTACTCCTTCTTTTATATCTAAGACTGAAAAAAGAAATTCCCCTCCAAAAAATTAAATGAGCACTTAAGCGAATGATGAATGTAATTCCTATGCAAAATGTGATCATAAGAATAATACTAATAATTGAGCTTACTAATAATTTCATTGATTTAAAACTCCGACAGAATTAATCTGCTCTTGAACCGCATTTCCCGCTTTTCAGTAATATACGAAGCCCCTAAGTTACCGGCTCCACGTGGGTATTTACTCGGCAACATTTCTTTTGCAATCCCTAGTTGCCCTTTGATCTCGGTATATTTTAGTAACTGAGGGTCAAACTTAGGATTCCAGCCACCAGTGTTCCATTTTTCTGTAGCATTTGTTTCTGAAGAAATAATCTTACCAGCTCCAAAACCTGCAGCAGAACCTAATCCCCCGGTAATTGCCCCTACTAATGGGTCATCACCATTTATTTGATAAGTTAGTGCGCTACCTGATATTTCCCACCCAACAGTTCCGAAAAAAATTTACCTCATGCTGGCTACTCTGGCCCAGATTTTTTATGTTATTAGATATTAAATCGATATTTAATCCATAATCCAAGGACGATTGTACCGCTAACAAACGAACCAATTTTAATGCTCAAAAACAAAATATCAACAACAGAAATATTGATATCACCTGTTTCAAAATAAAAAATAATGGGTTTGATGAATAGTGCAAAAAATGAACTTAAACTCATGATTATCATCAGAACCATAAAAATAGCGAGCCAATGGTAAAAGTTATTTTTCATTTTCATTCCCCAGTTGCAAGCTATTCGTGGCTTTAGAACCACCTTGTCCAGTTGCTTCTGTAATTATTGATGAAATAGCGTTACCGGATATTCCGGGTGTTGGTGATAAAGGTAATGGCTTACTTATCCCCATATCCATATCAACCCACTCATAATTTTTCCATGCTGGGTTTACCCATTTATCTAATGAAATTGTGGCCGCCTTACCGATTCCATAACCGAACCCCGAAGCAGCACCACTTATTACACCACCTTTTATCGGGTCATTTCCGTTCAGATAGCTTGATGTCACTCCACCTGTCGCATTCTAACCTACAGTTCCAAGGAAGCCTGTATTTGCAGTAAATGCACCTACATAACCGGTAATTAGAACAACTGTTGGATTTATTGCTCCATTAACCAGGTATTGGATACCCGCATTTGCGGTTGCGCCAGTACCCGCTGTCATCTGCATTCCACCAGGTAAATATAACAATCCACCTGATGATAAGCTGCTGTGTAAGCTTTGTTTTCTCGGCCCGCTGACCACAACAACTATATGAGGTAGTTACTATGGCTGCGCAACATCATAAGTGCGAACACATCTCAACCAAAGCCCGGCGTTATACCGGGAGCTATATCCGGGATCAGCAGAAGTTTCAGCCGTCACCGTCCATCACCCTTAAGGGGCACTGGATGGCAGATTTTGGATTTGAGACCGGCCAGAGGATCAAGGTAATCCCGGAGGCTGGACAGCTGATTATCCGGCTGGCGGATGAAGGTTAACTGACTGGTATGCATAGTAAAAACCCAGTTGATTGGCTGGGGTTTCTGTTTTACTTAAGTTTGAGCTATGGTAATTTCATCTGTAGTTATTAGAACTGCCTGAATACTCGCATCAAGGTTATGTTCATCCAACCATGAAAGACCGTCTCTTTTTAGATGAAATTTAATTGTTGGTAACAATGTCTCATCATCCAGAGATATAATAACGTTTAATTTATCAACATATATTTCATTCCACTTTTTAATTATGGAATTACTAAAAATAATTGAATATTCAAAATGTCTTTCATTTACATAATCATCCATATGAAAAGAGTTTACAAAGCATTCAAATGAAATTTCGTCTTCAAAATTGTCAGGAGAGTTTGATTGGCAATATGAAAATAATTTTTTGGACAAAAAACATCCACAATTTTCAATAAAACCTTCAGATACAATACTTTCTAGCTCATAAGTCAGGCGGTTTTTTCCTATTTCCGTCCAATTAATCTTGACAAGCTGGGTACGCATTAATCTATTGGTTAGCATATTATTTTTCTCCAAGATATTTTTTCATGCCTTTATCGATCGCATTTTTAAAAGCAGGATCATTCAGCTTATCATTTACACCCTTAGGTGCTCCGGGGAATGTTTGTGTTATCGGATCATAATAATATTTGTTATTACTACTATCTTGATAATGTATTTGACCAGCTCTTTTTCCTGGCGCAGGATTCTCAACATCTATCCTCTCTTTTCCTTTCCCCATCCATAAGGTTTTGCTTGGAACCGTTGGGCCATTTATACCAAGCATTGCTCCATCTTTATTTAAGATGTAATTAGGCTTCCCGGCCTTACTCACTCCACCCAGCGCACTTAACGCCACGCCTGCAATAATATCTGCCTGAGCCTGATCAAGGCCATATTTCGCCATAATCTGCTCTGACACTTTATTGCTGGCAACGATCCCGTCAGCGTCCATCTGATGCGCCCAGGTCGCTGTCAGATCGTAGACCATCTTGATCGGGATATCTTCGCCCATCGCCCGATCCAGCGCTTGTTTCACCGCCATGCTGTCGGTCAGTACATCACCGTATTTCTGCTGGCAGGTCACCGGACTGGTTACGCAGTCGCTGATAAGCTGCTTTTGCTGGGCGGTGCTCAGTTCTTCATACTTGGTGACAATGCCGCCGCAGTCGCCGCCGCCAGCCTGACACTGCTTCATTTCAGCGGACCAGGCATCTATCTGCTTACTGCTCAGATAGTTATTCTCCACCGTCGTCTTACCGGCCTGAGCCCCCGCAGCTGCATCCACCGTACTGCCGCCAGCCAGACCGCCCGCAAGACCTGCTGCCAGTGTTGCCAGCGCGCTTACCGTCTGCTTCTCGGTTTCGCTCAGTTCGCTGACCGGTTTGCCGTAAGCATTTACGGCTATCATGCCGACCATCTCCGCCGTCGCGGCACCGCCCGCACCAACGAGAGCATTATTCCCCTGAGCCGCTGCCAGTGCGGCATTTACCGCTGCGTGGGCCAGCACCTTGCCAGCATCATCCAGCCCGCTTTGACCGATAACATTGGCAATATACGGCGCAGAGGCCCCGGCCAGTGCTTTACTGATGTCACCGCCTGCAAGACCCTGAACCGCCGCTGTTGCCGCCTGGATAGCCTGCTGAACTTTCCCGCCGGTGCCAAAGCCACTTTCGCTAAAGGCCTGGTTATAGAAGTTCTGGTACGCATGGCCGCTGATGTCGTCCGCTGTTGGCGTATTGCCGGGGTTGGCTTTACGCCAGTCATCCTTCGCCGTCTGCAGCTGCTCCGGCGTCACGTCCTTCATTTTATCCGTTGCTGTTTTCGATGCTTCAATCTGTCCCTGCGTGCGGGCAATATCGCCCACCTGATTACCAATCTCGCCAATCAGCTGCGCTTCTTTCAGCCGGTTCTGCTCTTTTTCCTTATCAAAGATTTGTCCCAGCCCCGGATTGGCGTTCTCCACGTCGCGGCTCAGGTCGGCCACGTCCTGTTTCTGCGCGTGCTGGTCGCGAATAACAATCGTGCCGTCCGATACCGCCGCTTTGGTGGTGCTGTCCGCGCTGCCCGCGTTGTTCGCGCCGGTCAGCAGGCCGTTGGCCATGTTCCCGGCAAACTGGCTGCCGATGCTGCCGCCGGTGCTGATGCCCACGCTCTGATGCTCGGTTTTAAACGCCGCGCTGTTGTGGATGTCACTAAAGCCCAGCGTGCCGGTGTCGAGCCGGTTCAGGGCTGCATCAGCGGTCGAGCCAATAACCGCGCCGTTGAGCTGGGTGTGGCCGCCCACCGTGATGTCGAAGCCGCCTTTGCCCGCCAGCAGGCCGGTCTGCTCCTGCACCGACGTGTAGTCGCTGCGCATCTTGTCTTTGCTCATGTTAATGCTGGCCGAGCCGGTCATCGAGCCAAAGTTAAAGCTGGCCCCCGCGCTGGTATTTTTCTGCTGCGCATCGTAGGTCGCGCTGTCCTGTTCACTGGTCAGCGTCAGGTTGCGACCAACATCCGCTTTAATTGATTCGCCGCTGACCTGTGCGCCGGTGAGGGTGGTATCGCGTCCGCTCACCAGCGTCACGCGGTTACCGGCCATGACCTGCGTTTCGGTGTGGCTCAGGCTGTCGCTGTTCTCATGGCCGCTACCCTTGTTGATACTCGCTGAAACGTTGATGCCGCCGCCGCCCGAACCGCCGCCAAAGCCCACGCCCACTGATCTGCCGCTCGACGAGCTGGTGCCGCGCGAGCGCTCGGTGTCCTGACTGGCGCTCAGGTTGAGGTCGCGGCTGGCGTTAAGCAGCACGTCATTACCCGCCTGCAGCTGGCTACCCTGAACGTTAATGTCGCCGCTGCTGGCTATGATGTTCAGGCTATTACCGGCGGTGAGCGTGCTGCCCTGATGCGTTTTCTGCGTCAGGTTTGTCTCAGACTTCGACTGCTGGCTGCCGTAAGAGAGGCTGACACCAATCGCGTTATCGCTGCTGACCGCACCCGGCTGGGTCGCCTGCGCCGCCTGCACACCGGAAAGGGTGGCCTGTAAGCCTTTCAGCGCCTGAAGCCTGCCGTTGCTCTCGTCGCGGGCGTCTTTCGCGCTGGTTACCGCCGTATTCAGCGCGCTGCCCGCCACGCCGGAGAGCGCCAGCGTCAGGCCACTCTGTTTCGTTTCATAGGTATCACGCTGGCTCAGCCCCTGTTCGGCGGCGCTGACCGTGACGTTTTTTCCGACCAGCGACAGATCTTTACCGGCGATGGCATCTGAGCCGTGTACCAGCAGGTCGTTGCCTGCCTGCATCGTCAGGTTGCCCAGCACGCTGCCCACCGTGCTGCCACGCACGCTGTCAGTATGCGTCGTTGTCGTGGATTTCTGTGCTGTGCTGCCGTAGCTGACGCCGATGCCGCCGGTACCAGACAGGCCCGATTTATTCTCCTGAATCATGCGCGACTCATCACGCTGCTCAGCGGCGGTAGTAACGGTCAGATTATTGCCCGCCGCCAGCCGCACATCTTGCGTACCGACTACATCGCTGCCCTTAACCAGCAGGTCGTGACCGGCCAGCAACTGCACGCTGTCGCCAGAAAGCGAACTGCCCACCGTCGTACGTGCATCAATAGTGGTGTGTGTCTCACGGGTGGTTTTTGATGCGATGCCGCTGCTGCCGCTGGCTTTAGTATGCTCGTCCATCTGCGTGCGGGATTCGCCGCCGACAATGCTCAGATCGTTGACCGCGCTCAGTGCCAGCTTGCCACCTGCGTTGATGTCTGCCGCCGTCGCCAGCAGATTATTGCCTGCTGCCAGGCCCACGTTGCCTTTACCGACAATCTCCGTTCCCCGCTGCGTGGATGACGACTGATGCAGCCAGTTGTCGCTGTCGAAATTGAGATTATCGCGACTACCGGTGGTGACGGCGTTCAGGTTCAGATCGCGTCCGGCGATAATAGCCGTGTTGCCATTTTCGCTGCTGTTAACCACCTGCGCGGTGGTCAGGTTGATGTCGCGTCCGGCCTGCAGCGCCAGCGTGCCATCGCCTTTATCCACGTAAATACCGGCGATACGATCGAGACTGGTGCGGGCAAAGTTGCCGTCGGCGCTTTCAGCCATACGGGCCGTGGTGGTGACGTTAATGTCACGGCCGGCCAGCGCCGCCAGCGCAGAGCTGCCTTTCAGCACGCCACCGAAATTGTTGATGTCGGTGCGCGCCTGTAGGCCGGTGCTGTCGCCCTGAATCAGTCCGCCGAGATTATTAATATTTTCTGCCACTACCAGCGTGTCAGCGCGCGCATTGATGCGTCCGCTGTTGTTCAAATCGCCGCTCAGGTTCAGGCTGACGTTTTTCCCGGCCAGCAGCGCGCCGCTGCCGTCAAGGTCGCCAGATTGCACTTTGGCAAACAGCTGCGGCACCAGCACCTGCTGCTGGCTGCCATCCGGCAGCGTGACACTTTGCGTCACCAGCCACACCATGTCGCCGGTCATCAGGCTCATCTGCCCGGCGGTCAGCGTCATACCCGGTGCCAGGTTCAGTTGCTGACCAAAGGCGATCCCGGCATCCATCAGCGCTTTGTACTGCGTCTGATCGCTGTCGTAGCCCTCCAGATAGCGCTGGCCGGTCAGGCCAATAACCTGCTGGCGGATAAGATTCTGCTCGTAATAGGCGTCGCCCAGGCGTTTGTGCACGTTGTCAGGATTGGCCTCGAACGCCTGCATCATGTAGTCGGAACCGAGCCACTTCTGCGCGTTGGTGAAGCGCGAATCGGTTTCAACCAGGTAATCGCTGCCAGTCGGATTCGTTTTGTACAGGCTGTTATCCGGCAGGCGCGAGTTCGGGCCCTGGGTGCGGATCACGCTGCCCGCCGCATCGCCATTCGCAGCGGTATTCACCGGTACTTCAAAGGTTTTACCCGGCGGCAGCAAAACCGCGTTACCGGGATTAAACGCTGCGCCTGCGCTGAGATCGCCCAGCCAGATTTCGCCCACGCTACCGCCCGTCCGGTTATCAATCACCAGACCGCTTCCGTCAATTTTCTGATGCTCTTCAAGGGTGCTGGGTTTTAAGGTGATGTTCTGGATAACGGTGAGCGGAATGTAATCCGCCGTACTTTTGCCCTGACTGTCGCCACCTTTGTCGTGAATGCGCCAGTAGTGGAAAGCCTTACCAGCGTCACTGATGTGCCGTTCTCCGGCCACCTCCACGTTGTCGAGCGTGGCGGCGTTTATCACCAGATTATTTCCGGCGATGATCTGGCTCTTGTCGTTCAGCACGTTGCCGGCATTAATCGTCAGATTGCCGCCAGCGATAATCCGCGCCGGGTCGCTGGTTTTAATCCGCGTTTCATCAACGGTGCGTTCGTACTCGTAGCGATACCAGTTGTCGTTTTTATCGTTTTGTCGCCATGGATAATCAGGCGTCAGCACGAAATTAACCTCATCATGCTCGAAACTCACCTCATCGCGACCGTAGCGATTGGCATTGCCGGAGACCTGATATTCCTCGATGTTTTCCCGCGACACTTCGACAATCTCGGTTTCAAAATGGTCGTTGATGTTGTTCAGACTACCGACGTTAAGCAGCATATCTCCCGCGGATTCGAGGGTGGCGCTGTGGTTATTAACGGTTCCGGCCTGTCCGGTGGCGTGCCCGTTAGCGTCGATGGCACCGCCAAGGCGCATCGCGCCGTCGCTGTAGATCATCGCGTGGTCGCGGTTATTGAGTGTTCCCACGCCGAGATCCAAGCGCTGGCGTGCTGCGATGGTGGCTGCGATGCCGTTTTCGGCGAGGTTATTGAGCGTGCCCGCCTGAATGCTGAGAAAATCGCCGTAGATGCGCCCGGTGCCGATATTGCTGACAGTCTGTCCGTTCAGCCGGGTGGAATAACCGTCGATCAGGCCGTAATTGGTCAGCGTGTTACTGGCGTCGAGGATTGTGCCGTAACCGCTGAGTTCAGCGTCCTGCAGGTTAACCAGATTGGCGGCGCTGACGTGCAGCGTCTCACCGGCCTGAATCAGTTTCTCATTGCGGATGTCGCCGTGGCTCACGAGCGTCAGATTGCCGTTGGCCTGCAGGTTGCCCTGATTGGTGAAGCTGTTCACCAGCGTCACCGCCATATTTCCGGCGGACTGCAGTGCGCCGCGCAGGTTGGTCAGCGCGCCGGCAACAAGAGAGAAATCGCCTTTGCTGGCGAGCGTGCCGTCGGTGTTATCGAGGGAAGTGTTATCCAGTGCCAGGTTGTTGCCGGAAATGACCTGGCCTTCACGGTTGTTTACATCGCCGCTGCGCAGGATAAAATCGCCTTGAGCGCTAATCAGGCCGCGGGCATTGTTGAAGGCGTTGCCCTGCGTATTCCAGTCAAGAACGCCGCCGGACTGTAGGGTCCCTTGCAGGTTATTGACTGACTGCGTTTGTGCGGTGATGCCGTTCAGCCCGGTGATTTGCCCGAACTGGTTTAGCAGCTGTCCGGACGCAAGGTTGATGGCACCGGATGCCAGCAACGCGCCGCGCTGGTTATCCAGCTCACCTGTAGCCAGAAGCATATCGCCCTGGCTGATAAGGCCGCCGCTGTCACCACTATTGGTATTGCTCAGCCGCTGGCCGTGGGTGTTGATACTCAGTGCCGCACCGCTCTGAATCAGGCCACCGTTATCGTTTTGCAGCCGTTGCGTGTTAAGTGTTAAATCCCCGACTGCACCGATTTGTCCCTGGCGATTATTCAGATTTGCTGTGGCAAGCGTTGCCGCGCCGCTGCTCATGATCAGCCCGTTGCTATTAAGCAGGTCATTGCTACGCAGCAGCAGCGACTGTCCGGCAACCAGATTTCCCTGCTGATTATCCATATCGCCTGCCGTGATGCTCAGCACGTTCTGCGCTGCCAGTAGACCATATTGATTACGAATATCGCTGCTGAACAGGCTCATATTCTGGGCGTTAATGACGCCATTGCGGTTATCCAACAGGCCGGAACGGAGCGTCAGTGAACCGAGCGCGATAACGCCGCCGTCAGTACCGCTGTCGCGGTTGATGAAGGCGTTGCCCTGCGTATCAATGCGCACATCGCCAAGGCTTTGCAGCAGTCCGGCGGTGTTATCGAATGAACCGCTGCTGATGCTGAGTTGTTCAGCAGCGGCAATCACGCCACGCTGATTGTTGAGCGTGCCACTGCCAAGCTGCAGTGTGGTGTTTGCGGCGGTGAGCAGCCCGTCGTTGTTGTTCAAACCGTTACTGGTCACCGACAGTGTCTGACCGGCATTGATTTTGCCCGTGCTGTTGTTCAGTCTCTGGCTGGTCAGTTGTGTGTTGCCCGCAACGGCGCTGATGACACCTGCGGTGTTATCAAGCGTTCCGGCGTTAACAGTAAAGTTCTGGCTCGCCGCCAGCGTGCCGCTGCGGTTATCCAGCGTCTCCGCGATGGTGGTATTCAGCGAACCGGAACCGGCGGCAATGACGTGTCCGTGCTGGTTATTCAGCGCACCGGCGTTCAGGTGCACGTCACCGTTACCGGCAATTTTTCCGTCGCTGTTATCCAGCGACGAGGCGACGCTAATATTCATTGCGCTATTGCCGCTTTGCACCATCTCACCCTGACGATGAGAAAGGGTGTTCGCATCAATACGGATCTGCGCAGCGGCGGTGGTCGCGCCGTCAAGATTGAGCGTATCGCCGCGCAGCTGCAGTCCGCCGTTGGTGATAAGGCTACCCTGGCTGCCGTTCAGCGTGGCGGCAGAAATATTCAGCTCACCGCTGCCCGCGTGCTGAATTTTGCCCAAGCCGTTATCCAGCACGTCGGTGTTCAGCGTCAGGTTGTCGCCGTTGCTGGCAATAGTGCCGCTGCTGTTGCCGATACCTGCTGCGTGCGACAGCAGCAGATCGGTTTGATCTAACTGATTAAGCACGCCCTGGCGGTTGGAGAGAAGTGGGGCGCTTAACGCCAGCTTGCCCGCCTGGATTTTGCCGCCGTCATTGTTAATACGCATGCTGCTGCTGGCTCGCAGGCTGCTCTTTGCCTCAACCGTGGCGCTGCGGGTGCTGACGTCTCCCGTGCTGGCGCTCAGATTAATGTTGTTGGCGTAAGTCTGGCTGCCGCTGAGATCGACCGCTGTGCCCTGAGCATTCAGATTACCCGCCGCGAGGTGACGACCCTTGCTGGCGAGTTGCCCATGCGTGGTCAGGCTCAAATCGCCTTGTGTGCCCAGCGCGCCATCGGACGTCATACCTGCGGCAAGGACCCCGCTGCTGGCATTATTAAGTGAACCTGCCTGAATGCGGTTATTGCCCGCGGATGCCATTACGCCCTGATTAATTACCTCGCCAGCGGCCTGAACCTGACCGTCGCGCTGAGCGTAAACCGTGCCGCTGTTGCGAATATCGGCCTGGCTTGCCAGCGCAATATCCTGCGCGCCGTTGATGCTGCCGCTGTTCTCAATGCGACCGTTGCTGGAAAGCGTAAAGTTGCCCGCCGTCGCGCCCAGCGAACCGGCGTTGCGCACGCCGACGCCCTGTTCGGTACCAATCAGGCGGATTTTACTGGCGTACATGCCGCCCAGCGCCGCCACGTCCAGCGCCACTTGTGGACGACTGGCCGCATCAGTCTGGCCTGCCGTCAGCGTTTCATGCGTCGCGTCCACCTGATTACGACCGGTAGTGACCCTGAGATCGTTGGCCCAGACGCCGGCATTCACCTTAACCGTGCGGGCAATGATGTCTGTGTAATCCTGACCGCGTGAATCCAGCCCTTTACCGTTGATGACGATGTCACCGCCGCTGACCTGATAACCCGTCAGGTTGCCGTTATTTACCTGCGCCTGACCGGTGGTCAGCGTCGCGCGGTTGGCGTTGATGAAGCCACAGCCGTCACAGGTGATACCGGACGGGTTGGCGATCACCACCTGCGCTTTTCTACCGGCGACTTCCACATAGCCATTGAGCTGGCTGGGGTTGCGTGAATTCACCTCGTTGAGGATCACGCTGGCCTCGCCGCGTGCCAGCCACGGGTTGCCGGTGACCATACCGCCAAGCTGAGTATTAGTGTTGCCGTGTGAGTTGTTGAGGATCACGCCCTTCTGATCAACATCAAACTGGTTGTAGTTATTGCGCGATACGCCGCCCGCGCTGGGCGTCTGAATGTTTACCTGCGGCGTGCCGTTGGTCGCGCTGACAACGGTGGGCTGCTGGTTTCCCGGTGCCTGGCTGTTAGCAACAATCTGCGCCTGTGCAGGCAATACGGTAACGCAGCCCAGCGCGCTCAGCAGGGCGAAGCGCAGCGCCGACAGCGCACATATCCGGTTGGAAGTCTGCTGCATCCGGCGCGCACGCGCCTGTTTGCCCTGACCGCTGCGGGCGATATCGGCAACTACCATCAGCATGCCGCGCGCTTTGTTGAAAATGATGCGATAGAGAAGTTTGTTCATCTGATCTCCTTATCTGATTTCAGGCAACGCCACGCTCAGTGGATGTGCCTGCTGCCATTGCAGGGCGTCGCGCCCGCTGACTTTCTTTCCATGATAAAAATGCACCCGCTGGCCGCGGAGATTGCCTTGTTGATCCTGCCAGCGGAAGCACTGCTCCGGCAGGATCACTTCACACATCAGCCGCAGCAGGTTGCGGATGTCACCAAACGGCGCAATGAAATCGGTGATCCACAGGCGGTTGCCGCTGGTCCAGTCTGCCTCTTTCATCATCACCGAGGCATGCGTGAGATAGCGCTGTTCAGCCTCTTCATCCATCCACGCCCAGCCGAGGAAGAACACCGGCCGGCCATCTTTTACGGCGATGGCGTACTGCTGTTGTTTAATCAGCGGCAGCAGCAGCGTCGGCAAGGTGTGCAGCGGTGCATCACGGTGACGATCCGAGTGCATCCACAGCCATACCGCCATGCCCAGCACTTCGGCCTCGCTGGCCTCATCCGCAACCAGCCACGGCGCAATTAACCGGTAACCTTTGATCTCCATCAGTAGCGCCAGTTCAGGTTGAAGCCGAGCGTCAGGCTGCTGGTCTGATAGCCAGCAGGCTTAGAGAGCGGAATACCGGCAAACAGGTCATAGCTGGTGCGCAGGGCGTAGCCGCGCAGTCCCACTGCGCCTCCGGCCAGATGCTTGCCGATCAGATAATCCTGCCCGCTGTTGCGTCCGCTGACTTCGCCGTAATCCAGCGCCAGATAGAGTTCCTGTGACGGCAGCGGCGTGGCCCAGCCGATGTCGTTGCGCAGAGTCCAGCCTTCATCGGCGTTCAGTGTGCGCTGGCCGTCAAAGCCGCGCACCGACCAGCGGTTACCGAGGGCAAATTGGTCCTGCGGCGTCAGCGGCGTGTTGCTCATCTGGCGCAGATACTGGGTGTTAAAACTGAATCGCTGACTGAGCAGTGAGAACGGCACGGCCAGCTGGGCGTTAAGCTGGACAATTTTTGCCAGCGCGGTGGCTTCACCCCAGTACTCTTCAGGCGCAGGCTGAGCGCCAAACCAGCGGGTACCGCGCTGATAACTCACGCCCGCATCCAGCGTGGCGCTGCCGATATAGTGACGATGCTGCAAGCCGAGTCGCCACGCCGAAGTCTGACGGCGTTGCACGTCGATTTCTGTGTCGTTGATGAAGTTGCGGGTTTCACGCGTTATTACGTCATAGCTCAGCGTGGTTTTCTGGCTGCCGTTGCGGTGCAGCACGCGGCTGAGATTCGCGTTTAGGCTTTTACTCTTGCCGCTATATTCATAGTCGGTGAACGCACCGGCTACCGTCTGGTGGTAGCTGTAATCACTGGTGGTGATGCCCGCCAGCCAGTAGCCAAACGGCACCGAATAGCTGCCGGTAACGTTTTTCGTGCCTTTGTCATTGCCGAACTGCAAATCATGGCTCGCCGAGACATAGAGCATATCGCTCAGCGAAAGGGGGTTATCGAGATAGAGCGTCAGTCCGCCCTGATAGCGTCCGGTGGACGTTGAGCCGGAATCATCGAGCGATGCGGCCAGTCGCCACATCTTGCTCTGATTCCACTGCACGGCCATCACACTTTCACCGGGCGCACTGCCGGGGATCAGCGCCATATCAGCCTGAACGGTAGGCAGGCGTTGCAGGTTCTCCAGTCCCTGCTCAGTATCACGCAGGTCGTAGAGCTTGCCTTCGCGCGAGGGCAGGGCGGTGGCAAGCGTCACGTAACGATCGCTGGAATCGGTGCGACCAATATGGCTAATTTTTCCGGCCACTAGCTGAAGTGTGAGCGTGCCTTCGGTTAAATCCTGCGGCGGCGCCAGCACCCGACTGGTGACGTAGCCGCTGTCGATCATGCGGTTCTGCAGCACGCTCATCAGCAAATTAATCCCTTTGACGCCCAGGCAATGTCCCTGACCCTGATTGGCCAGACGCTGCAAAGGTAACCAGCCCGGAAAATCATTCAGGCCGTTCAGCGTGATGTGCTGAATATCAAAACAGGGATTTTCCGCCGGGAAGCTGACGCGGGAAGAGCTGACCGCTGGTGTGGATAAACGCACGTCAGGCACTGGCGGCTGAAGTTGCGCTTCAATCGCTTTCTGACGCTGTTGTTGAATGATGTCCTGCTCAGCAGCGATCGCTACATGAGGAAATATAATGCCTATTGCCAGTGCATATGCGCTGACGGCAAGCGATATGCCTGCGTTCTCTTCCATGAGTGTATTCCATATTAATGGTTGTCCTTAACTACAATTTATACTCTACCGGTTTATTTGTGGGTGGCAATATTTAAGATGGTTTTTTGATAAGTGAAAATATAGGAAATTTCCTGCGTTCATTAAAGGTTCCCTTAAAGCAAGTGGGGCGCTAAAAATTAGGGTTGCGTAATATCGCTGCCGAGAGGAATATCTGAATGGCTTAATTGTAATAGTCTGTCAGGGGTAAGAAAAAGTACAGGATATAGGGTCATGAATAAAGTGCGTGAGTACAAGGCTCTCTGCAAATCAACAGAAAATCGAGCTACATTCCTTGAGAAAGATTGATTGAAAATGTGCTGCACTTATCCCTTAAAGCTGAATCAAATGAAGATAAATATAGAGGCTTTTCTTGTTTGTTGAGATGAACCCGTTTCCCGCCCTTAATTGTCAGGCATTGATTGTCGTCCATGGCAGTCTGAAAACCTGCTGGGCCATACACATTAAAACAGGCAAATTTCGTAAGCGCGTCATTATCTTTATTTGATGTATAATAAGATATGCTAAATGGGATAATAAAAAATTAACGATAAAATAAATTAAAAAATCGTAGCCGCTAGATCTTTTAAACAAGAATTTAATTCTCTTTGATTTTCTGAGCGGGGGAATGATATTTCATGAAGTTATTATATTTTCGTCTCTCCTTTACCCCCATCCATCAAGACAAATCTTGCTTTTTTATTTTTCCGAAGATATGAAGACCTGTCTCTGATAAACACCGGACGTTAATATATTCAAAAGGGCGGACTGGACTCACTGTTGATCCTGCCTGAAATCCTGCTCCATTCAGACACAGAATTCCGGCATGATAAACAGTTCCCTGAGCGGAGGCTGTGCCGATGAAAAGTCACGATTTACCGAAGGGCAAATGTTCATTTCTTGTACCGTTGTTGTACTCACTATAAAATGAAAAATCCACGCAACGGCGTGGATTTTATGGCATTTGTTAATTTTCATAAGGTTCAGTAAAACCTCATGAGACAACAGATTAGACGTTAAACAAGAAGTTCATCACATCGCCATCTTTAACGATGTACTCTTTTCCTTCTGAACGCATCTTGCCTGCTTCTTTAGCACCTTGTTCACCCTTGAACGCAATAAAATCATCGAATGCGATGGTTTGCGCACGGATAAAACCTTTCTCGAAGTCGGTGTGAATTTTACCCGCAGCTTGTGGAGCAGTCGCGCCAACAGGAATAGTCCAGGCGCGCACTTCTTTCACACCCGCGGTGAAATAAGTTTGCAGATTCAGCAGCGAATAACCAGCGCGAATCACGCGGTTCAGGCCCGGCTCTTCCAGACCCAACTCTTCCATAAACTCGGCACGATCTTCATCTTCCATCTCAGCGATATCTGATTCAACGGCGGCACACACAGGCACCACAACCGAACCTTCAGCTTCAGCGATAGCACGTACTCGATCGAGATACGGGTTGTTCTCGAAGCCGTCTTCGTTGACGTTAGCGATGTACATGGTGGGTTTTAGCGTCAGGAAGCTCAGATAACGGATAGCCGCTTTGTCGTCAGCATCCAGATCCAGCGAACGCAGCATACCGGCGTTAGACAGGTGCGGCAGGCATTTTTCCAGCGCAGCCAGCTCAGCTTTAGCATCTTTATCGCCGCCTTTGGCTTTTTTCTGCACGCGCTGAATGGCACGTTCACAGGTGTCCAGATCCGACAACGCCAGCTCGGTGTTGATCACGTCAATATCTTCGGCCGGGTCTACTTTGCCTGAGACGTGAATGATGTTGTCGTTCTCAAAGCAACGAACCACGTGACCAATCGCTTCGGTTTCACGGATGTTGGTCAGGAACTGGTTGCCCAGGCCTTCACCTTTGGATGCGCCTTTAACCAAACCGGCGATGTCGACGAACTCCATGGTAGTCGGCACCACACGCTGCGGCTTAACAATTTCTGACAGCTGATCGAGGCGTAAATCTGGCATTGGCACCACACCAGTGTTGGGTTCAATGGTGCAGAAAGGGAAGTTTGCTGCTTCGATGCCCGCTTTGGTGAGCGCGTTGAACAGGGTGGATTTACCGACGTTCGGCAGGCCCACAATACCGCATTTGAATCCCATGGTTTGATACCCTTTATAACTGGATGGATAAAACATCGCAGGATGCTTTATCGGAAACGAAATAAAAAATTTCGCGCATTATACACAGAATCGCGACGATCTGGACGTTTAGCTTGGCTTGAAGGCGTGCAAACGATTCATCGCTTTTATGCGATCCTCTTTCAGCCACAATTCAGTGCAGCGCACGGCTTCATCTACCGCATCATCTATCAACTTCTGCTCGCTTGCAGGCGGTTTCCCTAATACAAAACCGGTGACTTTATTGCGATCGCCCGGATGACCAATGCCGATGCGCAGGCGATGAAAATTATTATTATTTCCCAACTTGCTGATGATGTCCTTCAGGCCATTGTGTCCGCCATGGCCGCCACCTTGCTTGAATTTAGCCACGCCTGGCGGTAAATCGAGTTCATCGTGTGCGACCAGGATCTCTTCCGGCGCAATGCGGTAAAAGGTCGCCATCGCCGCGACGGCTTTGCCACTCAAATTCATAAAGGTGGTTGGCACCAACAGGCGTACATCTTCGCCAGCAATCGCCAGCCGTGCCGTGTAGCCGAAGAATTTACCTTCTTCCTTTAAAGACTGATTATGGCGCTCTGCCAATAAATCCAGATACCAGGCACCCGCATTGTGGCGCGTGGCGGCATATTCTGCGCCCGGATTGGCGAGGCCAACAATCAGTTTAATGCTGCTCACGATGAATATCCTGCTGTTATACGAAAAGGGCATTAGTTTACTTCGCTGCTGCCGAGATGACAAAGGCTGCAAATGCAAGATAGTTCATTGCGGTGATTAATCATTTTTCATCTAAATCAACACGCTACCCGTAAAGATGTGTCAGCGTTTGTTGTCGATGTGTGATCGCACACGCAACGTTGCTGCCAGCCATTGCCTAAACTTATGACGAGTTAACATTGTGTGCGGTTTTAATTGCTCATACAGATGGAGGTGGAAAATGAAACGTCATCATTCTCATGTGGCGGGTAATACCTTGATGGTGCTGGGACTATTAACCATGGTGCTGGGCGTCGGTTATTCGATTCTGAATCAGCTGCCTGCACTTAACCTGCCGCAGTTTTTAGCGCACGGTGCAATGTTCAGTATCTTCATTGGTGCGTTGCTTTGGTTAGCGGGTGCTCGCGTTAGCGGACGCGAAAAAATTGAAGATCGCTATTATTGGTTGCGCCATTACGGTGATAAACGTTGCCGCCGCTCGCGCCATTCCTCACATTAAATCACAGCACTGAGGGTGAGATATTGTTCAGTACGGTTTCTGCCGCTGGCCTTGGCGCGATATAACGCTTCATCGGCCAGCGCCAGTAATATATCGAATCGGCGTTCGCTGTCGTTAGATGAGGCAAAACCGATGCTCACGGTATAATTGATCGTATCGGGCTGAGAATTTTCCGTCGCAAGTCTCACGCGCTCACACCATAACCACGCTTCTGCTGCTGGTGCCGGAATAATTGCCGCAAACTCTTCCCCACCCAAACGGGCAAAACGGCCTTCTTTGGGCAACAACTGCTGTACTACCTCACAAAAATCAATCAGCACACGATCACCTTGCTGATGTCCAAAACGATCGTTGATGCTTTTGAAATGGTCGAGGTCAAACAAGACAGCCGTGAAGGCGATATTTTGACGTCGGCAACGTGCCACAATTCTCTCAGAGTCATTAAATAATGCGCGGCGGTTCCAGACGTTGGTCAGGGGATCGTGTAATGACGCGTGCTTGTGCGCGATCTGGGTACGCTCATTAACCATCGCCAAAATGGTGAATGTCAGGCCAATCACAAACAAGATGGATTCCAAAATGACATAGACCGAAAAAGTCGATCCGCCAATGGCACCTTTGAGTGGGCTGGCGGCAGCACTGTCGAGAAAAATACGCGCCAGATGAAACAGTAAGTGAATCCATAACAGCAGTTGAGCGGGCCAAAAAGTGACTTTGAGCGTAGCTCGCTTGAGCCACAAAAGATGTATCAGCGCGCATGTATAGATAATGCAGATGATGCATATCACGAACACGCGTTTGGGCAGCGAAAAGTAAAATGCAGGGAAGAAGCACAAAACTGCCCAGAGCAACCCGCCTAATAACCAACTGATTCCAATGGATTTTCCACAAAAAAGTCGAAAGGCATTAAGTAAGCCGCCATAGGCGAGCATCATCAGGATATTTCCTACTGCGACAGGTAAAAACTGCAAACCCATGCTGCGTAAGCTACTGAGGAAAACCGCGACAAGCGTTAAAATCAGTGAAAGGCAGGTGAAGCCCAATACGCGATCGTACTGCGACCCCATCCAGGCAAAAACCATGATGATACTCAAAAACCCCAGCACGTAGAGCTCGCATATAAACAAGGTATAAATGTCGAGGTTCATGGTGTTAGGCGTTCTCGTGAAAAGTGCCGAGCAAATTAACATTAATTAATTTGTGGCAAAAGCCTTGATGCCAGGCTGAGATGAAAAAAGTGATTGGCTTTTACAATAACGGTTTTGGTGAATAATTATCGCGGGAATATCAGATGAGAAAGCAGGTTAATACAGAGAACAATCGACGTAGCGTTGTGCTTTAAAAAGAAAAAACCGGGCGCGTGGCCCGGTTTAGCGAAGATTAATGCTCGAACATTGCCGAGATTGATTCTTCGTTACTGATGCGGCGAATCGCTTCGGCCAACATGCCAGACAAAGTCAGCGTACGGACGTTTGGCAGAGATTTCATCTCTTCAGACAGCGGGATGGTGTCGCAGACGATAACCTGATCGATCACTGATTTGCGCAGATTTTCCACCGCGTTGCCAGAGAAAATCGGGTGGGTAGCGTAAGCGAAAACGCGTTTTGCGCCGCGTTCTTTTAATGCTTCAGCCGCTTTGCACAGCGTGCCGCCGGTGTCGATCATGTCGTCGACCAGCACGCAATCGCGGCCAGCAACGTCACCAATAATGTGCATAACCTGAGAAACGTTCGCGCGAGGGCGGCGTTTATCGATGATTGCCATATCGGTGTCGTTCAGCAGTTTGGCGATAGCGCGAGCACGCACTACGCCGCCAATGTCCGGGGAAACAACAATCGGATTTTCCAGACCGATCTGCAGCATGTCTTCCAGCAGGATCGGGCTGCCAAATACGTTATCAACCGGGACGTCGAAGAAGCCCTGGATCTGCTCGGCGTGCAGGTCAACCGTTAGAACACGGTCAACTCCAACGCTGGAAAGGAAGTCTGCCACCACTTTGGCGGTGATCGGCACACGCGCAGAGCGCACACGGCGATCCTGACGGGCATAACCAAAGTAAGGAATGACTGCGGTAATACGACCAGCAGAAGCACGACGCAGCGCGTCGACCATCACAACCAGTTCCATCAAATTATCATTGGTTGGAGCACAGGTGGACTGGATGATGAAAATATCACCACCGCGTACATTTTCATTAATCTGTACGCTTACTTCACCATCACTGAAACGGCCAACTGCGGCGTCTCCCAGGCTGGTGTAAAGGCGGTTGGCAATACGTTGTGCTAGTTCCGGGGTGGCGTTACCAGCAAATAGCTTCATATCAGGCACGAGAAGAACCTCAGGCTTTGCGTCCAGAGAATGAACGTCATGACAGTAACCGGCGAATACAGTCATAGGCGTTCACACGGGTGTGTTAATGCGAAACGTGCAGTGTCTGGAACGTGGTGACACTGTCACGCAGTCGCTGGTCGCTCGGAAAGTGTACGCCGTAGCGGAGAGACATTAACACCTCTTGCTACAAAACCACGTACTCCTTTCGGAGCAAGTTCCAGCACCTGACGTGCGGCGGACTCGGTGTCAAATTCAGAAAACACGCAAGCACCGGTGCCAGTCAGGCGCGACGGCGCGTATTCTAGCAGCCAGGAAACAAGCTCATCAACCTCACGAAAACGTTTTCTTACCACTGCTTCACAATCATTGCTGAATGGAGCAGCTAAAAGCGCTGCTAAATCACGCACAGGCGTGTCACGCGTTAAGCCCGGATCATTGAACACTTCAGGCGTACCAATGCTGACGCCAGGATGTGCCACCAGATACCACTTTTCCTCAGGCTGGGCGGGCTGTAGCTGCTCACCAACGCCTTCAGCAAACGCAGCAAAACCTTCAACAAAAACCGGCACATCGGCACCTAATTGCAGGCCCAGTTTTGCCAGCTCGTCTGATGTTAAATTGCACTGCCATAAATAATTTAGCGCGACTAAAACTGTTGCCGCATTTGATGAGCCACCCCCT
Organism: Pantoea phytostimulans; assembly: GCF_046118715.1. NCBI lineage: Bacteria > Pseudomonadati > Pseudomonadota > Gammaproteobacteria > Enterobacterales > Erwiniaceae > Pantoea > Pantoea phytostimulans. Next base: position 800,566 of record NZ_CP173698.1, read on the forward strand.
AAACCGCCGCCCATCGGTAACGTTTTCTCAATACTGATTCGCGCACCAGCCTGAGCAAGCAGTGGATTTGATGTCTCTGCAGCCTGTTTGAGCAGTTTAGCGGCCCGCACAATGAGGTTCTGCTCATCGGACACACCCGCAACCGGCGTCAATAAGCTGATGTTGCCGCTTTGGTCAGGTTCGATATGCAGTGTGTCACCATAATCAAGAAACTGAAACAGCGTTTGCAGGTTGTGATAGCCGTCAGGACGACGGCCAGTGATGTAAAGAAACAGATTCAGTTTTGCCGGAGCAGGCCAGGTAGTGATCATTGAACGGTCCAGCTGTCCATGCGCAATTTAATGCGTTGGTCGCCTTCTTTCAGCTCCAGATTAGCCGGCAGTGGTGGCGTGACCTTGCTGTCGTAATCCGAGATAGTGACCTGCCATTGTTGCCCATCACGGCTGTAGTTAAGGCTGCTTAGCTGATACTGATCGTTCAACTGATACGCTTTGCTGTCACCCGGTAAACCCATCATCCACTGACGCAGGTTAGCCAGCGGAATATCCATACCGGTTAATTGCGAAATCATTTTTTCAGCGTCAGTGCTGACGTAACGTTTGCCTTTGTTATCCACTAATTGCACCACCGAACCTTGCGCATCAAGCTGCAATTCAGTGCTGCCCAGCGGATTGGTTAACAGCAAGCGATAGCGATCGGGTGCGGTTTGCTGCCAGTTAAAACGGGCGTAGACTTTTTGCTTGTCCGATAAATAAGCAAACGCGCCGCGCGTCTGGTAATGCGTCACTTTTGTGACCGCTTGCTGATGCTGTTGCCACTGTGGCGCGGTAACGCTTGGCCCCGGACCTTGTTGCGGTTTGTTAACGCTACAGGCGGCCAGTAATACGCTGGCAAGGGGTAAAAGGCGCAACAGATTGCGTGGGGAATTAAGCATCAAGTGGTCATCTCCTCAGACACGTTTTTAATTCGTAACGGATAACGCTAACCATCCGCATTTAAGCAGTCAATGCTGTTATACGCGAAATTGCATACCTTCAGGTTAATCTTATTACAGTCATAGGCTTTGTATGGCTTTTCTTGATCTGTTGCATCTTGTAGAATGCGCCTCACAAAACCCTGACATTATTGGGACATCCCAACTCAAATCACCATGACGCTGCTCGCACTTGGAATCAATCACAAAACTGCCCCCATTGCTCTGCGCGAACGTGTATCGTTCGGGCCGGAGACGCTGGAGCAGGCTTTAAATAGCTTGCTCTCTCAGCCAATGGTGCAGAGCGGCGTGGTATTGTCGACCTGCAATCGTACCGAACTTTACCTGAGTGTAGAGCAGCAGGTTGATCTCCAGGAGCGTTTGGTGAGCTGGCTGTGTGAGTACCATCAGCTGGATGAGGATGACGTGCGTAACAGCCTTTACTGGCATCATGGCAACGAAGCGGTGAGTCATTTAATGCGCGTTGCCAGCGGTCTTGATTCGCTGGTGCTGGGTGAACCGCAAATTTTGGGGCAGGTTAAAAAAGCCTTTGCTGATTCTCAGCGCGGTCATGCACTGAGCAGTGAGCTGGAGCGCATGTTCCAGAAAACCTTCTCTGTTGCCAAACGCGTGCGTACTGAAACGGAAATTGGTGCTAATGCCGTTTCTGTGGCTTTCGCTGCCTGTACGCTGGCACGCCAAATTTTCGAGTCCCTTTCAACGGTCAATGTGCTGCTGGTTGGCGCAGGTGAAACCATTGAGCTGGTGGCGCGCCATCTGCGTGAGCATCAGGTTAAAAAATTAATTATCGCTAACCGTACCCGCGAGCGTGCTGAAACGCTGGCCGCGGAAGTGGGCGCGGAAGTCATTAGCCTGGCAGACATTGATTCACGCCTGGCCGAAGCTGACATTATTATCTCTTCCACTTCCAGTCCGCTGCCGATTATCGGTAAAGGCATGGTGGAACGTGCGCTGAAAGCGCGTCGTAACCAACCGATGTTACTGGTCGACATTGCCGTTCCACGTGATGTCGAACCGGAAGTGGGTAAACTGGCCAACGCCTACCTTTATAGCGTAGACGACCTCCAGGCGATCATTGAGCAGAACCTGGCGCAGCGCAAAGCAGCGGCGGTTCAGGCTGAAAGCATCGTGGTACAGGAGAGTGGCGAATTTATGGCCTGGCTGCGTGCACAAGGCGCAGTTAACACGATTCGCGAATACCGTTCACAGGCGGAAGACATTCGCGCTGAGCTAGAAGGCCGCGCATTGCAGGCCTTGCAGCAAGGTGCCGATCCGCAGAAAGTCATGCAGGAACTGGCGCATAAACTGACAAATCGCCTGATTCACGCACCAACCAAATCTCTTCAGCAGGCCGCCCGCGACGGCGATTCAGAACGCCTGCAGATTCTTCGCGACAGCCTGGGTCTCGAGTAGACAACTGGCTGTTGCCACCTGTTACGGGAATCCCACATTTAAATGAAAACCTCAATTGTTGCCAAACTGGAAGCGCTGCAGGAGCGCCACGAAGAAGTGGAAGCTATGCTGGGCAACGCGGCTGTGATTGCCGATCAGGATCGTTTCCGTGCGCTTTCGCGCGAATATGCACAACTCAGTGATGTCACTCGCTGCTTCCGTGAATGGCAGCAGGTGCAAGAAGATATTGAAACCGCCAAAATGCTGCTCGACGATCCCGAAATGCGCGATATGGCGCAGGAAGAGTTGCAGCAGGCGCGTGAGCAAAGTGAAACGCTGGAACAGCAGCTGCAAGTCTTGCTGCTCCCGAAAGATCCCGATGATGAACGCGCCTGTTTTGTTGAAGTCCGTGCAGGCACGGGCGGCGATGAAGCCGCGATCTTTGCTGGCGATCTGTTTCGTATGTACAGCCGCTACGCCGAAGCGCGTCGCTGGCGCGTAGAGATTGTCAGCGCCAACGAAGGCGAGCATGGCGGCTATAAAGAAGTGATTGCTCGCTTCATTGGTGAAGGCGCCTATGGCCGGCTGAAATTTGAATCAGGTGGTCATCGTGTGCAACGCGTCCCAGAAACCGAATCACAAGGGCGTATTCATACTTCAGCCTGTACCGTGGCGGTGATGCCGGAATTGCCAGAAGAAGAGATGCCAGAAATCAACGCGGGCGATCTGAAAATTGATACTTTCCGCTCGTCGGGTGCGGGCGGTCAGCACGTCAACACCACCGATTCTGCGATTCGTATTACTCACTTGCCAACCGGCATTGTTGTGGAGTGTCAGGACGAGCGTTCACAGCATAAAAACAAAGCCAAAGCACTGGCGGTGTTGGGTGCCCGTATTCACGCGGCAGAGATGGCAAAGCGTCATGCGGTAGAAGCCAATACGCGTCGCAACCTGTTGGGCAGTGGCGATCGTTCTGACCGAATCCGCACCTATAACTTTCCTCAAGGGCGCGTCACCGATCATCGTATCAACCTGACAATTTATCGTTTGGATGAAACCATGGAAGGCAAACTGGAAAGTCTGATTGAGCCTATCGTGCAGGAATATCAGGCAGATCAGTTGGCGGCGCTGGCTGGTCAGGATTAATGGATATTCGTCACTGGCTAAAACACGCGATTGCGACCTTATGCGGGGGTGACAGCCCAAAGCGCGATGCAGAGATTCTGCTGAGTTTTGTCACCGGCAAATCGCGGAGTTGGCTGATGGCATTTGATGAAACGTTGCTTAACGACCAACAGCTTACACAATTGGACGCGTTACTGCTGCGTCGAGCGCAGGGTGAACCGGTAGCGCATCTGATTGGCGAGCGAGAATTCTGGTCGCTGCCTTTGCGCGTCAACGATGCGACCTTGATTCCGCGCCCGGATACCGAAATTCTGGTTGAGCAGGCGCTAGTGCGTCTACCGGCTACGCCTTCTCGCATACTCGATCTTGGCACTGGCACCGGCGCGATTGCTCTGGCGATAGCCAGCGAACGTCCCGACTGTCAGGTGGTAGGCGTAGATCGTATCGAAGCGGCCATGGAGCTGGCGCAGCTTAATGCCGAACAGCTCGGACTTTCTAATGCTTCGTTTTCGCTGAGTCACTGGTTCCGCGACCTTGCCCCCAGCCGTTTCGATCTTATCGTTAGCAATCCACCTTATATCGATGCCAATGATATCCATCTCGGACAGGGCGATGTGCGCTTTGAGCCGCGCAGCGCCTTGGTGGCAGAGGAAGCGGGATTAGCTGATTTAAGAACGTTGATTGAACAAGCCCCGCATTGGATAGTCGCGGGCGGCTGGTTGCTGTTGGAACATGGCTGGCAGCAGGAACACGCGGTGCGCCAGTTGATGATTGAAAACGGTTATCAAGCCGTGGCAACGGCAAATGATTATGGCGGTAATCCGCGCGTGACCTTTGGTCAACTAGCAAATTAACAAGGAACTGACATGTTTGCTTATTATCCTCTGATCAAACATTTACACCTGCTCACGGTGGCGATCACTATCACACTTTTCCTGTTGCGTTTTTACTGGCAACGCAGCAGTTCTGCCATGATGATGCGCCGCTGGGTACGCATTCTGCCGCACGTTAATGACACTTTGCTGCTCATTACGGGCGTCATGTTAGTTATGATCACCCATTTTTACCCTTTTTCTCCGCAAGGAAGCTGGCTGACTGAGAAGCTATTAGGGGTTATCATCTACATCGCCTTAGCTTCCGTGGCACTGAGTCGTCGTCCGCGAACTGACCGCACCCGCTGGATCGCCTTTATTGTGGCGTTAATCGCGCTGGTGATAGTCATCAAGCTGGCGGTAACCAAAATGCCGTTATTGGGGATCGTATGACCGCCACCGAACAATTAGATTATAGCCAGACGCCGCTGTGTGAAGCGGTGATTGGTGCCACGCTTGCCATCCGCGCCGATTTCCCGGCGTTGTCAGTGGAAGCGCAACTGGCGGCCTTAGTGGCTGAAGCACGCGAGTATGTCAGCTGCGAAAAAGATGCCGATTTGCAACTCGAAAAGCTGCTTGAACTGTTTTATCGCCAATGGGGATTTGGCGGGGCAAGCGGCATATACAATCTTTCAGATGCGCTGTGGTTAGATAACGTACTGAAAACGCGTCAGGGTACAGCGGTGTCGCTGGGCGTCATTCTGCTGCACATCGCTGCCGAGTTAGAACTGCCGCTGATGCCGGTTATTTTTCCAACCCAGCTTATTCTGCGTGCCGACTGGATTGATGGTGACAAATGGCTGATCAATCCTTTCAATGGCGAAACGCTGGATAAACATACGCTTGAAGTGTGGTTAAAAGGCAATATCAGCCCAACCGCACGTCTGTATGACGATGATCTGGACGGCGCGAAAACAGTCAGCGTAATGCGCAAGATGCTCGATACGTTGAAAGCTGCATTGATGGAAGAGAAGCAGATGGAGCTGGCGCTGAATGTGAGCCAGGTTCTGCTGCGTATTGATCCTGATGATCCTTATGAAATTCGCGATCGCGGTTTGATCTACGCGCAGCTCGAGTGCGAACATATCGCGCTCACTGATTTAACGTACTTCGTTGAACAGTGTCCTGAAGATCCGGTTAGCGAAATGATTAAAGTTCAGATACACGCAATTGAACAAAAACAAGTGACGCTGCATTAAGGCGCCTTCACAGATAAGGAAAGGGCATGACACAGAAAGTCGTGAGTATTGGTGATATCAAGGTTGCAAACGATCTGCCGTTTGTACTGTTTGGTGGTATGAACGTGCTGGAATCACGCGATCTCGCCATGCGCATCTGCGAGCACTACGTAAAAGTGACCGAAAAACTCGGCATTCCTTACGTGTTCAAAGCTTCTTTTGATAAAGCGAACCGTTCATCTATTCACTCTTATCGTGGCCCAGGCCTTGAAGAGGGCATGAAGATTTTCCAGGAGCTGAAGCAGACCTTTGGCGTGAAAATCATCACAGATGTGCATGAAGCTTCACAAGCGCAGCCGGTTGCGGATGTGGTTGATGTTATTCAGTTGCCGGCATTCCTGGCGCGTCAAACCGATCTGGTTGAAGCGATGGCGAAAACCGGTGCCGTTATCAACGTGAAAAAACCGCAGTTCGTCAGCCCGAGCCAGATGGGCAATATCGTTGATAAATTTGCGGAAGGCGGCAACGATAAAGTGATTCTTTGCGATCGCGGCAGCAACTTCGGTTACGACAATCTCGTGGTCGACATGTTGGGCTTTAACGTGATGAAAAAAGTCACCAACAACAGCCCGGTGATTTTCGACGTCACGCATGCGCTGCAAACACGCGATCCGTTTGGTGCTGCTTCGGGTGGACGTCGTGCGCAGGTTGCTGAGCTGGCTCGCGCGGGTATGGCGGTTGGCATTGCAGGTTTGTTCATCGAATCGCATCCTGATCCCGCTAACGCGCTGTGCGATGGCCCATCAGCGCTGCCGCTCGACAAACTTGAGCCGTTCCTGGCGCAGATGAAAGCGATTGATGAGCTGGTAAAAAGTTTCCCGGAACTCGACACCAGTAAGTAATCAGCCGCAAAAAAGAAAAAAGAGCGAGAAATCGCTCTTTTTTTCGCGCTAACTAAGCTGCATCAGTCGGCTGAATTACAACATGATGGTAATCAGATAACCGGCAAACAGCGCCAGATGTGCTGCACCGTTCAACACGTTTGTGCGGCCGGTTGAGAAGGAAATCTGACACAGAATCAATGATGCCATCATGATCACCATTTGCGGTGGCTCAAGACCAAATATCAAATCCTGGCCGGTCAACGTAGCAATGATGGTTACCGCTGGAACGGTTAACGAAATAGTCGCCAGGACTGAGCCAAAGAAGAGATTCATGGCTCGCTGCACCTGATTCATCAACACCGCTTTGATTGCGCCTAAACCTTCCGGCGACAAAATTAACAGCGCCACCAGGAAACCGGTGAACTGCTGCGGTGCATTCCACTCTGAAAGTAAATACTCCAGCGTGTTGGCATTCATTTTGGTCACGGCAATCACGGCGATTAAATGGACGATCAACCATCCTGTATGCCAAACGTTGCTGTGTGCGGACGGTTTACCATGACTCGGGTCGCCATCGTCGCTGTCATCTTCATGTTCATAGACAAACAGACTTTGATGCCTCTTGGTTTGAATCAGCAAAAATACGCCATACATCGCTGCAGAAATGGCGGCAATAATCAGCGCTTGCGTCGTAGTAAAGTTACCGCCTGGCAGGGCATTGGGAAAGACCAACACCAAAATAGCCAGCGGAAAAATCGCAATCAAATATTGTTTAACGCCCGCCAGATTCACATATTGGGTAGCAAATTTGCGCCCACCCAGCAGTAAGGCAAAACCTACCAATCCACCGGTGACAATCATGACGATTGAATAGAGCGTATCGCGCATCAATCCGGGTGCTGCGTCGCCCGTTGCCATCAATGCCGAAATTAAACTCACCTCAAGGATCACCACCGACAAGCTGAGAATCAGTGATCCATAAGGTTCACCCAAGCGATGCGCAAGCACGTCGGCATGTCGTACTACGCTAAAAGCACTACTTAAAATAGCAATCAGCGCCAACAAGTTGATGCCAATAACGATTGGCATTGAAGTTTGTCCACTAAAAAAATAGAGGACACCCAGCGTGATGAGGGGAAATATCAGCCAGAATTCCTTGTGACGCGTTTTCTCATGTGTTGGCATTCACCATCCTCTTAAGCTGTTCAAATAGACGGAACGTGTTAGCGCACCCGTAAAATATAATGAAAATAATCAACTTAACCAGTTTAACTTTTAACCGTCATAAGATGTAAATATTTACTGGTTTTTACTTTAAGCAATAATTTTGTTAAAACGGAATTAAGAAGCTGTTATCTGATTTTAGTGATTATTAATCAGCAGGATGTGATTCTGCTATTTGCACTTATCAATCGATTAATCCTCTTGTTTAAGGTGGATTAATGCGTTTTATCTCGTTTAAATTTCGTTTAATAAGCTAAGGTCGTATTAACTCAAGTTTGAGATTTTCCCAACTTCGACCAAACTTAAAGTCGGTGTTAAACACAGGAGGAGTTATGCCTTACCGTAGCCGAAGTGGATTACCGGACAGCGTTAAGCATGTGCTACCCGCACATGCGCAAGATATCTATCAAGAGGCGTTTAATAGCGCTTGGTCGCAATATAAAGATGAAGAGGATCGTCGCGGCGATGACTCGCGAGAAGAGGTGGCGCATAAAGTTGCCTGGTCAGCCGTGAAAAAAGAGTACGAAAAAGGTGAAGATAATAAGTGGCATCCCAAGCATTGAGTGCTCATTCCCTTCGGGGCCAGAAAAATCTGGCCCTTTTTTATTTTTTTCCCAAAAGGTTCGCCTTCTTTTTTTATCTTGTGAGCACCATCACGCTTGTAACCCTCAATAAAAATGAATTACTGTCGTTTTATAGAACGAAGCGCGAGATCGCTTTAGGTCAGCACAAGAGGTGAGTCATTCAGACAGGACGTCAAACGTGTCGAGGAGGTCAGATTGTTAACTCGGGAATTTTTATTAAAAGCGGATTGTAAAACGTCGTTCGGTGATATCGAAGAGACGTTGTTATGGAGTTGCGAGCAGCGTGCGGCTTCACTGGCGGCCACATTGGCATGCCGTCCCGATCACAGCCCGGTATGGATCTTCGGCTACGGCTCTCTGATGTGGAACCCTATTTTTGAAGCGGATGAAGTCGCATCCGGTTCACTGGAAGGCTGGCATCGCGCCTTTTGCCTGCGTTTGATTGCGGGGCGCGGAACATCAAGTCATCCCGGTCGCATGTTAGCGCTGAAAGAGGGCGGCAAAACCAGCGGATTGGCCTTTCGTTTGCCGGAAGCACGCCTGCATGAAGAGCTGGCGTTGCTGTGGAAGCGCGAGATGATTACCGGTTGCTATTTGCCTACCTGGTGCGAACTCGCTTTGGATGATGGTCGTAGCGTAACGGCGTTGGCGTTTATCATGGATCCGCGTCATCCGCTGTATGAATCCGATTCTTGCCCGGATGCGATTGCCCCCTTAATTGCCGCCGCGACTGGGCCGCTCGGCTCCAATGCGCAATACCTGTTTTCACTGGAGCAGGAGTTGGCAAAGCGCGGGATGGAAGAGGAAAACTTGAGTCGGCTGGCGCATCAGGTGCGGGCGCTGCAATCTTGTTGCAATCAGGCGCAAGGATAACTGACCGTTTGCGTGTGCTGCCCGGTTGACTGAATCAGGAAATTGTTTGGTTAAAGAGGGCGATAATGCTTCCGTTTAAGAAAAACTCGCCTGAAGAGTAAAGCGCCAACGAGTCGGCGATTTGCTCTTCATCAGGCAAGCTTTTTTCACTAAAAGGTTAAGCGTTAATTTCCTGGGTTAATTAACCAGGTGCCTGGTTTATCAATGGTCAGAGATTGCGTGTGCGTGATGTTGCCTGCATGCACTTCCAGGCGATATTGGCCCGCAGCCAGATTCAATGCCGCAAAACCGCTGCTTCCCGGCTTCACTTCAAGCGGTTGACCATTCAACACGATGCTTTCACCATTCCCCAGCTTGAGATAAACCGTGGCCAAAGCGACAGGCACGGCGGCAACGCTGCTGGAGGCTGGCGAGTTTGCCGAGGTCGTTGGCGCTACGGATGTGTTCTCAGCCACTGGGGCAACGCTGCGCTTATTCACCATCCATGTTACGGCAATGACAGCCAGCAATGCCACGCCAGCGATGCCTAACAAACCCGGCGACAGGCGACGAACGTTGCGAGGCGTGACTGGCTCAATGATGGATGCGCCGTGATTGACCGCCATCACCACCGGTTCAGGTGCGTCAACGGGCTCTTCAGCCACAACTACCGGCGCAGGCGGCATATCCGCCGCAGCTTGCAGGCTGTTAACCACGGCTTCAACGTCGCTGACCGGCAAGTCGATCAGGGCAGCGAATGCATCTACGCTCTGCGGACGATCGCCTGGCTTCATCGCTAATGCGCAATCTACCGCGTGCAACAGCGACAGCGAAAAACCTTCCAGCTTGCGCTCAACCAACGGGAGATAGTTATCTTCAATGCAGCGCACTACGCTCACCGGTGGCGGATTACCGGTAATCAGGCTGTGTAACACCGCGCCCAGCGCATAGATATCGGTCCAGGGACCTTGTTCCACTTCGCCTTCTTCACTGTATTGCTCTATCGGCGCAAAGCCGGGTTTGAGCATGATCTCGGTTTCATCCGATAAATTGCCAATCTCTTTGCGCGCTGATCCAAAGTCGAGCAACACCGGCAATTGATTATCTTGAATCTGGATATTATCGAGCGAAATATCACGGTGAAGATAACCCGCCTGATGAATGGTATTAATGGCGCCTAACAGCGGCGGCAACAGGCGGCGAATCCAGGCTTCCGAAATCGATTCAGGGCTGGTTGTCTGCCACTCTTTGAGCGTCATGCCGCTGTAATAGAGCGTGCCCATATACGCGGTGCCGTTCTCTTCCCAAAAGCGCAAAACGTGCAGCAAGCCGGGATGATTAAAACGCGCCAGCAGACGAGCTTCCTGAATAAAGCTGTTCAGTCCGGCATTAAATAATTTTTGAAAACGCTCGCCACGCAGTTCAAGTGACAAATCCGTGGCGCGTTGCGCCAGTGAAACCGGCATGTATTCTTTGATTGCGATGGTGCGTTCTAACTGATGATCCCATGCGCGGTAGACAATGCCGAAACCGCCACCACCAATCACTTCCTTGATCTCAAACTCATTAAACCGGTAACCGTCAGGCAGAGCATTCGGAACCATTTTTTGATTATCATTAGCCGACATAGTGAACTCTCTGAACACGCCTGTTCGCCAGGCTGCGCGGTAATTAATTGATGTTACGCCAGGCACCGATGGCCGGATCAACCAGATCCGCGTGCAGGGTGTCGATGAGTAACACATTCACTTTTTGCTGTGGCATAAAATGCGGCCCCCAAAGGGCACGCAAGGTTTCAACTCGCGATTTCACCGCGTTGGCGTCTTGCTCTGCAGTACTCTTTTCCATCTTCACCAATAAGGTGCCATTAAAGCGCCAGAGATGCTGTTTTGCATCAAAGGGCAAAATCAACCAGCTATCGGTAGCATCCGGACGCGTAACTATCATGCGTTGATTATTGGCGGCGACCACCTCTAACGGACTGCCGCTAATGGATAAATTAGCGATCGGGTAACCTTGATAAAACGTAACCGGCACATTCACGGACTTTCCTGTTCCCGCCAGGGTCAACTCACTTTTGCCTTCTACCCAGCCGTCTGGTGAACACTGCTGTTTGCGGACATCAGGAATAAACATCGATTCTGCATTATCATCCCACGCGGTGCGAAAATGACAGCCGCTGGGCAGATCAAAGTGCTGCAATGGCGTGCTGTCAGCCGGACGCGATAAATCGAGTGGGGCGGCATTGCTGTCGCTGGCGCTCGTGGTGGCATCAGCCATGACAATGGGGCGCCAGTTTTGTAATTTGCTGGCGCTGCCGCTGGCTAAAACGCCGCCATCTTTGTCCGTCATTTGCCACGGCACAACATCAAGCGTGCCGCATTGGTTAGCTAACAGCGTGCCAACACGCGGTAAAAAAGTGGTAAGAACCGCCGAATCTTTGCTCTTACCCGAAACGATGCGCAACGGCAGCGTCTCTTTACACCAGTCGTCAGGCGCTTTGCTCACCACATTATCGATATAGACTTCCAGCGCCAGGCTGGGCGAATAAACCACACGATAATTTTCCGCCTGCACGTTAAAGGCAATCAGCAGGGTGGCAATGCCGGGCAACCACAATTTCATATGAATCCTTGGAATCAATAACGAGGCGGCAGAAAACGAGCCGAATCAGCCAGCGAATAGAGCAAGGTGGCCTCTTGAGGCTCACCAATCCAAACAGCCAAAGCACTGAGATTATCTTTTTTAACGCTACGGCTCACCGCGCCTTCCATCAGCGCCAACCACTCTTCGCAAGCGTTAACCATGCGTAACGCTTGTTCCATCTCATTGGTGGTCAGGTTAAGCCAAAACCCATCGGTGCAGACTAAAAAGGCGTCACCATCTTCAAGCTGAATTTCATCAGAAAAACTCACCGGACGAGACGGGGCTGCACCGAGCGCATTATAGAGTAAATTACTGTTAATGCCGGTATTTTCATAGCCTGCTTCTTTGAGCTGTTGCGCCAGACTGTGGTCACGCGTCACCTGATGTAGCATGCCGTGACGAAAGTGATAAACCCGGCTGTCACCTGCATGCGCCCACCATGCGCGCTGTTGTTCACGGTCAATAAACAGGACCGCAAGCGTGGTGCTCATGCGTGAAAATTTCGGATTTTTTCCTTGGGCTTCATGCAGTAATGCCCGACAGTGTTCAACGGCCCGCTGGGTAAACGCGGGCGAAAAATCTTCACACGCTTTGAGTTGATTGATCAGGCTATCACGCACCAGTTGGGCCGCTTTGTCACCGCCAGGTAAACCAGCAACACCGTCGCACACCACAAAGCAGGCTTTACTGTCGTCGAGTTCAGCACCGGTACGATCCTGATTTTCATCGCGTAAACCCTGCTGGCAGCGGCTGGCAAAAACAATTTTCATGCTTCATCCACTCGCGTCTGAGAATCTTTGTACTGGTTGACTTCCATGTCATAGGCATGAAGAAAGGCTTCGCCAAACAAGGTGTGGAAGTCATCTTCAATTTCGCCTGCGGTGCGCTGATAGTTACGCATGAAATAGTCCCACAGCGCGGCTTTTTTGAGGGTGGAGAATGGCAGCTTCGGCAACATACCATCAACGCGCGCTTGTTCTTCCAAACGTTGCGGATTAAAGGATTGCAGCATGGCGGCAATAATGGCGCGAATACCGGCTATCATGCCTAGCTGGTGCGCCTGCAAATCCACCAGCGCATCGCGCACCGCCTGTTCCGGCGGCATAAAACCAGGCATCTGGCTTTGATACATTTGCATCAAAACGGTTTTACCTGAGGGCAAAATTTTGAAGGGATTATTGGCCTCGTTGAGGATCATCGTCATGTCAGCTTTCACGCCGCGCTTAAGAATAGAGCGCGATGACATTAAGGCAACGGTACCTTGCGAAAACAGGCTTAACATACGGCCGGTAATGCGCATCTGTTCCTCATCAATCGGCGTAGCATGGCCGTTGTTCAGACCCATGCCTTCCAGCAGCGCGGCGATCAGTTTGTCTTGATCGTAAGGCTGCGTATGAGACTGACGCTGCGGTTCATTCGTTTGGGGATCAATTGCCAGACGTGCGTCGCTGTGGCGCTCATGACGTGTAGGGCTGCTCTCCGTTTCCACCGCCAAGGCATCGACATCATGCTGTTCACCAATGCCCAATGGATTGGTGAGTTGCGCAGCTTCAGCGCTGAAGAATGCCAGCGGATCGTCTTTGCTTTCATGACTGCGTGCAGGATCGCGCACTTCCAAAGCATATTCGCCAATACGCAGCGCATCACCGTGCTTGAGATGCACCTGCATTCCGCGCCCCAGCGTGACACCGTTATGTTCAACCGGCGTGACGCTGCCTTGATTGGTCAGGCGGCACTCGCCTTCGTTGGAGAGGTGCACCAACGCCTGTAAACGTGAAATTGCCCGCGATTCATCAGGCAAGACCAGATCGTTATCCTGACTGCGTCCAATAGTCCCACCGGGCGGAAGGAACGCCACGGTTTTCATCGGAACCTCTGTAGTGCATTGCACAATGGTAAATTGCATGGGTCATCCCGTATTGAAGGGCAAACGCAACCGGCCTCACTCAAACATTGGTGGATAAAGGCCATTACGTCCCGGCTGTGCACCTGCCGCCGGGTTAAAGAGTAACGAAAACAGATCTGCAGTCAGGTTGCCGCTGTGCTTGTGAGTGGCATGCACGAAACCATCACTGCGATTACTCCACCAGTAACTCATGTGCTGCTGGGGATCGAAACGTTCCGCCACTTCACGCCAGCTGAGCGTGCAGGGCAGATCCTGAAAACCAATCACATCCATGATGTCTGACGGCTGCTTTACCGGCACCAGCAACGGGGGTAAGCGTTGAATATGCTGCTCTAGCTGTTCGGCATTCAGCGGCTGTTGTACCGCCTGTAGCAAGGTCGCGCCGAGATCCTGAAACCAGTCACCGGAAATAGTCAGCTGCGCCGGGTGCCATTGATTCAGTGAAAAGCTGTGCAGCGCCACCAGCGGCCAGGCGCGGCCCACGCGATCGCACGAGGGCAATAAACACCCCATCTGAATCTGCTGCCTGCCCGGCGTTATTGGCAAAACAAAATTCCACACCGGTGCGCGCAAAAAAGCCGCGCAGTTGGCATTTTCTTGCATATGCCACTGTATCAAACCCTGCTGAAACCAGTGGCTCCAGGGCGTGATGTGCTTCTCGCTGAGTCGATGATGTAGAAAGTCGCCTGTTGAAGGCAACTTGCCATACCAGCCGGGAACAGTATACGCAGCCATGTTCACCTCACCATTACTCGCTATGCAGGGTCAATCGCTCTCCAACGCGCAAAGGCGTTACGGCAAGCGTATTGCTATCGTGACCCGCATTTTTCAGATTTTCCGCAAGTTTACGCATCATCAATGCGTTATCGCGCGCATAAGGCGAAGATTGAATTTGCTGATCCAGCAACTGACTCAGATGCCAGTCAAGCTGCTGTAAATCACGGGCGCTGACATTATTGGGCAGCGTGCGTTGCAAATTCTGTAACAGCCAGGCGCGCAGAAATTCTCCATCATAATTACGCGGCTCATAAAGCATTTGATAGGCGCGTAATGCATTTCGGCTATAGGTATTGTCATCGCCTGGATCGCTACGCAGCAGATTCGTTACCTGCTGAGCCACACGCGGCAGCAGTAAAGACTTAAGCGCATTTTGATAAAGCACCCACGCGGCGTCACTCACTTGCGTACCGCGAAATAAGCCAACCCGCATAGTAAGCGGCGGATTATCGAGAGAAAACTTATCCGACAGCGGCAGCTTCACCAGGCTATTTAGAAAGGGTAGCAGATCGAAAATATTATCGGCTGGCTGATGAATCACTTGCTGACTTTGTTGGATAATTGGCGCGACGCGCGTTTCCACCAGCTGCAAGTAGTGCTGATTTTGATAATAGCTGAGTGACCACAATCCAGACAAAATCAGTAAGGCTCCCGCCAGCACGCCGTAGCCAATCCAGTGGAAAAGTTGGTTGCGGTATTCCCAGTGGCGGTTGCTGCCAGCCAAACCGCTCTCTCTAAAGATCAATGTGCTGAGCAGATCGCGAATAAAGAAGCTCTGGCCTTTGTTACCGGGAATAGGGCTGCTGCGATTGACGCTATCCCAGGCCGCAATTGAATGATCGCCTGGCTGGCGCAGTTGCAGCTTGCGGCTCAACTCCCCCATGACACGATCAAACGGCAAGCCTTCCTGGGTGCCGCTGGTAAAGAACAGGCCGCGCGGACTCCACGCGACGGCATCTTTATGATCGGAAAAAACAATATCGAGATATTCATTCAGTAAAGGGCGCAGTGAAGCGAATTCTTGCGGAAACAAGAAAGATTCAGCCCGCTGATTCAGATCGCGCTCTTGCGCCATATGCTGCGCTAATTGCTGCTGAAGCTGTTGCTCAAGACGGTGATATTGCTGCGAGAAATTGGCGTGCCAGTCATCCTTGTTCGGCTTGCCCAATTCCCAGTTAAAGGTAAAGCCCCAGATAGCGTCACGTTGTGACTTGTCGATAGCGCCAAAAAAGCTCATAAAGCCTTTCAGCAAATCGGTCTTTGTCACCATCACATAAACAGGAAAATGAATGCCGGTATGTTGATGCAATTCCGCCATGCGTTCACGTAGCGCCGTTGCCTGAGCAAAACGCGCTTCAGCAGAGTCACTCAACAGATCGGCGACGCTGATAGTCATGATCACACCGTTAATCGGTTGTCGGGTGCGATAGCGCTTCAGTAAATTGATAAAGCTGCGCCATTCGCTGGCATCACGAGCGCGCTGACTCTCCTGCAGGGCATAACGTCCAGCGGTATCGATTAACACTGCGCTATCGGTAAACCACCAGTCACAGTTGCGCGTGCCACCCACGCCGCGAATCGCGTTTTTGCCAAAACTATCAGTCAGGGGAAATTCCAGGCCCGCATTTAACAATGCGGTGGTTTTACCGGCGCCTGGCGCGCCCATGACTAAATACCACGGCAACTGATAAAGATAGTTGGCGCTGACTCTGGATAGCCAACTGCCGCGCTGGCGACGGCCAAACTGGGCGCGTTTTAACTGCGTCGCCGCGTCACTAAAGCGTTGGTTGAGCAACTCTTCCGTAATCTGGCGTTCAGCCGGATCGTCGCTGTCTGAAAGCTGCAGTTGCGTCAGTAATCGGCTATTGAACCAGGCACGATACAAGGACGGAAGCAGTTGAAACAGCACCCACAAGACGATCAGCGCGCCGACAGTTAATTGACGATTCAGCGCGGGTTCCAGCGGGCGCGTATCACCCCATACCCAGAGCGGGCCAAGCATCCATAGCAGACAGCTCAGCGCGGTTACGCCAATAAAACTCCACAGCAGCCGATGAGTTAAAAGCAAGCGAACGGAAGCGCGCATTATTGAGCTCCTTGATGATTACTGAGCGTTTCGGGCGCGGCAAACAAGGTAATTTCAACGCGACGGTTGCGGGTGCGGTTTTCACTGCTGTCATTGGGCAACAGCGGATCGCTGTCACCGCGGCCCTCAGAACGAATGACGTGTCCATCGGCGAGTTGAACCTGCATTAATTGCGTCACTGCACGAGCGCGGGCGAAAGAAAATTCATAACTTGAGGCGAAACGGCTGTTGTCGACCGGACGATCGTCAGTGAACACCGACACCAAAATCGTTCCTTTCACGTCCTTCATCGCTGCGGAAACACGCGCCAGCAAGGCACGACCCACAGGATTGATTGCCGTGCCTTCGGCGGCAAATAGCTTGTCAGCAGGAATAATCACTTTACTGCCGAACGCGCCATCGCTGACTTCCAGCTGGCCGGCAGCAATGACATCATTAAGACGCTGGCGCAAATCCAGCAGCGCCTGAGGTGAAGAAGGGCGGCGACCTACCGTAATTTGCGGCAAAGGCGTCTGATAGATAGCGCGCAGCAATGGCTCAGCAGCGTTGCCTAATCGCCAGTTCAGGCCGCTGTATATCAGGCAGGCGATTAATGCCACCAAGGTGGCGCAGGCCCAGAGCGGCACCATCGGACGTGCCAATGTGCTGACCAGCGGGTGCACCACCACTAACGGTGCAGGTGTCACGCTACGCTGCGCACGGGTTTCATCGATTAAGGTTGCCAGACGTTTGCGAATGCCTTCGCATTGGGCGCGGCCACTCTCATTACCGCGATAGCGGCCTTCATAACCAAGTAACAGGCAATAATGCACCACTTCCAGTAGCCAAAGATGTTGCTGTGGACTTTGAGAGATGCGCGAGAGCAGCTGGAAAAATTTTTCACCACCCCAGCTTTCGTTATGAAATGTCACCAGCATGCCGTTGCCGGACCAGACGCCGCGCGTACCCCAAGGCGTTTGCGCCGCCGCCTCATCCAATGCGCTGCACAGGCAGTATCGCGCGCCAATGATCATCTCAAAGGGCAAGCCGGCTTGTTTACAGCGCTGTTCAAACTGACGAATTTCATCGATAAGTGACTGGCGTAGACCGGCAGGATCGTCATGCGTAGCCGCCTGACGAATTTGCACTACAGCGTTCAGCAAAGGCGCTGCAGCATTCAGTAATAGATTCTCATTGCCTGAGGTAGTTGCCTCACGCGCAGGGGATTCCACAGTCATTAATATGTGTTCTTCCAGCCAATGGCAAATCCCTGAACCCGCAGACCAGGGCGGTGCTGCGGGCAATATGCGCCGGATTCCATGTTTAGTCTAAGATCCAGGTCGCGGTATCGTTAGTGCGACAGGCTTTACTTGCGCCGCCAACAGCAACGCAGACTTGTTTTGTCTTACGTGGACGCGGACGATCGCTACGTACGGTCGCCTCATAACGGCTGCTTTCCACGCCTGATTTCAATGGGACATAGCCAATCATTGGGCCGTCGGCTTCGTCGGCGATGGCAAGCCAGTTGTTTTCCACGCTGCCTAACACTTCAAAAGGTTTACCACTTTCCAGATAACGCACCACTTTGCCGCCGTAATCTGGGGTGGTCATCACAGATGCGCTATATAAAGCGCGCCAGGTTTGATTAACTGGCTCAAATTCCTTCGGTGCTAACACGGCGTGTCGATGTACCAATTTAACGTTGTTAACGACGCTGGTGACCAACGTATCATCGGTGACAGGGGGCGGCGGAGCCTTACAACCAGCCAAAGCCAACACTGCCAACAGCGTTAACGCGAAACTCTTTTTCACCATGTTCGTCGTGATCCCATCAAAGTATCTGCATATTGCCCGGCATCATGCAGTTGTTCGCCGAGGCTGGCTTTGCGCCGTGATTAAAATTGCCGGTTAAAAAAACGGCCAACTTACATTGAGGTAGTGCCGCCCTCAGTCTACCTAAGACTTTTGAGAATTCAAACCATTGCGCACCTCATCGATGCGTGTTAACGCGGGGGCCTTTAGGTAAACGAAGGCGCAAAAAAAACGCTGTAGTTTGTGATAGTTAAATCGAATTAAATGATTAACGTCATAAAGGAAGCAATGATAGTGGAACCTATCCTGTCACGCACCGCTTATCTTGGAAACTATTAAGTTTTTCTAATTACTTGTTAACAGAAATCTTAACGTCTTTCACTTAATTTTCTCATCAAAATCAGAATTTCCGGGGTAACGGCGATCTCACTCTTTTAATAAAGCGGCATGGCTTTTGCTTGAATTGAACTTTACGCGATGAGGGTTGGGCGATGACGGATGCGCTGAAGTACCTGCAAGCATCATGTGAAAGTGATATTGCCAGCCTGCAACGCTTGCTGCGTACCGGCGAGTTACTGGCTGCTGTGAGCGAATTAGTACATCAACTGCAGCGAGAACGTGGCGCAAGTAATATCTGGATCTGCTCACAGGGAAAACTGTTCGCGCAAGAGCGGCGGGCGCGCGAGCAGGATGTGATTCAGTGCCAGCACGCTTTTTACCAGGTTTTACCGCCTGCGCTGGCGCAACCGGGTTACAGCCGGATGTTTATGCTGATTGCGGCGACTTTACAGGCGTTAAACGATCTCCCGACGCTTCGCCTTCAACTTTCTGATCAGCAATTGAGTCACGCGCAGGCGATGTCCGCGTTTAATCACATTATTCGCAGCTTATTAAATCTGGTGTTTGAAGCCGCTGACACCGCCAGCCATCCCGAAATTTCACGCGCGTTGATCGCATTGTTCAGTTTTATGCAGGGAAAAGAGCTGGCGGGCCAGGAGCGTGCAACCGGTTCGGCAGGATTCACCGTAGGGCAATTTAGCGCGGAGCAGCGTCGCTGCATGGTGGCGCTGATTGACGCGCAAGAGCAGAGTTTCGCAACCTTCAGCCAGTTTGCAGATGTCGACGCGCTGGCTTGCTGGCAACCGCTGGCGCAGGCCAGCCGTGAAATCGAGCGTTTACGGCGCATCGCCTGCACCGGCGGTCAAAGCGAAGAGACGGGTGCGCTGAACTGGTTTTCGCTGCTGTCGGTTCGTATCGATCACATGAAACGCATAGAAGATCATTTATCGGCAACGTTAATGACGCGCTGCCGTGAAGCTATTGCCGTCGCAAAATTACAGGCGGAAGCCCCACTCAAGGTGGCGCAAGGTGACAGCAGTTTTGCCCTGTATGTTTCCGGCGCTGACTGGCTCAATGGCGAAGCCGCAACCCTGAACAGCGATGGATTAGCGCCGCAGTTAGGACGTTCGGTATTGTCAATGATTGGCGAACAGGCTCAGCGTTTACGCAATCAGGCTGAGGAACTGGCTTCAATGCGTGCCACGCTGGATGAGCGAAAAATTATCGATCAGGCCAAAAGCTGGTTGATGCAGCAGCACGGTTACAGTGAAGAGTCTGCGTGGCAGGCGCTGCGTAAAAGCGCCATGAATCAAAACAAACGCATCCTGGACATCGCTAATGCCGTGCTGGCTGTGGCGGCCACGTTAAAGGGGTAACTCAAAGGAGGTAGTTGCACAAAGCCTGTGCGTAGAGTGCGTCAGCAGGGTGCAAATTTGTGTGATTTTCCATCAGTTGTGATGGAAAAGCCTTGCCAGCTGGCTTTCAACACATTGGCACAGGCTTTGCTTTACCTTACAGACAATGCGCATTTGTTTCGCCAACGGCGGTGAAGCGAGTGCTTTGGATAAAGGCGTCCATCCGCGTGCTACGGCATGTCGGAGGACGCCTTTTTTTATTTCATTTTTTCAGGTGCCAATGATGAGCAAAACGCCTTTTTCACTCTCACGCCGTCAGTTGTTATTGGCTGGAGCCGCAGTAGGTGGCAGCTATTTATTGCCAGGTTTGCATCATGCCGCCTGGGCGGCGGGATCGGATGCACCCGAAAAAACCACGGTGCGCGTCGGTTTTATTCCACTCACCGACTGTGCGCCGGTCGTTATGGCATCGTTGAAAGGTTTCGATAAGAAATATGGCATTACGCTGCAGGTCAGCAAAGAAGCCAGCTGGGCTGCGGTGCGCGACAAGCTCACATCGGGTGAACTGGATGCCGCGCATGTGCTTTACGGCATGCTTTATGGCCTGCAACTGGGTGTCGCAGGACCGCAGCACGACATGGCTAACCTGATGACACTCAACAACAACGGTCAGGCGATAACCCTCTCTAACCAGTTGAAAGCGCAAAACGTAACGGATGCCGCCAGCCTGAAAAAAGCCATCGATGCTAAAGCCAAGGGCAGCTACACCTTCGCCCACACGTTTCCCACCAGCACTCACGCCATGTGGCTCTATTACTGGCTGGCGAATGCCGGTATCGACCCATTTGAAGATGTGCGCACCGTTGTCGTGCCGCCACCGCAAATGGTGATGAACATGAAGATTGGCAACATGAGCGGCTACTGCGTCGGTGAACCCTGGAACCAGCGTGCCATCAGCGACAACATTGGTTTTACCGCCGTGACCAGCCAGCAGATCTGGCCAGATCACCCGGAAAAAGTGCTTGGAACACGTGCGCAATGGGTCACTGAAAATCCGAATACCGCTCGCGCGCTAACCGCGGCCGTGCTGGAAGCGGCTCGCTGGATCGACGCTTCAGACGATAACCGCCGTGAAACCGTCAAGGCGTTGGCGGGGCGCGCATGGATCAACACCAAAGTCGAGACGCTGGAAGGCCGGATGCTTGGCCACTACGAAAACGGTTTGGGACAAACCTGGCAAGATGCTCACGCCATGCGTTTCTTCCACGATGGCAGCGTCAACTTCCCCTATTTATCAGACGGCATGTGGTTCCTGACGCAGATGAAGCGTTGGGGCCTGGTGAAAACTGATCCCGATTATCTGGCCGTGACACGCCAAATCAACCGCATAGATATCTACAAGCAGGCCGCCAGCGCGGTCGGTAACGTCACGCTGCCCGCCAGCGAGATGCGCAGCAGTACTTTCATTGACGGCAAAGTGTGGGATGGAACCGATCCTGCCGCTTACGCCGCCAGCTTTGCCATCAAACGTTAACAGAGGTTGTCATGAAAACTGAAGCTCGCGCCCTGGCGCAACCTGCGAAAACAGAGAGTAGCGCAACCATTATTCCGCTACAGATTGCCCCTAAAGCGGCGGCTAAACCGGCCCGTCTGCGTCCACTGCTAGAGCGTGTCATCCCTGCGTTGAGCGGTATGCTGCTGCTGGGTTTGGTGTGGCAAATCGCCGCCTTGTCGAGCCAGGGTTTTCCCACGCCGTATGCAACCTGGCAAGCGGCACAAACGCTGTTCGCCGATCCGTTCTATAACAACGGCCCGAACGATCAGGGTATCGGCTGGAACGTGCTCGCGTCACTGCAACGTGTCGCCATTGGCTTTGGGCTGGCTGCGCTGGTGGGCATTCCCGCCGGTTTTCTGCTGGGGCGCTTTACCTTTATGTCACGCATGTTCAATCCAATTATTGCGCTGCTGCGCCCGGTGAGTCCGCTGGCGTGGTTGCCGATTGGCCTGCTGTTATTTCAACGCGCTGAACCCGCTTCCAGCTGGACCATTTTTATCTGCTCTATTTGGCCAATGATCCTCAACACCGCCGAAGGTGTGCAGCGTATTCCGCAGGATTACCTCAACGTTGCACGGGTTTTGCAACTCTCCGAATGGACGGTGATGCGTCGCATTTTACTGCCTGCGGTGTTACCGGCGGTATTAACCGGCGTGCGCCTGTCTATTGGTATCGCCTGGCTGGTGATTGTCGCCGCTGAAATGCTAACCGGCGGCCTGGGCATCGGTTTCTGGATCTGGAATGAGTGGAACAACCTCAACGTGGAAAACATCCTGATCGCCATCCTGATTATCGGTGTGGTTGGGTTGCTGCTGGAGCAGGGCCTGATGCTGCTGGTCCGTCGTTTTAGCTGGGAAAAATAAGGGGATCGCCATGCAACATATCATTCGCGTACAGCAGGTCAGCCAGCGCTTTAACACATCTGGCGGCGATTTCCTCGCGCTCGATAACGTCAGTTTTGACATCCGCGAAGGAGAAACCTTGAGCCTGATCGGCCATTCCGGCTGTGGCAAATCTACCTTGTTGAATTTGATCGCTGGGCTAACGCGCCCCAGCAGCGGCGTGTTGTTGTGTGATAACCGTGAAATCACCGGTCCCGGCCCAGAGCGTGCGGTGGTATTCCAAAACCATTCCTTGCTGCCGTGGTTAACCACCTACCAAAACGTCGAGCTGGCGGTAAAGCAGGTATTCAAAGGCAAGATGAGCAAAGCGGAAATCAGCGACTGGATCGAGCACAACCTCAATCGCGTGCAGATGAGCCATGCGATGCACAAACGTCCGGGCGAAATCTCTGGCGGCATGAAACAGCGTGTAGGCATTGCACGCGCCTTAGCGATGAAGCCGCGCGTGTTGCTGCTTGATGAACCTTTTGGCGCGCTGGATGCATTAACCCGCGCCCATTTGCAGGACAGCGTGATGCGCATCCAGCAAGAGTTGAATACCACCATTGTACTGATCACCCACGACGTAGATGAAGCGGTGCTGCTGTCGGATCGCGTGCTGATGATGACCAACGGACCTGCGGCGCACGTGGGCGATATGCTCGATATCGACTTGCCGCGTCCGCGTTCACGCGTCGCGCTGGCTGACGAGCCGCGTTATCACCAACTGCGCCAGAAGATCCTGCACTTCCTCTACGAAAAACAGACCACCGCGGCGTGAGGATCGCACCATGAAGCAACAGCTGCTGGTAATTGGCAACGGAATGGCGGGCATGCGCATGGTAGAGACCCTGCTGGCACTGGCCCCGCAGCGTTACGCCATCACCGTGATTGGTCGTGAACCGCTGGGCAATTACAACCGCGTGCTGCTGTCTCCGGTGCTGGCGGGTGAAAAAGCGTTTGCCGACACGCTGATCCACGATCGTGACTGGTATGTCGAGAATGGCGTTCAGCTGCTGGCGGGTGAAACGGTTGAGCGCGTCGATCTGGCAACCCGCTGTGTGCAGACCGATCAACGTCAGCTGCACTGGGATCGACTGGTATTTGCTAGCGGTTCGCAGCCGCGGATGCCGGTGATTCCTGGTATCGATCATCCTAAAGTCAGCGGCTTTCGCAGCCTGCGAGATGTTGAAAAATTACTCAGCGCATCTGGCCCGGTCGTGGTGTTAGGCGGCGGTTTTCTCGGTATTGAAGCCGCCGCAGCGCTGAAAGCGCAAGGCCGTGACGTGACGCTGGTGCATCACAAACCCTGGCTGTTGGATCGCCAGCTGGATGCCAAAGCGGGGGAATTGCTGCTCGCCCAACTGCGCCGTCGCGGTATTCGCTGCGAACTCAACAGCGGCGTAACTGAAGTCACTGCACAGGGCGCGGTTCTGACTAACGGCAGCGTCGTCATGGCGGAGCAAGTGGTGATCGCCATCGGTGTGCAACCGGAAAGTGCCTTGGCGCAGGCGGCGGGTGTGCCTTGTCAACGCGGCATCTGCGTTGATCGTCAGTTGCGCAGCACAATTCCCAATGTTTACGCCGTCGGTGAATGCTGCGAGATAGCCGGAGAGACCTTTGGCCTGGTCGCGCCTTGTCTGGCGCAGGCTGAAGTATTAGGCGCGCAGCTGGCCGACGCGCCACGCGCCGATTTTTACCACGAAAAGAGCGGCACACGCCTGAAGGTCAGCGGCATTTCTCTGTTCAGCGCGGGCGACATTCGAGAAGCGCCGTCGCTGACCAGTTTTGATCCGCTTTCTGGCCACTATCGCCGTCTTTTTCTCAAGCACGGACGGCTCAACGGCGTGCTGTTGTTTGGCGACAGCCAGCAGGGCGCATCGCTGTTAACCCGTCTAAACGCTGCCGAGCAGATCAGTCTGAACACGCTGTTTGGCCTTGATGAACCTGAAACGCAGCCGCAGGCTGCAGGAAGCTTTGTGATGAATAAACCGACATTAGCTGTGCTGGGTCACGGCATGGTCAGCCATCATTTTTTGGAACAGCTGGTCGCACGTGAACTGCATCAGCACTATCACGTGGTGGTCTATGGCGAAGAGCCGCGCATGGCTTACGATCGCGTGCATCTTTCAGCGTATTTTACCGGTAAAAGCGCGGAAGAATTGTCGCTGGTGAGCGATAACTTTTTTGAGCAGTACGGCATTGAGCTGCGTCGCGGTTGTCAGGTCGTTGCGATTGATCGCCAGCAGCGCAGCGTGCGTGACAGCGCCGGAAACGAACTGGCGTGGGATAAGTTAGTGCTGGCAACCGGATCGCGTGCCTTCGTGCCGCCAGTGCCGGGCCACGATGGCGATCGCTGCTTTGTTTATCGCACACTGGACGATCTCGATGCGATTGCGGCCTGCGCCAAAAACAGCACACGCGGTGTGGTGATTGGCGGCGGACTGCTGGGCCTTGAAGCGGCGAATGCCCTGAAACAGTTAGGCCTGGAAACGCACGTCGTGGAGTTCGCGCCGCGCCTGATGGCGGTTCAGCTCGATGAGGGCGGCGCATTGATGCTGCGTCAGAAAATTGACGCGCTGGGCGTCACCGTGCACACCTCGAAGCAAACTGAAACGATTGAAAAGCAAGAAGATGGCAGCGTACTGTTGCGCTTTGCTGACGGGGGCGAACTGCCCACCGATCTGGTGCTGTTTTCAGCGGGCATACGTCCGCGTGATGAGTTGGCGCGTGATGCCGATCTGGTGCTCGGCCCGCGTGGCGGCATTGAGATCAACGATCACTGCCAAACCAGCGATGACGATATTTTTGCTATCGGCGAATGTGCATTATGGAACGGGCAGATTTTCGGCTTAGTTGCGCCAGGCTATCAAATGGCGCGCGTGCTGGCAGGACATCTGGCCGCCGAAGCCAGCGCTTTTAGCGGTGCCGATATGAGCACTAAACTCAAGCTGTTGGGCGTGGAAGTGGCCTCGTTTGGTGATGCGCACGCGCGTACTGTGGGCAGTCAAACCTATCACTGGACCGATGGCCCTAAAGGCGTCTACAAAAAAATCGTGGTGTCAGCAGACGGCAAACTGCTGCTTGGCGGCGTGTTGGTAGGCGACAGCGAAGACTATTCATCGCTGCTACAGATGATGCTGAATCAACTGCCGTTACCGGCTTCGCCAGCAACGCTGATCTTACCTGCACTGGCTGGTACACCGAGTAAAGCGTTGGGTGTGGCAGCATTACCCGACAGCGCTCAGGTCTGTTCCTGTCACAATGTGAGCAAAGGCGATATCTGCTCAGCGGTGCGAGACGGTTGTGGCGAGTTGGCCAGTGTGAAAAGTTGCACCAAAGCAGCAACAGGCTGCGGAGGGTGTTCCGCGCTGGTGAAGCAGGTGATGGAATTCCAGCTGGAAAACCTTGGCGTCGAAGTGAAAAAAGAGGTGTGCGAGCACTTTGCCTATTCACGTCAGGCGCTTTATGACCTGATTCGGGTAGAGAAAATCCAAACCTTTGATGCGTTACTGGCGGCGCATGGTCGCGGTCACGGCTGCGAAGTCTGTAAGCCGTTGGCGGCTTCGCTGCTGGCCTCTTGCTGGAATGATTACCTGTTAAAACCGGCTCATCTGCCCCTGCAAGATACCAACGATCGCTACTTCGGCAACATCCAGAAAGATGGAACTTACTCGGTGGTGCCGCGTGTCGCCGCGGGGGAAATTACGCCACAAGGTCTGATTGCGATTGGACAAGTGGCAGCACGTTACGATCTCTACACCAAAATAACAGGCGGTCAACGTATCGACCTGTTTGGCGCGCGCCTCGATCAGCTGCCCGCAATTTGGGAAGAGCTGCTGATGGCAGGGTTCGAAACCGGTCATGCCTACGGTAAATCGCTGCGTACGGTGAAATCTTGTGTCGGCTCAACATGGTGTCGCTACGGCGTGCAGGATTCCACCGCGTTTGCCATCGCGCTGGAGAACCGCTACAAGGGCCTGCGCGCCCCGCACAAAATCAAAATGGCCGTTTCAGGCTGCACCCGTGAATGCGCCGAAGCGCAGAGCAAAGATATCGGGGTGATCGCCACCGACAAAGGCTGGAACCTGTATGTGTGCGGTAACGGTGGCATGAAACCGCGCCACGCGGACTTATTCGCCAGCGACCTCGATGATGAAACCTTGCTGCGCTACGTTGACCGTATCCTGATGTTTTATGTGCGTACCGCCGACCGTTTACAGCGCACCAGCGTGTGGATGGACAACATGGAAGGTGGCCTCGACTACCTGCGTGACGTGATCATTGAAGACAGCCTCGGCATTGGCGCCATGCTGGAGCAAGAGATGCAGCACGTGGTGGAAAGCTACCAGTGCGAATGGCAAACCACGCTGCAAGATCCGTCACGCCGCGCCTTGTTTACCCCAACGGTGAACAGCAACGAACCCGATGAAACCTTGCGTTATGTGCAAGTACGGGGACAGCGTCAGCCCGCCGCCGCGAACGCGATCCCTGTTATGCATCTGCCCGCTGAACCCTGGAGCAGGGTATGCGATCTCGATTCTCTGCCGTTGCAGGCAGGAATTGGCGCACGCCTTGGCAGCGAGCGCATTGCACTGTTCCGTTTTGGCGATGAACTCTACGCGCTGGAAGATCGTGAGCCAGGCAGCGACGTCAGCGTGCTGTCGCGCGGCATTCTCGGCGACGTGGGTGGCGAACCGGTAGTGATTTCGCCGCTCTACAAGCAGCGCGTGCGGCTGCGTGACGGGCAAAGCCTGGATAATCCGCAGCACCAGCTACGCTGTTGGCCGGTGAAACTGGAAGCGGGACAAATCTGGCTGGCAAACCGACCACTTAATGTCATGGCGAAGGCATCATGAAAACCACCTGTCCTTATTGCGGCGTCGGCTGCGGCGTTAGCGTCACGCCACAGGGCGATGAACAGGCGCAGGTCGCGGGCGATCTCCAACATCCAGCCAATTTTGGTCGGCTGTGTGTAAAAGGGGCCGCGCTGGGTGAAACCCTGAAAAAGGACGGGAGACTGCTTTATCCACAGGTCAATCAACAACGCGTGAGCATGGACGCGGCGCTGGAGGCCACAGCGAACGGGCTGCGTGAGATCATTGAACAACATGGCCCGCAGGCGGTGGCATTTTACGGCTCGGGCCAGTTGTTGACAGAAGATTATTACGTCGCCAATAAGCTGATGAAAGGGTTCATCGGGGCCGCCAATATCGATACCAATTCGCGGCTCTGCATGGCATCGGCTGTTGTAGGCTATAAACGCGCGTTCGGTGCCGATGCAGTGCCGTGTTGCTATGAGGATTTTGAACGCGCGGATGTCGTGATCCTGGTAGGATCAAACGCAGCATGGGCACATCCGGTTGCGTATCAGCGGCTGGTCAAGGCCAAGCAGCAGCGACCAGAAATGCAGGTGATAGTGATCGATCCACGCCGCACCGCAACCTGCGATCTTGCCGATCTGCATTTGGCATTACGTCCTGGTAGCGACAGCGTTTTGTTTGCCGGTTTGCTGAACTGGTTGGTAGAAAACAACGGTGTAGATACCCGCATGCTCGCGCACTTGGCCGATGTGGAACCGGCGCTGCTCGCGGCGCGCGAATGGGATCTTGCTCGGGTTGCTGCGCACTGCGATCTTGAACCGGAACAGGTTACTGCTTTCTGGCAGCTGTTTACCTCATCGCAACGCGTGCTGACCTTGTGGTGCATGGGCGTTAACCAATCCGTCAGCGGCAGCGACAATAACAACGCCATTATCAATGCACATTTGCTCAGCGGAAAAGTGGGTTTGCCGGGCAGCGGGCCGTTTTCACTTACGGGTCAGCCCAACGCGATGGGGGGCCGTGAAGTGGGGGGATTGGCGAATCAACTCGCGGCCCATATGAATTTTAATGATGCCGATTGCGATCGTTTGCAGCGCTTTTGGCAAAGCCCAACCATAGCGCGTCAGCCTGGTTTGACGGCGGTAAAGCTGTTCGACGCTATTGAGCGGGGTGACGTAAAAGCGGTGTGGATTATGGGCACCAATCCAGCGGTGTCGATGCCAGAAGGCAATCGCATTGCGCAGGCGCTGGCAAAATGTCCGTTGGTGATTGTTTCCGATGTATTAGCGCAAACCGATACCAGCGCCTTCGCTGACATTCTATTGCCCGCGCTGGGGTGGGGTGAAAAAAATGGCACAGTAACCAACTCCGAGCGACGCATCTCCCGTCAGCGTGCGTTTGCAGCTGCGCCCGGTGATGCCAAACCCGATTGGTGGCTACTGGCGCAAGTGGCGCAGCGTTTGGGTTTCGCCGCCGCCTTTGGCTGGACCCATCCGGCGCAGATCTTCCGAGAACACGCTGCACTTTCCGGCTTTGAAAACCACGGACAGCGCGCCTTTGATATCAGCGGGCTGGCGCAGTTAAGTGACGACGGCTGGGATAAATTGCGCCCGATTCAATGGCCGGTTAATGCACAGCATCCTGATGGTTGCGCACGTTTATTCAGCGATCGTCGCTTCTTTCATCCTGACGGGAAGGCGCGTTTGCTGCCGTTTGCAGAGACTAAAACAGTCACTGTTAATAGAGATTATCCGCTGTTAATGAACACCGGTCGCGTGCGCGATCAATGGCATACCATGACGCGTACCGGGGCAGTGCCGCGTCTGATGCAACACTGCGATGAGCCTTTTGTCGCGCTGCATCCTCAAGATGCCATTGCGTATGGCTTACCTGCAGGAACATTGGCGCGCGTGCAATCGGTTCACGGCTGGATCACTGCACGCGTTACCCACGACAGCGGACTTCGACGCGGCGAACTTTTCGTGCCGATGCACTGGAACCGTCAGTTCAGCCAGCAAAGCAATGTAGACATGTTGGTAGCCGCGCTCTGCTGCCCAGCATCGGGGCAACCCGCCTTAAAGCAGACGGCGGTGCGTATTCAACCGCTGCGCGCAGATTGGCAAGGTTGGCTATGGCAACGCAGCGATCAAGCGCCGAAAAATCTTCGCTATTGGGCGCGTGCGCCACAACAGGGCGCGCAGCGTTTTGTATTGGGCGGAGAAGGTTCTGCATCAAACTGGCTCGCTTCACACTCGGATTTGACTTCAATGCAGTTGCAGGTTGCCGAAGGCGGCCAGGATTATCGGCTACTGGCGTGGCGCAACGGTGCGTTACAGCTGGCGTTTTATGCCGCTTCTCGCTTACCGCACCTCGATCACGCTTTCATTACTGCGGCTTTTCAGGCTGCGCCAACGCGTGCCATCGATCGTCATTCGCTACTGGCGGGGCAAGCTGCGCAAGGTGACGTGGCGGGCCGCATTATTTGCAGCTGCTTTAGCGTAGGCGAACAAACCATTTTAAATGCGGTGGCCCAAGGCTGCCGTAGCACACAGGCGCTGGGCGCCAAACTCAAGTGCGGAACAAATTGTGGCTCCTGCATCCCGGAGCTAAAACAACTGCTGTCATCATGCGTGACGGAGGAATCATGACGCTTGCTATTGATGCATTGGATAAACTGCTGACGCCCAATGGCGAAGCTTCGGAACATGGACGTGTTTGGTTAGTGGGCGCGGGTCCCGGTGATGTTGAGCTGCTCACGGTAAAAGCGTTACGGTTGTTACAACAAGCGGAAGTGGTGGTGTATGACCGATTGGTGAGCGAGGCGGTGATGGCGGAAGTGCCCGACAGCGCCTTGTGTATTGATGTGGGTAAGCGGCCTGGTTATCACGGGTTAAAGCAGTCGCAAATCAATCAGCTGCTGGTGGATTTAGCGCTGAGTGGACGCAACGTGGTGCGGCTAAAAGGCGGCGATCCCTTTATTTTTGGGCGTGGCGGTGAAGAGATGGTGAGCCTGCAACAAGCCGGTATTGTGTGTGAGGTGGTTCCCGGTATCACGGCGGCGGTGGGTTGCGCCGCCGCCAGCGGAATTCCCCTGACGCATCGCGATTGTGCGCAATCGCTGCGACTGATTACCGGACACGGGCGCAGCGGTGAACCGCAACTGAATGATGCATCGTTGGCCGCTGCGAATCAGACGTTAGTGTTTTATATGGGATTGAGCTGGAGTGCCTCAATCAGTGTGCAGCTGTTGGCTCAAGGGCGCGATGCGGATACGCCAGTAGCCATCATCGAAAATGGGACGCGACCCGAGCAGCGCGTGTTGATCACGACATTGAAGGCGTTAGCGCAAACGGTTGAAAATGAAAAGCCGGTTTCACCGTCGTTGCTGATGATTGGTGATGTGGTGCGTTATTACCGTGCTGATTTAAAGATTGCTGAAGATGAATCTATAAAACAGGTGTAGATAAATTACTGATATGACTTTATCTGGCGTGCGTGAGTCAGGTAGGGCGCATCCGACGCAGGGCTGCGGCGGATGCGCCTACAGCGAGGTATTGACGGCGTCTTTACGCAATCGCCCTTTATTCCCAACTGAACGACACCCTGTTTTTTTACGGCGCGTTTAAAACGGACTCACATCGCCCGCCTCAACGGCAACGGCGCAACCAACACCCTCACGCCCAACGCTTCGAATGCATCAACCTGTGCTGAAGAAATACCGTTGTCGGTAATCAGGCAGTGAATTTTGCTCCAGTCACACGGCAGCGCAAACATCGACACCTTATCGATCTTGCTGGAATCGGCGACCACATAAACCGTGTTGGCCGAGTTGATCATCGCCATTTTAACTTTGATGTCGGTTTCGCTGGGAAAGCTCAAACCGAGGCGCGGTGAAATACAGGCGGTTGCCAGAAACAGCTTCTCTGCCAATACATTTTCGAAGAAGTTTGCCGCTTTTTCGCCAGATGTCGACAATGTTGGAAATTTAAACGTCCCGCCTGTTAACAAGATATTTATTCCCGGCTCGCCACCCAGTTTCAGCGCAATGTTCACGGCGGTTGTGACTACCGATAAACGGCGAATATGGCTGATCGCTTCGGCAATGGCGGTGGTAGTGGTACCCGAATCGAAAATCACTGTGTCGCCATTTTCGATATGCTGCGCGGCTAAACGTCCTATCGCTTCCTTCTCTTCAAGATGTGTTTGCCGCTCCAGCAGCAGCGCGCCGGTATTCTGTTTTCCGGTCATTAATGTTGCGCCACCGTGGTAACGCTGTACAAAACCTTGTTTTTGCAGCATCCGCAGATCGGTACGTAACGTGGCTTCCGTTAAGCCAAAGGTTTCAGTCAACGCTTTGACGGTGACCGTGCCATCCTCACGGATCATTTCCAGAATCTTTTCGCGGCGTTGCTGCATATCAGCCAACTGCTCACTCTTGCTTTTCAATCGAAATGCTCCCTTTTCCAATCGCGTTAGGTGTAGGCGAACGTGGACCTGATGCTGAGTCTACCGCGCCATTTTTGCGAATGCGAGATGATGAAAACGGCCAATGATTTTCGAACGAAAATAAACAATAAACAGGTTATTGAATCTTCACATTGGGTTCAGCATCTTTATCCATGCGATTTTTTCTGTTTGTAATGCACATCACGTCTTTTCAATAAGATAATGAATATCTCTCGCCGAGTTGTATGAAATTTGATCTCACCCACACATCCTTTCAATTCGATAGCATATATTTTTGTTCGAAAATGATTATTTGCGATTGAGAAAGTTGAACCCTGAAGGAGTGTAACGAATGAGCGGTGAATATGACGTAAATCTGCGCTATGGCGTGGACACGGCGCAAGATCTCAGCGGCAAAGTCGCGGTAGTGACCGGCGGACTCGGCGGTATTGCCATGGCGAGCAACGCCATGCTGCTGGAAAAGGGCGCACGTCTGGCGCTGCTCTATCCGCCGTTTGAAGCGGAGAAAGTCAGCAGCCTTAGTGTCGGGTTTGCAGCAGAAAGCGTGCAGTTTGTCTGCTGTGACGTCACCGATCCTGCTTCGGTTGAACAGGCTTTTGATCAGGTTGAAGCACATTACGGTCATATCGATATTCTGGTGAATTGCGCCGGTTACGTGATGCTGCAACCGGTACTGGAGACTGATTTTGCCGAGTGGCAGAAGCAGATTGCCGTCAATCTCACCGGGCCATTTCTCTGCTCACAAGCGGTGGGTAAACGTATGGTTAAGGCGGGCAACGGCGGCAAAATCATCAATATCGCCTCTCAGGCAGCCTCAATCGCTATCGATAATCACGTGGCTTACACCTCGGCAAAAGCGGGCTTGCTTGGCATGACCAAGGTCATGGCGAAAGAATTTGCGCCGCATCGTATTAACGTCAACACGCTCTCGCCCACGGTGGTATTAACCCCGATGGGTGAGAAAGCCTGGCGCGGTGAAAAAGGCGAGCAAATGAAAAAACTTATTCCACTGGGCCGTTTTGCCTACACCGACGAAATCGCCGCCGCCGTGCTGTTTTTTGCCAGCAACGGCAGCGACATGATCACCGGCGCCGATCTGATGATCGATGGCGGTTTCACCATTTGGTAATGCTGTGCCAATTCCAGAGAAACAAAACACCCTGCGATAACGATAAATAGAGAGAACATCACCATGAAAAAACGTACTTTGCTGTGCACTGCAATGGCGGCCTGCCTGATCTCTCACGCGGCATTTGCTGCAGAGAAAGGCACCATCATGATTCTGGTTAACTCGCTCGATAATCCTTATTACGCCTCAGAAGCCAAAGGCGCCAACCTCAAAGCGCAACAACTTGGATACAAAACCTCCGTGCTGTCTCACGGTGAAGATGTGAAGAAGCAAAGCGAACTGATCGATGCCGCGATTGGTAAAAAAGTGCAGGGCATTATTCTGGACAACGCCGATTCCACCGCCAGCGTGGCGGCGATTAAAAAAGCCAAAGATGCCGGTATTCCCGTGGTGTTGATTAACCGTGAAATCCCGGTTGATGACGTGGCGCTGGAGCAGATTACCCACAACAATTTCCAGGCCGGTTCCGATGTTGCCAACGTCTTTGTTGAGAAGATGGGAGAAAAGGGTAAGTACGCTGAACTGACCTGTAATCTCGCCGACAACAACTGCGTAACCCGTTCCAAATCCTTCCATCAGGTACTCGATCAATATCCCGACATGCAAAGCGTGGCGCGTCAGGATGCTAAAGGCACCTTGATTGATGGCAAGCGCATCATGGACAGCATTTTGCAGGCGCATCCCGATGTAAAAGGCGTAATTTGCGGTAACGGCCCAGTGGCGCTGGGCGCGATTGCGGCGCTGAAAGCCGCAGGACGCGATGACGTCACGGTGGTGGGCATTGACGGTAGCAACGATGAGCGCGACGCGGTTACCGCAGGAACGCTGAAAGCCACCGTCATGCTTCAGGCGCAGGCGATTGCCGCGCAGGGCGTCACCGATATCGACAACTTCATCCAGAAAGGGATCAAACCGGCCAAACAGCGAGTGATGTTCCGCGGCATTTTGATCACGCCAGAAAATGCCAAAGGTGTGCAGGACTTCAATTATAAGTCGTAATTAACCGCCGCCGCGCCCGTGAAAACGGGCGCCAGGGAGAATGAGATGGATAAACGACTCTGGCTGATGCTGATAGCAGTTGTGCTCGGTGGTTGCCGTATTGTGTCGCAGCAGGAGCTGGCTGATCTGAAAAATCCCCCCAATCCAAACATGACGAATATTGCGCAAACCTGGCAGCAAAAACTGGTGCCGCAGGTCGCAGGCGAAGCGAAACCGCTGGCTGAGTTGATGAAGTCTTTGCAGTCGGCTCCCGATTTTGACAGTGCCTGTAAAACCTACGGTTATCGCAGCCAGGAAGAGAATCCCTGCGTATTCAGCGTGAGTGTCAGCGGTGATGTCACCGCAGTTAACACCACTTCTCGCAGTGGAAAGATGACGGTTAAAGACATTTCAGGTGACAGTGTCACAATTCAGGTTGGGCCAATCATTCGCGGCACTGCACTGCGCGATGCATATAAAGGGGCCAGCTATCAGGACTTCAACGATCAGGTGATGTTTGGCGATTATGGCCGGGCGATCAATCAGCAGGCTTCCACATTAATGCAGCAGTTCAAGCCAAAAGTCGGCGACAAAATCACGGTGGCGGGCGTATTTAGTGCCTGGGACATTCCGCAGAAACTGCCGGATATCACGCCAGCGCAAATCACGCGGCAGTAAGGAGGGCATATGCAAAATCCTCAATCGCAACAGGCTACCGATGTGATCATTGAAACGCGCAATGTCTCGCGGGTTTATCCTGGCGTAACGGCGCTCGATCAGGTCAATTACCGCGTTTATCGCAACAAAGTGAACGTGCTGATTGGCGAAAACGGCGCAGGAAAATCCACCATGATGAAAATGCTGGCGGGTGTAGAGACGCCGTCATCAGGCGAGATTTTACTGGAGGGAAAACCGGTGTCGCTGACCTCAACGCAGCAAGCAGAGAAGCGAGGGATCAGCATAATTTTTCAGGAGCTGAACCTGTTTCCAAACATGAATGTGATGGATAACATCTTCATTGCCAATGAGTTTTTTCAGCGCGGCGTGATCAATGAAAAGTATCAATATGCGCTGGCAAAAACGCTGCTGGAGCGGCTGGAGCTGGACGTTGATCCCTATGCGGCGCTAGGTGAACTCGGCATTGGTCATCAACAGCTGGTAGAAATTGCACGTGCGCTATCGAAAGACACCCGCGTGCTGATCATGGATGAACCGACCAGCGCGCTGAGCCAGTCGGAAGTCAGGGTGCTGTTTAACGTCATTGAACAGCTCAAACGACGTGGCGTCACTATTATCTACATTTCTCACCGGCTCGAAGAGCTGATGGAAATTGGCGATCACATCACAATTTTCCGCGATGGGCGCTTTATCAGTGAGCGCGAAGTGCGTGATGCCAGCGTGCCGTGGATCATTGAGCAAATGGTAGGCGACAAGAAAAAGCACTTCGATTATCACGCGGCGGCGCAAGGTGACACGATCTTGCAGGTAGAAGGCTTGACCGCGCTGCATCAAAACGGCGGATACAAGCTCAATGACGTCACTTTTTCGCTACGAAAAGGGGAAGTGATCGGCATTTACGGTTTGCTGGGCGCAGGACGCACCGAACTGTTTAAAGGGCTGATTGGCTTGATGCATTGTCAGTCGGGCAGTGTGTTGCTCAACGGTGAAAATCTGGCGAAGCGTAATTTCCAGCAGCGGCTCAAACGCGGCATCGCACTGGTGCCGGAAGATCGCCAAGCCGAAGGCGTAGTGCAGCTGATGTCGATCACCGCCAATATGACGCTCTCCGATCTCAGCCTGCGTGGCTTTCGCCGTGCGCTGCGAATGCTTAATCCCGGCAAAGAGAATCAGCGCGTTAATGAAATGATTGGGCATCTGGCGATCAAAGTCAGCGATGCCGAACTGCCGATCACCTCATTAAGCGGCGGTAACCAGCAGAAAGTGGTGCTGGGCAAGGCATTGATGACCGGGCCGAAAGTGGTGCTGTTGGATGAACCCACGCGCGGTATTGATGTTGGCGCAAAAACCGATGTCTATCACCTGATTGGCAACCTGGCACAGCAGGGGCTGGCGGTGATGTTTTCCTCATCCGAACTGGACGAGGTGATGGCGCTGGCCGACCGCATTTTAGTCATGGCGGATGGACGCATTACCGCCGATCTGCCGCGCGCTGAAGCGACACGAGAAAAACTGATCAGCGCTTCGACACCGCAAGCTTAAGGTTGCTGGAGAATTTCATGAATCAAAAATATTTGCTCTATATGTATCTCCTCAAGGCGCGAACCTTCATCGCGTTACTGATTGTGGTGGGCTTTTTCAGCGTAATGGTGCCGAATTTTCTGACGACGTCCAACCTGCTGATCATGACTCAACATGTCGCCATCACCGGTTTACTGGCAATTGGCATGACGCTGGTGATTTTGACCGGCGGCATTGATTTATCCGTGGGCGCGGTAGCTGGGATTTGCGGCATGGTAGCGGGTGCGCTGCTCACCAACGGCGTGCCGCTTTGGGGCGGTAATACACTGTTCCTCAACGTGCCCGAAGTGATTCTTGTGGTGGCGATTTTTGGCGTGCTGGTGGGATTGATCAACGGGGCAGTGATCACCCGGCTGGGTGTTGCTCCCTTCATTTGTACGCTCGGCATGATGTATATCGCACGCGGCGCGGCGCTGCTGTTCAACGACGGTAGCACTTACGCCAACCTGGTCGGTCTGCCGCAACTGGGTAATACCGGTTTTGCGTTCCTCGGCTCGGGTACGCTACTGGGCGTCTATATCCCGATCTGGTTAATGCTTGGCTTTTTGCTGTTGGGCCTCTACTTAACCCGTAAAACGCCGCTTGGGCGTTACATCTACGCCACCGGCGGTAATGAAGGGGCGGCGCGCCTGGCTGGCGTACCTATCATCAAAGTAAAAGTTTTTGTCTACGCCTTCTCTGGCTTGTGCGCGGGTCTGGTGGGGTTAGTGGTGGCGTCGCAGTTGCAAACTGCACATCCGATGACCGGCAACATGTTTGAAATGGATGCCATCGGCGCCACCGTCTTGGGCGGCACCGCGCTGGCAGGCGGTCGCGGCAGGGTTTCCGGCTCGATTATTGGTGCGTTTGTTATCGTTTTCCTTGCCGACGGCATGGTGATGATGGGCGTTAGTGATTTTTGGCAGATGGTGATTAAAGGACTGGTGATTGTGACTGCTGTGGTTATCGATCAGTTCCAGCAACGTCTGCAAAGCAAAGTGGTGCTGTTGCGTCGCCATGAGCAAAAGCAGCAATCCACCCCAACATCTAACGTCAGTCATGGCTAAACGGAGGCAAGATGACACGAGATTTTAGTGGAAAAACGGTGGTGATTACTGGCGCCTGTCGAGGAATTGGTGCAGGCATTGCGGCCCGCTTTGCCCGCGATGGGGCGAACCTGGTCATGGTATCGAATGCGGATCGCGTGCATCAGACGGCCAATACCTTACAAAAGCAGTTTGGCGGCGAGATTCTGTCGTTACAGGTTGATGTCACCGTTGAAAGCGAGGTGCAGCAGCTTTATCAGCAAGCATTTAAACGGTTTGGCAGTATTGATGTTTCAATTCAAAACGCCGGAGTTATCACCATTGACCGATTTGACGCAATGCCTAAAAGTGATTTTGAGAAGATCCTGGCGGTCAACACCACCGGCGTCTGGTTGTGTTGTCGCGAGGCGGCGAAATATATGGTGCAGCAGAACAGCGGCAGTTTGATCAACACCTCTTCGGGGCAGGGGCGACAAGGTTTTATCTACACGCCCCATTATGCCGCCAGTAAAATGGGCGTGATCGGCATTACTCAAAGTCTGGCGCTGGAGCTGGCACCGTGGCACATCACGGTAAATGCGTTTTGCCCAGGCATCATCGAAAGCGAAATGTGGGATTACAACGATCGCGTGTGGGGCGAGATTCTGAGCAGCGACAAGAAAACGTATGGCAAAGGCGAATTGATGGCAGAGTGGGTTGAAAATATTCCGTTGAAACGTGCCGGGCAGCCAGATGATGTTGCCGGGCTGGTGGCGTTTCTCGCCTCAGACGATGCTCGCTATATCACCGGGCAAACCATTAATGTGGATGGCGGGTTAATATTCTCTTAATTCCTGCCGCTTTAATCAGGGGTTTGCCAAGTGGCAAACCCTTTTTTTTGCCTGTTTTTTAACCTCAGAAAATTCTCGGATAAGCACAAAAGATGAGACCTGTCCTGCACGGCTGTCACAATATGTTAAGGTAAACTCACTTGGTTGTGTAAATTCTTCCACCTTAAGACCCAAAAACGACCTCATTGCTTATGTCTTCAACCTTATTGAAACGAAAATCGCTGACATTCTGTTTGGTGGCCTCGACAATCGTCTCCACTGCGCCTGCTGCTGCGCTACAACCCGAAACTCGGGTAGCAGAAGCGCCGTTTGACGATCCCGCCCGTTTCCGCCAATCGCTGGAGAATCTGCCCTCGCTGGGCAATTACGATAACAGCGCGGAGTGGAGCAAAAAGCTCGCTTCGGTAGCGAAAAGCATTGGTGAAGCCAGTCAAAACAGCAGCAGTGAGGCTTCATTTGGTCAGCAAGCTGGCGTATGGGCGTTTAACCATCTACGTGATGAAGTGGCGGATCGCGTTGAGAACGAAGGACAGTCGCTGCTTTCTCCTTATGGCAATGCGACCCTGGATCTGATGGTCGACATGGATGGCAACTTCACCGGCACGGGCGGCGATCTGTTCAGCGCGTTAGCAGATGAAAACAGCTATCTTACGTTCAGCCAGGTTGGCCTACACGACACTTCCGACGGATTAGTCGGGAATGCCGGTTTGGGGCAGCGTTGGGAAGCGGGGCAGTGGTTACTCGGTTACAACACGTTTATCGATCGCATTTTCAGCAGCGGTTTACAGCGCGCTTCCGTGGGTACGGAAGCGTGGAGTGATAATCTGCGCTTTTCAGCTAACTATTATCATCCGCTTTCGGGTTGGAAAAACCTCGGCGATAGCCAGCAGCAGCGTATGGCGCGCGGTTATGACATTACCACGCAAAGCTACCTGCCGTTTTATCGTCAGGTGGGTATGTCTTTGAGCTGGCAGCAATATTTAGGGCAAAATGTCGATCTGTTTAACAGCGGCAACCGCTATCACAACCCTTCAGCGATGACGTTTGGCCTCTCATACACTCCGGTGCCGCTGGTGACCTTTTCTGCTACGCATAAAACCAGCAGCGCGGGCGAGAGCCAGGAACAACTCGGCCTTAAACTGAATTACCGTTTTGGCGTGGCGTTGAGTCAACAACTCAATGCCAATAACGTCGCGGCTGTGCACTCGCTGCGGGGAAGCCGCTACGACAACGTAACACGCAGCGACACGCCGGTGCTGTCGTTCCGTCAGCGTAAAAACTTATCCGTTTTTCTTGCTACGCCGCCCTGGCAGCTAAACGGCGGCGAAAGCCTGCCGCTCAAGCTGCAAATTCGCGCCAGCAACGCAATCAAAGCTGTGAGCTGGCAAGGCGATACACAGGCGCTGAGTTTGACACCGTCATCAGATAATAATGATCCACAAGGCTGGAGCGTCATTCTGCCGCCATGGGACAATTCCCCCGATGCGACGAACGAATATCGCTTGTCCGTGACGTTGGAAGACACCAAGCAGCAACGTGTCACGTCCAACTGGATCACCCTTAAACTTCAGCCGCCCATGGCTGTTCGCGAGCAGCAGGATAATCGCTACGATTTGATGGCACCCACCGAAAAGAGCCCAGCAATGAGCCTCTGATCCAACGCGAAAAAAGTGTGACAATTGTCACACTTTTCCAGTGGAAAGTTTTTAAGGAAACTCGCAGAATCAGCGAAAATTCTTATACACCTGCTCACCATGATCCTTCGCCCGCAACGCCATTGGTTCGTTCGTTTGTTCGCCTGGCACGGCTCTGTGCTGCCTGATATTTTGTTTCGCTTATCGCTGAATTTAATGATGTCACTGATCGCGCTGGCATCACTGAATTGGTATGAAACGCTGGGCATTAAACTCACTCTGGCGCCGTTTAGTTTGCTGGGGGTGTCTATCGCGGTGTTTCTCGGTTTTCGCAACAGCGTCTGTTTTGCCCGCTTTAGTGAAGCGCGGCATTTTTTAGGTGCCTTGCTTATCGCCTGTCGTACTCTTCAGCGTCAGGTGATGGCGGTTTGCCCCGCTGATGCACCGCGAGTACAAAGGCTGTTACTGGCATTTTGCGCCAGCCTTAAACATCAGCTTCGTCGCACCGATGCGCGTGAAGATTTAACGCGTTTATTAGGGGATGAAGCGGAAGGGTTACTTCAGCGGCATTCACCTGCAAACGTGTTGCAGTTGCAGCTCTCACACTGGCTGGCAGAGCAGCGTCGTCAGGGAAATATCAGCGATGTTGTCTGGGGCAATATCGACAATAACCTCAACCAGCTTGCCGCAGTATTGGGCGGTTGTGAACGTCTTGCCAGCATGCCGGTGCCTTTTGCTTACGGCCTGCTGCTGCACCGCACAGTCTATTTTTTCTGTACCTTGCTACCGTTTGCGTTGGCACCCGATCTGCATGCGATGACGCCGCTGGTTTCGATGTTTATCGCCTATACCTTTCTCTCACTGGATACGCTGGCGGAAGAGCTGGAAATGCCGTTCGGGTATGAAAACAACCACCTGCCGATGGATGCTATCTGCACCAATATTGAGATCAATCTGCGCGAGATGGCGGGTGAATCCGACTTGCCGCTGCCCATGCAGCCGGATAAATATTATCGCCTGACATAAAAAGAAAACGGCCCGGAAGACACAGGCCGGGCCGTTAAGTGAGGGCAGGGCGATTAGAACTGGTAGATCAAGCCAAGTGCAGTGATATCGTCGGTCGCCAAGCCGAGTGCGTTATCATCTTTCAACAGGTTGATGCGGTATTCACCGTAGACCGACATGTTTTTGTTGAAGTAATAGGTCGCACCCACAGAGGTATATTTGATGATGTCAGCATCACCAATGTTCTCGATCTCTTTACCTTTTGACGAAACGTAGCCGACAGAAGGACGAATGCCGTTCAGGAACTGATACTGCGCAACGGCTTCAAAGTTCTGCGCTTTATTAGCAAAACCACCAGAAATTGGTGTGGCATTCAGCGTTTCGCCGTACATTGCTGCCAGATAGATCTGGTTGGCGTCATATTTCACGCTTGTTGCCCAATGTTGTGCTTTCTCGCCTTCACCGCGTGCGGCAGCATTCTGGGTTTCAGTACGATCAAGGCTGGCAAATGCGCCGGCGAAGCTCAAACCAAAATCAAAGTCGTAGGTCGCAGACAGCGCATAGCCATCACCGTTTGAACGGCGCACGCCGTCGGTATTGCCGCTGCGATCGTTTTTCCCTTGATACTGGGCGGCGATATTCAGGCCATCAACCAGACCAAAGAAATCTTTGTTACGCCAGGTCAGCACGCCCGTTGAACGGCCAGACAAGAAGGCGTCGGTATAACCGGAATCGCCCCCAAAGAATGGCAACATGTCGGTGTTAGCCAGCGCGTCATAAACCAGACCGTAGTTACGGCCATAATCCAGCGATCCCGCCTGGCCAAATTTCAGGCCCGCGTAGCCAAGACGCGTACGGTTACCGGTTTGTGCATCGCTGCCTTCAGAGTTGCGCAAACTGTATTGATATTGCCAAAATCCGTAACCGGTTAACTGATCGGTGATTTTCGTTTCACCTTTGAAACCAAAGCGCGCATAGGACGATGTATCGCCATTGTTACTGTCATCATCAGAAAACAGGTGAGAAACGTTAATCTTGCCCACTAAATCGAGCTTATTACCGTCTTTATTATAAATTTCTGCTGCTTGAGCAGTGGAGATACTGATCAATAACGGCATTACAGCCGCCAGTAAAGAGCGCTTCATCATTTAATATTTACCCTGTATCGATTAATTATTATCCCCCAGAGAAGGGGTGAAAAGAAAATGACACAGAAAGATAATTCAGCCTAGCGCAATAAATGTAACAAAATGTGTATTTAATTTATGTTATCATAAAAAAGCATATTTAAGGTTTGTTTTGCCTTAAAGGTATTAGATTTCCATATGATAGATAAATCGCAGCTTTTATTTAATAATCATTATTAATCAGGTTGTTAGTGTTTTTATTGGGCTTAATTTTATTCAAGTAAGTTGTTCGGTTAATGAGTAGAATAAAAAAAGTGTTATAGCAATATGATCAGACGTCATTATCAAATAAAAGCATTTTTACCTCTAATAATTAGCCTGATAATGTTTATTTTTTACACAACAAGACAAGATATTTCTGCTTTTATAATAACGTTAGAAATAAAAATGGAATAACGCACATCGCTTTTTTTGTGGTGATTAAAATACATACTAAATTTCGTTTTGTTTATATTCTGTTTAATATCGATAAAAAAATATAGCTTGCTTATCCTCTATTTCCACGTTTACCGCTTTCTTTAATTCACGTGAATGCTTACCTGCACTGCAAATGCGCAAATTGCCCTCAAATTGGGCAGCAGATGCCCGTTTTTGGACAATTAATTTATCAGCGATCACAAAAGCGATATTTCATAGCGCAAATGCATAATTCCGCTATTTAATACTCGGCGCAAGCGCCTCGTTAAGATAATTATTCACTAATTATGCAAATAAAGTGAATGGTGTTCGCACTTAACTCATTGATATTTGGTAAGTCAAAACGTTTTATGCATTTTTGTCCTTGGCTGGCACGCTATCTGCAATCTAGAGTAGAGCAGCGTTAATCAAGAATTTAACAACTTTAAAACAATAGCTTTACCCAGCCGGGAAAGCAGGAGAGAGAGTTATGTCACTGCACGTTTCACGTCACGACTTTGATCAATGGATGATGCCGGTTTATGCGCCTGCCGCTTTTGTGCCGGTGCGTGCCGAAGGCTCAACGGTGTGGGATCAAAACGGAAAAGATTATATCGATTTTGCGGGGGGCATTGCCGTTAACGCATTGGGCCACGCGCATCCTGCTCTGCAACAGGCGTTGCAAGATCAGGCCGCTCGCCTATGGCACACTGGTAATGGCTATACCAACGAACCGATTCTGCGTCTGGCAAAACAGTTGATTGATGCCACTTTTGCCGATCGGGTCTTTTTCTGTAACTCAGGCGCGGAAGCCAATGAGGCCGCATTAAAGCTGGCCCGTAAAGTTGCGCACGATCGCTTTGGTGCGCATAAAAGCGGCATTGTCGCCTTCACTAACGCCTTTCATGGTCGCACCTTATTTACTGTCTCTGCGGGTGGTCAACCTGCCTATTCAAAAGATTTTGCGCCGCTGCCGCCCGATATTCAGCATGCTGCGTTCAACGATCTTGAAGCCGCCGCCGCGCTGATCAACGAAAATACCTGTGCAGTGATTGTTGAGCCTATTCAGGGTGAAGGCGGTGTATTACCGGCTGAGCCCGCTTTCCTGCGCGGCTTGCGCGAGTTGTGTGACAAACATCAGGCGCTGCTGATTTTTGATGAAGTGCAGAGTGGCGTGGGCCGCACGGGTTCACTTTATGCCTATATGCATTACGGCATCACGCCGGACGTATTAACCAGCGCCAAAGCGCTTGGCGGCGGATTTCCAATTGGTGCCATGTTGACGCGTGAAGATTTAGCCTTGGTGATGGGCGTGGGCACGCACGGCACCACTTACGGCGGCAATCCGCTGGCGGGCGCGGTCGCAGGCAAAGTCATGGAACTGATCAATCAGCCAGAAATGATGGCGGGCGTGGCACAACGTCATACCTGGATTGTTGAGGCGCTGGATGAGCTGAATCAGCGTTTACATCTGTTTAAACAGGTACGGGGACTCGGACTGCTGATTGGCGCGGTATTGAGTGATGACTTTGCCGGTAAGGCAAAACAGATCAATCTTGCTGCGGCTGAGATGGGCGTCATGGTGTTGATCGCCGGGGCAAATGTAGTGCGTTTCGCCCCTGCACTGAATATCAGCGAGCAAGAACTCAGAACAGGTATGGCACGTTTTGCCGAGGCGTGTGAATCCTTTGCGCGAGGAACATCGTCATGATGGTTATTCGTCCGGTTGAACGGGATGATTTAAGCCAGTTAATGGCGCTGGCGGGCAAAACCGGTGGCGGGCTAACCTCGCTGCCCGTTGACAGCGCCACCTTACAAGCACGTATCGAACGCTCGCTACAAACCTGGGATGGCAGCTTGC
Organism: Pantoea phytostimulans; assembly: GCF_046118715.1. Taxonomy (NCBI): domain Bacteria; kingdom Pseudomonadati; phylum Pseudomonadota; class Gammaproteobacteria; order Enterobacterales; family Erwiniaceae; genus Pantoea; species Pantoea phytostimulans. The sequence goes on from NZ_CP173698.1 coordinate 844,601, forward strand.
CACGCGCCGAGCAAGGCTATGTATTTGTTTTGGCGGATAGCGAAGACAATCGCGCGGTCGGCATTTGCGCCATTGAAGTGGCGGTGGGTTTACAAGATCCTTGGTATAACTTTCGCGTTGGCACGCATGTGCATGCCTCCAAAGAACTCAACGTCTATGCAGCGTTACCCACGCTCTATTTAAGCAACGATCACACCGGCAGCAGCGAGCTTTGCACCCTGTTTCTCGATCCCGATTACCGCGACGGCAAAAATGGCTATCTGCTGTCTAAATCGCGCTTTCTGTTTATGGCCAGTTTCCGCGATCGCTTTATGGATCGGGTCGTGGCAGAGATGCGTGGCGTCAGCGATGAAACAGGGCATTCACCCTTCTGGGACAGCGTGGGTAGCCGCTTTTTTTCCATGGAATTTAGCCAGGCTGATTTTCTCAGCGGCACCGGTCAGAAGGCGTTTATTGCCGAGCTGATGCCGAAACATCCGCTTTACATTCATTACCTGACCGAAGAGGCGCAGGCGGTAATTGGCGAAGTTCACCCTAAAACCGCCCCCGCGCGCGCGGTGTTGGAAGCGGAAGGTTTCCGTTACCTGAACTATATCGACATCTTTGATGGTGGCCCAACGCTGGAATGCGATATCGATCGCATTCGCGCGGTGCGCAAAAGCCGTGTAGTGAATGTCGTAAAGGGTAAAACCGAGGCGGAGGGTCCACTCTGCCTGGTAGCGAACAGCCATTATCGCCAGTTTCGCGTGGCGCTCTTGCCGGTCGATCCTGCAAGCGGCAGCGTGCAATTAACGGATGCACAGATGCAGGCATTGAAATGTCAGCCGGGTGATAGCCTGCGCGTAGTGACACTTTTCAATGAAAATAAGAACCGCGAGGAGAAAACAGCATGACGCAGATGATTAAAGGCGAATGGTTGGCCGGTAGCGCTGAAACCCTGACTAAACAGGATCCGGTCAGCGGCGAAACGCTGTGGCAAGGTCAGGCTGCGTCAGCACAACAGGTTGAGGCCGCGTGTGAAGCTGCCCGCGCAGCCTTTCCCGCGTGGGCGACGTTACCTTTTGCGCAACGCCAGGTGTACGTTGAAAAATTTGCCGCCCAGCTTGAAGCCAACAAAGTTGAGCTGGCAGAAACCATTGCGCGCGAAACCGGTAAGCCGCGCTGGGAAGCGTTGACCGAAGTTGGGGCGATGATCAATAAAATCGCGATTTCCATCAAAGCCTACCATACGCGCACGGGTGAACAAGCCGATGGCGAAAGCTCGCTGCGCCACCGTCCACACGGCGTGTTAGCGGTATTTGGGCCGTACAATTTTCCGGGCCATCTGCCGAACGGACATATTGTGCCCGCTTTACTGGCAGGCAACTGTGTAGTGTTTAAACCCAGCGAACTTACGCCACTGACGGCAGAGAAAACCGTGCGCTTATGGCTGGCAGCCGGATTGCCTGCAGGTGTGTTGGCGCTGTTGCAAGGCGCACGAGAAACCGGACAGGCATTGGCGTCGGATAACCAAATTGATGGATTACTGTTTACCGGCAGCGCCAACACCGGGTATCAATTACATCGACAGTTTGGCGGACAGCCTGAGAAAATGCTGGCGCTGGAGATGGGCGGCAATAATGCGCTGATCGTCGAAGATCCTGCAGATATTGATGCCGCAGTGCATGTTGCGTTGCAATCAGCGTTTATCACTGCGGGTCAACGCTGTACCTGCGCTCGCCGCCTGCTGGTAAAGCGGGGAGCGGCGGGAGATACTTTCTTGCAACGTCTGGTTGAAGTTAGTGCGCGCTTACAACCGGGCGCTTGGGATGCCGAGCCACAGCCTTTTATGGGCAGCGTGATCTCTTGCAGCGCGGCAGAGAAAATATTCCATGAATGGCAGCAGCGGGTGAACGCAGGTGGTAACGTGCTGCTGGAAATGCGTTGGCCCGATCGCCAACGCGCGCTGCTCACACCAGGCATTATCGATCTTACCGAGGTCCAAAACCTGCCCGATGAAGAGGTGTTTGGTCCATTGCTGGGCGTTATTCGCTATGACGATTACGACCAGGCTATTCGACTCGCAAATCAGACGCGGTACGGTTTGTCATGCGGTTTAATCTCGCCTTCACGTGCGCATTTCGATCAGCTGCTACTGGAAGCGCGCGCCGGGATTGTGAACTGGAATAAACCGTTAACCGGTGCTGCCAGTACGGCGCCATTCGGCGGCATTGGCGCCTCTGGTAATCATCGAGCCAGCGCCTGGTATGCCGCCGATTATTGTGCCTGGCCAATGGCATCGCTGGAAACGCCCGATCTCACGCTGCCTGCCGCTTTATCGCCGGGTCTGGATTTCTCAGGAGCGACAAAATGAAAGCGCAAGAAGCTAACTTTGACGGATTGGTGGGGTTAACTCACCATTACGCCGGTTTGTCGTTTGGCAACGTCGCTTCAACGCGTAATCAGCTCCAGCCTTCTAATCCACGGCTTGCAGCCAAACAGGGCGTGCTGAAAATGAAAGCGCTGGCAGACATGGGATTTGTGCAAGGCGTGATTCCGCCGCATGAGCGTCCTAATCTGCCTTTGCTACGCCAGCTGGGTTTCAGCGGCAGCGATGAGCAGGTGCTGGCTAACGCCGCGCAGACGGCGCCGGGTTTATTGTCTTCTGCCAGTTCCGCCTCGGCAATGTGGGTGGCGAATGCGGCAACGGTTTCTCCCTCGGCGGACAGCGCCGATCGCCGGGTGCATTTTACGGTTGCCAACCTCAACAATAAATTTCACCGGGCAATTGAAGCCCCAGAAACGGCGCAATTACTTCAGGCTATCTTTCGCGATCCGCAGCACTTCAGCGTGCATGACGCGCTGCCGCAAGTTTCAATGTTTGGTGATGAAGGGGCGGCCAACCACAATCGCTTTGGCGGTGATTATGGCGAGGCGGGTGTACAGCTGTTTGTTTATGGACGCGAAGCCAGCCGCGAGGCGACATCGCCTCACCGTTTTCCCGCACGACAAACCCGTGAAGCCAGCGAAGCGGTGGCGCGCTTGCACCAGCTTTCCGCTGATCAGCTGCTCTTTGCTCAGCAAAACCCGGCAGTGATCGATCAGGGCGTTTTTCACAACGATGTTATTGCGGTCAGTAATCAAAACGTCCTGTTTTGCCATCAGCACGCATTCGTAGAGCAGGCCGCGTTGCTGGCACAGCTGAAACAGCGCGTGCCCGGTTTTGTTGCGATTGAAGTGCCAGAAAATCGGGTTAGCGTGCAGGAAGCGGTGAACACCTATCTGTTTAACAGCCAATTGCTTAGCCGGCCTGATGGCAGCATGATGCTGGTTTTACCTGAAGAGTCACGCCAACATGCCCGCGTCTGGGATTTCCTCTGTGAGGAAGTCGAAAAGGGCGGCCCGCTGCAGGCGCTTAAGGTGTTTGATCTGCGCGAAAGCATGGCAAACGGCGGCGGCCCAGCGTGTCTTCGTTTACGTGTGGTACTGACGCCGGAAGAGCAGCGGGCAGTGAATCCAGCCGTATTCATGAATGATCGTCTTTTTACTGAGCTGAATGACTGGATTGATCGTTATTACCGTGATCGCCTGACGCAAGCCGATCTTGCTGACCCACAACTACTGCGTGAAGGACGTGAAGCGCTGGATGCGTTGACCAAGCTGCTAGACTTAGGAAATGTGTACGCATTTCAGCAGTGAAGTGCAGGCAGCTGCGGCTGCCCTTCACTTCACGCGATAAGGAGGAACGATGCAGGATTTTTTACAACAGACGCTGTCCGGTAGAGCGCCACGCAAACGTAAAGGTGAAACTGCGCACCTTCACTGGCAATGGCTCGACCACGGCATTCTGTTGATGGAGCCAAAAGAAAAAGCGCTTCAGGCAATGGTGATTTCAGCAGGGATACACGGTAATGAAACCGCGCCGGTGGAGATGCTTAATCAACTGTTGCTGCCGTTATTAAACGGCGAAAAACCGCTGCAACAGCGGCTGTTAGTGATCTTGGGCAATCCGATCGCGTTAAAAGCCGGTAAGCGTTACATGCATTACGATATTAATCGCCTGTTTGGCGGACGCTGGCAGCAGATTGTCGATGGGGATGAAGCGCACCGCGTCTTGCATCTTGAACAAGCGGTGGAAACGTTCTGGCAAGCGTGTGAGGTGGACGAAACGCGCTGGCATCTGGACCTGCATACCGCTATTCGCGGCTCATATCACACGCGCTTTGGCGTGATGCCGCAGAGCGATCGTCCATGGCCGCCGGCGTTTCTCGACTGGCTGGCAGCAGCGGGTATGGAAGCATTGGTATTTCATCGCGCGCCCGCTGGCACGTTTACCCATTTTAGCTGTGAACATTTTGCGGCTGCCAGCTGTACGCTGGAGCTGGGTAAAGCGCTGCCGTTTGGTAAGAATGATTTGTCTCAGTTCTCCGCTGCTCAGCAAGCATTGGCTGCACTGCTTTATGGCGAGGCTTTACCGGATATTACGCAACGACCAAAACATTATCGCGTAGCGCAACAGATTACGCGCAAGAGTGAAAGTTTCGTTTTGCATATGGGCAGCGACACGCTGAACTTCACGGCGTTTCCACAAGGGACGTTGTTAGCGGAGGATGGCGAGACGCGCTACTACGTTCAGCAGGCACGAGAATATGTCTTGTTTCCTAATCCCAATGTCGCACTGGGATTGCGTGCAGGATTGATGTTAATAGAAGAGGGCGAGCAGACCCAGGCGCTGCCACTCTAGAATGGGCTCTTTTGACCTAAAACCGCGGGAGTTTTGCTTCCGCTTTCTTACCAGAACCCTTACACTCCTCCTTAATTTCTCGCGTTTCCGCAGTAAATTCATACTCTTTTGCAATTCCTCACGCATTTCTTCTCATTCTCTTCATGATTGCCGGATTTCTGTCTTTTATGCTTTCACGGCTTTACTCAGCCTCTGAGTAGTTGACGTTCAGCGTCGTATGCTTGTTTCCGAAGACACGACAGAGCGCTGTCGTCATTAATCTGAATAATAAGGACACTATTATGCGTAAACTGACTTCCCTTTTACTGGCTTCTTCGCTGGCGTTTGGTGCAGCTAGCGCTGTCCACGCTGCGGCTGACAACTTGACGCCACCACCAGCAGCCGGTAGCGAAAAGCCAATGCATAAGCCGCCGATGCACCATGGCATGAACATGATGTTTAAAGGTCTGAACCTGACCGATGCGCAAAAAACAGAGATGCGCGATATCATGAAACAGAGCCGCAAAGAGATGAAGCGTCCGTCGCTGGAAGAGCGCCGTGCTAATCATGCGCTGATCGCCGCTGATAGCTTCGATAAAGCCAAAGCTGAAGCGCAGGCTGATAAAATGACCGTCAATGCAAAAGAGAATGCGGTTGCCATGATGGAAACGCAGAACAAACTCTATAACGTGCTGACGCTTGAGCAGAAAAAACAGTACAACGCGAATTTTGAAAAGCACCTGACCGAGAAAGGCCCGCATGACGGCAAAATGACGCCACCACCAGCGGAGTAATTCGCGCTGATACTCTAAGGTCTTGAGACCGCCGACGTTGTCCACCTCATTCGTGTCGTGGGCAGCGTCGGCGGTTTTGTTTTGCCAGGGCTTTTAGTGGCGTGCTACAGAGGATGAATCGGATATTCACCCGACAGAACCGGGCGGCAGAGAATTTTGTAGCCGTCGTGATCGAATCCACCCGGCGCACGCTTCAGCAACTTTGCTTCTTCCAGCGTCGTAACCGAGCCCAGATAGAACCAGTGATCGATGACGTGAATCTGCGTCATGTTTTTACCGGTTTCGACCAATCCCACCGCACCTTGCCATGGCCAGCAAAACACCCGGACATTCTCCAGTGCTGTTAGCAGGCGATCTTGATGATCGCTGATCGGCTCTTTACCGCAACACGCCCCCGCGCACTTACGTAACGCTGAGCGGAAGCAGCCGCGCTGGGCGCTAAGCGCTTCCAGTCCCAATAATCCATGACAGAGTTGATAGTCGTCCGCCAGTTGTTTGAGCCTTTCCAGTGCGGCAAAACGGCTGCGATAGAGACCAAACAGATTCGGTGACTGGGTAAAGTCGAGTTCACGCGCATACACCACCTGCGGTTTACCGTCGGTGATCTGCAAGGAGCAGAGTTGACGATTTTTTCGCAGGCGTTTGTTGAACAGCGGCTGCTGGGTTTTGATCATCTGCGCTTCAAGCAGCAGCGCGCCGAGATCGCCTGCGGTGGGGATCCATGTCACGCGGCGCGACTGACGCAGCATTTTGGCTTCATCCGGCGTTCGGAAATGGGACATCACGCGTGAACGTAAATTAACGCTTTTACCGATGTAGAGTGGCAGCGTTTCGCTTTCACCATGAAAGGTATACACGCCGGGTACATTCGGCAGGCCTTCCAGCCATTCACGCAGGTGTTCGGGATATTGATAAATAGCAGCCGCGTCGAACTCGAGGCGGTGCGTTGCTGCACGTCGGACCAAGATGAACTCCAATTACTGGTTGTCCATACAGTCTAACAGGGCGGTGAAATGTTCGCCAGCGGCTTAAAGTCGCCGCGTTGCCAGCCAGCAGACTATCGATCCCAGCGTGATCATTAATACGCCTTGCCAAAAAGCCAGCGCAGGCGTTAAACCCAGCCACAAAGATGCCAGCAAGGCGGATAATACGGGTGTGAAATAGGACGCCGTCGCCAGCAGCGTGAGGTTGCCATGCTGAATGCCGTGATTCCACGCAGAATAGGCAATGGCGGTGGACGTTCCCATAAACAGCACCTCCAGCAGCGGGCGCAGGCCAAAGTGCAGCGGTGCGCTTTGTGCATCAAAGACATATTTCAGCCACAGCGCCAGCGCGGTCATCATAAAAAATAGCGTCACACCGTTGGTTCCGCGTGAATAACGCCGTGTGATGTTATTGTAGAGCGCCCAGGCGATGGCCGCGATAAAGGCCAATGCGTAAGCCAGCGGATTACTTGAAAGATTGTTCAACAGCAAAGCGGGGGATCCTGCGCTTTGACCTTTCATCACCCAAATAATCCCCAGCAGTGAGAGCGCTAATCCGGGCCACAGCCACAGGCGAAAACGCTGCTGATTAAAGGGAATCGCCAGGATGATGGTCAGACAGGGCCACAAATAGTTGATCATCCCCAGTTCCAGCGATTGGTTGCGATTGCTGGCAAGGCCAATCGCTAATGCCAGACTGATTTCATAACCGACAAACAGCGCGCCACCCCCCCATAAATAGGCTTTCGGCATAGCGCCAATGTTGGGGATACCGCGTGTGAAGCAGAGTAATAATGCGGTTGTCGAATAAATTAACGCGGCGCCACCGGTGGCACCAAAAGCCTCACTGACACTGCGTAACAGGCCAACGGTAGTGCTCCAGAGCAAAATTGCGGTAAAACCAATCAGGGTGGCACGAGAAAGCGGGGTTAGCATTGATGACTCAACAGGACTGAGTGGAGAGTATTTCCCCTGCACGCAGGCAGGGGAAATCGGTGGGCTTACTTCCAGAAATCGTCGAAAACGGTGATCGGTGGACGACGTTTATGCTCGGTTTTCAGATACCAGCCTTCAATAATATGGGCAGTTTCAGGTGCAACCTCTTTGCCTTCAAGATAATCATCAATCATCTCGTAAGTGACACCAAGCGCGACTTCATCTTGCAGGCCAGGACGATCGTCTTCCAAATCTGCAGTCGGCTTTTTCAGATAGAGATGCTCTGGGCAACCCAGCTCTTTTAGTAACTGCTTACCCTGACGCTTATTGAGGCGGAACAGAGGATTGATATCGGTACCGCCATCGCCGTACTTGGTAAAGAAGCCGGTTACGGCTTCTGCGGCGTGATCGGTGCCGACCACAACACCTTTGGTCATACCCGCAATGCTGTACTGCGCTTTCATGCGCTCACGCGCTTTCTCGTTACCACGGATAAAGTCGGAAAGCGTAATGCCCGCCTCTTGCAATGCACGTTCACTGGCAAGCACCGCTTCCTTGATATTCACCGCCAGCGAACGATCTGGCTTAATGAAGGCCAACGCATCCTGACAATCCTGTTCATCCGCCTGCACGCCAAAAGGCAAGCGCACCGCGATAAAGGTGTAATCATTATCGCCTGTTTCTTCACGCAACTCAGCGATAGCCAACTGCGATAATTTACCAGCTAGCGTGGAATCCTGGCCGCCACTTATACCCAGCACCAGGGTTTTTAAGCCTGTATGGCGCTTAAGATAGGATTTGAGAAAATCGATACTGGTGCGAATCTCTTGTTGAGTGTCGATTGTTGGCTTAACGCCAAGGGCTTCAATGATTTCCTGCTGCAGTGACATGAACATCTCCTCAAGTCAGTAGCCTGTCGGCACGATGCGAACTGTCTATTAAAGCTAACGTGCATAACCGAAAACAACAAGTCAATGCGACGGATGTTTTCGGTTAACCGTTGCTAAATCAGGCAGTTTTCACCTTGGGTTCAGGTTTTTTTGCCAGCAGCGTGAACATCACTATCGCCGACATGAAGCAGCCAAAGATCGTTGCCGTCATGCTTAAGACCGAGGTTCCGCCGATACCGGTGATCGGCACAGCCAAAGCGCCCAGACTGAACATCGTGACGCCAATAACAGCCGATGCGCTGCCTGCACGATGCCCCTGGCTCTGCATTGCCAACGAAGAGGCCGTGGTCGCAATCACGCCATTACTGGCGATGGTAAAGAAAAGCGCGACCAGCAGCAGCGGTAATGGCGCAGCGGTGAGGGCGGCCAGCAACAGCAGGCTTGAGGCGACAAAGGCCAGCGTCAAGCCGCCTTTCAGCACGCGATATTCACCCCAAAGCGGGCAGAGGCGGGCGCTGGTTTGCGAGGCGATAACCAGGCCGACACCATTGGCAGCGAAGCAGAAGCTGAAGGCCTGCGGCGATAAACCGTAAATTTGCTGTAAGACAAAAGGTGAAGCGCCGATATAGGCAAACATGCCCGACATCATAAAGCCTTGGGTCAGGCAAAAACCCATAAAGGGACGATGCGTTATCACCTGACCTAAAGCGGCATAGGCTGAAAAGATGGATCCTTTACTGCGGCGCTCTTCAGGTAACGTTTCATGCAATTTCCAACGTGCGAGGAAGATCAGCAACACGGCGATGCAGCCCAGCACCACAAAAATGCCACGCCAGTTAAGCACCGTCATCAGCACGCCACCCAGCACGGGCGCAGCGATGGGCGCCAGACCGTTAACCAGCATTAGCAGAGCAAAGAAGCGAGTAAGCTCATGCCCGCTGTACATATCACGCGCCACCGCACGTGATAACACTGCGCCGCCCGCACCGGCTAATCCTTCGAACAGACGCGCCAGCAGAAGCTGATTAATATCCTGTGCCAGTGCGCACCCTATCGATGCGATAAACAGCAGAACCAGCGATAACATCAGTGGGCGAATGCGGCCAAATTTGTCACTCATCGGGCCAAACAAAAGTTGTCCCGCGCCAAGCCCTAATAAACCTGCTGTCAGGCTGAGTTGTGCAGTGGAGGTTTCAGTATTCAGATCGTGCGCGAGTTGTGGCAACGCAGGTAAATAGAGATCGATACAAAGCGGCCCAAGTGCTGCCAGTAATCCCAGCGTGATGGCATAGACCAGCCGGTTAGAGTGTGCAGGTGTCATTTATCCTCTGAATTTTTAACAATATGATGAATCAAGGAGTGGTAAAGGGAGTGAAGTGAGGTGGCTGACGCCTTCTGCGGTGTCAACTGACGAAAAGCGGTACCTTCAACCAGCACCGCCAGTACCTCAACGCGAGCGGTAATCTGCTCTTCATTAAGCTGCGGATGATTCAGCTGCATGTTATGGCAGGCATTACTGAAAATACGCTCATCAGCAGCGCTCAGTATTTCTGCCACGCGTGGATTGCGGCTCGCTTCGGCAGCCACTTCCAGCATCAGCATTTCATCCTCCTCGCTTAGCGTTATGCGACAGGCAAGCAGGGTCGCAATGTGCTGGGCGTCGAAATGGTCGCTCATGGCCGCAACTTTGTTGTCGACTATGCGCTTTACCATCTCTTCAATCAGCGCGTCTTTGCTGGGAAAATAGCGATAAATTTGCCCGACGCTGAGATTTGCCCCCCTTGCCAGCTGCGCCATACTGGCCGCGTGAAAACCGAATTGGCGAAAGCAGTGACGCGCCGCTGAGATGATTTCATCCTTGCGGGTACGATGGCGTTCTTCTCGGGCTTCACGCTGTTTAGTCATGCCAACTCCAAATAATAGTTTTGAGAGTGCTTATTCTCGCTGGCGATTATACGGATGCCTTGACGTCAAAACAGCTTTCTTTACTAAAACCTGACGCTTCGGGCTGCACTTAAAGTTCGCCATAAACTTGATAAACCTGCATTTATGTTCCAGGCTTCTCTGACATGGACAAAAAATGAGGAACAACAAGATGAATAAAGTGATGGGATGTATCGCTGCGGCGCTGACGCTGGCTGCTCTGTCTGGTTGTACGACTTACGATCGCGCAGAAAGCTACGTGACTAAGCCGGTAGTTAAGGATGTTAAAAAAGGGATGACGCGCGATCAGGTTCGCCAAATCGCCGGTACGCCGTCAACTGAAATCACGATGGTTCACGCACGCGGCACTTGCCAGACTTATGTACTGGGCGAGCGCGATGGAAAACCGCAGACCTACTTCGTGAGCTATAGCGATACCGGTCGCGTTATGAATTATGGCTTCCAGAGCTGTGCTGAGTACGATACTGACCCACAAGCTAATCAGTAATCGCAGATTGAAAACAAACGGCCCGTCAATGACGGGCCGTTTTTCGTTACGGGGTTATAAACCCGAAGGGCGCGGGACCTCAACATAATCGCCGTTGATTTCACGCTGATAGTAGTGACCTTCCTGCACATAAAACCGCTTGCCGTTAAAGTCCAGGACGCGCATGCCGCCGCCGGAAGGTTCAGCAGGAGGCTCAACGACAACGTAATTGTCGCCCTGTCGCTGATAGTAACTGCCATTGAGCAGGTAATAGGTGAGTCCACCAATCAATACGGCGGTAGCGGCGTCAGGCAGGAAACCCAGTCGACCTGGACCCTCCCAGTGTGGACCTCCGCCTCCCCAATGTGGACCCGGCCCATGCCCCCAATCACCAGGATGAGCAAAGGCAAAAACAGGCGATAACAGGGTTAACGCCAGCACCGAGGCGATAACTTTTTTCATGCGTATTCTCCTACTAAGACTGCCTGCAGGATTCTCTTTTTAGCGGGTAAAGACAAGCTGAAAAACAGCGATTTTTCGCCTGCTTACTACGCTTAACGCTTTCTTAACGGGGCCGCCATGATGGCGAGAAATTGTGGAGGATTTTCTGCGGGAAGATAAAAAAGCCTGGCGTAAAGTTGCCAGGCTTTGGGCTGAATTTAGCGATGCGCCAGCTCGGCGTGCTCGTCGCTTTCCAACACTTTTTTGTCTGTTAAACCTAACCAGCGGCTGGTCAACGAGCCTGCTGTCATTGAACCATTCACGTTCAAGGCGGTACGGCCCATATCAATCAACGGTTCGATGGAGATTAGCAGCGCCACCAACGTTACCGGCAGGCCCATTGCAGGCAGTACAATCAGCGCAGCAAAAGTCGCACCGCCACCCACGCCTGCTACGCCTGCAGAGCTAAGCGTAACAATGCCAACCAGCGTCGCAATCCACAGTGGATCAAATGGGTTGATACCGACGGTAGGCGCCACCATTACCGCCAGCATGGTTGGGTAAAGTCCAGCACACCCATTTTGACCGATGGTGGCACCAAATGAGGCGGCAAAACTGGCAATGGATTCAGGAACACCCAGGCGACGCGTCTGCGTTTCAACACTTAATGGAATGCTGGCAGCGCTGGAGCGGCTGGTAAAAGCAAAGGTAATTACCGGCCAAACTTTGCGGAAGAAGCGCATCGGATTAATGCCATTTACCGACAGCAGGAGCGCATGCACGGCAAACATCATTGCCAGACCCAGATAAGAGGCCACTACGAAGCTGCCGAGTTTAACAATGTCTTGCAGGTTCGAACCGGCAACCACTTTGGTCATCAACGCCAGCACGCCATACGGCGTCAGCTTCATGATAAGACGTACCAGCTTCATTACCCAGGATTGCAGCGTATCAATCGCCACCAGCACGCGCTGACCTTTTACTTCATCATCTTTCAGCAGTTGGAGTGCAGCTACACCGAGGAAAGCAGCAAAAATCACCACGCTGATGATCGAGGTTGGGTTCGCGCCTGTCAGATCGGCAAAGGGATTTTTTGGGATAAAGGAGAGCAGCAGTTGTGGAACGCTGAGATCGGAAACTTTGCCAACATAGTTGCTTTGAATAGCACTCAGGCGCGCGGTTTCTTGCACACCTTGCACTAAACCTTCAGCGCTCAGGCCAAACAGGCCGGTAACAAATACGCCAACCAACGCTGAAATCGCCGTAGTAAACAGCAGCACACCAATAGTAAGTACGCTGATTTTACCCAATGACGAGGCGTTATGCAGGCGTGCCACGGCGCTGAGAATGGAGACAAACACCAGCGGCATGACGATCATTTGCAGGAGCTGCACATAACCATTACCGACAATATTGAACCAGCTAATGGAGGTTTTCAGCGTTGCGCTGTTTTCACCATAAATCAGCTGTAATACCAAACCAAAAAGCACACCGATCACTAAACCGGTCAGCACTTTTTTCGACAGGCTCCATGAATTGCGACCGAACCGCGAAAGCAGCGCCAGTAGCAGCACAAAAGCCACAATATTGAGAATAAGAGGAAGGTCCATACTGAAACTCCAGAGTAATGCTGCAGAAAGTAAGCGGTATGCAGCATAATGTTAATCACGAATTAAGCCTGACCGAATGGTATCAGCAGGTTGTGGTGCAGCCTTATATCCAAATGGAATGCTTTATAACTTAATGTCGTGATTTGTCTGTTTACTGTGCGCTTTGTGCAGAGATAAGGCGACCGACGCCATTTTGCAGCGTATCAAACAATTGGCTGGGCCAACCGTTTGCACCAAAGGAAGGCATTCCGACCGGAAACCACAGGGCATATCCCACCAAGCCAAGGCACAAAACACGTTCCAGCTGATTGCCTTTTTGGCTTCTGAGAATCGGCAAGCGAAAACGCCAGCGGCAGGGCCACAACAGCGGTACACCGGCAGGTGTAAGCATGTCTGCCACAATATGGCTGAGATAACCCAGCGTCATGCCTTGCAGCACATCAGCCGGAAGCGGCCAATCTTTGGGAACGTTGACTTGAAACAACCATAATGCCGCAGCGACTGCCAGCAGGCTGTGAGTGAATCCGCGATGACCAAAGACGCGTGCGATAGGCTGAGAAATCCATCTTAATCGTTGGCCGAGCAGGGATTTAGGGTGATCGATATCGGGCAGCAAGCAGGTAAGTAACGTTGCTGGGATCAAATGCCACCAATCCGCTTCCGCCATCACTGGCGTGAGTTCGGCGCGTTTAGCGAATATAGCGCTGGCAATGGCAAAAATGATGTGGCCTTCGCCCGTCATGATAAAACCTGGCTGCAAAAAACTGTCGATGCATCCAGTATAGGGATTTAACCAGTAAATGAGAACATGTGACGCTGTAACGAAGCGTTAATTTTTTTCAAATAATAGCGGGCAACGTTACGTGGCCCGCCCAAATCATTAACGTGCCAGCCATCCTCCATCAACGGCGAGGGTATACCCATTGATATAGTCGGAGGCGGCAGAAGCGAGAAAAACAACCGGTCCCATCATGTCATCAGGATTACCCCAGCGTCCGGCTGGAATGCGGCCAAGAATTTCCTCGCTACGTGATTCGTCGTTACGTATCTGCTCGGTATTATTGGTCGCCATATAGCCCGGCGCGATGGCATTTACATTGATGTGGTGTTTTGCCCATTCATTGGCCATCAGGCGGGTTAAACCCATCACTGCACTTTTTGAAGCCGTATACGAAGGAACGCGAATCCCGCCCTGGAAGGAGAGCATGGAGGCAATGTTGATGATCTTGCCGCCGTGACCTTGGGCAATAAACTGGCGTGCTACCTGCTGAGAGAGAAAGAACAAGCTTTTGCTGTTGATGTTCATGACATCATCCCAGTCTTTTTCACTGAAGTTCAGCGCATCTTCGCGACGGATAATGCCGGCATTGTTTACCAGAATGTCAATTTTACCGGCGGCGGCGACGGCTTCTTCGACAACCTGAGAAACCACTTCAGGATGAGTAAGATCGGCCTGCACGGCCCAAAATTTGCGACCCAGCGCTTCGACTTTGCTTTGGGTGTCATCAGGACCGGCACGGTTGACACCAACGATATCGCAACCTGCTTGCGCCAGTCCAAGCGCCATTCCTTGTCCTAAACCGGTGTTGCAGCCGGTTACCAGCGCCACTTTACCTTCCAGATTAAATGCATTCAGTATCATTTTGCTTCTCCTCTGCTTAACGCAGTTCGCTGATTTTGACGTGATCCATGTCATCAAAGACCTGATTTTCACCCACCATGCCCCAGATAAAGGTATAGCGCTGTGTACCCACGCCAGCGTGAATTGACCAGCTAGGCGAGATGACGGCTTGCTCATTGTGTACCAACAAATGGCGTGTCTCCTGCGGCTTGCCCATCATATGGAACACCGCAGTTTCTTCGCTCATATCAAAGTAGAAGTAGACTTCCATGCGGCGCTCATGAGTGTGACATGGCATGGTGTTCCACAAGCTGCCTTCTTCCAGTTTGGTCAAACCCATGGTCAGTTGGCAGGTGGGTAAAACATCGGGCACGATGAATTTGTTGATTGTGCGGCGATTGGATGTGGCTGCATCGCCTAACGTTGTCGACGAGGCTTCTTGTAGCGTGATTTTTTTATCAGGAAAGGTGCTGTGCGCGGGCGCACTGTTGTAATAAAACTTAGCGGGCTGATCGGGATTGGCGCTGCGGAAACTGAGGTTGCGGGCACCTTTGCCGACATACAGCGCTTCTTGATTGCCGATTTCCCAGGTTTTGCCATCAACCTCAATCACGCCCGGCCCGCCTACGTTGATCACGCCGAGTTCGCGTCGCTCAAGAAAGTAGCTCACGCCAAACTGCTTGCCGAGCTCATCGCCGAAGTTAACGGTACTTTTTACCGGCATTACACCGCCGATAATGATGCGATCAATGTGGCTGTAGGTCAGCGTGTAGGTATCTGCTTCGAAGATTTTCTCAATCAGAAATTCGCGACGAAGCGCGGCGGTATCCAACTGCTTGGCGTGATCGCTGTGAATGCTTTGACGAACGTCCATCTCAGGCCTCTCTGCAAAATTGTTGTGCGCGCCCCGGTTGGGGGATTCTTTGCGCATCTTAGGCAGAGTGGTATGTGAATTCAATAAAAATGAAACGTTGTTTTATTTATTTGCGGCAGAGATCAATTCTCTGAACTTTGGTAAATAAAAGCCCGCCTGCTGGCGGGCTAAATTTAGCCTTGAAGATGAGCAACGGTTAACTGAGTGAGCGCGTCGAGTTTAACATTGGCGAGCGACCAACGCGGATCGTCACGGTATTCGGCTGCGGGTACAACAATAGAGCGCATACGTGCGGCTTTAGTGGCAATCATGCCATTAAACGAATCTTCCAGCGTGACGCAGTTCAAGGGATCGATACCGAGTTTGGCAGCGGCATCCAGATAAACCTGCGGATGCGGTTTGCTGTAAGGCAAGGATTCCGCAGAAACCAGGACATCAAAGTAGGCGCGCAAATCAAAAATTTCTAATACGCGCTCAAGCATATGTAGCGGTGAAGCAGAAGCGAGGCCAATTTTCATTCCCTGCTGCTGACACAGTTCTAACGCCTCTTTCACGCCTGGAAGCAGCGGACGCGTCTCCTCAATCAGTGAAAGCGAACGCGCAATAATGCGGTTCGTCACTTCGTGTTGGCTTGGGCCATTCCACGGCAGTGTTTCGTACCACATTCTCACCACCTGATCGATACGAAGGCCGAGTGTGTCAGGCAGCTCATTACGGCGCGTCAGGTCAACGTCCAGCGTCGAGAAGATATCCATTTCAGCCTGATCCCAGAGAGGTTCAGAATCGATAATCAATCCATCCATATCGAATAAGGCAGCAAGAACAGGGCGGTGATAAGACATACGACGTCTCCTTATTAAGTTTGCGCTACCTTAACACGACGGCATGAGGTGTGCTTAACGGGCGCAGTAGGCTCATTTTTTTGGGAAATTTCCCCCTGCGCAGGTAGACTGAGTGCACATTGGATTTTGGGTTCAGGAGATATCATGACCTATCAACAGGCTGGCCGTATCGCCATCCTTAAGCGCGTCGCTGGCTGGATAATCTTTTTGCTGGCATTGCTTTCAACAGTAATTTCCGTGCTGAGCTTTATGTTTAAGCACAGTGAAAAGCAGCCAGGTATTGATGCTGTGATGCTGGATTTTGTGCATGTAATAATCGATATGGTGCGCTTCAATACGCCATTCCTTGGCTTCTTCTGGCATAACTCGCCGGTGCCCGATTTTAATGGTCAAATGAATCTCGGCTTCTGGATTATCTATATTCTGATTTTTGTGGGGCTGGCGCTGGAAGCATCAGGTTCACGCATGGGGCGCCAGGCGCGTCATATAAAAGAAGGTGTTGAGGATCAAATGATCCTTGAGCAGGCAAAAGGCAGCGAAGGGCGCTCGCGTCAGCAATTAGAAGAGAAGATTCGTGTGCCGCGTCACACCCTGTTCCTACAGGTTTTTCCGCTTTATGTTTTGCCTGTCGTCATTGCGATAGCGGGATATTTCGCGCTCTCCCTGCTGGGATTCGTTTAAGCAATCAGGCCGGTTTGGCCTGATGCTGTGTTAACTCATCTTCATCCAATAACTGGCCAATGGCGAATTGCGCTTCGCCAAGCCAGTTACCACCAAAGACATTGGCGCGATTCAACAAATAGTAGAGTTGATAAACCGGTTGTCGCTGCGAAAAACCATCAGGTAACGGCCAAACTGCCTGATAACCCTCATAAATCTGACGCGGTAAATCCTCAAACCAGGTCAGCATTGCCAAATCACATTCACGATCGCCCCAGTAACAGGCCGGATCAAAAATCCACGGGCCTTGTACACTGCTAGCGCAGTTTGCAGGCCAGAGATCGCCGTGAAGCAGGGAAGGTTGCGGATGATGGGATGCCAGTACACGCTGAACGCAGGCCACAATCAAGTCTGTATCACCATACTGAACCCCTTTTTCAGCCGCGAGTTGCAGTTGCCAACCAATGCGTTGTTCAGCAAAGAAAACTGACCAGCGGCGTAACCAGCTGTTGGGTTGGGGGGTTGTAGTGATGTTGTTATCGAAGTCGAGGCCGAACTGAGTTTGTTCGCTCCACTGATGCAGATGTGCCAGCTGCCTGCCTAGCTGAAAAGCACTTTGTTCATCCAACGGTTGCGGAGCGATGTACTCAAGCAGGAGAAAGCTGTCATCGCGATAGCTTCCTACACCATAAACCTTAGGCACGCGCACAGTTTGCGTGCGCTCAAGCAGCGCCAGTTGATCGGCTTCCCAGGTAAACAGCGATAACATTTCGCGGCTGTTGCATTTGACGAACACGTCGTGCTCGCCATAGCGAACATGCCAGGCGGGATGGACGTCTCCGCCGGGGAGTTCATGGCGTTGTGTGATTTCGGCGTTGCCTAACTGCTCGCTTAACAGACGACTAATGGCTGACCACATTGGGCTATCCTCTTTATTCGCTGCGTAAGATCGATTGTCACGCTTAAATATTCACCAAAACCGCCGCGTATGCACGGCTTATCTGGTTAAGGAGAAGAACTTTTATTCGCGGCGTCTTGTAAGAAAGCGTCCAGCGTTGAAATAGTCACTTCAGGAGGCTTTCCTAAAATGCTTTCACCTGCCGCCGTGGCCTGCTGTTTCAATTCCGCTTCTTCAAGGGTTGTGACGATACCAAAACTGTTGGTACCCAGTTCGTGGGGATGCCCTTCATCATCCGTCAGCGTGGTAGTGAAGCCTGCTGACGTCATGCTGCTGGTCAATTCGAGAATATCGCCTAGACCAGATTCTTGAAAATGAAAGGTCACAATATAACGGGTTAACGATTGGCTACTCATTCTTCACCTCCACGTGTTTTTACTGTCCTCAGCGTAGACTACGATGAAAAAATGGGCGAGTTATTAAGGAGATGAGATCAAACTTTTGTTAATTTCGCGAGTAAAGAGATGTAAGGCGATAAATGCAGCTTAAGAAAAATCTTCTGTTTATCAGGATGTATTTGCGTTAACTGCCCACTATAATGCCCCGCGTTAATCAGAAGGATCCCAATAATCAAGCGGTGTCAGGCCAAAAAGCGCGCTTTTTGCAGTGTTAACATTTGTTTACAAATCTTACCGTAAATTGCATTGCTTGACTTAGGAAACACTTCAAACTCTCCGTTTTTTAAACTGTCGCACGGATCACATTTAATGAAAGCCTTCAACAAGCTGTCTGCTGTTCTTTTGCTCTCTGCTGGAGCGTTTTGTCATCAGGCATTGGCCGATAACGCCGTCTTTACGTCTATGGATGATCCTTCCACGGCCAAAAAACCGTTTGAAGGTTCTGCGGCTGCAGGTTATCTGGCTCAAACCGGTAACACCACCAGCTCATCGCTGACCGCGCAAACCAACATGACCTGGTATAAAAGCTCAATGGCTTATAGCTTGTGGGGCAATGCGGCTAATACCTCATCTAACGATGAGCGCTCTTCCGAAACCTACAACATTGGCGGCCGTAGCCGTTATAACGTGAGCAACTACGATTACCTGTTTGGTCAGGCAAGCTGGTTGAGCGACCGTTTCAACGGTTACGATTCACGTGACGTGTTAACCGCGGGTTATGGTCGTCAGCTTCTGAATGGTCCAGTGCATTCGCTGCGTGCTGAATTCGGTCCGGGTGTACGCTATGACGATTTCCACGACGGTGGACATGAAACTAAAGCGTTGGGTTATGGCGCTGTTAGCTACCAGTGGCAGCTAACTGACACCACCAAGTTCGTACAAGGTGTGTCTGTATTAAGCAGCTTCGGTGAAGATACCACGCTGAACTCAGAAACTGGCCTGCAGGTAGCGATCAACGATCACTTCGCGTTGAAACTGGCTTATAACGTGACCTGGAATAACAATCCGCCAGAATCTGCGCCAGATCGCACCGATACCAAAACATCGATCATGCTTTCTTACGCGATGTAATCGCGATTTAGCGATCTTGGTTAAAAGCAGCCTGGCTTGATGTCAGGCTGCTTTTTTTTGATCTCTCCAAGGCTTAGGTGAAAAGGCATGGGTTTTTCTCCTCGCGTAAAACTGCTATCATCTGCGCCGCACTACAATCCTGGCGTCATTCCGACAATGTGGGTCTGACATTACGCCAGGCAAATAAATTTACTCAATGTGCATGTAGGCTTTCGTGTGGCTTACCACTGCAATTAAGGATATGAAATGCCTGTAATTACGCTTCCTGATGGCAGCCAGCGCTCTTTTGATCGCCCTGTCAGTGTCATGGATATCGCGCTGGATATTGGTCCAGGCTTAGCCAAGGCCTGCATTGCTGGGCGTGTAAACGGTGAGATGGTTGATGCAGTTGATCCCATCACCGAAGACGCCTCTGTCGCCATCATCACTGCGAAAGACGAAGCCGGTCTGGAAATTATTCGTCACTCCTGTGCGCATCTGTTGGGCCATGCGATTAAGCAGCTGTGGCCAGACACAAAAATGGCGATTGGTCCGGTGATTGATAACGGCTTCTATTATGATGTCGACATTGATCGTACCCTGACCCAGGAAGATATCGACCTGCTGGAAAAACGCATGCATCAGTTGGCTGAGTCCAATTATGATGTTGTGAAGAAAAAAGTGAGTTGGCAGGAAGCACGCGACGTCTTTGCCGCGCGTGGTGAAGTTTATAAAACCACCATCCTTGATGAGAACATCAGCCATGACGATCATCCTGGCCTGTATCATCACGAAGAATACATCGACATGTGCCGCGGTCCGCACGTGCCGAATATGCGTTTCTGCCATCATTTTAAATTGCAGAAAATTTCCGGTGCGTACTGGCGCGGTGACAGCAATAATAAGATGCTGCAGCGTATTTACGGTACCGCCTGGGCAGATAAAAAGCAGTTGGCGGCTTATCTGCAACGTTTGGAAGAGGCTGCAAAACGCGACCATCGTAAGATTGGTAAGCAGCTTGACCTCTACCATATGCAGGAAGAAGCGCCGGGTATGGTGTTCTGGCATAATGACGGCTGGACCATCTTCCGCGAGCTAGAAGTGTTTGTTCGCAGCAAGCTTAAAGAATATCAGTATCAAGAAGTTAAAGGTCCATTTATGATGGATCGCGTGCTTTGGGAAAAAACCGGGCATTGGGAGAACTATAAAGAAGCGATGTTCACCACCTCATCTGAGAACCGTGAATATTGTATCAAGCCGATGAACTGCCCGGGCCACGTGCAGATCTTCAACCAAGGCTTGAAGTCGTACCGCGATCTACCGCTGCGTATGGCTGAGTTTGGTAGCTGCCACCGTAACGAGCCATCAGGTGCGTTACATGGTTTGATGCGTGTACGTGGCTTTACCCAAGACGACGCCCACGTTTTTTGTACTGAAGAGCAAGTTCGTGACGAAGTGAATAGCTGTATTCGCATGGTTTATGACATGTACAGCACCTTCGGCTTTGAAAAGATTGTGGTAAAATTATCTACCCGTCCAGAAAAGCGTATTGGCACCGATGACATGTGGGACCGTGCCGAGGAAGACCTTGCTGCTGCGTTGAACGAGAACAATATTGAGTTCGAATTCCAACCTGGCGAAGGCGCTTTCTATGGTCCTAAAATCGAATTCACCTTGTACGATTGCCTTGATCGTGCCTGGCAGTGCGGGACAGTTCAGCTAGACTTCTCACTGCCGAAGCGTTTAGAAGCCACTTATGTGGGTGAAAACAACGACCGTCAGACGCCAGTGATGATTCACCGCGCGATTCTGGGTTCGATGGAGCGCTTCATTGGCATTTTGACCGAGGAGTTTGCCGGTTTCTTCCCTACCTGGTTGGCACCGCTGCAAGCTGTAGTAATGAATATTACCGACGGACAAGCAGAATATGTTGAGTCTTTGACACGTAAGTTGCAGAATGCTGGCATTCGTGTAAAAGCAGACTTGAGAAACGAGAAGATAGGCTTTAAAATCCGCGAACACACATTGCGTCGCGTCCCTTATATGTTGGTCTGTGGTGATAAAGAGGTGGAAGCTGGCAAAGTGGCCGTTCGCACCCGCCGTGGTAAAGACCTTGGGTCGATGGATGTCGATGTGTTTGTTGAGAAACTGCAACAAGAAATTCGCAGCCGAAATCTTCACCAATTGGAGGAATAAAGTATTAAAGGCGGAAAACGAGTACAACCGACGCGTCCAAATCGAATCAACAGTGAAATCCGCGCGACAGAAGTGCGCCTAACAGGCGTTGATGGCGAGCAGCTTGGCATTGTCAGTCTACGTGAAGCTTTGGAAAAAGCTGAGGAATCGGGCGTTGATTTAGTAGAAATCAGCCCGAACGCCGAACCGCCGGTTTGCCGCATCATGGACTACGGCAAGTTCCTCTATGAGAAAAGCAAATCTTCTAAGGAACAGAAGAAGAAGCAAAAAGTTATTCAGGTTAAGGAAATTAAATTCCGTCCTGGAACCGATGATGGCGACTATCAGGTCAAACTACGCAACCTGATTCGCTTTCTGGAAGAAGGCGATAAAGCCAAAATCACGCTGCGTTTTCGCGGTCGTGAGATGGCGCACCAGCAGATCGGTATGGAAGTGCTTAATCGCGTCCGTAAAGATCTGTGTGAAGATCTGGAATTGGCCATTGTTGAATCTTTCCCTTCGAGGATTGAAGGCCGCCAGATGATCATGGTGCTCGCACCTAAGAAGAAACAGTAGGCTTTCAAGTAACACCAACCGCGCAGCGTTCGCGCTGTGCGGGGATGTGTTCGCCTGTCTGGGTCATGTTATTAACAATGCGAAGTGGATATTTTTTAAAATGCCAAAGATTAAAACTGTACGTGGCGCGGCTAAGCGCTTCAAGAAGACCGCTTCTGGCGGCTTCAAGCGTAAACACGCAAACCTGCGTCATATTCTGACTAAAAAATCTACTAAGCGTAAACGTCACCTGCGCCCTAAAGGCATGGTTTCTAAAGGCGATCTGGGTCTGGTTATTGCCTGCCTGCCGTACGCATAAGTCCATTTTTTTAAACAGAATATAGAACAGGAGAGCTCATATGGCTCGCGTTAAACGTGGTGTAGTTGCTCGCGCACGTCACAAAAAAATCTTAAAACAAGCTAAAGGCTATTACGGTGCACGTTCACGTGTATACCGCGTTGCCTTCCAGGCTGTTATCAAAGCTGGTCAGTATGCTTACCGTGACCGTCGTCAACGTAAGCGTCAGTTCCGTCAGCTGTGGATCGCACGTATCAACGCTGCGGCGCGTCAGAACGGTATGTCTTACAGCCGTTTCATCAATGGTCTGAAAAAAGCTGCCATTGAAATTGACCGTAAAATCCTGGCCGACATCGCCGTATTCGACAAAGTGACATTCTCTGCACTTGTTGAAAAAGCGAAATCAGCTCTGGCGTAAGTCAGTTGAAAAAGGGAGCTTGCTCCCTTTTTTATTGCCTATAACTCAAGCAAAAGATTGACATTTTCACCGCTGCGCATTTCAATAGCACCCTTAATTAATAACAAGGTAACCGCAAGCATGAATGCTGCTATTTTCCGTTTCTTTTTTTACTTTAGCGCCTGACATTAGGGGCTTTTGCGCATAAGAAAAGAAACGAAAAATCGCGCCGAAAGCCTCCCTCGTGGAGGCTTTTTTGTTTCTGGCGATAGTACATTGGACCAGCAGGTCCCAACGAGAACTGACCAGCCTGACTGGAAGAAGAGGAAAACATGTCCCAACTCGCAGAACTGGTGGCCAAAGCCACGGCGGCCATTGACGGGTCGACGGATATCGCCGCCCTTGACGCAGTACGCGTCGAATATTTGGGTAAGAAAGGATATCTGACGCTTCAGATGACCACACTACGCGAGCTGCCGGCAGAAGAGCGCCCAGCAGCAGGCGCGGTAATCAATGAAGCCAAGCAGCAAGTGACTGAGCATCTGACTGCGCGCAAAGATGCGCTGGAATCTGCAGCACTGAATGCACGTCTGGCAGCAGAAACCATCGACGTATCTCTGCCGGGTCGCCGCACTGAAAATGGTGGCTTGCATCCGGTTACGCGCACCATTGATCGTATCGAAAACTTTTTTGGTGAGTTAGGTTTCGCAGTCGTTACCGGCCCAGAAATTGAAGATGATTATCATAACTTTGATGCGCTGAATATTCCGGGGCACCATCCCGCTCGTGCCGATCACGATACCTTCTGGTTTGATGCTACGCGCCTGCTGCGCACGCAAACTTCGGGTGTACAGATTCGTACCATGAAAGAGCAGCAGCCACCCATTCGTATCATTGCGCCAGGGCGCGTGTATCGTAACGATTACGACCAAACGCACACGCCAATGTTCCATCAGATGGAAGGCCTGATTGTCGATAAAAACATCAGCTTTACCAATCTGAAAGGCACATTGCACGATTTTCTGAACAACTTCTTTGAAGAGAATTTGCAGATCCGCTTCCGTCCTTCCTATTTTCCCTTTACCGAGCCATCAGCAGAAGTCGATGTAATGGGTAAAAACGGCAAGTGGCTTGAAGTATTGGGCTGCGGCATGGTGCACCCGAACGTTCTGCGTAACGTAGGCATCGATCCTGAAATCTATTCTGGCTTTGCATTTGGTATGGGCATGGAGCGTCTGACCATGTTGCGCTATGGCGTAACCGATCTGCGTGCTTTCTTCGAAAATGATTTACGTTTCCTCAAACAATTTAAGTAAGGGCAGGTTATCCAATGAAATTCAGTGAACTCTGGTTACGCGAATGGGTAAATCCAGCCCTGGACAGCGCAGCGCTGTCTGAGCAAATCACCATGGCAGGTTTAGAGGTCGATGGCGTAGATCCTGTTGCTGGCGCGTTTCATGGCGTGGTAGTGGGTGAAGTTGTTGAATGCGGACAGCATCCGAATGCCGACAAACTGCGTGTCACCAAAATCAATGTAGGTGGCGAGCGCCTACTGGACATCGTCTGTGGCGCACCAAACTGCCGCCAGGGCCTTAAAGTCGCAGTGGCTACCGTTGGCGCAGTGCTGCCGGGTGACTTCAAAATCAAAGCCGCAAAACTGCGTGGTGAGCCGTCTGAAGGCATGCTGTGTTCATTCTCAGAGCTGGGTATTTCAGATGACCACAACGGCATTATTGAACTGCCTGCAGAGGCGCCGATTGGCGCCGATATTCGTGAATATCTGCAACTCAACGACAACACTATTGAAATCAGCGTGACGCCAAACCGTGCAGATTGCCTCGGTATCATCGGTATCGCCCGCGACGTCGCGGTATTGAATGGTTTACCGCTCAACGCACCGGAAATCAATTCGGTTGCTGCGACCATCAATGACACTTTCCCGATTCGCGTTGATGCAACAGAAGCTTGCCCACGCTATTTGGGCCGCGTAGTAAAGGGCGTTAACGTTACTGCCTCCACACCGTTGTGGATGAAAGAAAAGCTACGACGCTGTGGTATTCGATCTATCGATCCGGTGGTTGATATCACTAACTACGTCCTGCTGGAGCTGGGCCAGCCGATGCACGCCTTCGACCTTGACCGCATTGATGGCGGAATAGTGGTGCGCATGGCGAAAGAAGGTGAAACCTTAACGTTACTGGACGGTACTGAAGCCAAATTGAGCAGCGACACGCTGGTCATTGCCGATCATCATAAAGCGCTGGCAATGGCCGGTATTTTTGGTGGCGAGCATTCTGGTGTAAATACTGAAACGCAAAACATCCTGTTTGAATGTGCCTTTTTCGATCCGCTGGCGATTACGGGGCGTGCACGCCGTCAAGGTTTGCACACCGATGCCTCGCATCGCTACGAACGCGGTGTTGATCCGGCGTTGCAGCACAAAGCATTGGAACGCGCTACGCAGCTACTGCTGGACGTTTGTGGGGGCGAAGCGGGTCCGATAATCGACCAGACGCACCAGGCATCTTTGCCGCCGCGGGCCACTATTATTTTGCGTCGTGAAAAACTCGACCGCCTCATTGGTCATGCGATTGCAGACGATCAGGTGACGGATATTCTGACGCGCCTGGGTTACCAGGTCACTGTGAGCGAAGGTGAGTGGAAAGCCGTTGCGCCAAGCTGGCGTTTCGACATGACGATTGAAGAAGATCTGATTGAAGAAGTCGCGCGCATTTACGGCTACAACAACATTCCAGACGTGCCGGTTCAGGCTGGTTTGATCATGACTCAGCATCGTGAAGCGAATCTTTCCCTGAAGCGTGCCAAAACCTTGCTGGTTGATAAAGGTTATCAGGAAGCGATCACCTACAGCTTTGTTGATCCGAAAATTCAACAGCTGCTGCATCCGGGTGAAGAAGCGCTGATCCTGCCAAGCCCGATTTCCAGCGACATGTCGACTATGCGCCTGTCTCTGTGGACTGGATTGTTGAGTGCGGTGGTCTACAACCAGAATCGCCAGCAGAGCCGCGTTCGCTTCTTTGAAAGCGGATTACGCTTTGTGCCGGATACACAAGCCGATTTAGGTATTCGTCAGGATCTTATGCTGTCTGGCGTATTGAGCGGTAATCGTAACGAAGAGCATTGGGATCTGGCGCGTCAGTCGGTTGACTTCTATGATTTAAAAGGCGATTTAGAATCGCTGCTCGATTTAACCGGCAAACTGGATAACATTAGCTTCCGTGCAGAAGCCAATCCGGCACTGCATCCGGGGCAAAGCGCAGCCATTTATTTACAGGATGAACGAATCGGATTTATCGGGGTGGTTCATCCTGAGCTGGAACGTAAGCTTGATCTCAATGGTCGCACCTTAGTCTTTGAACTGCTTTGGAATAAGGTTGCAGACCGCGTCCTGCCTGACGCGCGCGAGATTTCACGCTTCCCGGCAAACCGTCGTGATATCGCCGTTGTGGTGGCTGAAAACGTCCCAGCAGCAGATATCATCGCGGAGTGTAAGAAAGTTGGCGTAAATCAGGTAGTTGGCGTAAACTTGTTTGACGTGTACCGCGGTAAGGGCGTTTCCGAGGGCTTTAAGAGCCTCGCTATTAGCCTGATTTTGCAGGATACCAGCCGGACACTCGAAGAAGAGGAGATTGCCGCGACCGTTGGCAAATGCGTTGCGGCATTAAAAGAGCGATTCCAGGCAACCTTGAGGGATTGAACCTATGGCGCTTACAAAAGCTGAAATGTCAGAATACCTGTTTGAGAAACTCGGGCTTAGCAAACGCGATGCAAAAGAGTTAGTGGAGCTGTTTTTCGAGGAGGTGCGTCGCGCTTTGGAAAATGGAGAACAGGTAAAATTGTCTGGGTTTGGTAATTTCGACCTGCGAGACAAAAACCAGCGTCCAGGCAGAAACCCGAAGACGGGAGAAGATATCCCAATCACTGCGCGTCGCGTCGTGACATTCCGTCCAGGGCAGAAGCTGAAAAGCCGCGTCGAGAACGCTACACCCAAAGAAACTGACTAATTTCAGTATTCAAAAAAGGCCGCGAAAGCGGCCTTTTTCATATCCAGCGTCCGCAGATAACCTTAAAAGCGCTCACAATATCTTCACTCTGTCAGGATTATGTAAGCTTCTGGAAAACATCTGGAAAATCAGCACCTACTGATAGTGACCTGCCAGCGGCTTTTGTTATAACAGCGCCATCACATAACAAGAGGTCAGGCTGATGAAAAAGACAGCTATTTTATTAAGCATCCTGTTAGGCATGCCGCTGCTAGCAAACGCAAATGTTTCCGTGAGCATTAACACGCCGGGCGTTTCCGTCCATATTGGCGATCGCGATAATCGCGGTTATTACTGGGACGGTTTTGACTGGCGTCAGCCTACCTGGTGGAAGCAGCATCAGGGGCGCCACGTTGGCCTGAAAGGCCCGCACGGTTACTGGAATGGAAATGGTTGGCAGTCACAGCATCCAGGCAATCGTCAGCCAGCAAAAGCACCACAGCGGCATGACAACAAACCGCAGACCCATAACACCCAGCAGAATCACGCTAAACCGCAGCAAAATCATGACGACAATGGTCATGGCAACAACGGTCAA
This sequence comes from Pantoea phytostimulans, assembly GCF_046118715.1. Lineage (NCBI taxonomy): Bacteria > Pseudomonadati > Pseudomonadota > Gammaproteobacteria > Enterobacterales > Erwiniaceae > Pantoea > Pantoea phytostimulans. Next base: position 871,797 of record NZ_CP173698.1, read on the forward strand.
CCGATTCCACCACATAAATAAGTTTGCGGCGCCTCAGGCGCCGCTTCTCTATCCTTTCTTTTTTTTACAATCTCACTACAATCAAATCTCTGTTTTCTCAGCCAATCCTGCTTATGTCTCTGCTAGACCAGCTCGCCCGTCAGGCCGATCGTCGTAGCCAAAAATGGTTATACGGCTTAGGTTTCATGCTGCTTATATTGTTATTTTTTAGCCTGTGTGCGGGTGACAGTTGGATCGCACCTTCACAGTGGATGAGCGACAGCGGCAAGCTCTTTGTCTGGCAATTGCGCATGCCGCGTACCTTAGCGGTGATGCTGGTCGGTGCCGCGTTAGCGGTGTGTGGCGTGGTGATGCAGGCACTGTTTACTAATCCGCTGGCAGAGCCGGGATTACTTGGCGTATCTAATGGCGCTGGCATTGGCTTGGTGCTTGGCGTGCTGCTAGGCAGCGGTTCATTGTGGAGTCTCAGTCTGGCAGCCATCTCAGGTGCCCTGATCATTACCTTAATTTTGCTGCATTTTGCTCATCGTCAGCTCTCGGTCACGCGTTTGCTGTTAACTGGCGTCGCCTTGGGCATTATCTGCAGCGCCATCATGACCTGGGCCGTTTACTTCAGTACCAGCCTCGATTTACGGCAGTTGATGTATTGGATGATGGGGGGCTTCAGCGGTATCGACTGGCGCTATGGCTGGATGATGTTGGCTTTATTACCCGTGACGTTGGCGCTGACTCAAACATCACGCGTGCTTAATCTGTTGGCGTTGGGAGAAACTTCAGCACGCCAGCTCGGCCTGTCGCTTTTTTTCTGGCGCAATATACTGGTGCTGGCGATGGGATGGCTGGTCGGCGTAAGCGTGGCGATGGCTGGCGCAATTGGTTTTGTCGGTTTGGTCATTCCGCATTTATTACGGCTGAGTGGATTAAGCGATCATCGCTATTTATTACCGGCAGCGGCATTAGCGGGTGCCAGCGTGCTGCTGGGTGCTGATATTATTGCTCGTCTGGTGTTAACCTCCGCAGAACTGCCAATTGGTGTGGTCACGGCAACGCTTGGCGCGCCTCTGTTTATTGCGCTATTAGTGAAATCTTCGCGCTAGCTTCGGCTGGCTTAATGCATCAACAACAGGAATTCGTTATGAGCATTTATCAAACTGAACTGGTTACGCTTGATGGGGAAAAAACCTCACTGTCTCAGTGGCAAGGCAAAGTATTGTTGGTCGTTAACGTAGCGTCAAAATGCGGTTTAACACCTCAGTATGAAGAGCTGGAGAACATCCATAAAGCCTGGCAGGATCAGGGTTTTAGCGTATTGGGTTTCCCTTGCAACCAGTTTCTTGAGCAAGAGCCAGGCAGCAGTGAAGAGATCAAAACTTTTTGCAGTACCACCTATGGCGTGACTTTCCCGATGTTTGCCAAAACGGACGTCAACGGAGAAAGCCGCCATCCGCTGTATGCGTTATTGACAGCAGCAAAACCCGATGCGGTGCGCCCAGAGGGCAGTGGTTTTTACGAGCGCCAGGTAAGTAAAGGGCGTGCACCTAAGGCGACAGGCGATATCCTGTGGAATTTCGAAAAATTCCTGATTGGTCGCGATGGACAGGTGGTACAGCGATTTGCGCCTGATATGTTGCCAGAAGATCCGATTATTCTCGAAACGATTAAAGCGGCTTTAGCAAAATAGATGTTCTTTAGCCTGAAAGACGCAGCCGTCTCTGGACGGCTGCTGCCTTTTACCGCCGAATTACACAGCGGTAAGTTAATGCATGTTGTTGGGCCAAATGGGGCCGGGAAAAGCACCTTACTTGCGCTGTTAGCCGGTTTACAACCTTATGATGGCGAAGCCAGTTTATTGGGTAATCCATTGCATGAATGGCGCGGATCTGCATTAGCTCAGCTGCGTGCGTGGTTACCGCAGCAGCACATTCCACTCAGCCCAATGCCGGTTTATCACTATATACGTCTGCATCTGCAATCTACACTGCCGCAGGCCGATCAACGGCTCACTGAATTACTGGATAAATTCCAACTACGCGACAAACTCAGACGATCGTTAACCGAGCTTTCCGGTGGCGAGTGGCAGCGTGTGCGTTTGGTCGCGGCCTGCGCGCAAGTCGACCCGCAGATTAATGCGCAAGGTCGCTTGCTGATCCTTGATGAGCCGATGACCGCACTCGACATTGCACAACAAAAAGCGGTGGATGAGGTCATTAAAGAACTGTGTCAGGCAGGTATTTGCGTTATTGCCAGTAGCCACGATCTCAACCACAGCCTGCTCCATGCGGATAGCGTGTGGTTGCTGCATCGAGGCAAGCTCATGGCGCAGGGTGAACCTTCACGCGTTTTGACGCCAGAGCGCCTGTCACCCTTGTATCACATCACGTTTCGTCAGCTGGAACTGGAAGGGCGCACGCTGCTCACTGTCATGCCGTGACGGCTTGCCACGCACAGCGCTTTGCCGCTACATTAACGCGGTTACGATTTTAAAAAGGGACGTTCTGCGATGCGGATGGGATTGCTCATTTTAGTGCTGCTGTTAGCGGGCTGTAGTCATCACGCACCGCCGGTTAACGGACGTCTTTCCGATTCAATTACCGTGATTGCGCAACTTGATGACCAACTGGGTCACTGGCACGGTACGCCGTATCGTTATGGTGGCATGAGCCGCCGTGGTATCGATTGTTCTGGCTTTGTCTATCTGACTTTTCGCGATAAATTTGCGCTTCAGTTGCCGCGCACCACAAGGGCACAAAGTGATATGGGAACGCGCATCGATAAAGACGACCTCTTGCCAGGCGATTTAGTTTTCTTCAAAACCGGCGGTGGCGAAAACGGTTTGCATGTAGGGATCTATGATACCGACAACGCTTTCATTCACGCCTCGACCAGCCAAGGGGTTATTCGATCTTCATTAGATAATGTCTACTGGCGAAAAGTGTTTTGGCAGGCAAGGCGCATATAGATACAGCGCATATTGCCATTTTTAAGGCCTATTAAATCAGACGAAACCGCCTTTTTTAGGCTCTTATTTAGAATGGTACTTTACCCGAAGTGTTTTTAATTATAACAATAGCGCTGAAAATTTATTTTCAATCCCAACCGGAGTACGTCCCGGTTTATTTGGCTTAAGGTTGGATGTCGGGCAGCAAAGTGAAACTGAGGTATTAAGTTACCGCCTCTTCCATGATTTGGATCTGTTGCCTGCTTGTTTTCAATCATATACGATGCGCCAATCGCCACATATACTGGCTCCAGAAATGAAAATTCACATATCCGCCGACTACCAGTCGGAGATTTGGCTTTATCCTGCTTATGCATTAAATGGGCAGTTAACCGCGGTTGAGCTGGTCACTCAGTTCATCCATGAAAGTGCGCCTATCACCTTGCCGCAGGACTTGCTGTTGCCGCAGCTTGATGAAGCGCAGCAACTGCGTCTGTTGCAAAGTCAAATTTTGCTGCTTGAAAAGCACCAGGCTTTTTTTGAGGCGCAGGGTGTGGTGGCCTTGATGCGTGTTGACGCTAATATGTCTCAAACCCTCCTTGAAAGTGATTTCCTGACGCGGAAAATAAAACAGCTCTCCTTTCTGTTATTAGATTTAAGCGAATCCTTTCCACATTTAGCACAAGGTCTCAACGATCCTTTAATCGCCGCCCTTCATCAGCAATTCCGATTATCACTTTCACATTTTGGTGCAGGAAAATCTCCAGCTAACGCGGTTTACGATAATTTATTTAGCTGCATAAAAATGGATAAACAATTTATTCATTCACTGGCTAAACGCGCGTCCTTCCCATCCTTTATTCAAAGCATTCTTGATAATTTTCGTTCTCACTGTGAGCAAATGATAATTTGTGGTGTAGATGATGATCAATTACTGAATAAGGTAAATAAATTATCGGGTGCGGATTTACAAGGTGCCCTATTCCCGGTGGTTAAGTCTGATTCACTTGAGGAACTCTTGTACGCCTATACCTGCCTGAGCACGTCACAGCAGCCGCTATAACCTGTCTAAACTCTGTTTTCGACGTTACACTGAAGGTTTTATAACGACAGCGTGAAATGAGCGCTGCTCGGGAGAAACTATGTTATTCGACAACAGTTGGTTTCATGAGCTGAAAGGATGTTACACCGCCCTGAATCCTACACCGCTGGAAGGCGGACGCTTGCTTTACCACAATGCGCCCTTAGCGCGCGCCATGGAACTGGACGAGACCTTATTTGCAGGCGAGGGCCACGGTGTCTGGCATGGCGCTGCGTTGTTACCCGGTATGCAGCCTTTGGCACAAGTCTATAGCGGTCATCAATTTGGCGTTTGGGCCGGCCAATTGGGCGATGGGCGCGGCATTTTACTTGGCGAACAGCGTTTAGCTGATGGCAGTAAACTTGACTGGCATTTAAAAGGGGCAGGTCTGACGCCTTATTCGCGTATGGGTGATGGCCGCGCAGTGATTCGCTCAACGGTGCGTGAATTTTTAGCCTCTGAAGCATTACACCATTTAGGTATTCCTACCTCACGCGCGCTGACAATTGCGATTGGTGATGAACCGGTACGCCGCGAAACTACCGAGCGCGGTGCCATGCTAATGCGCATCGCAGAGAGTCATCTACGCTTCGGTCATTTTGAGCATTTCTATTACAGCAACCAGCAAGACAAAGTGCAGCTGTTGGCGGAGTACGCTATTCGTCATCACTGGCCGCAATGGGTTGATGAACACGATCGTTATCTGTTGTGGTTCACTGACGTGGTAAAACGCACCGCTGGAATGATTGCGCAATGGCAGAGCGTGGGATTTGCGCACGGCGTGATGAATACCGACAACATGTCGATTTTGGGTTTGACGCTGGATTACGGTCCTTTTGGTTTTCTCGATGATTATCAGCCCGACTTTATTTGTAATCACAGCGATTACCAGGGACGATACAGCTTCGAAAATCAGCCCATGATTGGATTATGGAACCTCAATCGTCTGGCACATGCTCTGTCAGGGTTAATGAGTACCGAGCAGCTTAAACAGGCATTAAGCCATTATGAACCTGAACTGATGCGTGTCTGGGGCGAACGCATGCGAGCTAAATTAGGTTTACTCAGTACCGACAGCGTAGATAACGAAATATTGTCCGGCCTGCTGACGCTGATGACCAAAGAGCACAGCGATTACACCCTGACTTTCCGCATGCTCAGCGATACGCAACAAAATGAGGCGCGTTCACCTTTGCGTGATGAATTTATTGATCGGCAAGCTTTTGATGATTGGTATGAGAGCTATCGTGTGCGTCTGTTGCAAGACGAAGTCAGCGATGAAACACGACAAGCGGCCATGAAGAAGGCGAATCCGGCGCTGGTGTTGCGTAACTATATGGCACAGCAGGTCATTGAAGAGGCGGAGAAGGGTGAAAAAAGCGCGTTAGCGCAATTGCATCAGGCGTTGCAGCAGCCATTCAGTGATGAAACGGCCGCTGAATATCGTCAGCGACCGCCAGACTGGGGCAAAACGTTAGAAGTGAGTTGTTCCAGTTAAGTTAAAAACGGCTTGAAACCGCCTCGGCCAGCAGGGCAAGCACATCTTCGCTGTCCTGCCAGCTGAGGCAAGGATCGGTAATCGACTGGCCATAAACCAACGGCTCGCCGCTTACGACTTTCTGATTGCCTTCCTCAATAAAGCTTTCAATCATTACACCCGCGACCGCATGCGAACCAGATTGAATCTGTTGCGCAACCTCAATCGCCACATCGCGTTGACGACGATGCTGCTTCAGGCAGTTACCGTGACTGAAATCAATCACCAATTGTTCGGGTAAGTTGAATTCACGCAGATTTGCTGCCGCCTCTGCGACATCGCTGGCGTGATAATTAGGTTGCTTACCACCACGAAGAATAACGTGGCCGTGCGGATTACCGCTGGTTTGATAAATCGTCATCTGGCCATTTTTATCCGGTGATAAAAACATGTGGCTGGCGCGCGAGGCGCGAATGGCATCGACGGCAATCCGCACATTCCCGTCAGTCCCATTTTTGAAGCCTACCGGGCAGGAGAGGGCAGAAGCCATTTCACGGTGAATCTGACTTTCAGTGGTGCGGGCACCGATGGCACCCCAGCTAATCAAGTCGGCAATAAACTGGCCGATCACCATATCGAGGAATTCAGTCGCGGTGGGCAGGCCGAGGGCATTAATGTCAATCAGCAGCTGCCGCGCAATCCCAATGCCGCGATTCACATCAAAACTGCCATCAAGATCCGGGTCAGAAATTAATCCTTTCCAGCCAACCACGGTACGCGGTTTTTCGAAATAGGTGCGCATCACAATTTCCAACCGATCCTGGTAGCGTTCACGCAGCGCGTTAAGGCGCTTAGCGTAATCCAGGGCCGCCTCGGGATCGTGCAAAGAGCAAGGGCCGATAATCACCAGCAGGCGGGGATCTTCTCCGGTTAAGATGCGCGCAATGCGTTTACGTGCGGCGGTAACGTTCTCGGCAATAGCCGTGGAAATCGGATGTTCTGCTGCCAGACTGGCTGGCGTTATCAGGCCGCCAATACGTGCTGTACGCAGTTCGTCAGTTTTGTTCATGGGTTTCTCGAAAGCTGTTCTTCGCAACGGTGAAATACCGGGAAGTGATGAGGGTCACAATAAACCATTAGCCTGCGAATTCAACCCAAGTACCCGAAAAGAGGAGATAACTTACGGCAGCGACGCTTTACATCGCCGCCGTAGTTAATTAATACATGCGACGAGTCAGCCCCATGATATCGAGGATTTTAGTGGCGATCTCTTCAACCGAATAGTTGGTGCTGTTGAGATAGCGAATCTGGTGCGTGCGGAACAGCGCTTCCACTTCACCCACTTCCAACCGACACTGGCGCATCGAGGCGTAACGGGTATTTTCCGCACGCTCCTGCCGAATGGCGGCCAGACGTTCGGGGTCAATGGTAAGTCCAAACAGTTTGTGCTGATGTTCTCGTAATGCAGGCGGCAATTTAAGGTTATCCATGTCATCTGCAATAAACGGGTAATTTGCTGCACGGATGCCGAACTGCATCGCCAGGTATAAGCTGGTGGGCGTCTTACCGCAACGAGACACGCCCAGCAAAATGACCTGCGCCTGCTCCAATCCTCGCAACGAAATGCCGTCATCGTGCGCCAGGGTGTAATCAATTGCCGCGATACGCGCATCGTATTTACCGAGGTTGGTGGCATCCAGGCCGTGAGTTCGGTGCGCGACAGGCGCTGGTGATAAGCCCAACTCCTGCTGCAACGGTGCGACCAGTGCCTGAACTATGTCCTGACAAAACCCCTCACTTTGTACGATGATATCGCGCACTTCTGGCGTCACAATCGAGAAGAACACTAAGGGCCGAACCCCACTTTGTTGATAAAGCGCGTTAATCTGCGCTTTGACGGCTTGCGCACGCTGGACGTTTTCCACAAAAGGTAGCGTCAGGCTGGTGATGTTTACCGGAAATTGCGAAAGCACGGCATGCCCCAGCACCTCAGCGGTGATAGCAGTACCATCTGAAATATAAAAAACGCTTCTGTCAGTACTCATAATCGATGCCTGCCTCTGACGTAGAATGTAAGGAATAGGACGATTCACATAAGATTAAGTAAAACAAAAAATCCATATTTTATTTTTATGAATATTTCATTTTTTTAATAATGATACGGATTCATCCCGCATAAATAAATGAAATGCTGTTTCTTAAATTTTTATTTTGCGGCCCACTTCAATATAAAGCAGTAATAGCGTGGTTTTTTGTTGCGCAACAAAAAATAGCGCATAAGTGGCTGAAATCGAGTCAATTACATTGCCATCAGTCATTTAGCAAAAATTAAGCTGTTTGCGCAACGTCCAGCAATAATAGGTACAATTCCGAAATTAAGAATTATCGTTAGCTTTAACGATTCAACACTTAGTCTTTATTTGGGCAATGTGCCAGGCTGTTTTGGCAAATTGCAAGATATTCCATGTGCCCACTCATTTTTAAAGGATAAGCTCAATGTCCAATAAAGGCGAACAGCCGCTAGTGCTCTGGTATAACCAGCTTGGCATGCATGATGTTGATCGGGTGGGAGGCAAAAATGCCTCCCTGGGTGAAATGATTACCAACTTGTCGTCGCTGGGTGTTTCCGTCCCCAATGGTTATGCGACCACATCTTATGCATTTAATCTGTTTCTCGATCAAAGCGGGCTGAACCAGCGTATCTATGAACTGCTGGACAAGACCGATATTGATGATGTTGATGAACTGGCGAAAGCCGGTAAGCAGATTCGTCAATGGGTTGTGGATACGCCATTCCAGCCGGAGCTGGAAGCCGCCATTCTCGAAGCCTACCAACAACTTTCCGCTGATGATGCGGAAGCTTCATTTGCGGTGCGCTCCTCAGCCACTGCGGAAGATATGCCTGATGCCTCTTTTGCCGGTCAGCAGGAAACGTTTCTGAACGTTCAGGGTATTGATGCGGTGATGATTGCAGTGAAGCACGTTTATGCTTCATTGTTTAACGATCGCGCTATCTCTTATCGCGTGCATCAGGGTTACGATCACCGAGGCGTGGCGCTGTCTGCAGGTATTCAGCGTATGGTGCGTTCTGATCTCGCTTCTGCGGGTGTGATGTTCACCATTGATACTGAATCGGGCTTTGATCAAGTAGTGTTTATCACGGCTGCCTACGGCCTTGGCGAAATGGTGGTACAGGGCGCGGTCAACCCGGATGAATTCTACGTACATAAACCGACCCTTGCGGCTAATCGTCCTTCGATTGTGCGTCGCAACATGGGATCGAAAAAAATTCGCATGGTGTACGCTGATTCACAGGAACATGGTGAACAGGTGCGTATTGAAGATGTGCCTGAAGCTGAACGCGATCGCTTTAGCTTAAGCGACGATGAAGTACAAGCGCTGGCGCATCAAGCCGTGTTAATTGAGCAACACTACAAGCGTCCAATGGATATTGAGTGGGCTAAAGATGGCCATACTGGCAAGCTGTTTATCGTTCAGGCGCGCCCGGAAACGGTACGTTCAAACGGCCAGGTGATGGAGCGCTATAACCTGCAAAGCAAAGGCAACGTTGTAGTAGAAGGTCGTGCGATAGGGCATCGCATTGGTGCGGGTGAAGTTAAAGTCATCCACGACATCAGTGAAATGAACCGCATCGAAAAAGGCGACGTGTTAGTGACAGACATGACCGACCCTGACTGGGAACCGATCATGAAAAAGGCGTCAGCCATTGTCACCAATCGCGGCGGGCGTACTTGTCATGCCGCCATCATTGCACGTGAGCTGGGTATTCCCGCCGTTGTTGGTTGTGGCAATGCCACCGATTTACTGAAAGATGGCCATAAAGTGACGGTTTCCTGCTCTGAAGGGGATACCGGCTACGTTTACGACGATTTAATCGATTTCGATATCACCAGCTCGCAGGTCGATGAAATGCCTGATCTGCCGCTGAAAATCATGATGAACGTCGGTAATCCCGATCGCGCCTTTGATTTTGCCTGTTTACCGAATGAAGGCGTCGGCCTGGCGCGTCTGGAGTTCATCATCAATCGCATGATTGGCGTGCATCCCAAAGCGTTGCTGGAATTTGATCAGCAAACGCCTGAGCTGCAGCAGCAAATTCGCAAGATGATGAAAGGCTTTGATGATCCCATCGAGTTCTATATCGCTCGTCTAACGGAAGGCATTGCAACTCTGGGCGCAGCCTTTGCGCCGAAGCGCGTTATTGTGCGTTTGTCGGACTTCAAATCTAACGAGTATGCCAACTTAGTGGGTGGCGAGCGTTACGAACCGCATGAAGAGAACCCAATGCTGGGATTCCGTGGCGCGGGCCGTTATGTTGCTGACAGCTTCCGTGACTGTTTTGCACTGGAATGCGCAGCTGTTAAACGTGTGCGTAATGATATGGGGCTGAAAAACGTCGAAATCATGGTGCCTTTCGTCCGTACCGTTGCGCAAGCCGAAGCGGTGGTTGAAGAGCTGGCGCGCCAGGGACTGAAACGGGGTGAAGATGGACTGAAAATCATCATGATGTGTGAGATCCCTTCCAATGCCTTGCTGGCCGATCAGTTCCTGCAACACTTTGACGGCTTCTCTATCGGCTCAAATGATATGACGCAGCTGGCGTTGGGATTAGATCGCGACTCAGGTGTGGTTTCTGCACTGTTCGATGAGCGCAACGATGCAGTGAAAGCGCTGCTGTCGATGGCGATTCGTGCCGCGAAGAAGCAAGGGAAATATGTCGGTATTTGTGGACAAGGACCTTCAGATCACCAGGATTTCGCAGCCTGGCTTATGGAGGAGGGCATCGACAGTTTGTCGCTCAACCCAGATACTGTAGTTGAAACCTGGTTGAGTCTGGCAGAGTTAGATAAGCCTGCATAACCATCCAGAGAGAGACCAATACAGGGAAAGGTCAGCATTGCTGGCCTTTTTTATTGTCTGGCAGACAAAAAAAAGCCCATCACAGGGGATGGGCAAAGACTACACACAGCAATTCTTTTCTTACTCAGGGAAATAAGGTTGTTTTAGAAATCAGGGGTTTGATTCAAAACATAAGAAACATGTTATTCACCCGGCCCCCTGGCGTCTTTAAGAATCCTCTTATTAGTTTAAAGCCAATAATATTTTGTCACGTTTACCAGGCCGTTTGGGTTAAAAAACAGTGCATAAAATAATCTTTTTTAAGCATGTTAGCGGTAATTTGCCCGGAAACTGGCTTTTTTCTTAAAGTTCGCTAATGGATAAAAATAATGTTGTGACAAAAAAGAATCGGGGCGGTTAACTACCATTAACCGCCCTAATCATTGTAAGGAGAAGGGATAAAGGGATTAGACGACTGGATTTTCTTCGTCGTGCTCGGCGAGTTCTTCGACCACAGCCAAGGGATCATCGCCGGGCGGAGGAGCTTCATGCGTCCAGACCGACACCAGACGATAAGAGACCGCCAGCACCACGGGACCAATAAACAGTCCAATCATGCCAAAGGCGATTAATCCGCCAATCACGCCAGACAAAATCAGGATCATTGGCAAGTCAGCGCCTAGTCGGATCAGCATCGGACGCAGCACGTTATCCAGCGTGCCGACCACGCAACTCCAGATAAGTAATACCGTGCCCCAGGTGGTGTCACCGCTCCAGTAAAGGTAAATGATGGCGGGCACCAAGACTAAAAGCGGGCCGATTTGCACCAGGCAGCAAAGAATCATCAATACAGTTAGTAGCGTGGCATAAGGGATGCCAGAAATGGCCAGCCCAATGCCGCCCAATATGCCTTGCACTAACGCCGTCACCACTACGCCCAACGCCACAGCGCGAATCGCTTGTCCAGCCAGTAATACTGCCGCATCACCACGCCTGCCTGCCATACGAAAGGCAAAGTGGCGGATACCGTGTGCAGCTTGCTCACCGCGCCAGTAAAGCAACACGCTAAACAGCAGCATGACGGCAAGGTGGATCATGAAGCGGCCAAAATGGCCAGCTTGTGCCACGAAAAATCCGGTGGTGCGGCCAATATAAGGCTGCACTTGCGTCATGATTGCCGCACCGCCACCTGCCACTAACTTGTGATAGCTGGAATAAAGTTTCTCGCCAATCATCGGAATGCTGTTCAGCCAGGTCAGCTCTGGCATCATATGGCTTTGCGTTGCCCATGCAAAAACGGGCGCGCTATTATCGATCAAGCTGTTGACCAATAACGCGATGGGAAAGATAAACAGCAGCAGCAAAATAATCGTCATGGCGATGACCGCTAATGAACGTCTTCCCCATAAAAGGTTTTGTAACTTCAACATCAGTGGCCAGGTTGCAATCACCACCATACTGGCCCAGGCAAAGCCCAGAATAAAAGGCTGCACCACCCATAAACAGGCAGCGATCAGCAGGAGAATAAACATCAGGGTGAACAGTATCTGCGGTAGATCCATATCCCGGTACAGGCTTTTCATAAGTGACTCATGACCTCGTTTGAATCCTTCAATTCCGGGCTTTATGCGCCCAGCTTAATCATGGGCTATTTAATGCCGTTTAAACAGGGTGCAAAGGAAACGATTTTACGTTTCTTGAAAAAACGGCAGCCCGATTAAAAATGTGATAAAACGAAGGATTAACGCAAATAATGCAGACGCAAACGTTTACAACATCTCGGTCTCACACTCATGATCCCACAGATTTCCCAGGCGCCAGGCCTCGTTCAACTGGTGCTGACGTTCCTTGAGTCGCTGAAAGAGCAAGGCTTTACCGGCGACACCGCGACCAGCTATGCCGATCGTCTTTCGCTGTCCACCGACAACAGCATTTATCAGTTGCTGCCTGATGCGGTGCTGTTCCCCCGTTCAACTGCTGATGTGGCGCTTATTGCCCGTTTAGCGGGTGAGGAGCGCTTCGGCAGCTTGATCTTTACGCCACGCGGCGGCGGGACTGGCACCAACGGACAGTCGCTCAATCAGGGCATTATTGTCGACATGTCGCGACACATGAACCGCATTTTGGAAATCAATCCCGAACAAGGATGGGTGCGGGTTGAAGCGGGCGTGATTAAAGATCAGCTCAATGCCTATCTAAAGCCGTTTGGCTTCTTCTTTTCACCGGAATTATCGACCAGTAACCGTGCGACACTCGGCGGAATGATCAATACCGATGCTTCAGGACAGGGTTCGTTGGTTTACGGTAAAACGTCCGATCACGTTTTAGGTTTACGCGCGGTGTTGTTAGGCGGCGATATCCTTGATACCCGGCCGATGGCAACCGCATTAGCGGAAACGCTGGCGCAAACCCAAACTCCGGAAGGTCGTATTTATCAGCAGGTGTTAGCCCGCTGTCGCGAGCAACGCGAATTAATCCTGGAAAAGTTCCCCAAGCTCAATCGATTCCTGACCGGATATGACTTGCGCCACGTCTTTAGCGACGATTTGCAAACCTTTGACCTGACGCGTCTGCTGTGTGGCGCAGAAGGCACACTGGCTTTCATTACCGAGGCGCGACTGGATATCACACCCATTCCGAAAGTACGTCGACTGGTTAACATCAAATATGACTCTTTTGATTCAGCGCTGCGTAACGCGCCATTTATGGTTGAAGCAAAAGCGTTGTCGGTGGAAACGGTCGATTCAAAAGTGTTGAACCTGGCGCGTGAAGATATCGTCTGGCATTCCGTTAAAGAACTGATCGCGGATGTGCCGGAAAAAGATATGCAGGGACTGAACATCGTAGAGTTTGCGGGTGATAACGCCGAACTCATTGAGCGTCAGATCAGTGGTTTGTGCGTGCGGCTGGATGAATTAATGCTTCAGCAGCAGGGCGGCGTGATTGGCTATCAGCTTTGCAACGAACTCGACGGTATTGAGCGCATCTATAACATGCGTAAAAAAGCAGTGGGACTATTGGGTAATGCCAAGGGCCGCGCCAAACCGATTCCCTTTGTGGAAGATACGGCAGTGCCGCCAGAAAATCTTGCTGACTATATCGTTGAGTTCCGCGCGTTACTGGATGGTCACGGCTTGAGTTACGGCATGTTTGGTCATGTGGATGCCGGTGTTTTACATGTGCGTCCAGCGCTGGATATGTGCGATCCTCAACAGGAGATGCTGATGAAACAGATCTCCGATGAAGTCGTGGCGCTGACAGCACGCTACGGCGGTTTGTTGTGGGGGGAACACGGTAAAGGCTTCCGCGCACAATACAGTCCCGCCTTTTTCGGCGAAACGCTGTTCAACGAACTGCGTCGTATTAAAACGGTTTTCGATCCGCATAACCGTCTGAACCCAGGCAAAATTTGTACACCCTTCGAAAGTCATGCGGAAATGATGCAGGTTGATGCGGTGAAACGCGGTACTTACGATCGTCAGATTCCGCTGACGGTGCGTAACGACTGGCGTGGTGCAATGGAATGTAACGGCAACGGCTTGTGCTTCAATTTTGATGCGCGCAGTCCGATGTGTCCGTCGATGAAAATCACCCGCAACCGCATTCACTCGCCGAAAGGGCGCGCTACGCTGACACGTGAATGGTTACGGCTATTGGCAGAGCAGGGCGTTGATCCGCTTGAGTTGGAAAAACAGCTGCCTGAAAATCGGGTTTCAATGCGTACCTTTATAAGTCGCACGCGTAACAGCTGGCATGCGAATAAAGGTGAATATGATTTTTCGCATGAGGTCAAAGAGGCGATGTCAGGCTGCCTGGCCTGTAAAGCGTGTTCGACACAGTGCCCGATCAAAATTGATGTGCCTAACTTCCGCTCACGCTTCCTTCAGCTTTACCACACGCGCTATCTGCGTCCGATAGGCGATCATCTGGTGGCTGCGGTAGAGAGTTATGCGCCGCTAATGGCGAAAGCGCCAAAGGTGTTTAACTACTTCCTCAGGCAACCCTGGATGCGTGATATGAGTAAAAAGCACATTGGCATGGTTGATTTGCCGCTGCTTTCGTCACCTACGCTTAAGCAGCAGCTAAGTGGTCATTCCGCCATGAATATGACGCTGGAACAGCTGGAGGCCGTAAGCCATACACAGCGTAAAGAGTATGTGCTGGTGGTGCAGGATCCGTTTACCAGTTTTTATGAAGCGAAGCTGGTTAATGACTTTGTAAAGCTGATTGAGAAGCTAGGCTATCGTCCGGTGCTGCTGCCGTTCTCTCCGAACGGCAAAGCGCAGCATGTGAAAGGTTTTCTGCAACGCTTTGCGCGTACCGCCAGTAAAACGGCCGATTTCCTGAATCGTATGGCAAAACTGGACATGCCGATGGTGGGCGTCGATCCCGCTACCGTGTTGTGTTATCGCGATGAATATCGCCAAACGTTGGGTGAAGCTCGCGGCGACTTCAACGTTCAGCTGGTGCATGAATGGTTGCAAACTGCGCTAGCTGAGCGAGCCGTGCAGAACAGTAGCGGAGAAGCCTGGTATTTGTTTGCGCACTGTACGGAAGTCACTGCGTTACCTGCCACGCCTAATCATTGGCAAGATATTTTCTCCCGCTTTGGCGCTAAGTTAGAAAACGTCAATGTTGGCTGTTGTGGCATGGCGGGAACTTACGGTCACGAAAGCAAAAACCTCGAAAACTCGTTAGGGATTTACGCACTTTCCTGGCACCCACAGTTGCAAAAGCTCCCGCGACAGCGCTGTCTGGCAACGGGGTATTCCTGCCGCAGCCAAGTGAAACGCGTTGAAGGTAATGGCATGCGTCATCCACTTCAGGCATTGTTAGAGATAGTGTAAAAAAATTGTGCGCGACGTCACGACGTGGCTGGATTAGAATATCCAGCCCGCGTGGCGGACAAAGTCGCTTTGCAGCGTGGTCGCTTTGTCCCACTCGCCGACCATCGCCAGTTGATGACAAAGACGAGTGAGTGATAAACGCGCAAGTTGGTAGGCCTGAATGCGGAACAGGCGATCGCGATCGGCATTACCCATTTCCTGCACTAAACGGTGATGCAGTTTACCCATCGCATGCAGATAGCTGTGATCGTCACCATTAAGCTGGCAGATTTCAGCCATATCCAGACAGGTATCGTTGAACTGGCGTAACTGTTGAATAGTACAGTCGGCCCGATCAAGTTTTGCCTGCGACATATAAAAGTCGACGGTGATATCGCGCATTGAAAACGTATATTCGTCGATTTTGTGCTGAAGCCAGGCTGAGACAGAAAGCGTCATAAAGCCATCCTGAAGCGTGAATGATAATAATTATCATATTCAATTAGGTCAGGATTGCAATTGCCGGGCAGAAATATTTATCGATTTATCTCGCCTGTTAAAACAATTGGAAATAACAATCTGTTTACATCGCAGAAAGGCGTAACCTATCAATTACGCTTTTACCAGAAAGTGGTGAAAATAAATTTCACTATTTATTAACAGGTTACATCATGCCTCTTCATATTGGCTGTCTCGCCGCAAAGTGAGTTGAAGAGGCTATGCTTAATAAAGCAGCAATTAAAAACAGCACAAGATGATTATCCCTGCAAAACAAGAGGTTGAAGTGATCACGCAGATCACTACCATAGGGGGATAGCCTGAAAAGGTCCGGACTCAAGAGGTATCAACATGGCATCTGTTAATGCAGACTCTTTCTCACCTGACGATTTCGTCTGGAAAGGGTTAACACTGACCGAAACCGCAGCGCAGCAAATTCTCAATCTGGTCGCACAGGACCCGGAAGTCAAGGGCTTGCGACTGGGCATCAAACAATCCGGCTGTGCCGGTTTTGGTTATGTTATGGATCTGGTTAAACAACCAGTCGATGACGATCTTCAGTTCTCGTTTCATGGCGCAACTCTGTTTGTGCCGCTTCAGGCGATGCCGTTTGTTGATGGCACCGAAGTGGATTACGTTCGCGAAGGCCTGAATCAGATCTTTAAATTCAATAACCCTAAAGCTCAGCACGCCTGCGGGTGTGGTGAAAGCTTTGGCGTCGAGTAAGTGAAATATGTCACGACACAGCGAAGCATCTGACGATGTACAAATGTGGGAAGGCAAGCTCAATTACAAAGAGGGCTTCTTTACCCAATTGCAAACCGAAGAATTTGCTCACGGCATCAATGAAGATGTGGTGCGCGCGATCTCGGCTAAGCGTAACGAGCCAGAGTGGATGCTGGAGTTTCGTCTAAAAGCCTTTCGCGCCTGGCTTGAAATGGAAGAGCCGCACTGGCTGAAAGCGCATTACGAGAAGCTCGATTATCAGGATTACAGCTATTACTCCGCGCCTTCTTGCGGTAACTGCGATGACAGCTGTGAATCTGAACCGGGAGCAACTCAAGCTTCTGGCAGCACACCTGCCAGCGATTATCTGACGCAGGAAGTTGAAAACGCGTTTAACCAGCTGGGCGTTCCGGTACGTGAAGGCCGGGAAGTGGCTGTGGATGCCATTTTTGACTCCGTTTCCGTCGCCACGACCTATCGCGGCAAACTGGCTGAGCAGGGTATTATTTTCTGCTCATTCGGCGAAGCGATTCATGATCACCCTGAGCTGGTGAAAAAATATCTCGGCACGGTTGTCCCGCCGAACGATAACTTCTTCGCCGCGCTGAACTCTGCAGTCGCCTCCGATGGCACCTTTGTTTACATCCCGAAAGGGGTGCGTTGCCCAATGGAGTTGTCGACCTATTTCCGCATCAATGCGGCGAAAACGGGTCAGTTTGAGCGCACCATTTTGATTGCCGACGAAGACAGCTACGTCAGCTATATCGAAGGATGTTCTGCGCCTGTGCGTGATACCTATCAGCTGCACGCAGCGGTAGTAGAAGTGATCATCCACAAAAATGCCGAAGTAAAATATTCAACGGTCCAGAACTGGTTCCCAGGCGGCGAAGGCGAAGGCGGTATTTTAAACTTCGTTACCAAGCGCGCGCTGTGTGAGGGCGACCACAGCAAAATGTCGTGGACGCAGTCTGAAACCGGATCGGCAATTACCTGGAAATACCCAAGCTGCATTCTGCGTGGCGACTATTCGGTTGGCGAATTCTATTCCGTTGCCTTGACCAGCGGCCGTCAGCAAGCGGATACCGGCACCAAGATGATTCACATTGGTAAAAACACCAAGTCGACCATCATCTCTAAAGGTATTTCTGCCGGTAAGAGCCAAAATACCTATCGCGGGCTGGTGAAAATTATGCCAACCGCAACGAATGCACGTAACTTCACTCAGTGCGATTCCATGCTTATCGGCCCTGATTGTGGCGCACATACCTTCCCGTATGTTGAAACGCGTAACAATACGGCGCAGCTTGAGCACGAAGCGACGACGTCACGTATCGGCGAAGATCAGATGTTCTATTGTCTGCAGCGCGGTATCAGTGAAGAAGATGCGATTTCAATGATCGTCAATGGTTTCTGTAAAGACGTTTTCTCTGAGCTGCCACTGGAATTCGCCGTGGAAGCACAAAAACTGTTAGCTATCAGTCTTGAGCACAGTGTGGGCTGATTGCCGGCACATGCGTTGCCGGAAGCAATGTGAAGGATTAAGTATGTTAAGCATTAAAGATTTACAGGTTAGCGTTGAAGACAAAGCCATTCTGCGCGGTCTGAACCTTGAGATTAAACCGGGTGAAGTTCACGCCATCATGGGCCCAAACGGCTCCGGTAAAAGTACGCTGTCAGCTACGCTGGCGGGGCGTGAAGATTACGAAGTAACTGGCGGTTCGGTAACGTTCAAAGGCAAAGATTTGCTGGAACTGGAACCTGAAGAACGCGCAGGCGAAGGCATCTTCATGGCGTTTCAATATCCTGTAGAAATTCCAGGCGTCAGCAATCAGTTCTTCCTGCAAACCTCGGTAAACGCGGTACGTAAATATCGCCAGCAGGAAGAGTTAGATCGCTTTGATTTCCAGGATTTCATTGAAGACAAAATTCATCTGCTGAAAATGCCAGAAGATTTGCTGACCCGTTCAGTCAATGTTGGCTTCTCCGGCGGTGAGAAAAAACGTAACGATATTCTGCAAATGGCCGCGCTGGAGCCAGAGCTGTGCATCCTTGATGAAACCGACTCCGGTCTGGATATCGATGCGCTGAAAACCGTAGCAAACGGCGTAAACAGCCTGCGCGACGAGAAGCGTGCTTTCATTATCGTTACGCACTATCAACGTATTCTGGATTACATCAAACCAGATTTCGTGCACGTGCTGTATCAGGGCAAAATTGTTAAATCTGGCGATTTCTCGCTGGTGAAACAGCTGGAGGAGCAGGGTTATGGCTGGCTTACCGACGAAGAGTGAGAACGCGCTGCAACAGTGGCATCACCTGTTTGAATCACGTGGTGAAGTCCGTTCGCTGCAGGCTCAGCAACATTGGCAGCAGCTAATGCGTGTGGGTTTACCGACCCGCAAGCATGAAAACTGGAAATACACCCCGCTAGATACGCTGCTGTCTCAGCAGTTTGTTCTTCCGCAGGGGCAAGCGCTCAGTGCCGAACAGGTTGATGGTTTTGCCTTACCGCTTGACGCTATCCGCCTGGTGTTTGTTGATGGCCGTTTTCAGGCCGCTTTAAGCACACGTGATACTGAACTGTTTGAGATTCAGCACAGCCTGGCGGCCGAACGCCGTCCGCTGCCTGCACCTGTTCAACCGGAAGTCTTTTTGCACCTGACGGAAAGTCTGGCGGAAGAGGTGACGTCGATTCGCCTGGCGCGTGGCAAATCTGCGGCGCGTCCGCTGTATTTGCTGCATATCACTAGCGGTCAACAAGATGGTATGAACACGGTACATCACCGTCATCATCTGCAGCTTGAACAAGGCGCCGAGGCGGAAATCATCGAGCATTACGTGACGCTGAATGCGACCACGCATTTCACGGGCTCACGTTTTACGTTTGACGTGGCTGATAACGCACGGTTGAAGCACACCAAGCTGGCGTTTGAAAGCAGCGAAAGCTATCACTTTGCGCACAATGATATTGTCATTGGTCGTGATGCAGACGTCAGCAGCACCAGCTTCTTGCTGGGCGCAGGCCTGACGCGTCACAACACCAGCTCGCAGCTGAACGGTGAAAACACCCAGCTGGCAATTAACAGCTTGGTGTTGCCAGTGAAACAGGAAGTAGCGGATACCCGTACTTATCTGGAGCACAACAAAGGCTATTGCACCAGTCGTCAGATGCACAAAACCATCGTGCGTGACAAAGGGCGTGCGGTATTTAATGGTCATATTAAAGTGGCCAAGCACGCGCTGAAAACTGACGGGAAGATGACCAACAACAACCTGTTGCTGGGGCGTTTGGCGGAAGTGGACACCAAACCGCAGCTCGAAATTTATGCGGATGATGTGAAGTGTGGTCACGGTGCAACGATAGGTCGCATTGATGACGAGCAGATGTTCTACCTGCGTTCACGCGGTATTAAACAGGATGCAGCACAGACCATGATCATTCATGCTTTTGCGGCGGAATTGACTGAAACACTGGAAAATGAGGTGCTGCGTGTAGCAGTACTGCAGCGTATTGCTGAACGCTTTCCTGGAGGCGATGCATGATGAAATTCGATCTCGAGCGGATCAGGGAGGATTTTCCTATCCTGAAGCGTGAGGTCAACGGTCATCCGCTGGCCTACCTTGATAGCGCGGCCAGCGCACAACGTCCGCTGGCGGTGATTAATGCCGAAAGCCATTTTTATCAGCACGGCTATGCAGCCGTGCATCGTGGCATTCATACCTTGAGCGCCCAAGCGACCAGTGACATGGAAAACGTGCGCGATCAGGCTGCACGTTTTCTGAATGCCTCTTCGCCAGAAGAAATTGTATTTGTTAAAGGCACCACAGAAGGTATTAACCTGGTTGCTAACAGCTGGGGCGGCAGTCAGCTGCAGCCTGGCGACAACCTGATTATTACGGAGATGGAGCATCATGCCAACATCGTGCCGTGGCAGATGGTGGCTGAGCGTACCGGTGCTGAAATCCGCGTTCTGCCATTAACCGATAACGGTGAACTGGCTGTAGATCAGCTTGCAGGCTTGATTGATAACCGTACACGCCTGCTGGCGGTGACGCACGTTTCTAACGTGCTTGGCACGATCAACCCTATCAAAGCGCTTGTGGCGCAAGCCAAAGCAGCAGGATTGGTCACGCTGATTGATGGTGCGCAAGCAGTGATGCACGACAAAGTCGATGTGCAAGATATCGACTGCGACTTCTACGTCTTCTCCGGCCATAAATTATATGGACCCACCGGCATTGGTATCTTGTACGGCCGCAAAGCGTTGCTTGACGCGATGCCACCGTGGGAAGGCGGCGGCTCAATGATTTCCAGCGTAGTGCTGCCAACCGGCACAACGTGGAACACGTCGCCATGGCGCTTTGAAGCGGGTACACCGAATACGGGCGGCATTATCGGTTTAGGCGCGGCGTTAGCTTATGTGCAAGCATTGGGACTTGATACCATTCATCAACGTGAAAGCGTGTTGATGAACTATGCGTTAGACAAGCTTTCGTCGGTACCAGATATTCAAATTTATGGGCCGCCAACACGCACAGGCGTGATCGCCTTTAACCTCGGCAAGCATCACGCGTTTGATGTGGGCAGTTTCCTCGATCAATACGGCATTGCGATTCGTACTGGACATCATTGCGCCATGCCGCTGATGCGCCATTACGCTGTACCAGCGATGTGCCGCGCCTCTTTCACTTTCTATAACAGTGAAGAGGAAGTGGATCGCCTGGCGGCAGGCCTGACGCGTATTCATCGTCTGCTGGGTGGTTGAGTAGAGTAAACGGAGTCACAAATGGCGAATTTGCCAGAAAAAGAGAAGCTGGTGCGCAACTTCAATCGTTGCGCTAACTGGGAAGAGAAATATCTTTACATCATTGAACTGGGCGCAAAACTTCCAGAATCCTCTGAAAGCTTGCATCAGCCTGAGAACGTGATCTCAGGGTGCCAAAGCCAAGTGTGGATCAAAATGACGCCACAGGCAGATGGCACCATCACCTTTGAAGGTGACAGTGATGCGGCGATCGTTAAGGGATTGATTGCAGTGGTTTTTAGTTTGTATCAAAACCTCTCTGCGGCTGATATTGTCGCGCTCGATGTGCGTCACTGGTTCGGTGAACTGGCCTTGATGCAGCATCTCACGCCCACGCGTTCGCAAGGGCTGGAAGCGATGATTCGGTCTATTCGCCATACCGCTCAGAACCTCTCCTAAGCTAAACTCCACAGACGCCAACCGGCGTCTGTTTTTTTATCTAAAGAGAAAATTGCATGAAACCTGCTTTATGTATGGCCGGTGCATTGCTGCTGACCTGTTTTGGGCTCTCTGCACCCACATTTGCCACGGAATATCCTCTTCCTCCCCCTGATAGTCGCCTGATTGGTGAGAATACGCTTACCCAGGTTCCCGATAACAAACGTCCTCTTGAAGATATTGCTGCCCGATACAAAGTAGGGCTGCTGGGCATGCTGGAAGCGAATCCCGGTACCGATCCCTGGCTACCGAAAGCGGGAACACAACTGACCGTACCGCTACAGATGATTCTGCCTGACACGCCGCGCGAAGGCATTGTGGTCAATCTCGCGGAGTTACGCCTTTATTACTATCCGAAAGGCGAAGACAAAGTGATCGTTTATCCTATCGGGATTGGCCAGTTAGGTGCAGCAACGCCAACGATGGTCACCAGCATCAGTCAGAAGGTCCCTAACCCGACCTGGACGCCTACCCAGAACATCCGTAAGCGTTATGCGAAAGAGGGCGTTACGTTGCCTGCTGTAGTGCCTGCTGGCCCCGATAATCCGATGGGCCTCTTTGCGTTGCGTCTGGCGCGCGGAACAGGTCAATATCTTATTCATGGCACCAATGCAAAATTTGGTATCGGGATGCGCGTAAGTTCTGGCTGTATTCGCCTGCGTACTGAAGATATCGAAGCGCTGTTCAATAGCGTGCCAAAAGGTACGCGGGTGCAAATCGTGAACCAGCCGGTGAAGTATGCGGTGGAGCCTGACGGTAAACGCTATGTGGAAGCGCATCAGCCGCTGTCACGTACCGACAAAGATGACCCACAAACCATGCCGATTGCGTTAAGCGCTAATCTCAAAAGCTTTATGAAAAGTGATAAGAGCGACACGGCACTGATCAAGGCGACAATAGAACGCCGCTCAGGGATGCCGATATTGGTGAGTAGCGGTGAGAAGGTTAAGGATGATACGCCGCTGCCAGCTGTGTTGCAGGGAGCGCAGGAAGGACAAAGCGCGACCATCAGTCAGGCAATGGGTGAGAGTGCTGAGACATTGCCTCAATAATACATTTGAGTCAGGAATGATAAGCAAAAAAAATGGCGCCTCAAGGGCGCCATTTTTAAACCAGAACTCTTACTTGCGGTAAGAGTGAGCCTGGTTGTCCAGACGCTGGTTAGCGCGTGCTGCGTCATCTTTAGCAGCCTGAACGTCTGAACGCACTGCGTTCACGTCGTTGCTCAGTTGGTCAACTTTAGCGTTCAGAGTCTGAACGTCTGAAGACAGCTGGTCGATTTTAGCGTTGCTTGAGCAACCAGCCAGCAGAGTTGAACCCAGAATTACCGCGCCCAGTACCAGTTTAGTACGATTCATTATTTATACCCTCTAGATTGAGTTAATCTCCATGTAGCGTTACAAGTATTACACAAAGCTTTTTAAGTTGAGAATAAATTTTTCATGAGAAGATGCTTAAACATGATCGTTCGCTCAAAGAAGCAGCGGTTAGCAGAATATGATAAAAAAATTTAGCGAAAACAGAGAGATTTAATCGGATTAACCTTAATTTAAAGCGAATTTGAATAGTTATTTTCTATTGGAATTTTCCTGCATTTGTATTAAGTACAAAATAAAAAAAGCGCCCCTGAAGGCGCTTTTAAATAAATACTCAATTATTAATTAAAGTACGTGTACTGAGGCAGTATTTGTGGTTCCACTTGGTACTAACGCACCGGATACTAGCACGACAACATCGCCTTTCTGACCATAGCCACTTTCTAATGCCGCTTCTTTACCCAGACGATAGAAATCATCCGTTGAAGCAATTTCGGACACTAAACGGGTTTCTATCCCTTTGCTCAGAATTAACTGACGCGCTGTGGTCGCGTTGGTAGTCAGCGCCAGAATGGTGGCGTTAGGGAAATATTTACGTACTGCTTTCGCTGACTTGCCGCCTTCGGTTGCAACCACAATCAATGGCGCTTCCAGTTTTTCTGCGGTTTCAACAGCACCACGACAAACGGCTTCGGTGATGCGCAGTTTGCGGGTATCGTTTTGGCTATCGATGCGTGATTTCATGACGCGATCGGTACGTTCGCAGATGGTCGCCATGATGGTGACCGATTCCAGCGGATATTTACCTTTAGCGCTCTCACCAGACAGCATAACGGCATCGGTGCCGTCCAGAATGGCGTTGGCAACGTCACCCGCTTCAGCGCGAGTAGGGCGTGGGTTTTTGATCATCGAATCCAGCATCTGCGTAGCGGTAATCACCACTTTGCGTGCTTTATTACATTTTTTGATCATCATCTTCTGAGCGAAGATCACTTCTTCAACCGGGATCTCAACACCTAAGTCACCACGTGCAACCATGATGCCGTCAGAAGCTTCAAGGATTTCGTCGAAGTTGTTCAGGCCTTCCTGGTTTTCAATCTTAGAGATGATCTGGATATGCTCGCCGCCATGCTGCTTAAGGTGCTCACGGATTTCCAGCACATCAGAACGTTTACGGATGAAAGAAGCCGCAACGAAATCTACGCCTTGCTCACAACCGAAAATCAGGTCGCGCTTATCTTTTTCAGCTAATGCAGGCAGTTGAATAGATACGCCTGGCAAGTTTACGCCTTTGTTTTCACCGAGATCACCGTTGTTCAACACTTTGCAAACCACGGTGTTTTCAGTGACTTCGGTCACTTCCATGCCGATTAAGCCGTCATCTACTAATACCGTGTTGCCGATTTTTAAATCAGCGGTAAAGCCTGCATAAGTCACAGCAACGCGTTCGCTATTACCAATGACGCTTTGATCGGTAGTAAAGGTAAAGGTTTGACCCGCTTTCAGGGAAGCATCATTGCCACCTTCAAGCTTCATGGTACGAATTTCAGGACCTTTAGTGTCCAGCAGGATGGCTGCCTGATGACCGGTTTTTTCAATCACGGCGCGCATGTTAGTAATACGTTGGCCATGTTCGGCGTAGTCGCCGTGAGAAAAATTAAGGCGCATAACGTTCATGCCTGCTTCAAGCAGTTGGGTCAACATCTCTTCAGATTCGGTTTTTGGACCGATAGTACAAACGATCTTAGTCTTTTTCATGACAGGATTTCTATAAGTTGTGATGGATGATAAAGGTTGAGATTCGATGGCGATGCACCGAAGTGAAAATTCTGATTGAAATCGAAACGGGCGATACAGAGTAAGAATAGGTGACGAAGGCCAGGCGTGCAGGGAAGTTGTGCGGTTACGCTAGATAACCACCACGTTGTTGTTGCGCAAATAATCTGAGTTATCGCAGTAAGCACGTGATCGCTGAAACCTTTCAAGTGAACAACGCGGCACAGTATAATCGCTAAGTATGCGAAAACCAATTAAAAAGCGGTACGGGTTTGCGATGTAGATCAAGAAAAACGGGGTTTGCGCAACAGGATAAAAAATGAGAGTGGTGCGCTCTAGTGGACTCGAACCACCGACCCCCACCATGTCAAGGTGGTGCTCTAACCAACTGAGCTAAGAGCGCATTTAAAAATTGGTGCGTCCGAGTGGACTCGAACCACCGACCCCCACCATGTCAAGGTGGTGCTCTAACCAACTGAGCTACGGACGCACTTGGTGCGCTCTAATGGACTCGAACCATCGACCCCCACCATGTCAAGGTGGTGCTCTAACCAACTGAGCTAAGAGCGCAACATGCTGTCAGGGCGACAGCGGGGACGAATATTAACGGCACGCTAAGAGACTGGCAAGGGGAAAAATGTTTTTTTCGTGATGACTGTCGAGCAACTGCACTATGCGCCGTTTTTTTAGACATAACGGGCCTTTTCAGGCCCGTTCAACGACTTAGCGCGCCGCGCGTGTCAGAATTAATTGCGTGGGTAACTGCTGTAAACGTCGGATGCGCCACAGCATCATTATTGCGGCAGAGGTTAGGCCAATAATAAAGCCACACCAGAAGCCTGCCGGACCCAGGCGTGGCAGCACCCAATCAGTCATTGCCAGAATATAGCCCGTTGGAAAGCCGAGCAGCCAGTATGCAATAAACGTGATAAAGAAGATTGATCGCGTATCTTTGTAACCGCGTAAAATACCGCTGCCAATAACCTGAATAGAATCAGAGAATTGATAGATAGCGGCCAACAGCATGAGTTGGGCTGCTAATGTAATAACTTCAGGATTATCGGTATAAAGCAGCGCAATGTCGTGGCGGAATGTCACGGTAAAGAGCGCTGTTATCGCCGCCATGCTGATGCCAACGCCTTGGGCCGTCCATGCTGCCACGCGAGCTTGCTCGGTGGAACCTTGCCCCAACCGGTAACCCACGCGAATGGTAGTAGCGACCCCCAGTGATAAGGGCAAGACGAACATCAGAGAACTAAAGTTCAGCGCTATCTGGTGGCCTGCGACATTGATAATACCAAGCGGTGAAACCAAAAGTGCAACGACCGCAAACAGTGTTACTTCAAAAAAGAGTGCCAACGCTACGGGCAGCCCCAGCGTGACCAAACGGCTAAGGATAGGACGCGAAGGAGGTGACCAGCGGCTCTCTATGCGAATGTCGCGCATACTGCCCATTCTGCGAACCCAAAAGCGCATACAGATGAACATCACCCAATAGACCGATGCTGTTGCCACACCACATCCCACACCACCCAGCGCGGGCATACCGAAGTGACCATAAATAAAGATGTAGTTTAATGGGATATTCACCAGCAAACCGAGGAATCCTAATACCATGCCTGGTTTGGTTTTTGACATACCCTCGCACTGGTTACGCAGGACCTGAAAAAACAGATAGCCCGGCGCGCCGAACAGCAGCGCATGGAGATAGCCCTCGGCTTTAAGGGCTAACAGCGGATCGATGTCATGCATCGAACGAATCAAATAGCCCGCATTCCACAGCACCAGCATGATTAAAATAGAGACAAAAAAGGCCAGCCAGAATCCCTGGCGAATTTGTTCGCCGATGCGTTCGCGGCGACCTGAGCCGTTGAGTTGCGCAACGGTGGGCGTCAATGCAAGAAGAAGACCATGGCCAAACAGGATGGCCGGAAGCCAAATGGAAGTGCCGACAGCAACGGCGGCCATATCCGTGGCGCTGACTGCGCCGGCCATAATGGTATCCACAAATCCCATTGCGGTTTGAGCCACCTGAGCCAGGATGACTGGAATCGCAAGGGCCAGCAATTGACGCGCTTCTGTTAAATACTTCTGCACGTAAACACCTGACTTATTTAATTAATGAAGGGACGTTGAAAGCCCCGGGGAAAAGCGCGGCTTAGTGTAACTGGCGTGACAAGATTCGCCAATCTTTGTCACACGATGCGTTTTGCTAAGCTGTAAAGCAACACGCAGGGCTGAAACCTAACAGCCTTCAATAGCTGTGATAAACTAGCGCAAACTTCGCAGAGGCAAAGACTATGTTTACCGGTATTGTGCAGGGCACCGCAGAAATAGTGTCCATTGAAGAAAAAGAGTTGTTTCGTACCCATGTAGTCAGACTGCCGCAAGAATTATTGCCAGGTTTAGCATTGGGCGCATCGGTAGCACATAACGGTTGTTGTTTAACCGTTACGGCTATTGAGGGCGATCTGGTGAGTTTCGATTTAATAAAAGAAACATTGCGCGTAACCAACCTTGGCGATCTACAGCCGGGCGATATCGTGAATATAGAGCGGGCAGCGAAATTCAGCGATGAAATTGGTGGCCATCTGATGTCAGGTCATATTATGACCACTGCTGAAATCTGCAAAATTATCCAGTCTGAAAACAACCGTGAAGTCTGGTTTAAAATTCAGGACCCGGCGCAGATGAAATATATTCTGCATAAAGGTTTTGTCGGCATTGATGGTATTAGTCTAACAGTGGGTGATGTCACGAAAACCAAGTTTTGTGTCTACCTGATCCCAGAAACGCTGGAGCGGACAACGCTCGGTGCGAAGACCTTTGGGGATCGAATCAACATTGAAATTGATCCACACACACAGGCGATTGTGGAGACGGTAGAGCGCGTTTTGGCTCAGCGTGAGTCCGCCGCGATTAAAGCATTATCCGAGCAGGGCGATCGAGAATAAAAAGCAGAAGGCGCATTGAGCGCCTTCTGCTTTTAATCCAGACTTCAGCGTGCCACGCGTAACCCACCTTCGACACCGCGGCTAAACACCACTTGCCATAACTGAATGTCTCGAGCACGAAACGCGCCCGCACACGCATTCAGATAATATGAGAACATGCGCTTAAAGCGTTCACCATAATTATCTGCCAGCTCAGGCCATGCCTGTAAGAAACGCGCGTACCAGGCCATTAATGTCGTGTCATAATCAGCACCAAAGTTGTGCCAGTCTTCCATAACAAAATGCGGCTCGCTGGCGTCAGCAATATGGCGCATTGAGGGTAAACAGCCGTTAGGGAAGATATATTTATCAATCCATGGATCAACATTCATATCCGTTACAATGGCGCCAATAGTGTGAAGTAAGAAAAGGCCATGAGGCTTTAAATTACGATCCACTACATCGAAATAGGTCGCGTAATTTTTGGGGCCGACGTGTTCAAACATACCCACTGAAACGATGCGATCAAATTGCCGATCAAGATCGCGATAATCCTGAAGCAGAATAGTGACATCCAAGCCTTCACAGCGCTGCTGGGCCAGTTTTTGCTGTTCAGCTGAAATCGTGACGCCATATACCTTAACGCCATAATGGCGCGCCGCATAAGCGGCCAGTCCGCCCCATCCGCAACCAATATCTAACAATGACATACCCGGCTCAAGCTGCAGCTTGCGGCAGATCATATCTAGTTTGGCTTCCTGAGCCGCCTCTAAGGTTGTTGCGTCTTTCCAGTAAGCACAGGAATATTGCATATAGGGATCGAGCATCAGCGTAAATAAATCATTGCCTAAGTCGTAATGCTCTTTACCTACCATCCATGCGCGCTTTTTCGATTGTAGATTCGTTAATCGCGCGGCAGCAATGCGCAAAGTATCTTTGAAATGGTGCGGTAATTTCTGGTCCAGTTTGTGCTTAAGCACGCGGTGAAAAAATATATCCAGCTGTTCACACTCCCACCAGCCGTCCATATAACTTTCGCCTAAACCGAGCGAACCTTCCTGCAAGACACGTTTGAAAAAATCAGGATTAATAACCTGAATATCCCAGGGGCGAGTACCATTGATTTCGATATCTGCTTGTTCCAGCATTTCATGAACGATGCGATACCAATGGTTTTCTTCAAGGCTCACTTCTTCTATAAACGATGAACTCATAGCTTCTCCATCACCTGTCCAACCTGAACCTGAGAAAAAGAATAGCCAATTTCTCAGGGGTTTTGAGAAAAGTCACGGAATGGCCCGTGCGCCTGATATCCGACGTATTACAGAGGATTGAAAAGGAACAATGTTGGTCTCTCACAATAGAAAACAGAGATATTGTGCAGACGCCATCCCAGCGACAAAGTCGCTAAAAACACTCTAATTATGTTGTTGATTTGTAGCAGATTTATTGACCCGAATGAGTATATTATCACTCGGGTCAGTATTCAATGACTTATTGTTAGGTTGCTAATTAAAATCTTTCGCCTTAGTGATTATCCTGGCAAACGGATTTTGACGAGGCAACATCAGTTTGTGCGCTCACCTGGCGTTGGATACGGTATCCCAGCAGGGCAAGCAAGATCGTCAGTGCCATAATCATTGTGGTGGTATGTAAGGCATGTTGCAAACCCGCAGAAACGGCAAGGCTGGCGGCGAAACATAATCCTAATTGCAAACAGTTTTGCAGCGCTGCCGCTTTGCCCGTTGCATGAGGAAAAGGTTGTAGGGCGCTGGAAACGACAATGGGATAAATTGCACCGTTAGCTAACGCCATGCCGCAGAACGGCAGTAGCAGCGCCGTCAGGTTATTGACACCTGCCAGTGCAACAGCAAACAGCACCAGAATGCTCACGCTGTAAATGACTAACATCCACGGCAATAGCTGCGCACCGTTAAAGCGATTGAGCAGGGCGCGACAACCAAAGCCACCGATCAAAAAGGCGATGGTTTGCGGCACATAGCTCAAGCCAATATCGGCAGGCGTTAATCCGATGTCTGCCAAAATAAAGGGCGAGCCGGTTAACCAGGCAAAAAAGCTGGCCGAGCAGGCAGCGTAAATTATGACGTTTCCGCGATAAACCGAAGAGCGAAGCAGGGTGATAAAACCGGGCTTTTGCAGATCGTTATTGGAGACTTTACGTGTGGAGGGTAAACGCAACGTCACGGCAATCAATGCAACTGCTGTGAGTGTCAAAACCAAAAAAATTGAACGCCAATGAAAATGACCGATAAGCCATGCGCCCAGCAGCGGCGCAAGCGCAGGTGAAAGTGCCACCAAAGGCATAATCGTCGCGAATACCTTATTCGCGCGCGCCTGCGGATAGCGATCAACCACTAAAGCCTGCCAACTCACCGCTGCGGCACAAACACCTACCGCCTGAATAAAGCGCAGCACCAGCATCAAAATAGTGTCAGTCACCCACAACATGCCTGCACAGCCCAAGGCAAACAGCGTCAGGCCTGCGAGTAAAACGGGCTTGCGCCCAATGCGATCAGACAGCGGTCCCCAGAAAAGCTGCGCGCAGGCGAATCCCGCAAGGAACAAGCTCATGCTGGCACTGATGATACCCGGTGACGTATTAAACGTTTGTTGCATGGCGCCGAACGCGGGGAGATACATGTCTGTTGCTAAAAAGCCCAGCATACTGAGCAGCGCAAGGTAAGGGATAAAGCTCTTATTCGATAACATCTTTTTCTCATTTTTGCAGAATGAACGCGGCAGAGTGTAAAAGGTGCGTTTAAACCTGTGAAACGTTAATATTTGCCATTGGCTGTTAAAAATTTTGAAGGCAGATTATGTGGTCAGAATATGCATTAGAAGTTGTGGATGCGGTAGCGCGCGGTGGAAGTTTTAGCGCAGCCGCACAGGAACTACACCGCGTTCCTTCTGCCATCAGCTATACGGTACGGCAGCTTGAAACCTGGTTGGCGGTTCCGCTATTTGAACGTCATCATCGCGAAGTGGTTTTAACCCCCGCAGGCGAACATTTTGTCCGCGAAGGACGCACTGTTATCAAAAAAATGCTGGCAACCCGACGTCAATGTCAACAACTGGCAAATGGCTGGCGCGGGCAGTTAAGCATCGCGGTAGACTGCATTGTTAAACCAGAACGAACGCGGCAGTTAGTGAAAGACTTTTATCGTCATTTTCCCGACATGGAATTAATCATCAGTTACGAAGTGTTTAATGGTGTGTGGGATGCCTTAGCAGACGGGCGAGTTGACGTCGCGATTGGGGCAACCCAGGCTA
The DNA here is from genome assembly GCF_046118715.1 of Pantoea phytostimulans. NCBI lineage: Bacteria > Pseudomonadati > Pseudomonadota > Gammaproteobacteria > Enterobacterales > Erwiniaceae > Pantoea > Pantoea phytostimulans. The sequence continues at coordinate 902,762 of NZ_CP173698.1, forward strand.
TTCCTGTGGGCGGACGCTTCGCCTTTAAAGATATGGGCGCGCTCAACTGGCGCTGCGTAGTGATGCGTGAGCATCCTTTAACACAGGCAGAGGCATTAGATGATGACACTTTGCGCAGTTGGCCGTCGTTGGTATTAGAAGATACATCACGGGCGCTGCCGCGTCGTATGACCTGGACGCTGGACAATCAGCGACGTTTGGTCGTGCCGGAATGGCAAACAGGGTTGGATTGTGTTTTGGCGGGGTTATGCGTTGCCATGGTGCCGGGGCATCTGGCTCGCCCGTTACTCGATTCAGGTGAACTGGTTGAGCTCACGTTACCGGAAAGTTTTCCAGAAAGTCCTTGCTGCGTAAGCTGGGCGGAAGATCGCGCATCACCGGCGCTGGGTTGGTTGCTCAGCTATCTAGGTGATGCGCAAACACTTAATCAGGAATGGTTAAGTGAGGATTAACGGCGGTAATCGCGGAAAGGGCCATAACCGACTGAGCGACGCTCAATCAGTGTGGGATGAACCTCAATGGTCTGAGACTCTTCGCGTTTACTGGTAATACGATCCAACAACATATCCAACGCTTTTTCCCCCAACTCCGCTTTTGGCTGATGCACGGTAGTTAATGCGGGTGCGAAATAGCGTGCGTTGCGCACGTTGTCATAACCGATCACGGAAATATCTTGTGGGACGCGTAATCCCATTTCATCTGCGGCACAAATGGCACCCATCGCCATGATGTCACCACCACAAAAAACGGCAGTCGGTCTTTGTTTCTGCGAGAGGATTTGCTGCATCGCCTGATAACCTGACTCAGGCTCGAAGTCACCTTGTACGATCCACTCTGCGCGAGGCTGGATATTGGCTTCTTCCATGGCCTTCAGGAAACCTGCGTGACGTCCGCCACCCGTGTTGCGTTCCATTTGGCCCGGAATTGCGCCAATGTCGCGGTGTCCACGTTCGATTAAATAGCGCCCGGCAAGATAACCGCCGTGGAAGGCGTTATCGAGCACGGTGTCGGTAAAATCGCCACGCGATTCACCCCAATCCATGACCACCATGGGAATATTGCGATTTTCTTCCAGCATCTTCAGCAGATCGTCTGGATATTCGGAGCACATCACCAATAAGCCATCAACGCGTTTCTGCGCCATCATGGACAGGTAAGCGCGCTGTTTTTGCAAATCGTTATGCGCATTACCTAAAATCAGGGTGTAGCCTTTGTCAAAACAGTGATTTTCCACAGCCTCAATGATTTCAGCAAAGTAGGGCGCTTCGCTGGAGGTGGCGAGCAATCCCAGCGTTTTGGTGTGATTTACCTTCAGGCTTCGCGCCACTGCGCTCGGCGAATAATGCAGCTCCTGAATGGCTTGCCAGACCGCATTACGCGTTTCCTCTGCCACGAAACGCGTTTTATTAATGACGTGAGAGACGGTCGTTGTAGAAACTCCCGCGCGTTTCGCCACATCTTTGATTGTTGCCATGAAAAAGAGACTCCCGAGCTTATCTTAACTAGTTGATAAGCATGATGTTAAACGTTTGCGTCAACGTAGGGTTTTGCCCGCAAATATACTGCTTTTTTGCCGGTAATATGGCGTCTGTGCGGAAAAAAAAGCCAAAGGAAGACAGCGAACGGAACCGACGTTGCGCGCGTTGCGCAACAAAGGCGGGATTCTAACAAGGCTGAACGGATAAAACGAGATTTTTACTGGGCCTTATGGGAAAATGCTTTACCCACACAAACTGTGAGGCCAAGGAGAGATGATGAGTACCGAGATGAAACTGGCATTGATGACCACTGGCGGGGCATTATTGATGATCGTCGCTTTTAGCTTTACCGCTATTTTGCATTAATAAAAAAAGCCGGTTTAACCGGCTTTTTTTATGCTTAATGATTCTATCGTATGGTTTTCGGCGTCATCATTCGTCGGGCACCAATATAATGACGCTGCCAGTAATCTTCGCCTAATGCGCTGATCTGAATATCTTTGCCGGTGCGCGGCGATTGAATAAACTTCCCATCGCCTAAATAAACGCCGACGTGATCGGCGGTGCCGCGTCCATTGATGCGAAAGAATACTAAATCACCTTTCTCAAGCAATTCTCGCTTGATCGGCGCAGCATCACGCAGGTGATACATCTCATTGGCGGTACGGGGGATTTTAAACTTCAACAAATCTTTGTAGGCATACCATACAAGACCGCTGCAATCGAACCCGGTATGTGGAGAAGTACCGCCCCACTGATAAGGTTTGCCCAACTGGCCCATGAGTTTTGCCATCGCTGTCTCGCGCGCTTTTTGATAGCGCTGACGATGGGCCTTACTCATCTTAATCGTACCGAGCTCATTGGTTTCGGCTGCGATAACTTTTGATGAACGCTGGCGACCGTAATGTTTACTTGAGGATTTAAGCGTAATTTTTTTAGCGGAGGTATTATGTGCAACTAACTCGACTTTCTTCTGTTTTTTGAGTTTAAGTTTTTGAACGGAAGTCAGACGGGATTTCTTAACTGCGGTTTTTACCGGGCGTCGTTTACGCCGCTCATCTTCGCGTGCACTTTTTTTCTCTACTTTATGCTGGCTGGCCTTAACCGGCGCATGCGGTGAAGCAGATGCGACGTTAAAGAACAGCTGGGCAAAAGCCAGTATGAAAAGCGTAATGATTAGACGCATAGTCCGGTTACAGTTGAGCTGTCAGGTTAAAAACGGCCATAACAGGGTTGGAAAAATCTGATCCAGGATCAGTGCCGAGGCCATTCTAGTCCAGATGTTTTTAAAAAAGTAAGTCCTTTTTCTATTAATCTGTTAGCTGATTGAAATTGGAGCGAAAATGAGCAATTTCAGCACCTTATATCAGCGAAATTATTGCTAATTATTAATACATTAATGCGCATTAATGATATGAGAGTGTTATTTCTTATACAGCGACTTAACAAACATGGCGGTTTGACCTTCCGAAAGTAAATTCTCATTTTCAGTCCGAGGGCGAAGTCGCTACAATAAACAAACACGAAGTGACGAATTAAGGAAGGCAATTATGAGTACTGTAGAAAAAATTCAGCGCCAGATCGCAGAAAACCCGATCCTGCTGTTCATGAAAGGCTCGCCGAAACTGCCAAGCTGTGGTTTCTCTGCTCAGGCGGTTCAGGCGCTGTCAGCCTGTGGTGAGCGTTTCGCTTACGTGGATATTCTGCAGAATCCAGATATTCGTGCTGAACTGCCGAAATACGCAAACTGGCCAACTTTCCCACAGTTGTGGATTGATGGCGAACTGGTCGGCGGTTGTGACATTATCGTTGAGATGTTCCAGCGTGGCGAACTTCAATCGCTGATCAAAGAAACCGCTGAGAAGTTTAAAGAAGCGGAATAAGAAAAAGGCTGACAAATGTCGGCCTTTTTACGTTATCTATTCTGAGGCGCTTTCAGCCGCATCGCCTTCTGCAAAGGGTAAGGGCCATCCACCCAGCCGCTTCCAGCGATTAACCAATTCACAAAACAGCGTGGCAGTTTGCTCAGTATCATAAAGAGCAGAATGCGCCTGTGTACTGTCAAACTCCATGCCTGCCGCTTTACACGCTTTCGCTAAAACCGTTTGTCCCAAGACTAAACCGCTCAATGCTGCGGTATCAAAAGTAGCAAAGGGATGAAAAGGATTACGCTTGAGGTTGGCCCGTTCAGCAGCAGCGTTCATAAAGTTCAAATCAAAGGTCGCATTGTGCGCCACCATAATGGCACGGTTACAGCCGGTATCCTTGATCCCTTTGCGCACCATTTTAAAAATGGCATGCAGTGCGTCATGTTCATCGACAGCGCCACGTAGCGGGTTATGCGGGTCGATGCCGGTAAAAGCCAACGCTTCGGGATGCAACAGCGAGCCTTCAAAAGGCTCAACGTGAAAATGCAGCGTCTGGTCGAGGTGAATCCAGCCATCTTCATCCATTTTCAGCGTTGTAGCGGCAATCTCTAACAGCGCGTCGGTTTGCGCATTAAAGCCAGCGGTTTCTACATCAATAACCACCGGAAAGAAGCCGCGGAAGCGTTGATTGAGCGCGTTTGGGGAATTCGATTCAGACATCAGGATCTCATTGCAGGGAATGGGCAGCGCGCATTATGACAAAAAACAGCGTTGGGTGCAGCAGGCCACAAAGGGCTGGGGAAATATCAGCCTGCCGACAACAAGGGCAGGCTGAGTCAATCTTGTTTAGTGACCAAGACCTTTACCGGCGTCTTTATTCTCGATTAACTCGATTTTATAGCCATCTGGGTCTTCCACAAAAGCGATGATCGTAGAGCCGCCTTTGACCGGGCCCGCTTCACGGGTGACTTTTCCACCGTCGTTGCGAATACGATCGCACGCTGCAGCGGCATCATCCACGCCCAATGCGATATGGCCATAAGCATTACCCAGATCGTAGCTCTCTACGCCCCAGTTGTAGGTCAATTCAAGCACGGCACCTTCGCTCTCTTCGGTATAACCTACAAACGCCAGCGTATATTTATATTCGGTATTTTCGCTCTGACGCAGTAAACGCATACCCAGCACGCGAGTATAAAAATCAATGGAGCGTTGCAGATCGCCAACGCGAAGCATGGTGTGAAGTAAACGCATAACATCCTCTTTAATCAAAACGTCATCGAATGATGACACAAGCGCTAAGTATAGCGACGAACAGAGTGAAAGAATAATCGCTGCCGCAACAAAACGTTACGACAGCACAGTCACTTACAGCGTGGGATAATCGGTGTAGCCTTCAGCACCGCCGCCGTAGAAGCTTTCTGGGCGCTGAGGATTAAGTGGCGCATCTTGCTGCAGACGCTCGACCAGATCGGGGTTGGCGATATAATCGCGACCAAACGCCACGGCATCAATCAGTCCACGCGCAATCAGATCATCCGCTTTTTCTACTGTATAGGCACCGGCACCAATGATGACGCCAGGGAACAGCTTCCGCACTTTCTCACGGAACGCGTCGGTGTAGGGCGTGCCGCCAGCCCAGTCAGGCTCAGACATATGCAGATAGGCAATGTTACGCTTCGCCAATTCACCGATATACCACAGTGCAGCTTCTTCTTCGTCTGGACCGTTATCCAGATTCTGGAAGCTACCAATGGGAGAAACACGAATACCTATGCGATCGGCTGACCAGTTTGCAATCACAGCATCAACAACTTCCAGCGCAAAACGGCCACGCTTCTCAATGCTGCCGCCATATTCATCGGTACGCGGGTTTGAATCTGGCGCAAGGAACTGATGAATCAGATACCCGTGTGCTGAGTGAAGCTCAAGCAAATCGAAATCAGCTTCACGCGCGTTTGTCGCCGATTGACCAAAATCTTTTACGATCTGCTGGATTTCCGCCACGCTTAATTCGCGCGGTGTCGAGGTATCTTCACGATAAACGCTGCCATCAGCAGCGCGAAGTGAAGTACGCGTACCTGCAGAAATAGCCGCTGGCGCTACCGGTGCGTTGCCTTCTGGCTGCACGCTGTGATGCGAAATACGTCCGGTATGCCAAAGTTGTACAGCGCTGTGACCGCCCGCTTCATGAATACCGTTATTGATCTCTTTCCATGCCGCGATTTGTGGCTGGGTGTGCAATCCCGGCGCGCCGGCATAGCCCTTAGCCTGGAAAGAGATCTGCGTGGCTTCGGTGATAATCAAGCCTGCGCTGGCACGTTGACGATAATATTCGCCCATCAGTGGCGTCGGTATATCGCCTGGCTCAATGCTGCGCAAACGGGTCAGCGGCGCCATGAAAACACGGTTTGGAACGGTGATTGCACCGACTTTTAGCGGACGAAACAGCTGGGTACTCGCCATGTAAACTCCTTATTAGTAGACCAGTCATCTATTAAGTGGCATTTTAAAAAACAAAATTGTCTTTTTAAAATCTCAAAAGTGCCATTTTAAAATCAGTGCGCATTTAGCCACTGTTCGATGGTAATGAGTGCGAGATGCATAGGTTGCACCTCACGGGAAATCTTGCTTTGTAAACTTGCGCCCAACCATAAAAGGTAGAGTAATTCGGCCATTTGCGCAGGCTGTTGCGGCAAGTTGACCGCTTCATGCTGCTGCGCGGTCTGCAAAGTTTGAGCATAAACAGCAATGATTTTACTGGCGCCGAGTTGCAAAGCCTCTCGCATCGGTTCAGAGAGATCACACACTTCGGCTGAAAGCTTAACGCCTAAACAACCCACAATATGACCTTCTTCACGAAACAAACGCTCTGCGCGACGAAAATGGTTAAGCAATCGTTCTCGGGCACTTCCGGTTTCTTGCTGCAACTGATACTCAACATCTTGCAAGTAGCGTGCAAAGTAACGTTCCAGCAAGACAACACCAAACACTTCCTTTGATCGGAAGTGATAATAGAAAGAGCCTTTCGGTACTTCTGCTAGCGTCAGCAGTTCGCTCAATCCCATGCCGGTAAAACCGCGTTGCAGACAAAGCTGCTCGCCTGTAACCAGCAAATGTTCTCGGGTATCGTTGCGTTGTCGCGTTATGTTCATGTCGGCCAGACTATTAGACCAGTTGGTCTATTGCAATGCCAAATTGCGCTTTCGGCACATACTGTTTAGTTTGTAGGGAGAGCAATAGCGCAAATTACGCCCGTTTATTGGGTTTCTTGCTTAAAAACACTACGCTCTTTTTAGACCTCATGTTTTTTATTCGGAGATGCGGTGGCGGAGCAACTTGAATTTTTTCCCGTTCCCAGCCCTTGTCGCGGCATTTGTCAGACGGATGCGCGCGGCTTTTGTGTGGGATGTTTGCGCAGCCGTGATGAGCGGTTTAACTGGATGCGCTTCAGCGATGGACAAAAGCGTGAAGTATTGCGCTTATGTCAGCAACGCCGTATACGCATGCTGCGCCAGAAGAAAATAGACGAGCCGCTTGATCCTGAACAACCTTCATTGTTCTGACGCGTTCCCCGTTTCCGTTATACTCCCTTACACGCCTTCAGCCCTTTCAATACAGGATGTTCACGATGTTAGAACCGCAATTGATCGCACCGCACGGACCCACTTTTTCGCCGCTAATTATGGGCTATTGGCGCCTGATGGAATGGGACATGACGCCGCAGCAGCGGGTGGCCTTTATAGAACACCATCTTGCGTTAGGCATTACCACTGTTGATCACGCCGATATATACGGTGAATATCGCTGTGAGGCTGCCTTCGGTGAAGCGATGAAACTGGCGCCAGCATTACGCAAACAGATGCAGATCGTCACTAAATGCGGTATCGCCACGCGCGCTAAGCCAGAGCACCACATTGGTCACTACAATACCGATAAATCCCACATCCTGAGCAGCGCTGAAAAATCACTCAGCCATTTAGCGACCGATTATTTAGATCTGTTATTGATTCACCGTCCCGATCCGTTAATGGATGCAGATGAAGTCGCTGAAGCGTTCATTGCGCTGCATCAGAGCGGTAAGGTGCTCCATTTTGGCGTCTCCAACTTTACACCTACACAGCTCACGCTATTGCAAACGCGCTTGCCTTTCTCTTTAGTGACAAACCAATTAGAAATATCGCCGGTTCAGCAAAGTGTGTTACTGGATGGATCGTTGGATCAATGCCAACAACATCGCATTCGCCCAATGGCCTGGTCATGTTTGGGGGGCGGACTTTTATTCAGCGATCCACATTATCAACCGCTGCGTGATGAGCTCGAAACGGTGCGGCAGGAGATAGGTGCGTCAAGTCTGGAACAGGTGGTGTATGCCTGGGTGATGATGCTGCCCAGCAAGCCATTGCCCATCATTGGTTCGGGTAAAACACAACGCGTTAGCGAAGCTGCAGGTGCTGTGCAATTGAAGATGAATCGCCAGCAATGGTTCCGCATTCGTAAAGCGGCGCTGGGTTACGACGTGCCCTAAAGCGTAAAATTGCGTCAAACTTGAGCAAGATAACGCATCTAAGGCCAGGCTTATGGAACCCTGGAATGTAAAAGGAGTAACAATGAAAACGATAGCGTTATTGGCAATGTTAACGTGTGGCGCAGCACAAGCGGCTTCAGAGCAGGTCACCCTCCATCAGGTTACGGCTGAAGGCATCGGTAAAACGGTTGGCACAGTGACAATCGAAGAAACGCAGTATGGTTTACAGTTCACCCCTAAATTACAGGGATTAACACCCGGTATTCATGGTTTCCATGTTCATGCTAAAGGCAGCTGTGAACCGGGGCCTTCTGAAGGCAAAACGGTAGCGGCCGGTGCAGCGGGTGGACATTTAGATCCCGCCAACACAGGTAAACACCTTGGCCCATACGGTGAAGGCCATTTAGGCGATTTACCGGCCGTTTATGTTGATGATAAAGGCATGGCCAGTTATCCGGTGCTGGCACCGCGGATCAAATCGCTCAGCGAGGTCAAAGGTAAAGCATTGATGGTACACGTAGGCGGTGACAATCATGCTGACCATCCTCAACCGCTGGGCGGCGGCGGGGCACGTTATGCCTGCGGCGTAATCTGACTTTACGGGCGGCTAGCCTTTGCCGCCTGCTTTCCTCTACGTTGTTTACTCTTTAGCGCTATCATCATAAACCGTTCCCCCCTATGATGTTGATTCAAGTAAGAAAGGTTGATGAGCTAAGGAGCAGGTGAATGAAACTATCGGGCGCATTATTATTGTGTCTGCTGCTAGTGGGATGCGATCAACCTAATGACACGCAGTTGGTGACCGAAACTGGGCGGCAACTTCAACGCACCATCGATACTAATCCGATGCGCGGCGTCTGCGAAAATATTGCTAAAGGCCGTGAGTGGCTGAGCAAAAACACCGTGCGCAAGCTGGAAGCCAAAGGCTGTCAGGATGTGTTGCGCAGCGCCACTGAAACCAATTTCACTGATACCACCATCACGCACCGCGCCATGACCATGGTGTGCGGCGGAATTGAAGGCAAAAGCTTTACCGGTACCGCTATTATCAGGCGCTTTATCTTTTCACCTGATGAGAAAGCGCTGGTGATTCAGCCGATGGCGGAAGTGGACAAAACGCGTTTCGAAGGGCACAAAACGTTGCAGCAACTGCAGGATGAATTTAGCCGCCAACAGCAGCAATATTGCCGGTAATTAATCAGGTACAGCCTGTTTAAGTTGTGCCAAAGAACAGCGTAAACGCCAGAGAATTCCCGCTAATGTATTGGCCTCACTGTTTTCTTCCGTCAGTAGCTTATCAATAGTCGTGGCCAGTTCATCCAGCGTATTGTCGAGCGAGCCATGCCGCACACCACGGCTGCTGATAATTTGCTGTAAATTATGCAGACTGCCCTCGCGTATTTGCCCAAGCGAGGGTGATGAGGGCTGCCAGTCACGTAATTGCCAGACGATGTGCGAACAGTTAAGCAAAACCACGCCCCAGCGCAGTAACCAGACGCGCGCCTGCTCATCACGACTGTTACTCAGTTGGCTGATGTGGTGATAAATTTGTGACTCAAACCGATCTTCGCTTAAGCGCGGCCGCCGTCGTAGCTGATCGAGAAACGCCACGCGTAGCGCACGAATATGACGGCGACTGCGCCGTGCATCCGAACTCGGTCGTAAAATCTGAAACGCCAACCATGCCAGTAATACACCACAGACTTTCGCAATGTTGTCATTGAAGAAGTCTGCGTAATCCCAACTGGGTGGATTGGTCACAGCAATAAACGATCCCATAAAGACAATAAATTGCCCCCACATGCCTGCCCGCTGTTTTTGTTGCAGCTTAAAGAGTTGCAAAGTGATCAGGAGCGGAAACAGCAACAGCAGAAATTGCCACAGCTGATTGATCTGCACCATAAAGCCAAACTTCATCACAAAGCTGAACACGAACAGCCACAGCAGCGTTTTCAGTAACAAGCTCACGCTGCCACTGGGCGAAGGGGCGGAAGAGTAGAGCACACAGGCGATGGCCGTTAAGGTCAAGGCAGAAGCGCCAGATGACCATTGGGTGTTAATCCAGAAAGCACAGCCTAATACGATGACGCTAAAGGTGCGAAGCGCGCTCCAGCCCGCCTCAGCGCTGTCGCTTTCACGGGCCAGCGAAGCCACGCGCGGCGGCTGAAAACGGGTGTCAGCATCGGCGTGTTCAAGTAAGCGGATCCAACGCGAAACGTTTAAGTACATCCAGCAGAAGTAGCGCAGGCGCTGGCAGAATGCGCGCTGACGATAATCACCGTCTGCGGCGGGGGTGATAGTGCGCAGTATTTGTGCCAGACGATATTTATTGCAGTGCGGCGTGGCCAGCTCTTCTGTGAGCTGCTGCATAGCAGCGTAAAGCGCTGCGGGAGCGTCCGGCCAGTTCAATAACATACGGCGTAAACTTGAGAGCACGCTGGTCAGGCGCAATTGCTGATGCAGTACATAGTTCAGTACATTGTTCTGCCGTCGATAGCGGTAATGACTCCAGAAGGCCTGAATGCGCAATAAATTCATGGTCAGGATCTGGCTAATGACGTTTTCATGTGCCGTTCGCACATTATCGGCATCATTCTGCTGTAGCAGCAGGATGGCATGATCCAGCAAACGCGCGTGCATCTGTTTCAGCGAATTCATAAGGGCATCGCCATCGGAGGTGCTGGGTAACACCATCATCATAAATCCGGCACATAAAATGCCTGAAATCACTTCACAGACCCGCGCCTGCGTAATAGTCCAGAGATCAGACACATCGGTAATATCAACGCTGCTAAAGGCAATAATTGCAGCGGTATAGCCCGCCAGCGAAAAAGCGTAGGCGACGTTATTTTGATAGTGATTGGCGATCCAGGTACAAAAAGCCAGCCAACCCGCAATAGCAAAGGTAAAAAGCCAGGGTTCGTTCAGTGTATGACCCGCAATCAGTAGTGCAGCTGTTGCACCAAGCAAGCTGCCAACAATACGCCCAAGACTTTTACTGATCGCACCGCCGACGGTAGGAAAGCTAATCACAGCAGCTGAAGTCATTGCCCAGTAAGGCTCATCCAGCTCCAGTCCATACGCAATGCTCAACGCCATACACATTGCCAGCGCATTTCGTAGTGCATAGCGCCACTGATTCGCGTTAGCTTTTATCCAGGGCAATTGATCCCAGGCGAGCCACTGAAAATTCATGGCTGAATGTTGATTGTGCAGGTTGTACCTGCAACTAATGGAACGTTATCGGGAATCGCGGCGAGGCGAATACGCACCGGTACGCGCTGCGCAAGCCGCACCCACGGCACGTTGGGTTTGATATCAGGAACCAGCTGGCTATCCGTATCAATACTTTGATCATAAATGGCGCGACCAATGCTTTCGACTTCGCCTTGCAAGCGTGCGCCATTACTGTACAGCACAATTTGCGCCGCTGCGCCGGGACGAATATGACGCAGTTTGGTCTCTTCAAAATAGCCCATTACGTAGTAAGAGTGGCTGTCGACCAGCGCAAACAGCGGCGTTCCGGCAGTGGCGTAATTCCCTGGACGCAAAGTGAGGTTACTGATCCAGCCGTCGGTTGGCGCGGTAACGGTGGTTTGCTTGAGGTTCCAGCGCGCTTGATCTAATGCCGCCTGCGCAGCTTTGGCACTTGCCGCCATGGCATTGGCGCTCAAACGATAGGCATCTAAATCTTCGGCAGAAATCACGTTGCGTGGCAGGCTGGCACGGCGATTAGCTTCATGTTGCGCTTTAGCGAGATCGGCCTGCGCTTTGTTTAACTGCGCCTCCGCATTATGCAGCGCGATTTCCCATGGCACGGTATCGAGAGTGAGCAGTTGCTGGCCTTTATGCACGAACTGGTTGTCTTTCACCGCGAGGCTCACAATGCGTCCTGAAACCTGCGGTGTAATATCCACCAGCTCAGCGCGCACTTTGCCATCTCGTGTCCACGGTGATTGCATGTAGTAATTCCAAATCCACCAACCTGCCAGCAGCGCTAAGGTGAAGACAATCAGGGTTGAGAAATACTTTACCGCATTGAATTTCATATAATTATCCGTGACCAATAATCCAAAGTGCAGCGGTAACGCACAGCACAAACAGCGAGAGATCGAATAAAGTGGGATGCCAAACATCGCCCGAATAAACCCAGCCGCGTATCAAGGGATGGATGAGCAACCAGAAAAAGAAGCCCAGTAGCACCGCTTTAAAGAGGGGAGGAAAGAAGAGTGAAGCACCAAAAACCAGGTCAGTAAGCGGTTTGGCGCCAGCAAAATGAGATGTGGGCACGTTCATCATCCTTTATTAACCCAGGTGTCTGTCTCAAAAAGCGTAGATGAGAGGCAGCGACTTGGCCTGAGATTTGTAATTTGTCCTTTAACCTCGCAAAATAGTGTAAAATCTGGCTTGATAGCTAGCAAGCTAATTATAAGGAGATGAAATGGATACGCCCCTCGGAACGGATTTATCTCGCCTGGTGCGCATCTGGCGCGCGTTGATTGATCAGCGTTTAAAACCGCTTGAGCTGACCCAAACTCACTGGGTGACGTTGCACAATATTCATCAACTGCCGCCAGAGCAGTCGCAAATTCAATTAGCCAAAGCCATTGGTATCGAACAGCCATCGCTGGTTCGTACGCTTGATCAGCTTGAAGAAAAAGGGCTCATCACCCGTTCGACGTGCGCCAATGACCGCCGTGCCAAACGCATTAAACTGACACGTCAGGCTGAGCCGATTATCGAAAAAGTTGAAAATGTGATCGATGCAACCCGCGACGATATTCTTGCAGGAATCAGTCGCGATGAGATTACGCAGATGGTAACGCTGATTACCCGACTCGAAAAAAACATTCTGGAACTGCAAAATCGCGAGAAATAATGCGGAAAGTCGTATGAGGAGTCACGCGAGCAGTAAAAAAAACCGACGCCCGGCGTCGGTTTTTTTATGCATTGTTTAGCGAGGTGAAACAGTTATCTGGCTGCCATTCGACGCCATTACGACGCGCTGGCCCACTGAGTAGCGCGTGGCGGCTTGTTTTTGCACCACCATGATGGTGTTGCCGTCATCTTTGCGAATTTCAAGCTCAACGCCGTCGGCTTTGTTAACCGCACCTTGCACGCCTTGACCCGCTACGCCACCTAATACCGCACCACCGGCTGTTGCCAGGCTGCGACCCGTGCCGCCGCCGATGGTATTGCCCAGGAAACCGCCCAGCACAGCACCCCCGATCGCACCAATTACGTTATTCTCATCGCCACCCTGAATCTTAACCGGGCGGACAGAAACCAAGGTGCCATAAGAAACGCTCTGGACCTGTTTAGCTTCATTTGCGCTATAGGTATCACCTGACAAGGTATCTGTATTGCTACAACCTGCCAGCATCACACCGGTCAAAGCGACCACAATTACACGCTTAATCATTTAAAAACTCCTTTAATCGAGAATGCGCCACGTTTATCGCGATATCCTGAAAACAGTATAAGCACAAACCTGGCAAATTAATCTTAGTCCGAAAAAACGCGGTTGGCGGAAGCATAGACTACGAGGCGTCAACAATAATTCAATCGATGACAAAATAGTGTTGCCCTACGGTATTTGCTGCTGTGTCACGGTAGAAAGAAACATTTAATCATAGAATTAGCCAGCAGAATTTGTCAGGCTACCCACATCAGCAATGAACTTCCCGGCGGAAGTAAGGAATAACAATGAAATCAGGACGTTATATTGGCGTAATGTCCGGCACCAGTCTGGATGGTGTCGATGTCGTGCTGGCAGCCATTGATGAAAATATGGTTGCACAACAGGCGAGCTACTGCCATCCAATACCGCAGGAATTGCGTCATGAGGTTTTGGCGATTTGCCAGGGACAAACATTAACACTGTCGCAGTTGGGCCAATTAGATGCACGTCTGGGCAAGCTGTTTGCTGAAGCGGTCTTGACCTTAATGCAGCGTGAATCGCTGGAAGCCAGCGATGTGGTCGCGATTGGCTGCCATGGGCAAACGGTTTGGCATGAGCCGCTAAGCGCAGCACCCAATACCCTACAAATTGGTGACAATAATCAGATTGTCGCGGCAACCGGCGTTACCGTGGTGGGCGATTTTCGTCGGCGTGATATGGCGTTAGGTGGACAAGGCGCGCCGCTGGTACCCGCCTTTCATCAGGCGCTGTTAATGGATGCCACCGAACGTCGCATGGTGCTGAACATTGGCGGTATCGCCAATCTCTCTTTACTGATCCCTGGCCAGCCGGTGCGTGGTTTTGATACCGGGCCAGGCAATATGCTGCTGGATGCCTGGATTTGGCGCAATCAGGGCAAGCCTTACGATAAAGATGCACACTGGGCCCGAAGCGGTACGCTGATTTCTGCGCTGCTGGAGAATTTACTGCGCGAACCCTGGCTGGCTTTGCCGCCGCCTAAAAGCACCGGGCGTGAATACTTTAACTTAGGTTGGCTGGAGCAGCATCTGCGTGCCTTTCCTGGTGTAGCACCGCAAGATGTTCAGGCAACGCTCACTGAATTCACGGCATTAACTATCGCACAGCAGGTTCAACTCAATGATGGCTGCGATCGGTTAATGGTGTGTGGTGGCGGTAGCCGAAATCCGTTGTTGATGGCGCGTCTTGCGGCACATCTTCCCGGAACCGAAGTCACCACCACCGATGCAGCAGGCATCAGCGGTGATGATATGGAAGCGCTGGCTTTTGCCTGGCTGGCTTTTCGCACGATGTCAGGCATGCCGGGCAACCTGCCTGCCGTAACGGGGGCGCGTGAAAAGAGCATTTTGGGTGCGATCTATCCCGCAAACCCTCTCTATCGGCGTTGAGTTTTAGCATCATGTAAACGCGCAGGCAGACGAGTTTATTCCAAAGAATCGCATTATCTGGCGCTGCGGGCGATCTTAAAACGTTGGCTGTTTTCAGATGGCTCGCTTACTGCAGATAACGAAGCCCATTAAACTTTATCGGGCGTTCCTTCCGCATACCGCCATTATTCCGCGTCTCCCGCTCTGATTGAACACATCCTCCAGATAAATTACTAAATCCTTGTTCTTTCTCAGTGTATCCAAAAGGGTGTTCTATAGTTAATCGCGTGATAAGCGATAACTACAGGAGAAATGCGCAATGTCGAAAGAGAAAGACAATAAAGAGATGAGCCACCGCGCGCCGTCAACCGGGCCGGAATCTGCTAAACCAGGGTTAGGTTCACTGGCACCTAAAGATGCTTCACATCAATCCTCTTCACATCCTACACCGCCAGGGAAAGAGCCTACGGCGCCCGGGAGTCTTAAAGCGCCTGATACGCATAATGCTAAGCTTGACCAGTTAGCTGCTAACCGAAAAAACGGTGAAAATGCCGCCCTAACCACCAATCAGGGCCTGCGAATTGCCGATGACCAGAATTCCTTGCGCGCCGGCACACGCGGCCCGACGCTGCTTGAAGATTTTATTTTACGTGAAAAAATTACGCATTTTGACCATGAACGTATCCCGGAGCGTATCGTCCACGCCCGTGGCTCAGCAGCGCACGGCTATTTTCAGCCTTACCGCTCACTAAAAGATCTTACTAAAGCTGATTTTCTCGACGATCCCGACAAGATTACGCCGGTCTTTGTTCGCTTCTCTACCGTTCAGGGCGGCGCGGGATCGGCCGATACCGTGCGCGATATCCGCGGCTTCGCCACGAAATTTTATACCGAAGAGGGCGTTTTTGATTTAGTCGGTAACAACACGCCGGTTTTCTTTATCCAGGATGCTCACAAATTCCCTGACTTTGTCCACGCGGTAAAACCAGAGCCGCACAATGAAATTCCGCAAGGGCAGAGTGCACATGACACCTTCTGGGATTATGTTTCGCTGCAACCCGAAACGCTGCACAACGTCATCTGGGCAATGTCAGACCGTGGTATTCCGCGCAGCTACCGCACAATGGAAGGGTTTGGTATCCACACTTTCCGGCTGATTAATGCCGAAGGCAAAGCGACCTTTGTGCGTTTTCACTGGAAGCCGGTGGCGGGTAAAGCCTCACTGCTGTGGGATGAATCACAGAAGCTCACTGGCCGCGATCCTGATTTCCATCGCCGCGATCTCTGGGAAGCGATTGAAGCGGGTGATTTCCCAGAATATGAGTTGGGGCTACAGCTGATTCCAGAAGAAGATGAGTTTAAGTTTGATTTCGACCTTCTTGATGCCACCAAGCTGATCCCCGAAGCGCTGGTTCCCGTTCAGCTGGTGGGTAAAATGGTGCTGAACCGTAACCCAGACAACTTCTTTGCTGAAACTGAACAGGTTGCATTCCACCCCGGTCATATTGTTCCCGGTCTCGACTTCACGAACGATCCGCTGTTGCAGGGCCGTCTTTTCTCCTATACCGATACGCAAATTAGCCGACTTGGTGGACCCAACTTCCACGAGATTCCGATTAATCGCCCCGTTTGCCCTTACCATAATTTCCAGCGTCAGGGCATGCATCGCATGGAGATCGACACCAATCCTGCCAACTATGAACCTAACTCCATTAATGACAACTGGCCGCGCGAAACGCCACCGGCAGCGAAAGGGGGCGGTTTTGAGAGTTATCAGGAACGCGTAGAAGGTCATAAGGTCCGCGAGCGCAGCGCGTCGTTCGGTGAATATTATTCTCAGCCGCGTTTGTTCTGGCAAAGCCAGACACCTGTTGAGCAGCAGCATATTATCGGTGCCTATTCTTTCGAGCTGAGTAAGGTGGCTCGCCCTTATATTCGTGAACGTGTACTCGATCACCTGCTGCGTATAGATATAAAGCTCGCGCAGGGCGTGGCGGAAAATCTTGGTATTGCGCTGACGGAAGAGCAGTTGAATACGGCGCCGCCAAAAGAGGTGAATGGCTTGACCAAAGACAGCAGCCTCAGCCTTTACGCCACGCCAGGCGGCAGTATCAAAGGCCGTCAGGTCGCGCTGCTGCTGAGTGATGGGGTAAAATCGGCCGATGTATTAACGATTCTGCAGGCACTGAAAGCGCAGGGTGTACATGCAAAACTGCTGGCTTCGCACATGGGTCAGGTTCGTGCAGATGATGGTTCGGTGCTGCCTGTCGACGCAACGTTCAACGGCTTGCCTTCGCTCACCTTTGACGCTGTTATCGTCCCAGACGGCAACATTGACGCGCTGCTGCTCAGCGGTGATGCGCGTTACTTCCTGCTGGAAGCGTATAAGCACTTAAAAGTGGTCGGTTTAAGTGGCGATGCCCGTCGTTTCAAAGCGCAGTTTGGTTTGGGCGATGCTGACGTTGAAGAGGGCATTATCGAAGACAGCAAAGCTGAAGATGCGTTCATGAATGAATTCCTTTCTGCGATGGCATCACATCGCGTTTGGTCACGCAGCCAGAAAGCACTCTCTGTTCCGGCTTAATCGTTTACAGGGGCGTTTTCGCCCCTGTTCGCTTCTCTGCCAGCCGCTGCCGTTATATTTCCCCTGACTTCCCGAGTAAACCCAATTAATACCTTATCAGGGCACTTTTCATTGCCGTCTCGCCCTTAAAGGGCCGACGTTACCCGCGTGAAGAAAATATAAAGTGGTTTTCCGTTTCGCTAATCAAGTAGACGTGAGTGGCTTCGCCGCTTGAGGAAACAAATGTTATATCCTGGCCAATGCTCATTGAACTGAACGCCTCCACTGGTTGGGCTTGTTTCTGTATTTCAAGCACTATCCGCGAGGGGAAGGATTTATCATTCACCGTGTCAATGTGATAATTTCCTGTAAATTCAATGTCAGGGTTATCCAATATGTAAAATTGTCCTAGCGGCATAATAATATCCTCTTTGAAATGAGCGGGTTACCAAATTATTCAAAATTAATTGCGCAGGGTATATAACATAATAATATAGCACACGATTATATTACTGGATAAATGAAGGACTTGGCTAAAAAGGGTGATCGCATTTGCGGGTTAATTGCCGCTTGCGCTTGCTTCAATAAATAAGCGCATTATTATCAATGCTACTAATCTATGGATAATATCTATAGCCATCATTTTTAATCCAGGCTGAGATTCTTAGTATGCTAACTTTTGAATGTCCCTCATGCGGCTGTAAAAAATTCCAATTTACTTTTTGCAGCGAAACGCGATTGCGCAGCCATGGAGCATCCTGCGCGCAATGCCGGGCCATAATGACGTTCGAATCCTGTCTTCAAAACACCGCTGCGCATTCTGATTATCGGGCGCTTAGCGGTTCTCTGGCCGAAACAGACAGGAAAAACTGAAAATCAGTAAGCGATACGGGCGTGGTATAAGGCATTACGGCAGCTGATAAGCTGACGATGCGGGTTCAAGTCCTGCTGCCCGTTCCCGTTTACACTTGCCGAACGGAACGTATCGTTCCCTTTAATAGGGAGCGACGCCATCGGCTATACCATCGAAAAAATTATTTATTCCTTTCGTTATAATGCGTTAATAGACGGTTATATGCTCCGGCCCAGCAATGAAATGCACTGTTTAAAAGTCTTGGGTTTTATAAGCATGAAGCATAAAAAATGTGCGCCAGGATGTGTAAATATAAAATTTAAGAAAACGGCTTCACCTTCTTATTTTTAAATTCTCCCGTTATTATTTTCCTGGCGACAGGGTGCGAGTATTTTTTTTACCGGCGCGGGATTGCTGGGATTGACGCAGAAGAATATCTTCACATCGGAACCAATAGCTTATCGAGTTCTTCATTCAGGTATTGCCAGTTTTCTTCAGGAGAGCGCTAAACAAAACCTCTTTCCTGGCGTAAATGAGGAGTTCTATGTCTATTGATCCTAAACAAGATATATCAACTGATTTGTCGAATTTTGTGGGTACTCATTTATCCGAATGAGTTCATTGATGATATGCATCGTTTTAGAGATGAGGGACCGGCTTATCCCTATGTGATCATTCCTGAATTTGCTCAGGTAACCTGTATGAAAAATGAAGGGGCTGATAATGACGACGTCATTAATAGGGCACCCGGTCAGCTGCCTGAAGATTTTTTTGAAGGAAAGTAAGCTGACTCTCTCCTTGTCTAAATGATAATTATTATCATAAACTGACTTCATACAAAATGAAGGATTCGCTATGAAGTCATCCTCTACTGAAATCATCTCCTCTGACTGTTGTATCGTCGGCGCTGGCCCGGCAGGTTTGATGCTTGGCTACCTGCTTGCCCGCGCAGGCTTGCGCGTTGTGGTGATCGAAAAACATCCCGATTTCCTGCGCGACTTTCGCGGCGACACCATTCACCCCTCTACGTTGCAAATCATGCATCACCTTGGGTTACTTGAAGCGTTGCTTAAATTACCTCATCAACGCGCGGAAAAACTTCAGGCAGAAGTGGCGGGGCAGGAAGTCACCATGGCTGACTTTTCACGTCTGCCGGTAAAATGCCGCTTTATTGCTTTTATGCCACAGTGGGATTTCCTGAATTTTCTGGCAGAGAAAAGTGCCCAATTCCCCGGCTTTACTTTGCTTAAATCGACCCGATTTGATGACTTCCTGTATGAAAAAGAGGCGGTTTGCGGGGTAAAGGCCTCAGCAGAACATCGGCTGTTCGCTATTCGTGCTCGCGTAGTAATTGGTGCCGATGGGCGTCGTTCAGCGGTCAGAGAAAAAACCGGTCTGACAAGCCGGGTATTCGGTGCATCACGCGATGTCATTTGGTTTAGCTTGCGTAAACAGCAGGGCGATCCGAAATGGGAGATGGGACACAAAGGCCCGCGTCAAAATTTCATCATCATCGATCGCGGCGATAACTGGCAATGCGGCTATACCATTCCGAAAGACCATTTCACTGCACTCAAATCGGCGGGTCTGCCCGCGTTAAAAAAGAGCATTGCGTCGGTCGCCCCTTTTTCCGAAACGCGTATGAATGAACTCGTTGAGTGGGATCAGCTCAAGCTGCTTTCTATCCGCATTGACCGGCTCGATAAATGGATGAAGCCTGGCGTGCTTTGCATCGGCGATGCGGCACATGCGATGTCGCCCATTGGTGGTGTCGGTGTCAATCTGGCCATTCAGGATGCCGTTGCGACGGCCAACGCGTTAACCGTGCCGTTGCTAAAGGGCGAAGTGCAACTGCGCGATCTGGAGAAAGTACAGAAGCGGCGGCAGTTCCCTACGGTTGCGACCCAATTTCTGCAGATAAAAATGAGCAGCAACAAAGGAAAATCCACGGGTAAAAGCAAGATGCCCACCCTGATTCGCCGCCTTCCTTTTCTGCGTTTCGTTTTCGGTCGGCTGATTGGGTTGGGATTTAGAACGGAAAAGCCGCAAAACTTTCGCTAAAACAGGGCTGATAGGGCATGTACACCCCTTTTTAGCTCGCTGCATATACCTTTTCATGAGCAGGATTGAAGCAGGCTGAATCGTTTAACCTTTTTTGCGCAAAAAGCGTTTTTTCGATGAAATCCTGACGACAGTGGATTTATACTTCTTTTGACCTAGGTGAAATACGAATCGTCTTGTTTCGGATGTAAATGTTAGTAAGGAATTGCGGAGCCTGTGATACAGTTTCGCCCGTAAACTAATAGAAGTTGATGCTATTTTCTTCCTCTATTTTTGGCGTTAATTTTTTGTGTTTTTCGCCCGCAGTCGATGGAGGCTTCAGTGCAAAGTAATCAAAGTGGCTACGAAGAAAGACGTCTCAAAGCGGTTAAAGCGCTTATGTCACCTGATGAAAGCAGGGATCTGGTGCTGGAAGAGTTTGTTCATCTGGCCGGACAAGTGCTAGGCATTTCAGGAAGTTTCATTTCCATCATTGATGATGACAACCAATATATTAAAGCTGCACGCAATTTTGCGCTTAAACAGTCAACCCGAGAAGATTCTCTTTGTCGTCATGTGATAGAGGGAGAGGGGCAACTTGTCATTCATGACACGCTGCTCGATGCTCGCTTTTCGGCGCATCCTTTTGTCGAAGGTGAACCGCATATTCGATTTTATGCGGGCGTTTCACTGATGAATAATGAAGGTTCCGCGTTGGGAACGCTTTGCGTCACAGATGTGCAACCTCACGAATTCAGTGAAGCCAAACTCACCACGCTAAAATTAATGGCAAATCTGGTGATGTCATTTCTGGATGCCTGGAGCCATGCCGGTTTCGCAGATTTCATGACGCATTTGCCTAACCGCCAACGGCTGATCAGAGATATTCAGCAACTTGTGGTCAATCAGCCTCATCATACCTTTAGATTGATATTGATCGATTGCATCGATATTCCGCGCTCTTATGAACTCGCACGCACGGTAGGCATTGCTCCGGTTGAGAAATTGCTCCGGCAGATGGCCTCGTTGGTGGCCGATCGACTTCACTTACAAGCGGGGAAAAAGCTTTATTCGTTTGCTCCAGGTCGTTTTGCGATCATTCAGGAGAGTGAAGGGGCTTTGAACGCGGAAAAAGTTAGCCAGCTCCTGCAAGGTATGAATGCGGAATTGGCCGAAAATATTGCGATTGAACTGGAGGTTTATACCGGAGAAACGGTATTTACTCCCGCTGAAATGTGTGCCAATGAGATACTACGTCAGGCAGTGAGTGCGCTGCATGAAGCCATTGGACAAGACATTAGCGCGATGTCTTTCGATGAATCTTATGACACACGCCACACCGATGATTTTCTTATCATGAATGATCTCGCCGTGGCGCTGAAAAAGGATGAGGGCCTGTATGTTGCTTATCAGCCGAAGGTTTGCCTGAAGACAGGCAAAACAGTGGGACTCGAAGCCTTGATTCGCTGGAATCATCCTGAAAGAGGGGAATTATTCCCGGCAGATTTTATTCCATTAGCGAAAAAAACCAACCTACTCTCTGATCTCACCGAGTGGATTATTAGTCGGGTCATTGATCAATTAAAAAAATGGAACGTCGAGTATACGCTGATTCCCGTATCGATTAACGTCAGTGAAAAAGAGTTCTCTAAAGCTGATTTTGCCAGCACGCTAGCAGCAAAAATAGATGCAGCGGAACTGCCGAGAACGCTCATTGGTATTGAATGTCTGGAAAATGAGCTGATCACTGAAAGCGATGTCGCTATTAAAGGGTTGGAATCGCTCAAATCCTACGGCTTTATTATTTCACTGGATGACTTTGGTACCGGTTATAGCAATATCAGTTATCTTCAGGATATTCCGTTGGATGTCATTAAAATTGATATGTCATTAATTACACGTCTGGGAAATGATGCTCCATCCAACATTATTGTCAAAAGCATTATTCGCATGTTAAAAGAGCTGGACTATACGGTATTGGCCGAAGGGGTCGAGACAGAAGCGACTTTGCGCCTGCTTAAAGAGTATGGTTGCGACCAAATTCAGGGCTACTTCTTTTCGAAACCGCTGCCAGCCAGCGATATGGAACATTGGCTCTATCAAATAAGAGCCTAATGGCTACGCGCACGGGTTAGTACCCGTGCGCGTAGAATCGTATCAGCCATTCACCGCATTACAGACAGGCTTTGAGAAGTGACAGACGATCGCTCTGCACGGAATCACCCATTTCAAAGGTTTTATAGAATTTCACTTCAGACCCTTTTCCTCTTGAATAGATATCAGCAAACATCGAATCTTCCCAGGTATACACGCTGGTTACCTGCTCTGTTTTTTCGATATGAGATGTCTCATCTTTAGCAATAACGGCAGTCGTTGACCAGGCGTTATAAATACACTCGCTTAATTGCTGAGAAGATCTATTGCTATGCATCTGGAAAGCAGCAGGCTTATTTCTTGCGTCATCAGGTGTAACCTGACAACCGGTGAGTAACAGTGAAATGACCAGAAAAGGAATTCGGAGCTGGATCATAGTAAACCTCTAGCGATCGCTGAATTACCTATTTAATTTTGCTGTCATTTCACCGCATATTCATCTGTCAGGTGAAGGCAGCACATATCCATCTTTAATGCTTTGCCTGAGGATTGATGCTCAATGCATTTTCAATGCAAAAAAGAACAGCGTAATTATTAGGATGGTTATACACCGTCTGTTAAAAATCTTCACATTAAACATATTGAAAATAATATTAATGCGTCATTTTAAAAAAAGATTCTCATCGAATACGCTAATAACGAAAGGGCAACGGTTTTCACAATCTTCCAACCAATTATAACCTGAGTGTTAACGGTCAACGGGTAATCTGCATTATTTGCTAGGTAGGTCACAGAGCAAAAAGCGTTGAGCACATTTATCGCTTTATCGGTTGGGTTTATTAACGGTAAAACTGCCATGACGCGCACGGCAGTTTCAGAAAAAGGATCAACGTTGTTCACCGCCAAGCACGTCGCGGATGCGTTTGGCAATCACACCAACATGGGTTTCAAGCGCAAAATGTCCGGTATCCAGCAGCTCAACCACCGCATTGGCATTATCACGCTTGTAAGCTTCAGCGCCCGGTGGAATAAAGAAGGGATCGTGCTCCCCCCAAATAATCAGCGCAGGTAACTGCGTTTTACGGAAGAAAGCCTGAAAATCGGGATAACGTGACAGATTGTTTGCATAATCCAGAAACAGATCGAGCTGAATTTCCTTGTTGCCGGGACGCTCAAGCCACAAAGCATCCAAATAATACGCTTCCGGCGCGACGCGTTCCGGCTCTGTTACGCCATGCAGATACTGCCAACGCGTGCCTTCCAGGTTCAATATGGCGTCATGAACAACCTGGCGATTCTCCTTACTGGGATTAGCCCAGTAAGCTTGAACCGGTGCCCACGCGTCACCTAATCCTTCCAGATACGCATTACCGTTTTGCGAAACGAAACCCGTTACCCGTTCAGGATAATTAAGGGCAAGCCGCAAACCCGCAGGTGCACCGTAATCAAAGACATATAACGCATAGCTTTCCAGCCCCAGAACATCAACAAAGTCCGTTAAGGTTTGGCCAAGTGAATCGAAGCTGTAGTGATAATGACGTTCTGGAGGAACTTCAGTTAAACCGAAACCGGGCAAGTCAGGGGCAATCAGGTGAAACTTATCAGCCAGCAAAGGAATCAACTCACGAAACTGGTGAGAGGAGCTTGGAAAGCCGTGTAATAGCAGCAGGGTGGGATGAGAAGGTTCACCGGCTTCGCGGTAGAAAACCCGGACGCCATCGGCTTTGGCAAATTGATAGCGCACCGGGAAATGCTGATTCATTGTCATGGCAATATTCCTTAAAGGTAACTGTTAAAAATAGATTTAGTGGTTACGGCGTTCAGTATGCGCGCCTGTTGTAACCAGTCAATTGCTAATTTAAGGGTTACAGAGTTTGCCAAAGCGATTCTTATATAAATTATTTTATAAAAATATTTCTAATCAATGGCATATGCAGATATCGAGACACTATTTTTATTTTTTAAGTCGTTGATCAGGCTATGTAGTAACTGTTCAAATGGGATTTTATCGGTTACGATGGCGATAGATTTTTACAGTTTTGGGGTGTTCAATGTCTTCTCTTGTTCAAACGCACTCAGGAAGCGGCCCGTGGTATCTCGCGGATCATGCTGCGCTTGATTTCATCAATACAGTGGCGCAGGTCGATGGACAACCGCATGATTTTTTCCAAACAGATGACGATGTTAAAACCTGGTTCATACAAGCTGGGTTGAACGGGCTATCCGACTCAACCGAATATGAATCCGGCGCACTGTTGCAGGAAGCGCGCCAACTGCGCGAAACGATCAGACGTTTGGTATTGCACAAAAAAAAGGGTGAGCGGCTTCATCCTGAAGAGTTGAACCGTTATTTGGCGCTGGCAAACAGTTATAAAAAGCTTGTCACGGACGAACAGGGTTCGCTGAGAATTACCCGAATTTATGCTAATCAAACGCCCGCTCAGTGGCTGGAGCCGATGGCGGATCTTGCTGCTTCGCTGCTCGCAGAAAAGGATTTCAATTTGGTGCGTGAATGTGAACATCCAGAATGCACGCTTTGGTTTTTTGACCGCACCAAAGCACATCGTCGCCGCTGGTGCAGCATGGCGCTGTGCGGTAACCGAGCAAAAGTCGCTCGATTCCGTCAGCAGCAAAAATAGATGGCGTCGTTGTTCTGCAACGTATGGCTCGCGATACGCTGCGCATTCGCTGGCTTAACACCGCCAGCCAGTGACGACGTTATGCATAATGCCTCATGAAAATTATGCTCAACGCCAATTCATTTTCTGCTTTGCTATGCTTTGAATATTGAGCAATCACATCGTTGAATAAACACCATGTGTGGACGTTTTGCGCAGTACAACAGCAGAAATGAATATTTTGATGCGTTAAAAATCAAAGATGACGAAATCATTTACGATCCGCAGCCAATAGGGCGATTTAACGTTGCACCTGGCACTAAAGTCTTGCTGTTGAATGAAAGAGATGAACATCTTCATCTGGATCCGGTTTACTGGGGTTATGGTCCAGATTGGTGGCATAAACAACCGCTGATCAACGCGCGCGGCGAAACGGCAGCGAGTGGTCGTATGTTTAAACCGCTGTGGCACCATGGACGCGCTGTTGTACCTGCTGACGGTTGGTTCGAATGGAAAAGAGATGCCAGCCACAAGCAGCCCTATTTTATCTATCACCAGAACAAGCAGCCGCTGTTCTTTGCGGCCATCGGCAAAGCGCCTTACGACAAAGATCATGGTCATGAAGGCTTTGTGATTATTACGGCGGCCAGCAATAAAGGCATGGTCGATATTCACGATCGCCGGCCCTTGGTGCTCTCATCGGATGCCGTTGCCGAATGGCTAAGCCCTGAAACAACGCCTGAACGTGCGGAAGAAATTGCGCAAGACGCCGCACTGCCGGAAAAGGCGTTTGCCTGGCATCCGGTTGATAAAGCCGTCGGCAGCATTAAACATCAGGGGGCAGAGTTAGTAGAGAGAATTGATCATCCCCTGGTTTGATTGCCTATTAAAACGACACCGCAACTTATCCTGATTACGCCTTTTGTTGCGGCTAAAAGGCGACTGTAAAGTGGCTAGTAATCCGAGCGTGCTGATTACCTGCAGCAGTTCAATGCGCATTCCCGTCCGTGCCCAATAACAACCGTTAACGGTGAATGGTTCTCTCCACAGGCATTAGCTATCAGCCGAGCTGATAAGCGAAGGCTATCGCATTGAAAATAAATACCGTCTGGCCGGGAAGGGGTTGTGCAGGAATAATCAGGTCATGACCACATATCGTGTACGAGTCGGGTTTCATAACCCATCAGCCCTGACATTCATGCAGTTGGATGAAATTCTTGAGCCGCAAAGATTTTGGAGAACGGACTCTTGCGGCGGACGGTTCCGTTATTTCATGGAGTATGAATATGAATCAATGAGAGACCTTTGTTCTGTCTGTTCACTGGCTTATTCGCAGGCATGCAAAGTGAAGAAGTGCCCGCTGATACTGGTCGAAGTCAAAAGCTAACCCCAAAAAACGCAATGCAGCCGATGAGCTTAATGTGCGAAAACACACAGTAACCCTTATCAGCATCGGCTGCTGCTGACTTCACGATAAGATAACTCATCCAAGCAACAGCGAACGCACACAGAAAACATAAGCCCGTCAACATGGTTTGTGGTTTCAAAATGCACTGCTGCGATGTTCTATGCTTAACCGTAACTAGCATGGAGATAAAATGATGTCAGCCGAACTCAGCAAATTACCCACACCCGATAAAGCGGAACACAACGCCTATTTTCCTTCAGCGTATTCGCTCAGCCAGTTTACGCAGCCTAAATCTGACCTCAATGACACCGAGTACGAAAAGCCTTATGCAGGCAATAAAAAAATTTTGGTGATCTGCACCGATGAGCGGTATTTGCCGCTTGAAAACGATACGCTCTTTTCAACCGGGAACCATCCGGTTGAAACGCTGCTTCCCTTGTATCACCTGCATCAGGCGGGTTTTAACTTTGACGTTGCTACCCTCTCAGGGCAAATGGTCAAGTTCGAGTTTTGGGCCATGCCAGAACAGGATGAAGCCGTAGTGGGATTTCTTAACCGTAGCTTGCCGCTGTTTCGTTCGCCTCTGAAGTTGAGCGAAGTGGTTAAGGCACTCAATCCTCACGCAGACTATGCGGGGATATTTATTCCTGGTGGACATGGCGCTTTGATTGGTCTGCCTGAAAGCCAGGCAGTTGCTGACGCTATCCGCTGGACGCTGGCAAACGATCGCCATCTGATTTCAATTTGCCATGGGCCTGCGGCCTTTATCTCTCTGGATAAAGGCGATAACCCACTGCAGGGTTACGCCATCGCTGCTTTCCCTGATGCTATTGACAAGCAAACGCCGGATATCGGTTACATGCCTGGACATCTGACCTGGTATTTTGGTGAAAAACTGGAAGCGCTGGGTCTTAAACTCATAAACGACGACATAAAAGGCACGGTGCATAAAGACCGCAAAGTACTCACCGGGGATAGTCCGTTTGCCGCTAACGCGTTAGGTAAACTTGCGGCAGAGACGTTGTTAAAAGTGCATGGTGAATGACGCTCGCAAAGGCACAACGTATTACGCTTCGCTGCCAGCAATGCGCATCGATGCGCCTTTAACGCGCAATGCATCAACCACCAGCGAAAATGCCGGCGACGGCTGGCGACGGCTGGGGTAATAGAGGTAATAGCCAGCAAAAGGGGGGCACCACTCTTCAAGCACCCGCACCAATTTACCTTCGCTAAGATAAGGCGAAAACTCCTCTTCAGGCAGCCAGGCAATGCCGTGCCCCGCCAACGCGGCATCCACCACATGCAGAGAGGTGTTGAAAATCACTTGCCCATCAACCCGAACGTTCACCTGCTTACCCTGATGTTCGAAGTCCCAAACGTACAGCCCGCCGCCGCTTACCATCCGTACATTGATACAACTGTGCTGCATAAGATCGCGCGGCGTAAGGGGAGGCGGGTTCTGTGAGAAATAGGCAGGCGAGGCGGCAACCGCCATTCGCAGTTGCGGCCCAATCGGTACAGCAATCATATCTTTATCAATGGTATCGCCAAGACGCACACCCGCATCAAATCTTTCTGCGACAATGTCGGTGAAACCATAATTCACGTTGAACTCAATTTTTATATCCGGATATTGATGCATCAGAGGCGTGAGTTTCGGTAACAGCGTGGTACGTAAAATATGATCACCACTGGTAATGCGCACTGTGCCGGCCGGTTTTTCTCTAAGTTCAGTAAGAATCTCCAGTTCCGTCTCGATTTCATCGAATCGATGCCCAATCGCCAGCAATAAGCGTTCTCCAGCAACGGTGGGCGATACGCTGCGCGTGGTACGCGTTAACAGGCGAATCTTCAAACGGTTTTCCAGAGAAGTAATCGCCTGGCTCAGCGCGGGCTGAGTCACGCCCAAATGGGCTGCCGCTCGGGTAAAACTGCCTTCGCGTGCCACGGTAACGAAGGAAAGCAGGTCATTGAGATTACGTTTGATCATGCCGATCACCCCTGTCATTTATAAATGTCACTTATAACCTCAGTAAGCATTCATTAGCTTGTCCTGCTGTGCGACTTCTGTAGAATTTTAACGACACCTTTTATCCCCCTACATTTTAAAATTTCTGCGTATTCCTTTTGGTGCACGCAAAGGCTTCGGCTTGCCTGAAATTTACCTGCGCAATAATGGCGCCCGAGGAAAGTTATGACTGATCAGATACAGATGGTAAAAAAAGAAGTTGAGGAAACGGCCTGCTGGAGCGGTGTATTGGCGATGACATTGTGTGTCTTTGCGCTGGTGGCATCAGAATTTATGCCAGTCAGTTTGCTGAGTCCTATTGCTCAGGATCTTCACATCAGCGAAGGGCTGGCGGGACAGGGAATCTCGATTTCCGGTGCGCTGGCGGTGTTGACCAGTTTGCTGATTTCATCCGTTGCCGGTAGCCTGGATCGCAAACAGCTGCTTTTGGCTATGACGGCATTGATGATGACCTCAAGTGCGGTAATCGCTTTAGCAAACAGCTACGTTATCTATATGACGGGCAGAGCGTTGATCGGTGTAGCCATCGGCGGTTTCTGGTCACTGTCGGCGGCTACTGCTCTTCGTCTGGTACCCAGCGCCAGCGTGCCGCGAGCACTGGCAATTTTTAACAGCGGTAATGCGCTGGCAACGGTTATCGCCGCACCCTTAGGCAGCTATCTCGGCGCGATGATGGGCTGGCGAGGCGCGTTTCTTTGCCTGATCCCCGTCTCTTTAGTTGCTTTTATCTGGCAATGGATCAGTTTACCGACCTTGGCCATGGATAAAGCGCAGCAAAAGCGTGGCGGGGTGATATCCCTGCTGTCTCGCCGCTTAGTGGTTAGCGGGCTGCTCGGCTGCGGCCTGTTTTTTATGGGGCAATTTGCGCTCTTCACTTATTTGCGTCCCTTCCTCGAAAATATCACGCAGGTTGATGTCTCCACCTTATCTCTGACGTTACTGGTGATAGGTGCATCAGGATTTATGGGGACTTTACTGATTGGCCTGTTTCTCCGGGCAAACTTCTATCTCACCTTAATTGTGATTCCAGTCGCGATGGCGATCATCGCGGTTACGCTGATTGATTTTGGTCATCAAACCGGTCTGGTAATGGTGTTGCTGGCGCTGTGGGGATTAGTCGCCACTGCAGCTCCTGTTGGCTGGTGGACATGGCTGGCACGAACCCTGCCAAACGATGCCGAAGCGGGAGGTGGATTGATGGTCGCGGTGGTGCAACTTTCCATTGCGCTCGGTTCAACCGCCGGTGGCCTGATGTTTGATCATCGCGGTTATCAAAGCACCTTTGCCTTAAGCGCCGCGCTGTTGCTGCTGGCTGCGTTTATCACCTTACTGACAGCACGCAGTGAAAAAAAATAGATTTGTGAAGCAGGCGCTGACCTGATTGTTTATCGATCAATAAGGCCGGCGTAATGAAAAGTTTCATCTGACACATGAATGGCGGCGGGTCTGGCTGACACAGTGCGGCCAGGCCAATGAAAGCAGGCAACAACTGTTCTGCTAAGCGTTGAATCAATGCGTTAGATGAGGTTGAAAAAAAGCTTTTTTTATCACTGCTGCGGCGAGCGATTACACTATTATTTACCTGGCCCGACCAGATCGATTGCGTTTGGGCGTAATGATAATAGAACCAGGTAGATGTAATGAACTTTAAGCAGTTTCAAACCAGGATTGAGCTTTGGTCCACACTTCATTTCTCAGCAGTCATCAGTAGCCAATATGGTTCAGATTATGAAATATACGTAACTGACCAAACAAGTAATGCGAAAGGCAAACTGTTTATTACTTCTGCTGCAGACGAAGCTGAGGCGAATCAGCTTATTAAGCAGTTTAGTTTGTGGTTGATAAAGATAAATAGTGAGAACAGGAAACAACAACGCGATAGGTATCATGAAGGTGAAATTGATTTTTCCATTAAATAATATTCGCCAGCCTATTTCGATGAGATGTAATAATCCCTTTTTACTGTAAACAGCAGAAAGAATTAAGCTGGCCGAATAAATAAATCAGCCCTTGCAGATAAAACAGAGCGCTAACAGCCTGTTTTTCTGCACAGGGCTTCATCAGGAAAGCAAGTCGGACAGGATGGTCTTAATTCACGGACGCTTTTGACGACGCAGTACATGCGCTAAACCACAAGGGCAGGATCAAAAATCGACTTGAACCTGCGCCTATCAGGCATCATAAAACCCGGTTTTCTCTAGCAATCTGCGCGCATACATATGCTCCGCATCGGATGCGCCTCTGTCAGTGACCTCACGCATCAAGCAAACAGAAACGTCCCCTAAGGCAGCAGGGCGCCTGCATCCACTTTTGTCATACCATTCAAAAGACCAGCTGTCTGATTTCCGACGATGATAAATAGTCAGCCAGGTACTGCAATTGGCAGGATATCCGCTGAATACTTCCACTCGCTTATCCGAAATTTTTTTCGTTAGCGAAAGCAGTAAGGTCAATGCCGATGACACCATGGATGCATTGGATACTGTATTCATGAGGGCCTCTGAGTAACAAGTCACTTAACTGTGAAGTTGATGTAAATGGTTTGCTGTTGGGGCGCGTATCAATCAATTGTGTTTCACCCACTTCGGAGCCAGATGCCACTTATCTTCTGGTAAAGCGTAATCTACAGACCGGTTTTCCGTGAGCGAGAGATCGCCTGTCGCGCTTAAATCATAGCGTAATCGTAAAAAAATACAGGGATTGAGTAAAAAAGTTCATCATTGCTGTAACGCCACAAAGAAAAAGCCGCCCTGAGGCGGCTGGGGGAATCGATTCGATAATTACTTCGGTACTTCTGAAACCGATTTTACATCGGTTTTATTAATCTGCTGTTTAACACCGTTAGCGTCGGTGTAAGCCAGCAAACCTGCATCTGATTCTGCAGGTTTGCCGTCACTGATGATCGTGCGGCCATCATTGGTATGAATGGCATAACTTGTGCTGGTGCAACCCGTCAATGCAGCCATACCCAATAGTGCTGCCAGCGGTAAAATCAGGAATTTTTTCATATCAGTCACCTTATATTAGTTATCAAGTTCGCTCATATTGCTTATCTGATTGCGGTTGATCTGCTCTTCCTTGCCAGTCTGTGCATCCTTGTAAGAGACTAAACCGGTATCGTTATCGATCTGAGGTTTGCCGTCAGTCACGATTGTGCGTCCATCTGTGGTCTTAATTGATTGGTTGGCAGCACATCCAGCAAGCGTACCTAAAGAAATGACCAATAAAGCAACAGTTGAAAGGGATTTCATATTCATTTTCATCTCCTTGAATTAAAAACAGACCTTAATAGCGTAGACAATATGTGAAAAATTTCCTCTTTGAATTAAGTGACTGGATAATAATTAAGCAACAAAATCAGAAAGATAGAATAATCCTGGCTATATAGAGTCTTGTTAAAAGCATTTATTGCAAAAGTAACGGCGTTTTTATAAGCACGTGGTGTTCACAATTAAACACGTTGCAAGCTTAAATTTACATTTGAATTTTATGCTATTTTTACTGCAACTATTTTGTTTTTCAAATCGACTATTGCCAATAATAAATGACTGATTGCTCTGCTTACGTCAATTTCACGCTATTCTTCGGAAATTTTGCGTTACATTAATGCTGAGCAGGGCTGCTATGCTGTTAAGTAGCCGTTCAGTCGATTAAATAAATACCTGCCACAATCGCGCTAACAGAAAGAATATGTAATAGCTCAGTCATTGTTATTTCTCCTGATAAATACCTGACCTCTACAGTGAAGAAGCTGACAGCCAATACGTCAAAAAAATTTACATTTCTCTGAGGCTGTCGAAGTTGAATACGTTTTACAGGCAGGCGTTTTAGGCTGGAGCAGGATAATAAAAGAGACCTCTTTACTTCTGCATAGCCCGTTAATAAAAACGGCAGAGGTAACGAATATCCATTTTCAGTGATGAGCGAGGCGTTTAAAAGCGCGTGTTTTTTCCAAAAAAAATCCTCTCTTTTGAGAGGAAAATATAAGAAATTGTCGAACTTAGAATCTCTCTTAAATCATTTCCCTGGTGAAGGCATGACTCAAAGAGTTTCCTCACTGTAACATACTGCGCTAATCGGTCTAGAGGGCTGATCTTTGGAAAAAAGGTTTTCCATCTAAAGGTTAGCTGGCTAATTTTTGGGATAAGTATTGTATTCAATAGGTTGTGAAATGTGGAATTTAAGTATCGTATTAATTGAAATAAAAATTAACAAAAGCAAAGAGAAATTAATGATTTCTTAACAGTTTACGTGACGCTTTCAGCTCTTATCAGCGTCAGGGTTACAGAAAAAAAGAGAAAGGTGTTTTATAAAATTACTGACGTCATTCTAATTTTGGCAATCAGAGCGATGAGGTAATGACACTGAGACGCAGAAATAAGCTGTTTGCAATAAATCTGGGAAATTAAAACCCGGAATTTGAAACCAAGAACGTGTAATCAGGGGTTTGAAATCAGGAAAGGGAAGGCTCAATAATGCTTTGATACAGTAAGAAAAAAGGTCTATTCAAAACAGATGACAGGAAAAAAAAGCCTCTGGAGGTAGAAATCCATAACACCTGCAGAGGCGATGCAATGCATCGTTCGTTACGCGTGGCTGAATGCCACCGCATGACGTTATACAAAAAGAGTAGGCTTGTACAATTTTATCCGGTGCAAATTGTGTGGTCTGAGGTGTCATGAAAGGGCTGGTTATAACACCCTCTTTTAGCCACAAGCTGATTAAGGATAGGGTCGCGCGGGAAGCATAAAATAATCTTGCGTAACGTGAGTTAAAGAGATAGCCACAATGCTTTGTAAGGGCAGCCGGTCTTGAGGTTAATTAAGGTGTTCAATCTTATTGTTGCAATAAAAATACTGTTTAAAGAAGTGATTAAAAAAGCCCCCTGATTTGGGGGCTAAAGGGTAGGAGTTAGTACATGCTCTGCGACCGGAGCGGATTTCGTCACTGAGCTATTTGAATATAGACAACGTTAAACAAGATGTAGGGACTTTTTTTAAAAAAACAGAGCTATTAATCATGCAATTAAAAAGTATCTTTTGGTTATTTTTATTTATTACAGTTACTTGCTAAGCCTGAAATCGGTTACTAAGAATTATCTTTAAAAGGCACTGTGCTAAATATTTTTCAACAGCCAAGGAAAAATAAAGCGCTGTGTAAAACTGATTCAGAGGTTAAAAATTTATAATGACGATAAATAAAAGGCGGGAAAGAGACGCTAGCCTGATGCCGAACGACAAAATTTAAGGAAAAGGCAGGCCACCTGAAACGTGGCCTGAGATGCACTGTCAATCCATTGAAGGCGGTTCATATTTAATGTACTGACGAACAGCGTCGTGAATGTCTCTGTTATCACCTTCATCCAGGCCGCGACCTGCATACTCTTTGGCCAAGGCTTCAAGCACGTCATCGAATTTGCCTTTGTAGTTAAGATTATTGAGGGCGATCTGCTGCCCCATAATTTCTCTTAATACGTGGGTTTCGATTCTCAGTTGATGCACCGTGTCTTCAAGGTTCTTGATGCGATCTTCGTCTGACATATTACCTCCACTGTTAAAACAGACAGAATAGTCAAGCGGCTCCCCGACAGGCAAGCGCAGTGTCGCACTAAAGTGACCTGTCCGCACGTTGGCGGGCTTTATTACGCTTGCGGGTTAAGTAAACCTGGTGTGTAGGCTTATCGACGCTACTTGCTGGGCGGGGTGTTCATGCGCTTTAAAGCATTCACACCGAGCAAAATGAAATAAAAACCCGGTAATAAAAGTAAGAGGGTGAGCAGCGGATTGAAACCCGTCTCTTGTGCTCTGCGAAAACACGCTAAGAGCAAGGTAAACCAGGCAAACAGACCTATCGCGGCCAAGGCTGCGCCATAATTTTTCATTTTGAATTCTCCCCATACGCTGAGGAGAGTATCGGCAGCCCAGCCGAAGGTATGAATAAAACATCGTGATCGCTGATGCCCTCCTGCTACGACTCAGGCCGTTCTGTATCAAATGTGGTTATCACGCGCATTGATTGCCGGAGCCTGCTGTGAGAGGCGTGAGAAATCAGTGCCAGCCGGGTGCTGATAGAGCCGCAAATCGAAGTAGCCGACAATGGCATAGATGTATTCGAATATCTCTGCTTGCGTGTTCTCGTAATCGATCCACAAGGTGGAGGAGGTGAAGCAGTAAACTTCGATCGGTAAACCATCGGGTGAAGGCTTTAACGCACGCACCACGATATACATCTCTTTATTAATATCATCACGTTGAGAAAGATAGGCGGTGAGATATTTGCGGAAAACAGTGAGGTTGGTAATGCCATTTTCCAAAAACCAGCGGTCGCCAACGGCCGTGATATCACGACCATCAAGCAGCACCGAAAGCGGCTCACTGACCGCACGTATTTGGCTCATCGATTGAAGCATCTCCTGATTCACGAAAGTCACCGATCGCTGATCCAAATAGAAGCTTCTCATGATGCGCCGCGCGCCGGAGGAGAACATCGCCTGCCAGTTGGTATAGATTTCCGTCAAAAAGTTTTTAGTCGGAATGCGGGAAATCGTATTGTCCCAGTTACGTATGGTGATGGTGTGCAGGGCGATATCAATCACTTCGCCGCTGATACTGTTTTCAGGCATTTCAATCCAGTCACCGAGCTGCAGCACATCATTGGAGGAAACCTGGATATTTGCCACCAGTGACAGCAAAGTATGCTGAAAGATCAGCATCAAGACGGCGGCCACAGCACCCAAACTGGAAATAATAATCGCTGGCGACTTATTAGACATAATCGCCAGAATCATGATCGCGGAGAGGATATGAACCAGTATTTTTCCTATCTGGATGTAGCCCTTAATCGAGTGATTTTTTCGTTTCGACTTTTTCGAATAGGAGTTATTAACGATCTCCAGCACTTCGGTAAAAAACAGTGAAAGATAAATAAAGAACAAAATGCCGCAAATGGTTTTGATAGCAATAAGTAAATGCTCGG
This sequence comes from Pantoea phytostimulans, assembly GCF_046118715.1. Taxonomy (NCBI): domain Bacteria; kingdom Pseudomonadati; phylum Pseudomonadota; class Gammaproteobacteria; order Enterobacterales; family Erwiniaceae; genus Pantoea; species Pantoea phytostimulans. The sequence goes on from NZ_CP173698.1 coordinate 938,023, forward strand.
GAAGTTCCGGCATAAATTGCAGAAAATAATAGACGGTAATGACTGGGATAAAATTCGAGAGTTTCTCCGAAATTCTGACATCTTTATCGAGGGGGACATCTTTTTTATGGCTGCTAAAAAAGACTTTTCTCACCACTTTAACCACAAAGAATTTACAGATCAGGTGCGCAATCATACCTGTCAAAATTAATAAAATAATGCTGAAGGTGGCGGAAAGAAACGCATTGCCCTCAATGAAATTCGTTAAATCCTTAATGTAACTCATCATAACCATATGCCTAAAAATGTTAGGGCGAATTCAAACATATTCAGGCAGGAAAGTGTATGCGGCGAATGCGTAAAATGAACAGGCGTTGCTGAGAGGTACTGACAGTTTGGCGGGGCCTTTATTCACTCATTTGAGGCGATGAGCACCTCCGCCTGTAAAGCCACTGCAACAGTCATGCCCCATCGCATGAGCCTAAAACAGCGCGAGTAACGTTTCGTTACCTCACTCCGACGGTGATTAGTGTGGATTCTGACTTACTTAACATTCATTCCTTCTTATAATGTTGTCACCATTTGCTCAGGAGATCCCACCATGTTGAAAGGATTAACCGTTGGCGCTGTGCTGGTTTTGTCTGGGTGCAGTTTGATGCACACGCAGCCCGAGCAGCCAAAAACGCTGCATTATCGTTGCGGAACGCTGCCACTGACTGTCACGCTGGATAATGCGCAACAGCAAGTCAGCTTTATTATGGATGGCAAGCCGCTCACGTTGAAGCAGACTCAGTCCGCCTCTGGCACGCGTTACAGCGACGATAATTATGTTTTCTGGTCAAAGGGCAACGGCGCATTTATCGAGCGTAATGATAAGATTGTCGTCAACGATTGTGAGCTGCAACCTGCCAATTAATTTGAAAGAGTCATCATCATGAGCGACAGCGCATCTTTTCAAACTATTTCCCATCTGCGTCGCGAGTACACCCGCGGCGGATTACGCCGTAAGGATCTGCCCGACGATCCGCTGGTTCTGTTCGAAAACTGGCTGAAGCAAGCCTGCGAAGCCCAGTTGCCCGATCCTACCGCCATGACTGTCGCGACGGTGGATGAAAATGGACAACCTTACCAACGCATCGTGTTGCTCAAACATTATGATGCACAAGGCATGGTTTTCTATACCAATCTTGGCAGCCGTAAAGCGCTGCAGTTAGCCAACAATCCGCGCATTGCGCTGCATTTTCCGTGGCACTTTCTTGAGCGTCAGGTAATGGTGCTGGGTGAAGTCGAAAAACTGTCACCGCTCGAGGTGCTGAAATACTTCCACAGCCGGCCGCGAGACAGCCAAATTGGTGCATGGGTGTCGAAACAGTCGAGCCGCATCTCTGCGCGTGGCGTGTTGGAAGGAAAATTCCTTGAGCTCAAGCAAAAATTCCAGCAAGGGGAAGTGCCCTTACCGAGTTTTTGGGGCGGATATCGGGTGAAATTTCATACCGTTGAGTTCTGGCAGGGCGGTGAACATCGTCTTCACGATCGCTTCATCTATCAACGTGAAAGCGATGGCTGGAAAATCGACCGACTCGCGCCTTAAAACTGTACCTTTCTCGCCTTTCAACGCTGGCACAGAAGTCGCCAGCGCTTTATGCTATAGCCCTCGTTTTTTTTGATTCCGCAACTCAGCGGAAAGCTGTGTACCAGCCTAGGTGCAGTCTGATCAATTTGGAGTCAGTGATGACCAGCAGTAACCTGATACAACAATTGCAGGAGAGGGGCTTGATCGCCCAGGTGACGGATGAAGACGCGTTAGTAGAGAAACTGGCGCAAGGGCCAATTTCGCTCTATTGCGGCTTTGACCCCACTGCTGACAGCTTGCACTTGGGCCATCTGGTACCGCTGCTCTGCCTGAAGCGTTTTCAGGATGCCGGACATAAGCCGGTTGCGCTGGTCGGTGGTGCTACCGGCCTGATTGGCGATCCGAGCTTTAAAGCCGCAGAGCGTAAACTCAATACCAGCGACACCGTAGGTGAATGGGTTGAGAAAATCCGTAAGCAAGTCGCGCCGTTCCTCGACTTTGATTGCGGCAGTAACAGTGCCATCGCGGCCAACAATTACGACTGGTTTGGCAGCATGAACGTGCTGACTTTCCTGCGTGACATCGGTAAGCACTTCTCTGTGAACCAGATGATCAATAAAGAAGCGGTGAAGCAGCGTTTGAACCGTGACGATCAAGGTATCTCGTTCACTGAATTCTCTTACAACCTGTTGCAGGGCTACGATTTTGCCTGCCTGAACGAACTGCACGGCGTTTCTTTGCAGATCGGCGGTTCCGATCAGTGGGGCAATATCACTTCGGGTATCGATTTAACGCGTCGTCTGCATCAAAACCAGGTGTTTGGTTTAACCGTTCCCCTGATCACCAAATCGGATGGCACCAAATTTGGTAAAACTGAAGGCGGCGCGGTCTGGCTCGATGCCAAGAAAACCAGCCCATACAAGTTCTATCAGTTCTGGATCAACACCGCAGACTCTGACGTCTATCGTTTCCTGAAATTCTTCACCTTCTTAAGCATCGACGAAATCAATGCGCTGGAAGAAGAGGACAAAAACAGTGGTACCGCGCCGCGTGCGCAATATGTGTTGGCTGAACAGGTCACGCGTCTGGTACACGGTGAAGAGGGCTTAGCCGCCGCTAAACGCATCACCGCAAGCCTCTTCTCTGGCTCGGTCAACGACATGACTGAGGCAGATTTCGAGCAGCTGGCGCAGGATGGCATGCCAACCATTTCGCTGGGCGCTGAGGACGATCTGCAACAGGCGCTGGTGAAAGCGGAGCTGGTGCCATCACGCGGCCAGGCTCGTACCATGATTGGTTCCAATGCCGTGGCACTCAACGGTGAAAAACAGTCTGACGCCGAATATCGCTTCAGTGATACTGACAAACTGTTTAACCGCTACACACTGCTGCGTCGCGGTAAAAAACATTACTGCCTGATCAACTGGCAGTAAGCTTTCAGGGCCGACTTTCGGCCCTTTTTTATGGCAAGGGCAGTACAGGGTAAAATGAAAAATATTCTCGCAATCCAGTCTCACGTTGTTTTTGGTCATGCCGGGAATGCGGCAGCGGAATTTCCGATGCGCCGCATGGGCGCAAACGTTTGGCCATTAAACACGGTTCAATTCTCCAACCATACGCAATACGGTCACTGGACCGGCACGGTAATGCCTGCGACGCACTTAACAGATATCGTTAAAGGCATTGCGGATATCGATCGCCTCAAAACCTGCAATGCGGTATTGAGCGGATATCTCGGTTCAGCCGAGCAGGGCGAGCAGATCCTTGAGATCGTGCGTCAGGTGAAAGCGGCCAACCCGGATGCATGGTATTTCTGCGATCCAGTCATGGGACATCCTGAAAAAGGCTGCATCGTTGCGCCTGGCGTGGCGGAATTTCACTGCAAGATGGCTTTACCCGCCAGCGATATCATTGCGCCGAACTTGCTTGAGCTGGAAATGCTCAGTGAGCGCACTGTCACCAGCGTGGAAACCGCCGTGGACGCAGCACGTCAGCTGATTACCCAAGGGCCGAAAGTGGTGCTGATTAAACATTTGGCGCGTGCCGGACGTCGTAGCGATCGCTTTGAAATGCTGCTGGTTACTGCCGATGAAGCCTGGCACATCAGCCGCCCGCTGGTGGATTTTGGTGTTCGCCAACCGGTTGGCGTCGGTGATTTAACCAGCGGCCTGTTGCTGGTCGATTTGCTGCACGGCAAGTCACTGCAAGATGCACTAGAGCACGTCACGGCAGCGGTATATGAAGTGATGCTGAAAACCCATGAAATGGGCGAGTATGAACTGCAACTGGTCGCCGCGCAGGATGCGATTGCGCAACCTACGCAGCACTTTGCTGCCGAGAAGTTATAACGCAAAAGGGCCGACTTGTCGGCCCTTGTCTCTACTCTAACCCTTCCGCCTTCAGCGCCGCCTGTACCGCTGGACGTTCCTTCACGCGACTAAACCAGCTTTCCAGTGCATCCAGGTGAGACAAGTCTAATTTAATCGCATGTGCCCATCGCGTGACGACAAACAGATAAGCGTCTGCCACGCTAAAACGCAGCCCCATTAGCCACTGCTTCTCCCGCAACGCGTCATCGACGTAACTGAATTTATTCTCCAGCTGCGCGCGTAGCAGCGCTTTATACTCTTCGGGTGTCGTCGAGCTGAATAACGGGCTAAATCGCTTGTGCAGTTCGCTGCTAATGAAGCTTAGCCATTCCAGAGTGTGATAGCGTGTCAGGCTGCCAACGGGGGCCAGAAGATGGCGATCGGGCTTCAAATCAGCCAGATACTGCACAATCGCCACGCCTTCCGTCAGCACGGTGCCATCATTAAGCTCCAGCGCGGGAACCTGTCCTTTAGGGTTGATCTGCCAGTAATCTTCACTGCGCTCGGTTATTTTCTTCGCCAAATCGACATTCACCTGCGTAAAGTCGTGCCCGCATTCACGCATTACGATGTGCGGTGAGAGCGAGCAGGCACCTGCCTTGCAATAGAGTTTCATCATGTTGACTCCAGGTTGCGATGGGATCTTTGCATAATAAATCGTCAACGCGGAATTGCCAGTGATGAGGATCAGGGAATTACCCGTAGGACAAAAACAAAAAAGCCGGGCATAGCCCGGCTGAGTGAAAACTGAAGTCTTACGCTTCGGCTTTCTGCATTTTTTGCTGCGGATCTTGCGTCATACGGTTCAGCAATGGTGCAGTAATCAGCATCAGCAGCGCGATGACCGCGGTAGCAATACCAATTTCCTGGAATACCTTGCTGTAAGTCACGAGCGAGATCAGCGGATCGGTTACGTTCTCTGGCACGGCCATCAAATTCGCCACTTTACCGGCGATAACGGCGGCACCTGCGGTGGTCAGGAACCATGAACCCATGATGAATCCCATCAAGCGCTGCGGCACCAGCTGTGCCACCATCGCCAGGCCCAGGCCCGAAATCATCAGCTCACCGATACTTTGCAATCCGTAGCTCAGAATCAACCAGTTTACCGAGACAATACCGGCATCACTGGCAAACTTTGCACCGACCGGCAGCACCAGGAATGCAGCGGAACACAGCACCATACCAATCGCAAATTTATGCGGCATGGGCAGTTTATCGCCCAGTTTGTTGTAAACCGCAGCCAGAATCGGGCTGGCCAGCATAATCCAGAACGGGTTCAGCGCCTGGAACTGCTCGGGGGCAAAGGTAATGCCGAGAATGCTGTGTTCAACGTTGCGGATAGCAAAGAAGTTCAGTGACGTTGGCATCTGCATGTACAGCACAAAGAACACAATCGCTTCAACCATCAGCAGAAAGGCCACGATCATTTTACGACGCGCGAGACCGTGCAGAGAAAACGCTTCTTTAGCGAAGACCAGCACGATACCCAAAGCGATGACCGCCAGCACTAAACGCGCAATCGACTGGTGATGCAGCATCCAGTTGGCCAGTGCAACCAGCAGCACCACACCGACTAACGTCATCAACAGTTTCCCGATGTTCAGCGGGGCGAAGTCCGGTTTAGAACCGTAATCTTTCACCATACGTTTGCAGAACAGGAAGTTGAACAGGGTAATCACCAGGCCGATAACCGACAGCGAGAACGCCACGTTATAGCCATATTTCGCTGCCAGCCACGGTGTCAGCATCATCGAGAACAGCGAACCGATGTTGATCGACATATAGAACATGGTGAAAGCACCATCAATACGCGGATCATCCTTCTGGTAGCAGGTCGAAAGCAGTGAAGAGGGGTTCGCTTTGAACAGACCGCTACCGACGGCGATCGTCGCCATACCGATATAAACGATGCTCACGTTGTGGCCAGAAAATGCCACCAGCGCATAACCCAGCGCCAACACCATGACACCTAAAACGATCACGCGTTTGGTGCCTAGCACTTTATCGCCCAGCCAGCCGCCAATCGCCACCAGGCCGTAAACCAGTGCGCTGAAAGAGGAGAACAGAGTGATGGAATCAGATTCGGACATACCCAGTTGTTTTACCAGATAGACCGCCATGATGGCCTGCAGGCCGTAAAAACCGAAACGTTCCCACAACTCGATTGAGAAGATTAAGTAGAACGCCTTTGGCTGTTTAAACGCGTTAAGGCTGACAGCCTCATCAGTGTGTTTGTTTGCAGTTGACACGAGTACCTCAGTTTTTTCATACCCTGCTTCGTGACAGGAATTAAGTCTGCGTCATGTGAACATTTCATGCGCAAGATTGTTATTAGAAGGGAAAGGCGGCGCCTAATTTGTCTGATTAAGCTCAGCAGGGCAAGAATTTTCTAACCACTGTAATACCTTGTTAAGATAGGGTTAAAATCCTTATAAAAAACCCTTAACCGGATTTAAATTTCGATTAGATGAATTATACCAGTATAAAAAGCATGGATGCGAGGTGGTGAGATGATAAAAATAGCATTAGCTGCTGTTGGCGTGTTATCTGGTTATATACGTTGCTGAAGGTTATTTATGCAGCATAATTGCCGAATAAATAGGGCTTATGGGGTCTTTTTGGCTAAATAGCGTACGCTCAACGCGCGGGATTGACGCATAAGTGAGCGAATGGCGATCTTGCGCACAAACAGATGATTTAATTCAGGAAGAAAAAGAAGTAAACGTTTGCGTGGCTGAAATTTGCGCACCAAAATTTTTCGCCCTTATCGATTTAATAAGCGAAAAATAACCCGGTTAAGTGCCCTCTTGTAAGGCCATAAAGCGAAGCGTGTCGGGTGAACGCCCATTCCTGTATTGACCTGGCGTAACACACGCTTTCCCAACGTTCACTTTTCATACTTAGGCTCATTATCGCTTCTGTTGCAAAAGCAGGTGCCTTCTAAACCAAGGAGGAGATAAGGGCAGTGCCGTAAAGCGTCCACCACAAGGATGCGGCGGACGAGCCTACAAGGCGGTATTTACGGCGGCTTTACGCATCGCCTTATCTCCGACTGAACACATTGATGTCACGCATCAACGCCATTCTCGACAACAACTTAACACTCCGCTAACCTCGTCATTTCCCCCTGAAGGATCTCATCATGTCTTCTGCTTTACGCTTATCTCTGGTTGGTGATTACCGTGCAAACGCTGTTGCCCACCAGGCTATTCCGCTCGCCATTGATCGCGCTGCCGCCCAGTTGAACATCGCTGTTGAAGCAAACTGGATACCCACCGAAACGCTCGGTGATCTGGACGTGATCAAGCAGAGCGATGCAGTTTGGGTGGTGCCAGGAAGCCCCTATAAAAATGATCCAGGCGTATTCGCCTCACTTCGCTGGTTACGCGAAAACCACAAACCCTTCCTGGGGTCATGCGGCGGTTTTCAGTACGCGATAATTGAATATGCCCGCAATGTGCTGGGCTGGCAGGATGCAAACCATGCTGAAACGGATCAAGGCGGTAGAATGGTCATTGCGCCATTAAGCTGCTCGCTGGTAGAACAGCGCGGTGAAGTGATCTTTACAGCTGACTCGCGTATCGCTAAAGCGTATGGCGCGTTGAAAAGCGAAGAGGGTTATCACTGCAATTTTGGCGTAAACCCAGAATTCAGCGCGGCGCTGGCGGACCATAATCTGCGTATTACTTCCTGGGATTTAGCGGGTGATGTGCGCGGCATTGAACTGATCGATCATCCGTTCTTTGTGGCAACGCTGTTTCAGTCGGAGCGTGCTGCGTTGCAGGAAAAAGATTCTCCGTTGGTGATGGCCTGGATGCAGGCTGCACTGGCGCAACGTTAAGCCAGAAATAGCCTGTGAAATCTCACAGGCTTATGGTTTACCTATCCAATGAAGCGAGTTCAGCCACGCAAAAGTGCAGGGCGCTTGGCATTAAACGTCCAGTTATCGATCAGAAACTGCATGCCCAGCGCATCGTTGCGGTTCTTATCTGGCAGTGATTGATAAAGCGCATGGGCTTCTTCTACGCGCTGCATATTGAGCGTAATGCCAAGTCCTGGTCCAGGCGGCAATTCCAGATGCCCATCGCGAATCTGAGGCGCTTCATGAGTAAGCTGTTGACCATCCTGCCAAATCCAGTGTGTATCAAAGGCCGTAATGCGATCGCCCGGTGCAGCAGCCCCTAAATGCGCCACCATTGCCAGCGAAACGTCAAAATGATTATTGGAGTGACAGCCGGTAATCAAGCCCCATTCATTGCACAGTTGCGCCACCGTATGAGCATTACGCATCGTCCAGAAATGCGGATCGGCCAGCGGGATATCAATCGCATTAAGCTGCAAGGCATGGTGCAACTGACGCCAGTCGTTGGCGATCATATTGGTGGCAACGCGTACGCCGGTGGCGCGCTTGAACTCCGCCAGCGTTTCACGTCCCGAATAACCCTGCTCGGCACCACAAGGGTCTTCCAGATAAGGAATGCGTCCGGCAAGCTGCTTACCGAATCGAATGGCCTCATCCAGGGACCAGCTGGCGTTAGGGTCGACCGTCACGCGCGCCTGCGGGAAACGTGCTAACAGCGCCTCAACCGTTTCCACTTCCTGTTCAGCGTGATGTACGCCACCTTTGAGTTTGAAATCGCAGAATCCGTAACGTTCGGTCGCCGCTTCAGCCAACCTGACGACAGCCTCGCTGCTCATTGCGGCCTGATGACGCAACCAAAACCACTCATCTCCCTGCTGATCGCCGGTTTGATAATTCATTGTGGTCAGTTTGCGGTCAGCAATATAGAAGAGATAACCCAGTACCGGAATGCGATCGCGCTGCTTACCGCTGGCCAGCAGATCGGCAACCGGTAAATTGAGATGTTGACCCAACAGGTCAAGTAGCGCGGCTTCTATCGCAGCAGCAGCATTGTAAAACTTTTCGGGATTCATCTGGGGAATATGAATCTCATCAGTGTGCGCACTTTGCTGTACCCGCGCATCACTGGCAAACAGCGTGCCGATGGTCGCATTGAGGCGCAACAGATCGCTGCCTTCAATCTGTGACCTAAAGCGTTCCAGTAATGCCAGCGTTGAGGCGTGACAAGGACTTTCCCCCACGCCGGTGCGTCCTGCTGAATCCGTCAACATCACCAGAATGCGGGTGAAATAACAGTTATGCGCGCCGCCGATATTCAGCAACATACTGTCGTATCCGGCGACCGGAATGACGCGCATGCTTTTAATGACTGGACTGTCTGACATGATCTTTCTCCAGTTGAGGGGAAGGCGGGGAAGGTTTACGGCGCAGCAACAACCACAAACCGGTGATAATTGACACGCTGGTCAGCGCATACAGGCCGCCGGTTGTTGAACCGGTTTTCATTTCGAGATAGCCAAAAACGGTTGGGGCGAAAAAGCCGCCGAGATTACCTATCGAGTTCACCAGCGCAATGCCTGGCGCGACAATAGAAGCAGGAAGCTCACCTTGCGGCATTGGCCAGAAGAAAGTGGCACTGACTTTTGACCCGATACACGCCACGATCATGGCAACGAAACCAAACCAGGGTGAACCCAACGTCGCCATAAAAGTGCCGCAGGCCGCGACCAACATGGCCATTCCCAGCGCTTTATCCAGCTTATTGCGATGGCGATCGGAAAAACCACTCAACAGGTTGATGGCGATAATCGCGCAGAGCCAGGGAACGGCGGTCAGCAGACCAATGCCAAAGCTACTGAAGCCCTGAATACGCTGAATAATCTGTGGTAGCCAGAACACCAACGTATAGCCGGTCATGGTCATGGTGAAAAAGATCACGCAGAAAAACAGCAGGCTGCGATTGCGCAACAGCGATATCTTGCCTGGCTCACGGTTGAGTTGGTCACGCTCAACATCTTCGTTATGAAGCTGTTGAGCCAGCGCGCGTTTCTCCTCCTCGCTCAGCCAGCGTGCATCCATGGGTTTTGAAACCAGCACGCCTGCCGCAACGATCCCGACCAGAATCGAGCCGCCGCCTTCCAGGAACATCACCCATTTCCAACCGGCAATGCCCAAAATGTCATGCATCATCAGGATGGAACCGGTCAGCGGCCCCGAGAACAGAAACGCCCCAGCGGTGGCGCTCAGCACCATGGCCGTCGCGCGTCCACGCCAGGCGTTGGGCACCCATTGACGAAAATAGAACAGCACGCCAGGAAAAAAGCCCGCTTCTGCCACGCCGAGTAAAAAACGCAGCGCGTAAAACTGCACTGGCGACGTGACAAAGCCGGTCAGCACCACCACCAGTCCCCAGGTAATCATGATGCGTGTTAGCCAAACTCGCGCACCGAAGCGTTTCATCATGATATTGCTGGGCACTTCGAACAGCGCATAACCGATAAAGAACAGGCCCGCGCCCAAGCCAAAGGCAGCGGCGCTGATTCCGGCGTCCGTTTGCAGTTCAGCTTTGATAAAGCCGATATTGGAGCGGTCGATTTGATTGATGATCAGCATTACCGCCAACATCGGGATAATTCGGGTAAAGAATTTTTTGATGGCGGAGGCGATCAAGGCATCGTGCTGAGTTGATACAGCGGTATCCATCTCTCTTCCTCATTGACGACGAAATTAGAGAGAGCAGTGTAGGTGGCTGAAAAAACAGGCTCTATAGGCATCGGCCCAAGCCAAACTGGGCGTTCGGCCTGGGCTGCTTTGTTATCAGGGTGTTACAATTTTACCGGTGCGATGTCTGTGATAAAACTGTGGGGTAGATCAACTTACCTGTTTTTTTATCAGAACGGGTCTGCGTCGTGACAGGCGCGGCATCGATAAGCAGTGAAGTTGTACACATGACGCGTTTGAGGTGATTCAGCTATTAAGCAGGCGGCGCTCGGCAATCTGCTCAGCACGCTGTAACAGCGCCTGCAAGTCATCTTCATCAATATCCAGCAGCTCACCACTTTGCAAAGCTTCATGCAGATCGGTGCGCGTCAGCGGTATCGGCAATGACAGCGGCTGCGGCTTCACCTCTTCTGGGGCCAGTGGATGAGGATAGCGGCGGCCCGATAAATTATTAAAAATAATCGCCAACAGCGCCAGCGTCGCAGAGTTGAGCAGCACCGGCGTTAATACAAACTGATAACCGAGATGCTGTACCGCAGGACCGCCAATCACGGCAGTGAGCGCTACCGCGCCGCCGGGTGGATGCAAACAGCGCAGTTGAAACATCAAGACAATGGCGAGGCAGGCGGCCACGCCACAGGCAAGTGCAGGATTTGGAATCAGTAAGCTGACGGTTACGCCCGCAAACGCAGAAAGCGCGTTGCCACCCACCACCGACCAGGGCTGTGCCAGTGGGCTGGCGGGAACACCAAACAGCAGCACCGCAGAGGCACCCACTGGCGCCACAAACCACAGGTTCAACTCACCCAACATCCAGTGACTCAGCAGGCTGGTCAAAACCAAGCCAATTCCTGCGCCTAGGCTGGCTAAGAAAATCTGTTTTTTCCCCACGGCCAGCGGATGCGGCCAGAGACGTGACAAAAAAATACGCGTTCTGCGTAGCCAACTTTTGGGCTGTTCGTCCATTGTCTTGTTCACTTATTTTTTCACTGAGTGCGTCATAACATTTTCTTATGGTTGAGGCGGGCAATTTTCCATCATCAGCATCATCGTAACAACCCGACAAACTGTAATGGTTAAGCGCTTATGCCCTGTTTCCCACTTTAGATAGCACTTTTTCTTTTTAAACAATCGAGAGCAACAAGCTTAGATTAATCGCCATCGATGACGAAAAGAGAGCATGGAGATGAGTGATAGCGCATTACGTCTGAACCTTGAAAGCAACCTTGAACGGCATGCTGCCCGCTATATCGCGCTGGCTAAAACCATTCACCAGCAGCCTGAAACCGGCAATGACGAATACTTCGCCAGCGGTGAGTTAACCCGATTGCTCAGCGAGCAGCAGTTCACGGTCACGCGGCACGTCGCGGGTCATGAAACGGCCTTCTTTGCCGTGAAACAGAGCCAAAAACCAGGCCCGACCATCGCGTTTCTGGCTGAATACGACGCGCTGGTCGGGATTGGACATGCCTGCGGACACAACATCATTGGCGTCACCAGCGTGGCGGCAGCGATTGCACTTTCACAGGTGCTTGATGAAACCGGCGGTCGCGTGGTGGTGCTGGGCACACCAGCAGAAGAGGGGGGCAAAGGCGGAAAAGGCGGCCCGAAAGGCAATGTGAAAGCGCGCTTTGTGGCGGCGGGCTTGCTCAATGATGTCGATGTCGCGCTGATTATGCACCCGGCGGGTAAAACGCGGCTGACTGAAGAGACGCTGGCGAATAACCATCTCTATTTCCACTTTCATGGCAAACCTTCTCATGCAGGCAGTGCGCCGCATCTAGGCATTAACGCACTGGATGCGCTGGTGCTGCTCTACAACGGCATCAGCGTATTACGTCAGCAACTGCCGGATGGCGTGCGAGTACACGGCATCATCACTCATGGCGGACAGGCGCCGAATGTCATTCCTGACTATGCGGCAGCACATTACTACATTCGCGCCGACAGCCGTGAAGTGGTGGAGTCACTGGAACCGCGTCTGCGTGCCATTGCAGAAGGGGTGGCGCTGGCAACCGGCACGCGTGTCGAGATTGATCATCAGGTGGGCCCTCGTGATTTCAAACGCAACAGCGCGCTGGACGCCTTGCTGCATGAAGAGCTGACGGCGGCGGGTGAAACCGTCGATCTTTCGCCACAGCAGGGCAAAGTCTCTACCGATGCGGGCGATATCAGCCACGCGGTGCCGACAGCGCACCCCTTTCTCAAGATTGGCCCCGATGACCTGATCTTTCATACCGTGCCGTTCCGAGAAGCCGCTAATTCCGAACAGGGCTACCAGGCGTTGATCACCGGTGCGCGCGTACTGGCACGCAGCGGATTACGTTTACTCACCGAACCGGAGCGCCTGCAGCAGGTAAAAGCCCATTTTGCCCGCGGGCACGCTTAAAGGAGAATCTTATGACGCGTAGAAAACTAAAAACCCTGGTGGGTGCCGCGAACGTGGTCGCTGCCGCCAATGACGACGCGCCGGGAAAAGGCATCGCTCGTGCCGTCGAGTTGGCAAAAATTGCCGAGCGGGAAAAAATCACCGGTCTGTTCACCGCCGATCTGCTGCAAGCCGATCCCGCAGGGTTGGCAGGAACCACCGGCAGTCAGGATCCATTAATCGTGCTGGCCGCGCTTAGCCAGGCGACCTCACAGATTGGCTTGATTGCCACTGTCAGCACCAGTTGGCAACATCCTTACACGCTGGCGCGGCTGATTGGCACGCTCGATCACGTCAGCGCCGGGCGCGCAGGCTGGAACGCGGTAACGTCTTCAGTGGGTGAAGAAAATTTCGGCGATACACCGCTGCCCTCACCGCAAGAGCGTTACGCGCGCGCCACCGAATTTATTGATGTCTTTAATGCGCTGTTTGACGCGAATGACCGCGACGCGGTACAGCGTAGCGACAGCGGCAGCATTCGCATCGATCCCGCTCGTCTGCATGCCATCAACCATCGCGGCGATTACTTCCAGGTGGCGGGACCGCTGAATGTGCCGCCACCACCACAAGGGCGTCCGGTACAGTTTCAGGCGGGTCAGTCAGAGGCGGGCATCACGCTGGGTGCGCGTTATGCTGAAGTGATCTACACCTCGCAGCCCACGTTGAGTGCCGCGAAACGTTTTGTCAGTGATGTGCAGGCGCGTGCGCGGCGCTTTGGGCGCGAACAAAATCTGCCGTTGATCATGAACTCCTTTCACTCAATCATTGGTGACAGCGACGCAGATGTGGCACGGCGCCTGCGTGAAAAGCATGAACGAATCGATTATCAGCAAGGTCGCCTGCGGCTGGCTGACATGCTCGGCGGGGAGATAGAACTCAACACTCTGCCGTTGGATCAACCGCTGCCGAGTTTTCTCATTCCCGATCTGGCGCAGGTAAACCGGCGACAAGGACGCGCGTCGATCTTCCGTGAATTTGCTCTGCAAGGCTTAACGCTGCGGGAACTGATTATCAAAGCGGAAGAGACCGGACACTGGTTTGTCGCCGGAACACCTGAATCGCTGGCGGATGCCATTCAGGCGCGTTATCAGGCGGGCGTGCTGGACGTGATTTCGCTGCATGGTTTGGGACAGCCTGATCAACAGGATCGCCTGCTGAACGGCTTGCTGCCGGAACTGCGTAAGCGCGGTTTGCTGGATGAGGATTATCAAGGTCACGATTTCCGCAGCAGCCTGGAGTTAGCCGCGCGACCAGACTCGCATTAATCGCTGCCAATGCATTGCGGCCGGGATAATGACTCTCCAGGCCGTTTTTTCATATTTAAAACAACCTTAGCTGAAATTATTCATTGGTTTTCACCATAAGGTTTAAATAGTGATGCTGAACCCTAAGCGAAACTGAATATCCCATATTTCTCAAATCCATTGTCATATTTCTAGGTTTACATTTCTTCCTGCGAATTTTAATAATCGCTGCGTGATCAACCCAAGGAAACGGCAAAATGAGTCAATTTATTCAGACGGCAAAACCTGAAGATGCAGAAGAGATATTTGCGTTGCTCCAGCGCGCGTATGCGGATTTGCTGCCGCTGAATATCCATTTCACCATCAGTCAGGGCACCGTTGAGCAGGTGCGCGCCACTATCCAGCGTGAGACGGTGCTGGTGCTGCGCAAAGGGGGACGGGCGCTGGCAACGGTTACTGTGCGCTTTCCCTGGACTCAGGATCACAATGCCCCTGCCGATCTGCCTTTTATTCACTGGTTTGCCGTGGACCCCGATTTTAAAGGCCAGGGTTATGGCCGAGAAATATTAACCTGGGCGGAAAATAATTTACTGAGGGAGACTTTAAAAGCACCTGGCGTTTATTTGGCGACAGCGGTTAAACATCCCTGGCTCAGCGAACTTTATCAGAAACGCGGTTATCAACCTTTCCATCATCGCACCAATCCATTAGGTGAAGCGCTGGTCTTCTTGAAAAAGGATCTTAATTCCACGCTTACGCCAGCCGTCAGTAAAAATAGTCAACACGCCTGATATTGCGAAAAACAGGGCGAATAATAAACCTGCATTATACAAGGATTATATGAACGCGAATTCTTTGCGCATCGCGCTGGGCTTAACCTGCCTGCTGGGAACCTCTTTATCTCTTCACGCCGCGGAACAGCCCAAACAAGGCGGCTCGCTTACCTGGGGCGTGGAAACCGAACCCAGCCCCTTTAACCCGCAGCTAAATGGCCAGTCAAAAGCCGAAGTGGTACTGCGTTCGGTATGGGAATCACTGCTGGCTCGCCAGCCGGATGGCCGCTTTGTGCCTTGGTTGGCGGAGCGTTTTGAAGTCAGTGAAGATGGAAAATCCTACCGCTTTACCTTGCGCCGCGATGTCACCTTTTCCACTGGCGAAAAGCTCAATGCCAACGCGGTTGCGGAGAACTTTCGCCATACGCAAGATGCCGCTTACTGCGCCGGTTCAAGCCTCTGCGCGATGGGTAATCGCATCGCCAGCATTGAAACGCCTGACGAGCAGACGCTGGTGATCACCCTGAAACAAGCCTATTCGCCGTTTCTCTCTTTTGCTGCGTCGCTGGAGATTTTGTCGCCAGGCAGCTGGCATTCAACCCAGCTGAAATCGGGTGGCAAAGAGATTGCGGGCACCGGGCCGTTCATTCTCGAAAGCTACGAGAAAGGGCAGCAGGTGACTTTCGTGAAAAACCCGAACTACAACTGGGCGCCCGCCACGGCAAAACATCAAGGGCCAGCTTATTTAGATCGCATCACCTATCGCTTTCTCCCGGAATCTTCGGTACGAACCGGTGCGTTGCTTTCAGGTCAGGTTGACGTCATTGAAGGCATTTCGGGTAACGATGCCGGTGAGTTCAAAGAAAATGAGGATTTTAGCTATCAGCATGCGCTGAATACCGGCACGCCTTATTCGCTGTTTCTGAACGTTGAATACGGCGCAACGCAAGACGTTAAAGTGCGTCAGGCGCTGCTGCAAGGGTTGGATATCGATCCGATTCTCACGTCGGTGTACCGCGGCGAGCGCACCCGCGCGTGGGGGATTACGTCGCCTATCGATCCGCTCTACAACAATGATTTGGAAGGCAAGTACGGCAACCAGCCCGATGAGGCCAATAAACTGCTGGATGAGGCGGGCTGGCAAACTCGCGACAGCCAAGGTTTCCGCAGCAAAAATGGCGAGCGCCTGAGCATTGAAGTGATTCAGGCGCAGGCGACGGTACGTGATCAACGCGATGTACTGTTACAGGCAATTCAGGCGCAGGCGCGCCAGCGGCTGGGTGTTGAGCTGAAGCTGCGTTACGTCGACTCCGGTACCTATACCGAGGTGCGTAACACCGGCAAATTTGGCTCAATTGCCAACTCCAATACCGAAACGGACGGCATCGACATCGAAAACCACTATCGTCCGGTTAAAGCGGGGGGATCGATCAACTACAGCCGCGTCAACAGCCCAGAGATCAACACGTGGTTGGATCAGGCGGCCAATACGGCTGATCTCACCCAGCGTCGCCAGCTCTACAGCGAGTTGCAGCGCTATGCGTTGCCGCAGCAGGCGCTCGCCGTGCCGCTGTATGAGCCGGAAGATCAGATTGCAGCCGCCCGCTATGTGCATGGCGTGGGTTTCCGCAGCTTCAAGCAGATGCCAGAAAATGCCTACGACGTCTGGTTAAGCGATCATTAATTCGGGAGAAAAAAGCATGAGCCTTGAGAGCATCATTAGCCGCGAACCGCGCATCAAGCCGGTGAAGCGATGGCGCAATGTGCTGGCACGTCGTATTGCCGGGCGACTGCTGGGTGGCGTGCTGGTGCTGTGGGCGGCGGTAACGCTGGCGTTTCTCGGCGTGCATCTGGCGCCGGGGGACATCGTGAGTTTGCTGATTGGCGAGCAGATACGCACGCCCGCTATTGAGGCGGCGATCCGCGCAGAATGGGGCCTTAACGAGCCGCTGTGGTGGCAATATTTGCATTATATCTGGCGCGTGCTGCACGGCGATCTCGGACGCTCTTACATCCTCAATATGGATGTCACGCAGCTGATGCAATCTCAACTCTGGCCGACGCTGAAACTCACGCTGGCGGCGTTGCTGGTCAGCGTGGTGTTTGCCGTCACTGTTGCGGTGGCGACGGCGAATCGTCGCTGGGGACGGCGCATTGCCAACGGGGTGGAGCTGCTGCTGGCCTCAACACCCTCCTTCTGGATGGGCATTGTGCTGCTGTTTTTCTTCAGCTTCACGCTGCGCTGGTTCCCGGTCGCGGGTGATCGCCATCTCTCCTCACTGGTGTTACCGGCTTTGTCATTGGGGCTGGCGCAGGGCGCAGTGATTGCTCAGGTGCTGCGCCGGGAGTTGGAAAAAGCGCTGGAATCGCCCTTTACCTTGACACTACGCGCCTGGGGCGTGGGTGAAACCACGCTTCGTCTGCGCCATGCGTTGCGGCATGCGGCGCTGCCCGCCGTCACGCTCACCGGTTGGCTGGTGGGCGGATTGCTCAGCGGCGCGGTGATCACTGAGCAGGTGTTTGGTCGCCCCGGCCTCGGCAAACTCACGGTTGATGCGGTGCTGGCGAGCGACATGCCGGTGGTGCTGGCGGTGGCGATCCTGTCAGCGGCGATTTACGTGGCAATGAGCACCTTAGTCGACATTCTGGCGCTGTGGATTGATCCACGTCTGCGTGGGGAGGAGCAGCGATGACTGCACTATTACAACGTTTACCTGGCGCATTTCCGCTGACAATTTGGAGTGCGCTGTTCTGCCTGTTGCTGGTGGCGCTGGCGGTTATTGCGCCTGGCTGGTTGAGCTCTGGCGATCCGCTGTTGGCCGATCCCGTCAACGCGCAATTGCCGCCTTCGTCACAACACTGGCTGGGCACCGATCAGCTCGGGCGCGATCTGCTGACCCGTGTGATCTACGGTAGCCGCTACTCCATGTTGATCAGTATTGCGGCGATGGGGCTGGCGGTAGTGTTGGGTACGCTGTTGGGATTACTGGCTGCGCTGGCGCGCGGCGTGGTAGATGAAATGCTGAGTCGTGCGGTGGATGTGATCTCCGCCTTTCCCGATCTGCTGCTGGCGCTGATGCTGATCGCCTTTACCGGTCCCGGCACCAATAACTTGATCATTGCACTGGGCGTGGCGTCCATACCGCGTTTTGCCCGCGTGGTGCGGGCGCAAACCTTCTCAGTGATGCATTCGGGCTATGTTGAGCAGGCGCGCACATTCGGCTTGTCACGTTTTACTCTTATTACCCGCCATATTCTGCCACACGCCATTGCGCAGGTTCCCGCGCTGGCAACGCTGGGATTAGGTACTGCGATCATTGGCACCGCTGGCTTGAGCTTTCTCGGCATGGGACCGCAGCCGCCCACAGCGGAATGGGGGTTAATGCTGGCAGAAGGGCGAAATTACTTACGCAACGCCTGGTGGATCGCTGTGTGGCCGGGCGTATTTATCACGCTAACCGTGGTAGCGGTTAACACGCTAGGACGTTACTGGCAGGGGCGTTTTGAAGGAGGGGAAGCATGAGTCATCCCGTGATCGACATTCAAAACCTCTCTATCCGCTTCGGGTCGCAGCAGGTGGTGAAAAACCTTTCGCTGCAACTCTGGCCGGGCGAATCGGTGGCGCTGGTAGGGGAATCCGGTTCGGGAAAAACTCTGACGGCGCGCAGCTTGATTGGCCTGTTACCGCCTGGTGCAACGCTGAGCGCCGATCGCTTTGTTCTTGAAGGGTGTGACATGCTCAATGCTAGCCCGGCGCAGTGGCGTGCGCTACGTGGACGGCGAATCGGCTACGTATTGCAGGATGCGCTGGTGTCGCTTGATCCGCTGCGGCGCATTGAGCAACAGTTGGCGGATGCCCTGACGGCGGCGGGTCAGGGCGATAAAAGCACCTTGCACGCGCGCAGCGTGGCGCTGCTGAAGTCAGCGGGAATGCCAGATGCCGAAAGCCGGCTGGCGCGCTATCCGCATCAGCTCTCCGGCGGTCAGCGACAGCGCGCACTGATTGCCACGGCACTGGCCGGAAGCCCAACCTTGCTGATTGCCGATGAACCCACCACCGCGTTGGATATGACCGTACAGCGTCAAATTCTGCAACTGCTGGCGCAGCGGCGTCAGGATGGTCACGCGCTACTGCTGATCAGTCACGATCTCGCGGTGGTCGCCGAGTTGGCCGATCGCGTATTGGTGCTGCGCGATGGCGAAGTGGTTGAACAGGGCTACAGCCGCGTGCTGCTGCGTCAGCCGCAACATCACTGGACACAGCGTTTGCTGCGCGCCGTGCCGACGCCCGCGACACGTGGATTGCGGCTGAGTGAAGCCCAACCGACACCGCTGCCGCCGCGTCCCCAACGCACGGCTGAACCGCTGCTGGAGGCGATCGGGCTCAATAAGTCTTACGGCGAACGGCAGGTGCTTAACAACATTCATTTTCAGCTTCATGCAGGCGAAACGCTGGGCGTGGTGGGCGAATCGGGCTCAGGAAAAACGTCGCTCGTCAAAGTGGTGCTGGGATTAACGGAACCCGACAGCGGCTCGCTGCTGCTTGAAGGGCAACGCTGGGATCGCCAGAGCGAAAAGGTGCGGCGCAGTCGCCGCGCGCGTATACAGCTGATTGCTCAGGATCCGTTCAGCTCCTTTGATCCGCGCTACAGCGTAGAAAAGATCATTGGTGAAAGCCTCGACAGCGTCGGTATTAATGGTGATGCGCGACGTCAACGGGTGAGGCAACTGCTGGATGAAGTGCAGTTAGGTGATCGCTTTATGAACCGCTACCCGCAGCAACTTTCGGGCGGCCAGCGACAACGCGTCGCCATCGCGCGGGCTTTTGCGCCAAATCCGGCGTTACTGGTGGCGGATGAACCGGTGAGTGCGTTGGATGTCTCGGTGCAGGCGCAGGTGCTTGATTTACTGGCCGATATGCAGGCCGAGCACGGCACGGCGCTGCTGTTTATCTCCCACGATCTGGGCGTCATTCAGCACCTTTGCGATCGCGTGTTGGTGATGCAAAACGGTCACATTGTCGAAAGCGGCGAAATGCATCAGGTCTTTACTGCGCCGCAACATCCGTGGACGCAAAAACTATTACAGGCGCTGCCGGTGCTACCGGCTTGGCAGCCGCAAATTTAAAGGAAAGAGTCTGCGTCAGACACAACGCCAGCTTCGTTCAGGCACCCTTATTCAGGGCGTATCCGGCAACATGTCCGCCTGGCGCCATCCCGATGCGGTGGATCGATGACATCCAGCAGCTGGCATGCAAAGCGGAACAGGTGAAAATCGACTTAACCCTCAAGGCCACTATTTTTCGGTGCAAGGACCGCTCAATGTTGGGCGAACGCCACAAGGACGGCCGAGTGTGTTTCAGGCGGGCGCGTCCGAGGCGGCACGCCGACTGCGTTCGACGATTTTGTCGATCAGGTGATTCCGCTGCTACAGGCGCGGGGCATATATCGTACGGAATATGAAGGCGAAACGCTGCGTGAGCATTGAGGGTTGGCGGAGCCGCTGAATCAATTCGCTGTGCGCAAACAGCAGGTGCATGCGCTATCAGGCGGTATTTGTTAGGCGTGGCGCACGCTTATTCAACTTTTTCAGCGTACTCGCACAGATCTTCGATCAGGCATGAACCGCAGCGTGGCTTGCGTGCTATGCAGGTGTAGCGACCATGGAGAATCAGCCAGTGATGACAATCAACCTTGAAGTTCTTTGGCACCACTTTCAATAGCTTCTCTTCTACCTGTTCAACGTTCTTGCCCGGCGCAAAGTTAGTGCGATTGCAGACGCGAAAAATATGCGTATCAACCGCAATCGTCGGCCAGCCAAAGGCGGTATTCAGCACCACGTTAGCCGTTTTTCGGCCTACGCCCGGTAACGCTTCCAGCGCCGCGCGATCTTCTGGCACCTCACCGCCGTGTTGTTCCAGCAGGATGCGGCAGGTTTTAATCACATTTTCTGCTTTGCTGTTAAACAGACCGATAGTTTTGATGTACTCCTTTACGCCATCAACGCCCAGCGCCAGCATTGCGGCCGGGGTATTCGCCACCGGATAAAGTTTAGCGGTGGCCTTGTTGACGCTGACATCCGTGGCCTGCGCTGACAGCAACACCGCAATCAGCAACTCAAATGACGAAGCAAAATTGAGTTCGGTGGTAGGGTGCGGATTGTTGGCCTGCAAACGGCTCAGGATCTCGACGCGTTTTGCTTGATTCACACGGCTTTCCCGGTATTGCCTGACAGTTCAGCCTCTGCAGCCGCTTCAGCGCGACGCGCTGCACGCTGTTTCATCTTCTGATCGATCAGATATTTACCTGCCAGCATCATGCCGAGGCCGATAAACGCGCCCGGTGGCAGCATGGCTAACAGCATCGGTGAATCGAAATGCACCACCTCAATACGCAGCACTTTGGCCCACGGGCCGAGCAGCTGATCGGCGCCGTTAAACAGCGTGCCGCTGCCGATGATTTCACGAATCGATCCCAGCACCACCATCGCACAGGTCGCACCCATACCAATAGCGAAACCGTCGAGCGCGGAAAGGGGAATGCTGCTTTTCGAGGCGACCGCTTCCGCACGGCCCACCACAATACAGTTGGTCACAATCAGCGGGATAAAGATGCCCAATGATTGATACAAACCGTAGGCGTAGGCGTTGATCAGCATCTGCACGCAGCTCACTACCGACGCGATAATCATTACGTAGATGGGAATACGGATTTCCGAAGGCACCCAGCGGCGCGAGGCGGAGATAAAGCTGTTGGTCAGCGTCAACACCAACGTGGTCGCCAGGCCCAGACCTAATGCATTGGTGGCGGTTGCAGTCACCGCCAGCAGCGGGCAGAGGCCCAGCAGCTGCACCAACGCCGAGTTATTTTTCCATAACCCGCCAACCAGCAGGTTTTTAGCTTCACTCATTTGCGTCTCCACACTCGGGTAACGAAGAGAGTTCCCCAGGAAGGGTTTCAATTAACAGCGCGGCGCGTTTAGTGGCATTCACCACCGCACGCGGCGTGATGGTGGCACCCGTAAACTGGTCAAACTCACCACCATCTTTTTTCACTGCGAAGGCCGTATCATTGGCGCCATGTACCACTTTACCGTTAAAACTGTTGATCCAGTCGGAAATGCGCAGTTCGATTTTATCGCCGAGGCCCGGGGTTTCATGATGTTCAACCACGCGAACGCCCAGCACCTTGCCTTTGAAATCAGCCCCAACCAGCATTTGAATCGCGCCAGAATAACCGTCTGGTGCGGTGGTCTCAAGTGCGGCGGCAACCGGTTGATCGCCTTTACGCGCCAGAAAGAGATGATGCGGATCACTATTACCCAATGCAGGATTAGTGACAACGTAACACTCTTTCTGAATGTTGTTGTCATAAAGCTCGGTAGGAACCACCTGATCCAGCAAATTTTTCTGCTGCAACTGGGTTTGATGTTCCACCGTCGGTTTGGTTACGGTGTTCACTACCGCCGTAAAGCCTGTGGTGATCGCCGCGAATATCGCCAGCGTGACGCCGTTTTTACGAATCGTTTCCAGCATCGTTTATTCCTTGTGATGGCCGTAAACGCGCGGCTGGGTGTAATAGTCGATCAGTGGCACACAGATATTCGCCAGCAATACGGCAAAAGCAACCCCATCCGGATAGCCGCCGAAACTGCGGATCAGCCATACCAGCAAGCCAATCAGTGCGCCGTAGATCAGACGTCCGCGATTGGTGGTTGATGCCGTAACGGGATCGGTCGCGATAAAAAACGCACCCAACATCGTGGCACCTGAGAACAGATGAAGGGTTGGGCTAGTCAGTGTTTCCGGCGAAAAAATCCAGCCGATCGTGGCGCAGAACGCCAGCGAGAGCAGCATGGCTGCGGGAATGTGCCAGCGAATGGCCTTTTTCCACAGCAAAAACAGGCCACCGACCAGATAACCCAGGTTGATCCATTGCCAGCCCAATCCTGCCAGCATGCCGCTGTAGATCGGTTGAGCCAGTAATTGATCGGCGCTGTGTCCGGCGCGCAGACCGGTTTTAAAGGTGTCGAGCGGCGTCGCCTGGCTCACTCCATCGACACCTATCTGCAACTGTTGCATGGTGTCACCGCCCAAGGTGTGGCCAGTAAACACCATACTAAGGGAGTCGAGCAGCGTCGGTTTAATCGCCTGCAGCGTGTCGGGCGGCATCCAGCTGGTCATTTGCACCGGAAACGAAATAAGCAGCACGACGTAGCCAACCATTGCCGGGTTAAACGGGTTTTGCCCTAAACCCCCGTAAAGCTGTTTGGCAATTACAATGGCGAACACCGTACCGACTACCACCAACCACCAAGGGGCCAGCGGCGGCAAGCTGATACCAATCAGAATGGCGGTAAGCAAGGCGGAGTTATCAGCCAGATTGCTGGCAATCGGCGCTTTGCGTAAGCGTAAAACGGCGGCTTCTGTAATCCACGCCGTGAGCGTAGCCAGCAAGACTTGAATCAGACTGCCATAACCAAAAAAATACCACTGAGCGGCGAAGCCGGGCACAGCCGCCAGCCCCACCAGCAGCATGATATTGCCTGTGCTGCGGCGGTTGTGGGTATAAGGAGAACTTGCAATACGAAAAGCCATTTATTCCTCAAGCGTCGAAGTCGACTGCGCTTTACGCGCTTTGGCACGGGCGATGGCAGCAGCAATAGCAGCTTTGCGCGCATCTTCGGGTTGATTCAGTTCAGGAGCTTGTTCAGGCTCTGCATAGGCGCTGTTGGCTTGTTCTTCTGCCTGCTCAGCATCTTCGACTTGAGTGCGGGCGATATGCGCCATTTCGGCTGTATCACGCGCTTCTTGCCTGGCTTCAGCCGCGGCATTGTCTGCTGCCGTGGAGGCTGCGGCGGCTTTTTTCGCTTTGGCACGGGCAATGGCTGCGGCGACGGCGGCTTTACGCGGATCTTCCGGCGCGTCGGCAACAGGCTCAGCAGCGGTTTCCACCGGCGCCTCCGCTGCGGCGGCTTTTTTCGCTTTGGCACGGGCAATGGCTGCGGCGACGGCGGCTTTACGCGGATCTTCCGGCGCGTCGGCAACAGGCTCAGCAGCGGTTTCCACCATTGCTTCCGCTGCGGCGGCTTTTTTCGCTTTGGCGCGGGCAATGGCTGCGGCGACGGCGGTTTTGCGCGGATCGTCCGGCGCGTCGGCAACAGGCTCAGCCGCGGTTTCCACCATTGCTTCCGCTGCGGCGGCTTTCTTCGCTTTGGCGCGGGCAATGGCTGCGGCGACGGCGGCTTTGCGCGGATCTTCCGGCGCGTCGGCAACAGGCTCAGCCGCGGTTTCCACCATTGCTTCCGCTGCGGCGGCTTTCTTCGCTTTGGCGCGGGCAATGGCTGCGGCGACGGCGGCTTTGCGCGGATCTTCCGGCGCGTCGGCAACAGGCTCAGCCGCGGTTTCCACCATTGCTTCCGCTGCGGCGGCTTTTTTCGCTTTGGCGCGGGCAATGGCTGCGGCGACGGCGGCTTTGCGCGGATCTTCCGGCGCGTCGGCAACAGGCTCAGCCGCGGTTTCCACCGGCGCATCCGCTGCGGCGGCTTTTTTCGCTTTGGCGCGGGCAATCGCGGCTTCGACGGCGGCTTTACGTGGATCCGCTGCTGGCTCCTCATGTATTTCAACGGCTTCAGCGGGTGAGCTGGCTTTCTTCGCCTTGGCGCGAGCGATGGCGGCTTCAACTGCCGCTTTACGCGGATCGGTAACCTGGCGGCTCAATGCCTGGGTTTCAGCTTGTGTTTCTGCCTGACGCAAACGTGCCTGCGCATGACGCGCTTCACGTTGCGCTTCCAGCGTCGCGTCATCCACCCCGGCATCCTGCTTCGCTTTCACGCGCGCTTTAGCGGCGGCAAACTCAGCATTATCGCTGCGCGCAGCGCGCTGTTTAGCATCAACATGGCGTGCTTCACGCGCCAGTTTTTCACGTTCCAGCCTGGCCTGACGCGCTTCGAAACGGGCTTTGGCTTCTAATGTACGTTTTGCTTCAAGATCGATGGCGCGCAGTTCTGCTTTTTCCTGGCGGTAATATTGCACCAGCGGAATATTACTTGGGCACACATAGGCGCAGGCCCCGCATTCGATGCAGTCATCAATATGATGCGCGCGCGCTTTATCGTGATCGCCGCCCTGGCTGTACCAGTAAAGCTGCTGTGGCAGCAGGTTAGCGGGACAGGCATCGGCACAGGCAGAACAGCGAATACAGGATTGTTCTTCGTCGTTATTGCCCATTTCGTGGCTGGAGGGAGCCAGAATGCAGTTGGTGATTTTCACCACTGGAACATCTAACGAGGGCAGCGTGAAGCCCATTAACGGCCCGCCCATGATCACCATCTGTTGCGGTGCGGGACGAAAACCGACCTGATGCAGTAAATGGCTGATTGGCGTACCAAGGCGGCTCCAGACGTTACGCGGCTGCGCGATGGCTTCACCGGTTAACGTGACGACGCGTTCGGTAATCGGCTCACCGTTAATAATGGCGCGCTTCACCGCCCACGCGGTGCCGACATTTTGCATCAGTACGCCAATATCGGTGGAGCGTCCGCCGTGCGGCACTTCTTTACCGGTGAGAATCTGGGTTAACTGTTTGGCGCCGCCCGAAGGATATTTGGTTGGAATGACGCGGATCTCTAAATCCCGCTCACTGCCTAAGGCGTGCTTTAACGCCGCAATCGCTTCCGGCTTGTTGTCTTCAATGCCAATCAGCACGCGCTCAGCTTGCAGCGTCCACGCCAGAATGCGGCTGCCTTCCAGCACTTCAGCGGCGCAATCCTGCATCAGGCGATCGTCTGCGGTGATATAAGGTTCGCATTCGGCTGCATTGATGATCAGCGTCTTGATGCCACGCAGACCACCTTTGAGCTTGGTCGCAGTCGGAAAACCTGCGCCGCCTAAACCCGCCACGCCTGCGTCGTGAATGCGCTGCACGATGTCAGCACGTTCGTGTTGGCGATAATTGGGCAGGGGATCAAGCGGCATCCAGCGATCTTCGCCATCCGGCGTCATGAAAATACAGAGCTCAGACAAGCCGGAAGGGTGCGCTGTCATGTGCTGACCAATATCGTCAATCACCCCTGACGTTGGCGCATGAACTGGCAACATCCGGCCCTGCCCAAAGGTCAGCGGCTGACCGCGCAGCACTTTATCGCCAGGCGATACACAAATCTCGCCCTCATGACCAATGTGCTGCTTTAGGGGAATGATGAATCGGTGCGGCAGCGGCAGTTCGCTCAGGGGCGTGCCGTTGGACTGGGTTTTCATTTCGGGCGGATGAATGCCGCCCTGAAAATCCCAGACCTTATCTTTTTTGAAGAAATTTAACAGATTAAGCATGACGCTCTACCGGAATTACCCGAACAGGAATAGTTTCGAGATCCCACTTCCAGTTGGCAGTGGTGGTTGCCACAGGACGCATCTCAATGCAGTCGGTAGGACAAGGCGCGACACAGAGATCGCAGCCGGTACAAACGTCGCTCAACACGGTGTGCATAGCACGCGTTGCGCCTACGATGGCATCAACCGGACAGGCTTGAATACACTTAGTGCAGCCGATACAGTTCTCTTCATCGATAAACGCTACGGTACGCACCGGCGCTTTGGCCTCTTCGTCGCCGTCAATCGGTTGTGGATCCACATTCAGTAATTCAGCCAGCTTGAGCATGGTCTGCTCGCCACCCGGTGCACATTTATTGATCGCTTCGCCATTATTGCCGACAGCGTCTGCATACGGACGGCAACCCGGATAACCGCATTGACCACACTGGCTTTGCGGTAGGATCGCGTCGATTTGTTCGACGATAGGGTCTTCTTCGACCTCAAAGCGGCGTGATGCGTATCCCAGCAGGGCACCAAATACCAGGCTCAGGGCACTTAATACAGCAATAGCTATCCAAATCGCGGTCATCAGAATTTCACCAGACCGGTAAAGCCCATAAAGGCCAACGCCATCAGACCGGCGGTGATCAGCGCAATCGAGTTGCCCTTAAAGGGCATCGGCACATTCGCCAGCACCAGCCGCTCACGCATGCCAGCAAAAAGCACCATCACCAGCGAGAAGCCCAACGAGGCGCTGAAGCCATAAAGCGCAGCCTGAAGAAAAGTGTGGTTGAGGTTAACGCTCAACAGCGGCACGCCAAGCACAGCACAGTTAGTGGTGATCAACGGCAGGAAAATACCCAGCAGGCGATAGAGCGACGGGCTGGTTTTACGCACCACCATTTCGGTGAATTGCACTACCACTGCGATCACCAGGATATAAGCCATGGTACGCAGGTAGACCAACTCCAGCGGAACAAGAATCAGGTGGTTTACCAGCCAGGCACAGATTGACGCCAGCGTGATAACAAAAGTGGTGGCGAGTCCCATGCCAATTGCCGTTTCCAGTTTTTTGGAAACGCCCATAAAGGGACAGAGGCCGAGAAACTTCACTAATACGAAGTTGTTCACCAGCACTGTGCCAACAAAGAGAAGAAGATAATCGGTCATTTTTTCGCCATAAATTCAAGAAGCGGCTTATTATCAGGGATAAAAGCCTCTATCTCAACTCCCACGCCCAATCAGGCGTGGAAGACCGCACTCAGAATTAAATTATTGACGTTTCTCACCGCGTTACGGTTGGACAAAAGTCGCTTTAACGCGTTGAGAACGTTTGAAGTAGGGTGCAAATACCGCTGCGGCTAACAAGGAAAACAGTAAAGTTTGCAGCGCTTTAGCATCTGAAACGGGTGAAAAGGCGAAGGTTTTCAGTGCCAGTAATACCGTAACCAATAACCACAACACATAGTGACGGGGTAAACGGTGCGAGCGTTTAAAGAACAGCCAGCAAACCCACAAGCTGTATAACCAGACAGCCGCAGCAGTCAGCAAAGAAAATCCCCACTGCATTAATAAACTGCTGCCGTGTGAAAACAGCGTGGTGCGCCATTCCGCATTAAATAAGGGCGTAAGGTACATCGCCATCACCAGCGCTGTGGTTAACAGGGTCATGATCAGCCAGGCCAGCGGCAGCAATAACCAGCCACCAATACGCGGCACAGCAACCTGTTCATTCATAGCAAGTGTTCCTGTTTTGGGATCGAAGCGCAGCAGAATAGCATGTCCAAACGGGGCACGCCCGACATGGACAAGAGGATTGATAAAATGGAGAAAAGTGGTGCGGCCAAAAAAAGATTAAACCACGTAACGCCAGACCGTTTTGGGTACGCGGCCCAAATCATATAAACGTCCGCCAGAAGTGAGCTCGGCACGTCGATGATCGGCAGCGCGGTACATATTGATAATTTCTTTGTCGTCGGTGAGCGAATAATTGAGATGGTCGTAAAGCTTTTCCAGGCTTTCAAAATTATTCACTTTGCGAAATTTAAGCAGGTAATCTTGCGCAGTCATCATTGCCATAACAGTAGTGGGAACAAAGGAGTGCTCAGTATAAAGAGCAACCTTTAGCTGTCCAGATCTCGATTAGAAAAAAAGCGTAAATTAAGACTAACTGACGAGATGTGACGTTAAAACGGATGTTTTTAAGAGTTTCAGTGCGACTTCTTCACTTTCATTTTCTGGCTTAAACAGCACGTTAACCGGTTTTTCTGCCTCATTGCCTTAATTGACCCAAAAGCTAAAAATTTTAGCTGTGTTGTTTTTTGCGCGTTAACGCGCATTGTCCGCCCATAATTAGCCGTGTTTAGTGGCCTTTTTAGACGGTTAACCGCAGCGTGAGAGTTATTCCCGTTTTTCAATCGGCGTCACAAGGTTGCTGAATGTACTTAGGCCATAAGGCGCGCCTTTGTGCGGGTAATCACAAAATTAATTATTTATCTTTTCAGGTTACTCATAACCATTCTTTACGCATCCTTGTAATCGCTTCCAGTTGCTGAGCGCATAAGCGGTTCTGTTTATTACAATTATTTAACCTGACCACAATTTAAATGCAGTCAATTTATCCATAACCCTGTTGCCTTAAATTGCCTGTTAGTATGCGTAACTCCTTTATATTGCTCTATTTTGTGAAGCAGGTCGCCATTATTTGCGTGGTTTTAGTCCAGGCTAAACAGGCTCTTTACCCTATACAGCAAACGCCCTTCAGAGGAATGAAAATTATGTGGAAACGTTTACTTCTGACTACTTTGGTCAGCGCCGCGTTGACTGGTCCGGTGCTGGCAGCAGATATGACGGTTGGCTTCTCGCAGGTGGGTTCTGAATCCGGCTGGCGCTCAGCAGAGACCAACGTGGCGAAAAGCGAAGCACAGAAGCGCGGCATTACGTTGAAGATTGCCGATGGACAGCAGAAACAAGAGAACCAAATCAAAGCGGTACGTTCCTTTATCGCACAGGGCGTCGATGCAATCTTTATCGCCCCCGTGGTGCAGACAGGCTGGGAACCGGTGTTGGAAGAAGCCAAAGATGCCAAGATTCCGGTATTCCTGTTAGACCGCGCCATCGTGGTTAAAGATAAATCGCTGTATATGGCAGTCGTCACGGCAGACAACGTATTAGAAGGCAAACTGATTGGCGACTGGCTGGTTAAAACGGTGGGTAGCAAGCAGTGTAACGTGGTTGAGTTGCAGGGTACGGTAGGTGCCAGCGTGGCGATTGACCGTAAGAAAGGCTTTGCCGAAGCGATCAGCGGCCATCAAAACATCAAAGTGCTTCGTTCACAGTCTGGCGATTTCACGCGCAGCAAAGGCAAAGAGGTGATGGAGAGCTTCATCAAAGCTGAGAATAACGGCAAAAACATCTGCATGGTGTATGCGCACAACGATGACATGGCCATCGGTGCAATTCAGGCGATCAAAGAAGCGGGTTTGAAACCGGGCAAAGACATTCTGACCGGTTCGATTGATGGCGTACCCGATATCTACAAAGCGATGCTGGCGGGTGAAGCCAATGCCAACGTTGAATTAACCCCTAATATGGCGGGCCCAGCTTTCGACGCGCTGGAGAAATTCAAAAAAGAGGGCACGCTGCCGCCAAAAATTATCAAAACCGAATCAAAACTGTTCTTACCTGCTGATGCTCAGGCCGAGCTGGACAAGAAAAAAGGCATGGGTTACTGAGTTGAAGACCGCCCTTTGGGGCGGTTTTTCATGACCTGAGGCGGAGCTAGCCGAATGACCATACACAATGAAGATGCACTGTTAACCATCAGCGGCGTCAGTAAAGGTTTTCCCGGCGTGAAGGCGCTGGATAATGTCTCTTTCAGCATACGCAAAGGCGAAATTATGGCGCTGCTGGGAGAGAATGGCGCGGGGAAATCCACGCTGATCAAAGTGTTAACCGGTGTCTATACCCGCGATGCCGGCACTATCACATTAAACGGCAATGCCATTTCTCCTCACAGCACAGCGGATGCGCAGGAGATGGGCATTGGCACGGTTTATCAGGAAGTGAATCTGCTGCCCAATATGTCGGTGGCGGACAATCTGTATATTGGTCGCGAACCGCATCGTTTTGGCATGATCGATCGTAAACGGATGATCCGTGATGCGGATGCCCTGATGCGTAACTACGGTTTTGCTCTCGACGTCACTCGCCCACTTGGCCATTACTCAGTGGCGATGCAGCAGATCATTGCGATTTGCCGCGCGGTCGATCTCTCTGCTCAGGTGCTGATTCTAGATGAACCCACCGCCAGCCTTGACGCCAGTGAAGTGGAAATGCTGTTTACCCTGATGGCGCAGTTGAAAGCCAAAGGCATGAGCCTGATTTTTGTGACTCACTTCCTTGACCAGGTTTATCGCATCACCGATCGCATTACCGTGTTGCGCAATGGTCAGTTTATCGCCACGCGTGATACCGCCTCGCTGCCGCAGATTGAATTGATTAAATTGATGTTAGGCCGCGATCTGATGGAAACCGCCTTGCAACGTCAAGGCAGCACCTTGCGCAGCAATCAACCGGTGGTTTCATTCGAAAATTACGGCAAAAAGGGCACCATCGAGCCGTTTAATTTGCAGGTTCGGCCCGGCGAAGTGGTGGGCCTGGCGGGGTTATTGGGTTCAGGACGAACAGAAACCGCTGAAGTGCTGTTCGGTATTCGTCGTGCCGATCGCGGCACAGCCACCATAAAAGGCAAAGTGCAGCATATTCGTACGCCTGCC
Source organism: Pantoea phytostimulans (assembly GCF_046118715.1). NCBI lineage: Bacteria > Pseudomonadati > Pseudomonadota > Gammaproteobacteria > Enterobacterales > Erwiniaceae > Pantoea > Pantoea phytostimulans. Next base: position 969,064 of record NZ_CP173698.1, read on the forward strand.
AAAGCGTCACGGCTGGGAATGGGTTTTTGCCCGGAAGATCGTAAAACCGACGGCATTATTGGCGCGGCCTCGGTGCGAGAAAACATTATTTTGGCTCTGCAGGCGCAGCGCGGCTGGTTACGACCCATTAAGAAGCGCGAGCAGCAGGCCATTGCTGAACGTTTCATAAAAAGCCTGGGTATTCGAACGCCGCATGCCGAGCAGTCGGTTGAGTTGCTTTCGGGCGGCAACCAGCAAAAGGTCTTGCTGTCGCGCTGGCTGGTGACCAAACCGCAATTTCTGATCCTGGATGAGCCAACCCGCGGCATCGACGTGGGTGCGCACGCTGAGATCATTCGTCTCATTGAATCCCTGTGCGCAGATGGACTTGCGCTGCTGGTTATCTCCTCTGAACTCGAAGAGCTGGTGGGCTACGCCGACCGCGTGTTGATCATGCGTGATCTAAAGCAGGTGGCCGAAATCCCGCTGGAACAGCTTTCGGTGGCGTCGATCGTTAACGCCATCGCCGACGGAGGAGCACAACATGCTTGAATCCCATATGACACCTGAAAAATTACCACGTAAGTGGAAGCTGCCACCGGGAATGCCGCAAATTGCGGCGTTAATTCTGGTTTTGCTGGTGGACAGCTTCGTTGCCAATAACTTCTTTGCCGTGCATTTGCAGGACGGACGTCTGTTTGGCAGCCCCATTGATATTCTCAACCGGGCGGCACCGGTTGCCTTGCTGGCGATTGGGATGACGCTGGTGATCGCGACCGGCGGCATCGATTTATCGGTGGGCGCGGTAATGGCGATTGCCGGTGCCACCGCAGCCACCCTAACCGTTGCCGGACACAGTTTGCTGTTTATTATTCTCGCCACGCTGGGAACCGGATTTTTGTGCGGTTTGTGGAACGGTGTTTTGGTGGCCTTGCTGCGTATCCAACCGTTCGTTGCCACGCTGATTTTGATGGTTGCCGGGCGCGGCGTTGCACAGCTTATCACGCAAGGCCAAATCGTCACTTTCGACAGCGACAGTTTGGGCTGGTTTGGCAACGGTTCGCTCTGGATGTTGCCGGTGCCAGTATGGATTACCGTGGCGGTGGCGCTGCTGGTTTGGCTGCTTACGCGCAAAACCGCGCTGGGCCTGTTTATCGAGGCGGTGGGAATTAACCTGCGCGCTGCGCGTAATGCAGGCGTAACCGGCTGGCTGGTGGTGATGTCAACCTACGTGATCAGCGGCATTTGTGCGGCAGTAGCGGGTTTGATTATCGCCGCAGATATTCGCGGTGCAGATGCTAACAATGCCGGTTTGTGGTTGGAGCTGGATGCCATTTTAGCGGTGGTGATTGGCGGCGCGTCGCTGATGGGCGGGCGCTTCAATATTGCGTTGTCACTGATTGGTGCGTTGATCATCCAGTCAATGAATACCGGCATTTTGCTCTCTGGCTTCCCGCCTGAACTGAATCAGGTCGTGAAAGCGGTGGTGGTGATGTGCGTGCTGCTGTTGCAGTCGCCGCGCTTTATAGCGATGTTTAAACGGAGACGTTCATCATGATCAAGCGCCATCTTCCCTTGATGATCACTTTGCTGGTTTTTGTGGCGGGTTATCTGTTCTGCCTGAGCCAGTTCCCGGGATTCGCTTCCACGCGGGTGATCTGCAACATCCTTACCGACAATGCTTTTCTCGGCATTATCGCTGTCGGCATGACGTTTGTGATTCTGTCCGGCGGAATAGATTTGTCCGTAGGCGCAGTTATCGCCTTTACCGGTGTGTTTCTGGCACGCGCAATTGGCGACTTCCATCTTAATCCGCTGGTGGCCTTTGCCTTGATTTTGTCTCTGGGCGCGTTGTTCGGTGCCATGATGGGGTGGTTGATTGATGCGCTGAAGATCCCGGCCTTTATTATTACGCTGGCGGGGATGTTTTTTCTGCGCGGTTGCAGTTATCTGGTTTCTGAAAACTCGATTCCGATTGATCATCCGTTCTACACCACGCTCTCCAGTTTTGCCTGGAAAATCCCCGGTGGAGGTCGGCTCAGTTTGTTGGCGGTGATCATGTTGCTGGTGGTGTTTGTGGGCATAATTCTTGCCCACCGCACGCGCTTTGGGAATCAGGTTTATGCCATTGGCGGTAGCCTGACTTCAGCCCAGTTAATGGGCGTTTCAACCCGCGCTACCACCATCAAAATTTACATGCTCTCTACGACGCTTGCGACGCTGGCGGGGATCGTGTTCTCAATATATACCTCGGCAGGCTACGCGTTAGCCGGTTTGGGCGTTGAGTTAGATGCCATCGCGTCAGTGGTGATTGGCGGCACGCTGTTGTCGGGTGGGGTTGGAACCGTGCTGGGCACGCTGTTCGGCGTCTTGATTCAGGGACTGATTCAAACCTGGATCAACTTCGACGGCACGCTGAGTTCCTGGTGGACCAAAATCGCCATCGGTATTCTGCTTTTCGCCTTTATCGCGTTGCAACGTTTGCTCACGGTGATGTGGGATCGTCAGAAGAACGCGCCCGTTAAACGCATCAGTACCTCTTAAATAGGATGTTATAAAAATGAGGTGTTGAACATCAGGCGGCTCAAAACGAGCCGCCTTTTTATTGTCATGAATCGAGCGACATCACCATTAATGTCACCTCTTCGTCAGCAATGACCCGTTGCTCAACTGCCTGCCAGCCTAAGCGTTGATAAAACGCCTGTTGATCTGGCGTGTAGAGCCACAACGCTTTAATACCGTTCTGCTTCGCCAGCGCAACGCAGCGGCTAATCAATGATTTAGCAATGCCTTGTCCGCGAAACGCGCTGTCAGTCACCACTTCGCCCAGCCAATATTCACGCGCTAAAGCATCATTGAGTTCATAACGGATCACGCTACTGGTGGCGATGACTTTGTCAGCGTGCTCCGCAACCAGTGTGAATTCGCTGTGCGCTGAATCATTGCGCGCATTGAGCCGTTGCAGGATGGCGGATTGATTTGACCAGGCAGGTAAGGCAGACCATTCGCGGAACAGGAGATGTGCGGTTTGAGCAGCAAATGAGGACGCTTCACTAAGAAGTTGGATTTTCATTGTTATCTTCCATGCTGGGCAACATTAAAGGGGTTTTTGAAAGATGAAAACACGGTGTTGTTAATTCACGCAAGGGGCAGGTTTGAAAACAAGTGAAGCGAGGGAATAAAGGCGTGAATGATGGGTAGAGGAGTAAAACGTCCGCCACAGAGATGCGGCGGACGTGACTACAGGGATGTATTTACAGCGGCGTTACGGCACTGCCCATCATATGCGACTGACCGCGCCGTTTTTTTACCGCTGAATGAGAGTAAACCCCGCTAACCTATCAACGTTTCATGCGGTAATAGGCTTCATTCCAGCGCAGCGCATCTTTGAATGATGGCAATTGCGTCTGTTCATCAATCACCAACACTTCGATGTCGTTCATCTCGCCATACAGATACATATCATCCAGTGTTAACGCCTGGCTGAATACCGTATGGTGCGCGCCACCGGCTAAAATCCACGCTTCGGAGGCTGTCGCCAGCGAGGGTTGCGCACGCCACAAGGCGCGGGCCACCGGCAACTTCGGCAGCGGTTTTGGCTGTTCAATCGCATCGACCACGTTCACCAGTAAGCGGAAACGATCGCCCATATCAATCACGCTGGCGTTAATTGCACGGCCTGCCGGTGTAGAGAAGATCATGCGCGCCGGATCGGCTTTATCGCCAATGCCGAGGAACTGCACATCGATCAGCGGCTTCTCTTCAATCGCAATAGAAGGGCAAACTTCCAGCATGTGCGAACCCAGTACCAGATCGTTGCCCGGTGAGAAGTGATAGGTGTAATCCTCCATAAAGGAGGTGCCGCCAGGCCGATCGCCCGCGAGGATTTTGAAAATACGCAGCAGCGCGGCAGTTTTCCAGTCACCTTCACCGGCAAAACCATAACCTTGTCCCATCAAGCGCTGCACCGCTAAGCCGGGCAACTGTGTCATACCGTGCAGCGTCTGGAAGTTAGTGGTGAACGCGTGGCAACCTTCGCCTTCAAGAAAACGCTTCAGTCCCAGTTCAATACGGGCTGCATCCAGAACGTTCTGGCGCTTTTCTCCGCCGGTCGCCGCCACGTCGGTAAAGCGATAAAGGCTTTCATACTCATCAAGCAGCGCATTTACGTCGCCATCGCTGACGCTGTTAATCACGTCGACTAAATCGCCCACGCCCCAGCCGTTTACTGAATAACCAAACTGGATTTGTGCGGCCACTTTATCGCCTTCGGTCACGGCCACTTCACGCATGTTGTCGCCAAAACGGGCCACCTTCAGCTGCTGGCTGGCCTGTTTTGCCACCGCTGCACGCATCCAGTTGCCGATACGCTGCTGGCTTTGTGCATCCTGCCAATGGCCGGTTACTACGCTGTGTTGTAACCCCATGCGTGCGCCGATGAAGCCAAACTCACGGCCGCCGTGTGCGGTCTGGTTCAGGTTCATAAAGTCCATATCCATGCTGTCCCACGGGATCTCAGCATTAAACTGGGTATGGAATTGCAGCAGCGGCTTATTCAGGACGCTCAGGCCACCGATCCACATCTTGGCGGGGGAAAAGGTGTGCAGCCAGGTAATGATCCCAACGCAATGTTGATCGTGATTCGCGTCACGACACAGCGCCAGCGCTTCGTCGGGGGATTTCACCAGCGGCTTAAGCTCCAGACGCAGCGGAATGCCAGACGCCTGATTCAAGCCTTCCACAACCTGTTGTGCATGCTGTTCTACCTGACGTAACGTTTCCGCTCCGTAAAGATGCTGTGTGCCAATCACAAACCATACGCTGTGCGCTTTAAACTGTTCCATAAACTCTCTCCTGACTACGTAGCGGAAACGGAAGCGGGACGTGCGGCGTAATGCGGTTCTGCCGTCACGGACCATTCTTGATAGCGTTGATAAAGCTGCTGATAGCGTGCCACGCGCGCCTGATCGGGCTGTAAGGTGACGGCAATCGGGCTGGCCATTACCTGTTGGGCATCGGGTACGCTGGCGTAAACGCCTGCGGCGACTGCGGCAAAAATTGCGGCGCCCAAGGCGCAGCACTCATCTGAGGCGACGATATCCAGTGGACGGTTCATCACATCGCAGCAAGCCTGCATGATGGCAGGGGATTTACGTGCAATGCCGCCCAGCGTCAGGATGTTCTCAACAGGAATCTGTTGCTGCTCAAAACATTCCATAATGGCGCGGGCACCGAAGGCCGTGGCAGCGATCAATCCGCCAAACAGTGCAGGCGCGTCAGTGCCGAGGTTAAGATCGGTGATCACGCCTTTCAGACGTTGATTAGCATTTGGGGTGCGACGACCGTTGAACCAGTCCAGCACCACCGGTAAATGCTCCAGTTTTGGATCCGCTGCCCAGGCATGGGTAAGATTTTTAATCAGATCTTTTTGTAGCGCGGCGAGCTGCGGCTTCAATTCAGGATGTTGCTCAGCGGCCTGTTGCAGCGGCCAGCCCAGCAGTCGGCTAAACCAGGCGTAGATATCGCCGAACGCCGATTGTCCCGCTTCGCAGCCAATGGCACCAGGCATCACGCTGCCGTCGACCTGACCACAAATCCCCTTAATGGCGCGATCACCCACGGTTTCAGCATCGGCGATCAGGATGTCGCAGGTTGATGTACCGATCACTTTAACCAAGGTATAAGGCTTGGCACCGCCGCCGACTGCGCCCATATGGCAATCAAAGGCGCCGCCTGAAAGGGTCACTTTTTGCGTCAAACCCAGGCGCTGTGCCCAGTGATCGCTGAGGGTGCCGACCGGAATATCTGCGGTCCAGGTCTCTTCAAACAGCGGCGAATCGAGTTGCTGCGTCAGCAACGGATCCAATGCATTGAGGAAATCTACATCCGGCAAACCATTCCACTCGGGATGCCATAACGCTTTATGACCGGCGGCACAGCGTCCCCGGCGCAGTTGCGCGGGCGCGGTAGTTCCGCTCAGTAAAGCGGGTACCCAATCACACAGCTCCACCCATGACACCGCCGCTTCACGTACCGCATCATCTTCACGCGACACGTGCAAAATCTTGGCCCAAAACCATTCAGAGGAGTAAATGCCACCAATGTAGCGGCTGTAGTCCGGGAAGCGGCCGCTGTGACAGAGCTGATTGATCTCTTCAGCTTCTTCAATAGCGGTGTGATCTTTCCACAGCACAAACATTGCGTTGGGATTGTCAGCAAATTCCGGACGCAGCGCTAACACATTGCCGTCACGATCAATCGGGGCGGGCGTTGAACCGGTGGTATCCACGCCAATGCCAACGACGGCGGCGCGTTGTTCCGCACTCAGCGCGTTGAGCACACCCAGCATCGCCTGCTCCATGGCGTCGATGTAGTCCTGCGGATGGTGACGAAAGCGGTTGGTGTGAGGATCGCTATAAAGGCCTTGCTGCCAGCGCGAGTAATTAACGACTGCGCTTTCAAGCTCTTTGCCGCTCTGGCAATCCACCGCCAATGCACGTACCGAATCACTGCCAAAATCCAGTCCGAGGGTGATGGCCCGCATCGGATATCTCCTGTTGTGTATTGATGCTCCTATCCTGGAATTGACACAGATTAAGGGTTAGTCATCGCTGGCTGAGAATATGCACTTTTCTGCCATCAGTAATGATTTTGTGATCCATGGCAAAAGTTAAGTACCGGTTAAAATCGCTGAATATATGGACCAATTTGCCGTGATTTGAAGATGTGATACCGCTCTACATTTTTCTTATCCATTCCAGCTAAAACTAGCGCAGCGTTTGAACAGGCAATCACCAACTCGCTTCCTAACGCACTGATTTACATCTGTCCCTAAAAAACAAAATTGACTGGTAGCGTTTACACCGATTCGTTATTAGCAGCGATAAAACAACTAGCGCCGGAGAGCATCATGCATAAATTCACTAAAGCGTTCGCGGTCATTGGGCTGGCAGCGGTTATGTCACAATCCGCTATCGCCGAGACCATGAAGCTTGGTTTTTTAGTCAAGCAACCGGAGGAACCCTGGTTCCAGACCGAATGGAAATTCGCCGATAAAGCCGGAAAAGATTTGGGCTTTGAGGTGATCAAAATTGCCGTTCCCGATGGTGAAAAAACCCTTAATGCCATCGACAGCCTGGCCGCCAGCGGCGCGAAAGGTTTCGTTATCTGTACACCCGATCCTAAACTCGGTTCCGCTATTGCGGCCAAAGCCCGCAGCTATGACATGAAAGTTATCGCGGTCGATGATCAATTTGTGACGGCCAAGGGCAAGCCGATGGATACCGTGCCGTTAGTGATGATGGCGGCGACCAAAATCGGTGAGCGTCAGGGACAAGAACTCTATAAAGAGATGCAAAAACGCGGCTGGGATGTGAAAAGCACCGCCGTGATGGCGATCACCGCCAACGAACTCGACACGGCGCGCCGTCGTACCGGCGGTTCAATGGACGCGATCAAAGCAGCCGGTTTCCCGGCTGGCCAAATCTATCAAGTCCCGACCAAATCCAATGATATTCCTGGCGCGTTTGATGCCGGTAACTCTTTGCTGGTGCAGCATCCTGAAGTGAAACATTGGCTGATTGTTGGCATGAACGACAACACCGTGCTGGGTGGTGTGCGTGCGACAGAAGGTCAGGGCTTTAAAGCCGCTGACGTTATCGGTATCGGTATCAACGGTGTGGATGCCATCAGTGAACTCTCCAAAAACAACGCGACCGGATTCTACGGGTCGCTGCTGCCAAGCCCGGATGTACACGGTTATAAGAGCAGCCAGATGCTCTACAACTGGGTAAGCAAAGGGGCAGAACCGCCGAAATTTACTGAAGTGACCGACGTGGTGTTGATCACCCGTGACAACTTTAAAACGGAACTGGCGAAGAAAGGGTTGATGTAAACCCGCACAGCGCTTCCGCACCTGTATCAAGGTGCGGAATCTCCTCGGCTAACCCAATGGAGTTTCCATGAACACTGATTCAGCCTTTCTGTCGTTTCATGGCATCAGTAAAACCTTCCCCGGCGTGAAAGCGTTGCAGGATATCTCGTTTGAGTGTCACGGCGGCCAGGTTCACGCGCTGATGGGTGAAAACGGTGCCGGTAAATCGACGCTGTTAAAAATCCTCAGCGGCAGCTACCAGCCTAGCGGGGGTGAAATCCGCATCAAAGGCAAGCCGATGAGTTTCCAGCTCACCACCGATGCGCTCGATGCAGGCGTGGCGATTATTTATCAAGAGCTGCATCTCATCCCGGAAATGAGCGTGGCGGAAAATATCTATCTCGGTCAGATGCCACACAAACATGGCTTGGTTAATCGCAAGCTACTGCGTTACGAAGCGGGTTTGCAGCTTAAAAATTTGGGCATGGATATCGATCCCGACATGCCGCTGAAATACCTGTCGCTGGGTCAGTGGCAGATGGTAGAAATTGCCAAGGCGCTGGCACGCAATGCCCGCATCATCGCCTTTGATGAACCGACCAGTTCGCTGTCAGCGCGTGAGATCGACAATCTCTTCCGCGTGATTCGTCAGCTGCGCGCAGAGGGACGCGTGGTGCTGTATGTATCGCATCGCATGGAAGAGATCTTTGCACTGAGCGATGCCATTACCGTGTTCAAAGATGGCCGCTATGTGCGCACATTCACCGACATGGCTACCACGCATCACGATGATTTAGTGCAGGCAATGGTCGGACGAAACCTCGGCGACATTTACGGCTATGCGCCACGTGAAAAAGGGGCGGTGCGACTGGAGCTGGACAAGGTCGAAGCGAAGGGCGTACGCACCCCGATTTCGCTGCACGTTCATGCAGGGGAAATTGTTGGCTTGTTTGGTCTGGTCGGTGCAGGACGCAGCGAACTGCTGAAAGGGCTGTTTGGTGCGACGCGACTGCGCGGTGGGCAGGTCAGGCTGGATGGTAAACCCTTAACGCTACGTGAACCGATTGATGCGATTCGCGCGGGCGTCATGCTCTGCCCGGAAGATCGCAAAACGGAAGGGATTATCCCGGTGCACTCGGTCCGTGACAACATCAACATCAGTGCGCGACGCCATAACCTGGCGGCGGGATGCCTGATTAAACAGGGCTGGGAAACGAAAAACGCGGATAACCATATTCGTTCGCTCAATATCAAAACGCCCGGTGCCGAACAGCTGATCATGAACCTCTCCGGGGGGAATCAGCAAAAGGCGATTCTGGGCCGCTGGTTGTCGGAAGAGATGAAAGTGATCCTGCTGGATGAACCGACGCGCGGCATTGACGTGGGCGCTAAACATGAAATTTATAACCTGATTTATCAACTGGCGAACAGAGGTATTGCGGTGCTGTTTGCCTCCAGCGACTTACCGGAAGTCATGGGTCTCGCTGACCGCATTGTGGTCATGCGTGAAGGTGCGATTGCCGGTGAAATAATGCACGACGATGCTACGGAGCAGCAAACGCTGAGCCTGGCGATGCCGAAAACTACTCAAGCGGCCGCCGTGGCCTGACAGGAGATCAACATGGCTTCATCCACGACATCTAATACGCCGCCGCCAGCCTCACGCAGCGGCCTGCAGTTTGGGCGTATCTGGGACAACTTCGGCATGCTGGTGGTGTTTGCGCTGCTGTTCGTTGCCTGTGCAGTCTTTGTGCCGAATTTCGGCTCGTTCATCAATATGAAAGGCCTGGGATTGGCGATGTCGATGTCTGGCATGGTCGCCTGCGGCATGTTGTTCTGCCTGGCATCCGGCGATTTTGACCTGTCGGTTGCGTCAGTGATTGCCTGCGCCGGTGTCGTCACCGCCGTGGTGATTAACATGACGGAAAGCCTGTGGATTGGCGTTGCCGCAGGCCTGGTGCTGGGCATGCTGACCGGATTCGTTAATGGGTTCGTGATTGCGCGTCTAAAAATCAATGCGCTGATCACCACGCTGGCAACGATGCAAATTGTGCGCGGTCTGGCCTACATCTTTTCTGACGGCAAAGCCGTAGGGATTGAGGACGAGCGCTTTTTCGCTCTGGGTTTTGCCAACTGGCTGGGGATTCCCGCGCCGATTTGGCTCACCATCGCGACCATGCTGATTTTCGGTTTCTTGCTGAATAAAACGACCTTTGGGCGTAATACGCTTGCGATTGGCGGTAACGAAGAAGCTGCGCGTCTGGCGGGTGTGCCCGTGGTGCGTACTCGCATCATCATCTTCATTCTTTCCGGGCTGGTCTCGGCTGCAGCGGGCATCATTCTGGCTTCGCGTATGACCAGCGGTCAGCCGATGACCTCGCTGGGTTATGAGCTGGTGGTGATTTCAGCCTGCGTGTTAGGCGGCGTGTCCCTTAAGGGTGGGATTGGCAAGATCTCCTATGTCGTCGCCGGGGTGTTGATTCTCGGTACCGTTGAGAATGCGATGAATTTATTGAATATCTCGCCATTCTCACAGTATGTGGTGCGTGGTTTGATACTGTTAGCCGCGGTAATTTTCGACCGCTACAAACAAAAACACAAAGCCTGATTCAGGGGCAATGACGCCGTTTTCAGTAACCACGCGGACGCAAGCAGCGTCCGCGTTTGAACAATTAACGACGATGTGAGGGCACTATGTATCACCGTGAATTGGCTGCGGAACAACACAATCCCTTGTTGCCGGGTTACTCGTTTAACGCCTGGCTGGTAGCAGGTTTAACGCCGATTACAGCGGATGGACCGCTGGATTTCTTTATCGATCGTCCGCATGGCATGAAAGGCTACATCCTGAATTTGACCATCAAAGGCAAAGGTCAGGTTTTTGATGGCGAAAAGGCTTTTGAGTGTGAACCGGGCGAAATGCTGCTGTTTCAGCCAAAAACGGCCCACTATTATGGTCGCGCGCCCGACAGTCCTCAATGGTTTCACCGTTGGGTCTATTTCCGCCCGCGTGCTTACTGGAATGACTGGCTGCAATGGCAAGATGAGAAAGAGGGCGTAGGTCGATTACAGCTTCCTGAATCACTGCGGGGGGAATTTGATCGCCTGTTCGCCAGCATAGAGCAAACCCATAATTCAGGCCGCCGCTTCGCTGAAGAGTTGGCGATGAATTTGCTCGAGCGGCTTTTGCTGCGTGCGGTAGAGGAAGATCCGCGCAGTCATCAGCAAGTGCGCGATCCGCGCGTGATTGAAGCTTGCCAGTACGTGACAAATCATTTGGCGAGCGAAGTGAAAATTGAAGACGTAGCGCGTCACGTTTGCCTTTCGCCTTCACGGCTTGCGCATCTGTTCCGCGAACAAATGGGTGTTAATCTGCTGCGCTGGCGCGAAGATCAACGGGTTATTCGCGCGAAACTGCTGCTGCAAACCACCCAGGAACCGATTGCGACTATTGGCCGTGAAGTCGGTTATGACGATCAACTCTATTTCTCACGCGTGTTCCGTAAACGCGTTGGCGTGAGTCCCAGCGATTTCCGTCGTCGCAATCTGGATGGGCACGACAGCCTGGCTGCGCAAACTGCCTGGCCAATGGCACGAAGTGCTATCTCCTGATTTTTAGGGGGATTCCTCCTTGTCCTCGCCTGGCTAATGGTCTTAAATCAGTCACACTAGCGAACAAGAGGAATGAGAATGAGCGATAAACTTCGTGTTGGTTTGATGGGATATGGCTTCGCCAGCAAAACGTTTCATGCACCGCTGATTGCGGGCACGCCGGACGTTGAGCTGGCTGCTATTTCCAGCAGCGATGCCAGCAAAGTGCACGCCGACTGGCCATCTGTTCAGGTGGTAGCTGATCCTCAAGCGTTGCTCGATGATCCTACTCTGCAATTAATTGTTATTCCCACGCCGAACGACACCCACTTTCCGCTGGCAAAAGCGGCCCTGAATGCGGGTAAACATGTGGTAGTAGACAAGCCTTTCACCGTGACGTTGTCACAAGCGCGTGAGCTGGATAACCTCGCCAAGGCCAAAGGTCTGCTGCTTTCTGTGTTTCATAATCGCCGCTGGGACAGTGACTTCCTGACGCTCAAACAGCTTCTGGCTGAGGGCACGCTGGGCGAAGTCCGTTATCTGGAATCGCATTTTGATCGCTTCCGTTTAGAAGTGCGCCAGCGCTGGCGTGAAATGAAAGGTGCAGGCAGCGGCATTTGGTACGATTTAGGCCCGCATTTGCTGGATCAGGCGATTCAACTATTTGGTTCACCGGTTGCGATTAACGTTGATCTTGCCGAGATGCGTCCCGGTGCGCAGACCACCGATCATTTCCACGCCACGCTGACTTATCCGCAACGTCGTGTTGTGCTGCATGCCAGCATGCTGGTGGCGGCTGAATCACCCCGTTATGTGGTGCACGGTACCAAAGGCAGCTACGTTAAATATGGTCTCGACCCGCAGGAAGATCGCCTGAAATCTGGCGATTTCCCACCGAAAGAAGAGTGGGGATACGATATGCGAGATGGCCAGCTGACGCTGGTTGAATGCGACAGCATGACCGAAAAAACGCTGATGACGCAGCCAGGCAATTATCCTGCCTACTATGCGGCGGTGCGTGATGCGATAGCAGGGCGCGGCAATAATCCGGTCACCGCTGAAGAGGCTATTCAGGTGATGGAGCTGATCGAACTGGGTCTGCAATCGGCTGAAAAACGCCAGACCTTGTCGCTGAAGTAAAGATTACTGAAGCACCTGTACATGACAGAAAAGAAAACGGGCCATGCAGGCCCGTTTTTTATGCATCAATGACGGCATGTTTTACTGAATTTTCGCCCGAATTGCCGCTTTTTCGTCATTGCTCAGAAAAGCGATAGCTAATCCATTCTCCTGCGCCTGGCGTATCTGAGCCTGGCTCAAACCGGCAGCAGGCGCGGCGTGCTGATACTCATGCGCCAGCTCAATGCCCTGAACGGCGGGATCATCGGTGTTGATCGTGGCAAGAATGCCATGCTCCAGGAAGGTCTTTAACGGATGCTGCGCCAGTGATTTCACGGTGCTGGTTTGAATATTGGAGGTCAGGCAGGACTCAATACCAATATGATGCTCCGCCAGGAAATCCATTAATGCGCGATCTTCAATCGCTTTCACACCATGGCCGATGCGTTCTGCGCCTAGCTCACGGATGGCTTGCCAGATACTTTCTGGGCCCGCAGCTTCACCTGCATGCACCGTAACGCGGAAACCGGCATCACGCGCACGAGTGAAATGGCTGAGAAATTCGCTGCCGGGGAAACCCAGTTCGTCACCGGCTAAATCCACTGCAGTGATATGATCGCGATGCGCCAGCAATCCTTCCAGCTCATTCAGGCACGCTTCATCGCCAAAAGTACGGCTCATAATGCCAATCAGACGAATATCAATGGCGTGCTGCTGGCAACCCGCTTTGATGCCGTCAATCACCGCTTCCACCACACCGGCAATCGGCAGGTTATGGTTCATCGCCATGTAACCGGGTGAAAAACGCAGTTCAGCGTAGTGAATGCCTGCGCGCGCGGCGTCTTCGACATTTTCCATTGCGATACGGCGGCACGCGTCCAGATTGCCCAACACTTTTACGCCCCAATCCAGCTTCTGCAGGAAGCTGACCAAATCCGGCTCGTTTTGCGTGACCTGCACATGTGGGCGCAGCGCCTCTAAACTGTTAGCGGGCAGGGTAAGATTAAACTGGCGGCCTAAATCGAGAATAGTTTGTGCACGAATGTTGCCATCAAGATGGCGATGAATATCGGTCAGGGGAAGGTGTGATTCAATCATGGCGCACTCGCTCAGTTGTCGGTTATTTATCGAAGAAACTCTATCGAAGATACTGTCGATAACGATATCGAGAAGTACTTGAGACGCTTTAGAGAAGTCGATGAGAAGTGCAGAGGATTATAAAAACATCTTGCGCAACAGCGCCAGCAATTTGCGCAACAGCATGGCTGGATGCTGGTTAATTGCGCGGGAAAGCCGGGCGGTGTGGATTGCCGCCCGGCCAATAAGCGCGCGAGGAGTTGAATTATCAGGACTGAAGGGCCGCAATCAGGCGAGAGACGCCGTCTTCCACTTTGCTGCGTGGGCAGCCAACATTAAGACGTAAAAAACTGCGGCTGGCAGTGCCATACGTCGATCCCGGCATGATTGCCACTTTTTGCTGGTGAATCAGCGTTTGCTGCAAAGCGTCTTCGTCAATGCCCAGCGGGTTAAGATCGATCCACGCCAGATATGTCGCTTGCGGCAGGCGCCAGTTGAGAGGCGGAAACGCGCTATTCAAGCGTTCAGCCACGCAGGTCAAATTGCTTTGCAAATAGGTGCGTAAAGCATCTAACCACGTCGCGCCCTCACGATAAGCAGCGATGTGCGCAGCAATGGCCAGCACGGCAGGCGAAGAAAGGCCATCGCTGTTTTTCAGTGCCTGAAACCAGGCGGCACGATCGCATTGACGGGGAATGATTCCCCACGCGCCAGTCAGTGCCGGGATATTGAAGCTCTTTGACGCCGAGGTAAACAGCGCCCAATCGCTACGCGCCACTTTCGCCCACGGCGTATGCGGCTGGCTGCCCATCACCATATCCATGTGAATTTCATCACTGATGACACGCACTCCATGCCGCTCACACAACGCAGCCATCTGCTGCAACTCCTCCAGTGTCCAGACTTTGCCGGTGGGATTGTGTGGACTGCACAGCAGCATCACCTTACAGGTTGGGCGGGCCAGCAGCGCCTCAAGTTTATTCATGTCACAGAGCCAGCCTTGCGCGCTGTTAAACAATGGCATATCCAAAACCTGGCGTTGATTAGCCAGAATGGTTTTAAAAAACGCGTCGTAAGCCGGCGTGTGGATCAGCACTTCGTCATTCACATCGCTCCAGTGGCGCAGCATCTGCGCCACCATGTAAATCACCGAAGGCCCGTAAACCAGCGATTGTGCTTCAGGCTGATAGTCGAAACGGGTATGCATCCAGTGAACAATCGCCGAAAGAAACGCGTCATGCTGCCAGCGGCTGTAACCGAAGACACCGTGCTGCACCCGCTGCTCCAACGCCTGCAAAATGCAGGGCGCGGTAGCAAAATCCATATCAGAAATGGTGAACGGCAGCAGGTCGGGAACGCCAAAGCGGTCAGCCACGAAATCCCATTGCGTACATGCCGTGCCGCGACGGTCAATGACCTTATCAAAATCAAACATCGGTTTTTCTCTTCAGGTTGCAGGTTAGGTACGTTACGCGGTCACGTCCATCAAGTGTGACAACTCGTCTTTCACCGACTGCACCTGCGGGCCAATCACCACTTGCAAGCTGGTTTGATTAAGGTGAATCACGCCGATCGCGCCGTTGGCTTTCAACGCAGCATCATCCACTTTGCTCATATCGGCGATAGTTAAACGCAGGCGCGTCAGGCAGTTATCCAGTGAGGTAATATTTTCAACGCCACCCAGCGCCGAAAGAATGGCCGGTGAGTTGTAACCTGACTTGCCTTTGCCCGCGCTACTGACTTTTTGCTCTACGGAATTTGCCGTTTCGACTTCCCGCCCTGGCGTTTTGATATTAAACCGCACGATAGCAAAGCGGAAAATGGCGTAATAACCGACAAACCAGACAGCGGCAACCACGGGAACCCAATACCATTTCGTGGATAATCCATGCAGTACGCCGAACACCACGAAGTCAATAATATTGCCGTCGGTGTTACCAATCGTGACACCAAGAATCGCCATCATGGTGAAGCCTAAACCGGTCAACAGCGCATGGAGTAAATAGAGGAACGGCGCGACAAACAGGAACAGGAATTCAATCGGTTCGGTGGTGCCACCCACCACGCAGGCAACCACGCCGGAAATCAGCAGCCCTTTAATTTTATGGCGATTTTCAGGGCGTGCGCAGTGATAAATCGCTAATGCCGCACCGGGCAACCCGCCCAGGAAGGCCGGCATTTTACCCTGCGACAGGAAGCGGGTCGCGCTCTCAGCAAATCCGTGGGTTTCTGGACACGCCAGTTGCGCCTGGAAGATGGTCAGCGCACCGCTGACGGTTTTGCCGCAGACATCCAGCGTGCCGCCCGCATCGGTGAAACGCATAATCGCAACCAGAATATGTTGCAGGCCAAACGGCAGCAGCAAGCGCTCGCCGGTACCGAAGATCATCGGGCCGAAATCACCTGCACTGTTGATCATCCAGCCCAAGCCGGTAATGGCGCGAGCAAAGAACGGCCAAATCAGCGGAACGATCAACCCAACAACACCCAGCACCAGCGTGGTGATGATGGGAACGAAACGCGTGCCGCCAAAAAAGGCCAACGCGTCGGGTAGGCGGATATGATGAAAGCGTTCATGCAGCCAGAACACGATAATCCCGACAATCACCGCACCCAAAATCCCGGTATCAATGGATTGAATTCCAAGAATCGACTGCACGTTATTGGCTTTCAATAACGCGGCATCGGTGGTCGGCAGAATACCGTTAATGTTCAGCCAGAAGTTAATACTGAGGTTAAGCACCGCATAGCCGACAAAGCCGGAAAACGCGGCCACGCCTTTGTTCTCACGCGCCATGCCGAGTGGAATAGCCACGGCAAACATCACCGGTAAATAGCTGAAGGCGAATGAACCCAGTTTTGCCATCCATAAAAACAGATATTGCAGCAAGGGTTGATCGAGTAAAGGAATCAGCGTCAGGACATCGTGACTGCTCAGCGAGCTACCAATGCCAAGCATAATGCCGCAGAACGATAACAGCGCAACCGGCAGCATAAAGGTTTTACCCAAGCTCTGGAAAAACTCCCAGAGGGACATTTTTTGTTGTGGGGCGGGCATCATGACTCCAGCAAGGATTAGTAACGGTTAGGAAGTAATGCGATGATAAAACGTTTTATCAAGCCGTAATGCGCGATAAATCACACTGTTTGTGCGTCATGCGATATTAATTTTTCCCTCAGCGGTGTAACGTTTTATCGGAATGTTTAAGGCTTTATGACCGCTTACGTATTGAGAAACCATGTCGCAGCATAAAATCACCATTAATGATGTCGCCGATGCGGCGGGCGTTTCCGTTACCACTGTTTCGTTGGTGCTTTCTGGAAAAGGGCGCATTTCCGCTGCTACCGTGTTACGGGTTAATCAGGCTATTGAGCAACTGGGCTTCGTACGCAACCGTTCTGCATCAACCTTACGCGGCGGCGAAAGTGGCGTGATCGGCTTGATCGTGCGCGATCTCAGCCATCCTTTTTATGCCGAAATGACGGCGGGTCTCAGTGAAGCATTGGAAAAACAGGGCAAATTGCTGTTTCTCACCCAGAGCGGCACGCAAGGTCAGCATCTTAATCGCTGTTTTGATTCGCTGGTGTCGCAGGGCGTTGATGGCGTGGTGTTAGGGGGTGGAACCGATCAGGCCGCAGAAATCATTACGCGGGTGCGTGAGCAAAATATCGCGATGGTTTGCGCTGCACGTGCCAGCAGTGTTGATGATGTTGATACGATTCGTCCTGACAATGCACAAGCGGCGCGGCTCGCGACCGAATATTTGATTCGTCAGGGACATCAGCGCATCGGTTGGTTGGGCGGAAACAGCGCGTCGTTAACCCGCGCTGAACGTATTGGCGGTTACTGCGCGACGTTACTGCAATACGGTTTGCCGTTTCGCCCGGAATGGATCGTAGAGTGTGGTAACACGCAAAAAGAAGCCGCCGACGCGGCTATTCAACTATTAAAACAGCATCCTCGATTAACCGCGATTCTGGCCTATAACGCGTCAACGGCAATGGGATGTTATTTCGGCCTGTTGCGCACCGGGCGTGATATTGGTCGCGGCGCGGTAGACAGCTATTATGGTCAGCAAATGGCGCTGATGGGATTTGGCGATGAGCCGCAGGCGGAATTAACCGATCCACCTTTGACCTTTGTGACCAGTTCGGCGCGAGATATTGGCCGGGCAGCGGCAGCGCGTATTTTATATCGCATGGCAAATCCCACGGCGGAGCGGCAAGATTTAATTATTCCGCCGCAGCTGATTGTGCGGGGGTCGGCCTAGCGTGTTCGTCATATATCTTTTTCTCCGCGTCAGGCATACCCACGGCCTTGCGCGATTTCATCCCTTTTGAATATTTCGCGTAAAATTTGCACTATTTAGCGGATAGATTTGCAGCGTTAATTTAGGAAATTTCACATTTTTTCCCGCGAATTTTAAAGTCGCCATGGCTGGCTATAAGATTTGGCTGCATTCAATTTCTAATAAAGGGAAGAACTGATGAAAACAACATTACTGGCGGCGTTATTATTTTCTACCTCTGTTTCAGCCATCGCGGCGCAGCCTGAAGCGATGAAAAATCCGCTGAGCGTTCATGTCCTGAACCTGCAAACCGGCGTGCCAACCGCAGGTGTTGAGGTTGAACTGGATCAGCAACAAGAGGATAAATGGATTAAATTGGCTACTGGCGTGACGGATAATAATGGCCGCATTCCAGCGCTCTATCCACAAGGTAAAACGCCGACAAGCGGCAATTATCGCGTCGTGTTCAAAACCGGGGATTATTATAAAAATCAAAAACAGAAAACGTTCTTCCCTGAAATTCCTGTTGAATTTACCTTAGAAAATAATGGTCAGCATTATCACATTCCGCTGCTGTTAAGTCCGTTTGGTTATTCCACTTATCGCGGCAACTAATAAATTAAACGTCGCCGACCAAACGTCAGTGAAAGCATAAAAAAATGCCGGCCCCTTTCAGGGTCGGCATTGTTATTCATTCACGCTAAATAGCGAAATTTTATTGTGGCATGCCTTCATTGGTTGGCATACCGAGCATATAACGAGACAAAAACTGCTCCAGCGTCATTTTGTCGCCATTCATATTAACCTGACCATTAGCATATTGCAGACTGGTAATAATATTATCATCCTGCTGCTGCGTCAGACGGAACATCTGTCCCATTGCCGCTAAACCTTTGACCTGCTGATCGGCCAGTTTCTGCGCCTCATCTGCCTGATATCCTTCTGCCAGCCCAACATGGCGCATGGTTTCGGTAGCCATTGGCATATTAATGTTCAGCTTGGTGTCGAGCGTTTTCAACACACGATTAACCATTGCGCTCAGGCTCTGTGGCGTGCCCGTCACGGTTGCCGGATCGTTAAAGTTAGCGGTCAGATTAAAGCTGCTTTCGCCTTTCTCATTCTTCCAACTCAACGGCGCGATGCTGATGGCTGGCGAGCCCTTCAACAGCGTCGGCAGATTGTTCAGCAGAATGGTGTGAACGCCCGCCTGATAACGGATAGGATCATCCGCCAGGCCTTGTTGATTAAGCAGATCCTGCATTTGCGCATTGTAATTGTCAGAGAAGGTCTTAACAGCCTGTGCGTCAAACTGCGACAGCTTCATTTTCAGCGTGGCTTCGCCAAAATCTTGCTGCTGAAGCTGGATGCTGTCGACGTGATAATCGATATTGCCACCGATTTTTCCAGACTGATTATCAAAGGAGGAAGTGCCTTTCAGTTTTTGCAGTGTTAATGCATCTTGTCCATTAATGCTGGCGTTGACCTTTTCAACTTCAATCGCCTGATCGCCGATGCGCACGCCTTCCGGGCTAAGATGAGTGTTACCACTGACTTTTAAGCCATTCAGCGTGAACAGCACCGGCTGGCCCATCTCATTTTTGCTGGTTAACGCAACGCTACCGATATCGCTATCCAGTGACACTTTATCGCCCTTGCTGTCAGCGCTGACGTTAAGCACGCCGCCATTCGTTGCAGCACGTTCACCGGTTTGCGCATTTTGATAATCAATAGGCAGGATTTTCAGCGCGGTGTCGGTAGCACCGCTGTAACCGATGCGCGTCTCCGCGTTGATCAGAGACTGATTGTTGGTCAACTCAAACAGCTTTTTCACCGCATCGGTATTAGCCAGTTCGGTATGTACCGACGCCATGCTCGGAATAAGATTGAAGTGTTTTAACTGGGCAAACGGGAAAGGGCCGTGGCTGATGTTTTCATTCAATACGATGCTTTGACCCGGCTTCAGCAAAGCATTGTCTTCCGTTTGCGATGTCGCCTGAATCACCAGTTTGGTCTGACTGCTGAAGACACCACGCTGATAATCTTGATAGCTAATCTTCAGTCGGCTATTGGGTGCGTAAGCGTTCAACTGGGTGTTGGCGTTTTGCACCAGTTGATCCATGTGCGTTTCGAGCTGCTTGCCAGTGAACCAGGCTGCGCCGGTCCAGATTACGCCCAGTGCTACAATCACACCCACGGCAACGTTGGTCTTTTTCATTGCTGAGTCGTCCTTATCCTTGAGTCCGCCTACGCCGCTGATCGTGTTCGGCGCGTGAAGAAAAAACGCCCGCAGGCGTTATTTAGCTAATAGGTTGAAATAATAGCAGTTAAGCGCCAAAACGTCAGCCGCATCCGTGTAAGTCGTTAAAGACGCGCGCTAAACGTCCCGTTCCGGCCACTGTGATCGGTGCCTCATTTGCGGCAACGAAGCAGGATTCACCAGGCTGGAGCACCACTTGCTCTGTGCCTTTAGCGATGATTGCCTGACCTTCAATACAGAACAGCAGGGCAGCGCTCTCCTGGCTCACCGCCTGCGGCACCGCATTCAAGGTATGAATAGCGAAGGCAAAGTCATCAACCGGAATCGGAAAGCGTAATTCACTCTCCTGCTGCTCAGGCTGTGTCAGTAACTGATCGGCAGGTTTCTCGACGAATTTAACGTTCGCCATCAATTCAGGAATATCGATGTATTTTGGCGTTAAACCCGCGCGCAACACGTTATCCGAATTCGCCATCACTTCCAGCGCAACACCTTTCAGGTAGGCGTGAGGCGTTTCGGCAAATAAGAACATCGCTTCGCCGGGTTGCAGCGTAATGACATTGAGCAGTAAAGGAGAAAACAGGCCGGTATCGTCTGGGTAATCGAGCGCAATGGTTTTGATGGTCTGCCAGGGTTCGCCTTCGCGGGCATTAAGGGCAGATTTCAACACGCCAAGCGCCAGTGATTTAGCTTCGCCTTGCAGCGAAAGCAGCGTGGTGAACAATTTCGCAAGATTCTCTTGATCGGGATGCTGAAGAAAATGCGCAATTTGAGGATGCGCACCCGCAACGGGCTCCAGCAAAGAAACCATTTCTGAGAAAGCGCGAAAACCGTTCATCGCCTGAAAAGGGGTTAAGGCGTAAACCAGCTCAGGTTTATGGTTGGCATCTTTATAGTTACGTTCGGCGGCATTCAGCGGAATAGACGCAGCATTTTCCCGTGAAAATCCCTCTTCAGCAGCGCTTTTACTGGGATGCACCTGAATTGAAAGGGGCTGATCAGCACACAAAACCTTAAACAGAAAAGGCAGTTCACCAAAGCGCTTAGCCACCTGATTGCCCAGCATGGCGTCTGGATGGGCATCAATTACGTCGCGCAGCGAGCGAACTTTACCGTGGTCGTCTACGGTTGAAGGGCTTTTGGGATGCGCACCCATCCACATTTCCGCCATCGGTAAACCTTTTGGGTTAGCGATGCCATAAAGTTCTGTTAAGGCCGTTTTGCTGCCCCAAGCGTAATTTTGCAGCGAATTGTTCAGTTTTTGCATCATTTACCCTTAATCACGGGAAGTTATTGTGTTTATTAAAGCAGAAAGTGTTAGTGAAAATACATATCAAGTGCAATAAGCATGGCAGGCTCGCATAATGTTAAATTATTGTATGTAAGAATCTCGGCCGCCCAGATCAATTTATGGGCGTTTAAATCCCAAAAACTGTGCTAAAGGAGACGTATTCATGGCAGCCAATCGCATTGAAAAAGATTCAATGGGGCCCATCGATGTACCGGCAGATAAGTTATGGGGCGCGCAGACTCAGCGCTCGCTGGAACACTTTCGTATTTCAACTGAAAAAATGCCGACCGCGCTGGTGCATGCATTGGCATTGACCAAGCGCGCTGCTGCCAGCGTGAACCGTGATTTGGGCTTGCTCCCGGATGAACGTGCGGAAGCCATCCTTAAAGCTGCAGACGAAGTGCTCGCCGATCAACACAGCGATGAATTTCCGTTGGCTATCTGGCAAACCGGTTCCGGTACCCAGACCAATATGAACATGAATGAAGTGCTGGCGAACCGCGCCAGTGAAATCCTCGGCGGCGAGCGCGGCATGTCGCGTTTAGTGCATCCTAATGATGATGTAAATAAAAGCCAAAGTTCTAATGATGTCTTTCCGACGGCGATGCACGTTGCCGCGGTGATTGCGCTGCGTGAGCAGCTGATCCCGCAAATCCATGTGTTAAAGAAAACCCTGAGTGAAAAGTCTGAAGCCTTCAAAGACATTGTGAAGATTGGTCGAACGCATCTTCAGGACGCTACGCCGCTCACGCTAGGCCAGGAAATCTCCGGCTGGGTGGCGATGCTGGAGCACAACCTTAAACATATCGAGCAGAGCATTCCGCACGTTGCCGAGCTGGCGTTGGGCGGCACCGCGGTAGGCACCGGCTTAAATACGCACCCGGAATATGCGGTTCGCGTGGCTAAAGCATTGGCAGAGTTAACGCAGCAGCCTTTTGTCACCGCACCCAATAAATTTGAAGCGCTGGCAACCTGTGATGCTTTAGTGCATGCGCACGGTGCGTTGAAAGGGCTGGCAGCTTCATTGATGAAAATTGCCAATGATGTGCGCTGGTTATCGTCGGGCCCGCGTTGCGGCATCGGCGAAATTGCTATCCCGGAAAACGAGCCGGGCAGCTCAATCATGCCTGGCAAAGTGAATCCGACGCAGTGTGAAGCGATGACGATGTTGTGCTGCCAGGTGATGGGTAACGACGTGGCCATTAACATGGGCGGCGCATCCGGTAACTTCGAGCTCAACGTCTTTCGTCCGATGGTGATTCATAATTTCCTGCAATCGATTCGCCTGTTGGCCGATGGCATGGACAGCTTTAATCATCACTGTGCGATCGGTATTGAACCCGTACGTGAGCGTATTGAGCAATTACTGAATGAATCGTTGATGCTGGTTACTGCCTTGAATACGCATATCGGTTACGACAAAGCGGCTGAAATTGCTAAGAAGGCCCATAAAGAAGGGCTGACGCTGAAAGGGTCAGCGTTGAAACTCGGTTATCTCACCGAAGAAGAGTTTGATGAATGGGTTCGCCCGGAAGAGATGGTCGGCAGCATGAAGCAGTAAGTGTTTTAGTCGGGAAGGCCAGCGTGATGCTGGCCTTTTTTATGACCGGCTTTATTTGCCTAAACCGGCACATCCACCCAAAGATGCAGGCGGGGAATCAGCAAATAGAGCTGCTCAGCGGCGGGTTTATGGCGGTAAGCGATGTTATCCGCGTCATAATTCAGCAGTTCACCCAGCACAGGCACCTGTGTGCGATCGCGGCATAACACCAAAATCGGCGAAGGGCAGGCAAGCTGAGTTTGTTTCTTCTCATCGGCACGCCAAACACGCGCAATAGGCTGTACTTTTACCGGGCGCTTGATTTTCAAGCGAGCGGATGTGGGTAATGCCCGCACGCTTTCCAACTCCTCCTGAACTTTTTGCGCCCACTGTTCGCGCGACCACGGTGCTTGCGAACGTCCAGCCTTGAGGCTTTTATCCAACTTTTCCATGATTTCTTCGCGCGTTACATTCTTGATCACATGTTTGTTCGCCCAGCCAAAACGTAGGCTGTCTGGCGCTTGCAGTAAAGAAACGGTGCGGTAAGCGTTTAATGTAATCAATCCGCGAAAATGGTGGTGGACGAATTCGAAGCGCGCTTCACTTGGTAAACCCGAATCAACGGTGATCAGTTTTTCCAGCAGCGCTTTCAGTTGATTCACCTCATCAACTTGCGCAGTGATCGCCTGCTCCATCGCGTCATCGCATTCAATGCAAATCGCCCCCGGCAGGCGCACCGCTGCTTTGGTACTGAGTTTTTCCGACTGATGCTGCATGAACAGGCGACAATAATGATTCAACGCCATGTCGCGCGCGGCTTCTCCCAGATGTTGCTCAACCTCAATTTGCGTAATGGGATCATGCTCGCGGCCTTTTTCAATTGGCGGCAGGCTAAATACGCGTGCAATCAGCAACGGTTGGGATTCAAGGGTCGCTCTCAGGCGGCCAAGCGCCCGTTCTAAATCATTTACGCACTGGTGTAGATCTGCCACTAAGTCGTAGCGCGCCATATTCGCCTCCTTAATTACAACATCCTTACTGTCGCAGAAGTTAATTTCCCCCGCAATAGCGATTCTAGTTACAACATACTTTTAAAGTATTCATTAAAATCGTGCCTGCATTCAGGCTAAACAGAGAAAAGCGGGTAGCTTCGCTTCTGGCACCATTTTTCCTTATCCCAGAACATGTTATAAAAATGCTTTGCCAGCTAACGGATTTCAGTTGTGAACCAAACAAACAAACCAGGCGTGGCCGCCATTATCACGTTGGGTTTAGTGCAGATACTTTCCTGGGGCGGATCGTTCTATTTGATGGCGGTGATGGCGAATCCCATTGTTGCGGAAACCGGTTGGTCGCAACAATGGGTTTACGGCGCATTATCGACCGGCATTTTAGTGTCAGGATTGCTGGCACCGCTGAGCGGACGCATCATTGCCAAAACGGGTGGTCGCCTGCTGCTGGCCTTAAGTGGGGCAGTCATGGCCGTGGGCTTGGTGATCATGGGCTTGAGCCAATCACTGGCGCTGTTTCTGTTTGCCTGGGTCATTATCGGCATTGGCATGGCAATGGGTTTATACGATGCGCTGTTTGCCACGCTCGGAACACGTTATGGCGGCCAGGCGCGTTCGGCGATCACCGGCATCACGCTGATTTCTGGATTTTGCACCACACTCGTCTGGCCCGGCACCGCGTTACTTATTCACTGGCTAGCGTGGCGTGGCGCCTGCTTTGCCATCGCCGCCATGCTTCTGCTCTCTGTTCTACCTGCCTACTTTTATGCGCTACCCAATGTCAAACCGGTTCGCAACCTGAAACCGAAATCCGCAACGCAGACTAACAGCGACATCGCACCGTCGCTGTTTTGGCTGCTGTGTGCCATTTTCACGCTTGCGTCGGTGATTATGACGGCGATTTCAGTGCAGCTGATCAGCCTGCTGCAGGCCAGCGGTCATAGCTTGACGTCGGCGTTGGCCATTAGCGCTATTCTGGGCCCGTGTCAGGTGGGATCGCGCATTGTTGATATCGCTTTTAAGCGTGGGCATCCTATCTGGACCACCTTTTTTTCGGTGGGATTAGTGGCGATCGGCTTGCTGCTATTAGCCTGCTTTCCCCACATGGCCTTGCTCAGCATGGTGCTTTACGGTGCCGGAAATGGATTACGTGCCATCGTGCGGGGAACTTTACCGCTGGCGATGGTCAAACCGGAAGCCTATGCAATTGTCGTCGGGCGGATGGCGCGCCCGGCGTTGATTGGTCAGGCACTCACACCGCTGGTAGGGGGTTATGTGTTCGAAACCCTGGGCGCACCCGCCACGCTAGGGTTGCTTTGCGTCCTGGCAATCATTAACGTGTTATTGGTCATGGTGCTAAAACAAAGGCTTCCCGCACCTACAGCAGCGATAAACTAACGCCAGAACAATTTGGCAGTTAGCAGGCTAAGCACCTTGTGCTATCGTGCCGCGGGCTTTGGTGAATACGTGCCTTGTCGCTGTGGCCTTGCTTCAAAAAAGCAACAGTGTTTGTTATATTTATTGCTCATTCAGTGTTCACTTATGCGGCAATAAAACAATAAGATGCACCGCAACTCAGGATAAAGAAATGCTTGATTACCGCTTCCCGACAGCTTTGCAAATGGTTCTTAGCGTAGCGATGGCGGAGCAAATGGGAAAACGCTCAACCAGCGCAGTTCTGGCTTATGGCCTTGAAGCCAATCCCAGCTTTATACGCAAACTGATGGTTCCTTTAACACGTGACGGTATTATCGTCTCGACGTTAGGCAGAACCGGTTCGATTCATCTGGGGCGTGCTGCTGCAGACATCACGCTACGTGACATCTATGTCTCTGTGATTGAAGACAAGAAAATCTGGGCATCGCGCCCTGATGTCGCACCACGTTGTCTGGTCAGCGCCAACCTTTGCTGGTACTTCAAATCCATCGCAGACGAAGCCGAGCAGGCGTCGCTGGATGTGTTAGCTAAACGTACCGTCGCCGATGCGCTCAATGAGCTAAAGAAACGCGACACCAGCAACTGTACCGCTGTGCCTGAACCCGATGAGGTCGAAGACTTCTGTAAGAAAAGCCGCTGATGCGGCTTTTTTTCTGTCCCGGTTTCCAAGCTTTAAGCCTGTTTTAAAAAACGACGCTCAATCTTTTTCCAAAAAAAAGGCAATCCGAAGATTGCCTTTTTTATTCACATCACGCCGGTTGCAACGTTTCTTTCGGTGCCTTACGAGTCACCCATTTACGCAGAGTGACATAAAATACGGGCGTCAGGAACAAACCAAACAGTGTGACGCCGAGCATCCCGGCGAACACGGTAATCCCGGTAACACCGCGTACTTCTGCTCCAGCACCTTCGCCTAATATCAGTGGAATGGTGCCAGCAATAAAGGCAATCGATGTCATCACGATAGGGCGTAAACGCAGGCGACACGCCTCCAGCGCAGATTCCACGATCCCTTTGCCCTGGATTTCCAGTTCGCGGGCAAACTCCACAATCAGAATGGCGTTCTTACACGCCAGCCCCATCAATACCACTAATCCAACCTGAACAAACACGTTGTTATCACCGCCAGTTAACCAAACGCCCACCAGCGCCGAAAGCATGGTAATCGGCACAATCAGGATCACCGCCAGCGGTAACGTCCAGCTTTCGTAAAGGGCGGCAAGCACCAAAAACGCCAGCAGAACGGCAACCGGGAACACAATCAATGCGGTGTTGCCTTGTGTGGATTGCTGATAACTCAGATCGGTCCATTCGATATTCATGCCATTTGGTAACAGCTGATCGGACATCGTTTCCAGTTGCGCCATCGCCTGCGCCGAAGAAAGCACCCGCGGATCGGCATCACCAATCAAATCCGCCGCCGGATAGCCGTTGTAGCGAATCACCGGATCGGGCCCGTAACTGGTGGTGATATTGACCATGCTACCAATCGGCACCATTTCGCCGCGATCGTTGCGGGTACGCAGGTTGGAAATGTCCTCTACGCTGTCGCGGAAATCGCCATCGGCTTGCGCCATGACTCGCCATGTGCGGCCAAATCGGTTGAAGTCGTTGACGTAGGATGAACCTAAATAAGTTTGTAGCGTGCTGAATAGCTCCGTCAGCGACACACCTTGCGCTTTGGCTTTATCGCGGTCCACTTTCACATCCAGCTGCGGCACATTTGCCTGGTAAGATGAGATCGGGAACTGCATGCCTGGCGTCTGCATTACCGCGCCGGAAAGTGTATTAATTGCGGTTTGCAGTGCCCCGTAGCCTAAACCCGCGCGATCCTGCACATAGAGCGAATAACCCGATCCTTGCCCCAGACCCAAAATCGGTGGCGGCATAATCGAAAAGCCAAATCCTTGCTGTATCTGGGCAATCTTCGCATTGATCTCTGCGTTGATTTCCGCCGCGCTGTGCTTGCGTTGATCAAACGGTTTTAAACCAAAGAACACCGTGCCGCTGTTGGGCGTGTTGGTGAACTGCAACGCGTTCAGGCCGGGGAAGGCCACCGCATACGCCACGCCCTCGGTTTGCATACCGATTTCGCTCATTTTACGAATCACGGCATCGGTGCGCGCCAGCGATGAACCCTCTGGCATTTTCACGCCGCCAATCAGGTACAACTTATCCTGGGTGGGAATGAATCCCCCCGGCACGCTGTGGAACATCCAGCCCGCGCCCGCCAGCAACAGCACATATACCGCAAAGACCGCGCCGCGACGTCGCAACGTTTTGCCCACCATCGACTCATAACCGTGCGCACTGCGCTGGAAAAATCGGTTAAAGGGACGGAACAGCCAGCCAAACAGGCGATCAATCAGGCGTGTTGGCATATCTTTTGGCGCATGATGATCCTTCAACAGCATGGCCGCCAGTGCGGGTGATAGCGTGAGCGAGTTAATGGCGGAGATCACGGTGGAAATCGCAATGGTAACCGCAAACTGCTTATAGAATTGCCCGGTCACGCCCGACAAAAACGCCATCGGGACAAACACCGCACACAGCACCAAAGCAATAGCGATAATGGGTCCAGAGACTTCACGCATCGCCTGATGCGCTGCGGCTTTGGGCGACAATCCCATCTCAATATTTCGTTCCACGTTCTCTACGACCACAATCGCATCATCAACCACGATGCCTATCGCCAGAACCAGCCCGAACAGACTCAAGGTATTGAGGGAGAAACCCAGCAGGTAAAGCACGCTAAACGTACCGACCACTGAAACCGGCACCGCCAGCAAAGGGATGATCGACGCACGCCAGGTTTGCAGGAACAGAATCACCACCAGCACCACCAGCACCACCGCTTCCAGCAGCGTTTTGACCACCGCTTTGATCGAGTCCCGCACGAATACAGTCGGATCGTAGGGGGCAGCCCATTTCACGTCGTTGGGGAAGCGGGTGGCCAGTTCATCCATTTTGGCACGTACCGCATTTGAGAGGTCAATGGCATTCGCGCCGGGTGCCTGGAAGATACCAATACCGACGGCATCTTTGTTGTTGAGCTGTGAACGCAAGGCATAACTGCCTGAACCCATTTCGATGCGCGCCACGTCACGCAGTCGCACCAGCGAACCCTCATCTGAGGTTTTCAGAATGATGTCGCCAAATTGCTGTTCACTTTCCAGTCGGCCTTGCGTGTTGATCGACAACAGAAAATCGCTTTGTTTTTTCAACGGTTCCGCGCCAAGCTGACCGGCAGAAACCTGCACGTTCTGCTCCTGCATCGCGGTAATCACGTCCGATGCGGTTAAGCCCCGTGCGGCCACTTTGTTGGGATCAAGCCAGACGCGCATCGCATATTCGCCTGCACCAAAAATCTGGATCTGGCCTACGCCCGGCAGACGCGCCAGCTCATCTTTCACTTTTAAGGTTGCGTAGTTGCGCAAATAGAGCGAATCGTAGGTGCTGTTCGGCGAGAACATGTGCACTACCAACGTCAACGTCGGCGACTGCTTCTGTGTCGTGATACCCAGGCGGCGTACATCTTCCGGTAAGCGCGCTTCGGCCTGCGCCACACGGTTCTGCACCTGAACCTGCGCCTGATCGGGATCGGTGCCCGGGCGGAAGGTCACGGTCGTGACCAGCACGCCATCGGAGCCGGCAACCGATTTCATGTACATCATGTTCTCAACGCCATTAATCGCTTCCTCAAGCGGCGTGGCCACTGAATCGGCAATCACTTTGGGGTTGGCACCGGGATATTCAGCACGAACCTGTACGCTGGGTGGCACCACATCGGGATATTCGCTGATCGGTAACAGCGGAATTGAAATAGCGCCGGTCACGAAAATCAGGATCGACAGCACGGCGGCAAAAATCGGCCGATCAATAAAAAAGCGGGAAAAGTCCATAACGGCCTCGAATTAGTGAGCGGCTGTCGCACGCATGGCGACTTGCTGTGCAGTCACCGCCATGCCAGGCATAAACACTTTTTGCAGACCATCAACGATCACCCGATCGCCCGATTGCAGTCCCGTCTTAACAATACGTAAGCCGTCAACCATCGC
Source organism: Pantoea phytostimulans (assembly GCF_046118715.1). NCBI lineage: Bacteria > Pseudomonadati > Pseudomonadota > Gammaproteobacteria > Enterobacterales > Erwiniaceae > Pantoea > Pantoea phytostimulans. Next base: position 998,585 of record NZ_CP173698.1, read on the forward strand.
GCCGGCTTGAATATCACGACGTTGCGCTTTGCCCTGACCATCAACGACGTAAACGTATTTGCGATCTTGATCGGTTAATACCGCTTTATCGTCAATCAACAGCGCATCAAACTGCGCGCTGCCAGGTAAACGGACGCGCGCATAAAGGCCTGGTGTGAGCTGGCGCTGGGGATTGTCGAGCAGGGCGCGCATACGAATGGTGCCGGTGCTGGCGGTTAATTGATTGTCGAGGAAATCGATCTTGCCCTGATGCGGATAACCTTGCTCGTCCACCAATCCAATCTCAACCGGCAGCGCGTTACGCTGTTGGCCCTGGCGCGTCATCGCTTGATAATGCAGGAAGGTCGCTTCATCGACTTCGAAATAGACGTACATTTTCTCTTGCGAAACTAATGTGGTGAGCACGCTGGCGCTGTCGCCTGCGCTGACTAAATTGCCGGAAGTGATCATCGCGCGGCTGGCGCGGCCATCAATCGGCGCGGTCACGCGCGTGAAGTCGAGATTCAGCTGCGCCATATCCACTGCGGCTTCAGCCGCTAACACATCAGCCTGCGCCTGGCTGGAGGCCGAACGACGCTGTTCCCACGCTTCGCGAGAAATCGCCTGCGTTCCGATCAGTTTCTCCGTACGCGCAGATTCGCTGCGTGCCAAACTGGCCTGACTGCGCGAGCGTGCCAGTTCCGCTTTTGCCTGCTCTAGCGCGGCGCGATAACTGCGATCGTCGATCGTGAAAAGTACCTGGCCTTTTTTCACTTCATCGCCTTCGCGGTAATTCACTTCATTGATATAACCAGAGACGCGCGGACGCAGCTGCACGCTCTGCACCGCTTCAACGCGCCCCGTGAAGCTATCCCATTGGCTAACCGGTTTGATCAGCACGTCTGCTGCACTGACTTGTGGCGGTGGTGGCGGGGCGTTTTGCGCCACACCATTATCGCAGCCGCTCAATTGGCTGATGAGCAGCACCATCCCCAGAAGGGTAGAACCCTGACGAACCCACTTCGTTTGTCTGTTCATTATTGTTATTCCGCCTAAAAGGAAAAAACGGCCCGCAGGCCAATATTTGCAACTTTGACGATTGCAATTAATTACGAGGAGTGTAGGCTTGTGCAACTCGCAACTGCAAGAATATCTGATACACTTTATGTGCGGTTTGGTAGGCGCCCTATTGAGGTGTGAATCGCGTTAGAAAAACCCTATAAGCTGTGCGGCATTTAATGTACTAATAAAACTTGCATTAACTGGCATAGTCAGTCACCCTTTAAGTGTAACTGCAATTGATACTGATACCATTCGTCAACGCGACGGGAGAACATAGAATGATGAGCGATGCCTTTATTCACGATCTAATCGACTGGATTGATAACAACATTGAAGCACGTCTGGATTTGGACACGGTTTCTGAGCGCGCAGGTTATTCCAAGTGGCATCTGCAGCGTATGTTTAAAGAGCACACCGGTTATCCGCTGGGCGAATATATCCGGGTGAAAAAACTCAAGAAGTCGGCAGATCGCCTGACCAGCACCAACGAACCGATTCTCAACGTCGCAATTTCTTTAGGTTTCGATTCGCAGCAGTCATTTAATCGCAGTTTCAAACGTCAATACGGTGTTGCACCGGGAGCATGGCGACGTGATAGCGCGCATTCGCACGCTGCCTAAGCCGCTGGGGCCAGCTTGTCTGGCCCGCGCTGTTTCTGGCCGTTAAAACTGTTATGATCCGCATCCTGCTGTTACGGATGCCATTATGTCGAAAAAACTCTGGATTGGACTTTTCTTGGTCCTTGCCGCCTGCTGGGTTGGCCTCAAACCTTATTTACCCTCTTCTTCTGCACCCGCTGCCAGTGATATCACTGCGCTCACTGATGTGCGCACCGTTGCCCGTTATATCCTGCAAAACCAGCAATTACCTGACTATTATCTGACCAAAGGTGAAGCGCGCCGTCGCGGCTGGAATCCCAGCAAAGGCGATCTGTGCGATGTTTTGCCGGGGAAAGCGATTGGTGGCGACCGATTCTCGAACCGTGAAAAGCGCCTGCCGCAACGGCAGAACCGCCAGTGGTATGAAGCGGACGTAAATTATCGTTGTGGGCACCGCGAAGCGGATCGCCTGGTCTACTCTTCAGATGGGTTAGTTTATCTCTCAACCGATCACTATCGCAGCTTCAAACAGGTGCCATAATCATGCTGATTCTGAGCTTTGATTTTCGTCAGTTGGCGGATCGTGATGCGTTTTATGATCAGCTGGCGCAGCAAAGCCATTGCCCGTTTCCGTTTGGCAATAATCTGGATGCGTTGTGGGATTGGTTGACGGGCGGGATGGCGTTGCCAGCGGAGATTCATTTACGCCATGTCGATAAGCGTCATCACCATGATACGTTCGCGCCGGTGTTGGCGCTGCTGGAAGAAGCGGCGCAGTCGCTGGAAGGCGAGCTGCGCCTGATCGTCGATTAAGCGCGCAGCGGTTTCAGCAATGCAATCAACGCGTCACGTGCGGCAACGGGTAAATCACCGCCGCCGGTGTAACCGTTGTTCTCAATGATCACCGTATTGAGTCCCACTAACCAATCATAAATGTAATAAGCGGTATGATTGGCGGGCGCGACCGAAAGACGGGTTAAACGCTGTCCGGCACCGAAGCTCACGCTGGGCGCAGGCGGGCGAGAGAAGATCGATTGCCCCCGATTCACGCGACTCGCTGGACGCTCCGATTCGGGGCGCTGCAAAAAGCCGAGCCAGGCAACAAAATCCCCTAACACTGTCATCGCGCGCGTCACTTGACGATCGGCACGCGACTCATGCGTCACGGTATGCGCATCGGATTCATGCAGCGCCTGCTGCAATTTCTGCGTCATCTCAGCGCGGAAACTCGCGGTGATCAACTCTTCTACCAGCCATTCCATGGTGGCTTTATCGATATTCAGTAACGCCAGCAGGCTGCGATTTTCCGGCAGTTGACGTAAATGATCGAGCCATAAACTGAACACCTGATGCGGAAACTGCTGGGTGTTTTGGCTGGCTTTGCTCTGCTGCACGGGTGCCTGCTCGACTTCTGCATTGCTGAACAGATCAAACTCAAAGCCAATACCAAACTGATTTTCAGCCGCATTGAGCGGCGTCAGGCTGGTGGCGTTAGGCGCAGCAGATTGATTCAGCCACAATTGACGCAACGCTTCACGCGGCGGCTGCAAGCGCTCCAGCAATTCACCGTGCAAACCGGTGCGGTGCTGCAAACATTTCAACAAAATATCGGCGATATTCTGTTTACGCGCTGCCTGTTCTGGGCTGGCTTCTGCCTCGGTCCAGGGTTGTAAACGACGCTCAACCACGGTGTGTTGAATCTGCGCCAACTGCGTCACCAGCAATTCACGGCGCGCTTCCGGCTGCATTTCTTCTTGCAACCAGGCCGCCATGCGATCAACACCTGCGCGATCCAGCGCCAGCATCGAGCCCCAGCGTTGTCCCGGCTGACCAATCTGTCGCTGAACCGCTTCATCTACATTCATCTGTTGATGGCGCGCGTCATAAGGCGTGATGGCCCAAATCAGACGCGGCTTTTCGCCACTTTCATTCACTGGCTGATGACGCTGCCATTCGCGTAGCGCCTTGCTGGCGATATCCGCATCCTGACGCTGGCTGGCCGCAGTGCAGACCAGTAACAGATCGATACTCTGACGCGTGGCGTAAAAGCCGGGCAGCAGGGCGCGTTTCTGTTCCAGCAGGCGCGCCCGCAGCGGATCTTGCTGCTGTAAACGCTGAAGCTCTTCCGCCGAAGCGCGGTCAGCCGGCACGCCTGGCGCTGGCAACTCCAGCATATCGGCGTCATCGTAGAGCGCGGTGCGCGGCGTAGAACTCAGCGGAATCAGCACTTCCAGCGTCAGCAGCGCCAGTTGACCCAGCGGTACGCTTTGCGGTTTGCCGATGCGATTGCCATTTAATGGGCAAATATCAATGAGTCGTTGCTGATCCTGCTCGCTGGCCGGGACGATCAACTGTTCGGCTGGCAGTGAAGCCTCGTCCGTCAGCAGGCTCAGCGGGGCCAGCACGCGACTGCTGTTGCGCAGTTGATGACGCAAATGCAGCAGGCCGCGTAGCCACTCATTCAGTTGCGGTTCAGCTGGCCACAGCAAAGAAAAGAGCTGTACACGGTCATCCACGCTGAGCCACGGCGCCAGTTCTACCGCCTGCGGCCAGAAATGACGATCCAGCAAGGCATCATAAAAATGATGGCGGCGACACCATGACCACAATGTCACTAGCGCATCACTTTCCAGCCCAGCCAGCGGCGTGGTCAGGCGATGACGCTGCAGGCGCTGCATCACGCTGTCAATCTGCGCAATATTAGGTTGCGCTACGCCGCCACCGCAGGCAATCGCCAGACGTAGAATTTCCGCTTCGCTCAGCAGCGTTAATTCCACTGGCCATTCACCCGACAGCGGTTCGCGCTGGTGGCTGAAACGCGTGGCGGTCGCATAATCAAGGTTATCGGGATTGATGTGTTGAAAGTAGTTCAGCGATTTGTCGCTCAGACGCGTCACCAATTGACCTTGGGCATCGGCGACCATCTCGCTCAACAGCCAGGCTTTACCCGCCTGAGATTGACCAAACAGCGCCAGCGTTACTGGACGCGCAACCTGTTGGGCCAATGCATGAGTTTGCACGCGCGCCTGTCGCAGCTGTAACGTCAGCGTTTCCGCTTCCAGCGCCAGACGCGGCGACTGCGCACGGGTAGTATCAATCCAGTCAAGGCTGGCATTCAGGGCGTCCTGCAACAGGCTAAGACGTTTTGCCAGCGTCTGCGGCTGGCGCGTTTTTAAAGATTTCATCGTTTACACACGCTCCCGCTGTCGATCCAGTATTGCGCATTGGCGTTGCCGGTCGCTGAAAGCGTATTCAGTTTGAGGCTCAACTGATCGAGCGGCACCCGCGTGCCGTCGTCAAGACGCGCATCGCTCAGCACCAGATTTTCCGGGCCTTGCGCATCCGGGCCAGGCTTAACCGCTAACTTCACGCGCAATACGCTTTCACCGGCGACTTTACGCGCCAGCGCGGCATCATTCAGCGTCAGGCTATACAGCGGCGAAGCAGGCCAGCGATCGTTATCCAGCTGACGAAAGCCAAGGCAGACGTTACCGCGAATGCGGAAGCTGCTTTTACGGTCCAGCGCGAAACTACTGTCATCGAGATCGATCTCGCTATAGCAAAGATTCTCATCGGTCAGCGCCTGGTTTTCATCCAGCATGCCCAAATAACGAATGGTGGAGTAAGGTTCGAAATCGCCCGCGCGGAACCAGAAGCTGCTAAGACGCAGATCCAGCGCCAGCAAGCAGAGCATGGCACCCACGGCGGCGGTGGATTTTGGGTTATCGATGCGGCCCAGTTTGTTAAACGGATACCAGTCGCTGGTGTGATAGCCTTCCAGCGACAAAATACGACTGCCCGGCAGCGGCTGTAAGTGGCGTACCAGCGCCTGAATACCCGGGAAACGCGACGGCCGACCGGTTAGCAGCAACACATCGCATTGATACAGCGACACCACTTCACACATCGAACGCAGCGCAGGAATAATCGCCATGCGGTGTTGCATAAACTCGGCGTGCAGCTGCGCCATGCTCACCACCAGCGGCACATCAAGCAGGTCAAAGCGGCTGTTGCCACCCAGTTCACGCTGAATTTCACCGTTCACAAACGAGAGAACGGCATCGCTCGGACGCTGTTCAACCAGCTCGCCAAACAGCGCATTAATCTCAGCGTGACTCTCCAGCGGATCCCAGTTTTCGTAACGCTCTAACACGGCCTGCGCCAGAGGAATAAACAGTTGCAGCGTGGCCTGTTGGCGCAGCGTAGCTTGTCCATCCATGCGGCTGTCATGACCAAACAGCTTGTTGATCAGCGGTTCAGCTAGCGTCAGTCCCGCTTTTTGCAGGCCATTTTGCAGGGCAGGCAGGATCCACAGCTGAATCACATCCAGTAGAATATCGTCGCCCGCCACTTTAAATCCTTCGCGGAACAGCAGACGCGGCGTGATCTTAACGTTGTTGCCCTGACCATCATCAAGGCGATATTGGGTAATGGCTAAATCGGTGGTGCCGCCGCCAATATCGATGGAGGCGATGCGCAGGCTTTTGCCGGGCAGCTCATCGGTTTCACGCGGGCGATCGGGACGCGCCATGCTGCTGAAGAAATCTTCGGCGCGACCAGCAAAATTGACTTGAGTTTCATTAAACAGCCACACCATCTGGCCGCAGGTGGCTTCATCCCACTCCATCTGCACGTCGGGTACCGGCTTGCGGCTTTGTGCCTGGCTTTCTGGCGTAAAGTCAGCATCAGCGTCGTGCCAGCCTTCCGCTTTCCACACCAGCGCAATCGCTTCCTGCATACGGCGACGGAAAATTTCACGCTCCGGTTTTGGCATCGCCGAAGGCAGCGTCAGAATCACATGACGTAACTGGCGCGGGGCGTGGCTTTGCGGCATGCGTTGACGCTGTGCGGCGCTGTTCATTTGCATCATGGCTTGCGCTAACAGTTCGCACAGCATAAAGGTCATCAGCGAACTGCGGCTGTAATGGGCAGAGAACACTGGCAAGCGATCGTCAATCGGCAGCGCATGCAGCGGCTGGCCTTCATCATTAACCAGCGTAGTGAAAGGGGCGGCGCAGGCCAGCGGTTCCACTTGCAACCCTTGCTGGTTGAAACGCCAGCCTGGCTGATAGCGTGCTTCATCCCACAAATAGCGGCGTGGACTGGATAAACCGGTGCTGCCTTCCAGCCCGGCGCGTTGCAGCGCAAGACGGCTCGCTTCGCGACCGACACGGGTGAGTGACGGCCACATAAACGCAGATTCGCGCCCGCTTTCCAGCGAGAAACTGGCCTTGCCGAAACGCGCTTCGGCGAACTCCAGGCGGCTGTCGAACAGCTCGTTATAAACCTGATGCGGTTGAGACAGATCGCGCAGTTGCAGTTCGTAGGTTTGTTTTAAACCGTTAGTTTCTTCGGGATGATCTTCAACCAGAATGCCGCAGGTATGCGAATTCCCGACATCAAGAATGATATCGACGTTTACGGCGGGCGTTTGCAGTGAAGCGGCCTGAATATGGATATCGCTGAGAGTGAGTTGCTCACCGAGCAGCTCCAGCAAATTCAGGTAGTGCGCCTGATATTCAAATTCGCGCAGCGCCTGATTGATCGCTTGTTCACGACGATCCTGCACGCGATCGGTAAAGGCTTCACGCAGCCAACCGTCAACCCAAGTGTTGTCAAGAAACTCACCCAGCTCGTAATTGTGCCAGGCCAGCGCAAAGGTCACGCCGTTTTGTGCGTCTGCGGGAGAGAGGCCCAACTGCTCGCCACCCTCGTCATTGGCGACGCAGCGGGTGTCAAAAGCCAGGCTAACGCGATGGGTATTGCCTGCAGCATCCGGTTTATCCAGCGCGACCAGACGCATGCGCGCCCAGTTTTCGGGTCCACCAATAAAACGGCGTCCACTGGCGCAGCGCAACATCGGCAGCGGCAACCAGCAGGCGGCGAGCAGCGACAGCGAATCAGCCAGCGCAATGTCAGATTCAGGACGCACCACTTCCGGTGCGCCGCCATCTTCAGGATAAAGCAAGAATTTACCGCCATTCCCGTCAACGTTCAGGCGCAGCAGCGGGCCATTAGCGGTCTGGCGCACAAACTGGCGGCGCGCCTGGGGGGCTGAAAACTGCAAGCCGAAGTCGAGAAACTGCACGCCGCTGTCTTCAATCAGCGTGATTTTTTGTTTGTCATCGATCAGGGGAGCCAACATGTTTATTTACTCTCACGCTTAATCGTCATTGGGAATACGTTGTCATTGCCATATTGCGCTTCGCAAACTGCCGCGCCAATGTTGGCATGGCACACCAAAAGCGGCATGCGGTAGCGAGAGTTATCGCTGCATCTTGCGGTATAACGACTTTCAATCACCAGATTACCGGCGCTGGTCATGGCGGCGCTGACGTCAGCTTTGCAGCGGGTGTTGCCTTGTGCAATCTGCACACTGCCTTTGCCGTTGTTGAACTGAAAGCGCATCTCGGGCTGCTTACCGGTCGGCGTTTTGATCTGCTCAATATTGACGCGCCAGCGACCATCAATCACGCGCACCAAACCATCACGTACTGCATCGGGTGTCACCACCAGATCGTCCGGTTTTGCTGGCACCGCAGGCGTCACCACACTGGAAAGGGTAGCAGACGGCGCAGCGCTTTCAGTGGCAACCGATGCAACCACACTTGCTGGGGTTTGCGGCAGCGTATTCGCTAATTTTTCGGCAGAAACCAGTACCGCAGGCGGTTTACTCACACTTGCTGTGACGGGCTGGGCTGGCGCGGCGGGTTTACGCTCAGCCGTCGCTGGCGTATCAGGCTGTGAAGTGTGCAGCACCACTGCCATGGCTACCGCAGCGGCAATCGCGACAGGCGGCAACAAATACCAGACACGGAAACCGGCACGGCGTGCTGCTGGTGCTGGCTCAGGTGCCATAACTGGCTCAGGTTCAACCGACTCGACAACCGGTTCTGGCGCAATATTTTCAACAATGGGTTCGATAACCGGTGCGACAACTGGCTCGGGCTGCGGGTCGATCACTAATTTCGGTAAGGTCACTTCCAGGCTGTCACGCAAACAGGCCAGCGCGTCATCGCGATTGCGTTCCTGAGCATCAACGAAGCCCCAAAAGGTGATAACCGGTTTGCCATCCACCAGATAAACGTATTGCTGATCGGGAAACTGCAAGGTCTTGCTCAACAGCGCGCCAAACAGACGCATGGCAGGATTTTCCGCTGCGCGCGCGCGTAAGCTGAGATCGTTCATATCCTGCTGATAAGCAGTAAGCTGCTGCAGCGCCTGTCGGCGTTCGTGATCGCTGGCACCCAGCCAGGATTTTACCTTGCCGGAAAAGGGCGCATACCAGTCGAGGCGATCGCCGCGCTCGTTGGCTTGGGGAATAGCAAGGCAGTTTGCCAGCGCGCTTTGACGGCGCAGGCGCAGGGTTTCACGAATTTGCAGTGCAGAGGCGTAGACCGGCTGGCCGTTTTCACCTAAGGCCAGCACCGCATCAAGATTACCGCTGCGCAGAAAAGTTTTTGCCACCTGTTGGGCCCTTATCGGTCGTTGTCTGAGGCAGAAAATCGCGAGTTATCGGCGATTACGGTAATTTTACGCGGGGCAATGGCAAATCAAACGGCAGATAAAGGGGATAAATGCGTGGTTTTTTCACGCGCTGCCGGAAAAAGCAACAGCACGCAGGACGATCAAACCGATTTTTTGCTCAACAGCAGATGCGCTGCTACGCCGCCGACCAGCCCCCAAAAAGCGGCGCCGATGCCCAGTAGCGACACGCCCGATGCGGTAATCAGAAAGGTGATCAACGCGCTATCACGCTCGCTAGAGTGCTCCAGCGCGCGCTGCAAGCTGCCGCCGAGCGTTGCCAACAGCGCCAGACCCGCCAGCGCCTGAATCAGCACCGCAGGCAATGCGCTGAACAGCACGCCAATCAACGCACCCGAAAAACCCGCCAGCAGGTAAAACAGGCCGGCAATGGCTGAGGCTAACCAGCGGCGACGTGGATTGGGGTCAACCTCTTCGCCCATGCAGATCGCCGCTGTGATGGCTGCCACGCACACCGAAAACCCGCCAAATGGCGACATGATTAAGGCGATCAATCCCGTCCAGCTCATTAGCGCGGATACCGGCGGGGTATAGCCGTGCGCCTGCAATGTGGCGATACCGGGCGCATTTTGCGACGCCATCGTGACCAGAAAATAGGGCAGACCTATGCCAATCAGCGTGGTCAACGTAAAGTGCGGCATGACCGCATCGGGCAAAACAAAGCCAGGCGAATGCGAAGGAAAATGGATCGCGCCTTGGGCCATGGCGACCGAAACGCCCACCATCAGCGTAACCAAAATGGCGTAACGCGCCAGCCAGCGGCGCGCCAGTAACCAGGCCAGGCACATGCTGCCGCACAGGGTGAAATCAGTGTGCAAGTCGGCGAATGTTTGCAGGCCAAAGCGCAATAAAATGCCCGCCAGCATCGCGGAAGCCAGCGATTGTGGAATGTAGTTCATCAGCCTGGCGAACAATCCCGTCACGCCGCACAGCACAATCAGCACGTTGGCAAAGACAAAAACGCCCACCGCGTCGTTGATGGAAATGCCGTGAAAACTGCTGGCGAGCAGCGCCGCACCCGGTGTCGACCAGGCCGTGAGAATCGGCATGCGGTAAAGCAGGGAAAGGCCCAGAGAAGCGATACCCATGGCGATGCCAATCATCGAAAGCCAACCACCAATCTGCATTGGGCTGGCACCCGCCGCTTGCGCGACCTGATAAATAATCGCGCCGGTGCTGCTGTATCCCACCAGCACGGCGACAAAACCTGAAACGACCATCGGTAACGTAAAACCAGAAGTGGCGCGGAACATGGCTGAGATCCTTTGTGCGTTATAGCGCACATCCTCGCATGATGCGCTATAACGCACAAGTGGTACACTGCCGTTCAGCAAGCAGGAGCCTGTAAGCAGGAGAAAGTATGGAAAATTGGCATCAACATCTCAGTGATGCGCTGAAGCAGCTCAGACAAGCCAATGGCTGGAGCCTGACTTTAGCGTCGGAGCGAACGGGCGTCAGCAAAGCGATGCTGGGCCAAATTGAACGCGGCGAATCCAGCCCAACGGTGGCGACCTTATGGAAAATTGCCACCGGATTTAACGTTCCTTTTTCTTTCTTTATTCATGACAGCACGCTGCAAGAGGGCGAAACAGCGTCATTCAGCCAACCCAATTCACAGATGATTGTGCGGCCACTGCTGCCTTACGACGCTAAACTTCGTTTTGATCTGCTCGCGGTTGAACTCGCTCCCGGCGCACAAAGCGATTCTTCGGCGCACGAAACGGGCGTGATTGAGCAGGTAGTGGTGCTGGAAGGGGAACTATTATTGAGCCTGGAGGGTATTTGGCGGCGGTTACAGGCGGGAGAAGCCTTTCAGTTTGCCGCCGATGTGGCGCACAGCTACCACAATCCGCTGAAGGTGACGCTGCGTTTTCATAGTCTGATTCACTATTTAGCCTGCGCCTGATTTTACAATTTGATACGAAGGTAAACTACACAGTTTACCTTCGTATTTGTAGAGTGATGCGTTCACAGTAAGGAGCAGGCAATGAGCAATAGGGATGTCTCCGCAGCGGAACTGCGCAGCGTAATAGGTAAGCTAGGTCGCCGATTACGCGAATCAGCCCCGCCGGGCGAGCTGAGCTGGTCGCAGATACTGGTTCTTGGACATTTGGTGCGGGACGGCGCGATGACCATTACCGAACTGGCTACAGCAGAAGGGGTGCGTACGCAATCTATGGGTGCCACCGTCGCCAGCTTGCAGTCAGCAGGGATGTTACAGGGCGAACCGGATGCGCAAGATGGCCGTAAAACGCGCTACACACCAACGCAAGCCTGCCGGGAACTGATCGCCGCCAATCGCGCTTTACGTGATGACTGGCTGATTAAGAGTATTGAAACCCGGTTTTCAGCCGCTGAGCAGCAGCAGCTACTGCTTGCCATTCCCTTACTGCAACGACTCGCTGACAATTAATCCTGAGAGGACTCAACATGGCTGTAACCACACTTGATGCAAAAACCGCACTGATCGTTATCGACCTGCAGCATGGCATCGTCGCCTTACCGGTGGTACATGAACCACAACCGATCATTGACCTGTGCGCGCAGCTTAAAGATGCGTTTCACGCCAAAGATTTGCCGGTGGTTTTGGTAAACGTGGCGGGCGGTGCGCCAGGCCGCAACGAGCAAGGCGGTCACAGCGGTGAGCTCCCGGCTGATTGGGCCACACTGGTCCCGGAAATGACGCCGCAGCAGGAAGATATCACCATCACCAAACACAGCTGGGGCGCATTCAACAACACGCCGCTGCATGAAGAGCTGCAAAAGCGTGGCGTGACGCAGGTTGTGATTTGCGGCATTGCCACCAGCATTGGTGTGGAGTCAACGGCGCGTCAGGCGTATGAGTTAGGTTACAACGTCACGTTGGCGGTGGATGCCATGACCGATCTCAATGCAGATACCCATACTAATAGCGTAAAACTGATCTTCCCACGTCTGGGTGAAACGGGCAGTACTCAGGAGGTGCTGGCGCAGGTCAGCGCCTTGTAATCAGTAGAGGGATTGTTCCAGGGATTGAGCAGCACCACACTCATTCCCTGGAAACTTTTGACAACTTCGCAGAATTTGTGCCTCGCATAATCCGTATGTCGAGGCATGTTCACTGAAGATTTTTACTGAAACGCGTAACTGACATTCAGGCCGACGCTGTAATTACGGCCCGGAGCAGATTCGAAATAACGACCGTTGCTTTCATTGACGATCACCGAACCGACGTAGTGACGATCAAACAGGTTATCGGCGCGGCCAAACAGATCGAGCGTCCAGTTTTGCACCAGCCATTTGTAGCCACTGTTTATTGACGTAACGGTATAAGACGGCGCTTTCACATCCCCTTCATCGTCAGCGGCAATATTGCTCATGTAACGCATCTCAGCACCTGCATAGAAGCCTTGCTCTGGCGCGTATTCCAGACCGGCGTAGGCCATATTACGCGCAATGCCGGGAATGCGATTACCGTCGCAGCTCTCATCGCCACAGGCGTTGGTGCGATAGCGTGCATCCAGTAGGGTGTAAGCCATCTTCACACGCCAGTCGTAAGCGAACTGCTGATCCAGGCCCAGTTCCAATCCGCGACGACGGGTTTCCCCGGCATTTTTATAGGTGGTGCGCCCGCCGCTGCTGGTGTCTGCCACAATCTCATCCTGCGTATCCGTCTGGAATACGGCGGCGGTAATCAAGCCATTGCCGATACGCTTCTTGGTGCCTAACTCGAGGGTGTCGCTGGTGGCTGGTTTCAGGCCAAGGTTCAGCCCCGACTGACCATCCGAGCGATAAGAAAGTTCGTTGATGGTGGGCGTTTCAAAGCCGCGGCCCGCAGAAAGATAGGCATTCCAGCTGTCGTCAAACGCATATTTCAACGACGCCGCAGGCAGCCATTTGTGGTAACGCGCATCGCCGCTGTCATCGCCATTACCTGCGGTGACGTAGTTGTCGTTAGAGTCGAAATTAACGGTACTGAAGCGCACGCCAGCGTCCAGCGAGAGCTTGTTAGTGAATTGCCACGTCGTTTGCAGATAAGGATCAAGGTTCCACATCAGGTTGCGTTCATTACGACGCAAATTGCCCTGGCTACCGTAATCATAAACGCCGTTGTTGATAGTGTAGTTTTCGAAGCCTTTGCGCCGCTCGGTCATGGTTTCATAATCGAGGCCGCCGGTTAGCGTCACGGGAATTGAGAACAGCGCGTCGCGGTGCGTCCAGCGTGTATCAACACCTTGATAATGACGCGTCAGTGAAATCACGCCGCCGGGATGAGCAGGATTGCTCTGAACGCTGGCAGGAATAGACTGGAATTGTGTGGTTTCCCGCATGCCCGCATACATCATGATGCTGAGATCGTCGTTTTCACTCATCTGACGCTGATAGTGCAGCCCGCCTTGCGTCTGATCCACCGTTTTACGCGTGTCATACAGCGACACGTTGCTCACCACCTGACGCGGATTATCGCGCCACTGATCGGGCGTTAATCCGCCCGGATCTTGCGCATCAATGTGCACGCTGTTGAACAGCAGCGTCAACGTGCTGACATCATCAATACGCACACCCAGTTTGGCGTTGCCAAGATTTTTCTGTGCCGAGCTGTGATCGCGGTATCCGTGAGTGGTAAAGCGTGAGGCTGAAACGGTGTAATTTACGTCGCCTGCGTGCGTGCCATCGCCGGTTGCGCCGCTGGCTTTCACGCTGTTGCGCCAGCTGCCGTAGCTGCCGTACCAGGTTCCCGCTTCAAGCGTGGTGGGTTGCTGTCCGGTTTGGGTATCAACGTTAATCACGCCGCCAGACGCGTTGCCATACAACGCTGAAAATGGCCCGCGCAGCACTTCTACGTGATCAATCGATCCAATATCAATGTTTGAGGTTTGACCCTGACCATCTGGCATGGTGGCGGGGATGCCATCCACATAGATACGTATTCCGCGCACGCCGTACGTCGAACGTGAACCAAATCCGCGCACCGACAACTGTAAATCTTGCGCATAGTTTTGCCTGTTTTGGATCTGCAAACCCGGCACGCTGGTTAAATTTTCTGACAAGTTAACGCGAGGTGCGGCCTGACGCATGTCATCGCCTGTTACCACGCTGACGGCTGCGGGCGTATCCAGTTCAGAAAGCCCTGAAGGTCCTGGAGCCGCACTGACAACCAGAGTATTACTGCTCTCATCCGCAGCCAGTAACGGCAGAGGGAACACCGCAGGCAGCATCAACAGCGGAAGGTGCGCCTGACGAAGTAACGCTATTTTCATTTATTAGAAGCCTACAAAAAAAGAGGAATGAACCAGCTGGAACATTGTGTGCATATGTTAAGGGTTTTGTTGCATCTTTTAAAAGCGTAAATGATAAAGCGCTGCTTAGCGAAAACCTATGGCTGAAAATGTTCAATGCTGTTACGTATTTAGGCTGGATTTTTTGATCGATTGCCGCCAGTCTGAATGTTTTGCTTTTCAGGGCTATACGCAAGGAAACCGGCATGGAACTGCTGTACCGCGCCAGCGAGTCAGAGATTGCGCTGCTGAGCCAGATTGGCGAAACCAGCTATCGCCACCATTTTGCGGCGTTATGGCATAACGCCAAAGAGTGCGATGACTTCATCGACAGCGTCTTTTCACCCGCCAGCTTGCGTCGTAGCCTGCATGGCAGCGGCAGTCAGTGGTATTTACTGATGCAGGATTCGCCCTGTGGCGTGGTGCAAATTGGCACCGATCAGCGGCGGCCAGGCAGCGAACTCAGCGGACTGTGCCTGCATAAGTTTTATCTGCTGCCAGACATCACCGGGCAAGGCGTGGGGCAGCGTGTATTTAATGAAATTTGCGCCAAAGGGCGTGAATTACGTCAGCCGCTGCTGTGGTTGGAAGTGCTCGAACAGAATAGTGCGGCACGTCGCTTTTATACGCGTCAGGGTATGATGCAAACCCACGAAGTGCTGTTTCGCAGCCCCACACAGCAAAGCCGGGTACAGATTTTAAGTCTCGATTTATCCTGAATCTGTTCTGTTGCACAGGTTCGCCAAATTTAACCTTAAGAGGGAATCAGCATGAGTCAGAAACCTGAAGTGGCGGTATTGGGATTGGGCGCAATGGGCCACGCGTTTGCCGCTAACCTGCTGAAAAAAGGCTTTACCGTTCATGGCTGGAACCGCACCCGCGCACGCGGCGAGGATTTAGTCGATGCGGGGCTTAAATTAGCTGACACGGCATCTGATGCGGTTAAGCTGGTCGACGTAGTGATCACCATGTTATCCGACGGCGACACCACCGAAGAGGTATTGCACTCCTTAAAATATGCGCTGAAGCAGGGGGCAACAATTTGTCAGATGGGCACCATCGGCGTTGAAAAAACGGATGCGCTGATCGCTTTCTTCGCCGATGTGCGCGATGACATCCTTTTCATTGATGCACCGGTTTCGGGGACCAAAGCACCTGCCGAGAATGCCCAAATTTTGGTGATGGCCAGCGGCGATCAATCGCGCGCTGGGGCGGCTGAAACGGTCTTTGCTGCTATTGGGAAAGGGACGCAGTGGCTGGGCGAAGCGGGAAAAAGCTCGCGGATGAAATTAGTGGTCAACAGCTGGCTGATTGGCTTGATGCAGAGTCTGGCGGAGAGTACCCGACTGGCTGAACAGTTTGGTTTTTCCACCGACGACCTGTGGAAAGTGCTGGAGGGCGGCCCGCTGGCTGCGCCTTACGCCAAAATGAAGCTGGGCATGATTGCCAGCGACGATTACACCCCGCAAATGCATCTGATCTGGGCATTAAAAGATGCGCGTCTGGCGCTGGACGCTGCCGACAGCAAACTGCCTGCGTTAGAAAATATCGTTGATGTCTGGCAACAAGCGGTGGATGCGGGCTACGGTGAGCAGGATCTGGCCGTCATCTATAAGTATTTAAAGGCCTAAATGAGCACCACGCTGGCATTTAATTTTGCTACGCGCCCGCTGGTGCCGTTGGCGCATGACTATGCACACGGTGCCAGCGAACCCTGGCATCACCATACCTGCGCACAGTTGATTCATACGCTGAGCGGCGTGGTGCGAGTGGAAACGGAGCAGGGAAGTTGGGTTGTGCCGCCTAGCCGCGGTGTCTGGCTTCCTGCCTATACGCGGCACGCGCTGCATATCACCGGTTCGGTGGCGGCGCGGACGCTGTTTGTTGATCCCCTGGCGCGAGCGGATTTGCCTGCCAGCTGTCAGGTGGTTCAGATTTCACCGCTGCTGCGTGAACTGATTATCAGTGCGATAACTTTGCCTGAAGCTTATACGCCGGGTAGTCGCACGGAACGCATCTATGAACTGCTGCTGGATGAAATTCGTGGCATGGATGTATTGCCGTTTGAACTGCCATCGCCGCAAACGCACCGTTTGAAAATGCTCTGCGATCTTATTCAACAACGTCCTGGCGAAAGCTGGACGCTGGAGCGTGCCAGTGAACAGCTCAATGTGTCGAGCCGCACACTGGCGCGCTATTTTATCCGTGAAACCGGGTTGCATTTCAGTGACTGGGTACGACGTGCGCGTCTGGCCATCGCCCTGACACAGCTGGCGCAGGGCGAATCGGTGTTACGCGTGGCGCTGGATCTCGGCTATGAAAGCCCAAGCGCCTTCAGCGCGATGTTTCGTCGTCTGCTTGGCGTGTCGCCTGCAGATTATTTTCCGGTGTCAGAAAGCGACTTGCCGCGTTAAACAGCGCCTGCAGCGAGGCGCGCGAGGTGTCGTTATCGATGCTCACGCCCCATGCACGCTCTCCCGCCATGTTCAGGCAGCTGACGTAAGCCACCGATCGGCTGTCACTGCGTTTGCCTAGCGTGTGCTCATGATAATCCTCAATGGTCAGCGCCAGCCCGAGTGATTGACGCAGCGCATTCACCGCTGCCGACAGCAAACCGTTACCGCTGCCGCGTAAGCGCAAGGCTTTGCCATCCTGCGCTGCGTTAGCGTTAAGCTGCGTTTGCGCGCCCGCATCGCTTTGGCTTTCTGCATTCAACAGGCGCAGCGTTGGCTGCTCCACGCCGTACTGGCGACAAAATAGCTGCCAGATAGCATGTTGCGTCATCTCTTTGCCGTGGCGATCGGTTTCACGCTGTACGCATCCACTGAAATCCTGCTGCAAGGCGCGCGGTAACTGCAAACCGTGATTCTGCTCCAGCAACCAGGCCGCACCGCTTTTACCCGATTGGCTATTCACCCGGATCACCGCTTCATAGCTGCAACCTATATCGGCGGGATCCAGCGGCAGATAAGGCATTTGCCAAACGGTCTCGGCGTTTTGTCTGCGGATGGCGAACCCTTTTTTGATCGCATCCTGATGCGAGCCGGAAAAAGCGGTAAATACCAATTCACCGGCGTAAGGATGACGCGGATGCACTGGCAGCTGATTGCAGGCGGTCACCACTTCAATCACCTCATTCATCTGGCTGAAATCGAGCTGTGGCGCAACACCTTGCGTGTAGAGATTCAACGCCAGCGTAATCAAATCGACGTTACCGGTGCGCTCGCCGTTACCGAACAAGCAGCCTTCAACCCGATCTGCACCCGCCAGCAGAGCCAATTCGGCGCAAGCTACGCCGGTACCGCGATCGTTATGCGGATGCACGCTGATACAGACATCCTGACGGCGACTAAAGTGACGACAGAAATATTCAATCTGATCGGCGTAGACATTCGGCGTGTTCACTTCAACGGTCGCCGGCAGGTTGATTATCATCGGACGTTCTGCGCACGGCTGCCATATTTCCGCAACGGCTTCACAAATTTCCAGTGCAAATTCTGGCTCGGTAAAACAGAAGGTCTCGGGCGAATACTCAAAGGTCCAGTCGGTTGCGGGTTGCGCTTCGCAGCCCGTTCGAATTTGACGCGCGCCTGCGGTAGCCAGCGCAATAATCTCCGCTTTGCTCTGCTTGAAAACCCGCTCGCGGAACAGTGGCGCGGTGGCGTTATACATATGAATAATGGCGCGCGGCGCATCCTGCAACGCAGCAAAGGTGCGCTCAATCAGATCCTGACGTGCCTGGGTTAATACCTGCAAAGTAACGTCGGCAGGCACACGCGCCTGTTCAATTAAGTCACGGACAAAGTCAAAATCGGTTTGCGATGCGGAGGGAAACGCGACCTCGATCTCCTTAAAGCCACAGCGCAGCAGCAGATCCCAAAATTGCAGCTTACGTGCGCGGTCCATCGGCTCTGCCAGCGCTTGATTGCCATCGCGCAGATCGGTTGAAAGCCAGCGCGGTGCGTGCGTCAAACGGCGTGAAGGCCATTGGCGATCGGGCAGGGCGATAACCGGCTGCGGGCGATATTTACTCTCGGGTTGGGTCAGCATCGTATTCTCCTCATTAAGTGCCTTTAGTCTGGACCGAACGCCGTGTCTGAATCGCCTGCAAAACTGACAACCCATCGCGCAAAAGTGACAATCGCATATACCGTAAATGGCAAACCTCATGAGGAATCGGCATCGCTGAAATTCTCGTCGCAGTTTAGGCTGAAGCTCTTTTGCACGATGAGAATCAATAATGAAAAAACAGGTAATTGTCCTCAGTGTATTGCTGGCGGGCACCCCATCAGCGCAGGCGGTGACGCTGCGCATTGCCGATCAAAAAGGGAATATGCATGCCGAGATGGAAGCGGCGAATCAGCTGCAAAATCTGGCTTACAAGATTGAATGGGCAGAGTTTCCTGCTGCCGCGCCACTGGCCGAAGCCTTGAATGCTGGAGCCGTTGACGCCGGGATTATTGGCGATGCACCGCTGCTGTTTTCGGTGGCAGCGGGCTCGCAGGTCAAAGCGGTGGCGGTTAGCAAATCAGTGCCGGTCGGCCTGGCACTGCTGGTGCGTCCCGATTCTCCGGTTAAAAATGCCGCCGAGCTTAAAGGTAAAAGCATCGCTACCGGACGTGGCTCTATCGGTCATTTCCTTGCCCTGAAAGCGCTTGAACAAGCGGGGATCAGCGACAAAGAGGTGACATGGCGCTTTTTGACACCTTCCGATGCGCGCATCGCGCTGGAGAGTCATTCGGTTGATGCCTGGTCAACCTGGGATCCTTATACGGCGTTAGCCGAAGTGACACACAGCGGGCGCGTACTGATAAACGGCAAAGGCTTATCAACGGGCAACAGCTTTTTAGCAGCGACCGATGCGGCGCTGGCGGATCCCGAAAAGCAGGCGGCATTGCAGGATTACGTTAATCGCCTGGCTGCTGCCGATCGCTGGGCGAATAAAAATGTGAAAGCTTATTCGCAAACGTTGGCGAAAATTATTGGTTTCCCGGCTGAAGCCGCAGAAAAATCGTTTTCGCGCCGCCAGTCGCACTGGCAGGCCATCGACGATGCCACTGTCCAACAACAGCAAGAAACCGCTGATTTTTATACCAAATATGGGTTAATTAAGAAAAAATTAGATGTGAAACCGACCTTTTACCACGGTTTGAGCGTGGCGCAAACCGGCTAGCCGACCTTAAAGCAATACGTGCGCTGCGGTTTGGCTAACCCGCAGCGCACGCGTAGCATGGCGCGATGTTTTACAATCCTGAATCCTCTATGCTGACTTTCGACGGTCATAACGACTTACTCCTTAATCTGTGGCTCCACCATCGCGAAGCACCTGCCGCGGCCTTCTTTGACGGCATTGAGCGCGGTCATCTCGACTTTCCACGTATGCAGCAGGGCGGTTTTGGTGGTGGCCTGTTCGCTATCTTCATCCCGCCGCAAAACTACATCGCTAAAATGGTGCCGCAGCAGGCAGATCATCCTTATCAGCCGCTGGAGATCATGTGGCAGCAGCTCGATATTTTGCAGCAGATTGCCGATGCCTCTGGCGGGCGAGCCAAAATTTGCCGCACCGCAACTGAGATTGCGCAGTGCCGCGAACAAGGCGTGCTGGCGATGGTGGCACATATCGAAGGCGCAGATGCGCTGGATGGCGAAGGTGAATTGCTGGCGGCATTCTACGCAGCAGGCGTGCGCAGTATAGGGCCGTTCTGGAACTTGCCTAACCGTTTTGGTACGGGCGTTAGCGGCAGTTTTCCCGCTTCACCCGATACCGGGCCGGGGTTGACGGTGGCAGGCGAAACGTTGATCCAGCAGGCGAATGCGCTGCGGATGATGATTGATGTATCGCACATGAATGAAAAAGCGTTCTGGGACACCGCGCGGATCTCTACCGCTCCGCTCGTCGCCAGCCATTCCAACGCTCATGCGTTATGCGCTCAGCCGCGTAATCTAACCGATGCGCAGTTGGGCGCGATTCGCGACAGCGGCGGTGTTGTCGGGATCAACTTTGGTAACGCCTTCTTACGGCCAGACGGTAAACGTGACAGCGACACCCCTTTGGCAGAAATTGTTAAGCATTGTGATCATTTGCTAAGGACAATGGGCAGCGATCATGTGGCGTTGGGGTCCGATTTTGACGGCATATCCACGCCCGATGCGTTAGGCGATGTCAGTGGATTACCCAAGCTGTTCGCCACTCTGCGCGATGCAGGCTATGATCAGGCATTGTTAGAAAAGCTGGCGTGGGGAAACTGGCAGCGCGTTTTACACGCGACCTGGCAGCGATAACAATTTCCTTACGTCTTGCGGGTTGATCTCGTCGCAGCATTGGCGCAACATCTGTCGGCAAAATTGTGATGGGGATCGCATTTGAGTCCCTGCCGCAACTGTTTCAGACAGATAATCATCTGTTCATTACTTTATGAGGAAGAGAATTATGTGGAAAAAACCAGCATTTGTTGATTTGCGTTTAGGTCTGGAAGTGACGCTGTACATCTCCAACCGTTAATGTTTATGCCCGCCACTCGTGCGGGCATTTTTATCCGTCATACTTCAAGCTGCAGATGCATTGGCTGAACGCGCTCCCGGTCATTGACGTGAGTCAGCGCTTGGGAAAAGGCCGTTACCGTCCGCATGCAACGTGAATTATTCAGGATATTATTTCAACACGTGGTTTTCCTTCATGTTTATTAAAGTCCTCGGATCGGCCGCCGGTGGCGGATTTCCTCAGTGGAACTGCAACTGTGCCAATTGTCACGGCGTGCGTAATGGCACTATTCAGGCCCAACCACGTACCCAATCCTCAATCATCCTGAGTGATAATGGCGAAGACTGGGTGCTGTGTAACGCCTCGCCAGATATCAGCCAGCAGATCCTCCATACCCCAGAATTAACTAAAAAGGGCGTTCTGCGCGGCACGAATATTGGCGGCATCATCCTTACAGACAGCCAAATCGACCACACTACCGGTTTGCTGAGCCTGCGAGAAGGCTGCCCGCATCAGGTATGGTGTACGCCAGAAGTGCATAACGATCTCACCAGCGGTTTTCCGATTTTCACTATGCTGAAACACTGGAACGGCGGCTTGCAGCATCGTCCCATTGCGCCGCTGAACACCTTTAGCGTGGATGTGTGTCCCGACCTGCAATTCACGGCTATCCCTATTTTAAGCAACGCGCCGCCTTATTCGCCGTACCGCGATCGCCCGTTGCCGGGTCATAACGTGGCGCTGTTCATTAAAAACCGCGCCAATGGTCAAACCCTGCTGTATGCGCCGGGCCTCGGTGAACCTGATGACGTAATTTTGCCGTGGTTAAAACAGGCCGATTGCCTGCTGATCGACGGCACCGTCTGGCAAGATGATGAACTGCTTGCCACGGGTGTGGGTAAAAACACCGGCAAAGCGATGGGGCATCTGGCGCTGGCAGAAGAGCAAGGTTTGATGGCGCTGCTGGCGTCGTTACCGGCCAAACGCAAAATTCTTATTCACATTAACAACACCAACCCGATCCTTAATGAGCAATCACCCCAACGACAGTTCCTGACGCAACAGGGCATTGAGGTGAGCTGGGACGGGATGGCGATCCACCTTCAGGACTAAATCATGCAGATCACTGAAACGCTGTCGCCACAGGCTTTTGAGCAGGCGCTGCGCGACAAAGGCGCCTATTACCATATCCATCATCCTTACCATATCGCCATGCACAACGGTCAGGCGACGCGCGAGCAAATTCAGGGATGGGTAGCAAACCGCTTCTATTATCAAACCAATATTCCGCTGAAAGATGCAGCGATCATGGCGAACTGCCCGGACCCGGCCACGCGTCGTAAATGGGTGCAGCGTATTCTTGACCACGACGGCAGCAACGGCGAAGAGGGCGGCATCGAAGCCTGGTTGCGTCTGGGTGAAGCGGTGGGCATGAATCGCGAAGCGCTGCTGTCAGAGCAGCACGTGCTGCCCGGCGTGCGTTTCGCGGTCGATGCTTACGTTAACTTTGCCCGTCGCGCCAACTGGCAAGAAGCGGCATGCAGTTCGTTAACGGAACTCTTTGCTCCGCAGATCCACCAGTCGCGCCTCGACAGTTGGCCGCAGCACTATCCGTGGATCAAAGAAGAGGGATATTTCTACTTCCGCAACCGTCTGGGCCAGGCGAACCGCGATGTTGAGCATGGTTTGGCGCTGGCGCTGGAATTCTGCACCACACCAGAAAAACAGAACCGCATGCTGGAAATTTTGCAGTTTAAGCTCGATATTTTATGGACGATGCTGGATGCCATGACCATGGCCTATGAACTTAAGCGTCCGCCTTATCACACCGTCACCGACAAGGCGGCGTGGCACACCACTCGACTGGTATAAATGATGAATGACAACACTATCGCCGCGTTTCGTCGCGGCTATCGTATGCAGTGGGAAGCCGCGCAGGATAGCCATGTGGTGCTTTATCCTGAAGGCATGGCCAAGCTGAATGAAACCGCTGTCGCGATCCTGGAGCTGGTCGATGGCAAGCAAGATATTGCAGCCATTATTGCCACGCTTGATGCGCGTTTCCCGGAAGCGGGTGGCGTTGGCGCGGACGTAAAAGAATTCCTGCAATCAGCCTATGAACAGAAGTGGATACAATTCCGTGAACCCGCTTAAACCCGGCGTCAATCCGCCGCTATGGCTACTGGCGGAGCTGACTTATCGCTGCCCGCTGCAGTGTCCGTACTGCTCGAATCCGCTGGATTTCGCTCAGCAAGAAAAAGAGCTCACCACCGATCAGTGGATTGAGGTGTTTCGTCAGGCGCGTGCCATGGGCAGTGTGCAGCTGGGCTTTTCCGGCGGTGAGCCGCTGGTACGTAAAGATCTGCCTGAGCTGATCCGTGCCGCCCGTGATTTAGGTTTCTATACCAATCTGATCACCTCTGGCATTGGCCTGACGCACAACAAACTGGATGCGTTTGCTGACGCCGGGCTTGATCATATCCAGATCAGCTTTCAGGCCAGCGATGAAACGCTGAACGCCGCACTGGCAGGGTCGAAAAAAGCCTTTCAGCAGAAGCTGGAGATGGCAAAAGCGGTGAAAGCGCACGGCTATCCGATGGTGCTGAACTTTGTTTTGCATCGCCATAACATCGACCAGATCGACAAAATCATCGATCTCTGCATTGAGCTGGAAGCGGATGATGTTGAACTCGCCACCTGCCAGTTTTATGGCTGGGCACAGCTCAATCGCGAAGGTTTATTGCCCACGCGTGAGCAAATTGCGCGGGCAGAAGGCGTCGTTAACGACTATCGCCAGCGCATGAGTAAAAGCGGTAATTTGACCAATCTACTGTTTGTTACTCCCGACTATTACGAAGAGCGACCGAAAGGCTGCATGGGCGGCTGGGGTGCGATCTTCCTCAGCGTAACGCCGGAAGGCACCGCGCTGCCGTGCCACAGCGCGCGCCAGCTGCCGGTTGAGTTTCCTTCGGTGCTTGAGCAGAGCCTGGATGACATTTGGTATAACTCGTTTGGTTTTAATCGTTATCGCGGTTACGACTGGATGCCGGAGCCTTGCCGCTCTTGCGATGAAAAAGAGAAGGATTACGGCGGCTGCCGTTGTCAGGCTTACATGCTTACCGGCAATGCGGACAACGCCGATCCGGTTTGCAGCAAATCGCCGCATCACGGCAAAATTCTTGAAGCCCGTCGCGAAGCGGATTGCAGTGATATCAAAATTGGTCAATTGCAATTCCGTAACCGCAGCAATTCTCAGCTGATTTATAAGTCACGTAACATCTGATGATTCGCCGCCTGAACCTGAATGGATTAGCCGTGACGCTGGTGCATCAACCTGATGCGCGCGATGCGGCAGCGTTGATACAGGTTAAGGCGGGCAGTCATGACGAACCGGATCGCTGGCCAGGTTTAGCGCACTTGCTGGAGCATTTACTGTTTACCGGTAGTCAGCGCTGGCCCGATCGCGATCGGTTGATGAGCTGGATTCAGGCTAACGGCGGACGTGTTAATGCCACCACGCTGGCGCGGCACAGCGCCTATTTTTTTGAAATCACAGCGGCTCGATTTGGGGATGGATTAGCGCGGTTGCACGATATGCTCTGCGCGCCCTTGTTTGAAACTGCGGCGATCAAACAGGAAATGGCCGTCATTGATGCTGAATATCGCTTACTTCAGCATCACGTGCCTGCGCAGGCTGAGGCGGCGCTGTTTAGCCTGGTCGCTGAGCCACACACATTTCATCGCTTTCAAATAGGTAGCGCCGATGCCTTTGGCGCTAACGTTGTCGCGTTGCAGCAGGCGCTGCGTGATTTTCATCAGCGTTTTTACGTTGCCAGTAACCTGCAGCTTTGGCTGCAGGGACCACAATCGTTAGATGACCTGGCGCATCTGGCGCAGCGATTTGCTGAAACGCTGCCGCAAGGTCAGGTTCAACTCACTATACCGCCACTGCAATTACTCCCTGAAATGAAGCCGCACGCCATGCTGAGCGAAGGCGTAGCCCAATACTGGCATTCGTGGATCTTAGATGCTCAATGGAGTGACAACGTCACGCTATTGCGTGAGTTTTTACTGGATGATGCGCCCGGCGGTTTAATGGCATCTTTGCGCCAGCGCGGTATTGCCAGCGAAATCGAATTGAAGTGGCTTTATCAATCGGATAAGCAGCTTTGGCTGGTGGCGATTTTCACCACCGAGCAGCCCGATCGGCTGAGTCAAAGCGTGCAACACGCTTTACAGGCTATCGGGGAAACCTGTGAAGAACAGCAGATGCATTATCTGCAACTGGCGCAGCAGCGTTTTAACGCGCTGTCACCGCTGGAGCAGCTGCGTCAGCGCGTGTTGGGTTTTGCGCCAGCCGAGCCGAAAAGGTTTCACGCTTTTATCGCGGCATTACAGGCTGCGCCTTCCGCTACGCTATTTTGCTCGAATGCCGTTTATTCAAATAAAGCGCTGGGCGAAAGCGTCAAAACCCAAGGGTTTGAGCTTAGCTTAGCGCCGCGAGAAACAGCACCACAGCGTCAATCTGCTGTTACCGCTTTCGCTTTTTATCCGCTAAAAACCGAACTCATCTGCTCGCCACTGCCAACCGCTGCCGTGACATTGTTGCACCTTGCGTCAGACAAAGCAGCAACCCTGATTCTGCGCCCTGAATTTTTCAGTAATCTTTCCGAGTCTGGTGAGGCGTGCGCGAAGCGACTGCGCCCGCTGTTTGCCACGTTGCGTCATGTAGGTGGCGGCGGTGAATGGAGGGAAGCGCAGGGCGTTTGGCAGTTGACTCTTCGCCTGCCGGATAACCAGAAGCTTGCGGACTGGGCGCTGGAACAGGTTGCTGATGCGCTCGCGGATAATCGTTCTGGTAGTGATCCGCAGCAACCTGAAAGCATCGCCATTCGTGAGTTGCTGAAGAGGTTGCCTCAGCACTTAACTTCTGCAAGTAGCCCGACCTGCTGGCGGGCCGTGCTGTGCGGGGGAAGTGAAGCTCTGCACCATGTCATTGCACGGCGCTTAGCCACGTTTTCACTGCCCGTTAATCCACTGCTGCGCAGTGCCCCTTTGTCTTCACGCAGTGGTGTGTCGCGCATTGATCATCCTGGTCGCGATAACGCGTTGTTACTGTTTATCCCCCTGGATCAACGACACCCGCTCGCGGCACTCCGTGCTTTAGCGCAGATCTATGAACCGCGTTTTTTCCAGCGTTTACGGGTGGAACAGCAGATCGGTTACGTGGTGAGTAGCCGTTATTTACGTAGCGCGGATCACGACGGCGTACTGTTTGCGCTGCAATCACCCAACCTTAGCGTCGGTAGGTTGTTACAGCATTGCAAAAGATTCTTACGCTCGTTGGACAATGAGATCGCTACACTGGATATCGAAGCATTAAAAACGCAGCTCCGTGTTGATGAGAGCAATGCGGCCTTAACGGCATTGCGAAGGGAGCAGGGTTTGCACGATATGACGCAAACAAGCATTGATGCGCTGACGTTAGGCGATCTGCAACAGTTGCATACTCGCTTAACGAATCAGCGTCGCCGCTGGCGGGTGCTTTTTACAGCTGGACGTTAATGTGATAGTCACGCTGCGATATTGCTGAATTTATTTGAAAAATATCAGCAAATCTCTTCACTGTTTATTCCTGCCATATTAGACGACACTCCTAATGAATCTGTTTTTTAATAAGGAATATCGTGTGAAAAACGTTAAGCGCATTGCGCTGCCACTGTTAGCTGTTGCCAGTCTGTATGTCCCTTTCTCGCAGGCGGAAGCCATGCATTATCAGCTCAATCCTGAGCACACTTCGGTTATTGCGACCTGGACACACTTTGGTTTTTCACATCCAACCGCCGATATCCCTGACTCAACGGGTTCGCTGGTGTTTGACAAAGATCATCCTGAGCAATCACGCGTAGACGTTACGCTGCCGGTGAGCAAAATCGACAGCCATGTTGCGGCGCTGACCAAAGAATTTAAAGGCGCGGAATACTTCGACGTGGCTAAATATCCTAATGCGACTTTCCATAGCACCAAAGTGGTGGCGAAAGGCGACAATAAATTTGATGTAGAAGGTAATCTGACGCTGAAAGGCATCACTAAACCGGTTACGCTGCATGCCACGCTGAATCAGCAAGCGATGCACCCGATGGTGAAGAAGCAGGCAATTGGTTTTGATGCCACCGGCACTATTAAGCGTTCTGATTTCAAGCTGGATAAGTATGTCCCTGCGGTGAGCGATGAGATCACGCTGACGATTTCGACTGAAGCTTACGGTAAGTAAGTCGCCGTTTGCTTTAGGGCAAACGACCTCATCTGCGCGCTGGCCCCCATCCCGGCCTTCCCCCGCGAAGCGGAGGAAGGAGACGCTGCCAAATGCAGCTACAGAGTTAGCATAGGGCAGCATCTTCCTCCCCCATGTATGGGGGAGGATTGAGGTGGGGGACAAACGACCTCGCACTTAAGAGGATTGAGGTGGGGGCCAGCCAGCTACTCTTGCCTTCAGCCCCAATACTTTTTCTTACTGGTTTTGCCAATTCCCGGATTACAGCTATTGGTCGGATCCAACTGACGCCAGTGCTGCTCATGCTCACAGGATGCGTGGTATAAATGCCCGACATTATGCTCCGCCGGATATTTCGCGCCGCGCTGCTCCAACACCTCAATCACCGCCGCTTTAAACGCTTTCGCATCTACGCCAGGTTTTAGCACGTAATCCTGATGATTGACGAAGCAGAAGAAATGCCCACAGCAAGAATCCACCTGAACCTGGTCAGCCAGATGATCCGGCAACACCAGCCGCCAGCTCTCGTCGTTGCGGCGCAGAGCCACATCAAACGCCACTAACCGCTCATCCGGGTTATAGCCAAGATAATCGCAATACGAAATAGTGCAGCCGCCCACGCCAAAACGCACCAGAAACGCATCCGCGGCTTCGCGTGCGTTACAGAGGAAAAACTCGCCGTTTTGATCGCGGAAGAAATTTTCCAGCAACTGCTGCAGTTCCGCCGTTTGCTGCGCCTCAACTTTAATCATCAAATGATGTTCAAAGCGTGCGTGGTAATCAAGAATGCGCGGCGCAACGAAGCGCGGTGTGACCTGATTAAAAAATTGCAGCATTTTATCGATGCTGTTTCTGGGTAGAAATTTGAGATGACTGACGCGCACATCCCACTTGGCTTTCCTGGCCATCAAGCCGGGCAGTGCCTGTGCGCCCAGCTTGCCGATCGCCAGATACATGTGCTTGCTGTAACGCACCGTTAAATCAAACGCGTTGCGATGGATATATTCAGCCTGTAACGGTAATTCGTGCATGTTCGCCAATAAATAACGGCGCAGCGCTACCAGCGCTTTCTCATCTGGGGTGCCGATATAAAATGTATCGCTTTTCTGGCTGGCTTCAAACGTCGGCAGACGCACGGCAAACACCACCACTTTGCCTGCGCTGCCCGAACTTTCATGCAGGTAACGCATGTCGCCATTAAAGCGAGAAGGGCTGTCAGCCTGCGTATCGCGCAGCTGATCGGCGTAATCGTCAGCCCAGATTTTACCGTCCCAGTCAGGCTGATCGCCGGTGGTAAATTCCTGTTGTTCAAGACGACGCAGCATCTCTTCCGGCGTATCGCCTAACGCAATGCCGAGATGATTGATCATCTCCAGCCGACCGTCGTCATGAATACGCGCAAAAAGCGATTTTTCTGTGAATGCCGGGCCACGTCGAATCAGAGAGCCGCCGGAGTTATTGCAAATACCGCCAATCACCGACGCCCCAATGCAGGACGATCCGATCACTGAATGCGGCTCGCGTCCCAACGGTTTTAAAGTGTTCTCCAGTTCGGTCAATGTGGAGCCAGGGAAGGCGATCACCTGACGCGATTGATCGATAACCTGCACGCCTTTTAACAGCCGCGTACTGACAATGACGACATTGCGATCATAATCATTGCCGTCCGGCGTCGAGCCGCCCGTCACGCCAGTATTGGCAGCCTGCATTAAGATAATGGCATCGTTTGCAACGCAAACTTGTAGCGTTTGCCACAGTTGCCACAGCGTTTGTGGCAGAACAACGGCAAAGGCTTCGCCACGTCCAACCCGGAATCCTTTGGTATACCAGGCTTTATCATCCTGATGGGTCAATACCTGTTTAGCGCCGACCACCTCACCCAGTTGGCGGAGCATTTCCTGCGAGGACGTCATGATTTCTCTTCTGAAGTGAATAAACGCCTTATTGGACAGGCTGACCTTGGGGCAAGTCAATCATTGATCGGCGCTAAATTAGGTTTTAGGCACTATTTACACCTGCTGTTTTTAATTATGAGGGCGGATAATAAATTGGATAAATAAGCGACTGAACCGCTGAAAATGAGGTGAAAATCACAAATTTGAATTGTGCTGTTAAAGCGAAAAAAGAGAAAGCACGTGTTAAAAAATCGCGCGAAGTCATTAATGGTTAATCTATTGATGTGTAATGTTTTTTTATTATTTAACCTGAGATTCATATTGTGATAATCATCACATAAATCAGTCATGAAAACCTGGTGTCAACGCTCTGCATTTAAAAATTCCTGTCATTAATGTGATCTTCATTGCAAATACAAAGCTCTTATCCCGCAACAATGATTTCCAGACGCAATACAGCCAATGGAGTGTCCAATATGAGAATTGGGATGGTGATCAGCGGCGGTGATGTCACCGGTATTAATAATTTTATTTTCCAAATGGGTCGGATGGCGCAAGCGGATATGGTGTTATTTAACGGCGGCATACCGGGTTTATTAGCCAATCGTCACCAGGACGTGTCCCAACGCGACTTAATGGATTTTTCAATCGCCTCAATTCCGGTCATGCAGTCTGGCAGGACCGATAAAAAATTAGTGCGCAGCGAATATGAATTAATTGCGCGCCAGCTGAAGTCGCTACGCATTGATGTATTAGTGATGGCGGGTGGCGATGGTTCACTGCAATTTTTGCATACACTCAGTGAATTTGGCGTTAATTGTTTTGGCGTCGGTATGACCATCGATAATGACGTGTTTGGCAGTGATTACACCATCGGATTTTCTACGGCTTGCGAACAAGTTTTAAAAGAAGTGGCGAAATTGCGGAATACTGGCCGCGCGTTAACCGGTCGCGTTTTTATGGTGGAATTGCTGGGTGGCTATTGCGGGGAATTAACGTTGCAATCCGCGATTAAATCCAATGCGGATTTTGCGCTGATTCCAGAATGCCAAATCCCCACGCTGCAGTTGGCTGAGCGTATTACGCAGCGACTGGCCGCGCAGAACAGCGTGGTGATCCTCTGTTCAGAAGGTTACACCCGCGAATATTCTCCTGGTTTTCAAGGGGCGATCGATACCCTGATTAAACAGCTTGAACCGATGATTGGCGTGCGTATTCGCAAAACCATTATCGGTTACGGTCTGCGTAATGGTGATCCTACCTGTGAAGAGATTTACCAAGGCACCATTATGGCCAGTGAAGTGGTTCGTTGTATTCAATCTGGAATGCGGAATAAAGCGGTCATTATTAATGGCAGCAATAAACCGATTCCCATTGATTTAATAAGCATGAAGAAACGCTTGGTCGATATTGAAGGGCACCATTATAAACTCGCTAAACAACTGAATATCTTGTGAGGAGAACACCATGCTGAAAATTTTATGTGTTTGTGGTTGCGGTCTGGGATCCAGTTTTGCAATTGAGATGAGCGCTAAATCGGTATTAAAGAAACTGGAAATTGAAGCGGATATTGATCACACCACAATATCTGAAGCCAACGCCTTTAAATCCGACATCATTCTGACGCAAAAAGCCTTTGCTGATGTATTGAATGCCGACGCCAGCCCGGAACAGATTAAACGCGTCATTATTCTCAATAAGCTCACCGATAAAACGGAAATTGAGGAGAAGCTCGTGGCGTTTTTAAAAGAACACAACATGAAGGTTCCTAGCCATGAATAGTGTGATTGATTTCCTGGTAAAAGACTTATTAGGGCAGGCATCAATTCTGATCGCCTTTATTGCCCTGATTGGTCTGCTGCTGCAAAAAAAATCTGCAGGGAAGGTGGTGGAAGGCACCTTTAAAACCCTGCTGGGGTTCTTAATTATGATGGCCGGTATTAATATCATTGTCGGCACATTAACCTTCCTGAACACCATATTTACGCACGGCTTTGGCATGCAGGGTTATATCACCGATGTGGCTGCCATCGCCGGGTTAGCGAACCGCGAACTGGGTTCTGAAGTGGCACTGACCTTGCTGGTGATTTTCATCGTCAACATTATCATTGCGCGCATTACCCCGTTCAAATATATCTTCCTGACCGGACAAGCGTTGTTGTGGATGGCCACAATTGGCGCTGTCATCGGTTATAAAGCGGGGCTGACAGGCTTACCTCTGATCCTTACTGGCGGCATTTTTGGCGGCATCATGGCCGTGGTTATGCCTGCGCTGGCACAACCGGTGGTACGACGTATTACGGATTCTGACGATGTCGCGCTCGGTCACTTCTGCACCATTGGCTATCTGGTGACGGCGGCGGTGGCGAAAGTGGTCGGCAAAGGATCGCGCTCAACCGAAGACCTCAAGCTGCCAGACAACTTCAAGTTTCTGCAAGACACTTACTTAGCGATGGCGGTGGTGATGGTGCCGATGTACCTGATTCCGGCTGTCGCCGCAGGCCCGGCATTTATCGCGCAATACAGCAACGGCATGAACTACCTGATGTATGCGTTTATGCAGTCTATCCAGTTCGTTGCTGGGGTGTTTGTGCTGTACAGCGGCGTGCGTCTCCTGCTTAACGAGTTAGTTCCTGCGTTTCGTGGCATCGCCATGCGTCTGGTACCTGATGCCAAACCGGCACTTGATTGCCCGGTGATGTTCCCGTATGCACCGAATGCCGTGATTGTTGGCTTCCTGGCCACCACGGTGGGCTCGGTGGTCGGCATGATCGTCTTCCCGATGTTTGGGTTGGCGATGATCCTGCCAGGCCTGCTGACCAACTTCTTTGCAGGCGGCACCGCAGGCGTGTTTGGCAATGCGTTGGGCGGACGTCGTGGTGCGATAATCGGCGGCTTCGTTCACGGTCTGTTTATTACCCTTCTGCCTGCAATTCTGGTCCCGATGCTGGAAAGCTACGGCTTCACCGGTGTCACCTTCAGCGATTCCGATGTCATCAGCACCGGTTTGGTTCTGGGACATGCGTTCCAAAATAACTGGCTGTTCGTCGCCCTGTTTATTGCCTTTATTACCGCTATTGCCTGGTTTGTTAACGGAAAACCCACTAAGCCGCAAGAGGAAAAAATTCATGAAACTTTATAATTTCGCCGAGCTGTTACATATCGCTAAAGACCGTGAATTCAAAGCTGTTGGTTCGTTTAATTTACATTGCCTTGAGATGTTGCCCGCTTATTTCAAAGCGGCGGAAAAAACCAACAGCCCATTAATGATTCAGATTTCGACCGGCACCGCAAAATATCTTGGGCACAGATTATTGGTTGATGCGATTAAATCGCTGGCAGAAAGTAAAAATGTTCCAACCTGTTTGCATTTAGATCACTGTTCTGACCTCGACTCCATTCAACTGGCAATTGATACCGGCTTCAGTTCTGTGATGTATGACGGTTCGCATTTATCCATCGAAGAGAATATTGCGAATACTCGTAAAGTGATTGATATGGCGCGGCCATTAAATGTCTCTGTTGAAGCAGAACTGGGCGCGATTGGCGGGTCGGAAGATGGCAAAGTGGTGGCGATGGAGGAGATTGCGTTCACCACCGTGAATGACGCCAAGCGTTTTGTCGATGAAACCGGCGTGGATATGCTGGCTATCTCTATTGGCACGGTTCACGGCTTGTACACCGGCAAGGCGCACATTCAGCATCAACGTTTAGCTGAGATCACCGAGGCGACGCGCACGCCGCTGGTGTTACACGGTGGCACTGGCGTCAGTGATGAAGATATGCGGTTAGCCGTCCGCAGCGGTATTGAAAAGGTGAATGTCGGCACGGAAATGAATGTTCAATGGGTAAGCCAATGCAAAAATACCTTTGAAAAAGGCAAAGTGAACGACAGCGTACGTAATTTTCTCGTCCCGGCTAATGATGCAGTCACGAGTGTATTAGTCGAGAAGATGCAGTTATTCCGTTAATTTTTTAATCCTAAATGATGCATTAACCTGAGGTGCCCCGGCACCATTCGGGGCGGGAGACGCTATGTTTGGATTCATGAAAAAGAGTGCGACAAATAATAGCCAGCAAGAGGAAGAGCAGGATCGTCTGGCTGAATCAAGCCGTGAGAAAATAACGGCATTAGAAAACAAGCTGGCTATTAATCCACGCGATGGCGAAACGCAGAAACAATTAATGCTGGAATATAACCGTGCATTAACGGTATTTGCGAAAAGTCGACGTTATCGCAATGAAATTGATCCGCTGTTTGTCAAAATCGATGAATTGCGCAATGTTGTTCGCAAATCGATTTAAGGAGCCGTAATGACGATTAAACAGTTATTGCAAGAGGCAGACGCGATTCAGGTCGGCATCGACGCCACGGATTGGCGTCAGGTTATCGCTATGGCGGCGCAACCGCTGGTCAGCGGAGGCTACGTCAAAGCCTCTTACCCGGAAGCGGTAATTGCCAACACCCTAACGCACGGCGCCTATTACGTATTTGAAGAGGGGATTGCGATTCCCCATGCCCGACCCGAAACCGGTGTGATCCGCGACTGTTTCAGTATGATTTTGCTCTCTGAGCCGATCTCATTTGAAGGCAGCGACAAGGCCGATATTGTCATTATGTTTGGCGCGCGCGACAGCAATGCGCATATCGAAGAGGGCATTCGCGCCATTGTATCGTTGCTGGAGGATGAGGATACGCTGGTTCGCTTACGTCAGGCCAGCAGCGTCGCGGAGGTCATCGCCATCTTATGACCCATGAAACTCCCCTAAAACGTGTGGTGCTGATAAACGGCATTCCTGCCTCGGGTAAAAGCACCTTAACCCGGCTGATGTCGCAGCAGTTTGGTTTGCCGGTGCTGACTCTCGACAGCGTGAAAGAGCCTTTTATGGCCAGCTTCGCGCCCGTGGATCGCCAGCGCAATCGGCAGCTGGGCTGCGCGGCCTATCAGGCGATTTGGCAAATAGTCGGTCAGGCACCTGCAGAGTGCATTTTTCTAATTGATGCCTGGTTTGGTTTTCAGCCTAAACATGTGCTGGAGCAGGGGTTGCAGCAGGCGGGCGTAAGCGAAGTGCTGGAGCTGTGGCTGCAAATTACCCCTGATGAAGCGGTGGCGCGCTATCAATCCAGACTCGCGCAACGTATGCCAGGCCATCCGGGAGCGGAATACTTACCTGAGCTGCGGCGGTTGGCGGAGCAAGCCCAGCCGATGGCGCTTGGGCCGGTATTACGCGTGGGTTCGCAAGAGGCCGATCAGCTACGCGCCGTTAAATGGTTGCGCCACCAACTTGCGACAACAGGCTACACTTTTCCTCTGAGTGAACGCGTGAAAGAGGATGATCATGTCACCACCGCCTTATCTGCAACCGGGCGAGAGCGTCGTGCTTTATGACGGCGTCTGCAAACTCTGTAATGGCTGGGTAAATTTCCTGCTGCGTCATCGTGTGGCGCGGCAGGTTCGTTTTGCCTCAGTGCAAAGTGAAGAGGGTAAAACCTTGTTGAAGTGGGCCGGTTTACCGCAAGAAAATGTCAGTACCATTGTCTATATTGCCGATCAACAGCATTGGCTGCGGGCGCAAGCGGTGTTCCGCGTTATGCAGAAAATGGCTGCGCCGTGGCGCTTTCTCAGCGTGCTGCGCCACTTTCCCGACAGCATCAGCAACTTCGCCTACGACCGCATCGCCCTCAATCGCTACAAGCTGTTTGGCCGCTACGACAGCCAGCATAGTCTTACACCCGACTATCCGGGCCGTTTTCTGCATCAAAAAGAAAAAAGCGCTGAATAGGTTTGCTGACGGGGAATCGGTCCGCGTTTTCTGCTGCTGTTGAACGGGTCTTCAAAAGGCTCAACGTTTTGTAACCGGCCAGCAAGATGGGTTACAAAGCATGTTCGAACAATGCTGTTTTCTCTCTTTCAGCCAGGCTCTTACCAAGAAAATCGATTCTTTAGCCACTTACAGGAGTGCAGCATGAAAATAGATCTCAGCGGAAAAGTCGCCCTGGTGACCGCGTCAACGGGCGGCATTGGTTTTGCTATTGCACAAGGGTTAGCTGAATGCGGCGCAGAAATCGTGCTCAACGGACGCAGCGAGGCCACCCTCGCTCACGCGCAGCAGAAGCTGAATGCCGCCGTGCCGGGCGTGAAAATTCACAGTGCCATTGCCGATCTCGGCAGCGCGCAAGGCGTGGACACGCTTCTGAAAGGCTTGCCGGAGATCGATATTTTGGTCAATAACGCGGGCATTTACGGGCAAAAAGATTTCTATGACATCGATGACGCGCTTTGGGAACAATACTGGCAAACCAACGTCATGTCTGGCGTGCGTTTATCGCGTGCTTTATTGCCTCACATGGTCGAAAAAGGCTGGGGCCGCGTGGTGTTTATCTCTTCTGAATCAGCACGTAATATTCCAGCAGACATGGTGCATTACGGAGTGAGCAAAACCGCGCAGCTTGCGCTGGCGCGCGGTTTGGCTAAATTTGTGGCGGGATCGGGCGTCACCGTGAACAGCGTTTTACCGGGACCAACGCTGTCAGACGGCTTCGCCAGCATGATGGAAGATGAAATAAAACGCACCGGTAAATCACTCGAAACGCTGGCGAAAGAGTTTGTCATGGCGCAACGGCCTAGCTCAGTCATTCAGCGCGCTGCCTCGGTAGAGGAGGTGGCAAACATGGTGGTTTATGTCTGTTCACCTTTGTCATCGGCGACCTCGGGTGCAGCACTCCGTGTAGATGGGGGAGTGGTTGACGATATCGTCTGATGACGTTAACTCGACAAAAGTTTACACAGCGACGGGTTGTGCTTAGGGTCAGAATGCATACCATAAGCACACTTTTCTTTTGGACCCGATCATGAAGATTTCGCAACAGCGCGCAAAATGGATTTTAGTAGTGGCTTGCCTGCTGCTGGCGCTTTGCGTGGTTGAAAGAACGGTGCAGCGCGTGGTGAATCCACCTGTACCTGCTCAGCCAACTCTCTCCGCTTCGCAAACGAATGAAAGCCTGGTGGGCGAAAGCCGTTGCGCGCTCAGTGCAAAATCTTTGCCTGGCCATACGCCGCTACTCGATCTCGCCTTGCCTGTTTTACTGATGCTGTGGGTAATGTCCCACGCTATTACGCTGCCGATTTTGCGCAGTGCACTTACACTTTCTTCTCCGCGAGCGCCTCGACGGCGACATCTGACTTTCTGCGTTTTCCGACTGTGATACGCGCGCTTATCCCGCGTTAATTCACTTTTTCGGAGAACATCATGACTATTTTTATCAGAAGCTTGCTACTGCTGCTGGCGGTGAGTTTGCCAGCGGTGCATGCGGCAGACAGTGGCTGGCTGCGTGATGCGCAGAACTCGCATGCAGAAGTACGGCTGCGCAGCGCGCCACACAACAATACGCAACAGGTGCTACTGGATATTCGGCTGCAATCGGGCTGGAAAACTTACTGGCGTACGCCAGGCGAAGGCGGTGTTGCGCCAACCATTCGCTGGCAGCAATCCACCCTTCAAAGCCGCTGGTATTGGCCAACACCCGCCCGCTTTGATGTCTCAGGACTGACCACCCAGGGTTATCACGGCGATGTTAGTTTGCCGCTAGCCATCAGTAATCTGCAAGGCAACCGCCTGGCGGGGACGCTCACGTTATCTACCTGTTCCAACGTCTGTATCCTCACTGACTACGCTTTTTCGCTGGATCTCACGCAGCCCGCTCAGAGAGCGTTTGCCACTGACTATGCCCGCGCGATGGGCCAGGTTCCCGTGTCATCGGGATTGACCGACAAGCTGCAAGCCCATTACGTCGCGAATGAAGTGCAAATTCGTGCCGAGCGCCAGGCAGGATGGCAACAGCCTGAACTGTTTTTTGATAATCCTGCCGGCGCAATGATGGGTAAACCGATCATCAATGTTGATGGCACGGTGTTGGAGGCACGAGTACCGGTCAGCGATGAGTGGGGCGATAACGCGCCGGAGTTGGTCGGTGAAATCGTGTCACTGGTGATTGCCGACGGCGGGATTGCTCAGCAGAGCGAAACGATACTGGGCCAACACGCGCTGTTGTCGTCAGACAGCACCCACTTTTTAGTGATCGCCTTGATGGCGCTGTTGGGTGGATTGATCCTCAATCTCATGCCCTGTGTGTTGCCGGTGTTAGCGATCAAGCTCAGCGGGCTAGTGCAGCAGCAGTCGCAGAGCCGCGCTCAGACGCGGAAGCAATTTCTGGCTTCCAGCGCCGGTATTATCGCCTCGTTTTTACTGCTGGCGCTGCTAATGACCGGGCTGCGATTAAGTGGTCAGGCGCTGGGTTGGGGCATTCAATTCCAAAGCCCTGGCTTCTTGATTTTCATGGTGTTGGTCACTTTTTTATTCAGCGCAAGCCTGTTTGATCTGCTGCATTTACGGCTGCCATCCTCGCTGAATACCCGTCTGGCGACGCACGGTAACAACGGCTTGCTGGGGCATTTTACCCAAGGCGCGTTTGCCACTTTGCTGGCAACGCCGTGCAGCGCACCTTTTCTGGGCACCGCGCTGGCCTACGCTTTGACCGCGCCGCTGCCACAGCTCTGGCTGCTGTTTTTCTTTCTCGGCGTTGGCATGAGTTTGCCTTGGCTGGCGGTGGCGGCGTTGCCCGGCGTGGCGCGATGTTTGCCGCGTCCGGGACGTTGGATGGTGCATCTGCGCAGTGTACTGGCATTGATGATGTTGATGGCTTGCTTCTGGCTGCTCAGCTTGTTGATGGGCCACTGGGGACGCAACGCGGTAATGCTAACAGCCGCTGGGTTGATGCTACTGCTGGTCGGCTGGCTCATTAAGTGTGGGGCGCTGCACAAGGCGATTGCGCTGTTTTTCACTGTGACGCTGGCGGCGGCCTGGCTGTTAATCACCCGCGTTCCGTCTGAACGCGATGCACTCAACTGGCAGCCATTAAGTGAAGAGGCGATTGCCGCTGCGCAGGCCAATCACCAGCGGGTATTTATCGACGTTACGGCCGACTGGTGCATTACCTGCAAAGTGAACAAATCGCGCGTGCTGTCAGATGCCGAGGTGCGCGACGCGTTGAGTGCCGAAGATATCGTGCTGCTGCGTGGCGACTGGACGCATGCCGATCCACTGATCGGGCAATTCCTGCAACGTCGCGGCAGTGTCGCGGTGCCGTTTAATCAAATTTATGGCCCGGCATTACCGCAAGGCCACATTTTATCGCCGTTGCTATCGCGGGATGCGGTGATCTCTACGTTAAAAAATGCCAAGGAAGAATAATGAAAAAGTTTCTGTTACTGACGTTGATGTTGAGCACGGCCTCAGCTTTTGCCGCTGCGCCCTTTACCCCGGAACAAGAAGCCCGCATCAAAGAACTGATCCGTGAAACACTGGTGCAGAATCCAGCGATTCTGGCTGAAGCTGCCGATGCTTTTGATAAGCAGGCCGCGCATGCTCAACAGGATAGTGTGAAGCAGATGATCGTGAAAAATCATGACCTGATTTATAACGACGCCGGTTCGCCGCGTGTGGGGCCTGAGAAAGCCGCGTTGACGCTGGTTTATTTCACCGATTACAACTGCGTTTTTTGTAAAAAATTTGAAGCAGATATTGAGCGCGTCATGAAAAAATATCCGCAAGTGGCGGTGATCTTCAAACCGCTGCCGTATCGCTCCGAAACCTCACTCAGTTCAGCACGACTGGCGCTGACAGTATGGGAGCAGCAGCCGAAAAACTTCCTGACGCTGCATGAGCGATTAATGGCGAAAAAAGGCAATCACGATGAAGCGAGCATTAAAGCCGCGCTGAAAAAAACGGGCATTACCTTGCAGGAGCCGAGCAAAACGAGCCTGGATACCATCAACACGAATCTGACCTTAGCGCAGCAGTTGGGTGTACAAGGCACACCCGCCACGCTGGTAGGCGATCACATGATCAGTGGGGCGGTACCCTACGAGCAGCTAGAAACGGCGGTGAAGGCGGCACTTAAGGCGGCTAAATGATGCGATTCAAGCGTTGGCTGCGAGAAGGCGTCTGGTTATTGTTGATTGCTGCCGTTGCTCTGTGGGGCGTTGATCGCTTGCGTGCACCGGCTTTACCGGATGATTTTGCCACGTTGGTGGTGAAAGATATGCAGGGGAATCCGCTTTCTTTGGCGGAACTCAGCGAATCGCAGCCACTGCTGATTTACGTCTGGGCCAGTTGGTGCGGTATTTGCAAACTGACCACACCCAGCGTTGCAAAGATGATCGCCAACGGTGAGACGGTGTTAAATGTGGCGCTGCGTTCAGGTGACAACGCACGCGTGCAGCAGTGGATGAGTAAGAAGGGGCTTAACGGGCCGGGCATTAATGATGAAAAAGGGGAGCTGACGCAACATTGGGATATTGCGGCAACGCCGACTTTTATCGTGCTGCATAAAGGCAAAGTGACCAGCAGCACCAGCGGCTGGACCAGTCGCTGGGGGCTTGAATTCCGATTGTGGTTAGCTCATTTTTAAATCAATACGTTATTTGTATGCGTTAACGGCCTGTTTTTAGTCGAATAGTCCAAAAATAGTGCCAGCCCCTTAAACGTTCATCGTGTATATATGACAAAAAGTGGCTGGTGCAGGGCACGTGTTCTCGACGTTGAATAACAGCAACATAGCGCGTTTAAAGTATTAAATTTTTGACACTGAACATATAAACATGTCTTTAAAAACAGTGTTGACACTGTTAAAAAAAGCGGTAAATTAGAACTCAACGGAGAGAGAAAATATATTTCCGTTACATCAAGCCCAGAAAGTTTGATGTGGTCTATACTGTAAGAGTACGTTGAGAAGTTCCTGAAGTTGTAGTAAATCGCGATGATGTAAGGCCATGTTTTTTTAAGTTATTTACGTTACGGCAGGGTGGGTTTGTTGATTCATAAAGCCGTAATGAAAGTAAGGCAACGCATCAAAAAGTATATATCGCGATGGGGTGTGCAAGTTTAGCCGGGCCTGACATGACTTTGCCTCTAAAAAAGCCTATCAGGTGGTTTAAAACCGTTAATAATAATGACGTTTGATTCTGAGAAGCCATTATTATCTGTGAAAACTTGTTCATAAAGCAGTATTGAAAGTAGTAAGTCTCTATTAAGTTAATTAATGTTAAATGTTGAAAAAGTAGTACCTTAAAAGCCCTGGCTATCACAGTCAGGGCTTTTATCATTTCTACGGTCTATACTGCTTTTTTCTCTTAACAACCCCTTGAAAACATATCCAAAGCCAGCGTCATTCCACGATACACCAGGCATAGCGCCTTTCTGTTCAGTAATGAATCGTAAACAATGCCGCGCTAATTTCATAATGCTATAGCCTTAATCAGCCTGCAGGAGTGTAGGTATCGTTTCCGCCTGATAAAAAGGAAGAGGCCCACTGAATGTTTTCCCGTTTTTTTATTTATCGCCCGGTGTTTGCCTGGGTGATAGCTATCTTGATTATGCTGCTCGGCGCGCTTTCCATTACCCTGTTGCCCGTAGAACAATACCCTGACGTCGCACCGCCTGCGGTCAACATCAGCGCAACCTATACCGGTGCATCGGCCGAGACGCTAGAAAACAGCGTTACCCAAGTCATTGAGCAGCAGCTGACCGGGCTGGATAATTTGCTTTACTTCACTTCCAGCAGCAGTTCACAGGGCAACGTTTCGGTGACTGTCACGTTCAGCCAAGGAACCGATCCAGACACTGCGCAGGTTCAGGTGCAAAATAAGGTGCAGCAGGCACTGACTCGATTACCCAGCGAAGTCCAGCAACTGGGCGTGACCGTAACGAAATCGCAGTCAAACTTTTTGCTGGTGATGGGGCTGTATGACACCACCGGGAAAAGCAACAGCACCGACATTGGGGATTGGCTGGTCAGCAACATGCAGGAGCCGTTGGCAAGGACAGAAGGCGTGGGAGATATTCAGGTGTTTGGCGGGCAATATGCCATGCGAATCTGGCTTGATCCTTTCAAACTCAATGCCTATTCACTGCAACCCTCGGATGTTTCCACGGCCATTCGCGCGCAGAATATTCAGGTCTCTGCCGGGAAAATCGGTGGGCTTCCCTCTCCAGATAATCAACAACTTACTGCAACCGTCAGGGCGCAGTCGCGTCTTCAAACGCCTGAACAGTTCCGACATATCATCGTAAAAAGTGACAGAAATGGTGCGATTGTTCGTGTCGGCGATGTAGCTCGCGTTGAGTTGGGCGGTGAAACTTACGATATGACCACGCGTCTCAACGGACATCCGGCTGCGGGTATCGGTGTGATGCTGGCACCGGGCGCGAATGCGCTCGATACCGCTACGCTGGTTAAGCAGAAAGTCGAAGAGTATCGACATTCCATGCCTGCCGGGTATGAAGTGGCATACGCGCTGGACAGTACCGACTTCATTAAAATTTCCGTAGAGGATGTGGTGATTACGCTGATTGAAGCTATCGTGCTGGTCGTCGTCGTCATGTACCTGTTTTTGCAAAATATTCGCGCAACCATTATTCCTGCGTTGGCGGTGCCCGTGGTGTTATTGGGGACGTTCGGCGTGTTGGCGCTGTGCGGTTATACCATCAACACGTTGACGCTGTTTGCCATGGTACTGGCCATCGGCTTGCTGGTAGATGATGCCATTGTGGTGGTCGAAAACGTCGAACGCATCATGCATGACGAAGGTTTGCCTGCCAGAGAAGCAACAGAAAAATCGATGAAAGAGATCTCCGGCGCATTGATTGCTATCGCGCTGGTGCTATCGGCGGTGTTTCTGCCCATGGCTTTTTTCGCCGGTTCAACAGGCGTAATTTATCGCCAATTTTCTGTCACCATTATTGCCGCAATGACTTTTTCCGTGCTGGTGGCATTGACGTTAACACCAGCGTTGTGCGGCATGTTGCTTAAACCTGGCAAGCCGCATCAAAAAGGATTTTTTGGTGGTTTTAACCGCTTTTATGCGGCAACCGAGCGTAAATATCGCCATAAAGTCGTGAGCACGCTGCGTCGGCCGCTGATCATGATCTCGCTGTACAGTGCGATGGGATTGGTGCTGTTTTTTATGTTTACCCGCCTTCCGGGCAGTTTTCTGCCGACAGAAGATCAGGGCAGTATCATGCTACAGGCAACGCTGCCAGCCGGGGCAACAGCCAGCCGAACGGAAGC
Source organism: Pantoea phytostimulans (assembly GCF_046118715.1). Lineage (NCBI taxonomy): Bacteria > Pseudomonadati > Pseudomonadota > Gammaproteobacteria > Enterobacterales > Erwiniaceae > Pantoea > Pantoea phytostimulans. The sequence goes on from NZ_CP173698.1 coordinate 1,040,807, forward strand.
GGTTAATAAGCAGATTGTTGACTGGTTTCTCACCCAAGAAAAAGAGAATATCGATGTGGTATTCACTATCAACGGCTTTAACTTCAGCGGCGCGGCGCAAAACGCCGGTATGGCATTTATCAAGCTTAAAAACTGGGATCAGCGTGAGGGACGTGAAAACTCAGCGGAGGCGATAGCCGGGCGCGCTACCTATGCGCTTTCCTCAATCCGTGACGCGCAAATCTTCGCGCTGACGCCACCGTCCGTGCCAGGTTTGGGACAGAACAACGGCTTTACCTATGAACTGCTCGCCAGCGGCGGTACCACGCGCAGCGAACTGGAAAACCTGCGCGATCAGTTGTTGCAGCAGGCCACGCAAAGCCCGGCACTCTCTGCGGTGCGGGCAAATATTCTGCCGCAAATGCCACAGCTACAAATCGATATTGATACCAACAAAGCGGTGGCGCTGGGTCTGCAGCTGGATGACATCACCGATACGTTAACCAGCGCGTGGGGCGGCGCATATATCAATGATTTTATCGATCGTGGTCGCGTCAAACGCGTTTACATTCAAGGTGATGGACAGTATCGATCGGCGCCTAACGATCTGGACAAATGGTTTATCCGCAACAGCGAAGGCGGCATGACGCCTTTCTCTGCTTTTGCGTCAACGCGCTGGACTATGGGACCGGAAAGCCTGAACCGCTATAACGGTTCTGCCGCGTTTGAAATTCAGGGCCAAAATGCTGAGGGATACAGCTCGGGAGATGCGATGGCGACCATGGAGCGACTGGCTAACGCGCTGCCTGCGGGAACAACCGGGGCATGGAGTGGACTCTCATTGCAGGAAAAGCAGGCGGGGGGGCAATCGACCGCGCTGTATGCCATCTCCATTTTGGTGGTGTTTCTCTGCTTAGCGGCGCTGTATGAGAGCTGGTCTGTGCCGTTTTCTGTGTTACTTGCCGTGCCGCTGGGTGTGCTTGGCACGGTGATAGCCGTGGCGCTACGCGGATTAAGCAACGACATCTACTTCCAGGTCGCTTTGTTAACCACGGTTGGGCTGACCTCGAAGAACGCGATATTGATTATTGAGTTCGCAGAAGATGCTGTACGGCAAGGACGCTCACTGAGTTCAGCCGCGCTACAGGCTGCCCGAACGCGTCTGCGCCCGATCATGATGACCTCGCTGGCCTTTATTGCCGGTGTGGTGCCGCTTGCGATTGCGACAGGTGCGGGCGCAAACAGCCGCATTGCGATAGGCACCGGGATTATCGGCGGGACGTTAGCCGGTACAGTACTGGCGCTGTTCTTCGTCCCGCTGTTTTTTGTCTTGGTTAAACGCTATCTCACCCGGCATGGATCCGCTAAATAAATCGCTGAAACCTCAAGCCTGTACGAGCATGTGCAGGCTCAAGGTGCGGCAAACAGTCAGATGATTAAACAGCAAAAGCGCGATTTACTGCGTATTGGCGGTCAAAAAATCTTCGCGCTGCGGCGTGAAGGTGTCCAGGAGCGTTCCCGCTTCCAGACAGACACAGCCGTGCACCACGTTGGGTGCTTTATACAAAGTATCGCCTGCAGCGACTTCCTGCGTGACACCCCCAATCGTAAAGGCGAAACGTCCGCTTAACACATACGTTAACTGCTCATGTGGATGATGGTGTAAAGGACCAACCGCATCCTTTTCAAAGATTACTTCAACAGCCATCATGCCGCCGCCGTGAGCCAAAAGGCGACGCATAACGCCATTGCCTAAATCTTCAAGCGGGCGGTCTTGTTTATAGATAAACATGTGAACTCCTGATGTTGGTCGGGCATGCGGTGGTCGTTTTGTGACAGCACTCACAGCGATGGGGTGATTTAACCCATGCACTTTAGCGTTTTTTTATTAAAATGAAACGGTGTTTCAATTAAATGCTAAGGGTAGATCATGAAAATTGCGTTAATGATGGAAAATAGCCAGGCGGCTAAAAACGCCACCGTAGTGAAAGAACTGGAAGGCGTTGCTCAGCCATTGGGCCATCAGGTTTTTAACGTCGGGATGAGCGACGAGCAAGATCACCATCTGACCTACATTCACCTCGGCATTCAAGCCAGCGTGCTGCTTAACAGCCAGGCGGTGGATTTTGTGGTAGCGGGTTGCGGCACCGGACAAGGCGCACTGATGTCGCTGAATATTCATCCGGGTGTGGTCTGTGGCTACTGTATCGATCCTGCGGACGCCTATCTTTTTGCGCAAATTAACAACGGTAATGCGCTGTCGCTGCCGTTTGCCAAAGGCTTTGGCTGGGGTGCGGAACTTAACCTGCGCTTTATCTTTGAGAAAGCCTTTACCGGCGAAAAAGGGCTGGGCTATCCACCTGAGCGTAAAGAGCCACAGGTGCGTAACGCTGGCTTGCTGAATCAGGTTAAAGCGGCAGTGATTAAAGAGAACTATCTGGATACGCTGCGCGCTATCGATCCTGAACTGGTGCGCACCGCAGTGAGCGGCCCACGTTTCCAACATTGCCTGTTCGAGCACGGACAAAATCAGGAAATCATCAGCTTCGTACGTCAGCTGACGCAGTAAATAAGTGACGGAGTGAAAGGGCGGCTCAGGCCGCCCGTTTTTTTATTCCTGTTCCGCCAGCGCCGGATTGTAATGACGACTCGCGTCCACCAGCATCCGCGTGTAGGGCATGGTCGCCCGATCGGCGACTAGCGTGTCAACATCCAGCGTTTCCAGCACCTTGCCATGCTGCATCACTGCCACGCGATGACAGATATGCGCCACCACGCCTAAATCATGCGTCACCATTAAATAGGTCAGATTACCTTGCTGTTGCAGGTCGCTGAGCAGGTTGAGGATTTCTGCCTGCACCGAGACATCCAGCGCGGAGGTTGGCTCATCCAGCAGCAGCACGCGCGGCTCAAGAATCAGAGCGCGGGCAATGGCCACGCGCTGACGCTGACCGCCAGAAAGCTGGTGCGGATAACGCGTCTGAAAAGCGCGGTTCAATCCCACTTTCTCCAACATGCTGATCACCCGCTGTTGCCGCTGCCCGATGCCGTGAATCTGCAAGGGCTCTTCCAAAATATCGCCAATAGTATGACGCGGGTGCAGCGAGCCGTAAGGATCCTGAAACACCATCTGCACCAGGCGGCAGCGCGTGTGATCGATACGATGATCAAGAGGCTTTGCGTTAATCGCCAGTTCGCCTTGCCAGTGATTAAACAGGCCCGCCAGACATTTCAGCACCGTGGTTTTCCCAGAACCCGATTCACCCACCAGACCAAAAATCTCACCCTCTTTCACACTGAGATTAACGTCGTACAGCACCTGATTACGCGCGCCATCTTCGCCAAAGCTCAGGTTGAGATTGTTAACAGTAATCATCTTGACTCCTTACCCGTTCATCCAGCTAACGTGACGTTGTAACACCGGCAGGCGCGCACGGCGATGATCGATATCTGGCAACGCGGCGAGTAAACCTTGGGTGTAAGGATGTTGCGCTTGATCCAGTTCGCTGGCGGCCAGCGATTCCACCACCCGTCCGGCGTACATCACCAGGACGCGATCGCAGAAGCTGCGCACCAGATTGATATCGTGACTGATAAAAATCAGTCCTAAACCACGTGCTTTTACCAAGTCATCAAGCAGCGCTAATACCTGCAATCGCACCGATACGTCCAGCGCTGAAGTCGGTTCATCGGCAATCACCAATTCAGGCTCGGTAATCAGCATCATGGCAATCATCACGCGCTGGCCTTGCCCGCCAGAGATTTCGTGCGGATAGAGTTGGTAAACACGCTCAGGATCGCGGATGCGCACCACCTCCAACATCTCCAGCGCCCGCTGACGGGCGGCGGCATGTTGTCCGCGATGGTGGCTGCGCCAGGCTTCAGCGATCTGATCGCCGACGCGGATCACCGGATTAAGCGAATATTTTGGGTCCTGCATGATCATCGATATGCGTTTACCGCGTACGGCACGCATTTGTGCCGGGCTGGCGCGCAGCAGGTCGATATCGCCGAATTGCATGCGGCTGGCTTCAATACGGGCTTTCGCGGGGTGCAGTTGCAGCAGCGCACGGCCCACGGTGGATTTGCCGGAACCCGATTCACCCACAATCGCCAGCTTTTCCTGTCCAAGTTGAAAGGAGACGCCCCGCACTGCGGCGGTGGTCTGGCGTCCGTTGACAAAGTTAACGTGCAAATCACGCACGTCGAGCAACGGCGAAGCGTTACTCACTGCGGGGATCGAGCAGGTCACGTAGGCCATCTCCTAAAAAGTTAAACGCCAGGCTGTTAATCAGAATCGCTAAACCCGGAACGGTCACTACCCACCAACATTCCAACATGTAGGTGCGGCCGCTGGCGATCATCGCACCCCATTCAGGATCGGGTGGCTGTGCGCCAAGGCCGAGGAAACCCAGCCCAGCAGCAGTCAGAATGATACCCGCCATGTTCATGGTGATGCGGATAATCACCGAGGGCAAACACAGCGGCACGATGTGTTTCCACAGCACGCGCAGCGGAGAAGCACCTTGTAGCCGCACCGCAGAGATAAAGTCAGCCTGACGCAGCGACAGCGTTTCAGCGCGTGCCAGACGTGCAATGGGTGGCCAGGCTGTCAGCGTAATCGCAATGACCACATGTTCCAGGCCGGGACCTAGCGCCGCCACGAACGCCAGCGCCAATACCAGACTGGGAAAAGAGATAAAAATGTCGGTCACGCGCATCAGCACGCTGTCGACCTTGCCGCCAAAGTAGCCAGCCGTCACGCCCAGCAGCAGCCCGAGCGGGCCAACAGTAATCGACACCAGCAACACGATGTAGAGCGTGATGCGTGCCCCCCAAACTAACCGGCTAAAGATGTCGCGACCAAATTCGTCGGTGCCGAACCAATGCTCGGCGCTGGGCGGCGTTAACGCATTATTTAAATCCTGAATCAGCGGGTGATAAGGCGCAATCCAGGGTGCGAACAGCGCCACAATGCACAGCACCAGCACAATGCCGCCGCCAATCGCCGTCAGCGGATTACAGGCCATGCGCCAGAGAAAATGAGCGGTACGCGCAGCAAAGCGTTGGCAGCGCGCCAGCTTTTCCCGCGTCGCGCTGACATGAGGCGTGTCGTAGGAGATCGTCATACTTTGGTCCTCGGATCAAATACCTGATAAAGCAGGTCAGAGAGCAGGTTAAGCATCACAAAAATCAGGCCGACCACCAGCACGCAGCCCATCACCGCATTCATGTCGCCTAGCATCAAACTGCCGGTCAGGTAAGAACCAAAACCGGGCCATGAAAACACCGTTTCAATTAATACCGCGCCTTCCAGCAGGGAACCGTAGGCGAGGGCGACCACCGTGAGCAGCTGAACCAGAATGTTGCGGAAGGCGTGCTGCCAGATCACCTGCCATTCCGTTAATCCTTTGACGCGGGCAGTAAGAATGAACTCTTGCGACAGTTGCGCGAGCATAAAGCTGCGCGTCATGCGGCTGATGTAGGCCAGCGAATGAAAACCCAGCAGCGAAGCGGGTAACACCAAATGATTGAGCGCATTCCAAAACACCTGGCTGTTGCCCGCTATAAGCGCATCTATCAGCATGAAACCGGTACGGCGCGGCACAATGCCGTCAAGACTGAAATCAACCCGGCCCGCGCCGCCCACCCAACCCAGATGCGCATAGAACAGCAGCAAACCAATCATTCCCACCCAGAAAATCGGCGTGGAATAACCCGCCAGGCTGATCACACGTACGACGTAATCGATCACGCTGTTGCGTCGAGCCGCTGCCAGCACACCCAACGGCACACCTAATCCGGCGCCAATAACAATCGCCAACGTGGCCAGTTCAACGGTGGCGGGAAACACCCGCAGGATATCGTTGACCACCGGTTGGCCGGTAAGCAGCGCATGACCTAAATCGCCATGCAACAGCGCGTTAAGGTAGATACCGAACTGCACCCACAAAGGTTTGTCGAAGCCGAGTTGCTGATAAACCTGCTGATAAGTGGCGTTGTCAGCGTCGGGCCCAACAATCGCTAACACGGGATCCAGTGGCATCACGCGGCCAATGAAAAAAGTCAGCAGCAGCAGGCCAAACAGCGTAATAAGCACCTGTACGCCACGTTTGCTGATGCGGCGAACCTGGTTTTGAGTCAGCGTCATGGGCGGCCTCCCGCTAAGGTATCCGGTGTTTTCCATACGTCGCGCAGGAAAGTGGTGGCCGATGGATGCGGCTGATAATCCTGCACACGGTTATTAACCACCACCGAATCCACCATTTGTGATATCGGCATCAAGGCCGGCACCAGTTGGTCATATCGGCGTTGAATCGCGAAATATTCTTGCTGCTGTTTGGTGCTGTCGCGCTCGACCAGCGCCTGATCAATCATGCTATTGAGCTGGGCATCGTAGAAACCGGTGCGCCAGCCCTGAAAATTGGTCAGGCGTGCGCTGTCGGCATTGTTTGGGTTATAGACCAGCGAACGCAGGCTGGAGTGAGGATGAGGTTCAACGCCGCTGCCGCCACGGCCCACCAGCAAGTTAAACTGGCGATCGCGCATTGCGCCGTAGATCTGATTACCGGTGCCAGTGACAATTTTGGCGCGGATGCCGCCTTGCAGCAGCGTGGACTGTATCGCGATAGCGATGTTCAGAAAGGGTTGGTCAGCTAATACGCGCAGCGTAGTGTCAAATCCATTGGGATAACCCGCTTCAGCCAGCAACGCTTTGGCGCGTGCAACATCCAGTTTGTAGCCAGGATCGGGCAAGGTGGCAGGCATATTTGCCTGAATCGGACGCTGATGCAGCACGCCATATCCGGTCATCAAGCTTTTATTAATTCCCTGATAATCTACCAGATACCGTACCGCTTCACGCACTTTGACATCCGCGAAGTGGTCATCCTTCATGCTCATCGCCAGATAGTAAATAGTGCCTTTCTGTACCGCGTCGATAGCCAGGTCGGGATCGTTACGCAGGGCGCGTACGTCGGGAATCGCCATGTTGCTGGCAATATCCAGATCGCCTTTTTGCATCATCAAACGCAGGGTTTGTGACTCTTGTAAATGGCGAAATACCACGCGTGACATTTTTGCCTCGCCGCGCCAGTAATGATCTGCTCGGCTCATGCGCAGCACATCTTTGGCCTGCCAGACATCAAGGCGGAAGGGACCTGAACCCGCTTCGTTGGTGGTTAACCAGCGGTTGCCCCAATCGCCTTTAACTTCATGCGATTTCACCGTTTTGCTGTCCAGCACCACCATGCTGCCCAACGCCGCCAGCGAATAGATCACCAGCTTGGGATCATTGGGTTTCGGCAGGGTCATCACCACGGTGCGTGCATCGGGTGCGGTGATCATCTGATCCACATTTTCTTTCGTGAAACCATACGATTTCCACACCGATGCTTGCGCCAGATTCAGGTGCAGCACACGACGCATTGACCAAATCACATCGTCACTGCTCAACGCATTGCCGGAATGAAAAGTGACATCGTCACGAAGGTGGAAGGTGAGCTGCTTGTTATCCGGGCTGATCTCCCAGCGTTCCGCCAGTGCAGGGCGCACGTTGGTCAGTTGTTTAGGATCGAGTTCAACCAAGCCGTCATACAGATTCACCACAATACCCACCACTTCATTACCGGTCATGGCGGCGGGATCCAGCGTGAGCAAGTTATTCATGTTCATGCCAACGATCAGCTGATCGTCAGGCGTTTTCGCCTGTAACGACGCGCTGCCCGCCAGCAGCAGCAGCGTGACAAGCCACGCGCCGCAGCGGTTGTAGAGTTTCATAATGTCAGTCCAGCAGGTCAGAGGTTATTATTGTTTGCCGTACTTGGTTATGGCGATTTACCAGCGTTCGAGCGTATGGGTTTCTATCCAGCTAAAGTTAATGTCTTCTCCTAATCCAGCGCGGGTTGGCAAATGCACAAAACCCTGGTCATCCATCGGATCGACCAGGCTGTTGAGATAGGCAGGAGGCTGTTCGTAATCAAGGAAAGGGTGTAACAGGCCGCGTTCATACCAGCGGCAATTGCGGATCGCGCCGACCACCGCAATGCTGGCTGCGCCATTGCCATGGACTTCGCAATCCATACCAAAGGCTTCTGCGAGGCTGGCAACTTTCATGGTCGCTGAGATTCCCCCTACGCCATTGGCACCCGCACGCAAAATGTCGCAGGCGCCTGCTCGCACCCAATCAGCACGGCTGTGATGTTTACCGCCGAGGCTTTCCGGTCCCAGCACATCAATCGACAGGTTTTCAGCCAGCCAGGCGTAAGAGGCCATGCTCTCTTCTTCCATCGGCTCTTCAAACCAGCTGAAATTTAATTTTTCTAACGCTCTGCCGATGGTCAGCGCTTCGCTGCGGCTGTACCAGTGATAACCGTCCAGCATCAGCGCAATATCGGGTCCTACCGCTTCGCGTACCGCCGCACAGGCTTTAATATCCATGGCCGTGCTGGGCGCAAACGAAACGGGCGGCATCCAGGTGTGGAGCTTGATCGCTTTGTAGCCGCGCTGTACCAGCTTTTCAGCAAAGCGTGCATATTCATCAGGAGTTGATAATCCCCCCTCCAGTTCATCACCACACATGGTGCTGCCGTAGGCGGGAATCTTCTCGCGATAGCCGCCCAGCAATTTGTGCACCGGTTGCTGCAGTTTGCGACCAATTAAATCCCACATCGCTTGTTCAACGGCAGAAAGCGCGCGTTCGGTGAGCTGATGTGCACTTCCGCGTTGCCAGTGCACTAGATCTTGCCACAAACGTTCGCGGTCAAAGGCGTTTTGCCCAATCAGTACTTTGCGAAAAAAGGCATTCACCACATGTGAACGCACCACTTCGGCAGGTGCAAAGGCATAGCCGCAATCCCCTTCATCACTGGTGATCGTTAATAACGCCATTTGCGCATCTGTTTCGGGGCCGGGATGAGAGTGGCCGGCGCTGTCTGACCGGCGCTGAGTAGGATAAGTAAAAAGGGTGACATCGATTGCGCTGATCTTCACGGTTAAGCTCCTGTAGCTGATCGTTTGGCGTAATAAATAAAACGCCGTTTCATTTTTATAATCTAGCCTTCACATTTTATTAACGCATTAGCCAAAACAAGAACATTGCTGACTAATATGTGTGCAGTTGCCTAAGGCGTTGTGAACACATTCACGAAAGCGCGGCGTTTTGTGAGCCAGGGCACGCAGAGATAGGGTTTAAGCAGATTGGGCAGTGATACTTTTCAGCGTATTTTCCCCAGTTAATTCAAAAATTAACGCCTGTTAGCGAAGCGTTAATAATCTCTGTTTTTCCTGTCATTATTTAAAGTGCTATTTAAGAAGCTGATCACTTTTACCGCTGCGTATTTATGGGCGGAAATTTTAATAGGATTAAATAAATAATAAATTTTAATAAAATATATTATTGATATAAAAATCAATAAGTTATTTTCGTAAAATATAAACATTCCACGCCTCGCTTTCTAAAGTTGGCTTGCGGGTTATCTGTTTCTCTTCAATAAATTAATAGTCACATAATTAGCGGGTTTATCCTGAGGTGCAGTGAAAAGCGCCTTAAATGCAGATAAGCCTTTTAGCGAGATTGATTGACTTTATCTGGAGAGCGCAATGTTTCGTCATGTTAAACAAATGCAATATACCGTTCGCGTTGCTGGTCCAAATCCGGGGCTGGCTAACTTACTGTTAGAACAATTTGGTGGGCCTCAAGGGGAACTGGCGGCAGCATGCCGTTATTTTACCCAAGGGCTGGGCGATGAAGATCCGGGTCGTAAAGATATGCTGCTGGATATCGCTACCGAAGAGTTAAGCCATCTGGAAATTATCGGTAGTCTGGTTGGCATGCTCAACAAAGGTGCTAAAGGCGATCTGGCTGAAGGTGTGGAAGAGGAAGCCGAACTTTATCGTTCACTCACTAACGGCGGCAACGGCAGCCACACCACCGCGTTACTTTACGGTGGCGGCCCGGCGTTAACCAACTCCGCCGGTGTGCCCTGGACAGCAGCCTATATCGATACCATTGGCGAAGTTACCGCCGATCTACGATCCAATATCGCCGCTGAAGCGCGCGCTAAAATCATTTACGAACGTCTGATCAACGTAACCGATGATCCCGGCGTAAAAGATGCGTTGGGCTTTTTGATGACGCGCGAAGTGGCGCACCAGATCTCGTTTGAAAAAGCGCTCTATGCAATCCGTGATAATTTCCCGCCAGGAAAATTACCGCCAATCGAGCAGTACGCGCACACGTATTACAACATGTCTGAAGGGGGCGATATTCGCGGTAGCTGGAATTCAGATGAGAATTTCGATTATGTAGCCGATCCGCAACCTGCAGTAGACGGTGGCGATGGTTTATCCAAAGTGACCTTGTCTGATAAACAAAATACGCATGTTGAAAATATGGCCATCCGCACCCAATCCGATCCCACCATCAATCCTTTAACCGGAACCGATCTGGGCAAAGGCATACCAAAAGAGCAGCAGTGATTGGGAGACGTGCCTGTTTACGCAGGCACGCTGAATAAAAGGAGAAGTCATGCGCATTCATCATCTGAACTGTGGATGTATGTGTCCAGTCGGTGGCGCGTTGTACGATGGTTTCAGTGCATCACCTTTCGCCCATTTAGTGTGTCATTGCCTGTTGCTGGAGACCGATGCACACGGCTTGGTTTTAGTGGATACCGGCATGGGATTACAGGATATCCAACGTCCCGCCGATCGCCTTTCGGGCTTTTTCCGCGCCATGAATAACATCCGTTACGATAAGCAACTCAGCGCCTGGCAGCAGGTGGTGAATTTAGGGTTCAAGCCCGACGATGTTCGCCACATCATTCTGACGCATCTCGATTTTGATCATGCTGGCGGCATCACCGATTTTCCACAAGCGCGTGTGCATCTGTTACAGCGAGAACTGCAAACGGCAACCGGGCAACAAAGCTGGTTACGACGTCAGCGCTATCGGCCTCAACAGTGGGGCAGCCACGATGGCTGGCGTGGTTATCCTGATGGGGGCGAGCGCTGGTTCGGTTTTGACGCCGTCAGGGCCATTGATGAGTTAAGCGATGACATTCTGCTGGTGCCGCTGCCGGGACACACATTAGGGCACGCTGGCGTCGCGATCCGTCATGGAAAAGGCTGGATGTTGCATGGTGGCGACGCTTGGTTTTATCGCGGCGAAATGCACCAGGAAACGCGCCATTGCACGCCCGGTTTGCGCTTCTATCAGTGGATGATGCGCAGCGATACACAAGCATGGCGTACTAACCAACAACGCTTACGTGAACTGTCGTTGCAGCACAACGATGAGGTCACGATGTTTTGCAGCCACGATGCACGCGAGCTTCAGGCCTTCACTTCACGGCGCTAATAGTATTCCTAAAATCATTTTCATCGATCGCTTCCCCTTATCTGATTTATGAGTGATAGTAACGGCGATTTACAATAATAATTCTCATTATCATTTATATGGGTTATTTCGATGAAAAAATGGATGTTAGCGCTGGGGTTAATCACGCTGGTGGGATCGGCATCGGCTAAAACAATTACTGATGTCGCCGGGCGTCAAGTCGATGTCGCCAATGAATCAAAACGTATTATTTTAGGTGAAGGACGACAGATCTATTTGTTGGCTGCCTTTGATACCGAGGCGCCGTTTCAACGGGTAGTTGGCTGGCGCGATGACTTTCACAAAGCGGATTGGGATGGTTATCAGGCGTATGAACAGCGCTATCCGCAAATTAAAAAACTGCCGACCTTTGGCGGGGCAAAGGATGGCACGTTTAACGTAGAGCAGGCGCTGACGTTAAAACCGGATTTAGTACTGATGAACCTTGAGTCCAAAGCGGCAACGGATGAGGGCAAACTGATTGAAAAATTGCAGGCTGTTGGTATCCCGGTGGTGTTTATCGATTTCCGTGAAGCGCCGTTTGTGAATGCTGAGAAAAGTATTCGTATTATGGGTGAGTTGGTGAACAAACCAGCCCGTGCGCAAGCGATCATCGACTTCCGCCACCAGCAAATTCAGCGTGTCACCTCACGTTTGCACAGTTTCAACGGCTATCGCCCGAAAGTCATGATCGATCGTGCAGGCGGTTACAGCGACGAATGTTGTATGTCATTCGGCAATGAGAATTTTGGGCAAATGGTGGAAATGGCCGGCGGCGATAACATTGCCAAAAATCTCATTCCTGGCACCTTCGGTACTCTCAATCCAGAGCAAATCATTGCCAGCCGCCCAGATGTGGTGGTGGTCACGGGTGCAAACTGGAAAAATTACAATACGGTAGGGAAGTGGATTGGCGTTGGGCCGGGGGCTGACGTCACGGAGGCAACGGCGCGCTTAAAAACGCTGATGATGCGTGATGCTTTCAAAACCCTACCGGTTGCACATAACGGCAATGCACACGCCATCTGGCATCAGTTCTATGACAGCCCTTACCAGTTTGTTGCTATTCAGGCATTGGCAAAATGGCTGCATCCCGATCTGTTTGCCGATCTTGATCCAGATAAGACCTTCCGTGAGTTCCATCAGAAATTTTTACCGCTACCTTACCAGCCTGGTTATTGGGTAACGTTACCCGCAGATAAACGTTAATGTTCCCCTCGGCGGCAGAGATGCCGCTATTTAATTTCTTTTTCTTGCTGAATTAACCTGCCACTTTTCTTCATGTTTACTAATATTTTACAGGCGCGAAGTCGGTTGCTTGAGGAAGCGAAGTGCCGTCTTCACCCCGTTTATTAACAGAATATGGAGAGGAAAATGCGCACTACCTCGGGAAGGTCGGCTTTCGCCGTTACGCTTTACGCTCTGCTTGAGCCGCTGCCGTTGGGCTTTTTTAGCGCCGCCTGGCTATTCGATATTATCTACATGCGAGGCTTTGAAATCATGTGGACCGATGCCGCCAGCTGGCTCATTGTTTTTGGTTTGGTCATAGCGGTTCTGCCACGTTTAATCAGCCTTATTTATCTATTTCGTGGCAGTGCAGCACCCGAAAAAACCCATTTTTGGCTCTCGTTGCTGGCCATTATCCTTGCTGTGCTAAACGCCTTCATTCATAGCCGTGATGCTTATGCGGTGGTGCCATTAGGCGTCATACTTTCTACGCTGGTGGTGGCACTATTGCTGCTGGCAAATGTTCAACTCGCGTTACGTCAACGCACCGCTTAAGGAGAAGCCGAGATGAAAATGCAGCATAAAACGTTACTCGCCGTGACCTTAATTGCCTTGCTGGCGGGCTGTGACGATGGCGCGCTGATTGATCCGCAAAAGCAAACCGGCCCCAATCCTGAACTGCCACAGGCGCAAAATTTTGTTATGCCGCCAATGCAGGTGCCAGAGGGCGTACCGTGGAAAGCGGGTGAAATGCCGAAAGTGGCAAAAGGGCTAAAAATCGAGAAGATCGCCGAGAACTTGCAACATCCACGTCAAGTCTACGTACTGCCGAATGGCGATGTGCTGGTGGCGGAGTCTAACGGGCCACCAAACGCGACAGCCAGGCCGAAAGAGCTGATAACAGGCTTGATTCAAAAATCTTCGGGCAAAGGCGGCGCAGGCGGCAACAGCATAACGCTGCTGCGTAACGTAAACGGTAAGTGGGAAAAACATCGCTTCATCGAAAATCTGTTTTCACCGTTTGGTATCCAGCTGGTGGGTAATACGCTGTATGTCGCGAATGCCGACAGCCTGGTGAAATTTCCTTATACCGAAGGCGAAACGGAGATTCGTACCGCGCCTGAAGAGGTAGCTGACCTGCCGGGCGGACCGATCAATCATCACTGGACGAAATCGCTGCTGGCAAGTCCCGATGGCAGCAAGTTGTATGTGGGAATAGGATCCAACAGCAACATCACTGAAAACGGCATTGGCGCTGAATATCGCCGCGCGGCGATCCTTGAAGTCGATGCTGCCAGCGGGGCAAGTCGCATTTACGCCAGCGGATTACGTAATCCTACCGGTATGCAGTGGGAACCGCAGAGCGGTAAGTTGTGGGCCATTGTGAACGAACGCGATGAAATTGGTTCGGATCTGGTGCCGGATTACCTGACGTCGGTGCAGGAGAAAGGCTTCTACGGTTGGCCTTATAGCTATTTTGGTCAGCACATTGACCCCCGTGCCGAACCGCAGCGTCCCGATTTGGTTGAGAAGGCCATCAAGCCCGATTACGCGCTGAGCTCGCACGTCGCGCCGCTGGGCCTCCTGTTCTACCAAGGTGACAACATGGCGCAATATCGCGGTGGCGCGTTTGTGAGTGAACACGGGAGCTGGAACCGCAAGCCGTTAAATGGTTATCAGGTGGTGTGGGTGAAATTTGAGCAGGGTCAGCCGGTGGGTCAGCCGCAGCCGATTGTTACCGGTTTTTTGACGGATGATCAAAAGCACGTTCGTGGATTGCCAGTAGGATTAGCTGAAGATAAGCAGGGTGGCGTTTTGATCGCCGATGATGCGGGTAACAGCATCTGGCGCATTAGCGCAGCAAACGAATAATCGGTTAAATGCTGGGCAATAAAAAAGGATTTGGCTTGAGGCCAAATCCTTTATTTTTTTGTTCGTTCCCCGGCTGGTAACCGGCTTCGAACGAGGTGCTCAGCACTCTCCACAAAAGTTATTCTAAATAGTGCGGCGAAGGTTTTCAAGTTTGGCTAAAATACTGTATGGTTATACAGGTGTTGAGGGGTGAGTTCAGCCTCAAGATTGACTGGCCGCTCCCAGGGGCACGGTTTTTAAATCCCGGCAGGCATCAGGTGGTGCTGGCCTGTGGCTTTAACCTTGAGTGCCGCTCAGCTCTCTCCACAAGATGTGCTTAGGCACCCGGCGGGTAGAGTCAAAGCCTCGGTAGCCGAACAGCGCGCTCCTGTAAAAGGAGAAGGAAAGTGATGGAACTGACAAGGCTGATTCTGGATATCATCCGAATCATTTTGCAGATCATCGTTGCCCTTATGCAACTGACCGGTAAAGCATACTAACCGGAACTTGAGACAAGGCGGAGCTAACCACTCCGCCTTTTTTCATGTTAACGCGCTGATGCGCCGTCAGGCCGTTTGCTGCGTCACGTTAGCCTCAGTTTGAGGGTGCAAGCGCTTCTCCGGTTGCAGCAGCGTCATCGCCAACATGCTGCCAAACGCGATCACAGCGGTGACGGTAAACATGGCGTTATAGCCATAATATTCGGCCAACCAACCGCAGAGCATCGGGGAGATGATCGCGGCGAGATTGGCAATAGCCAATGTCATGCCGCTGTAGGTTCCGACCGATGATTTCGGCGTTACGTCAATCACCACAGACCAGTAAACATTGTTCACCAGGGCGTTCAGTGCGTTGCCCAGCGTCATCAAGGCGATAATACCCGCCGCTGAGTGCATCCACGGAATCGCCATAAAACAGCAAGCGGTGCCGCACAGCGTGACGGCGGCAAAAACATTACGTGCCAGACGCAGATTGTTGAAGCGAGCCAGCAGCCAGTCGGCAAAACGTCCCCCGAGCAGCACGGTAATACAGGCACCGCTCCATGGAATCATCGCGACGTACCACAATGCGTGCAGATCGTAATGAAAGTTATCCTGTAGATATTTCGGCATCCACGTCACCAGCGTAAAGGTGATGTAGAGAAAGGAGAAATAGCCCAGCGCATTACACACCAGCGTGCGGCTGGTAAAAAAGCGCCACCACGGCAGCGGGGTATCGTCGTGTTGAGTCACCTTTTGTCCGCGGCGAATAAACTCACGTTCTGCGGCATGGGTTGCAGCGCTGGTATCTGGGCTATCGCTGAAGGTGCGGGCAAAAAGCAGCATTGCCAGCAGCGACATCACGCCAAGCAGGATAAACATCATGCGCCAGTCGTTGGTCAGCAGCAGCAGACCGACAGCAATCGGCGCTGTCAGTAACGATCCAACTTGGGTAGAAAGCAGGCCAATGCTCAGAGCGAAACCGCGTTCGTTATCGGGTGCCCAGTGCGCGATGGCTTTGTTCATCAACGCGTACGCCGGGCCTTCCGAAAAGCCAAACATGATGCGTAATGCCGCAAACCCCATGATGGCCGATCCGCCAAACAGCGCCATGCCTAAATCACCCGCCCAGGCAGTGGCAATTTCCAGAATCGACCAAAGCACGCCAGCCATCATCCAGACTTTTTTAGTGCCGATACGATCGGCCAGAAAGCCACCACACAGCGATCCAAACAGATAGCCAAAGCCAAAATAGCCCAGCACCGCGCCAAGCTGCACTTTTGAAAAGTGATATTCCGCTGAAATGGCATTCGCGGCAAATGAGAGTGCGCCGCGATCAACATAGTTAATCAGGGCAATGAGAAACAGCATTGAAAATATAGTGTAACGATAGCGACCCGGGTTCATCTCATCTCTCCTGAATAAAAAACTGACAGAAGTGATAAGCAAAATAGATGCCTGAAATGATTAACTATTGTAAAAACAGGGACATAAAACTATAAAAGAGGCCCGTAGCGAGACGGAACATCAATATTGCTGATTAATTGTACGGTTAATAATGAGCCTGCGCATCAATTTGGTGCGGATTTTGCTCGCTACATGACAACCAGATGCTTCTGTTGACGCTGGCAGGTTAGCGTTAAAATCCATGATATAGGAATTATTCCGCGCACCCGGCTAAAAGCCTGACGGTGCGAAAGGATTGTGGCTGCAAGCGGTGAGTGCGCGCCTTGAACAAACAATCGCTTACCGCCTGGAGGGGCGGCATAAATCCTTTGAGCGAACGTCAGGCAGCCGTTTCATGGGAAGAAGCCAAAGGCGGCTGATGAAGGGTGATCGCGGCGGGTGTGGTTTCATCGATATGACACAGAATTTGTTGCTGATAATTGCTATCCAGCACAGCGCTATTTTCACTTAATAACACACCCACTTCGTTTACGTTTTTCCCTTCAACTTTTATTTTTGTGGTAGCTGAAGCCAGCATCCACTCATATTCGATATCTACATGCCCACTATCAATACAGCGAATGCCTTGCAAACTGAGATCATAAGCCAGCACGGTTGCCGTCGGGCCCAGTGAAATAAGGACCAGATCAAATTCACTGGCGTGGACTAAAATAGAGGCATAGAGCGGGTCATAAACTGAAAAAGCGTTGCGATTAAGCGTAGTTATCCGCTTAATTTCTTTTGCACCATCCAGTAAGTCGTTACCTAATCCCAATCGTGTTCCGCTTCCTTCAACGATTAATACTTTTCGGTCCTTAAACAGTAATTTAAATTTGTCGAAAATGGCGCGTGATAAATTTTTGCTTTTGTAATCATGATAAGGGCGCGTTACGGACGTATTGCCATATTGATAATTCTTACTCAACAAGTTCTCATAGCGTGAAAAGTAAAATGATTTATGGAAGAACCAAAACAGGGCGGCACCTGAACGCATCTGGCGGGTGTTACGAAAACCATCGGGCAGGCAGATCAGACAATCGGGATTATCCTGCGGACTGCGCTGCAACAGCGTTTTAAGCCGGGCAGAGAGGCGCTCATCAAAGGGTTGAAAGCCAATATTCTTGTAGTAAGTCATTTCCAGTTCGCCATCACCGTACCGTGCCAGCGAGAGCTTTTCATTTCTTAATAACAGATCTATCGTTTCTTCAATTGAAAGGATCGCTATTTTATTTACTTTTTTCTGTGCTGCGGGGTATTTAACCGAAGCGTGAAGGAACTTGATCGGAAAACGGAATTTCCGATAGATAGAATAAAGTATGGCCATTATTTACCTGCCTTTAAGGTGGCGATTTAACGCATTCTGGTGGCGTTAAAACAGAGAATCATCAGGAGCATGTTAATATTATCTATAACACGTTAGGAATTATTTCAAAGCTGCGAAATATCCTAAAGAGAATAATGAGCATGAAATACAATCATTAATTAATGTTTTATTAAAAAATGATTTTTATGAAATAAGAAGAAGTCGAGATGAATGATAAGTTTCAATAACGAGGATGGAGGGCGCTGAAAACTCAACCCGCTGAAAATATTAGTAATTATTTTATTTTGGTTCTTAAATCAATTTAAATTGATCGTTATACTTCATCCGCTATTAAGAATAATTGCAGGACAACATGAATTAACTGTTAAACCATTTTTGATCTTTCAACAGGATTTACGTAAAGATCCGTACGAATGGGTGAGAGAATTAATCCTTGTTTTGCACAAAAGATGCGATAAATCAGGGGGAATGGTTAATTTTATGTGATGAATGTCACGGAAAAGTCTTAACTAAAAGCCTTCAAAGCCCGCCGCTACGCTAATCTTCGCCCGCCAATTCGTTAATTAAACTAAACACTCTCCCTTTACAGTGATTTTACAAAATCATTACGTTGGTTAAAATCGCGTTGATTTTATGTGTTTTTATTTGAGTAATCATCATTATTGATGGCCTGAGGAAGGATCATGGTTAACAAAATTACCAGTGTAATCATCGCAATCGTCGCGGTTGTGATGTTGTACATGGGGGGAGAACTCCTGCTGCTTGGAGGCAGTGCATTCTATGCGCTGATGGCGGCAGGTTTATTGATCACAGCAATTTTACTGTTCCTGAATAAACGCAGCGCCTTAACGTTTTATGCACTGCTGATGTGGATCACATTATTTTGGATTATCTGGGAAGTCGGTTTTGATAAGTGGCAATGGATTCCACGCGGCGACCTGTTTGGCGTAATCGGCGTATGGCTGGCGCTGCCGTTTGTCGTCCGCCCGCTTTATCAAGGTCAACGCCGCTTCCATCCGCTGCTGGGCAGTACGGTTGTGATCATGGTTGCCTTGGTGATTGGCCTGTGCTTTTACGATCCGCTGCCGCAACAGGGCACTATCAGCAATACGCGTGCGCCTTCTGCCTCTACGGGCGCGGGTAATGACTGGAGCGCGTATGGCGGTTCAACCAACGGCCTGCGTTTCTCGTCACTGAATCAGATCACCAAAGATAACGTCAAGGATCTGGAAGTGGCCTGGACGTATCACACGGGTGATTTGCGCCAGGGCGATGACGCGACCGAATACACCTTTGAAGCTACGCCGCTGAAAGCCAACGGTATGTTGTATTTCTGTACACCGCATAACGAAGTGCATGCGCTTGACCCCGAAACGGGTGCGGTGAAATGGAAAACGACACCGGATAAAAATCGCTCTTATCTGCAACAGCATCAAACCTGTCGTGGCGTGAGTTATTACGAAGAGAGCAACGCGGCTGCAGAAAACAGTGCTGCGCAACCCGCAATGTGTCGCAAGCGCATCTTCAACGCGACCACCGATGCACGTCTGATTGCCTTTGACGCTGACACCGGCAAACGCTGCGCCGATTTCGGCCAGAACGGCGAAGTCAATCTGCGCGACAATATGGGCGAAGTGCGTCCACACGCTCTGATGCAAACTGCGGCACCGCTGGTCGCTGGCAATCTGGTGATTGTTGGGGGCTCGGTGATGGATAACGGTTTTAACACCGGCAATCCATCGGGTGTGATCCGCGCTTACGATGTGATCACCGGCCGTTTGGTCTGGAACTTCGATCCAGCAAACCCGGAAAACACCGCGCCGGTTGCGGCTGATGCGACCTATCCACAAGATACGCCAGTCGCATGGGGCACGCTAAGCGCTGACCTGAAAAATGGCCTGGTGTACGTGCCATTTGGTAATGCGTCACCGGACGAAGTGGGCATTGAGCGTGATGCCAACAGCAACACCGAGAAATTTCGCGATGCGCTGGTCGCGCTGGATCTGAAAACAGGTGCCTTCAAATGGCGCTATCAGAGTTCAAACCACGACTTGTGGGATCGCGATAATCCTTCTCAGCCGTCGTTGGTTGATATCACCTACAAAGGTAATGCGCAGCCTGCTGTGATTCTGCCGACCAAAACCGGCAACCTGTTTGTGCTGAACCGTCTTACCGGCGAACCGGTTTATCCGGTTGAGCAAGTCAAGGTCTCAACCGAAGGTGGGGTGGAAGGCGAGAAGTTTGCTGCTACGCAGCCCGTTTCCAGCCTGAACTTCATTCCGCAACCGCTGACTGAAAAATCGATGTGGGGCATCACACCGTTTGATCAGATGAGCTGCCGTGCGAATTTCCGTGAACTGCGTTACGACGGCAACCCATGGACGCCATCAACGGAAAAAGGCACGTTGGTTTTCCCAGGCAACATCGGGGTGTTTAACTGGGGTTCGGTGGCTATTGATCCTGAACGTCAGATGTTAATTGCGACGCCTGTTCGTCTGGCCTACAAATACAACTTGATCAAACGTACGCCTGAGACCGCCACTCAGCGCACCTTCACCAAAGATGGTCAGCCTTACTGGAATGAAAACTTCCACGGCGACTATGCCATTCATATCCAGCAGCTGGCTTCCGGTCTCGGTATTCCGTGTATCGCGCCGCCGTGGGGACGCATGGTTGGTGTTGATTTGAAAACCGGTAAAACTGAATGGCTGCGCCGCGTAGGCACCACCAAAAACCTGAAAACCAGCTTCCTGCCGGGTCGTTTCCCAATCGGGTTCCCGATGGGTATGGTGGCACACGGTGGGCCGCTGGTTACTGCGGGCGATGTGGTTTTCCACGGCGCAACGGCAGATAACTTCTTCCGTGCTTATGACAGCAGCACCGGTGAGTTACTGTGGCAGACTGAACTGACTGCTGGCGCACAAGCCACGCCATCAACCTTTATGGGTAAAGATGGTAAGCAATATGTGGTTATCGCCGCAGGCGGTCACGGCTCGCTGGGTACACAAGCGGGTGACAGCGTGGTCGCGTTCCGACTGAAGTAAGCGTAACAGGCTGAGTGCCAGCGTGTCTGGCACTCAGCTTTCTGATTTGCCGATTATTTAATTCAATACTTCTACATCCATTCCTCAGCTTCGCGCTATCGAAAACAGCCACCTCAACCTATAATTACAGCCCTTTTTGGCATCCTGCCGCTTCGCTATCCTTACGTTCCACTAAAGAGAAAAAATGAAAACGTTTTTTATCTTCCTGCTGACAGGTTTGGTCTTGCTGCTCTCGACCGCAGCGCAGGCAGTTGATTGCCAGCGTGCAAGCAGCCCGACCGAACAAATGGTGTGTCGCGATCCCGAGTTGCGCTGGTTGGATCACACCTTAGATGCCCGCTGGCTTGAACAGCTGGTGGGGCAAGCACAGCCCAACGGCAAACTCTATACCGAGTGGCTGCAACAGCGTAAAGCCTGTAGTAGCCCGTTTTGCCTCAAGCGCGCCTATTTTCAGGGTTACGGCCAACTGTTTAACGCTAATCGCCATATCGACTGGAGTGGTGAGTGGTGGAACGTCAGCGCCACCAATGGCGAAAGCGGACGTCTGGTGATTAAAAACGCCAGTGATTTTTCTGCCGAACTGGATCTGCACGCCGTACGGGGGGCTTACAAAATTGATATCGATAGCGAAGCGCGCCGCTACTATGGCGTGCTCTATGTCAACAATATCAACGGGGCAGAAAATTGCGCCATGATTGTGGTACCGCGTCAAGACGGCAACCTGGAAGTCAGCACACAAAGCAATGGCAGTTGCGCATTACTTTTCCCCACCGACGTACGGCCTGATGGCGTTTATGTAAGGGGAGATCACGATCCCCGTCCAGCCGCGACGCTGCTGAATACAGGAATCTTACCCGATGAAAAACTGGACAGTGCGTTTCGCCAGTTGGCAGGTGACGAATATGAGCAATATGTCGCCACAGCTAATGCCCTGCATTACACCCAAGATTTGGATAATGTGTCAGCGAAAGCCATGACTTTGCGCGTTATTGGCGAAGCCAATCGCCGTGCGGCAATCATCATGTACAACCCAAGTGGCAGTATTTGGGCAATGCGTGTTGCGCCCAATGCGCAGAACAAACTGGAATTCCATTACCTGACCAATCAGGAAGACAAAAGCGCTATCCCTAAAACGATTCAGGGATGGCGCAGCCACTTTATTGTTACGCAGTAAATCACGCTGACCACGTCGATCTTATTCAGGTTGGCGTCATCAACGTCCGCCGATTTAATCTTCGAATCGGCTTGTGACGTCACGGTCGCCTTCATAACGCCTTATCAGCGGAAACGGAGGCAACCAGGATTCACGACGCACGATCCAACTTTCGTAAGTCGGCTTTAACTGGTCGGCGCTATCCAACGATCCCAGATTTACTTCGATTTCATCGTCGGAGCGTGCGAAAACAGACGAGCCGCAGTGTGGACAGAAAAAGCGTCCAGCATAGTCACGCGTTTCTCCCACAATGGTCACCGCCTGCTGAGGGAATATGGCAGAGGCGTGAAAAAGCGCGCCATGATGCTTACGGCAGTCAAGGCAGTGGCACAGGCCAACCCGGTAGGGAGGTCCTGAAGCCTCAATACGCACATTGCCGCACAGGCAACCGCCCGTAAATTTTTCCATACGCTATCTCCTCAAAATAAAGGAAGTGGAATAGTTACCCTTAGGTCGAAACAGGGCAGTTCTTACTATTCAGCGATTGCGCATAAAGATGAAGTTTTTAAACCTGTAGTGTGATGGAGGTGGCAGCGTTATCGCCACACAGCAAAAGGCGAAACCATCGTCGCTCCCGTTAAACCGCACTGATAAATAACCGCTAGCGCCTCAAGGTCTTCTGCTTCCACTGCTTTTCCAGCGGCCAGGCAGAGAACAGCGTGAATAGGGGATCTTTGGCTGATTATTATTTTATTTAACCTATTGATTTATAATTTAAAGTGGGGGTTTTCGAAACTGGAAGACGGGGGTGATTAGGTGTAAAATGCAGCATGAAATTATTTTAATTACCGTTGCGCGCAGGATAACAGTAAATGATTGAGCCCTTAGAGCAGAGATTACAACGCGAACTTGACCACATTAACACAACAGAAAAAAGAGACGATAAACCCTATTTTGATATCTCCTTTATCAAGGAATATTCAGGGCTTTATGCTCTGATGTGGATTCTTTTTCTCATCACGTTGGGCGTGCTTCTGTATGTCGATACCTTTGGCAAAGCCGAAGTCATTGTCTGCTGCCTGATCTTTTTCGTGCTTAACTTTTTCTTCTTTTTCCATATCAATCCCTCTTATAAAGCCAAAGATATCGATAAAGGGGCGTGGAAAAACTGTTACACCGGCGACTGGTATATGGAAGTTCACGTTCGGGAAGCGTTTATACAAGAACTATTGAACGGAAACCTGCTCACGCAGGAGGAAAAAGCCACTCTTGACCGACAATACCAAAAGAAAGGTTATCTCTATTTTGCTGATATCTACAGATTAAGACATAAATAAACGGGTGATGTTGGTAAGTGCCGCTGTTTTTAATTTCCGCTTTGATGCCACACAATGCTTCGTCTCTTCCCCATAAAGCAGAGAGAGAAAAACGCCATCCTAAATAAATCTGGGATGGCGTCATCACTGAATTACTCGTTAATGCGTTGTTTCATCTCACGCGTATGCCTGGAGTAATCTTCACCGCATTCGGCTGAACAAAATGCGGTATCTGATACGACAGGTTCATCTTTGCACCAGATGCATTTTCCGTCAGGACTTTTGAGTCGTGGTTGTCTGGCCGAAAGTGCGGCTGTTATCAACGCTTCCTCGCGTTCCTGAGCTAAATCAGCATCGTCCATTATTGCTCCTTTATTTTGACCTTTCAGGTAGTTAAAAAAGACAAACAAAAACATCCAATTTCAGAGGTAAGTATAACCTAACGGCCTCGCTTAAACTTTTCACGTTTCACCTAATCAAAAAAATCGGCTGGTGCCGTTTTAATTGACTGCAAGTTGGGTAATGCTAGCAAAAAAAGGGGAAAACGCTTTAACCGGTCGTTGATTTACTCTAATTAAAATAGAAAAACTTAAACGCCAACCCCAACATAATGCCAGGGATGACGTCAGGGCTGTCCAGTCAATCACTCCACCACGCCAACCACATTCAGGTTAGCGTCATCCGGGATCTCATTGTAAGAAAGCACATGCAGGCTGCTGGCGAACAAGCGAGCGTAACGCGCAATCAGCGGACGCAGTTGCGGTGTAACCAGTAAGACCTGCGTCAGGTTTTGCGCTTTCAGTTGTTCGGTGATCACCGGCAAGGTTGACTGCAACTGCGTCAAAATATTGGGATCCACCGGGAAGCTGTCGAGCGAGACTTTGCCCGCCTGCTGCGCCTGATTAAGTGAGTTGAGTAACAGGTTTTCCAGTTCGCTGTTCAGCGTGTAAGCCGAAAGCGGCTTGTGATCTGGCGCGATAGCCGCCACCATGGCGCGGCGCAGCGCGAATCGCACATCTGAAGCCAACAGAATCGCATCTTTGGTCACGGCACTTGATTCCAGCAGCGTGGTCGCGATGGTGGCGATATCTTTCAGTGAAACTTGGTCAGTCAGCAGCAGACGATAAACGCGCAGCAGTTGACTGTGATTCAACGCCTGACTGAGATCTTCAGCCAGTTTGGGTGCCATCGCAGCCAGACGATCATGCAGTTGAGTAATGTCATCGTAATTGAACAGTTCAGGCAGATTTTCGCGCGCTATCTTGTTGACGTGCGTTGCAATAACGCTGGCACAATCCACCACTTGATAACCAAGATTGAGTGCCTTGGCTTTCTGCTCAGCCAAAATCCAGGTCACGGTTAAGCCGTAGGCGGGATCGGTATCCAGCACACCATCAATTTCGCCATATTGTTCCGGGGTCGGGATCGCCATCAGGCGGTCGGGATGCACTTCGCCGGTTGCCGAGCGTACCCCGTTGATCTGAATGGCGTACTGGGCGGGTTTAAGGCGAAAATCTTCGCGAATGGCAATTTCAGGCAGCAGCACACCACTGGTTTCAGAGACCACCTGGCGCACGCCGCGTACGCGCTGTTTCAGCGGGCTGCCGCGTGAGCTATCAACCAGCGGCACCACTTTGTAACCAAGGTTTAGGCCAATCGGCTCAACCATTGGAATGCTTTGCCAGTTTATCGGCGCAACGTCCTCTTCCTGCTGGAGTGCCTGAGTCAGGGCTGCGATCTCTTCAGGATTCTGGGTGGGTTTTGCCACCTGGCGGCTTTGACGCCATCCGGCAAACACCAGCAGGGCTGTGAACAGCAGGAAGACGGTGTGTGGCATGCCAGGAACAACCGCGAGGATAAACATCACCAACGCTGCGCTATAAAGCGTGGTCGGCTTAGCCAAAATCTGCGACTTAACTTCTTCGCCAATGTCGTTACCATCGCTGACGCGGGTCACGATGATCGCCGCCGCTGTTGACAACAGCAATGACGGAATCTGTGCCACTAAGCCATCACCAATGGTGAGCAGAACATATTGTTCAAAAGCCTGACCGGCGGGCAAGTTGTGTTTGAATACGCCAATTAAAATCCCGCCAATCACGTTGATCAGCAAGATCATGATGCCTGCGACCGCATCACCACGAACAAATTTAGAGGCGCCGTCCATCGAACCATAGAAGTCCGCTTCGTTACTCACATCGCGGCGGCGGTCGCGCGCCTGTTCCTGATTAATTAAACCGGCATTGAGATCGGCATCAATCGCCATCTGTTTACCGGGCAATGCGTCCAGCGTAAAGCGCGCAGAGACCTCTGAAATACGTTCTGCGCCTTTGGTGACCACCACAAAGTTGATTATCAAGCGATCGGCCAAAAAAGCGCACAACGCACATCACGGCGGTGCGTGGAAAGTGGCCTTCGCGGACTTTACCCTGGCGATGATGGCGCTGTTTATGGTGCTGTGGATCATGGGTTCGGTAACAGAAGAGGAGCGCAAAGAGATCGTTGCACAGCTGCACGGCACCTCTATTTTTAACGAGTCTTCCTTTAATCCGCTGCAAGATTCCGGGGAACAAGGTGCAGTGCTGGTGGGAGAAAGCCTCGCAGCACAGTCTGAACCCGTTCGCGAGGAGGCTGACAGCGTGCTGGATAGCGCCTTAGACAACGCGCCCAAAGAGAGCCTTGAAAGCGTGTTAAGTCGATCGGATAACGAGCTGGAAGCGTTACGCCAGCTAATAATGCGAATCATGCAGAACCTTAATACCCAAGGCAACTTAGTGCTGGAAAAAGTGCCGCAAGGGCTGCGTATTCTGATTCAGGATGACAGTAATCGCATGATGTTCCCGCGAGGTAGCGCGGTATTGACCCCTTATTTCAGCAAGTTGCTGGTTGAACTTGCGCCAGCGTTTAACCGCCTGGATAACAAGATCATGATCAGCGGTCATACCGACGCCGCGCAATACAGTGGCAAGGCGGCTTATAACAACTGGAATCTGTCGGGCGATCGTGCTTTAGCGGCGCGTCGCACGCTGGAGCAGGGTGGCCTGGAACAAAATCGCATTATCCAGGTTAACGCCATGGCGGGACGCATGCCGCTGGATACGGAGAATCCGCTGGCCGATCGTAACCGTCGTATCGAAATCATGGTACTGACCGAAGCCGCAACAGACTCTCTTTTCCAGTTCTACGGCGTTAATGGTGAAAAGGTAGTTAAGCCGATTACTCAGCATCTCAGGGAGCGGCAATAAAGGGCAGTTTTGTCGTCATCCATGAAGCGAAGTGCCATTGAGCCGATTTGGCTCGACCGGTGGTAAGTGCCACCGGTTCTTTTTAGCGATCAAACTCAAAGAGGCCAGCTGGGATGGATGCTCCACCGCTTGCAATCCCCATACCGCATTACGTTTTTACAGCCGCGATAGACAATTGCTGAAATACAGGTCAACACCCGCCAGGGAAAGCCACGGGCCAAAGGGAATTGCACGGGACAAGGCTTGGTTGAAAAGAGCTTTATTAAGCAGCATCCAGGTTAACCCACCTCCCGCAGCAATAAGCAGCAGTTCAGGCAAAGATTGCCAGCCAAGCCAGGCGCCCAGCGCAGCCAGCAGTTTGGCATCGCCCATTCCTAATCCCTCACAACGCCGCAAGCAGCGATAGCTGGTGGCCAGTAGCCACAACAGGCTATAACCTGCGGCCGCGCCAATAACCGCATCGCCTAAACTTCCCGGCAACAGTGCATAAACGTGCAGTAATAAACCCAGCCAAAGCAAGGGAAGCGTTAAGGCATCGGGTAACAGCTGGTGTTTGATATCTATCAGCGTTAAAGCCAACAGCGTCCAACACAGCACCAGCGCTATGATTAAAAAGCGATCCTGTGGCAGTTGCCAGGCGGACACGACACTGATTAACAAGGTTAGGGCTTCGGTAAGCGGATAGCGCAGGCTAATCGGCGCCTGGCAGTGAAAGCATTTACCGCGTAGCAGCAGCCAACTTAGCAAAGGAAGGTTATCGCGCCAGCGTAAAGGGATTTTACAGTCTGGACAATGGGATCGAGGGCGACAGAGCGTCACCGGAGACGTCGGCTGAAGAAGCTGTAGTGGCAATCGATAGACCACCACATTAATAAAACTGCCGGCAGAGAGTGCAATTAAAACAGTGATCGACCCGGTAATGATGTCAACATCCATGCTGTTACCTCTGATGAACCAATTGCAGCGGAAAGAGTGGATGCAACAGTAAACGCAACCACGCTCCGCCGCTATTGCGTCTCGGTGATTACAGGGGGATTTCATTGGGTTTTATGCGCTGCGCCGAAGCGTTGAGATTTTGCTGCGTTAACCCGTGTCAGAAAGGGCTGACACGGGGATAAGTGAAGCGTCTTAGCGTAACGCCAACGGCCTACTCAGAAACTTTCACCACGGTCTTGCCGAAGTTTTTTCCGTTGAGCATATCGATAAACGCCTGTGGCGCGTTTTCCAGCCCATCGATAACGTGTTCGCGATAATGAATCTTCTTGTTCTCAACCAGCGGCGTCATGACGGATAAGAATTCAGAATAACGATCACCGTAATCCTGGAAAATGATAAAGCCTTGCATACGGATGCGGCGCTTGAGTATGCCCGCCATAATTAACGGCGTTCTGTCGGGGCCTTCCGGCAAATCTTTTGCGCTATAGCCCGAAACCAATCCACACACTGGCACGCGTGCAGCGGTATTTAGCAGAGGAAACACCGCGTCGAACACTTTTCCGCCGACGTTTTCGTAATAAATATCAATGCCATCTGAACAGGCTGCGGCGAGTTGTTCAGCAAAATCGTTGCTGTGATGATCAATACAGGCGTCGAAGCCCAGTGTCTCTACCGCATAGCGGCATTTTTCTTCACCACCCGCTACGCCAACCACGCGGCATCCCTGCATTTTACCTAACTGACCCACCGTTGCGCCCACAGGGCCAGTGGCTGCGGCAACCACTAAAGTTTCACCCTTTTTAGGTTGCCCAATATCCATCAAGCCCATATAAGCCGTGAAGCCAGGCATCCCCAAAATACCCAGCGCCCATGAAGGATGGGGCAGGTCATTGCCTAACTTCGCTAAACCGGAACCGTCGGAGAGGGCATATTCCTGCCACCCGCTTTGGCCTAAGACCCAATCTCCTTCCTGATAATCAGCATGTTTTGATGCGGCGACCTGAGAAACGGTGCCGCCCACCATAGGTTCATTCAATTCGGCAGGCGCGGCATAAGACTTTCCGTCATCCATGCGACCGCGCATGTAAGGATCCAGCGACAGATAAGCGGTGCGCAACAGCACTTCGCCCTCTTTCAGTTCTGGAATCGGCTGTTGAACAAAACGGAAGTTATCTTTGGTAGGTTCGCCATCAGGACGTGAAGCCAAAAGCCATGCGTGATTTTGCGGTTGCTGATTCGACATTATTTCTCCTTTTTCATCTTCAGTGTGCTGCATTAACGAAGGTGTTCTTCCGTTAGAGTGTAGGTCTAGCAGAGCCTGACCAAGAGGGATTAGCGGTTTGTGGGGTAAGAAATTTTTTATCGTGACGCATTTAAACGGGTATTACCGCACGGATGTCGCAGACATAACCTGTTGAAGAGGCTACGCTTCATGGCGAACGGCGGTTGAAGTGACGTTATTGCCTCGCAAGAGTGCGATGCCATAACGCTCAACGCGTTCTCAACAATCCCTAACCTGCAAACGACAGGCTCGGGCTTCATTTGAGTGAGCCTTTTGACAAGGAGTTAAAGATGACCGTACCCGTGGTGGCTATTTTTACCGCTAAAGCTGGCAAAGAAGAGGTTGTAGAAGCGCTGTTCAAAGGCGTGGTTGAGACGACGCTGGTGGAAGAGGGCTGCATTACGTATCAGCTCAACCGTGACACTGACAATGCACGTCGGTTTGTCTGGACTGAAGAGTGGGCGTCGCGTGAGGCGCTGCAAAAGCACCTGGAAGCGCCCCATATCGTTAAGCTTTTTGCCGATCTGCCAGCGCATATTGAATCTTCAGAGGTGATCATTCTGAATAAGGCCGCAGGCGGACACGCTTAAGAGTTACCAATGTACGATGAAAAAACGGGGCCACGATGGCCCCGTTTTTATTCCTTCATCAATAAAGACGCTGACACGTTTTGCGATAAGTCATTATCAATTACTCGTTTGACTCCAGTATGCCTTTGACGCCGTGCGGTTCAGAGCGCAAATATTGTGGCGGAACACTGACTTTGCCTTTTAATTCTGCCGCTGCGTGCCATGGCCAGCGTGGGTCGTAGAGAATGCCACGAGCCAGCGCCACTAAATCGGCCTCGCCCTCTTGCAGCAAGGTTTCTGCCTGTTGCGGTTCTGTAATTAGCCCAACCGCAATCACTGGAATCGTCACTTGCTCACGAATATCGCGGGCAAAC
This sequence comes from Pantoea phytostimulans, assembly GCF_046118715.1. NCBI lineage: Bacteria > Pseudomonadati > Pseudomonadota > Gammaproteobacteria > Enterobacterales > Erwiniaceae > Pantoea > Pantoea phytostimulans. The sequence continues at coordinate 1,070,409 of NZ_CP173698.1, forward strand.
GGAACCTGATAACCCGCTTTGACCTCAATTTTCTGATCCTGCGACAACCCTCCGCTGGAGACATGGATATAGGCGCTGTTCAGTGATTCAAGCTGTTTAGAGAAAGCGATAGATTGCGTCACATCCCATCCACCTTCGACCCAGTCTGTTGCTGAAATGCGTACGCCAACAGGGATGTTTTCTGGCACGGCATCTCTCACCGCGCGAAAGACTTCCAGGGGGAAACGCATTCTGTTCTCTAAAGAGCCGCCGTATTGATCGGTGCGCTGATTCGATAATGGAGAAAGGAATTGATGCAATAAGTAACCGTGCGCGGCATGTACCTCGATCAGTTGAATCCCCAAGCGAACGGCACGCTGCGCGGTTTCAACAAAGGCTTTTTTAACGCGTTCCAGAGCGGCTTCATCCATGGCGATAGGTGGGTTTTGTTGTTCGCTGTAGGCCAGCGCTGAAGGCGCAACAGTTTGCCATCCACCCGCATCCAGACTTAACTGCTCACCGCCTTCCCATGGCGCAGCACATGACGCCTTGCGACCTGCGTGACCCAGCTGAATACCGATCGGTATAGATGAATATTGGCGTATATCTTCCAGTACTGTGCGAAGCGCAGATTCCGTTTCATCATTCCATAGCCCCAAATCCTGCGGGGTAATGCGGCCAATATCTTCAACGGCAGTTGCTTCGATAATCAGCAAGCCGGCACCAGAAAAGGCCAGTTGACCGAGGTGTATGCGATGCCATGCTGTTGCCTTGCCCGCGTCAGCAGAATATTGACACATGGGCGCAATCACGATTCTGTTATCCAGTGCTAACTGACCAATGCTGATGTTGGAGAAAAGTTGACTCATGAAAACCTCTTTTTGCTTTACCGACTGAAATGGCCTTCAACAACTATAGAACTGACTGTTTTCTTATGCGCCTTAAAAGATGAATAGGGTGCAAAAACAGCAAGATATGTTAATGATAAGCGGGCGACATGCCGGAGCCGCGCAATCATTTATCAACATCCTGGCTTTGCAGGAAGTGATAAACCGCACCCAACATGCCTGAATCATTGCCGTGGGTTGCCGTATCAATCGAGATATCCTGACTGAACCATTCGAGATGAAACTTGACCTCGTCTAAAAAGGATTCTCGTTCGGCGATACCGCCGCCAATGAATATCGTTTCGGGGTCAAATATGGAGGCCAAATTAAAGATGCCAGAGCAGAGATCCTGGTAGAAGGTCGTCACCAGGCGGCTGGCGATGGCGTCGCCTTGGTCATAGTGATCAAAAACATCCTTACCAGAAACGTCTTTAGTAGATAAACCTTTCTGCTCGCTGTAATACTCGCGCAGCGCGGTCATGGTGCAGGTCTTACTCATGCTGTAATGCATGATATTGCTGCTGGCAGGGCGAGAGGTGAGGAGGCAGCCAAACTCACCGGCACGATCGCGTTTGCCGCGTATCAAGGCGTTATTACAAAAGGCGGCACCACCCAGGCCTGTGCCGATGGTCAGCATCAAAAAATCTGACATTTTGCTGGCTTTACCCAACCAATATTCTGCCAGCAGGGCACAATGCGCATCGTTTTCGACGCTCACCGGTAATGCGGTTTTTTCTGATAACCATTCGGCAAGCGGGAACTGATCAAACTCTCTGACCGTGCCTCCCATGGATATAAAGCCGCGCTGTGCATCAACGTAACCCGGCACGCTAATCGCAATACCTTCACACTCACTGTTTTTCTTCAACCAACCCAATATTTCATTAAGGATTTTATCGCGAGAATTGTGCGAGACATCCGCGCTCTCCTGACACAGCATCTCACCCTTATTAGTTACAACACCCATTTTCAACGAAGTACCACCGATATCAAACGCCGCAATCTTCATTTTTTTCTCCCAGAAAGACAATCAACGCTTAAAAGTATAGAGGGCTATGAAAACACCAAACGTTAAAACGCGTTTAAGCGTCTTTGATCACTGATTTCACGCTTAAAAATAAGCTTGATGGAACGAGGATCTAACAATCGGTGTAACCCGGGATGTGTGGGGCATAAGCCGCCCGGCAGGCGGCTTAACCGTATCATTTAATAGACAAATCCTTTCTGTTATCGATTGTCTGCCGATGTTCATCTAAAAATGGCTTTTCAGCGGCATCTAAACGATCCATGCCGCTGGTAAACCGATGCCAGTAAGGATATTGCGGAGCAGGACGGGTCACTTGTTCAATTTTCTGCCGCTGTTCATCGCTTAAAACCAGATCGACGGCAGCCAAATTGTCGCGCAAATGCGCTTCAGTGCGGTTGCCAATGAGTAATGACGTGATGCCTGGACGGGTAGCGAGCCAGGCCAGACAAACTTGCGCTACTGAGGCATCAAGTTCTGAACCGACTTCAGCCAGCACATCAATCACGTTATAGGCGTGTTCCATATCGTGCACATAGGGTTCCGGCCAGCCATTACCTTGACGTGACGATTCAGGCGTTTTGACATTACGGCGCACCGTTCCGGTTAACAAACCTTCACCAAGTGGGCCCCAGACCAGCGTGCCAATATCTTGATCCCGTGCCATCGGCAGCAGTTCATATTCTGCTTCACGCGATTCAGGCGTGTAATAAATTTGCTGGCTGATGGGTTTGAGAAGGTTATATTTTTCAGCGCAACCCAGCGTCTTCATCATTTGCCATGCCGTGTAGTTTGAGGTGCCGAAATAACGGATTTTCCCGCTTTTTACTAAATCCTCTAACGCTCTAAGCGTTTCTTCAACGGGCGTAACACCATCCCAATTGTGGATTTGATATAAATCGATGTGATCGGTTTTCAACCGGCGCAGGCTCGCTTCACAGGCTCTGATTAAATGATAACGGCTCGCACCGCTGTGGTTAGGATCGTCGCCCAGCGGACTGCGCGCTTTAGATGTAAGAATAACGCTGTCGCGCTTATCGCCCAACGCATCACCCACAACCTGTTCTGCGCCGCCCATTGAGTAAAGATCAGCGGTATCGATCATATTCACGCCATAATCCAGCGCAATGTCGATAAACCGGCGCGCTTCTTTTGCATCAACGTTACCGGTTTTTTCAAACCCGGCTTTACCTGCGAATGGCACCGTGCCCAAGGCGAACTGCGAGACCAGTAATCCTGAATGACCTAGCTTGTTGTACTGCATATTTCATTCTCCCTTTCTGGTTAATTAAGCGGTTTGGCACAGAGGGCAAGCATCTTCTTGTGATAAACGTTTTGTTATAAATGTGATGGAAGGAAAGGGTAGAAAGCATCTGTGATTGTTGCAAATGCCCAAAGCACATTAACGCAAGCCGTTGAATCATCTCATCGCGGTGCATTACGTTGTGTACACGTCTCTATAAGTGGAAAGTCGCTAAATTTTTCAGCGCCCGGCTACGGGTTTGTTAGACTTATATTGTTATTTTTAAGGGATGTATAAGAGGATGAGTAATGAAATTAGGCTTCGTATGTAAATATATCAATTCAGATTTAAAACAACTTTTTCCTCTGAAAGGTACTACGCGCACCCGGTTTTTAAGCCTGAATGAAGCGCAAAGAGAAAGCGTATTAGCCGATCTGGCAACGTTGAATTTAACCCATCTTCGCTCAACTCTGGAACAGTTAGCTTTATTACCTGAAGCACTGAGGATGATGAGAATTGGCAGCGATTTATTGCCGTTATATACCGTTCCTGAAGCAAAAAAGCCTTATGCGAATTTATTACCCGATTTATACCCACTGTTTTTAGCCTGCGGCAACGTTGCCAAAAAAAATAATATCAGGCTCTCATTTCATCCAGGGCAATATACCGTATTAGCCTCAGACAATCCGGCCGTGGTCGAGCGCGCTATCGACGATGTGGAGTATCATACAACTTGCGCTAAATTAATGGGTTATGGTCAAGAATTTCAGGATTTCAAAATCAATATCCATATGAATGGCAAGCTTGGATTCAGCGGTTTTAAGGCATCATTTTTGAAGCTCAGTACCGAAGCCCAGCGTATGTTAACCGTGGAGAATGACGAGATTTCATGTTCACTTGATGATGTGTTACAAGCCAAAGATCTCTGCCCAATCGTGCTGGATATTCATCATCACTGGGTTAAAGAAAATGAATTTATTAAACCTGATGACCCTCGCATCGCAGTAATCAAAGCATCGTGGCGAGGCGTAAGGCCCGTTCTACATTACTCAATTTCCCAAGAGGGATTAATTCCTGAGCAAGGCTTTCCTGATCAAAACGTTTTAGGTCTCTCTAAATCGAAGTTAAGGGCGCATTCTGATTTCTATTTTAATGAAACATTAAATGACTGGGCGTTATCTTTCAAAGATTTCGATATTATGTGTGAAGTTAAAATGAAAAACTTAGCCAGAGATCCGTTATATAAGCGTTTACTTGCCAATCTTGATTACTGATGGGCTAGCATGCTGTGCGGCTCCTACGCTGCTCCTGTTTGTCGCCGTTGTTTTTCTCTGTCAGTGGGTTGGCTTCTCATTACCCTTGGCGGCTTGCTGAGCGATAACGTCATACGCCTGCTATGCCTTCTGCTCAGCCAGAGTCTATAAAGACATAATCCCCTCTGACAAATCAGCCTTGGCGCTCCTCGTCAGGCTTTAGGAGGCATTATGAGTATAGTGGTGATTACGGGCGGAACGGCGGGCGTGGGTAGAGCAACAGCCGAACGCTTTGCCCAAGCGGGTTTTGATGTGGCGGTAATTGCCCGCAGTGAAGCGGGTCTGGCAGAGACCGTGAAAAACGTAGAGAAGTACGCTGTCCGAGCGCTCGGTATCAGCGCAGATGTCGCAGATGCCCGCCAGGTTACGCAAGCAGCAGATCGTATTAATGCTGAACTCGGCCCACCTGATGTGTGGATTAACTGCGCCATGTGTACGGTTCTGGCACCTTTTGATGCCTTCAGCGATGACGAATATCGCCGCGTGACAGACGTGACTTATCTGGGCAGTGTCAATGGAACCCGAGAAGCGTTGCGACTCATGAAGCCGCGCAATAAAGGGATCATTATCCAGGTAGGTTCTGCCTTGGCGTATCGTTCAATACCGCTCCAGTCTGCTTACTGCGCTGCAAAAGCCGCTATTCGCGGATTCACCGATTCACTGCGTTGTGAGCTTATTCATGAGAAAAGCGCGGTCAGGCTGACAATGGTGCAGTTGCCGGGAATAAATACGCCGCAGTTTGACTGGGCGCGCAACAAACTGGATCGTCCGCTTCGGCCTGTTGCGCCGGTTTATCAACCTGAGGTGGCTGCCAACGCTATTTTTAACGCCTCACAGCGCAACGTGCGTGAAGTTTGGGTAGGTAAAACCAGCTTTCAGTCCATTGTGGGCCATTTTCTCTTTCCTGACTTTCTCGACAAGATGATGGCAAAACAGGCTTGGGAAGGGCAGAAAGAGTCAGCGCCCATCACGACACCGAAACCGGACTACCTGGATAAGCCAGTGGAAGGTTTACATCAGGCGCACGGACGTTTTGATCAGGAAGCAAAAGAGAAGGCGATAACGGTGGATGCCCGATTACCCGGCAACATCGTGCTCACGGTAGCCGGGCTGGCGCTGCTGGCGTTGTGCAAACGTTACGGAAAAGCACGTTAATGTATGGGCACTGTCGGCGTTTTCCGGCATTGCCCAGCAGATTTACCTGGCGCTTTTTTAACCGTGAACCCGCGATAACCATAACCGCTGAGATCATCTTCTCACGGGTATTTTTTAAAGCCGGAAAGCGATTATTCGCTTCCGGCCAACTATTCCGTGAGTTCTTCAGCGCCCGCTTTGCTGATCTCCACCTTCAGCGGCTTCTCGCTGAAATCTGTCAGTAACAACACTGCGCCGTCGTGATCTTCTGAGCAAAGGGCATAAGGCACGGTGACTTTCTGCCAAGACTCTCTGTATTCTTTTTTCGTACCGATTTTTGTCAGTCAGCGGCTGATTGACGCGGTGAAACTGTCGCAAAACGTAGGCATAAACTGTTTCGGTATTATTTTCTATGGGTGTCAGAGTGTAACTTTATGTGAATTTACAGCTGTAAAGACTCGCTCTATGCGTGGCGCTAAACCCGCATAATATAAGTAAAACTTATCGCTGCCGCTTTGTTTATAAATGTACATGCTAATGTGCCCTGTACAAATATGCCTAAAAATCCCCTGAAATATATTTGCAAGCCTGGCATCCTTCTCTACTATTAATCCTGCAACACGAAGAAAACGTTCAGCGTAATTAGCATTATGCTGTTTGCCATTAAATTAATGACAATATGTTCAGGAGGAATTTATGGCCGAACATCGTGGTGGTTCAGGTAATTTTGCGGAAAACCCTGGTAAAGCATCTGAAGCCGGTAAAAAAGGCGGACAGAACAGCGGCGGTAATTTCGCAAATGATCGTGAGAAGGCTTCTGAGGCTGGTAAAAAAGGCGGCCAAAGCAGTCATGGTGGCGGACGTAAGTCTGAATAAAAGGGCGATTAGCTTCTTTTAGCCACAGGCCCCGGCACGTTCAGTGTCGGGGCCATGTTTTTTTTAGTACGCTATTTTTAATAAAATTACCCGCATTGTCAGTCGTGGAATTAATTTAAATATCGTAGTGCTCATTTATTTTTAAAGAATAGCTCCTTGATTTTTCCGTCTAAATTGCAATTTTTTCCATTTAAATTTCATAATGCGATTAAGTTTAATAGATATATATTTAGCGCATTAACGCAAGGCTAAATAAGTCAGTCTGTTTTGGTAAACACAACAGAATCTTCAACATCCGCCCAATCCTCTGCATACAGGTGATTTTTTTGCTTTATGCATCCGCTTACGGTTCACTAATAACCCCATTCGCTTTTGTAGATTATCGAACTCTTATAGCGCCACCCGATTTCGCCCATGGTGTTTGGCGCGGTAAAGGGCAGCATCTGCATGGGTGAGAAGCTGTTGCACATCTTTCTCTTTTCCACTTGCCGTGATCGTGGCACAACCGGCACTGATAGTGACGATACCTGCTGGAACGTCAGTTGTTTGGTGAGAAATCGAGAGGCTACGGACCGCTTCAACAGCGCGCATAGCCACGCGTAAAGCATCTTTTTGCTGAGTGTTCGGCAGAATAATTGCAAACTCCTCACCGCCATAACGCGCCACTAAATCAGCGCTGCGATGGGGCATTTTACTCAGCGTATCACCCAAACGCCGTAGGCATTCATCGCCATTAGTATGACCATACGTGTCGTTGTAACGCTTAAAATAATCAACATCGATCATCAGCAACGAAACGGGTTCCCCGTTTACAGCTGAGCGCATTAGGCTCTCGTGCAGATAGAGATCAAACTGCCTGCGGTTAGCCAGTCCAGTTAGCCCATCAATCATTGCCATCGATTTTAAGCTGTTGTTCACGATCGTTAATTCATCACGCAGTTGAGTCAGCTCAGCTTGATAACGCAGATTCATGCGCGCCTGGCGCAGAATGAAAAAAATCATGATCAGGATGCCTGCCAGTAGCGCCAGGTTTAACGTGACATCCTGCACCCGGCTTTTCATCCACTGTTTTATCAGGCTCTGTTTGTCATAACCGGCGGCGACCACCAGCGGATAACGCTCAGGGCGTGCAAATCCAAAGATGCGTTTTTTTCCATCCAGCGCTGCACTCCATTGCCCGCTACCGCGATCAGACTTCATCAACATTTCGCGAAACAGACAACTTGAAGACAGGTTTTTTCCTATGTAACTGTCTGGCATTGGGCGGGCGTAAAGCACCGTGCTATCAGCAAGCATCAAGACCAAAACATCGCTGTTGCCCATCTCATAATAGCCGTAATAATGTCGGAAATAATCCACCTTTATTGTGGCTAACAGCACGCCGCCAAACCCACCACCCGCACTGGTCACCCGCATGGAAACCGGTATAACGAGCTCGCCAGTACTGCGGCTGCGAATAACCGGCCCGATATGTACACTGTTGCGCGGATTGTTACGGTGATAGACAAAATAGTCGCGATCGGAGTTATTAATGCCGACCGGCACCGGTTGCGCCGAGGTAGCAATCCACTTACCGCTGGCATCATAAAAAAACAGGCCATGCAGCTGGGGCAGGCGGCTCTTAAGATCTCGCATGGTTAAACTCAGCCTGGAACCCTGGGCACCCGCGGCGATGTTACTCTGAAGATCGCGTTGCAATTCTCTAAGCGTAATTTCTGTTTGCAAGAAAGTATCTTCCGCCTGGCGCGCCTGAGAAAGTGAAAGGTTGATGGCTGTATCCTCAGCGTTGCGAATCATTCGTTGCCAGGATTGACTGAGTGACCAGGCATTAATGGTCAGCACGGCAACGATCAGCAGGCCGCCAAAAATCCAAATGCTTCTGACCAGCGGGGAACGAGCAATGCGTTCTGCCTCCGGTTGCGCGCTGGGCTTCTGTGTAAAAACGTTTCTTATCTCCATGCATAAAGTAAAGCACAGTTAATTATTCCCTGATGATGAGGTAACACGGGTAAACCAAGGCTATTTGGCTGTTTGTTACAAACATCGCGCTTGTTAACGTCACGCATTTAAGAGGGAAAACGGGTTGAATGTGTCACTATATAGTGACATTATGATGAATAACGCATTATTGTCACTATATGGTGACATTTTGAGGGCTTATGCTGCCGGGTTTGAAAGCGATAGGAATGAAGTGCCGTGAAAAACGCAAAGCAAAAGGGTGGACGCAATCCGCTGCGGCTTTGCGTGCTGGCATTCAAAGAACGGTAATTTCAGAAATTGAGAACGGTGCCTACACCGGCTCGCTGAAATCCTTGACCCTTTATCTGACGGCGGTGGAACTGATATTAACCGTTCAGTCTTCAGGTTTACCGCAGTTGGATGAACTTGAGGCGCTCTTTGACGATGACTGACCTCAAACAGCTTTCACAACCTGTACGTCATATCGATGTGTATAACGGCGGTGAATACAGCGGCAAGCTCATCCACGAACACGGCAGTTACAATTTCACCTATGCTGACACCCGTCGGCGGCGCGTGTCGCTGACCATGCAGCCCGACAACAAAATGAGTTACAACGCCAGTCGGCTGTTCAACATCTTTGAAATGAATATCCCGGAAGGCTACGTTCGCTATCATATTGCTGAACGTCTACGCCGCTACGTGGGAAACATTTCAGACATGCTGTTTCTTGCTTTGCAGCAGGATACGGGCATCGGTGCACTCTCATACGTGAGCAATATTGATTTGCCCACGCCAGCGCCAGAAAAGCTTGAAGAGCTGCTGAAATGGGATCACAAAGAGAGCGCATTCGAATATCTACTGAATAAATATCTGCTCAACACCTCTATTTCCGGTGTACAACCCAAAGTGATGATCAGCACGGAAAGCCGAGGCGCAGTGCTTTATCCCAATTTGATCGCGAAAACCGGCGATGAAGAGTATCCACGGCTGGCAGAAAATGAATTTATCTGCATGTCGTTGGCCAAAACCTGTGGATTACCGGTTGCGCCGTTTTGGCTGTCCGATAATAAAGAGCTGTTTATCATGGAGCGTTTCGATATCGCGGGCGATAAGCGTTTAGCGATGGAAGATTTCTGCGTCCTGGCGGGGAAAACCTCTGATCATAAGTACGCCGGCTCTTATGAAACCGGCGCCAAAATTGTCGCTCTTTTTACACGCGATCAGTCTCAGGTTGAGCTTTATTGGCGCTACGTTTTGTTCAGCTGCATGGTGGGCAACGGCGATGCGCATCTCAAGAATTTCTCACTGTTATATTCCGCAAACGGTGAGCCGACCCCAACACTTTCGCCGCTTTATGATGTGGTTAACACGTTTATCTATCCTACCAACGATAAAGAAATGGCGCTGAAAATGAATAAAAGCAAGCTATTCCCAGACCGGGATAGCCTGATCAAATTTGGTCGCGAACTTAAAATCGTTAAACCTGCCAGCGTATTGGAAGAGTTCGCTGATTTGATTAGCGATCAGTTGGCAAACCCAGATCTGTTTGGCGAGTTTCCTGAGTTGCAGGCGGCGATCAGCCGTTCTTTAACCAAGGCGGGCGCAACCAATAACCTCTTTTTAAAAACGGATGTGAAACGGCCTAAAAAACGTAAAACAGATTCTCTGCTGTAGCCTTTACTCGCATGTTCACCGCCTTCATCACGCCGCCAAACCCGCTTTTTGCGGCTTCAAACGATGCCGCGCCGTATCAGTGGTACTAAGCGGGGCGGATCTACAAACCGGCAGCATGGGCCATGATGGGACGTCAAACTCTCTGGAAGTGCTGGACGAAACCTTTACGCTGTCAGAGCCGGAATCATCGAAGACCGTAAAAAAGATAAATTATCTGCACAATTAAAGAGTTGAGCACTGTCCATAGTAAGATAGTCCCGCTGTGGGATTTTATTGTTGCAGATATCCCACAGCGGGACTACTATACCCGCATGAACATTATTGCACTCGCACCATTAAAGGATTTTTGGACGGTTCATCCTGATTCAGAACAACCGTTACGCGCCTGGGTAGATGAAGTTAAAAAGGCCGACTGGCAAACCCCGGTAGATATAAAGGCGCAGTATGGAACGGCGAGCATATTAAAAAACAGCCGTGTTGTATTTAACATAAAAGGAAACGACTATCGTTTAATTGTTTCCGTTGCTTATGCTCATAAAAGGTTGTTTGTTAAGTTTATCGGTACGCATAAAGAATACGACAGGATAGACGCCAATACAGTTACACTGGAGCCCTGACATGAATATTAAACCGATTAAAACCGAGCAGGATTATAAAGAGGCGCTCCGCATTGTGGAGCCTATGTTTGATAATGAGCCTGTGCTGGGCTCACCTGAAAGCGATCTCTTTGAAGTAATGTGTCTGCTTATTGAAAACTATGAGTCAAAGCATTACCCAATTGCGCCACCTGACCCGATTGAGGCTATTAAATTCCGTATGGATCAGATGGGACTGACTGCAAAAGATTTGGCTCCGGCAATTGGTCGGCAGAATCGCGTCTATGAAGTGCTTAACCGTAAACGCGAGCTCACGCTGCCAATGATTCGTAATCTGCACAAGCAGTTCCATATTCCGTTAGAGAGCCTTGTTGGCTGAATCAGCAGGCAATGACAGAAAACCGGCTAACGCAGCCGGTTTTTTTATGCCTGTTGTCTGGTAAGTACCTGGCGCAATGAGGATGAGGAAACATCATGGCAGCCCGGCACTCAAACAGCACGCACGTTGACGGGCTTTTTTTTACCGTCACTACGCGAAAGTTTGCAGGGCCGAGTGCTGCAAACTTCTCACAATTCACGTAGCGACGCCATCAGCGAAACTGCAAACGCGGCAGGGAAGGTGCGAATCGAAATTTATTTATAGTTATACAGGAGAGTCTTTTTTCTTTGGAAGAACTACCCAAGGCACGGGGGTTATCGAAACACAGATGCGTAAGCTGTATGTCATTTTTTATGCGGTCTGAAGCGGGCGTTCGGTATCGTGAAGTGATATAGAAAAATACTGACATAGCGCTGGCTTACCGTTATGGCGTGTAAACCAGCCAGAAGAGTTAATCCAGCGCTAAGTAGAAGACTGAAGAGAATAGTGTGCGTGTAAACCCAAGATTGGCGAAGTTCCTCATTATCCTATTTAACATAATATACATTATGCGTACTTTAGCTTATGGCGGCTAAATTCAGATGTCCGCGTTTGGCTATATCGATATGTCAGCTTTACCGCTCTTTTTCAGGCTAACCATTTTGACGCTGCTACGCGAAAGTTACGCCGGTTTCGGCCTGCACTTGCCGCAGAAAAGCTCAGCAAGCGTCACTTTTTGGCCGAAACAGAAACACTGCGCACTTGCCGAAAATATCCTTTAAAAGGCAAACATCTTCGCCAGAACATGCTTACCGCTTTTGATTTTTTGTCGGAGGTGGAATTTCGCTTTGAGCAGATAGTAGGAAAAGTCCCTCTCTATCTCCTTGATGTTGAAACGACTCTCCAGCGCCAAGCGATCTTCTGCCACTCTGCGTCGGGTGAACTTCTTACCGGATAAATCGATGATACGCAGCCCGTGTTCAGAAAGGATAAAGTTGCCTTTATGGGCGTCACCAGAAATGAGTTTATGTTGATGCAATAACGCCATGTTATGCACAAGGTCCTGTTTGATTACCTCAGGAATGACATCAAACTCATTCAGCACCGTGCCGGGAATGTATTCATTCAACATAATGTAGAGATCGGTATAAGGACCCTGTTTGCGCTGCGCTAACAGGTAAACGTCATTTTGAAAACGCATGCCTCTTGACCAGAGCTCGTCGTTGAGTTGAATCAGACTTAAAAAGTAATCCTTTCTGAAAAAGGATTTAAGCACCCTTTCGATTTTTTTACCGTTGGGCTTGAATACTTTCAATATATATAATTGTTCCTGGTGCTGGACCAGCATGACCTTGGTATTGTCCTTGTTGCGGAACACTTTACGTATCGGAAGACGTAAATGAACAAAATCCTCCAGGATCTCGTTATACGGAACACGACTCTCTTTGAAGCACAGCGTAAGATTATTATATTTAGTTTTGTGCAGCATAATTAGCCTACGGCCAGAGTGAAAAAATGGATAATTCCGTTAGGTATAGACCCGATCTGCGCCCTTCGCGACTCTGCGGCGACGGAAAAGCCATACAATCGTAATAGCGGTAAAAATATCGCCATAAATACCTCCTGCAATATCTGCCAGGCCGCTGACCTTAACGGGTAAGCACCTGCAAAAAGGCAGACAATAAAAGTAGGAATTATCGACATATAGCTATAACAATCTTGTTAGAAAATGCTTAAAAGTAATAAAATCTCACCTTTATTACAGAGTGATAATAACGTTAATCAATCACTTAAGTCTCATGATTCTATTATGCGAAAATTTTCGAGCAGATTATTTACGCGCATGTCTAAACCTTCAGTAAATAACATTCAGATTCATTGAAAATAGCACGTTGGGCGTATCTTTATTACGCCTTATCCGTTAAGAAGCAGATTAATCTGTTTAACTTTGCTTGACCCAATAGCCTGTATTATATGGAAATCATTTTATGCCTGTGGCCAACACGTTGGCTTCTTCGTTATATACCCCCTTCTCTTTTTAACCACTGACGTCCGCTGCAGCGGGTTCATTTCAACGCCCACTCTTTCCAGCAACGCTTCACCTGCTCTGCTGATAACAAGGCCACTTTTGGCGTCGTTAATTCATCAAATATCGCCCGGTGATGCGCTCTATTCTTCGGGGTGGTGAAAAGCAGATATTTCAACATGTCGCTATTAATGCGATCGCGCTGATGTTCTGCCAGCACGCCACCTATTCGTTCACGCTGGAAGACGGTACGTCGGAAATAACGCATGAGCATCAAGGGTAAACTGATATCCAGTAAAATTACGCCTGTTGCGCGATCCATTCTTTCCTTCAGGCAGCTGGAGTAATTACCCTCAATAATCCAACACTCTTGATCGATAGCCGCCCGATGCAGGTCTAAAAAATGCGATTTAGGTCGCGCCTGCCAATGCGTGCCAGGTAAATGATAAAGCTGATCAAGGTGTATTGCGGGATAAGATGTTTTATGAGAAATCGCATTGGCCAGCGTCGATTTCCCACTGTTAGATGGCCCTATAATAGCGACTCGTGGTCCAAGAAAAGATAAAGATTTAATGTCACTGCTCATCGTTAACGCCTGTTAGTCATAATGTAAATGCGACCTGCTCATTACTTAACGCGAACCAGTGCGCGAGTTTTATCCAACAAAAAAGGACGCAGATAACCTACCGTATTAGAAAGTAAAATTACCTCATCTGAAACCTTAATATTTACTACCTCTTTCAAATAACGTTTGCGAATTTCCATCCTTTTCCATACTTCGGGGAATTGTGCCGCTAGCTGCTGTTGCAATGTAATGTCTGCCAGCCCAACCGTATCTTCTATGTTACTGCCGCCATAACCCGGCAAAGAGGGAATAATATCAATCTGCAATAGCATCCCGCTGGTTAATGGAATTGTGGAATCAGGATAGATTGGTGAGCAAAGCCACTCTTCATCCGCCACCAAATGCCCCGGGTTCAAATGCCAGTGATAACGCGCTTTTGGTAGAACATTCTCGACAATGGCATACATTTCTCCGCCCGTGATGCCTACCCGCAAACTCTCGAGCCAGGTCACCACGGCATGATAATAGGGCGTGGCTAACTGCGTCAGCCAGTCAGAAACCGCGTCGGGCAACGCGGTGTCGTCGGCAACCACATAGGCTGAGCGACTGGTGAGTCCACCTTTGAAGCCAACCGTCAGCGAGATCTTATCGCCCAGGCAGATGCGTTTATCCGAAGGATAAAGGTTGGCATGCGCAAAGCGATCCCCGCTGGCGGCAATCATAATAACGTTATTCGGTTGACCGTCGGCAGCCAGCAAATGGCCGATCTCTTTTTCGCTTTTGCCGAGTTCAATGCTGTCCAGCGCGCTAAGGACATTGGTTGAGGCCAAATTGGCGCCATATTCATAAAAAGCGATTTCATCTGCCCGGTTTATGCGGCGAACGCCATATTCAGGCGAGATAAATATCCCCGTTGCGTTAACAACACAATGTTGTCCCCCTACCGCCTTCTTAACCGCATCAAGAATAAATGCAGGAACATCAAACAGGCTGCTTCGCTGCTCAGCATTGCCGGTGAAAAGCTTCCACCCGACGACGCCCACTTTTTGCCCAGCGATTAAACCTGCGCTCGCGAGCAACGTCTCTAACGGCTGTTCATGTGTCATGGGTTGATTGGGCAGCGAAAAGATCGGCGCATGCAGAGGTAATCCTGCATTACGTGCATAAGGCACAAGTTTGAGGTTCTCATTACCTATGATGTAACTAATAGCAGCTTGATCACTGAGTACTAAAAGTGCCTCTTCAAAACGCGGAATAAACCCCGCCAGATACTCAAAATTGCCGCCATGTTCTTTATCTGCATAGATAACCAAGTGCGCCAGCCCGTGCTGCTTCATCATATTAACCACTTCAACCACGCGTTGCTTCAGGGTTTCATCAGATAAAACGGGGCCCGCGATATAACGGAAGCATTGCGGTGGCGAAAGCGTTTGTAGCGAATAGCGTGTATCCAAATCCATGACGTGCTCCTGAAGAGTTAAAGAGAGGTTTCTCTGTTAAAAGCAGAGGGAAATTTGCAGTAAGCGTGGCTAACTCGGCCAAACCCACAATATCGACACGTTGAATTCACCCTTTAATTGACGTATAAAAAGTGTCTCCGAGGGGTGTCCTGAAATGGGCTGAGATGGCGTAAGCCGAACCCTTTGAACCTGATCTGGGTCATGCCAGCGAAGGGACGGGTTGGCAATATTGCACTCAGCAAATGCCTGTTCTTACCTCAGTATGCCCGGATCTCCACTTATCACTGGAGGTCCCATGTCTCTCTCAATGTTCAATGATTGCTTATATGGCCGTCTTCGCCAGCAAGCGGGTCAACACTGGCACGATTATGTCTCGCACACTTTTGTGCAACAGCTCGCTGCGGGTACCCTGCCGCACGCCGCTTTTCAGCGTTACCTCACGCAAGATTATCTCTTCCTGCTGCATTTTGCCCGCGCTTACGCCTTGTTGGTCAGCAAACTCCACACGCTACCCGAAATGCGTGCGGCAACCACATCCCTCAACGCTATTGTCAGTGAGCTGCCCTTGCATCTCACGTATTGCGCGCAATGGGGATTGAGCGAAAGCGACATCGTCAACGACGCTGAAGCACCAGAAACGCTGAACTACACCCGCTACGTTTTGGATATTGGACATTCTGGTGATGCGCTGGATTTGCTGGCGGCATTGATGCCTTGTGTCGCAGGTTATGCCGAAATTGGGCTTGGTTTATTAAACAATCCCGCCACTGTGATGCGCAATAATCCCTATGCTGCTTGGATACAAAACTATGGCGATGAAAGCTATTTGGCTGGCGTGCAGGCTTCGCTGACGCTGTTTGAAAATATCGCACGCCAGCGCGGTGGTGAAAGCCGTTTTGATGCGCTAGCCAATATCTTCACCACTGCAACGCGCTTAGAGAGCGCATTTTGGCAAATGGGACTCAATGCCGGTAACACCTCAAACGCGTTGATTTCCGCATGCAGCCGCTAAGCGCCATTCCCGGTATTAAAGTGCGCGATCTCAGCTTAAAGTTCGGTGAGCAGATCATTTTTGACCGGCTGAATATGGATATCACCGGCGGCGAATTCGTGGCGCTTCTGGGTGCCAGCGGTGCAGGGAAAAGCAGCTTGTTACGCATTATTGCTGGCCTTGCGCCACCCACTTCTGGCTCGGTGACGGGCAGCGATAATCAACCCTTGGCGGGCCGCATAGCCTGGATGGGGCAAAAAGATCTGCTTTATCCGTGGTTATCGGTGATAGATAACGTGGCGCTGGGCGCGCGTTTGCGGGGCGAAAAAGTCGATCGCGATTGGGCAAGGCATTTGCTGGCGCGTGTAGGCTTGAGCCGCGAAGAAAAATCCCTGCCGGCCACCCTTTCCGGCGGTATGCGTCAGCGTGCTGCGCTGGCCCGTACCCTCTATGAACGGCAACCGATTGTATTGATGGATGAGCCGTTCTCCGCGCTGGATGCCATTACCCGCACGCAAATTCAAACCCTGGCGGCTGAATTACTGGCACAACATACCGTGCTGCTGATTACCCACGATCCCGCTGAAGCCTGCCGCTTGAGTCACCGTTTGTTGGTGCTTTCACCCTATCCTTTCGGCATTGATGACTCGCACAGCATTGCTGGATTACCGCCGCGTGCGCCCGACGATCTTGATTCGATGAGAAGTCAGGCTGAGCTGTTGCAACGACTGATCAAGGCGGCAGGATGAAACACAATCGTCTTGCACGCAGCAGGCGTGGGCTCAGCGTTTTTATCGGCCTGATTGGCGTTTGGTGGCTGGCAACAAAATGGGGTGACATCCCTGCTTTCTTGTTGCCCGCGCCGCGCGCCGTGTTGCTTGCCGCCTGGGATAATGCGCCGTTCCTGGCCTACCACTCGCTGATTACGCTGTCAGAAATTGCCAGCGGATTCGTCATCGGTGTCTTGCTCGGCTGTAGCCTGGCGCTGTGCATGATCTACTCGCCACGGCTGCAACGTTGGCTGATGCCGCTGGTATTGACCAGCCAGGCGATTCCGGTGTTTGCGCTGGCCCCGCTGCTGGTGCTGTGGTTTGGCTTTGGCATGAGCGCAAAAGTGGTGATGGCAGTGTTAGTGATCTTCTTTCCGGTCACATCTACGTTTTTCGACGGTATGCGCCGCGTCAATAACGACTACCTCGATTTAGCCCGCACCCTGCGCGCTTCGCCGTATGCCCAGTTACGTCACGTACGCCTGATGGCGGCCTTGCCTGCGTTTGGTTCAGGATTGCGCATGGCCGCCGCCGTGGCACCGATCGGCGCGATCATCGGCGAATGGGTCGGTTCGGCTGAAGGATTGGGCTACGTCATGCTGAATGCCAATGCTCGAATGCAGAGTGATATGTGCTTTGCCGCCCTGTTTATTTTGGTGCTGATGACGCTTCTGCTTTGGAGCGTGATTGATGCTTTGCTGAAACGTGTGATCAACTGGATACCTGACAACGATGAATAACCACAACCCCCAACGTAAAACCCTGTTTAAAATGCGCCTAACCGTCCTGATTGCCAGCGCCGTTTTAGCCACCAGCGCGAGCGCCAATGAAAAACTCACGCTCATGCTCGACTGGTACATCAATCCCGACCACGCGCCGATCATGGTGGCTGAGCAGATCGGCGCATTTAGCGCACAGGGGCTGGATGTGCAGATTATTCCCCCTTCCGATCCCGCTTTACCGCCCCGCCTCGTGGCAGCTAAACAGGCCGACTTAGCCATTACCTATCAGCCGCAAATCCATTTTTTTGCCGATCAGGGTTTGCCGCTGGTACGCGTAGGCACCTTAATTAACACGCCGCTTAACACCGTTATTTCGTTGGATAAAAGCATTAAGACGCCAGCCGATCTCAACGGTAAAACCGTGGGATATTCTGTGAGCGGCATCGAGCAGGCGACATTGGCCACCATGCTCAAACATGAAAATCTCAACGCAAACGCAGTCAAACTGATCAACGTAAACTTTCAGCTCACCAGCGCCCTGTTAACCGGAAAGGTGGATGCCGTGATTGGCGGCTACCGCAATATCGAAGCATTGGAGATGACATTGCAGGGTAAAGATCCGGTCGTGCTTAACGTCGAGGATTATGGCGTCCCGGCTTACGATGAATTAATTATTGTGGCTAACCGCGATGCCGTTGCCGAACCGAAGATCAAAAAGTTTCTTATCGCGCTGGAGAAAGGTACAGCCTATTTACGTGCGCACCCTGAAGAGAGCTGGAAGGTTTTTGCTCGTCAGCATCCTGAGTTAAATACCCCGTTGAATCATCAGGCGTGGATGAAGACGCTGCCGCTGTTTGCCACGGAGCCTGCGACGTTAGATAAACCGCGTTATCAGGCTTATGAGCAGTTTTTATTTGATAACAAGCTGATTAAGAAAATCACGCCAGTTGAACAATACGCGACAGAAATTAATTAACGTGTTGGGTTAGCCCTGTTGCGGGCTAACCCACTTCAGCGGTTAAAGGTTTTTGACCCTTACCACATCTGCCATCACCGACAAGGCGATCTCTGCCGGTGTTTTACTGCCAATCCTAATGCCCACGGGCGCCTGAATGCGCGTCAGCTCTTCTTCACTCAGTCCCCCGATCTCCACCAGCCGCTGTCGGCGTTTAGCGCTGTTTTTAACTGAACCCATCACACCGAGATAAAACGCAGGGGTATTAACCGCCTCCATCATGGTGAGTTCATCAATACGCGGATCGTGCGTCAGAGAAAGTATCGCCACCTTACTGCTGATTTCATGATTCTCCAGCCACTTAGCCGGATGCTGCGGCACAATAGTGACATGATATTCCGCGCCAAAATGGCGTTCTGTTTCAGCCAGCTGCTCGGGGCGATGTTCACAGACGGTGATCCTAAAACCGAGGATCAGCGCAAGCCGAATGCACTCAAACGCCACCACCGAATAACCGGCAATCAACAGTTGCGGCACCGCACCCACGGGGATCACGACCTGATTCTGCTGATGCGATAACGCGGGCAGTACATGCGCTGTAGAAACGATCTCCCACGCGGCGCGTTGCCCAAGCTGCACATTCTTTACCAGATGCTGTTTACCGATCAACGCGGTTTGCATGGCGGTAAGCAATGCATAACTCTCCGGGTCAGCGGGAAGATACTCGATCAACACATCCACACTGCCGCCGCACGGCAACGCCACATTGGGACGTAATCCCCCTTCGCCATAACGCACAATTTGGCTGCTATCACGATAGGCACCTGACGCCAGCTGTTGCAGAAAATCTTCCTCAATACAGCCGCCCGAAAGCGAGCCGCAATGTTCACCCTGAATGTTAATGGTCATCATGGTGCCGGGCGCACGCGGTGACGAGCCATACGTATGCAAAACGGTACAGAGCCACACCGGCTGCTGCAACTGATGCCAGCACAAAGCACAATCAATAACCCGTTGATCAAGCGTAATCATTCTGTTCTCCCGAGTTCAGGTTGACGGGATAATCGATATCGTTAAGGCATCCGGGATCGTGCAACGTAATTAAGGTGGCGGGATGCGCCGCCAGTATCGAACGCGCCCCTTCATCCTTGTGCAAATCCACCAGCTGGGGATAGAAAATTCGACTGAAGCCCACCGGATGACCGGCCTGAGCATTCACCAGCGGCCTGACTATGGATTCAGTCGCTAGCGCATGTATAACAGCCAAATAGCTGGATGTTTTTAGCCACGGCATATCACCGAGCGCGATAATCCAGCCGTCATAGTCCGCCGTTGCACGGACGCCTGCAGCAATCGACTCACCCAACCCCTGGCTCTGGCAATAGATGGGCTGACACCCGTTGAGCAGCGCGTGTATCGCCCGATCTTCTGGCTGGGTAACAACGTACACGTCGGCGCCCGTCGCCAGGGCGTGGCGCAGGGTATGCGATAACATGGGAAGCCCCTGAATCTCAGCCAACAGTTTTTGACCGCCGCCCTGCTCGCGAAAACGCCGCCCGAAGCCAGCAGCCATCACCAAAATTGCCACTTTCATTTATGCGTACCGAGGTAAAGGCCACAAACGAGGCGCAGGCAAAAGCCCTGCGCGCAGTATCCAATCAAATCAGTTTTTCCATGGTGATGGGCAATTCACGTACGCGCTTACCGGTTGCGTGGAACACCGCATTACTGATTGCCGCAGCCATGCCGACAATACCCAGTTCACCCACCGCTTTGCCGCCCATCGTTGTAGCCTTGTAATCTGGCTGACCGACATCAATCGTAGTGATTTCTGGCACATCTGCACTCACCGCCACCAAATAATCGGCGAGATTATTATTGATAACCCGACCATTACGCGGATCAAGGGTGCCTTCTTCCAACAACGCTTGCCCCAGTCCCATCACCATTCCCCCTATCCACTGGCTGCGTGCCAGCGCGGGGTTATAGAGCCTTCCGCTGTCAAAAGCACCGACCATACGCTTCACGCGTACTGTGCCAAAGTCTTCATCCACGCGAACTTCAACAAACAGCGCGCTCCAGCTATGTGCCGAAACATCTTCTGGGCGCGTAATGGTATTGAGTGCGCTGAGCATTTTGTCGCGCTCTTCAGCGGAGGCATTACCTTTAAAGGTATCAGCAGAAAGTGCAAGCGAAGGTAAACCCGCTAGTGACAGCAACTGTTCAAACGTCACTTTACGGTTGGGACGCATAGTCATCGCCACGCCGTTATCCATGACCACTAACTTGTCACGCGGTGTGCCAAACAACGGTGAATCAGGGGTTTCGATGGCCAGCGTGAACAGACGTTCACGTAACGCCAGCGCCGTTTTAAACACGGCCGCAGTGAGATTACCTGCCAACTGGGACCCGCCGGCCACGCCCGCTGTCGGCAGGCGCGAATCGCCCAGTTCAACCTGAATACGATCTTGAGGAATTTTCAGCACATCGGCTGCGGTCTGCGCCAGGATAGTGTAAGTGCCGGTCCCGATATCCGCCCCCGCGCTCTTCACCGTAAGGTGTCCATCCGGTTGCAGAACCAGAGTCGCTTCCGCCGGTTGCAGGTTCACTGGATAGGTTCCACTGGCCATTCCCCAGCCGATCAGCTCTCGCCCTTCGCGCATCGAACGCGGTTCCATACTGCGTTTACTCCAGCCGAATGCTTCAGCGCCCTTTTGATACGCCTCTTTCAGCTGGCGAGAACTCCAGGGTTTACCCTGTTGATAATCGTGATCGGCCCAGTTTTTTATGCGCAACGCCAGCGGATCCATATTCAGTGCATAGGCCATTTCATCCATGCTGACTTCCAGGCTAAACGCGCTGGGGTTTTCACCTGGCGCGCGCATCCATCCAGGCGTCACGGTGTTAATCGGGACAACGCGATGATGAGAGGTCACGTTCTCAATCGCATACATCCGCGCAGTGACACGGTTGGTGCCTTCGGCAAACACATCATCAAGGGACGTTTCGTTATAGCCATCATGGATAATGGCGGTGATTTTACCGTCGCGCGTTGCGCCCATCTCCAGAGATTGATGGGTAGACGCACGGCCGCCAAAACCGGTAAAGGTCTGCGGGCGCGTTAGCGCGACTTTCACCGGACGCTTCAGTTCACGTGAGGCCACGCAGGCGAGCGCAACGTGGGTGGCAGGCGACGCTTTTGACCCGAAACCCCCGCCAACATAAGGCGAGATAATCTCAACCTTGCTGATATCGATTCCCATCCATTCAGCAATGGCGGTACGCGCGCCCGCCACCCATTGGCTCGGTTCCCACACGGTCAGCTTGTCATCCTGCCAGTGCGCGATACAGGCGTGCGGTTCCATCGGCTGATTGTATTCACGCGGCGTAATAAATTTATTTTTAATTCGCACCTCGGCCTGTTCCATTGCCTGCTGCGCATTTCCCATGGTGATCGTCAGCGAATCCTGATCCTGCGGTTTAGCGCCTTTGTCTTCCGGGAAAATCAGCGCAGGCGTCTCGGCGTACGCCACTTTAATCAGGGAGGCGGCATGTGTTGCCTGCTCAAAGGTTTCTGCAACCACCAAGGCAATGTTCTGCCCGTTATGGATGATGCGATCGTTCTGAATCGGGAGATAGGTGGTTTGGGCAGCACCGCCCTCAGGAATCGACCTCGGTTTGTTAATTTTCAGGCTATTGAGGTGCGAATAAACGGCCAGTACGCCTTCTGCGCGGCGGGCCGCCTGTGTCTCCATTGCCGTTATGCGGCCGCTGGAGACAGTTGATTGTACTACCACGCCATACAGCACGTTTTCAACCTGATGTTCAGCGGCATACGTGGCGTGCCCGCTGACTTTTAACGTGCCATCTTTACGCTGTGGCGCAGCACCTAAACCCTGTTGAGGCGGCGTCTGTTCAGAAAGGGGCAGTTGATGTTGTTGTACGGCACGAACGCTTTTCACGTGGTGACCTCCTGCGGCCATCACCGATACAGCGGCAGTGGCCTTGAGCAAATTTCTGCGCGTTTTGTCAGTGTAATTTTTCATGAAGGCTTCCCTACCGCTAATAAGGCCCGACTGATGACGCGCGGAACCAGGACAATTTTGGCTTGGTTATGCGACAGCGCTTTGGCGTTAATCACCGCCAACTCGGATGCCTGACGGATCAGCACTTCACTGAAGGCTTTACCGCGCAACGCATCTTCCACTTCATAAGCACGCCAGGGTTTGGTGGCCACGCCGCCGATAGCAATGTGCACATCGTTAATGATGTCGCCTTGCATCTCAACGCCCACCGCCGCACTGGCCGCCGCAAATTCATAAGATGCGCGATCGCGCACTTTCAAATAGTGAGACTGCCGTAACGCGGCAGACAAAGGCACCTCTACACCGACGATCATCTCGTCGGCGGCAATATCATGTTCTTGATGTGGCGTGTCGCGTGGTAGCAGAAAGAACTTTTCAACCGGTACACGACGTTCCTGCTGTTGGCTATTGCGGAGGATCACCTGCGCCTGAAAAGCGGTTAACGCCACGGCCAAATCACCCGGATAAACCGCCACGCACGCTTCGCTGGCGCCTAAAATAGCGTGACCGCGATTGATTCCCTCAATTGCCGAGCAGCCCGATCCGGGTTGACGCTTGTTACACGCGGGGAACGTAGCGGGATCGCGGAAATAGCCGCAGCGCGTACGCTGCCGTAAATTGCCGCCAATGGTCGCCATATTACGGATTTGCGGTGAGGCTGCCTGCCAGAGGCTTTCATAGATAGCAGGTGCCAGACGTTGACACTCTTTATCTGCTGCCAGCTCGCTCATGCGAACCAGGGCGCCCACACGTAAAGTATCGTGACTGAAATTGATGTCGCGCAGCGTGGTTAAGCGGGAAATATCCACCAGCTGTGGCGGCGCTTCAACGTTGCATTTCATTAAGTCGAGCAGCGTGGTCCCCCCAGCTAAAAAACGTGAGGATTCAGCCACGTTGAGCTTAACGGCTTCGTCGGCGCTGGCGGGGGTTTTAAAGATAAACTCATTCATGATGCATCCCCTGACATTTCTGCTGCGGCCTGTTTTACCGCCTCAACAATGTGGGGGTACGCACCACAGCGGCAGAGATTGCCACTCATATATTCCCGAATTTCAGCGTCGCTACCTGCGTGTCCCTCTTTGATGCAGGCGACGGCAGACATGATTTGGCCCGGCGTGCAGTAACCGCATTGGAAGGCATCATTGGCCATAAAGCAGGATTGCACCGGATGCAGTTTGCCCTGTTTATCCGCCAGCCCTTCGATAGTGGTGACTTTCCCGCCTTGCGCTTGTGCCGCTAACGTCAAACAACTCAATACGCGCTGCCCGTTTACGTGCACAGTACAAGCACCACATTGACCCTGATCGCACCCCTTTTTGGTACCGGTTAATTGCAAATGCTCACGCAGCGCATCCAACAGCGTTACCCTTGGATCAATAGTCAGGTGTTGCGTCTCATTGTTGATCATCAACTGAATAGTTATTTTCTCAGACATTGCGATTACCTGGTCCAGTGAAGGGAAATGGCCATAAAGGTGTAAAACACCGACCGGCTAAAATTAAAAAATCCGACAAGCTTCTCGTCGCGTGCTTTTTACTGTGCAGCACAAAAACCACACCAAGGATGTGTAATAAAAATCCTAACAGAAATATTTCTAGCCATTATGCCTATTCATTTATGAGCCTATTTAGTTGAACTAATAAATGATTTAAGCGGGAGGTGATCGCACAGCGGGGTAATGGTCTTTACGGCGGTGGAGGGGCAGCTTTACAGAAGAGACGCTCGCTTTGCATCGAAGTGGCGCAAAGATGATGTCAATGAACACCGCAGGTGGGGTTAACGGCCTGCGGTGTCGAGGAGTCAGAGACCGGCAATGCGCCGTAAATCGGCTTCGGCGCCCGGTGCCACCGCTAAAACCTGCGCACCCTTAGTAATGCGTTCGCCTTCGGTATTAAACGGATGATACCAACCGCCCGCCTCTTTCACTAAACAGTAACCCGCCAGGCAATCCCAGGCGTGCATATAGGGTTCGTAATAGCCAACGACGCGTCCTGCCGCTACCCACGCCAGCATCAGCGCACCCGAACCGATGCGAATAAAATTGCCCCCCGCAGCCAGCAGAGACGCGAGGATTTCGCCAACTTTTTCCGGGCTGACATAGCTGTTCGCCCCAAAACCGGTGACATGATTTTGTAAGGTTCGCGTAGCATCAACCTGTAATGTGCGGCCATTCATCGTCGCGCCCTGGCCCAACGCCGCCACGTAACACTCCTGATAAAAAGGCGCGAAAATCACGCCGATCACCGGCACGCCTTCATGCAGTACCGCCACTGACACGCACCAGTTCGGCATGCCATTCAAAAATGGGCTGGTGCCATCGATCGGATCGACCACCCACGTATACGCCGAGCTTCCCGGCTGCAATCCATATTCTTCACCGAGGAATCCGTCGTCGGGAAACGTGTCCCGAATGCGGGCGGCGATCAGCTGTTCCACTTCGCGATCGGCAATTGACACCACATCCTGCAAATCATGCTTGGTTTCTATCACCAGCGTTTCGCGGCGATTGAAATAATCTAAGGCAACCGCGCCGCCGCTGCGCGCCACGGCTTCCGCTAACGCCAGACGTGCGGAAAGTTCACTGTTTTGCTGTTCCATAGGTTTTCCTTGAAGTTAACCGGTTAACGCGCGATCAGGGCCAAACCCTGCGGTTTAAAATCCACGGCAACGCGGGTCGATAACGCCAGCCGTTGCTCCATCATTGAATCGACGATAAACAGCGAACCCAGTTCGGTTTGCACTTCATATTCAATGTGATTGCCAAGCCAGGTGCTATGGGTAATTTCGCCTTTTAATGCGCCCGTACCTTCACCGCGTAACGTAATAAATTGCGGCCGCACCGCCAGCTGCGCAGCACCTTTCTGCGCGCCCTCTCCACGTATGCGATATTGCTGGCTACCAATCCTGACCAGCGCCTCGCTGCCTTCCAGCTGTTCGACTTCACAGGGCACAATGTTAGCTTCTCCCATAAAGTCAGCGATGAAGACTGAGCTGGGCGAGTGATAAAGCGTTTCCGGCGCGCCCTGCTGAGCAATATTCCCCTCTTTCATGACAATAATCTTGTCAGAGACCGCCAGCGCCTCTTCCTGATCGTGCGTCACATACACAGCGGTAAATCCCAGCCGCTGTTGCAGATCACGAATATCGGTACGTACTCGCCTTCTTAACCGTTCATCCAGGTTGGATAAGGGTTCATCCAGTAACAGCACCTGCGGCTCCAGCACCAACGCTCGCGCCACCGCGATACGCTGCTGTTGCCCACCGGATAACTCCGAGGGCAGCCGCTCTCCCTGATGCTCCAGCCCAACCAGCTTCAACCCTTCACGCGCCCGATCCTGCGCTTCCCGCTTGGTGAGCCCAGAGGAAAGCAGCCCGTACATGACATTGTCTAAGGCGTTCATATGCGGAAACAGCGCATAGGATTGAAACACCATCGCCACATCCCTTTCGTTGGCCGGCAACTGCGTAACATCTTTACCCCCAATCAAAATGCGGCCCGAGGTGGGATGCTCCAGCCCGGCCAGCAGCCGCAACGTGGTGGTTTTCCCACAGCCGGAAGGCCCCAGCAACGTGACCAGCGTACCCGGCTCAACCGTTAAGGAGAGATCGGGTAGCGCGGTGAATCCGGCGAAGCGTTTGGAGACATGTTCAAAAACAACCGATCCGGGTGAGATCATACGATTCGCTCCTGAGTTAATACCGAAGGGGGCGGCGTGGGAACGTCCACACTGCGGGTACTGCGACGTAAGCGGCGTTCGCCCACCAGCAGCTGAAACGCGCCGATAATGACTAACATCACCACAATCAACACGGATGAATAAGCAATGGCGACGCCATACTCACCGTTTTCAACCAGCCCGACGATGTAAGACGTCGCCATGTTGTATTGGGCGCTGACCAGAAAAATCACGGCACTGATGGAGGTGATGGCGCGCACGAAGGCATACACCAGCGCCGCGCTGATTGCCGGTTTGAGCAGCGGCAGCACCACTTTGCGTAAGGTGCGGAAACTGTTGGCACCCAGAGTTAATGAAGCTTCATCAAGACTTTTATCGAGCTGGCTCATGGCCGCAATGCCACCACGCACGCCGACCGGCATATTGCGGAAGACGAAGCAGGCAATCAGGATCATCGCGGTGCCGGTGATTTCCAGCGGCGGCAAGTTGTAGGCCATGACGTAGCTGACGCCGATAACGGTGCCGGGGATGGCGAAGCTCAACATCAACATGAATTCAAACGTCTGCCGCCCCGCAAATTTCTGCCGTACAATCAGCCAGGCGGTAAGCAGGCCAACAATGGCGGTGAGCGGCGCAGCAATCAAGGCGATCTCCAGCGTGGTCCAGAACGAGTTCCACGCCACGCCGCTCCATATCAGGCTGCCATCACTGACGCTGACGCTGAAGGCGTGAATATAGTGATCGAGGGTGAGATTATTATTGAGCCCCCAGGATTGCACGAACCCGCCGATCAGGATCATGCCGTAAATCACCAGAGTGAAAATGCCCCAAGGGATCACCAGGCCATACACGCTGTAACGTACCGGTGCGGGCAATTTACCGTGTGTGCCGCCATCACCTTTGCCGGTCACGGTGGCAAAGCTTTTGCCAGACAGCCACAGGCGCTGGATCAGGAATGCCGCCAGCGTGAAGCCCAGCAGAATCATCGCCAGTACCGCCGCGCGGCTCGGATCATTTTGTGCACCGACAACCGAGAAGAAAATCTCGGTTGAAAGCACGCCGTGACTGCCACCCAACACCATCGGATTACCAAAGTCCGCCATGCTTTCGATAAAGCTAATTAAGAAGGCATTTGCCAGACCCGGCGCCATCAGCGGCAGCGAAACCCGGCTGAAGGTGCGCCAACGATTAGCGCGTAAAGTTTGTGACGCTTCCTCCAGAGAAGGACTGACGCCCTCCACCACCCCAATCAGTACCAGAAAAGCAATAGGGGTAAAGGAGAGCACCTGCGCAATCCAGATACCGGTTAAGCCATATAACCAGCGGCCGGGTTCAATACCAAACAGCGTGGCGAGATGCGCAGTGACGACGCCCGAACGGCCAAATAACAGAATCAACGCCAGACCAATCACAAATGGCGGCGTGATGATGGGCAGAATGGTCAGCATGCGCAGCGCTTTTTTACACGGCAGCGGCGTACGCGTGGCTGCCAGCGCAAAGGCCAATCCCAGCAACGTGGATCCGCTGGCGGTCATCAGAGCCAGCCACAAGGTGCGCCAGGCGGTGCCGCAGGTGCCACCAGCCAGACATGACAAGCTCCAGATTGAGGGATCTTGCATATTGTTGATCAGGCCATCGGGTTTAAAGCTGCCGTCAATATCCTGCACCGAGGCCACAAACAGGCTCAGCACGGGATACAGCACAAAGGTCGTGACCAGCGCCACCAGCAAAACAATGGATGCCACGACAAATGCATCGCCCCGCAGCACGCCACGCTCAGCCAGCGCAAACGAGAAAATAAGCAAAAAAACGGTCAGCAGCAGCAGCGCGCCTGCGCCCATTGCGGGTTGGCCTTGCGCCAGCGGGCCAAGCAGATTTTCCAGCCAGATCCAGTTCCAGCCGCTGTAACCGATCGCGTGCCCCTCGACAACCAGATAAGCGACGCCGACTGCGCTCAGACCCAGCAACAGCAAACTTCGCGTCTGTCCTGAAGGCAACAGGCAACTGGCTCCGCAAAGTAAAAATAGCCCGGTTGCGATAGCCAGCCACGGATGTTCAAACGTAACAATCTGCCATAGCGCGGGCGCGCTGGCAGCATCGCCCCATAACGTCGTTAGCCAGCCGCCATCGAAAAAACCATTTTCAAGGCTATACCACGGCAGCAACGTCAGCGCGATAGCGCCCGCGATCAGTACGCCGCTTAAGCGGCGATTATACGCATTCATGAATTACCTCGACCCTGTAAGGAAGCGGAAATCAGGCTCAGGCCACCGCTGTTCAGTGTTCGGCGTGTCGCACCGGAGCATTACTGTGCGCTGGATCCAATCTCTTTATCCCAGCGTCCTAACAGCGCTTTGCGCTTCGCTGAATCACCGTAGGTTTTGAAGTCGTAATCGATCAGCTTGATGTTTTCAAAACGCGGTGCGTATTCCGAGATTTCAGCACTGCGATTAGACGGTAGCTGGAAAGATTTTGCCTCTTTCATGTGTGATTGCGCCTCGGCGCTGAGTGCCCAGTCATACCAGATTTTGGCGCTGGCGAGATTACGCGCGCCTTTGATGATCGACATTGAGCCAATCTCATAACCGGTACCTTCACAGGGCGCGACAGATTTAATCGGGAACCCATCAACCTGCATCGCCACCGCATCATGCATAAACACAATACCAATCGTCGTTTCGCCACGTGCCGCCGCTTTTACCGGCGCAGAACCTGACTTGGTATATTGCGAAATATTGGCGTTGAGTTTTTTCAGGTAATCGAACGCCTTGTCTTCACCCATGATCTGCACCAGCGTCGCCAGGGTGTTGTAGGCGGTGCCGGATGAGTTCGGGTTAGCAATCTGGATTTCGCCTTTGAACGCGGGGTCGAGCAGATCGGCCCAGCACTTCGGCTCTTTGAGCTTTTTATCGGCCAGTAATTTGGTGTTATAGCCCCAGCCTAACGCGCCCGCATAAATGCCCACGGTGCGATAATTTGAAATCTCCGCCTGTTTTTTTGCCCAATCCTGCTGTTGGTCTAATAACGGTGACTTATAAGGCTGCGACAACCCCTCTTCTGCGGCCTGCATATGGGGATCGCCGGTGCCCGCCCACCAAATATCGGTTCTCGGGTTGCGAGCTTCGCTACGGATACGCGCATAGGCTTCACCGGCTGAAAGCCTGACCATACTGACTTTTATATCGGGATGTGACTGGCTGAAGATGCGTGTCATCTGCTCACAAACCACCACGTCTGCGGAGCAAATCATATTGAGATTACCGGCTGCATAGGCAGAAAAGGACAGCGTCGAGCTACTTAAAACCAGAACGGCGGCGAGCGATGAGTAACGCATGATGTTCTCCTGATGTGTAGGGTGGCGCTTCACTGGCACCTTTTTTTGCACGTGTGTGCAAATTAGTAGAGAAGCGGCAACACGCTGTCAATCCGCTTGTTGTGCAATTGTTAGGCGATGTCACAAATATTAAACATTATGGTGAAATTGTTTTTTGCACAGCTTTGCAATCTGAGGCAGACTTATTGCATCATTAAACAGGCGAGTCTTTTGCGGGTGGAAATGTGTTGATGAACAATGACAAATGGGTAGTGAGCGCGCAGGACGTCGCGGAACGCGCGGGCGTTTCTCGCTCCGCCGTTTCGCGTACCTACACACCCGGTGCCAGCGTTTCAGAAGCGACCCGCGCCCGTGTTTTGAAGGCCGCCGAGGAGTTGGGGTATCACGTCAATCATCTGGCGCGCGGGCTGGTGCGCAATCGAAGCGGTATCGTTTGTTTGATCGCGTCTGAGGTTGATACGCCCTATCGTGCCAATCTGGTGCGCTGGCTAACCCAGTTTCTGCAGGAAGCGGGCAAAATTGCCATGTTAATTAATACCGATCGCTCTGATGACAGCGTTTCTGCCGCGTTGCAGCAGGCAATTAATTTTCGCGCTGATGCCTCGATTATTCTTTCCGGCATGCCCGACAGCGCCATTACCCGCCTCTGTTCAAAGCATGGACAACATTTGGTGCTGATCAATCGCGATGAATCGTTGCCGGGTTCGTTGAGTATTAATCTCGATTCACGCTCTGCGGCTGAGATGGCAGTGATGGCTTTTTTACGCGCCGGATGTCGTCACCTGGCTTTTGCTAATTCCCTGGCGGGAACGCCCAGCCTGATGAAGCGTGAAAAGGATTTCCTTGCCGCAGCAGACAAAGCAAACTTACCGGTCACAGTAGAACGCTTTGGGACGACCTCTTATGAAAGCGGCCAGATCCTGGCGCATCGGTTGCTGACTCGCGACAATCGTCCGGATGCGGTTTTTTGCGTTACCGATCTCATTGCTTGTGGTTTTATGGATGAAGCACGCCATCGCTTCTCGTTGAGAATCCCCGAAGATTTATGCATCGTCGGCTATGACAACATTACGCAGGCGGGCTGGTCATCCTATAACCTCACCACCTTTGCGCAGCCTGTGGAGCGCTTTGCCCGCGATGCGGTGCAGTGGCTGATTGACGCTGAACAGCAGGATCACACCCTTCTACTGCGATCGGAACAGCAAAGTGACAGCCGGATGTATGAAGCAGAGGTGAAATGGCGCGGTTCAGTACGTGGCGGTTGAATAAAAAACCAGGCAAAACCGCAAGCCCCCCTGTTTTGGTTGGGGTGAGAACGCCGGCCCAGCAGGCATTAACGGAGAGTAGAGATGGAATCTTCCCCCTTTTGTTCCAAAGCTTTGCTGATTATTGATATGCAAAATGCGCTGTTTTACGGCAGCGAAGATCCTTTCAATAGCATTGAAGTGCTGGCGAACATCAATCAGTTGATCGCAAAAGCGCGGGCTGCGGGTGCACCAGTATTTGCCGCCAGGCATACCGGGCCCGCCGGTTCCCCTTTTGATCCTAACAATCCGATTACCCATCTGATTGAGGAGCTACAGGTTGAACCCAATTCAGATGAGGTGTTTATCAAGCGCTTCCCCAACTGCTTCCGGGATACCGATTTGCATCAAAAACTCAAAGCGCGCGACATCAATGAACTGGTTATTGTTGGCATGAAAACCCAATTTTGTGTTGATACGACCTGTCGGGCTGCTGCAGATGCCGGATACAGCGTGGTGCTGATCGCCGATGCGCACACCACGACCGATTCTAAAGTCATTCCTGCCGAGGCGATTATTGCCCACCACAATGACACGTTATCGGGGCCCTTTGTTAAAACCTGTTTGACTAAAACCTATATTTTTTAATAACCAAACAGAGGGTAAACCGCCCTCTAAAATAAAGGCACCATTCATATTTTGTTATACTTTTTCTTGCAATACCCTTTCTTATTGAAATAACCCCTTATTGCCCTACCTCAATTCCAAATAGTCGCTCCGCTTATTTAAATAGTCTCATTTCGTTACGTTATCAAATTTAGCTAACTGTCTAAATAGTCGCCTGTTGGATGTGACAAATATCACCTTTGTGCCAGGCTTATATTCTCAGATAGCAAAGTTCAAGGAGCCAGATATGACAACGCCAACCAATAAAACCCTCGATTTGAACGAATATCCAAAACCACCCTTTGAAGAACAATCACAAGATGTACCGGGTTTAGCCAGCAAAATGGTACCGGTTCCCGACCATGGTGAAACCAGCTATCGCGGCACTGGACGCCTTACTGGCCGTAAAGCGCTGATCACGGGCGGTGATTCGGGTATTGGTCGCGCCGTAGCGATTGCCTATGCACGAGAAGGTGCGGATGTGGCGATCAACTATTTACCTGCTGAGGAATCTGATGCAGCTGAAGTGATTAAGCTGATTCAGGCGGAAGGCCGTAAAGCTATCGCTATTCCTGGGGATATTCGTAGTGAAGAGTTTTGCCAGAAACTGGTTAAAGACGCGGTAGAACAATTAGGTGGCCTGGATATTTTGGTCAATAACGCGGGTCGCCAGCAGTTTAATGAATCCATTCGTACGTTAAGTACAGAAGATTTTGACGCTACGTTTAAAACCAACGTCTATGCGATGTTTTGGATCACGAAAGCGGCAGTGGATTATTTACCGCGCGGTGCCAGTATTATTAACACCTCTTCTGTTCAGGCATTTAAACCCAGCGAAATTTTGCTGGATTATGCACAAACTAAAGCCTGTATCGTGGCGTTCACTAAATCCCTTGCGCAGCAGCTTGGCGAGGAAGGCATTCGCGTGAATGCTGTGGCACCGGGACCTTTCTGGACGCCATTGCAAACCAGCGGTGGTCAGCCGCAAGAAAAAATTAAACAGTTTGGTGCGTCAGCGCCACTGGGCCGCCCGGGTCAACCGGCTGAGATCGCCCCACTGTATGTCACGCTGGCCTCAACGGAATCCAGCTACACTTCAGGACAAGTCTGGTGCACCGATGGCGGTACCGGCACACTGTAATTAAACGCCCAATGTGGCCGCATTATGCGGCCATTTTTCTGTTTTTCGTATACCAGGATGATTATGGAAAACCAGATTTTCGACTCTCCAACCCGAGACAATGGCTTTGCCGGGCTAGGCGATTATGCCGCCATTGGTGAAGGACGCTCAGTGGCGCTGATAGCGCCTGACGGTTCAATAGACTGGTGGAGTGCGCCCAATCTGGATTCCACTCCGCTGTTTGACCGACTGCTCGATCCTAATATCGGCGGCTATTTTCAAATCGTTCCTAACGCACCTTATCGCGTATCGCGCCAGTATCGTGAAAACAGTAACGTTTTAGAAACGCGCTTTGAAACCGATGCGGGCAGCGTACTGCTCACCGAATCGATTAACAGCACGCTGGCAGGTCGCCTGCCCTGGAGCGAGCTGGCACGGCGCATAGAAGGTGTTGAAGGCCATGTCGAACTGATTGTTCGTCTGCGCTTTGGTACAGCGGCTGAAACCCGCTCGCCGTGGATTGCAGAAAGCGATCAGGGCAAGGTTTTTCACATTGCCAATGTGTTGGCGATGGTGCGTACCAGCGAAGATATCGATATTGATCATTTAGATGATGAAAAACTCACCGGGAAACTGCGCACCTCACCTGGCTCAAGCTCACTCTGCGCACTGTTAATCAGTGAAAATGAACCGCTGGCGGTGCCTGAACTTTCGGCAATCGATAACCGCATCGATACCAGCGATATCGCCTGGCGCGACTGGGTTGAAAGCCTGAGTTATGACGGCAGTTTTCCGCAATTAGTAAAACGCTCCGCCCTGTCGCTGAAATTTCTCTGGTACTCCCCGACCGGGGCGTTAGCTGCGGCGGCGACCACGTCCCTCCCTGAAGGCATCGGCGGCGAAAAAAATTATGATTATCGCTTTGCATGGGTACGTGATGCTTGCCTGATCATTAAAGCGTTTGTCTATCTGGGTGCGCTCGAAGATTGTAAAGCCGCATTTTCCTGGCTGTCGAAAACCATTATTCGTCATGGGGTGAGATTACGTGCCTGCTATACGCTTGAAGGCGATATTGTGCCTGAAGAGCGCTATCCCGAATTAGCGGGATACCAGGATTCACTGCCGGTTCGCGTGGGGAATAATGCGCGCGATCAACTCCAGTTAAGTATGTACGGTGACATGTTGGGAACGGCCCGGCTGTTCATCAAAGCGGGACACGTTTTGGATCTCACTACGTCGCGCATGTTGGGCGAACTGGCTAACTGCTGTGCTGATAATTGGCGTCAGAAGGATGCCGGTATCTGGGAGCTGCCAGAAAAGCAGCATTATACCCACTCGAAAATGGCGTGCTGGCTGGCGCTTGATCAGGCTGTCGCCATGGCAGAGAGCAAGCAAATTGAACCCACCTGGGTTGAGCGTTGGCGGCGCGAGCGTGATCGCATTAGCGACTGGATAGAAACGCATTGTTGGTCGGAGAAGAAACAGGCTTACCTGTTTTACGTTGGCTGCGAAGCGCGTCTCGATGCCTCCCTGGGGTTGGTGCATCACTACGGCAACACAGTCAATCCTGAACGTATGCTGTCAACTTACTGCGCAATCAGAAAAGAGTTAGGCAAGGACACCGCCATGCTCTATCGCTACAGCGGCGTAGAAAAAGAGGAGAGTACTTTTCTCGCCTGTTCATTTTGGCTGGCTGAAGCCTGGGCTGCGCTGGGTGAAATTGAGCGAGCAAAAGAGACGATGACCGACATTCTTGCTGCGTTAAACCAACACGGTAACGTTGATATTTTTAATGAGATGTTTGATGTCCACAGCAATAGCTGGCGCGGCAACATGCCGCAAGGATTGAGTCATCTGGCATTAATTTGTGCAGCGCAGGCGATTACTGAACATCAAAAAGAGCAGACGCAGTCAGAATGACCGGCTTACATGCTCGGTGATTTCACTGAGTGGGTGAAGCGTGCCGCGCGCTGCAAATCGCGCATGATGTGTCTTCCACTCTGTGAGAAAGGCGACCCCAACAAAATGCAATGCAACGACTCGCCAGCCGCGTTAAGTGGGCTGGCGTTTTTTTACTGCAGCGCTTCCAGAATGTGAAATGCCGCTTTGACGCGTTCTGGATTGGGATAATTTTTATTAGCCAGCATCACAATGCCGGTGTTGCGTGCTGGAATAAAAGCGATGTAAGCCCCAAACCCATTGGTGGCGCCCGTTTTATGAACCCATGAAGCGCGATCGGTCGGTCCCGCAGGCGTTACCATTTTTGTTGGTTGTGCTGATAACGCCACGTTGTTGTCGCTGGCATCCACCAACGTTTGCACAGCAACCGGCCAGTTATAAATTTCCCATCCCAAACCCTGGAACATTAAACCGGTTTCAAAGTAGCGTGACTGTGATGTCATGATGGCGTTTCGCAGCAGCGTATTACCGGATGATAAGCCGTTGGGATTGGCATTCGCCTGCATAAAGGTGAGCATATCGCGTGCCGACGATTTTATCCCATAGGCTTCAGCGTCGAGCATGCCGGGTGAAACGCGTATCGGCTGGCCATTTTTGTAGCCCCATGCGTAATCAAACATCATGGTTTTCGGTACGGTAAAGAAGGTTCGCGTCAAACGCAGAGGCTGAAACACACTTTTGATCATTGCTTCTTCGAAGCGGCCTTTGGTCATCAAGTAACCAAACAAGCCAATACTGGCGTTGGAGTACTGGCGAATCGTGCCCGGTGCCGCTTGTGGCTGCCAGTTTTGGTAATAGCTCAGCAGCGAAGCCTGATCGGTAACAGTATCAGGAAGCTGCAAAGGCAATCCGCCAGCCGTATAGGTCGCGAGATGCAACATTCTGATGTTTTGCCATTGCGCGCCTGAAAGTTCCGGCCAGTATTTTTTCACTGGCTCAGTAAGACGCAAGTCGCCGTTGCGTATCAACACGCTGGCCAACACACCCGTAAAGGTTTTGCTCACGGAACCTAATTCAAAAATGGTGTTTTCCGTAACCGCCCGGCCTGATTCAACATCGGCCAGACCAAAATTAATGTACTGCGCGCGGCCTTTATAAAGCACCGCTACCGACATGCCAGGGATCGCCTGTTGCTTCAGCAGCGGTTCGATGGTTTGTTGGACCAACAGAGTGACCTGCTGTGACGTCAAATCGGGTGAGGCGACAACACTGCAGGGCGAAAGAGAGAAAAGTAAGACCAAAGAGAGCAGCTTTTTCATTAGCGATTATTCGTTTCTTCACTGAATCAAATTATTTGCATTGAGATGCGCATGATTGCACGCATATTTGTGCCTGTGAACTGCAGGAGCTGTTATTCCGGGTATTACATTGTGAACGTTCTACATAGCAGTTGGTTTGACAGGCTGAAACGTCACATTTAGCCGCAATGGGTGTGAGTTGGGCAAGAGGCGCACGAGAAGGAAACACAGCGGCGGTTTGAGCGAAGGCGCTGCTGAACAGAAATGCGGACAGCAGCAGGCTAAGGCTTAGGATAGATTTCATGATGGTTCTCCAGATGAACGCTGCATTAAGTATGGTCAATGCACAACGTCACGTCAGAGAAATCTTATCAAATTGAGATCATCGGCGGATGACGCACAAATTCTGCTACGCCACGGTGATAAATATCGTTGAGTTGGTGAATATAACGCAGCGGACAATGTTGCTCTCTGATACGTGTAATGGCGCCCTCACCTTTTTTATGGGCGATGGTGGGATCTTCAATAATATCCATCAGCGTGCGTTTTAATGCATTAATCAATGCCTGACGCAGGTGGTCTTTTTCAGTGACGCTGGAGATACTGTATTCACGGTCATCATTTAAGGCCCCACCAATACACCAGCCCGCGCCAGGAGGGTTAATTTCAGGTAAAGCGCGCACATTACTGGTTATTACCGGACAGCCACTGGATTGCATTTCCAGCACGGAAAAGCCGTAAGTCTCTTGCCAGGTGGGCAGCAAACCGACATCACTGTGGCGAAACAGCGCCATTAGCGCGGCATTATCCATGCGGGTTTGATGTTTAAAACAGCGATAGCGCTGTATACGGTTTTCAATACTGCGATAAAACTCTTCATTGTCCTGATATTGCCGATGCGCAATGTTATGGCGCTTAGTGAGATCACCAATTAACTGCACCTCTAATTGTGACTCATCAATCTTTTTCTCATCCAGCAATTGCGTTATTGCCAGTACGACTTCAGCACCGCCCTTGCGATAAAACTCACCGCCCGCAAAAACCAGGCGCAATTTCCCTGGGGAACGTGGAATTTTTTGTTGGCAAAACAATTTTTGCGGTGGATGAAGCACCACCGTCTTGGCTCGCATACGCTTTGCAATATCAGGTTTATGTTGAAAGAGCTTCATCTGAATGTTCAGCGTGGCATCTGAAATAGCGATTAATCCGAAGCAGTTGTCTTTTAATACGTGGGGAATCAAACGCTTTAGTTCAGGATTATCGTGTTTAGCGACTCCTGCGACAGGCAACACGCGGGGTAATTCGGTTTCAAAAGTCGCTAACCATTTTCGGCGGGTTATCGCGACTTCATTGAATAAGTGCAAAATATCTGGCTGCTGTCGTGCCAATAAGGGAAGCGGTAAAAACACAAAAGTTTTATTCTTTTGAAGAATGCGCGTGCGAAAAGGATTGAGGAAGTAAAAGAGATTGTGCTTTTTTAGATTTAGATATGTGTTATCCGGGTTAACAATAATATTACGCCGCTCCGGATATTGGTTATTGGTTATGCCTATTTTCATCATTTTCTTCCGAGCCCAGTGTTTCCTACGTTGATATATATCATGAGACGAGAAAGCGAGAACCTACGGAACTTCTTAAAAAAACCCACCAAAGGAAATCATCTAAAAAGATTAATCATTCACAATTTAATAACAAAGTCGCTTTCTTGCGTTAATTTAAGATATCCCGCAGAAAATAAGTCCCGATCATTCATAAAAAAATCAGTAACTGCTTGATTAATTAAATTCATTAATGCCCTTTATTTATCCTTACCGCTATTAACGCAGTGATGAATAAATCCTCATTACGTTAAGTTAACTCGCAGGCCGACCTTGATTTAATGATTATTTTTAAACAGATAAATTATCGTGCCGGAAAATATCAAAATTACATACAGATTATTTAACTAACGTTTCAGCGATTTTGCTTTTCTCGCGCCACTTTGATGAAACAAAAGGTGCAAACAGCGCGTTTAATGATTTTAAGTGCACCATATCAGAGCAAATCAGTGCCTCTTAAACGTGCATCAGCGTGTCTCATCAATTTAAATTTGCCATTATCTTACTCATTTTATTACGTTTAATTTTTACGGATACGGTGTTCTCGGCATTGGTACAAAAGTTGCAAAGATATCTTCAGATGACAGGAGATAAATATGAAAGCGATTGTGATTGGTGGCGGTATCGGCGGAATGAGTACTGCGATTGCACTGGAAAAAGCGGGTTATGAAACGGCAGTCTATGAAGCGGTCAAAGAGATAAAACCGGTAGGCGCGGCAATTTCCATCTGGCCAAATGGCGTGAAGTGTTTAAATGCCTTAGGGATGAAAGAGGCGCTGCGGGCGCTGGGTGGAAATATGGCTTATATGGCCTATAACGATTTCGCTTCAGGCACCACGCTAACGCGCTTTAGCATGTCGCCGCTGGTGCAACAGGTTGGTGAATACCCTTACCCGGTTGCACGCGCAGAACTGCAAGCAATGCTGATTGATACTTATGGGCGCACGCGCATTAACTTTGGTAAACGCGTTATTCAGGTTGAGCAGAGCGAAAATGGCGTGATTGCGACCTTTGACGATAACAGCCAGGTAAGCGGAGATTTCCTGATTGCTGCTGATGGTACGCATTCCGTGATCCGCCAATATGTCGTCGAGCAGGCGCCAGAACGGCGTTACGCCGGCTATGTTAACTGGAATGGTTTAGTTGAAATTGATGAATCCATTGCGCCAGCCGATCAGTGGACCACTTTTGTCGGTGAAGGCAAACGTGTTTCACTGATGCCTGTTAGCGGTAACCGCTTCTACTTCTTCTTTGATGTGCCATTACCGAAAGGCTTACCCGAAGATCGCACTACCCTTAAAGATGATTTGCGAGGTTATTTCAGCGGCTGGGCTGAACCGGTACAGAAGCTGATCGCGACGATTAATCCAGAGACCACCAATCGGGTTGAAATTCATGATATCGAACCTTTTAGCAGTTTCGTTAAAGGTCGGGTGGCGCTGTTAGGGGATGCGGCACACAGCACCACTCCCGACATTGGCCAGGGCGGATGTGCAGCTATGGAAGATGCCATTGTCCTTGCTTCAACGCTGGCATCACACTCGCTGGGTATAGAAGATGCATTGCTGCGCTATCAGTCGCGGCGAGTTGAGCGAGTAAAGGATTTAGTGCTGAAAGCGCGTAAGCGTTGCGATGTCACGCACGGCAAAGATCCGGTCGTGACGGCTGAATGGTATCAATCGCTGAAAAAAGAGACGGGTGAACGCGTATTAGCGGGAATGTGTGAAACCATCGAAGGCGGTCCACTCGGTTAATCACGGGATCATCGATAAAGGGCGATTGGCTCGAAAGCCGACCGCCCTTGCCTTACTCAGCTAAACCGCGATTTTTTAACATCGGTTCGATCTGCGGTTCGCCGCCACGCCAATTTTCATACAGTTTTTTCAGATCACTGCTGTTGCCGCGAGACAGGATTTTTTCACGGAATATCTGCCCATTTTCGCGATTTAACCCGCCATTCTCGACAAACCATTGGAAGCCATCGTCAGCGAGCATTTGCGTCCAGATATAAGCGTAATAACCTGCTGCATACCCTCCTCCCCAAATATGTTGAAAGTAGCTGGAGCGATAGCGCGGGGGTACGGCGGCGAGCGCCAGATTATCGCTTTGCAGCGCCTGCTGTTCAAAACCATCAACTGATTTTGGGCTATTGCTGCCGTTCAGGCTATGCCAGTGCAAATCCAGCAGCGCGGCTGCCAGTAATTCACTCATGTCATACCCTTTGTTGAACTTCTCAGCACGCACGATTTTCTCATGCAGTTCGGCGGGCATCGCTTCGCCGGTTTGA
This sequence comes from Pantoea phytostimulans, assembly GCF_046118715.1. Taxonomy (NCBI): domain Bacteria; kingdom Pseudomonadati; phylum Pseudomonadota; class Gammaproteobacteria; order Enterobacterales; family Erwiniaceae; genus Pantoea; species Pantoea phytostimulans. The sequence goes on from NZ_CP173698.1 coordinate 1,110,152, forward strand.
TAGTGACGCGCAAAATTGCGGAAAACCGCGGTTTCGCTGGCCCAGTGTTCATTAATTTGTGAAGGGAACTCGACGAAGTCACGCGGCGTGGCGGTGCCAGAGAGGCTCGGATAACGCTGGGTTGCAAATAAGCCGTGCAGCGTGTGACCAAATTCATGGAACAGCGTGATAACTTCGTCCCAGCTCAGTAGCGCCGGTTCGCCAGCGGGCGGTTTGGTGTAGTTGCAGACGTTGTAAATCACCGGCTTGCTATCGAGCAACGTCGATTGATTGACGAAATTGCTCATCCACGCGCCACCCCCTTTGCTGTCACGCTTGAAGAAATCGGTGTAAAACAGCGCCATTGGCTGGTTATCTGCATCAAAAATTTCATAAACCCGCACGTCAGGGTGATAAACCGGCAAGTCGTGACGCTCAGAAAAAGTGATGCCAAACAGCTGCGTCGCTGCCCAGAACACCCCTTTTTCCAGCACATTGTTGAGCTCAAAGTAGGGTTTTATCTGGCTCTCATCCAGATCGTATTGCGCATGACGCACTTGCTCAGCGTAGAAACTCCAGTCCCAGGCGCTAAGCGTAAAATCAGCCTGTTGCTGATCAATTGTCTGTTGAATCGCAGCGGCTTCGCGTTCGGCTCGGGCACGCGCAGCCGGCACGATATTACGCATAAAGGCAAAGGCCGCATCCGGGGTTTTCGCCATCTGATCCTGCAATTGCCAGGCTGCATAGCTGGCAAAACCGAGCAGCCTTGCCTGTTCTGCACGGACCTGCGCCAAACGCAACACCCCTTCACGCGTATCGTTTTCATCGCCCTTTTCGCTGCGCGTCCACGCAGCCTGGAACAGGGCATGACGCGTATCGCGCTGTTTCAGGTTCTGCAAAGCGGGTTGCTGCGTGGTGTTTTGCAACACCAGCAGCCAGGCATTTTCCAGACCGCGCGCTTTGGCTGCCGCTTGCGCCACAGCGAGGTCGGCAGCACCTAAACCGTCAAGCTGCTGAAGATCGTTAATCACTAAACCGCCCGCTTTGGTTGCGGCCAATAATTTGTTGGTGAATTGCGTGCTAAGTTTGGCGGCTTCCTGATTCAGCGCTTTAAGCGTGTGCTTCTGTGCTTCCGGCAGATTAGCCCCCGCCAGCTGAAAGTGCTGCCAGGTGACTTCAACCAAACGCCTGGATTCGGCATCCAGTTTGGCACGCTGTTGATAAACCGCATCGAGTCGAGCAAACAGCGGACGGTTCAGCATAATTTCATCATTCAGCGCAGTGAGTTGCGGCGCGATCTCTTCATCGATCTGTTGCAAATAATCGTTGGTATGCGCCGCGGTCATCGCACCAAACACTAAATTGACGCGGCTTAAAAACTGGCCGCTCCGTTCCAGCGCTTCGTAGGTATTCAGAAAGGTTGGCTCATCTTTATTGTTGGCTATCGCCAATACTTCCTGGCGCTTCTCTTCAATACCGGCTTGCAAAGCAGGTAAAAAATCGTGCTGCTCGATCTGATCAAAGGGCGGTGCCTGATACGGTAAATCGCTGACGCTAAAGAAAGGGTTTTGTCGGGCGTTCATAGTCGCTCCTGGAGGGCCAATACAACACATCATCGCAAACAGCATCCTGACAGGTTGTTGTTGCTTGAACAACGTAGACAATTTTCTACTGATAAGAAATTTGCGGCTAATTAAGCCTGTGCTGCTGATAAACAGTGATGATTTCACCCGCAATGGCCACGGCAATCTCTGCGGGCAATTTGCCTTTGACATCAGGCAGACCAACCGGGCAGCGCAGTTGCGCCAGTTGGTCGGCAGAAATGCCTTTGCCTTCCAGACGGTAACGAAAACGCTGAGATTTTGTTTGAGATCCAATGAGACCGACATAGCGGAAATCACCGCGCTTTAATATGGCCTCGGTTAACGCCAGATCCAGCGGATGATGATGCGTCATAACCACGAAATAGGTGTCGGGTGCAGCCTGCGCCACGCAATCCAGCGGATCTTCAGGCTGAACCACCGTCACGCCCGCAGGCACAGAAGTGAACTGCGCTGCACGGCTATCAATCCAGCTTATGTGACAGGGTAACGTAGACAGCAACGTCACCAGCGCTTGTCCCACATGACCTGCGCCATAAACCTGAATCATCGGTTGCGCCTGTAACAACGGCTCAAACAAAATGGTGGTCATGCCGCCACAACACTGGCCTAAACGTGCGCCAAGAGAGAAATCTTCACTGCGCGGCGCTGTCTGGCCGCTGTGTAGCATTTCACGGGCCTGCACGATGCACTGAAATTCCAGGTGACCGCCACCAATGGTCAAATACGTTTCGTGTGGCGTGACCACCATTTTGCTGCCGCTGTCGCGCGGCACCGAGCCGCGCTCACTCAAGACGGTAATCAATACGCAGCTTTGCCGTTTTTCGCGTAGCGCGTGCAGCACGGTTATCCAGTCATGATAAATCATCGCAGGCTCCTGCTAACCGCTGCGCGCCCCAGAAGACACGTTCTGGCGTAGCGGGCGCATCCAGCATGGGATGTTGACGATAATCATCAACGCTGGCGACGGCATCTTGCAAAGCACACCACGCGGCAATGCCAAGCATGAACGGCGGCTCACCCACGGCTTTTGAATGGAAAACGGTATCCTGTGGATTTTTGCGGTTTTCGACCAAGGTGACGCGCATATCAGGCGGTACGTCACTGATCGCTGGGATCTTGTAGCTCGCGGGGCCGTCAGTCAGCAATTTGCCTTTGGCATTCCACACCAGCTCTTCGCAGGTCAACCAGCCTACACCCTGAACAAATCCACCTTCCACCTGACCTATGTCTATCGCCGGATTCAAGGATGCACCAACGTCATGCAGAATATCGGCGCGCAGTAGGCGATATTCGCCGGTTAAGGTATCGATCACCACCTCGCAACAGGCTGCGCCGTAAGCAAAGTAATAAAACGGCTTGCCACGGCCCGCGAGCCGATCGTAATGAATGCCCGGTACGCGGTAATAGCCGTTTGCTGAGAGCGGCACCTGATTAAACCACGCCAGCTGCGCCACTTCGGCAAAGGTGTAATGCTTATTACCGGCCCGCACAATGCCGTTGCGGAAACCAATGTCACTTGCATCGCACGAATGCAGCTTACACAGCATTTCAGTTAGCCTGCCGCGCAAAATCTCTGCCGCATTCTGTGCTGCTTTGCCATTGAGATCGGTGCCGCTGGAAGCGGCAGTCGGCGATGTGTTTGGCACCTTGCCGGTATCGGTGGCGGTAATTTGAATGCGATCAACGTCGATTTGCAGCACTTCAGCCACAATTTGCGCCACTTTGGTGTTAAGCCCCTGGCCCATTTCAGTGCCACCGTGGTTAAGCTGCACCGTACCGTCGGTATAGATCAAAATCAGTGCACCAGCCTGATTAAGAAAGCTGGAGGTAAAAGAGATGCCGAACTTAACCGGCGTCAGCGCCAGGCCACGTTTTAAAAACGGACTTTTGGCATTGAATTCAGCGATCTCTGCGCGACGTGCCTGATATTCGCTGCTGCGTTCCAGCTGTTCGGTCATTTCATCCAGCAAGTTATCTTCGACCTGCTGGTGATAATGCGTGATGTTACGTTCGGTCTTGCCGTAATAGTTGCGCTTGCGAAGATCCAAAGGATCCAACCCGCGCTGCCGCGCCACGTGATCCATGATTTGTTCTATCGCTACCATGCCCTGCGGACCGCCAAAACCCCGATAAGCCGTGTTAGAAGCCGTATTGGTACGGCAGCGATAGCCGGTAATCAGTGCATCACCGAGGTAATAGGCGTTATCGGCGTGGAACATCGCACGATCGACAATGGATCCACTTAGATCCAGTGAATAACCGCAGTTTCCGGCAAGATCAATTTTAACCCCACAAAAACGTCCATCATCATCCACGCCAACATCGTAGCGAACAAAGAAAGGATGCCGCTTACCGGTAATGCGCATGTCGTCACTGCGCGCCAGGCGCATTTTCACCGCGCGGCCGGTTTGCCGTGCTGCTACTGCGCATAAACACGCCACGCCCGCCGCCTGCGTCTCTTTACCACCGAAACCACCGCCCATACGACGCATATCAATGGTGACTTTATTCATGGTGATGCCCATGACTTCCGCTACCAGCTTCTGCACTTCCGTTGGGTTTTGCGTAGAAGAGAAGACTTGCAGCGAGCTGTCCTCGCCCGGGATTACCATCGCCGTCTGGGTTTCCAGATAGAAATGCTCCTGACCGCCAATATGGAATTGCCCTTTGATACGGTGCGGCGCACGCGCTAAAGCAGCTTCTGCATCGCCTCGCTGGTGGATATGGGGTTCCTGCACAAAACTGCCCAGCGCCAGAGCTTGCTCAACATCCAACAGCGGCTCCAGCACCTCATAGTCGATAATGGCGGCTTCCGCCCCCAGACGAGCGGCTTCAGCTGTTTCCGCCGCGACGGCGATAATGATTTGACCGAGATACTCCACTTTTTCATGAGCCAACAGCGGATCGCCCGGTTCCAGCGGCCCGACATCGTTAATGCCCGGCACATCTTGCCAGGTCAATACGCTGATCACCCCAGGAATGGCGTAACACGGCTGAACATCTATACGTGTAATACGAGCATGAGCATGTTCGCTCAGCCGCGGGCACAAATGCAGCAGGCCTGGCAGTTCAGGTTTGTCATCAATGTAGATCGCTTCGCCAGAAACATGTTTTTCAGCGCTTTCATGTTTATTGCTGCGGCCTACGCCACTCTGGATCTCTGCGGCGAATTGCGCCTTGATGACATCTTCTGAAAGCGCGGGACGATTATGAGACATAGCGGCTTACCTCCGTAATGGTCACATCGCCATTGTAACGATGGTAATAACGACGCAGTAAATTGCGGGCTACCTGCAAGCGATAATCTGCACTGGCGCGGAAATCACTTAGCGGCTGGAAATCATCGGCAAGCGCAGCACAAGCTTGCGCCAGCGTTGTCGCATTTAAAGGCTGGCCTGTTAATGCGTGTTCGCAGGCGCTGGCACGTTTTGGTGTTGCCGCCATGCCACCAAACGCAATACTGGCATTGCGCACTACGCCATTTTCAACCCAAATATTAAACGCCGCGAACACGGCAGAGATATCATCATCCAGCCTTTTAGAAACTTTCCACGCGACGAAATCAGGTGACACTGTCACTTTAGGGATACTTATCGCACGGATGAACTCCCCTTCAGCAAGCAGCGTTTGGCGATAGCCCGTAAAAAAATCATCAAGCTTAACGCTGCGCTGCGTTTCGCCCTGCTGTAACTGCAATGACGCATTCAGCGCCAGCAGCATCGGCGAGGCATCACCAATCGGTGAAGCGTTCGCGATATTGCCGCCAAGCGTCCCCTGAGAACGAATTTGCAATGAAGCAAAGCGTTGCAGCATTTCGCTGACGCCAGGAATACGTTCAGTTAAAAATGCGCTGATGGTGTTTAGCGCAGCGCCTGCTCCCAGCAGCCACGTTTCGTCAGTTTCACTGCAAGTTTTTAATGCGTCAATGTGCTCCAACGCAATCAGCGTTGGCAGCGGTTTATAGTGCTGCGTAAGGGTTAGCGCGAGATCGGTGCCGCCTGCCACCAGTTTCGCGTTGGGATGCTCGAGGTAGATGTGCGCCAGCTGCTCAACCGTTTTTGGCAGAAAACAGCGATGTCCGTTGCCGCTCAGCTCCTGCATCTGATCGTGTGCCAACCCCTCAAGACGCTGCACCACCTGCATGGCTGTCTGGTCAAACTTATCACTACTGGGTTGCGAGCAAAGCTGCTCAGCAGCATCCATAATCGGGCGATAGCCGGTGCAGCGACACAAATTGCCTGCCAGCGCGGTTTCTGCCTGATGACGATCCCAACCGTTAGCCTGTTTTTGCAAGCTAAACAGTGACATGACAAATCCCGGGGTACAAAACCCGCATTGTGAACCGTGACAATCCACCATCGCCTGCTGGGCAGGATGTAACTGGCTACCTTGTTTAAGATCTTCCACGGTAATGAGCTGCTTACCCTGTAATGTACTGACCAGCGTCAGGCAGCTGTTAACGGTTTCGTACTGCATTTTTCCTGCAACAGCTTTACCTAATGTCACGCTGCAAGCTCCGCAATCGCCAGAGGCGCAGCCTTCTTTGGTGCCTGTGCGCCGTTGGCGAGTGCGAAGATAATTAAGTACCGTGAGATTCGGGTCGATTTCGGTTTCAGTGACCAACTGATTATTAAGCAGAAACTGGATCATGCGGCTTTCTCCCCGGCGTCACGATGCCAAACCGGACGACCATTTACCCAGGTTTGCGCGATATTGCGGTCGTCGCCCAGCGTCATTAACACGAACAACTTTTCCCAGATATCTTTACTGTTGCCGATGCGTAAGGTTTGCAGCGCGGATACGGCGGGATCGAGCACCACAAAATCCGCCTCTTTGCCCGGATTAAAATTGCCGATGGCATGGTCGAGATCCAGCGCATGCGCACCACCCAACGTCGCGTGATAAAAGGCTTCAGCGGCGCTGATTTTGTATTGTTGTAGCTGGCCGACTTTGTAAGCCTCACCCAGCGTTTGCAGCATATTAAAGGTCGTGCCTGCGCCGACGTCGGTGCCAATGCCCACTTTAACGCCCTGCTGCCAGCTGCGTTTGATATTGAACAGGCCGCTGCCGAGAAACAGATTTGAAGTGGGGCAAAAAGCAATGGAAGAATCGGTATCGTGCAGGCATTGCCACTCTCTCTCTTCAAGATGAATACAGTGAGCAAAGACGCTGCGGCGGCCAGTTAATTTATAGTGATGATAAACATCCAGATAACCTGCGCGCTCCGGGAACAGCGCTTTTACCCAAGCGATTTCTTGCGGGTTTTCACTTAAATGGGTATGCAACCAGGTATCGGGAAATTCTTCGCGCAGCTGCTGGACTTTCTCAAGCAAAGCGGGCGATGAGGTCGGCGCAAAGCGTGGTGTTAAGGCGTAACTCAAGCGGCCCCGCTCATGCCAGCGCGTGATTAGCGCTCGCGTTTGCTGATAACTCTCTTCGGGCGTTTCCGTCAGATAATCAGGTGCATTGCGATCCATCATCACTTTGCCGGCAATAATGCGCATATCCAGCGCTTCAGCCGCGCTAAACAGTGCATCCACTGATTGAGGATGTACCGTGCCAAAGATTAGCGCGCTGGTGGTGCCGTTAGCCAGCAGCTGATGAAGGAAAAACGCGGACATCTGCGCCGCATGATCGGGACAGTGATATTGCGCTTCCACCGGAAACGTATATTGATTCAACCATTCCAGTAGCTGCTCGCCAAACGCGCCAATCATTTCAGTTTGTGGGTAATGAATATGCGTATCGACAAATCCCGGCATGATGAGCTTGCCGCGCATATCGATAATGTCGTGCGGGTTGAGTTGTTCGCTCACGCTTTGCCATTCATGCAAACCAACCACGCGCCCTTCACGCAGCAGCAGCACGCCATCTTCCAGGTAACGGGCGTGCTCGAGAATGGCTTCTGGCTGTTCCGCGATGGCAGCAAAATCGAAAAAACTGGCGCGGATAGCCGTATCTTTAGTTAAAGGCATGAGATTTCCTTCTTGTGAGAAAACTTCGGGCTTTCTCATTAATTATGCAGGTAATGGCCTTAAACAAGATTAGCAAGAGGCATGCCAATAATTGAGTTTTGCATATCATTTAAATATCAATAGCTTATGAAGATTTGGCAGTAACTTCTAAATATAACCACCTTGGATCTGTGCGCAAACGGTTGCTCATTAAAGCAACCGTTTGCAATTAGGGTTTTATCAAAAAGAGAGACATAAAAAAGAGGTTACCCGCATAAAACGCCCCACCGTGATGCACTTTTTGAGTGCGTCGTGCGCTAAATAAGCGCATAGCGCGGCGGCAGAAAAATCCCTTTACAGCGCAGGCCAGATTTCGGCAGGCACAAGCTAAAACGAAATGGTATGGTGAATGCGTCGAACCTGAAATTGCATAAGGAACAGTGAGATGATTATTTTTGTTACCGGCGCGACGGCCGGTTTTGGTCAAAGTATCACCCGCCGATTTATCGAGACAGGTCACAAAGTTATTGCCAGCGGACGCCGCACCGAGCGCCTACAAGCACTTAAAGATGAACTGGGCGATAACCTTTATACGGTACAGCTTGATGTGCGTGATCGTGCGGCGATTGATGAGGCCGTGGCGGCGTTACCTGCAGAATGGCGCAACATCGATATTCTGGTGAACAACGCTGGGCTGGCGCTGGGTATAGAACCGGCACATAAAGCCAACGTTGAAGACTGGGAAAACATGATTGATACCAACACCAAAGGGTTGGTTTACATGACGCGCGCCCTGCTGCCGCACATGGTTGAACGCAATGTCGGTCATGTCATTAATATCGGTTCGATTGCAGGCAGCTGGCCTTATGCAGGCGGCAATGTTTACGGTGCGACCAAAGCTTTTGTGCGCCAATTTAGCCTTAATCTGCGCACTGATTTACATGGCACCGCGCTGCGCGTAACGGATATTGAGCCTGGTTTAGTCGGCGGAACAGAATTTTCGAACGTTCGCTTCAAGGGCGACGACGATAAAGCAGGCCAGGTTTACGAAGGTGCAAAAGCATTGACCCCTGAAGATGTTACCGAAGCGGTTTATTGGGTGGCAACGCTGCCGAAACACGTCAACATCAACAGCCTTGAAATGATGCCGGTGAGCCAGACGCTGGCGGGTCTGAAAGTTCATAAGCCCTAATAATATCGCCAGCCCCAGCGGCTGGCTCTTTTCAGGCGCGTCCCCAACCCATCACAATGATCAGCATGCCTGTAAAAGCAATGGCGGCGCCGCTCCAGTCCCACACGCTCAGCTTTATGCCATCCACTACACGCAGCCACAGCAACGCCGTTAAAACATACACGCCGCCGTAGGCCGCATAAACACGCCCACTGGCTGCCGGATGAAGTGTCAGCAACCAGACAAACAGCGCCAGACTCGCCGCCGCAGGAATCAACAACCACACCGAAGCGCCCTTTTTTAGCCATAGCCATGGCAAAAAACAGCCAATAATTTCTGCCAGTGCGGTAATGAAAAACAGCAGAGCGGTTTTAATCAGCATTTTACTCTCATAACAGTAAACAAAACGCTCATCGCTGGTGAGCGAAGAAATGGCGATGATATACTATGCAAATCCGTGGCAACAGCCGTTACTGTGGGCACTGTCTGCGTTAACCGAAGGAAAATATCATGAAAAAATTGATTCCAGCCCTGATGGTGGCTCTGCTTTCTGCTTCCGCATTTAGCGTTAGCGCCACCAATAATCGGGTGATTATTGAAGATGGCAGCAGCGCTGCGAGCAATGAAGCCGCACGTCAAAGTAAAGAGCAATGGAACGACACGCGTATGCTGCGTAACAAAGTTAATTCGCGCGTGGAAAAAGAGTTCGATAAGACAGATACCGCATTTGATACCCGCGATAAGTGCGAACAGAGCCTGAATCTCAATGCATATTGGGAACCGAACACCCTGCGTTGCCTTGATCGTCGTTCCGGTCGTCCCATAGCACCCTGATTACATTCCGCTGCTATAGTAATGACGGACCTGTTACATAAGGAGAAGGTAATGAAGAAACAGACTGGATGGTGGGTAGCGGCGTTACTTGCCGTGCCAATACTGGCACAGGCTTCATGTGAATCGGTGAAAGCGGATATCACCCAGAAAATTATTCAAAACGGTGTTCCTGAGTCAGGCTTCACGTTAGACATCGTGGCTAATGATCAGGTTGATCAAGCAGGCGGCCAGGTAGTCGGTCACTGTGAAAATGACACACAGAAAATCGTTTATAAGAAAACCAGCCGGGACGATGAATCCAGCGTGCCCGACAGCGCAGGCAGCTCACAAGACTCGCCAGCGCAGTGATATTCAGGGCGACATCGTCGCCCTTTGCTTTACTCCGCATGCTCTGGCCGCTGACGCGGCATCAACCAGGCTACCCACAGTGACAACGCTGCAATCAACAACGCAACCACAAATACCCAATGCAACGACACCGCAATGCCCTGTACCATCTGGTGCAATGTGTCGGCGGGTAAGGCCTTACGCGTCTCTTCTGACATGATTTGCTGCACCGGATCCTGTGCATGCGGTAATCGCCACGCCAGGTTGATATTCAGCACCGCGCCCATCAAAGCGGTACCAATTGCGGAGCCGATCATACGACTGAACATGATCGAGGCGGTGCAAATACCGCGAATATCGTAATCCGCATGATTCTGCACCGAAACCAAAAAGGTTGTGCTGGTCATGCCCATCCCGGTGCCAATCACAAACGCAGTCAATCCAGACTGATAAATTGAACTGCCTGTTTGCAGCAGCAACAGCAACGCACTGCCGGCAATCAGCAGCAATGCGCCCAGCTGAGCGGTAAAGCGGTAGGAAGTATGCAGCATTAATCGACCACTGAGCGTGCTGGCCAGCGGCCAACCTATCGACATCATCGCCAGCGCACTGCCTGCGGCTAAAGGTGTGCCGCCGGTAATGCCCTGAATCCAGGTGGGCAAAAAAGCGCTGATCCCCATCATCGCCGCGCCAATAATTAAATTGCCTGCATTCCCGGCAATAATCAGTCGGCTACGCCAGATAATCATCGGAAATAAAGGGGCTTCAGCCCGCTGTTCATGCCGCTTGAGCTGCCAGCCAGCAAAAAGTGACAGTGCAACAAAAGGCAGCAGCCAATACCGCAGTAATTCCGCCTGAAGCAGTGCAATTAATAAGGCACTTACGCATAACATCAACCATGCGCTACCGGCCAGATTAAGCGGTTGTGGCTTTTCATCTTGCTGATGAGCGGGAAGCCAGCGCGCCAGCATCAACATGCTGATCACCCCAATGGGGAGATTGACCCAGAAAATCACCGGCCAGCTGAAATGCTCAACCAGCCAGGCGCCAGTAAGCGGGCCAATAATCGCCGCCACGCCCCAGACGCTGGATAACCAACCCTGCACGCTGGCGCGTTCACGCGGAGAATAAATATCAGCGACGATGGTGGAGCTAAGCGGCATGATGGCTCCAGCCCCTAAACCCTGAAAAGCACGGAACAGAATGAGCCAGGTCATGCTGTGGGCAAATCCACATAAAATGGAGCCGATAAGAAAAATGGCGGTGCCGATAAACAGCATCTTTTTACGTCCCCACATGTCCGCGAGTCGGCCATATAAAGGAACGCTAACGGCTTGCGTGAGCAAATAGATAGAGAAAACCCAGCCGAACTGCGAAAAGCCGCCCAGTTCAGCAATGATGGTTGGCATAGCCGTAGCAACTATCGTTACCTCGATGGCCGCCATAAACATCGCCAGCATGCAGGCAATCAAAACCCAATGACGCTGACCCGTTTGAAGTTGTGCGCTCTCAGTCATAACTCTCCTTTTTATGCAGCAAGGCTAGCGCATAAAAGGCGTAAAGGGTTTCCTCTTAGTGCGCTCGCTGTGTGACAGTGTCACGTTAAGTCGATGAATTTTTTTTATTGTCGCCTATCGTCAGTAATTACGCGGGATCAGCTCGCATTTCAAGGTGTTCTATCTGACTGATTTTGCCCATAAAAACTAGCGCGCTTCGCTTTGCGCTGCTATAGAAATAAAGCAACTTTTTCGCTCCCCGCTGAAAAAGAGCAGATAAGCACACTTTTTATCTGCGATTTACGACAGACACAGTATTGGAAGCTTCTGCCCGTTTTTAGCTTTTGTTGTGCTGTCACTCTTTGCCATAACAAATGAGATCGACTGAATAAACAGGGAGACTCACCTTATGCAAAATGCTTCGCTGGCCAAACGCGCCGGTCTTGCGCTGCTTGCCGTCGTTATCGTGCTGGCTGTGCTGGTTTGGGGGATTGGCTGGGACACGCTGGTCGCGCGCAAAGTCGATTTACTCTACCTCGGTCAACAACATCTTTTCCTGGTGTTTTGGTCAATGCTGTTCGCTCTGCTGGTTGGCATTCCCAGCGGCATTATCCTTAGCCGCCCTTTTGCCCGTCGCTGGGCTGAATACGTCATGCAAATCTTTAATGTCGGTAATACGTTGCCGCCGCTGGCCGTATTAGCGTTAGCGATGGTCGTGATCGGCATTGGCGATCGTCCCGCGTTGATTGCGCTGTTCCTGGCTTCGCTGCTGCCCATTGTGCGTAACACCTTCTCTGGTCTGAGCGCCGTGCCTGCATCGCTGATTGAAGCGGCGAACGGCATCGGCATGACCAAGTTCCAGCGCCTGCGCCAGGTTGAACTGCCTAATGCGCTGCCGGTGATTTTAGCCGGTGTGCGTATTGCTACGGCGATCAATGTCGGCACCGCTCCGCTGGCTTTTTTGATCGGTGCCAGCAGTTTTGGCGAACTGATCTTCCCCGGTATTTACCTGAACGACTTCCCTACTTTAATTCTCGGCGCAGTCGCCACGGCTTTGGTTGCGCTAGTTTTAGACATGCTGTTGGCAGCATTGGGACGTTATCTCAGCCCGCACGCTGCGGCATAACATTTAAGGAGCTTTGTGATGCTGAAGCGTTGGATAAAACAGACCGCCCTCGCCCTAACGGCAACGCTGGCGATGAGTCAGGCGGCGCATGCCGCTGAACCGATCGTGATGTCGACGAAAAGCTTTACCGAGCAGCATATTCTTTCTGCAATGACGGTAATGTGGCTACAAAAGAAAGGCTTTCAGGTCGTGCCGAAACGTAACATCGCTACGACGATTGGCCGTAATGCCATGATCAATAAACAGATTGATATGACCTGGGAATATACTGGCACATCGCTGATTATCTTTAACCACATCAATAAACCGATGTCGTCTCAAGACGCCTATAACACCGTGAAACAGCTCGACGCCAAACTGGGTCTGGTCTGGCTCAATCCCGCCCCGATGAACAATACCTATGCCTTCGCTATGCAGCGTTCGCGGGCGGAAAAAGAGGGAATCACCACGATGTCTCAAATGGTGGCGAAGCTGGAGCAAGTACGTAAAACCGATCCTGACAAAAACTGGCGGTTAGCGTTGGATTTGGAGTTTGCCGGGCGCTCGGATGGAATGAAGCCTTTGCAGGAAGCCTACAACATGCCACTGGATCGCCCACAAATCCGTCAAATGGATCCGGGTCTGGTTTACAACGCGGTGCGTGACGGCTTTGTCGATGCAGGTCTGGTATACACCACTGACGGGCGCGTCAAAGGCTTCGATCTGAAAGTACTGGAAGACGATAAACATTTCTTCCCGAGCTATAACGTGACGCCGGTGGTGCGGAAAGATGTTCTGGAGAGCCATCCCGGTTTAGAGGACGCATTGAATCAGCTTACTCCACTGCTGACCAACGAAGCGATTACCGAAATGAACAAGCGCGTGGATATTGATCATCAGTCACCGCAACAGGTGGCACGCGACTTTCTTAACTCAAAACACATGCTGTAAGGAGGCATCATGGATACCCTTCACTACATCATGCATAACTGGAATAGCCTGCTTAACCTCACCTGGCAACATACCTGGTTGGTGCTGGTTGCCGTTGGTTTTGCCATCGTCATCGGCGTACCGCTTGGCATTTTGATTGTGCGTTTTAAATGGCTCGCTACGCCGGTATTGGGCATCGCTACGGTGGTGCTCACCATTCCAACCATTGCGCTGTTTGGCCTGATGATTCCGCTGTTTTCCATGATTGGGCAAGGCATTGGCGCGTTACCGGCAATTACCGCAGTGTTTCTCTATTCTCTGCTGCCGATTGTGCGTAACACTCACACAGCGTTGGAAAACCTGCCGCCGGGCCTGCGTGAAGCAGGACGCGGTATCGGGATGACCTTTTGGCAACGTCTGCGTTGGGTGGAAATTCCTATGGCGCTGCCGGTGATTTTTGGCGGGATTCGTACCGCTGTGGTGATGAACGTGGGTGTGATGGCGATTGCCGCAGTTATTGGCGCAGGCGGTCTTGGCCTGTTGCTGCTGGATGGGATCAGCGGCAGTGATATTCGTATGTTGATTGCCGGGGCGCTGATGATTTGCCTGCTGGCCATTATTCTTGACTGGCTGCTTCATCGTTTGCAGCTGGCGCTGACTCCTAAGGGGATTCGATAATGATAAAACTGGAAAACCTGACGAAAACCTTTACGCAAAAGAACGGCACTACCATGAAAGCCGTGGATAACGTCAGTCTTGAAGTCCCTGCCGGGGAAATGTGTGTGCTGCTTGGCCCTTCAGGCTGCGGCAAAACCACCACCTTGAAAATGATCAACCGCCTTATTCCTGCCACCAGCGGGAAAATTTTGATTAATGGCGAAGATACCAGCACGCAGGACACCACAACGTTACGCCGTAACATTGGTTATGTGATTCAGCAAATTGGTCTGTTCCCCAACATGACCATTGAAGAAAACATCACGGTCGTACCGCGCATGCTGGGCTGGGACAAAAAACGTTGCCATGAGCGCGCAACTGAACTTATGAGCATGGTCGCGCTGGATCCAACCAAGTTCCTGCATCGCTATCCGCGTGAAATGTCGGGCGGACAGCAGCAGCGTATCGGCGTGATTCGTGCCTTGGCAGCGGATCCACCGGTGTTGCTGATGGATGAACCTTTTGGCGCTGTCGACCCCATCAACCGTGAAGTGATCCAAAACGAATTTCTTGATATGCAGCGCCAGTTGAAAAAAACCGTGATGCTGGTGAGTCATGATATTGATGAGGCGCTGAAACTGGGTGATCGAATAGCGGTGTTTGGTCAGGGCAAAATTGTGCAGTGCGCCAGCCCGGATGAACTGCTAGCAACACCGGCTAATGAGTTTGTGGGGTCGTTTGTGGGCCAAGACCGCACCTTGAAGCGCCTGCTGTTAGTGCAAGCAGGTGATGTTACCGATCAACAGCCGACGATTACCGTTAGACGCTCGACGCCGTTGTCAGAAGCCTTTGGCATGATGGATGACAATGACATGCGGTCTATTACGGTGGTCGATAATGATGGTAAACCTCTGGGCTTTGTGAAGCGTCGCGAGGCACGCAACGCCAGCGGAAACTGCGAAGACATCCTGAACACCTTTAAAGTGACCGGTAAAGCAGAAGAAAACCTGCGCGTGGTACTCTCTAAGCTTTACGAGCACAACACGGTGTGGATGCCTATCGTGGATGAGGAAGGACGTTATAGCGGAGAAATTTCGCAAGATTATATTGCGGATTACCTGAGCTCTGGACGAACGCGCCGCCGCTTGAATCCTTGATGTAAACGCAAAAACAAAAAAGGGCCATAACGGCCCTTTTTCTTACTGCTCTTTTACGGTTTCGCCTTCCGCTAACGGTAGTGTGCCCTGCTCAGTAGGCAAAATAATGTTAAGAAGAATAGCTAAAATACCGCCTGTGGTAACAGCATGTCCAAACAGGTTAGTGATCAGCACAGGGAACTGTTTCAGCACATCGGGTACCGCCTCAACGCCTAAGCCAATGCCAAAAGAGATGGCCACAATTAACATTTCGCGTCGGCCTAATGGCGTTTGCGTCATCACACGAATGCCTGCCGCGACCACGCTACCAAACATCACAATGGTTGCCCCGCCTAAAACCGGTGGCGGAATCTGCTGCAACAGCGACCCAATCGCCGGGAAGATCCCCAACAGCGCCAGCATCAAGCCTAAAACCATACCCACGTAACGACTCGCAACGCCGGTCATTTGGATCACGCCGTTGTTCTGCGCAAAAGTGGTATTGGGAAAGGCGGAGAAGATGGCAGCCAGCATGCAGCTAATGCCATCCGCCATAATGCCGCCCTCTAACCGCTGTTGAAACTGAGGACCCACAATTGGCTGCTGAGACAACATGCAGTTAGCAGTGAGATCGCCTACCGCTTCTATCACCGCGATCACAGAAACCAGCGCGATCGGCACAAAGAGGGTCCAGTCAAAATTAAAACCGAATTTGAAGAACGAAGGCATCACCAGCCAAGCGGTTTCAACGGCAGGCTTAAGTTGCAAGTGCCCCGTCAACGCAGCGGCGATACATCCCACAGTAATGCCCACCACCACAGCGACTAAGCGGGCCCAACGGTTACGCGAGCGATTCAATGCCACAATCACCAGCAAGGTTAATGCGCCTAATGCTAAGTTACCGGGCGCACCAAAATCCTGCGCGTTATGTCCTCCCGCCCAATCGGTAATGCTGACTTTTATCAGGCTAATACCGATCAACGTAATAACCGTGCCCGTGACCACGGGCGTTAGCACTTTACGCAATTGTTTGACGCAGCGACTTAACAGGATAGGAATGAAGGCTGCCACCATGTTGCAGCCAAACAGCATCGCCATAATCTCTTCCGGTGAGCCACCCCGCGCTTTCACCATCAATCCGCCAGAGAGAATCACGCCAAGGAAAGCGAAGCTGGTACCCTGTAGACAAATCATGCCTGCACCTATACCCGCAAAACGGCGCGCCTGAATAAACGTACCCAAGCCAGAGACCAGCAAAGACATACTGATCAGATAAGGGATATAGGCCTGAAGCCCTAATAGCGACCCAATGATCAACGGCGGCGTAATGATTCCGACCACGCTGGCCAAAACATGTTGTAGCGCGGCAAAAAAAGCGGGTACAGGCCCGATCCGGGCATCAAGCCCGTACAGCAAACCTTTCTCGTGCGATTGCGACATAATGGTGCTCCGGCAAATAGTTATTAGCTGTGCTATTTATCAAAGCTGCTAATGCATTTTTTGCGCCACACCGTCAGCTCACAGGCTGAAAATAAATCAGGTTATTGTTAAATATGAGAAATTATTCAGAAGAAACAGCACGACGCCCATGAAACTTTACGTTCACCGTGCTGCTTTTTGATGCCATTAGTTGCAGGGCTAGGCGCTGTTTGCACTTCTACTGTGCACGCCTGCCTCAGGTAATAATGATATGTCCAGGTAAGCGGTGAGATCGCGTTGCTCTGGGCGGGGCAAATAAGGAAGCTCGCCCACCAAAGGTGCGGCAATTTTGGCGCGGAGAACATCAATGATGTCCGCGTAGTGTGCCAGGCCAGGATTGATGCGATTTGCTACCCAGCCCAAAAGGGGTAAACCGTCACGGACAATGCTTTCTGCCGTTAACAGTGCATGGCTTATGCAACCCGATTGAATACCCACCACCATGACAACCGGCAGTTGCTGCTCGACTACCCAAGCAGAAAGCGGCCGTTCATCGTTCATCAGGCTACGCCAGCCGCCGGTTCCTTCAACAACAACCCGATCGACTTGCTGTTGCAAACTGTTTAAGCCGTTAGTGAGTTGAGCATAATCGATGCTGTTGTGTGGGTGGATGCAGATTTCCTCTTCCTCGAAAATCAGTGGATTGATCGCTTCATAAGGAAGCGCAAGAGAGGACGCGCTTTGCAGAATTAAAGCATCTTTATTTCTCAGGCCGTTCTGTGTAGACGCGGCACAGCGTGCAACAGGTTTATAACCCACTGCGCTCAGGTTCGCCTGCGTAAAACATTGCAACAGCGCGCGCGATACTACCGTTTTCCCAACAGCAGTATCGGTGCCGGTGACAAAGAGTGTTTTCACCCCATCCTCCTTCAGACTTGGTTTGTCCAGTCGACAATCAACATAAGTACGAAGAGGCATAGTAAGGAAAGGGTTCGCGACGCAACTTGCGTTAGCGCAAGGTTAAGTCAGGCTTAACCTTGCAATAGCTTCACCAGTAAATATCCACTGTAAAGCGCATCTTTGATTAAAGCGGCGGCACCTAATGTTCCGGGCTCTCGAAATTCGGTCGTAGCCAGATTAATTTCGGCACTGTAAGCGGGTAAGGCTTGCTGATGAATGGTGCTACTTACTGCGGGGAATAAGACTTCAGCAGCCTGATTAAGCGGTGAACCGATAAGAATTTGTTGCGGATTAAAGATGTTAACCATCATGGCTAACATGCGGCCAATGTGATGGCCGACACTGGCAATAGCATCACATGCCAGTCGATCACCCGCGATTGCGGCCGAGCAAAGCGATTCCAGCGTCAGCGGTTGCTGATGCAAAGTGCTGTCGAGTTGCGATGCTAATCGTTGTGTGACCAGCGCCAGCAAACTGCCGGTGCTGGCGACGGTTTCCAGGCAGCCATGATTGCCGCAATAGCACTGTTTACCGTATGGATCGATTTGAGTATGACCGATTTCGACTAACGCCCTGCCTCTTTTATGCAGTAGCTGACCACCGCTGATCACGCCTGCACCGACCGTTTCATCAATGACAATCTGAATGACATCCTGCGCGCCGTGTGAAGCACCGAACAGTGATTCTGCTAGAGTCCAGGCGGAGATATCATGCTGAATAAAAACCGGTAGTCCGGTACGGGCTGCAAGCACTTCACCGAGCGGCATATCCTGTACAGCATAGCCGGGTAAACGATGTACCACGCCAGATGCCGCATTGATCAGTCCGGGCAACGTGATCGCAATTGCCGTCAAACGCTCCAGTTTTTGCTGATGGCGAATGAAAAACGCATCCACCTCATTCACAAGTGAGGCCAGTAACGGCTGTTGAGTTTCTTCCGGTAACGGCAGGATCTCTTCAACCAGTGAACGGCTACTGAGATCGCGGAGGGTCATGGTCATCTCGCCATGATGCAGGCGGATCGCCAGATAGTGCCAGGCGACAGTATCCAGTATCAAGCCAATTGCAGGCCTTCCACGGCTTCCTGGCTCCTGAAATTCCGTTTCCTGCACCAAATGCGCTTCTAACATTTCACGCACAATTTTGGTAATACTGGCTGGCGCGAGCTGCGCCCGTTTGGAGAGTTCGATACGCGAAATGGGACCATAAAGATCAATTAATCGGTAAACGACGCCTGCATTAGTCTGCTTAATTTGGTCAATGTGGCCAGGTTGACTGTCCAGGTTCACACCCTGCTCCCGGTTATTTTCGCGCTTCTAAATAAACATGAGATATGGTGCGGCAGATTAGCCTTGAGCGTCAAATATTTGATTGGAAATGTGATTTGTCGCACACATTGCTGATGGGAAAGAGGGATTAACCCGCAAAGTCACGCCGCAATAGCTGCATCATTCGATCCATTTGCGCATTTATTTCGCGCTCCCCTGACCAGACCAACCACAATTCTGATAACGCATCGGGCTCTTCCAGCGGTAACCACACCACATCGGCTAATCGTGCGCGTCGAAACGAAGCGGGTAAAATCGACACGCCTAAGCCTGTGGCAACTAATCCTAAAATGGTCATGGCTTCGCCGACTTCCTGCGTGATATAGGGTTTGATTTGATAGCGATGCAGCAGCGCCAGGATTTCACTGTAAAGTGCGGTTCCCCCTTGAGGATCAAAAAAGACAAAAGGTTCAGACGCTAAAGCCTTGATGGAGATT
This sequence comes from Pantoea phytostimulans, assembly GCF_046118715.1. Lineage (NCBI taxonomy): Bacteria > Pseudomonadati > Pseudomonadota > Gammaproteobacteria > Enterobacterales > Erwiniaceae > Pantoea > Pantoea phytostimulans. The sequence goes on from NZ_CP173698.1 coordinate 1,129,489, forward strand.
TTGTCCGCATCCACCAAAGGATGGGCCCAATGCACCACAGCGTAAAGCGGTTCACTGAGTAGCAGTTGATGGCGGAGATCGCCCGGCAGTGGCGTATTACGCATGACACCTAAATCAAGCCGACCGTCATGTAGCGGGGCTAACTGCTGGCGCGTGTTGATTTCCTGCATCTGAATATGCACTTTCGGCCAACGCTGGCGAAACTGATACAACGCATTGGAAAGTACGCCCGTGAAAGGTGCCGAGGACGTAAAACCAATACGTAATTCCCCTTCCTCACCACGATGTAAGCGTGCTGCCCGTTCTGCCGCTTGTTCCACCTGCAATAAAATAGCGCGTGCATCTGACAACAACTGCTGCCCGGCGGCGGTGAGTTTTACGCTGCGGTTGGTGCGATTAAACAGTTGCGCGCCGGTTTCCGCCTCTAGCTGCATAATTTGCTGACTCAGCGGCGGTTGAGAAATATTCAGGCGCTGTGCGGCGCGACCAAAATGCAGCTCTTCGGCCACAGCGATAAAGTACCGGAGATGACGCAGCTCTATATTCATATGTAAAACATCTTATTTGAGATTATTAATATATTAGACAACCTAATCCAGCTTTTCTAGAGTTGACGAATCAGGAACAAAGGAGGTATTTCCGTGAGTCGCTCTTCTCAGGCGGTGATAATCGATGATGAATCACCCCGTTCACCCGCTCCCGTCTCGACGTCAGGATGGATAGAACGCGGAACGCCGCAATTCATGCGTGTGACTCTGGCGCTGTTTTCTGCCGGTTTAGCCACGTTTGCTCTACTTTACTGTGTTCAACCTATCTTGCCGGTTCTCTCCCAGCAATTTGGTGTTTCGCCCGCTGCAAGCAGTATCTCTCTGTCGATTTCAACCGGTTTAATGGCATTAGGTTTGCTGGTAACTGGCCCGCTGTCTGACGCCATTGGACGGAAACCAGTGATGGTAACCGCGTTGATGCTGGCTGCTATCTGTACGCTTATCTCTGCGACAATGACCAGCTGGCACGGCATATTATTGATGCGCGCTTTAATTGGTCTGTCGTTAAGCGGTGTTGCTGCGGTGGGAATGACCTATCTGAGTGAAGAGATCCACCCCCGCATGGTTGCTTTTTCAATGGGGTTATACATCAGCGGTAATTCGATTGGTGGCATGAGTGGCCGTCTGATCAGCGGCGTTTTAACAGACTTTTACTCATGGCGGATTGCGATTGCAGTGATTGGCTGCTTTGCACTGGCTTCTGCGGTGATGTTCTGGAAAATTTTGCCCGCTTCCCGCCATTTTCGTCCCGCCTCACTGCGACCACGCAGCCTGATCATTAACTTTCGCCTGCACTGGCGTGATCAAGGCTTGCCGCTGCTGTTTGCTGAAGGCTTCCTACTGATGGGTGCCTTTGTGACCCTGTTCAATTACATCGGCTATCGTTTACTGGGTGCGCCGTGGCATTTAAGTCAGGCAGTTGTCGGCTTATTGTCTGTGGTTTATCTGACAGGATCGTGGAGCTCTCCCAAAGCCGGAGCGCTGACCAGCAAACTGGGGCGTGGACCGGTGATGTTCGGCGCTACAGCAATTATGCTGACCGGGCTTCTTATTACTGCTTTCAGTTCTGTTTGGGTCATTTTGATTGGCATGATGTTATTCACGGCGGGCTTCTTCGCCGCACACTCTGTCGCCAGCGGCTGGATTGGCCCCCGCGCCCGCCGTGCCAAAGGTCAGGCCTCGTCACTCTATCTGTTTAGTTACTATTTGGGTTCCAGCGTTGCCGGAACCTTGGGCGGGCTTTTCTGGCATCGCTACGGCTGGACAGGCATTACCCTTTTCATCACCGTATTGCTGTTGCTTGCCTTACTCGTCGCCAGACGGTTGCAATGTCGAAAGCTGTAATTTAATTAATCTCTTACAAAGGGCGCGCAAGCGCCCTTTTTTGATCGCCAGACGATAAATCGTTAGGTTATCAGGGCCAAATGAAACAAAACGTATTTTCCTCGCTATAATCGATTCCATTCCAACGATAAATGTAATTTTTCATTTTTTAACAGCAATGAGGATGCCCTATGGCTCTTTACTATTACGTCAATAAACAATCAGGGTATAACGATAACCATGTGGTCCATGCTTCAGGGTGCAAATACTTGCCGTCCCAGGCGGGACGACTTTTTCTGGGCAGTTTTTACGCCCCAACAGCCGCTATTCAGCAAGCACGCAAATATTATCCCAATGCATTAGGATGCGATAACTGCTGTCCCGTCACGCTAAAAAAAAAGCTGAACATCCAGAATAGCGTGGGACTAAAGCACATGGTCTGTCTCTGATAGTAGCCTGCCCTTCACGGCAGGCTAATATCGCTGCTGCTGTGTCAATTTGTTAAGCATTTACATCCGTTTCCGCTATGTTAGGCTTCTTGATTCTCTTTGTTCGGATTTAACATGCGGGAAAAATTTGCGGCGTCACAGATTGCCTTACACTGGCTTACCTTCTTTCTCATTGTTATTGCTTATAGCACTATCGAACTTCGCGGCTTTGCCCAGCGTGGTTCGTGGCAAGGTTATACGCTAATTGTTACGCATTTTAGTGCCGGCGCGACGGTACTGGTTATCATGCTTTCCCGGTTATTTCTGCGCATACGCCATCGCAGCCCGGCGATTTTGCCACCCGCGCCGCGCTGGCAAACAGGACTGGCGCATCTCACTCACACCTTAATTTATGCCCTGTTCATCTCGCTGCCGATTTTAGGGCTCGCTTCGCGTTATCTTCGTGGTCGCGACTGGTGGTTATTTGGCCTGTCGATGCCGGTTGCCAGTGAACCCAACGTCGATTTATCCGATACGTTGATTGACTGGCATGAAACGCTGGCACCGTTGGGTTATTGGCTGGTAGGGCTGCATGTTGTTGCGGCACTGTTTCATCACTATCTTTTGAAAGACAACACGCTGATGCGCATGATGCCGGGTCAACGGCGCGGTAGATAACCTCAGGCTATCGCCTTCACTGGGGGCGATAAAAAATATTCAATAATAAAAGCGGATTTCAAGGTTTCGTAATCCGCATTCTTCATCCACAATAGTCGCTAAATTGTGACGCAAGTCACTTTCACTGGATGCTCAACGTCATCCAATTTCGCTGTTCTGACTAATTGACTCCTCATGCAATCAATAACTGTTTCCCGTAAAACGGCCTGGCTACGCGTGGTGCTGCTGGCAATCGCTGCGTTTGTTTTTAACACCACCGAATTTGTGCCTGTTGGCCTGTTGTCTGATATTGCCGCCGACTTTTCGATGAAAACCGCTGATGTTGGCATCATGCTGACCATCTATGCGTGGGTCGTCGCGCTGCTTTCATTGCCGTTGATGCTGCTAACGCGCAACGTTGAAAGGCGCATGCTGCTGGCGGTGCTGTTTGTCATCTTTATCGTGAGTCATGTGCTGACAACTTTCGCCTGGGACTTTACCTCGCTGATTGTTTCTCGTATCGGCATTGCGTTGTCACACGCGGTTTTTTGGTCGATCACCGCCTCACTGGCGATCCGCGTTGCACCTGCGGGCAAGAAAACACAGGCGCTGAGCATGTTAGCGACCGGAACTGCTTTGGCGATGGTATTAGGCGTGCCGATTGGACGCGTCGTTGGGCAATACCTTGGCTGGCGCACAACGTTTGGCATCATTGGCCTTACCGCGTTGGTGTTGATGATCATGCTGGCTCGCATTTTGCCGCGCCTGCCAAGCGAACACACCGGTTCTCTCAGCAGCGTGCCAATGCTGTTTCGCCGCCCGGCGTTAGTCAGTATGTATGTGCTGGTTACTTTAGTTGTGACGGCGCATTACACCGCTTACAGCTACATCGAGCCTTTTATGCAGGTGGTGGCGAACTCTGGTGAGAATTTTACCACGCTGCTGCTGCTGCTGTTTGGATCGGCGGGTATTCTCGGCAGCATCCTGTTTAGCTCACTGGGTAATAAATTTCCGTCTGCGCTGTTAATTTCGGCGGTAGCACTGATTACGCTGTGCATGGGATTACTGATTTTTGCTGCGGTTCGTCCTGCAGCTATCTCGACATTGTGCGTAATTTGGGGCATGTCGATGATGATGATTGGTCTGGCAATGCAGGTACGGGTGCTTTCGCTGGCGCCTGATGCGACGGACGTCGCCATGTCATTAATGTCCGGCATCTATAATATTGGCATTGGTGCCGGTGCACTGTTAGGCAACCAGGTTAGCCTGCATATGCGAATGGCTGATGTAGGGAATGTCGGCGGGATAATTGGTCTGGTTGCGCTGCTCTGGTGTGTCTATATCTTCCGCCGTTATCCGCAGTTACGTTCAAACGGCTAAAAAAAGGCTTCAGATAAGTTTCCTTATCTGAAGCCTGCTTAGTGACTTATTTATCACTGTTTATTTATAAAGAACGGCTGTGCCATGCAGGTTGTTGTTGCCAGAGGTCGAAGTGATGCGGAAAGACTTTGCCCCCACATCGCTGGCCTTCTCGGAGAGCTGTTGCTCAAGCGAAGTGAGATTAGTGCTGCCGGTGGCGCTAATCACACCCACTTGCTGTTGATCTAATGGCGTATGACTCACTTCCTGCGCAGCTAGCGAGGCAAACGAGACGCTGCCTAGCGCGATTGCCATCAAGGCAATATGTAGCTTTTTCATAACGAACCCCTTCTCAATTCTTCAATTACTGATAAATCACAGCAGTGCCGTGCAATTTGTTCTGACCGGTTGTTGAGATAATGCGGAATGATTTGGCACCCGCTGCGTCTGCTTTCGCATTCAATTGCGCTTCAACCGAGTCAAGGCTGCTACCGGCCTGGACAGAAATGGTACCGACCTGCTGTTGGTTCAGTGGATCGCTGGAAACTTGTTCTGCAGCAAAAGCACCAAAAGTCAGAGTAGAAAGTGCAACCGCTGCCAGAGTGAATTTGATGTTGTTCATAATATTTTCTCGCTTACGAATGAGGTTTAAAAATCGTTGTCGCCATTTAATTAACGACCGTTAAATAAATGATAGACCTGTTACTCGGTTGTCGTCAATATTTATTTAATGAGCGTTATTTTAATCGCGAAGTGGCGTGATTATGGGCTTTAGCATGGATTTTCACTTAACCATTGGGGCGGATAGTTTGCGGTAAGGCACAAATTGGCAACGCGTTTACAGCCCGTTGACAGAGCACCTTGCTAATTAAGTTAATGATCGGTAATTTATTAGAGTGTTTCTAAAGTAGTGAGGTTGTATGAGCCAGGTACAAGATTGCGATGTGAAGAAATGTCGGGGCCGCCCAAAAGTGTTTGATCGTGAGGCTGCGCTGGATAAAGCACTGACACTTTTCTGGACGCATGGTTACGAAGGAACATCGCTGGCCGATTTGGTCGCCGCCACTGGCGCTAAAGCACCTACACTCTATGCAGAGTTTGTTAATAAAGAAGGTTTGTTTAGAGCGGCTATGGCGCGCTATACAGAAAAGTTCTGTGCTTATCGTGAAGCGGCACTTGATGATGATCATCTTGCGGTAGATAAAGCCATTGAAGGCTATTTCCGCGCGACAGCCGCCTGCTTCACTGACCGGAATTCACCTTCTGGCTGCTTCTTTATCTGCACGTCGACGGCGTTGTCCGCATCATCCAGCGAAATTGCTAATATGCTGAAGCAGCAAAATCAGGCGCAGGAAGCGACGTTGAGTCGTTTTTTAGTGGCGCGTCAGCAGCGCGGCGAACTCAACCAAAAAGTAAACATTGAGTCATTATCGCGTTATCTCGCCTGTATGCTGCAAGGGATGTCTGTGCGGGCACGTGAAGGGGCTTTAAGAAAAGATCTCGACAGTATTATTGATACGCTGATGGCAATGTGGCCAACGTTAACCGGTTTGTGTCAGGGTCAGCACTAAATAAAGGGGGCGCATTATCCGCCCCCTTTTATTCGCAAAATTACTGCCAAACGCTATTCCAGAAAAAACACTGGCTTCAAGGCCTGGCTTTTAGGGCTATTATCGGGATTCGATGGCATCAAATCTTTCATTGAAGCCCACCAGCGCTGACAAACGTCTGTTTGTGCCACCGCATTCCACTGCTCTTCCGACTCAATCTCTACGCTTGCAAACAGTAAATTACGATCGGCATCCAGCCAGATGGCATAATTGTGTGCGCCGTGCGCTTTGAGCGTTTCGGACAGCTCTGGCCAGATAGGTGAATGGCGACGCTCATACTCTGCATGGCAATCTGCGTTCACCTGCATAACAAACGCTCTACGCAGCATTGGCAGGTCCTACATCCAGCGCTGGCTGCCACGGTTTCACGCCGAAGCGTTCACCCAAAGCAATCAACTGCTCAGTGGTAATGCTTTGACGTATACCGCCCATCGAAAGCACTTTCACAATCACTTCTGACGATTTTTCTGCGGTGTCGATTAAGCCAAAAGCTTCATCCAGCGTTGGTCCTGTGCCAAAAATCCCGTGGAAAGGCCACATCACCAGCGTATGCGACTGCATCTGTTCGGCGGTAGCGGCGCCAATGCCGTCGGTGCCCGGTACCATCCATGGCAGAATGCCCACACCATCCGGGAAGACCACCAGACACTCGGTACTGCCTTCCCATAACAAACGGGTAAAGCGAGCAGAATCGAGTTCAACCACATAGCTCAGCGCCATAAAGTTGGTGGCATGACAATGCATAATGACGCGATCTACACCGTTACTGACCTCTTTACGCACACAATGCGACTGGAAGTGCGAGGCCAGTTCTGAGGTTGGCAATCCGCCATTCGACAAGCCCCAATGAATTTTGTATGACAAGCCTTTATCATCTACCTGCAGCAATACCAGACAATCTGCTGGATCGAGCTGTACATTGCGGAAAAACTTACCGGAGCCGGTGACCAGGAACCAACAATTTGCCAGCGCTGGCGCAGGTTGCGTCAGTTCGATGCAGCGCGGCTCAGCATAGAAATCCGCAGCAAAAGGCTTCACCTCCTCTTCCAGCAAACGCAGGCTAACGTTGCCGCCGTTGCGCTCATCCCAGCCTTTCAACCACATGTCGCTCGTGGCTTTAACCATTCCTTTAACAAACCAGGAAGAAAGAATGCTTTGCATAGTGAAATCCTTAACGTTGATTCAAAATTTGCTGTTCGTAATGACGGACATCGCTTAACCAGCTGGCATCAGCCGGGACGTCGTGACGCAGGCACCAGGCTTCCCACACCGCCTGCCAGGGCAGTGATTTTTGTTCTTCCAGCAGCGCCAGGCGCGCGGTGTAATCACCTTCCGCTTCCACCTTACGCAAGCGGTCGGTGGGTTCCAGCAAGGCGCGCAGCAGCGCTTTTTTCGCGTTACGCGTACCGATGACCCACGCGGCGATGCGGTTAATGGATGCGTCGAAGAAATCGAGACCGATATGTACTTTATCGAACAGCTGGTGACGTACGATTTCACTGGCAATGGCTTGCGTTTCGTCGTCAAGCAGCACCACATGATCGCTGTCCCAACGCACCGGGCGGCTGACATGCAGTAACAGGCGTGGTACGTACAACATGGCGGCAGAAATTTTGTCAGAGATCACTTCGGTTGGGTGGAAATGTCCGGCATCCAGCGTTAATGCGGTTTGACGGCTGCTGGCGTATCCCAGGAAGAATTCATTTGACCCGACGGTGTAACTTTCGGCACCTATACCGAACAACTTACTTTCGACCGCATCAATATGATGTTCTGGATTGAGCTTCTCAGCGATAATTTCATCCAGCGCGCTCATCAGGCGTTGACGCGGAGCCAGGCGATCAACGGTGATATCTTTCATGCCATCTGGCACCCAGATATTCATGACGGAAGGCGTACCGAGTTGCTCGCCAAAGTAAGCAGAAATACGGCGGCTGGCTTTGCAATGATCAATCCAGAACTGGCGAATATTTTTATCGGTGTGAGACAGCGTGAAGCCGTCTGCGCTTAAAGGATGTGAGAAGCAGCTTGGGTTGAAGTCCAAGCCCAGTTTATTTTTCTTAGCCCAGTCTACCCAGTTAGCGAAATGTTTCGGTTCAATAGCATCGCGATCAACCGGCGTGTCGCTTTCCAGATAAATAGCATGCAGATTCAGGCGTTTAGGCCCAGGAATCAATGACAACGCTTTCTCAAGATCGGCGCGCAGCTCTTCTGCTGTACGTGCACGACCGGGATAATTTCCCGTTGCCTGAATCCCACCCGTTAAGGTGCCTTGCGGGTTTTCAAATCCACGAACATCATCTCCCTGCCAGCAGTGCATTGAAACAGGCACGCTGTCCAGTCGCTTAATGGCTTCTTCTACATCAACACCAATTTCAGCGAAACGTTGTTTAGCCAGTTCAAAGGCTTGTTCAATTAGCTTAGTCATAAGCGAGTTCCTTAGCAGGTTGGCTCAGCGCGGTGAAGCGTGCCTGGCTGGCACCAAAAGCGCTGTTAGTTTGCGGTTCAAATTTTTTGAGTGGGAAGTTCTTCGCTACGCAGCGACGGAAATCCGCCACGTCGGTCAGTTCGCCGAGCGCGATCAGCTGGCATCCGACGTTGCCGAGCGTTGAGGCTTCAATTGGCCCCGCCAGCACCGAGATTTCACAGGCATCGGCACAAAGTTGATTAAGAAAATGGTTTTGGCAGCCACCGCCGACCACGTGTAACTGGCTGAAATTTTGTCCACGCAGCGTCGCCAGCTCACCCATCACTTCACGATAAAGCAGCGCCAGGCTGTCAAAGATGCAGCGGGCTAAAGCAGCAGCAGATTGCGGAACAGGCATACCTTGTTCAGCGCAGGCATTTTGAATTTCACCAACCATGCTGTCGGGATTGATGAAGCGCGCATGGTTAGGGTTAATCAGCGAGCGGCAGGCGGGTTCGTGTGTTGTTTCGGCGATCAGTTGGCACAAATCTTCAATATTCAGTTCGCTGCAAATTCGCTGTAGTAGCCATAAGCCCATGATATTTTTCAGCACCCGATACCCTTCTGCGCCACCTTCATTCGTAATATTGGCGCGCATCGCAGCTTCTGAAGCGTAAGGTTGTAAGCTTTCAAACCCCATCAATGACCATGTGCCTGAACTGAGGTAAGCGGAATCATCCTGCATCAACGGCGTGGCTAAAACTGCGCTGGCGGTATCATGGGTGGCAACGGCGATCACCGGAATGGGTTGGCCGGTTGCGCTTTTCCAAAAGCCGATGGTGTTGCCTGGCGCCTGGGGCTTGCCAAACCATTTAGCCTCAACGCCTGCCCATGCCAGCAAATCGGCATCCCATTCGCCGCTTTCGATATTCAGCATTTGGGTCGTCGTGGCGTTGGTATATTCCCAGTTCATGTTGCCAGTCAGGCGATAATGCAGGTAATCAGGAATCATCAGGGCATGTGCTACGTCAGCTTGCCAGTCGGGTTGCGACTCATGCAGCGCACGCATTTGATACAGCGTATTAAAAGGCAGGAACTGAATACCGGTGCGTGCGTAGATGGCACTTTTGCCCACTTCTCGCAGGGCACGCTCCATCACGCCGTGAGTACGTGCATCACGATAGCTAACCGCTTCGCCAACGCGCTCACCCTGGGCATTCAGCAGCACCATGTCTACACCCCACGTATCAATACCGATGCTATCGGGTACGATACCTTCCTGATCTAACTGGGCCAGACCAGCACGAATCTCCTGTTCGAGCTGATCGACATCCCAACAGTCATAGCCGGCGCGGCGTTGACGTTGATTGGCGAAGCGTTTGACTTCACGCAGATTGAGATGGCGGGTCGCTGCATCCCAGTGGGCAAGCATCACTCGTCCGCTGGATGCGCCTAAATCTATGGCAACGATATTTCGCTTACTCATGGCGTGTTCTTCCTGTGATTTGATGTTCACAGAGTAGAAACCTTGCCCTTTCTGCACCTTCCGCATACTGCCAGTGGCGCATTAGCGCTGGCAGACTTGCAAAGATGTTCGTGAGGGAGATCACAGAGGTGGCATGCGAGGGGATGTGACATTCGCCGCAATTCTGTTATCTACTGCGGCTTTCTTAAATAAACAGCATAATTCCTGCTGAGTTAAGGTAAAAATTCAAGGTAGAGTTTGGGTGTCCTCTTTAGACTCGGTTACGTTTTTGTTAACGATAATAAGAGGCGACCATGACCATTTTACACAGTGCCGATTTTTTCCCTGAAGGTGATTACGCGATAGCGATTGAACCTCGCGTGCCGCAACAGGCTTTTCCAGAGCATCATCATGATTTCCACGAAATTGTGCTGGTTGAACAGGGATCGGGAATTCATGTCTTTAATGGTCAGCCACAAACGTTATGTGCAGGATGCGTCTGCTTTATCCGCGATCACGATCGCCACTTATATGAGCAAACGGAAAACCTTTGCCTGACGAATGTGCTTTACCGCAGCCCCAGCGCGTTTCGTTTTCTCTCTGGCCTGCAAGCGCTGCTGCCCTGCGACCAGGATGGTCAATATTCATCACATTGGCGCATCAATCATAAAGTGATGGCGCAGGCGTTGAACGTGGTGGCACAAATGCGCCAGGATCAGGCCTGGTCACTGGAAAAACAAGCGCGTCAGGAGCAACTGTTCTTGCAGCTGCTGGTGTTATTGCGTGAAGCCTGCCGTGACGAAAATGCACAGGATCAGGAGGCGCGTTTACACCGTTTACTGGACTGGTTGAACGATCATTACAGTGATGAAATTATATGGGATGAGATAGCGGATCGTTTTTCGCTCTCGCTGCGTACGCTACATCGGCAAATGAAGCAGCAAACAGGCAGTACGCCGCAGCGTTATCTCAACCGGCTGCGCTTGTTGCAAGCGCGTCACTTGCTGCGTCACAGTGATATGCGCATTACGGATATCGCCTTTCAATGTGGTTTTGGTGACAGCAATCACTTCTCTACTTTGTTCAGGCGTGAATTTGGCTGTGCTCCACGGGCGGAGCGCCAGCAGATGTTATAGAGGAGCCAGCCATGACGTTGTTACTCAGCCGAGAGGATTATTTTCCTGCCCCTAACCTCCCAGTTGCGGTGGCAGAACGTATGCCTCAACCCTCATTTCCCCCTCATCGGCATGAGTTCAGCGAAATTGTCATTGTTTGGCGAGGCAATGGCTTGCATGTCTTGAATGATCGACCTTGGTTAGTCACCTGCGGCGACGTTTTCTATATCCGAGATAATGATTGCCACAGCTATGACAGCGTCAACGATTTAGTGCTGGATAACATTCTCTATTGTCGCGATCGCTTTGGTTTGGGACTGGACTGGCAGCAACTCATCCCTTCACAAGGTCACGATGCGCCAGGATGCTGGCGCTTAACCACGCGCGGCATGGCGCTGGCGCGCGGCGTGATCAGTCAGCTTGAACGGGAAAGCCGCAAAACCGATCCTCTCTCCATTCAACTTTCAGAAGCACTTTTCCTTCAGTTAGCCATCATCTTGCGTCGTCACGGCTATGCCGCTGATCGGCCTTGGGCTTTGCCTGAAGGTGAACAACTCGATTTGTTGATGTCAGCACTGCAAGGTGCCGTTGCCAGGCCCTTTGACCTTGCCGTGTTTTGTCAGCAAAACCAACTCAATGAGCGATCGCTAAAACAGCTGTTTCGTCAGCAAACCGGGATGACCGTTGGCCATTACCTGCGCCAACTGCAACTGTGTCAGGCAAAGTATTTATTGCGTACACAAGACTGTTTAATCGGAGAAGTGGCCGCGCGCTGCGGCTTTGATGACAGTAACTATTTTTCTGTGGTATTCACGCGAGATACTGGATTAACCCCCAGCGCCTGGCGCCAGCGTTTTCTTTCGCCTCGTCACACGCTTAAAATTCCTGATACTGAAAAACAATAAAGCGAGCCGGTTAAGGCTCGCTGTAATGCATCTGGATATAAGATCTACACCGCCATGCCTAAGCCAACGATATTGGCAGCGATGATAATGACCACGCAGCCAATCGACAGTACGCTAACCGGACGGCGCCCCGCTGACTTCCATTCTTTCAGCAGAAGGCCAACCAAGCCACCACACAGCACATACAAGCTCATGTGTAGCATCCAGCTTACATAGTCATACTGCGGTGGGATTTTGGCGTGGCCCCATGCATAGAAGAAAAATTGCAGATACCACATGGTGCCACCCAATACGGCAAAGGCTGCGTTGGCGAGCAGCAGTGGCTTAGCCACAGAAAAATCTTTGCGTATCGACAACTCGGGTTTGGTCATCAAGCGGAAGAAACAGAAACCAAGGTTAACCAAGGCGCCCCCTCCCATGATGACCACATAGCTTGGTAAAGCGACATACAGGGGATCAATGCCTAATTGCCCTGCCGCCTCATGCATAGGTTTGGCTGCGTCCATGGCGAAGGACATGCCAGCAGAAAAAATCCCGCACATCACAGCCAGTACTAAGCCCTTCTTCAGGTTGAACTCTTCGGCATTGATTCCCAGTGCGCGTTCTTTAAGTAAACCCGCACGCGAAACAATCGCTACGCCGATCAGGGCTACAAACACACCTAACAGCGTTAACAGCCCGCCAGTTGAAGCAAAGAGCTCGCCAAAACGGCCCTGAATCAGGGGCGTCATAAGCGTACCGACGACCAGCGTGATGCCAATGGCGATACCAATCCCCATCGACATGCCAAGGTAACGCATCGTTAACCCGTAGTTGATGTTTCCTATGCCCCACATCGCACCAAACAGAAACACCGGCATCAACTGTGAAAGAGTAAAACTACTGTAATACGCCCAGAAATTTGGCAGTAATACGGCGCTGACTGCCCAAGGCAAAATCAGCCAGGACATGATGCCGCCAACTGACCACATGGTTTCCCATGACCATCTTTTCACCTGTTTAAATGGCGCGTAGAAACACGCGGCACTGGCAGCTCCGACAAAATGCCAGAAGATACCTGCAATAATGGCACTGTTCATTGTTATTCCTTCGTAAGGTTGAGGCCTACAGAAATCCGAAGATTCCCGCTTAGCACGCAGTCTACGTTTTGCAGGAATTCATCAGCCTTTGAATGGCTGCCGAAGGCGAAGGCGTAGTGGCAATATTTAACCGTTATTCCCGTCAGAGATCACAAAATCACATTTGTCGGAAAGTCGGACACTCAACCTGTTAAGTCGCTTATTATTATGATTTTTTTACTGAATTGCTGTGTGGCGCAGCACATTTTCGTGTTGATTGCCGCCCTATCAGCAAAATTGGCAAAGAGACAAAGAACGCTTTTCATTGCCCAGCCAAGGCCGTATAAACAGGGAAAATCCATCGATATCAGGGATTGTGATGACAACGAAGTGGTTAACGCTGTTTCTCTCACGCGCCGTCAGCCGCGTGATGCTGGATGATATTCGCGCGATTTTGCCTGCCGAAGCGGTAAAAATATTTATCAATGGACTTGATGAATCGCATTACGCGACGGTGGAATGTATTCAAATTGAGGAAAACTGCGCGCTGGTGGCTTCAGCCATTGTGGTCTGGCGTCAGTTAGGGCATGTGCATCACATTACTTATCAGAAGGGTGACGTTTTACGTCAGGTGGATGACGAGACGCAGTTCCAGCTCTTCACCCTGCTGAAAACCCATCGCGCAGTGTTGCAGTTAGCGTGATAAAATCGTTTTTTTCACTGAATAGCAGGAAAATAATGAGAATTGGTATTTTGTTTCCCATCGCCATTATCGTGGCAGGCGTCGGCTTTCTCGCCTGGTTCATCGGCAGCGGTCTGGCAATGCCCGGTTCCTGATCTTTTAGCGCAGCTGGCTGTCTTTGCTGCCGCGACGATTAAACAGTCCTGCGCCCTTCTGCTGTTTATCCATTTTTTCCTGGCAGGCTACGCAATAGCGCACACCTTTCAGCGCCTTACGTCGCGCTTCAGGAATGGGCTCGCCGCAAGCTTCGCACTCTGTGGCACTTTCACCCTGACCTAGCGACTGACGGACACGGCTAATCTCGTCATTCACTGTGCTGTCGATCTGTTCTTGCACTGCGCCGTCAGACGCCCAACCATTTGCCATGATCTCGCCCTCGTTTAAACCACCCTATCCAACCTGCTTTACGCTGCAGATGCGTTGACTCACCTCGTTCGTCCCCGTCACCTGACGGCGTAATCACATGAGAAAGCACAAGCTTGTTGCCTTCCTGGCGCGCGAATCATTTAAGGTATAACACCTTTATTTTACAACAAACTCGCAGATTTGCTGTGAAGGTCACGTCAACCTGCGATTGACTGCCATGTCTGATTCTCCGCTGGCAACCAGAAAAAGGTGCTACACCTTGATCTGTTTCAGGCTGCACTTATTACATCCTTTAGCTTACATAAATGTAACGTACCGATAGCGGAGAGCACTTCGAATGACAACTCATCTTCAACATTATATTAATGGCGAATTTGTCACCCACCAGAACGATAAATGGATTGAAGTTATCAACCCTTCAACCGAAGCATTGCTGTCACGTATTCCTGAAGGCAGTGCTGCCGACGCCAGCCGTGCTATCAGCGCAGCAGAAGCCGCGCAGCCAGGCTGGGAAGCGTTGCCCGCTGTTGAGCGTGGTATTTGGTTACGCAAAATTGCGGCCGCTATTCGCAAGCGAGAGCCTGAACTGACGGCAACCATTGTGGCCGAAGGCGGTAAAACGCAAGGACTCGCACAGACTGAAGTGTTGTTTACCGCCGATTATCTTGAATATATGGCGGAATGGGCGCGCCGCTATGAAGGCGAAATCATTAACAGCGATCGTCCCAATGAGAATATTTTCCTGTTCAAAAAGGCGATTGGCGTCACCACCGGTAATTTACCGTGGAACTTTCCCTTCTTTTTGATTGCGCGCAAAGCCGCACCGGCGTTGATTACCGGCAACACCATCGTCATTAAACCCAGCGAAGTGACCCCAAACAATGCCGGTATTTTTGCTGAAATTCTGCAAGAGATCGGATTACCCAACGGCGTGATCAACTTTGTGTACGGTTATGGCCCAGAAGTGGGACAGGAACTGGCTGCAAACCCGAAAGTGGGCCTGGTCAGCCTGACTGGCAGCGTCGGTGCTGGCATCGCCACCATGGAAGCAGCAGCCAAAAACGTCACTAAAGTGTCGCTGGAGTTGGGCGGTAAAGCGCCCGCCATCGTGATGGATGATGCTGACCTGGATATCGCCGTAAAAGCGATTGTTAGCTCACGCGTCATCAATACCGGACAAGTCTGTAACTGTGTGGAACGTGTTTATGTGCAGGAAGGCATCTACGATCGCTTTTTGACAGCCATTACAGCCGCCTTTAAAGAGGTTAAATTCGGCAATCCAGCCGAAAAAGCGGATATCGATATGGGGCCACTGATCACTTCCGCTGCATTGGCTCGCGTTGAGCAGAAAGTGGCTAATGCGCTGGCAGATGGCGGCAACCTGGTGCTGGGTGGCAAACGTGCTGGCGATAAAGGGTTTTTCTTTGAGCCAACCATTATCACTAACGTGCGCCAGGATATGGAGATCATGCGTGACGAGATCTTTGGCCCGGTATTACCTGTCATGACGTTCAAAACGCTGGATGAAGCCATTGCACTGGCGAATGATTGCGAATATGGCTTAACTTCCTCGATTTTCACGCAAAACATCAATACGACGATGAACGCGCTGCGTAAGCTGAAGTTTGGTGAAACCTACGTTAACCGTGAGAATTTTGAAGCGATGCAGGGTTTCCATGCGGGCTGGCGGAAATCAGGCGTCGGCGGAGCCGATGGGAAACATGGACTGGAAGAGTATCTGCAGACCCATGTCGCCTATCTGCAATTCACCTAATTCTCCATCATAGTTATTGGCGCAGAGACGTTGGCGGCGCTTGTTCACCCTGGTCGCCTGCTTGAATAAGCACTTGGGCGCACTGCGGCTCACATTGTTTCATATATCAAGCCGGGCCGCTCTTTTCAGCGGCCCGATCTCTTTATGCCATGCGCTTGCCGCTACGCAATAAGGCCAAACCACTCAATAACGCGACGGCCATCAAGTAATAGCTTGGTGCCAGGCTGCTGCCGGTACTGCTGATTAACATGCTGCAAATCAGCGGTGCAAAACCTCCAAAAACCGTTACCGCCACGTTGTAGCTGATCGCCATGCCGCTGGCTCGGGTGGTGAGCGGGAAAATATCCGCCATCACCGACGGCACGGTCGAAAAATAGATCGATTTCAGCAGCGCCATCCAACCGACCAACAGAATGAGCGTAGTTGGCGTGGTGTGATTCACCATCCCTTTGAATGCCGGATAGATGGTGATGATCAGCAGCAGCAGCGATCCCCACATCAAGGGTAAACGTCCAATTTTCTCCGCCCACAACCCCATCACCGGCGTGACCACCGTCAGGATAATGCCTGCCACCAGCGTGGCACTAAACGCTACCGATCCCGGTAAATGCAGCGTTTTCGTGGCGTAGGTTGGAATGTAGTTCAGCATGTAATTGACGGCGGTTGAAATCACCATTAAGCCAATCGCCAGCGTAATCAGCGACTTCTGCTTGCCAAACAGCGCTTTCAGCGGCGCTGCATGCTTCTCCTGTTGAACGAAGCTGGCAGGTTCATGAATGTTGCGGCGAATATACCAGCCCAGTGGACCAATCAGCAGGCCAAAAGCAAAGGGAATTCGCCAGCCCCAATCCTGGATCTGCGCCTCTGTCAGTAGCTGCGTTAATCCCAGGCCAAACGCCGACGCCATTAAGGTACTCGCGCCCTGCGTGGCGAACTGCCAACTGGCGATGAAAGCTTTGCGTTCCGGGAAGTGTTCAACCAAAAATGCCGTTGAGCTGCCAAATTCGCCACCAGCAGAGAATCCCTGAATCAGACGCGCCATTAAAATCAGCAGCGGCGCAGCCAGGCCGAGGGTGGCATAGCTCGGCATAAAGGTAATCATCGCGCCGCCCAGCATCATCAAATTGATGGAGAGCAAAAGGGCTTTCTTGCGCCCATGACGATCGGCGTAGTTGCCTAGCACAATGGCACCCAACGGACGAATCAAAAACGAGACACCAAAGCTGCCAAAAGTCAGGAGCATGGACACTGAAGGATCGCTGGTAGGGAAAAAGTTGTGTGCAATATAGCTGGCGAAGAAACCATAAACCGCAATATCAAACCACTCCAGCGCATTACCGATACAGGTCGCAAACAGCGTTTTATGCAGGCTCGGTTTTGCTAATGGCATTTCTTGGGCCAGACTGCTCATTTTACACCGCCCTGATAAGCACGATGGCGAGCTATCAGCTGTTCGCCCTCTTCACCTAACTGCCAAAACAGGCGTGTCATGATCTGCAAACCTTCACGCGCTATTGACTTCAGCATATGTTCATTCACGCCATGCTGACCGCAGGCGGGATAGGAATGCGGAACCCATAATGTGGGTAAACCGAGAATATCGGAAAAAACTTCATTCGGCAGCGAGCCCCCCAGATTGGGCAGTAACGCGGGTTTTTTGCCGCTGCTAATAGCCAGACTTTCCAGCGCCCAAGCCACCAGCGGATTGAGAGGATCAAGACGGGTAGCCGGTGAACCTCGCATAAACTCAACATCGACATTATCAAAACCGTGCTGACGCAAATGCGCTTCAACGTGCTGCACCAGATTCTGCCAGTCTGTTCCCACAACAAAACGCAGCTGACAAACCGCCGTGGCCTTACCAGGAATTGCATTCATCGGACGCGCTAAATTGCCGGTTTCATACGCCAGCACTTCCAGCGTATTCCAGCCATACAATCGTTCCGTCGGAGATAACCCTGGCTCGCCCCAGTGGGCTGCCAGTTCAGGATCGCCCGGCATACCGCCCACTTCAACGTCGCTGAGAATTTCACGTACCGCCTCGGTGAGAGAATCGGGTTTCAGCGCCTCAACCTGTAACACGCCCTGAGCATTGACCAGAGAGGCGATAGCATTGGCGAGTTGCGTGCCGGGATTGCTAAGCAGACCGCCCCAGTTGCCGGAATGGTAAGCGTTGTCGCGAGCGTTAATCGTCAGGCGGAAGTTTACCGCGCCGCGTGAACCAAGAAACAACGTGGGGCGGACTGCATTGAGGCGCGGGCCGTCAGAGGCGATAAACAGGTCGGCGCGCAGTAATTCTTGCTGCTGCTGACAAATTTCTGCCAGCCCAGGCGAGCTGATCTCTTCACCCATCTCAAACAGGATTTTACAGTTGAAGCCCAGTTTGCCGCCGCGCGCAGAAAACACCTGCTCCAGCGCGGCCAGGTTGACGCAGTGCTGGCCTTTATTATCTGCGCTGCCGCGTCCATACCAGCGATCGCCCTCTTCTTTGAGCTGCCAAGGCGACAAACCTTCCCGCCAGTTTTCATCATCACCAAACACCACATCGCCATGCCCATAACAGAGCAGCGTTGGCAGAGCAGCATCTTCAATGCGTGTAGCAATCAGGAAAGGTCGATTAGCCGCTTGTGGATTGTCAAAGAAGTGCAGAGTAAATCCCAACGCCGTCAGTTGAGGCGCAATTTCATCGCGCAGGTAATGATCTAATTCCTGGTCACGATCCTGACGCTGACTCTCTGTTACGCAGGCGATGCGGCGTGCTAAAAGCTGTTGAAATTCGCCACTATCGAAATAACGCATCGCCTGTTCTACGACCTGCTGTACGCTCTGTTGCTGTGTCATGTTTGCCCTGCATTTTTTGTCTTAATAATGAACCTATAATTGTCAAAAAATTAGCATTGCCACAATCATCAATTTATCGAGTAAGCTTTGCTTTTAAGACAAAGCTTATTTGCCCGATTAAGAGGCATGCCCCTTTTTAAGGCACCTGAACACGAAGGTTACGCAATGCTCAGTAGTGAAATACGCTATTTTCTCGCCGTGGTTAACCAGGGTTCCTTGAGCGCCGCCAGTGAACAGCTGTTCGTCGCGGTGTCGGCAATCAGCCGACAGATTCAACGGCTGGAGGCGCAGGTTGGCGTACCGCTGTTTGAACGCCACGCTCGCGGCATGGTGCTGAATGAAGCGGGTGAAATCTTTGCGCATCACGTACGGAAAAGTCAGCTGGATATGGAATATGCACTGGCTGAAATTAAAGGACTGAAAGCGGTGCGCCGCACGCAAATAAGGATCGCTTGTACCGATGGAATGGCATTCAGCCTGTTGCCGGGACTGCTAGCGGAATTCAGGCTGGCTAATCCCAGCGTGCTGTTTGCTATGAAAGTCACGCATTCACAGGGCGTGGCGGAAGCGGTGCGAGCCGGAGAATGTGATGTCGCGCTGCAATTTAGTCTGCATCCTGAGCGGGGCGTTGAGGTGTTGGGTTCGTGGCCTGCCCCGGTTTTGCTGGCGATGCAAACCACACATCCGCTGGCAAAACGGCAGGTCACGCTGGCTGATTTAAGTCACTATCCGCTGGCGCTACCGGGGCAAAACACCACTGTGCGCCAACTGTTTGATCTCTCTTGTCAGATGAACGGCAGCGTGGTTGAACCGGTGCTGACCTGCGATTATTTTTCTACCCTCTACAACTTCTTGCTCCATACGCCGCAGGCGGTGACGATTTGCAGCGCCTTTACACTGTTGTTTAGGCAAGAAAAGCCGCAGCTGGTGTTGCGTTCAATGGGTGTTGATCAACTTAGCCAGCGCACGCTGCAGCTGCAAACCGTATCGGGTCGACAGCGCAGCGCGGCATTGAATCTGTTCCTGACGTTCCTACAGCAACGTTTAACGGAGATGGATGCACAACTGCGGCAGGCGAGTTAACTGGCCTGCCGCAAGCGGCATTATTTGATGTCTACCTGATAGAAAATGTGCTTCCCAAAAGGATCGACTTCATAGTTGCTGACAGATTTGCGTACCGGCTCGAATATTGTCGAATGCGCAATCATCACGGCAGGCATCTGGTCATGCATAATCTGCTGCGCCTGAAGATAAAGTGCAGTGCGCTTGCCCTGATCTGGCTCTTTACGCGCTTCAGTAATTAACTTCTCGAATGGCTGATAACACCATTTGGAGGAGTTAGAGCCGCCCTGAGCAGAGGTACAACTATAAAGCGGGCCAAAAAAGTTGTCTGGATCGCCGGTTGCGGTGGTCCAGCCCATCAAGGCCGCCTGATGCTCGCCGCTGCGCACACGTTTAAGGTACTCACCCCATTCGTAACTAACGATATTGGCCTTGATACCGACTTTTTCCCAATCTGCCTGAATCATCTCAGCCATACGACGCGCGTTGGGATTATAAGGTCGCTGTACTGGCATCGCCCATAGTGCAATTTCAGTGCCGGGTTTGATGCCTGCTTCTTTTAACAGCGCCTTGGCTTTTTCGGGATCGTAGTCGTAATCCTTGAGGTCTTTATCCGCGCTCCAGACGCCCGGCGGCAGAATGTTTTTCGCTACCGTGCCGGTGCCTTTAAAAATGGCCTCAATAATAGCGGGCTTATTGATTGCCATTGCCAGTGCCTGGCGCACTTTAACGTTATCCATAGGCGCTTTGGTGGTATTGAACGCGAGGAAACCGGTATTTAATCCTGCTTTCTGAGCCAGCGTGATAGCCGCGTTCTCACGCATTTTTTCTAAGTCTGCCGGATTAGGAAATGGCATAACCTGACACTCATTTTTTTCCAGCTTGGCATAACGCACCGAGGCATCCGGCGTGATGCTGAAGATTAAGCGATCCAGCTTGGCTTTGCCCTGCCAGTAATCCGGGAAGGCTTTATAGAGAATGCGCGAATCTTTCTGATACTGCGCCAGTTCAAACGGTCCCGTTCCGATCGGATCCATATCCACCTTTTCTGGCGTTCCCGCTTTCAGCATTTTATCGGCATATTCCGCCGAGTGAATGGAAGCAAAATACCAGGCAAGATCGGCAAGAAATGGCGCTTCTGCGTGGTTCAAGGTAAAGCGAATGGTGTGATCGTCGACGCGGTCGATGCTTTTGATCAGTGTCGAAAGCTCAAGGCTTTCAAAGTTGGCGTAAGTGCCGCCAGAGACATTATGATAAGGATTTTTGGGATCCATCTGGCGCATAAACGAAAAAATCACGTCATCAGCATTGAAATCGCGCGTTGGCTTAAAGGATTTATTACTGTGAAACTTAACGTTCTGCCGTAGATGGAAGGTATAAACCGTGCCGTCTGGACTGATTTCCCAGCGCTCTGCCAGGCTTGGCACCAGTTCAGTGGTGCCGGTTTTAAAATCGACCAAGCGATTAAAAATCGGTACCGCGCTGGCGTCGACGCTGGTGCCAGAGGTGTAAATCTGTGGATTGAAATTCTCTGGTGAACCTTCTGAACAGTAAACCAGGGTTTTCGCGTTAACGCTGCTGGTGATGCTTATCCCAGCGGTAAGCAGCACTAACATGGCCATCTTCATTTTCATCATTACTCTCGCTTTTTATTGACTTCCGTTGATCAGAATAACTAAATGAATCATTCATATGCTTCATTGATAGCACGATTCGGCAGCTTAGCGAACCTCAGAACCAATAAGGATTAGTGATGACCGGCAAACTTGAGACGCAGTTAACCCAACGCTTTTTTCGCTACCTGGCAGTAAGCAGCCAAAGCGATGCCAAATCCACCACATTACCGAGCACGCCAAGCCAACACGCGATGGCAAAACTGCTCGCGGATGAGCTGCTGACGTTGGGATTACAGGACGTGGTGATAGATGAACACGCCACGGTGACCGCCGTGAAGCCGGGTAATCGTCCTGACGCACCGCGCATCGGTTTTATCACCCACATCGATACGGTTGATGTTGGGCTGTCGCCCGATATTCATCCACAGATACTGACCTGGCAAGGTGAAGATTTGTGTCTGAATGCGCAGCAAGATATCTGGCTACGCCGAGATGAACACCCTGAAATTGCGCCTTATATCGGTCAGGAGATTATCTTTAGCGACGGCACCAGCGTGCTGGGCGCCGACAACAAAGCGGCCGTTACCGTAGTGATGACGTTGATGGAAAATCTGCAAGGCGATCACGGTGACATCGTGGTGGCATTTGTGCCGGATGAGGAAATTGGTCTGCGCGGCGCTAAAGCGCTGGATCTGGAGCAGCGGTTCAACGTAGATTTTGCCTGGACCATCGACTGCTGCGAACTTGGCGAAGTGGTATATGAAAACTTCAATGCCGCCGCCGCGGAAATTACGTTCACCGGTGTCCCCGCACATCCGATGTCCGGCAAAGGCGTGCTGGTGAATCCGCTGTTAATGGCGCACGACTTTATCAGCCAGTTTGATCGACTAGAAACGCCGGAGCATACCGAAGGCCGTGAAGGCTATATCTGGTTCAATGAAATTCACGCTAACGCCAGTTTGGCGACCATGAAAGCCTCAATTCGTGATTTTGATCTGGCTAACTTTGCGCTGCGCAAACAGCGTTTACAGCAGGTTGTACAAGACATTGCGGCGCGTTACCCAACCGGCAAGGTTGACATCACGATCAGTGATACCTACAGCAACATCTCTAATGCGCTGGGCGACGATCGTCGAGCGATTGATTTGATTTTTAACGCGCTGGAAGCGTTGGATATTGAACCGAAGGTCATACCTATGCGCGGTGGCACCGACGGCGCGGCACTGTCCGCCAAGGGTTTACTGACGCCAAACTTCTTTACCGGCGCGCACAATTTCCATTCCCGCTTCGAGTTTTTACCGATCACGTCATTTGTGAAATCGTATCAGGTGGCAGAAAAATTGTGTTATCTGGCGGCACGGTAGGAAAAGCAATCGGGCGCAGACGCGCCCGATGTTGGATTTACTGCTTCACGCTAACATCAATGCCGGGAAAGAATTTTTCGGCAAGCTTCTTCACCGTGCCATCACTCTGGACTTTAGCAATGGCTGCATCCAGGTTCTGCTTCAGGTTGGCATCGCCTTTACGCAGGCCAAAACCAATGCCGGAGCCCAGGATAGCGTCATCTTCTACCGGCTTGCCGATAAAAGCGAAACCTTTGCCCTGCGGCTTGTCGAGGAAGCCCGATTGTCCAGCAGCTGACATCACCAGTGTGCCATCCAAACGGCCCGCGACCATGTCGTTATAAACCTGGTTCTGATCTTGATACGCGGTCACAGTAACGCCCTGCGATTCCCAATGCTTCTTGGCATAGGTTTCCTGAATCGAACCCTGCAACACACCAATGTTCTTGCCTTTCAGCGCTGCCGCAGTTGGCTCCATTTTCTGCCCTTCTTTACCGACTAACATCGTTGGGATGCGGTAAATGGGGCGGGTAAAGTCGATATTTTTCGCCCGCGCTTCGGTGATGTTCATTGCTGAGTTGATCGCATCAAATTTTTTCGCCTGCAGCGCCGGAATTAAGGCATCGAAGCTGCTTTCAACCCAGTGACAGTTAAAGTTGCCCGCTTTACAGATCGCGTTACCTAATTCGATATCAAACCCTTCCAGTTCGCCTTGTGCATTGCGGCTTTCAAAGGGAGGATATTGTGATTCAAGACCGTAACGCAGGCTGTCTTGCGCAAAAACGGATACCGACGTCATCATGCCCAGAGCGAGAAACAGCGTATTGATTTTTTTCATTACTGACCCCTGATTATTGTTTTACGTTGCACAGCGCAGCGGCGCCAGCTTGCAACGTTGCATCATCTTTAGCGAACGAGAGACGAATAAGTTTATTGTCTGTGCCATCCATATAAAACGCCGACAGCGGGATGGTCGCCACACCGTGATCGACGATGAGACGTTTTACCATTTCGCTATCAGATTCGTCACTGAAATGTCCGTAACTGGCCAACATAAAGAAGGAGCCGGCACAAGGCAGCAGCTTGAACGGTGAATCTTTCATCAATGTCAGCAGGCGGTCGCGCTTTTCCTGATAAAACCGCGACAGAGAAAGATAGTTTTCAGCCTTTTGCAGATAATGCGCGAAACCGACCTGCATCGGGGTATCCGCCGCATACATCATAAACTGATGCACTTTTACCAACTCAGTCATCAGCGCGGTCGGTGCCAGACAATACCCCACGCGCCAGCCGGTAACGTGAAAGGTTTTGCCGAAGGAGGAGACGATAACGCTGCGCTCGGCGAGTTCTGGATGCGTTGCCATGCCGCAATGCTTACGCCCGTCAAACAGAATGTGTTCGTACACCTCATCGGACAGCACCACGATATCAGTGTTACGCGTTAAAACTGCCAGGCGATCAAGATCGTCTGGAGTGAGAACCTGCGCGCTGGGATTATGTGGCGTATTGATAATGATCATGCGGGTGCGTGGCGTGATCGCGGCCTGTAATTCATCCCAGTTAATCGCAAAATCTGGTACCTGTAATTTCAGGCCAATCGGTTTGCCGCCTTGCAAACGCACCACCGGCGCATAGCTGTCGAAAGCCGGTTCAAAAAAAATCACTTCATCACCCGGATGGACCAGCGCAGTAATAGCCATGTAAATGCCCTGGCTTGCGCTGCCGGTTATTAACACTTCACTCGCCGCATCGTAGCGTTGGCCATACAGCGTTTCGACTTTATTCGCCAACGCCTCTCGCAATGCGGGCAAACCGGTCATTGAGGCGTATTGATTATGACCTTCACGCATGGCACGGCTAACTTCTTCAACCAACGCCGGATCGCAAGGGAAATTAGGCGCGCCCTGCGAAAGATTAATCGCTTTATGCTGGGCCGAGAGCTGACCAATGACGCTAAAAATGGTGGTACCGACATCCGGCAGTTTCGAGGAGATCTGTACGGGCGTTTCCAGGGACATGTTTACTCCGGTTGAATGCATAAAAAGCGACGGCAAGTAGATTTCTATTCAACTGAGTATGGCTTGAGTCGACAAGCGAATTGTTGTCATAATAGCCATGACAATAATGCATAGCTCGAGGTTAACGTGACACGCTCATCCCTTCCGCTTAATGCTATTCACGCGTTTCTGGTGACAGCACGTCATGAGAATCTGACTCACGCTGCCAGTGAATTGTGCATCACACAAGGCGCGGTTAGCCGCAAAATCGCCGCGCTGGAAAGCTGGCTTGGCTTTGCGTTATTTGATCGCCATGCACGTGGCTTACGTCTGACGCCGCAAGGCGCGGCGCTGTTACCAGAGCTGCGCCAGGGATTTGAATTGATGTTGAGCGCGACGGAAAAGGCCAGCCGCACCCACATCAGCATTCGCCTTAAAGCGCCCACCTGCGCCATGCGTTGGTTGGTTCCCCGACTGGTTTCATTAGAAAAAGCACGGCCCGAGTTGCATGTCGCCTTAACCACCACGCTTGATCATGTGTCGCAACTGGATAATTTCGATGCTGCGATTGTCTACGGCAAACCGCAGCCCGAAGCCATGCTGTTATTTGAGGAGTCGGTAACGCCCGTGATGGCGACAGGATTGCCGCTACCTGCCAGGGTTGAGGATGTAGCGGGCATGACATTTTTGCACCCCACCAACGATACCCGTGACTGGCAATTATGGCTGGATGCGCAGCAGGTCGCGCTCACCATGAAACGTAATCAGCACTTTGCCACCATGGATCTGGCCATTAGCGCCGCCATTCAGGGGTTTGGCATTACAATGGCGGATATCAATCTGGTCGAAAACGATATCGCCAGCGGCAGACTGGTTGCGCCTTTCGCTGGCGGTGTGAAAACCGGTGCAGCCTACAGTTTATTACAGCGATCGTCGGCTGAAGCGCCACCTTTCCTGGCGGATTTGGTGGCGTGGTTGTGTCAGTCTCAGAAAGTAACCCATTCGCCGTTATCGACGGCAGGTTTAGTCAACGGTTGAAGAGACGGTGCTTTTGGTGGCGCGCTTTTTGTTATCGGACGCACCTCGTGATGAGCATTGGAAAGGCGGAATTTGGCAACCGAGGCTTGCAGCGCTTCGGTTTGCAGCGCCAGTGCGCTAGCGGCGGCTGAGACTTCCTCCACCAGTGAGGCGTTCTGCTGCGTCACGCTGTCCATTTCTGTTACTGCGGTACCAACCTGGGAAATGCCTTTGCTCTGCTCTTCAGAAGCGGCTGCGATTTGCTTCATGATCACATCCACATCCTGTACTGATTTGAGAATGTTATTCATGGTGATACCCGTGGTACCAACCAATTCCGCGCCCTTTTCAACGCGCTGAACGGAATCCTCAATTAGCGTCGCAATCTCTTTTGCTGCGCCAGCACTGCGCTGCGCCAGGTTGCGCACTTCGCTGGCGACCACGGCAAAACCACGACCTTGCTCACCCGCTCGCGCCGCTTCAACCGCTGCGTTCAGAGCCAGAATATTGGTCTGGAATGCGATACCGTTAATGACGCTGGTAATCTCAGCAATCTTTTTCGAGCTGCCAGAAATGCCCTGCATAGTACTGACCACTTCGCTGACCAGACTTCCTCCGCGTTGCGCTGTGGTTGACGCCGTTTCTGCCAGCGAGCTGGCCTGACGTGCATTGTCGGCATTGAATTTCACCGTCGCCGTTAACTGCTCCATGCTGGCAGCGGTCTGTTCAAGCGCGGCCGCCTGCTCTTCGGTACGTGAAGAGAGATCGTTATTACCCGCTGAAATTTCTGCCGCACCGCGTGAAATATTTTCGGTACCGCTGCGAATAGCACTGACAGCTTCGCGCAGGCTGTCCTGCATTGCGCTCAACAGCGGCACTAATTTGCCGACGCAGTTGCGACCAAATTCCTGTACCGGCTGGCTCAAATCGCCTTTGGCGATGACGGCAAAATGCTCACGCACACGGTCCAGCGGTTTC
This sequence comes from Pantoea phytostimulans, assembly GCF_046118715.1. NCBI lineage: Bacteria > Pseudomonadati > Pseudomonadota > Gammaproteobacteria > Enterobacterales > Erwiniaceae > Pantoea > Pantoea phytostimulans. The sequence continues at coordinate 1,156,100 of NZ_CP173698.1, forward strand.
ACCAACATCGCCACCAGATAGCGATCGGTGAACAGTAAAATCACCAATCCTGTAATCACCGCCACCATGATGATCACTTTTGTCACGGCGGTCAGGCCATCAACTGCAACGCGCGTTTCATCAAGCTTAACGCCGGCAGCCTGATTAAACTGCTCCGCGCTGGCACCAAACGCGCGGCTCAACGCAGGCGTAACGTTATTGGCCTGCTGACGATATTCCTCCAACGATCCTTGCTGGGCGCGTTGCAGCTGTAAGGCCACACCTTCGTCCAGCAGTTTTTGCCAGTTGCTGATCACGCCGTCCACAACTTCAGCACGCATTGGACCCGGGGCTAATTGCTTAAAACGCACCAGCTGCTGCGCCATGCTTTCAAGCGCCTGTTGTGCAGGCGCATAGGCGGTATCCGCAAGCGTGGTGCCCGCCGCTTTGGCTTCCATTACACGTGACAAACGTGTAACCACGCGAAAATATTGATCGTTTCCTTTGCTCAAGACAGTCATCTGCTCAACCAAATGGCGATCGACGTCGTTGCCTTCACTGAGTGAGCCCAATGCGTGAATGCTGAACAGACCGACAGCGCTCCAGAGCAGACAAAACAGCCCGAGAACGGTAAGCATGACAGCACGAATGCTGAAGTTTCTGAGAATTCCCATACCTAAATCCTTTACGGTGATAACCGACGTTGGCCCAGCTTAAGCGGGCATAGAGAATTTATCGGCAGGGAATGGGGAAGATGTAACGGTTTTATTGGCTAATTTATTGTTGCGTTATTCTTTAGTGACATGGGTAACACAACCAATAATCATCAAGTTAGCCTGGAATGACGAACCGGATTTCATTCACGCCACTTGATGATTAGCAAGCTTATTAAAGTTTGACCATGTGCGTCATCATCAGGCGAAACAGCCGCATACGCGCCTTCATAAAGTTACGCTTCAGCACAATGCGATCTTCGCGCTCATCGCCCAGCGATAACGTAACGTCCTCACCCGGATGCCAGGCTGGCCAGGGAACTTCCCCCTCAAGCTGGTGTTTGAATTCGCTGGCATCGCGGGCAAATGCAAACCAGTAGGCACACACCCGGTCAGAAAAAGCCTTGTCCTTCGCGGTATAGGCGCGATTATCATTGGCGGTCGGCATCTGAGCCAAGGTATTCATCACATAAGGCACTTCATTACCGTGCCAGGTGCCGTGAGGATAAAGATCGCGGGCGTTTTCGGAGACATAATCAAACCAGTAACGCCAGCCAGGCATACCAATATTATGCTGAGCCCGCATCACCAGCCAAGGCACCACGCTAAATGCCATATCGCGCGCAACGGCTCGGCCCAAACGCTGGTCGTCATGAATGTCATACAGCCATTTGAGCAGGCGATAGCGCATCCGATTTTTATCACGCAGCTGGTGCAATACGGCTGTGGCATTCACACCAAAAAATTCCAGCACGCTGGCTTCATCGCTGTTACTGCCAGCGATAAGCGGAATCCGATGTTGCCGGGCGGCGAAAAAGGTTTCCAGCATCGGCTTAGGTAATACAGCATCTCCGGCTATGGGAACCGGGCCAATCATCAGTGGCTGTTCCAGAGACCAGAACGCATCTGCGGGGAGATCACGCAGCTGTTCGGCGCTGGCATTTTCCGTCAGGCCAAAGTGTTTTGCCACGCTGACGCCTTGCTGCAACGCTTTTTTGCGCGGCGTGTCCGGCAAGCTGTAAGCACTTTGCACAATTCCTTTATGAAAGAGTCCTTCGGCTAAAGGAGAACAGCAGAGTGACAGAACACTGCGCGCGCCCGATGACTCACCAAAAAGTGTGACGTTGCGGCGGTCGCCACCAAAAGCAGGAATATTGCGCTGTACCCATTGCAGAGCAGCGATTTGGTCAAGCAGACCAAAGTTATTCACTACGCCGTTGGCGGGGTACTCTTTATCCAGCGCCGGATGGGCAAAAAATCCCAAATGGCCTAAACGATAATTTACCGTAACCACCACCGCGCCACGTGATGCTAACGGTTTACCGTTATAGGGGGCTAAACCGCCCGCGCCGATGGTGTAACCGCCACCGTGCAGCCAGACCATGACCGGTAACGGTTTTACCGGCTCAATGTCCGGTGTCCAGACATTAAGATAGAGACAATCTTCACTGAAATTTCCTGGATCGCCACCGCCTACGGCCAGGCAATATTCACGGTTCTGCCAACTGGCAGCACCAAACGTGGTGGCATCGCGCGCCTCTTGCCACGGCTTTACCGGCTGCGGCGATCGCCAGCGAAGCGGGCCTTCTGGCGCGGCTGCATAAGGTATACCTTTGAAGACAAAGAGATCATCATCCATGCTCCCTCGTAACTCGCCTTCCGCAGTCATGATCCTCAGACCTGTTTCATTTTTCATCACTGATTCCCTGTTAAAGCATCTTTCCATTATTTGCAGGGCTTAAGACATTGTCTATGTCTGAGACACATTTGCAGAATATGCCGAAGGTTGGTTGAAAGGTCTGAACAAGATAATCAAAACTATTGAATATGCAGTAAACGATTTTTTCTTTAGATTTGTTTATTCAATCCGGTAGAGGAGCGTGACGCATGTTCAGTGGCATCAACCAACTGTTTGTGCGAATGGCCGATCATCCCGAAATGGGTAAGCTATTGTTACGATTAACATTTGGTGGCTTGCTGCTTTTTCATGGCCAGTTCAAAGTTATTCACGGCGTCGGCTGGATTGCGCGCCTTCTTACGCAAAAGGGTCTACCGGATTTCATCGCTTACGGTGCTTACATCGGGGAAATAATCGCCCCCATCATGATCATCATTGGCTTATTTACCCGTCCCGCTGCCTTCATCATTGCAATCAATATGCTGGTGGCGACGTTGCTGGTGAAGAGCGGCGATGTATGGCATCGCTCTGATGTCGGTGCATGGTCGTTGGAAACCGAAGCGCTCTATTTTTTAGGTGCGCTGGTGATAATGTTGATGGGTGCGGGAAAATATACGCTGGTGCGCGATACGCGCCTGCAATAATAAGAAATGAAGGGGCGACAGCAATGTCGCCCTTTTCTTTTTTACTGTTCTAAACCGCAGCGCTGTAATGAACGCTGCTGTCGATCTGCATACAGCTGCATTTCATCGATGACTTCACTGCCTAACGCCTGTTCAAAGCTGGAACGACTGGCCTTGCCTGCCGATCTGGCCTGCGACTTGTCGCCTAGATTGGACTGAAAAATCCCCGCAGCGCTGACAGGTAAAAAATCCTCATACGTAATGGGATCGGCGATAACACGGCCCTCTGCAATCAGCGTTTCTAACGCATCATGCTGGCGCGGCGGCGATGCCAGCCCTTTCTCGCTAAGACGATAATCAAACCACGCGAGCTGCTGCTGGCGGAGCGTAATTTCATCATCAGGAAAAGCACCAAACACACTCGCTAAATGCTGCTGATGCTGCTGATTATCGCTGCCGCTGCCTGCGTTATTCAGCAGTTGATCATAGAGCGCTCGCCCTTTAGGCGTGAGTGCTATGCCGCGCTGTTCAATTTCGCCAAAGCGTGCCGTGTGCGTGCCATGATGTCCATCTTTGAAGGTTATCGGCTCTTCCAGCGCTTTAAAACTGGTTTGACGCAGTAAAATAGGCACCTGACGGCGCGGCGGACCTTCTATCAACGTTTTGGGTTCAATGCCGCGTGACGGCATCATCTCCTGCACGCGATCAATATCCAGCGTGCGCGGGGTCAAGTGATTGATGTGGCAGCCTGGAAAGCAGACAACATCAGCGATCAGTCGATGCTGCTGATTCAAAGCCTGATAGGTGGCGCTGTCAACGCTGCTATGAGAATGCCAGCGGAAGGTTTCCAGCGCTTCATCAACAAACATGGCCGCATCGTCTGCGTGCAATCCGCCTTGCTGCTGGTGTTGTTTAATCAGTTGGCGGCAACGCGGCGTAAAGATATCCCGCGCCGCAAGGATTTCTGCGGCCTTTCTGCGCAGCAGCTCATCGTCGATTAATTCAAGGCGAAGCAGTGAAGTGAAAACACGAAAAGGATTGCGGCGTAAAGCTGTGTCACTGATGGGCCGAAACGCGGTGGAATGCACCGGCACGCCCGCTTGAGAAAGATCGTAGTAGCCCACGGGAAACATCCCCATTATGGCAAACATCTGTCGCAGCATGGAGAGTTCGTCAGCGGTGCCGACACGAATAGCGCCGTGACGTTCAACGCTAAGTCGGCTGAGTTCATCTGACGCAGAAAGACGATTTTTTAGGCCAACATTGGCTTCTAATGTGCGTTCGTTGACGGTCATAACCAGCTGCATCAGCGTCCCGTATTGCGGAACTTCTTGCTGATAAAGGGCCGACATAGCTTTAGAGAAGCGTGTGCGAATTGCGTCCGCACTTTGAAAGTTGTCCATTTTATCCACCTGACACCGAGAACGTTGCAGCTACTTTAATGCAACGCGCTGATGCCAGCGGAAAAAATCACGAATTTGTGATCGGCTTAAAGCCGTAGCGATTTTTTAAGATCAACATCAGGGTTGTGATGACAGCGGGAATAGCCAGTAGCAGGAAAATGGAATTAAATGACCAGCCCAGCGACAGCATTTCTGCGCCGATAAAAGCGCTAAGAATGGCACCAATGCGCCCAACGCCGTGCATCCAGCTGGAGCCGGTAGCACGCGCATGCGTGGGATAATAGCTGGCAGAAAGTGCATTCATTCCCGTATTTGCGCCGTTGAAGCAGAAGCCGCTGCAAAAGGCGATGCCGCTCATAATACCGACCTGTGCCGGTGAGAAACCCAGCGCTACAATTGCAATACCCCCGCAGAAATAGATGCCCGCTAAGGCCAGGTTGGCGTTAAAGCGATCCATTAACCAACCTGCGAACAGCGAACCCAGCGTGCCGCCAGCTTGATACATGGCGGTAATGATCGCGGCTTCCGTAACCGACATCCCCAAAGTATTGACCAACGACGGCAACCAACTGCCAATCAGATACACCAGGAACAAGCCCATAAAATAGCCGCCCCACAGCATCAGGCTACCAAACAGGTAGCGCGGAGAAACAACCGTACTGATGGCACCGCTATGCTGTGGAACGGCTTCTACCGCATGAAAATCGGTGTCTGGGCGTGTGGTGCCAGGCAACATACGCTCCAAAATGGCATGTATCCGCGCTGCAGGCGCGCGCCGACTGATCAGGAAGCGTACAGATTCAGGCAGGCCGCGCAGCAAAAACGGCAGCACGATCAACGGTAGAATCCCGCCCAGCAACAAAACGGAATGCCAGTCGTAGCGAGGCAGCAACCACGAAGCAGCAAAGCCTCCGCTGGCAGCACCAAAGGTAAATCCGCAAAACACCACGGTGATGATAAAAGCGCGGCGGCGTTCTGGTGCGTATTCAGCCACTAACGTGCCGACATTGGGCATTGCAGCCCCTAATCCAAGCCCCGTCAGGAAGCGGAACAACATCATCTGCTCAATGTTTTGCGATAGCGCGGTCGCTAACGTCCAGAGGCCAAAAAAGAATACGCTCAGGATAATCATCATTCGACGCCCATAGCGATCGGCCAGCGGACCGGCAACCATTGCACCGATAGCCAATCCTATTAAGGCTGCGCTAATGACCACGCCTAACTGATGATTGGTCACGCCCCACGCAGCTTTAAGCGTTGGCGCGATAAATCCCATAATTGCGATGTCCATGCCATCGAGGGCAACCACAATGAAACACAATGCGATTAACCGTTTCTGCCAACGGCTTAAAGCACGTTGGTTTATTAACTGGCGAACATCCACCGCCTCGACGCTGGTCACTGAAATACTCCTCACTTCGCGATCAGGATTAGACATCAGTTTTGGTAAAAAAAACGGCGCTAATGATAGCCGATCGTTAACAATAAAACGCCCGATTTTTATATGATATTGAGAATTATTCAACCTTTTTATTGGTAAGTGATTGATTGTAATATGTCTACCATGCATCCTTACTCGAATATATTTGTCGCACGTTCTTATCAAATTCAGCAGCTTATTGCTGTATTCCGATTTAAGAATTCATTTGTTAATGTTATTTTGCAGCAAAGTTAACAGAATCCATTTTTTAGGGTTGCCAGCCTCTTGAGTTTGTCATTAAGTTTGAACAATGGACAAAAACATTATCTTTAATCAGCGCATACGACTGCGCCACTTACATACTTTTGTTGCCGTCGCGCAGCAAGGCACTTTAGGCAGAGCGGCAGAAACGCTGAGCCTGAGCCAGCCTGCCCTGTCGAAAACATTGAATGAACTGGAAGAGTTAACGGGCGTTCGGCTTTTTGAGCGGGGTCGACTAGGCGCACAGCTGACTACCATGGGCGAACAGTTTTTGACACACGCCGTAAAAGTGTTGGATGCGCTAAACCATGCGGGTCAAAGCTTTAATGAACCGCTCACTGACCGCCCTATCATCATTCGCTTAGGCGCACTAACCACAGCGGCGATGGGTATGTTGCCGCAAATTCTGGATCGTTTTCATCAACTGCAACCGCATACCACGGTACAGGTCGCAACCCTGCACAATAATGTCTTATTAGCGGGACTGAGAGCGGGCGAATTTGACATTGGTATTGGCCGAATGGCTGATAGCGAAATGATGGCAGGTTTAACTTATGAGCTGCTGTTTCTGGAATCACTTAAGCTGGTTGTTCGTCCTGAACACCCCCTTTTATGTGACAACGTCACATTATCCCGTGCGATGCAATGGCCGGTCGTGATTTCACCGGAAGGAACGGCGCCACGCCGGATTGCGCAGCAGATGCTTGATGAACAAGGCTGCGTATTGCCGCCTAATTGTGTTGAGACTTCCTCAACATCGCTTGCCCGACAGCTTGCGCTGCGTTACGACTATATTTGGTTCGTCCCTTCTGGCGCCATTAAAGAGGATCTCACGCATAATGCCGTATGTGCATTGCCGATTAATTCTTCTGGTGCGGGCGAGCCGGTGGGAATCATCACCCGCACCGGCAATACGTTGAGTTTGAGTACAGAAGTACTGATGTCAACGATTCGCAAATTTCACAGTTAGCGGCTGCGTTTGGCGTGCTTTTCCCAGTTATCCAGGCGCGCTTTGTCGGTTTTGCGCATGCCGACATAGAGCGCCCCGCTGCCGCCATGCTGGGCTTGCGCCACGCAAAAGGTTTGAACCTCATCAAATTGTTTTAGCCAGCGCGCAAGATAACTGCGTACGATGTTTGCATGAGATTCGTTGTCACGCCCTTTGCCATGGATGATGAGTACATTGCGTAGTCCCTCTTTTCTCGCCTGCTGGATGAAGCTAAACACTGCCTGACGACAGGTTTCAACTGGCTGTCGCAGCAGATTTAGGCTGGCATCAAGTGGATATTCCCCTTTACGGAGTTTATCTAACACGCCTTGCTGAATACCGTCAGCCTTGTATTCCAGCAAGGTATCCAGCGGCACAATATCGAGAAAGCCGCGTGTCAGGAAATTATCCTGCTCCGCTTCTGCCTGAGTTGGACGCGGAGCTTTGGTTGAAGGGGATTTTAACCACAAGGTGTTGGCTGTATCTTTCAGTGGAGTGACATCACCGATGGCATCTCGAAAAATATTGTCTTCATCAAGGTTCATGGTTTTTCACACCTAATATAATGATGGGTCGCAATATAGACCCCGTCAGAGAGAGTAGCAAAAAGCGGAATACCTGCGCTAAAGCTGTTTTTTACTTAAGAATATCAAAAGAAAATGTGTGCGTGAGATCAATAAAGCGGCAACATTTCGTGACACATGACACATTTTAATACCGCCAAGGCCCGTCATGCCGCCCTTCCCGCCTGGAAAATCCATCCTTACACTTGGTGAGGATAATACTGCTCGGATGAGTTCCCTTCGGGCTGAAAAATGTTAAAATTGACCGCAGTCAATTATCGTAGAGCTAACCATTATGATCCCTGAAAAACGCAGCATTCGTCGTATTCAGTCAGGCGGTTGTGCTATTCACTGCCAGGATTGCAGCATCAGTCAGTTATGTATCCCTTTTACGCTAAACGAACATGAGCTGGATCAGCTCGACAACATTATTGAGCGTAAAAAACCGATACAGAAAGGTCAAACTCTCTTCAAAGCCGGCGATGATTTAAAATCGCTCTATGCTATTCGCTCCGGCACCATTAAAAGTTACACCATTACCGAACAGGGCGACGAACAGATCACCGGTTTCCATCTTGCTGGCGACTTAGTGGGTTTCGACGCCATTATGGGCAACAACCATCCAAGTTTTGCTCAGGCATTAGAAACGGCAATGGTATGCGAAATTCCTTTCGAAACGCTGGACGATCTCTCTGGCAAAATGCCGGCTCTGCGTCAGCAAATGATGCGTTTGATGAGTGGTGAAATCAAAGGCGATCAGGACATGATTTTACTGCTCTCCAAAAAGAATGCAGAAGAGCGTTTAGCCGCCTTTATTTGGAACCTTTCTCGCCGTTTTGGTCAACGGGGTTTCTCACAGCGCGAATTTCGCCTCACCATGACGCGCGGAGATATCGGTAATTACCTTGGTTTGACGGTAGAAACGATTAGCCGCTTGCTGGGACGCTTCCAAAAAAGCGGAATGCTGGCGGTTAAAGGAAAATACATCACGATTGAAAACCACGCTTTACTGGCTGAATTAGCCGGCCAGAGTTACCAGGCTGCATAGATAATTGCCGGGTCGATAAATGTTATTTTATTGATCCGGCAACAACTTTTTCCCTTCTTCCCGTCATAAACATAGGCTATCTTTAATCCAATTGCTTTGGTGTATGGAGAATGCCCTTATGTCACGCTACCAAAATATTCTGGTTGCCATTGATGCTCAGCAGGACGATCAGCCAGCGCTGCGTCGTGCGGTTTATCTCAACCAACTCATTGGCGGCAAAATCAAAGCCTTTTTGCCTATCTATGATTTCTCTTATGAGATGACCACGCTGCTGTCGCCAGATGAGCGCTCATCAATGCGTCAGGGCGTTATCAGCCAACGAACTGAATGGATTCGTGAGCAGGCGCAAGCGTATCTGGACGCGGGTATAGAGATTGAAATAAAGGTTATTTGGCATAATCGCCCTTATGAAGCCATTATTCAGGAAGTGCTAAGCCAGAAACATGATTTAGTCCTGAAGATGGCGCATCAGCACGATCGTCTCGAATCCGTGATTTTCACCCCTACCGACTGGCATTTGCTGCGTAAATGTCCTTGCGCGGTCTGGATGGTAAAAGATCAGCCTTGGCCGGAAGGCGGTAAAGCGATTGTCGCGGTCAATCTCGCCAGCGAAGAGCCGCATCATGATGGATTGAACCAAAAGCTGATCCGCGAAACAAAACTGCTTGCCGATATGGTGAATCATACCGAAGTCCATTTGGTTGGCGCGTATCCCATCACACCCATTAATATCGCCATTGAACTGCCTGATTTCGATCCCGGCGTTTATAACGACGCCATTCGCGGCCAGCATTTAGTGGCAATGAAAGCGTTACGCCAGAAGTTCTCAATTGGTGAAGAGTTCACACACGTCGCGAAAGGTTTGCCGGAAGAAGTGATTCCTGATTTAGCCGGTCATCTCAGCGCAGGTATCGTGGTGTTAGGCACTATTGGGCGCACTGGATTGTCCGCCGCATTCCTCGGTAATACTGCCGAACAAGTCATTGATCATCTTCGTTGTGATTTGCTGGCAATAAAGCCAGATGACTTCACTTCACCGATTGATTTAGACGATGAGGAAGATGAGGAAGATTAATCTCTTCTCAACAAAAAAAGGCGGCTCATAGAGCCGCCTTTTTTATGGCATACCTAATGATTACAACGCTTTTAAAATGCCTTCAACGCTGGCTTTTGCATCGCCAAACAACATGTGTGTGTTGTCTTTGAAGAACAGCGGGTTCTGCACTCCAGCGTAGCCGGTATTCATTGAACGTTTGAAGACGATAACATTTTGCGCTTTCCACACTTCAAGCACTGGCATACCCGCAATTGGACTGCGTGGATCTTCCAGTGCTGCCGGGTTTACAGTGTCGTTAGCACCAATCACCAGCACCGTGTCGGTATCGCTAAAGTCATCGTTGATCTCATCCATTTCCAACACCACGTCATAAGGTACTTTGGCTTCGGCCAGCAATACGTTCATGTGACCAGGCAAACGTCCTGCGACCGGATGAATACCAAAGCAAACTTTGATACCCCGCGCGCGCAATTTGTCGGTGATTTCAGCGACAGGATATTGCGCCTGTGCCACCGCCATACCGTAGCCAGGTGTGATGATGACCGACGTGGAGGCTTTTAACATTTCTGCCGTTTCTTCAGCCGTGATTTCACGGTGTTCACCCGCTTCGTCACTCTCGCCTGCTACGCTGACATCAGTACCGAATCCACCAGCAATAACGCTGATGAACGATCGGTTCATCGCCTTACACATAATGTACGAGAGGATGGCACCCGAAGAGCCAACCAGCGCGCCGGTAACGATCAGCAAATCATTGCTCAGCATAAAACCTGCCGCCGCCGCCGCCCAACCTGAATAGGAGTTCAGCATCGAAACCACGACCGGCATGTCTGCACCGCCGATGGAGGCCACCAGATGCCAGCCAAACGCCAATGCAATGACAGTCATGACAAACAGTGCAAACACCTGCGCGCCTGAGCTGTCGGTATTAACGAACCACAGCAACAGCAGGAATGAAACCACCAACGCCAGCAAGTTCAGCTTGTGCCGATGTGGCAGCATCAATGGACGCGACGAAATTTTGCCACAGAGTTTGCCAAACGCCACCAGAGAACCGGTGAAGGTCACTGCACCAATAAAGATACCGATAAACACTTCGGTCAGATGGATATTCTCCATCACATTCGGCAAACCGGGGGCATGATCGATATAGCTGTTGATACCAACCAATACCGCCGCCAAACCCACAAAGCTGTGCAGGATAGCCACCAGCTCTGGCATTTCGGTCATTTCAACTTTTTTCGCCAGACGAATACCAATTGCACCGCCAATCACCATCGCCAACAGAATCCAGACCACGTTGCCACTGTCTGGGCCAAAAATGGTGGCGATCAGCGCAATTGCCATGCCGCTGATACCAAAGGTATTGCCCCGCTTGGACGTCTCATGTTTTGAGAGGCCAGCCAGACTACAAATAAACAAAATTGCGGCAACAATGTATGCTGCAGTCACTAATCCGCCAGACATGTGTTACCCCTTACGAAACATTTTCAGCATGCGTTGAGTGACGGTAAAGCCACCAAAAATATTGATGCTGGCGATCAGCACCGCAATAAAGGAAATAAACGTAACCCATCCACCGTGCCCCATTTGCAGCACCGCTCCCACCACGATAATGCCGGAAATGGCGTTGGTGACTGACATTAGCGGTGTATGAAGCGCATGGCTGACATTCCACACCACGTAATAACCCACCACGCAGGAGAGCGCGAAGACGGTGAAGTGCGACAGGAATTCACTCGGTGCTACGTTTGCCAGACAAGCGAACAGCACGATAGCCAGCGCAATCAGCAGGTATTTACGTGTTGGAGAAGCGGGTTTTGCCTCCGCTTTTTTCAGCGGTTGAGCAGCGGGTGCCGCTTTAGGCGCAGCAGAAACCTGAATCGGCGGAGCTGGCCAGGTCACTTCTCCCTCGCGAATCACAGTAACGCCACGTACCACAACGTCATCAAAGTCGACAGCGATCTCGCCGTTTTTCTCTTTGCATAACAGTTTGATCAGGTTAAGCAGATTGGTGCCATAAAGCTGGGACGACTGCGTAGGTAAACGGCTTGGCAGATCGGTGTAACCGATGATTTTCACGCCATTAGGCGTCACAGTAACCTGATCGGCAACGGTTAACGCGCAGTTACCGCCAGTTTGTGCCGCCAAATCAACGATGACGCTGCCCGGTTTCATGCTGGCAACCATCTCTTCGGTGATCAGTTTGGGGGCCGGTTTGCCGGGAATCAACGCGGTGGTAACAATAATGTCAACATCCTGCGCCTGGCTGGCAAACAGCGCCATTTCAGCCTTGATAAAGGCTTCTGACATGACTTTGGCATAGCCATCACCGCTGCCCGCTTCCTCTTCGAAATCGAGCTCGAGAAATTCGGCACCCATGCTCTGTACTTGCTCTTTTACTTCAGGGCGAGTATCAAAGGCACGCACGATAGCGCCCAAACTGCCTGCCGCACCAATTGCCGCAAGTCCAGCTACGCCAGCGCCAATTACCATGACTTTAGCGGGAGGAACTTTACCCGCTGCCGTGATTTGACCGGTAAAAAAGCGGCCAAACTCATGGGCGGCTTCAACAATGGCTCGGTAACCCGCAATGTTTGCCATTGAGCTCAGTGCATCAAGCGACTGCGCGCGTGAAATGCGCGGCACTGAATCCATCGCCATGACAGTTACATTGCGCGCCGCCAGTTTTTCCAGCAGATCGGGATTTTGCGCTGGCCAAATAAAACTCACTAAGGTGCTGCCTTCACGCGCCAGTAAAATCTCTGCATCATCAGGTGCGTTCACTTTAAGGACGATGTCAGATTGCCACACCTGCTGGCTGTCAGTCAGTGTCGCGCCGGCGCGACGATAACTTTCGTCATCAAAGCTTGCACGCTTACCGGCGTCATGCTCGACAGTGACGCTAAAACCCAGCTTAATCAGTTGTTCAACGGTTTTCGGCGTGGCAGCCACGCGCGATTCGTTTAACAACCGCTCTTTGGGAATTCCAATTAACATAATGTTCCCTTTTATCGGTTAAAGGATGATCGCCTGTTACCTGCATGACAGTACAACGCCTGAAACACGGTTTCAGGCGCTTATAAATGAAATGCATTTGTTTCGAAGTATTTATAACCTACTGAAAATATGTCTGCCGATCTACACTCATAACGCATACTTATGACATTCACACAATTATTCAGTCTCAGAGAATAAATCCCGTGCTTTAACACTGCTAATCGACTCTTAAATAAAATTATCTGCTAAGCAAAATCGTGTCATGACGCACATCGCATCGACAAAAACCGTTATTTAACAATATATTAACTGTTACAACGTTAAGCCTTACCACTTAAACAGGTTAATTGACGCTGATCGCAGCCATAATATCTTTTCGTCATAGATGAATGAAAAAAAGAGTCTTCATTAACGAGATATGCCGCAAAAAATGGCTGCGACAGCCTGTTTATAACATGCAATAATCAGCGGCTAATCTGTTATACATCAAGAGTCCAGCACGTTTTCGTACTCATTTTTGCGTAAGGCGAAGGATCATTTTTATGAAGCTGAAGAACACCATTCTGGCGACGACCTTGTTATCTCTGTTAGCAGCTAACGCATATGCTGCGCAGGAACTGACGCCGGAAAAAGCGGCCGCGTTGAAGCCATTCGAACGTATTAATATCACCGGCCGTTTCAACGCGATTGGCGACGCTGCCGACGCGGTGTCAAAGCGCGCAGATGAGATGGGCGCCACCTCTTATTACATTCAGGGCATCAATGACAGCAACGGAAACAGCGGCAACTGGCGCGTGACAGCCGATCTCTACAAAGCCGATGCCGCTAATGCAGACAGTGACAAACATCAATACCGTAGCTTCAATGGCGTGAAAGAATTGCCAAAAAATGAAGCCTTCATGCTTGAACCTTTCGATACCGTATCAGCCAGCGGTTTCTTTGCCAGCCAGCCGGATGTCAATGACGCCATCTCTAAAGCAGCCAAAGAGAAAGGTGCAGCCTCCTTCTTTATCGTGCGCCAGATTGATGCCAACAACGGCGGTAATCAATACGTTACGGCTTACGTTTATAAAGCGGATGCCAAAGCGCGCAAGGTGCAAAGTCCTAACCTGATCCCAGCCAATTCCGAAGCCGGTAAAGCGGCTATCGCTGCGGGCGGCGCGGCAGCGAAGAATGTCGAGATTCCTAATGTTGCGTCTTCAGAAACACCAAGCAACAATGTTGGACGCTTCTTCGAAACACAAAGCTCCACCGGTAAACGTTACACGGTAAATTTGGCAAACGGTAAATCAGTTCAGGAAGTCAACGCCATTACCGCTGCGCAGATGCAGCCATTTGATACCGTGACCTTCACCGGGCATTTTGGATCGCCTACCGAAATTTCTGAAGAAGTCGCTAAACGTGCAGCCGATAAAGGCGCTAAGTTCTATCACGTGACGCGTCAATGGCAGAACCAAAGTGGCGGTAACCTGACTGTTACCGCAGACATCTTTAAGTAAGATTCTCAGGGCGGCGCCCGCCGCCCTGTTATTTGCATAATCCCTGCCCGCTTTTGCATATTCACGCATTGCCATCTCATTCAGCACTCCGTAAAATCTTCCGCCTGCTTTTCAGGGTATTTCATCGTTCCTGTCGCTTAAGCTACGATATAAATTCGATAAATGCCGTTTTACCCAGCCACTTATGCTAGCAGGAAGGATGTTTTGGAGAAAAAATTAGGTCTTAGTGCCTTAACGGCGTTGGTGCTCAGTTCTATGCTGGGTGCAGGCGTGTTCAGCTTGCCGCAGAACATGGCGGCCGTAGCCGGTCCGGCGGCGTTGCTGATTGGCTGGTTGATCACGGGCGTAGGGATTATTTTTCTGTCGTTGGCTATGTTGATGCTTACGCGTCTCAAACCCGAGCTAGATGGCGGCATATTCACCTATGCGCGAGCAGGATTTGGCGAACTCATGGGGTTTTGCTCGGCGTGGGGATATTGGCTTTGCGCGGTTATCGCCAACGTCTCTTATCTGGTGATCGTTTTTTCCGCGTTGAGCTTCTTCACCGACACACCCGATCACACTGTTTTTGGCGATGGCAATACCTGGCAAGCGATGTTGGGGGCGTCCGTTTTGCTCTGGCTGGTGCATTGTCTGGTGCTTCGTGGCGTACAAACCGCAGCCAGCATCAATCTTTTAGCCACTTTAGGTAAACTGATCCCCCTTTTGCTGTTCATTGTCCTGGCGGTGATGGCGTTCAATTACGACCGATTCCACTTTGATTTTTCCGGCGTCACGCTTGGCCAACCGCTGTGGGAACAGATCAAGCAAACCATGCTGATCACCTTATGGGTTTTCATCGGGGTTGAAGGCGCAGTGGTTGTTTCCTCTCGGGCACGCAATAAAAAAGATGTAGGCCGTGCAACCTTGCTGGCGGTGCTTGCCGCGTTATTGGTCTATTTACTGGTGACGTTGCTTTCATTAGGCGTTGTGCCGCGAGCAGAACTGGCAGAAATGCGTAATCCTTCCATGGCGGGTCTGATGACGCATTTAATGGGAAATTGGGGTGATGCAGTGATTGCTGCCGGATTGATTGTGTCCGTCTGTGGCGCTTATCTGAGCTGGACGATAATGGCAGCAGAAGTTCCCTTTATCGCTGCGCAGCAAGGCGCGTTTCCGCGCAGTATTGCACGTCAAAACAGCCGCAACGCCCCATCAGCCTCGCTTTGGCTGACCAACGGGAGCGTTCAGGTTTGCCTGATCCTTATTGCCCTGACAAAGGCTGATTATAATACGCTGCTTAATATCGCCTCAGAAATGATTCTGGTGCCCTATCTGCTAGTGGGTTTGTATCTGATTAAAGTGGTGCGAGGAAAAGGTCAACCGCTGCCAATGGCTATCGGCATCGGTGCCAGCACTTATGGCATTTGGCTGCTTTATGCCTCTGGTCCCCTGCATCTACTGATGTCAGTGGTGCTTTATGCGCCGGGTCTGCTGCTGTTTCTGTTTGCCCGTCGTGGCGGGCGAAGCGATATTGCGCTTACGTCGCTTGAGCGCGTAGCAATGGGATTGTTGATTGCTGCCACGTTGCCCGCAATGTGGCAGCTAACGAATTAATGTGATTGTTCGGGAATGGAGACACACAGCAGGTCAACCTGCTGTGTTAAATCGACCGGCTTGCGGTATTCCTGCTGGATGCTGTCGAGCTGCTGCTCGGAGAGCGGATAAGGAAGCTGGATATCAAAGCGGTTAATGTGCTGCTGTTCAGCAAGGGTGATCAAACGTGCGATGTTAATTTCGTCGCTGACCTGAGTTGAAATGATTTGTAATGCTAATTCTTTCAGGTGCTCGTCAGTGGCCTGTAAACTGTGCGCAGATTTGCGTGTCACCATGCCGAAGATCGGCAGCACGCCATAAATGGCATCAACAAAACTCCAACGTTTCTTGCAAGATGCGGAAAGAAAATCACTGTAATTGAAGCAGATGCGGTCACTGTATATGGCTGATGCCAGCTCTTTATCAGACACACTCACGCTCCTCATGTTTATCGTTACGGTTCCGAAACTTGCGCAAAAAACGCAGGGCTAATGATGGCACATTTTGCGGGTTCTATACCAGTAACATAAGGATATTTCGTGCGGTCGCGTAGAGCTCAGGACCAGGAAAAGTTATGCTGCATTCCATACTTACATGCCTTGTTAGTAAAATATGAACAGAATCGTTTACGTTGAAGATGAACCTGAAGTGGGATCACTGATTGCCGCTTATCTGGGACGTCATGATATTGAGGTCATTGTAGAAACGCGCGGGGATCGTGCCGAGGCAACCATTGCCCAGGAACAACCGGATCTGGTGATGCTGGATATCATGTTGCCGGGCAAAGATGGCATGACAATTTGCCGTGATTTGCGTGCAAATTGGCAAGGTCCCATTGTGTTGCTGACGTCGCTCGACAGCGACATGAACCACATCCTGGCGCTTGAGATGGGCGCGCATGATTACATCCTTAAAACCACGCCCCCGGCTGTTTTACTGGCTCGATTGCGTCTGCATTTGCGTCAGTCACAGCAAAGTCAGCCTGGCGAAGCCCCTGCGATCATCGCACCGCATAAAATGCTGCGTTTCGGCTCGCTAACCATCGACGCACTCAATCGCCAGGTGACGCTGTTCGATGAGCAGATCGCCCTTTCCACCGCTGATTTTGAGCTGTTGTGGTTTTTAGCCAACCATGCCGGACAGATCCTCAACCGCGATGCGCTGCTGAAAACCTTACGCGGCGTAAGCTACGATGGCTTGGATCGCAGTATTGATGTCGCCATTTCGCGCCTGCGCAAAAAGCTGCATGACAGTGCAACCGAACCTTTTCGCATAAAAACCATTCGTAACAAAGGCTATCTTTTTGCGCCGCAGGCGTGGGATACCCGTTCAGTATGAGAAAGCTTTTTATCCAGTTTTATCTGCTGCTGTTTGTCTGCTTTCTGGTGATGACGTTGCTGGTGGGATTGGTCTACAAATTCACCGCTGAACGTGCCGGGCGACAATCAATGAATGACTTGATGGCCAGCTCGCTCTATTTAATCCGCAGCGAACTGCGTGAAATTCCACCACGCGACTGGAATAAAACCGTTAAAAGTCTCGATCTCGGTTTGTCGTTTGATCTGCATATTGAACCGATGAGTAAATATCAGCTTGATGAGATCGATATGCGGCGCCTGCACGCGGGTGAAATCGTCGCCCTCGACGATCAATATACTTTCTTGCAGCATATCCCGCGCAGCCATTACGTTTTATCTGTCGGCCCCATTCCCTATCTGTTCTACCTTCATCAAATGCGGCTGTTGGACATCGCACTGCTGGTGTTCATCGGCATGTCGCTGGCGCTACCGGTCTTCATCTGGATGCGTCCGCACTGGAAAGAGATGCAGCGCTTAGAAAAAGCAGCGCAACGATTTGGCCGAGGAGAACTGGATGTCCGTACCCATTTTGACAGCACCTCCAGCCTGTTTCGCTTAGGTATTGCCTTTAATCAGATGGCCGAAAACATCAATACGCTGGTGGCCAGCAAGAAGCAGCTGATTGATGGCATTGCCCATGAATTGCGCACGCCATTGGTGCGGCTGCGCTATCGGCTCGAGATGAGCGATAACCTAACGGAAGCGGAGCTAGCGGCATTGAATCGTGATATCGGCCAGCTTGAAAGCTTAATTGAAGAGCTGCTGACCTATGCGAGACTCGATCGTCCGCGTGTCGATTTAAATCTTAAATCATTGGATCTGGCCAATTGGTTGCGCGAGCGGCTTGATGATTTCCGCGCGATTAATCCTCACACGCAAATCGATCTGGATTTACCTCAACGAGAAAATTACGGCGTTTCAGATACTCGATTAATGGAGCGTGTACTGGACAATTTGGTCAACAATGCGCTGCGCTATGCGCAGCAGCGGCTGCGTATCAGCTTGTGGTTTGACGGTTCGCTGGGCTTTTTACAGGTTGAAGATGATGGCCCCGGCATTCCCCTTGAGGAGCGCGAACGGGTGTTTGAACCTTTTGTTCGTCTTGATCCCAGCCGCGACCGCGCCACTGGCGGCTGCGGGCTGGGTCTGGCGATTGTCTATTCTATCGCTCAAGCGTTAAGCGGCAATGTCGCCATTGAAAGCAGCCCGCTCGGCGGTGCCAGCGTTCGCTTTTGCTGGCCGGTTGATCTACCCTTGCGGGACATTCCGCTGCGTTAAAACTTCCACAAGGAGCCCTACGTGTCCTCAGCGTATCAACAACTTAGCGCCATCTTTCAGCGTCTTTCTCGTTTCAGCCATCTTTCTGCCATTGCCGGTTGCGATATGCAAACCACCATGCCGCCGGGCGGCAGTCGTGCGCGCGGTGAAGCACTGGCCGAAATGAGCGTATTACAGCATGAAATTTTAACCGACAAACGCGTCGGTGATTTAATTCAGGAAGCAGAGCAGCAGTCGCTGAACGACGTTGATCGCGCTAATTTACTGGAAATACGCCGCGCTTATCAGCAAGCCACACTCTTGCCCGCCTCGCTGGTTGAAGCAAAATCGATTGCCGGTTCACATTGTGAACATGCATGGCGTCAGCAGCGTCCCGCTAACGACTGGAAAGGCTTCTCTGCCAACCTGAAAGAAGTGGTTCGCTTAAGCCGCGAAGAAGCCCAACTGCGTGCCGATGCCAACGGCAGCTCGCGCTACGATGCGCTACTGGATGTCTTCGAGCCAGGCATGACCAGCGCTAAACTCGACAGCACATTTGGTGAGCTTAAAACCTGGTTACCGGACCTCCTCCAGCAAGTGGTGGAGAAGCAGTCGCAGCAGGAGATTATCCATCCGAAAGGCCCTTTCCCCGTTAACGCGCAACGCGAACTGGGTCTGGATATCATGAAAGTGCTGGGTTTCGATTTTAATCATGGTCGTCTTGACGTCAGCGCCCATCCATTTTGCGGTGGTGTGCCGGAAGATGTACGCATCACCACGCGTTATAACGAGAATGAATTCCTCAGCGCCATGATGGGCGTCATCCATGAAACCGGCCACGCGCGTTACGAGCAAAACTTACCGCAGCAGTGGCGTGGTCAGCCGGTAGCGCTCGCACGTTCCACTGCCATTCACGAATCGCAAAGTCTGTTCATGGAAATGCAGTTGGGCCGCAGCCGCGAATTTCTGCAGCGCATGTTGCCGCAGGTAAAGATACAGATGGGTGACCAGCCCGCACTGCAGTCTGATAACTTTGTTCGTTTAACACAGCAGGTGAAGCCGGGATATATTCGCGTAGATGCCGATGAGCTGAGCTATCCAGCACACGTGGTGCTGCGTTACGAAATCGAACGAGCGCTGATCGAAGGCGAGATTGAAGTTGACGATATTCCTGCCTTATGGGATGAGAAAATGCAGCAGTCGCTGGGCATTGATACCCGCGGCAACTATCGCGACGGCTGCATGCAAGATATTCACTGGACCGACGGCGCATTCGGCTACTTCCCGACCTACACCCTGGGTGCGATGTACGCGGCGCAGCTGTTCCAGGCGGTGAAAAAAGCGATTCCGCAGTTAAGTGAGCTGATTCGTGAAGGGGATTTGCAGCCGGTATTTAACTGGCTACAACAGAATATCTGGCAGCACGGCAGCCGTTTTTCAACCGAGCAACTGCTGTTGAACGCCACTGGCGAAGCCCTTAATCCACACTATTTCCGTCAGCATCTTGAACAACGTTATCTGCACAACTAAGCTTTCGGCGGTCGTTTGGCCGCCCTCTTTTCTCATTGCCTTCCTCGCTTCGTACAATCCGTTACACGCCGATACCAATCACCCACGGAAGCCGTGACGGGTTTTGCATATAGTCTTTTCACCGGCCCCGCAGTGGGCTACACATGAAAAAATCGTCCGAGGAATTTTGCAATGAAAAAATTATTTGCGCTGGTGATCGCCGCTGCTATGGGTATCTCTTCTGTTGCTTTCGCTGCTGAAACAACAGCTGCGCCAGCTGCTGCTGCCACCACAACCACCACCGCAGCGCCAGCAAAAACTGTGCATAAAACTGCACACAAGAAACATCACAAAGCGGCTGCCCAGAAAGCGCAGGCTGCTAAAAAAGTTCATCACAAAAAAGTGGCGAAGAAAGATGCCGCTCAAAAAGCACAGGCCGCTAAGAAAGTTCACCACAAGAAAGCGATGAAGAAAGATGCGGCTCAGAAAGCGCAGGCTGCTAAGAAAGTTCATCACAAAAAAGCTGTGAAGAAAGCCGCTCCGCAGAAAGCGCAGGCTGCTAAAAAAGTTCATCACAAAAAAGTTGTGAAAGCTGCTGCTAAAAAATAAGGCTTAGTCCTGAAGCGTGAATGATTAAAAGCACCCGGTTTTGCCGGGTGTTTGTTTAATGGAGTGGCTGAAATGGTGCATCGCTATCGCTTCGAAATTATATTGATTGTGATGATCCTGTGCGGCGTAGTCGCAGCCTGCTTTTTTATTTAGTCGTTGTAGTGTGCTGATAATCCCAATAAAACTCCCTTTTTAACCGCTCACCGACTATAGTTATCGCTCAAGCGTGATGACCTTATCCTCTACTTATTCTCGCCATTGAGAGAACTATGCGCCTGGCTATCTTGTTACTTGTTGGATTATTCAGTTTTAACACCGTTGTACATGCCGATGAAGATGATGACGCGCCCAATCCTGACGAGATCAAGACGCTGTTCTTTGGTAAAGATCACCGTAAAGCGATCAGCGATATCACCGCTGTACCTTGGGATGCCATCGGTCAACTTGAAACCGAGAGCGGCAACCTGTGCACGGCTACGCTGATTTCACCCCATCTGGCGTTAACTGCTGGTCACTGTTTGTTAACCCCGCCCGGTAATTTTGATAAACCGGTGGCGCTGCGTTTTATGGCCAGCGATAAAGGCTGGCGCTATGAAATCCACGATATTGATGCGCGCGTTGAACCTTCACTGGCTAAACGTTTGAAGGCTGATGGCGAAGGATGGATCGTCCCGAGCAATGCGGCTCCGCTTGATTACGGCTTAGTGATTCTGCGTAATCCGCCCTCGGCTATTACACCTATTCCGCTGTTTGAAGGCTCGCGCAGCGATCTTACTGCCGCGTTGAAACAAGCCGATCGTAAAGTGACACAAGCGGGATACCCGGAAGATCACCTTGATACGCTCTACTCGCACAGCGACTGTGTGATTACGGGCTGGGCGCAGCGCGCGGTGCTATCACATCAATGTGATACGCTGCCCGGCGATAGCGGATCGCCTCTGTTACTGAATGGTGATAAAGGCTGGCAATTGATAGCGGTGCAGAGTTCAGCCCCGGCGGCTAAAGATCGTTATCTGGCGGATAATCGCGCCATTTCCGTGACGTCGTTCCGCGATAAACTGGAAGCACTGGCGCAGTAAACGTTTGGCAAAAGCGCATGTGACAGCAATAACCGACACGCGTTGATAAGGCTTCAATCCATATTTAGCCTCGCCCGCCACATCCTTGTGGCCGAGGCTTTATGACTTATTACGCATTGATGCCAAACACCTATCCGGCAATTTGCTCCATGCTCTGCATAATACGTTTATCTGAGATCGGATAAGGCGTGCCAAGCTGCTGAGCAAATAAGCTGATCCTTAACTCCTCAATCATCCAGCGAATATTCAGCACCTCTTCGTCATCCAAACGCTGTGGCGGCAGTTTATTGCGCCATGCCTGATAAGCCTGCTCAACTGCCTGCACACGGAGCATGCGCGCACGATCGCTGTGCGGATCGACAGGCAATTTCTCCAGCCGACGCTCAATGCCCTGCAAATAGCGCAACGTATCCGCTAAATGTTTCCAGCCGTTGCCTGTGACAAACCCGCGATAAACCAAGCCATTCATCTGCGCTTTGATATCGGAAAGCGCCAGAGCCAGCGTCATATCAACACGCCCTTTCAAACGCTTGTTGATGTTGAACACGGAGGTCAAGATCTGCTCAACCTGCTTCGCGATGGTGACCACCGTTTCATTCAGCTCAGCGCGAACTTTTTCATGCAGCTGGGCAAAATCGTCCTGTTGCCAGGCTGGCCCGCCCGCCTCTGCGATCAGCTTATCGATTCCGCAGGCGATACAGTCATCTATCAGCTCCAGTACTTTGCCGTACGGATTGAAATAGAGTCCCAGTTTGGCTTTGTTCGGCAGTTTCTCGTGCAAATATTTAACCGGCGACGGGATGTTAAGCAGCAGCAAGCGGCGTTGACCGCGCCACATCATTTTCTGCTGCTCCTGCTCGCTGTCGAACAGGCGAATCGCGACGCTATCCTTTTCATCCACCAGCGCTGGCCAGGCTTTTACCTGATAACTGCCGCGCTTCTGTTCATAGCTGCGCGGTAAATCACCAAAGCTCCAGATATGTAGGCCGCTCTGCTCCAGCCCGTCATCTGCCACTTTCGACAATGTTTCCTGCACTTTCCCTTTAAGCTGCGCTTTCAGCGCCGTCAAATCTTTGCCTTCCTGCAGCTTACGATTGTGTTCATCGACAATGCGGAAGGTCATTTTGAGATGATCGGGCACCTGTTCCCATTGCCAGTTTTCACGTTCCAGCGTGACGCCGGTCATACGACGAAACTCTCGCGCTAACGCATCCAACAGCGGCATTTCCATCGCGGTCACGCGACCTAAGAAGGCGTCGGCATAGTTGGGTGCGGGCACCAAATTACGGCGCAGCGGCTTCGGCAGCGATTTAATCAGCGCAATGACGAGTTCGCGGCGAATACCTGGGATCTGCCATTCGAAACCCTGATCCTCAACCTGATTCAGCAGCGGCAACGGAATATGCACCGTCACGCCATCCGCATCGGCGCCGGGTTCAAACTGATAACTCAGCTTCAGTTTGAGATTGCCTTGATGCCAGAAGTTCGGGTAGTCGAGCTGACTAACCTTATCCGCGCCCTCTTTGATCAGCATCTGCTTATCAAAGTTGAGCAGTTCCGCATTCTCGCGGCTGGCCCGCTTCCACCAGCTGTCGAAATGCTTAGCGGAGACCACCTCTTTGCCGACGCGCTGGTCATAGAACGCAAACAGCGTTTCATCATCGACTAAAATGTCACGACGACGTGATTTGTGTTCCAAATCTTCGACTTCGCTGCGCAACTTCTGGTTGGTGCGGAAAAAGGCGTGACGCGTCTGCCAGTCACCTTCCACCAGCGCATGGCGGATAAACAGCTCTCGGCTCAATGTCGCATCAATGCGACCATAATTGACTTTGCGGCCCGCAACGATAGGCAGCCCATAAAGCGTGACTTTTTCCGTCGCCATCACCGCGCCTTGAGCCTTCTCCCAATGCGGTTCGCTGTAGCTGCGTTTGATCAAATGCTGTGCCAGCGGCTCGATCCATTCTGGATCGATGCGTGCAGCGATGCGGCCCCACAAGCGGCTGGTTTCCACCAGTTCAGCCACCATTGTCCATTTGGGCGGCTTTTTGAACAAACCAGAACCCGGGAAAATGGCGAAGCGTGCATTGCGTGCGCCGGTAAACTCTTGCTTGTCGGCATCTTTTTGGCCGATATGCGATAACAAACCTGTCAGCAATGCACAGTGAACTTCGCGGAACCCAGCGGGTTCGCTGTTAACAGGGATCCCCAGTTCACGTACCACCTGACGCAGTTGCGTGTAAATGTCCTGCCATTCGCGCACGCGCAAATAATTAAGAAAATCGGTTTTACACTGGCGACGGAACAGATTGCCGGACAACGCCTTTTGCTGCTCGCTGAGGTAATTCCACAGATTAACGAAGGCGAGGAAATCGGACTCTTTATCAGCGAAGCGGCGATGTTTTTCATCCGAAGCCTGCTTTTTCTCCGCCGGACGTTCACGCGGATCCTGAATCGACAAGCCCGCAGTGATAATCATCACTTCACGTACGCAGCCATATTTTTGCGCTTCCAGCACCATACGGGCCAAACGCGGATCGACCGGCAACTGCGCCAGCTGGCGTCCTGAAGGGGTGAGTTTGTAGTGCCCATCCTCTTCGTTCAGCGTCAGTGCGCCCAGCTCTTCCAGCAGGCGCACGCCGTCCTGAATATTGCGGCGATCGGGCGCTTCCACAAACGGGAACGCAGCGATATCGCCTAATCCCAGCGCGGTCATCTGCAAAATTACCGAAGCCAGGTTGGTACGCAAAATTTCAGGATCGGTAAAGGCCGGGCGACTCAGGAAATCATCTTCGGAAAACAGGCGAATACAGATCCCTTCCGATACGCGCCCGCAACGCCCTTTACGCTGATTTGCCGACGCTTGAGAAATTGGCTCAATCGGTAAGCGCTGCACTTTGGTACGGAAGCTGTAGCGGCTGATACGCGCGGTGCCGGGATCGATAACATATTTAATACCCGGCACGGTCAACGAGGTTTCTGCCACGTTGGTTGCCAGCACAATGCGACGTCCGCTGTGCGACTGAAACACGCGGTTTTGCTCAGCATTGGATAAGCGCGCGTAGAGCGGCAAAATCTCGGTATGCGGTAAGTCACGCTTGGTGAGTGCATCCGCGGTATCACGGATTTCACGCTCGCCGCTCATGAATATCAAAATATCACCGGCGCTTTCATGGCCCAGCTCATCAACGGCATCGAAAATGGCTTGTAACTGATCGCGGTCGCCATCGTCAGCGTCTTCCACAATCGGGCGATAACGCACTTCAACCGGATAAGTACGGCCTGAAACTTCAATTACCGGCGCGTTATTAAAGTGACGTGAAAAACGCTGTGGATCGATAGTGGCTGAAGTAATGATGATTTTCAGATCGGGACGACGCGGCAACAGCTCGCGCAGATAACCCAACAGAAAATCGATGTTAAGACTGCGCTCGTGCGCCTCATCGATAATAATGGTGTCATATTGCAGCAGCAGGCGGTCTTGCTGAATTTCTGCCAGCAAAATACCGTCAGTCATCAGCTTCACTTGGGTCGTTTCGCTGACCTGATCGTTAAAGCGCACCTTGTAACCGATGCAGCCACCCAACGAGGTATCCAGCTCATCCGCAATACGGTTCGCTACGGTACGTGCAGCCAGGCGACGTGGCTGCGTGTGGCCAATCAGCCCTTTCACGCCGCGTCCCAGCGTTAAGCAAATTTTTGGCAGCTGCGTGGTTTTACCCGAACCGGTTTCACCGGCCACGATCACCACCTGATGTTCGCGAATCGCGTCAGCAATCTCTTGCTGCTTTTGGCTGACCGGCAAATTTTCGGGGAAAGTGATGGTTGGCGTGGCCGCGATGCGCTGTGCAACACGCTGTTCAGCTGCGGCAAAATCTTGCTCCAGCTCCGCCACAATCCCTTGTTGCGCTTCGCTATTTTTAACTTTTTTTGCGCCATGCAAACGACGCTGCAAACGCTGCCGATCGCGCAGCATCACAGCATCAAGCCGCGACCAGAGCGGCGCGAGAGAAGAATTATCCGGTGATGACATAGTAATGACGTACCTTACTCAGACGGTGTCGCTGTGAAATACAGCGCCCAATGGGGCTGGGATAACCAGCTGATTCAATAAAATAATTGTGCGCATAATAGCACATTTCAGGCGTTGCCGAGACCGGGCGCACGTGAAGCTTATTCAATAAATTCGAACATAGATCTCGAAATATTGCGCTTTCACCGTGCCGCTGATATCCGTAGAGTGTAAAGCATTGAGCGGGAAGCCTTCCGCATAACAGACAGGAAAATACCATGAGCAAAGTTTTAGTTCTGAAATCCAGTATCCTTGCAGGCTATTCACAATCAAGCCAACTGGCTGACTTCTACGTTGACCAGGCTAAAGCCAACGGTGACGACGTTACCGTTCGTGACCTGGCAGCAAACCCGATTCCGGTACTGGATGGTGAACTGGTTGGCGCACTGCGCCCGTCTGACGCTCCACTGACACCGCGTCAGCAAGAAGCGTTGGCGCTGTCTGATGAGCTGATCGCTGAACTGCAAGCCCATGACGTGGTTGTTATTACTGCGCCTATGTACAACTTCAACATTCCAACGCAGCTGAAAAACTACTTCGACCTGATTGCGCGTGCTGGCGTCACGTTCCGTTACACCGAAGCGGGCCCAGAAGGTCTGGTTAAAGGTAAGCGCGCAGTCATCCTGTCCAGCCGTGGTGGCATTCATAAAGACACCGCTTCTGACCTGTTAACGCCATACGTGAAGCTGTTCCTTGGCTTCATCGGTATCAGCGACGTTGATTTCGTCTTCGCTGAAGGCATCGCTTACGGTCCAGAAGTGGCAACCAAAGCCACTGAAGATGCTAAAGATGCAATCAAGCAGATTGTTGCTGCTTAAGCTTTTGATGCCGTTGTACCTTGCCGGGCTTAATGCCCGGCTTTTTTATGCGCGTTAACCTGTGAATAAATGCTGTCGCGACGGTTACTTCTTTAGCCACTGTCCGTTTATCCCACGCACATACTCACCCGCTTCGGCCCTTCTTACCAGTTTTTGCCCGGCAATGCTGGCCACGTCTGAGGTGGTGAGATTGTTTTGCTGCGCCAGGCGCTGATACTGCACGCTGCGTCCTTCATTAATGCGCTTAACCAAAGCCAACGTTTCATTATCCTGCTCACGGGCAGCGATATAACCGGAAAGCGTTTCGCCTACCCGACCTTGCTGGCGCGCTTCATCCAGCGTGATCGCCCACGCCGGTTGGGCAACTATCCAGACCAAAAGCAGCACGGCGCTGATGCGTTTCATGCAGTTTCTCCTCAGAACAGATCGCTCTGGTTTTTCAATAACGCTTCCACGTCTTTATCCACTTTGATATGAATTTCATGCTCAATTTTTACATTCATATTGATTGTGATCGGCTCCTTGGGTGCGGCGACTTCAATGCGCGGCACGCATCCGATCAGCGGCAGCCCGGCGGCTAAAACCAGTAATGCCCTAAGGCTCATGGTTGAGGGTCCTTTTTCGATGGCAAGGTGGCGTTTTGCTCCACCCAGGATTGCAAATTATCGCCAAAACGCAGGCTGCGCCATAGCTGGAACAGATTTTCCTGATGACGATAGTTGAGATTAACGGTTTGATTACGATTGCTGAAGCGGCTTATCCCTTGCACCTGCGCATCCATCGTCAGGTCGCCCAGATTATCCAGATTGATGGTGGCCCACGAGCGGGAAATTTCCATGTAACGCAGCCAACTCATTGCCGCGCCCGCTGCCATATTGTTGCTGGTAATCGCATCAGCCATGTCTTTGTCCAGCCTGAATGTCAGCGACCCGCTGTTGGCAATCCAACCCTTTTCAATCAGCCAGCGTTGATGATTAAGCCACAGCGGCAATTCACCGTTAACCTTGCCGGACATAGCAAACTGCTTAGGTTTGATGGCGGTAATGAGCTCACTCAAACTGATATCACGCAGCGCAACACGAGCAACCTCGTGTTGCGGCATGCGTAACGATGGCAACGTAATTTGCCCGCCGAGCAAATCCAGGCTGACGTCCTGCAGCGTTAACGGATGTGATTCCGTCCAGGGATAAGCCCCCTGCAAATCGGCACGTATGTTCTGCAGGGCAAACTGATTTTTTACCTCAGCGATACGCAGTGAAACCGGGCCGCGCACGCCCAGTTGCCAGCGCTGCTGCTTAAGGCGGAAAGGCAATGAGAAATCGACGCCATTGATTTGGCTGTCAGGCGTCCAGACGCTGCCCTGTTTGACCGTCCAGTGTCCGCCCGCTTCAAAACCTTGTTCCGGCGCGGCAGAAAAGGCGATCTGCGCGCGCAGCTCACCGGACTGAATTTTCATCTTCAGATCCTGACTCAGTAAAGGTTGAAAAACAGTGAGCGATTGTGCTGGCCACCAGGCTTCGCCGCGCAGGCGTTCGCCATCCCAACGACCGTGGACGCGCAATGGGCCAATATCGCCTGCCTTTAGCTCACCGCGCCAGATAAAGTGGCTTGGATCGCGCCCTTTGGCTTTAAATTCCAGATCTGAGTTGGGTAACCAGCCGCCGTAGCTAAACTGCGTTTGCCCCGACTGCATTTTGAACCCGCCATCAAACGACGGGCGTTGCACATCTCGCTGCCAGTTAACCGGCGTCGTCAGCGTTAAACGCGGCTTACTAACCTGCACCATGCCATATTCCAGCTGATTGAACCCCGTTGATAAGGTATCGAGATGAATCAACGTATCCTGCCAGCCGCCAGTGCCCTTCACATCCCACTTTGCATTGAGCGGCAACATTTCGCCGCCCCCCCAATAACGCCAGTTCCATTCGCCTTTATCTGGCCAGAAATTATTTGCCCGGCCATCAAGGTGAAGCAAAAACTTTCCGAAGCTGGGATCGTGGGCTTTTAGAATCGCCTGTAATCGACCATCAATACCTTGCGAAGAGAGTCGCACGCCGGCCAACGGCCAGCGGGCTTCATCAACGTCCAGCGTGGCCAGCAACCGCCCGCGCAACCGCAGAAGCGCGCCAGGTTTTAACGTCAACAACGGATCAAGAACCGAGCCGCTGAGCTCACCTGGAATGGTGCCGTACAGCTGCATCTCCGCGAGCTTGCTTTCGCCGGTGAGCTGAAACGGCAGCTGGCTTTGCGTCATACTCAGATGACCCGGCCCGATCCCTAAAACGACGTTGCCTTTGCCGCCGCGCCCTTGGGTTAACAGATTAAGTCGGCCTGTTATGCGCGCAGCTTCCAGCCCGGCTTGCCAGTTATCCAGCGTCAGGTTGATAAAGCCCGACAGCGGCTGTGCATCCAGCGGCCAGTAATATTGCCCTTTTTCGATGTGGATCTGCTGCGCGCTGGCCTGCCACGGCAAACTTAACAACGGCTGCGGAATACCCTGCATCATCACTTTTAACATGCCTTGCTGCTGTTGCCAGTCAAGCGTGACGTCAAGCGGATCGGGGAGTGCCCCCAGTGACAGTTGCCCACTCACGTTACCGTTCACCGGTAAGCCATCGGCGAATTTCGGTAACTCCAGCTGACCACTTACGGTAACCGGTTCAGGGAGTGCGCCATTTTTAAACGTCAGTCGCTGAATGTTGAGCTGCTGACCTTTTAACGTCGCCTCAAGCTGTAGGTTGTCGCCCTGATAATGCAACTGCTGCTGACCGCTCTCTAGCGCCAGATCCAACTGACCGGCATACGCTTGCCAGGGTGCAATGATCAGTTGATCAATATGCAGATCGGCGCCAGGCAGCATGGCTTGCCATTCAGCCAGACTTTTGGGTGCAGAGGGATTATCGTTTGTGGCAGGAATGTGTTGCAGACATTCACTGTTTACACTGACTTGCCCCGCGTTGAGCCGCCAACGTGACTGGTGCCACCCCAGTGAAACGTGTTCAACCGAAGCTAAGACGCAATCGCCTGTCAGATAGCGAATGTGAGGAAACCACACGCCGCCGTCGCGCCAGCGTGGCGTGCCTTCCAGTTCGATGCGTGTTTCAGGAGGCAGCCAGATGCCGACCAGCCGCGGCAGCCATTGTGTGATGGTGAGCAATAAACCCAGCACCAGCAGAATCAGCGCCAGAATCGCAGCAAGTCGTCGACGGAAAATCCGCGGCATGACAGCAATAATCCTTTTTCTTACAGTATCCTGACAAAGATGATGGCATGTTACGCGCACAAGGTGAAGGATTGCTGGCGAGATGATGAAGCAGATTCAGCAAAGCGCGGCAGAACACGTTATCCTTGGAATATCCCCGTATGCAGGAGCAAAACGATGAAAATCGCGGTTTACAGCACCAAACACTACGACCAGAAATATCTCGAGCAGGTGAATCAGGAGTATGGCTACGAACTGGTTTTTTTCGACTTTTTGCTGACCGAATCCACGGCCAAAAATGCCGTGGACTGTGATGCTGTGTGCATCTTTGTGAACGATGATGGTAGCCGCCCGGTGCTTGAGGAGTTGGCTGCGTTAGGTGTTAAGCACATCGCACTGCGTTGTGCTGGTTTCAATAATGTGGATTTAGCCGCCGCGGCTGAGTTGGGCCTCAACGTGGTGCGTGTTCCTGCCTATTCGCCCGAAGCCGTGGCGGAACATACGATTGGCCTGATGATGACACTGAATCGCCGCATTCATCGTGCCTATCAACGCACCCGAGATGCCAACTTTTCTTTGGACGGTTTAACCGGGTTTAACATGCATAACAAAACCGCAGGCGTGATCGGCACCGGCAAAATTGGTGTGGCGACGATGCGTATTTTGAAGGGATTTGGTATGCGCTTATTGGCCTATGATCCTTACCCAAGCCAGCAAGCGCTGGAATTAGGCGCCGAATATGTTGACCTCAAAACGCTGTTTGCTGAGTCAGACGTGATTACGCTGCATTGCCCGTTAACCCCCGAGAATCATCATCTGCTCAACGCAGGCGCTTTCAGCCAGATGAAAGATGGCGTGATGATCATTAATACCAGTCGCGGCAGTTTAATCGATTCACAAGCAGCAATCGATGCATTGAAACAGCAAAAGATCGGTTCGCTTGGCATGGATGTCTACGAAAACGAAAGGGATTTGTTCTTTGAAGACAAATCAAATGACGTGATTCAAGATGATGTTTTCCGCCGTTTGTCAGCCTGCCATAACGTGCTGTTTACCGGACATCAGGCTTTTTTGACTGCCGAAGCGTTGACGGCAATATCACAAACTACGCTGAGTAATCTCAGCCAGCTCGAAAAAGGCGAATCTTGCCCTAACCAGCTTTCAGCGTAAAAGACGCGGGCCGGTTTAGCCGGCCCTCTACGTTAACGTGCGCAGCGTCCGCCAATCAACGCTTGTTCATCACAGCGGCGGCCATTAACCAACTGGCACATCCCCACGCGTGAACCATCTAACTGATGCGAAAACGCCAATGTTCCACCGGCACCCGCACAATTACTCTCGGCTAAAGAAGACATCACAACGTGGGGTTGGATATGGGCGGCGGTAGCTTGTTGTGGCGGTTCATTGTCATCACTGTTGCTGCTACAGGCGGATAGCAACAAAGCGGCGCCGGCCAGCAGAAGGGTGGCAGCTTTCATCAGTCAAACTCCGGGAATTGAGGTTAGGGGCGGAGTCAGCATATGTCAGGCAGCGCAAGGGGTCGAGAGGTGAAACAGCTTTTTACAAAATTTCCTGGCTAGCTTTACAAGCAGAATTATCTTGTTTAGCGCCATGCCTGGTTTGACAGATTAAAAACGGTTCTGATATTTCGGAGAAAAGCCATGTTAACGGATATGCTAATCCGCATCGCCCTTGCCGGCGTGTTAGGTGGATTAATTGGGATGGAACGCCAGATGCGGGCCAAAGAAGCGGGCTTGCGCACCCATA
The DNA here is from genome assembly GCF_046118715.1 of Pantoea phytostimulans. Classification (NCBI taxonomy): domain Bacteria; kingdom Pseudomonadati; phylum Pseudomonadota; class Gammaproteobacteria; order Enterobacterales; family Erwiniaceae; genus Pantoea; species Pantoea phytostimulans. Next base: position 1,187,578 of record NZ_CP173698.1, read on the forward strand.
TCTTAGTGGCGATAGGCAGCGCGATGTTTATGCTGGTATCGAAATATGGCTTCGCCGATATGCTCAACGATCAACATGTTTCTCTGGATCCCAGCCGTATCGCTGCGCAAGTCGTTAGCGGCATGGGCTTTTTGGGTGCGGGTACTATCCTCATCCAAAAGCAGGTAGTTAAGGGCTTAACCACCGCCGCCGGACTTTGGGTGACCGCCGCAATCGGTTTAGTGATTGGTAGCGGCATGTATGAAATCGGCATTTACGGCACGGTTTTAGCTTTAGTGGTGCTGGAAGTCTTCCGCCGTCTGAGCCATCTACTGATAGGCAAACATCATACCATTGTGGTGTTCCTCAAAGCGAAAAGCGTGCCGCTGGTGTTATTGGTGTTACAGCGTGAAGGCATTCGTTATGGACATATTACTGTGGTAAATCGCAATCCAGAAACGGGCTTATGTGAACTTAGCGTTCATGTGACGTTGTCACACAAAACCAAAGATGCGCACCTTTATGAGAAAGTCATGGAAATCAAAGGGGTGCAGTCGCTTGAACTGATTTGAATCTCATTAAAATGAGATACCCTTGCGTGAGCTATTACCACTCAGAAGAGAATGCGGTGTTTAACTCCGGCTTTCGGTTAAGCGTTGATCATCAACGCCAGCGTGCTTTGCGCTTGCTGAATCAGCACAGCGAAGCGTTACCGCCTGAAACACATCAAATATTTCTGAGTGACAACGTCACAATCAGTCGGTGCCGAGCGGCAATGATTCAGCTTAAAAAGCAGTTAAATCACTCCCCCTCCTGTTGCGGTTGCGCTCTGTGACACAGTCGATGCGCTGGTTGATAAATCGGTCTGGATCATTGGTGGTGATATGGCGGGCTCGACCTAAGCTTAGCGATCACGGTAAGCGCAAGCGTCATAGCGAGAAATGCCCGGCGTAACCGGGCATTCTTGTTAATCAATACTTACCTGAGAAGTTCGCGCTGATCCGCTGCGCCAGATACTCTTTTGCAGAGATGGCAGGATACTTTTTCTCCGGGCCTTCAATGATAACATCTTCATTGGCCTGGCAAAAAAAGGCCAGACTGTAGCGAGCTGGAACCGATTCGCCCGGCAATGGATTACTAACCCGATGAAAATTAGACGGCAGTTTGTCATCGCTCCAGCGCATTAGCATATCGCCAATATTACAGGTGATCAGCCCTTCTGACGGTTCAATCGGCGTCCAGACTTGTTCATCCATCTCTTTGCCTGGACAGACCTGAAGCCCACCTTGTCCATCACGTTGAAAAAGCAGCGTCAGACAATCGAAATCAGTATGCGCACCCGCACGCCACGGGCCATCCGGTTCGCCACTAATGGCAAAATAGTGCAGCATGCGTAAGGTGCTTTGATACGTCTCACGAGACGGATCATGCGCTTGAGTAAAGAACGTTTCAGCCATGCCCAGCTTAATGGCGAAGCAGGATAATAATTTCATTCCCACTTCCCAGCATTGGCGTTCAAACGTCAGCGCGCGCTGTTTGAAGCCCGGCAACGTGACATCGTCAGGCCACAGCCCTTCCATACGTGGCCGGGTAATCTGATAAGACTCTTTTTGATCGGGTTTACCGGTTGAGGGGCGTATTTGCGAGCGATATTCCCACCCTGCGTTACGTCGCAAAGGATGACGAGCTTTATCGGCTTCGGGTAATGCGAAGAATCGCTCTGCATTCGCGAAAGCTGAATTGATCTCTTCAACAGCAATACCATGACCGGAAACCTGAAAGAAACCGATATCGGTGGCGGCTTGCCATACCTGATCGGCTATTTCCTCTTTGCGCTGGTCAAAATCGGTCAGGTCGATAATGCGCACTTCGCGTGCTGCTTCCACGCCTCGCGCGCCCATCCGCGATTCTTTTGATAACTCATGTAATGCATAAGCTGATGTATTGGTCATTGGTCTACCTCGTTAACGATTTTCAACGAATGACCCACGCCTGAGCGACGGGTCAAAGCCTCACTTCACAACTACGTGATTGAGCAATGACCCACCGAGAATGATATCGGCTGACAGCTTCTACTCTCTGGTCATTAAGCAAGTGCTGTGCCACTTCATAAATTCTTTATTAATCAGGTCGTTGATATTTTTTGGCTGCCCAAAAGCGCTGCTTATGCACTAAGAATGTGCATTTCTGCACCTTTTGCGCCATTAGCGTGCTTAATGGCGACTCTGCTCCTCAGTGGATTTTTCTGTTTTTTTTAAAATTACTTTCATAATCACTGAGATACACTCGCCGTTTTGTAGCTGGCATGTGGCTTGCAACAAAAACTTCAGAGTATAAGCGGTCAACATGGCAGCAGAATCCATGTGGGACATTGCTCTGCAGCTTCGGCTGTACCTCGTCAGGGGGCGATGATAAGCATCGCGAGCACAACGCTTAGCCACTCATCCCCTGATGGCATTTTCATGCTTGAATTGGGGGTTACAATGTCAATGTCGTTATTCCGTTTATCTCTTTTCACCTTCGCGATGAGTGCTAGCGCCCTCTCTCACGCCGCAGACAAACTGGTTCTACAAACAACCTGGGTTGCGCAAGCAGAACAAGGGGGTTATTACCAAGCTGTTGCCACCGGAATTTATAAAAAATATGGCCTTGATGTTGAGGTGCGTTCTGGTGGGCCGCAACTTAATAACATGACGCTGCTGCTGGCAAAGCGTGCAGATGTCATCATCAGCTATGACCTTCAGGTACTGCAGGGCATTGCGAAAAACTTTCCCCTGAAAGCGATTGCCGCGCCCTTCCAGTTTGATCCACAGGGCATTATCACCCACAGCGATGTTGATTCTTTGGCGAGTTTGAAAGGCAAAACCGTATTAGTGTCTGCCAGCGGTCAAGCCAGCTGGTGGCCATGGTTGAAAAGCAAATATCAGCTCAGCGACGCTCAGGTTCGCCCTTATACCTTCAACATGCAGCCTTTTCTCGCCGATAAAAATACGGCGCAGCAGGCGTATGCCACTTCAGAAGTTCAGCAGATCAAAGCCGTTCAACCGGACAGTAAATTCTATCTTTTTGCCGATTACGGCTATCCCGCTTATGGCGGCATTCTGGTCACGCGCGACGATCTGCTGGCAGAAAAACCGGAGGTCATGAAACGCTTTGTTGCCGCATCAATGGAAGGATGGAAATCTTATCTTAGCGATCCTAAACCCGGTAATGCCCTGATAAAAAAAGAGAATCCACAAATGACCGATGCCGTGCTGGCCTTTGGCGTTGGACAGCTCAAAACGTTACATCTCATTGAGGGCGGCGATGCGGCTAAGCAAGGAATTGGCGCCATGACACCTGCACGCTGGCAGGCAACACGAGATTTTATGGTTAACGCTGGCCTGCTGAATAAATCTGTTAACTGGCAGAGCGCGTTTACGACCCAGTTTTACCCGCAGCCTGCCCTGTAAGGAGAAAGAATGGACGCGCTACTGATCAAAAATTGCCATGCGATTCTCACGGGAAACCGCCAACAGCCGCGCAGCACTGCAAGTGATATTCGCATCCGGCAAGGCATTATCACTGAAATGGGAAGCCTGACATGCCAACAGGGAGAGAGGCTGGTCGACGCCCGAGATTGTGTTGTCTATCCCGGCTGGGTAAATACTCATCACCATCTGTTTCAATCACTGCTAAAAGGTGAGCCGCAAGGGTTGAATCAGAGTCTGGGCGCGTGGCTGGCTGCCACGCCCTACCGTTTTCGTGGCGCTTTCGATGAGCAGACCTTTCGCGTGGCGACGCGTGTGGGTTTAATTGAACTGGTGCGTTCTGGTTGCACCACGATTGCCGATCACCACTACCTTTATTGGCCCGATATGCCGTTTGATGGCGCTGAGATTCTGTTTGATGAAGCGCAGAAATTAGGCGTGCGTTTTGTTTTATGCCGGGGCGGCGCCACCCAAAGTCGTGGACTCGAAAGCAGCTTACCGACAGCCTTACGGCCTGAAAAATTTGATCGATGGATGGAGGACGTCGAACGGCTGGTTCAGCGCTATCATCAACCGAGCCAACATGCCATGCGCCGCGTGGTTATGGCACCCACAACGACATTGCATTCAACTACGCCGCAAGAATTGCGTGAAAGCGCCAGCCTGGCGCGAAAACTTGGCATTGGTTTACACAGCCATCTCTCAGAGACTGTCGATTATCTGGATGCGGCAAAAGCAAAATTTGGCATGACGCCTTTGCAGTTTTGCGCCGAACATGACTGGATTGGTGAGGATGTCTGGTTTGCTCATCTGGTCAAATTGCTGCCTGAAGAGATTGCGATGCTTGGTGCATCGCGCTCAGGTATTGCTCACTGCCCGCAAAGCAATGCGCGGCTTGGTAGCGGTATCGCTGATTTAATTGGGCTGGAGCAAGCGGGTGTGAAAATTTCCATTGGCGTGGATGGTGCCGCCTCTAATGAAGCCGCAGATATGCAAAGCGAAACCCATGCAGCATGGCAATTACAGCGCGCACGTAAAGGGATGCTGGCGAAACCGCGTTACGCGGGCGGAACCTTTGAAGGCGGCGGCGATGCCGCCACGATTGAAGATGTGGTGCGTTGGGGAACGTCTGGCGGTGCGCAAATATTAGGATTGGATACGGGGGAACTTCGCCCGGGCATGGCGGCTGACATCGCTGTCTATCGACTTGACGATCCGCGCTATTTTGGCCTGCATGATAGTGCTATCGGGCCAGTGGCGTGTGGCGGACGCGCGGCATTGAAAATGTTGCTCTGCCAGGGAAAAGTGATTGTCGAAGATGATGTGATTCCCGGCGTCGATCTGGCTGAGCTGGGACGCGAGGCGGCAGAGGCTGTAAAAATTTTGCAACAGCGGGCAAATGTAAACTGATGGCGTTAAGGCTTTGTCGGTTCATTCAAAGCCTTAATAGCGTTTAATTACAGAGGATAGAGGGGGAAACTTATCGCAAGGAGGACCTGACAGGCCTGTCGGTGAACACGCCGGCTTACGCTAAAATCATGCTGGCTTTCATCGCCGCAATCCGTACCATACTGTGCATAGTCGATGTCGCTCTATTTAGTGACCGGGTCACGTGCTGACGCAGCGCGTTTATCGGGTGCTCACCTCAATGTCAGGCAATAATTAAATGCAACAAAGTCAAGAAGATACAAAGAAAGCGCAGTACAACCTTAATAAGCTGCAGAAGCGCCTGCGCCGTGATGTCGGTTCTGCCATTGCTGACTTCAATATGATTGAAGAAGGTGATCGCATCATGGTTTGCCTTTCCGGCGGCAAAGACAGCTACACCATGCTCGAAATTTTGCGTAACTTGCAGAAAAGTGCGCCCGTCAATTTCAGCCTGGTGGCGGTGAATCTCGATCAGAAACAGCCCGGTTTTCCGGGTCACATCCTGCCGGAATATCTGGAATCACAGGGCGTTGAGTACAAGATTGTCGAGGAAGATACCTATTCCATCGTCAAAGATAAGATCCCTGAAGGCAAAACGACCTGCTCGCTGTGTTCTCGCTTGCGTCGTGGCATCCTTTATCGAACCGCGAGTGAGTTGGGTTGCACTAAGATCGCCTTAGGCCATCATCGTGATGACATTTTGCAGACGATGTTCCTGAACATGTTCTATGGCGGAAAAATGAAAGGAATGCCGCCGAAGCTCATGAGCGATGACGGCAAACACATCGTTATTCGCCCGCTGGCCTACTGTCGTGAAAAAGATATTATTCGTTTCTCTGAGGCGCGCCAGTATCCAATCATCCCTTGCAACCTGTGTGGTTCACAGCCGAACCTGCAGCGTCAGGTCGTAGCAGATATGCTGCGCGATTGGGATAAACGTTATCCCGGTCGTATTGAAACCCTGTTCAGCGCAATGCAAAACGTGGTGCCATCGCATATGGCTGATATCAATTTGTTTGACTTCAAAGGCATCAAACACGGCGATGCCGTGGTGGATGGTGGCGATTTAGCGTTTGACCGGGAAACCTTACCGGTGCAGCCGATTGGCTGGCGCGCGGAAGAGGAAGAGTCGCCAGTCCTGAGTACGCGACTGGATGTGCTACAGATTAAGTAAAATTCAACGTAGAAACAGAGAGGGCGCGCTGCATAACAGCGCGCCCTTTTTTATCTGTGCGGCGGCGGATCCATAACCGGCGGGAAGTCAGGGTTGGGTGGATCGGGTTGCGGCTGAGGTTGTGGAAACGGATCGGGGATTGGCGTTGGGTCAGTTGGAATCGGTTCGCTGGCGATAATCGCGTTCATGCCGTTCTCCTTCTGTTGCGTGGACACTTTTCGAATGTATTTTTCGTCTGTACTTATCGTATGTACTTAAGCATAGGAAAGAATGTGCGGCTGAGCCAGGCGGGCAAAAAAAAAGCCGGCGGATAAGGCCGGCATGATTCGAATTATAATGTGCTATGCAATAATTCTAAAAAGGAAGTAAGACAATATGGAGCGCAACGCCCATCGCTTGACGTTGCATTCACCTGCGGAAGAGAGTTTGCGACAATCGGCGTTCGGCGTTATTGATATCGATCAGTTTTTATCGCCCTTTCTCCATCATCTGTCCGATAAAAACGTTTCTATAACATGCTGATAACCCTCTTTAAGCAATTTTTAAAGCCAGCGTCGCCGTTTGAGGTAGCCCGCTACACCCAAGGCTAATACCACCAACAGAAAGCAAAAAACGCTGAAACCGTAGCGCCATTCGCCACCGGGAATGCCGCCTAAATTGACGCCAAACAAGCCAGTCAGGAAGGTCGCGGGCAAGAAAATCATCGCCATTAATGACATGGTGTAAGTCCGACGGTTCATCGATTCCGCCATCACTGACGCGAGTTCATCTGCCAGCACCGCAGTACGCGCAACACCCGCATCTAAATCATCCAGACCACGCCCTAAACGATCCGAAATTTCCTGCATGCGACGGCGTTCGGTATCATCCATCCAGGGTAATTTTTCACTGGCGAGGCGTGCATAAACATCACGCTGCGGTGCCATATAGCGCCGCATGACGATCAGTTGTTTACGCAGTAAGCCCAATTCGCCCCGTGCGGGAATGCGTTGATCAAGCAGTGCATCTTCCATCTCGATGATTTTATCGTGCAGCTCTTCGATAAATTCACTGGCGTGATCGGTTAAGGTGTCGCAGATATCTATCAGCCAGCTACCGCAATCCACCGGACCATTACCATTCTGCAGATCGGTCAACACTTCATCTACTGCATACACTTTGCGGCGACGGGTTGAGACGATCAACTTATCGTTGATAAACATCCGCATAGCAACCAACTGGTCTGGCCGTGAATCACTGTTGTGGTTGACGCTACGCAGCACAATCATGAACCCGTCACCCAACCGGCTAACGCGCGGACGCATACTGTCTCCCGCCAGCGCATCGCGCACTGAATCAGGCAGCAGCGGCGTAGATTGCAACCACTCGGCACTTTGGCGATGGGTGTAATTTAGATGGAGCCAACACGGCTTCTCGCAGTGAATAATATCTTTATCTTCGATGGCAATCTGGCCACCCTTACCGTCAAGCTGACAAGCAATAATGGCATCTGAAACTTGTAACGCTTTGCCTTCAATCACATCCACGATGGAGCCTCACTACCAAAATCAATACGATACAGTCTAGCGTGGCAGCAAACAGATGCAATCTTCTGGCTGTGAGTAAAAATGTCAGAACGCGGCCTGTGAACAGGCCGCGGCAGGATCACTGTTTTTCTATCCAGAGTTCGCGGCTATAGGCCACATCTTCGGGGTTGGTGATGGGATAACCTTTCACCCACGGCTTGATTAAACGGCCATTGGTATATTGATAAATGGGCGCAATGGGGGCCTGATCGGCAAGGATTTGCTCTGCACGATTGTAATCGACGTTGCGGGCTTGTTCGCTGGTTTCACTGCTGGCCTTTGCCATCACCGCATCGTAATCCTCATTTTTAAAGCGTGCGATGTTGCTAGTGTTGCCAGATGTTAGCAGGCTAAGAAAAGTTGACGGCTCATTGTAATCACCCACCCACGAAGCGCGAATCACATCAAAATTACCGCTGTTTCGGCTGTCGATATAGGTTTTCCACTCCTGATTTTCCAGCGTGACGTCAACGCCGAGATTCTTTTTCCACATCGAGGCGACAGCAATGGCAATCTTTTGGTGGCTTTCAGAGGTGTTATACAGCAACTTGAGATGCAAAGGCTTTTCAGGTCCATACCCTGCTGATGCCAGTAATGCTTTGGCTTGGGCATTGAGCTCATTTTGTGGATGCTGCTGTAAAATGGAGTCCAGCGGTTTGAATCCTGCGGTCACGTCTGGCGTGAAGTGCCAGGCCGGTTTTTCGCCGGTTCCCACTACTTTTTCTGCAATAATGCTGCGATCAATACTCCAGGACAGCGCCTTGCGCACCCGCACATCCGCCGTGGGTCCTTTTTGTGTATTAAACGCGTAGTAATAGGTGCCGAGTTGATCCGGTGTATACACCTCGCCCGGTAATTCTTTCTTCAATAGCGCATACATGTTTTTGGGGAAAGATTCGGTGATGTCGATGTCATTAGAGCGATAGCGTTTGGTCGCGCTGGATTCCTCGTTAATCGGTAAAAACGTCACTTTAGAGAGCACCGAATGCGCGTTATCCCAATATTGCGGATTGCGCGTCAGCACAATTTTTTCATTTACCACTCGTTCGCTGAGCTGATACGCGCCATTGCCCACCAATTTGCCCGGCGATGTCCAGCTTTCGCCCTCTTTCGCTACCACTTTTTGTGGTACCGGGAACAGCGCCACGTTAGCAACCAGGCTTGGAAACCAAGGCACCGGGCGATCCAGTGTCACTTTCAAACGCTGATTATCCAGCGCAGTCACGCCAAGTTTGTCTGGGCTGATTTCACCTTTGGTGATCGCTGTCGCATTTTCAATGCCGCTAAGAGCGGCAAACCAGGCGAAAGACGCGCTATTTTTAGGATCGACCAGCCGCTGCCAGCTGTAGACAAAATCGTGCGCAGTAACCGGCTCACCATTTGACCAGCGAGCCGTGTTGCGCAGGGTGAAAATCCAGGTTTTGTTGTCGCTGCTGCTCCAGCTTTGCGCCACGCCCGGCACGATTTTCCCGTGTGCGTCCTGGTTAGTGAGACCTTCAAACAGGTCGCGGATCACTTGAATTTCAGGTAATCCCACGGCTTTCACAGGATCGAGCGAAGCGGGTTCATCTTTTATATGGCGTACGATTTCTTGTTTATCGGCGAGTTGTGCACCCGCCGGTACATTGGCCGCCAGCGCGGGCGAGATAACACTGGCCAGGCTGAGCGCCGCCAACGTCATGCGAAACGTGTTGATCATCATCACCTCTTTACCCCAAAGAAGCGCTGCATCAGACCCTGTCTGACGCAGCTTGTCCTCGGGCACTTTAGCGCAAATTGCTGATTGATAAATAGCTATTTTCCCGCGCAGGCTTTTCAGCTACTTTTAGGGTAAACCCCTTCAAAGAGAGTGAACATGTCGTCATTACACCCGCGATCGCTGCGAGGCAAACTGGATGTTCCGTTTCAGCTTTATGGCAAATCGGTGTTGGGCGCACCGCTGCTTTGGTTCCCCGCGCCGCAGGCCGATGCAGACAGTGGTTTGATTCTGGCGGGCACGCATGGCGATGAAAACGCGACAATTGCCACGCTCTCTGCTGCCATGCGGAGCTTGCCCGATCATCTCCGTCGTCATCATGTCGTGCTGGCAGTGAATCCAGATGGATGCCAGCTTGGATTACGCGCTAATGCCAATGGTGTCGATCTCAATCGCAACTTTCCGGCGGCTAACTGGCAATCGGCCGATACGGTGTACCGCTGGAATAGCGTGGCTGACGATCGCGATGTCAGGTTATCTACCGGCACGCATCCCTCGTCGGAACCCGAAACGCAGGCGCTGTGCGCATTGATTCATCAGCTCAAACCGGCCTGGATTGTCTCGTGGCATGAACCTCTGGCCTGTATTGACGATCCTCATCAGGTTGCAGTGGGTGAATGGCTGGCACAGCACACCGCGTTGCCCCGCGTGAGCGCCATCGGTTATGACACGCCGGGCTCCTTTGGCAGCTGGTGTAACGACCTGAGTTTGCCCTGCGTAACAGCGGAGATGCCGGTGATTTCCGTGGATGAAGCCACGGAAACCTACCTTGACATGATGATTAATTTACTGCGCTGGCAGCAATAATCACCCTGCCGTTTTGCACTTTCAGTGCCGGTTCAACATCCACTGCGAGCCAGGTTGGACCGTCTAAATCGGCGAAACGCGCCTTTGACACCAACGGTAACGCTGCACGAATGGCGCGTGAAGTACAAAGCATGCAGCCCAGCATCACCTCGAACCCCATTTTGCTGGCGGCATCGGCCAGGGCTAATGCTTCCGTTAGCCCGCCTGCTTTATCCAGTTTGATGTTAACCATTTCATAGCGACCACGCAGTGAAGGCAGGCTGTCACGCGTGTGGCAGCTTTCGTCAGCGCAAATCGGCAGCGGATGGATAAAGGTCGCCAGCGCGGCATCTTCCCCTGCTGGCAGCGGCTGCTCCAGCATCGCGATATTCAAATCGGCTAATAACTGACAACGCGCCGCCAATCCCTCTGCATGCCATGATTCATTAGCATCAACGATCAAGGTTGCGTCCGGCACCGCGGCACGTATCGCGATTAGCCGTTCAGTGATGAAGCTGTTGTCCAGCTTGATTTTTAACAACGTCGCCCCATTTTGCCATAAGGCCAACGCGCTACTGGCCATCGCTTCCGGCGCATCAATACTGACAGTTTGTGCGGTGACGACCGAATCGGGCGCGGTCATGCCGCTGAGTTGCAGCAACGATTGCTGCCGCTGATTTACCGCCAGATCCCACAATGCGCAATCAATGGCATTACGCGCTGCGCCAGCGGGAAGCGCCAATTGCAACGCTTCACGTGTCATACCTTGCTGGAGTTGCGGCAGCAGCGTGGCGATCTGTTCCAACACTAACGGCTCGCTTTCACCGTAACGTGCATAAGGTGTCGCTTCACCCACACCTTTGATACCGGCTTCTTCCAGTTCAACCACCACAACTTTAGCTTCGGTACGACTTCCACGTGCAATCACAAACGGCGTGTGTAACGGCCAGGCTTCGGGATAACTTTTTACCGTTCTCATCACCTCTCCTTAATCAGCTCACTGGCGACTTAGCCCTGAGCGTAGTACGACGAATGCACTCGTAAACCCTTAAAAAATATGTCATAAACAATGACTATATTTCATCTTACGCAAATTTTTCGGCAATTATTCCATCATAAAAAGGAACATCTATGTCCCAGACAGTTCATTTCAAAGATCAGCCCGTGCTGGTTGCAGGTCAGTTCCCACAAGCGGGCGAGCGCGCCAAGCCTTTTACGCTGGTTGCAAAGACGCTGGCAAATGTCTCGCTCTCTGAGTATGCAGGAAAACGCAAAGTTCTGAACATTTTCCCAAGCGTTGATACCGGCGTTTGTGCAACATCGGTACGCAAATTCAATCAGCTCGCCAGCGAATTGAACAATACCGTGGTGCTGTGTATTTCAGCTGACTTACCTTTCGCTCAGTCGCGTTTCTGCGGTGCAGATAACCTGAACAACGTCATCACGTTGTCTACTCTGCGTGGCACTGAGTTCAAACAAGATTATGGTGTCGAAATTGCGGAAGGCGCACTGCAGGGTTTAACGGCTCGCGCAGTGGTGGTGTTGGATGAGAATGACAATGTTATCTACAGCCAACTGGTGAATGAAATCACCAATGAGCCTGATTACGACGCGGCACTGGCTGTACTGAAGTAATAAAAAAAGCGGATAACCTGGTTATCCGCTTTTACGTTTATTTTCAGTCTTTGATTCGTGGCTGCTTATTCAGAACAGGCTACTCACTTTCCGTACGCTTTTGCCCCAAACCATATTCACGCAGCTTATTCGCAATAGCCGTATGCGAAACGCCTAAACGTTTAGCCAGCTTGCGCGTACTCGGATAGGAAATGTAGAGACGCGTCAAAATGGATCGCTCGAAACGACTGGTAATTTGATCCAGCGTCCCTTCCATGGCTTCATCGCCCAACGCCACATCCAGCGCCTGCTCTGGCAGAACAATGTCCTGCGGTCGCAGTTCATATCCTTCAAGCTGAGTCAGCGCGCGATAGAGTGCATTTTTCAGCTGACGCACATTGCCCGGCCAGCTGTAACGCATTAAGAAAGGGGCTAACTGTGGCGACAACCGAGGACGCGGAATACCTTGCTCATCCGCGAAGCGAGCAATAAACATCTCCGTGAGCGGCAATATGTCCTGAGGGCGATCGCGCAGCGGCGGCAGATTCAGCGTTAATACATTCAGTCGATAAAACAGGTCTTCACGAAATTCGCCTCGCTGGACTAACTCAATTAAATTCTTCTGCGTCGCACAGATCACCCGAACGTTAACGTGAACCTCGTGCTCTTCCCCAACGCGGCGGAAAGTGCCGTCATTGAGGAAACGCAGCAGTTTAGTCTGCATACGTGGCGACATCTCACCAATTTCATCCAGCAGCACCGAACCACCATTAGCCTGCTCAAAAAAGCCTTTTTTGCCTTCCAGCGCATTGGGGTACGCCCCCGCTGCATGGCCAAAAAGTTCGCTTTCCGCGACTTCATCCGGCAATGAGGCACAGTTCAGCGCCAGGAACGGCATTTTACCGCGAGCACTGCGCAGATGGCAGGCACGCGCCAGCATATCTTTGCCGGTGCCGGTATCACCCACAATCAGCAGCGGCGCATCGTGCATCGCTAACTTGCGCGCCTGATCGACCACCTGACGCATTTTCGGCGTAACAGCAACGATATGATCGAATTCTGATTCATCGGTAACAATCAGGTTTTGCAGCTGGCGTCCCATGCGCGCTGTGGATTTCAGCATCACCATAGCGCCCACCGGCTGATCGCCTTGGCCCTCTTCCGCTGTGAGATAAATAGGACGCGCTTCCATCAGGAAATCACGCCCTTCAATCACCACATGCTGCGCCTGAGCTTCAACCCGATCGCTCTCCAGCCAACGCATAAAGTTAAAGCCGTTGATCAGGTTGCCCGCGCTGAAGTTACGCATTTTCTGTTCGTCGAGATTGAACAGGTTTAGGGCGGCTGGGTTAGCCAGTTCTACTTTGCTTTTGAGATCGATAGAAAACACCGGTTCGGGCATCGCAACCAGCAAAGCGCTCAAGGCGCGATGCTCGCGTTCAGATGGCATGTACGTGACAGTGCGCACATCCGTCACGCCCGGTGTACGGCGGATTTCGGCCATAAGATTACTGAACTGTTCGAATTCCAGCGCTGAGAAATTTAGATAGATACGGCCCAAGGCCGCGATTTCGATGCCGCGCAGATCAATATTACGCGCCACCAACAGGTCAAGCAGTTCGCGCGTCAAACCGATGCGGTCTTGACAGAAGACTTCCAAACGCATTGCGATGGCCTTAAACAGGTTAAGATTCAGCGATAATACGCTAACTTAGCGCGTGACAGAAAGAGATCTGTCAGGAAAAGTTGACAGTTTTTGTGTCTGTGGCGAGGATTTAGGCGAGATGAGTAATATGCGCGCTGCGATAACTCAGCGCGCGTCGATCAACGCGGCGTTAAGCGTTGCTTTTTTGCAGCGCCTCTTTGAGTTGCCCAACAAGTTCACGGCGGAAATCGCCTAAACGCGGCTTATCTTCTTCCAACCAAGGCAACGGACGGCATAACTCCATCGCCTTGATACCCAATCGCGCTGTTAGCAAACCTGCACCAATGCCTTGCGCAGCGCGTGCTGAAAGCTTTGCCGCAATATCCTGCGATACCCAATCCATTCCCACTTCGCGCACCAGTTCAGAAGCGCCAGCAAACGCCATGTTGAGTAAGACTAAGCGGAACAAACGGATCCGGCTAAAATAGCCGAGCTCAATGCCGTAGATAGCGGCGATGCGGTTCACCAGGCGCAAATTACGCCAGGCGATAAAGGCCATATCGACCAACGCCAGCGGACTGACCGCAATCATCAATGTTGATTCAGCGGCATGACGGCTTATTTCACGACGCGCCTGACGATCCAACACCGGTTGCACCAGCTGGGCATACAAGCGCACAATTTCGCTGTCGTTATGGGTTTCGTGTAGCGACGCTTGCCAGCGCTGTAACGCGGGATGCGCCTGATCAAGCTCCGCCTGCTTCGCCAGTTTTTCACAAAACGCCCGGCCTTGACCGATGCCATGGCTATACAGCAATTCACGCCCGACATCACGCTCTTCGGCACGCTGACGTAGCTGGTATAAACGCCGCCACTCACTGGCTAACGCACCGACGCCAGCGGCAATGATTAATCCACCCGCTACGCCGCTACCCAGCGAAAACCAGTCGCGTTCCAGCCAGGCATCATGCGTCCATTGCACCCCTTGGGCAACTACGCTTATGCCAAAAATAGCGATTCCAGCGCCGACCATTTTTCGCCAAATACTGCGTTTTGGTTTGAGTGCCGCCTCAACTGCTCGCTCACCTGCACCCTCTTCTTCGACGTTGACATCATCCTCTTTCACGGCAAGAAAGGCGGCTTGTGCATCTTCTTCAAATGCCTGCGCGGGACGCAACGGCATTTCGCGCGCATCATCCAGCGGGCGAGCAAAATCGATACGAGGTTTTAATGGATCGCTCATCGCAGTTTATCTCCCAATAAAAATTCCAGCGCAGCATCCATGCGAATGTGAGGCAGCGGACGATCAACATCCAGTTGTTGTGGGCGAAATTGCTCAAACTGAAAACCCTGCTGCTGCCAAAAAGCATTGCCCGGCAAGCGCGGTGGCACTTCGCCCGGATACACGGTAAGCGGTTCATTATCATCAAGTCGATGACCGCGCAGCGCCGGGATTTTCTCACCACGGTGATCAACTAAACCGCTTTGCGTAGCCTGCACTGACGCCAGACCGATGCAATCCATTTTAATGCCTTCAAAGGCGGCATTTTGCCAGGCGTCCTGAACCAACTGCTGCAACAGTGAAACCATGTTGCCGTGCTGATCGCTGGTGATGTGATCGGCTTTCGTGGCGGCGAACAGCAGCTTATCAATCACGGGTGAAAAGAGTCGGCGGAACAGCGTCCGCTGCCCGTAATGGAAACTCTGCATCAGCTGGGTCAACGCCAGCCGCATATCGTTAAACGCCTGCGGCCCGCTGTTCAGTGGCTGAAGGCAGTCGACTAACACTATTTGGCGGTCGAAGCGCAGAAAGTAATTTTTATAGAAGCCCTTCACCACGTGTTGGCAATAGTAATGAAAGCGCTGTTGTAGCATGGCAAAATTACTGCCTTTATCGGCCTGCGCCAGTTTGCTGGCTTGCGCATCGTCGCCGGTTGGCCATGGGAAGAATTGCAGCGCAGGCGCACCCGCCATATCGCCCGGCAAAACAAAGCGGCCCGGCTGAATAAAGTGCAAACCTTCAGATTTGCAGCGATGCAGATAGTCGGTCCAGGCGGCAGCGATATCGGCCAGTCGATTTTCATCAGCAGGCGCGAAAGGATCGAGTTGCTGGCACATTTCGCGCCAGGGTTTTGCCCATTCAGCGCGATCGCCCTGCAGCAAGCCATTCATTTGCCGTGACCAGTCAGTGTAATCCTGCGCCAGCATCGGCAGGTCGAGCAGCCATTCACCCGGATAATCGACTATTTCGAGATAAAGCGTGGCGGTATCTTTGAAGTGACGCATCAGCGAATCGCGGGGGCGATAACGTAGTGCCAACTGCATCTCGCTGACGCCGCGCGTAGGTGTTGGCCAGGACGGCGGCGTGCCATAAAGCTGCGCCAGTCCTTCATCGTAAGTGAAACGTGACGTGCCCATGTCACGCTGCGGGACGCGCTTTACGCCCAGCAGACGCTCATCCCGCACCATGGAAAACAGCGGCAATCGTGCGCCGCTGTTAACATTAAGAAGTTGATTGACCAACGAAGTGATGAATGCAGTTTTCCCGCTGCGGCTCAACCCGGTTACCGCTAAACGTAGATGGCGATCAACCCCACGATTCATCAACGCTGTTAATTCAGTTTGCAGTCTTTTCATCTTTTTCCTTGATGAAGCGCGATGCCGCCCGGTTCATCACGCGTTTCAGCAGCGGCTCCAGCGCCAGTGAAAGCAGAAGACGTAAAGGACGACGCGCTACGGATTTCACTGCCCAACCAGTAACGCCGGCGGGACCGTAGGTGACAGCATTGATAATGATGAATTTAGCCGCCGACTTCAACGCGGGTGCCGCGCGATGGCGAAAAGCAGATGAACGTAGTGACATCAACACCTCCGAGGAGTCAGCAAAAGGGCCTGAAACAGGCCCGTGAAAGATGAAAATCAAATCTGACGAAAGCGGCTACGCACGCTAAAGGTTTCTGAAGTGACGTAGCGCTCGATATCCCGCACGCTGCGCTCGTCATGCTGCAAGGCGGTTTCTAGCTGATCCAGCAGTTCGCTGGCGCTCGGCTGGCGTTCGTTCGGCGCAGCATCAGCGGGTTTTACGTCTAACACAAAACCCAAAACAAAATAGGCGATAACAGTAAACACGAACAGGCCAAAGAACAGCGATAACACCACAATGACCCGTAACAAACGCACCGGAATGTCGAGGTATTCAGCTAAGCCAGCACACACGCCCATTAACTTTCCCTCATCGGGTATGCGCCACAACTTACGTCCTTTCATCATGGCTGCCTCCAATGTGGGTGCTCCGCATCAAGAATCGCTTCCAGCGCCTCAATGCGGTCGCGCATGCGCTGCGCATCTTTGGTGACGAGCTGTAAACGCTGAATTTCACTCTGCGACAGCTCCGATCCGCCGTTACGTTTGTTGCTGTAATGCAGCCATAACCAGATCGGCGCAACGAACAACACGAAAATCGTTAACGGTATGGCAAGAAAAAGTGCGCTCATTGACTCTCCTTAATCAGTATTCGCAATTATGTGAATTTATTCGCTGCGGTTCATTTTGGCTTTCAGCGCATTCAGCTGCTGGCTAATTTCGTCATCCGCTTTGAGGTCAGTAAATTCCTGATCCAGCGTTTTAGGCTTACCAAAACCGTAGCTTTCCGCTTCAGATTCCATGTGATCGATGCGGCGCTCAAAAGATTCAAAGCGCGCCATTGCTTCATCGATTTTTCCACTGTCGAGCTGACGACGGACATCACGTGAAGAAGAAGCCGCCTGATGACGCAGCGTCAATGCCTGCTGACGAACCCGCGTTTCGCTGAGTTTTTTCTCCAGCTCGCCGATTTCGCCTTTCATACGCTCCAGCGTTTCTTCAACCAGGCTGATTTCCTGCGTTAAGGTGGCAATCAAATCGGTAAGCTTCTGTTTTTCGATTAACGCAGAACGGGCCAAATCATCTTTATCTTTACGCAGCGCCAGCTCAGCTTTTTCCTGCCATTCAGACTGCTGGATTTCAGCCTGCTCAATACGACGGCTCAGCTGTTTCTTTTCAGCCAGTGAGCGTGCTGAAGTTGAGCGAACTTCAACTAACGTGTCTTCCATTTCCTGAATCATCAGGCGTACCAGTTTCTGCGGATCTTCTGCACGCTCCAGCAGCGAGTTGATGTTAGCGTTTACGATATCGGCGAAACGAGAAAAAATACCCATAATGATGTTCCTCTTTAAAAGTCATATGTGCGTCATGCGCTGATTACTTAATTCAAGATGCGTGCCAGTTTTTATCATCCTGATATTGCTGACTTTTAAAAAATCACTACACTTAAACCCTACTTCGTTGTAGTCAATTTGATTAACGGATGGCGAATTTCATCATGTCAGAGCAAAGAGATAATCTGTTGGGGGAATCCAACAACTTTTTGGAGGTGCTTGAGCAAGTGTCAAAGCTGGCACCGCTGGAAAAGCCGGTGTTGGTCATTGGCGAACGCGGGACGGGCAAAGAGTTGATCGCCAGCCGTTTGCACTATCTTTCCGATCGCTGGCAAGGTCCGTTTATTTCTTTGAACTGCGCTGCGCTTAATGAAAATTTGCTCGACTCTGAACTGTTTGGTCATGAAGCGGGCGCCTTTACCGGCGCGCAAAAACGTCATTTTGGCCGCTTTGAGCGCGCTGATGGCGGCACACTTTTTCTGGATGAATTAGGCGCAGCGCCGATGTTAGTGCAGGAAAAGCTGTTGCGCGTCATTGAATATGGGCAACTGGAGCGCGTAGGCGGCAATCAGTCTTTGCAGATCAATGTGCGGCTGGTATGCGCGACCAACGAAGACTTGCCGGTGATGGCGGCGGAAGGAAAATTTCGCGCTGACCTGCTCGATCGTTTGGCCTTTGATGTGGTGCAGCTACCGCCACTGCGTGAACGGCGCAGCGATATATTGGTCATGGCAGAACATTTCGCTATCCAGATGTGTCGGGAACTGGGCTTACCGCTGTTTCCGGGTTTCACCTATGAAGCGCGCAAAACCTTGTTGGATCATAGCTGGCCGGGAAACGTGCGCGAACTCAAGAATGTGGTTGAACGCTCGGTTTATCGTCATAACAGCAGTGAAGAGATGCTGGAAAAGATCATCATCAATCCGTTTGCGTCACGTGGCGAGCCTAATAAAGTGACTGACATCAAAACGGATTTCGCCGACCTTCCTGCTTTACCGGTTGATTTGCGCCAATGGCAGAATCAGCAGGAACGTGAGTTAGTCGAAGCTGGTTTACTGCAAGCGAAATATAATCAGCGCCGCGCAGCAAGCTTGTTGGGTGTCACTTACCACCAGCTTCGCGCCATGATGAAAAAACACGGTATTCAGGCAAGGGACGATGTGAGTTAACGCGCAGCCAACGCCGCGTCCGCCCTTACAATCACGTGTGAATGCGCACCGGTTTTTTCAAAATATTTTGCGCTGAGGCAAGGCGGCAAGCGAGTTTCAATCATGTATGAGTGCGCACCGTTGTGAGCAATGTCGTGCTCTTCTTCGGTAGAGCCACCGTCGAAGCGCAGATGAATAATAATCATTCCTATTATCATCTGTAAAGCTCTAATTGAGAATTTTTCTCATTTCCACACTAACACTGTGATTACTTTTTGCGCCGCAGCGAATAATAATCGACCTGCCAGCGCCACAGATTTTGGACAAAGGCTGCTTTGCTATACACTCAGCGTAATGCCTCAAAATCGTTGAGTTCTATGTCCAAACTAATCTTTTCGCTGTTGCTCAGCCTCAGTGTATTGAGTGCGCCTGCGTGGTCTGCACCTGCGGGCGACATTCGCCAGAGCGGCTTTGTTTATTGCGTTAACGGCACGCTGAGCACGTTTAATCCACAAATGGCCAGCAGCGGCTTAGCGGTTGATACGCTGGCTGCCCAGCTCTATGACCGTCTTCTGGACGTCGACCCTTACACGTATCGGCTGAAACCTGATCTGGCCGCAAGCTGGGAAGTGCGCGATAACGGTGCGACCTACCGTTTTCACTTGCGCTCGGGCGTGCATTTCCAGCAGACCAACTGGTTCAAACCCACACGGACGCTTAATGCTGATGATGTGGTGTTCAGTTTTGCTCGCATGTTTGATCGCAAACATCCCTGGCATAACGTTAACGGCGGCAGTTATCCCTATTTCGACAGCCTGCAATTTGCCGATTCAGTGCAAAGCGTGAAAAAAATCGATAACAACACCGTTGAGATGCGGCTCAATAGCCCGGATGCTTCGTTTCTTTGGCATATGGCTACGCACTATGCGCCTGTCTTATCGAAAGAGTATGCCGATCAGCTCAGCGCTGTAGGTCGTCAGGAAGAACTGGATCGCCAGCCAGTTGGCACCGGGCCGTTCCAGCTCAGCGAGTACCGTACAGGTCAATATATTCGTCTGGCACGCAACCCGCAGTACTGGAGAGGCGTGCCGCGTCTGCAACAGGCGGTGATCGATCTCGGTGCTGGCGGCACAGGACGCTTATCTAAGCTGCTGACCGGCGAATGCGACGTACTCGCCTACCCCGCCGCCAGCCAGCTCAGTATTTTACGCGACGATCCACGTCTGCGCATGACATTGCGTCCCGGTATGAACATTGCCTATTTGGCGTTTAATACGCGTAAAGCGCCGTTAGACCGCCCTGAAGTGCGTCATGCGCTGGCATTGGCGATTAACAATGAACGTCTGATGGAGTCGATTTATTACGGCACAGCCGAAACCGCCGCGTCGATTTTGCCGCGCGCATCCTGGGCTTATGACAACAATGCACGCGTGACGGAATATAACCCCAAAAAATCACGCGCAGCACTGGAAGCGCTGGGTGTTACAGATTTGCATCTGCGTTTAGTGGTGCCTTCGTCATCACAATCCTGGAATCCCAGCCCGTTAAAAACTGCTGAACTGTTACAGGCGGATTTAGCGCAAGTTGGCGTTAGCGTCACTATCGTGCCAGTTGAGGGAAGGTTCCAGGAAGCCCAGCTTATGTCAATGAATAATGACTTAACCCTGGCGGGATGGGCTACCGACAGCAACGATCCTGACAGTTTTTTCCGCCCACTATTAAGCTGTGCCGCCATTCGTTCGCAAACTAATTACGCGCACTGGTGTTTGCCAGCCTTCGATGAAACGTTGCAAGACGCGCTGTTGACGCAACAGTTGGCGGGAAGAATTGATAACTACGATCGTGTTCAGCAGATGCTGGCGCAGGAGCTACCAGTGCTGCCGCTGGCGTCGTCGCTGCGTTTGCAGGCGTATCGCCACGATATTAAAGGATTGGTGTTGAGCCCGTTTGGCAACGCCTCGTTTGCCGGTGTCTATCGTGATGAGCGAGAGGAGCCTTAAGTGATTATCTATATTCTGCGTCGCCTGTTGCTGCTGGTGATCACGCTGTTTCTTCTGTCACTGGTGAGCTTTAGTTTGAGCTATTTTACGCCGAATGCGCCGCTGGAAGGCGCATCGCTGATGGATGCCTGGTGGTTTTGGTTCAAAGGCATGTTGCAACTCGACTTTGGTCTTTCCAGTACCAACGGTCAAGAGATCGGATTACAGCTGCGTGAAGTCTTCCCCGCGACGATGGAGCTGTGCATTCTGGCGTTTATCTTGGCGTTGCTGCTGGGTATTCCGCTGGGTATCTGCGCGGGTGTGATGCGTAACCGCTGGCAGGACAAAATCATCAGTGCGCTGGCGCTGCTCGGCTTTTCCATGCCAGTGTTCTGGCTGGCGCTGTTGTTAACGCTGTTTTTCTCGTTAACGCTGGGCTGGCTGCCGGTTTCGGGCCGTTACGATCTGCTCTATCCGGTGCAAAACGTCAGCGGATTTGCCCTGATTGATGCCTGGATAAGCCCATCGCCGTGGCGCCATGAGATGTTGATCAGCGTGCTGCATCACATGATTTTGCCCGTTACAGTGCTGGCGATTGTGCCCACCACCGAAGTGATTCGTCTGCTGCGTACCAGCACCAGTGAAGTGATGGATAAAAACTATGTCAAAGCGGCCGCCACCCGCGGTTTATCGCGCTTAACAGTGATTCGTCGCCACGTCCTGCATAACGCTTTGCCGCCGGTGATTCCGCGTCTTGGTCTGCAGTTTTCCACCATGCTCACGCTGGCGATGATCACCGAAATGGTATTCAACTGGCCAGGCTTGGGCCGCTGGCTAATCAACGCCATTCGCCAACAAGATTACGCAGCCATCTCCGCAGGTGTCATGGTAATTGGTGGCTTAGTCATTTTGATTAATGTGATCTCTGATGTAGTGGGTGCGGCGATGAATCCGTTAAAACATAAGGAGTGGTATGCCCTCAGATAATATCTACGCTGAGAAGCGACTGCCCAGCGCATTTCGTCAGAGCTGGCACCACTTTTATAGCGATACACCCGCCATGATTGGCTTGTACGGCTTTGGTGCCGTGCTGCTGCTGTGTTTGTTTGGCGGCTTGCTGGCGCCTTACGGCATCGATCAGCAGTTTCTCGGTTATCAACTCTTGCCGCCTTCATGGTCACGTTACGGCGATGTCTCTTTTTTCTTGGGCACTGATGACTTAGGTCGTGATGTATTAAGTCGCTTGCTGAGCGGTGTTGCCCCTACAGTGGGCTCCGCCATTCTCGTTACGCTGTTTGCCGCATTCTGGGCGCTGGTGCTGGGTGTATTAGCGGGAATGACGCATGGCGTGCGATCGGCCGTGATGAATCATGTGTTGGATACCTTGCTGTCGATTCCTTCGCTGCTGTTGGCGATTATCGT
Source organism: Pantoea phytostimulans (assembly GCF_046118715.1). NCBI lineage: Bacteria > Pseudomonadati > Pseudomonadota > Gammaproteobacteria > Enterobacterales > Erwiniaceae > Pantoea > Pantoea phytostimulans. The sequence goes on from NZ_CP173698.1 coordinate 1,209,740, forward strand.
GGTCGCGTTTCTTGGGCCGCGTCTGGAACACGCAATGCTCGCCGTGTGGCTGGCGCTGATGCCACGGCTGGTGCGCGCCATTTACAGCGCGGTACACGATGAACTGGAGAAAGAATATGTGGTGGCGGCGCGGCTTGATGGTGCCACCAGCCGCAATATTCTGCGCTATGCGATCTTGCCGAACGTGTTGCCCATGTTGATCAGTGAGATAACGCGCGCGTTATCTATGGCGATACTGGATATTGCAGCATTGGGATTTCTCGATCTGGGCGCGCAACTGCCTTCGCCTGAATGGGGCGCCATGCTGGGTGATTCGCTGGAGCTGATTTATGTGGCACCCTGGACGGTGATGTTACCCGGCGCGGCGCTGATGGTCAGCATACTGATTATTAACCTGCTCGGTGACGGCATGCGTCGTGCCGTCGAAGCGGGAGTGGAATAATGCCGTTACTTGATATTCGTAATTTGACGATTGAATTTATGACTGCTGACGGCCCGGTAAAAGCCGTTGATCGCATTAATTTGACGTTGACCGAAGGGGAAATTCGCGGCCTGGTCGGCGAATCGGGCTCGGGCAAAAGTTTGGTTGCCAAAGCCATTTGCGGCGTAACCAAGGACAACTGGCGCGTGACAGCAGACCGCATGGTATTTGACGATATCGATTTGCTGCGCCTGTCGCCGCGCGAACGTCGTCGCATTATTGGTCACAACGTTTCAATGATATTTCAGGAGCCGCAAGCCTGTCTTGATCCATCGGAAAGTGTTGGTCGCCAGTTGATGCAGGCGATTCCACGCTGGACCTATAAAGGACGTTGGTATCGGCGCTTTTGGTTCTGGCGCAAAACGCGTGCTATTGAATTATTGCATCGCGTCGGCATTAAAGATCACAAAGACATTATGCGCAGCTTCCCCTATGAGCTGACCGATGGCGAATGCCAAAAAGTGATGATTGCGATCGCGCTGGCGAACCAGCCACGCCTGCTGATTGCCGATGAACCCACGAATGCGATGGAGCCGACTACACAGGCGCAAATTTTCCGTCTGCTGAGCCGCCTGAATCAAAATAACAACACCACCATTTTGCTGATCAGTCATGATTTGCGCACCATGAGCCATTGGGCCAATCGTATTAACGTCATGTATTGTGGGCAAACCGTAGAAACGGCGCAAAGTGAAGATTTAATGTCTGTACCGCACCATCCTTATACGCAAGCGTTGATCCGCGCGATGCCTGATTTCGGCCGTTCACTGCCGCATAAAAGTCGTCTGAATACGCTCTCCGGTGCGATCCCATCGTTAGAAAGCTTACCAATTGGCTGCCGTCTGGGCCCACGCTGTCCTTACGCGCAACGCAAATGTGTAGAAACACCACGCCTGACCGGCACTAAATCGCATCTCTATGCCTGCCACTTCCCGTTGAACATGGAGGGCCAATAGCATGGAAACGCTGCTGGAAGTGCGCAATCTCAGCAAAACATTTCGCTATCGCACCGGACTGTTTCGCCGTCAACATGTTGAGGCGGTAAAATCAGTGAGTTTCACGCTGCGTGAAAAACAGACGCTGGCGATTATCGGTGAAAACGGCTCGGGAAAATCGACCTTAGCGAAGATGCTGAGCGGCATGATCCCGCCGAGCGAAGGCGAAATCCTGATTGACGATCACGCCCTGGAATATGGCGATTATGGCTATCGCAGCCAGCGCATTCGCATGATCTTTCAAGACCCCTCGAATTCGCTTAACCCGCGCCAGCGTGTTAGCCAAATCCTTGATTTCCCCTTGCGGCTTAATACCGAACTTGATGCTGAAGCGCGAGAAAAGCGCATTATTGCCACGTTACGTCAGGTGGGTTTGCTGCGTGACCATGCCGGTTATTACCCACACATGCTGGCACCAGGGCAAAAGCAGCGTCTGGGTCTGGCTCGAGCGTTAATTCTTCAACCCAAAGTGATTGTTGCGGATGAAGCGCTGGCTTCACTGGATATGACAATGCGTTCGCAACTGGTGAATCTGATGCTGGAACTGCAGGACAAACACGGTATCGCCTATATTTATGTCACCCAGCATCTCGGTATGATGAAACACATCAGCGATCAGGTTCTGGTTATGCATCAAGGTGAAGTGGTTGAGCGTGGTGGCACCGCCGATGTGCTGGCGTCTCCCCTGCATGACCTGACCAAGCGACTTATTGCCAGCCATTTCGGTGAAGCACTGACCGCCGAAGCCTGGCGCCGCGAGCACTGATTTTTGCTGCCTGTCGCGGAAATAACGGGTCGATTTACCCGATCACAAAGAGACGTGCTAGAATCCGCACGTCGATTAACGTCGGTCGCCTACTTTTTAATCAATGCGACCGCCAACAACAATGACCATAAGGATTACAGCTATGGGTTTTCTTTCCGGTAAGCGCATTCTGATTACTGGCGTTGCCAGTAAACTTTCCATCGCCTACGGTATTGCACAGGCGATGCACAAACAGGGCGCAGAACTGGCTTTCACCTACCAAAACGACAAATTGAAAAGTCGTGTGGAAGAGTTTGCTAAAGATTTGGGTTCCGACATCGTTCTGCCGTGCGACGTTGCAGAAGACGAGAGCATCAAATCACTGTTCACTGAACTGGCAAAAACCTGGCCGAAATTTGACGGTTTCGTTCACTCCATTGGTTTTGCCCCAGGCGACCAGTTGGTGGGTGATTATGTGAATGCCGTAACCCGTGAAGGTTTCAGCATTGCTCACGACATCAGCGCGTATAGCTTCGTTGCGATGGCGAAAGAGTGCCGCGAGATGCTGAACCCAAGCTCAGCGCTGCTGACGCTTTCTTACCTGGGTGCTGAGCGCGCTATCCCGAACTACAACGTGATGGGTCTGGCGAAAGCTTCTCTCGAAGCCAACGTGCGCTACATGGCGAACGCGATGGGTCCAGAAGGCGTACGTGTGAATGCCGTTTCTGCGGGTCCAATTCGTACCCTGGCAGCTTCAGGTATCAAAGACTTCCGTAAAATGCTGGCACACTGCGAAGCGGTAACCCCGATTCGTCGTACCGTAACCATCGAAGATGTCGGCAACTCAGCAGCTTTCCTGTGCTCTGACCTGGCTGGCGGCATCACCGGCGAAATCGTTCACGTTGACGGCGGCTTCAGCATTGCTGCCATGAACGAGCTGGAACTGAAGTAAGTTCTGCAATAAATCGTGAAATCAGTTTTAAGGGCGAGTCTGACTCGCCCTTTTCTTTTGCATCATTTATACCCCAAATCATCCGCGCTGCAGAAAGGCAGCAAGCTTATCAGCTCCAGGAGCTTACTTTGGTAAGGCTGGGGCGAAGAAGCCCGCCCAACCTATCTGCAGTTTGAATGATGTCGGGCTAGTCGTCGTTATATTCAATCGCTATTAATTATCACCGAACAATCTTTTGCCCTGGCTTGCCCTTCGGCGACGATAAGTCAGCCCTTCGTCGCCGCGCTGTTTTCAGATTATTGCTCAGCTGCGACGAACCTGAATTTGCAAAAGGATTAACCATGGAACATCGCCGCTACCCTGGCCATAACCACTGGTTTTACGAGAGCCAGACCAGCCCGCGTAACTCACAAGCGGCACCGCTGGTTCCCGAAGCTGCCCACATTGACGATCGCTTCCTGCTCGGTTTGCAGCAAGAGACATCTGCGCTGCAGTCGCTGCTGCTTGATAATCAGCCTGCACTGTTGGCAGCACGCGATCTTAGCCAGCTACTTTTTCCTGACAGCTCAGCGCCGACGTTGACGCACACGCTGACCTTGTATGATCGACTCAGCACCGCGCTGACCGTGGCGCAGGTAACGGGCGTACAGCGTTTGTGCAATCACTATTCAGCTCGCCTGAATCCGTTGCCGGGGCCTGATTCATCACGTGAAAGTAATAATCGGCTAACTCAGATCACACAATATGCACGCCAGTTAGCCATGCAGCCTGAGGTTATTAACGCAGCGTCCATTACCGCGCTGGATGCGGTGGGATTAACCGAGCCTGATATTGTTACGTTGAATCAGCTGATCGGTTTTGTCTGTTATCAGGCGCGAGTGGTCGCGGGAATACATGCGCTGCAGGGCTTGCCGGTACGTTGGTTGCCGGGTATCACGCCACCGCCTGACGCAGATAGCAGAGGCTTTGGCCAACCACCGTCCTGGCTGCCCACACTTAAGCCTCTTGAATTGCGCTACGCCAGTGCCGAGCAGCTGGCAGCCATCACTTTCTGTCAGCCCATTACAGAACTTACCGATGCGGTGTGGGTGTTAGCGCACGATCCGGCGGCGCTGTATGGCTGGGCAATGTTGAATCAGCGGCTAGAACCCAATCCATCAACCCGTTTGGCGCAAGCCGCCAGTGCACGTATTCTCGGTAGCCGCTGGGCGTTTCAACACAGTTTCCCAGATGACGCGTTGATTGCATCAGTGGATGAGGCTGAGCTAAGTGAAGAACAGCAGCAGATCGTTACGCTGGCGGCGCAGCTCACCCGCACGCCAGAACGCTTTAGTGCAGCACAATTGCAGCCATTACTCAGTCGTGAATGGGATCAATCCGCGTTGTTTGATTTAATTCAGGCGGTTGCGCTGAGTAACTGGAACAGTCGGCTCTACTTCGCACTGGGCGAGGCGCGTTAAGCCGTAACATATCCACGCGCTTCATCAAAGAAATGCTGAGCCAGCGGCGTTGCGCGCCCCGGCTCCGCAATCACTAATGCCGCCTCTCGCGGCATTTTTGTTACATTAATCGGACGCTGGGCTAAACCGTGCAGCGATTCCGGCAGTAAATGCCCTATCGGCGAGACCAATACACCCAATCCCACTTGCGTACACTGCAACAACTGCATAATCGATGCGCTTTCAACAATCACGCGCGGAGTAAAAGTAGCTTCTCGGAACGCCATATCCAGATAGCGACGGAAGTAACGCGTCGGCTCGGCCAGACAGAGCGGCTGTTGCGCCAGGGTTTGCAAAGTGAGCGTTTCATGCTGCAGCAGATCAGGAAAATGTTCGGGATGAAAAACGGCCTCAACACCACGATCAGCGAGCATGGCGGTTTGGAAATGCAGCTCCCGCAGTGTTGCCATTTCAAAAAAACCAATGCCGACATCAACGGTATGGCTGTTTAATGCCTCCAACAGCTGATCGGCGCTGAGCACCGCGATACGGTAATCCAGCTGCGGGTAGCGCGCTTTAACGGCCTTGAGGAGTTGCGGTAGCGCGACGCTGCATTGCGGCACTACGCCCACACGCAAGGTACCGTTAACGCCGTGCTTGAGGGATTCAACTTCCAGCTTCAAGCCTTGATAAACTGAGACAATTTCTCGCGCCCAGGCTAAAACGCGATCGCCTTCAGGCGTAAATCCAGCAAAGTTGTTGCTGCGGTTAATCAACGACAATCCTAGTTCACGCTCAAGATTTTTGAGCCGCATCGATAAGGTCGGTTGAGTAACGAAACTGGCTTCGGCGGCGCGTCCAAAATGACGTTCGCGCTCTAGATTGCAGAGATAGATGAGCTGTTTTATGTCCATAAACCTTACCATTCAGTAAGTTACGATAAGGCTATATCGTGGCTAATAAGTAATATTTAAGCGTGGCTGCTCGTCAGTAGGTTAAATATCGACGAGCAGCGAAGAGATGTTCTTTTAGGACGACGCTTATGTCAATTTAAACCCCCTTTTCAGGCGGCTGATTGGCCTTCTGCTCCTCGACTTCACCCTCATTGCTCCCCATCGATGCCTGAATCACCTCCTCTTCAAGCGTCGGATTTAATGCCGCACCCAACGGTGAAGTTGCCAAACTGTCTGGCAATACCACGTGCGGTAACGGTACTTCGGTGGTCGGCATCGGAATATGTTTAGCGGTGTAACTTAACAGAGCAATGGCTACCGCGCACAGCATGAAACAGAGATAAAGCATATTGCTACCGAGCGGTTGCATCAGTGCGCCAGCGATCAGCGGCCCAATACTGGCACCAATACCAAATGCCATCAGCAGGCAGGCGGTTAAAGAAACACGACGTTCAGCTGCGACCTGATCGTTAGCTAACGCAACCTGTAACGGATAGAGCGAGAATTGCATCATGCTGGCGATAAAAGAGACGCCCAACAACCAGCCAAACGTCAGGTGCGGCAGCAAGACCAGCGGCAATGCGCTAATAGCAAACAGCACGGCGATAAAGAACAGCAAGCGCTGGCGATCGTAGCGGTCAGAGAGCCAGCTCAGCGGAAATTGCGACACCAGCCCGGCAAATATCGTTAAGCTCATGAACAGGCCGGTTTGTGCGGTTGAAAAGCCTTTACTACTGGCATACACCGGCGCTAATCCGTAAAACGCCCCTACCGCCATGCCGGTAATCAGCGTGGTGCCCAGCAGTTTAGGAATGGTATGAATGAAATAGCCCAGCTCCATTGGCGCGGGCGACATCGCCTGTACGTTGGTGCGAGTGGTCAAGGCGATAGGCACCAGACACAGCGCAAAGCAGAGTGCCACAATCAGCAAGGTGCTGACGCCAAAACTGCTTTGCAGCGTCAGTAAAACCTGCCCGCCACTTAAGCCTAAATAGGTCGCCACCATGTAAAAACCAAAAATGACGCCACGCTGCGAAGATTCAGCCTGATCGTTCAACCAACTCTCCAGCACCATGTACTGGCACATCATGCAAAGACCGATGATCAAGCGTAGAAAAACCCACAGCGGGATGAAGTCTGTCAAACCATGTCCAATCACGGAGGCGGTAATGATGCCAGCACAGGAGACGTAAGCACGGATATGGCCCACGCGGGCAATCAGGTTATGCCCAACTTTGCCGCCAATGACCAAACCGACATAGTTAGCCGCGATGATGGCACCAATCAGCGCACCATTAACCTGCTCATGCGCCAGCCGCAGCGAAACGTAGGTAGTCAGAAGGCCGGAACCTAGCAGCATCAACAATGTGGTGGCATAAAGCGGAAGAAACGTGCTGAGGATTTTTTTCATACGACTCCCTGTCAAAATCAATGAGACATAACGCCTTAAAGATAGATGATTTGTTGACGTTGCGGGTCAGCGTAGAACTGAAAAAAGCCGGAGAAAGATTCTCCGGCCTGTGCCATGCGCGTTAGACGTTGGGGAACGTAATATTGTTGCCCGGCGCTTCACGATGAAGATGGATAAAGTTCAGGTGGCGTTCGTACTGATCGAGAATATCGATAATCACCTGTTCTTTGCTGTAATCCATTAAATCGTTGCCTTGACTGCCTTCCAGCAGGAAGGTTTCCAGGCGGTAATAGGTTGATTTACCGCTGCGTGCGCGGTAGGTGAAGCCCGGGACCGAATACTGTTGCGGCCAGACCTGATAAACAAAGTCCTGCTCTTCACCCAAATTCACCCGCAGATCGAGATAGCCGATCGGGTTAGCTTCATCGGCTGGCACGCTTTCCAGCGTCACTTTACCGCCACGCAGTTCCAGCTCTTTCGCAACATCCTGCATCGCCGGGAACACCACGGTTTCCATCATTTGCTGGGTATAACGTGTGCCGGGATAGTTCATCAAACGTGACAGGCGTTTTTTCCAGCTCAGACGATCATTTGCCGCCGCAAGATAGGGAGCAGTTTCACGCGAGGCGCTGGCCCGACGGTAATCCTCAATTTTCAGCGATTTATACAAACCCGCCATCACAAAGAACATCACAAAACTGAACGGCAGCCCCATGATTACCGTGGTATTTTGCAACGCCGAAATACCGTTGGTCATCAACATACTCAGGGTTAATACGCCGATGGCAATTGACCAAAAAATACGTAACCAGTTCGGTGCATCACTGTTGATGTCTTTCAGCTTCGAAGTGAAGTTGCCAAGCACCAGCGAGCCAGAATCGGCTGAAGTGACATAAAACAGCATACCGGTAATCGTTGCCACGGAAGCACTCAGCTTAAAGGCGGGATATTGCGCCAGCAGGCTATAGAAGCCGCGTTCCGCATGGCCCATCACTTCCTGAGCAAATCCTGCATCACCGTGAATGATTTCGTACAGCGCGGCATTACCGAATACCGACAGCCACAACAGCGTAAAGGTAAACGGAATAATCAGCGTTCCCAGTACGAATTCACGAATAGTACGACCACGAGAGATACGCGCCAGAAACAAGCCAACAAACGGCGACCAGGCAACCCACCACGCCCAGAAGAAGAGTGTCCAGCTGTTCATCCATTCGGTTGGACGATCAAAAGCAAAGGTGTTCAGCGTCATGCCCATAAAGCGATTAATGTAATCGCCCACGTTCAGCACGAGCGCATTCAGCAGGAATTCAGTATTGCCCATAAACAGCACAAACAGGATCAAACCCAGCGCCAGCGCCACGTTGATCTCTGAAAGTATGCGGATCCCTTTGTCCACGCCGGACGTCACGGAAATCGTCGCAATGACCACAGACAAAATAATCAGTGCCGTTTGCGCGGTCAGCCCTTCAGGAACATCAAACAAGACTTTCAGTCCGTAGTTCAACTGAACCACACCGATGCCTAATGTCGTGGCAATACCAAAAATCGTGCCGACTACAGCAGCAATATCCACGGTATGGCCGATTGGCCCATTGATTCGCTTACCAAAAATAGGATATAGCGCCGAGCGGATGGTCAATGGCAAGTTGTAGCGATAGCTAAAGTAACCCAGCGCGATTCCCATTAAGGCGTACATCGACCAACCGGTTAAGCCATAGTGGAACAGTGTCCAGACCATTGCCTGGCGAGCCGCTTCCATGGTTTGCCCCGCCCCTTCTGGCGGCTGCATGTACTGCGCAACCGGCTCAGCCACCGAGAAAAACATCAGGTCGATACCGATACCGGCGGCGAACAGCATGGCCGACCAACTCAGTACGCTGAATTCAGGTTTTGATTGTTCCGGGCCAAGCTTGATCGCACCAAAACGCGAACAGGCCATATAGAGCACAAATACGATATAGAGTGAGGCGGATAACATGTAGTACCAGCCAAACGTCGCAGAAACCCAGTTTACTGTTTTTAAGATCCAGCTTGCGGCCAAATCGCTATAAAGAATTGTCACAAGTGAAAATGTCAGAATCAGTCCGGCTGACGTGTAAAACACAACAGGATTGATTCTGTCTTTTTCACTGGCAGGTGAATTAATCATCGATTACCTCTGGTTAATTTACTGCAAAATATCAAGAACTTACTTCAAAGCCAGGCGATGTCTGACTCGTATCCTTCCCTTTTATTGCCAAAATTTTATCTGCGCTACGGCGTTGTATTGCGCTTCCCACCGCTGCGTTTATCGTAACAACTGAAGCACAGCATCCTAACAACTTTTCTTTTTATATTGAACGTGCAATCAAAAAAAGTTTTAATAGTGGCTCGAATTGAGGGTGGAGTTGGAGTTATGCCAAAGGTGGGGATGCAGCCGATAAGACGTCGGCAACTGATTGATGCGACCCTGAGCACAATTAATGAAGTCGGGATTAATGATGCAACTATCGCCCAGATTGCGCGCCGTGCAGGCGTGTCGACCGGGATCATTAGTCACTACTTCAAAGACAAAAATGGCTTATTAGAAGCCACAATGCGCGACGTGACCCGCCAACTGCGTGATGCGGTTGCCGCCAGGCTGCGGCCTTTGGCTGATGCCAGCACAGAAGCGCGCTTGTGCGCGATTGTCGAAGGCAATTTTGACGAAACGCAGGTGCACAACGCCGCCATGAAGGCCTGGCTGGATTTTTGGTCCAGCAGCATGCATCAACCCCAGCTCAATCGCCTTGAGCGCGTCAGTAGCAGTCGGTTGTTTTCAACGCTGGCAGCAGAGTTCCGTCGTGAAATCCCCCGCGATAAGGCGCGTCTGGCGGCTTATGGCTTAGCCGCATTGATTGACGGTTTATGGCTACGTGCCGCATTAAGCGGTAAGCCCTTCAATCCAGACGCGGCCAGAACCTTGACCACACAATTCATCCGTCAGCAGTTGGCTGGCGAGCACGAATAAAGGAAGGAGAAGATATGTCCCTGTTCACCGAGCAAAAATTATATATCGATGGTGCTTACGTAGCCGCGACCGAAGGCGAAACTTTCCAAACCATCAATCCGGCCAATGGCGAAGTGTTGGCTGATGTGCATCAGGCAGGTGTAGCGGATGTTGATCGTGCCGTTGCTGCGGCGCAAAAAGGTCAAAAAGTTTGGGCAGCCATGACCGCAATGGAGCGCTCACGCATTTTGCGCCGTGCGGTTGATATTTTGCGCGAGCGTAACGACGAATTAGCTGAGCTGGAGATGCTCGATACCGGTAAGCCGTATAGCGAAACCGTCAGCGTGGATATCGTCACCGGCACCGACGTGCTGGAATATTATGCTGGCCTGATCCCCACGCTGGAAGGCCAGCAGATCCCGCTGCGTGATACTTCATTCGTTTATACCCGCCGTGAACCGCTGGGCGTGGTGGCAGGCATTGGTGCCTGGAACTACCCCATCCAGATCGCGCTATGGAAATCCGCACCCGCATTAGCTGCGGGTAACGCAATGATCTTCAAACCCAGCGAAGTGACGCCATTAACCGCGCTCAAACTGGCAGAAATCTACACCGAAGCTGGCGTGCCAAATGGCGTATTTAACGTGCTGCCGGGCACCGGACAAGTCACAGGTCAGCTGCTGACTGAACATCCCGGCATCGATAAAGTCTCGTTCACCGGCGGCGTCGCCAGCGGCAAGAAAGTCATGGCTAATGCAGCGGGATCTACGCTGAAAGAGGTCACCATGGAGCTAGGTGGCAAATCTCCGCTGATCATCTTTGATGATGCCGATCTCGATCTGGCTGCCGACATTGCCATGATGGCCAACTTCTACAGTTCAGGTCAGGTTTGCACCAATGGTACTCGCGTCTTTATCCCTGCCCCGCTGAAAGCGGCATTCGAAGCGAAAATCGCTGAGCGCGTGGCACGCATCCAACCTGGCGATTTGCGCCAGCCGGAAACCAACTTTGGTCCGCTGGTGAGCTTTAGCCATCGCGATAATGTCATGCGTTATATCGAGTCAGGTATCGCTGAAGGGGCGCGCGTGCTGTGCGGTGGCAAACGCCTTACTGGCGCGGGCTTTGATCAGGGAGCTTGGGTTGCCCCCACCGTGTTCACCGATTGTCACGACGAGATGAAAATTGTGCGTGAAGAGATCTTCGGCCCGGTGATGTCAATTTTGAGTTACGAGAGCGAAGAAGAAGTGGTACGCCGCGCCAACGCCACCGAATTTGGTTTGGCTGCGGGCGTTGTGACGCAGGATCTGAATCGTGCGCACCGCGTGATTCATCAAATCGAAGCGGGCATTTGCTGGATTAACACGTGGGGTGAATCGGCGGCAGAGATGCCGGTCGGCGGTTACAAACATTCCGGCGTGGGTCGTGAAAATGGCCTGATGACGCTGCAAAACTACACCCAAGTGAAATCTGTGCAGGTCGAACTGTCACGTTTTCAGTCAATATTTTAATTATTCCAACCTGAGGAACGACGAATGGAATTTGATTACATCATCATCGGAGCCGGATCCGCAGGGAATGTTTTAGCTACACGCCTGACCGAAGACAGCACTGTAAACGTTCTACTGCTGGAAGCAGGCGGTCCAGATTATCGTTTTGATTTCCGCACCCAAATGCCTGCGGCGTTAGCGTATCCACTCCAGGGAAAACGCTACAACTGGGCTTACGAAACCGATCCTGAACCTTACATGAACAACCGCCGCATGGAATGTGGTCGCGGCAAAGGCTTAGGGGGGTCGTCGCTGATTAATGGTATGTGCTACATCCGCGCCAACGCGATGGACCTCGATGGCTGGGCCAAAGAGCCGGGCCTGGAATCGTGGAGCTATCTGGATTGCCTGCCGTACTACCGCAAAGCCGAAACCCGTGATATCGGGCCAAACGATTATCACGGCGGAGACGGCCCGGTTTGCGTGGCAACGCCAAAAGCGGGTAATAACGTGCTGTTTGAAGCGATGATCGAAGCGGGCGTGCAAGCGGGTTATCCGCGTACTGAAGACCTCAACGGCTATCAGCAGGAAGGTTTTGGTCCAATGGATCGCACCGTAACACCACAAGGTCGTCGCTCCAGCACCGCGCGCGGCTATCTTGATCAAGCTAAAGGCCGTACCAACCTGAAAATTATCACGCATGCCACCACCGACCGCATCGTGTTCGAAGGCAAGCGTGCTGTCGGCGTGGAATATTTGGTGGGTGAGAGTAACACCTCACATAAAGCTCATGCGCGTCGTGAAGTGTTGTTGTGTGCAGGCGCGATCGCATCGCCGCAGATCTTACAGCGCTCGGGTGTTGGCCCGGCGACTTTGCTGAAGCAGTTCGATATTCCTGTGGTACAGGATCTGCCTGGCGTGGGTGAAAACCTACAGGATCACCTGGAAATGTACCTGCAGTACGAATGCAAAGAGCCGGTTTCTATTTATCCGGCATTGAAGTGGTGGAACCAGCCGAAAATCGGTGCTGAATGGATGTTAAATGGCACCGGCCTCGGTGCCAGTAACCAATTCGAAGCGGGTGGCTTTATTCGAAGCCGCGAAGAGTTCGCTTGGCCGAATATTCAGTATCACTTCCTGCCGGTTGCGATTAACTACAACGGTTCTAATGCGGTTGATGCGCATGGTTTTCAATGTCATGTCGGTTCGATGCGTTCGCCAAGTCGGGGCCATGTGCGGTTGAAATCACGCGATCCGCGCCAGCATCCTTCGATTCTGTTCAACTACATGGCGTCTGAACAGGATTGGCACGAGTTCCGTGATGCCATTCGCATCACCCGAGAGATCATTCAGCAACCAGCGCTGGATAAATATCGCGGTCGCGAAATCAGCCCGGGTCTTGATTGCCAGACCGATGAGCAGCTGGATGAGTTTGTGCGTAATCATGGCGAAACGGCTTATCACCCTTGCGGTACCTGTAAAATGGGTACCGATGCGATGTCGGTGGTTGATGGCGATGGACGCGTTCACGGCCTGGAATCATTGCGTGTAGTGGATGCATCCATTATGCCGCTGATCATCACCGGTAACCTGAATGCCACCACCATTATGATTGGCGAGAAAATTGCTGACCGTATTCGTGGTCATCAGTTACCGCGCAGCACAGCGAAATACTTTGTGGCGGGCGATACGCCAGTGCGTACAGAGCCAAAGCGCGCAAATCAACACGCATAACGATCACCCATATTGCACTCGCGCCAACAGCTAAGTTGTTGGCGCTTTTTTTGTCTGTTAACCGACTTGGTTAACTATCCTGACCCGCCTGATGCAGCGCTTTCAATGTTTGATACAGTACATTCACGTCCAACTGGCCGGGAGCAGACGCTTTTCCCAAGTTACCAAACGTCAGATTGCTGCCATACACTTCACCCGCGATACGGCTAATTGTCCCCTTTCCTCCCATTGCCATTGTCAGCAAAGGCTTATCACTGTGCTGTCGCATTTGCCAGGTGACAGACGTTAAGCGATTCACATCCTCTGGCGTTTTCGGCATCACAGCAATTTTCAACACATCAGCACCGTGCGCGGCTTGCCATTCCAGACGCTGTAACATCTCTTCATTAGACGGCGTCGCATTGAAGTCATGATAAGAGAGGATCACCGCCACCTTTTGCTGTCGCGATTCTGCCACCAGCTTTTGTATTGGTTGCTCACCGATGCGCATCTCAATATCAACCATATCAGCGAATCCCGCGGCCAACCATTGCTGATAAAGTTGCGTATAACGCGCATCGTCCAGCATTTTTTCTCCCCCTTCCTGTTTGGTACGAAAGGTCAGCAGCAACGGCTTACCGTTCAGTTTTTGGCGCATCGACTGGCCCAATTTAGCGACGCGCGGTCCATCCATAGCAAAAGCGAGTTTATCAACACGCAGTTCAACGATACTCACTTCATGCGTGCGCGCGGCTTGCTCAGTTTCTTGCAGCACGCTGGCTTCATCCTGCCCTGAGGTCGAAACGATAATCGCGGGTTGTCCCTGACCAATGCGCACATTGCCTACCTGAAGCGGCTGAACCTGCTGTTTTTTCGACTCTGGCTCTTGAGCACTGGCGTCTGTCGCGCAAACAGAAACCGCCATCGCCAGTAAAATCGCTGTGGGTGCGTTTAACATTAATGTCTCCTTTCGCTTTGGTATGATCATTTCAGTTTTTAAGATCTGGTTCACACTTTTAAGATAGGCAAGAGAGAAGCAAGGAGAGAATAAATATGAAAGTGGATGCCGGACTGAAGCACGACCTGCGGCTGGGCCTCTGTTGTTTGCCTGCACTGATGCTGATTTTTATCGGCGGATTTCTGTTAAATCATGTTGCCGAAGCGAGCGTCATTGCCAGCGGTGCTTTGCCGCTGGCCTTTGGTGCCAGTAAAACCTGGGAAGGCTCTTCATTTAAATTGCTGCTGGCAACCGTGGTGGGACTCGGTTTCTCATCCTGGCTGGGCGCCATGGCGGGATCGGTGTTGCCGCTCTACATCAGCCTGGCCATGATTTATACCGCGGCCTACGCCATCATCACGGGTATCGATGGCACCGCGGGTTGGGTATTCCTGCAAGCGGCGATCGCCTTTCTGGTCTCAGGTTACTTTCCTGGCGATATGGCGCATGCCACTCACCGAGCGCTGCTTATTTCCATCGGCGGCTTGGTACAGTTAACAATAATTTGCCTGCTGTTGAGCAAAGGTCATTTTCATTTGCAGTGGGTGAGCCGATTTTCACTGTTCTCCTTTCTGCGTCAGGAGACGCTAAAACAACGCCACAAACTCCATCTGCGCTGGTCAGTGCTGTTTGGTTTATTGTCGATGGGGATGGCGCTGTTCACCGTTGAACTTTATCACCTGAAGAATGGCTACTGGACCGGTATGACTCTGCTGTTGTGTTTGCGCAACCACTATCAAGAATCACTGCTGCGGGTGCCGGCAAGGCTGTTTGGCACGTTTCTGGGCTGTTTGTCGGCGGGCGTCCTGACCTACCTTTTCCCACAACTTGCCGTGCTGGCATGCGGTTTTATCGTTTCAGGTTACATCGCGTTTACCCTTTCCTATCGCCTGGCAACCGGCTCCTATTTTGTCTTTACCTTTTTCGTCACCCTGATGGTGGTATTTATGATTTCACTGACCGGGTTAGCGCAGGGAAATGTGGCAGCCGATCGCCTGACTGCAACGGCAATTGGCGGAGCCTACGCATTAGCCGCAATCTTATTCACCCGTTTGGCGACGGCATTACAAATCCGACTTAGCGACAATAAAAAGTCCGATCCTGAATCATTATATTGAATTAATGAACCCGGAAACGGTATGCCGATAAGGGTTCGAAAACTTCAGAGACAATAATTTACCAATTAAATCGCATTGAAAAATAGGCGTATTTTGGAAAAATCGTGTGATTTAAAGCATGCCGTCTGCAAAGTGTCAGTTTTTCTATAGGCTTTACTGACAATCTTTTACAGAGGGATGTATTGTGGCATCAACATCGCTGCGTTTTTGGCCAACGCTAAGTGGTCTTTTGGTCAGCTTGTTTGGTTTAGCTTATTTGATACTCGGAGGCTGGCTGGCTTTTTCAGGCGGCACGCCGTGGTATCTGCTGTTTGGTATTGGCTTCTTAATCAGCGGCATTCAACTTTTACGGCGTCGCTCGTCAGGTATCTGGCTCTATTTGATCACTTTTTTGATTTGTGTGGTGTGGTCATTAACGGAAGTGGGACTCGATGGCTGGCAATTAATGCCTCGTCTTCTGGCGCCAGCAATTCTTGGCATTTGGCTCTGCATGCCTTGGGTTGTGCGTCCAATCATCACGGCTGCTGCTCAACGCCGTTCAACGTTGGCTGCCGCATTGATTTATCTTCTCTCTATCGGCGGCATTCTTTACAGCGGCTGGCAAGTCACTGACGCCCGCTTTGTTCATCATCTCCCCTTTCCCGCCGTGCAATCTGCTCAGCGCTCAGCCACTGAAGATAACGGCAATGACTGGAAACATTACGGGCGCACGGCGGCTGGACAACGCTTTTCTCCGCTAACGCAAATTACGCCGCAGAACGTAAATGAATTAAAACCGGCATGGCGTTATGACACCGGTGATGTCATGCGTAAAGGCGAAGACAAGGCAGGACGTGAGTTCAGTTTTGAAGTGACACCCATTAAAGTGGGCAACAGCTTGTACATTTGTACGCCTCATCGTGAAGTGATTGCGCTGGATGCCACCACAGGAAAACAGCGTTGGAAATTTGATCCGAAATCGAATACTTCAGCTAATGAATACCTTGCCTGCCGTGGTGTGGCATGGAGCCAGGTTGATAGTGATGCGACCTGCCCACAGAAAATCATTACGACTACGGCGGATGCGCGCATGGTAGCGCTGGACGCACGCACCGGCAGACCGTGCGAATCTTTTGGTCAACATGGTTATGTCTCTCTTACCGATCACATGGGCAACGTGCCGCCTGGATTTCATTACATCACTTCGCAGCCGATGGTGATGGAAGGTCGTATCGTGTTAGGCGGTTGGATATATGATAATCAAACCACGGGCGAACCCTCAGGCGTTGTGCGTGCCTATGATGAGAAAACCGGTGAATTGAGTTGGGCGTGGGATTTGGGTCGAAATCCAGCGAATGCGCCGTTAAAAGCGGGTGAAACCTATACACGCGGTACACCAAACGGCTGGGGAACCTACACCGCCGATCCAAAATTGGGTTTGATTTATATTCCGCTGGGTAACGCCACACCGGATTACTACGGTGCGGGAAGACGCACTTTTGACGAAGAATATTCAAGCTCAATCGTTGCACTCGACATTCATAGCGGCGAAGAAAAATGGCATTTCCAGACGGTGCATCATGACGTATGGGACTTTGACTTGCCGATTGGTCCAACGTTAGTTGACCTGCCCACTTCAGATGGAAAAGGTGTGCATGCGCTGGTGCAAACCACAAAGATGGGGCAGTTGTTCTTGCTGGATCGTCGAACCGGTAAGCCGCTGGCTCAAGTGAATGAAAAATCTGTTCCCACCTCGCCCTCATTACCGGGCGAACATCTTTCACCAACGCAGCCTGATTCCGTGGGTATGCCCAACCTTGCCCCGCCCGTATTAAAAGCAACCGACACTTGGGGTGCTACGCCGTTTGATCAGCTTTGGTGCCGCATTCAGTTTCACCGTTACCGTTATCAGGGTAATTTCACGCCACCAGCAGCGGGAACTTCCATCGCTTATCCTGCCTTTGATGGGGTAATGGATTGGTACGGTGCATCAATTGATCCGCGCCATAATGTCATGATTGCCAATACCAGCTATATCCCTTTCACCATGCAAATGATGAAAAGTGACGACGCTATTAAGCAAGGTCTGATGCAGAAATGGGCAGGCTGGGCCAGCGGTCAACCTTATCCAAAACCTAAGGAATTCGCGGTGGGTCCTGAATATGGCACGCCTTGGGCGGCAGTCGTCAAACCCTGGCTCAGCCTATTAGGTGCCCCGTGTAGCACACCGCCGTGGGGCAAGTTATACGCCATCGACCTCACCAGCCGCAAAATCATCTGGGAACGTCCGGCTGGCACGACGCGCGATATGAATATTTTCGGTACACATACTAACGCTCCGCTGCCAACCGGCATCTTTATGATGGGCGGCAACGTCATTACTCAAAGTGGACTGATTTTCATGGGGGCAACGGCCGATAATTATCTGCGTGCTTATGATGAAGCCAGCGGAAAAGAACTGTGGCGCACCCGCTTACCGGCAGGCGGCCAGGCTACGCCGATGACTTACCAAGGTGAAGATGGCAGACAATATGTGGTTATTGCGGCGGGAGGACACGGAGGTTTGGGTACAGCCTCAGGGGATTCTGTGATGGCTTATGCGCTGCCTTCTCATTAAATATTTTCTTTGGGCTGTGCTTTTTTCAGCCCTGCTTATTCCCCTTACTTAAAAGTAAAAAGAGGTTTTTTATTGTTAGATATAATAAACCAGCCGCTGAAATAGTTATTAACATATTACTGATTTGCATAAAGTCGGTTTTATTTTCAGACTTAAGGTGGAATAAATTGAGGAGGAAATATGATTGAACAATATCGTCATTGCATCGAAGCATGCTATTTCTGCGCTGCCGCCTGTGATAATTGTGCCGCATCCTGTTTAAAAGAAGAGAATTTAGAAATGATGCGGGATTGCATCAGACTGGATACACAATGCGCCAGCCTCTGTCGTTTAAGCGCGCAATTTATGGCACTGGACAGCGATGCCGCAAAAGCATTATGTGCAATTTGCGCGGATATTTGTCAGCAATGCGGCGAAGAGTGTGGGAAACATCAGCATGATCATTGCCAGCAATGCTCAAAAGCGTGTCTACACTGCGCTGAAGCATGCCGCAAAATGGCCGCTTAACATACGTGAATAACCGCCTGAAAAGGCGGTTTATTACTGGTGGTGAATTATAAAAGATCACTAAGCGTGAAAGTCAGCATTAATAATTTTAGGCATTTTTTGCATCAAAAGGGCCTGTATCGCCGGAGTTAAGCACAGCATTTTCTTTGGCGATCATTTGGGAAACTCTAACCATATCCTGGAACTCTTGCAGCAGGAGTTCTGCTTCAGGTCGATAGGGATCATAGGGATCAACCATGACAGAGTTGATGGCTTTATTCACGCTGCCAATGAGTTCGCTCAGTCCACCATTTTGGCCGATGGTCAAAAGCAAGGCACTCATCATCAGAGATTGCGCTTCTACTCGAGCGGCTAGCTGTTTAGCTTGAGCATCCATATTCGAAATTTTAGCAAGCATACTCAGTATGACATTATTCATCTGACCTCCAGTCTTTTATTCAGAAAAACAATGAGCGCTTAGCGCTGAACATACAGAGTTTACCTGAAAAAGGGGGGAATATGCCACATGGTCAGACCAGAGTGCTGTTTTCAGGTAATTAACCGCGCCTATCTACTGTGGATAAGATTAATAAAATTAAACCCATAAAAGAAGCTTATATACTCAACATTAATTACGTTGCAACAGTGAACAGATAACCCTGCTGCAACGCGGAGAGAATAAACCGCAAGAACCTTTCAACGTTCTGCCGCTTCGCTTTTAGGCTACACCCAATGCTGTTTTTACTTCATTCGCAATTTTTTCAACTTGCGGGCCATATATGACCTGGACATCGTTATTACTGACACGGTTTATTCCATTAGCGCCAGTGCTCATTAAAGTCTGATCAACGACTTCCTTCATATCTTTAACCCGGACGCGCAAACGCGTAAAACAGCAATCAACATCCTCAATATTCGCATGGCCGCCTAAACCGCTGATGATCACTTGGGTGCGCTCGTTGGCAGCAACCACCTGCGGTTTTTCATCCTCAGATTCTCTGCCTGGCGTTTCTACGTTCATTCGGGTAATGACGAAGCGGAAAGCGTAGTAATAGAGCGGTGCATAAATCACGCCCAACGCCAGCGTCCACCACCAATGCGTTTTGCTGCCGCCGAGCATGCCAAATACGACTAAATCGATAACGCCACCCTGAACGTTCCCGATCATCAAGTGCAGCATCGACATCAACATAAATGAGAGGCCGGTCAGGAAGGCATGCAGTAAATAAAGCACCGGCGAAACGAAGATGAAACAGAACTCCAGCGGTTCAGTGATACCGGTAGTAAAAGAGGTTAATGCTCCCGCCATCACCAGCGCCTTGACGCGTTGCTTATGCTCTGGCCTTGCCGTGTGATAAATCGCCAGCGCCGCTGCGGGTAAACCAAACATCATTACTGGGATTTTTCCCTGCGCAAGAAACTGGGTGGCAGTGCGAATGGTTTCATCTGGAATCATGCCAGGATGGGTTAAAGAGGTATTAAAGATATTCAATGCACCGACAACGCTTTGGCCATCAACAGTCGCCATACCGCCAATCGGCGTAAAACGCACCGTTTCATTCAGAATATGGTGCAGGCCGGTAGGAATCAGGATGCGCTCGAAGGCACCTAGCAGAAAAGCGCCATATTGTCCGCTTTTACCAATCATCTGACCGATCCAGGCAATGCCCTGACCTATGGTTGGCCATATCATTGCTAACAGCACACCGATGAGCGGTAAACAGACCACGGTGACAATTGGCACAAAGCGACGCCCTCCAAAGAAGCTGATCGCCGTGGGCAACTGCTGGGTGTAGAAACGATTGTGTAGCGCAACTGTTGCTAAGCCAGCAATGACGCCGCCGAGCACACTCATGTTGTAGGTGAAGACGCCCAGCATCTCGATGTATTCCGCCGAGGTCATCATCGCCGTGGTTTGATCCATGCCCGCCTGCTGTAACGCTTCTGGCGTGGTCGTAGCGGCAGTTAAGCCTTTGGCGGCCAACGTGGCATTGATACCGACATTCATCGCAATGTAACCAATCACGGCTGCAAAAGCCGCCGTGGGTTTTTCTGCTTTGGCCAAACCGATGGCACTGGCCACGGCAAAAAACACCGGCAAATTAGCGAACAGCGCGCCAGCAACTTTGCGGATAAAGCCAATGATTAATTGTGGAACCTGCATCTGCGCAAACGCATCGCCGGTAATCGCCGGATTTTGCATTGCTGCTGCCAATCCAAGAAATATCCCCGCAGCGGCAATGACCGAGATCGGCATCATCAACGCTTTGCCAAAAGCATGAATCTGGCTGGTCAGCTGTTTCATGGTATCGCGCCCTCTTCTGTTGTGAAAAAACAGTATTAGCGCGATGTAGAAACTTCACCCGTAAACGCCGGGTTAAACGCGAGTAAAATTTGACCAACATCACATTTAAGTCAAATGCACGATAAACAGTGACTATCGCACCATTAAGTCAATCAATTAGACAACTTTTATGCAGAGCGGCACACTTCCCTTCACCATCAGGCCATATCCTGATAACAAACTTTCTACAATATTTTCCAATAAAAATAAGCCTGCACTCATTATGAAATTTAAACGCAAAATCAAACCTTACCGTGCCGCAGCGGGCGGTTGGGGTTCACTGGAAGCTACCACGCGTTTCGTCTTTGACAGCAAAGCTGCACTGAAAAATATGCGTAATCTGCTACGCATGAATAAAGCCCGCGGTTTTGACTGCCCAGGCTGCGCATGGGGCGATGACAACAAAAGTACGTTTAGCTTTTGCGAAAACGGCGCAAAAGCGGTCACCTGGGAAGCGACACGTCGTGTCGTCGATACGGACTTCTTTGCTAAGCACAGCGTTAATACGCTTTACGCGCAGAGTGATTACTTTCTTGAATATCAGGGCCGTTTAACGCATCCGCTGCGTTACAACGCCGAAACCGATCATTATGAACCCATCAGCTGGGATGAGGCGTTCGCGCTAATTGCACGCCATATCAAGGCGATGGATAATCCTGATCAAATGGAGCTGTACACCTCCGGCCGCGCCAGTAATGAAGCGTCCTGGCTTTATCAGTTGTTTGGCCGCCTGATGGGCACGAATAACTTCCCTGACTGCTCCAACATGTGCCACGAAGCCAGCGGTACTGGCCTGAAGCGCAGTATCGGCGTAGGTAAAGGCACGATTCGCCTGGATGATTTTGACCACGCTGACGCGATTTTTGTCTTCGGTCAAAACCCGGGAACGAACCATCCACGCATGCTGCACAGCCTGCGTCACGCTGCCGATCATGGCGCGAAGATCGTAACCTTTAACACGCTACGTGAGCGCGGTCTGGAACGGTTTGCCGATCCACAAAAACCCCTTGAAGTCATGACGTCTAAAGCGGGCACCATCAGTTCGGCTTATTACCAACCGAATTTGGGGGGTGATATGGCGGCGGTACGCGGCATGGTGAAGACGCTGCTGGAAACGCACCGTGCGCGTCTGGCTGCGGGTGAAAGTGGCTTGTTCGATCAGGCTTTTCTGAATGCCAAAACGCAAGGCGTTGAAGCGTACTTTGCAGCAGTTGATAACACCGATTGGGCGCAGATCGTGGCGCAATCAGGTCTGACTGAGGCGCAGATCCGTGAAGCCGCGGCGATTTATCAAAGCGCCGACCGGGTAATTTGTACCTGGGCGATGGGCATTACCCAGCACAAACATTCGGTTGATACGGTTCGTGAGATCACTAACCTACAACTGCTGTTTGGGCAACTGGGTAAAAAAGGCGCGGGCCTGTGTCCGGTTCGCGGTCACAGTAATGTTCAGGGCAACCGCACCATGGGCATCGATGAGAAACCGGCTAAGCCGTTCCTTGATGCGCTGGGCAAACATTTCGATTTTGAACCCCCACGTGCAGCAGGCCATAACACCGTTGAAGCCTTGAATGCCATGCTACGTGATGAAGTCAAAGTGTTGATCGCTTTAGGCGGTAATCTCGCTGCAGCAGCGCCAGATTCACCGATTACCGAAGAAGCGATGTCGCGTTGCGGTTTGACGGTGCACATCAGTACCAAGCTGAACCGCAGCCATTTGGTTCCGGGGCATGAAGGATTGATTCTGCCGACGTTGGGTCGCACCGAGCGTGACGAGCAGGCGACCGGCAATCAGTTCATTACTGTGGAAGATTCATTCAGCATGGTGCACGCCTCTGAAGGTATCGGCATGCCGCTGGCGGATACGCAGCGTTCAGAAACGGCGATTGTGGCAGGTATTGCACACGCAGTACTCGGTGATGACAAAGTAAAATGGCTGGATTTGGCCGGTGATTACAACCTGATCCGCGATCATATTGCCGCCACGATCCCAGGCTTCACTGATTTCAATGAAAAATGCGACCTGCCGGGCGGTTTTTATCTGGGCAATGCCGCAGCGGAATTGCGTTTTAATACGCCGTCAGGAAAAGCAGAATTTAGCCACGCAGCACTGCCAACGTCACTGTTTCCCAACCTGAGTGCTGACGTGCCGTTTACCCTGCAAACTCTGCGTTCCCACGACCAGTACAACACCACGATTTACGGTCTCGATGATCGCTATCGCGGCGTGTACGGCCAGCGCGAAGTGGTGTTTATTAACCCTGATGACATGGCCGAATTGGGTTTCAGTGAAGGTGAGTTGGTTGATATCGAAACGCTGTGGAACGACGGAATTACGCGTTGCGTCAGCGGCTTCAAGCTGGTGCCATACAATATTCCGCGCGGCAATCTCGCGGCCTATTATCCCGAAACCAACCCGCTGGTCCCACTCAATAGCTTTGGTGACGGCAGCGGTACGCCAACCTCGAAATCGGTACCGGTAAAACTCGAACTTTCACAGGCACTTCCCGGTCAGCGAATTGCCTAAAACCCTTGTTACAGCATTGTTAAAAAGCCGCGCTAAGCGGCTTTTTGCCTTGCCGCGCGACCCCGATTCGCGTAAAACTGTCAGCCGCTCTTAGGCCACGAAACTAAAAAAATTATGTTCCAGGATAACCCGCTGCTCGCGCAGCTCAAAGAGAAGCTCCACTCGCAAACGCCTCGCGCCGAAGGTGTGGTAAAAGGCACTGAAAAAGGCTTCGGCTTCCTCGAAGTTGATGCGCAAAAAAGCTACTTCATCCCGCCTCCGCAGATGAAGAAAGTGATGCACGGTGACCGCATCGTTGCCATCATCCATAGCGATAAAGACCGTGAAAGTGCTGAACCAGAAACGCTGGTTGAACCGTTTCTGAGCCGCTTTGTTGGCCGCGTGCAGAAGAAAGACGATCGTCTTTCAATTGTCCCGGATCATCCGCTGCTGAAAGATGCCATCCAGTGCCGCCCGGCCCGTGGTGTGACACATGATTTTCAAGCTGGCGACTGGGCAGTGGCTGAGATGCGCCGCCACCCGCTAAAAGGCGACCGCGGTTTTTATGCTGAACTGACCGAATTTATTATCAAAGCTGACGATCACCTTGCGCCATGGTGGGTGACGCTGTCGCGCCATAACCTTGAGCGTGAAGCGCCAGACGTTGGCTTTGGCGAAATGATGGATGAGAAACTGACGCGTGAAGATCTCACCGCACTGGATTTCGTCACCATCGACAGCGCCAGCACCAAAGATATGGATGATGCGCTGTACGTTGAGGAACTGAACGATGGCGCGCTGCGTCTGACTATCGCCATCGCCGACCCCACCGCTTACGTGCCAGAAGGCAGCCAGCTCGATAAAGTGGCGGCGCAACGTGCGTTTACTAACTATCTGCCAGGCTTCAATATTCCAATGTTGCCACGCGAACTCTCTGACGATGTGTGTTCGCTGCGTCCGAATATGCGCCGTGCAGCGCTGGCTTGCCGCGTGACCGTGGCAAAAGACGGCACTTTAGGCGAAGATCCACAGTTCTTTGCTGCGTGGATTGAATCTAAAGCCAAGCTGGTTTACGACGACGTCTCTGACTGGCTGGAAAACAGCGGCGAATGGCAACCCGAGAACGAAGCGATCGCGAACCAGATTCGACTGTTGCATCGCATCTGCCTGGCACGCGGCGAATGGCGTCAAACCCATGCGCTGGTGTTTAAAGATCGTCCAGATTACCGCTTCCTTCTGGGTGAAAAAGGCGAAGTGCTGGAGATCATTGCCGAGCCACGCCGCATCGCTAACCGCATTGTCGAAGAAGCGATGATCCTGGCCAACGTCTGCGCGGCCAAAGTGCTGCGTGAACGCCTCGGCTTTGGTATCTACAACGTTCATGCCGGTTTTGATGCGACCAATGCCGAGCAAGCAGCAACAGTGCTGGCTGCACACGGCATCACCGTGGATGCGGAAGCGATCACTACGCTGGAAGGCTTCCGCGTGCTGCGTCGTGAACTCGATGCGCAGCCAACGCAGTTCCTCGACAGCCGCATTCGTCGCTTCCAGACTTTCGCTGAAATCAGCACTGAACCAGGCCCACATTTTGGTTTAGGCCTGGAAGCTTATGCAACCTGGACTTCGCCGATCCGTAAATTTGGCGACATGATCAACCATCGTTTGCTGAAAGCGATTATCCGGGGTGATGACATTGCTCGCCCGGATAGCGCGCTGACCGTGACCATGAGTGAGCGTCGTCGTCTGAATCGCATGGCTGAACGCGATGTCGGTGACTGGCTGTATGCGCGCTATCTGTCGCCGTTCGCTGGCAGCGATCGTAAATTCAGTGCCGAAATTATTGATGTGTCACGTGGCGGTATGCGCGTCCGTTTGCTGGAGTTCGGCGCGGTCGCCTTTATCCCTGCCCCGTTTATTCACGCGGTGCGTGATGAACTGGTCTGCAGCCAGGAAAACGGCACGGTTCAGATCAAAGGTGAAGTCGCTTTCCGCGTCACCGACGTTATTGACGTGACCATCGCTGAAGTGCGCATGGAAACACGTAGCGTTGTGGCTCGCCCAGCGGTATAAGCATGAAAATTTGCGGGACAACTCAGGTTGTCCCGCACTTTCCCCAAATTATTTGCCTAAATGTTAAATTTGTACCTCGCCTCACACTTCTCTATCGATTAACTTCCACTTACATTCCATTACATTAAGTTTAACTCGTTGTTTTCGATCGCCTCTCTCTCGATCCCTACAAGGAGTTAGTCATGAAAAACGTCAAAACCGGAGTCATCTGGTTAGCGGTGGCGTTAATCGGCGCGGGCGCGTTTGCCATGCTCGCCTTAAACCGTGGCGAGCACGTCAACGCCGTTTGGCTGGTCATTGCCGCTGTCGCCTGCTACAGCATCGCTTATCGCTTTTACAGCCTGTTTATTGCGCGCAACATTTTTGAACTGGACGACCGTCGCCTCACACCTGCCGAACGTCTTAACGACGGGCTGGATTATGTCCCAACCAACAAATGGGTGCTTTTTGGCCATCACTTTGCTGCCATTGCTGGCGCAGGTCCGCTGGTTGGCCCAATTTTAGCGGCCCAAATGGGGTTCTTACCGGGCACAATCTGGATTCTGGTCGGCGTAATGATGGCTGGCGCAGTGCAGGACTTTTTGATTCTGTTCATTTCCACGCGCCGTGACGGACGCTCCTTGGGTGAAATGGCGCGTCAGGAGTTAGGCGCTTTTGCTGGTGTGATTACTATGCTGGGTGCGCTGGGCGTAATGATCATTATTCTCTCGGCGCTGGCGTTGGTCGTGGTGAAAGCCTTAGCGGACAGTCCTTGGGGACTGTTTACCATTGCCGCCACCATACCGATCGCGCTGTTTATGGGCGTTTACATGCGCTTTATCCGCCCCGGTAAAATCGCTGAGGTCTCGTTGATTGGCTTTGTGCTGATGATGGCCGCGATTATCTACGGTGGCGACGTGGCACAACATCCCTACTGGGGGCCCTTTTTTACGTTGAAAGGCACGTCACTGACGTGGGTCTTGGTAATTTACGGCTTTATCGCTTCGGTGCTGCCGGTTTGGTTACTGTTAGCGCCGCGTGATTATCTCTCAACCTTTCTTAAAATTGGTGTGATCGTTGGCTTGGCGATTGGCATCGTGTTTGCCATGCCAGAGTTGAAAATGCCTGCGGTGACGAAATTCATTGACGGCACCGGCCCGGTCTTCTCCGGCGCGCTCTTCCCCTTCTTGTTTATTACCATTGCCTGTGGCGCGATTTCTGGTTTCCATGCGCTGGTTTCAAGCGGTACTACGCCAAAACTGATCGAGCGCGAAAGTCATATTCGCTTTATCGGCTATGGCGCGATGCTGATGGAATCCTTTGTCGCCATCATGGCGTTAATCTGTGCATCGGTGCTGGATCCGGGCGTCTACTTTGCCATGAACTCTCCGGCAGCGCTGATTGGCACCACGGTTGAAAATGCCTCTCAGGTCATTAACGGCTGGGGCTTTGTGGTAACGCCAGAAGTGTTGAGCGGCATTGCACGTGACGTTGGTGAAGGATCGATTCTATCACGGGCCGGTGGCGCACCGACCTTTGCGGTTGGCATGGCGCATATCATTACGGAAGTGTTCAACAGCCGCGCCATGATGGCGTTTTGGTATCACTTCGCCATTCTGTTTGAAGCGCTGTTTATTCTTACCGCTGTTGATGCAGGCACACGCGCCTGCCGCTTTATGGTGCAGGATTTGGTCGGCACCGTGGTGCCCTCAATGGCCAACAACCGTTCGTGGTTAGGTAACATGGCCGGTACCTCGGTAGCTGTCGCGGGATGGGGCTTTTTCGTTTATCAGGGTGTAGTCGATCCGCTTGGCGGTATCAACACCTTGTGGCCACTGTTCGGTATTGGTAACCAGATGCTGGCTTCAATGGCGTTGATCCTCGGAACGGTAGTGCTGTTTAAGATGAAGAAACAGCGTTACGCCTGGGTCACGATTCTGCCCACGATTTGGCTGTTTATTACTTCAATGACTGCGGGCTGGCAGAAAATCTTTCATGAAAAACCTTCGATCGGTTTCCTTGCGCAGGCAAATAAATTCCGTAGAGGTTTAGATGAAGGCGTGATTCTTGCGCCAGCAAAAACTGTAGCCGATATGCAAACCATCGTTTTTAGCAACCAAATCAATGCCGCTTTGTGTGGATTCTTCATGCTGGTGGCGGTCACGATGTTAATCGCTGCGGTGTTTGTTATTCGTCGCGCCCTGCGCAGTAACGTGCCGACTACCCATGAATCTGAGCCAGCGTTACGTAAGGAGGTGCGTCATGTTTGATGCCATTCATCGTGCTACACGTCCACAAGGCGTATGGCAAATTGAACGTTGCCAGCGGCTATCAGCGCCAGATACGGCGAAATTTAGCTGGCGCGCGCTGTGGCAAGGTTTACAACAGAGCTTTCGCTTAATGGTCGGCGTTCAGGATTATCAAAAATATTTACAGCATATGCAGAACCATCATCCCGATCAGACAGCAATGACAGAGCGAGATTTTCATCGTTATTGCCTGGATGCTCGCTTTCCAAGCCAAGCGGGGAAACTGGGTAAATGCCCTTGCTAAATCAACGCCATCGCCCCGTTTTTACGGGGCTTTTTTGTGCCATTCATAGCTGGACAACAAAATATATTCAGTTTGCATCTTGTGCTCGCGTCAGATGATGAATACTGTTGCTAAAATAATGAGATAACGCCTGCAGAGCACTTCCCGGAGGAAGTTCCATGACCGATGAACAAGGGCAAACCTTGTTGTATACCTTATTTGGTACAACCAGCCCTCATTGGCGTCTAACCGCGGACAGCGATGCGCTGCATTTTGCTGAAGACGAATCGTCAAATACCAACATTGCCCTGCCGCTGACGCCGGGCCAGGCCAGTTTAATCCGCGCAATGCCAGTGATCACCTCGACAATTAATCTTACGCTGCCGCTACACGGCGTGCCGGTTCCGATGCACTTGGTGGGCCGCAAGGTAAACCAGTCATCCTGGGGCGGAACGGCTTCTGCGTGGGGTGATACCTCTGCCGTGGCACGTGATTTGACGCTGGGTCTTTCATTTGCTGAGCAAGTGGTTTCAGAAGCTAATTCGGTGATCGTGATTCTCGATCAGCGCGGCAATATTCAACGTTTTAATCGCCTCAGTGAAGAATATACCGGCCTGAATGAACATGAAGTGATTGGGCGCAACGTCTTTCAATTGTTTATGAGTAAACAGGAAGCTGCAGCATCACGCCGCAACATCGCCGGATTCTTTCGCGACGGCAATTCCTACGAAGTTGAACGCTGGGTGAAGACTAAAAAAGGCCAGCGACTGTTTCTGTTTCGTAATAAGTTCGTGCACAGCGGTAGCGGAAAAAATGAAATTTTCCTCATCTGTTCAGGAACGGACATAACCGAGGAAAGACGGGCCCAGGAACGTCTACGGGTGCTGGCAAACACCGATACGGTGACCGGATTGCCTAATCGCAACGCAATTCATCAACAAATGAGCCTGGCACTAGAGCAAGCAGGCGGCGATGAAACCGGTGTGGTTTATCTCGATCTGGATAATTTCAAAAAAGTTAACGACGCTTACGGCCATATGTTTGGCGATCAACTGCTGCAAGCTGTCTCTTTGGCGATTCTTAGCTGTTTGGGTAAAGATCAAACGCTGGGACGTCTGGGTGGTGATGAATTCGTGGTGCTGGCTGAACATACTAGCCAGGCGGCGCTGGAAGCGATGTCGTCTCGCATTCTGGAGCGTTTGCGTTTACCGTTCCGCATTGGACTCATTGAGGTTTATAGCGGCTGCTCCATTGGTATTGCCCTTGCCCCGCTGCATGGCGAAGACCGTGAAAGCCTGATTCGCAATGCTGATACTGCGATGTATCACGCAAAAGAGAATGGTCGCGGTAAATATTGTGTTTTCGCCGCTGAGATGAACCAACGCGTATTTGAATATTTATGGCTTGATACCAACCTTCGTAAAGCGCTGGAGCTGGATCATTTAACGGTTTTTTACCAGCCTAAAGTCGACAGCGATGGGCAGATACGCAGCGCGGAAGCGTTAGTGCGCTGGAACTCACCGGAACGAGGCTTGGTTTCCCCGGCTGAATTTATCCCCTATGCGGAAGAATCTGGCCTGATTGTGCCGCTGGGCCGCTGGGTCATGCTCAATGTGCTGAAACAGATCCTCACCTGGCGTCAACAAGGCATTGAACTGCGCGTAGCCGTAAATGTTTCTGCGCGACAACTGCTGGATCAGAGCATTTATAGCGATTTAAAACAGGCATTGGCCGATGGCGGTTTAAGTGATTGTCCAATCGATATCGAATTAACCGAAAGCTGCTTGATTGAGAATGAAGCTGAAGCGCTGACGCTAATGAAAAAGTTCCAGGATCTGGGCGCCCAGGTCCATCTTGACGATTTTGGTACAGGCTATTCGTCACTTTCCCAATTAGCACGTGTGCCAATCAATGCCATCAAGCTCGATCAAAGTTTTATACGTGATATCAACTTACAGCCTGTTTCTCAGTCGCTGGTTCGTGCGATCGTTGCCGTCGCCAAGGCTCTCGATCTGTTAGTGATTGCCGAAGGCATTGAAACAAAAGCTGAAGAAGCATTTATCCTCAATAGTGGCGTTGATGGGCGTCAGGGTTACTACTACGCAAAACCAATGCCCGCAGAGCAGTTTGGGCATTGGCTGGCTAAGCATCCTGCCCGCGTTTAACGCTGGATTACATCACTATCCCGCTTTACGCAACGAGGCGCTGTGGCGGTTTTGTAACTGCACCAAACGTTCCATGTAAGCAATATCTTTTGGCTCAATGGTAAAGGCAAAATCGACCCAATCTTCGGTGATATCCATCAACTCAGCGCGTGTTAATTGCAGCACGCGCTGACGCGCTTTGAGCATAGCCCGCACACCATTCAGCTTCGGACGCAACGTATCAATGAATGTGCGTGTTGCACGATAGCTGTCGCCCGGCTGGAAGACTTTATCGACCAGTCCTCGCGTTTCAAACCACTCCGCACTGTGAGATTCACCTTCACAAATTAACTCCTCTGCCAGTTTCATGCCTGCGCGGCGAGCCACCAATGAATAACCGCCCATACCAGGGAACAAGTTGAAGGCAATTTCAGGGAATCCCATGCGTGCATTGTTCTGCGCCAGAATGAAGTGATGCGCCAGCGCCGCTTCAAAGCCACCGCCTAATGCGCTGCCCTCAATCATCGCTAGCGTCACCGCGCCGGTATCAAAACCGCGTGCTGCAGAATGAATGCAATCCACACAGGCTCTGGCATAAGCACGTAAAGCTTCACGGCGATTGTTACGAATACATTCAACGAAGAAACGCAGATCGCCACCCGCATTAAACATCTGCGGTACCAAAGAACCGGTTACCCAGAAATCAATCGGTAAGCCAGAACG
Organism: Pantoea phytostimulans; assembly: GCF_046118715.1. Taxonomy (NCBI): domain Bacteria; kingdom Pseudomonadati; phylum Pseudomonadota; class Gammaproteobacteria; order Enterobacterales; family Erwiniaceae; genus Pantoea; species Pantoea phytostimulans. Next base: position 1,240,382 of record NZ_CP173698.1, read on the forward strand.
CTGTGCGGCATAGCTCAAATTCATGATTTCCTCTATCAGCTCATGGTTGAAGCTAGGACGCGGCTGCGCCCGCAACATCATCCACATGGTGCGTCGTCCTTCTTCGTAGTACGCCACCAGCTGTGTGGTATGTCCGACTTCGGTAAACAATCTGCAAGTTGCTTGGTTAATAACTGTCATAGTCTCATCCTCTGATTATTAGATGCGTTTTTTACGCCACATCAGCGTAATGCAGAGTGAGGCCAGACCAAATGAGAGATTGATTTATAAAACAAAATCCAGAGATTTCCCCGACTTAGGGTCGGGGATTGATTAGGTGGGTTACTTAATAGCCGCGCGCTGGCTGACAACAACCTGCGAACGCTTAACGCGTTTTGAATATATCGCGGTGATAATCGGGACCAGAACAGACGTTACAATAACCGATGTCGCGACCAGCGCGGTCGCAGCTGGTGCAACCGGTTTGAACTGTGGCAGCATTTCTGCAATCAATACTGGCGTAGCAACGGCGGCTCCTGCCGTACTCGATGCGGCAATACCTGCGGTTCCGTCTCCGCCTCCGATTACACGATCGGCAATAATTAATGGGATGCCGGTAATGATAATCACTGCGACGCCCAACATGATACCGAGCAGACCCGTTTCAGCAATGACGGCCAGATTGATGGTATTGCCCAAAGCAAACGCGAAGAAAGGAATCAGCGTATGGACCGCTTTGCCAAAGAATTCTCGCAATTCTGGATCAAGATTTCCTAAAGCAAAACCGACAATAAAGGGCAGAACTGCACCGACAAAGACGTGGGGTTCAAATGATGCTATGCCGGCTGTGCCAAGAATAACCATAGTCATCAGTGGACCTGATTCCAGCGACATCAGAACAAATGCGCCCGCCTCTTCCTTGGAACCATATTGCTGCATAATCGAGGCATAAAGGCCGCCATTGGTCATATCCATCGCGGCGACCAAAGCCAGCGTAGAAAGTCCAGCAAACATGCCGACTTCAACACCGTTCTCCGGCATCATGCGTGAGGCGATGGCCGCGACTACCCAGGCCACGGCAATTTTGGTCAGCACTAACGTACCGGACTTACGCAATACCGTTCCCGTCGCGCTGATTTTTATCGATGCACCCATACAGAAAAACCACACAGCCAGAATAGGTACCGTCCCGGTCATCAATCCGTTGGTGAACGATCCAAAATATTTTCCGGCATCGGGGGAAAAGGTGTGACAAAGCGCGCCGAGAAATAGCGGTATCAACATCATGCCGCCAGGGATTTTATCTATCGCACGTTTGATATGCATATTGGTGTCACCTTTGCTGTTCCAGAGGAAGATGTGAGTTGTGCCCGAAGGCGATGACAGCAAAGTAATGACATTAAGAAACAAAAACAGTGATCCTGCCTATAAATTTGAAACAGCGTTTTATTTTTATAGGTGAGCTGTTTTAATAAACATGATCGTGATCGCCCTATCCGTTTTTGTGTAAACAGCGATACAGCAAGAAGGGATGGGTTACATCCCTGTTAGCCAGTTACTTTTGTCCATACCACGCGTTTTCGCCGTGCTTGCGCAGGTAATGGAGATCGAGCAGCGTTTGCTGAATCGGTGGCAAATTAGCGGTCAATTGCTGACTGAATAACCCCATATAAGCGACTTCTTCCAGCACAACGGCGCTGTGTACCGCAGCATGCGCGTCTTTGCCCCAGGCAAAAGGCCCATGCGAATTAACCAGCACAGCGGGAATCGCGCTGGGAGAAAGCTCACGTTCAGCAAAGGTTTCGATAATCACCTGGCCGGTATTCCACTCATACTCATGTTTGATTTCATCATCACGCATTGCCCGTGTACACGGGATCTCACCGTAGAAGTCATCAGCATGGGTCGTTCCCCAGGCAGGGATGACACGCCCGGCTTGCGCCCAAATGGTGGCATGGCGCGAATGGGTATGCACAATGCCGCCCACTTCGGGCCACGCCAGATAAAGTGCACGGTGCGTTGCGGTATCTGAAGATGGCCGTTTATCCCCTCCTATAACGTCGCCACTCGCAAGGTCAACCACAACCATATCGTCGCGCTTCATCACGTCATAGCTGACTCCTGAGGGTTTAATCACCAGCAAGCCCTGCTCACGATCGACAGCGCTGACGTTGCCCCAGGTAAAAGTGACTAAATTATATTTTGGCAAGTCCAGATTCGCTTCCAAAACCTGCTGTTTAAGCTGTTCCAGCATTCCTTTTCTCCTGCAGATCATCGTCCCTAAAGTGTGCGGAGCCAGCGGGCAAAAGGTTATGGAGCAAATCGCTATAAACGCAGAATGAATTAGCTGTGAAAGCAAAATTGTGGAGTGAATTAGGAATTGTCTATCTTCGGAAATTTCGCAGAACGCTTAAAATCCTCTCAGACAAAGAGCGGACCTGTCTGAGCTTTGCTGATTACTCGTCGGTCATCATGATGAAAGCCGATGCATTGCCTTCAAGGATGTGGCAATAACTCGGCGACGACGAGTGAAATTAATTTCGAAGCTATACTTAAGGTGTTGCCTCTGTGAGCACACTAATGGAGAAGTTTATGACAATTACAATGAAACGTATTACAGCAGCTGTCCTTGCTACCACCTTAGTCGTCGCGTTAAGCGGTTGTTCTAACTGGTCTAAACGTGACCGTAATACCGCAATTGGTGCGGGTGCCGGTGCGATTGGTGGTTCAGTGCTAACTAACGGCAGCGCGCTCGGCACCGTCGGTGGCGCAGCGGTAGGTGGTATTATCGGTCATCAAGTCCATTAAGACCGCATTAAAATAAAACACGGCTACGCAATGCATCTACATACTCATCGGGCTACTTTTAGTAGCCCGATTTTTTTCATTTTAGCCGCCTGCCAGCTTTACCTTCATGCCTTTTGCTTCCAGTAAGCTCTTGAGTAAGTCGCGCTTGTCACCCTGGATTTCGATAACGCCCTCTTTTAATGCGCCACCGCAACCGCATTTTTTCTTAAGCTCGGCAGCAAGCTGTGTTAATGCGGCATCATCCAGATCAATACCGGTAATCAAACAGACGCCTTTGCCTTTTCGTCCGCTGGTCTGACGCTGAATACGAACAATGCCATCACCTTTAGGTCGCTCAACTTTCTGCTGCGGCTGGTCTATACGACCTGTATCCGTTGAGTAAACCAGCGGGTTATCGCGATTCATGAGGCATCCTCCAGACTTTTTAAGATTGATTGCAACGTAGCAGCGGGATTGGTCGATTGGGTAATAGGGCGTCCAATCACCATATAATCAACACCTGCCTGCTTCGCCTGCTCTGGTGTCATGATACGGCGTTGATCGCCTGCATCACTGCCTGCCGGGCGAATACCTGGCGTAACCAGAGCGAAATCTGATCCAATGACCTGTTTAAAACGTGCCGCTTCATGTGCGGAACAGACCACACCATCCAGTCCACACTCACGGGTTAATTTGGCCAGTTTTTCTGCCTGTTCTGCCGGTGACAGTGTGATGCCCAATCCTTTCAGATCGTCTGCATCCATGCTTGTCAGTACTGTCACAGCAATCAGTAAAGGTGCATCCTTTCCAAACGGAACCAGAGCTTCACGTGCAGCATTCATCATGCGTGCCCCACCGCTGGCATGGACATTGACCATCCAGACACCCAGATCGGCAGCCGCGGCAACCGCATGCGCTGTCGTGTTGGGAATATCGTGAAACTTCAGGTCAAGAAAGATATCGAAACCGCGTTGCTGTAAATCTTTCACCAATGAAGGGCCAAACAGCGTAAACATCTCTTTGCCCACTTTCAGTCGGCAGCTACCGGGATCGATCTGGTCAACAAAGCGTAATGCGCTATTGATGTCATGGTAATCGAGAGCCACCAGAATCGGCGAAGCGGTCACAGTTTGGGGTGAAGGCATGGCATTTCCTCTGCAGTGGGCACCCATGGGCGCAATAGACAAACGGCAGGCATTTTACCTGCGGTGTCGGGCCATCACAATCGCTGTTCCCGCCTGTTAGACGACAAACTGCACAGATGCGTAGGTTTCGAGAGCTTTAGGCTTTTAGTATGTTGTAACTATAATGAAAGTAAATCACCAACGCTGGCTATTGATGATTATTGACCGTCGAGTCCTCGAATAGGCTTCACAGAGGACCATGTGCGACAAGAAGGACAATGCCAGTAAAGTGCGTGCGCAGTGAAGCCGCATTTCTGGCAGCGATAGCGTGGCTTGGTGCGAATCTGCTCGCCAACCATGTCACGTAAAACCATCAAACTTTCTTTGGCGCGACCATCTTCAGCTTCGTGTAGGTGAAAATTCATCAAACGATGAAACACTCGCATGGTTGGGTGACGTTGTAACTGCCGATTGATATAAAGCTGAGCTTCTTCTGGTCCCTGCTGCTGCTCAAGTATATCGGACATATACAGTTCAGCGGCGGCGCCCGTATTTTCTTCAACGCAGCGTTGCAGGAATTCTGCCCACGCGTCTGGCTGATTCAGCCGTTGAAAACAGGTTTCTAGCATTGGCAGCGTTTCACTCACCAACTCTTTATCCTGATCGAGTACGCGCTGTAAATGCCCCACTGCTTTTGCGTAATCGCCCTTCTCCATCAGAATACGTCCCATCATGATAGAGATTCGTGCACTTTGACGATCGGCTGCTTCACCTTTCTTCAATAGGCTCATAGCGCGATCAAGATCGTCGCTGCTCATCGCCTGCAAAGCCAGCTCGCAATAAAAATGGGCTATTTCACCTTTCTGCTTATCTTTGCCCAGTTTCACCAAACGTTCAGCGACTTCAATCGCCTGCTGCCAGTCGCTTGTTGCCTGGTGAATCAGCAATAATTGCTGCAGCGCACCGATGCGAAAATCCGTTTCATCAGTGAGCTGTTTGAACATATCTTCGGCGCGGTCATACAATCCGGCCGCCATGTAATCACGCCCTAATTGCTGAATCGCAAGTAAGCGCTGCTCGTAGCTCAGTGAAGCGCTTTCCATTAATGACTGGTGTATGCGAATAGCGCGATCAACTTCGCCGCGAGAACGGAATAAATTACCCAGTGTCAGGTGAGCTTCGACTGTGCCGCTGTCTTCTTTAAGCATGTCTAGAAAGAGATCAACGGCTTTGTCTTGCTGATTAGAGAGCAGGAAGTTAACGCCGGCAACATACTCGCGGGATAAACGGTTCGCTTCCTGCTGCTTATCCTGTTGTGCACTACGTCGACCCATATACCAGCCGTAAGCAGCAGCAACCGGAAGCAACAGAAACAGCAATTCAAGCATGGATTATTATTCCCGGGCAGCCGATGACGATGTGGTCGTCACTGTCGTGCTGCCCTGTTCAATTTGTGCTTGCATACGCTTTACTTTGCGCTGCGCATTCGCCAGGGAAACGCGAACACGTAACCAAAACAATCCACAAATTGCCCAGCCCAACAAGAAGCCTACACCAAACAAGCTTGCCAATAATGTAGAGATACTGAATTGGCCCTGCGCCAGCAGATAGTTAAAGGTGATGACCTGGTCGTTATGCGCACCTAATGTGACGGAGATGATGAAAATGACCAAAACCACTAAAAAAATCAGCAAATATTTCACAGTGCATCCTGTTGTGAGGTTGTCGGGTGGAATTATGCCAAAACTACGGCAAAAATGCTGCTCCCAGCAGCATCAGGCGATTCGTTTTTACGCAAGCACAATCAATGATATGGGGTCTACGCGTGGAATTACAATTCAGGTTCACGCTCTTGTACCTCTTTTTGTTCTTCGGGCGGCAGGCTAAGCGGCCCACAAAAACGTTGTGCCAGCCAGGTGGCCAGGGTTACCAACACCCATGACAATACAGTGGCCATGATTAAATCACGTGGCCAGTGCATGCCCAGCAACAGGCGGCTACCCATTACCGCGCTGGCCCAGATAAAGACAACCACAACCGTTTTGTAATGGCGACGCGGCCACAGCAATCCAATTACCAGCAAAGCCCAACTGGCCGCAAACATGGTATGCCCGGAAGGAAAAGCAAAACCGGTCTCTTGCGCCCAGTGATGTTTTAGCCAGCCGGGTAACACCGTATCGTCAGCCATTAAATCATTAACCATTTGGCTGCGCTGATGGCGTTTTAGTTCGTAGAACGCTTTGTCATCCAGACCATGACTGTGCTCTAACCATACGACATAAGGCCGCGGTTCCTGAACCTGGTCTTTAATGAAGGATTTGGTGTACTGCCCTGCCAGAATGGTGGCGTTCATAATCAGCAACAGCAAAATAGCGGGCTTCCATCTAAAACGCAGACACCACATGACCCATGCACTGAGTAACAGGCTGGTCAGGGTTCCCCAAGGACTGGTGACAGTTTCGGTCATCCAGAATAAGATTTTTAAAACCGCACCGCTTTCACCCGGTTGCCACTGCCAGCCAGATAACCAAACCGCCAGCGGCATTATTAACAACAGCAGCATCCCCAAGGTGGTGCGGCGTGAAATCTTAAACATCCGTTTTCCTTTTAGAGAACTTAATTCATCTCTGATGAATAACTTTAGCTTAAAAAAGAATAACATAACCATTGCAGATTGGATAATTGTGCTTTATCACTACAATCGCTCTGACAGATTACCAGCCCACCAGTGGGTTGTGGCACAATATTACACGTTTGTCGGGCTACACTCGCCCGTGCGCTATCATGATGATAGTGCATCCTCTGAAGGTTCTGGAGAGTCACATGCAGCTTAAACGGGTGGCAGAAGCCAAACTGCCAACGCCATGGGGAGATTTCCTGATGGTAGGTTTTGAAGAATTGGCAACCGGCCATGACCACGTCGCGCTGGTCTTTGGTGATATCAATGATAACGATCCGGTTCTGGCGCGCGTCCATTCTGAGTGCCTGACAGGCGATGCGCTTTTCAGTTTGCGTTGCGACTGTGGCTTTCAGCTTGAAGCCGCGTTGAATTCAATTGCTGAAGAAGGTCGCGGTGTGCTGCTGTATCACCGCCAGGAAGGCCGAAATATCGGGCTGCTGAACAAAATTCGCGCCTATGCGCTTCAAGATAAAGGCTACGACACGGTTGAAGCCAACCATCAATTAGGCTTTGCTGCTGACGAGCGAGATTTTACGCTGTGCGCAGATATGTTCAAACTGCTCGGGGTGAATGAAGTGCGATTGTTAACTAATAATCCACGCAAAGTAGAAATTCTGTCGGAAGCTGGGATTAACATTGTGGAGCGTGTGCCGTTGGTTGTTGGTCGCAATCCCAAAAATGCCCATTACCTTGACACCAAGGCAGCTAAGATGGGTCATCTACTGCCGAAGGGATAAAATAAAAAGCCGGGATTACCCGGCTTTTTTATCAATTAAGCATGTTGCGTATCACGTAGTGCAAGATGCCGTCATTTCGGTAATAGGTTAACTCATTACCTGTATCAATACGGCACCGCGTTTCCAGCAGCTCCTTGCTACCGTCAGCACGCGTTAAGGTCACTTTCACCGTGCAGCCGGGCTGCAATTGATCCAGATTTTCAACGTCAATCAACTCTTCCCCGGTCAGACCTAACGTTTTACGCGTGGTATCCGGTGGAAATTCCAGCGGCAAAATTCCCATACCGATCAGATTTGAACGGTGAATTCGCTCAAATGACTCCGAAATCACTACGCGTACGCCTTGTAAACGAGGCCCTTTGGCTGCCCAGTCACGGCTTGATCCCGATCCATACTCTTTACCCGCAATCACCGCTAAGGGGACACCTTCGGCCTGGTATTTCATCGCCGCATCGTAAATCGCTAACACTTCGCCACTCGGATGATGTTTGGTGTAACCCCCTTCTACGCCGGGCACCATCTCATTACGAATACGGATATTTGCAAAGGTGCCGCGCATCATTACTTCATGGTTACCACGACGCGAACCGTAAGAGTTAAAGTCATTGCGTTCTACACCATGCGACATCAAGTAGCGTCCTGCTGGGCTTTCCGCTTTAATGCTACCTGCTGGAGAGATATGGTCGGTTGTCACCGAATCACCTAACATTGCCAGCACGCGTGCGCCTTTGATGTCTTTAACCGGCTTGGGTTCTTTCTCCATATCATCAAAGAAAGGTGAAAGCCGAATATAGGTCGAGCCTTCATCCCAGTCATAGGTGGCCGCTTCGCTGACTTTTATCTCCTGCCACTCCGGTGTGCCATCGAACACTTCGGCATACTCTTTATGGAACATGTCACTGGTAACTTGCTGAACAGCAGTAGCAATTTCTTCCGGTGATGGCCAGATATCTTTTAGATAAACCGGCTGCCCTGTGTGATCGTGACCAAGCGGATCGGTTTGCAGATTGATCTTCATGTTTCCAGCCAACGCATACGCCACCACCAACGGCGGCGAGGCCAACCAGTTCGTTTTGATCAGCGGATGAATACGGCCTTCAAAGTTGCGATTACCAGAAAGCACCGCGCCAACGGTTAAATCACCTTCTTTAATGGCAGATTCAATCTCATCAGGCAACGGGCCTGAGTTACCGATGCAAGTCGTGCAGCCGTAACCCACCAAATTAAAGCCAAGCTTATCCAAAGAAGGCGTCAACTGCGCCACCGCCAGATAATCTGAAACCACTTTCGAACCCGGTGCCAGGGACGCTTTAACCCACGGCTGGCGCTTGAGGCCGCGCTCAACAGCTTTTTTAGCCAATAAACCGGCCGCCATAAGGACACTTGGATTAGAAGTATTAGTGCATGACGTTATGGCACTAATAACAACCGCGCCGTCGGTAAGCTCATGGCTTAAGCCGGTTTCACTGTCCGTGTAATTAATAATCTTGTGCGGTTTTTGTGCCTGATTGACTTCAAGTTCATTGCTGGCATCAAATGCAGCGGGAACATCTCCCAGTGAGACGCGATCCTGAGGACGCTTAGGACCCGCCAGGCTCGATTCGACCTCATTCATATCCAGCGCTAGCGTGCTGGTAAAAATAGGTTCATCGCCAGGGTTACGCCACATGCCCTGCTGTTTTGCATAGGCTTCAACCAACGCCACCTGATCGACTTCGCGACCGGTTAGCGTCATGTAGCTTAATGTCACTTCATCAATGGGAAAGAAACCGCAGGTTGCGCCATATTCTGGTGCCATATTGGCAATAGTTGCGCGGTCAGCCAGCGGCAAATCAGCTAAACCATCACCGTAGAATTCAACAAACTTACCCACTACGCCATGTTTGCGTAGCATCTGCGTGACAGTTAATACCAAGTCTGTGGCAGTGATGCCAGGACGTAATTTACCGGTTAATTTAAAGCCGACAACATCAGGGATCAACATGGAAACCGGCTGTCCGAGCATGGCCGCTTCAGCTTCGATCCCTCCCACACCCCAGCCTAATACGCCCAGCGCATTGATCATGGTGGTGTGCGAATCAGTACCGACTAAAGTATCGGGCCAGGCATACTCTTTTCCGTTCAGGTTTTCATGCCAGATAGATTTGCCAAGATATTCGAGATTAACTTGATGGCAAATACCTGTTCCTGGCGGGACAACGCGGAATTTATCAAAGGCTTTTTGCCCCCAGCGCAGGAAAACGTAACGTTCATGATTGCGCTCCATTTCCAAACGAACGTTCTCTTCAAACGCATCATCATCGCCAAAATGGTCAACCGTGACGGAATGGTCAATGACTAAATCTACAGGGGAAAGCGGATTAACTTTTGCGACATCACCACCGAGGCGGTTTACCGCTTCTCGCATAGCGGCTAAATCTACAACAGCAGGCACGCCGGTAAAATCTTGCATGAGCACACGCGCAGGACGATAGGCAATTTCGCGATCGGCATGTGCATCTTTTTGCCAATCAACCAGCGCCTGGATATCTTCTGCCGTAACAGAATCTCCATCCTGCCAACGTAACAGGTTTTCAAGCAACACTTTCATAGACTTAGGAAGGCGATCAATGTTGCCGAGGTGTTGAGCAGCGAGGGGCAGACTAAAAAAATGATAGGTTTGATTGTCGACCTGCAGTGTTTCCTGACTCTGCTCGCGTAGGGTAAACGACATAGTTCCTCCTTTATAATCGTGATCTTTAAACCTCAGTGAAAACAAGGTTTATGTTAAAGATAGACCACAATTTCGTTAACGTTTTGATTACAACACGATTTGCTACAATCAAACGCAAACGAAAATGCCCCGTGCAGGACACGAGGCATCAGAAAGAGGTGTTTTAATTCAAATTATAGTGCGATCCATACAGCCGCAGACCAAAACGCAAATGAGAAGGCGTAAGCACTGAACCAAGACATTTTTATCATATTCATAAATTCACTCCTCACTGAAAATTGGCGCAAAAAGTCATGAAATCATCCCTGAAAAGGGTGAAAACTTTTTAAACTGAGTGTGATAAAGACTGGGCTTTTAAAGTGCCCGCCGGAATAACCGGTAAGAAAAGATTTTCACTAAGTAATTAATTACTTACTTCTTAAATATTATTTCGCTTTCGGGTCCATGAAAGACTCGATGAAATGGCGTTGGGTGTCACTCAACTCCCAAGAGTCTGGGATTGATGCAAATTCCTGCTTCGCGCCAACCTCTTTTGACTTACAGCCAGAAGGTTTGTGCTGGCGCGCGGTCAAAGAACGTTTATGGCTGAGTGTATTTGCCCACATGGCTTAGCCCCACATACGCCAGATCGTTAATGCTACGACTACCCAAAACAGTGCGGAAGCAGCAAAAATGGTCAACCAAGCTTTGCGACGAGTATTGCCAGAACGCTCAACCTTGGTGCTTTTAGCCGGAAAATCCGGTTGTACAGTTATTCTCGTATTCATAGTTTTTGATAATCACTCTCAATAAAATGATTGATAACACCGATGAAGAATTAGGACGAATCCTAAACTCGTTAAGACCAAAAATCCAGTTATTTTTATTGAGTACAACGATTAACGCTATTTATCAAAATAACTAAAAAACTTAAGTAATCATTAACTTCTCCCCTCTTTTATTATTAAACAATTACAGCAAAAATTTGGCTTAAAATGGAATTAGTACCAGTTAAAACTATTGTATAAATTTAAAACCCTTATTAAAAGCGCTTCCAAATCAAGTCATAACTGGAGTATGGGAATAATCCTGGCGTGCCGCAAAGCGGTATGGTTAAAAATGTGTACTGATTCGCAATTAATGAACATCAATAAAGAAACATGTGATCGATGTTTCATTTACAAAAAAATAATGAAACTTATCCATCTTCATCTGGCGCTAACAACTAGCAATAAAAAAGGCTGCCAAAGGCAGCCTTAAACAAAATTAATCAGTGAGGTGATTATTTAAACGGTAACTTTATGTCTTTAAACATCGCTTCAATATCGTCATTAGAACGTAATGCAACCGCGGCATCCACCACATCACGAGTCAAATGTGGCGCAAAACGTTGAATGAAATCATACATATAACTCCTCAGAAAGGTGCTTCGTCGGAAACCAATTTTGGTTGTGCTATTGGTGAATATTTCCGCAGCCTCAATCCTTACAAGGTCAGGATCTGACACCGGATCAACCGCCATACTGGCAATGACACCCACGCCTAATCCTAATCTAACGTAGGTTTTAATCACATCAGCATCGGTTGCAGTGAAAACGATCCGTGGTGTTAATCCCGCACGGTTAAAAGCGGTATCAAGTTCAGAGCGCCCAGTAAAGCCAAAGGTATAGGTAACAAGCGGAAAATCTGCCAGCTCTTGAATCGTAACCTGTGCTTTGCCCGCTAAGGGATGATCAGGCGTAACAACAATTGCGCGATTCCAGTGGTAACAAGGCAACATGATCAGGTCGTCGTACAAATGCAGCGCTTCAGTAGCAATAGCAAAATCTGCATTCCCTTTCGAAACGGCTTCTGCAATTTGAGTCGGTGAACCTTGATGCATATGCAGCGATACGCGCGGGTAACGTTCTATAAACCCTTTAATCACGCCGGGCAAAGCATAACGAGCCTGAGTGTGTGTCGTAGCTACGTAAAGCGATCCTTTATCGGGCCAGGTGTGTTCACCCGCCACAGATTTAATCGCATCTACTTTTGATAAGACTTCTCGAGCGATGCGGATAATCTCTTCGCCAGCAGGGGTAACCTGGGTGAGATGCTTTCCGCTACGGGCAAAAATCTGTACCCCTAACTCATCTTCTAGCATGCGCACTTGTTTACTGATGCCAGGTTGCGAAGTGTAAAGACCTTCCGCGGTCGAGGATACGTTTAAATTATGATTAACCACTTCAACGATATAGCGCAACTGCTGTAATTTCATATATGTTCTATCCCAGTAAGCTACAGAGTCGCATCCCCGGCTGACATAAAGTCGCCTAAACAGCGTGCTGAATATCCGGAATCAGAAAGGTCGGAAATGCTATAACCACTATATCATTTAGATAACAAATGTAGAACTTATTGATATAAGGGAATGAAAAAGGCCAGCGAGCGCTGGCCTTTTAGGGGATTACTTCTTCGCTTCTTGCCACTTGCCTTCTATATAGAAGGCGGACCAACCGGTAGCTTTGCCCTCTTTTTCAGAAGAGACATATTGCTGTTTAGTTTTACGACTAAATCGCACCATGGTTTTGTTGCCTTCTGGATCCGCAGCCGGGGCTTCAGCCAGGTATTTCAATTTCTCAGGCAAACGGTCGCTGAAGCGTTGTAACTCTTCTACCAACGGCGCACGCGTTTCGCGCGATTTAGGGAAGGTATTTGCTGCCAGGAAAACGCCCGCTGCACCATCACGTAAAACGAAATACGCATCCGATTTTTCACATGCCAGTTCTGGTAAAGGAACCGGATCTTCTTTCGGCGGCGCAACATCACCGTTGCGTAATATCTTACGGGTGTTTTTACACTCGTCGTTGGTGCAAGCCATGTATTTGCCGAAACGCCCCATCTTCAGGTGCATTTCAGAGCCACATTTTTCACATTCAACAATCGGGCCGTCATAACCTTTAATGCGGAATTCACCCTGCTCGATTTCGTAACCGTCACACTCTGGATTGTTACCACAAACGTGCAGCTTACGCTGATTATCGATCAAGTAGCTGTCCATTGCCGTGCCACATTTTTGGCAACGACGACGAGCACGCAGCGCATTGGTTTCCGCATCATCGCCTTCCAGAATATTGAGCACTTCATTTTCTGGAATCAGGTTGATGGTCTGCTTGCAACGCTCTTTAGGCGGTAACGCATAACCAGAACAGCCGAGGAATACACCGGTGCTGGCGGTACGAATACCCATTGGACGGCTGCAGGTGGGACAATCAATGCTGGTTAACACCATCTGATTAGGCTGCATGCCGCCCTCTTCAGGATCTTTTTCAGCTTGCTCAAGTTGCTGGCTGAAATCACTGAAGAAGTTGTCGAGCACCGCTTTCCACTTCGCTTGATTATTCGCAACCTGATCAAGGTTGTTTTCCATGCGCGCAGTGAAGTCGTAATTCATCAATTCACGGAAGTTCTCTTCCAGACGATCGGTAACGATCTCACCCATTTTTTCAGCATAGAAACGACGGTTTTCGACGCGTACGTAACCACGATCCTGAATGGTAGAAATGATGGAAGCATAAGTGGAAGGACGACCGATTCCGCGCTTTTCTAGCTCACGTACCAAGGACGCTTCGCTAAATCGTGCTGGCGGCTTGGTAAAGTGCTGGCTTGGCATCAGCTGTTGCAGATCGAGCACATCGCCCACGTTAACGGCAGGCAATGTACGATCTTCATCGTTCTTGCGCAGCGCAGGCATGACTTTTGTCCAGCCGTCAAAACGCAGCGTGCGTCCTTTGGCCTTCAATTTATAGTCACCCGCCGCCGCTGTCAGCGTAGTGGAATCATATTGTGCTGGCGTCATCTGACAGGCCACGAATTGACGCCAGATTAGCTGATACAGCTTCTGCGCATCCGCTTCCATGTCCTTAAGTTGCTCTGCAATCACTTCCACATCAGAAGGACGAATTGCTTCGTGCGCTTCCTGCGAGTTCTCTTTGCTGGCGTAAGTATTGGCAGACTCCGGCATGTATTTTTTGCCAAAGTTGCTTTCAATATATCCACGCGCCATAGCAACCGCATCCTGACTCAAGTTGGTTGAGTCGGTACGCATATAGGTGATGTGTCCTGCTTCATACAGGCGCTGCGCCATCATCATGGTTTTCTTGACGCCAAAGCCCAAGCGTGTGCTGGCTGCCTGCTGCAATGTCGAGGTGATATACGGTGCGCCAGGTTTGCTGCTGGTCGGCTTATCTTCACGATCCACAATTTCATAACGCGCTTTTTCCAGCAGCGCTAGCGCAGCATGCGTTTGCTCGCGGTTTACCGGGCGGAATGCTTTGTCATTATGATGCGAGACTTCCATTGGCAGATCGTCGCCTTTCGGCGTGGTCAGGCTGGCTTGTACTTCCCAGTACTCTTCTGGCACAAACGCTTTGATTTCGCGTTCACGCTCAACCACCAGACGAACGGCAACAGATTGCACGCGGCCTGCGGATAATCCACGCGCCACTTTTTTCCATAACAAGGGAGAAACCATGTAACCCACAACGCGGTCCATAAAACGACGCGCCTGCTGAGCATTTACACGGTCAATATTGAGTTCGCCCGGCTTTTCAAAAGCCTGACGAATAGCATTCTTGGTGATTTCGTTGAACACCACGCGGCTGAAGCGCTTGTCATCTCCCCCGATCACTTCCCGCAGGTGCCAGGCAATGGCTTCCCCTTCGCGGTCAAGGTCAGTTGCGAGATAAATGTGGTCTGCATTTTCTGCTAACGCTTTTAATTCAGCGACGACTTTTTCTTTGCCTGGCAGAATTTGGTAATCCGCTTCCCAGCCATGATAAGGATCGACGCCCATGCGGCTAACCAGCGCGGCTTTCTCATCTTTTTTAACTTTTTTAACTTTTTTATCTGTCGAAGCGTCAGCACTTTTTTTAGCGGTTGAACCACTGGTCGGCAGATCTCGAATATGACCAACGCTGGATTTAACCACGTAGTCATTGCCGAGGTATTTATTGATTGTTTTGGCCTTTGCCGGGGACTCAACAATAACGAGTGCTTTACCCATATTTACCTTTACCTAATGAAATCGTCCTGCTTAACGGGAGAGGATTTGATGCCCAAAAACCCATCGGGTTCAATATTGCTGCGCCTGTTTAACATTTCAAGGCGGCGGGATCAATCTCAGGTCAGACAACATGGCGTGATGCAACTTTATGATTAAAATCGCTTTTTCCACCTGACATAATCACACTTCCTGGTGCGATCTCCCTGAAATCTGAATCGCCCACACTCTACCTGATAAAATCTGTTACGCAACTTAATTAGCACTCAGGCTAAATTTGCGCCAATTTTTCAGTCATTGCGACCATTTGTCGAACAGTGAGGCTCGCAAGTAATATAGAAAGGATTAAGAGGCTGTCAAAAAGGAATGAATAAATGCAGAACGATACCCAGGCTATTACACGCCACGCGTTGCTGGAAAAAGCCAACGTAATGATCAAAGCGCATGATGATTATTTTACCGGAATGGAAGCGACAGACGTGGTACAGCACGGTGAGGTTTTCGTGTTTCGCGGTCCCTTTTTTCTTGATGAGAATGAGATCCCTACAGCGAAAACAACGGCGGTGTTTAACGTGTTTAAATATCTCGCGGTCGCGTTATCATCTCAATATCACCTGGAGTAAAACCACCGCATTAAAAAACCCGGCTCTCGCCGGGTTATATCTTACAACAAGGGCTTTTCACCCCGTTGCCAGAGCTTCATTAATAGTCGCTCGGCGACAGAACCGGCGCTATGCGTAACGCGGTCAATCATCTTGCGACGACGCGCGTAGTGAACGCCCAGTACATTAAAGCTATCCATTTGACGAATAATGAGATCATCACTGGTGCCAATCTCATCAATCAAACCCAAGTCTAATGCCTGGCGTCCATACCAGTGTTCACCGGTAGCCACGTTATCGATATTCAATGATGGACGCATTTCATGAACGAAATCTTTAAACAGCACATGTGTTTCATTAAGATCCTCCTGAAATTTTTCACGTCCTTCTTCGGTGTTCTCACCAAACAGCGTTAGCGTACGTTTGTATTGGCCAGCAGTATGCAATTCCACATCAATGTCGTTACGTTTAAGCAGACGATTAAAGTTTGGAATTTGAGCGACAACGCCAATCGAACCGATTATGGAAAACGGCGCGGCGACAATACGATCGGCCACACAAGCCATCATGTAACCGCCGCTAGCCGCAACTTTGTCAACAGCAGCCGTAACGCGCAGGCCACCATCACGCAAGCGTTGCAGCTGTGACGCTGCCAAACCATAACCATGAACCACCCCGCCAGGACTTTCCAGACGCAACAACACCTCATCACCGCTCTGTTTTACAGCTAACACGGCTGAAATTTCTTCTCGTAATGAAGTCACTTCGCTGGCGTCCATGCTGCCTTTGAAATCGATGACATACAGTGTCGGCTTCACGATTTCGGTTTCACCCTGCTTAGCCGCACGCTTTTCCGCTTTTGCTTTCTGCTTCTCAGCTTTCTTATGATTTTTCAACCACAGTTTTTGCACTTGCGGTTTCATCTTCGCTAACTGCACATCGTCTTTCATCTGCTGATAATCATCACCCAGATGTGTCAGACGCAGCTGGCCGCTTTGACCGCGTTTGCGCAGCGTCGCATTCATGATGATCAGCACAATAGCCGCGACGGCAATCACCAACGTCACAACTTTTGCGAGAAAGAGTCCATAATTTGCAAGAAGATCCATTACGTCGCCTTATTAAACAGAGAATTAGAGACAATAGAATAGTTTAACTTGTTTACACCCAAGCGTCGCCTGAAATGCCAGCACCTGGCACAGAATGCGCCTGTCGATGATTGCACATCACATGAAATTGAGGCATAAAACGAAAACACTTTGACCTTCGCTAGAGGATTTCCCTGTGCACTATCAACCGAAAAGCGATTTGCTCAATAATCGAATTATTCTCGTCACCGGCGCTTCTGACGGTATTGGCCGTGAAGCCGCGTTAACCTACGCGCGCTACGGCGCGGAAGTCATTCTGCTGGGACGCAATCTTGAGCGACTTCAGCTCACCGAGAAGGCAATCAATCAGTTAAACAAGCGACCCGCGCACAGCGTGGTGTTCGATCTGGTACAAGCTACGCCAGAAAATTGCCAACACATTGCTCAACAGTTGGCACTGCAATTTTCGCACTTAGATGGCGTATTACACAATGCGGGTATTTTAGGTGAGATTGTCCCGCTGGCTGAGCTTGATCCTCACGTTTGGCAACAAGTCATGAAGATAAATGTCGATGCCACTTTTTATCTCACACAGGCGTTGCTGCCGCTACTGTTAAAATCGGATGCAGGCTCACTGATCTTTACTACGTCCAGCGTAGGACGCACCGGGCGTTCCGGCTGGGGTGCTTACGCCGTGTCGAAGTTTGCTACTGAAGGTATGATGCAAGTATTGGCTGATGAATATAAAAATCAGCACTTGCGGGTAAACTGTATCAACCCGGGTGGAACGCGCACAAAAATGCGAGCCAGCGCCTTCCCTGAGGAAGATGCCAACAAGCTAAAAACCCCAGCCGATTTAATGCCGCTCTATCTTTATTTGATGGGTGATGATAGCCGTCGTAAAACCGGTATGAGTTTTGATGCCCAGCCAGGCCGAAAACCGGGAGCAGCTGAATAATGAGTGAAGATCGCCACCAGCAACGTCAGCAACGATTAAAAGAACACGTTGATGCACGCATTGCCGCCGCGACCGAGGTACGCGGTATTCTGATGGTTTTCACCGGCAATGGTAAAGGCAAAACCACGGCGGCATTTGGTACTGCATTGCGAGCTTGCGGTCACGGTAAGCGTGTCGGCGCAATCCAGTTCATAAAAGGCGAATGGCCTAACGGCGAGCGCAATCTGCTGGAGCAACATGGCGTTGAGTTTCAGGTGATGTCGACCGGATTTACCTGGGAAACGCAAAATCGTCAGGCTGACACCGATGCCTGTTTAGCCGTATGGGAACAGGCCAAACGCATGCTCGCAGATAGCCATCTTGATTTGGTGATCCTTGATGAAATCACTTATATGGCCAGTATGGATTACCTGCCGCTTGAGGAGCTGATTGCTGCACTTGTTCAGCGTCCTTTGCAACAAAGCGTCATTATTACAGGACGTGGTTGCCATCGCAGCCTCATGGAAATGGCTGACACAGTGACCGAGATGCGTCCGGTTAAACACGCTTTTGATGTCGGCATTCAGGCGCAGCAAGGAATTGACTGGTAATAAAGAATAAGCGGGTAATAAAAGAAAACGCAGCGGTTAAGCTGCGTTTAGATGAACAGGAAACTTAAGAAGACGTTCGTTTGCTGCTTTTGCCGCCGGTAGGACGACGCTGCGCAGTTCCGGTCTGGCTGTGACGTTTCACGGCTCGACGAATTTGGTTAGCCTTGGTACGACGACGATCTTTCTCAACAACCAGTTTGGTAACCGTTTCGTCATCCATACCGACCAAATTACGTAAGTAGTTGACCGCAGGAAGATCCAGCTCGGTCCAACCGCCACGTGGCAAGTTTTTCGGCAGATGAATATCACCATAACGCACGCGCATCAGACGGCTCACCTGCACGCCAACCGCTTCCCATAAACGACGTACCTCACGGTTACGTCCTTCGGTCAGCGTTACGTTATACCATTGGTTAATGCCTTCACCGCCGCCAAAGCGCAGAGTTTTGAAAGCGGCTGGGCCATCTTCCAACTGCACGCCTTTGCTCAATTGACGGATTTTATCGTCATCTACCTGACCAAATACACGCACGGCGTATTCACGTTCAACTTCACGGCTTGGATGCATCAGACGGTTTGCCAGCTCACCATCAGTAGTGAACAGCATCAATCCACACGTATTGACGTCCAGACGACCAACAGCAATCCAGCGTGAACCGCGCAGTCGCGGCAAACGATCAAAGACGGTTGGACGACCTTCAGGGTCACTACGGGTGCAAAGTTCACCTT
The DNA here is from genome assembly GCF_046118715.1 of Pantoea phytostimulans. NCBI lineage: Bacteria > Pseudomonadati > Pseudomonadota > Gammaproteobacteria > Enterobacterales > Erwiniaceae > Pantoea > Pantoea phytostimulans. The sequence continues at coordinate 1,259,389 of NZ_CP173698.1, forward strand.
CTGGTTTGTAATATGCCAAAACGCGACAGACTTCCGTTGCGGATTCGGCAATCGAGACCAGATGACCATCAATGCGAATTTTAAGGGCTTTACTGTTTTCGATACGGTCGCCTAGCGTAGCCAGTTTGCCATCAACGCTGACGCGTCCGGCGGCGATCATTGTTTCGATTTCACGACGCGAACCATGGCCGGCACGCGCTAATACTTTCTGTAACTTTTCGCTCATTGAGCTTCCTCATTGTCGCCTTCCCAGGCGTCACGGTAGGGTGATAAGTCTTTTCAAATCAACAAGTTAACTTAAAAAGTTTGGCCTATTATACAGACATTTAACCCTGATGTAACGCGGTTTATGAAGATGGCACTCTTCCTAATAATAGTGTTAATTGGCGATAATTCACGCCTAATAACTCGTCGTTAAACACGACTTATTTACTATTTCGAGCAGCACTCAAAACAGCAATATCGAAAACTTTATACTTAGTGAGCATTAAATTTATTAAACAATATGATTTAATTAAAAGTACTGACAACTCAATAAGTAACGGTATCTTAAACTCCACTGGCATTTCACATACATCATTTAAACCATAAAAAAAGAGCTTGGCAGCATAATGTATCGTTTAATTGATTTTATCTGGCATGTGATATTGATAAAAAATAAATTATCAAACTTAATGCACCATAGGTTGAATTAAATCATGATATTCAGGTTTATTTGTCTAATATTAATTTTATTGAATTGTACAGCTTTATTAAATGTGTACAATTCAATCCCGAAGAGCAAAAAAATCAGAGTGAAAGATTAACGCCATTCATCCAAAAATTAAATTATATCTCATGCTTCATTAATAAATATTTTGCTTCTTCATTAATACAATAAACCGGCGCATCCGGAATTGTTGCGTTAATACGGTTCAGTGATGAACCTGATATTGCATGTCGAAAATCCTCACCAGGGATATTAAAGACATGCCTAAATAAAGAAAAAACCATGAAAAAACTGTTTCTGTGCCCAGCGTTTATCGCGCTGGCTTTGAGCGGTTGTTCTGTGGGCCAAACCGAGTACAGTCGAACGGCGATGCAGCACGTAGACATGAGCGTGACCGGCATCCCGACGATCCTTGGTCTTGGCACTTTGGGCAGCAGCATCCCCCTCACACCTGAATATAGCCTGACAGCCGCACACGTTGCGAAATATGCCGTTCAACGCGTAAAGGCCTATCATCCTTATTGCGATCTTGCGATTATTTATCACAAGAATGACGCAAAGACATTAGCCAAATTCCGTAACAGTGATATTGGCGATTCAATAAAAATGTATGGCTACAGCTTTATTTCCGCCTTGCCTGTGGAATCAACGGGCACTAATTTAGCGCGCACAGCCATTCGGAATAATTGGAATAAAAGTCCTTGTATGGCGATGGCTTCAAATGCGGGAGTGGTGCAAGGGATGTCTGGCGGCGGTGTTTATAACCGCGATGAAACGCTGGGTGGTGTTATTGTGGGATATACAGACGCCATTAAAAATGGTCGCAGCGGAAAGATCATACTTAAAGACGTTTCGCTCTATATTCCCTACCGTGATTTCAAAGATTGGCTGCAGACAAATATTGGTCAGGCACCGACGCGCGGTGCCTGAGGAAATTACTGGAACGGACGGGTATCGCCAACGCCTTCGCGGATGATCTCAGGCGCATCATGCGTCAAATCAACTACCGTGGTTGGCTGCTGCCCCAACGTTCCTCCATCGATAATCAGATCGACCAATTTGCCAATGCTGTGCTGAATCTCTTCTGGGTCTGATTCGGTGAAATCATTGCCTGGCAAAATCAAAGAGGTCGACATCATTGGCTCATTTAACGCTTCAAGCAGCGCCAGAGCCACTGGATTTGACGGCACGCGCAGGCCAATGGTTTTACGCTTGTCGCTCATCAGGCGGCGCGGAACTTCTTTGGTGGCTTTCAGGATGAAGGTGTAATTCCCCGGCGTGTTGTTTTTTAGCAGACGAAACGCGGAATTATCGACCTGTGAATAGACTGATAACTCAGATAAGTCACGGCACATCAGGGTGAAATTATGATTGCCATCCAGCTGACGAATACGGCAAATGCGCTCCATTGCGCCCTTCTCTTCTAAACGACACCCCAAGGCATAGCCAGAATCGGTGGGGTAAACAATCACGCTGCCTTTATTGAGATATTCCACGGCCTGATTAATCAGGCGAGGCTGCGGATTGTCAGGATGGATATGAAAAAATTGACTCATAGAAACCTCGTGTCACCTTTCCGTGCAATCAGATGCAGGTGCCAAAGCCGGAAAACGTTCCCAGACCGGCTCGACGCCTGCGGGCAGCCATAATTTGCGTCCCAATTCAATCCACGGACAGGGTTGATGAAAATCAGAACCTTGTGAACCAGCTAACCCATTATCTCTGGCGTATTGCGCCAGCTGTGTGCGCTCATTAGGTGCTTGCTGGCATTGTGCAACTTCCATCGCATCACCGCCGGCATCGCGAAAATAAGCGACTAAGCGCTTAAGCCATTTTGCGGACAGTCCATAACGTCCGGGATGAGCCAGCACGGCACAACCACCAGAATGATGAATTGCATCAATAGCTTGTTCAATTGTACACCATTGTGGCGGGACATAGCCGGTTTTACCGCGCGCCAGGTAAGATTTGAAAACCTGCGCAAAATTATCCGCCCGTCCTTGTTCAACCAGAAAACGGGCAAAATGGCCACGCGTGATCACGCCACCTTCCGCCAAACGCGTTGCACCCGCCAGCGCGCCGGGAATCTGTGCTTTTTCCAGTCGTTCCGCAATATGTTCGGCACGTGTCTGACGGCGATCGTGCTGTGCAGCCAAAAAAGTGCTCATTACTGGATGGTGAATATCAATATTGAGTCCGACAATATGAATTTCATGGTTCTCCCACACCGTTGAAATCTCAACGCCAGCCACAACTTTGATGGGCAAATCTTGATCAATAGCCACCTGCTGCGCTTCCGTAACGCCGCCCACTGAATCGTGATCCGTAATTGCTAAAACGCCAATACGCATCTCAACAGCGCGCTGCACAAGGGCCTGCGGCGTGAGAAAGCCATCAGATGCCCGCGTGTGGCTGTGTAAATCATAAATAGGGAAACGGGCGATATCGCTCAAGCTAACTCCAGTAAAAATCTAAACTGGCCAGCATGATAACGATTTTGGCGGTCAGAGAAAAAGTGTATTGACATTTAAGCCATGAACCCGTTAACTAGTACACAAGTTCACACGTAACGGGTATTTAATCATGGCTGTTGTTCGTACGCTTTTAAACGGTTGGTGGCGCGATGTTCCCAGATACGGGCGACGTCGTCGTGCACAACTAGCGTAAACGCTGTGCAGATACCTGAGCCCGCCACCGAGCGGGCTTTTTTTCGAGCGAAATTCAGAGAATTCATCATGCCAAATGCGAAACCTACAGTGAAGTTGATTACCGGCACCGCGCCCTATCGCGAAGATCCGGCCGCAGTGTTTCATCAGTTATGCGGCGCACGCCCGGCAACCTTGCTGCTTGAATCTGCGGATATCGACAGTAAACGTAACCTAAAAAGCTTGCTGATCGTTGACAGCGCCCTGCGTATCAGTGCGCTTGGCAATAACGTCACCTTACAAGCGCTTTCGGAAAATGGCCGCGCGCTGCTGCCGCTGCTGGATGCCGTGCTACCGGACTCCGTGAAGATTGAAGCGCGCCCCGATGGACGAGTTTTAACCTTTCCCACCACAGAAGCGCTGCAAGATGAAGACTCCCGCTTACAGGCGCTTTCCGTATTCGATGCGCTGCGTTTGATTCCTCAACTGGTGAACGCACCCGCCGATGAACGTGAAGCTTTGCTGCTGGGCGGTCTGTTTGCTTACGACTTAGTGGCTGGCTTTGAAGAACTCCCCGAACTGGAAAGTCATCAGCGCTGTCCTGATTACTGCTTCTATTTAGCTGAAACCCTTTTAGTGCTGGATCATCAGGAACGCAGCGCACGTTTGCAGGCTAGCCTGTTCAGCCCCTCCACCAGCGAATTCCAACGCCTACAAGGGCGTATTGAACAGTTGCATGGCCAAATGCTGCAGCCAGCAGCGCCGTTACCGGTTCAATCTGTTGAACAGATGACGCTGAACACTAATCAAAGTGACGAAGAATATTGCGAAGTGGTACGCGACATGCAGGAAGCGATTCGCATTGGCGAGATTTTCCAGGTTGTACCTTCGCGCCGCTTCTCGCTGCCTTGCCCGTCGCCGCTGGCAGCGTATGACACGCTGAAAAGCAGTAATCCCAGCCCATACATGTTCTTCATGCAGGATCAGGATTTCACGCTGTTTGGCGCATCGCCGGAAAGTTCGCTGAAATATGACGCAACTTCACGCCAGATTGAAATCTACCCGATTGCCGGGACGCGCCCGCGGGGTCGTCATGCTGATGGTTCGCTGGATCGCGATCTCGACAGCCGCATTGAACTTGAAATGCGCACCGACCATAAAGAGTTGGCTGAGCATCTGATGCTGGTTGACCTGGCGCGTAACGATTTAGCACGTATCTGCGTGCCCGGCAGCCGCTATGTCGCCGATCTGACTAAAGTCGATCGTTATTCCTTTGTGATGCATTTAGTGTCACGCGTTGTGGGCACATTGCGCGAGGATCTTGACGTGCTGCATGCCTATCGCGCCTGTATGAATATGGGCACGCTAAGCGGCGCGCCAAAAGTCCGCGCGATGCAACGCATTGCCGCTGCGGAAGGTTCACGTCGTGGCAGTTACGGCGGCGCAGTGGGTTACTTCACCGCTAACGGCGACTTGGACACCTGCATTGTGATTCGCTCTGCCTACGTTGAAGACGGCGTTGCCACCGTGCAAGCCGGTGCTGGCGTCGTCCTGGATTCCAATCCCCAAGCTGAAGCGGATGAAAGCCGCAATAAAGCCCGCGCGGTGTTGCGCGCCATTGCAACAGCCCATCACTGCAAGGAGATTTTCTGATGGCCGATATTCTGCTGCTCGATAACATCGACTCATTTACCTATAACCTCGTCGACCAGTTGCGGACTTTCGGTCACAACGTGGTGATTTATCGCAACAACCTACCTGCAGAATTGCTGATCGACCATCTGCAGCGTATGGAGAACCCGGTATTGATGTTGTCACCAGGCCCGGGCGCACCGAAAGATGCCGGTTGCATGCCTGAGCTGCTTCGTGTGCTGCGGGGTCGCCTGCCGATTATTGGCATTTGCCTCGGTCATCAAGCCATTGTGGAAGCCTATGGCGGACACGTGGGCCAGGCGGGCGAAATCCTGCACGGCAAAGCATCCATTATCACGCATGACGGTGAAGCGATGTTTTCTGGCCTGAGCAATCCGCTGCCAGTGGCGCGTTATCACTCGTTGGTTGGCAGCAACACACCCGACGAATTAACGGTCAACGCCAGCTTTAACGGCATGGTGATGGCAGTGCGCCACGATGCAGATCGTGTTTGCGGATTCCAGTTCCATCCTGAATCCATTTTGACTACTCAAGGCGCACGTCTGCTTGAGCAGACGCTGGCTTGGGCGCTGGCGAAGTAACAGGGAGAACAAAATGCATACTATTCTGGAAAAACTTTACCAGGCGCAGACGCTAAATCAGGCTGAAAGCCATCAGCTATTCAGCGCAATCATTACCGGGCAGCTCGAGCCAACACAGTTAGCCGCAGCGCTCATCGCGATGAAAGTTCGCGGCGAAAAGCCAGAGGAGATTGCGGGTGCCGCAACGGCCTTGCTGGAAGATGCTAAACCCTTCCCGCGTCCCGATTATGCCTTTGCCGATATCGTTGGCACCGGCGGTGACGGCAGCAACAGCATTAATATTTCTACCGCCAGCGCATTTGTTGCCGCGACCTGTGGACTGAAAGTGGCGAAGCATGGCAACCGCAGCGTCTCCAGCAAGTCGGGTTCATCCGATCTGCTGGCTGCATTTGGCATTAATCTGGATATGCCTGCTGAGCAGGCGCGTAAAGCGCTGGATGATCTGAACGTTTGTTTCCTGTTTGCTCCGCAATATCACACTGGATTCCGCCATGCGATGCCGGTTCGCCAGCAGCTCAAAACCCGCACACTGTTTAATGTGCTCGGCCCGCTGATAAATCCCGCGCGCCCGCCGTTGGCCGTGATTGGGGTTTACAGCGCAGAGCTGGTGCTTCCTATTGCGCAGACATTAAAAGTATTGGGTTATCAGCGTGCCGCTGTGGTTCATGGAGGTGGCATGGACGAAGTGGCGCTGCATGATGTAACGCACGTAGCGGAACTGCGTGATGGCGAAATTACGCGTTACCTGCTGTCGCCAGAAGACTTTGGATTCGGCTTCCATCCCAAGGAAGCCTTGGCAGGCGGCACGCCGGAAGAAAACCGTGACATTCTTACACGTTTACTCCAGGGTAATGGCGAGCAGGCCCACGAGGAAGCCGTTGCCGTGAATGTGGCTATGCTGCTCAAAGTATTTGGCAATGAAGATTTGCGTGAAAATGCACAGCGTGCGCTCGCCGCAATCCGTAGCGGGCAGGCTTACGAGCGCGTGGTCGCTCTGGCAGCAAGAGGATAACCATGCAAGGTACAGTGTTAGAAAAAATTGTTCAGGATAAAGCGGTTTGGGTTGAAGCGCGTAAGCAGCAGCAGCCGCTGTCCAGCTTTCAAAACAGCGTAGAACTGGCATCGCGTAATTTCTACGATGCACTGCAAGGAGCGCGTACTGCCTTTATTTTAGAATGCAAAAAGGCATCACCTTCTAAGGGTTTGATTCGCGCTGATTTTGATCCGGCAGCCATTGCAGGCGTTTATCGTCATTACGCTTCTGCCGTGTCGGTATTAACCGATGAAAAATACTTCCAGGGTGATTTTGCTTTCCTGCCCATTGTTAGCGCAGCGATTACTCAGCCGGTATTGTGCAAAGATTTCATTATCGATGCGTATCAAATTTATTTAGCCCGTCACTATCAGGCAGATGCCATTTTACTGATGCTATCGGTGCTGGACGATGATCAATATCGTCAGCTCGCCGCGGTAGCGCACAGCCTGAAAATGGGCGTGCTAACGGAAGTCAGCAACGAAGATGAGCTGGAGCGTGCCATTGCGCTGGAAGCCAAAGTGGTGGGTATTAATAACCGCGATCTGCGTGATATGTCGATTGATCTCAATCGGACTCGCCAACTGGCGCCACGTTTATCGCATGGCGTAACTGTCATCAGCGAATCGGGTATTAACAGCTACGCCGATATTCGTGAGCTTAGTCATTTTGCTAATGGTTTCCTGATCGGTTCTGCCCTGATGGAAGAAGATGATTTACAAAGCGCGGTGCGTCGCGTCACGCTGGGCAGCAATAAAGTCTGTGGGCTAACGCGAGCTGAAGATGCGCGCGCTGCGTACGAAGCCGGTGCGATTTTTGGTGGTCTGATTTTCGTTGAAAGCTCGCCACGTTATGTGGACAGCGTCAAAGCAAAAACGGTGATAGCAGGCGCACCACTGAGCTATGTAGGTGTTTATCGCAACGCTGCAATTAGTGACGTTGTCACGCAAGCAGCAGAGTTACAGCTGGTTGCGATTCAGCTTCATGGCGATGAAGACCGTGCTTACGTCGCTGAATTACGGCAAGCGTTACCTGCATCCGTGAAAATCTGGAAAGCGTTGCGTATTGAAGGTGCTTTACCGGAACGCGACTGGCCACATGTTGATCGCTATGTCTTTGATAACGGAAACGGCGGCAGCGGTCAGCGCTTTGACTGGTCACTTTTGCAAGACCAAAAGCTCGATAATGTATTATTGGCAGGCGGATTAAGTGCTGACAACTGCGTTGAAGCGGCACGACAAGGTTGTGCGGGTCTCGACTTTAACTCTGGCGTGGAAAGTTCGCCGGGGATTAAAGATGCCAGCAAAATTGCGGCCGTGTTCCAGACGCTTCGCGCCTATTGATTTGCCGGACCCGCGTTGCTGCGGGTCAGAAAAAGAGAGATGAAAAAATGACGTTACTGAATCCCTATTTTGGCGAATTTGGCGGTATGTATGTACCGCAAATCCTGATGCCAGCCTTGCGCCAGCTGGAAGAAGCGTTTGTTGACGCGCAAAAAGACCCTGAGTTTCAGGCTGAATTCACTGATTTGTTGAAGAACTATGCGGGACGTCCCACAGCGTTAACGTTGTGTAAAAACCTGACTAAAGGCACCAAAACGCGTCTTTACCTGAAGCGTGAAGATCTGCTGCACGGCGGCGCGCATAAAACTAACCAGGTTCTGGGTCAGGCGCTGTTAGCGAAGCGCATGGGTAAAAACGAAATTATTGCCGAAACCGGTGCCGGGCAGCATGGCGTAGCTTCGGCATTGGCTTGTGCACTGCTTGGCATGAAATGCCGCATTTACATGGGTGCCAAAGATGTCGAGCGTCAGTCGCCTAACGTCTTTCGTATGCGTTTGATGGGTGCGGAAGTGATCCCTGTTCACAGCGGATCCGCGACCCTGAAAGATGCCTGTAACGAAGCATTGCGCGACTGGTCTGGTAGCTATGAAACCGCGCACTACATGTTGGGCACCGCTGCTGGCCCTCATCCTTTCCCAACTATTGTGCGTGAATTCCAACGCATGATTGGTGAAGAGACTAAAAAGCAGATCCTTGAAAGAGAAGGCCGTTTGCCAGATGCCGTGATCGCCTGCGTGGGCGGCGGTTCAAACGCTATCGGTATGTTTGCTGATTTCATTGATGATACCAGCGTGAAGTTAATTGGCGTTGAACCAGCAGGACACGGCATTGAAACCGGCGAGCACGGTGCTCCGCTGAAACATGGTCGCGTTGGCATTTACTTCGGTATGAAAGCGCCAATGATGCAGACAGAAGATGGACAGATTGAAGAGTCGTATTCGATTTCTGCCGGTCTCGATTTCCCGTCCGTTGGCCCTCAGCATGCACACCTGAACAGCATTGGCCGTGCCGACTACGTATCCATCACTGATAATGAAGCCCTGGCTGCGTTTAAACAGTTATGTCGTGCCGAAGGCATTATCCCCGCACTGGAATCGTCACACGCGCTGGCGCATGCACTGAAAATTATTCAGGCTGATCCTGAAAAAGAGCAGCTTATTGTGGTCAACCTTTCCGGTCGCGGCGACAAAGACATCTTCACCGTTCATGATATTTTGACAGCGCAGGGAGAAATCTGATGGAACGTTATGATCAACTGTTCAAGCGTCTGGCAGCGAACAAAGAAGGTGCTTTTGTTCCTTTCGTCACCTTGGGCGATCCGTCACCTGAACTCTCTTTGCGCGTAATTGATGCGCTGGTTGAAGGCGGTGCAGATGCGCTGGAGTTAGGCATTCCCTTTTCCGACCCGCTGGCTGATGGCCCGACAATTCAAAACGCAACATTGCGTGCCTTCGCTGCGGGTACCACGACGGCTCAATGTTTCGAAATGTTGGCAAGCATTCGTCAAAAATATCCCGACTTACCTATTGGCTTACTGATGTATGCCAACCTGGTGTTTGCGAATGGTATTGATGCGTTTTATGCACGCTGTGCAGAAGCTGGTGTGGATTCTGTATTAGTTGCTGATGTGCCGGTTGAGGAATCTGCGCCCTTCCGTCAGGCCGCCCTGCGCCATAATGTTGCGCCAATCTTCATTTGCCCACCAAACGCCAGCGATGATTTATTGCGTGAGATCGCTTCACATGGCCGTGGATATACTTATCTGCTGTCACGTGCCGGCGTAACCGGTGCTGAGAATCGCGCCAGCCTGCCGCTGCATCATCTGATCACCAAACTGCGTGAATACAATGCGGCCCCGCCTTTACAGGGTTTTGGTATCTCTGAACCTGGTCAGGTGAAAGAAGCCATTGCATCAGGTGCAGCGGGTGCTATCTCCGGATCGGCGATTGTGAAGATCATCGAAAAGAATCATGCACAACCTGACGTGATGCTGAGCGAGCTCAAAGCGTTCGTCAGCAATTTGAAAGCAGCCAGCCGCTAACAAAATCATGCCTTATCGTGCGGTAAGGCATGATTTCTTTCTCTTTTTATCTCCTCGCAGTTGCCCATTATTGAATTCTTGCACCACAATTAACTCGCGCCGTTATGGTAACGTCGCATCACCTTTGTGACAGGGAGAGAAGCAATGAAATGGTTTAAAGTGCTGACAGGTGCGTTGATTGCGAGTGTGGTTGCGCTGACACTGAGCGCCTGTGCGCCGACACCAACTAAAGAAGGCACCGGCGGTTATATTGATGACACTGTGGTAACGACTAAAGTTAAAGGTCAGCTTTTGAAAGATGACTCGCTGAAATCCACTGAAATCAATGTAGAAACCTTCAAAGGAAAAGTTCAGCTGAGCGGTTTTGTGAGTTCGCCACAAATGGCGAATCGTGCGGTAGAAGTGGCGCGAAGCGTAGCGGGTGTGAAATCTGTTGTGAATAACATGCAAATTAAATAGCACATTGTTCACCACTAAAAAGGCCGCTATGAAAAGCGGCCTTTTTTCTTTTATCAGAAACGGTAACCCGCACCGAAGAAAAATACCCAAGGATCGATACGCATATTAATGTTCTGCTGCTCACCGCCTGCTTTAAACTTCACTTCTGTATCAATATCCATGTACCACACCGAAGCATTCAGCATCCAGTCGCGGTTAATCTGGTAATCCAATCCAACTTGTCCCGCCATACCCCACGAATCTTTAACGCTCAAATCAGTTAAACCGGCATCGCGTCCAGTGTTATTAAAATCGGCATCATAAAACGTGGTGTAGTTAATACCTACGCCGATATAGGGGCGCGCTTTGCTTTTGCTGTCAAAAAAATAGTATTGCGCCATCAGCGTTGGCGGCAACTGGCGCACCGTAGCCAACGTGCCGGTTGGTCCCAGACCCACTTTGTGGCGGAACGGCGTCGCTGCAAGTAGTTCCACGCCAATGTTATCCGTTGCCATATAGGTAAAAGTCAGGCCAAGCTGCGTATCATTGCTGGCGGAGAATGATCCCATGCCCAGCACATTATCCGATCCTTCGGTTGGTCGTACGGTTGCGCTGCCTGCACGCATAAAAAAATCGCCAGCCTGATGAGCCAGTGCCAGTTGAGGTAATACCAGAGTCAGTAGCATCGCGCATTTTGCCAGTTTCATGGTCGCTCCTTTGCAGAATTTTAATCGTGGGAAGATGTTGTCATTTATTTGTCGGCAAAGGTTTAACGCGATTTTTTGAAAAATGCATCCAAATCATTTCGACTAATTTGCTTAAAAAACAAAGGATTGATTTAGATCAATTTAGACGGAGCCATGATGTTGAAAATAGAGCTTGCTGAAAAATTTGCCCCCGCTTATTTTGCTTATCTTCTCTGGTGATTTTGGTTCGATGCTCAGGAGTAGCTGGCGATCAAATGAGCGAAATAACAAATCCATGTATCAGCTGTGGCGCCTGTTGCGCCCACTTCCGTGTCTCTTTTTACTGGGCTGAAGCTCAAGACGCGGGCGGCGTTGTGCCCACAGAATTAACTGAACCTCTCAGCCTGTTGATGCGCAACATGATCGGCACCAATACGCGTACACCACGCTGTATCGCGTTAGAGGGTGAAATCGGCGGGTGCGTTTCTTGCGGTATTTATGAACAGCGGCCAACACCTTGTCGAGAGTTTGCCATGTCCGGTGAAAATGGTGAGTGGAACGAAGCTTGCGATCGCGCCAGAGCGCGTCACGGTCTTCCAGCACTTTTTCACCCATCTTTACCTGTGATGACAGAAAGTTATGCCGCGGCGGGTGCCAGCGAGCTGCCAGAACATGTACAATCGCCGGGTTAATCAACCCGGTTTCTCCAAGGAGTGTACATGTCTATCACGGCAAGCTCGTTATACCGTGACACTGGAAATTTTTTTCGCCACCAGTTATTAACTGTCGTGCTGATGTCGCTGTTGACCGCTTTTATCACGGTCATGCTGGCGCACGTGATGACGCCCGGTGAAGATCAATTGGCGATTTTGCAACAAGGCGATTCCAGCGCCACTTCTCTGTTTGACATGGTTCAGAATATGTCACCCGAACAGCAGCGTGTATTACTTCGCGCTTCCGCCGCGGGCACCTTTGCCGCGCTGGTGGGCAACGCCTTGCTGTTAGGTGGCATGCTGTGCCTGATCCCAATGGTCTCTTCCGGTCAACGCGTTAGCGCCTTACGTGCAATTGGTGCCTCTGCTCCGCTGCTGCCGAAACTGATACTGCAAACCTTCCTCATCACCTTGCTGGTTCAACTCGGCTTCATGGTGGTTTTAATCCCGGGCGTGATTTTTGCGATTCTGTTTTCGCTGGCACCTGTGATGTTAGCCAGTGAAAAAATGGGTGTATTCGCGTCTATGCGCGCCAGCATGCGTATGGCGTGGCAGAATATGAAGCTCATTGCTCCGGCTATTATTCTTTGGCTGCTGGCAAAAATCGCGGTTATGTTCTTCTTCTCCTCTTTGACCGTGCTGCCGGTAAATGTAACTTCAGTAATGCTGACCGCAGTGGGCAATCTGGTTTCCGTTGTCTTGATTATCTACCTGTACCGGCTCTATATGCTGTTACGTTAATTGTGGGTGCGCCTGCGGGCGCATCAACTAACGCCTCTGCCTTTACTGGAATGACTATGAAGCAGTTACTCGATTTTCTTCCCTTGGTGGTTTTTTTCGTTTTCTACAAGATGTACGACATCTTTGTCGCCTCCGGCGCGCTGATCGTTGCGACAGGCTTAGCCTTGGTTGTTAGCTGGGTGCTGTATCGCAAGCTAGAGAAAATGACTATCTTTACCTTTGTGCTGGTTGCAGTGTTTGGCACATTGACCCTGGTTTTCCATAACGATGAGTTCATTAAATGGAAAGTGACGGTGATTTACAGCCTGTTCGCGCTGGCATTGCTGTTTAGCCAATTTTTCATGAAACAACCGCTGATCCAGAGCATGTTAGGTAAAGAACTGCAGCTTCCTGGCCCCATCTGGCGTCGCTTGAATGTTGCCTGGGCGATGTTCTTTCTGATGTGCGGCCTGGCAAATATTTATGTGGCCTTTTGGTTGCCTCAGGAAGTTTGGGTTAACTTTAAAGTGTTTGGTTTGACCGGCCTTACTCTGCTGTTTACCTTATTCAGCGGACTCTACATCTGGCGACAGATGCCGCAAGAACAAAAATAATGATTCGCCCGGTACGCGCCGGGCAATTTTTGGCGCCTGCCGCCATCACCTGCATAAGAAACTGAAGCAATGGACGATAAGCATAAGTTGCCGCAAGGCGAAATGGTGTTGCGTACCTTAGCCATGCCGGCGGATACCAATGCCAATGGCGATATATTTGGTGGCTGGCTCATGTCGCAGATGGACATGGGCGGCGCAATTCTGGCTAAGGAAATTGCAGAAGGACGCGTAGTGACAGTGCGTGTGGACGGTATGACGTTCCTCAAGCCGGTCGCTGTGGGAGATGTCGTGAGCTGCCATGCCAATTGCATTCGCACTGGCAACAGCTCCATGACGATTAACGTTCAGGTATGGATCAAGAAAGTCTCGTCAGAACCGATTGGCCAGACATATTGCGCGACGGAAGCGGTGTTTATTTATGTTGCGGTGGATAATGAAGGAAACTCTCGTCCACTGCCGCAAGGCCGAGCCAATCAGCAACCCCATGCCTGAGTGACGTTGAAATAAACTGTGCTGGCGAAATCTAACGGATAAGGTTGAAAACTCTCAACGTCCGAGTCTGGGAAGGTGAGTCCGATGGTTAACAGAAAAACGCGTTAACTGTCGGACGCCCCCACATTACACCATCCTCAATAAAGAACGGTTATTCGATACTTGCGCCACCGTTCATTTTGAACACGATATTCATGGTCAAATTTTGTCCCGGACGACCACTCTGATAACGCCACTTCTTCATCGCCTGCTTCACTTCTCGCTCAAACATATTACGCGGCTCCGCTGAGAGCACGCGGATGTTATCAACGCGGCCATCGCTATCCACATCAAACTGCACACGAACGCGCCCTTCTATACGCAACGCAAAAGCACGTGCGGGATAAGCAGGTTTGCTGACATTCAGCGCTTTGGGTCCATTTGAGACCGATTGTGTCGGCGCAGGATTCGTTTTAGGCGCAGTAGTCGGCTTAGTTTGTGTCGTCGGCGCCTCTTGCTTAAAGGGATTCGCCTGCGGCTTACTTTCCTGACGCGGTTTCACTTCGCGCTTCGGCTGCTCGCGTTTGTGTTCTGGCTTAGGTTTCGGCTTCGGCTTCGGTTCGGGCTTAGGAATGGGAACGGGCACAGGCTTAGGCGGTTCCGGCGCAGGCTGTGGCTCAGGAACCGGTTCAGGCTCTGGCTCAGGTTGCGGTTCCGGTTGTGGCGGTTGTACAACAGCCGGTGCCGGTTCAGGCTGCACTTCTGGAGCCACCATCGTTACGCTGATCGGCTGCGACGCCTTAGGAACTTCAATAACCTGGTTATACGAGGCATAAAGGACGCCTGCAATCACCGCGCCGTGTAATGCAACGGAAAGTAACATGGAAATCGGCGTGCGTTTTGGTAATGGCATAGTCAGCGTGGTCATAACAATCGCAGTCATTGAGTGAAGCAGCGATTTTAAATGCAAATAGCAATCAGTTTCAATAACTGCTGCAGCCAGGTTGAAAGAAAAGCGTTTTTTAAACCCTGGATGCTCACTAAAGTTGCGCATCTCTTCTTTCGTTTGCACTCTGATTAACGATCACTTAACGTGTTGCGAAATTCAGAAGAATTAATCGGAGCTACCAAGTGCTTTACGTCATTTATGCAGAAGACAATGCCGACTCACTGGAAAAACGTAACGCCGTGCGCCCTGCACATCTCGCACGCCTGAAACTGCTGCATGAAGAAGGTCGCCTGATCATTGCTGGACCCATGCCCGCTGTTGACAGCAACGATCCGGGTGTAGCGGGTTTTACGGGTTCAACGGTTATTGCTGAGTTTCCATCACTGGAAACCGCTCAATCCTGGGCTGAAGATGATCCTTACATTGCCGCAGGCGTATATAAGAACGTTGCGGTAAAGCCGTTCAAACGCGTTTTTTAATTTCCGCATTATATAAAAATGGCTTCTGAGCATCAGCGCAGAAGCCATTTTTTTTGATTGGGCTCTGCATTATGCAAATGGTTATTTTGGCGCTGCTGTTGGTTATTGCTGTACTGATTGGCTCAGCGATTATGCTGTGGCGCAAACATGGCTGGAAGCGTAGAAAGCATTTGATTGTCATGCTGATTGTTCTTGCCGCCGCGCTACAGCTGGTCAACCTAAAATTAGTGATGACCGGACATTAATAAAAAAGCCGCATCGTGCGGCTTTTTTATTTTATAAAATTTGCGTAATGAACAGAATGGAACGACGTTGCTGCTGAGCAAGTTGATGCCGAATGCCGTGAATGCGCTTATAGCGTCGTGACTGCCCTTCCAGCCAACGCGAGCGGCGGCGGTGAGCCTGACGTAACATTCTCCAGCGAGCTACTTCATTTTTGCTTCGTCTCATGACTTCCTCTCTGACATCGATATCACGCGGACGCATTATAGAGATCTGTACGCCAATGCCAAATCGTATCTCTTATCGTGAAGGGTCAACGATAAAGGGTTTCACTGACCGACATCTGCACGTAAACTTCTCAGACCAAAGCGCGAACAGGACGTCCACTTAATGACCACTTTTTACACGCTTATCAGTTGGTTATTGCTGTTTGGCTACTGGCTGCTGATTGCCGGAGTCACGCTGCGAGTACTGATGAAGCGTCGTGCCGTGACCTCAGCCATGGCCTGGCTGTTAATTATCTATATTCTGCCGTTGGTTGGCATTATCGCTTATCTGTCGTTCGGCGAGCTACATTTAGGTAAACGGCGCGCCGAGCGTGCGCGCACCATGTGGCCTTCAACCGCAAGGTGGCTGAACGATCTTAAACAATGTCGTGAAATATTTGCCACCGAACACAGCGACGTAGCACGCTCACTTTTTCAGCTGTGTCAAAACCGTCAGGGCATTGCAGGCGTAAAAGGCAACCAGCTACAGCTGTTAACCAGCTCCGATGAAGTCATGCAGGCGCTGATTCGTGATATTCAGCTCGCTCGTCATAACATTGAAATGGTGTTCTATATCTGGCATCCCGGTGGCCTGGCGGATGAAGTTGCTGAGTCCTTGATGGCTGCCTCACGGCGTGGCGTACATTGCCGTCTGATGCTGGATTCAGCGGGCAGCGTAACGTTCTTCCGCAGCCCTTGGGTAGGAATGATGCGCAATGCGGGCATTGATGTGGTCGAAGCGTTGCAGGTCAGCTTGTTGCGTGTGTTTCTGCGCCGTATGGATCTCCGCCAGCACCGCAAAGTAGTATTAATCGACAACTATATTGCTTATACCGGTAGCATGAATCTGGTGGATCCACGCTTTTTCAAACAGGACGCAGGCGTAGGACAATGGGTCGATTTGATGGCGCGCATGGAAGGCCCCGTGGCAACCGCAATGGGCATTGTCTTTAGCTGTGACTGGGAAATTGAGACCGGCAAACGCATTCTTCCGCCGCCACCCGATCGCAACATCATGCCTTTCGAAAAAGAGAGTGGTCACACGGTACAAGTTATCGCCTCGGGTCCAGGTTTTCCCGAGGACATGATTCATCAGGCTTTGTTAACCGCAGTTTACTCCGCGCGTGAGCAATTGATCATGACCACGCCCTACTTCGTGCCCAGCGACGATCTGTTACATGCGATCTGCACCGCAGCTTTACGTGGCGTGAATGTTAGCATTGTGGTACCACGCCACAATGATTCACTGCTGGTAGGCTGGGCCAGCCGCGCCTTTTTCAGTGAGTTGCTGGAAGCGGGTGTTAAGATTTATCAGTTTGAGGATGGCTTGCTGCATACCAAAAGCGTGCTGGTTGATGGGCAACTCAGCCTGGTCGGTACGGTTAACCTGGATATGCGCAGCTTATGGCTCAACTTTGAGATCACCTTAGTGGTCGATGATGCAGGCTTTGGCAGCGACCTTGCTTGTGTTCAGGATGATTACATCGCCCGCTCAAGACTGCTGGATGGCAAGCGCTGGGCGAAACGTGCCTGGTGGCAACGTATCGTTGAACGACTGTTTTACTTCTTTAGTCCTTTACTGTAAAACGAGCAAAATTGTGTAAACGCCCTTGGGCAACAGGATAGATCATGGATTTAAATAATCGCCTTACCGAAGACGAAACCCTGGAACAGGCTTACGATATTTTTCTCGAACTGGCAGGTGACAACCTCGATCCGGCGGATATCATCCTCTTCAATTTACAATTCGAAGAGCGTGGCGGCGCAGAATTGTTCGATCCGTCTGAAGACTGGTCTGAACATGTTGATTACGATCTGAATCCAGACTTCTTCGCAGAAGTCGTGATCGGATTAGGTGAAGCGGACGGTGAACCGATTACTGATGTGTTTGCGCGCGTTCTGCTGTGCCGCGAGAAAGATAATAAACTGTGCCATATCTTGTGGCGTGAATAAGCGCCAATGATGAAGAAACGCCGGGTAACTGCCCGGCGTTTTGTTTTATAACGGATCGACCTTGAGACAAGAGACCGCATGGCGGAAACTGCCTTCCAGTAATGGACGCGTTTTCGCACACTCTGGTCCAGCAATCGGGCATCGGGTGCGGAACACGCAGCCGGATGGCGGATTAATTGGCGAAGGCAGCTCACCTTCCAGCAATTGAATCTGCTTGTTTTTTTCCAGATCCGGGTCGGGAATGGGCACCGCAGACATCAACGCTTTGGTGTAAGGATGCTGCGGATTGCTATAAACCTCATCGTAAGTGCCTAATTCCACAGCATGTCCGAGATACATCACCAGGACACGATCGGAAATATGCTTCACGACAGCCAAGTCGTGCGCGATAAAGATCAGTGACAAGCCCATTTCACGTTGTAACTGCTGTAGCAGGTTGACCACCTGCGCCTGAATTGACACGTCGAGCGCTGAAACCGGCTCATCACAAATGATCAGCTTTGGCTCAAGAATCAGCGCACGCGCAATACCAATACGCTGACATTGGCCGCCTGAAAATTCATGCGGATAACGGTTTATCAGGTTTGGCAGTAACCCTACTTTCATCATCATATTTTTGACGCGATCTTTGACTTCCTGACGCGCCATTTTGGGATGATAGGTGCGCAGCGGCTCAGCAATGATGTCGCCAATGGTCATGCGCGGGTTCAGTGAAGCCAACGGATCCTGGAAAATCATCTGGATATCGCTGCGGGCTTTGCGCCACTCCTCTTCACTTTGTCCCAGCAGGTCGCGCCCTAACCACGCAACGCGGCCATCTGTGGCTTTTACCAAGCCGATGATCGCACGCGCTAAGGTGGATTTGCCACAGCCTGACTCTCCGACCACGCCCAGCGTCTCGCCTTCGTACAAACGCAGGCTGACGCCGTCCACCGCTTTTAAGCTTTTTGATGGCTGCCAGAACCACTGTTTGCCATCTTTGATATCGAAATGCACCTTCAGGTCGGCGATTTCAAGCAACACTCTTTTCTCAGCTACGGTGCTCATACTAATTCCTCCACCGGTTTGAAGCAGGCGCGTAAACGTCCCTCTTCAAACGGTAATAGCGGCGGCGCTTGGGTACAGATGTCCATGGCGTGAGGACAGCGCGGCTGGAACGGACAACCTTGCGGCAGGCGCAGCAGATTGGGTGGATTGCCTGGAATGGTCGTCAGGCTCTCACCTTCTGCATCCAGACGCGGAACGGCATTGAGCAGGCCAATCGAATAAGGGTGTGCCGGTTTATAGAACACATCGCGCGCACGACCATATTCCATGGTACGTCCGGCATACATGACCAGCACTTTGTCGCAGATCCCGGCCACGACACCCAGATCATGGGTGATCATGATAATGGCCGTGTTGAACTCACGCTTCAGATCGTTCAGCAACGTCATGATCTGCGCTTGCACTGTCACATCCAACGCTGTAGTAGGTTCATCTGCAATCAGCAACTTTGGACGACACATCAGCGCCATAGCGATCATGACGCGCTGACGCATACCACCAGAAAACTCATGCGGATACATCTTCATGCGCTTGCGCGCTTCCGGCATTTTTACTGCGTCTAGCATGCGCACTGACTCTTCAAACGCCTGTGCGCTGTTCATGCCCTTGTGTAGCTTAAGCACTTCCATCAACTGCTCACCCACGCGCATATAGGGATTGAGCGATGTCATAGGATCCTGAAAGATCATGGCAATCTGCTCGGCACGCAGTTTATTTAGCTTTTTCTCGGGCAGATTGAGAATCTCATTGCCGTTGAACATCGCCGAACCGCCGATGCGGCCGTTTTTCGCCAACAGCCCCATTAATGCAAAAGCGGTTTGTGATTTGCCTGAACCAGACTCGCCGACAATACCCAGCGTTTCGCCAGCACGCAGTGAGAAATTCAGGTCATTAACGGCGGTGACATCGCCATCATGCGTATCGAAGGTGACGCGTAAATCTTTAACATCTAACAGCAGATCACTTCCCGAACGGGCAGCCAGGGCTGGCTGAAATTCATGAATAGTCATCGGGAAATTCCTTAACGATCTTTCGGGTCGAGGGCATCACGCAGGCCATCGCCGATAAAGTTAAAACAAAACAGCGTAACGACCAGGAAACCCGCCGGGAAAAACAGCAGCCACGGAGAGACTTCCATTGAATTGGCGCCGTCACTGAGCAACGCACCCCAACTGCTGAGCGGCTCTTGCGTACCTAAGCCGAGGAAGCTCAGAAATGATTCGAACAGAATCATACTCGGCACCAGCAAAGAGGCGTACACCACCACCACGCCAAGCACATTCGGCACGATATGACGTAACACAATGTTGAACGTTGAGACGCCGCCAACATGCGCTGCTTCTATGAACTCTTTGCGTTTTAGTCCCAGGGTTTGACCACGTACAATACGTGCCATATCCAGCCACGAAACCATGCCGATGGCGGCAAAGATCAGCAAAATGTTACGGCCAAAGAAAGTCACCAGCAAAATGACGAAGAACATGAACGGAAATGAGTTCAGTATTTCAAGAATACGCATCATGACCGAGTCAGTTTTCCCGCCGAGATAACCGGCAACCGAACCGTATAACGTGCCGACAATCACCGCGATCAACGCGGAAGCAATCCCTACCATCAAGGAAATTCGACCGCCAATGGCAACGCGCACTAACAAGTCACGTCCCGAAGAGTCGGTGCCAAACCAGTGTCCTGACGTGGTGTCTGGCGTTGCGGACATCATGCCCCAATCGGTGTCGTCATAGGCGAACTGCGACAGCATCGGTGCAATGATGACAAACAGCGTGATCAACAGCAGAACCAACAAACTGATCAATGCTGCACGGTTATGGATAAAGCGGCGACGCGCATCCTGCCAAAGGCTGCGCCCTTCTACTTCCAGTTTTTCACTGAATGCATCAAGAGCTTCGCTGTTTTTCTTACTCAACATCATGGCGAACTCCAGAATCAGTAGCGAATTTTTGGATCGATGACGGCATAAAGCACGTCGACAATCGCGTTAAATACAATGGTAAGCACACCGACCAGAATCGTCAGGCTCATGACCAGCGAGTAATCGCGGTTTAATGCGCCATTGACGAACAGCTGGCCTATGCCTGGCAGACCGTAAATAGACTCGATCACCATTGAACCGGTGATGATGCCGACAAAAGCCGGTCCCATATAGGAGATAACAGGCAGCAGTGCGGGTTTCAGCGCATGGCGTAAAACGATACGGTGCAGCGGCAAGCCTTTGGCGCGGGCAGTACGAATAAAGTTAGAGTGCATGACTTCAATCATCGAACCACGGGTAATACGCGCGATGCTGGCGATGTAAGCCAGCGAAAGGGCTACCATCGGCAGCAGCATGTAGTTCCATTGTCCGCCGTTCCAGCCACCACCCGGTAACCACTTCAGCGTGATCGCGAATACCAAGACCAGCAGCGGCGCGACCACAAAACTGGGTATCACCACGCCGGTCATTGCCACCCCCATCACGGCGTAATCCCATAGGCTGTTTTGCCGCAAAGCGGCGACCACACCCGCCGTCACACCCAGCACCATTGCCAGCAAAAAGGCCGCCAGTCCAAGCTTGGCCGAAACCGGGAAGGCGTGGGCGACAAGGTAGTTCACGGAGTAATCTTTGTATTTAAATGATGGGCCAAAGTCGCCATGACCGAGCTGAACCAGATAATCCAGATATTGCTTACCGATCGGATCGTTGAGGTGATATTTCGCCTCAATGTTGGCCATGACTTCTGGCGATAATGTGCGCTCGCCGCTGAATGGGCTGCCGGGCGCCAGGCGCATCATAAAAAATGAGATCGTAATCAAGACGAAGAGCGTCGGGATTGCTTCAAGCAATCGACGCAGAATGAATTTTAACATTGCCGTATCCACCAGGCTGTTGCTTCACAACGCAATAAAACTAAAAAAGGCGGCGCGAGAAGCGCCGCCGCTGCCGATAGCCTGTGTGCTATTAATGTTTAATGATATACAAGTTTTTGTCGTAGACGTTGTCCAGTGGATCTTTACCGGTATAACCACCGACATAAGGTTTCACCAGACGCGCGTTCACGTAATAGAACAGCGGTACAATCACTGAATCTTTATCAAGAACCTGTTCAGCTTGCTGATAATCTGCCGCGCGCGCTTTGTCATCTGCTGCGCTTAAGGCTTCATGTACCGCTTTATCGAAGTCAGCACTCTTGTAATGCGAGGTGTTGTTGCTGCTGTCTGACAACATAATGTTCAGGAATGAAGTCGGTTCATTGTAGTCAGCACACCATGCCGCGCGTGAAACATCAAAGTTCCCCTGATGACGCGTATCCAGGAAGGTTTTCCATTCCTGATTTTCCAGCTTGATGTTAACGCCAATGTTTTTCTTCCAGATAGAAGATGCTGCGATTGCCAATTTCTTATGCAAATCGGAGGTGTTGTACAGCAGGTTGAAGGTCAACGGCTTATCCGCCGTGTAACCCGCTTCAGCTAACAATTTTTTCGCTTCTTCATTACGTTTTTCTTGCGGCCATTTGAACCAGTCTGGCGGCAGAATATCCATGCCATCGGTTGCCGGAGGCGTGAAGCTGTAAGCCGGCATCTGGCCTTGCGCCAGGACTTTATTTACGATGATGTCACGATCGATACCCAGCTTCAGCGCAGCACGAACGCGTGGATCGGTAAACGGCGCTTTCTGGTTATTGATTTCGTAATAATAAGTACAGAGATAAGGATCAACATGCAGCTCTTTGCCATTGTCACGCTGTAGCTTTTTGAACAGCTCAATTGGCATGTTGTTATAAGTCATATCACTGCCGTTATCTGAGAAGTAGCGGTTAACATCGCTGACTTCTGAAGAGATTGGCAGGAACGTCACTTTATTCAGCACGGTATGGGCATTATCCCAATACTGCGGGTTACGAACCAGCGTAATACGTTCGTTGATAATGTGTGATTCCAGCTTAAATGCGCCGTTGCCGATCCAGTTTTGCGGCTGAGTCCACTGATCACCAAATTTTTCAATTGCTGGTTTGTATACAGGTGACATAGAGGGATGAATGAGCAGCTTATAGAAATAAGGCACACCTTCGCTCAACGTCACTTCCAGCGTGTGGTCATCAATGGCTTTTACGCCCAGCTCAGACGGTTTTTTCTTGCCTGCAATGATGTCATCAACATTCAGCAGATGGCCGTACTGCAGATAGCTGGCGTAAGGGGAAGCCGTTTTTGGATCGGCCAGGCGCTGCCAGCTAAAGACGAAATCTTGTGCGGTAACGGGCTCACCGTTAGACCATTTGGCGTCTTTACGGAGATGGAAAGTCCAGACTTTAGCCTCTTTATTTTCCCAGCTTTCAGCCACGCCCGGAACAGGTTTACCCTGAACATCACTGATCAACAGACCTTCTAACAAATCGCGGTTAACGTTTGATTCAGGCACACCTTCAATTTTGTGCGGATCCAGCGACTGCACTTCATCGCCATTACCCTTAATCAGTTCTTGCTTTGCCGCTAATTCAACGCCAGATGGCACTGATGCCGCCTGAACAGCGTTCCCTGCCAGCGCGCTCATCGCCGCGAACACACCTGCTGCGATAAGGCTTTTCTTCGTGATGTTGTTCATTATTACACTCCAGTTTTTTTATTTTCACCCAGGCATTGTTCCGCCTTGGCGTCCCCCGTTTCCGGGATCCTCGGTGTGAGCACCTGAGGATGTCATCGACCCCGAATGGTGGCCTTTACGGTCGCTAACTTCCCGGCTGTCTCGCCAGGTAAATTCGCGACTTAATGTTGTTTAATGAAATAGTATTTCAGGTCTGTCATGTCTTGCGGATCGGTGCCGGTAAACCCGCCCACCCAAGGTTTCACCAGACCTACACTAACGCGGTAGTAAACTGGCACAATTGGTGAGTCTTTGTCGAGTTGTGTTTCAGCTTGCTGATAGAGCGCTGCGCGCTGTGCTTCATCACTGGCGTTAAGGGATTGAGCCATTAGCCGATCAAAATTTTCGCTGCTGTAAAAAGCCGTATTGATTGAGGCATTACTGATCAGCATATTCAGGAAAGTGGAAGGTTCGTTGTAGTCCGCACACCATGTTGCGCGAACGACATCGTATTGTGCCTGGTGACGCGTTTCGAGCAGGGTTTTCCACTCCTGATTTTGCAAATTAACTGTTGCGCCAAGATTTTTTTGCCACATCGATGCCGCCGCAATCGCCTGCTTTTTATTTTGATCTGACGTGTTATAAAGCAACGTGAACCGCAGTGGATTTTTAGCATCAAAACCGGCCTCAGCGAGCAATTTCTTCGCTTGTTCATTACGTTGCTGCTGTGATTGCTCAAACCACGCCGGTGGCGATAATGTCATGCCTGCGGTAAAGGGCGGCGTGAAGCTATAGGCAGGAATTTGCCCTTGCCCCATGATTTTATTGGCGATGATATCGCGATCTAACGTCATTTTGATGGCCGCGCGCACGCGAGGATCATTAAATGGCGGCTTCTTGTTATTTATCTCGTAATAGAAGGTGCAGAGCAGCGGGCTGACTTTGACCTGATCGCCAAGCTCACCCTGCAGGCGCTTGAACATTTCAGGCGGAACCGCGCTGTTAGTGATATCAGTGCCGCCACTGCGGTAGCGATTGATGTCACTGTTTTCGGAAGCAATGGGTAAGAAGGTGCCCTGCTCAATCACAGTGCGTGCATTGTTCCAGTAAAGCGGATTGCGCTTCAGCACGATTTTCTCGTTCACCACCCAGTCGCTCAAGGTGTATGCGCCATTGCCCACGTAATGTTCTGGACGTGTCCAGGCTTCACCCCACTGTTTTATGGCGGGTGCGTAGACCGGTTTCATTGCGGTATGTGCCAGCATAGCAACCAGATAAGGCACTGGCTCACTCAAGGTGATTTGCAGATGCCGATCGTCTAGCGCTTTTACACCCAGTTGCTCGGGTGACATTTTACCATCAAGGACGTTATCTATATTCGTAAAATGCGCAGCCTGCAGATAGCTTGCATAAGGCGAAGCGGTTTTAGGATCGGCGAGTCGGCGCCAGCTATAGACAAAATCTTGCGCAGTGACGGGTTTGCCGTCGCTCCATTTAGCGTTATTGCGCAGCGTGAAGACCCAGACTTTGCCCTGCTGGTTTTGCCATGATTCCGCCACGCCCGGCACGACATTGCCGGCGTTGTCGGTATTCACCAATCCATCAAGTAAATTCAAAATAATATTTGATTCAGGTACACCTTCGGTTTTATGCGGATCGAGTGAAGCCACTTCACTGCCATTGTTAATAACAATTTGTTGATTAGGCGCAAGCTTGATGTCATCAGGAACCGTTGCAGCGTAAGTGAGGGGCATGACGAGCGTTAAGCTCATGGCTAAATGCATCACAGTTTTTTGCGAGTTCATTATCCCAATCATTCGACAGCGCCAACCTTAAATTTATAAATCCCGATAGCCTTTAAGCAAAAATCGTTCTCACTTTTGTCTGATCGGTAAAATTTTTTTGGAGCGACGAAATTATCAGAAGCATTCGAAGGGCGCCAAAGCAAAATAACAAAAATGTTACCTGATTCTCTTTTATCATGAGAATTGCTTGGGCGAAAGTGTTAATTTTTAGCCTAAAAATAGATTAAGCGCATGAAAAATAAGACTTAAAACCTAATGATGACGTTAATACGCTCACAAAATGACAATTATGTATTTTTTTAGTGATAATGCGGGAAAGCGTCAAGAGAGTGGTAATAAAAGAGGGATTAGCAGATAAACATGGTTTTTAGTAACGTGAAGAAAACAATATACAGAGGATTATCATGTGATGATTATCACATAATTATTTTCAATGCTGCGGCTGTAGTAATGAATATGATAATAGGCAGGCTATGTTTAGCAAGACGAATACCTGCATCATAAAGGTGCAACAAAAGGGAATATTGCACCTTTATGGTTCGCTTTTTCCTTTTACAGGAAAAATAAGCCGTACTTTTTTAACCGACTAATCCGGGGAAGAGTGTTTTCATTCCGGTAACGACAAATTCAATACCCAGTGCCATGAGCAATAAACCCATAATGCGTGTAATAACGTTAATACCGGTTTGGCCAAGTACACGCACCATGAGCGGCGCCGCCCTGAATAACAACCAACAGCAAAACGCAAAAATCGCTATAGCAAGGCTGAAACCTAATAAATTAAGCCAACTGTGATAACGCGTACTCCACACAATTGTTGAACTGATTGCGCCTGGCCCGGCCATTAAAGGTAGCGCCAAGGGCACAACGCCAATACTTTCGCGGATTGCCGTTTCGGTTTTTTCCTGCTTATTCTGCTTATCCTCACCCAGCTTGCCGCTGATCATCGACATTGCAATGGTGACAACCAGAATTCCACCCGCGATACGGAATGAATCAATGGAAATACCGAATATATGCAGAATGGCATCGCCCAAAAACAGCGAAGTCCATAAAATGATCGCCACCGCCAGGTTAGCCGTAAGATTGGTTTTATTGCGTTCGGCTGCGCCCTGATAACTGGTCATACTGATAAATACCGGAATAATACCCACCGGGTTAACCAGAGCAAAAAGGCCCACAAAAAACTTAACATAACCAGACAAATCTAACAGCGCAGGGTTCACGATGAACTCCATTCCAGAATGAAAAAAATCGCGCCTAATGTAAGGCAAAAGCCAAGCCTAAGCCAGCGCGTCTCTCAGGTATTTATTCTGTCATTTTGCGTTTTATATGGTTTGATCATCCAGATATTAAAATCGTGATGGTTCATGCCGCTATACGTCAAATTATGCCCGCCATTCAGGTGATTACTTAATAACCGATGCATTGATTCAAACGCTTCCGTTAGCTGAATGGTGTCAGCTTGCATGTAAATTGATCCAGATCATTATTCTCCTACCTCAAACCAGGTAATCTTTCCGCATCAAAAGCATTCAGGGCGCTCCACCCAGAATGGTATGAATTTTTTATTAAGCAGCTGAAAAGCCTGACAATTTAACTGTTACCGTCGCATTAACGCAGCGGAACTATACTCAGTGGTCAGGCTTGTTTACTAAAAAGTTTAACTTCCTTCAGGAGAGCATCATGGCCGTTACTAATGTCGCTGAACTTAATGCACTGGTTGAACGTGTAAAAAAAGCCCAGCGTGAATACGCCAACTTTTCTCAACAACAGGTTGACGCTATTTTCCGCGCTGCCGCCCTCGCCGCCGCCGACGCCCGTATCCCTCTGGCAAAATTGGCTGTAGCCGAATCCGGCATGGGAATTGTTGAAGACAAGGTCATCAAAAATCACTTCGCCTCTGAATATATTTACAACGCCTATAAAGATGAAAAGACCTGCGGTGTGTTAAATACCGATGATACTTTCGGTACGATTACCATTGCGGAACCGATTGGGTTGATTTGCGGTATCGTTCCGACTACAAACCCAACCTCAACCGCGATTTTCAAAGCACTAATCAGTCTTAAAACCCGCAACGGAATTATTTTCTCGCCTCATCCACGTGCAAAAGATGCCACCAATAAAGCTGCAGATATTGTCCTGCAGGCCGCTATTGCCGCTGGCGCTCCTAAAGATATCATTGGATGGATTGATACACCGTCTGTGGAACTGTCGAATCAGTTAATGCATCACCCAGATATCAACCTGATCCTTGCGACCGGTGGCCCCGGCATGGTGAAAGCCGCTTACAGTTCCGGTAAGCCAGCCATTGGTGTGGGTGCAGGTAATACCCCTGTCGTTATTGATGAAACCGCAGACATCAAACGCGCTGTCGCTTCTATCCTGATGTCTAAAACCTTCGATAACGGCGTGATTTGTGCCTCTGAGCAATCCGTCATTGTGGTGGATTCTGTCTACGAGGCCGTACGTGAACGCTTCTCAAGCCATGGCGGCTATATGCTGCAGGGCGCAGAGTTAAGCGCTGTTCAAGGTATCATCCTGAAAAATGGTGGGTTGAATGCCGCCATTGTCGGCCAGCCCGCAGTGAAAATTGCTGAAATGGCAGGCATTTCAGTGCCGCAGAATACCAAAATTCTCATTGGCGAAGTGAAACTGGTTGATGAGTCAGAGCCTTTTGCCCATGAAAAACTCTCACCAACATTAGCAATGTATCGTGCAAAAGATTTTCAGGATGCGGTGAGCAAAGCCGAAAAACTGGTAGAGATGGGCGGTATCGGTCATACCTCTTGCCTCTATACCGATCAAGATAACCAAACTGAGCGCGTACACTATTTCGGCGATAAAATGAAAACCGCGCGTATTTTGATTAATACGCCCGCTTCGCAAGGTGGTATCGGCGACTTGTACAACTTCAAACTTGCGCCGTCTTTGACATTAGGTTGTGGTTCATGGGGTGGCAACTCCATCTCAGAAAACGTTGGACCCAAACATCTTATCAATAAGAAAACTGTCGCCAAGCGAGCTGAAAATATGTTGTGGCATAAACTTCCGAAGTCTATCTACTTCCGTCGTGGTTCGCTGCCTATCGCCCTGGAAGAAGTAGCTACTGATGGCGCAAAACGTGCATTCATCGTGACCGACCGCTTCCTGTTCAATAACGGTTATGCCGACCAGGTTACGCGAGTGCTTAAATCTCACGGCATCGAAACAGAAGTATTTTTTGAAGTTGAGGCCGATCCTACGCTCAGCATCGTACGTAAAGGCGCAGAACAGATGAACAGCTTTAAACCTGACGTGATTATCGCGCTAGGCGGCGGTTCACCAATGGATGCGGCCAAAATTATGTGGGTGATGTACGAACATCCTGAAACCCATTTTGAAGAGTTAGCGCTGCGCTTTATGGATATCCGTAAACGCATCTATAAATTCCCAAAAATGGGTGTAAAAGCGCGCATGGTTGCGATTACCACCACATCGGGTACAGGCTCAGAAGTTACGCCATTCGCTGTGGTCACTGACGATGCAACAGGTCAAAAATATCCATTAGCTGATTATGCTTTAACACCTGACATGGCCATTGTTGATGCCAATTTGGTGATGGATATGCCGCGTTCACTTTGCGCTTTTGGTGGCCTGGATGCAGTCACTCACTCTCTTGAAGCGTATGTCTCGGTGCTGGCGAATGAATACTCTGACGGCCAGGCATTACAAGCCTTGAAATTATTGAAAGAGAATTTACCCACCAGCTATGCGGAAGGCGCTAAGAATCCGGTTGCACGCGAGCGCGTACATAATGCGGCAACCATCGCGGGTATCGCATTTGCTAATGCTTTCCTGGGCGTTTGTCACTCAATGGCACACAAACTCGGTTCTGAATTCCATATTCCGCACGGTCTGGCTAACTCTCTGCTGATTGCTAACGTCATCCGTTATAACGCGAATGACAACCCAACCAAGCAAACGGCATTTAGTCAGTACGATCGTCCGCAAGCCCGTCGTCGCTACGCGGAAATCGCTGACCATTTAGGTCTGAGTCGTGAAGGTGACCGTACTGCGCAGAAAATTGAAAGACTGCTGGCATGGCTTGATGAGATGAAAACGCAACTGGGTATCCCGACATCTATACGCGAAGCTGGCGTTCAGGAGGCAGATTTCCTTGCGAAGGTCGATAAACTGGCAGAGGACGCATTTGATGACCAATGTACAGGCGCCAACCCGCGTTATCCGCTGATTGCTGAATTGAAACAGATCATGCTGGATACCTTCTACGGTCGTGAATATGTAGAACCGTTCTCAAGCATCGCAGAGGCCGTTGCGGCTCAACCGGTGAAAGACGTGAAAGTTGAGAAGAAAACCAAAAAAGCGTAATTGCTTATGAATAAAAAACCCGCTGCGGCGGGTTTTTTGTTTCTGTTACTTCGCGATCACGTTTCAACAGACCGTGTTCCATGTATCGCCTGGAGCGAGCCTTGGTCAATTGCCTGCTTATAATGTTTACGGCATACAGAAATGTAGCGCTCGTTACCGCCAATCACTACCTGCTCTCCTTCACTAAAAGGCTTGCCGTTGCTGTCTAACCGCAGCACCATGCTGGCTTTACGCCCGCAATGGCAGATCGTTTTCAGTTCCACTAGCTTGTCAGCCCAGGCGAGTAGATATTCACTGCCCGTAAAAAGCTCACCGCGGAAATCAGTGCGTAACCCATAACAAAGCACCGGGATATCAAGGTCGTCAACGACGTCTGATAACGCTTTAACCTGTTCGCGCGTTAAGAACTGGCTCTCATCAACCAGAACGCAGTGCACGGGCTGACGCGCATGTTCTGCGGCAATATCAACGTTAAGCTTAGTCTCTGAATTATAAAGCGAAGCAGGTGATGAAAGACCAATTCTGGAGCTGACTTTAGCCACACCAAAACGGTCGTCTATCTCCGCGGTATAAACCAACGTCCGCATACCACGTTCCTGATAATTGTAAGATGACTGTAATAGCGCAGTCGACTTCCCGGCATTCATAGCGGAATAATAAAAATAGAGTTGAGCCATATGAGCTGAATCTCAGTTTGGACGAAACAGAATGCCGGCCATTTTAGCACAAACGATCAAACACGCCGCTGAGAATTAATGGTGATGTATTGTACAACTGCTCAGCTAATCGGCTATTAATGCCCCACTATTTTAGTGAGCGGGAGAACTTTCGTTGAAACTAAAAGTACATAAGGCTGTCTTTAAGTCAGTAATCATCACTTTTAGTCATAAAATAAATGACACCTTATTTTATATAAGGTTTCTGGATATATAAATTTTCTACTCAGTAATTTCTTAGCGTCTCGTTTAGGTTATGTCTCTCAAAGATGAATTTAATATCCCTCATTAACTCATGAACATAATTTGCTGTTGAAGTTATTTTTTGCCAACACTATTATTAGCGGGCAGAACAACTCTTTTATTCATTATTCAGAGATCAGGACAATGAGCGAAGCACTTAAAATTCTTAATAATATCCGCACTCTGCGTGCTCAAGCCAGAGAATGTACAGTTGAAACGCTTGAAGAAATGCTGGAGAAACTGGAAGTTGTGGTGAATGAACGCCGCGAGGAAGAATCTCAAGTTGAAGCGGAAAACGCAGAGCGCACGCGTAAGCTTGAACAATACCGTGAAATGCTGATGGCAGATGGTATAGATCCTAATGAGCTGCTCAGCGCATTAGCTGAGTCCAAAACCTCAGGCAAAGCCAAGCGTGCAGCACGTCCTGCAAAATATCAGTACGTTGATGAAAATGGCGAAACCAAAACCTGGACAGGTCAAGGTCGTACTCCAGCCGTTATTAAAAAAGCCCTTGAAGAACAAGGTAAACAGCTAGAAGACTTTTTGCTTTAATAGCAGTGAGTGCTTCGTAATTTGGCGGGTCATTTTGATCGATTACAGACCCTGCCTTTTACACATCAGGGAAAGGAAGCCAAGGCTTCCTTTTTTTATCTTTAAATTTTATAAAAGTCACGATACCAATCGACAAAGCGCTTAACGCCCTCTTCAACGCTGGTTTGCGGCTTAAAGCCAATCGCATCAAATAAAGCCTGCGTATCGGCGCTGGTTTCAAGTACATCGCCAGGCTGCATTGGCATTAAATTTTTAATGGCGGTGATTCCCAGCGCTTTTTCAATTGCTTCAATGTAACTGATTAATGTCACTGGATGGCTGTTACCAATATTATAAACACGGTAAGGCGCAGAACTGGTAGCAGGCGAGCCTGTTTCTACGCTCCAGTTATCATCTTTCTGCGGAATGACATCCTGCAAACGCACAATGGCTTCAGCAATGTCATCAATATAAGTGAAATCACGCTTCATTTGGCCTTGGTTATAAACATCAATGGCTTCACCGGCGAGCATCGCCCGTGTGAATTTGAACAATGCCATATCGGGGCGTCCCCAAGGACCGTATACGGTGAAGAAGCGCAATCCTGTGGTCGGTAATTGATAAAGATGCGAATAGGTATGCGACATCAGCTCATTGGCTTTTTTAGTCGCCGCATAAAGCGATACAGGATGGTCAACGCTATCGTCGGTAGAGAAAGGCATTTTACGGTTGAGACCATATACCGAACTGGAGGATGCGTAGAGCAGATGCTCTATTTTATGGTGACGGCATCCTTCAAGAACATTGAGATGGCCAATGAGGTTAGCATCTGCATAGGCGCCGGGATTTTCAATTGAGTAACGAACCCCTGCCTGCGCGCCAAGATGAATGACGCGTTGGAATTGATGCTGCTGAAAAAGTGAAGCCATAGCTTCACGGTCGGCTAAATCCAGTTCAATAAAATTAAAATCGGGAGAGTGCTTTATTAAATCGAGGCGGGATTTTTTGAGGTTGACGTCGTAATAGTCATTCAGGTTGTCGATTCCGACAACCTGGTGACCGGCGGCCAACAAGCGTTGGCTAACATGAAATCCAATAAAGCCTGCGGCGCCGGTTACCAGAAAGTTCATAAATCCCTCGTCAATTACGCAATATTGATGGACGCTCCGCGGCCGATTGCATAATAAACGAAACCGCGTTTGCTTGTACGCTCTGGATCATACAGGTTACGACCATCAAAAATCACGGGTTCTTTCAGTGCATTTTTGATGACGTCAAAGTCAGGTGCACGGAAATTCTGCCATTCCGTACAAATCACCAGCCCGTCAGCGCCCTGCAATGCTGCTTCTTTGGTACCCATCAGCTTAAGATCGCTGCGGTGACCATAGATGCGTTGCGCTTCATCCATTGCTTCAGGATCAAAAGCCTGAACCGACGCGCCCGCTTCCCACAGTGTTTCCATCAGCACACGGCTGGAGGCTTCACGCATGTCATCGGTGTTCGGCTTAAACGATAAACCCCACAAAGCAAAGGTCTTACCGCTCAGGTTGTCGCCGAAGTGACGCTTAATGAACGTAGGCAGCTTATTCTTCTGGTTGTCATTCACATCTTCCACGGCCTGTAAAAGGCGTGGTTGATAGCCAATTGACTCAGCGGTGCGAATCAGTGCCTGTACATCTTTCGGGAAGCATGAGCCGCCATAACCACAGCCTGGATAGATGAAGTGATAGCCAATGCGTGGATCAGATCCAATACCCTGGCGCACTTTTTCAATATCTGCGCCTAAGCGCTCAGCGAGGTTCGACATCTCATTCATGAAGCTGATTTTAGTCGCCAGCATGCAGTTCGCGGCGTACTTAGTCAGTTCTGCACTTCGGATATCCATCAAAATCATGCGATCGTGGTTACGGTTAAACGGCTCATAGAGCTCGCGTAACAGTTCTACCACCTCATCATTGTCGGTGCCGACAACGATGCGCTCTGGGCGCATACAGTCATTTACCGCAGCACCTTCTTTAAGAAACTCAGGGTTAGAAACCACATCAAAACTGATGTTAGCATCACGCGCCTGCAGTGTTTCAGCCATTACCGAACGCACTTTATCTGCGGTTCCAACAGGAACGGTAGATTTGTCGATAACCACTTTATGATCGTTCATGTGCTGCGCAATGGTTCGTGCCACGGCGGTAACATATTTTAGATCGGCAGAACCATCTTCGTCGGGTGGCGTGCCCACAGCAATAAATTGCATCACACCATGATCGACGCCCAATTTAGCGTCGGTGCTGAACTTAAGGCGGCCCGCTTCGTAATTAGACATTACTAACGGCGTCAAACCTGGTTCAAAAATAGGGATGATGCCCTTTTTGAGGTTTTCGACCTTGTTTTCGTCGACATCAATGCACAGAACGTCATGTCCGACTTCGGCCAACACCGCAGCCTGAACCAGACCGACATAGCCGATACCAAATACAGTGACTTTCATTGAGTTATCCCGTGTTTATAAATTACTTTTTGTTGCCGATCTCGTTATTGAGCCATTCAGAGAAATCTTTGCCCAATACTGAGTGACGAACACCATACTCAACGAAAGCTTGCATGTAGCCCAGTTTGTTACCGCAGTCATGGCTAACACCTTTCAGGTGGTAAGCTTCAACGGTTTCTTTTTCCATCAACATAGCAATGGAGTCAGTCAGCTGAACTTCACCACCCGCACCTGGAGGCGTTTTAGCCAGCAGTGGCCAGATATCAGCAGACAGAACATAACGTCCTACTACAGCCAGATTTGAAGGTGCTTCAGCCGCTTTTGGTTTTTCAACAACGCCAACCATCGGAGCACTTTCACCTGGGTTCAGTTCTGCGCCCTGGCAATCTACCACACCGTAAGCGGTTACATCGGCAACAGGCTCAACCATGATTTGGCTGCGGCCAGACTCTTCATAACGGCTCAGCATTTCTGCCAGGTTATCTTTGGTCGGATTTGATTCATATTCATCGATGATCACGTCCGGCAGAATAACCGCAACAGGCTCATCACCGATCAGTGGATGCGCACACATAACCGCATGGCCAAGGCCTTTAGCGATACCTTGTCGAACTTGCATGATGGTGACATGTGGAGGACAGATAGACTGAATTTCATCCAGCAACTGACGCTTAACACGTTTTTCCAACATGGATTCCAATTCAAAGCTGGTATCGAAGTGGTTCTCAATGGCGTTTTTAGAAGAGTGCGTTACCAGCACAATTTCATTAATTCCAGCCGCGATACACTCGTTAACGACATACTGGATTAACGGCTTATCGACCAGCGGTAACATCTCTTTCGGAATCGCTTTAGTGGCAGGCAACATGCGTGTACCCAAACCAGCTACCGGGATTACCGCTTTTTTTACTTTGGACTTATAGGCAGACATTAAGATACCTCTCTTATAGGCCGTTCAAGTTAATACTTGATATGTCGGTTTAAATTCGGAAATGAGTATATCAGTTACTATCGAACGGATTTATCCTGGAAGAAGTGAATCCGCAGAAATTAAGACTATTACCCAAGTGTAAAGCCATCTCCTGGACCTGTCTCCAGCGCCAGGAGAATTTTGTTTTTCTGTCTATTCTTCAGCAGATAACATCAGACGAATGCGGCCACCAGCGCCCCATACGTGGCATTGCCAGGTGTCTGCACGCTGACTGATCTGGTTGAGGTGGGTACTTCCCATAGTGCCAAGGGGAACCCCATTACTGAGTTGAATTTGATGGGCATGAACATGCAAAGTGGCATTTAAACCTGCTGAAACCAATATCAAATTTTTCAAACCGCGGTGATAATAACCCACTAAGAGCGGAAACTGACCGCTCAGGTTTGCTTGCCGCAAGAGTAGATTTACCTGCCGGAGCAAACCGTTGAGTTCAGGAAGCAGCTGTTTTTGTCCCGACAACTGTTCTTGCAGCAAGCCATTGAACAGCGCCCGTAAGAGCAGCGCAGCCAGAACGCCATTGTCGCCTGCTCGGGTAACATCCAAACAATAGAAAGCCAGATCTTTGTCAGATAGCGCGGCAATATCCAGCACCAAGCCCGGCTGCTCAGCCATGGTTAACTGACGATAATTGACGCGGCAATTGGCGATATTTTGCTGTACCGGCGGCTGAAGTTGCTTAAGCAATTTTGCGGCGGCTTTGGGATCACGAACTAAGGCGTCCCAGTCCTGAAACAGCTGTTCATCCTCTTCGACTTTAGAGGTAAACATCGAAGGGTAAAGGCATTCGTATACCGCTTCACGAAAGCGTTCAAAGTTTTTCAGCGGTTTGAGCAGCACATCCTGTACACCTAATCTCAAGACATGGGCAATGTCAGCCATGTTTTCTGTGGCTGAGATAACCAACACCGGTACACTATTACCCCGTGTCCGAATATGCTCCACAAACTGAATGCCGTTCATACGCGGCATCTCAAGATCACAAATTATAAGGTCAACAGTGTGCTGTTGTAGCTGCGCTATCGCGTCTACACCGTCTTCCGCTTGTAACGTCACAGCACCCATCGATAACAAAAATTGGTCCAGCAACGAACGGAAAACGGCCTCATCTTCGACAATGAGTATCTTTTTGCCGATTAGTGGTTTTTCCATTCTCTCCCCCTGCGTACCAGATAATTCAATAGTGGTTCATAAAACGCAGTTGCGCCTTTCAGAATTGACCGAAGTGACATCTGTGAATGAACAACCTGATTATCTACTGCGGACCAGCGGTAAAAGTTCATCCATTTTTTTCTCAACAGCGGCCTTACCTGCCTCAATAGCTTCTTCGGCTCGATGAAAGTCCAGTGTGGAAATTTGCGGACAAAACGGCTGAATAAGAACATCGGGAGGATCACCTGCCATGCGATTGCGTTTAAGGCGATTTTCCAAAACCTGAATTGATGTTGTCATAATTTCCATCGCTCCAGGCGTTTGTGATGCGCGACGCTGGGTAAAATTCACCAGACGCTGACGCAGCTTACTTCTCCAGTCTAACGCAGCCGCAGCAGCTTCTTCCTCACTGTTTTGCGGTGTAACCGATAACAAGTCTTGCTGCATTAAGTGTGCATCATGTTGAAGATCAACAGCAATAACGATATCAGCACCCATTGCTCGCGTCAGCGAGACAGGAACAGGATTGACTACCGCGCCATCGACTAACCAATAACCATTGTAGCCGACAGGTGGTAATAAGCCTGGCATACTACAGGAAGCACGCACAGCCTGATGAAGATCACCTTCAGTGAGCCACAATTCCCGCCCTGTGCTGAGATTGGTCGCCACGACACCAAAAGGCTTGTTACAGGCTTCAATAGAATCATGTGGGATCAACTGTCGGATGTGATTAAATACCCGCTCACCGCGCAGTAATCCGCCGCGTTGCCAAGAGACATCCATCAGACGAATGACATCCCAATAGCTAAAGGCGCTGACCCACTTTTCCATCACGGCTAATCGGTTATTCACGTAAGCCGAACCGACTAAAGCCCCGACAGAGCATCCAGCAACAACGTCAATTTCAATGCCGGCGCGTTCAAGGGCCTTGATTACACCTATATGTGCCCATCCTTTGGCTGCGCCTGAACCCAGTGCCAATCCAACTTTTACTTTTCTCATCTGTTCTCTGGTCCTGCTTCAATACATAGCTTCGCAGCTTGGGGTCGGCTACCATAGCGCTTATTATTTTTTCTTCTTCACACTCTCAGGAGCTTACGTGTCTGAAAAGTGCCCCTGCTGCAGCGGAAAGCAGTATAGCCTATGTTGTGAGCCCTTTCTGAAAGGCAATCAAACCCCGGCAACTGCTGAACAACTCATGCGTTCACGTTACAGCGCTTATGCTAAGCAAGATGCTGCTTACCTTGTCTCGACCTGGCATCCAGCCAAACGTGAATCCACTCTTGCAGGGCTTTTATCTGAAAGTTTTCCCGGCACCGAATGGTTAAGTCTGAATGTAACTCGTTGTATTATCGGAAGCCATGATAATGAAGCTTTCGTTACCTTTTTTGCGCGATACCGCGAAAAAAACAGCATTCACGCTCTCTATGAATGTTCACGCTTTCTTCGCGAGGATCAACGCTGGTACTATGTTGATGGAACAGCGCCGGAGTTAGGGCGCAACGATCGCTGCCCGTGTGGCTCCGATAAAAAATACAAGAAGTGTTGCGGCTGAGTGAGCCACCAGCACAACAGTTTTACCCTTAATGCTTTGACAGGACTCTTATTGAGATGCAAGCGCAAACCATGCAAAGAAAAGTTCTACGTACCATTTGTCCCGATGCAAAAGGTCTGATCGCCAAAATCACTAATATTTGTTACAAGCACGAACTCAATATCGTGCAAAACAATGAGTTTGTTGATCATCGCACCGGGCGCTTCTTTATGCGCACTGAGCTGGAAGGGATTTTTAACGACAACACACTGCTAGCCGATTTAGATAGTGCCCTGCCCCAAGGTTCAGTCCGCGAATTACACAGCGCTGGACGTCGTCGCGTTGTAATTTTGGTGACTAAAGAAGCGCATTGTCTTGGCGATCTGCTGATGAAAAGTGCTTTTGGCGGTCTGGATATGGAAATTGCGGCTGTTATTGGTAATCACGATACTTTACGTTCTTTAGTTGAACGCTTCGATATTCCTTTTGCGCTGGTAAGCCATGAAGGATTGACGCGTGAAGAGCATGATAACCGCATGGTAGAAGAGATTGATCGGTATCAGCCCGATTACGTGGTATTAGCGAAATACATGCGCGTATTAACGCCCGCTTTTGTTCAGCGTTACCCCAATCAAATTATCAATATTCACCATTCGTTTTTGCCTGCCTTTATCGGGGCGCGCCCTTATCATCAAGCCTATGAACGCGGCGTTAAAATCATCGGTGCAACCGCGCACTATGTGAATGATAATCTTGATGAAGGCCCAATCATCATGCAGGACGTGATTAATGTGGATCACAGCTATACCGCGGATGAGATGATGCGAGCCGGTCGCGACGTAGAAAAAAATGTATTAAGCAATGCATTATATAAAGTTCTTGGCCAACGCGTTTTCGTTTACGGCAACCGCACGATTATTCTTTAAACGCTTTAGCGCTGAATTGCTTGGGAATTCAGCGCTACGCGTAAAAAGTGGGCAAACGATTCATCATTTCAACATGGGCGCTTTACACCCATTGCCCATTTGGTATGATGCGCCCCGCCTTCAGGCACAAAGATTCAGGCCATGGTGGGATTCCCGAGCGGCCAAAGGGAGCAGACTGTAAATCTGCCGTCACAGACTTCGAAGGTTCGAATCCTTCTCCCACCACCATCTGAATCGTTTCTTCGCCTGAGCTCATAAGATTATATCCCTGGTGGGATTCCCGAGCGGCCAAAGGGAGCAGACTGTAAATCTGCCGTCACAGACTTCGAAGGTTCGAATCCTTCTCCCACCACCATCTCAGATACTCCGATTCCACCTCAAATGAAAAATTCAACCTGCTCTACAAGAGAAGGATGAGAAGCTTCGACCGAAGGTTCGAGCCGAGCGTAGCGAGACAACGCGCTTCAGCGCGGCCCGCAGGGAAGGCGCAGCGCGCCGCATAATCCTTCTCCCACCACCATCTCAGACACTCCGATTCCACCTCAAATGAAAAATTCAACCTGCTCTATATGAGAAGGATGAGAAGCTTCGACCGAAGGTTCGAGCCGAGCGTAGCGAGACAACGCGCTTCAGCGCGGCCCGCAGGGAAGGCGCAGCGCGCCGCATAATCCTTCTCCCACCACCCTCTCAGATACTCCGATTCCACCTCAAATGAAAAATTCAACCTGCTCTATATGAGAAGGATGAGAAGTTTCGACCGAAGGTTTACGCCGAGCGTCAAGTTCACTGTGTTAATCAGCAAGAGACAAAACTGCAACAGATAATCTCGCCCGCTCAACCATGACATTCTCCCTGAAAATCGCTACCATCCAGCGCATCATTTGCTGAACAATGGTCGACACCATGAAATTTGTTTCATTTAACATCAACGGATTGCGCGCGCGCCCACATCAACTGGAAGCGTTGGTGGAAAAACATCAGCCCGATGTCATCGGTCTACAGGAAACGAAAGTCCATGATGATATGTTTCCGCTCGAGGATGTGGCAAAACTGGGCTATAACGTCTTTTATCACGGCCAGAAAGGCCATTATGGCGTGGCATTGTTAACGAAGGTTCAGCCTGTCTCTGTACGCCGTGGCTTTCCTGGCGATGACGAAGAGGCACAGCGCCGTCTGATCATGGCTGAGATTCCTAGCCCAATGGGCGATATTACCGTTATAAATGGCTACTTCCCGCAAGGCGAAAGCCGCGACCACCCGACTAAATTTCCTGCTAAAGAGAAATTTTACCGTGACCTGCAAAGTTATCTGACAGAAAACCACACCGCAGATAAACCGGTATTAATCATGGGTGACATGAACATCAGCAGCACAGATTTAGACATTGGTATTGGTGAAGAGAGCCGTAAACGCTGGCTGCGCACCGGAAAATGTTCATTCCTGCCTGAAGAGCGTGAATGGATGGACCGATTGCTGCAGTGGGGTTTAGTGGATACCTGGCGCGATAAAAATCCTGAAACGGCAGATTGTTTCTCATGGTTTGATTATCGTTCCAAAGGATTTGATGACAACCGCGGTTTGCGCATCGACTTAATTCTGGCTAGTCAGCCATTATCATCACGTTGTACTGATACGGGTATCGATTATCAATTGCGCAGTATGGAAAAACCCTCCGATCACGCGCCGATTTGGTCTACTTTTCAGTTTTAATCACAGCGTGGCCAAGGCCACGCTTTTTTATTTGATGATTTTCCATATCAGAGTGTTTGTGCCAATGGATTGCTCATCCCGCGCGCACTGTAACAGCACGCCTTCAGATTTCACCACGGCACCTTCGGTATAATTACGATTATCAAAAATACAGCACTTCAAACAATTAGGCTGACGGTTTTGCCCTTGCGTCCAGGCTTCTGGCGGCAAGTCCACCACCACATTTGTATTGCCGCCTTGACTGGCCTGACCTTGGTTGTACTGTTCATGCCGATTATTTGCCTGCGCCGTGGCGCATATCAACATCATAATCAAACACGCTAAAGCAGAATTACGTCTCATCCTGTCTCCTTGGTTTTACGTTTAGCCTTAGCCTTGGCTGCAGGCCTTTTCTTGCCGGTGGAAGGTAAACCACGAAAGGCATGTCCCGAAGGCTGCTGTCTAGCCTGCTGAATCAAACCCGTTAGCGTGTGCACCAGCGGATGCATGAACTCATCATAGCGACAGGCTTTTTCACTGATACGTGTCAGGGTTGATTCCCACTGCGCAGTCATATCGGGTCTTGCCGCCAAATCGGGAAGAGAATGAATCAGCGCGCGACCCGTCTCAGTCGCATTGATTGAACGCCCCTTCTTCACTAAAAACGCCCGGCGAAATAACAGCTCGATAATGCCTGCACGCGTAGCCTCGGTCCCTAAACCATCGGTTGCTCGCAGCACTTTCTTTAATTCTTTATCCTGCACGAAGCGCGCGATACCAGTCATGGCTGATAAAAGCGTGGCATCAGTAAACGGTCGTGGCGGCTGAGTCTGTTTTGCTAACACTTCACCCTGCTCGCAAAGCAGTTCATCATCTTTAGCTACCACTGGCAGCGGCGTGCCATCGTTCTCTTCATCTCGCTCTTTACCGCCCAGCAAAGCACGCCAACCCGCTTCCGCCAGAAAACGCGCTTTGGCAACGAACTTGCCACCAGCAATATCCAGTTCAATAGTGCATTTACGAAAAAGCGCATCAGGACAAAACTGCATTAAATATTGACGCGCGACTAATCCGTAAACGTTTTGTTCATTTTCGGTTAGCTTGACGGCGCTGGAACGTGCAGTCGGAATAATTGCATGATGCGCATCCACTTTTTTATCATCCCAACAGCGATTCTTGCGATCTGCGCTAAAGTCGCCGGGCGGCGTAAGATTCGGTTGATGCGCCTGAATAGCCTTTAATACCGCATGACGGCCGGCAAAATGCTCATCGGGCAAATAACGGCTATCGGAACGTGGATACGTAATGAGTTTGTGCGTTTCGTACAGGCGTTGACACGTATCAAGAACCGTTTGAGCGCTTAATCCAAAACGTCTTGCCGCTTCAATTTGCAGGCTGGAAAGTGAAAATGGCAAAGGTGCCGTTTCACTTTCACGTTTATCACTGTAAGCCGTCACCCGCGCCGGTTTTCCCGCAATACGCGCAACGACGTGTTCAGCCAACGTGCGGTTGAGCAATCGGCCCTCTTCGTCTTGCCAGGGTTCACAAGCGTCGCTTGGCACCCAATTGGCCGTGAAACGCATCTCTTCAGGCGTGACAATATGCGCTTTTACTTCGAAGTAATCTTTTGGGATAAAGTTTTCTATCTCTTCATCACGGCGTACGA
Source organism: Pantoea phytostimulans (assembly GCF_046118715.1). Classification (NCBI taxonomy): domain Bacteria; kingdom Pseudomonadati; phylum Pseudomonadota; class Gammaproteobacteria; order Enterobacterales; family Erwiniaceae; genus Pantoea; species Pantoea phytostimulans. Next base: position 1,300,640 of record NZ_CP173698.1, read on the forward strand.
CTAAACCCAGAACCGGCGTTTGAACACGACCTACCGAAAGCACGCCGTCGTATCCGGCGTTTCTGCCTAACAATGTCCAGGCCCGGGTCATGTTGATGCCATAAAGCCAGTCTGCGCGCGCGCGCGCTAATGCAGAAACACACAGCGGAATAAATTCGCGATTTTCGCGTAACCGATTGACCGCACGATCCACCGCTGATGGATTAAGATCGTTGATCAAACAACGCTGCACTTTGCTGCGTTTTTCGGCAGGCAACTGCAAGTAATCAAGCACTTCATCCACTAACAATTGACCTTCGCGATCCGGGTCGCCAGCATGGACAACTTCATCGGCTTGCTTCAGTAACCCTTCGACAACTTTGAGCTGTTTCGCAACGGAAGGACGTGGTTGCAAACGCCATTTTTCAGGAATAATAGGTAAGTCCGCCAGTGACCAACGAGCGTAACGGCTATCGTAGTGATCGGGTTGCGCCTGTTCTAATAGATGCCCAACGCACCAGGTTACAATTTGATCGTTACCACAGGCAATATAGCCGTCGCCACGGCGATGGGGTTTTGGCAGAACGTCGGCAATCGCCCGACCAAGACTGGGTTTTTCCGCAATAAACAAACGCATTTACTCAGGCAATCCTTAACTTCAGGGAACAACGGTTATAACGGGCACTTGCGCGTCAGCAGGCAGCAAGTTACACATCGTGCTGACATGAACAGGGGGTGATTTTGCACAATGGCGGTGTGCTTCAATTGCCAGCGGATGAAACGCCACCCGCAATCCGCCAAATGTTTGAGCATCGCAGCGCAACGCGTCCGTTGCCGCTGGTAACGTTACGTTCGGCACGGCACCTGCAGCAATAAAGACATCGACGCCCGCTAGCGTCGGAATCTGTTCAAACTGAACTTCCGCGCGCAATGACGAGCCCTGGCACACTTCGCTAAGATGGCCAAACAGACCAAAACCGGTCACATCGGTCATCCCATCCTCGCCCGCAATTTCTGCGAAAGCTGAGGATTGCGGAAAAACATTAATGCGCTTTTTGTCTAACACGCGCGGCGATTTATCACAGCCGCAGCCCGCTCCATGGCTGTATTGTGTCAGGCGAATACATTCTGACATGTAGGGATCCTTGTGCTGAGATTCGTACAGTTAACAACGCTGAAAATGATGGCGCTATGTTAGCCTGGCGAGACCTTAAGCGTAAGCGTGGTCTGACAGGTTCTCGATCATTCGCACAGGATCCATTCAAAGATGCAGGGCCAAGCGGCACCCTGCTTTAAAGTGTGTTGGATGCCTATCAGAAATAACTGACAAAGGGCGTCGTGTCAGGATGGACAACAGTGGTGCTGGATTTCAGTTGTGGCGTACCTAAATAAAGGAAACCCACAATGGCGTCCTGTTCACGGCAACCAAAAGCGTCACGTACAGTCTCGTCGTCGGTCCAGGGACCACTGCGCCAGATGCCATTAAATCCCTGTGCTGCGGCCGCCATCTGCATCGCCATCACGGCACAGCTGGCTGAAGCGATCTGCTCCCAGCGCGGCACCTTGTGATGCTCTTGGCAATGTGCCACCACCGTAATAATCATCGGGGCACGGAAAGGAGACTGCGTGGCTTTATCGATAGCTTTATCATCCAACTGCTTTTCACGAGCCGCTTTTTCCAGCAGTTTGCTCAGGCGATCACGCCCTTCTTGTTCGACAATAATGAAGCGCCACGGTTGCAGAGTACCGTGATCCGGCGCGCGCATACCTGCCCGGAGAATATTCTCTAACGCCTCTCCGGCAGGGGCCGGTTCAGATAAACGCGAAGCCGAACGTCGATTTACCAGTAATTCAAGCGCATCCATGTTTTTCTCCTGTTGTATGTCATGCTGTTTTAATCCTGGCACAGCCAGATTTTTTGTAACAGTCCGCAGTGATTTCCTGCTGACTTTTAGCACGCCGCTCATTAGGATGAGGTCGTCAAAGGAGGCCTGGTCCGCGCGGCGGCCACTTCCGGCTACACGAATATGGAGAGTCTGATGCGCACATTGTGGCGAATAATTGCTGGTCTGTTCCGCTGGACATGGCGGGTATTGAATTTTATCAGGGAATTTATTCTTAATTTATTCCTGATTTTTTTGATTGTGGTAGGTGTGGGGATTTGGTTACAGGTCAGTGGTTCTGGCAATAGTTCAGCTCCCGTGCAGCAAGGTGCTCTGAAAGTTGACCTAAATGGTGTGCTGGTCGATAAACCTTCGGTGAGCAATCGTTTGAGCAAGATTGGTCGTCAGTTGCTGGGTGCCAGCAGCGATCGTCTACAAGAGAACTCACTGTTTGATGTCGTGGACGCAATTCGCCAGGCCAAAGATGATAAAAACATTAAAGGTATGGTACTTGATCTGCGTGATTTTGCGGGTGGCGATCAACCTTCGCTGCAGTATGTTGGCAAAGCACTGCGCGAGTTCCGTGACAGCGGCAAGCCTATCTACGCATTAGGCGACAGCTACAGTCAGGCGCAATATTACCTCGCCAGCTACGCCAATAAGATTTACCTGTCGCCACAAGGTACCGTTGATCTTCACGGTTTCGCCACCAACGGTTTGTATTACAAATCGCTGCTGGAGAAACTCAAAGTCACTTCACACGTGTTCCGAGTGGGCACCTATAAATCTGCTGTAGAACCTTTCCTGCGCGATGACATGTCGCCAGCAGCACGTGATGCGGACAGTCGCTGGGTGGGACAATTGTGGCAAAACTACCTGAACACGGTTGCCGCAAATCGTCAGATTACGCCTGAGCAACTGTTCCCGGGTGCGACGGCGATAATTGCCGGGTTGCAAGCTGTAAACGGTGATACCGCCAAGTATGCACTGGATAACAAACTGGTCGACATCCTGGACTCGCGTGCTGCTGCCGATCAGGAGTTGGTGAAAGCCTTTGGTCTGAATAAGCAGAACAATGACTATCACAATGTCAGTATTTACGATTACAGCGTGAAACCTACAAACGCACAGCAAGATGGCAACATTGCGGTGGTCATGGCCAGCGGCGCAATCATGGATGGTGAAGAGTCGCCGGGCAATGTGGGTGGTGATACGACGGCAGCACAGATTCGTGATGCTCGCCTCGACCCGAAAATTAAAGCCATCATTCTGCGGGTAAACAGTCCCGGTGGAAGCGTCACAGCGTCGGAAGCGATTCGTGAAGAGTTGGCGGCGGCGCATGCAGCCGGTAAACCGGTGGTGGTTTCCATGGGCGGTATGGCAGCTTCTGGTGGTTACTGGATTTCAACGCCAGCAGATTACATCGTAGCTAACCCGAGCACGCTTACGGGTTCCATTGGTATTTTTGGGGTGATCAATACGCTGGAAAACAGTTTGGATACGCTTGGTGTGCATACTGATGGTGTGGCGACTTCGCCGCTTGCCGATATCGCGCTGACCAAAGCGCTGCCGCAAGAAGTACAGCAAATGATGCAGCTAACCATCGAGAATGGGTATCACAACTTTGTCGGCTTAGTGGCGAAATCGCGCCATAAAACGCCAGAGCAGATTGATGCCATTGCGCAAGGCCACGTTTGGACGGGTAGCGATGCAAAAGCCAATGGTCTGGTGGATGCGTTGGGTGATTTTGATGATGCTGTGAAAAAAGCCGGCGAACTGGCGAAAGTTGCTAATCCGCAGCTCAGCTGGTACCAGGACGATCCAACTTTCATTGATATGATGTTGAGTCAGGTAAATGCATCGGTACAAGCCGTGCTGCCTGATACGCTGAAAGCTTGGTTACCCGCGCCAATGTTAGATGTGATGAGCGCAGTAAAAAATCAGCCGGGTATGTTTGATCACCTTAACGATCCACAAAATCGTTACGCCTTCTGTTTAAACTGTGGCGTAGTGCGATAAACCTCGCAGCCCGGCCACTGGCTGGGCTGCTTTTCCCCGCTATAGCCCTTATACTGCGCGTTTTAAGGCAAGTCTGAGTTTGATAATGCAAAAGAAAAACATCTATGTAGCCTATACGGGCGGTACCATTGGTATGCAACGTTCTGCCCAAGGTTACATTCCGGTTTCAGGACATCTGCAGCAGCAGCTCGCCAATATGCCTGAGTTTCACCGTCCTGAAATGCCTGATTTCACCATTCATGAATATCAGCCATTAATTGACTCTTCAGATATGACGCCGCAAGACTGGCAATCGATTGCTGAAGATATTCGTCAAAACTATGATCATTATGATGGTTTTGTGATTCTACATGGTACCGATACCATGGCTTTCACTGCCTCAGCACTCTCTTTTATGCTGGAAAATTTAGCCAAGCCAGTTATCGTTACGGGTTCGCAAATTCCTTTGGCAGAACTGCGCTCAGATGGCCAACAAAATTTGTTGAACTCACTGTATGTCGCGGCAAATTATCCTATCAACGAAGTCGCGTTGTTTTTCAACAACACGCTCTACCGTGGCAACCGTACAACGAAAGCGCATGCTGACGGATTCAATGCTTTCGCTTCCCCTAACCTTTCAGCCCTTCTGGAGGCGGGCATTCATATTCGTAAATTGAATACGCCTCCCGCACCTCAGAGCGTCGGCGAACTGATTGTTCATACCATTACGCCGCAGCCCATTGGCGTGGTGACTATTTACCCTGGCATTTCCGCTGACGTGGTGAAAAACTTCCTGCGCCAGCCAGTTAAAGCCCTTATCCTGCGATCGTATGGCGTGGGTAACGCACCGCAAAATGCTGAATTTTTAGCCGAGCTGCAGCAGGCTAGCGATCGCGGCATTGTTGTGGTGAATTTAACCCAGTGCATCTCAGGCAAGGTCAACATGGGCGGTTACGCTACAGGTAACGCGCTTGAGCATGCAGGGGTGATCAGTGGGTTCGACTTAACCGTAGAAGCAGCATTAACCAAGCTGCATTTTTTACTTAGCCAAAATCTGTCAAGCGAGCAAATTCGTGCCAAAATGCAGCAAAATTTGCGTGGCGAACTGACCGAAGATTGATATGGAGCGACTGGTAATGAAACGGGCACTTATCATCATTGATATTCAAAACGACTTTTGTCCGGGCGGCCCGATGGCGGTTCACGAGGGCGATAAAACCGTTGAGGTGGCTAATCGCTATGCGCGTGAATTCCATCAAAACGGTGAATGTGTTTTGGCGTTACAAGACTGGCATCCGGCAGATCACGGCAGTTTTGCTTCCGTGTCAGGTGAACCGGTTTATACCCTTGGCGAGCTGAATGGTTTAGCACAAATTTGGTGGCCAGATCATGGTATTCAGGGTTCGAAAGGCGCTGATTTTCATCCCGGACTCGATACCAGCTTATTTGATGCCAGGTTCCATAAAGGTCAGGACCAGGATGTCGACAGCTATAGCGCCTTTTTTGATAATGGGCATCGCCGTAAAACAGAACTCGACAGCTGGCTGCGTGAACGCGGTATCACGCATCTGGTCATGTTAGGGCTGGCGACAGATTATTGCGTGAAATACAGCGTGCTGGATGCCCTTGAGCTGGGCTATCAGGTCGACGTGGTTAAAGAAGGTTGCCGTGGTGTAAACCTCAACCCTGATGACAGCGAAATCGCCTTTTCGCAGATGGCTGCGCAAGGTGCGGTTCTGATTTAGAACAGCAGGCAAAAACTAAAAAAGGCTGGCTTAATCGCCAGCCTTTTTTTAATGCAAGTTGATGCGAGTGATATCTGGCTCTATGCCAAACTCTTCCTTAAGCTGCTTCTTGGATTTCATCACCATTTCGCCACCCTTGCCAATGCTCATATGCTGCGGGCTTTCGTTATAACGCGCCTGCCACAACATCACTAACTGCATGCAGTTATCACGCTGTTCTGATGTTAGCGCCACACCATCAGGCCATTTGCCGGTTTCAACCGCAGTAGAGAGCCGCTCATAGACTTCTGGCGTCATCGCATTGAGCATGGCTTCAAGTTCTTGCTTCATTGCCATTACCCTTCTGTTTGTTCGCCTTGCTCATCGGTAAAGTTCAACGAGGCTGAATTCACACAATAGCGCTCGCCGGTAGGCTGTGGGCCATCTGGGAAAACATGCCCAAGGTGCGCATCACAGTTATTACAACGAATTTCAATACGCTGCATGCCGTGTGAGTCATCCTCAATATAGCGAATCGCTTCGTCACTGACGGGCTCGTAAAAGCTCGGCCAGCCACAACCTGAGTCATATTTTGTTTCAGAGAGGAACAACGGTGAATTACACACCAGACAGTGGTAAATGCCGTCCTGTTTGTTTTGCAATAGCGCGCCGCTGAAAGGCGGTTCTGTGCCACGATGCTGAGTAACGTAACGCTGCATTTCAGACAATTGCGCAATTTTTGCTTCGGGTGCGGTTTCTTTAGCCATTTAAGAGATTCCGGAGGGTGTCATTCTGAAAAAATCGACTACTATTCTAACAAATGAACAACATTAGTCGGGTCTTATTTCGTGCTCATCCTTTCGTCGAGACCTCCACAACGTAGATTTGTGACTCTGATCACCTTTTATCTTAGGTATCCCTTTATATTCGGCGATGGTGTTAACGAAGCGCAATGATATATTCGTTGCGCAAGCGTTTGCGCAACGAATTATTCCTGTTGAGTGGATTGACCTGTCGCAACAATTGACACGATTCCGCTTGACGCCTGGTAAGGTTTTTGTAATTTTACAGCCAACCTTTTATTCACTAACAAATAGCTGGTGGAATATATGACTATCAAAGTAGGTATCAACGGTTTTGGCCGTATCGGTCGCATCGTTTTTCGTGCTGCTCAACAGCGTTCAGACATCGAAATCGTTGCTATCAACGACCTGCTCGACGCTGAATACATGGCGTACATGCTGAAGTTTGACTCAACTCATGGTCGTTTCGACGGTACCGTTGAAGTGAAAGATGGCGCGCTGGTTGTTAACGGTAAGAAAATTCGTGTTACCGCTGAGAGAGATCCGGCTAACCTGAAGTGGGACGAAGTTGGTGTTGACGTTGTTGCTGAAGCAACCGGTATCTTCCTGACCGACGAAACTGCCCGTAAACACATCACTGCTGGTGCTAAGAAAGTCGTTCTGACTGGCCCGTCTAAAGATGACACCCCAATGTTTGTACGTGGTGCCAACTTCGATAAATACGAAGGTCAGGATATCGTTTCTAACGCATCTTGCACCACCAACTGCCTGGCGCCGTTGGCTAAAGTTATCAACGACCAGTTCGGCATCGTTGAAGGCCTGATGACCACCGTCCACGCGACTACGGCAACGCAGAAAACTGTTGATGGCCCGTCTCACAAAGACTGGCGCGGCGGTCGTGGCGCATCTCAGAACATCATCCCTTCATCAACTGGCGCAGCTAAAGCCGTTGGTAAAGTTCTGCCAGAATTGAATGGCAAACTGACCGGTATGGCGTTCCGCGTTCCAACCCCTAACGTTTCAGTCGTTGACCTGACTGTACGTCTGGCGAAGCCTGCTTCTTACAAAGAAATCTGCTCTGCTATCAAAGCAGCATCAGAAGGCGATATGAAAGGCGTTCTGGGCTATGTTGAAGATGAAGTGGTTTCTACCGATTTCAACGGCGAAACGCTGACTTCAGTATTCGATGCTAAAGCCGGTATCGCGCTGAATGATAACTTTGTGAAACTGGTTTCCTGGTACGATAACGAAACTGGCTACTCGCACAAGGTACTCGACCTGATTGCACTGGTTTCTTCTAAATAAGATAGCCAGACAGTGTTGAGAATAAGGGCGACTTCGGTCGCCCTTTTTTTATGGTCCGCACAGGAAGGATTCGCACATGCAAGACAAACTCTTTTCATTGCCCGTTGTGACTCAAATTACGCCTTATCTGTCGCAACGTCAGGTGGGCGATCTGCCTGCGATTGTCATCAGCCATCCTAAAGTACGCGCTGCCATTACGCTGCAGGGCGCGCATTTAATTGCCTGGCAACCCAGCGGCGAAAAACCGGTGATTTGGTTGAGCGATAAAACCCCCTTCTTACCCGGTAAAGCGATCCGTGGCGGTGTGCCTATTTGCTGGCCGTGGTTTGGCCCGGCAGGTGAACCCGCCCACGGCTTTGCCCGCAATCAAACCTGGACACTCTCCGCACACGATGAAAACGATGAAGGTGTGATATTGACCTTTGTGCTGGAAAGTAATGCACAAACCAAAAAGCTATGGCCACATGATTTCACCCTGTTTGCCCGTTTTCGTTTAGGTCAACATTGCGAAATCGAATTAGAAGCGCACGGCGATTTTGAAGCGACAGCAGCGCTGCACAGCTATTTTACCGTGGCGGATATCGCTGAGGTTGAAGTCAGCGGTCTGGGCAAAACCTATATTGATAAAGTTGAAAACAACGTTCAGGGCACCAGCGAGGGTAAGCAGCGTTATCCGGGACGTGTTGATCGTATTTTCACGCAAGCTGAAGATTGCTCTGTGATTCACGATAAAGCAGGACAACGTCTGATTGAGGTTTATCATCACCATCACAGCGATGTTGTTACCTGGAACCCCGGCGTTGAGCTTTCTTGTAGCATGGCGGATATGGCGAACGATGGGTATAGAACGCTGGTCTGTGTAGAAACAGCGCGCATCAATACACCCCTGCGTAGCGCAGGCGAGAAACCTGCGCGATTAGGAACAACTTTTCGTTTACGCAAAAAAGCGTAGCGGCGACGTCGTTTAATTTTTTCACATTTAAACAATATCCAGCGGTAATTTATGCGGCGGCGGCGGAAAGGCTTGATTGATGAGAAACAGATCTTCATCCGTCAATTCAATATCCAGCGCCGCAGCATTTTCCTGAACATGCGCGATCGAACTGGCTTTTGGAATAGCAAGAACGCCTGCTTTGCGTATGACCCAAGCCAACAATAATTGCGCCACGCTTATGCCCTTTTGCTGTGCAATTTTTTCTAATGCAGCATCCGAGAATAACGCGTTGCGTAGACGTCCAGCCTGAGCCAACGGACAGTAAGCCATAACGGGCAGATTACGCTGCTGACATTCAGGCAGCAGATCATATTCAATGCCCCGTGAAGCAAGATGGTAAAGCACCTGATTAGTCGCGCAGTGTTCACCGCCCGATTCGCTCCACAATTCCATCATGTCGTCGATGTCGAAATTCGAAACGCCCCAATGCAGAATTTTACCCTGCCGTTGCAACGAGACCATCGCTCTGATGGTCTCCTCTAGCGGTACATTGCCACGCCAATGCAATAAATAGAGATCGATACGATCGGTCTTGAGCCGGGCAAGACTGCGCTCACAGGCTTCGATAGCGTCATACTCGCCCGCATTCCACGGATAAACTTTGGAAACCAGAAAGGCCTCATCGCGTCGTCCTTGTAAGGCTTCTCCCACTACGCTTTCTGCGCCGCCATCTGCATACATTTCAGCCGTATCGATAAGCTTGAGTCCACAATCGAGTCCGGCTTGCAGCGCCTTGACTTCCTGCTGTCGATGGGCGTTATCTTCGCCCATAAACCAAGTGCCTTGACCTATTGCGGGAAGGGTATGTTGACTAGCAAAGGTGACTGTTTTGTTCATTCTGCTCTCCTGCATCACTTTAAGGCACCAGAAAAGAGCAGAGGGCATAAAATGCCCTCATTTGGTGCATAATCAGAAGGTATAGCTGATGCCAGTCCAGAGTGTAGCCTGGCCGCTTTTATCAACCATTGGGCTATCTTTGATCTCACTGTCAAAACGGGTATAGCGTCCGATGACACTGGCATTCCATTGCGGTGAGATTTGATAGCTGGCGCTGAGTTCAAGATAGGGTGACCAGCTGTCGTCTGGGTCATAACGATCAATGCCGGTACGCGCGCTCTCATGACCTGAAACACCATAATAATAGCGGTTCTGGTTAGCGCTGTTCCACATCGCCCCGATGCCTGGCGTGACGGAAAAATCACCCATCTCGAAGCGGTACAGGTAAGTCAGATCCCAAATAATCCCGTTGCTGTTATTGAGCACATCACCCAGCAATGCGGTGCGCACAATGCCCCAATCGGCGGTATGGCGATACGTTGCGCCGCCCATTAATGTCATGCGACGCTTATCCAGATGTTTCATATCCCCCAAATCGTTGTCACCAGGATCGTACTGTTGCGGCGAGCCAGCCAGCGTTAATGACAATTGATTTTGTGGGTCTTTCCAGAGGTAATAGCCGCCTTGCAGGCTACGGAACCAGAAGTTCTCGCCTTCATAATTAATTACCGGTACGGGAATGTAACGATCCTGTCCGCCACGATAAGGCGATTCAGCATAAATTACTGATGCACCAAGTGATAAGGGTGCAGCCTGGGCGACATTAAAGAGTAAAGAACAAGGTAAAAGAGCAGCAAGGGCTTTAAGTTTGAATTGGTTCACAATTTATTCATTCCATAAATATAACAATCACCCATGGAGTCTAACGGCTTTTTTTCACGGGTTTAACCGTTATCTGGAGCAGGCTTAGCATTCATCGCTGAAAGAAGGCATGAATGGTTAAATTTCTCCTCCTCAACGCCGTTTTTCCTGACAAGGTTGTTTTGCAATTAAATGACTTTGCTATTGATATATCACTACATCATCTCAATACGCGGAGGAAATTTCTTAAATGCCTTCTACAGTTAGAAGTAAGACGAGACTTTTTTGTACGAGCAGAGTAACCATAAGAATTGTGTATCCGGATTAAAAGACGTCAGGTTGGCATAAGGGTTGCTGTACTCAATAGAGAATATTTTCCGGGAGCTGCATGAGCAACTAATTACGCTCCTTTACCTGTGCTAAAAACGAAAGGACGGGCATCGCTATGAATATATTCGATCACTATCGTCAGCGTTATGAAGCTGCCAAGGACGAAGAGTTCACACTGCAGGAATTTCTTGCTACCTGTAAACAAGATCGCAGTGCATACGCTAATGCTGCAGAGCGACTATTAATGGCTATAGGTGAGCCAGTAATGGTCGACACTGCTCAAGAGCCACGCCTTTCCAGAATATTCTCCAATCGTGTGATGGGACGCTATCCAGCGTTCGAAGAGTTTTACGGCATGGAAGAAGCGATCGAACAAATCGTTTCCTATCTGAAACACGCCGCTCAAGGGCTTGAAGAGAAGAAACAAATTCTCTATTTACTGGGACCGGTTGGTGGGGGTAAGTCCTCGCTGGCTGAACGCCTTAAAGCATTAATGCAGCGTGTGCCCATTTACGTTTTGAGCGCAGATGGCGAGCGCAGCCCGGTAAACGACCATCCACTCTGCCTGTTTAACCCGCAAGAAGATGCCAATATCCTTGAAAAAGAGTATGGCGTACCGCGTCGTTACCTTGGCACCATCATGTCCCCTTGGGCCGCTAAGCGTTTGCATGACTTTGGTGGCGATATCACCCGCTTCAAAGTCGTAAAAGTTTGGCCGTCGATTCTGGAACAGTTAGCCATCGCTAAAACTGAACCAGGCGATGAAAACAACCAAGATATTTCTGCGCTTGTGGGTAAAGTGGACATCCGTAAACTGGAAAACCACGCTCAAAACGATCCTGATGCTTACGGTTATTCTGGTGCGCTGTGCCGTGCGAACCAAGGCATCATGGAGTTCGTCGAAATGTTTAAAGCGCCAATTAAGGTGCTGCATCCTTTGTTAACCGCGACGCAGGAAGGTAACTACAACGGTACCGAAGGTATTTCCGCCCTGCCGTTCAACGGCATTATTTTGGCGCACTCAAACGAATCTGAATGGGTGACGTTCCGTAACAACAAAAATAATGAGGCGTTTCTTGACCGTGTTTACATCGTTAAAGTGCCTTATTGCCTGCGCGTTTCCGAAGAGATCAAGATCTATGAGAAGTTGCTGAATCACAGTGAATTAGCGACATCGCCTTGCGCACCGGGCACGCTGGAAACGCTGGCTCGCTTCTCCATCTTGTCGCGCATGAAAGATCCTGAGAACTCCAGTATCTACTCAAAAATGCGCGTTTATGATGGCGAAACCCTGAAGGATACCGATCCTAAAGCGAAATCCTGGCAGGAATACCACGATTACGCGGGCGTAGACGAAGGCATGAACGGACTATCAACACGTTTCGCCTTTAAAATCCTTTCACGCGTATTTAACTTCGACCATGTAGAAGTTGCCGCTAACCCGGTGCATCTGTTCTATGTACTTGAACAGCAGATTGAGCGTGAACAGTTCCCGCAAGATCAGGCCGAGAAGTATCTGGAACATCTGAAAGGCTATTTAATTCCGAAATATGCTGAGTTCATTGGCAAAGAGATTCAAACGGCCTATCTGGAGTCTTACTCCGAATATGGTCAGAACATCTTTGATCGCTACGTGACCTACGCAGACTTCTGGATCCAGGATCAGGAATATCGTGACCCTGATACCGGGCAGCTGTTTGATCGTGAATCGCTCAACGCTGAGCTGGAAAAAATCGAGAAACCGGCCGGGATCAGTAACCCGAAAGACTTCCGTAATGAGATTGTGAATTTTGTCTTGCGTGCCCGTGCACACAACAATGGCCGCAATCCAAACTGGACCAGCTATGAGAAGCTTCGTACCGTCATCGAGAAGAAAATGTTCTCTAACACGGAAGAGTTATTGCCGGTGATTTCATTCAACACCAAAACCTCTACGGATGAACAGAAAAAACATGATGATTTTGTCGATCGCATGATGGAAAAAGGCTATACCCGCAAACAGGTTCGCCTGCTGTGCGAATGGTATCTGCGTGTGCGCAAATCGTCCTAATCAAAGCCTGTAAGCAAGCCGATGCTGTGACATTGGTAAAGGTTCAAGGTCGGGCATGCCCGACCTGCTTACAATGTAGTTTGGGGGAAGACTATGGCCTATTTTATCGATCGCCGACTGAACGGCAAAAACAAGAGCGCGGTCAACCGTCAGCGCTTCTTGCGCCGTTATAAGTCACAAATCAAGCAGTCGATTTCCGAGGCCATCAACAAGCGCTCGGTTACTGACGTTGAGAGTGGAGAATCCGTTTCAATTCCCATTGATGATATTAACGAGCCAAGTTTTCATCAGGGACGCGGCGGTAACCGCCATCGCGTTCATCCCGGCAATGATCACTTTGTCCAAAACGATCGCATTGAGCGGCCGCAAGGCGGCGGCGGTGGCGGCGGTGGTCAGGGAAACGCCAGTCAGGATGGTGAAGGCCAGGACGAGTTCGTTTTTCAAATCTCAAAAGATGAATACCTTGATCTGCTGTTTGAAGATTTAGCGTTACCGAACTTGCGCAAAAATCAGCATCGGCAATTGAACGAATATAAGACGCATCGCGCCGGTTTCACTTCAAACGGCGTGCCCGCCAATATCAGTGTGGTGCGCTCACTGCAAAATTCGCTGGCGCGTCGCACAGCCATGACGGCAGGTAAACGCCGCATGTTGCATGAACTGGAAGATGCGCTGACTTCTGTAGAGAAAGCGGAGCCTGCCCAGTTACTTGAAGAAGAGCGGCTGCGTAAGGAGATAGCTGAACTGCGGGCACGTATCGAACGCGTCCCGTTTATCGACACGTTTGACCTGCGTTACAAGAACTTCGAGAAACGTGCAGAACCTTCCAGCCAGGCCGTGATGTTTTGCTTGATGGATGTTTCAGGTTCAATGGATCAGGCCACTAAAGATATGGCGAAGCGTTTTTATATTCTGCTCTATCTGTTCCTGAGCCGAACCTATAAGAACGTAGATGTGGTCTATATTCGCCACCATACCCAAGCGAAAGAAGTTGATGAGCAGGAGTTCTTCTACTCGCAGGAAACGGGCGGCACTATTGTTTCCAGCGCCCTGAAATTAATGGATGAAGTGGTAAAAGAGCGTTACGACCCGGCTCAATGGAATATTTATGCTGCGCAAGCTTCTGATGGCGATAACTGGGCAGATGATTCACCGTTATGTCATGAAATATTAGCCAAAAATATTCTGCCGGTGGTGCGTTACTACAGTTACATCGAAATTACGCGACGTGCGCATCAAACGCTCTGGCGTGAGTATGAGCACCTGCAATCAACCTTTGATAACTTTGCTATTCAGCATATTCGTGAGCCAGAAGATATCTATCCTGTGTTCCGCGAACTGTTTCATAAACAGGCTGCCGAAGCCTGAGTAACTTAGCCAGCCTTTTTCGAGAAGTTAAGTTGTTGTCTGCGGGTTAGTCTGTGAATCTCGCGAAAACTTACTGAGGTAAGAGACCGGGGTAAGCGGGTCTAGTCAACCGATCTTCTGCTTAACGTTCCTGGATAGAGGCTGGCCTCTCTATTTTATCCTTTGAATAACCTGCAAAAATACCCTCTTTTCTTCGTCTGGCTCGCCAACCCCTTCATTCTTCACATTAATCCTATTCTGCAGGGTTATTAACATTTAATATAATTAGAATATTGACGATGACAACTCATTGATAAAACATTATCTTTCATACATAGCATGGAATATTGCCACACTCGCTGATACCGCCTTTATTACCGCAGGAGACCGGGTTTGAACCACAATATTGTTTATAGTCTGTTTATCATTGGTTCTGTGCTGGTTGCTTCAAGCATTTTACTCAGTTCATTCTCCTCACGTTTAGGCATCCCTATTCTGGTTATCTTTCTTGCGCTGGGCATGTTGACCGGTGTCGATGGCATTGGCGGCATCGCCTTTGATAACTATCCTGCGGCTTACCTCATCTCAAACCTGGCACTCGCGATCATTTTGTTAGATGGGGGAATGCGCACCAAAGCCAGCTCTTTTAAAGTTGCGTTGGGCCCGGCGCTTTCGCTTGCCACCGTCGGCGTAATGATTACCGCGGGATTAACCGGCCTGGTCGCCGCATGGCTATTCAATCTGGACATGATGCAGGGCTTCCTGATTGGCGCAATCATCGGCTCCACTGACGCTGCGGCGGTATTTTCACTACTTGGCGATAAAGGTCTTAATGAGCGCGTCAGCTCAACGCTGGAAATCGAGTCGGGCAGTAATGATCCAATGGCGGTGTTTCTTACCATCACGTTGATTGAGATGATCCAGCAGGGGCAAACCGGCCTCGACTGGATGTTTTTGGTTCATCTGATTCAGCAGTTTGGTTTAGGCATTGCGCTGGGACTCGGCGGCGGTTGGGCGTTGCAACAGTTGATAAACCGTATCAACCTGGCCAGCGGCTTATATCCTTTACTGGCGTTAAGCGGCGGCATCTTAGTCTTCGCCCTGACTACCATGCTGGAAGGCAGCGGCATTTTGGCGGTTTACCTGTGCGGGTTCTTATTAGGGAATAGCCCAATCCGCAACCGCCACGGCATCTTACAAACCTTCGATGGTATGGCATGGTTAAGCCAAATCGGCATGTTTATCGTGTTGGGTCTGTTAGTCACCCCATCCGATCTTTGGCATATCGCCGTACCGGCCATGATTTTGTCGTTGTGGCTGATTCTGGTGGCGCGCCCGCTTTCGGTGTTTATTGGTCTGTTACCGTTTCGTAACTTTACCGGGCGTGAGCGCATATTTATCAGCTGGGTAGGTTTACGCGGCGCCGTACCGATTATCTTGGCGGTGTTCCCGATGATGGCAGGCTTAGAAAATGCCTCGCTCTATTTTAATATCGCCTTCTTTGTGGTGCTGGTCTCTTTAATGCTACAAGGTACTTCGCTTGGCTTTGCTGCGAAGAAAGCCAAAGTAGTCGTGCCGCCAACGGCCTCTCCTATTAGCCGCATTGGCCTGGACATTCACCCGGAAAACCCGTGGGAACAATTTGTCTATCAATTGAGCGCGGACAAATGGTGTGTGGGAGCAGCACTTCGCGATCTCCAAATGCCGCGTGAAACCAGGATAGCTGCCCTGTTCAGAGACAACGTATTGATGCACCCCAATGGCGGAACGCGTTTAAAAGAAAACGATGTGATCTGCGTCATTGGACGTGAGCGCGACCTGCCCGCACTGGGCAAGATGTTTAGCCAATCGCCGCCTGTTTCATTAGATCAACGTTTCTTTGGAGACTTCATTCTCGACGCGGAAGCACGTTTACGAGATATCGCGCAAATCTACGGTCTGGAACTTGATGAAGAGACCAATGATCAACAATCGCTCGGGCAGCTAATGCTAAATATGCTCGGCGGAACCCCGGTAGTTGGCGACCATATGGAATGGAAGCAATTAACCTGGACCGTTGCAGAAAAAGAGGACAATCGCATTGTGAAAATCGGCGTACGTCCAGCAGAAGACAAGGATTAATCCTACAAAATCAGGCTCGTAATTCGGCATAAACCCACTAAGCTAAATATTCAACCCAGTATAAACGGGAGAATTGAATGGGACACGTCGTTAAAATTGGCCGTTACGAAATAATTGATGCCGAGTTCGACAGCGAGAATTTTGAAACCGTCAGCATTCCCTGCCAGACCAATCCCGGCTTAAGTTATCAGCTTGATGGCTGGGATCAAGAGACCAGCGTTCCTGCGTGGATAGATGATAATCCCGTGGATCTGGAAATAGCGCATTACGATAAAGAAGGCGATCGTTGGGTATTAAGAAAACCAGCCTGACCCGGAATACTTACCGCCAGATAACATATTTGGCGGTAATTCTGAAAATGAGTCTTAAAATTATTAGTTCCAACTTCGAATAAAAAGGTTTTATCCTCTCTTTTCAATAAGATAACCCAATTAAACTTTAGTGCATTTTTTGGTTTTCAGAATAGTTCCGTATTAACTCTATCAAATATCTCCTGCATACTCTTAAACAACGCTGCAGTTTTTCGTGATGGATGTCACGATTTTTCCCATCGCCCTCGACGCAGCAACTTTGGCTCTAATGACTGTAACAGACTGAAAATATATTTAATTATTTTCAGTAGCCCACTCCTGAACGCGTACTTGATTCTGGTCAGGCCATCTTTTACTTGAAGAAGAGAGCAGGTTTTATGGCAAGTACATTAGTAATGAATGACGCGAGCCGCTCATGGAGCGGAACACGTAAAAACATCATCGTGAAGTTTGCCTTAAGTTTTTCCGATCTTATTGCTTTAAATTTGGCGCTATTTTTATCCGCCGCCACAATCCAGGGTATTTGGGGAGAGCTGGATTCGTTTATTCCTCCGCATCAAATCGAATACCGTTTTACCGCACAGTTTATTATGTCAGTGATGTGTACTGGCTGGTTCTGGGTTCGATTACGTCACTACACTTACCGCAAACCGTTTTGGTTCGAGCTGAAAGAAGTCGTTAAAACGTTGTTCGTCTTCTCCCTGCTCGATCTCGCCCTGATTGCTTTTTCTAAGTGGGATTTTTCACGCATGGTGTGGGTCTTCAGCTGGACCTACGCGCTGATTCTTCTGCCGCTGATGCGTGCATTCGTGAAACGAGCGATCAACAAAGCCGGCCAATGGCAAAAAGACACCATCATCATTGGTTCGGGTAAGAACGCCACCGAAGCGTATGCGGCATTGCAAAGCGAAGAGATTCTTGGCTACAACGTGCAGGCGTTTATCTCAATTGATGACGTGCCAAAGCAGCAGAGCGTAAATGGCGTCCCGGTGGTGGCCTGGAAGGACATTAACTGGCAGACCATTGACCGTGACAATATCCAGTTCATCGTAGCGATGGAATATGAGCAGCAGCCGATGCGTGACCGTTGGCTGAAATTCCTCTCCAAAATGAATTGCCGTAGTGTTTCAGTTATTCCTACCCTGCGTGGCGTGCCGTTGTATGGCACCGATATGTCGTTCATTTTTAGCCATGAAGTGATGATTTTGCGTGTCAGCAATAACCTTGCTAAGCATTCGTCACGCTTCCTTAAACGCGCTTTTGATATCGTGGTCGCCTCAATATTGCTGGTGTTTCTGGCGCCCGTTTTCGCTCTGCTCTGCTCAATGGTAAAACGGGACGGCGGCAACGCAATTTATGGTCATGAACGCATTGGTCAGGATGGTAAAAAGTTTAAATGCCTGAAGTTCCGTTCAATGGTAACTAACTCGAAAGAAGTGTTGGAACATTTGCTCGCCACCAGCGAAGAGGCGCGTGTTGAATGGGATAAAGACTTCAAACTTAAGAACGATCCCCGCATTACCAAAATTGGCGGTTTTCTGCGTAAAACCAGTCTTGATGAACTGCCGCAATTATGGAACGTGATACGGGGTGAAATGAGTTTAGTGGGGCCACGTCCGGTTGTTGAAGCTGAACTGGCGCGTTACGCTGGCGATGTCGATTACTATCTGATGGCGAAGCCCGGTATGACCGGTTTATGGCAGGTCAGTGGGCGAAACGACATCGATTATGATACCCGCGTCTATTTCGATTCCTGGTATGTCAAAAACTGGGCGCTGTGGACTGATATCGCTATCTTGTTTAAAACCGCAGGTGTGGTATTCCGCCGTGATGGCGCTTACTGAGTTAATGATATCTCTTTAAAATGCGATGCCTGTTAACAGCAGGCATCGCATTTTATGCGCGTTTATTTTCTTTCCTTTTGCCTGCTGAGTCATTACCCTCTTCGCCTCGTTTTAACGAACGTTTTACCCTCTGGTTGCTATGCAAAAATTTACGTTATTGTTATTAAGCTTGGTGCTGTTAGCGCCTTTAGGCATCGATCTTTATTTGCCCACTCTGCCTCAAATTGCTGAAGGTTTAGCTACGCCCGTCAGCCTGATTCAGATTACCATTCCGCTGTTTTTGCTGGTAATGGGGTTAGGACAGCTCGTTACCGGCCCGCTGGTTGATAATTATGGCCGCAAACCTATTGCCCTGATTGGCCTGGCGCTCTACATCATCGGCAGCATCATTGCTGCCACAGCCACTTCCTGGCCGCTGTTCCTGATTGCGCGTCTGGTACAAGGTTGCGCAGTTTGCTGTACCGCGGTGGTGGCCTTCAGCGGCGTACGTGATCGCTTAAGCGGCGATGACGCCGCGCGTGCTTATGGATTTCTGAATGGCGCGCTGAATATCGTTCCGGCATTGGCACCGTTGCTGGGTGGATTACTGGCCAGCGCATTTGACTGGCGCGCGCCCTTCTGGTTCCTGTGCGGTTACGCTGCGCTGATCACGGTATTAGTGATCTTCTGGTTACCGGAAACCCGTCCCGCCAATACGCTGCGGGTAAAAGGCCTGCCGCTGGCGCAATACGCTGCAATTTTGCGTCAGCCGCGTTTCCTGGCTTTTGCCTTTGCCAACGCTGGCGCACTTGGCATGGTATTGACCTATGTTTCGCTGGCACCGCATGTTTTGATGACAGAAGGCGGTTTATCTTCTCTGCAGTTCTCTTTCGCTTTTGGCGCTAATGGGTTTTGGATCATGCTGGTTAGCGTGTTTGTTAATAAAGCGATTCGCAAAGCAGGCCGCCCATTTTGTCTGGCGATGGGATTTATTACCATGCTGCTCGGCGCGTTGCTGCTGATGGCAGGCATGTATTTGCTGCCCGCATCGATTCAAACGCATTGGACACTCTATATGCTGCCGGTCGCTGTTTCCGTAGCAGGATTAGCCTTTACTGTGGGTCCCGCCACCAGTTACGCGCTAGAGCCTTATCAGCAGCAGGCAGGTGTGGCTTCAGCATTGCAGGGTTTTATTCAGATGGCGGGCGGCGCAGCGGGCAGTTTAGTGATTGTTACTCTGCCACTGGCTGAGAAAATGTCGCTGGCGTGGATGATGTTGTTAGGTGCAGCGCTGGCGTTAATTGCCTGGCGCTGCAGTAAAACAATTCAGGGTACGCTGACCGCGCTTAAATAACCTCGACCGGAACGCGTGGCGCAAGAGCACACATCAGCTCATAACCCACCGTTCCGGCTGCTTTTGCAACCTGATCGATTTTCACCTGGTCGCCCCACAACTCCACTTTCGATCCTATTCCTGCCTGCGGACAAGGCGTTAAATCGACGGTAATCATATCCATCGATACTGCCCCCACGACTTGGGTTACCACCCCATCAACCCAAACAGGCGTGCCGGATGGCGCATGACGCGGATAGCCATCGGCATAACCGCATGCCACCACGCCAATGCGCTGCGCCTGCTGTGCATGGTAACGATAACCATATCCCACACCGTCGCCAGGATTTAACTGCTGCACCCCAATGATCTCGCTGGTTAAGCTCATCACCGGTTGCAAGCCGCTGCTGGCAATATCCTGCCAGTCACCGCTTGGTGAAGCGCCGTATAAGACGATACCGGGACGCACCCAATCATAATGGGCTTCGGGATGCCACAAGGTACACGCTGAGTTAGATAATGAGCGTGGTGCGCTGAGGCCTTCTGCAGCGCGTTCAATACGCTGCATCGGTTCGATAATTCCTTCAGGGTTTTCAGCGTCGGCGAAGTGAGCCATCAGCGTCATGTCACCCACATTTTTCAACGCACGCAGTTTCTGCCAAACGCCATTGATTTGCTCAGGGCGAAACCCGAGTCGGTTCATCCCGCTGTTCACTTTTACATAGAGATCAATCGGTGCCGACAATTGCGCATTCGCTAATGCCTTGATCTGCCAGTTGCTGTGTACGCTGGTGGTTAATCGGTAACGGTCAATTAACGGCAGGTCCTGTTCATGAAAAAACCCCTCCAGCAACAAAATGGGTTTATTCCAGCCTTGGTCACGCAGCAAAATGGCCTCTTCCAGATTGAGTAGCGCAAAGCCATCCGTTTCGGCCAGGCTCTGCCAAATACGCGCAATACCGTGACCATAGGCGTTGGCTTTAACCACCGACCAGACGCGTGAGTGTGGAGCAGCACGGCGAACAATCGCCAGATTATGCCGCAGCGCCTGTTGATTAATGGTGGCGACAATGGGACGTGACATTCTTCCTCTCCCTGAAAGCTTAACGGGTTGCGTTAGCGTTGCGTAACGGCGATGCGTTCGCGTTGAATCCGGGTAAGTAACGGAACACGGATAAATCATCCGCCGCAATTGCCGGTTTCTTACCGGAAATAAGGTCAGCCAGCAGTTGGCCGGAACCGCACGCCATTGTCCATCCCAGTGTACCGTGACCGGTGTTGAGATAAAGATTAGAGAGCGGCGTCGCACCAACAATCGGTGTACCGTCTGGCGTCATTGGGCGCAAACCCGTCCAGAAACTAGCCTGCTCAATATGACCGCCTTCAGGATAAAGATCGCTTACCACCATCTCCAGCGTTTCTCGCCTTGCCTCTAACAGTTTGGTGTTAAATCCAACAATTTCGGCCATCCCACCCACACGAATGCGATCGTCAAAGCGCGTTACGGCAACTTTATAGGTTTCATCCAGGATTGTTGAAACGGGTGCGGCATCGGCGTTCTTGATAGGAATGGTCAGTGAATAACCTTTCAGGGGATAAACCGGGATGTCGACGATGTTTTTCAGTAAGGAAGTCGAGTAAGAGCCAAACGCTACAACATAGCTGTCGGCTTTAATCACCTCTTCTCCGCATTTCACCCCGTAAATACGATTACCATTGCACAGGAGATGATCCACTGAGGTATTAAAACGAAATTCCACACCCGCTTCTTCTGCCATTTTGGCCAGGCGCTGCGTGAAAAGCTGACAGTCACCGGTTTCATCATTCGGCAAACGTAATCCACCGGTGAGCTTATGCTGCGTTGCCGCTAATGCTGGTTCAACGCGTGACAGCTCGTGAGACTGCAATAACTCATAAGGCACTCCCGCATCACGCAGCACGGCAATATCTTTGCTGGCACTGTCGAATTGCTGCTGAGTGCGGAACAGTTGCAAGGTTCCACCTTGACGACCCTCGTAGAGAATACCGGTTTCAGTGCGTAAGGCTTTCAGGCAATCGCGACTGTACTCAGCGATACGCACCATGCGGCTCTTGTTCTGCTGATAGTGGCTCATATCGCAGTTACGCAGCATGTTCCACATCCATTCCAGCTGGAAGCTGCTGCCATCCAGACGAATCGCCAGCGGTGCATGGCGCTGGAACATCCATTTAACGGCTTTGAGCGGGACGCCGGGCGCAGCCCAGGGAGCCGCATAGCCTGGCGAAATCTGGCCTGCATTTCCTGCACTGGTTTCCATTGCCGCTGCTGACTGTCGATCAATTACCGTCACCCGATGTCCCGCTCGCGCCAGATACCAAGCGCTGGCTACGCCAACAACACCACTACCGAGAATCACTACGTGCATATCGCCCCCCGCCGCAAGATGTAAAGCATAATTCACTAATCTCAAGGATATATTCAGCGCAATGATTTAGCTGGAATTACCCTCAAATTCATACAACTATTTCACATCTTTTTTATCAAACTGGTAACTAAAATCTTATCAATGGTAGAAAATTAGTGATTTATGCGTCTTTTTCCATAAATGCGGGAATTAATGACGATGGCTTTAGTTAATTCATCTTTTATCAGGAGAATAAGCCAACCCCATACATTGTACTTATAAACAGGATATTATCCTGACAATAGAGGCAGTGGAGAAATATAAGGTTGTAAAATTTACCTGCATAAGTTTCGAAATGATTTTCTGCCAAATAAATTCGTTTGAGTTCCGGTTTCGGATAGGCGACAGTGGGCTATCATTGAAGTGTTCGCTCAGTTTTTTAGGTTTTTCTTTCTCAGGATGAAGCCTTAAATAACCGAAACGGGCTACCCATAAGGGTAAGCCAGTTTGCTAAAACAGAGGTGCGCTATGACGACTATCTTTGACGAGCCCATTAAGGACAGCAAACGACTCAGTGACGGACCAGACTGGACATTTGATTTACTTGATGTCTATCTTGCTGAGATTGACCGCGTAGCCAAACTCTATCGGCTCGATACCTATCCACACCAAATCGAAGTGATCACCTCCGAGCAAATGATGGATGCCTACTCCAGTGTCGGCATGCCTATCAATTATGCGCACTGGTCCTTTGGCAAAAAATTCATCGAAACTGAACAGCGCTACAAACATGGCCAGCAAGGTTTGGCTTACGAGATTGTGATCAACTCTAATCCTTGTATTGCCTATCTGATGGAAGAAAACACCATGACGATGCAGGCGCTGGTGATGGCGCACGCCTGCTACGGTCACAACTCTTTCTTCAAAAATAATTATCTTTTCCGCAGTTGGACCGACGCCAGTTCGATTGTTGATTACTTGCTATTCGCTAAGAATTACATCACCGACTGCGAAGAACGCTACGGCGTAGAAGTTGTTGAACGGCTGCTGGATTCCTGCCACGCGCTGATGAATTACGGCGTTGATCGCTATAAGCGTCCTCAGAAGATTTCGTTGCAGGAAGAGAAGGCGCGACAGAAAAGCCGCGAAGAGTATCTGCAAAGTCAGGTAAATACGCTGTGGCGCACTTTGCCGCGTCGCGAGAAAGAGACGGTGCAGGTTGAAGCTGCTCGCTACCCTTCTGAACCGCAAGAAAACCTGCTCTATTTCATGGAAAAAAATGCACCGTTGCTCGAACCGTGGCAGCGCGAGATTCTGCGTATCGTTCGCAAAGTTAGCCAATATTTTTATCCACAAAAACAGACGCAGGTGATGAATGAAGGCTGGGCGACGTTCTGGCACTACACCATCCTAAATCACCTTTACGATGAAGGGAAAGTGTCTGAACGCTTCATGATGGAGTTCTTGCACAGCCACACCAATGTGGTGTTCCAACCGCCTTATAACAGTCCTTGGTACAACGGCATTAATCCCTATGCGCTGGGCTTTGCGATGTTCCAGGACATCAAGCGTATTTGTCAGACGCCAACCGAAGAAGATCGTTACTGGTTCCCAGACATTGCTGGATCGGACTGGCTTGAAACGCTGCATTTTGCGATGCGTGAATTCAAAGATGAAAGCTTCATCAGCCAATTCCTGTCACCTAAAATCATGCGTGATTTCCGTTTGTTCACTGTGCTGGATGATGACCGCAATAATTATCTGGAAATTGCAGCCATTCACGATGAGGCGGGATACCGAGCGATTCGCCAACAGCTTTCGGCGCAATACAATCTCAGCAACCTTGAACCTAATATTCAGGTCTACAACGTTGATTTACGCGGTGATCGCTCGTTAACGCTGCGCTATGTGCCACAAAGCCGCACGCCGCTGGATAAAAGCCGTCGTGAAGTGCTCAAACATGTGCACCGTTTGTGGGGATTTGATGTAATTTTGGAACAGCAGAATGAAGATGGAAGCGTTGAACTGTTGGATCGAAATCCAGCGCGAGGCAGCCCGCTTTAATTTTATGCAGCGTAAAAAAACCGGATGGGATGTCCGGTTTTTTTATATTTATCGCTTGCTGCCTAAATCATCGGGCAGATTTTTTTGCATGCTGTGCCAGATTTCGCCACTGCGACGTCCGTAATTTCTTACGGTTTCAACAATTTCATCTTGAGCGGGTTGTCCGTCACACAGGCTCAACAGCTTTTGATAGAAATCTCGTGCAACCTGGCGCGCTTCTGGGCTTGAGAAATAATGGCGCCCAACACGGGTATACAACCCCTTCAAACCGTTAAGAATCAGGCCATAGATAGGATTACCCGAGGCGAAAGCCAGACCGCGAAATACGCGATAATCCATCTCGGTGTAAGCATCAGCGTGATCCTCAGCAATCGCGACGGTTTCCAGCACTTCTCTGGCTTTTTCAGGGTGATGACGTAGCGCGCGGCTGATAAAAATTGACGAAATATTGGTGCGCACTGACAGCAGATTATCGATCAAAACCGGCACGCTATCGTGATCGAGTCGTGCCAGCGTTTCAAGAATGTTGAGTCCTGACGTTTCCCAAAAATCATTAACGCGAGTAGGTTTACCGTGTTGAATGGTTAACCATCCATCACGCGCCAGGCGTTGTAAAACTTCTCGCAGCGTGGTGCGCGTTACCCCAATCAATTCAGAAAGCTCACGCTCAGCAGGCAAAATTGATCCCGGCGGAAAGCGGCTATTCCAGATGCTTTCAATAATATATTCTTCAGCAAATCCCGCTGGGCTCTGAGCCTTAATGACCATAGCAGTTTGTTCTCGTTGCTTTCTTTATCATGATGGGCACTCATCATACCAGACGCCCTATAGCGGATATAGCCTGCGAAACTATTAAAAGCGGGCGCTGACGCAAAATTCAGCCGCTTTTTTTCTCATCCCATACAGTGATTTGCCTCAGCCCTACCTGAATAGGATTTTTTGAGACTCACCTGTAAAAACATCAAAAGGATAATGCAGTATTTTTGATGCGCTAACTTTTTAGCGCGGTGCTCTCCAGCGTGGTCATCTTCTTCCTGGCGATCTATCACCCACAGTATGCCGACACAGACTAAATTCACTTGCCGCGTTTCCAACGCTTCAGCTAGCCAGGATCAATATTACGTCATGTTTGTACATGATTTTACGAGAAGCCAGGCTGGCGTAGAGACGCTTTTGGTTTACACTGCGGAGCATTAACGTTTACAGGGAATGCAATATGTTGCGATATCTAAATCAATGTTCTCGTGGTCGTGGAGCATGGTTATTACTGGCTCTAACGGCACTGGCACTGGAACTGACGGCGTTGTGGTTCCAACATGTTATGGGTTTAAAACCCTGCGTGATGTGTATTTATGAACGCAACGCACTCTTCGGAGTGATGGGCGCGGGAATTGTCGGCGCCCTTGCACCAAAATCACCATTACGTTTAGTCGCCCTGTTGATGTGGTTATACAGCGCGTGGGAAGGATTGCGTCTTTCATGGGAACACACCATGATTCAGCTGCACCCGAATCCTTTTACAACCTGTGATTTTGCCGCACGCTTTCCAACCTGGCTCCCCTTAGATAAATGGCTGCCCGCTGTGTTTGTTGCCAGCGGCGATTGTGCAGAACGCAGCTGGACCTTTATGACATTGAGCATGCCGCAATGGATGATTGTGGTGTTTGGGGCTTACCTGTTGGTCGGATTATTGGTGCTGATTGCTCAGCCTTTCAAAGCCAAGCGTCGCGATCTTTTTAGCCGCTAACCTGCGCTAAACGCAAAAAGGCTGCCTGAGGCAGCCTTTTTCTTATGCGATCTTTTGTTATTTCATTCTTCACTGCAAAACCTAGCCGTTACGATCGGGCCGGTCAATGATGTGGTCTTCCCAATCGCGTACTTCGCTTTCTCGTACCGCAATGTAACGCACCGAAATCCGCTGTGCATGCATCTCTTTTTTTGAGCCAGCCCGTAAAGGGTGCCATGCAGGTAAGGTTTTGCCTTCGCCTAACAAACGGTAAGCGCAGGTACGCGGTAGCCAGTTAAACGTGGTGAGATTTTCCCGCGTCAGCTTGATGCAATCCTCTTCCAGTTCGAAACGGCGTTCGTAGTTGCGACACTGGCAGGTTTTAATATTGAGCTGGTTACAGGCGACGTTGGTGAAATAGATCTCATCCGTATCGGCATCTTGCAGTTTGTTCAGGCAGCACTGACCACAACCATCACATAAGGATTCCCATTCCTCATCGCTCATTTGTGCCAGGCGTTTATGTTGCCAGAAAGGGGTGTCAGTCATGATCAATGTCCTGCGTTAAATCAAACCGCACCTTATAAAGCCTCTGGTGCGGCGATGCAAGTTTTTACAATACGCGGGTGCTAATTCCGTGGCCCGCCAACGACACTTCCAGGGTATCACCAGAATGCATTGGGCCGACACCTTCCGGCGTACCGGTTAGCACCACATCTCCGGCGCGCAGGGTAAAATACTGACTCATATGCGCAATCAGCGGCAGGATTTTATGGATCATATCCGACGTATTGCCATGCTGTCGAACCTCACCATTAACCACCAGCTTCAACTCAACATTTTGTGGATCGCTAAACTCCGATACAGGGATAAAACCCGACAGCGGACAAGAGTTATCAAATCCTTTTGATTTTTCCCAAGGCTGGCCCGCTTTTTTGAATCCAGCTTGCAGGTCACGCAGGGTAAGGTCCAGCGCCACACCGTATCCGGCGATCGCTTTTGCCACATGTTCTTCGGTTGCCTGTTTCAATGTGGCCCCAATGAGAACCGCCAGTTCGATTTCGTGATGAACCTCACCAAAGGCGCTGGGAATTGACAGCGGCTGACGCAAATCACACAACGCCGTTTCCGGCTTAATAAACACCACCGGCTCAGTTGGCGTAGCGCTGCCCATTTCCTTAATGTGTTTCGCATAGTTGCTGCCGACGCAAACCACTTTGTTAACCGAATAGTCCAACAGAGCGCCTTGCCAGTTACGATGCTGATACATGCTAATCCCCTGCTTTTGTTAGGTGTGGCGCCAGCGATGCTGGCAGATTGATGAGTGCGCACGCGTTGGTCAGAAAGCCAACCTCGTCGGCAAATAATAAGATGCTTTTAACGGTAAGGTATGTGGAAATTGTCAAAAACCGTTAATTTGTCGACGACAGTGGCGATTAAGTGCGCAGAAACATTACCGGAGGACATAAAAAATAACGCTAATAACGGCGTAATTACGCCGCTGTTAATAATGTAAAGTTGTAAAAAATATAATTCGCTAAGAAAGAGCTGATCAGATAATTATATTTACAGATGAATCCGAATTAATCTTTTTTATCCGATCCAAGATGAACTTTTAGCAAATTTTCAATCGGTGGTGGAAGCTGCAAATAATAGCCTTGTTCGCTTAAACCTTGCTTAACTTTATTGATATCCGCATTAGCCAGTTTGTCGCGCCCTTCCAGCGTTAGCACCATTGCCAGCTTTGGCTTACCAAAGCCTTTGAGCAGCGCTTCCGGCACCCTTGAAAAATCGTCTCTTTTTTCAACATAGAGATAAGTTTGATCACGCATTGGACTTCTGTAGATCACACAAAACATATTTTTTACTCGAATTAACCCGCAATGAGGCTTGTCTGAATATAGCTGTAACTATAACATGCTTGCAGTACTTCGAATATTCACCGTTTTTGTAAAATGATGGATTTATCATCGCTTAGCAAACGGTAGTGAAAACAGGACTGAGTCGGGACAGATGTCGCAAACGCCAATCGAATTCAAAGGTAGCAGTTTCACCCTGTCTGTCGTTCATCTGCATCACCACGATCCTGAGGTGATTCGCAAGGCACTTCAAGACAAGATTGACCAGGCTCCAGATTTTCTGAGAAACGCACCGGTGGTGTTGAATGTTGCGACGTTAACCGGGGATGTGAACTGGAAACAGTTGCAACAGGCGGTGCTGGCAACAGGTTTGCGTATTGTTGGCGTCAGTGGCTGCAAAAACGAAGCGCTAAAGCGGATGATCGTCCGTGCGGGTTTGCCCGTTTTGGCAGAAGGTAAAGAGGGGAAAAAGCGCAGCGAACCCCCAGAGCCAGAAGCGAAACCGATCGTGGCCGAACCGGTTGCCACTAAAACTCGCATCGTCAACACACCTGTTCGCTCGGGTCAGCAAATCTATGCGCGCAATGCCGATCTGATCGTGACTAGCAGCGTCAGCGCCGGGGCAGAACTGGTTGCCGATGGCAATATCCATATTTACGGCATGATGCGCGGGCGGGCGCTGGCGGGTGCCAGCGGCGATCGCGATTGCCAGATTTTTTGTACCAACCTGGCTGCAGAGTTGGTCTCAATTGCCGGCGAATACTGGATTATGGATCAGATCCCGGAAGAATTTTTTGGTAAAGCCGCGCGCCTCTCGCTTCAGGATGGCGCGCTGACTATCCAGACACTTAATTAGGCCCCTTTTCTTTCGTTAAGGAAATCAACATTTATGGCACGCATTATTGTAGTTACATCCGGTAAAGGGGGCGTTGGTAAGACCACGTCAAGCGCGGCCATCGCCACCGGTTTAGCGCAGAAAGGCAAAAAAACGGTAGTTATCGATTTTGATATTGGTCTGCGTAATCTTGATTTGATTATGGGTTGTGAACGTCGTGTTGTTTATGACTTCGTCAATGTCATTCAAGGCGATGCCACACTGAATCAAGCGTTGATCAGAGATAAGCGCACCGAGCAGCTCTACATTCTGCCCGCTTCACAAACGCGCGATAAAGATGCGTTAACACGTGAAGGTGTAGAAAAAGTTCTGAATGATTTAGCGACCATGGAATTTGATTTCATCGTCTGCGACTCACCAGCAGGTATCGAAACCGGTGCATTAATGGCGCTCTATTTTGCAGATGAAGCGATCATTACTACCAACCCAGAAGTATCTTCAGTACGCGACTCGGATCGTATTCTTGGCATCATCTCTTCCAAGTCTCGCCGTGCTGAAAACAGCCAGGATCCCGTTAAGGAGCACCTGCTATTAACCCGTTATAACCCTGGCCGCGTCAGTCGTGGCGACATGCTGAGCATGGAAGATGTGCTGGAAATCCTGCGCATTCCGCTGGTTGGTGTGATCCCAGAAGATCAATCTGTCTTGCGCGCCTCCAACCAAGGTGAGCCGGTGATCCTCGACAGCGAATCTGATGCTGGCAAAGCCTATGCCGATACCGTTGAACGGTTACTCGGTGAAGTTCGCCCCTTCCGCTTTATTGAAGAAGAGAAGAAGGGTTTCCTGAAACGCCTGTTCGGGGGATAAACCATGGCATTACTCGATTTCTTTTTATCCCGGAAGAAGAACACTGCCAATATAGCCAAGGAAAGGCTACAGATTATCGTGGCAGAACGCAGAAGGGGCGACAGTGAGCCCCACTATCTTCCGCAACTTAAGCGCGACATTCTGGAAGTGATTTGCAAATACGTGAAGATCGACCCGGAAATGGTTACTGTCCAACTCGATCAGAAAGGAGATGACATCTCAATTCTGGAGCTGAACGTGACCTTACCGGAAACGGAAGAAGTGACTAAATGACACCAGCCGTTTCCTGAATTTCCCCTGCGCTGTTGCAGGGGAAAGTTCAAGAGACTAAACGTCAGCCAGAATTTTATCGATACCCGGCTTTAACAGCTCGCCCCGCCATCCTGTCAGCAATTCGGGTAGACGTCCCTGTGGCTTTAATCCCCAGTGTTGACTCAATACCTGATTAATCTGTCGACGTGATGCCAACAGTTCCTGACTAAATCCGCTCTCTTCACTTACCTGCTGCACCAACGCTTTCATCGCTTTGAATACCTGCTTGTAGTGCGGATGATCGATCAGATTACCCAGCGGCTGCGGAAGTTCACTTTCATCCAGCGCCTGCGCCTCAGCAACCAGCGCCACCAGCGTTTTACCGTGAAAACGAATCTCATGGCCTGACAAACCCAGATGATCCAGTTCACCCAATGAACCCGGCATAAAGCGCGCCACTTTCCATAAGTGCTCTTCGCGCACGACAAAATTAACTGCCATATCTTTTTCACGCGCCACTTTCAAACGCCACGCAGCTAAGCGTTGCAGTACCGCCAACTGGCGTGGACGCAATTGCCAGGCATTGGTGATATCGCGCCAGGCATCTTCTGGTACCAGCGCATCCAGACGACGCTGACAAAGGTTGTCGCACTCGCTTAGCGCAGCAGCCATATTGCCCGCTTCGGTGGTTAACGCCATCAGCTGATGAGCGATTGGCAACAGATAATGCACATCTGCTGCTGCATAAATGCATTGGCGCTCCGTTAATGGGCGCGCCAGCCAGTCGGTACGCGATTCGCTCTTATCCAGTTCAACCTGAGTGAAGTGCGCAACCATTGAAGCGAAGCCCCATGAAAGCGGCTGACCGGAGAACGCGGCCAGGATTTGCGTGTCGATCATCGGCTGCGGCAATACGCCAAAACGATGCAGGAAGACTTCAAGATCTTCGCCACCGGCATGCAAAAATTTAGTGACCTTGGTGTCAGTCAGTAAATCAATAAAAGCGGACCAGTCACTGATTTTTAAAGGATCGATCAGAACCAGCTGTTCATTATCGAACAGTTGAATCAAGCCCAATTGCGGATAATAGGTGCGGGTGCGGACAAACTCAGTGTCGAGCGCCACAGCGGCATGTCGGCGCGCTTTTTGGCACACCAAAGCCAGTTGATCATCTTGGTCAATCAGGGAATAGTTCACGTTCAATTTTCCACCGCAGCAAACAACGCGCGGTGCTCCATGTTAAAAGCAATAAAAACGCCGGTCATCGCCGGCGTTCAACCTGTAAATGTGTTGAGGCTCATTAGGCGCTGGGTTTCGCCTCATCACGCAATTCCCGGCGTAGAATCTTGCCGACGTTGGTCTTTGGCAATTCTTCGCGGAACTCGATAATTTTTGGCACCTTGTAACCGGTTAACTGGCGACGACAGTGATCAAGCAACTCTTCTTTGGTCAGAGACTGATCCTTTTTTACGATGCAGACTTTCACTGCTTCGCCGGATAAATCACTGGGTACGCCAATGGCCGCAGCTTCACGCACTTTAGGATGTTGCATTAGCACATCTTCAATTTCGTTAGGATAAACATTGAAACCGGAAACCAGAATCATATCCTTTTTACGATCGACAATGCGGATAAATCCTTCCTGATCAACGGTAACAATATCACCGCTGTGGAGCCAGCCATTTTTAAGCACTTCAGCGGTGGCGTCTGGATGCTGCCAGTAACCTAACATCACCTGCGGGCCACGAATGCACAGCTCACCCGGTTCACCTGGCGGAACATCATTACCCGCATCATCCAACACCCGAACGTCGGTTGATGGAACAGGCAAGCCAATGCTGCCAGTGTGGCTACTGATGTCATAAGGATTAACCGAAACCAGCGGCGAACACTCTGTCAGACCATACCCCTCCAGCAAATAGTGCCCGGTCAGTTTTTCCCAACGCTCTGCCACCGCTTTTTGCACTGCCATACCGCCGCCTGCAGAAAGGCGCAGCGTAGAAAAGTCGAGTTTGTTAAACTCCGCGTCGTTCAACAGGGCGTTAAACAAAGTATTGACGCCAGTGATCGCGGTGAACGGAAATTTGGCCATTTCCTTCACGAAACCGGCAATATCGCGTGGATTGGTGATGAGCAAATTTTGTCCGCCCAGCTCCAAAAAGAGCAGTCCGTTAACTGTTAAAGCGAAGATGTGATAAAGCGGCAATGCCGTGACAACGCACTCTTTACCGTCACGCAGCACTTTGCCATAAGTCGCGCGGGTCTGTTCGAGGTTGGCCTGCATGTTGCGATGCGTCAACATCGCCCCTTTCGCTACGCCCGTGGTGCCGCCGGTATATTGCAGAAAGGCTAAATCGTCATTGCTGATTTCAGGGCGTTGATACGGCATGTCAGCGCCAAGCTGCACTACGCTGCGAAAAGAGATCGCGCCCGGTAGATGATATTTGGGAACCAGACGCTTAATGTATTTAACCACGAAATTAACCAGCGTCGCTTTTACCGGCGCCAGTTGATCACCCATTCGCGTCAGGATGACGTGCTTAACTTGGGTCTCCGCCGCCACTTTTTCCAGCGTATGCGCAAAATTAGAGACGATGACAATCGCGCTGGCCCCGCTGTCGTTGAGCTGATGCTTTAACTCGCGCGGGGTATAAAGCGGGTTAACATTCACCACCACCATTCCCGCACGCAATACACCAAACAGTGCCACTGGATATTGCAGTAGATTTGGCATCATTAACGCTACACGATCGCCGGGTTTAAGCTTCAACGCATTTTGTAAATAAGCGGCAAAAGCCCGGCTTTTTTGCTCCAGTTGACGGTAGGTCATTTTTTGACCCATATTCCAAAACGCAGGTTGTTCAGCGTAGCGCTTTGCGGCTTGCTCAAACAGATCCACTAAGGAGGTATAACGATCTGCACTAATTTCAGCCGGAACATCAGCCGGATAGCGTTTTAGCCAAACCTTATTCAAGGATGCACCCCGATAATCATGTTGTATTCCCATCGCCGCCTCGCCCAACTGGTTTGTTAACAATATTTTAACTGATTGTACCAGTCTGCGTATTTCGGCCTTTAGAGGTTGCGAAGTTCATCACTAAATTTCGTGCCAGTGAAAAAGCACAATAAAAAAGCCCGGTTACGCGCGCTGCGACCGGGCTGAAAAATTAAACGAGCCAGATCTATTCTGTCAGGATAGTTTCCACCTGAGCGGGACCGCTGCTGTACATGCCCCAATAAGGATTTGGCCCCCAATAACCGGCACGATGCCGCGTTGGTCCGTACCAAATCCACGGATCAATGGGTTGCGGTGGCGACATCACCTGTTTGGTTAAATGCCAGCGTTGATAACCCCGCACATCGATCACGACAAAGTTATATTTGGCTTCACCAATCATTCCCGCTTCAGTGCCTTTGATGGCTCCTAGCACGGTAACAAACTGGTCTTTTACGTCGACGGGATCGACGAAGCCATGAATATCAGCGTATATCCGTCCAACGGAAGCCGCGCCAAGGCGTGGACGTGCGCTATCATCCAGTGGCTGGGTCGCAATTTCAAGGCGGGTTTTGCCATTGAGATTCTTCACGTTGACCACCTTGCCGCCAAAACGTGACTCCTGACCTTTATAAATGGCTGGATCATTCATCACGCGCAATAGATCTTGCTGCGGGAGCGCCGAGCCGCCTTTAATGTTGTCCGGAATGGAAACACAACCCGTTAAAATCAGCGTGCAGGTCAACAACAGGCCCGACAGGCTCTTACGGCAAATTGACATAGGCGATCTCCAGATAATAATTGTTTAGACTGGTCGCATAACAATAAGTTGCGTGGCTATTCGCGGCCCGGTAATTTTTTCCAGGCGACTTCATTACGCAAGTAAGTCGGTTCCGCATGTTCAGGCAGAACCGTTTTGCCCTGCTCAAGCGCCTGTTGTGCTAATGGCAGCATATCTTGCGCAGCCGGAAGCAAAACTTCACTTGCAGTAAGTTGCAGCGCATGACCTTGTTGTAATTCAGGATAGGCTTGCCAACCGGTGCCAGCGGTGTGCCATTCGCCTTCCAGCGCCTGCATGCGTGTTAACGCCGCCTCTGGCGATAGTACGCTTTCACTGGCTTCACCCTGCCATACGCCTTTCTCATCACGCTGATATTCGGCCCAGTAAACTTCACCCATACGCGCATCAATGGCAGCCAACACCCGGCTGGCGCCCTGTTGACGCCAGGCACCTTGCGCTAGCGTGGCTAAAGTCGATACACCAATCATCGGTAGCGTTGCACCAAACGCTAAACCTTGTGCGATGCCAATGCCGATACGTACGCCGGTAAAACTGCCAGGGCCACGACCAAAAGCCAGCGCATCTAGCTCGGTTAATTCAAGCTGCTGTGCCACTAATAATTCTTCAACCAGCGGGAGAATACGCTGCGTATGATCGCGCGGCGCAATTTCAAAGCGAGCATCAATGTATTGCTGATTTAACAACGCGGCTGAACACGCTTCTGTCGCGGTATCCAGCGCTAAAATTCGGGCAGACATAACCACCTCTGGAGATTCAAAAACGGCGCGCATCTTAGCACAAAATTACGCTGTCGGTTGCTGACGAATGAACGCAATAGCACGGCCAATATCACGCGTACGCGGCGTGGGTGGCAGGCTGTTAAGGAACAAGGCGCCATAAGGACGCGAGACTAAACGCTGATCGCAAATCACCAACACCCCCCGATCTTCGGTATCACGAATGAGACGACCGACGCCCTGTTTCAGCGTAATCACCGCATCCGGTAATTGCACATCCGCAAACGGATCGCCGCCGCGAATGCGGCAATCTTCCATGCGCGCTTTTAACAGCGGATCTTCCGGTGATGTGAACGGTAATTTATCGATGATAACTAATGAAAGCGCGTCTCCCCGCACGTCCACGCCTTCCCAGAAACTGCTGGTCGCAACCAGCAACGCGTTGCCTTTCTCAATAAATTGTTTGAGCAACTGGCCTTTGCTGGTCTCACCTTGCACCAGCACTGGCAATGTCATTGAGGCGCGGAACTCTGCCGCCAGCTCACGCATCATCAGGTGAGAGGTGCAAAGAAAGAAGCAGCGCCCTTTATTGGCATCAATAAGCGGTTTCATCATCTGCGCCAGTTGACGCGCACCGCCGGGGCGATTGGGTTCAGGCAAATGACGCGGCACGCAAAGCAGCGCCTGTTGGGAAAAATCAAACGGGCTGTTGAGGATGAGGCTTTTCGCCTGATTCACGCCTAAGCGATCGGCAAAGTGATCCATCTTTTCATCGACCGCCAGCGTGGCGGAGGTAAAAATCCATGCAGCTTTGCGATTATCCATGACTTCGCGGAAGCGTTCCGCTACAGAAAGCGGCGTCAACGCCAGGGTAAAATGCCGTGAAGTGCATTCATACCAATAACTAAAGCCGGGTTCGCTAATGGCGCGCAGCCGTTTCAGGCGAGTCCGATAAAGAGCGGCACGCTCAAAAGCGGCATCCAATAAAGCGGAACGACCCAGCGACATTTTTATAACGTCGTAACAGAGCTCCAGCGCATCATCTAATAAGGTGAACATGCGCATGATATTGTTATCGCTGAGTAAGTCCCGCAAATTGCCGCGATAGCCCGGATCGCCCAAGGATAAGCGAAAATCTTGCGCGCATTGCGCCAGGCGATCGGCTGATTTTTGCAGTTGCTGTACATCGCGTACTTCAGTGCGATAAGCAATGATGATGTCTTTGGCGAGATCCAAAAGCTGGCGGCTGGAAAGTTGTTGGCCAAAATATTGGCTGGCAATATCAGGCAACTGATGGGCTTCATCGAAGATCATTACGTCAGCTTCAGGGATCAATTCAGCAAAGCCACTCTCTTTAACCACCAGATCAGCCAGAAACAGATGGTGATTCACCACCACGACGTCAGCATCCATGGCACGTTTCCGCGCTTTAACGACAAAACACTCTTTATAGAGTGGGCAGTCGCTGCCGAGGCAATTGTCGTTGGTGCTGGTGACCAAAGGCCAGATTGGGCTATCTTCCGTTACGCCACCACAGCTACTGATATCACCATCTGCGGTTTGCGATGACCATCCACGTAATGTGACAAGATCGGTCAGCGCCTGAATAGTCAAATCGCCGCCCGCCATGGACTGCTGTTCCAGACGTTCAAGACAAAGATAGTTTGAGCGCCCTTTTAACAAGGCCGTTTTGCCCGTGAACTTCAGCGCTTTGGCAATGGTGGGCAGATCGCGGCTATAAAGCTGGTCCTGCAAGGCTTTAGAGCCGGTGGAAACGATAACCTTTTTACCGGCACGTAACGCTGGGGCTAAATATGCATAAGTTTTTCCTGTACCGGTTCCCGCTTCTACCACCAGTTCGCCCAAGCCTTTTACGGCTTCTGAGACCGCCTGCGCCATTTCACGCTGCGCTTCACGGGGTTTAAAACCAGCAATCGCCTGCGCAAGCGCGCCATCCACTGCAAAATCGTCTGCCACATACCCTCTCAAAGAACAGCAAAAACACTGTAATTATGTCAGTATTGTAGGCGTTAAGCAAAAGGCCCGAATTATCGTAACGTTTGTATTAACCCTTGTTCTTTAAGCAATTAAACAGTTACCTCCCCCTTTATGCTACGCGTTGTAAAATATTATTTTTGAAAGACAAGCCGATTCAGACGCGAAAAGAATTGAGGAGAATCGACTTGAAGCCGAAATTAAAACAAGCATTAAATATATTTGTTTTTAATCACCGGTTAACCCTCTCTTTTTTCAGCCTTATTAATTAAAGCAATTAGCCCTCTAAATGACGCATAAACCTCAATAAAAATAAGTGATTATCTGCAGTTCATATCACGACGAATTATCAGCGTTTATTCACTACGGATTCTCGCGATTTATTCCAGAAAATTGCAGCGATAATAATAGTGTCAACAACCTTTGCCTATTGCTGTTATAAGCTGAAGCCAACAACGTCGCTCCCAAAATCATTATTTTCTGCTAGGCTTAAATTTCAACACTAGGTAAATCACTACAACATCAATATAACGGAGGTACAACTTTGCTATTTCATGATGAACAAAAAGGACATGCCGTTATTGGTGAAGCAGCGGTAAGTCTCGCCGTTAACGATCAGCAAATCAGTGTCGATGCGTTGATGAATAAACTGACTTTGATGGCCGAGGTGGAGAGCAGTGATGCGCGTCTACAACTCATTTATGACGCGCGGAAATGGTTATCAAGCTTCTTGCAGCCGGCAAACCGCAATCGCGCTGAGCTCAACTGGCTCACGCTTACCGGTCAACCCAAAGAGGGAAACCGTATATTTGGTACCGATCTTTGGCTGCAGCAAAGCGCTTTAAAAGAGTAACCTGTAGCGCTTTCCGGCAGATGCACCCCTCTGTGCATCTGCTTTCTCCTTCCTCAAGCAAGACAAATCCTGAACACCCTCAGCCGATCCGCTTTTCTGATCAAAAAAATATTAGTTCATAGCTGTGACTTAAGTGATTGTTTATCCTTAAATGGTTTCTTAACGTTAAAATTAAATCCCTAAGCTTTAACGAATCCCTGTACAAAGGTTTAGTTTTTGTATAACTTTCGCCTCAGAAAACGCCGATCACCAAATGATGACATATTGAGGGTAGAACATGCGCCAGAACGGACTCGTACCGAATTCCGCAAACGACATTGCCCGCTATTTTAACAAGGCTTCGCTACCCTCCCAGCAAGAAACCCTGGGACAGATTGTTGTCGAGATTCTTCGTGCAGGCGGCAATCTCAATCGCAAATCCTTGTGTACCAAATTAGTGCGCCGTCTTGAACTTGCCTCAAGCGCTGAAGAAGAACGTCATTATCATGTTTTGATTGGTCTGTTATTTGGCCGCTGATGATTTCATCGCTCATTCACTGGGTTCATCCATTAATTTTACTCAGCGAAAAGAGAAATGAATAAAAGACGTTTTTGCGCCTGCCTTTACGGCTTATCCTTGAAAGTTTCATCCAATAATTAATAATCTTTTGGGATTCAGTTATCTCTAAAAGAGAAAAGTAAAATGCCTTATCATTTCAGAAAGAGATCGTAAAGCGCCGAATCGTCAATTGGCGCGCGTCATATATATAGTTTTAACAACCAGCGCTGATGAAAATAAACACTGGATTGCTTCCGAAAAACAACAAATTATAGTCGAGAATATTGTAATGCAGCACAGCACAATCATTAATAATAGTTCCGCCTCTCTTTCAGATAGCGGAGACAGGTATTCTCCAGAAACTCAGCTTTTAAATGCGATTGTAGAGCGAGTTGAAATGGCTAATGGGCATGTCAGTAATAAAGCGATTATTCTTTTTATTATTGCTGAGTTGGAAAGCAGTTCTGATCACGTAAAACAGGATCTGCTAAGAACGCTGTTGGAAAGGGTTGTCAGCAAAACACCCGACGATCATGGGTTTTGATTTTACATTTAGATCAGCATAAAAAAACCGGCAAATGCCGGTTTTTTTATGACTTGAGCATTCAGGCTCAGATGATTATTTTTTCAGAACAGAAGGCGATGATGCAGATGCTGAAAGCATTTGTTCCGACTGCGCACCTGACCCCGCACGAGCATGCCCTAAAACAGGTTCTTCACCCAAAATATCAGGCTGCTCTTTCGCACTAAATTCGCCCACTCCATCAAATGCCGGTCCTTCACTCCAGCGTCCTTTAGGCAGTGGTTTGTCTAATGAAGTATTGAGGCAGTAATAGGAATGTTCCTGCGCCTCTTCAGATTGCGGGAAACTATTAGGAATGGGTAGAGAAGCACTCAATCCGCCCATATCCTCAATGACCGCCAGCCACTGTTGCTGGTGCATTGTGTCGCGAGCAATCAGGAAAGAGAGGAAATCTTTCATTCCCTTATCTTCCGTAAGATTGTACAAGCGGGTAGCCAGCACGCGGCCTGTTGCTTCCGCGGTAACGTTCGCCAACATGTCCGCCGCGACGTTTCCAGAAGCATAAATGTGACTCATATCGAATGATACGCCGTTTGCATTAACCGGCATCGCAGCCAGGCCAGATGACAATATATGACGCGGATTCATTCCGCCCAGAATCGCATTAACCACCGGATCTTTTGCAGAAGCTTCCTGATAAGAAAGCGGTGCACCCTCCAGATTAAGCGCAACAGCATGGCCAAGCATTTCAATATGGGCTAACTCTTCTGTTGCCGTTGATATCAGTAGATCTTTAATGCGCGCATCGCCGCGTGCGCCCATCGCCTGAAAGAAATACTGCATCGCAACACGGATCTCGCCTTCAATCCCACCAATCGCTTGTTGCAGCAACATCGCAAACTCGGGATCGGGCTTTTCGACACGGACGGGATACTGAAGTTTTGATGAATGATGAAACATGTTCTTCTCCTGGTAAGTGATTCGCCTGAAGCAGCCCATTAAGCCTGGAACGAGGTCGCTGAGAATAAAAGCGTAACGATAAGGATTCTCATTTGTATATTTCGGATTTTTAGTTCAATTTCAGATAATTAAGCGGGTATATTTTTTATGAATTCATCTCTAAAAAAGAGAAGCCAATGCTTTCAGTGATGGCTTTTACGTCTGTTTTTAACAAAAGATGACAGCAATGGCAGAGTTATGTCAGGCTAATCGACTTAAAACTAAGGAGAAGAACATGAGCATTACGCGTATTGACCCGGAACACCGCATGTCCGAAGCCGTGATTCACAATGACACTGTTTATTACACCAGCGTGCCGGAAAATCTGGATGCAGATGCGGAAGAGCAAACGGCAAATGCTCTCGCTGTTATTGACGCACTGTTAACGCGCGTGGGAAGTGATAAAAGCAAAATCCTTGATGCCACCCTATTTCTGGTCGACAAAGCCGATTTTGCTGCAATGAATCGCGCCTGGGACGCATGGGTTTCCCCCGATAACGCCCCCGTTCGCTGTACGGTTCAGGCCGGTTTAATGAACCCAAAATACAAAGTTGAAATCAAAATTATTGCTGCTCTTTAAACCATACTGAAATAGACGAAACTGAAGTAAGCAAAACGGCGGGCGTCAGACTTCTTCATCCTCGTCTTCATCTTCAAAGAGCGCTCGAATTTGCTCGCCTTTATGATTTTGACGAATTTCTTGAGCAACCTGAGTGATGGCTTGACCGCTAGACATGCCGCCCGCCATCAACTCCTGAATTCGCTCAACTGCCTGCTGCTGCTGTTCGTGAGAAAGTGCCGGTAAACCTGTAAACATGTTCTACTCCTGGTTTTGGGCGGACATTATTCCACGTGGAACTAACAGGTGCTAGTGCGTTAAAAATATGTCAGTCTAGCGCCCTCATTGACGTTTGATCTTTTGCCCGATGATTGTAGAAACCCTCAGCTTAAAGTATACCCCGGATGCGCTTACCCAGCGCTTTGCCCGCATAGCACATCTTCCTTGGGCAATGTTGCTCTCTTCTGGCAATGCCGATCACGCCGATAACCGTTTTGATATTCTCACCGCCGATCCGCGCGTGACCTTAACCACACGCGGGCTGCTGACCACTGTTTGTCAGGGTGATCAGGTTATTGACACGCCGGGTTGTCCGTTACAACTGGTGCAACAGCAGTGCGATGCCCTTGGCATAAAGCCAACATCCAATGCCAATCTGCCTTTTCAAGGTGGGGCGCTGGGCCTGTTTGGTTATGATCTGGGTCGCCGATTTGAACCGTTGCCAGAGATGGCCGAAGCCGATCTCAATACGCCCGACATGGCGGTTGGCATTTATGACTGGGCGTTAATCGCCGATCACCATTTACACTCCCTCACGCTGATTGCGCTGAATGATCTACAGGCACGCCTGGCATGGCTTGAAAAATGGCCTGAGCGCACTGCCCTACCCTTTTCGCTTAACAGCAGCTGGCAATCCAATCTCAGCTACGACGACTACGCCAAACGCTTCCAAGCGGTGCAGGCGTATATTCAGGCGGGCGATTGTTATCAGGTCAACTTTGCGCAGCGGTTTCAGGCAAGCTATCAAGGTGACGAATGGCAGGCGTTTTGCACGCTTAACCACGCTAATCGCGCGCCGTTCAGCGCATTCTTGCGTCTGCCCGACAGTGCGATTCTGAGCCTGTCGCCGGAGCGCTTTTTGGCGCTTGACCAGGGTGTGATTGAAACGCGTCCCATCAAAGGAACGCGCCCAAGAATGGACGATCCCGCCGCCGATCGCCAGCAAGCCGAGCAGCTTGCCGCCTCTGAAAAAGATCGCGCCGAGAATTTGATGATTGTCGATCTGCTACGTAACGATATTGGACGTGTCGCGTTGCCCGGTTCCGTCAGCGTGCCGGAATTATTTATCGTTGAGCCTTTTCCGGCGGTGCATCATCTGGTCAGCACCATTCGCGCCACATTACCTAACACTTTGCACGCCACAGATTTATTGCGCGCCTGCTTCCCCGGTGGCTCAATCACCGGCGCCCCCAAAATCCGTGCAATGCAAATTATTGATGAACTCGAACCGCAGCGCCGTAATGCATGGTGCGGTAGCATCGGTTATCTCAGCCTTTGCGGCCGCATGGATACCAGTATCGCCATTCGTACACTGATTGCCGAAGCGCAGCAGCTTTATTGTTCCGCAGGCGGCGGTCTGGTCGCAGACAGTGAACTGGACGCGGAGTATCAAGAAACCTTTCACAAGGTGAGCCGCATTTTGCCGACCCTTGAGCAGGGAGAGTAAATGACACCTTCACTGACGCTTGAAGCCTTTCGTAGTCGCTTTATCTTGCATCAGCCGCTGCAGCAAACGCACCGCCTGGCAGGCCGTCATGCTGCGGTTTTAGTGCCGATTATCGCGCGTGAACAGCCTGGATTGTTATTAACACAACGATCCCACGCCCTGCGCAAACATGCAGGCCAGGTCGCGTTTCCTGGCGGCATGCAGGATGCCAGCGATGAATCGTTGATCGTTACGGCATTACGAGAAGCGTATGAAGAAGTGGGCATCGACCCTAGCCAGGTCGAGATACTCGGCAGCTTACCTGCAGTCACCAGCAGCACCGGTTTTCAGGTAACACCGGTTGTGGGCATTATACCCGCAACAATTTCTTTGCGGATCAATCCTGATGAAGTACAAAGCGCTTTTGAAATGCCATTAGCGGAAGCGTTGCAGCTGAGCCGATATTCCTCGTTAACTATTCATCGTGCCGGTATTCGACATCCAGTTTGGCTCTCAATTTATGAGGATTACCTCGTTTGGGGCATGACCGCTGGCATCATTCGCGCTCTCAGCCAGCAGATCGCCTTCTAACGATGCACAATTGGCGGTAAAACCGGCAACAGTATGTTGACCAAAAGCCGCTCTTTATGCTTTAAAAAGACCCTTTTCGGAGAAGACATTGAACGACACAGTAATAGCCTGTTCTTCTGGTCGTGCATTCCATTACCCTTCGTTTCGATATTTGTTTACTGCGCGTTTCCTCACCGTCTTAGGAAATGCCATTGCGCCTATTGCACTGGCTTTTGCGGTTTTGGACATCGGTGGATCAACCGGGGAATTAGGGTTTGTCGTTGCCGCACGTTCTGTTTTTAACATCGTCTTTTTATTGATTGGCGGCATACTCGCTGATCGCTATTCCCGGCGCGTTGTTCTGTTTTCATCTTCAATGATGGCTGCACTCTCTCAGGCAGTCGTTGCGTGGACGGTGCTCGACGGATCCGCGACCATTGTGTCGTTAGCCGTACTTGGCGCTTTTAACGGCGCCGCTGCCGGTATTGCACTGCCAGCGTCTTCGGCAATGGTGCCTCAAATCGTCCCTGCGCATGCTCTTCGTGAAGCCAACGCATTTATTCAACTCGGCGTTTACGCGGGAACCGTCATTGGTGCCTCGCTGGGCGGATTATTAACCAGCGCGGTCGGCCCCGGATGGGGATTAGCTATAGATGCGCTGGGGTTCGCCCTTTCCGCGCCACTTTATACCCTGATAAGCACGCGCCAGGTTGCGTCTGCAGAACCGAACAGCAATATCCTTCACGATCTGCGAGACGGCTGGAGAGAATTTATTAGCCGCGCCTGGGTGTGGATTATCGTGGTTCAGTTCACCCTTGTTAACGCCGCGTTTAGTGGCGTGATGATGGTAATCGGACCTGTTGTAGCTGATTCAACCTTTGGCCGAGCAGGCTGGGGAATGAGCTTAGCGGCACAAAGTCTGGGATTGTTTGTTGGATCTTTTATTGCACTTCGATGGCGTCCACGCCGGGAGCTGTTTGTTGGCACTCTGCTGGTCGCTCTTTGTGCGTTACCCATTATCGTGCTGAGTTTGGTTCCTTCTGCTTTACTGTTGATGGCTGCATTTTTCATCGCCGGCGTGGGATTTGGCCAGTTTGGTGTCGTTTGGGCACATTCGCTACAAACACATATCGCCCCCGATAAACTGGCACGCGTCTATGCCTGGGACGCGATGGGTTCATTTGTGGCCATTCCTGTAGGCGAAGTCGCCGCTGGCCCGCTGGCTATGCATTTTGGCAATATGAACGTACTGCTGGCTTCAGCCGCCGCAGTGCTGATTGCCACACTGGCCGCGAGCCTGACACCCGCAATTCGACGTCTCGATAACACCACGACGTGATGTGCCAGACCTGGACAGGGGCTTCGCATTCTTTGTGATTGTTCTGTTCGGTCACGCCCAGTTTCCTTTAGCCCCATGTCCTAAACTTTGCGGTATGCAGTCCGCCAGAACGATAATATTTTCTCGCCTTTTTAATTAGTTTTTTTCATGCGAAAAGCTACTGCTTTCTGGTTGGTGATGGTTACTATTAGCGCCATAAACTGCTTCGGCAGACTTAGAATAATTTGTGAGGAGTGTCACCTGTGATTAGCGTTTTCGACATGTTCAAAGTGGGCATTGGCCCATCAAGTTCTCATACTGTTGGTCCGATGAAGGCCGGTAAACAGTTTGTGGATTTATTATCAGAACAGGGAAAGCTGCATGATGTGACACGGATTGCGGTTGACGTCTACGGTTCACTCTCTTTGACCGGCAAGGGTCACCACACTGATATCGCCATTATTTTGGGATTAGCAGGTGAATCACCGGACAGCGTCAACATTGATGCTATTCCTGCTTTTATTAAAGACGTTGAGCAGCGTGAACGTCTGTTGCTGGCTAAGGGCGCGCATGAAGTCGATTTTCCTCGCGAAGGCGGCATGGTTTTCCGCGGTGAGAACCTCTCGCTGCATGAAAACGGATTGCGCTTACTTGCTTTTGCCGGCGACCTGTTAATTCTGTCTAAAACCTACTATTCCATCGGCGGCGGCTTCATCGTCGATGAAGAGCATTTTGGTCAATCTGCGCTAGACGAGGTGTCGGTTCCCTGGCCCTTCCACTCCGCTAAAGATCTGTTAGCGCACTGTCGCGAAACCGGCTTATCGCTTTCTGGTTTGGTCATGAAGAATGAACTGGCGCTGCATTCACGTGATGAAATATACGCCTACTTCACGACTATTTGGCAAACCATGCAGGCCTGTATTGATCGGGGTTTAAATACTGAAGGCGTGTTGCCGGGTCCGCTGCGAGTGCCGCGTCGAGCGGCGTCCCTGCGTCGTCTTTTAGTCTCTTCTCACAAGCACTCCAACGATCCGATGGATGTTATCGATTGGGTCAATATGTTTGCTTTGGCAGTTAATGAAGAGAATGCTGCTGGCGGACGGGTGGTGACTGCGCCAACTAACGGTGCCTGTGGTATCGTGCCCGCTGTGTTGGCTTACTATGATCATTTTATCGAAACCGTTACGCCGGATATCTTTATCCGCTACTTCCTGGCATCAGGCGCCATTGGCGTGCTGTACAAAATGAATGCCTCCATTTCTGGTGCCGAAGTAGGCTGTCAGGGAGAAGTTGGCGTGGCGTGTTCTATGGCCGCAGCAGGCTTAGCCGAATTGCTCGGTGGCAGCCCGGAACAAGTCTGCGTCGCCGCAGAGATTGGCATGGAACATAACCTGGGATTAACCTGCGATCCAGTTGCGGGTCAGGTGCAGGTTCCCTGTATTGAGCGCAATGCGATTGCTTCAGTGAAGGCGATCAATGCGGCGCGTATGGCGCTACGTCGTACCAGCGAACCGCGCGTGTCGCTCGATAAAGTTATCGAAACAATGTATGAAACCGGTAAAGATATGAATGCGAAATATCGCGAAACCTCGCGCGGTGGTTTGGCGATTAAGGTCCAGTGTGATTAAATTAAGCGATACGCAAAATGCTTAATTTACGTGCAATCGTTTTCAAATCCGCATCCTCCGCTATC
This sequence comes from Pantoea phytostimulans, assembly GCF_046118715.1. Classification (NCBI taxonomy): domain Bacteria; kingdom Pseudomonadati; phylum Pseudomonadota; class Gammaproteobacteria; order Enterobacterales; family Erwiniaceae; genus Pantoea; species Pantoea phytostimulans. The sequence goes on from NZ_CP173698.1 coordinate 1,345,532, forward strand.
TCAGCCCCTTGGAATTATGTAAAGTAATTTTCCGCGCGACTTGAGGGTCGCGCAATTTTCTAATACCGCTTTTTTCAGTGCCGTTTTCAGGAACATGGCCTAAACCTGGACCGTGTCGTGCCGATAACAACCCCGTTATATTGGATTTCTCTTGCTCTTGGGAAGGTGGTTACTGATGCTCATGGCCCAGCAATTTGTTGGACAATTCAGGCGTAAGCGCTTGCTTATTGCGCTGGTGATCGCCGCCATCGTTCTTATATTGACTCTGGCTTTTCGCTTTATTGAAGAGAAGTCACGTATAGAGCAGCGAGCACTTAATTTTGCCGATAACGCCATTATGCGTTTTGATCGGATGTTCTCGCCGTTAGATGTTTCAGCGAATAACACGCTGGGACTGGTGGGCGTTTCTTGCAGTGATGTACGCTTTCCGCTGATCGAAAAAATAGCCGCCTCACAAACTGTGCGCGCTATTTTGCTGGTGGAAAATGACACCATTTACTGCTCCAGTATTTATGGTCCTCGCGATATTCCTTTCAGTCAGAATTACCCTGAACTCGCCATTAATAATCAGCGCATGATGTTATCAACCGATAATTTTTTGCTAAAAGGCTCACCGGTTTTGCTGCTCTGGACACCTAAAAATATCGATAACCACTCCGGTATATTGCAGGTCATTAATATTGAGTTGATGAGCAATTATCTGCTTGAGCCTCAATTGCCGTGGGTTGAGCGAGCGATTCTTAACGTTAATGGCGACAGTTTGGAATATGGCAATCCGCTGATTGAACCAACAGTGCCTTCAGAGGATGAGGTGAGCTACAACGAAGCGTCGCTACGTTATCCATTTAGTATCACGCTGTATGGCCCATCGCCTACGCGACTGGCACTGGCGACGTTGCCTTCCCAGCTTCCGCTAGCGTTACTGTTAAGCCTGCTAATGGGTTATATCGTCTGGCTGGCAACGGCTAATCGCATGAGTCTGAGCTGGCAAATTAGCTATGGCATTACGGCTAACGAATTTATGGTTTACTGCCAGCCTCTGATCAACGCCAAAACAGGCGAGTGCGATGGCATTGAGTTACTGCTGCGCTGGCATAACGCGCGGCAGGGCTGGATTGCACCCGACGTGTTTATTCCGCTGGCTGAGCGTCAGAATTTGATTGCTCCGCTCACCCGCTTTGTACTGAATCAGGTCGTTGCACATTTACCTATCCTGCCGCGTTGCCCTTCCTTTCATATTGCCATTAATGTCGCTGCCAGCCACTTCCGCAATCGGGCGATTGTAGAGGATCTGCAGCACCTTTGGTGGCCGGCTAACCCCGTGCCGAAGTTGGTTGTTGAATTAACCGAGCGGGATGCGCTGCCGGTCGTCGATCAATCAGTGATTTCTCAGCTGCATGAGATTGGCGTTCGGCTGGCGATTGATGATTTTGGAACTGGACACAGCTCGCTTTCCTACCTAAAAGATTTGAAGCCGGATGTTCTGAAAATCGACAAGATTTTTACCGCTGCAATTGGCACCGATGCAATTAACGCTACCGTAACGGATATGGTGATATCGCTGGCGCAGCGCCTGAATATCAGTCTGGTGGCAGAAGGTGTTGAAACAGCGGAACAAGCGGCCTACTTAAGAGAGCGTGGCGTTGATCATCTGCAAGGCTATTATTATGCGCGCCCGATGCCGCTGGGAGATTTCCCGGCATGGCTGGAACACCATCAAAGTGACATTGAAGCTTAATAATTTAACCTGCTCTTTCACTGCTTCGACCAAAACATAAATCAAAAAAAACGCACCGATCAACGGTGCGTTTTAAGTTCGATTATTTCGCTTTACGCCTGCTGTTCTTCATCTTCATCGTAAGGCTTGTCCTTGGTCACACGCACCAGGTCAACACGATAATCTGTCGCTTCGATAATTTGGAAATGCAGTGGCGCGATATCAATAACTTCACCCGGCAGCGGCAGCTGACCTTTCTGAGCAATCAATAAACCGGCCAGTGATGCATGATCCTCTTCAGGATTGACCAACTCATGAAAGTCGAGTAGCTGCTGCAATGAATGCAGATCCGTCCCACCCTTTACTAACCAACCGTCGCCATCTGCGATGATATCCGGCGTTTCATCTTCATCCGGGAACTCACCGGCGATAGCTTCCAACACGTCTAGCGGGGTAATTAAACCCTGAACTACACCGAACTCGTTGGTAACGATAACAAAACTGCCTTTGGCACGACGCAAAACACCTAGCAGGTTGATCGGATCCAGCGTTTCCGGCACAACAATGGTCGGCGTATTTGCAGCAAAGGACGCTACGTCTATACCGTGTTCCAGCGCCACTAACAGCTCTTTCGCCCGGACTACACCGACGATTTCATCCAGTTCACCGCGACATACAGGGAACAAGCTGTGAGGCGTATCAAGCAGCTGAACGCGTATCTCATCAACCGGACGATTGGCGTCTACCCAAGAAATTTCACCACGCGGGGTCATAATGCTACGAATAGAACGTGATGCCAGCGTCAGAACACCATTGATCATGTAGCGTTCTTCATCTTTAAACGCTTCCTGTGGCATCGCCTCGGCTAAGGCTGATTCTTCACTGCTTGTTGGCTGCGCGCGATTTCTTCCACCCATTAAGCGCAAAATAGCTTCTGCGGTACGTTCACGCATGGGACGATGCGACTGATGACGAATGAAGTTGCGACGTGCAATCTGGTTGAACATCTCAATCAGGATTGAGAAGCCAATGGCAGCGTAGAGATACCCTTTAGGAATGTGGAAGCCAAAACCTTCCGCCACCAGCGACAAACCGATCATCAGCAGGAAGCTCAGACACAGCACCACTACGGTTGGATGCGCGTTGACGAAATTCGTCAGCGGCTTTGACGCCAACAACATCACACCCATGGCAATGACCACGGCGGTCATCATCACCGGTAAGTGGTTTACCATACCTACAGCGGTAATCACCGCGTCGAGTGAGAACACCGCATCTAACACCACAATTTGCGTCACCACCGCCCAGAAACTGGCGTAGCCACGATTACCTGAACCTTCAAGCTGACGGTTTTCCAGCCGCTCATGCAGTTCCATCGTTGCCTTAAACAGCAAGAACAGCCCCCCTGCCAACAAGATTAAATCTCGTCCAGCAAAGCTGAAATCGCCTACGCTGAATAGGGGCCGCGTTAGCGTCACCATCCAGGAGATCAGCGACAACAAACCCAAACGCATGACCAAGGCCAGTGACAAACCGATCAGACGCGCTTTATCACGCTGCTTCGGTGGCAGTTTGTCGGCCAGTATGGCGATAAACACCAGGTTGTCGATGCCTAAAACGATTTCCAGCACGACAAGCGTGAGTAAACCCGCCCAAATTGAGGGGTCGAATAGAATTTCCATTAATGACTCCTGAACGAGGAACAGATTGCGCGAGAGTGTGCCAGCACCATTGGGCGTGACAAAAATGCATTTGAATGAGCAGTGAATACGCCGTCAGGCGTGAAATGACGCGCCAGAAGGCGCAAAGAACAGGTTAAGCGACGTCGGTGACGATCCATAAAGGTGGGCTGATGCCCGTTACTCCTGAATAATAAACAGATCGTTAATGTAACAGTTAGTGCAATGGCGTCAAAAAATTTTCTTACCTTTACAATCTGCTGCGTGATGGCGTAAGCGTGCTGAAAATTCAAATTCCAGAAGTTAGGCGCTGAATAACTGACAAACATCACATAATTTATTTTTTCGATCACTAAAATAAATCGCGAACTTCTAGCCCGAATACCGTTAACTGATGAATTTTCAAACGTATCCAAATGATCAGGCTACACCTATTTTGATGTAACCGAAGCGATAACTCTTAACGGTTCATTCACTTCAGATGAACCTCTCTAGCGAACGGAGGTAGCACGTGACCATTGCTATTGTAATTGGTACACACGGCTGGGCAGCCGAACAACTGCTTAAAACAGCAGAAATGCTGTTGGGTGAGCAGGAGAATGTCGGATGGATCGACTTCGTGCCCGGTGAAAATGCAGAAACGCTTATCGAGAAATATCAGGCACGTCTTGCAGAGCTGGATACCGCAAAAGGCGTGTTATTTTTAGTGGATACCTGGGGCGGCAGCCCTTTTAACGCGGCCAGCCGCGTGGTAGTTGATAAAGAGAATCATGACGTCGTGGCTGGGGTAAACATTCCCATGTTAGTGGAAACGCTGATGGCGCGCGATGACGATCCGGGTTTTGATGAACTGGTTGCCATCGCCGTGGAAACGGGACGTGAAGGCGTAAAAGCGCTTAAAGCCAAAGAGGAAGAACCTGCTCCCGCTAAGGCCGCTCCCGCTGCAGCACAACCACAACAACCTATGGCACCCGGTGACCATATGAAGATTGGTCTGACACGCATCGATGACCGATTGATTCATGGCCAGGTTGCTACCCGCTGGACAAAAGAGACTAACGTTAACCGCATCATCGTCGTAAGTGATGAAGTCGCCAAGGATCATGTGCGTAAAACGCTGCTGACTCAGGTTGCGCCGCCCGGCGTAACGGCACACGTCGTTGATGTCGACAAAATGGTTCGCGTCTGGAACAACCCGAAATATGGACGTGACCGCGTGATGCTGCTGTTTACCAATCCTACCGATGTACTGCGTGTCGTTGAACAAGGGGTCGATATTAAAACCGTTAATATCGGCGGCATGGCATTTCGCCAGGGCAAAACACAAGTGAATAACGCGGTATCGGTCGATGAGCAAGATATCGCCGCTTTCCGCAAATTAAATGAACGCAACATTGAGCTGGAAGTGCGCAAAGTCTCCAACGACCCGAAACTGAAAATGATGGATCTCATTGCGAAGGTTAACGCGTAATTTGCAGCCACATGCGCCTGCGCGAGTAGGCTCAATTTCGCTATCCTGCTGAGGACAAGAAGTATGATGGAAATATCCGCACTACAAATTGTTTTAATATTTATCGTCGCCTGTATTGCCGGTATGGGGTCCATTCTTGATGAGTTTCAATTTCACCGTCCGCTGGTGGCTTGTACTTTGATTGGTGCCGTGCTGGGCGATATGAAAACCGGGATCATTATCGGCGGTACGCTGGAGATGATTGCACTGGGTTGGATGAACATTGGGGCCGCCGTAGCGCCTGACGCCGCCCTCGCCTCAATTATCTCCACCATACTGGTTATTGCCGGTGGTCAAAGCGTGGGTGCGGGTATCGCACTGGCCATTCCGCTAGCGGCTGCTGGACAAGTTCTGACGATTATTGTTCGTACTCTTACCGTAGCCTTTCAACATGCTGCTGACAAAGCAGCAGAGAAAGGTAATCTCACGGCTATATCGTGGATCCACGTCTCGGCCTTGCTGTTACAAGCGATGCGTATTGCCATTCCTGCGTTGATCGTGGCGATTTCAGTCGGCACCAGTGCGGTTCATGCATTACTCAGCTCCATCCCTGAAGTGGTCACCAACGGCTTGAACATCGCCGGTGGCATGATCGTGGTCGTAGGTTATGCGATGGTCATTAATATGATGCGCGCAGGCTACCTGATGCCGTTCTTCTATCTGGGTTTCGTTACTGCGGCTTTCACCGACTTCAACCTGGTCGCGCTGGGCGTGATTGGCGTTGTGATGGCGGTGCTGTATATCCAGCTTAGTCCTAAATATAACCGCGTGGCCGGTGCGCCTGCCGCAGGTCCGTCAGCTAATGACCTCGACAACGAACTTGATTAAGGAACAGGTGACAACATGGTAGATATCACAAAGGTTGAGAAGAAGCTGACGCCAGGCGATGTACGTGCGGTATTCCTGCGTTCAAACCTGTTTCAGGGTTCATGGAACTTTGAACGCATGCAGGCGTTGGGATTCTGTTTTTCAATGGTGCCGGTCATTCGTCGTCTCTATCCTGAGAACAATGACGATCGCAAACAGGCAATTAAGCGTCACCTTGAGTTCTTTAATACCCATCCTTACGTGGCAGCGCCAGTGTTAGGCGTTACCATGGCAATGGAAGAGCAGCGTGCTAACGGTGCAGCCATTGATGATGGCGCAATTAACGGTCTCAAAGTTGGATTAATGGGACCCTTGGCAGGCGTAGGCGATCCTATTTTCTGGGGTACTGTACGTCCGGTGTTTGCCGCCTTGGGCGCGGGAATCGCCATGAGCGGCAGCCTGCTGGGGCCCTTACTGTTCTTTATCCTGTTCAACGTTGCCCGCTTGCTTACGCGTTACTACGGTGTGGCATACGGTTATCGCAAAGGGATTGATATTGTCAGCGATATGGGCGGCGGCTTCCTGCAAAAACTGACGGAGGGCGCGTCGATTCTTGGCCTGTTTGTCATGGGCGCGTTGGTAAACAAGTGGACGCACGTGAATATCCCGTTGGTGGTATCACGTATCACCGATCAGACCGGGAAAACCACGGTAACGACGGTGCAATCCATCCTTGATCAGCTGATGCCTGGCGTGGTGCCATTGCTGTTGACGTTCGGCTGCATGTGGCTGTTACGCCGCAAGGTCAATGCGCTGTGGATCATCGTTGGCTTCTTTGCCCTTGGTATTTTTGGTTACTGGATCGGCTTTTTAGGTCTGTAAATGTGAAATGTCGGGAGCGTTAGCTCCCGATTTTTTAGCGTACTTATCTGAGCCTGAGCGGTTGAGATAATTTCGTTTGAGGAAGAATAATGTCACTGACCGACGCTATCATCGTGCTCTGTATTGCTGCACTGCTGATCTTCGCTGTTTATGATGAAGCTGTTTTACCGCGTCGACGTGGCCCTACTCTGTTGCGCGTTTCCTTACGCCGTCGACACAAAATAGACAGCCTGATTTTTATCGGCCTGCTGCTCATTCTGCTGTGGAATAATGTTTCACACCAAGGCCCGCAACAAACAACCACACTGCTGTTGGTGTTGTGCTTTCTGGCATTTTGGTTGTTTTGGCTGCGTAAGCCGAAACTGCTCATGAAAAATCAGGGGCTGTTTTACGCGGGCGTGTGGATTGATTACACCCGCATTCAAAGCATCAATCTTTCCGAAGATGGCATTCTGGTTATGCAACTGGAGCAGCGCCGCTTGTTAATCGCTGTGCAGCAACTCGACGATCTGGAACGCATCTATCAGACGTTAGTTGAAGCGCGTTAATCTCGGCGCCAGAGCGTCAACGTGAAATCGGCATCACACTCAAAAGTGTTGGTTTGTTGCAGGGTTTGCCAAACCTCTTCCCGCGCACGCCAGGCAAACGGCGTCATTTGTAAAAGTTTCGCCGCATCGCCACCGCTCAAGGTCATGCTGTAGCGCAGCGAATGTTGCGCTGCTTGCTCAAAACCTGCATAGACTTTTTCTTCTGGCGTATGCAATTGTACTTCTCGATAAATCAGCGCTTTAAGTTGCTGTAAATGGTGCGCGCCTGGCGTCACTGTAAGGATAACGCCGCCCGGTTTTATCACTCGTGCCAGCTCAGTTTCATTGCAGGGGGCATAAATTCTGACAATGCCATCGAGTGAAGCGTCTGCAAAAGGCAATCGCTGACTGGACGCAACGCAGAACAGGATATCCCGATAGCGTTTAGCAGCGAGGCGAATCGCCATTTTCGCTACATCAAGCCCATAAACCTGCCCGGTGAAATGCGCGGCCATGGCTGCGGTGTAATACCCTTCGCCACAACCGATATCCAGCAATTGCACACTTGTCTGACCAAGATGCCCGGCGAGCAGTTCAACGACACGCTCGCGTAGTGGTTGATAATGCCCAGCCTGAAGAAATTCGCGCCGCGCCTGCATCATTTCTGCGCTGTCACCGGGTTCGCGCGACCCTTTATGCTGAACGGGCAGCAAATTGACGTAGCCCTCTTTTGCCTGATCAAATTGATGACGATTCTCACAGTGCCAGCTGCGATCGTTAAGCAAAAGAGGAAGATGACAAAGCGGGCAAATCAACGACATGAAGCACTCCGGAAAAAAAATAACGCGCCGAAGTGTACTCTGAACCCTGCTGCATCGAAAGCAAAAGAAAGCCCCGACCAATGGGTCAGGGCTTTAAGATTCGTGTCAGCGGTGCAAAGCACCAGGTCTGTGGACGAAATTAGATAGCAGTTACGTTAACTGCAGCTGGGCCTTTCTGGCCGTCCTGAATTTCGAACTCAACGCTCTGGCCTTCAGCCAGGGTTTTGAAACCATTGCCCTGGATAGCAGAGAAGTGTACGAACACATCTTTGCTGCCGTCAGCAGGAGTAATGAAGCCAAAACCTTTAGACTCGTTGAACCACTTAACCTGACCTTTAATCTTTGCCATTTTGCAAATTCCTTAGAATGTTTATTTTGCCCGAAGGCTGACCTACAGAGAAACCAGAGACATTACTGAATGAGGCACTTATTAAGGTTCGGCAAGGAAGCGGTATTCAACGTCAACGTCTTTACTCGTAACTTCTTTACTGAAGATGCCATACATAAACAGGACTGTACCTCGTTAACCTACGAATTGTTATCACATATCTGTAAATTAATGGCAAGCCATTTTTAATCGACAATTGATGCTTAACACATAATTGCCAAACAGCTCGCAGACTTTGTCCATCTTGGTACAAAACAGAGTCGGCGTTTATTGAAAATTAGGATAGTCACTATTCATCAGAGCCAGTTAACGCTGATACCAACGCTTCACGAACAAAACTAAAGCGCGCTAAACCAATGGATAACCTTAAGAAAACTATATTTCATTAATATGGCAATGCTAAAGTTAAATTAAACTGACTTACAAGTGAGTTGCGAATAAGCGAAGCGTTAATCTTGTACAACGCTATTTAATCCGTACATTTTTAATATGATATTGCACCAAAATCAGGAAAGAGGATTTACAGCTGCCCCAATTAAAAGCAATTGCGCACCTATTGTTTATTACCATTTTTTCTAAATGTGTGAAAAATTGATATTGAACAAAATTAAATTGCACACGATTTAATTTTGATGCTTTAGGATTTATCCTGGTCGATATTCTCCAGCCCCCGACTTTCCCCTATTCGCCATGCTGAAAAACGGGTGTTATCTTCTCCTGCACTTTGTAGGGCGCGCATGAGCTCTGCGGGGGGTTCATCCAGTGATTCATCAGCTAACTCAAACACGCCCCAGTGAATGGGAATGGTCAAAGGTTTTCCGATGGCACGCCACAGTGACACAGACTGATCAGGGTCCATGTGTTGCCCCCCCATGAACCATTTTGGTGCGTAAGCACCCACAGGCAACGCTGCAAGATTAAAAGGTCCCAGCCGTTTGGCTATCTCAGGCAGTTTTTCAGAATATCCGCTGTCTCCTGAAAACCAAAAACGCAGGGTTGGCGTTCTGATTACCCATCCACACCATAAAGAGCGATTTCGGTCATACACTGTTCGCATGCTCCAGTGGCGCGCAGGAACAGCATCAATGCGGATACCGGCAAACTCGGTATGCTGCCACCAGTCCAGTTGATGGACATGACGTAAACCATGCTGATGGCACCAACGCGCTAATCCCAGCGGAACAATAAATCTGGCTTGTGGAAAGCGGCGCGCAATACGTTTCACCGTAGGTTTATCAAGGTGATCGTAGTGATTATGCGAAATTAAGACGTAATCAAGCCGAGGCAAATGGTGGATATCGAGCGGCGACGGCGTTTTCCGCTGCGGCCCGGCAAAAGCAAAAGGTGATGCGCGCTTTGACAACGCGGGATCGATTAAGATGTAGTGCTTATTCAGACGCAGCAACAACGCGGCATGACCCAGCCACCAAACGCGATCGTCTTCTCCGCTTAAATCTGCGGGATGACACCAATGCTCAATAAAAGCGGGATAACCCGCCTTCGGCGGGTGCGGCAGGCCTTGTTCTTTGCGTTCTTTGCGCCAGCGTTTTAAATCACCGCTCTGGCGCAAATCAGGTTCGAGATTGCGAAAGCCTTCAGGTGTATGGTGCGGTTTACTTCCATCAAACCAGGGATTTTTCCAAGCCATCCAGCCTCCATTAATGATTAACGTTCTGGAATCAGACGAATAAAATCTCGCTTATCCTGTTCTTCCCCATGTTTCTTTTCTTCGGCGCCCGGTTGAGCATCGACTAAACGACGCAACAAGGTGTTTTGCTTTTTTTGTTCTTCCAGCAGAGATTGCAACAGCTCAATCTGCTCACCGGCACGTACGCTGGCCCGGTTGATGAAAAACCAGGCGATAAACGCCACGATCAGGATAATAATCCATACGCCATAACTGACCAGTGGACCCGAATTTGCGGCTAAATCATTCATAACGGCCTCGTCTTACCCTTGCTTATGCTAAAGAACAGTTCAACCGCGCATTCTACCTGTAGCAAGGCCAAATGGTAATGGGTACGGCTGCAATGCAGATTTTCCCGTTTCAGTTATCTCTGATCGATTCAGCGAGAAAAGCGAGGCATGCTGTTATTATCACGAGTAGCAGCAATAAGCGGATAGCTGCGTTATGTATCACAAGGAGACAAAATGAAACTTTTTATTCGGGCGATCGTGGTGATCGGCGTTATCTGGATGGCAATGCTTCTCACCGGCTACGGTGTATTGACAGGCAGTAATAAAAACGCTGCCGGGCTGGGATTGCAGTGTAGTTACCTGACTGCGCGTGGCGTGATTACCGCACAATATCTGCATACCGACAGCGGTGTGGTTGGCGTTACAGATTGCCCGCTACTGAAGAAAAGTGGTGAAGTGGTTGATAATTAATTAAAAAAGCGGGCTAATCAGCCCGCTTTTTTAGAATGTGTACTGATGATATCCCATTTCAGAAGAAAGCGTGCGTGCCGCCCGATGCAGCATCGCCACATAATCCTGTTTTGCATCTTCAGAAAAGCGAATCGTTGGGAAAGAGATACTTAGCCCGGCAATCACGACGCCAAAACGATCGAACACCGGCACCGCAATGCAGCGTAAACCCTCTTCCTGCTCTTCATTGTCCTCACCGAAACCCTGAACTTTTACCTGGTCCAGAACCTCAAGCAAAGATTCCGCACTGACCAACGTGTTGGCCGTACTGCGTTTAAACTCAACTTCGCTCAAAATCTCTTTTACTTCACTGCGATCGCGCCATGCCAATAACACTTTGCCAATGGCGGTGGTATGCAAAGGATTACGGCGGCCGATGCGTGAGTACATACGCAGGTTGTACAGCGAGTCGATTTTATGGATGTAGACAATGCTGTCTTCTTCCAGCGCACCGAGATGAATGGTCTCTTTCGTCAGCCGCGACAGCTCACGCATCTGCACGTCAGCACTGCGGATCAGATCAACGTTTTGCAACGCTTTGGCTCCCAGCTCGAACAGTTTAAGCGTCAGCGAATATTTTTCACTTTCACCTTCCTGCGTAACGTAACCGAGTGACTTCATGGTTTGGAGGAAGCGGTACACGGTGCTTTTTGACATCATCACGCGCTGCGCGAGTTCTGTAATACCGTGATCGCGTTCTTCGCCGAGCGCCTGCAAAATGCCAAACACTTTCAGTACCGAGGAGACCGAATCGGGCTGTTTGTCGTTATCAGCTAAGGACATCTTGCACCTTTCCAAATATGTTTCAAAAAAAACGGAACGAGGGACCAGTATAGAGTTATGCCCGGCACGACGGCAATCGTTTACGTCACAAGACATATTTTAAGATAAAATTTATGCGTAAACGCGATGCTTTTGCTCTGTGAATTCATTAGCATGATGATATTCACCTACTTTACTTATTGGCGCTACTCAGCTCTATGTCTCCTTCCCTTGCTCAAGACGGATTACCGGTTCCGCAACGTTATGGTGCCATTCTCACTATCGCCTTAGGCATTACTATGGCGGTGCTGGATGGCGCGATTGCAAATGTGGCTTTGCCCACGATTTCCCGCGAGCTGAACGCCAGCCCGGCTGAATCCGTGTGGATTGTGAATGCCTATCAAATCGCAATCATCGTTTCGCTGCTGTCGCTCTCATTTTTGGGTGATATGCTGGGTTATCGGCGCGTTTATCAGGTTGGCCTGGCGATGTTTATCGCCACTTCGCTGTTTTGCGCCCTCTCCTCTTCGTTGACGATGTTAACCTTTGCTCGCGTACTGCAAGGGTTTGGTGGTGCTGCATTAATGAGCGTGAACACGGCGCTGATACGCATCATCTATCCTCAGCGATATCTGGGACGCGGCATGGCGATCAATTCGCTGATCGTGGCAGTTTCGACGGCCGCAGGCCCGACCGTAGCCGCAGCCATACTTTCGGTGGCAAGCTGGAAATGGCTGTTCCTGATTAACATTCCGCTTGGCTTGATTGCGCTGTGGTTCGCTCTGCGTTATTTACCGGACAACACGCAAAAAACCAAATCACAGAAATTCGATATTCCCAGCGCCATCATGAATGCGTTGTTCTTTGGACTGCTGATTTCAGCGTTAAGCGGCTTTTCGCAGGGACTGAGTCATCTGCTGGTGGCTGGCGAAGTTATCGCGTTGATCATTGTCGGCTGGTTTTTTATCCGTCGCCAACTGAGTATGCCGATACCGTTGCTGCCGGTTGATCTGCTGCGCATTCCGATCTTTAGCCTGTCGCTGGGCACGTCAGTCTGCTCTTTTTGCGCCCAGATGTTGGCAATGGTTTCACTGCCCTTTTTCCTACAAAACGTTTTAGGCCGGGATGAAGTGGCAACGGGCTTGCTATTGACGCCGTGGCCGCTGGCAACCATGGTATTAGCGCCTATTGCGGGGCGTTTGATTGAACGCTTTCATGCAGGCTTATTGGGTGGAATTGGTTTGGCGGTGTTCGCGGCGGGTTTGTTCTTGCTGGCAATGTTGCCTTCACAACCGCAGGACTGGGATATCATCTGGCGCATGGTGCTGTGCGGGGCAGGTTTCGGTCTGTTTCAATCGCCAAATAATCATACGATTATCACTTCGGCTCCAGGTAATCGCAGCGGCGGTGCCAGTGGCATGCTGGGCACGGCACGATTATTAGGCCAAAGCATGGGAGCGGCCTTGGTTGCACTGTTATTTAACCTGTTTGGTGATAATGGCACTCATGCATCGCTGCTGTTGGCAGGGGCATTTTCCAGCATAGCGGCAATCATTAGCCTGTCGCGCATGACACAAGACCGCGCGACCCGCTGATCGTCAGGCACAAAAAAGGCGACGTTTCCGTCGCCTTTTCATTTAGTGCGAATTACTTCAGATATTGACCGCTACGTAACGCTTCAATGCGTTTGTCCAACGGCGGGTGAGACATAAATAACTCACTGAACGACTTGCCTTTACCGTTGATACAGAAAGCCATCATGCTGCTTGGCTCCTGCGGTTCGTAGCTGGTTTTCAGGCGTTGCAGTGCAGCAATCATCTTTTCACGACCGACAAGTTTGGCCGAGCCCGCATCCGCGTGGAATTCACGATGACGAGAGAACCACATGGTAATGATGCTGGCAAGAATACCAAACACCAGTTCCAGCACAGTTGCGACCGCAAAATAGACCAGCGGATTCCCGTTGCTGTTCTCTTCTCCGTCACGATTGCCTGACATAAAGCCAGACGCGATTTGCGCCAGAATACGTGAAATAAAGATCACGAAGGTGTTCACCACGCCTTGGATCAGCGTCATGGTGATCATATCGCCATTGGCAATATGCGACACTTCGTGTGCCAGTACCGCTTCTGCTTCATCACGGCTCATGTTTTGCAGTAAACCGGTTGAAACCGCCACCAACGACGCATCACGACGTGCGCCGGTAGCAAAGGCGTTGATATCCGGTGCATGATAGATCGCGACTTGCGGCATCTTAATACCTGCCTGCTGCGCCTGGCGACCAATAGTATCAACCAACCAACGCTCTGTTTCATTGCGTGGTTGTTCAATCACTTCACCGCCGACCGAGCGCAACGCCATCCACTTCGACATCAGCAGTGAAACAAACGCACCGCCGAAGCCAAACAGACCTGCCATAATCATCAGGCCTTGAACACTGCTTGACTGGATCCCTGTCAGGCTGAGAATCAGCCCGAATACCAACATCACAGCCAGGTTGGTCATCAGGAAAAGAGCAATACGCATCATATTTGTTAATCTTCCTCAGTGGTTCACGCGCATATGCGCGGATACATATCCTATGAGCATTGCGCGGGTTTTCAAGCAACCTTAATGTTTAAGTGCCTAAAAAGACATAACTTTACATTTACTCTTGTTTTGCCCGCTGCGCAAAATTTCATCTCGTTTAGCCACGCTAATTAGTGACCGAAAATACCAAATCGCAGACAAAAAAAAGCACCGCCAGGCGGTGCTTTTATTAACGCTTAGAGGCTACTTCGCGCTAGCCGCTTGTGCTTCTGGCTGGGCCTTATCCATCTTCGCGAGATCGTTGGCAATATTTACCGTCTCGTCCAGATAAGGATCGGGCTCTTTGTAATCTTTCGGCAAATCGTCCAGGTTCTTCAGCAGTTTCTTGCCTTCAGCCTGATAACGCGCATTGATTCGTTCCAGACGTAACGCATCTTCTTCATGGTTCTCTTTCTCACGTTGAGCAAGATTGAGGGAGACCCTATTGCGTTTCTCCTTCATCGCATTGAAACGCGCAATATCCTTCATGATGTACTGGAATTCACGATCCTGAGCGATACGATCAGCGTGATCTTTCGTTAATTGCGGAACCAGCGGCTTAACATCGCCAGATTTAACGTAGGTTGCTGCATTAATGCTATCCCACGGTAATGCGTTGTCTTCAAATTTCTCGCCGGTTTCCGCCGCTTCTACGCCGGTTGGCATCAGCAGATCAGGCGTCACACCTTTGCGCTGCGTACTTCCGCCATTGATGCGATAGAACTTCTGAATGGTGTACTGCACTGAACCCAGCGCTGGCCATTCTGGACGTAACATTTGATCATAAATACGGTTCAGCGAGCGATACTGCTGAACGGTGCCTTTACCGAAGGTCGGCTCACCGACGATCAGCGCGCGACCGTAATCCTGCATAGCTGCAGCAAAGATCTCAGAAGCGGAAGCACTGAAGCGATCAACCAGTACAACCAATGGGCCTTTATAATAAACAACGCCATCGTTGTCGCTGTCTTCACGTACGCGACCGTTATTGTCACGCACCTGCACAACCGGGCCGCTTGGAATAAACAAACCGGACAATGAAACGGCTTCCGTCAAGGCCCCGCCACCGTTGGTACGCAGGTCAATAACGATACTGTCGACATTCTGCTTCTGAAGTTTTTGCAGTTGCACTTTAACGTCATCAGTCAGGCCAACGTAGAAGCCTGGAATATCCAGCACGCCCACTTTTTCTTTACCGACGTTATGCACCGACATCTTCACAGCACGATCTTCAAGACGAATCTTTTCGCGCGTCAGCGTAACAGTGCGGGTTTTGGTGCCCTTACCGGCGGGTAACACTTCAAGGCGAACTTTACTGCCTTTCGGACCTTTGATTTTTGCGACGACATCGTCCAGACGCCAGCCAATAACATCTTCCATTGGCTTGCCTGGTTGGCCGACACCTACAATGCGATCGCCCACCGTAATCGATTTGCTTTTCGCTGCGGGTCCACCTGCGACCATCGAGTTAATGACGGTATAATCATCATCCATTTGCAACACCGCGCCAATACCTTCCAGTGAAAGGCTCATTTCGGTATTGAACTGTTCAGTGTTGCGTGGCGATAAATAGTTCGTGTGCGGATCGATTTCGTGAGCAAAAGAGTTCATTGCCAGCTGGAAAACGTCTTCACTGTTACTTTGGGCCAGGCGACGAATGGCAAAGTTATAGCGCTTGGTTAGCACTTCGCGAATCTCTTTGTCGTCTTTGCCTGCCAGCTTAAGGCTCAACTCATCGTATTTAACTTTCGCATCCCAGAGCGCATTCAGCTCAGCCTGATCTTTCGGCCAGGGCGCTTTGGCACGGTCAATGTCGATGGTGTCATTGCCAGTGAAATTCATTGGGCGGTTCAGCACGCTCAGCGCATATTGATAGCGCTCAAAGCGGCGTTTCTGCGCCAGATTATAGAGATCGTAAAATACGTCCAGCTTGCCGCTTCTCAGCTCATCGCCCAACGTGGTTTTCTTGCTAGCAAACTGGGCAATATCGGACGCCAACAGCACGTTATGGCTGTAATCGAGCATATTCAGGTAGCGATCAAAAATTTTCGCTGAAAAATCCTGATTCAGATCGAACTGACGATAGTGTGAACGCGTAAAACGTGAGGTAACACGTTCACTGACGGTGGGATCTTGCGCATCTTCGTGTAGCTGTGGAATCTGGTCGGCGCGGGTAATGTTCTCCGCACCAAAGGAAGGGCCTGACAACAGCAGGCCCGCAATAAGTCCAATTTTAAAAAGGGTGTTCATGCCGGGGTCAGCCTCCGTTTCAGAACTGTAAGTGTTCTGCGCGCACAATCATTGCCATGCCGGAAGCGAGCTGTACCCGAACGCCGTCTTTCGATACTTCCAGAACGGTAGCGTCCATTGCACTTTTGCCTGCTTTAACTTTAATACTCTGGCCGGGTTGTAAAGTTGAGGTGTCAGTGATGGGTTTAGGCTGCTCCGGGCGTGGCGCCGGTTTGCGATTCTGTGAAGCTGTCGCACGCTCAGCTTGCGGACGCGGTTTACGCGCAGCATCGCCTTCAGCGGGCTTGCGAGGTGCAGGTTTGCGGGGACGACGTGTTGCTGCGCCCTCTTCACCTTCACCCGCTTCACGGCGGGCGGCACGCTGCTGCTCACGCTGCGCCTGAACACGCGCTTTGGCGTCTTCCAGCTGCTTACGCGCATGCTCTACATGCTGCTCGTCCAATACGCCACAGGCGTTACCGTCGAGGTCAACACGCGTTGCACCGGCTTTAATGCCGTACAGATAACGCCAGCTAGAGGTATAAAGACGCAGCGCAGAGCGTAACTGAGTTTTGCTCAGACCCATTTCGCCCTGAACACGCTCTACCAGATCCTGAAAGATGCCGATTTTGAGCGGACGCGCTTCGCCTTCAGCGCTAAAGCAGTGCGGAAAGCGCTCCGCCAGAAAGCTAATGACTTCTTTACTGCTATTCAACTTAGGTTGATTTTCCATGAAATTTCCTGATTACAACGGGTTTGCCGACCAGAGCAGGCATGAACAGGCGACATTATAATGACAACATCGCTAAATGCCATGTGATCCAGTCGATTAGCTGCGCGTCAGCTGCAGATATTTTTCTAAGTCGCTGCCCGCAAGCACTTCGCAAAGCCCATCAGTAAGGGTGACTAACCCCGCTTCGTCATCGCTATCAAAGCGATTGTATTCAACACTGTCGATATCAAGGACACCAACCAGAGTGCCATTCACTTTCAGAGGAATCACAATTTCCGCGTTGCTTGCAGCATCACAGGCGATATGACCTGGGAATGCATGCACATCATCAACGCGTTGCACTTTGTCTTCAGCCAGTGCAGTTCCACAAACCCCTTTGCCTACAGGGATTCGTACACAGGCAATCTTGCCCTGAAACGGCCCCAACACTAAGGTGTCAGCTTCCGTTAGCAGGTAGAAACCTGCCCAGTTCACGCCATCGAGACGCTCATACAACAGCGCGCTAAAATTACCCATCGCGGCAAGAAAGGCCGTTTCTCCGGCCAGCAAGGCGCGCATATCGCGATTCAAATCGGCGTAAAAGGCATTTTTGTTCATTATTTAACCATTACCAATGACAACTGAGCGAGTTTAGGTTCGCTCGTTAAAAATAAGCACTAAATATCCAGAGCGACAAGGTGAATCATAGCGTTAGTTGCTATAACCTTAGCATTCTGTGGATCGAAGCGTGATGCCCGAAACCAGCACACCGGCAACGTCTTAACGACCGATTTGTGTCACACACGATGAGCGAAACTTGCATCACCCTATGAAAATTCACGCTATCAGCCAGACATTGCCTCACGCACGTTATCAGCGTTGCCCGCAATGCGATACCCTTTTTTCCTTACCGGATGTGAAATCGCACCAGTCTGCATATTGCCCTCGCTGCAATGCGCAAATTATGAGCGGGCACGACTGGTCTATAACCCGATTAATGGCGATGGCTGCCACCATGATTGTGTTGATGCCTTTCGCTTTTAGCCTGCCGCTGGTTGATATTCGCCTGCTCGGCATGCGCATCAATGCCAACCTGCTGGAAGGCGTTGTGCAGATGACGCAACAAGGTGACGTGTTAACAGCTTCTATGGTGGCGTTCTGTACTATTGGCGCGCCTGTCACGCTCGTTGCGGGTATTTGCTATCTCGGTATCGGTCACAAACTTGGCATGAATCTGCGCCCCGTTTTATTGATGCTTGAAAAGCTCAAAGAGTGGGTAATGCTGGATATCTATTTGATTGGCATTGCCGTTGCCTCTATCAAAGTTCAGGATTATGCGACGCTGGAGTTGGGCTATGGCTTAGCGGCCTATATTGCGTTGACGCTTTTAAGCTTAATAACGCTGATTCACCTTAATATTGAGCAATTATGGGACCACTTTTATCCGCAGAAACCCGGCAACGCCGCGCGTGATAAACTTCAGGTTTGCCTGAATTGCCACAATACCGGTGTCCCCGATGCACGCGGACGCTGTCCACGCTGTCATACCCCGCTGGATTTTCGCCGCCGTCACAGCCTGCAAAAATCCTGGGCTGCGCTGATTTCATCCATTGTGCTGCTCATTCCCGCCAATTTACTGCCCATTTCAGTGGTCTATCTCAACGGTTCGCGGCGTGAAGACACCATTTTCTCCGGTATTTTATCATTAGGCTCCGGCAATATTCCGGTCGCCGCCATCGTTTTCATTGCCAGTATTTTGGTGCCTTTTACCAAAGTATTGGTGATGTTAACGCTGCTACTCAGCATTCATTTCCGGTGTGAACAAGGCCTGAAAACGCGCGTTCGCTTGCTGCGTGTAGTGACTTGGGTTGGACGCTGGTCAATGCTGGATCTCTTTGTCATTTCATTAACCATGTCGTTGGTCAATCGCGATCAACTGCTGGCTTTTACCATGGGACCGGCCGCTTTATATTTTGGCGCCGCCGTGATCCTGACCATTATGTCTGTTGAGTGGCTAGACAGCCGCCTGCTCTGGGATGCACATGCAACAGGAAACGCCGACTACACCGACTAACGCCACGCTGCGCAACAAGCGTAAAATTTCGCCTTTTTGGCTGCTGCCGATTATCGCAATGTTGATTGCGGGCTGGCTGCTGTGGACAAATTATCAAGAGCGCGGCACCACTATCACAATTAACTTCCAGACGGCGGATGGCATCGTGCCGGGACGCACGCCAATACGTTATCAAGGCGTTGAAGTGGGCACCGTACAGGGCATCAATCTGAGTGATGACTATCGCAGTATTCAGATCAAGGCCAGCATCAAAAGCGATATGCGCGATGCACTGCGTGAAGATACGCAATTTTGGTTGGTCACGCCGAAAGCTTCGCTGGCGGGGGTTTCTGGCTTAGATGCGCTGGTTGGGGGTAATTACATAGGCATGATGCCAGGCAAAGGCAAAGCCAGCGAAAATTTCACTGCACTGGATACTCAGCCTAAATACCGGGTTAATACTGGCGAGTTATTGATCCATTTGCATGCACCCGATTTAGGCGCGCTGAGTACAGGATCGCTGGTCTACTACCGCAAAATTCCAGTAGGACGGGTCTACGACTACAGCATCAATAATGATACCGATGGCGTCAGCATTGATGTCCTGATTGATCGTCGTTTCAATAATTTGGTGAAAACCACCAGCCGTTTCTGGAATGTCTCTGGCGTCAATGCTGATATCAGTTTAAGTGGCGCGAAAGTGAAGCTTGAGAGCCTGGCAGCGCTGGTTAATGGCGCTATTGCGTTTGATTCACCCGACGGTGCTGAAACCGCCAAAGCCGATCAAAACTATCAGCTCTATCCCGATTTAGCGCAAAGCCAGCGTGGCGTTTCCGTCTCGTTAGATCTGCCAAATGGCAACAATCTAAAAGCGGGCAGCACGCCGCTGATGTACCAAGGACTTGAAGTAGGCACGCTCACCAAGCTGAATCTGAAAGATGGCGGTAAAGTCACCGGCGAATTAACGATTGATCCTTCGGTAGTCGGCCTGATGCGTAGCGAAACGCGTATTGAAATGCGCAGTCCCAAAATTAGTCTGACCGATACCAGCCTTAGCAGCTTGTTAACCGGCAATACGTTTGAACTGATTCCCGGTGAAGGTCAACCACAACAGCATTTTGCCGTGCTGCCAGCAAACGAATCGCTGTTGCAAAAACCGAACGTGCTTACCGTTAAATTAAGCGCACCAGAAAGTTACGGTGTCGACGCCGGTCAACCGTTGATGCTGCACGGCATGCAGATTGGGCAAGTGATGTCGCGAAGTCTGGATGAGAATGG
Organism: Pantoea phytostimulans; assembly: GCF_046118715.1. NCBI lineage: Bacteria > Pseudomonadati > Pseudomonadota > Gammaproteobacteria > Enterobacterales > Erwiniaceae > Pantoea > Pantoea phytostimulans. Next base: position 1,365,892 of record NZ_CP173698.1, read on the forward strand.
CGTTAATTTTGTGGTTGCCGTTAATCCTGAATATCGCCAGTTGGTACATGGCGACAGTAAATTTATCGTTAACAGTCGTCTTGATGTGAAATTTGGTTTGGACGGTATGCAAGTGATCGGTGCCAGCGCCCGTGAGTGGGTTGACGGTGGCATCCGTTTAGACCCAGGCAAGCAAGGTAATGTGAAAGCAAACTACCCGCTATTTGCTGATGCAGATAAAGCAGCCGAAGGCATTACAGGCGATGGCCCGTCTACCACATTAATGCTAACGGCGAACAGCTTGCCGGACGTTCAGGCAGGTTCTGTGGTGCTTTACCGTAAATATCAGGTGGGTGAAATAACTAAAGTGACACCGCGGGCAAATGCTTTTGAAATCGCGGTACACATCCAGCCTGAATATCGCAAGCTGCTGACCAATGAAAGCGTATTTTGGGCTGAAGGAGGCGCGCGCGTCCAGCTCAACGGCAGCGGGTTGACCGTGCAGGCATCGCCACTTAATCGTGCCCTTAAAGGTGCGATCAGTTTCGATAATATGAGTGGTGCAGTTTCAAATAAAGGCGCTAAACGCGTGCTTTATCCTTCTGAAACGGCGGCGCGTGCGGTGGGTAGCCAAATTACCCTGCACACCTATGATGGCAGCAAATTGTCTGCTGGCATGCCTATTCGTTATCTTGGCATTAATGTAGGACAGGTTGAATCGCTGTCGCTGAGTAAAGACAACAATCAGGTTGTTGCAAAAGCGGTGCTCTATCCCGAATACGTTCAGGATTTTGCGCGCAACGGTAGCCGCTTCTCGGTGGTATCTCCAGAGATCTCCGCTACCGGCGTGAATCATCTGGAAACCTTGTTGCAGCCCTACGTTAACGTTGATCCCGGCAAAGGCAATGCCGCACGTATTTTCGAGCTGCAGGAAAGCACCATCACCGATTCGCGTTACCTCAACGGTCTGAATATCTATGTCGATGCGTCTGAAGCGGGCTCGTTGTCGCTGGGGACTCCCGTGCTGTTCCGTGGCGTAGAAGTGGGTACCGTGACCGGTACATCGCTGGGCAACATGGCCGATCGCGTACAAATCGCTCTGCGCATCAGCAAGAAATATCAACATCTGGTGCGCAACAACTCCGTGTTTTGGCTGGCTTCCGGCTATAACCTCGACTTCGGCCTGGTCGGTGGCGTGGTGAAAACGGGGACGTTCCAGCAGTTTATTCGCGGCGGCATTCAGTTTGCCACGCCGCCAACGGTGCCGCTGGCTCCGCAGGCCACGGCGAATAAACACTTCCTGTTGCAGGATGAAGCGCCGAAAGCGTGGCGCAACTGGGGCACAGCGATACCGGATCCCAATCAACCGTAAGCAAAACGGGCAGCCTGGCTGCCCGTTTCATTTCTGCGTGATACACTTCCCGCCTTTGCTTCTATTGGATATTGCCTGTGTCGGACTCTTCTTCGCTTTTACCCGCCGATTTTCTCACCTTAATGCGCCAAAACCTGCCGGACGAAGCCGCGTTCGAGGCATTTGTTGCCATTTGTCAGCAACCGCTTCGTCGCAGCATTCGCATTAATACGTTGAAGATCAGCGTCGCTGATTTCCTGGCCCAAACCGCCCATTATGACTGGCAATTAACGCCGGTTCCCTGGTGCGATGAAGGATTCTGGATTACGCGAGAAGATGAAAGTTTGCCCTTAGGCAGCGTGGCAGAACATCTGAGTGGCCTGTTCTACATTCAGGAAGCCAGCTCGATGTTGCCCGTGACAGCGCTGTTTGATGCCGTCAGCAATGCGGAAACAGTCATGGACATGGCCGCTGCCCCGGGATCAAAAACAACTCAAATCGCAGCGCGAATGAATAATCACGGCGTGATCCTCGCTAATGAATTCTCATCCAGTCGTGTAAAAGTCTTGCACGCTAATATCAGCCGTTGTGGCGTGAGTAATACAGCATTGACGCATTTCGATGCCCGCGTTTTCGGACCTGCGCTGCCTGAAATGTTCGATGCTATTTTGCTTGATGCGCCCTGTTCGGGTGAAGGCGTCATTCGTAAAGATGCCGATGCAATGAAGAACTGGTCGTTAGAGAGCACCGCTGAGATTGCTGCAACGCAACGCGATTTGATCGATAGCGCTTTCCATGCCTTAAAGCCGGGTGGCACGTTGGTCTACTCCACCTGTACGCTAAATCAGATTGAAAATCAGCAGGTCATTGCCTGGCTGCTGGAACGCTATCCTGATGCCGTTGAAATCACGCCACTTAACGATCTTTTCGCGGGCGCAGCTCAGGCCGCGACGGTAGAAGGCTATCTGCACGTCTTCCCACACTTATTCGACAGCGAAGGCTTTTTTGTGGCGCGTCTGCGCAAGCTGGCTTCTGTTGAGCCGATGCCTGAACCAACCTATAAAGTCGGTAAACTGCCTTTTTCACATGTCAGCCGTAAGCTGGAAAGCGAGATCGTTCAGGCTGCCGCAGCGGTCTCTTTGACGTGGGACGCATCGCTGACGCTTTGGCAACGCGACAAAGAAATCTGGCTTTTCCCCACTCACGTTACGCCCATGCTTGGCAAAGTACGCTTTTCACGCATTGGTCTGAAGCTGGCTGAGACATTCGCCAAAGGGTATCGCTGGCAACATGAAGCTGTGATTGCGCTGGCGCAGCCAGACGAAAATCAGACTTTCGAGCTCAGCGCAGCCGAAGCGGAAGAGTGGTATCACGGTCGCGATGTCTATCCTGAAGTCGCGCCCACGCGAGATGAAATGATTGTCACCTATCAGCAGCAACCACTGGGTTTAGCCAAGAAAGTGGGTAGCCGCATTAAAAATAGTTACCCACGAGAATTGGTACGTGATGGACGGCTGTTCCGCTGATTATTACTGCACCTGTACCAACGTAAGATGGTTACCAAACACCGCGCCAGTGTCGATGTAGTGAAGATTATCTACGTCGAGCCGGTGCTGGAGCGGTGTATGTCCAAAGTAGAAGGCATCGGCACCCGGTATTGTGTCGCGCCTTCCCTGCTGCAAACCGTCAATACGCCTGCGGCTCCACACCACGTCATGCCAGTTTACCGCCTGCTCCCAGGCATAATGTTCCGCTGGATAATCGGCATGCGCAACCACCACAATCTGCTCTTCAAGCTGCAGATGCAGTATCAGCGGTATCTCTTTTAATCGATTAAGGGCATGTCGCGCAGTAATTACTTCTGCGCCTTTTAACTGCCAAAACCATCCACCGCCGTTCATCTCCCATAACTGCGATTCGTGACCCTGTAACGCATTAAGCGCCATTTCTTCATGATTTCCCCGTACGCAACGGAACCACGGCTCTTCAAGTAGCGCTAAGCAGCCTAAGCTGTCAGGGCCGCGATCAATCAAATCACCCACAGAAATCAACAAATCTTGCTGCTTATCGAAGTCATGTGCCTGTAATAAGGTATCGAGTTGGCTACGGCATCCGTGCAAGTCACCCACGATCCAAATCTTTTGCCAGTTCTCACCGTTCAGATATTGATAATTCATCGTTTAACCCTGGGCTGAAAACGTGAAATGCAGATAATTAAAATTATAGACGCTGTGATCGCGCTCAATGTCAGCCCTGTTAACCCAGCGTTGATCGCCCTACACTTCTTTGCTCTGCAAAAAAGGAGTGTTCAATGAGCCAAAATATTTATGACGATCCGCAGTTTTTTTCCGGTTACGCCACGCTGGATCGATCAGTAAAGGGTTTGGATGGCGCACCAGAATGGCCCGCGTTGCGTGCACTGCTTCCAACGCTACACGATAAAAAGGTGGTTGATTTGGGTTGCGGCTACGGCTGGTTTTGCCGTTATGCGATTGAACAAGGCGCAGCGAGCGTGTTGGGATTGGATGTTTCAGAAAAAATGTTGGAGAAGGCTCACTCATTGGGCGATGCCGAACGCATCGTTTATCAGCGTGTCGATTTGGAAACATTGCAACTTCCCGGTGCACATTACGATCTGGCTTACAGTTCACTGGCGCTGCATTATCTGGAAAATATTGATGGGCTGTTTTCCATGCTTTTTACAGCCTTGAAACCGGGTGGAAAACTGCTGTTTTCCTGCGAACATCCCATTTATACAGCACCTCATCAGCAAGGCTGGATAGAGGATGCGCAGCAAGCAAAATCCTGGCCTGTGAACCATTATCAGCAAGAAGGTGAACGTTTTAGTCATTGGTTTGCTGAAGGGGTGAAAAAGCAGCATCGTAAGCTTTCAAGCTGGATCAATGCGTTGATTGCCCACGGTTTCATCATTGATCATCTTAATGAATGGGGCCCGACTGATGAGCAGATTGCGATTAATCCTGCTTTAGCTGAAGAGCGAGAGCGTCCCATGCTGTTTCTGCTGGCTGCACATGAACCGCGTTAAGCGTGTTTTCGGTTAAGCGCTTTGCCAAATAGAGATCATCACTCAAGACAGCAGCTTTTGTGTGATGCCCCTTCCGGCGCTTATCTTCGGCACTCATCAAAGGTGTTCGCGATTTTAAGGGACAACAGGATTTTATCGGCACAATACCTGCCAAACAATACCGGCCAAACAACACCGGGCAAACAGGTTGAATGATATTAACTATCACTCACATCTTTCTAAATCAGCCTGTTTTCATTACCGCGTTTTTGCAGGATATTTTATTAACTTTTCAGCGGGTCGGATCGGGCGCCGCACCAGTTCGCCGCCACAGTTCGGACAGATATGCTGCAAGTGTTGCTCAGCGCAGGCCGTGCAGAAAGTGCATTCAAACGAGCAGATCAGCGCTTCACGCGATTCGGCTGGTAAGTCGGTATCACAATGTTCGCAGTTAGGTCGCAGTTCAAGCATGTAAAATTCCCCTGTTTATTTTCAACAGAGCATCTCAGTCTGTCACAGCCATGTCGAGACCATTTATGGACATGAATGCGCATCCGTAGGACATGATGCTGATGACTTTATTTACCGCTAAATCGGCACATCTGGCTCAAACACCTTCAGCACTTCGCAACACATTTTTCCCAGAACAATTACAGCTTCAAGCGCCTCGCCCTGGATGGCTTCGCCTTCAACAGGCGTGATCCTGTCGTGATCTATTTTTCCCAGCATCGAATGACCATCATATTGGAAAGCGATCATGTCACCTGCGCGGAGAGCCGCGGCACGATCTATCAACACAAAACCATTACAGGTATCGACTCTGAAGGTATTTTCAGGATGCGGAATAAACAAAGCATTAAGATTAAGGCGACTCTCGATATAATCCTGTGCCGGTGATTCGAATGCCATCGATCACCTCACGTAAGCCATATTACGCAGCGCAAATATACGGTGGACGTTTTCATAAGGCGTGAGATCTTTAAAACCACTTTGATAATACTCAATCCATTTGTTGCACTCACCGTGGCTCCAGCTGTGGTTGCGCTTTGCAAGCTGTCGGCAAAACTCATCAGTTGTCACAATCTGTCGTCCACGCGCATCTATCTCAATGGCTGCCCGAAACGCTGACTCAATGTCGTCTCTTCTGCTCATCATTATCCCTCACAATTTAGCTGTATATAAACACAGTAATCGCAATCGATTGATATGATCAAGCGAGACGCTAAGATTTTGAGGTAGTCGATTGATCATTAATGGAATTTATTTTCTCTGTGGTGGATTCAATCGCTGACGTTTAGCGCTGTTATAAAAAAGCCTATTTCTGCAGCTCATCAGCTTTATAGCGAACAGGCTGAGTATTCAAACACAAAATGTTACGGCTACATTTTCTGCTTCGCTTGAACTCCACGGCATGAATGCCAGGCTTGATCCTCGTATGTTTAACGCCAAAAGTAACGCCATCAGTAAGGAGGCAACATGTCCAGATTTACAGGAAAAGTCGTTGTGATCACTGGCGCAGGTTCCGGCATCGGTGAAGCCGCCGCTAAACGTTTTGCTGACGAAGGGGCTTCTGTCGTTTTAGTCGGTCGCACTGAGAATAAACTTGAAACCACACTGGCATCGTTAAGCAAGGGAGATCACCTTGTGGTGCCTTGTGATGTTTCTGAGGCTGAACAGGTAAAAAGCCTGGCGGAAAGCGTACAGGATAAATATGGTCGCGTTGATGTTTTAGTTAACAACGCCGGCGTGGTAGTGCAAGGTCGCATCCATGAAATTGAACTCGACGACTGGAAAAAATTGATGAAAGTCGATCTGGATGGCGTATTCCACTGTGTGCACTATTTTGTCCCGGCGTTATTAAAGACTAAAGGCAATATCGTCAATATCTCCTCTGTTTCAGGATTAGGCGGTGATTGGGGAATGAGTGTCTATAATGCGGCGAAAGGCGCGGTAACCAACTTTACCCGATCGCTGGCAATGGATTACGGCGCAGACAATGTACGCGTGAACGCTATTTGCCCCGGATTTACGTTGACTGATTTAACCGAAGATATGAAAGACGATCAGGAATTACTGAACAAATTTTATGATCGTATTCCCTTAAGACGCGCGGGCGAGCCAGAAGATATTGCCAGCGCTATTGCATTTATCGCCAGCGATGATGCGCGCTACATCACCGGCGTGAATCTACCGGTTGATGGCGGCATTACGGCATCAAATGGTCAGCCAAAGCAGGCTTAAGGATAGTGGCGGCGCTTCAGATGCCGCCTTTTTCCCGGCTAGGTGGCAAAGAGATACACAGGCACAGAACATGCCGCTTAGGTAAGTTTTGGTCGTCGATAAAGTCCTTGGACGGCAAATGATTCAGTGATATGTGCGGGATTATGTGAACAGCAGAACAAAATACGTAATGATCTTGTGATATCGAGACGTTTATTACCGGTAATTCTCACAGCGCGCAACATCTCACTGTAATTCTATAATAAGTAGTTAGGCACGCTGCATAACAAGGAGTAAGGAAAATGAAACATGACATGTTGATATTTAAAGGTAAACCAGAACCTTTAGTCACCCTCCAAAAGTATGAAGGTGTTCCTGATTTTCCTGACAGCATTACGCTCGATAATGAGCCTTATGAATTAACGGTATTCTCCTATGGCCCAGCACAATATCTTATCGCCCATAATGCGCCATTAAATGAGAGTGAAGTCATAGCTGCTATAAATCACTGGCAGCCGACGATGTTAAGTTAATTATTTCACTCGAAACAGCCGCCGCCCACTGAGGCGGTTTTTTTTAGTTCAGCTCATAAGAGCGCCTGTACAACGACGGCGAGCCTGCTCAGCTTATCGCTAACAAAGCACTGGCAACCATCGCGTTGCTAAACTCGCTCTGGTTACGCATGTTGAACAGACCAAAGCCATTGCAAACTTTATCCTACCTATGAAAAATTTCACCGCCGTAATCGACTCAATGCCGAAAAGAAGGCTCAGATTGCAGCGATGAACCGCGCTTATCACTTACTTGAGAAGCAGATAAGGCAGCACGCTTCAGCGAAGCCAATGGCAAAACGCAGCCGTGGCAGACGCAGCAGTTGCTCGGCAGCATTACCGATGAAGACAGGCCGACGCTTAATCAAACACCTTCAAACCGTGCAAGCAATCGTCACTTCACGTGCTCCAAATATTATGGGCCGGTGCAACCCCAATGATGTGAAACGCCCTCTCTTGCGAGAATTTAGTAGATAGCAATTATCGACGCTGAGCCGGAGGTGTTTTCGACTGTCTTTAAAATGGGAAAATATTAAGAGGTTATGGGGAAGTTAATAGGCTTCTTCGACAATAAAATTGCCTTCCTTATGAGAAAGGCAATCTATATAAAATGTTAAGCTGTTTGCGGTTGTTCTTGCTGGCTTTTTATCCTGTGCATTGAAAGAAAAGGCTTTTCAATAAAACGCCATGAAAGCCAGGCCAAAATCAGAGAAAGAACACATGAGATGAAGAACCTTGACAAACCATCTTCAATTCCGATACTTCCAAATCTTTTACCAATGCCGGTATTCATTAGTGTGTGTATCAGGTAAAGAGAATAAGAGATATCGCCAAGCCTAATTAAGAATTCAGGAATGTATTTCCCGATTATTTTTTCAGAACCAATGGCTGTCATCAAAATCAGAAAATAAAGCCAGCCAGAACTAAGCAGTCCGTGACCAACAAACATACCATTACGAAATAAAACAAAAGTCATTGTAAATGATGCTGCAAGTAAACATACCATCATTACCCCGTTTAACCGGCTAAGCAGCGGATAAAGCAGGCCAATGAACACACCTGCAATAAAAAGGAATATCATTGGATTTGTCACAAAATTTAGCTGCGCTACTCCTGTTTGATAACCTTCAGGTGAAAAAGTAAAAGAATTAAACCCAACCAGAGGTATTACAATAAGTGTTGCAAAAAAGAATAGCCAAGTAGTCAGCTTACGAAATGGCACAGCAATTAACAGCCCAACAATTATGTAAAAATAGAGTTCATAGTTGAGAGTCCAGCGAATACCATACATACCACTGTCATCTAGATAGAAAGGCCCATTATATTGATAAATAGGTTGAAAAATTAGAGCGCTGATAAAATTAAGCGTTTTATCAGGATAATGAAATGTGCTCATAGCACCGGACAAGAAAAAGGTAATTAACAAAATGATATAGTATGCGGGTAATATACGTAAGGCACGGCCTTTAAGAAAATTTAAAGCGCCGCGAACACCCGGAACAGCTTTTTTAGCTGACAGAGTAATTACAAATCCACTAATCAAAAAAAACAAATCCACCCCAGTTGCACCCCAGCCAAATAGCATGTCTCCTATTCCCGGATAAGTACTGTTCAAATTCCATCGGAAATGGAAAAACATGACACTTAATGCAGCCAGGCCTCTGAGAGCTTGCACGCTTCTCAGTAAATTAGATTTCATATAAGCAGCTCTGTTTGTAATTTTATCGTTTTGATAGTGTAAAGAAGGTGCATTTATATCATCTGAAACTTAATAGCCAAAGAAAAACGATATCTGTCAGGTTCTGTAGGTTTCATTTGCGTTCACTCTCTAACCAACAAAACTCTAACTCATGCACCATCCCGCCTGGCTTGACACACTGAACACACCTTCAAAATGGATTGCATCAGATATCTATTATCATCACGCTGACCGAGGCATAAATTTAAAAACTCTTTGCAGCTTGTTCGGTTCACTGCAACCCCGATTATTCGCTGATTATCAAGCCTCAACCGGTTGCCGCTGGAGTTAAGCGCCAGCTTAAAGGCATCGCAGTTATCGCCCAAAAAATCAGTTTCATTAATACCGTGGGGAAAAAGAGATGCACGGTGCCGGTAGTCGATGCGTTGGATAAAGAGCTTCAAGGTAAAGACATTGTTTTTTGCTGAGCGTTATCGCCAGTTTTATCGCGTCATTCGTCCGGCAGGCATTGAGTTACCTGATGGCAATATGAGCCACACTCTAGATCACAGCTTTGCCAGTCACTTTATGATGGCCGGGGGAAATATCATCTTTCTGCAACGCATCCTGGGACATTCAGACATCAGGGTAACAATGCGGTATGCCCACTTCGCACCTGATCATTTGGAAGATGCAATTCGCTGTAATCCATTGGCGTTAATGGCTAAGAATAATGGCGATAAAGTGGCGGCACAGATTCCAGCAGAGTAGAACAGAGAGTAACAAGATGGGGGGTTTAACTCGTTAATTTACGATAAGTCATTAATGCCAAATACTGAACAAAAAACGAACGAATAAGATTTCCGCTTGCGGTGTAAGAATTTTTTACTATGAATCAGTCAGTTAAATAACAAAAGCACCTCTTTTTTTGTGGCAACACTATAGTCACATCCTCCAGTGACTCTCCCTCTATCGCCTCACCCTCTTCAGTGATGATGGTCTGATACATAAATCTCCCGCTCGCCGCTTCGCCCAAAAAGTTATACGCGATCTTGTCACCTATTTTTACCGGTAGCGTCCGGTCAATGAGTACGAATCCTTCATCGCTTGCAGTGAGCAACGTAGCAGTTGGTTGAATCACTAACAGCTGGTTAAGGTCGAGCCGCGACTCAATGTAATCCTGTGCAGGTGATACGAATCCCATACCTACCTCACAAAGCCCATGTTGCTTAGAGTCCAGGTGCGGTTATGCGGATTGTCCGTAATCAGCTCCATGAAGTCCGACAGATAATATGCAATCCAGTGATTGCACTCCTGTAGCGTCCAGACCTGATTAATCTCACAAGCTTTCTCTGGAATGCAGTGGTAATAAGCGTCTGCCGCTCTCCCCGCCTAACTCTATTGCCTGCCGGAATGCTGTACCTACGTCGTTTCTTCGAGCCATGATATCCTCCGCCGATAAAAACTGTATATATACACAGCAATGTCGATCGGTGAATTCGATTAGGGTGGTCGAGACCGATTTTTGAAAGTGTTGCAATGATAAGGAATTTGTTAGGTTTCATATGGATTGTGTAAAGGAAACTATCCTATAATCAGGCCCCGCAGAGCGTTCAATCAGATAAAGGCTAAAAAGCCACACAAAATGGATTAAGTAATGTTGAGTGATGTTGATAACGCAAAGACGGTAAAAGCTTACCGTGGTGACATTGATGGCCTTCGTGCGATCGCGGTAATTTCGGTAATGCTATATCACTTTGCTGTCTGGCCTTTTACTGGCGGCTTTGTCGGGGTTGATGTATTTTTTGTTATCAGTGGTTATTTAATAACCGGCGGAATTTTAAAGGACGATTCACATCATAAATTCAGCTTTTCTGACTTTTATATAAGGAGAGCGAGAAGGCTTTTTCCGGCCCTATTAAGTACCATCGCTATATCCTACATCGTCGCTTTCTTAGTCTTTTCGCCAATTGATTTCGAAAAGATGTCCGGCTCCACTGTTTTCGCATTATTCGGAATATCAAACATATTTTTCTGGATGAGTGCTGACTACTTCGATTCTGCATCAATACTTAAACCACTTTTGCATACTTGGTCATTAAGTGTTGAATTGCAGTTCTATTTAATCTGGCCAGCATTGCTACTGATATTGGCAAGATTCGGCAAAGGCGCGGTGTCTGTGGGTGCATTAGCTATCACCTGCGCCGGGTTTGCTCTATCGATTTATGCTATCAATAATGATTCGACCGGTGCTTACTATCTGACTCAGTATCGTTTTTATGAGTTTATAGCGGGCGGATTAGTTTTCTTATTTAGGCGCTCACAGTTATTTAATAAGATTGATCGTGCGCATACGTTTTTATTCACGGCTGGGATAGCCTTGGTTTCCTATCCCATTTTTGCTTACTCAGCCAACACAATTTTCCCAGGGGTGAATGCCTTAACGCCGGTACTTGGCGCAATGCTAATCATACTGTCTGGTGACAAGACATTAATGGCTAAAGCACTATTTCTGCGGCCTGTCAGTTATATAGGGGAAATCAGCTATTCTCTTTATCTTATTCACTGGCCAGTAATGGTATTTGCACAGTATATATTAGTGAAGGAGTTCTCTGGTTCAAGTGGACTATTGCTGACACTCTTTTCATTCGCCATAGCAGTTCCCATGCACAGGTTCATTGAAAAACCGCTTCGAAATCCGAATACTTTCAGGGTTTCTGGCCCTGCTTTCTGCCTAGCATGTTCATGTGCAGCAATGGTGGTTATGGTTCCTTCTGCAAGGAGTTGGGCTGACAAAGGGTGGGTGTGGCGATTGCCTCAACAAATTCAGAATGTTAATGATTTTGATAAGCATCAAGCAGAGAGATATGTTTGGAGTAACCAAGAGTCGCTCGCCAAGAAGAAAGATTTTGATAATAATGGAAAAACGAGGTTGCTAATTTTAGGAGACTCTCAATCTGCTGATATTATAAATATGCTGACTGAGTCAGGGGTAATTGAGAAGTATGATGTAGTTGCACGAACTATTTTATATAAATGTGGCGCGCCATACATTAAAGTTGCAGAAAGGCCGGAATACTGGAGTAAAGAAAATAAGCAAATAATGCAATTCCCTCATATAGCAAAGATTTGCGATAAACAAATGGATGACCTTTTATTAGAAGGAATATTAGACAAGGCTGACAAGATTTTTATTGCAATGAAGTGGGAGCCATATTCATTATCTAAGATTCAATATTCAATTGATGAAATCTCAAGAAAAACCAAAGCTAAAATCTATCTTTTCGGAAATAAGGTTCTATCGCAGAGCAGTGTGGATCTCATTAACTCTTTTGGAAGATTAAGTGGCGTTGAAACCTACGCGACCAAATTTAGAAACAGAGAATCAGACAGAATCAATAATTCAATCATGAAGGTTTCAGGCGTTACATATGTCAATATGATGAGCCTGACCTGCCCTAGCGCTGATAGTTGCCATGTTTTAACTGATGACTTACAGCCGATTTTCTTTGACGCTGCACATTTGACAAAGTCTGGAGCCAAATTCCTCGGCAGTAGTTTACCTTCTGTTATAGCTAGCGCTAAATAATAAAATTAGTATTAATAAGCCTCTCATTGGAGAGGCTATTCCTTCTATATTTTAAACGTCATTACCCTCATCTGGTACCTTTCCTTCCTTTGGCGTGTCCGGATGATTTAAAAGTGCCTATTCCATTCTCATGTCCGCCTCGTTTGCATCTGTAGTTGCACACTGAATTTTGCCATCTGAACAGAGGTGATCTGCTCACCTCAGAACTTTACAGGTGCACTAATGAAAAAAGAGATTTCAGCGCAGAGATCAAACGCGAATCCTCTCAATTGGTTGTTGAACAAAACTACACCGTTGCAGATGCAGCCAGCGCTATAGATATTGGCCTTTCCACAATGACGTGATGGATTAAGTAATTTCGTGAAGAGTGACGGAGCAAAACACTCAAGACATCTCCTGTCATTCCCGAACAAAATGAAATTTGCGAGCTTAGGAAAAGCACACAATCAATTGAAATTTAAACTTAAATATTAAAAAGACTACCGCGTTCTTAATGTCAAACTCCCGGAACAGTTCTCGATAACAGGGAAGCTCAGAGCGTATTATCCTGAGGAGGATGCTTATAGGTTATTCGGACACAAGAACCTTTCTATGACCAAAAAGTATCTTGATTCACGTGGGTAGGAATATGTGATGGTTTGAATCGAATATGGTGTTTTCGGGAAAAATTCGGGAAATTTCGTTACCACTGAAATAAAGTCGTTCTAAATCAAACAGGCAAAAAAAGACCGAATACGATTCCTATATTCGGTCCAGGGAAATGGCTCTCGAGGAGCCGTGCGCTAAAAGTTGGCATTAATGAAGGCGGTTTCGCCTTGCATCTTAAGATTAGAACAGAGTGGTAGATTTTCCAGCCGACCGGGCTGTGAGGGGCAGAAAGCGGATCAGTTTGTGATCCGGACGGCAGAAAAGTGCATGAAACGGGTGCAACGCAACGCTGCACCCTGAGAATTTACTTACCGCACAGCGCCTGAGCACGATCAACAATAGGCTGCAAGCTCATCATGTTGCCTGGATTGGCTTTATCTTCGGTTTGAATCACGCTGATGGGTTGGGCTTTCACCTGCCCCGCTTTGAATTGTGCATCAGCAAGATCGTTAAGCGGATACTGCATCAGAGTGCTGGGGTTTATGGCGAAAAGCGAGCCATCTTTCTCACAGGTCAACATCACTTCTTCGCGGTTAAAGGGCCACTTATCTTTGCCGATCTCAAAGCGGCTAACGGTAATGATTTGAGCCGCCAGCGCCTGGCCGCAGACAGAGAACAACAGGATTGCGGGAATCACTTTCTTCAACAAAATAGCCTACCTTGTACACATTCGTTTTGTTCACATTCAGGCTGGTGAAAGCGTAGCAAATACGCTAACCAGTCCAACCACCCCGCATGCCAACAGCAATTCGAGCTGCGTCATGCGAATAAATTTTTGCTGCGTACCGCTGCCCGCCAGGCGAAAACGTGGTACCAGCCAGTAACGGTTTATTAAGGCCACCAGCACCATTATTGTCACCAATGCCACTTTGCACAGCAACAGCGTGACGTAGATATTATCGCGCCAGATCAGCGGCCAGCCAGCAATTACCAGGCTGTTAATCAGTCCCGTTATCAATGCCAATGCCACCGCGAGATGACCATAACGAGAAAATCGCATCATGGTACGGATGGCATCAGTTCGATAATCAATTCGCCGTGCTTCTCGCATTAGCAGTAACAGTGGAAGCAGTCCACCAGCCCAAAAACTTGAAGCTATCAAATGTAGCGCGTGATTTATCTGCTGCAACATGCCTGCAACGCCATCGTGCATGGCGGCGTGACCAATCAACGCCAGGCATAACAACTGTAAAATGCCGAACAACAGCAAAGCTTGCTGACGAACGCGGCCACGCAGCAGCAACGTGAAACATCCGCCCAGCCCAAACAGGATTTCCCATTGCCATACCGCACCAAACCGCGTATCGAACACGGCTAACCAAATATCGACGTCGCTGAGATTATGCCAGTCGCCGCTCATCAACACGTTTTGTGCTGCCAGCATCGCCAGCGCGCTTGTTAAAGCCAGCCAGACGCTACACTGCAACACGCGATGCAAATGTCCCGCCAGCGCATGGCGATAGCGCGCAGGTGCCAGCAAGACCGTGTAAAATGCGCTACCCGTCAGTACCATCACGGCGATAAAATGCAACATGCGCAGCAAAACCCACAACGTTGTCACCGATCAGTTCACGTTAAAGCGGTAGCTGCCTTTGGTTTTATGACCATCAACCGACAACACATGCCAGTTCACCTGATAATGGCCTGCCGGAAGCGGCTGAGCGAGTTCAACAACCAGACGATCGTGCTGCTTAGCATCGCGCTTCGTCTTCTCGCTGGCGACAGGTTTCTGTTGCGCATCGACGATCTCAACGCCGCTAAATGCGGCTTCGACATCTTCCGTAAAGGTCAGTGTCAGCGATTTCGTTGAGTGCGTCACGTCGGCTTTGGCTGCGGGCACGGATGACTGAAGATGTGCATGTGCGGACGCAAACTGGCTAAAGGCTAGCGCGCTGGTAGCAATCAGTGAGATTACTACTCGCGAAACACGGGTTTTCTGCATGAGATCATCCTTTTAAATGCAACTGACACGGCAAACGTGGCGCAAGGATACGCTGCTGTTTTTAGGGTGTCGAGACCAGCAGTGCGATCCTTTACCCTTGATTCAAACCGGGGAAAACATTACTTTTGCCCGACATCATCAGGAGAACCCCATGAGTCAGAACCTTGCCCTGCTTTCGCAGGAAGAGAAAGACAAAGTGAACGTCGATTTAGCCGCTGCCGGCGTGGCGTTCAAAGAGCGTTATAACATGCCAGTCGTGGCCGAAATGGTGGCGAACGAACAGCCTGAAGCGCTGCGTGACTGGTTTCGTCAGCGGTTAATGCATTACCGCCAAGCCTCATTGAGCCTGTCTCGCCTGCCCTACGAACCGAAGCAGAAATAATTATGTTGCGAGTGATTGATACCGAAACCTGCGGCTTACAGGGCGGGGTTGTCGAAGTTGCGTCGGTGGACGTGATCGATGGGCAGATCGTTAATCCAATGAGCGATTTAATCTCACCCGATCGCCCCATCAGTCGCCAGGCTATGGCTGTGCATCGCATTACCGAAGCGATGGTGATCGGAAAACCGACCATTGAGCAAGCGATTGATCGCTATCATGGCAGCCCGTTTTACGTCGCACACAATGCCAGTTTTGATCGCCGCATGTTGCCGGAAATGCATGGCGAATGGATTTGTACGATGACACTGGCGCGTCAGCTGTGGCCTGGCATCAAATATGGTAATCAGGCGCTGCGCCACAGTTTGAAACTTGAGGTGACGCCACCTGCTGAGTTGCATGCACACCGTGCGCTTTATGACTGTTATGTCACTGCTGCGCTGTTGATTCGCATTATGGAAGCCTCTGGCTGGGATGCGGCGCAAATGATGCAGCGCTGTCAGCCTGCAGAGCAGTCAGGCGATGTGTTGCCGTTTGGCAAATATCGTGGGCAAGCCGTGGCAGTGATAGCGAGGAAAGATCCGGGATATTTAAAATGGATGCTGGATAACGTCAAAGATTTGCGCCCACCGTTGCGGCAGGCGCTGCGTAAATATCTCAGTCAGGCTCAGTAATCGTGTGCTTCGGGCAAGCTGCCCTGCGCTAGCGCGATAATGAAGGTCAGCTCCATCGCCACGCCTTCATAAGCTTTATAACGGCCCGATTTACCGCCGTGACCGGAATCCATATCGGTACAGAGCAATAGCAGGTTATTGTCAGTTTTCAGCTCTCTGAGCTTTGCGACCCACTTTGCAGGTTCCCAATATTGCACCTGGGAATCATGCAGGCCGGTGGTGACCAGCAGATGCGGATAAGCTTTTGCCTCAACGTTATCATACGGGCTGTATTGTCGAATGTAGCGATAATACTCCGCATCGTTGGGGTTGCCCCACTCATCATATTCACCGGTAGTCAGCGGGATCGATTCATCAAGCATGGTGGTGATTACATCCACAAAAGGCACCTGCGCGACCACACCATGGAAACGCTGAGGCGCCAGGTTGATTACCGCGCCCATTAATAATCCCCCTGCGCTGCCGCCCATGGCGAAGAGTCGCTCAGGATGGGCGAATCCGCGTTTGACTAGCGCATCAGTAACATCAATGAAATCAGTGAAGCTGTTCATCTTATTCAGTAAACGCCCACCGTCGTACCATTGCTGCCCCAGTTCACCGCCGCCACGCACCTGCACCAGCGCATAGACAAATCCACGATCCAGCAGGCTCAGGCGGCTGACACTGAAATCTGCGTCCATGTTGCTGCCATAAGCGCCGTAGCCATAGACCAGCATCGGATTTTGGCCGGGCTGATAGTGTTTACGGTTATACACCAGCGATACCGGCACTTCAGTGCCATCACTGACAGTAATCCAATGATGTTCACTTTTATAATCGTCTGCATTGAAGTTGCTGACGGCGCTTTGTTTAAGAATACGACGCTCGCCAGTATCCATATCCAGCTCAAACAGCGTGGTTGGCGTGGTCATGGATGAGTAGCCATAACGCAGTTTACTGGTACGCGGCGTTGGATTGTACGCCAGCCAGGTCACATAAGTGGGATCGTCAAAGGCGATACCGCTGGTTTCACCGCTTGCCCAGTTGATCTGACGCAAACTGGTTAAACCGCGTTGCCGCTCTTCTACCACCAGCCAGTCGGTGAAGAGCTGAAAATCTTCCATCACAACATGGTCGCGTGCTGGAATAATGGTCTCCCAGCGCGACTCCGCAAGATAACGTGTGCGGTACAAACCAAAGTTTTTGCCGTCTCGATTTGATCGAATGAAGAACTGATGATCGTAGTGATCAAGACTGTACTCATGATCTTTGCGGCGTGGCAAAAACACCTGCGGCTGGGCATCAGGGAAATTAGCATTTATTAACTGAATTTCGCTGGTTGTAGTGCTGTAAAGCACGATCAGAATAAATTGCTTCGAGGTGGTTTTATGTACGCTGAGATGAAACGTATCATCTTTCTCTTCGTAAACTAACTGGTCATGCGCCTGTGGCGTACCCAGCTCATGTCGCCACACCTGATACGAGAGCAAAGTTTGTGCATGTTTTTGCACATAATAAACCGTACGCGAATCATTGCCCCAGGCGAAGCTGGAAGAGGCATTTGTCAGCACTTCAGGATACCAACTGCCGCTTTGCAGGTTGCGAAAGCGAATGCCGTATTGACGCCGCGAAAGAAAATCTTCTGCCAGCGCCATGACTTTATTGTCTGGACTGATGTGTAACGCGCCCATCGTGTAAAAATCACTGTGGGAAGCACGCTGATTGGCGTCGAGTAATAGCGTCCACTCATCGTCAGGATCACTGCTGGCGGGCTGCCGATAATAGGCTGCGTATTCATTGCCGCTTTCGTAACGACTTTGGTAGCGATAGCCATTTTTTACGTAAGGCACTGAATGGTCCTGCGGTGGCAAGCGGCCAATGATCTCTTTAAGAATCCGATCTTGCAGCGGCTGCTGCGAAGCCATGATTTTCTTGCCGTAATTATTTTCTGCTCGCAGATAATCGAGCACTTCGCTGTTTTCACGTTTGTCATCGCGCAACCAATAATAATTATCGACGCGCGTTTCACCATGCAGCGACATTTCATGAGGAATTTTTTTCGCAATGGGTGCTTTCATGACATCCGTCTCCGTGAAAGTAATGATCTGTAAGCGTGGCATCTCTGACCGAAGATGCCAAGCGAAGACATGTAAACGGAGCGGTGACAGGCCATTTTTTGTCGCCAGAGGCAGATTAGCTGGCTGGTAAGCGGGCTTTTTCCTCAGCAATATCTTTTTGAATATCATCGCGAACATCCTGGGGAATCTTCAGTGCATCACCCAATGCCGACAGATAACTTTTCTCCATAAAATGGTCAACATCGATCGCCGCACAGCTGAGAAAGTAGAGTTCCAACGCCTCTTCTTCATTTTTCACCTCCGCTGCCAACCATTGAGGATCAAGCGGACGATTCATCGCCTGCTGAATCAAACGCTCTGCATCCTGACCATAACCTGATTGGTGAATATTTTGTTCGATGGCTGCGCGCTCCTGCTCGTCAATATGGCCGTCACTTTTTGCAGCAAAGACCAGCGCGGTAACCAGCCGCTCAGCGCGAAGATCAACCGGCGTCTGCGCCGTACCAAAGCCAGGCTCGTCCTGATGGGATTCGCGTATGCGCTGTTTGTACTTATTCCACAATACCACTCCCGCTGCGGCACCCCCGCCAAGCAGCAGTGCTTTTCCGCCATATTTGGTGAGCAGCTTGCGTGACGACTTGCTGGCGATCAACATCGTCGCTAAGCCTCCCAACGCGCCGGGGGCCAGCATGTCGCTTAATCCGCCAGACGATTTTCCGCTTCCACTTTTCTTCGCCAATACCGACTGAATTTGTTGCAACCAGTTATTCATCATCCACTCCTGATCGTGTTGTTAGCTCCCCATCCTGACAACCAGGATGTCAGGAAACGTCAGAGCGAGAAAAGTAAGGAAAAAGCGTGCAGACAACAGAGAAGGATGAGTACGCAAACGTTTTCGTTTATACTGCGCGCGCATTTTGACTGCTTAGGTGAATTTATGACGACTCTCGGAACTGCGCTGCGCCCTGCTGCAACGCGTGTGATGCTGTTGGGCTCAGGCGAACTGGGCAAAGAAGTGGCGCTGGAATGTCAGCGTTTGGGTGTGGAAGTGATTGCCGTCGATCGTTATGCCGATGCGCCAGCGATGCACGTTGCGCATCGTAGCCACGTCATCAACATGCTGGATGGCGACGCGTTAGCCGCATTAATTGCACTCGAGAAACCGGATTTTGTGGTGCCGGAAATCGAAGCTATCGCCACCGAAAAGTTGGTTGAGCTGGAGCAGCTTGGTCAGCGCGTGGTGCCAACGGCGCGTGCCGCACGTCTGACCATGAATCGCGAAGGCATTAGACGCCTTGCCGCTGAAGAGTTGTCACTGCCAACGTCCAGTTACCGCTTCGCCGATACCCAGGCCAATTTCAATGCAGCCGCGGCTGAAATCGGTTTCCCCTGCATCGTTAAGCCGGTGATGAGTTCATCCGGCAAAGGTCAGAGCTTTATTCGTGAAGCCAGCCAGCTGGACAAAGCGTGGGATTACGCGCAGCAAGGCGGCCGTGCCGGCGCAGGTCGCGTGATCGTAGAAGGTGTGGTGAAGTTTGATTTTGAAATTACGCTGCTGACGATCAGTGCAGTGGATGGCATTCATTTCTGCGCGCCCATTGGGCATCGTCAGGAAGAGGGAGATTATCGCGAATCCTGGCAGCCGCAAAAGATGAGCGAACTGGCGCTGAAGCGTGCGCAAGCCATCTCTGAGCAAGTGGTAAAAGCGCTCGGCGGATATGGCCTTTTTGGCGTTGAACTGTTTGTTTGTGGTGATGATGTGGTGTTTAGTGAAGTTTCACCGCGCCCGCACGATACCGGCATGGTCACGCTGATTTCGCAGGATCTTTCTGAGTTCGCCCTGCATGTTCGCGCTTTCCTGGGTTTACCGATTGGCGGTATTCGTCAATACGGCGCTTCGGCCTCGGCCGTTATTCTGCCGCAACTCACCAGTCAAAACATTCAATTCGTGAATGTCGAAGCGGCACTGGGCGCAGGTTTACAGGTTCGTCTGTTCGGCAAGCCTGAGATTGATGGACAGCGTCGCTTAGGTGTGGCGTTGGCCAGCGGAGAGACGACCGATCAGGCGATTGCACGTGCAGTGGCCAGCGCGGCGTCAATCACCGTTCAGGGTTAATGCCATGCGGTGAGCTTCGCGCTCACCGCACGCCGGTTATTTCGCGCCTTCGACAGCTTCACGCGCCAACTGAGTAATACGATCCCAGTCACCAGCTTCCAGCGCATCGTTCGGCACCAGCCATGAACCGCCAATACACAACACGCTTTTCAGCGCCAAATAGTCACGATAATTGGCCGGCGAGATGCCGCCAGTTGGGCAGAAGCGCACCTGCGGGAAAGGCCCGCTGATCGCCTGTAACGCTTTCACGCCGCCATTGGCTTCGGCCGGGAAGAATTTAAATTCGCGCAGACCATAATCCATGCCAGTCATCAATTCAGAGACGGTACTGATACCCGGAATCAGGGGAACCGGGCCATCCACCGCTGCTTTCAACAGTGATTCGGTAATGCCCGGGCTGATAACAAACTGAGCGCCCGCTTCGGTCACTTCTTGCAGCTGCTGCGTGTTGAGCACGGTGCCCGCACCGACAATCGCGTCTGGCACTTCTTTGATCATCGCGCGTAATGCATCCATCGCGACAGGCGTGCGCAGCGTCACTTCCAATACTTTCACACCGCCCGCCACCAGCGCTTTCGCCATGGGTACTGCGTGTTCCAGCTTGTTAACCACGATAACCGGGACAACAGGTCCGGTTTTCAGAATCTGTTCTGCACTCGTTTTCCAGTTTTTCATCACTTCCCCTTGCTTGAGAATGTCGGATTTAGCCGCCCGACTTTGACAACCCTGTGAATTAGCGCAACTACCATACATGATTGGCTTCCGGGCCGTCCATTGAACTCACCGATTTTTGAAACGCCAGTTCAATTATTTGAAGCAACGCCAGATACAAAAAGGCCCGCACGCGGCGGGCCAACTTGTTTTAGTTATTCGAACTCATTCCACGAGCGTCCATCACGGGTAATCATGGCGACGGAAGCCACCGGCCCCCAGGTTCCCGCCTGATAAGGCTTGGAAGAGTCGCCATCGGCCGCCCATGCGTCGATAATCGAATCTACCCACGTCCACGCTGCTTCCACCTCATCGCGACGTACAAACAGCGCCTGAATGCCGCGCATAGTTTCCAGCAGCAAACGTTCATACGCATCCGCCAGATGTGACTGGTTGAAGGTTTCGGAGTAGCTCAGATCCAACTTCGTTGTCTGCAGTTTGTGCTTGTGATCGAGGCCAGGAACCTTGTTCAGAATCTCGATATCCACACCTTCATCCGGCTGCAAACGAATGGTCAGTTTGTTTTGTGGCAGTTCTGAGTAGGAATCTTTAAACAGGTTCATTTCAGGATTTTTGAAATAGACCACAACCTCAGAACATTTAGTTGGCAAACGCTTACCGGTACGCAGGTAGAACGGCACGCCCGCCCAGCGCCAGTTATCGATATCTACGCGAATCGCCACAAAGGTTTCAGTGGCGCTGGATTTGTTGGCACCCTCTTCTTCCAGGTAACCCGGCACTTTTTTACCTTGTACGAAACCTGCGGTGTATTGTCCACGTACGGTTTTGTCCCGTACGTTGGTTTGATCGATACGGCGAAGTGAACGCAACACTTTGACTTTTTCATCGCGAATACTGTCCGCGCTGAGGTCAGAAGGTGGCGACATGGCAATCATCGTCAGGATCTGCAACAAGTGGTTCTGAATCATGTCGCGCATCTGACCCGCTTTGTCGAAGTAACCCCAACGTCCTTCGATGCCCACTTCTTCCGCGACGGTAATCTGCACGTGATCGATTGTGCGATTATCCCAGTTATTTACGAAGATAGAGTTGGCGAAACGCAGTGCCAGCAGATTGAGTACGGTTTCTTTGCCGAGGTAATGGTCAATACGGAAAACCTGGCTCTCTTCAAAATACTCGCCCACGCTGTCGTTGATTTCTTTCGAGGTGTCCAGAGAAGTGCCGAGTGGCTTTTCCATCACAACGCGAGCGGGTTTGGCATTGAGTTTAGCGGTACCGAGGCCCTGACAAATTGCGCCAAACGTGCTGGGTGGCATAGCAAAGTAATTGATGGTGGTACGATTTTTTTGATCGAGCATTTTGCCCAGTTTTGGGAAATGCGTGGTGTCATTCACATCGAGATTACAGAAATCGAGACGGCCGCTAAGCTTATCCCACAGCGCTTCGTCAATCTTCTCTTTCATAAAAGTTTCGAGCGCTTCACGAACGACTTTGGTGTATTCCGCTTTATCCCACTCAGCACGGCCTACGCCGATAATGCGAGTTTCTTCATGAATCTGACCCGCTTTTTCCAGCTGATACAGTGAAGGCAACAGTTTACGGCGTGCAAGATCGCCTTTGGCACCGAAAATCACCAGATCGCATGCCTGGGCTGTTTGTGTTACCGCCATTTTCCTCTCCTCGTTGCAGGATAAACCCGGTGGCGATGCGTCCTCAGCAACCGGGTCCATGTTGTAATTCTCTTTCAGCACAATGTACTTTTTTCCCCGAGCCAGGTAAACCGGATCGCTGGGGTAAACAGCGTTAACTCTGTACCGGATTGCGCCTGCGCGTGTGTTGTCACGTGCGCTTTACCTGATTTTTTCTGTATCTGATGTTGTCAGAGCAAAACCCAATCCGGGGTGAATTATGTCAAAAAAAAGCCTGTCGAACTTGTCCGACATTGCGTCGTTGCTATTGCTAACGCGCTATATTCCCTGTTAATTGCTTTGAGCGACAGCAATAATTGAAATCGATAAAAGTGATAACGCTCATTGGGTTATGAATATGCTGGATAACATCAGGGCGCAGCTGGCTGCGCTAAGCAAATCTGAACGCAAAGTAGCCGAACAAATTCTTGCTGCGCCACAGGATGCTATTCATTCCAGCATCGCCACGCTGGCGCGAGCCGCTGACGTCAGTGAACCCACGGTGAATCGTTTTTGTCATCGCCTGGGTACGCGCGGTTTTCCCGACTTTAAACTGCACCTGGCGCAAAGTCTGGCTAAAGGTCACAGCTGGGTGAGCCGCGATGTCGAAGAGAACGACGATGTTGAAAGCTACAGCCATAAGATTTTTGACTCCGCCCTCGCGGGCTTGCAACGCGTGCGCAATCAGTTGGATATGGACGCAATTCATCAGGCGGTGCTGCATCTGACCAAAGCGCATAAAGTGGCGTTCTTTGGTCTCGGTGCTTCTGCTGTGGTAGCCCATGACGCATTCAGTAAATTTCTGCGCTTTAATTTGCCCGTCATCTGGTCGGAAGATATTGTGATCCAGCGCATGAGTTGCATAAATAGTCGTGTGGACGAAGTGTTTGTTCTCATTTCACATACTGGACGCACAAAAAATATGGTAGAACTGGCTCGCCTGGCGCGTGTAAACGGTTCCACAGTGATTGCCATCACCTCTACTGACTCACCTCTTGCCCAGCACGCTACGCTGGCGCTGGTGCTTGATGTACCGGAAGATACTGATGTTTATTTGCCGATGGTGTCACGCCTGGCGCAGTTAACCGTGATCGATGTTTTAGCCACCGGATTTACACTGGAGCGCGGTACGCCGTTCCGTGAAAATCTAAAAAGGGTAAAAGACGCTTTAAAAGAGTCGCGTTATGACAAGCCGCTTCGGCTGGATAAAGACGCCTCATAAAAAAATTAACATCACATTTACAATGTGAGTCGTATCACACCCTGTCGATCATATAGAATAAACGACCACACCGTGTCCAAACGAAGGGACATGCTAAATTGTTAACGGAGTCCTTCATGTCAAGACGTCTCAGAAGAACGGAGCGGCGATAGGATTGCCTGAAGTGGCTTGTAGTCTGGCCTGAGGCCCGGTTAGGAGTCAAGCATTTGTATCACTTCTTGTATCACCTTGTGGCGTCCTTGTGTCACTTGAACGGCTTCCCTTCGTTACCAATGACCAAACCTAACGCACATCGAATGGGTCCCCCCTTTATTACTCGCTGAGAAGCCTATGGGGGACTTTTGGGTAAAGTTCTTCTATTAGATACCCTCTCAGAAATTTCTGTAGAATTTTCATTAAGGTCCATCCTCAGCCTCAAGCCAGTGGGATAACAGTAGGTTTATAACCAATAGCCCTACATAATAACTATGAAGGATGTATTCATTAGCAATATCCTTGGCTTACCTGACATCCCATTGCTATAACCTATCAATAGCAGATCTAAAGGCATCCTTTGAGGGACACCTTTAGGTTCTTACTTTATCGCTGGCTACTCTTTCCATGATAATTGAGTGATGAGCGGTAGGCTCACTTCGACACCATCAACATCCTTAGCAGCAAAGGTAATCAATTCTACGTAGGTACGCATTTTAATGGCACATACTTAGCTGGCTGACCACTCATTGACAGAAAAAAGCGTTGCAAACAACACAGTATGTTAATTATTGTAGAGAAGAATAATTGCTCCTCAAACCACTTGGGCGTAATTATTAGCAATAATCTCATCTAAATATTCAAGTTTTATAAATTTTATCCATGTGAATTATTAGGCTCTGTAAGTGTTCCTCTAGTAAATAAGTGTCTTCTGGAAAAAAGAAAATGCCAGTTGATTGCGGCAGTACCGGGTTATCTCCAGTGATACAATGCCTCTGAGAGACAGTCCTTAGTACCCTTCCTTTTTTTTGATGAGCAAAGAGAATAATTAACATATCAATCGGAGATATTTTTAAAAAGCCTTTATTGTCGATAGAATGTATGTTGAGTAAATATTTACTGGTAAGAGGCAAGATGTCGTAATCTTTTATAGTCTCTAGGTCTTTATATTTAGCATCAAGAATCAAATTTAAAGGTCTACCCCATTTTTTTGAATCTATTTTTAATATAAAGTCAGGGCAAAAATGATGCTTCCCAAAACCATTTCTTATTTTATTGCTGGTGTCAATAAAGTCACCAGTGCGACTATTTGAGCTTAAAGGATATATTTTTGCCTCATAAAAAAGCTCAATATTATACTCTTCATTAGAGTAAGAGAAATAATTATTAACGAAGCCGTTAGGCCGGTTCTTCTCTATGCCTCCAAATGGTAAGTCTTCAGAGTACTCACGGTAACCTTGCTGTACAAGATTAACATTGAATGTATTTAAAATTATTTTGTGGATAAGTATTAAGCTTGAGATTTCATAAATTATTGATAGGTTTTTAAGGCCTAATAAAATATTATTACCATCTAACTTTGGCGCATTTGATCTATAACAGCTTTCAACAAGACTAAAAGCTTCACGATAATGTGAATTCTTAGCAACATATGATGTTAATCTCGGCAAGGTTAATTTATTCGTTTTTGAAGGGATAGTTTTACTGTAACTATGCTTAACCATTTTAATACGAAAAATTAACCCTTCTATATCTTTGATTTTTATATTTATTGCCATATCAGAAAATCTTGTCATGGTATGATCAAATCTGATAAATTCAGAATAAGGATGAGTTCCTTTTGATTCTATCTTATCTTTATACATTCCAATCAAATAAATAAGGAAATTTTCCGCATGTGCAAAGAAGTGATTTATGACTCTATTTTCAAACAAATCATAATCTTTAACACTTACCTCTTTGGGAAGCCTTTCAAAAAAATATCCTCTATTATTAAAAGACACGTTTACATTTTCATGCGTTGCAGCAGAGAGCTTATCTAAATTTGATAAAGCCCAATAGATAGAATCAGGACCAGTTGGATTACCTTGAAGAGCTAGAACAAGCTCATTTTTTAATGAATGCTTATTTTCTTTAGAAAAGCTAGGCAATGATCTTTCAAAGAATAAAATCGCTTTTTGTATTATATCTAACTTATTGAAGTGGTGATTTTCATCACCATCCAGTTTGGAGCCAGCTTTGCTCCTAGAAAAGCAAATTGCTACTGCATCTTCCATATTCTCAGTGAGAAAACCTAACATTTTTTCAGCTAAGATCGCATTTTCTTTTCTTGCCAAAATGTCAAATCTTACGCTCTTAAACGATACGCGTTTCTTTTCAAAAGATAAAAAAACTTCGGTTTCACCAAAGAAATTATAAAAGTATTTTGATTGCCATGAAGATAAAGGCTCCTTCGATATATAGATGTAATCACCACTTTCATTATTACCATCGTATACCACTGCTACAGGAATATCACCTATAACTATAAAAGGAGCTCCTAAGATAGTGAAGTCAGCCTGTTCTAGGATTATCACAAATGATAAGCTATCAATCTCCCTTACCTCAACTTTATTACAAGCTATAAGATCTAAGCTTCCTGACTCATCTAATTCATTTATATAAGCTCGCCATTCAATCATAAGTTATATCCATAAGCATACATATTCTGATTTCCTACAGCTAGAATGCGCTTTAATGTTTTTATGGATTTATCCATTTCTTGAGGGAGCGAAGTTAAGAGATTATCAAGTCTTTTACCAAAACCTTGTCCATAACCATTAAGTAAAGGAATAATATGTTGGCAAATCGCATAATCCAATGCCAAATAACGGCTTTCTGTGGACATTAAGGGGCCAGCTACATTATAGAAGGAGCGAATGGCCTTAATCTTTCTATAGGAAGCAATTATGGGCGAACCGAATTCTACCCTATCCTCTCTCAGTAAATGAACAATAGACTGAAGCGTTTTCTCAATATCCTGTGGTAACTCTAAACTATCTGCTTTGAATATTTCAATTAGTTCCTTTCCACCCACGGTTTCAGCTTTCAGATCGAATATTTTGTCATCGCCAATTACACTCAAGTCGTAGTCAGAGTCGAAGTTATCAAAATTAATTATAGCAGCTCGGTCAATCAATCGAGGGGTTAAAGATTGGACAGACTCATCTTGATTAATTGTACCAATAAATCGAAGATATTCAGGAACTTTTAAATAAGGTTTTTCTGGATTTCCCGTGGCTAAAATTCTTTTTGATTCAGGATCTGACATTTCTAGAAATGGACTGAAGTAATGTTCAGGTTGTGAAAGGTTAAACTCGTCCAACAAAACAATTGCCGCGGCAGGCTCTTCAACCTTTGTTAACTCATCATCTAAATGCGATATTAACTCATATAACCCAGTTGCAGCGGGAGAGAATGATTGAGATAATGCATTATAAAAACCCAAAATATCTCTTGAAGAAGTCCATCCTCGAGCAATGGGTATATTCAAAAATCTATTTTTTAGACCCAATGAGTTTCCAATCATTTTTGCCAGTGAAGTTTTACCTGTGCCCGGCAAACCACTGAATAGGGTAAATTGGCTTTGTGAAATAGTTGTCAGAATGTTTGCTGCTGTAATGTAATCTGTTTTTCTTCCTTGCGTATTTAATGATTCTAATACATTATCAATTATTTCTTCTCGAATATCTTCAACCTTATTAGAAATGAATATCTTGTTTTGACCTGCATTATAATCTAGCGTTTTAACTTGCGCGTTTGGTCTTAGTCCACATAAAGCATCAACTTCAGGCTTGAGCTTAATGAGCTTGCTAATGAGCATTTCATTGCTTTCTCTTAGCCTGGCTGCTACTTCATTTACTTGTTCGTTCATTTCCTTACTTTTATCTCTGGCCCTATCTCTTGCATCCTCATGATTTTTGATTTCAACTTCAAGATTTTCATATTTCTTCAAGGCTTTATGTTTTATTTCAAGCGCTTTAATTTCATTGATTAGAACATCCAGTTTTTCTTTCTCATATAGAGTTTGCGATTCAATTTTCTTTCTCTGCTCGTCAGTTGCTCCAGCGAGATTAGAACCATTAAGCGCATCCAAGTCATTTATTTCTTTAGTTCTCTTCCTTATATCAGACTCTAAGCTCTCTTTTTTGGATTTGAGCTCTTCTATTATATTTTTTAATTCTACATTGTCCTTTTCAAGCTGCTCCAGAAAGACAACTCTTTCCTTTTTGAAAAAGTCCTCTTTATTTTCTGAAATATAATCACTAATTATTTCCTTCCCTTTATCTGTCGACAAAAAACTCTGTATTAAATCTGCTCTAGTTTCGTCCCAAGCGCTTGCTTTTTCTAAGCATTGAAAAAGCCTAATGAATCTTTGTGGGAACGCTCTATATTCTTTATGCGATGAATAATGCTTTCTTATTTGAGCTATAGTGCCTTTTGTAAAACTTCTAATATCTGAACTTTGTGCGATCTTATTGCCGTATGTTGAAATTATTTGATCATCTGTAATGAAGTCAATCTCTTCATCTGCACTTTCAATACATTTTTTAATATTAGAAATGAAGCGAATTTCGTTAGATTTTTTTGATGATAAATAGGCCATACATTTATGCATCGGGATCTTTGCTATATGGTATTGCGGTATCTTACTAAGGGGGGTAGTAATCGAGGTTAAGCTTAATGTTGTTTTGTTTGTTTTCTCATCATACATTTCTGTGAAGTCAAATGGTCCGTAAAGGTATTCATCTTTTTCTAGCATTATAGTTTTAGTTGAAGGAGATTGATTAACAATAATATTAGAGTCATCTGGTAATGGTATTTCATTATTAAATATTTGACAAACCTGCAAACCTTTTATTTCTTCACAAGAATTTGCCCTAGTTACATACTTACAATTACCGTCCTTTTGTTCAAAACTAGTTGGTATGCATATAGCTTCAAATAATTCCTCATTAAATTTATTCTTTATTTCTGTATATCCGCTTGTTACAAAAACCTGCTCAGTCTCACAAAAAAACTCTCCTGAATTGATGGGTATTATTTCTCCAGAATCTAAAACCTCGAAGTAAGCTCTTAGTTTACCGATCTGTTCTTCTCTTTCATTGGTATATCCTTTTTCAGTAGTACATAAAACTCTTCTTTCATTGATAATCATGTGATTTTATTCCCTGCTCTTTTGTTGGTGGTCATACATTACTTTTCATGATCTACATTTGCTCGCAAAACTCAATAAAATTATTTATTTTTTATCCTTAAATCCTATTGACATCAAAAAAATGGCGCAAATTCCGAGCCCGCAGTTTTTGAGTATCATGCTAACTGTGCATTTTTTGCGATTTAACTAGCAGCCTTGATACTTCCGCTTAGGCCGATGAAAGATATTGATAATAGCCAATGAGTATATCTGGTGTTTGCTAACGCTAAGCTCACGCCTTTAAGAAACTATTAACTTTGCTTTTACTGAAGCTAAGGACATTTGATTAGTCCGCTTTCTATTGTTCACGACAGCTTTTAATTTGTAGTGTAACCATTACTCCATGACAGGCTTTATCTTCAAACGGTAAGTCTGCTTTTCGCTCATAGCCGCTAACAAACGTCATAGATGCTGATGACACTGATCAGGTAATTTGCGAGCAGATAATCAACTAAAAGACGAAAGAAAGGCCGTTTGAAATTAAATATATAAAATTTTGTAAAATTAAAGCATAGGGCGCTATAGGCATCGCTGAACGCGTAACAGACACCGCTTAGCCTAAGTTAATGGAGCGGCCTTAATGACCATTCAGGTCAATGCCCAACAGGCCTAAAAATCTCCGTGTAGGGATAATTAGGAAACCTGACGTCTTGTCGACTGGACCGTGGCTCAATCTTCCTACACCTGATAAATAATAGTTACATACTTACAGGCCTTTACGCCCTAAGCGCCTCAGAGCCGTGCTACGGTCCTCTTTTTCAGTTGCATCCGAACGGTACTCTAAACGCGCCCTGTGCCTCTCAGCGAATTCAGCGGACACCCTGAGGGCCTCTGCGGTATTACCTTTTGCAGCTTCAAAGGTCATGACCTGGATAGTATTGAGTGAATCCTCAAGAATGTTAAGGACTTCCAAGCCCAACTGAAGGTCGTAGCTCATAGCTATTGCGCCAGCGGTCTTGTAATCCAGCATGTAGGTTTTAACCTCACGCTTACCGAAGCCAGTAAGCTGAATATCCTTACTTTCCATTTTCGAAAGTAAAGACTCGTCAAATGACTTCTCCAGTTTCCTTATAACATGGCCTTTCTGCTTACCAAGACCACGGGCTAACTCACCGATTTCAATGAGTCCCTCACCGTCTGTCATGGCTCTGTTAAGGTACGCGATTTGGTTTGCAGATAATTTATTAATAATCATGAAATCGGCATTCCTTATGGTTACGCCCTCATGTCACACCCACTACCAGCCAACCAGACCCACGACGAGGGAACTGATAGCGGCATGAAGGCGTATACATAAAGACTGATTTGATGGTGATGATGATTAGCCGTGTGAAGGCTTTAGATGATACTTAGAGGGACCATTGAGGTCTCGCTTGTTGGTATCAAAAAGGATTCCCG
The DNA here is from genome assembly GCF_046118715.1 of Pantoea phytostimulans. Classification (NCBI taxonomy): domain Bacteria; kingdom Pseudomonadati; phylum Pseudomonadota; class Gammaproteobacteria; order Enterobacterales; family Erwiniaceae; genus Pantoea; species Pantoea phytostimulans. The sequence goes on from NZ_CP173698.1 coordinate 1,396,290, forward strand.
CCTGTTAGACACAGAGGCCATGCAGAAGGCTTGCTGTTACAGAGGCGGGAGGAACCTGAGACACTAATAAGGAGATGTTGATGGTCAGACATTATGCATCGAGCAAGGCCCTCACTAGTAGAGAATGGCAGTGCGTGAAGGGACCAGAAAGGACCTTGCTCAATGGTAACGGTGGGAGAGGCGTTGCGATGTTCCCTATAGTGGGTCTCATGGTTCTCTTCCTTTAGTGAGTCGCATGGATTTCTGAAGAGAAATTCTGAAGGTTATAGGCTACAACAGGACAACCTAAAGGCAGTCATCAAGACCCTTTGATTAATAAGGATTCTTCTTGATGATTATCTTCAGGTCCTAAAGTTGTCCTTTAGGATGGAGATTATTTATTAACAATAATATCTCCTAACTCAGGGTCATCTATGGGTCCTCAAAGCCCCTAATTGATAACATTAAGGTACTACTCTGAGTTTCCGCCCTGTGAGCTTACGTCTTTAAACGCACGTACTCGTAATCAATTCACTCACCCAGCACTGTTATCGCAATTTCTAGCGCCACTAAAGAAGGACGTCATTAATCAGCTTGCTGCACTGAAAGCCCGTGTGGTGTCTACTGTTACCCGCCCTGAAAGGTACGGTGAGTTACGTGTTAATGGGATGTTCGTTAAGGCTGCTCTAGGTAAAAGCATGGCGCGTGTCGAGGTGGTTTCCAATCGGTCCTCAGTGGCTACAGCATTACGAACACGGTAAATTAGATTGAGATAAAGATAAATTATGGGTATCTCCCTTTAGTGAGTCGCATGAGATTCTTGTTGACATTCCCTGTAGATTCACCACGTTGAAACACCACTGACCCCAAAAGCTGGCATCAGGTGAGTTCTATATTCATCGTCATAATCTTTTTGGCTTAGAGGATAACCTTGGTCGCATATTAGAGCATCAATTCGCTTGGCGGCCTCAATGCCCTTCACTAAGGCGTCATACGTAATAGCTCTAAACTGCTCTGAATGAACCCCTAAGGCCTCCCTAGTTAACTCATCACCACTCTTGGTATGAGATAGTGAGTGTTCAAATAAAGATTCGTAAGCGTCCCCATGAGCAATTGAGTCCCTCACGATAAATCAACTCCTAAGAAACTGCTAATCCCGTTGCCCCGTAATATTTGGCATGCTGCATAATTTAAGGGGCTCTTTATGAAATTCAGGACGTGCTAATTTATCCTTTTTCACATAGCTTGGGTCAGCTTGCTTCCTGTAGAAAATAAACATAGCTTCCACGGCGAAGGTCAAGAATATAAATCCGGTATAGCAGTGATGCTTCTTTTCCCAACCCTCTTCAGCCCTCAGAGCAAGCTCCTGTGAGGTTTCGGCGATAACCATGCACTCGTAGGACGGCTTGTTTTCCTTGCTGATATTTATTTTCATTCTATTTCCTCATAGCTTCCGGCGTGTCACTCTTCACGATGTCATATTGACCGGTCTTGATAGTGCTATAGACACCCTCTGTGTCCTTAGCCCTCAACTCACCCATGCGCAGGCATCGTGCTTCATTTCGTTACTTCATCGTAATGGACTCTAAGCAATACCAAAAGTCTTCCGTAGCGCTTCAGCCATCACATTTACGCTTCGAGCCTTGCCGTATAAACCGTAGGTAATCGAAGAGTTGGTGTGTCCTGTGATGTCCTGAGCGGTGCTCTCTGCAACCTCAGCCTGCTTCATCAGGGTAGCCATCGTGTGGCGCAATGAATGCAATACAAGGTTCTTATCGCGGTCTGGCAATGCGTTAGGTAGCACCTTTTCGTTGAACCATTTAGACGCAATATCACGGGACATACCGAAAACCAGACTGTTGTCATCAGGTAGCGCATTGACCCACTCAGAGAACTCATTGAGGTTGAAGCCGTAAGCACCATCAATCAGAGGGACTACGCGAGCACTTCCCTTGTTCTTTAAGGTCTTGCCGTTTCGCTCATTGATGTCGATACACAGATGCCCCGCTTCATTAACTACATCAGCTTTGGTCAATTGAGTAAGCTCACCGCACCTTGCCCCTGTGATGACAGCAAGCATCCCAAACAGGCGCTTATGGGGTTCCCGCTCATCAGTAACAGTGTTGACCACTTTAGCTAATTCATTTTCAGTGAACGCTCTACGTGAACTCACTACTCCTTTTACCTTCAGGCCCTTGGTGTAATCCTTTTCGATGTGTCCGTTCTGGACCGCCCAATTCATAACAGCCGATAACTTAGCCATCATCTTATTGACCGTTGAGTCAGCCAAACTGGAATCACGCATAGCATCTCGTAAGGTTACTACCTGTGCTCTCGTATGTGTCCTCCAGTCGATGCCTTTAGCGTACCGCTTGAGAGTCTTATGAGCAGACTGAATGTCACGTTGCGAACCCGGCAGCAGATTGACGGAGTGTTCAGCAATATAAATAGATGACAGCTCATCGAACTCAAGAGGTCTCACCTCAGGCTCCAGACGCTTCCTCGTTAATTCTGACGGATGACTACCCTGCACCTTCTTCAGAATCGTCGTAGAGTCGCCATTATGGACAACATTAGTAGCCTCAAACCCTTTGAGAATATCCAGCAGAGGCCCAGCGTCTCCCTCATTCACCCGCTTTTGTGCCGCATCGATGACCTTAAGGGATGCCGCCAAGTGATGATGTTGTTCAATCGACAATGAATGCTTAGCCGCTATCTCACGAAGATTAGCTTTAGCGTCATGTAGATGTGATACCTCTACGCCATCCCAATAATCATCTGAGGCATCAGCGAGTAAACTCTCAGCCATATCTTTGAGATGCTCTCTAAGCTCCTCAGTGGTCGCCTCAGGGTTATCCAAGAGAAACGCCTTGGCTGTGGCTGCAAGTTCGTTGAGATGGGTCATAGCGAGGCTCCTGCTTGTTGTCCTTAGTCCGATACTTATTATTGGTGTGGTACTTCCTACTTTACGGAGGCGCACAGTGTAACGGCCTGACCCCTTGCGTCTAATCAAATAAGGTTTCGCTAAGATAGACAAGGTGATGACTTCAGGCACTTGTATCAGTATTGTATCAGCGAAGCGTGTCATTTCTGTTCTCCTTTAAGCAAGGAACAGATAGGGACCGACAGGCTCGAATGAATAATAATGACTTCTGTGTGAGTATGTATGCACATAATGGGCCTTAAAGTGAATAAAGAGTGTTTCACTTCAGGCTGTTAACCTAAGGAACCTACAATGTCTCGACGTCTCAGAAGAACCAAGATCGTAACAACCCTCGGCCCAGCGACTGATCGCGATAATAACCTCGAAAAAATCATTGCTGCTGGCGCAAACGTTGTGCGACTCAACTTCTCCCACGGCACGCCAGAAGATCACCAAATGCGCGCCGATAAAGTGCGTGAAATTGCCGCCAAATTGGGTCGCCATGTGGCCATTCTGGGCGACCTGCAAGGCCCGAAAATTCGCGTATCTACCTTCAAAGAAGGCAAAGTTTTCCTGAACATTGGCGATCGCTTCTTGCTTGACGCTAATCTGAGCAAAGGCGAAGGCGATAAAGAGCGTGTTGGCATCGACTATAAAGGCTTGCCTGCCGACGTGGTGCCTGGCGATATCCTGCTGCTTGATGATGGTCGTGTGCAGTTGAAAGTCCTCGAAGTTCAGGACATGAAAGTGTTTACCGAAGTCACGGTTGGCGGCCCACTGTCCAACAATAAAGGCATTAATAAGCTGGGCGGCGGTCTGTCAGCAGAAGCGCTGACCGAGAAAGACAAAGCAGACATTATTACTGCAGCAAAAATTAACGTCGATTACCTCGCCGTGTCGTTCCCTCGCAGTGGTGAAGACATGAACTACGCGCGCCGTCTGGCACGCGATGCGGGCTGTGAAGCGAAGCTGGTGGCTAAAGTTGAGCGAGCTGAAGCCGTAGCAAGCCAGGAAGCGATGGATGATATCATTTTGGCGTCTGACGTCGTGATGGTTGCGCGTGGCGACCTCGGTGTGGAGATCGGCGATCCAGAACTGGTCGGTATTCAAAAAGCCTTGATTCGCCGTGCTCGTCAGCTGAACCGTACCATCATCACCGCAACTCAGATGATGGAATCGATGATCACCAATCCAATGCCGACTCGCGCAGAAGTCATGGACGTTGCCAATGCCGTATTGGATGGAACGGATGCAGTGATGCTTTCAGCAGAAACCGCGGCTGGGCAGTATCCAGCTGAAACCGTTTCTGCAATGGCAAAAGTCTGCTTAGGCGCAGAAAAAATCCCCAGCGTTAACGTTTCTAAACACCGTTTAGAAGTGCAGTTTGACAACATTGAAGAAGCGATTGCCATGTCTTCAATGTACGCAGCAAACCATCTGCAAGGTGTAACCGCTATTATCACCATGACCGAATCGGGCCGTACGCCATTAATGACATCACGTATTACTTCTGGCCTGCCGATCTTTGCCATGTCACGTCACGAGCGTACGTTGAATCTGACCGCGCTTTATCGTGGTGTCACGCCGGTGTTTTTCGACAGCAACAATGACGGCGTTGCTGCTGCGCATGATGCGGTAAACCTGCTGCGCGACAAGGGCTTCCTTGTTTCAGGCGATTTGGTGATTGTGACTCAAGGCGATGTGATGAGCACCACCGGCACCACCAATACCAGTCGTATTCTGCGCGTGGATTAATTTCACGCACCTGACAGCGGCTTTAGTATGATGGACAACGCGACTGCCTGGCAGTCGCGTTTTTATTTTTCTGACAAGGAGGCCAGATGGCCCGCTTTAAACCCATCAGCCAATTGAGCGGACGCATATTGCTGTTTCCGTTGGCGTTGGTTCTGTTTGAATTTGCCACCTATATTGCGCATGACATGATTCAGCCCGGCATGCTGATCGTGACAAACGAATTCAACGTCGGCCCAGAATGGGTTTCTACTTCATTAACAGCCTATTTAATGGGCGGCGTCGTGCTGCAATGGCTGCTGGGACCGCTGTCAGACAAGTTTGGCCGTCGTCCCGTCATGTTATTTGGCATTCTGTTTTTTGCTGCTACCTGTATTTTAACTACTTGGGTCGACAATATTACGCAATTCGTTAGCCTGCGCTTTGTGCAGGGTATTAGCCTTTGCTTCATTGGCGCGGTGGGCTATGCCGCCATTCAGGAAGCATTTGATGAGGCGTTAGCGGTGCGCATGATGGCGCTGATGGCTAATGTCGCGCTGCTTGCGCCACTGGCGGGTCCTTTAGCCGGAGCCGCATGGTTAACGGTTGGCAGCTGGCGCAGCATGTTTTGGCTGTTTGCAGCCTGCAGCATTCTGGCTTTTGTGGTGTTGTGGCGTGTTATGCCAGAAACCGCAGGCGATCGCAGCCACTCCGTGGCGTTGCCTAATCTGGCCCGCAGCTATGCGCGGCTGGCGAAAGATCGTCAGGTGATGTATGGCTCGTTTGCTATTGGATTAGTGTTTATTCCGATCCTAACGTGGGTTGCCTTGTCACCGGTGATTTTAATGCACGATGAAGGCTTATCGCGTATGCAATACGCATTGCTGCAACTGCCTGTTTTCCTGGCAATGATTGCGGGAAACCTGACGCTGAGCAAGCTGGCAGGACGTGTGCCTATCGAGCAACCGGTAAAATTTGCCGCCTGGCCGATTCTTATTGGATTGAGCATCGCTTTACTGGCAAGCCTGCTAAACAGCCACAGCTATTTGTTCCTGACCGCTGGTCTGAGCCTATATGCATTTGGTGCAGGCATGGTTAACGCGGGTTTGTATCGCTTAACGCTTTACGCCAGCAGCGAGGGCAAAGGCAGCGTGGCAGCAATGCTTGGAATGATCAGCATCATGACGCTGGCTATCGGCATTGAGCTGGCGAAAAGTGGCTATTTCAGCGGCGGCACGCCTTGGTTTAGCCTGATCAATTTTATTAGCGGTGTGCTGTGGTTTGGATTAGTCACGCTGTTTCTGCGAGAACGTAAAAAACGTGCTCAGGTGACTTCTCTATAAGCTTCTTGAGAGGAAGGCCGCAACAGCGGCCTTTTTGTTACTTACGAGGATGACGAGGATAAAGCTCATCGCGCTGGTAAGGTTCAATATCGCCCTCTTTGCGCGTTTTAAGCAGCTTCAAAATCCACGTATATTGTTCTGGATGCGGTCGAACGAATACTTCGACTTCTTCATTCATCTGGCGCGCCAGATGGTAGTCATCTGCGTCGAGTAAATCATCCATTGGCGGGCGTACATAGATTTCCAGTTTATGGGTCTTTTCGTTATAAACCGGGAACAGCGGCACCACGCGTGCCCGACACACTTTCATCAGGCGGCCAACGGCCGGTAACGTCGCTTTATAGGTGCCAAAAAAGTCGACAAACTCGCTGTGCTCAGCGCCGTGATCCTGATCGGGAAGATAATAGCCCCAATAGCCCTGACGCACCGAACCGATAAAAGGTTTAATGCCGTCATTGCGTGCATGCAGACGACCACCAAAGCGACGACGCACACTGTTCCAGACGTAATCCAGCAAAGGATCACTTTGATTGTGGAACATGGCTGCCATCGGTTGGCCTTCTGAAGCCAGCAGCATCGCAGGAATGTCCACCGCCCAACCGTGTGGTACGAGTAAAATCACATTCTGCTTTTCAGCCTGCATCTGGTCGATAATTTCACGACCATGCCATTCAACCTGCTGATGAACACGTCCCGGGCCACGTATGGCGAGCTCTGCCATCATGGCCATGGATTGAGGCGCAGTGGCAAACATGCGATCAACAATTTCAGCGCGCTGTTCTTCACTCAATTCTGGAAAGCAGTAATAGAGATTGATCAAGGCACGGCGCCGCGCGCCTTTAGCAAATTTACCCGTGAACCGCCCTAATTTACCCAGGATAGGATCGCGCACTTTGGCAGGTAACATCGCCATACCCGCTAAGGCACCAATCCCCAGCCAATTGCCCCAGTATTTAGGTTTGAGAAATGAACGTTCAAAAACGGGAATAAACTCAATGTTATTTTTTTTACGGGTTTCCATGCACTCGCCTCAATCAATGACCGGCTAATGATAGTGGCGACGTGCAAATTTGCAATCATCCCGCACCAGATATGAAAAAACCGACGGAATAACCGTCGGTTTTTCGCATTCCTGCTCAAAAAACGCTTACTTAAGTCCCAACTGAGGCTGCCAGGATTTTACCTGAGCCATGTACTGGGTGCGCTCTTTGCCGGTCAATCCTTCCATACGCGGCAGTTTCGCCGTCAGAGGATTTACCGCCTGGTTGTTGATCCAGATTTCGAAATGCAGGTGTGGACCGGTTGAGCGTCCCGTGTTACCTGACAAACCAATACGGTCGCCACGCTTCACTTTTTGCCCTGGTTTCACCAACACTTTCTTCATGTGCATGTAGCGCGTCATATACTGACGACCATGACGAATCGCCACATAGTTACCTGCTGCACCACCGTTCTTCGCGACAACAATTTCACCATCGCCTACCGCCAGCACTGGCGTACCGATTGGCAGGGCAAAATCGACACCTTTATGCGGTGCGACGCGCCCCGTGACCGGATTCAAACGACGTGGGTTGAAGTTCGATGAAACGCGATACTGTTTAACGGTTGGGAAACGCATAAACCCACGAGCAAGGCCCGATGCATTACGATCATAAAACTTGCCGTCTTCTGCACGGAAAGCGTAATAATCTTTACCACCCGAGCGCAAACGCACGCCCAACAGCTGACTTTGCGCACTTTTGCCATCCAGCATTTCACGCGACATCAATACGCTGAACTGATCGCCTGCACGCAGTTTGCGGAAATCCATTTGCCATTGCAGTGCTTTAATTACGGCGCTGGTTTCGCTGCTGCTTAAGCCAGCACGCTGTGCGCTGGCGGCAAAGCTACCCCGCACTTCACCTTGCAATACGTTGTTTCGCCATTCGCCCTTCTGCATTTCAGACTGCATCTTAAAGCCACCTGTATCGGTAAGCTCATAGGTGCGGGTTTCACGACGAGAAATTTCCCAAGACAACGTTTTCAGGCTGCCATCATCGGCCAGCGTCCAGCTAAGTTGCTGGCCCACTTGTAAATTTCGCAGATCGCTATCGCTGCTCACCAATGCGTTGATATTACTAATATCGATTCCGTATTGATTAAGGGCACTACTCAATGTATCGCCAGAAGAAACGGTGTATTCGTGGACACCGCTGGTTTCAGGGACATCTTTATCGATGTCGTCCGCTGGCAATTCATCATCCGGTTCTGGTGTGCTTTGATCAATCGGCTCACTGGCTTCCGGTAACAACGTGCGAAGCTCGTTTTTGTCCAACTCAATGGTTCGAACAATCGGCATCACATCATCGGTAGGATGGTAGACATAAGGCCGCCACACGGCGACGGCCAATGTCACAACAGTTAATGAACCCAGCATTACGCGGTGGGGGCGCGGCAAATTATTAAATGCGAGGGCGACAGAGCGGGCTAACTGCTGCACTTTTTACCTTTTCCTCTAAGCTCCTTTCAGGCAGGTCTCATACTGGCTTGACAGCTGTAAGAGAAATTTCATATAGCTGTCTTTTGATAAGCTGATGTCTGTGCCTAATGGGTCGAGTGTGCCTTTACGCACCTGCGTTCCCCGGGCAACAGCATCGATGACTGCCGGCCTGAATTGTGGCTCAGCAAAGACGCAAACGGCCTTTTGCTCAACCAACTGTGTTCGTATTTGATGTAAACGCTGTGCGCCCGGTTGGATCTCAGGATTTACGGTAAAATGCCCAGTGGGCGAAAGTCCGTAGTGTTTCTCAAAGTAAGTGTAAGCGTCGTGAAAGACGTAATACCCTTGGTTCCTGACCGGTGCGAGTTGCGCGCCAATGCGTTTGTCCGTATCCGCCAATTCTGTCTCAAACTGCTGCAGGTTGGCGTCAAGTTTGGCTTTATCTTGCGGCATAAGTTCCAATAATTTTCCATGGATTGCAACCGCGGTTTTCCTTGCTATCTCTGGGGACATCCACACGTGCATATTATATTGTCCGTGATCATGATGATGGTGAGACGAGTCTTGATCTTCAGATTTATTTTGTTCGTGGTGCTCATCTTCATCATCACCGCTAATCAATAACGCACTAACTCCTTGTATATCGACAATTTCGAGATTTTTTTTAGCGGGTAATTCCGCCGCTGATTTGCTCATAAACGCTTCCATGTCAGGGCCGACCCAAACCACTAAGTCCGCGTTTTTTAAGCGTTTTGCATCAGAGGGGCGTAAAGCATAATCGTGTTCTGATGCGCCATCTGGCAGCAAAACATCAACGGGCGTCACACCTTCGGCAATGGCCGCGGCAATAAACCCCACAGGCTTGATTGAGGCAACGATATTAGCGTGTGCAGGAAGCGACATTGCAGCCGCTAAGGAGAAGGCAGAAAAGGCGAAGAAGCGACCCTTTTTTTTATGTAACATAATGCGACTTTCCATCGTGAGTAAGTGATGGGATGTGATATTATAACATTCTAAATTGTGTGCAACCTGTAAATACTATGTCCTCACTCGTAACTCTTGAAAACGTATCGGTAAAATATGGTCAGCGCACGGTGTTATCTGGCGTTAGCCTTGCCTTGCAGCCAGGCCGCATTCTTACTCTGCTCGGCCCAAATGGTGCGGGTAAATCCACGCTTGTACGCGTAGTTTTAGGGCTATTAGCGCCTGATTCCGGCAACGTCCAGCGAGCCGCGGGTTTGCGTATCGGTTATGTCCCGCAAAAATTGCATATTGATCCGACTTTGCCGGTCACCGTTGAACGCTTTATGCGTCTGTCTCGCGGCAGCACAGCTGCAGACATTCTGCCTGCATTAAAGCGTGTTCAGGCGGGCCATCTTTTGAAATCACCGCTGCAAAAGCTTTCGGGTGGTGAAACCCAGCGCGTTTTATTGGCACGCGCCCTACTTAATCAGCCGCAGATCTTGGTCCTTGACGAGCCTACCCAAGGTGTTGATGTAAACGGTCAGGTCGCGCTTTATGACTTAATCGATCAGTTACGCAAGGAACTCAACTGCGGTGTTTTGATGGTTTCTCATGACCTGCATTTAGTGATGGCTAAAACCGACGAAGTGCTGTGCCTGAATCATCACATTTGCTGTTCAGGCACACCTGAAGCGGTATCTCAGCATCCCGAGTTTATTGCCATGTTTGGCCCACGTGAGGCACAACAACTGGCGATTTATCGTCATCACCATAATCATCGTCACGATCTTCAAGGACGTATCGTTTTACGCAGAGGACAAGGTCCATCATGATTGAGTTGTTATTACCGGGCTGGTTAGGTGGCGTGATGTTAGCGCTGGCGGCCGGACCGCTGGGTTCTTTTGTTGTCTGGCGTAAGATGTCCTACTTCGGCGATACGCTGGCACACGCATCACTGCTCGGCGTAGCCTTTGGTTTATTGCTCAGCGTTAATCCTTATTATGCCGTGATAGTGGTCACCGTTTGCTTAGCGCTGGGTTTGGTCTGGCTGGAACGTCGTCCGCATCTTGCCATCGATACGCTGCTTGGGATTATGGCCCATAGTGCACTTTCTCTGGGTTTGGTCGTTGTCAGCTTGATGAAAAACGTACGCGTTGACTTAATGGCGTATCTTTTTGGTGACCTGTTGGCGGTAACGCCTGAAGATTTATGGACTATGGGCGCAGGCGTGGTGCTGGTGTTGGCCGTAATGGCGTGGCAATGGCGCTCGCTATTGTCGATGACTATTAGCCCAGAACTGGCACAAGTCGATGGGGTTAACATCCAGCGCACACGTCTGATACTGATGCTGGTGACTGCCCTAACCATTGGTGTGGCAATGAAATTTGTCGGCGCGCTGATTATTACGTCGCTGCTGATCATTCCTGCTGCCACGGCGCGCCGCTTTGCGCGTTCGCCCGAACAAATGGCAGGTATTGCGGTGATCATCGGAATTATTGCGGTGACAGGCGGACTGACTTTCTCCGCCTTTTACGATACGCCAGCCGGCCCTTCTGTGGTGCTGTGCGCCGCCATCCTGTTCATCATCAGCATGGTGCGCAAGCCGGCGGTGTAATTAGCTTTCTCGCGTTATACCAAAGTGACGATAAGCATGCTGCGTGGCCATTCGGCCGCGTGGTGTGCGTTGAATAAAACCTTGCTGGATCAAGAACGGTTCAATCACATCTTCGATGGTTTCGCGCTCTTCACCAATCGCAGCCGCCAGGTTATCCAGGCCAACCGGGCCGCCAGTGAATTTATCAATGATCGCCAGCAGAAGTTTACGGTCCATGTAATCAAATCCTTCGCTGTCGACATTTAACATGTCCAGCGCGCTACATGAGACTTCACCGCTTAAATCACCGTTGGCTCGCACTTCTGCGAAGTCACGAACACGTCGTAGTAATCGGTTTGCAATACGCGGTGTGCCACGCGAACGGCGTGCTATTTCCAACGCCCCTTCATCGCTCAACGCCAACCCTAAACAGGCTGCACTACGGCTGACAATGTGCTGCAAATCCTTAACTTGGTAAAACTCAAGACGCTGCACAATGCCGAAGCGATCGCGCAACGGCGAAGTCAATGAACCCGCTCGTGTCGTGGCGCCAATCAAGGTAAAGGGGGGCAAATCAAGCTTGATGGAGCGTGCAGCCGGCCCTTCACCAATCATGATGTCTAACTGGTAATCTTCCATCGCCGGATAAAGCACTTCTTCCACAACCGGTGACAGACGATGGATTTCATCGATAAACAGAACATCGTGAGGCTCAAGGTTAGTGAGCATCGCCGCCAGATCGCCCGCTTTTTCTAATACGGGACCAGATGTTGTGCGTAGGTTCACGCCCATTTCATTAGCAACGATATTTGCCAGCGTGGTCTTACCTAAACCCGGCGGGCCAAAAATCAACAAATGATCAAGCGCATCGCCGCGCAATTGCGCCGCCTTGATGAAAATCTCCATCTGCTCTCGCACCTGCGGTTGGCCAACATATTCGGCCAGCAGCTTAGGGCGAATCGCGCGATCAATACTTTCATCTTCAATAACGCTGGCTCCAGAGACCAGGCGATCGGCTTCTATCATGAATTACCTCAAATGGCAGCGCGAAGCGCTTCGCGGATAAGTGTTTCGCAATCCGCATCAGGTTTGCCGAGTTTGCTGATCATGCGGCTCGCTTCCTGCGGTTTATAACCCAGCGCTACTAGCGCTGCAACCGCTTCGCCTTCTGCGTCATTGGTCGCCGGCGCGGTACTTGGCGTGGTCAGGGCAAAAGCTGAATCGCCGCCAAACAGGTCGCCATGCATGCCTTTGAAGCGATCCTTCATCTCAACAACCAAACGTTCGGCAGTTTTCTTGCCTACGCCTGGCAGTTTCACCAACGCAGCGATCTCTTCTTTTTCCACCGCGTTAACAAATTGCTGAGCCGACATACCCGAAAGAATCGCCAGCGCCAGTTTTGGCCCCACGCCATTGACTTTAATTAGCTCGCGGAACAAAGCGCGCTCTTGCTTGCTGTTGAAGCCAAACAGCAGCTGTGCGTCTTCACGCACCACGAAATGGGTAAAAATCACCGCTTCATGGTTGAGTTCAGGTAACTCATAAAAACAGGTCATTGGCATGTGTACTTCATAACCCACACCGTTGGTTTCAATCAGCACCAGCGGCGGCTGCTTTTCTAAAATATTGCCCCGTAGACGACCTATCACCTGAACACTTCCTTTATAAAGAGTATGTGGCGGATTTTATAACATAAAAAAGGCTGGATGAATATCCAGCCTGTATCGCTTGCGTGATCCCTCGCAATTAGGTCGTTCGCAAACGGCCGCGGGTCATTACCAGTTTGCTATCGCTCATTTTCACCGCATTTTGCGAGATATGACAATGGGTTATTGCAATTGCCAACGCATCCGCTGCATCCGCTTGTGGATTTGCAGGCAGTTTCAGTAAAGTACGCACCATGTGCTGTACCTGTGCTTTTTCTGCGCTTCCTTTTCCCACCACGGTTTGCTTCACCTGACGCGCCGCATATTCAAACACCGGCAAATCATGGTTTACCGCAGCGACAATCGCCGCGCCACGCGCCTGTCCCAGCTTCAACGCAGAATCAGCATTCTTTGCCATAAACACCTGTTCGATGGCGAAGTAGTCAGGCGCAAACTGAGTGATGATTTCGCTAACGCCTGCATAAATCAGCTTCAGGCGCGGAGGCAAATCTGTGGTGTTAGTGCGAATACAGCCGCTGCCTAAATAGGTAAGCTGGCGACCTGTTTGACGAATCACGCCATAACCGGTGATACGCGAACCGGGATCGATACCTAAGATGATCGCCATTACGCGCCTCCGGTTATGTGTTTATAGCCTGACGCCATTACAGCGTTTCCGCGACCTCGTCGGAGATCTCACCGTTGTGATAAACCTCCTGCACGTCATCGCAATCTTCCAGCATGTCGATCAAACGCAGCAGTTTTGGCGCGGTTTCCGCATCCATTTCCGCTTTGGTTGAAGGGATCATCGCCACTTCTGCGGTATCCGCTTTGAAGCCAGCAGCTTCCAACGCATCGCGTACAGCGCCCATCTCTTCCCACGCGGTAAAGACATCAATGGTGCCGTCATCGTAGCTCACCACATCTTCAGCACCGGCTTCCAGCGCCGCTTCCATGACCTGATCTTCATCGCGGCCTGGCTCATAAGAGATCACGCCTTTCTTGCTGAACAGATACGCCACCGATCCATCAGTGCCGAGATTACCGCCGGTTTTGGTGAAGGCGTGACGCACTTCGCCAACGGTACGATTGCGATTATCGCTCAGGCATTCAATCATGATGGCTGAGCCGCCCGGGCCGTAACCTTCATAGATGATGGTTTCCATGTTGGCGTTATCATCGCCGCCCACACCACGTGCAATGGCGCGATCCATGGTGTCACGCGTCATATTGTTTGACAGCGCTTTGTCCATTGCGGCGCGCAGACGCGGGTTAGAGCCAGGATCACCACCGCCGAGCTTGGCTGAGGTCACCAGTTCACGAATGATTTTGGTGAAGATTTTGCCACGTTTAGCGTCTTGCGCTGCTTTACGGTGCTTGGTGTTTGCCCACTTACTGTGTCCTGCCATTTTACATTTTCTCCGAACTTGGCATGGTGCAGGCTATCTTGCTAACGATTTTGCTTTCCGGCAGTGCTCGCAATCCTCATGTACAGAAGTACGCTCCGGTTGCTCTGCGCTGGCGGTCAGCAACCTCGCTGCGCCGATTACGCCCGACTGTTTCATTCTGAGGTGCAGTTCAGTGAGCCTGCACCGGTAACATTAAAACCTTAACGAATTTGCCACCGAAAAAACGCGCGGCGGCAGACATTCAGGTAAATTCTTCAATTGCCTGGCGATTACTCCAGGACTTGGTCAGTACTGCTGCGTCTGCGGGTGCAATCCAGCGAAAAGCAAGATGCTCAGTCAGCGCAATATCGCGTTCATTTGGCAGTTGCAGCCGAAACCAGTGTTCGCGATTGTGCGTTGTTCCCGGCGCATAACGATGGCGATAATGCGGGAAGATCTCAAAATCAATCTGACGCTGACAATCTTCTACCGTTAATTGCTCAGCCAACACATCAATCCCTAGCTCTTCTTCCACTTCTCGCTGTGCAGCCTGAAGGGGGATCTCTCCCGCCTCAAGGCTACCCGTGACTGATTGCCAAAAATCGGGATCGTCACGCCGTTGCAGCATTAACACCCGGCCAGTATCTTGCGCATAAATAACCACCAGCACTGAAACCGGGTGTTTGTACACCATTATTTCGACTCTGGCTTTTCTTTCTTAACGACCTGAATACCTAATTCCAGCAACGAAGCGGGGTTGGCTTCGCTAGGGGCTTCAGTCATCAGACACGCCGCGGCAGTGGTTTTTGGGAACGCAATGACGTCGCGAATATTGTCGGTGCCGGTCAGCAGCATGGTCAGACGATCCAGACCAAACGCCAGACCTGCGTGCGGCGGCGTACCAAATTTCAGCGCATCCAGCAGGAAGCCAAACTTCTCACGCTGCTCATGCTCTTCGATACCCAAAATACTGAACACGGTTTGCTGCATTTTGCCGTGATGGATACGCACCGAACCGCCGCCCACTTCATAACCATTGATCACCATGTCATAGGCATTGGCTACTGCCAGCGTAGGATCTGCTGCCAGCTGCTCTGCGCTCATCTCTTTCGGCGCAGTGAATGGGTGGTGCATCGCTGCCAGGCCGCCCTCTTCATCTTCTTCAAACATCGGGAAGTCGATCACCCACAGCGGTGCCCAGGCTTTCTCATCAGTGACGTTCAGCTCACGCCCCACTTTCAGACGCAGCGCGCCCAGCGCATCAGCCACGACTTTGGCGCGATCAGCACCAAAGAAAATGATGTCGCCATCTTGTGCGCGGGTACGATTCAGAATCTCTTCAACGATTTCCGCATTCAGGAATTTCGCCACCGGGCTTTGAACGCCCTCAAGGCCACTCGCACGATCGTTGACCTTCATCCACGCCAAGCCTTTGGCGCCATAAATTTCCACAAACTTGCCGTATTCATCAATCTGCTTGCGGCTCAGCTGGGCACCGGTTGGCACACGCAGCGCGGCAACGCGACCTTTTGGATCGTTAGCCGGACCAGAGAACACCTGGAATTCGACGTTTTGCAGCAGGTCGCCCACGTCAATCAGTTCCATTGGGTTACGCAGGTCTGGCTTGTCTGAGCCGTAACGGCGCATCGCTTCCGCAAAGGTCATCTGCGGGAACGCACCCAGATCCACACCTTTCACATCTTGCCAAAGATTACGGATTAAACGCTCCATAATTTCACGCACTTGTGGTGCGCTCAGGAAAGAGGTTTCCACATCAATCTGGGTAAATTCTGGCTGGCGATCGGCACGTAAGTCTTCATCACGGAAGCACTTAACGATTTGATAATAGCGATCAAAACCCGACATCATCAGCAGCTGTTTGAACAGCTGAGGTGATTGCGGCAGCGCATAAAACTTGCCTTTATGCACGCGGCTTGGCACCAGATAGTCACGCGCACCTTCTGGCGTGGCTTTGGTCAGCATTGGGGTTTCAATATCGAGAAAGCCTTCATCATCCATAAAGCGTCGCACGAAGCTGGTAATTTTCGCGCGGGTTTTCAAACGCTGAACCATTTCTGGACGACGCAGATCCAAGTAACGGTATTTCAGGCGCGCTTCTTCGCTGTTGTTCTGATTGGAGTCGAGTGGCAGCGGCTCGGAGCGGTTGATGATAGTCAGCGCTTCAGCAAACACTTCCACTTCGCCGGTTGCCATCTCGGCATTTTTGTTTTTGTCGTCACGCGCACGCACGGTTCCGGTGATCTGGATACAGAATTCGTTGCGCAGTTCAGACGCCAGCTTGAAAGCATCCTGACGATCGGGATCGAAGAACACCTGCACGATGCCTTCACGGTCGCGCATATCGATAAATATCAGGCTTCCCAGATCGCGACGGCGGTTGACCCAGCCGCAAAGAGTGACTTGCTGACCTACATGAGACAGATTGAGCTGTCCGCAATATTCTGAACGCATAACACCATCCTTTAAACTTCACCGCTGCAGCTGACAGCATCAGGCCGCGTAACCATTTGAGATGCTGTCGCAAAAAAGGCGGTCATTATAATGGAAAAAGGCAAACAGGATAAGTAGAGCCGCGCCAAAGCGGGCATTTCATTACTGCATTTCGCCTGTTTGCACCTACTGGCTACTATAAAGGATAATTTGTCATCGACTTTGAGCCAGGAGAAATGGCGTGACGCTTCGTATCGGCCTGCCGCAATGGCAGCATTCGCACTGGAAACGTTGGGGAATTGAGAACCTGGCGGATTATGCGCGCCTCTTTCACTGTGTTGAGGGTAACACCACGCTTTACGCGTTACCGAATGCTGAAACGGTATTGCGCTGGCGCGACATGACACATGATGAATTCCGCTTCTGCTTCAAATTCCCTGCCACCATTAGTCATCAGGCCGCGTTACAGCACAGCGATGATTTGCTCGAGGAATTTTTGCGTCTGCTCGATCCTCTTGCCGATCGCATCGGGCAATATTGGTTGCAGTTGCCCGCCCGCTTTTCACCGCAACAACTCGATCAACTGTGGCAGTTTCTGGACAGCTTGCCGCGCCGTTTCTCTTATGGCGTTGAGGTTCGACATCCCGAATTCTTTGCCAAAGGGGAAGCGGAACGCAGATTAAATAGCGGGCTGCTGGAACGCGGTGTTAATCGCGTCATCCTCGACAGCCGGCCGGTGCATGCTTCAACCTCGCAACATCCCGCTGCACTGCATGCGCGCCAGCAAAAACCGCGCGTTCCGCCCCATGCACTGCGCACGGGATCACAGCCGATGGTGCGGTTTATCGGCAGCGACAGTGTGGAAGAGAGCGTACCGCTGTTTCAAATTTGGCTGAATAAACTGGCGGAATGGCAGCAAAACAGCGATCCCCTGCTCTTTCTACACACCCCCGATATGGGGGAGGTTTTTCCGCTGATACAAGCGCTTTGGCCGCAGTTACAGCAGTTAGATCCCAGCATCGGTAGCGGGCCCGACTGGCCGCAACAGGATTCACTGTTTTAAGTATTCAGCGGGACAGTGAACGCCTGGCTGGCTAGAATGGCTGCCTTAGCACGATTTCTGGAGTTTTAATGGTTAGCGCGTTGTATGTGGTGTTAGGTGCCTTGTTAGTGATGAAGTTTACGCTGGATGTGGTGCGCCACCGCCGGCAATATCGCGTGGCTTATGGTGATGGCGGCGTTTACGATTTGAAAATGGCGATTCGCATTCATGGAAATGCCATCGAAACCATTCCGCTTGCGTTGCTGCTGCTGATCGTCATGGAAATGAACGGCGCGGACATCTGGATGATTCATCTGACTGCACTGCTGTTTTTCATGGGTCGCTTACTTCACGCTCACGGTTTACGTCACAGCGTCATGAAAGGACGTAAATATGGCATGATGCTCACGCTTTTTGCCCTGTGCGGCATGGCCATTTTCAACCTGATTTACCTGCCGTGGGAATTGGTGGTGACGCTACATTAAACGGTGCAGGCTTAACGGGTGCAGCCTGCGGCAGTTTCTGCCAGAATAGCGCCCTTTCCGTCCTCTCTTCGGATTTTTCGTTATGTCTGACCGCGATACGCTATTTTCCGCGCCCATTGATAAACTGGGCGACTGGACCTTTGACGAGCGCGTGGCTGAAGTCTTTCCCGACATGATTCAGCGCTCGGTGCCCGGCTACTCCAACATCATTTCGATGATTGGCATGCTGGCAGAACGCTTCGTTCAGCCCGATAGCCAGGTTTATGACCTTGGCTGTTCGTTAGGCGCGGCGACCTTATCGGTGCGCCGCAATATTCACGTGCCGGGCTGTACCATTATTGCCGTGGACAACTCGCCGGCAATGGTCGAGCGCTGCCGTCGCCATCTTGATGCGTTTCGCGCTGACACACCGGTCACGGTGCTGGAAGCCGATATCCGCGATATCGAGATTACCAACGCCTCAATGGTGGTGCTTAACTTCACGCTGCAATTCCTTGAACCGCCAGCGCGCTTAGCGCTGCTGAAGAAGATCTGGCAAGGTCTGAATCCGGGCGGTGCGTTAGTGGTCTCTGAGAAGTTCAGCTTTGAAGATGCGGAAGTGGGTGAACTGCTGTTCAACATGCATCACGATTTCAAACGCGCTAACGGCTACAGCGAGCTGGAAATCAGCCAAAAACGCAGCATGTTAGAAAACGTGATGCTGACTGACAGTGTGGAAGCACATAAAGCACGTCTGAAAGCGGCGGGCTTTTCGCATGCTGAGCTGTGGTTCCAGTGTTTTAATTTTGGTTCGTTGGTGGCGTTGAAATGATCGATTTTGGCCGTTTTTATCAGCAAATTGCCGTCGGCCCGCTCGCCCAATGGCTTGAAGTTTTGCCTGGGCAAATCAGCACCTGGCAACGTGAAAACCTGCATGGACACTTCCGCGACTGGTATAAGTCGCTGGAATATTTACCGCTGCTTGAGCCGCAACGTCTGGATTTATTACACAGCGTGAGCGCGGATCGCGACGACATAAGCGATCGTCATCGTCAAGGCATTGAGAAATTGCTGCGCAACCTGATGCCGTGGCGCAAAGGCCCCTATTCGTTGTACGGCACTGAAATTAATACGGAATGGCGTTCTGACTGGAAATGGGAACGGGTGTTACCGCACATCTCCTCGTTAGCCGGTCGTACGGTTCTGGATGTGGGCTGCGGCAGCGGTTATCACATGTGGCGCATGATCGGTGCAGGCGCACATTTCGTGGTGGGCATCGATCCCATGCAGTTGTTTTTGTGCCAGTTCGAGGCGGTGCGAAAACTGCTGAATGACGATCGGCGTGCACATCTGCTGCCCATCGGCATTGAACAACTGCCCGTTTTACAAGCCTTTGATACCGTATTTTCCATGGGCGTGCTCTATCATCGCCGTTCGCCGCTGGATCACCTGCTTCAGCTGAAAAATCAGCTGGTGAGCGGTGGTGAACTGGTGTTGGAAACGCTGGTGATCGAGGGCGATGTGAATCAGGTGCTGGTGCCAGGCGAACGTTATGCGCAGATGCGTAATGTATTCTTTATTCCGTCTGCCGAAGCGTTGAAAAGCTGGCTAGAAAAAAGCGGCTTCGTTGATGTGCGTATCGTGGATTATGCGGTAACGTCCACCGATGAACAGCGCCGCACCGACTGGATGATCAGCGAATCGCTGGCCGAGTTCCTGGATCCCAACGATCCAGGCAAAACGGTGGAAGGTTATCCCGCTCCGCTGCGTGCCGTGTTAGTCGCCACCAAGCCGTAATCTTTACCGGCGAGGCTGTTACCGACGAGAAAAGGCCAGCTTCGCCGCAAATCCAATAAACACGCAACCCGTCAAACGATCCATTATTTTCAAGATGCTGGGTTGACGCAAATGGCGGGCAAAATAGTGACTGCCCCCTATCAGCACCGCGTTCCACACCAAGCCCAACAGCATATGCGCCAGCGCCATCAACGTGCACCATAACGCCACCGACGCGCCAGCAGGAATAAATTGCGGCAAAAAGGTCACGTAGAAAACCCCCACTTTGGGGTTGAGCAGGTTACCGAGCAATCCACGGCTAAAGCAGGTGAGATAACGCTGCTGTGCGGAATCGCTGCTTTTAACGTCTTCAGGTTGGCTACGAGGGTTAAACAGCAGCTTCAATCCCAGATAGAGCAGATACGCTGCGCCCAGCCATTTTAGCAAATTGTAGGCTATTTCAGAGGCCAGCAGCAGCGCGCCCAATCCTAATCCCACTGCCACACCCCAAAGCAAACAGCCTAACGTCACGCCCAATGCCGTCACGCTGGCACGCTTCCATCCCTGCGCCGCAGCAGATCGCAGTACCAACGCGGTGTCGAATCCTGGTGTTAGCGTCAAAATCGTAATGGCGAACAGAAAAGAGATCAAAGTCGTGGTCATGTATAGCGTCCTGATTGATTCAGCACAACATAGCAAGATCTGTGGCTGGTGTAACCTTAACGTAATAAATGAGACGTATTTTCATTACCCCAACTAGTACTAAAGCAGCGAAAGCATTTTGTGCCAGGCTGATATCGGCCTTCTATTTTCATATCAAGGAGTTGTGATCATGAGTAAATTTATCTTCTCTTCACCCCGTAAATATGTGCAAGGCGCTGGTGTGTTGGACGAACTGGGTCCTTACATCGCTGAATTGGGCAATCATGCTTTTCTGGTCGCGGATGATATCGTCTGGAAATTGATTGGTGAGCGTGCACAACAGGCGCTGAAAACCGCCAATATTGACTTCGTCTGGCAACAGTTCAATGGCGAAGCCTCTAGCAACGAAATTAACCGCCTGAGCGAATTAGCCAAAGCGCAAGGCTGTAACGTGATTGTTGGCCTTGGCGGCGGTAAAACGCTGGATACGGTGAAAGCCATTGCTGACGAATTGAAGCAGCCGGTGGTGATTGTGCCGACGATCGCCTCAACCGATGCGCCTTGTAGCGCCCTTTCAGTGATCTATTCCGACAGCGGCGTGTTTGAAAGCTATCGCTTTTACAACAAAAACCCTGATTTGGTGTTGGTCGATACCGCCGTGTGCGCCAATGCGCCTGCGCGACTGTTTGCTTCAGGTATTGCCGATGGTTTGGCAACCTGGGTCGAAGCACAAGCCGTGGCCCGCTCACATGCGAAATCAATGGTCAACGGCGATCCCACCATTGCCGGTTTGGCGATTGCGCGTGCCTGTGAAGAAACGCTGCTGAAATGGGGTTTCAGTGCCTATACTGCCGTCAGTGAGAAACGTGTTACCCCTGCGGTGGAAGCGGTAGTGGAAGCTAACACGCTGCTTTCCGGTTTAGGATTTGAAAATGGTGGACTGGCGGGTGCCCATGCGATCCACAACGGCTTTACGGCCATCGACGGCGAGATTCATCACCTCACGCACGGCGAGAAAGTCGCTTACGGCACGTTAACGCAAATGGTATTAGAACAGCGCCCGGATGAAGAGATTGCCCGCTATATTCGCTTCTATCGCTCCATCAATATGCCTACCACGTTGAAAGCGTTGCATCTGGAAAACGAGAGTTGGGAGAATTTAGTTAAAATCGGTGCGCTAGCCAACAGTGACGGCGACACGCTGAAAAACCTCAACCCGAATCTCTCGCCGGAAGATATCGCTAATGCGATTGTGGCGTTGGACGCGTTTAGTAAAACAGTTAACTAATCTGTTCGGGGCGATCGGTGGATCGCCCTATTCTTCTGACGCTGCCGGATTATCCCAATACTGATATTTGTATGCTGAGCTAAGGTGTCGCTCAATCGTGCCTTTATCGAAAATTTCGGTTTCGTGCAGGTAACTCAGTGTGCAGTTTCCCACTTCGTCCCACAATTGACACTCATCTACCGAACGGATTGTACTGACCGGTGTGCTGGCAGTGCCATTAAGGCGCAACTCACGGAATTGCTGATCGTAGGTATAGGTATCTTTGCTGCGCGATGAACTGGCGCTTACCACTAAACCTTGCGGATTCCAGCGATAATGGTTTTCACCGTTGGTCATTTCATCGGTGCCGCGCGCCACGCTTTTTTCCAGCCGATACTGTGCGTCGTAGCGATACGTGGTGTCAGTGAAACCGTTTTGTCCCATGCTGATGAATTTGTCTGAGGAGCTGACAATGTTACCGTTTTTGCCCATTTGCCAGTTGATGGTGCCCTGACGATTGTCGACCACCACTTCTTTGCCTTCCTTCAGCACCTTGACCAAATAGGCATACTCTGCAACCCAACCGCCTTGTACACGAGCAATATGTTGCTCCATGCTGAGAATCACGTTGCGCTCATTCTTGTCATAGCTGACATCGGCAACCATCAAATCGCCGCAGGGATCAAACTGACCGAGCACGCGTTTTTGCGAGTTTACATCTTTGCCAAATTCTCCGGCGATGACCTGCCGCACTGCACCTTTCGCACTGCCGCCTAACATAATCCAGTTATTGCTGCTGGCAATGACGCCGCTTTGTGGTCCGCAATTGCTGGCCGCAAAAAGTGGACTGCTCAACGCAGCCGCTAACAAGGATACGGCAGAGATCAGGAAGCTTTTCATGATGTAAGTCCCAGACAACAGTACGTTAAGTGTAATCGCAACGGCGTTTATCGGCGGGAAAAAGCGTAAATAGCAGGCAAAAAATACCCCAGCAAGCGTGCTGGGGTTTGGTACTTGCAAACATCACGTCAATGATCGGCGTGCTGCGCGGCAAAATCTGGGGTGATTCAGGCGACCCGAACGCTGTTCATCTGCATCACACTTCTCATCGCTTCCACCACATCACTATCTACGCAATAGCGACTGAACTCATCGGTTTCAGCTTCAGAACACATTGAAACACCGGCTTTTCGGTAACGCATCGGCGATACCACAAGGTGGCTGGCCGAGCTGTGAACTTCACGAATGCCCATATCGAGAAACTTCTGTAGGTTACTCAGGCGAACGCCTGCACCTGCCATGATAATAGGACCTTCACTGAGATCATTTAGTTCCTTCAACAATGCAATTCCGTTTTCCGCGCTTTGCTGCTGGCCTGAAGTCAGAATGCGCGCGACGCCGAGATCGGTCAACTCCTTCAATGCACGTTTAGGACTATGGCACAGGTCAAATGCACGATGGAATGTCACTGAAACGCCGTCGCACAGCGCCATGATTTGCCGCATTTGCGCATGGTTGATGTGGGCATCTTCATCCAGCATTCCCACCACCAGCCCCGGAAAGCCCAATTCACGGATCAACGCCACATCCGATTTCATTACTTCAAATTCGCGGGCGGTATAGCAAAAATCGCCACCGCGCGGCCTGACAATCGGATGAACCGGAATCGAAAGTTCGCGTCGGGCTGCTTCCAGCGTCCCAGCCGAGGGTGTTAATCCCCCTTCACGCGGCGCTGCGCACAGCTCAACGCGATCGGCTCCAGCCTGCTGCGCGGTCATTGCGCAATCCACGCCGTAACAACAAATTTCCAGTTTGGTCATTCTCTTCTCCTTTACATGACGTCTGGTTCGAACCAAGTTCATCGGTTAGTCTGACTGCTGGAATGATTTTACGCGGAAAGGTAACTATGGCATTCAATTTTGACCAACGGATAGACCGTCGTCACAGCGATAGCCTTAAATGGCACAAATATGCGGACCAGGACATTCTGCCATTGTGGGTAGCTGATACTGATTTCCGTTCGCCCGAGTGCATTATCGACGCGATCAAAGCCCGCGTTGAACATGGAATTTTTGGCTATGGCGATAAGCCAAACGGTTTGATTGATATTGCCGTTCAGCGCTTCGCCTCGCGCTATCAGTGGCACGTCGATCCGGCATGGATCGTTCCATTACCGGGCGTCGTCAGCGGGTTAAATATTTCGGTTCGCGCGTTTACCGCAGCCGATGAAATCACCGTTGCGCCAACGCCCATTTATCCGCCCTTTCGCGGTGCTGCCAAACTCGCTGAACGCGGCCAGCTGAATCTGCCGTTAGTGCTTAACGAGCATCGTTGGGTCATGGACATTGATGCCGCCAACCAACAGATGAGTGGCAAAGAGAAATTACTGATGCTGTGTAACCCACAGAATCCTGGCGGAACTGTCTATCGTCGTGATGAACTGGAAGCGCAGCTTGCTTTTGCTCAGCAACATGATTTGATTGTTTGCACCGATGAAATTCACTGCGATTTATTGCTGGAACCGGGCGTGCAGCACATTCCTTTCGCCTCGCTCAGTGAAGATGCCGCGCAGCGCAGCATTACGCTTATTTCCCCCTCAAAAACCTTCAACATCGCCGGATTGGGCGCTTCACTGGCGATCATTCCTAATGCTGAATTACGTGCCCGCTTCAATCGCGTGCGTCAGGGCATTGTCCCTTCCGTGGATATTCTGTCGCTGGTTGCTGCCGAAGCCGCGTGGCGGGACGACGATGCGTGGTTAGAAGCACAACTCGTCTATTTACGGCGTAATCGCGACTGGCTGGTCGAGCAGGTTAATGCGCTGCCGGGCCTGACGATGACATCACCCGAAGCCACCTATTTGGGTTGGATCGATGCCAGCGCACTCAACGTCGCCAGCCCGGCGCTCTATTTTGAAAAATATGGACTTGGCTTTTCACCAGGTCGTGACTTTGGCGATGATAAGTTTGTACGGCTGAATTTTGGCTGCACCCGTGCGCTGCTGGAAGAAGCGGTAGTGCGGCTGGGCAAAGCCGTCAACGCCCGCGTTTAATCTGCCTCGCTGGCGACAATCTCTTCCAGTCGCCACGGATGAAACTTTATTGTGGTTTGCCCATCTGTTACCGCTAAGGTCGGGTTGGGCAAACGCTCATTTTCTCCTTTCGGCGAACTGGTTTTAAATGAGATGCCCGGCTGCGTTAGCGCGTCATCTGATAACAGCGCCATCGCTCGCATGCCCAGCGTTTCAGGTTCGCCGCGCAGGACGATTTCAACATGTTCCCACCCTTCATGACGATAGCGTTTTTCACCTGGCCAAGGCAGTTCAATCACGTCCAGTTGCCAGCCAGCGACCTGAATGGGCTGATGTAACTTAAACAGGCAAATCGGCCGGCCGTTGATCATCGCTTCAGAAAACTGGCAGCCAATTTGTAAAAAACCCTGCTTCCAGCGCTCTGCCGTTGCGTTTTGGTGACAACGAACAGCAATGTGATCAGATTCGAGATCGCCTAATGAGAGACCTAAGCGTTCAGAAAAACTCTCTAACGATTTCTCGAATCGCACTAAATCTGCCTTTAAATCGTCTAATTGTGGGGGGAAAGTGCTCTTCACTGCGTAAAATCTCCTTAAATAATGCAATATTTCTAATCAATATAACATGCTGTCAGCGCTGAGTTAGGGACACCAAAAGCGTAGGATTCATCCGATTTGACGCGTAAATTGCCGCAAAAGGATATAAACAGACCTTTTAATTCGGATTTATCCTCTCTTTAGGTCCAGCAGTTTCTGGATGAAAACACCTTAACTACATGTTTTGTATCAGCTTCTTTAATACAATGAGATAAGTCTTATTTGGGCAGAGAACAATTGCAGCCATGCGGTCTTTCTTATAAATTTGACCTAACACAACTCAAAGGAATAGCTCAATGACCATGCTAATTGTTGTCGCAGTCCTAATCGCACTGATGGGATTTGCTATTTCCCGCCATTGGAAGGTGCGTGAAGACAAAAGTGTTAAAAATCCTCGCCGCCATCTGCGCCGTCGTTAAATCAAGCGGGAAACATTTTAGGCTCTGTTTCCCTGCTTTATCCAACTGCTGACGCCCACAGACAATTCACGTATACTTTCCCCCTCATTTTTTTCCGTTTTGTCTGGGTCATTAACGCCAGGCAAGATGATGATGACGGCTCGTCATCGTTCAGACGAGCGTTTTTCAGCATATGAAGGTAACTCGGTGAATATTCAGGCACTTCTTTCCGCAAAAGTCAGTCAGGCAATGGTTTTAGCCGGCGCGCCCGCCGATTGCGAACCTCAGGTTCGTCAGTCAGCCAAGGTTCAGTTTGGTGATTATCAGGCAAACGGCATTATGGCCGTGGCGAAAAAACTGGGACAAGCGCCGCGACAATTAGCTGAGACCGTGTTGCAGAATCTTGATCTGACAGGCATCGCCAGCAAAGTTGAGATTGCCGGACCGGGCTTCATCAATATTTTCCTTGACCGTCAATGGCTGGCTGAAAACGCTAAGCAAGCGCTGCGTTTGCCTCGTTTAGGCGTGACGCTGGCTGAACCTCAAACTATCGTGATCGATTACTCTGCGCCCAATGTCGCGAAAGAGATGCACGTTGGTCACGTGCGCTCCACCATCATCGGTGATGCCGCCGTACGCACGCTGGAGTTTCTGGGACATAACGTGATTCGTGCTAATCACGTTGGCGACTGGGGAACGCAGTTCGGCATGCTGATCGCCTTTCTTGAGAAGCAGCAGAACGAAGATCATGCAGAAATGGCGCTGGCAGATCTGGAAGAGTTTTATCGTGAAGCGAAACGTACCTATGACGAAGATCCTGCGTTTGCCGAGCGTGCACGTGGTTACGTGGTAAAACTGCAAGGTGGCGATGCCTATTGCCGTGAGATGTGGAAGAAGCTGGTCGACATCACCATGAGTCAGAACCAGAAAATTTATGACCGTCTGAACGTGACGCTGAGCCGTAAAGATGTCATGGGTGAAAGCCTCTACAACGATATGCTGCCAGGCATCGTCAGCGATCTGAAAGAGAAAGGCTTAGCCGTCGAAAGCGAAGGCGCAACCGTGGTGTTTCTGGATGAGTTCCAGAACAAAGAAGGCGATCCCATGGGCGTTATCATCCAGAAAAAGGATGGCGGATACCTTTACACCACTACCGATATTGCCTGTGCCAAATACCGTTATGAAACACTGCATGCCGATCGTGTGCTGTATTACATCGATTCTCGTCAGCATCAGCATCTGCTGCAAGCATGGACTATCGTGCGTAAAGCGGGTTATGTCCCGGAGAATGTGCCGCTTGAGCACCATGCGTTTGGCATGATGTTAGGTAAAGATGGACGTCCTTTCAAAACGCGTAGCGGCGGCACCATTAAACTCGCCGATCTGCTGGATGAAGCTTATCAGCGTGCTTACACGCTGGTGCGTGAGAAAAATCCCGAGATGCGTGAAGAAGAGGTGAAACAGCTGGCGGAAATCGTCGGTATTGGCGCCGTGAAATACGCTGACCTGTCGAAAAGCCGTACCACGGATTACATCTTCGACTGGGATAACATGCTGGCCTTTGAAGGCAATACTGCCCCGTACTTGCTGTATGCCTACACTCGCGTGCTGTCGGTCTTCCGCAAAGCGGGTATCGATGCAGAAACGCTGGATGCCGATCTGTTTATCACTGAAGATCGCGAAGCGCTGCTGGCGACCCGCTTGTTGCAGTTCGAAGAAGTGATCACCCAAGTCGCGCGTGATGGTACGCCGCATGTGATGTGTGCTTACTTGTATGACCTCGCGGGTCTCTTCTCTGGCTTCTATGAGCATTGCCCCATTCTCAGCGCGGAAGAAGAACGTACCCGCCTGAGCCGTTTGCAGCTAGCGGCGCTTACTGCTAAAACCTTGCAGCAAGGTCTCGATACCTTGGGTATCCAAACCGTCGAACGTATGTAAACACAAAAAAACCCCGCTTCGGCGGGGTTTTTTATGCATTTCACCGCGTCTTAGCGGTAGTTCACCATCACTTCACTGCTCACCACGCGCAAGCCCGGCGGCAAACGTCCCGTACCGGCAAAACCAAATACCATATGCAAGGTTTCGTCTGCCGACAGATGCGCCAGGCCGCGAGTGCTGCCGCTGCCTCCGTCAAGCGAAGTGCAGCGCTGCGCTGCGCACAGCTTCACTTCCAGTCCCGCTGGCGCAGGTTTGCTGAGTTGATAACGCCAGTTCACAACGTCGATATAACCGTCTGTATTTTTCGGCGGCAGTAAAGGCTGCGAACGTTGCCAGCCGCCTCGATTCGCCAACAGCGGGCCATTAGCGCTCGCGTGCCATGCGCCGCCCGCAGCCTGGGAACAAAGCGGTAACATGCACAGCAGCCACAGCCAGCGTTTCATTATTTGCCTCCAATGGTCGCCGTCATGCGAATTTGGCGATTGTCGCTCAGCTCCATGTTTGACAGCACCACCAGTTGCGGCAGATTGCGGCGCAGGAAGCGCGCCAGCAACGCACGTAGCGGATGATTCACCAACAATACTGGCGGCGCGCCCAGCATCTCCTGGCGTTGCAATGCATCTTGCGCCTGGCTTAACAGACGATCGGCAAGGCCCGGTTCAAGTCCACCCCCGCCTTGTAACGCCTGTAATAACAAGCGCTCTAACGTAGCGTCCAGACCAATAACCTGCACTTCATCATTACCCGGGAACCACTGCTGCGTAATCGCGCGGCCCAAGGCTACGCGTACGACACTGGTGAGTTCTTGTGGATCGTTCTGAATCGGCGCATGTTCCGCCAGCGTTTCAATAATGGTGCGCATATCGCGAATCGATACACGTTCTATCAGCAAGTTTTGCAGTACTTTGTGCATCGTGGTCAGGGAGATCACGCCTGGCACTAAATCTTCAGTGAGTTTCGGCATCTCTTGCGTTACGCGATCCAACAACTGCTGCGCTTCCTGACGACCAAACAGCTCGCTGGCGTATTGACCAATCAGATGATTCAGATGCGTAGCGACCACGGTACTGGCTTCAACTACGGTAAAGCCCTGAATCTGCGCCTGCTCTTTCAGCGCACTGTCAATCCAGATTGCTGCCAGACCAAAGGCGGGATCCACCGTGGCTTCGCCCGGCAAAGTCCCTGCCGCCGTGCCTGGGTTAATCGCCATCCAACGTCCTGGATAAGCATCACCGCTGCCAATTTCCACACCTTTCATCAGAATACGGTAGCGCGCAGGCGGCAGTTCCATGTTGTCACGGATATGCACCACCGGCGGCAAGAAGCCAACATCCTGCGCCACTTTTTTACGAATACTGCGGATACGGCCTAACAGCTCGCCATTTTGCAGGTGATCGACCATCGGAATCAGGCGATAACCCACTTCCATGCCCAGCGTGTCCTCCAGTTGCACGTCAGTCCAGGACGCTTCCGCAGTCGCTGCGGTTGCCGGGGTATTCTGGGTTTTATTGATGCTGTTGGTCGCCTCGGCACTTTTCTTCGGCTGCATTTCACGTCCGCGCAGCCACCACGCCAGACCCAACAGCGCAGCGGTAAACATCAGGAACACCAGATTTGGCATACCCGGCACCAGACCAAGCAGACCGATGACGCCGCCACTCAGCATTAATACCCGGGGATCCTTGAACAGTTGGCCAACCATCTGCTCGCCAACATCCTGATCGGTCGCTACACGCGTTACGATAACACCCGCTGCCGTTGAAATGACCAGTGCGGGGATCTGTGCAACCAGGCCGTCACCGATAGTCAACAGCGTGTACGTTTCACCCGCATGACCGACATCCATACCATGCTGCACCACACCCACCAACAGGCCGCCGATCACGTTAATCACCATGATCATGATGCCCGCGATAGCATCACCACGCACAAACTTACTGGCACCGTCCATCGAACCATAGAAGTCCGCTTCTTGCGTCACTTCCATACGACGGCGTTTGGCTTCCTCTTCACCAATCAAACCCGCGTTGAGGTCGGCATCAATCGCCATCTGCTTGCCGGGCATCCCGTCAAGCACGAAGCGCGCGCCCACTTCGGCGATACGGCCCGCACCTTTGGTGATAACCATAAAGTTAATGATCACCAAAATGATGAAGACCACGATACCGATGGCGAAGTTACCGCCCACCAGGAAGTGGCCAAACGCTTCCACCACCCGGCCCGCTGCCGCCCCGCCGGTATGCCCTTCCATCAGGATGATACGGGTTGAGGCGACGTTCAGCGCCAGTCGCAGTAAGGTAGAGAACAGCAGAATGGTAGGGAACGCCGCGAACTCCAGCGTGCGCTGGGTAAACATCGCCACCAGCAGCACCATGATGGAGAGCGCGATATTAAAGGTAAACAACAGGTCGAGGATGAACGGTGGCAGAGGCAACACCATCATCGACAGAATCATCAGGATCAGCACCGGACCGGCTAATACCTGCCATTGCATATCTTTAAAGTTTCCCGGTAAACGCAATTTTGCGGCCAGATTAGCCATCGTTTCTGTTCTCTCCTGCAAAGTCCATATCTACCGGAACCGGCAGATCTTTTGGTTTGGTTGGGATGAGGCCGCCTTCGCGTTTCCAGCGACGCAACTGCCAAACCCACGCCAGCACTTCCGCCACCGCCGCATACAGCGCGCCGGGAATATGTTGACCAATTTCAGTATGACGATACAACGCACGCGCCAGCGGCGGTGCCTCCAAAACCGGGATGCGATGTTCAGCCCCCAGTTCACGAATTCTCAAAGCAATTTCCCCTGCGCCTTTTGCGACGACTTTCGGCGCACTCATTTTTTTCTCGTTATATTGCAGCGCCACAGAATAGTGCGTTGGGTTAGTCACGATGACGTCGGCTTTTGGCACATCAGCCATCATGCGACGGCGCGCAGCGGCGCGCATTTGCTGACGAATACGCCCTTTAACGTGCGGATCGCCCTCTTGTTGTTTGTGTTCATCGCGAATTTCCTGGCGAGACATACGCAGTTTTTTGTAATAGCTGTAGAGCTGCCAAAAAACGTCATAACCCACCATCGGCACCAGCCCAAGGATCACTAATGCACAGCACACCGCAATCATATCCATGCCGTGAATCAGCGCGCTGGTTGGCGACTCGCTGATTAAACGCAGCATTTCCGGCCAGTGTGACAAGATGTACCAAACGCCTACCGACCCCACCAGGATGGTTTTCAAAATCCCTTTAAACAGTTCAGTCCAGGCCTGCGCGGCAAACATGCGCTTAAAACCTGGCAACGGATTGAGCTTGGTGAAATCAACTTTGATCGACTTGCCGCTGAAGACGATACCGCCAAGCAGCATCGGAGAAGCAATCGCCACTAACACCAAACCACCCATTAAAGGCAGCAGCGCCAGAATTGCCTGGCCGATCAGGCTACTGATATGGGCAATGATGATTTTGTCATCCGTCACCATGCCATGGTCAAAATGGAGACCCGCAGCCACCATGCCCGCTAATCGATGCGCCATCATGTTGCCGCCCATCCACAGGATCATGATGCCAGCCAGCAGCATTAACAGTGACGTCAGCTCGCGCGAACGCGGAATATCACCTTCCTCACGCGCTTTCTCAAGTCGGTGGGGCGAGGGCGATTCTGTTTTGTCCTCGTCGCTATCAGCCACGAAAAACCTCGGTGGAGTGGAATTCTGAGCATAGGATGCCAAATTTGAGTTTGGTTAAAGCGGGGATAAGACGCGCAAAAGCGCTGTTCTTTTGCGGATGGAAAAGAGATGGGATGAAAGTCCGCCGTTAAGCGGACCTTTCTAACTGCCGGTGTGACGTTAAGCCTGAACGACTTAACGCCACACTGGGAGGTAAAACACCCTTAGCAAAATCAAAAGCCTAAGCTATCCAGTAAATCATCAACCTGATCCTGGTTCGCGACCACGCCCGGTGCATCGGAGTGAATCTGCGGCCCGTTCAGCAGGCTGGTGCCTTCCTGACGCTTCTCGGCGCTGACTTCAGGCATGTTTTCCAGCAGCACCATTAATAACTGGCGCTCAATTTCCTGAATCACATCCATCATGCGCTTGATCACCTGACCGGTAAGGTCCTGGAAATCCTGCGCCATCATGATTTCGAGCAGCTGCTTGTTGGTAAAGGACGTGTGACCTGGCACGGCACCGAGGTATTCGCGCGTATCCGTCACCAACTCACGTGCATCGGCCAGTTCGATTGGGTTTTCAAACCATGCATCCCAACGCCCTTTCAGCTGGGTTGCGCCGGCTTCCATTTTGTCCTGATGCGGTTGTGCCGCTTCCACGCAGTTTAACGCACGGTCAGCGGCCTGCGCCGTCATTTGAACCACATAGTCCAGACGATCACGGGCATCAGGAATTGCTTCGGCGGCTTCGGCAATGGCTTGATCAAGCCCCAGCTCGCGCAGACTTTCACGCAACATACGCGTGAGCGAGCCAATGCGGCTAATAATGTCGTGTGCCGAGGCATCCTCAGTTGATTTCGGAAGGTCGCTCATCACATCTCCTTACAGGCCCAGTTTTTCGAAAATCTTGCCCAATTTCTCTTCAAGCGTCGCCGCAGTGAACGGCTTAACGACATAGCCGCTGGCACCGGCCTGCGCGGCAGCAATGATGTTCTCTTTCTTCGCTTCCGCGGTGACCATCAAAACTGGCAGGCTGCTCATCGCTGCATCTGCACGGATAGTTTGCAACAGTTGCAGACCATCCATATTCGGCATGTTCCAGTCGGAGATGACAAAGTCAAAGCCACCTGCACGCAGTTTAGCCAGCGCATCAACGCCATCTTCTGCTTCTTCTACGTTATTAAAGCCCAGCTCTTTTAGCAGGTTACGCACAATACGACGCATCGTGTTGAAGTCGTCTACCACTAAAAAGCGCATGTTTTTATCAGCCATATCTACTCCTGTGTTATCTCGCCCGGCAGGACGGGCCTGTTAAATACGCAATGCCTGTCCGGCGCTAATTTTCGCCAGCATATGCTGACTGATGTTGCTTAAATCCACGACTTCGCTCACGCCGCCTGCGGCAATTGCCTCACGCGGCATGCCAAATACCACACAGCTGGCTTCGCTTTGGGCGATGGTCCAGGCGCCAGCACGATGCATTTCCAGCATCCCCGCCGCGCCGTCGTTGCCCATCCCGGTGAGAATCACGCCCACCGCGTTGCGTCCAGCGTTACTCGCCACCGATCTAAACAGCACATCTACTGACGGTTTGTGCCGATTAACCGGTGGCCCTTCATTGAGTTTCACCACATAGTTAGCGCCGCTACGGCCCAACTCCATGTGCATCGCGCCGGGCGCAATATAGGCGTGACCGGGAAGAATTCGCTCACCATCTTCGGCTTCTTTCACCGTGATCTGGCACAGCTTATTCAGGCGTTCAGCAAAAGAGCGGGTAAACCCGGGCGGCATATGCTGAGTAATCAGCAGCGCTGGGCTGGTGGCCGGCAGCGGTTGCAGCACGTGACGAATCGCTTCGGTACCGCCGGTTGACGATCCAATCGCAATCAGCTTTTCGCTGCTCAGCAGCGGCCCCGCTTTCAGCTTGACCGGCACCGGCGTTGAGGTACGCACATGCAATTGCGCTCGCGCCGCCGCACGTATTTTGTCGCCTATCATCTGGCTGTAAGCCAGCATGCCTTCACGAATACCCAACTGCGGTTTGGTGACAAAATCCACCGCGCCCAACTCCAGAGCTCGCAACGTGATTTCCGAGCCTTTACCGGTCAGCGAAGAAACCATCACCACCGGCATTGGACGTAAGCGCATCAACTTTTCCAGAAAGTCGAGCCCATCCATGCGCGGCATTTCTACGTCCAGCGTCAGTACCTGCGGGTTGAACTGCTTAATCAAATCGCGGGCAACTAAAGGATCGGGCGCGGTAGCAACCATCTCCATATCGGGATGACTGTTGATGATTTCCGTCATCAACTGACGCATCAGCGCAGAGTCATCCACGCACATCACGGTGATTTTGCTCATCATCTTTCCTTAGTCAGTCCATAGACGGTTTGCCCACGCAGCCAAAACTCTTTACTGATTTGACTAAAGTTCTCTGAGTGACCAGCAAACAGAATGCCGCCTGGCTTCAACAGCGGGACAAACCGACGCAGAATTTTTTCTTGCGTCTCTTTATCGAAATAGATCATCACGTTGCGGCAGAAAATCGCATCGAACGGCCCCGGCACCTTCCAGTCATTCGCCAGCAAATTAAGCTGGGCGTAGGTGATCGTACTGGCCAGTTCAGACCGTACCCGTACCATGCCTTCATGCGGACCGGTGCCGCGCAGGAAAAAGCGCTGCAACTGCGCCGGTGACAACGTGCGTAACTCTTCATGGCGATAAACACCTGCCACGGCTTTCTCTAAAACCTGCGTATCGATATCGCTGGCATGGACCTGAAATTTACCCGGCCCGCTACCCAGCGTTTCAGCCAGCGTCATGGCGATTGAGTAAGGTTCTTCGCCGGTAGACGCAGCGGTACTCCAGACATTGAAACTGCCCTGCCGCTTACGTGCATGTTCAGCGAGGATAGGAAAATGGTGCGCCTCGCGGAAAAACGCCGTCAGGTTGGTGGTTAATGCATTAATAAATGCCTGCCATTCAGCGCTGTTAGGATCGTGTTCCAGCAACGCCAGATAACGACCAAAATCATCTATGTTCAGCGTGCGCAGGCGGCGAACCAAACGGTTGTAAACCATTTCGCGCTTGTGATCGGCCAGCACAATACCTGCTCGTTGATAAATCAACTGGCTGATACGACGAAAATGCGTATCTGAGAGCGGTAAACGCTGAACCATTTGCGACAGCAGCGTCGTCGCCTCACTTTGATCCAATAACGTCGATTTCTTCATTTCTGCACCTGGCACTGAACTAAACACATTAACGATCTGCTGCTATGCCCAACCCTGTTTCAGGGCTGGGCCATCCAGGCGATTAAAAGGTTTCCCAGTTATCGTCACTACGAGAACCAGACTGACGGGCAACCGCCAGCGGCGCATCCAATCGGAGAGTTTTTGGCGCCGTTGTCTTGTTAACGGCCTGGGCGACAAATTCTTTACCAATATTGAACACTGATACGGCTTGTTTTAAGTTGCTGGCCTGATCTTCCAGGGCTGCGGCCGCCGCTGCGGACTCTTCAACCAGCGAGGCGTTCTGCTGCGTGACGCGGTCCATTTCAGTCACGGCAAGGCCAACCTGGTCGATACCGCGGCTTTGTTCGTCAGATGCAGAGGCGATCTCGCCCATGATGTCGGTAACGCGCGTCACCGCGCTGACGATCTCGCTCATGGTGTCGCCAGCGCTTTCCACCAGCACCGAACCGGTATTAACGCGGCTCACGGAATCTTCAATCAACCCTTTGATCTCTTTTGCAGCCTGCGCACTACGCTGCGCCAGGCTGCGTACTTCACCGGCAACCACCGCAAAGCCACGACCCTGTTCACCGGCACGTGCGGCTTCCACAGCGGCGTTCAGGGCGAGGATGTTGGTCTGGAAGGCGATACCATCAATCACGCTGGTAATGTCCGCGATTTTCTTCGAGCTACCGGCGATTTCCTTCATCGTAGTGACCACGCCATCCACCACTTTGCCGCCCTGCTGCGCGGTTTCGGAGGCGTTAAGGGCCAGTTGCGAAGCCTGACGCGCATTTTCCGCGTTCTGCTTCACCGTCGCAGTCAGCTGCTCCATGCTGGCAGCGGTCTGCTCCAGCGAGGCCGCTTGTTGCTCGGTACGTGAAGAGAGATCGTTATTACCTACGGCGATTTCGCTGGCACCGGTATAGATCGCATCGGAACCATCACGCACCGTCCGTACAGTGCGCACCAGCTCTTGCTGCATATTTTGCAATGAGCTCAGTAATTCACCGATTTCGTTACGCACGGTAACGTCAATGGACTGAGTCAGATCACCACGCGCAATATGCTGAATATGTTCCATGCTCTGTTTCAGCGGGCGAATGAGTACGCTGCGCATCACATTCCACACCAGCACAATCACCAAAAGCGTGACGAACAATGTGCCAATCACGATAGAGATAGATCGTTGATAAGCGTCGTTATTGGCTTCCACACCGCGCTTGGCGAGCACCAGGTTGTAACGCATCCACGCGTCGTAATCTGTCTGGAATTTGTCCTGGTAACTTTGCGTAGGCTGGTCAATAAATCCTTTGAAGTTGCCGCTGTTCAAAAACACGATCAGCTCAGCCAGCGCATCGTGATACGCCTTGTAGTTAGCTTGCAGCGTCAACACGTTTTCTGCGGTTTTGCCTTTTTCTGACAGGTTGGCGTTGAAGGTATCGAAGCCCTGTTCTGCGCGTTTTAATTCGCTGCTGGCCAGCGCCACTAACTCTTTAACGCTGGCACCGGAACCGGACATTTGTGCATCTTGCAGATAGCGGATCCCGGCACGGTTCAGGGTGTTACGTGCCTGAACCAGTGATACCCATGAGGTGCCCATCGCCTGCTGTAAGGTGCTCAGACGTTGGTTATAAGCGAAGTTCTCTTTGTCAGAACTTACCGTTTTGAAAAACATTCCCCCGGAAAACAGCTGTAGCAAGGCAAATAATGCCAGCACGCACAGCAGGCCGGAGACAACTCGTACTCGACTAAACATAAACACCTCATTGGTTGCGATTCACTTCTGTTTATCGGCGCGAGTGAAGGGAACTTTATGTGCGGCGGCACGGATTGGACCCGCCGCCGCCGAAAGGAGATACCGAGGTTATGTGCGAACCGTTTTAAACACCGAAACGGCCTGCGTTAATGCGCTGGCTTGCTGTTCAAGTGCCGCCGCCGCCGCCGCAGATTGTTCAACCAGCGAGGCGTTTTGCTGGGTCACGCGATCCATTTCAGTCACCGCCTGGCCCACCTGCTCAATGCCGCGACTCTGCTCGTCAGACGCAGAGGCGATTTCACCCATGATGTCGGTTACGCGTGTCACCGCGCCGACGATGTCACTCATGGTGCTACCGGCGCTTTCCACCTGTAACGAACCGCTGTTGACGCGAGCCACCGAGTCTTCGATCAAGCCTTTGATCTCTTTCGCTGCCTGGGCGCTGCGCTGCGCCAGACTGCGGACTTCACCGGCCACCACGGCAAAACCCCGGCCCTGCTCACCGGCGCGAGCCGCTTCTACTGCCGCGTTGAGTGCAAGGATGTTGGTCTGGAAAGCAATGCCATCAATCACGCTGATAATGTCGGCGATTTTCTTCGAACTGCCGGCAATCTCTTTCATGGTACTGACCACACCATCCACTACTTTGCCGCCCTGCTGTGCCGTTTCAGATGCCGTCAGTGCCAATTGCGAGGCCTGACGGGCGTTGTCGGCGTTCTGTTTTACCGTTGCGGTAAGCTGTTCCATGCTGGCAGCCGTTTGCTCCAGCGAGGCCGCTTGCTCTTCGGTGCGCGCAGAAAGGTCGTTATTTCCTGCCGCGATTTCGCTCGCACCGGTAAAAATTGCGTCAGAGCCGTCGCGCACATCACTGACGGTGTTCATCAGCGACTGCTGCATTTCCTGCAAACCTGCCGCCAGCTGGCTCATTTCATTGCGCCCTTCCACGCTAATCGGTTGGGTTAAATCGCCCGCAGCGATAGCGCGAATATGCTCCAGCACCCGATGCAGCGGCTGAATCAAAACCTGACGCAGACCAAACCAGCATGCAGCGATTACCGCAATCACCGAGGCCGCCACAATACCCAGCAACCACATCATCTGCGTAAAGGCTTTTTGGTTCTGTAATAAACCTTGCTCAGAAAGCTCAGTCTGTTTTGCACGCCATTCGCTGTAGCTGACTTTCATGTCGTTCTGTTTCTGTTCGATGTTCTGTTTGAACATCCCTTCCAGATCGTTGGCCTGCAAACGTTCCAGCATCGCTTTTAAGCCATCATGGTAATTTGCGTAATCCGCCTCGAGGCGATCGCGTATAACGTTATCGAACCCTGGCGTGCCCGGTAAGTTGTAATAAACCTGGAAAGAGCGATCGGCTACTGCCAGCTGTTGTTTTGCCTGATTAATCAGGTCATTTAGATTGCCGCCGTTGATTTTCGACGCCATGTTGGTTTGCAAACGCAACATCGCGCGGTTGAGCACAGTGCGCGTCTGGTTAAGTTCGATCCACGCATCGCTCATTGCTGTGACGTTACGTGTTGAGATTTGCGACAGTGCGAAGGCTTCTTTATCTTTGTTTAAAGCCGACCAAAACAGGCTGCCCGAAAGTAACTGTAAAGCGCCAAAAATCACCAAGACTGCGATCAGGCTGGTCACCACTTTTATTCGTTTCAACATCTTTTTCCCCGGAAAATTGGTTAAGGTGCAGCGGCTATATCGGCGCTGAAATGGGATTTGTTAGTGGGTTTTCCCTGTTTTACAAAACAACTGACTTTTGTAATTAATCTAAGTAGTCGTTTATTTTGTGTGGGTATTTGCGGCGGGATGGGTAATGCGTTCAGGGAAGGCGTGAGAAGACATGTTAAAAACAAACGGCACGTTGCGGTTATGAAGGTGGGAAGCTCGGTCGCGGCGTAAAGCGTCCGCCACAGGGCGCTGTTTATGCCATCTTTACGCAGTGGCCCGTGCTTTTCGTCTGAAAAGCACGGGATGTTGAATGCGATGCGAGTGTAAAATCCCGCATCACGGTACTAAAGAGAATGCTTAAAACGTTTCCCAGTTCGTATCATTAACCGGCGTAGTCAATGCTTTACGCGGTGTATTCAACGTAGGCGCAGCAATCGGGATCGGCTTAGTTAACGTCTGAACAGCCTGCTCGCGGCGAACTTTAAACACCGCAACCGATTGACTCAAACGGCTGGCCTGCTCTTCCAGGGAAGCCGCTGCAGCAGCCGATTCTTCTACCAGCGAGGCATTCTGCTGGGTCACGCGATCCATCTCTGTTACCGCCTGGCCTACCTGATCAATACCGCGACTCTGCTCATCTGACGCCGACGCGATTTCACCCATGATATCGGTGACGCGCGTTACCGCGCTGACGATATCACTCATGGTTTCGCCTGCGGTGCCCACTAATGCAGAGCCGGTGTTAACACGATTCACAGAATCTTCGATCAGGCTTTTGATCTCTTTTGCGGCTTGCGCACTGCGCTGGGCCAAATTACGCACTTCACCGGCAACTACGGCAAAACCTCGTCCCTGCTCTCCAGCACGCGCAGCTTCTACGGCAGCGTTCAGTGCCAGAATATTAGTCTGGAAGGCGATGCCATCGATCACGCTGGTAATATCCGCAATTTTCTTGGAACTTCCGGCGATATCGCTCATGGTTTTCACCACGCCATCCACCACATTACCGCCTTTCTGCGCGGTTTCTGAGGCGCTCAGCGCCAGTTTGGATGCCTGACGTGCATTTTCAGCATTCTGCTTCACGGTCGCGGTGAGTTGCTCCATGCTGGCAGCGGTTTGCTCCAGCGAAGCGGCCTGTTCCTCTGTACGCGCAGAGAGATCGTTGTTACCGGCTGAGATTTCGCTCGCGCCCGTAAAAATGGCATCTGAACCGTCTCGCACGTTGCTCACAGTGCGCACCAGCGACTGCTGCATTTCATGCAGACTCGCGGCTAACTGACTCATTTCATTGCGCCCTTCCACCACAATAGATTGGGTCAAATCACCCTGAGCAATGTGTTGGATATGGGTGATATTGCTGTTTAGCGGATTGATCAGCACGCGGCGCATCCCGACCCAACACAACGCAATAATAATAATAACCAGCGCTGTGATGAGACCGAGGATCCCTAACATGCGATCGTAAGCATGGGCGTTTTCTTCGACACCCGCAGCGGTCAGACGGTTTTGATCGGTACGCCAGTCGGTATAAATTTTCAGGAAAGCGCTCTGGCTCGGTGCAACGGGCGCTTTAGCCGCACCGTCCATATCTTCAGCCATCAACGCTGAATGCAGTTGACCTAACGCAGCAGCATACGCGGCGTAGGATTCATCCAGCTGATTATTGAGCTGGGTATTTTGTCCCGGCGTATCTGGCGTGGTTTTAAAGGTTTTATAGAAGCTAGCGCCACGCTCCTGAAAACGTTGGCTGTCGCTAAACAACGCTTCAACATCGGCCTCTTTACCGGACAGTTTGCTGGTTGCCATACGAAGCTGAACGCGAGTCAATGCAACGCGACTCTGGTTAAGGTTCATATAAGCATCATTTAGCGCATCAGTATTTTTGCTCGCTAACTGTGACACCGCGAAACTCTGCTTATCGTGGCTTAGCGCTTTATAAAAAATTGAGCCGGAAATGAGCTGCAACAAGCCGAACATCAGTAACACCAGCAGTAAACTGGTTACAACACGGACTTTTGATAACATGATTGACCCTGAAAAAGTGTGTAATAAAAGACGAACGAATTATCGGCAAGCAGAGAGAAGAAATTAGAGAGAGGATAACTATTATTATTTGATTTATAAGTGAATGTTTCAGTAATGAACTATACCCTAAATCTTTCGAATCGCAGGAAGGCGGTAAACGAGTGCCCCAATGAGTTGACCACAGACATTAATTTGGGTGAGTAAGAGCAGCCAACGCATCAGCGACTTGAAGTAGGACAGATCTATCACGGACCGACCAAAGGCCGATCCGTGATTGCAGAATCAGGCGCGCAGCCCATCCACTAACGCCATCTCATCGCTGCTCAGCAACTTTTCGATGTCGACCAAAATCAGCATGCGATCGCCGAGTGCGCCAAGCCCTGTCAGGTATTCGGTAGACATGGTCACGGCAAATTCTGGTGAAGGACGAATTTGGTCTTGCGTTAATGACAGCACATCAGACACGCCGTCAACCACGATACCCACTACGCGGTTTTCCAGGTTCAACACGATCACTACCGTGTTGTCGTTGTACTCCACATCCGGTTGGGAAAACTTCACGCGCAGATCGATAATCGGCACGATTACGCCACGCAAGTTGGTGACGCCACGGATGAATTCTGGCGTATTCGCAATACGTGTTACCTGATCGTAACCACGAATTTCCTGAACCTTGAGGATATCAATGCCGTACTCTTCATCGCCCAGCGTGAAGACCAGGAACTCCTGGCCGACGGTTTCGCCAACGATTTTTGTCACGGTTGCCATTCCAGTCATGTTATTTACCCTTTCTTTATCAATCAGGCGGCAGCGCCAGCCACACGTTTTTCACGGTTGAGTGATTGCAGCGCAGAAACATCCACGATCAGCGCCACGCTACCATCGCCAAGGATGGTGGCCGCAGAGATGCCCGGCACTTTACGATAGTTACTTTCCAGATTCTTCACGACGACCTGATGTTGACCAATCAGTTGATCCACCAGCAGCGCATAACGCTTGCCGGCGCTTTGCAGAATGACGACGATGCCTTGCGTCGCTTCGGTTTTCGCGCCCCGCACATCAAATACGTTCCACAATTCCACCAGTGGCAGATATTCACCGCGTACTTCCAGCACGCATTCGCCACCCGCCAACGGTTTCAGCTCTTCGGCACGCGGTTGGAGCGATTCCATTACCGCATTAAGCGGCAGAATGAACACTTCGTTAGCGACGCGAACGGACATGCCGTCGAGGATCGCCAGCGTCAACGGCAGCAAAATACGGATGGTGGTGCCTTTGCCCTGCTTCGACGCGATTTCAACGTGGCCACCCATTTCCTGGATATTACGTTTCACCACGTCCATGCCAACGCCGCGCCCGGACACATCAGTCACCTGCTCAGCGGTAGAGAAGCCAGGTGCAAAGATCAGCATGCCGACCTCTTCATCGCTCATGTTTTCGCTGACCGGCAGGCCAGAAGAGAGCGCTTTAGCGAGAATACGTTCACGGTTCAGACCGGCACCATCATCAGAGACTTCAATGCAGATATTGCCCCCCTGATGTTCCGCCGACAGTGTTAAATTACCGGTGGTCACTTTGCCTGCAGCCAGGCGTTTTTCAGGTGTTTCAATACCGTGATCGAGGCTGTTACGCACTAAGTGGGTTAACGGATCGATAATGCGTTCGATCAGGCTCTTATCGAGTTCAGTTGAACTTCCAAGCAGCGTTAGCTCGATTTCCTTGCCCAGCTTACTGGCAAGATCGCGCACCAGTCGCGGGAAGCGGCTGAATACATATTCCATCGGCATCATACGAATCGACATCACCGACTCTTGCAGGTCGCGGGCGTTACGCTCCAGCTGTCCCATGCTGTTCAGCAAATCGCCATGTGCGACAGGATCAAGTTCACCGGAACGCTGTGCCAGCATCGACTGGGTAATCACCAGTTCACCGACCAGGTTAATCAGCTGATCGACCTTTTCAACCGCAACACGAATGCTGCTGGATTCGCTGGCTTTGGCGGGCGCAGCAACGCGCTTGCTTTCGCGTTTAGCCGCAACCGGAATGTCTGTCACGGTCGCGGTTTCAACGGCTGCCACAACAGGTGCGGCAACGACCGGTGCGCTGGTTGGCGCTTCAGCCACTTGAGCCGCTTCAGGGAAACGAATTTGCGCTTCATCAATCACGAAACAGAGCACCGCAACGATGTCATCTTTGCCGACGCCGTCAATATTGACTTCCAGAGAGTTGCTGCCCTTCTGCACGTTACTTAACGTGCCGAGGTTGCCCATCTCTTCCAGCATCAAATCGACTTCGCGCTCTTTGAGATCGACTAACTGGACACGCAACCCACCGGTGCTTGGTGCAACCTCGACGGGCGCAGCAGCAGCGGGCACAGCGACGTTGGCCGGTAAACCTTTTGCCTCTAACGCCAGCTGGCGTAACGCTTCACAGATATATTTGAAGCTTTCCGCGTTTGGCTCTTGCGCGGTTTTATAGGCATCGAGCTGTTCTTGCATAATATCTTTGGTTTCCAAAAACAGGTTGATGATGTCGGTGCTGAGCTGCATCTCGCCGCGACGAGCACCATCCAGAATGTTTTCCAGGATATGAGTGGTTTCCTGTAATACCGTAAAGCCAAAAGTACCGGCTCCGCCTTTTATAGAATGGGCGGCGCGGAAGATGGCGTTAAGCTGTTCGGAGTCTGGTTCCTGGGGATCAAGTCCCAACAGGTGTTGTTCCATATCCGCTAACAGCTCATCGGCTTCATCAAAAAACGTCTGGTAAAAATCGCTGATGTCCATGCTCACGGGATCACCTCGGTTGTGAC
Source organism: Pantoea phytostimulans (assembly GCF_046118715.1). Classification (NCBI taxonomy): domain Bacteria; kingdom Pseudomonadati; phylum Pseudomonadota; class Gammaproteobacteria; order Enterobacterales; family Erwiniaceae; genus Pantoea; species Pantoea phytostimulans. The sequence goes on from NZ_CP173698.1 coordinate 1,439,111, forward strand.
GGGGCTGCTGTATTCACCGCGCTGCCTTCTGGTGTTGGCGGTGCGGTAATCTGTTCAATTGCCGCCGGATCGCTGATCTGGACGGCATCACTTTCTGCGTTTTCTTTTTCTATTGCCGCTTCGGTGTCGTGGTTCAACACCAGTAAACTAATGCGGCGGTTAACAGCGTCATTGCCGCCACGGTTTTTCAATTTCATGGTGTCGGCCATGCCCAACACGCGCAAGATTTTGCCGCTGTCGAGGCCGCCAGCCACTAATTCGCGACGGGAAGCGTTGGCACGATCGCCTGAAAGCTCCCAGTTGCTGTATCCCCGATCGCCGCCAGCATATTGAAAATCATCGGTATGCCCGGCCAGACTAATGCGGTTAGGAATGTCATTTAGCACCGGCGCGATGGCGCGCAAAATATCGCGCATGTAAGGTTCTACTTCGGCGCTGCCGGTTTTAAACATCGGTCGATTTTGGCTGTCGATGATCTGAATGCGCAGCCCTTCTTCCACCATGTTGATAATCAAATGCGGACGCAGCGCTTTAAGGCGCGGATCGGCCTCAATCAGCTGGTCGAGTTTTTCGCGCAGGCGATTCAGACGAATGTCATCCAGCTTGCGTTTCTCCCCATCCAGATTCGGTTCTTTTTTGACTTCACCGGTTTTCTGGGTGTAATCCTCACCGCCACCCGGAATCGGGCTAACGCTGTCGCTGCTACGTGGCCCGCCACTTAACGCCACTTTGAGGGGCGTTTTGAAGTAATCGGCAATCTGCACCAGCTCTTTTGGGCTAGCGATTGAAAGCAGCCACATCACCATAAAAAACGCCATCATCGCCGTCATAAAGTCGGCATAGGCAATTTTCCACGAGCCATGACTTCCTTCATGTTTGTGAGACTTGCGCTTTTTAACCAGCACAATTGGGCGATTGCCGTTATTCATGAGCTCTGATCCGAAGTCTGTTTCGCCGGGTTCTTCGCGTTACGCACGTGCTCTTCCAGCTCGCTGAAAGAGGGACGTTCAGCCGAGTACAAGGTTTTACGACCAAACTCCACGGCAATTTGCGGCGCATACCCGTTCAGGCTTGAGAGCAACGTCACTTTGATGCATTGCATCATCTTGGTAGATTCAGCACATTTCTGACGCAGCACCGAAGAGAGCGGTGAAATAAAGCCATACGCCAACAGAATCCCCAAGAAGGTGCCGACCATGGCGTGGGCCACTAACGCACCTAACTCGGCTGCCGGACGATCGGCTGAAGCCAATGCGTGCACCACTCCCATCACCGCGGCCACGATGCCGAATGCCGGTAAGCCATCCCCTATCGCCGCTATACTTTGAGCCGGTACGTCACACTCGTGTTCGTAGGTCTCAATTTCCTCATCCATCAGCGCTTCAATTTCAAACGCGTTCATGTTGCCGCTGACCATTAGACGTAAATAATCAGTAATAAAATCCACCAGCTGCTTATCGGCTAAAATGCGCGGATAATTAGCAAAAATTTCACTCTGACTGGGATCTTCAATATCACTTTCCAGCGATAACATGCCTTGCTGGCGTGATTTCGCCATCAGGCGGTACAGCAATGCCATTAAATCCATATAAATGGCTTTGTTATATTTAGAACCCCGCATTAATAGCGGCAGCGCTTTTAAGGTCTTCTTAATAGACTTGCCATTGTTACCGACCAAAAAGGCCCCTAACCCGGCTCCGCCGATCATTAATAATTCAGCGGGTTGATAAAGCGCGCCCAAGTGGCCGCCTACCAGCGCGTAGCCGCCCAACACGGACGCTAACACCACGATATAACCCAAAATTATCAGCACAAAAATTCCTTACGTCCGTAACGTGTTGGGGAAGTTAAGCCAGAAAGCCGCAATGGTTGTTAGCAAATCGGAAGCAAAAAAAAAGCAGCGGTATTAACCGCTGCTGGATGGCTTCCACAGTGCGAACAAACTTAAACGGCGTGTTTAACCGGTTCATCCAGCAGTTGTGGAAAGATATCGGCAGTATCTGCAGAAAGTTTACGTCTTTTTACGGCACGTGATGGCGGCTGGCAAAGGCTGCATACAAAGCTGCCAACAGGCTGATGCGCATGGTTAATAAAGCTACCATTGCAGCATTTGCAGTCTGTTAATTCCAGCATGCCACTTTCAACGAATCGTACCAAGGTCCAGGCGCGCGTGAGCGCCAACAGCGGGCCCTCGTCTGCTTGCGGACACTGTTCAAGATAAAGACGGTACGCTTTAATGACGGCATCAACGCCGCTGCACAAACCGGTTTTCAACAGGAACTTCCAGGCGTTACAGAACATCGACGCGTGAATATTTTGTTCCCAGGTCATGAACCAGTCGGTAGAAAAAGGCAGCATCCCTTTTGGCGGTGGGCTGCCGCGCAACTCTTTATATAACTTAATCAGGCGACCACGACTTAGCTGGGTTTCACTCTCTAACATCTGCAAGCGAGCACCCAACGTGATCAGCTCCATCGCGAGCTGAATATCACGTGCTTCCTGAACAATACTTTTCTCAGACATTACATCGCCCTCTTCTTAGCAGGCGCGTCATCTTTAGACGCATTACGCAATAAACGGCTGGATAATAAAATACCCGTATGAATTTGTTGTAAATCATCCACACGAGATTCTTGCGTCAGGCGATTAATGTGCGTGCTGTCGGAAAAGCGAAACTGACAAATCAATTGGTTCGTTTCTGCTAATTTAACCATTTCTGGCAACGTTAATTCAGATAAAGCATTAGCCATCTTTTCATCAATACCAAGGCGAAACATTGCAGACGCTTTTTCCTGGTTTATTAAACGCTGCGCAAGCAGCAAATATGACAAGTTAAGATCGTAAATATGTTTTAGTAATTCAGATGTGCCCATTTTTTCCATCCTGAGAGATGCGACAAAACACTTCCGCAAATATATATCTGCGTATCGAGCTGCTGGTTGGTAAATCTAAAGATGGCAAAAATAAAATCATTTAAAGCATATGGTCATTGAAGTCTGTCTCGTTTCTTTGGAGAAACCGAACCAGTCTAAAGTCAAAACTCCAGGCCATTTTATTCTTGAGTTTGTAACCATCTTCCGTGACGTCTTCTTACATTTTTTAAGACTATTCTTAAAACAAGGCAAATCTATATCGTCTGATTTCTACATACAACGACACTCCCGTGAAATTTTAGATAAAGTGTGACGTGGATCACACTTTTAAGGCAAATTTCTTCAGTAACGCTTCACCATCACCAACCAGCTGATTACTTTTTGTACAAATTTCCCTTATAAACGCCTTAATTAGTCCTTTCAAAGGTTTTATTAAGACTTTTCGCACTCTATTTTGCAGAGGGAGAAGTTAAGGCGATCTTTTATCTGTGTTAATGGTTTTAATGCCCTATTTAAGACCACCGTAAACAGTATAAGTAGAATAATATTCCAAATAACCCTCGAGTAATTTTCTTTTAAATTAATCACTTATAGGTAATGTTACGCAGTGTGAGTAATGGGAGCGTTAAGGCAAGGTGCGGGGTTTTCCTGCTTTCAGGCAACGAAACGTTAACAGTCGGGCATGAGTGTTTAGCGTAAGACAGCAGATGTAACAATGGGTTACATAAGCAGAATGAATGAATCGTGGAATGTATACATTTGTGCGTAAGAACTATCGGCGCTGGTAGTAAAAACTTTAGGGATCGGGCAGAAAAAAGCGTATGAATGGCGATAAAGACGCGACAGAAGGCTATTTAGCTAAAGTGCAGCTAAATTATCTCGCTGCGCTGATTAATTGTTTAGTCACGTTAGTAGGCGTTAGAGAGGGAAAGTGAAGGATATGTAGCCGATTAACCCGGGCAAAGTGTGTCAGCATGCCGTCCCTGGCGTGCTGCTGTTGAGATCAATCAAGCAAGCTTAGGAAAAGCTGCCACTTTGTTCTCTGATGCCTGTTCATCATCGCGCGATGCGAGGCTTTCTAAATCTTTCAGGAAATGCTCACGCCATGCGGTAATGTCGTTTTTACGTAGCACCGCCATCATGTCGTTGTAGCGCGAAATCCTTTCAGTACGCGGCATCGTAATGGCTCTATCGAGTGCAGCCGCCACTTCATCACGATCGTAAGGGTTTACGATCAAGGCAGATGTCAGTTCGTTAGCGGCGCCAGCGAAACGCGACAACACCAGCACACCCGGGTCATCAGGGTCCTGCGCCGCTACGTACTCTTTTGCCACCAGGTTCATGCCATCACGCAGCGGCGTAACCAGACCGACATCCGTTAAACGGAAGATTTTCATTAACAGACGGCGATCAAAGTGCTGGTTGAGGTAATAGAGCGGCGTCCAGCCGAGCGTACCGTATTTACCGTTGATACGGCCGGCTTCGGTTTCCAGCTGATGACGAATGTCCTGATACGCCTGCACGTCACCGCGTGAGGTAGGCGCAATTTGCGAATAACGAATCTTGCCGCGGTGTTCTGGGAAATTTTCCAGCAGCGCTTCGTAGGCCAGAAAACGCTCTGGCAAACCTTTGGAATAGTCGAGACGTTCACAGGCGATGATATTGCGTGCATCGCCTAATTCGCGCTTCATCGCCGCCATTTTTGGCGGTAGCGGCCCTTCTGCCATCTCTTTAATGCTGTCCGGCTCAATACCAATTGGGTACACCTCGGTCATAAAGGTGTTACCAAAGGCACGGTGCAAATTATTGCCTTTATTTTGCATCTGAGTGAGCTGACTCATGCTGTCGAGGAAAGCCACGCGATCTGATTCAGTCTGGAAACCTAACAGATCATACTCAGACAGCATTTCCAGCAATTCCTGATGCGGCGGCAGTGCATTAAAGATCTCTGGCGTAGGGAATGGAATATGTAAGAAGAAGCCGATGCGGTTTTTAATTCCCGCTTTACGCAAGGCCGCCGCAAAAGGCAGCAGATGATAATCGTGAATCCATAATATATCGTCTGGTTTAATCAGCGGTTTTAAACGCTGGGCAACTTCTTCATTAACCCGACAATATCCGTCCCAAGCTTCACGCTGAAATTGGACTAAATCCAGACGGTAGTGGAAAGCGGGCCAAATGACAGTATTAGAAAACTGGCAATAATAAAGATCATAGTCGTTCTGACTCAGTGGAAAAGAGGCGTAAGTAATGCCGTCGTGTTCCACTTGGGCAGTATCATCTTCTTCTTCACCAGAAAATTCGCTAATTTCACCGTTCCAACCGAACCACAGGCCGCCGGTGCTTTTCAACGCATCAAGAATACCGACAGCCAAGCCGCCTGCGCTGGATTTTGACCCATCAGGAATAGCTATACGGTTAGAAACAACCACTAAACGACTCATAACCTAAACTCCTTACCGACGTTGTCATGTTTTAATTGTAATAAACTGCGCTCCAGCCAGCCGTAGACGGCATCGACATCATTCAGTCGATAGCGCGCCTGGCTTGCGCCTTCGCCAACCTTAACGGAAATACCCTGCATGGCGTTTACCGTGAGAAATCCTTTCTCATCCGTCAGGTCATCACCAATAAATACCGGAATGCGTCCGGTAAAAGGGGGTTTTTGCATAAAGTCGCGAATGGCCGCGCCTTTATCTATGCCTTGCGGTTTGATCTCGACGACACATTTCCCTGGCTGAAGCGCCAGTCCTGGAAAACGTTTCACCGATTGTTCAGCCAAACGCATCACATCCTGTTCATGCTGCATCGCCTGACGATAATGCAGTGCAAAGGCCATGCCTTTACTCTCAAGCTGCGTTCCTGGCCATTGCGCCATGGCGTGCTGTAACTCTTCTCGTAACGTTTGTTCCACTTCTACCGGCAACGTAATCCGATGAAATTCGCCTTGTGAGTCACGCCGTTCGGCACCATGTACGCCCGCTGCAGGCGTTTTTAACGGTGCGGATAAAGCATCAAGTTGCGCAATCGGTCGTCCTGATACCAGCGCTAATGCGCCGTTGCAGAGTGACGAGAGCTGCTGCAGCTGATCAATGACGTTAGCAGGGATGAACACAGATTCTGGCCGGGACTGAATCGCTGCCAGCGTGCCATCTACATCAAAAAAGAAGGCATACAGACCGCCGCTCAATGACGGTAACGTGGCAGAGTGATTTGCCGCTTGGGTCACGTGTCTTCTCCTTTGTTCCAATTTGCTTGTAAAAAATGGTTATCAACGCTAACCGCGTGATGACTTAAAAACCAGAGGATGTCTCTGAAAGAGGGGGAAACCAGCAACAGGGGTGACACAAGGCCAATTCGGGGGGCAAGGAGGGAGAACCAAAAACCACACCGTTATGATGAGTCACGCTCCTTAAACGCATACGTTTTTGCTGATAACGCCATCTTGTAAAAATACATCGTGACGTAAAGTGTAGATGCTAAGTCGGTTTTTGCCACAAATATGCATATGTTGTGCCAGCCGCTACGCTTATTTTTTGAATTTTTCGAAATGGAGAACGGTATCAATGTTTGGCTGTTGCAGTGCCCCGCTCTTTGCTTCAGGCAACGCTTTCTGAACGCGTGATATCCACCAAGTGTAAACCGTTCAGCAACCCCATGACGTTAATTGCCAAAGCTTAAGCTTCTTAAGGTTTTCCTAATCTTAAATCGGCAACCTCTTGCACATTGTTGATTATTTGGTGCTTTCCATGTCCTTGCTGCCGTTGAAAAGGCCCGTGCTAAACCGCCTGACTTTTCTGATTCTGTTCTCTGTTTATATTTCAGTTTTCCTCAACATTGCTTATTACCGGCAGGTACTGGCGATATTGCCGCTGACAGATCTTCATGCGGTGCTGGTGTTTGTTTCCATGCCGCTGGTCGCTTTCAGTGTGATCAACATCGTTGTCACGCTGGCTTCCTTTCTGTGGCTGGACCGCGTTGTCATTGCGCTGTTCATTTTGTTATCGGCTTCGGCGCAATATTTCATCCAGACCTACGGCATCATTGTTGACCGTTCGATGATCGTAAACATGCTGGACACCACCGTTTCTGAAAGCTATGCCCTGATAACGCCTCAATTGTTGTTTGCGTTGCTGCTGACGGGCGGCCTGATGGCGCTGTTGGCTTTTCTGGTACGCATTAAAAAACCGGCCGTTTACTGGAAAAGTTTGCTCTATCGCCTGATCAGTATTGCGCTCTCTACTGCGCTCATTCTGTTAGTCGCCCTGCTGTTCTATAAAGATTACGCCTCACTGTTTCGTAATCATCGCGAACTGGTTAAAGCGCTGAGCCCTTCCAACAGCATTGCCGCCTCGCTCTCCTATTACCGGCACCATCAATTAGAGAATTTGCCGCTGGTGAGGATTGGTGAAGACGCCCACCAGCAACCGCAAATGATAGGCGGAAAAAAGAACCTGACGATTTTGATCGTAGGGGAAACATCGCGGGCTGATAACTTCTCTTTGTCCGGTTACGCTCGTCAAACTAATCCGCTGCTGGCAAAAGATCAGGTGATCTATTTCCCGCACACGGTTTCTTGCGGAACCGCAACCGCGGTGTCGGTACCCTGCATGTTTTCCAATATGCCGCGCGCGCATTATGACGAAACGCTGGCCAGCCATCAGGAAGGTTTACTGGATATTATTCAACGCGCCGGGATCAGCGTGCTGTGGAATGAAAACGATGGCGGCTGTAAAGGTGCCTGCGACCGCGTACCGCATCAGGATATGACCAGCCTGAATCTACCCGGCATGTGCATTGCAGGTGAATGCTATGACGACGTGCTGTTTCATGGTTTGGAGCAGTACATTGATCAGCTCAAAGGCAACGGCATCATCGTGCTGCATACCATTGGCAGCCATGGCCCGACCTATAATCATCGCTATCCGCCGTCGTTTCGTCAGTTCACGCCAACCTGTGAAACCAATCAGATTCAGGATTGTTCGCAGCAGCAGTTAGTGAATACCTATGACAACACCCTGCTGTATGTTGATCACGTGGTTGATAAGGCGATCGGACTGTTGCGTGCGCATCAATCGCAGTTCACTACCAGCCTGGTTTACCTTTCCGATCACGGAGAATCATTGGGTGAAAACGGCGCCTATCTGCACGGTTTGCCCTATGCGATTGCGCCATCAACACAAAAGCATATTCCGATGCTGCTGTGGTTATCGGATGATTATCAGCATCGTTATGGCGTGAATGCGTCTTGCCTGAGCAAACTGGCGGCGACAGATGATTTTTCGCAGGATAATCTGTTTTCTACCGTGCTGGGATTAACCGGCACCGCCACGCATGAATATAAGCCCGCGGATGACATTTTGACGATGTGTCGGAGTACACCGAAATGAAGATTCTGATCGTGGAAGATGATGCCCTGCTGTTGCAGGGTTTAATGTTAGCGCTGGAAGGCGAAGGTTACGTGTGTGATGGCGTTTCCACGGTACGTGACGCTGAAGCGCATTTCGCTAGCGGCATGTATAGTCTGCTGGTGCTGGATTTGGGCTTGCCCGATGAAGATGGTCTGCACTTTTTACTGCGTCTGCGCCGACAGAAAAAAAGAGTGCCGGTGCTGATTTTGACCGCCCGCGACAGCATCAGTGAGCGCATTGCAGGGCTGGATGCGGGCGCTGATGATTATCTGATCAAGCCCTTTTCTCTTGATGAGCTGTTAGCGCGTATTCGGGCACTGATCCGCCGTCATGTGAACCAGGGTGACAGCCAGGTTCAGGTCGGCAACTTAACGCTGGATATGACACACCGGCAAATCCATCTTGCCGAACAGCTGCTGGATTTGACGCCAAAAGAGTTCGCCATCCTGTCACGACTGATGCTTAAAGCGGGCAACCCGGTACACCGCGAGATCCTTTATCAGGATATCTATAACTTTGAGACCGAGCCTTCAACCAACACACTCGAAGTCCACATTCATAATTTGCGCGACAAAATCGGCAAAGGCGCCATCCGCACGGTGCGAGGCTTCGGCTATGCGCTGGTGCAGCCGCTTAAACACAATGAGACCCAATGAGAAACGTTATTAAGCAGCACAACGGCAGTACGCTGCGTTTTCGGTTATTGCTGGCGATTGGATTAATTTTGCTGTTTTGCCAGTTGATTAGCGTTGCCTGGCTCTGGCATGAAAGCAAAGAGCAAATTCAGTTTTTGGTTGAAGCGACGTTGGAAAATCGCAACATGAATCGCCATGTTGAGAAAGAGGTTCATGAAGCCGTCGCCAGCCTGGCGGTGCCAAGCCTGGTGATGATCATTATGACGCTGCTGCTCTGCTATCAAGCGGTGAAATGGATTACCCGCCCGCTTTCAGAATTACAACGCCAGCTGGAACAGCGTAGCGAAGAAGATCTTGATCCGCTTCGCTCTGACAGTTCGGTACGCGAAATCAATGCCGTGACGCAGGCGATAAACCAGCTGGTTTCACGTCTGACCACCAGCCTCGAGCGAGAACGGCTTTTTACGGCGGATGTGGCGCATGAACTGCGTACCCCGCTGGCGGGGTTGCGACTGCATCTGGAGTTGATTGAACGCAAAAACCACATCAACGTGCAGCCGCTGTTACAGCGACTTGATCAGATGACCAACAGCGTGACGCAACTGCTGCAACTGGCGCGCGCCGGTCAATCTTTTACGTCGGGTACTTATCAAAACGTGGGGTTAATTGAGGATGTGGTCCTGCCGATGGAGAATGAACTCAGCACCATGCTGGCGGTTCATCAGCAGTCGCTAAAGCTGGTTGTTGCAGAGGAAGTGTTTGTTCGTGGCGATGCCACGCTATTGAAAATGCTGTTACGTAATTTAGTCGAAAATGCACATCGTTATAGCCCGCATGCCAGCACCATTACTCTGCAAGTGACCCACGCGCCGCATCCTTCATTGATTGTTGAAGATGAAGGTCCCGGCATAGATGAAAGTAAAAGTGGCGAACTCAGCAAAGCGTTTATTCGGATGGACAGTCGTTATGGCGGCATTGGATTGGGATTGAGCATCGTCAGCCGCATCGTTCAGCTACATAAAAGTCAGTTTTTCCTGGAGAATCGCCGTCACACTTCAGGCTGCCGGGCATGGGTGAAGTTTAGCCTGCCACCCCAGGTTAAGCCGTAAACCAAATGTGAAGGAAAGCGACAATAACCAACAGGCTAAACAGCAGTGTCGCCATCTCGCTGGTGGAATTAATAATCTGTTTCATGGTTCTCTCCTTTATACAGTGAGGAGAGTATCCCAGCGGGAGATTAAGGAAACCTTAGGCCAGTAAAACAACGTTACGGCCTGGCAACTGATAAACAACAGGTCATTGAACTTATTCGTGCTGCGCCTCTTCAGCCCTGCGTCGGTCGCTCGTTCTGACGCGGGGTTAATCACATCTTAATCAGGCGGCTCAGCCGCCTTCTTTTTTGGCTTCTACACTTAATGGCTAGGTTCTGATCAAAGAGGCGCAGCCATGAGTCAACGAATGCACAAATACACCTTCCCCGTGAGCAAAGCACGTAAATATCTTGAACCTGGACCGGTGCTGCTGCTGAGTTCGCAGTTCGAGGAGCAGAGCGACATCATGACGCTCGGCTGGCATACCGTTTTGGAGTTTTCTCCCTCGCTGGTGGGCTGCATGATATCCAGCATGAACTTTAGCCACGAACTGATCCGTAACAGTGGGCAATGCGTGTTGAATCTCCCTACGGCTGAACTCATCGATAAAGTTGTGGCTATCGGAAACAGCCATGGCGATAAACTCGATAAGTTTGATGCCTTTGGTTTAACAGCCGAACCGGCACACAGCGTAGGTGCGCCATTAATTGCTGAGTGTTTTGCCAGTTTTGAATGTCAGCTTTACGACGATTCCATGGTCGATAACTACAACCTGTTTATCTTTGAAATCGTTAAAGCGCACGTTGCGGAACAGCCCGAATTTCCCACGACGCTGCACTACACCGGTGAAGGCCGCTTCACCATCATGGGCGATAAGATGCTGGATAAGAGCAAGGATTTTAAGCCAGAGATGCTGATTTAGTTGAAATGCGCGCACCGCGCCCCCACCTGTTTCCTTTCGACCTGACAGGAGTAAAGCATTATGGCAATCGAATACGCAGTGATCGCAGGCGGCTGTTTTTGGTGTACCGAAGCGGTATTTAAGGATGTGATTGGCGTTGAGTCCGTTGAAAGTGGTTATACCGGCGGCGCACGTCCCAATCCCACCTACGAACAAGTCTGCAGCGGCGCAACCGGTCATGCAGAGGCGATTCGTATCGGTTTCGATCCAGAGCAAGTGAGCTATGGTGACCTGCTGGATATTAGCTTTGTGACTCACGATCCGACCCAGCTTAATCGTCAGGGCAATGATATTGGCACACAGTATCGTTCAGCAATTTTCCCTGCTAATGCAGAACAGGAAGCGGAAGCGCGTGCTGCCATTGAGCGTGCTCAAGCGGATCATTCCGTGCCGGTGGTGACCACCATTGAACCGCTGAAAGAGTGGTATCCCGCCGAAGCGTATCATCAGGATTACTGGGAAGGAGCCGGTCAGCGCAATGGATATTGCATGGCGGTGATCCCACCTAAATTGCAGAAGCTGCGTAAAAGTTTTGCTAACCGCGTGAAAGCGTAGTTTTTCGACGCAGTGGTTTTTGATTGAGGCGCGCACTCTTTCGGGAGAGCGCGTTTTTTATGAGATGTGCGCTGTCCCCACCTCGTTCCTCCCCCATAAAGGGGGGAGGAAGACACTGCACTATGCTCATTGCGGTGCTGCCCGGCCTTACTTCAACGCCATCGCATCACGCAGCGTAAAGAACAGATCCGTCTGATCGGTTAAACCCACTACGTTTGCTGCATGTGGCCCATAAGCCGCAATACGCAATTGTGAACCGGTATGCTCCTGCGAATCTTCTTCTGAGTTGCCGTAGCTAATGGTCATAATCGCGCCATCCTTGGTATTAACGGCTTGGGTCAAGCCTGGTGCTTTAGTGCCATTTTCAACAATCTGACTGCTGTGTGCATGATCCGCTGTCACCACTACCAGCGTGTTGCCCTCTTCACGCGCAAACGCCAGCGCCTGCTGTACCGCTTCATCCAAATCAACGGTTTCACCAATCTGACCACAAGGATTCGCCGCGTGATCCTGCTTATCAATGGAAGCGCCTTCTACTTGCAGGAAGAAGCCATTCTCATTGGTTTTCAATAATTCAATGGCTTTCGAGGTCATCTGCGCCAGCGTAGGTGTTGCGACCGGACGATCCTTGTTCACTTCGCAGGTGACTACCGGCTTATCAATATTGCCGTGATAGCTGGCTTTTGGCCCTTGCCAGCGCACAGGCATGTTGCCCGCTGAAAACAACCCAAGCAGCGGTTTCTGCTGGTTGGCGGTAGTAATACGGGTCAACCCTTGCCAGTCATTGACCATTTGATAGCCCAGCGCCTGGGCCTGCTCATTCAGTGTTTTCCCCTGATAATCACCCGCCTTCGCCACCTCATTAAAACTCTTGCTGCCACCGCCTAAGGTGACATCCGGCCGCGTTTTCAACATCTGCTCGGTAATCGAGCCTTTACCGCCCTGTTCTAACGCGTTAGTCGGGCAAAGCTCGCTGGTTTTTTCCGGCCCGTAGCATTTACGTGACGTGACATGCGCCATCAGCGCGGCGGGTGTCGCGTCCTGCAACTCAGCGGTCGAAACGTTACCGGTCGCCTTGCCCGCTGCTTTCGCCAACTCCAACAGCGTGACCTGATCTTTGCCGTTCACATCTACGCCAATTGCGCCGTTATAGCTTTTGGTGCCGGTTGCCCAGGCAGTGGCTGAGGCTGCTGAATCGGTAACGTAATTTGGTTTATGGGTTTTCTTATCCAGTGAATAGTGCGTGTATTGTCCGGTAAGCGGGAGCGCATCAATGCCTTTGAAAAAACCGCCCGCCCCTTCTGCTACGTTACGCGCAGCAGTGATTTCTGAATCACCCATGCCATCGCCAATCAGTAAAATCACGTTTTTCGCGGTGGTATTACGTAACGATGCTTTCAACGCTTCAGTCTGATCGCCAGTTAAACGTCGGGCTCCGCCGTGCTGACTGAGATCCCCTTGTGCTGCGCGAGAATAGGTATTTGTTTCAGCAATGGCGGAGGTGGCGAGTAAGCTGGTGAGCAGAGAAAGCGTCAATAAGCGAGCCTGAGTCATGTTGTCTTTCCTTATGAGCAATAATTACCAGAGATTTCAGGCGCTAAGTTTGCGACGGTTTGGTGATATTTTTGTGTCGGCAGGATGTCATTTTGATGACAAAATCAGCAAGCTGCGCAGCGCTACAGCGATTCGTTCAGAGCTTAAGCGAATAGAAGAAAAGAGAAAAATAGTGCTTGACCGTTTTATGCCTGATCCCTATAGTACCGCCCCGTTGACCCAGCGCGGTTAACAAAAAAATGTGGTGAGGTGTCCGAGTGGCTGAAGGAGCACGCCTGGAAAGTGTGTATACGGCAACGTATCGAGGGTTCGAACCCCTCTCTCACCGCCAACATTTCAAAGAAATGCCTGAACATCTGTTCAGGCATTTTTTTTTGCGTTTTATTTTTATAATAAAGGCATAAAAAAACCCGGCCGAAGCCGGGTTTTGCGCTACATCAACTCAATCGAACTCTAGTACAATCAACGACTAACTGTAAGCATGCAGCGTACGCTGGCAGAGCGCCGAACGTACACAATCCCCTTTGCCGAAACGGACAATGCCAACCATCTCGTCCTCTTCGAAACGCGCTAACGCGTCTGCGAGACCGGAAGGCACCCCAGCGGGCAAGTCGCACTGGGTAATATCACCGTTAACGATTACCGTGACGTTTTCGCCAAGGCGTGTAAGAAACATTTTCATCTGCGCGGCGGTGACGTTTTGCGCCTCATCCAGAATAACGACCGCATTTTCAAAGGTACGTCCGCGCATATAAGCAAATGGCGCGATCTCTACCTTGGCGATTTCTGGACGCAGACAATATTGCATGAAGGATGCGCCAAGACGTTTAACCAGAATGTCATAAACCGGTCGGAAGTACGGAGCGAATTTCTCTGAGATATCTCCGGGGAGGAACCCCAGATCTTCATCCGCCTGTAGCACCGGGCGCGTGACGATTATCCTGTCGATATCCTTATGAATCAGGGCCTCAGCCGCTTTCGCGGCGCTGATCCAGGTTTTACCGCAACCTGCTTCACCAGTTGCAAAGATCAGCTGTTTCATTTCTATGGCGTTGAGATAGTGCGCCTGAGCTTCATTTCGAGCTTCAATTGGCCCCCGGTCACGCGCATCGCGTGCCATGCCTATTGAATCTAACCCACCCATTTGCACCAGCGAAGTGACCGATTCTTCTTCACGCTGACGATGACTGCGAGAGTCATTGCGAAGCACTCGTCTGGCTTCTCGACGCGCTTTGATCACTGCTTTCTGTCTTCCCATAGTGGCACCTTACAGTTGGTTTCATTTCCCGCTCCAGGCTATTGGCCCTTTGCGATTACGTGAACGCTTTAGAGGTTTTGATTGGCTTCCTTGTAAGCCGTGATGACCATGAAGAAAGGTATGCAGCAGCGCAACAGCATTGCTGTACACCGGACAACGAAGAATTCGATTTGGAAAGAAAAGGTCAGAGAAGTGGAGTTCAAGGGGAAAATTAGCCCTCGCAAAAAATTGCGATGCGGTAATTACATTTAGCTGTCCATATAAGGTTCGACCCATGCGCGAACTCCAGTGTGATACATCAACACGTCTGATTACGCTTAAGGATTAAATTGCATCATCTTCACGTGGGTTTGCAACTCTAATTTTACCTGACGGCAAAGAAATTGCGTAATTCGGGGTAAGAAATTTACGCATTTAAATTAAATTAAGTATATTTAACAGATAGTTACCATATTCATCTTTATTGGGGAAAATTAGGAGAATCCGTAAATTTTTGCCTGAATAAACTCAGAAGGCAGATGCAAGACGAGAAACCTCCTGCCGACGGCGCAGCAGAAGGTGGTGGCTAAAATGCTATCAGGCTTCAAGTAGCGATTGCGCTAAATAATGATGCTCATCAGCAACGCCGGGCAAAACATAAAAATATCCGCCACCGATCGGACGAATATATTCTTCCAGCGCTTCGCCATTCAGCCGGTTCTGTACCGTAATAAACCCTTTCTCTAAATCGTGCTGATAACAGACAAACAGCAGGCCCATTTCTAACTGACCAGAAGCAGAGATGCCGGCTGAATAGCTGTAACCGCGTCGCAGCATCAAACTGCTGTCAGTTTCAGGGGTACGTGGATTGGCCAAACGGATATGCGCATCTAATGCAATGACTTCACCGTCAGGATCGCGACTGTAATCCGGCACATCGCGTTCGTGCTTCATGCCCAGCGGCACCCCGCTCAGCTTCTCACGCCCAAAAATGGTCTCCTGCTCGCCCAATGGTGTACGGTCCCACATTTCCACATGGAAACTGATGATACGCACCGCCTGATAACTGCCGTTGCGCGCCCATGCGGGTTCATCCTGGTCATCAGTGACCCATAACATCTGCTTCATCAACGCAGCGTCATGACTATCGGGATTAGCGCTACCATCTTTAAAACCCAGCAGGTTGATCGGCGTCTCCTGGCCCAGGCTGCGTGCGGCGTGATCTGAGATAAAGCCTTCACGCCGCCAGCGCACGCCGAGCAGATCGGGCGTGTGTTTGATAATGTCGCGCAGCGCGTGAATCACCGTATCCTGAGTATTGGCGCAAATTTGCAGCAGCAGATCGCCATGGCATTGATTCGCGTCGAGCGAATCGTTAGGAAAGCGCGTCATGACCTGCAACTTTTTTGGTTTATGCGCAGCTAAACCAAAGCGTTCATCAAACAGCGACGTGCCTACCGAAACGGTGATGGTAAGGTTATCAGGCGCAATCTGCGCCCCTAAAATGCCTGAATCCATTGGCGGTAGTTGCGGGTTTGTGACGACTGGCGCGGGCCCGCCCGTGGTCAGAAAGGCGATACGCTGCGTGAGCAATCTGAACAAGCGTTGCAGATCGGCTTTGTCACTGGCCAACAGGTCAAACGCCACCAGCATCATTGATGCCTGCTGTGGCGTAATGATGCCCGCCTGATGCTGACCATAAAACGGTTGCACCTGCTGGCGCGCATTGGGTGTCACCGTGCCGGGAGAAAAGCTTTCGGCGGCAGCATGAAACGGGCAACCGCCGCCTAACGCCGCCGCGCCTCCCAGCAAGCCTAACCCTTTTAATAAACGACGACGCGCGGGTTGCGCGTCATCCTGCTGATTGCTCATGCTTAATTCAGACCCAGGGTTCCACGCAGTAAAGAGAGATCTTCTGCCAGTGCAGTAATCGGGCCTTTCAGCGCGTTACGGTCAGCGGTAGTGAGCTTCTCATAAGATTCGAAGCCCTCTTTAGTGCGGTATTTGCTGAGAATGGTATCGACTTTTTTGAAGTTACCCTCCACTTTCGCCAATAACTGTGGATTGGCTTTCTCTACCATAGGTCGCAGCAGTTCAACAATCTTCTGTGCGCCATCAACGTTGGCCTGGAAGTCCCACAAATCGGTGCGGCTGTAGCGATCCTCTTCACCGGAAATCTTGCTGGAAGCGACCTCTTCAATCAATCCGGCGGCACCACCCACAACTTTTGCTGGCGGGAAAGCCAACTCACTGATGCGCGTTTGCAGATCCAATACATCTTTGTTTAGCTGATCAGCATAACCTTCCATACCTTTGGTGCTGTTGTCCGCAAACAGCGCTTTTTCCAGACGGTGGAAACCAGTGAACTTAGGATCTTCCGCTTTCTTTTCATAGTCATCTTCGCGGGCATCAATGCTGCCGTCGAGATCGGAGAACAGTTCTGCAATCGGTTCAATGCGCTCGTAATGTTGACGAGTCGGGGCAAACAGCGCTTTGGCTTTTTCTGTATCGCCCGCTTTTACCGCATCGGTAAAGGCTTGCGTGCCGCTAACCAACTGTGCGACTTCACCGGTAACGTAAGCTTTATATTCGCTAATCGGGCCAACCAGCTGCATCACATCGCCGCCCTTTTTCGCTGTTGCTGTACCGCTGGCTTCGACAATCAGCTTACCTTTCGGATTACTCAGCAGCCCGCAGGTCATGTCATATTCGCCAGCCTCCAGCGTGGCCGTCATTTTCTGGCTGAAGCCCGGTGCAATGTTTTCGCGCTCTTCGACCACCATCACACCTTTCAGGATTTCCCATTCCAGCGCTTTCTGGCTGTTGTTCTTGATCAGGAATTGGGTTTTACCCGCCTTTACCGTCAGTGACATCGGCTCACACTGTTTGTCATTCACGCTAACGGTCACCTGCGGAACGGCTGCGGCTGCGGCTGAACCAGAGATAGCCAGCAGCGAAGCCAGCAGTGCCTTGCGGCGGAAAAGCGTCATCATAATTCTGTCCCTTTAATGATTATGGCGAGCGCGAGGTGCGCGCTCAGTAATGGCTTAGCGCACGGCAGCTGATGTGGTCGGTCGCGTTGGCGTGAAAAAAAGCAGTAAAAACGGTATCAGATAGCAGAAATAGACCGTGACTTCGCTAATGCTTGGCGCCTCCTGATAACCCAATATGCCCTCCAGCAAGGTGCCAAACAGCGAATGCGTAGATAAGGTGCCACTGAGATCAAAGGCCACATCCTGAAAATGGTTCCAGAGGCCCGCCTCATGAAAAGCGCGTATCGCACCCGCCGCCAGACCCGCCGCGACAAATAAAATAAACACGCTGGTCCAGCGAAAGAAATGCGCCATGTTCAGCCGAATACCGCCCCAATAGAGCAGCATGCCGAGTATCACCGCCGTGGCCAGGCCTAGCACCGCACCGATCGGTGGCGCGTATCCAACATCTTGCGTAAAGGCAGCCAGCAGGAAAAATACCGATTCCAGCCCTTCCCGCGCCACCGCAAGAAACACCATCAACACGAGCGCTAGCCCGCCGCCGCCCTTTTTTGTCAGCGCCTGATCGACCGCCTGCTCCAGCTCGCCTTTGATGTTGCGCGCCACTTTACGCATCCAAAACACCATTGAGGTCAGAATCACCACCGCAATGACGGCCACGATGCCCTCAAACAGCTCTTGCTGCTTTTGCGGAAATTCGCCGGTGGTTTCGTTGATGAAGATACCTAGCGCAAGGCAGAGCGCAGCGGCAATAAATACGCCAGCCCACAGGGCAGGAAACCATTGAGTACGCTGGGTGCGCTTCAAATAGCTGGCGATCAGGCTGACAATCAATGCGGCTTCTAAGCCTTCACGCAGCATGATGAGAAACGGAACAAACATCGCCAACCTCTTGAATGTTAAGCAGCGTCAATAACAAGTAAATTTTCGTAAATCTAAACGAGTTCGATTATCATTATCGCTGAGTAAAAAACAAGTTGCTGAGTGAGATTATTTCGCTTTTGTCGCAAGAAGCTTTGTAACAAGCCATAAAAAAAGCCCGCCTTGTCAGAAGGCGGGCTTCGGTAGGAAAGCAGGTTATTTCGTCTGGAACTCCGCTTCTGCCGCATCAAAACGTTTCATGGCTTCGGCTGACGGCGCACGGCCCATCAGGCTGAAAACCACAATTGCGATGCTGGCAAAAATGAAGCCTGGGATGATTTCATACAGATCCAGCCAGCCATACTGTTTCCATACCAACACCGTAACGGCACCGATAATCATACCGGCCAGCGCGCCATTGCGGTTCATGCGCTTCCAGCAAACGCCGAACAGCACAACCGGACCAAAGGCAGCACCAAAACCTGCCCAGGCATAGCTCACCAGACCCAGTACGCGGTTTTCTGGATTCGAAGCCAGCGCAATGGCGATTATCGCAATCAACAGCACCATTAAGCGCCCTACCCAAACCAGCTCTTTCTGGCTGGCGTTTTTGCGAAACAGCCCTTTATAGAGATCTTCCGTCAAGGCGCTGGAGCAGACCAACAGTTGGCAGCTCAGCGTTGACATCACTGCTGCCAAAATGGCGGAAAGCAGGATACCGGCGATCCATGGGTTAAACAGAATGCGCGTCAGTTCGATAAAGATGCGTTCGCCATTTTCACTCACGCCTGCTGCTTGTGATGGATTGTTCTGGAAATAAGCGATGCCGAAGAAGCCGACCGCAACGGCACCTGCCAGGCACAAAATCATCCAGGCCATGCTAATGCGGCGTGCGGTACGAATGGAGCGGTGCGAATCCGCTGCCATAAAGCGCGCCAGGATATGCGGTTGCCCAAAGTAGCCCAAGCCCCAGCCCAACAACGAAATCACCGCAACAAAATTCAGCCCTTTCAGCATGTCGATATTTTCGAGGCTTTTGGCTTCAATCACTGCGAGTGAATCTGAGAAGCCGCCGACCGAGATAATCACAATGACAGGCGTCAGAATCAGCGCAAAAAACATCAAGCTGGCCTGCACGGTATCGGTCCAGCTGACCGCCAGGAATCCGCCCACCAACGTATAGAGGATGGTCGCTGCGGCGCCAGCCCACAATGCGGTTTCGTAACTCATGCCAAAGGTGCTTTCAAACAGGCGCGCCCCGGCCACCACGCCCGAGGCGCAATAGATAGTGAAGAAAACCAGGATAACGATCGCGGAGATGACACGCAGAATTTTACTGTGATCTTCAAAACGGCTGGAGAAGAAGTCTGGCAGCGTCAGGGCATTGTTGTGGTGCTCCGTTTGAACACGCAGGCGACCCGCTACAATTTTCCAGTTTAGCCATGCGCCAATAATCAGGCCGATAGCGATCCAACTCTCGGAGATACCAGAAATGAAAATGGCACCTGGCAACCCCATTAACAGCCAGCCGCTCATATCAGATGCCCCTGCGGACAAGGCTGTAACAACGCTACCGAGGCTACGACCACCCAGAATATAATCATCAAAATTCTTGGTTGAACGGTAGGCAATAAAGCCAATCAGTATCATCCCGAGAATATAAATCAAAAAGGTCACCAACATTGGTGTGCTTATACTCATCTGTCTCTCCATTTATTATTTAATTTCCCCAGAGAAATCGCTTGCTGGTGGTTGCCGGAACGGGGTAACCAGGCAGCGTATCCTCATCAGGGCATGAGCCATTTCCCCGAGGCGCAGTATCCTGCCGGAAAGGCGTGACGCGCACAATGGATTTAACACAGGCGCTACAGCGATTTCACTAACCGTTTGCGAAAAATTGCTCAGAGGTTGCACTCGCTCACAGATCTGGAGTTGCACCCAAGAACGTTCTTATAAAACCCGCGGTTTCTCTGGCCTGCCACGTTGGCCAGATTCTTGCAGCAAGATCTGTGCCGCATTTTGAAATTTAACATTCGACGACGTGGAAAACTTGCTATCTGACTCACGATTAACATGGTTGCACAAAGTTGCAACATGAGTGATAGTGCTGGCCACGCCGTACCGAACCACTTTTAAGGAGCACTGGAGTCATGGGTACAACCACCATGGGTGTAAAACTGGATGATGCGACTCGCGAGCGCATTAAACTGGCCGCACAACGCATCGATCGCACGCCGCACTGGCTGATCAAGCAAGCGATTTTTAACTATCTTGGCCAGCTTGAAACGGGCACTTCACTGCCGGAAATTCCGCTGTCGGCATTGGCCGCGGCAGAAGGTGATGAAGCCGCGCCAGACGAGTCCCATCAACCGTTCCTTGACTTCGCTGAGCAGATTCTGCCGCAGTCGGTTACGCGTTCTACGGTGACTGCCGCCTGGCGTCGGCCCGAAACGGATGCGGTACCGATGATGTTGGAACAGGCGCGTCTTCCTGCTCCGCTGGCAGAAAAAACCCATCAGTTAGCCTACAAGCTGGCTGACAAGCTCCGGCACCAAAAAGGGGCAACTGGGCGCGCTGGGATGGTGCAAAGCCTGTTGCAGGAGTTCTCTCTCTCTTCTCAGGAAGGTGTTGCGCTAATGTGTTTAGCGGAAGCGCTGTTGCGTATTCCTGACAAGCCTACCCGCGATGCGTTAATTCGCGACAAAATCAGCAACGGCAATTGGCAATCGCATCTTGGCCGCAGCCCTTCCCTGTTCGTCAACGCGGCAACCTGGGGTTTATTGTTTACCGGTCGTTTGGTTTCTACCCATAACGAAGCGAATCTTTCGCATTCGCTTAACCGTATTATCGGGAAAAGCGGCGAACCGCTGATTCGTAAAGGCGTAGACATGGCGATGCGCTTGATGGGTGAGCAATTCGTTACGGGCGAAACCATTGCTGAAGCGTTGGCGAATGCCCGCAAGCTGGAAGAGAAGGGTTTCCGCTACTCCTACGACATGCTGGGTGAAGCCGCGCTGACCGCCAGCGACGCCAAAGCCTATTTGGTCTCTTATCAACAGGCGATTCACGCGATTGGCAAAGCCTCAAACGGGCGCGGCATCTATGAAGGCCCTGGCATTTCGATCAAGCTTTCTGCGCTGCATCCACGCTATAGCCGCGCGCAATATGAACGCGTAATGGAAGAGCTTTATCCGATTCTGAAATCGCTGACGCTGCTGGCGCGCTCTTATGACATCGGTATTAACATTGACGCAGAAGAAGCCGATCGTCTGGAGCTGTCGCTGGATCTGCTGGAAAAACTCTGCTTCGAGCCGGAACTGGAAGGCTGGAACGGTATCGGCTTTGTGATTCAGGCTTACATGAAGCGCTGCCCGTTTGTGATTGATGAATTGATCGATCTGGCGCAACGCAGTCGCCGTCGCCTGATGATCCGTCTGGTAAAAGGCGCCTATTGGGACAGCGAAATCAAACGTGCCCAAATGGAAGGCCTGGAAGGTTATCCGGTTTATACCCGCAAGGTGTATACCGACATCTCTTATCTGGCCTGCGCACGCAAATTATTGTCGGTGCCGAACCTGATTTATCCGCAGTTTGCGACCCACAATGCGCATACGTTGGCGGCAATTTACCAGCTGGCGGGCAATAACTATTATCCAGGCCAGTATGAATTCCAGTGCCTGCACGGGATGGGCGAACCGCTCTACGAGCAGGTGGTGGGCAAAGTTGCGGATGGCAAACTGAATCGACCTTGCCGCATTTATGCGCCGGTAGGTACGCATGAAACACTGCTGGCTTACCTGGTGCGTCGTCTGTTGGAAAACGGCGCCAATACCTCATTCGTTAACCGCATCGCTGACACGTCGTTACCAATTGATGAGCTGGTAGCCGATCCGGTCAGCGCAGTGGAAAAAATGGGTGCCAGCGAAGGGGCTATTGGCCTGCCGCATCCGAAGATTCCATTGCCACGTGAGCTTTATGGCAAATACCGTGTGAACTCTGCCGGTTTGGATATGGCCAACGAGCACCGCCTTGCGTCGTTGTCCAGCGCCTTGCTCAGCAGCGCGGCACATCCCACTGTGGCACAGCCGATTATTGATGGCGAACTGATCGCGGGTGAAACCCATGCCGTCATTAACCCTGCCACGCCAAATGATGTTGTGGGCCACGTACGTGAAGCCAGCGAGCAGGAAGTGTCGCAAGCACTGGATGCCTCCGTGAATGCGGGTCCGATCTGGTTCGCAACGCCACCGGAAGAGCGTGCTGCCATTTTGGAACGCGCTGCAGAGATCATGGAAAGCCAGATGCAACAGCTGCTCGGCATCCTGGTGCGTGAAGCGGGTAAAACCTACAACAATGCCATTGCAGAAGTGCGCGAAGCGGTCGATTTCCTCTATTACTATGCGGGCATGGTGCGCGATGATTTCGACAACGAAACGCATCGTCCATTAGGCCCGGTGGTCTGTATTAGCCCGTGGAACTTCCCATTAGCGATTTTTACCGGCCAGATTGCTGCTGCGTTAGCGGCGGGTAACAGCGTGCTGGCTAAACCGGCTGAGCAAACGCCATTAATTGCCGCACAGGCGGTGCAGATTCTGCTGGATGCAGGCGTTCCAACTGGCGTGTTGCAGCTTTTGCCCGGCCAGGGTGAAACTGTTGGCGCACAGCTGACCGGCGATGAGCGCGTACGTGGCGTGATGTTTACCGGTTCAACCGCTGTCGCCACGCTGCTGCAGCGTAATCTGGCGGGTCGCCTTGATCCTCAAGGCCGTCCTACCCCACTGATTGCAGAAACCGGCGGCATGAATGCAATGATCGTCGACTCCTCGGCGCTGACTGAACAAGTGGTGACGGATATCGTAGCATCGGCCTTTGACAGCGCCGGTCAACGCTGTTCTGCCTTGCGTTTGCTCTGTATCCAGGCCGATGTTGCCGATCACACCCTCAAAATGTTGCGCGGTGCGATGGCAGAATGTCGTATGGGTAATCCTGAGCGTCTCTCAACCGATATCGGTCCGGTGATTGATGCCGAAGCGAAAGAGAACATTGAGCGTCACATTCAGGCGATGCGCAATAAAGGCTTCGCCGTGTATCAGGCCGTGCAGGAAAACCCGCAGGACAGTAAAGAGTGGGCAACCGGCACCTTTATCAAACCAACGCTGATTGAACTGGATCAGGTCAGTGATCTGGATAAAGAAGTTTTTGGTCCGGTGCTGCATGTGGTGCGCTTCACACGCAACGATTTACCTAAACTGGTCGATCACATTAACGCTTCTGGTTACGGGCTGACGCTAGGCGTCCACACGCGCATCGATGAAACCATCGCGCAGGTGACGGCCAATGCCAAAGTCGGCAACCTTTACGTTAACCGCAACATGGTGGGTGCGGTGGTGGGCGTGCAGCCCTTTGGCGGCGAAGGCTTGTCTGGAACCGGCCCGAAAGCGGGTGGCCCGCTTTACCTCTATCGCTTGCTCTCTCACCGCCCGGATGGCGCGCTGCGTCTGACCTTTGATCGTCAGGATGCTGAACGCCCGGCAGACAGCACGCTGCGTCAGGCGCTGCTGGAACCGCATAAGGCGCTGAGCGAGTGGGCAAAAGAGAAGCCGGAGTTGGCGATGCTGTGTCAACAGTATGCCGATCTGGCGCAGGCCGGAACGGTACGTCTGCTGCCTGGCCCAACCGGCGAGCGCAACACCTTCTCACTGTTACCGCGCGACAGCGTGTTGTGTCTGGCCGATAACCAGCAGGATGCGTTAATTCAGCTGGCTGCGGTAACCAGCGTCGGCAGCACAGCGGTGTGGCCGGATGACGAATTACATCGCACCTTGCTGGCAAGCCTGCCTGCCGCAGTGAAAGCCCGCGTTAGCCTGGCGAAAGATCCGCTGGCGGAAGCGTTTGATGCGGTGATTTATCATGGAGATGCCGATCAGCTCCGCACGCTCTGCGAACAGATTGCTGCGCGCAACGGCGCGATTGTTTCGGTGCAGGGCTTTGCGCGTGGTGAAACTAATTTGCTGCTGGAGCGGTTGCTGATTGAGCGCTCACTGAGTGTGAATACTGCTGCCGCAGGTGGGAATGCCAGTCTGATGACCATCGGGTAAGGATGGAGGTTCGGGGCGCGAACCGGGCGCTTGGGTTCGGGGCGCGAACCGGCGCCTGAGTTCAAAGCGCCGAACCGGGCGCTTAAGTTCGGGGCGCGAACCGGGCGCTTGGGTTCAAAGCGCCGAACCGGGCGCGGTGGCTTTTTCGTTCGCCCGCCAACCGGGCAGTTTCATTTCCTCCCTGCGGGCGACCGACAAGGGTTGCTGAGCGGCAACCCTTGACCCGCGCTTCCGGCCAGCCCCCTCGCCGCTTCGCGGTTCCCTCGCTTTTTCACGATTTCTGACGGACCGGACGGATTCGCCATCCTGGCTCACGCCGTCCTCATCGCGGCATCCCTGCCGCTCGTCCTGAAATCCCTCATTCTCTCGGCGAGTGAAATGGCCTCTGGCAAACCCCGCTGCAGCAGCGGCACCTTTTCTTGTATGTTTAGCGCTGCTGTGAGTCTTACAAACCCATCCCGCCTTCTCGCGTCTTCGATGACTGAATTTCTACAGACCTGTCTGTGGGCTTTAGTTTTATGAACTGAGTCTTGGAGCATCGGAGTTTCAGACGAGGATGTATGTAAGAAAGAAAAGGAAGTGGCAGGCGTTGGGGTGCCGGAGGCATACGGCGCGCTGAGGAAAGAACGGAGGCCAGGGCGAGCGGCAGGGATGCCGCGAAGAGGCTGGGTCGAGCCAGGACGGCGAGTCCATCCGGTCCGTCAGGCCGGGTGAGTGACGAAGGAACCGCGCGAAGCGTGGCGCGGAGTCTGCCGGACGCCGGGATTGTTAAGGGGCTGGCGTAAGCCCCTTAACACGTCCGCCTGCCCGGAGCAGATGAAACTGCCCAGCGCCTGGCGGGCGGAACCTTCACGGAGTGAGCCCTCTTCACGAAGTTCGGGCCGCGAACCGGCGCTTGGGTTCAAAGCGCCGAACCGGGCGCGGTGGCTTTTTCGTTCGCCCGCCAACCGGGCAGTTTCATTTCCTCCCTGCGGGCGACCGACAAGGGTTGCTGAGCGGCAACCCTTGACCCGCGCTTCCGGCCAGCCCCCTCGCCGCTTCGCGGTTCCCTCGTTTTTTCACGATTTCTGACGGACCGGACGGATTCGCCATCCCTGGCTCACGCCGCCCTCATCGCGGCATCCCTGCCGCTCGTCCTGAAATCCCTCACTCTCTCGGCGAGTGAAATGGCCTCTGGCAAACCCCGCGGCAGCAGCGGCACCTTTTCTTGTATGTTTAGCGCTGCTGTGAATCCCACAAACCCATTCCTCCTTCTCGCGTCTTCGGTTACTGAATTTCTACAGCCCTGTCTGTGGGCTTTAACTTTATGAACTGAGCTTTGAGCTTTGAGCTTTGAGCTTTGAGTTTTGAGCTTTGAGCTTTGAGCTTTGAGCTTTGAGGCATCAAAGTTTCAGAAGAGGATGTATGTAAGAAAGAAAAGAAAGTGGCAGGCGGTGGGGTGCCGGAGGCATACGGCGCGCTGAGGAAAGAACGGAGGCCAGGGCGAGCGGCAGGGATGCCGCGAAGAGGCTGGGTCGAGCCAGGACGGCGAGTCCAGCCGGTCCGTCAGGCCGGGTGAGTGACGAAGGAACCGCGCGAAGCGTGGCGCGGAGTCTGCCGGACGCCGGGATTGTTAAGGGGCTGGCGTAAGCCCCTTAACACGTCCGCCTGCCCGAGCAGATGAAACTGCCCAGCGCCTGGCGGGCGGAACCTTCACGGAGTGAGCCCTCTTCACGAAGTTCGGGCCGCGAACCGGCGCTTGGGTTCAAAGCGCCGAACCGGCGCGGTGGCTTTTTCGTTCGCCCGGCAACCGGGCAGTTTCATTTCTTCCCTGCGGGCGACCGACAAGGGTTGCTGAGCGGCAACCCTTGACCCGCGCTTCCGGCCAGCCCCCTCGCCGCTTCGCGGTTCCCTCGTTTTTTCACGATTTCTGACGGACCGGACGGATTCGCCATCCTGGCTCACCCCGCCCTCATCGCGGCATCCCTGCCGCTCGTCCTGAAATCCCTCATTCTCTCGGCGAGTGAAATGGCCTCTGACAGATCCCGCTGCAACAGCGGCACCTTTTCTTTTATGTTTTGCACTGCTGTGAATCTCATAAACCCATCCCGCCTTCTCACATCTTCGGTTACTGAATTTCTACAGCCCTGTCTGTGGGCTTTAACTTTATGAACTGAGTTTTGAGATTTGAGATTTGAGATTTGAGATTTGAGATTTGAGATTTGAGATTTGAGATTATTTTTGAAGCATCGGGGTTTCAGACGAGGATGTATGTAAGAAAGAAAAAGGAAGTGGCAGGCGGTGGGGTGCCGGAGGCATACGGCGCGCTGAGGAAAGAACGGAGGCCAGGGCGAGCGGCAGGGATGCCGCGAAGAGGCTGGGTCGAGCCAGGACGGCGAGTCCAGCCGGTCCGTCAGGCCGGGTGAGTGACGAGGGAACCGCGCGAAGCGTGGCGCAGAGTCTGCCGGACGCCGGGATTGTTAAGGGGCTGGCGTAAGCCCCTTAACACGTCCGCCTGCCCGGAGCAGATGAAACTGCCCAGCGCCTGGCGGGCGGAATCTTCACGGAGTGAGCCCTCTTCACGAAGTGAGGCATCTTCCCGGAGTGAGGCACCTGCACAGCCCGCTGCAAGCGAAATTCACACTCCGTGCACTGACCTTAGCCCGCTGCAAGCGTGAAAGTGCCCACATTGGGCACCCTCCCTCCGCTACACCGACGGACTGCGGTTCCGCTTCATCCCAATCAACGTTGGGAAAATAAACAGCGATTGCCCCAATCCACGGTTGGTGAGCGACCACACAGCAACCGAACAGAGTGAACAAAGGGCCACGATAGCCAACGGGTAGAAGCACGCCCATATAAACGAAAACCAGGCCTGTTCAAACAGATGGTGACGTTGGGCAAACAAAATCGCCGACATGCCAAAGAACTCAATGAAGATGCGATGTATCACATAAATTTGTAGCGTGTTGCGTCCAATCCAGTTCATGTAAGACATACTGAAATGCTGGTTTAGCCAGCGACAGGCGGCCACACTAAACAACACCGCGATAATGCAGGTAAACAGACTTTTATCGAGTCCAAAAATCACATGGATACCGGCCAGCGCCGCCAAGATTGCCCAAGGCATGAAGTTCTCACGACGCCATTCGCTGAGACGCAACATGGTGCTGCTGCAAAAAGCGCCCAATAAAAAGAACAGAAAATATTGCGCAACGCTTTGCGGTCCCCAATACGGAATGATTTTCTCGACAGCAAGATAGTTAAGGACCACCGCCGCGATAAACAGCGCCAACTTATATTGGCGAAACATCTTCGCACACAGGAAATATATCGCCAATCCGTACAAATACCAGGAAGTACTCATGGCCATAAAGGTTAATTTTAGAAATTCAAATAAAGAACCTGCATAAGCAGCGTTTAAGTTTTGAGAAATACGTTGACCGGTAATTTCAGTGGATATGCCAACAATCGACCACCATTGAATGAATCCCCATAATATATAAAGGTAGAATAGATTAGTAATTCGGCTGGTGAATACCTGTTTCCATGGCCGCTTCATAATTCCATTCGTCGCCAATAAACCAGAAACAAAGAAAAAAGCTGGCATTCGTAACGGCGACAAAACAGTATTAAACTGCACCCATATTTCAGCAGGAATCCATCCCGCAGAGAGATATTTCAGCGTGCTTTCAAACCCAGGCAATACTGTGTGATACAGCACGACCAACAGAATACAGGCGCCTTTTAGGGTATTCACCCACAATATTTCATCTGACTTGATGTTGTTCATTTATTGACTCCTGCTGTGTGGTACAGAATGCTGAATAAACAATGCGAGGTATTGCACTAGGTTTTTAGAATTATTAGGTGATTATTCGCCAATGAAGGATGGGTGAATGTAGCGAAACTCTTAAAAGTCTTGAAGTGGCCCTGTTACAAACAGTTATTTACGCTATCTCATGTTTCTTTACATTAGCTGCGCATAAATAATCCTGCTTAATTTTAAACACTAAGAAGTGAAAATGAATTTGGCTATTATCGCCTGCAGCATATTTAAATGAGAGAAACCTAAGGGCAATTAAACCAGAATAAAGTGGGCGAGTAGAAAAGATTTGTCAGATGCGTCAAAATGTTTAACGAGAATATAAAACATATGCTATGCAGAATTAAATGGGTAGGATTACGTGTAGGAATGAAATAAAAAAGGCCAGAATATCTGGCCTTATCGGGATTAACGTTCGCCAGGCACCTCTTCAGGTTTAACGGGCTGTCGCAGTAAACGCGGATACACAAACAGCATGCGTCCCGGACCACGATTAAGTATTGACCATACCGCTAAAGAGATCAGCACGCATAGCGTGACACCGCACGCTGGCATCACTAACGCCCACGTCCAACTGAAGGCTGCCGTGCCAAACCAACCATAATGTAATGCCAGCGTCAGCGCGCTCAGGCCCAGCAGTTCAATGAAGATACGGTGCAAAACATAGATTTGCAGCGTGTTGCGGCCAATCCAGTTCAGCCATGCCATGTTAAAGCGCTCATTGAGGAAGCGGCACAGCACGATGCCAAATACGATGGTCAGTAAGCTATAGAACGGATTTTTATAATGGCCGACTGCATGATGTGCAATGCCGACTAGCGCGATCGCGGCTAACCACACCCAGTGGCGGCCTTCCAGCTTGCTTAACTCAACCAGCGCCTGGCTAAAGAAAACGCCGAGCAGAAAATAGAGATAGTTCTGTGCCACGCTGGCCGGGCCCCATCCGGGGATGAGATTGAATTGGGCCGCATAGTTCGCCACTAATGCCAACACCACCAGGGCGATCTTTTGTTTGTGGAACAGCTTGGTAGCAAGGAAAAAACCTGCCAGCGCGTAGAGATACCATAAGCTGGTCATTGACAGCATCAGCAGCTTCACAAACTCCAGCGGCGTATCGGCGTAAGCCGCATTCTT
Organism: Pantoea phytostimulans; assembly: GCF_046118715.1. Lineage (NCBI taxonomy): Bacteria > Pseudomonadati > Pseudomonadota > Gammaproteobacteria > Enterobacterales > Erwiniaceae > Pantoea > Pantoea phytostimulans. The sequence goes on from NZ_CP173698.1 coordinate 1,468,319, forward strand.
GGTACCCGAAAGCTTTTCACCCAGATGTGTCGCGATGTAGTGAATAGAGAGCCACTGAATCACGCCCCATAACAGGTAAAGATAAACGATATTGCTGAATTTTTTTGTAAAAACGTCCTGCCAGCTTTTTTTGACGATGGAGCTGCAGGCCAGTAAACCAGAAACGAAGAAAAAGGCTGGCATTCGTAAAGGTGAGAGATACTTATTAAAGGCGACCCACCATTCAGCTGGCGCAATGCCTGCAGTCAGATAATGCAGTGAGGGCGCAAAGGTCGTGATGATGGTGTGGTGTAACACCACCAGCAAAATACACCCCCCTTTCAAGGTGTTAATCCAAAGAACTTCTTTCTTCGCTGGCGTACTCATTGTGATGTCCTGATGCCATGTATTTGTAAAGAATTATTTAGATTTATAAAAAAAGTCACAATGAGGTGGAATCCCAAAAGGAAAATTTCAGGGTTTAAGCGAGCAAGGTTTGTCCGAATTAAGGTCTAATTCAGGAAGTTACACTCATATCTCTGCGTTATTTTCAGATAATACCTGGATGAAATAGTTAACAGCAGTAATGCGCCTTCCTGGCGGAAGGCGAGATAATTACTGATTCAGGAACTTTTCGAGGAATTGGCGGGTACGTGATTGCTGCGGATTGCTAAACAACGCCTTCGCGTCACCTTGTTCAACGATACGGCCCTGGTCCATGAAGATAGCGCGATCGGCTACGTCGCGGGCAAAGCTCATTTCATGTGTGACGATCACCATGGTGCGCTTCTCTTCTGCCAGCGCCCGTATAGTATTCAACACCTCGCCAACCAGCTCGGGATCCAACGCAGAGGTCGGTTCATCAAACAAGATAACTTCCGGGCGCATCGCGAGCGCACGGGCGATTGCCACACGCTGCTGCTGTCCGCCCGAAAGACGACGAGGAAAACTCTCCTCTTTGCCCTGCAATCCCACTTTTTCCAGCAGTGAACGCGCTCGGGCTATCGCTTCTGCTTTCGGTTCACCTTTTACGATCACCGGACCTTCGATGATGTTTTCCAGTACCGAACGGTGAGGAAAAAGGTTGAAGCTTTGAAAGACAAAACCCACCTGCTGACGTAAACGACGAACCTGCTCTTTCTGTTTACTCTGCGCCAGCGCGGCTTCAATGGTGATGTCACCCACTTTGATGCGACCGCTGTCTGGAACTTCTAACAGGTTGATGCTGCGAAGTAAGGTGGTTTTTCCCGAGCCGCTCGGCCCAATAATCGCCACCACTTCACCGGAGGCAACGTCAAGATCAATGCCGTGCAGCACCGTTTGGCCGTTGAAGGTTTTGACCAGTTTACGCACTTCAATGGCACTCATTTCGACTCCCGATCCTGACGGTTAACGTGATCTTCCAGACGGTTTTGCAGCATGGACAACAGCGTTGCCATTACCCAATAGATCAATGATGCTGCCAGATACATGGTGAATACTTCCAACGTCCGCGAGGTGATCAACTGCGCCTGACGGAACAGTTCCGGCACCTGAATGGTTGCCGCCAGCGACGTGTCTTTTACCAGGCTGATAAAACTGTTACCTAACGGCGGCAATGCCGTACGCGCAGCCTGAGGCAGAATAACGCGACGCAGCGTTTGCCAACGCGTCATACCGATACTGGCGGCCGCTTCCCATTGGCCACGTTCAATCGCAGAGATTGCGCCACGCAATGATTCTGACGCATACGCCGCCGTATTAAGCGACAAGCCAATCATCGCCGACGGGATCGGATCCAGCTCAATGCCGAACTGCGGCAAACCGTAATAAATCATAAACAGTTGCGCGATCAGCGGCGTGCCACGGAAGATCGACACATAGATGCGGGAGAGCCAGCTTATCGGCCACAAGTGCGACAGGCGCATCAGCGCAAGGATGAAACCCAGCACCAGGCCGAAAAACATCCCGCCAATGCTGAGTTGCAGCGTGAACAGCGCGCCCTTTAATAAAAAGGGTGCTGAATCCAGCACCAGTTGTAAGCTTTCCTGCATTATTTAGTCACATCCGCGCCGAACCATTTTTCGGACAGCTTGCTGAGTGAGCCATCTTTCTGCATATCGGCAATCGCCTGATTAATCGCTTTCAGCAGATCATCATCGCCTTTACGCAGCGCCACACCCGATTCCAGACGTGAAAACGCATTACCCGCCACGGCCATGGTGTTGCCGGTCTTTTTCACCAGATCCAACGCAGCCAGACGATCAACCAAGATCGCATCAAGACGGCCTGAGCGCAGATCCTGATATTTGGTTGGGTCATCATCGTAGGTACGAATATCCACGTTTTTAACGTTATCTCGCAGCCACTGCTCGTAGTTAGAACCTAAGCCGACACCCACTTTCTTACCGGACAAATCTTCAGGCTTAGTGATGGTGCCCGCTTTGGCTTTCATGGTCAGCGCCTGGACACCAGAAACAGTGTAAGGCGTGGAGAAGTCATACTTCTTCTTACGGTCATCAGAGATGGTGACCTGATTGATGACCACGTCGATACGCTTCGAATCCAGCGAAGCCAACATGCCGTCCCATTTGGTCGGTTTCAGGCTGGCCTTCACGCCAAGGTGCTGCGCCAGCTGCTCGGCGAACTCCACTTCAAAACCGGTCAGCTTGCCGCTTTCATCCTGGAAGCTGAACGGCGGATACGTTCCTTCAAGGCCAACCAGTAACGTGCCGCGATCTTTCACTTTATACAGCAAATTTTCTGCCGCGAAAGTATTGACGTTAACGCCGGCGACCAGCGCCATCGCCATAACGCCCAGCGCCAGTTGGCGACGTACACGAGAAAAAACCATATTCACCCCAATTTATTAGTATGTGATGTGTGTTGTGCGGCAGCGTTTGCTGCCGAGCCTTACTGAGTAAGTTTTAGATTATAAACTGGATTTTTCCTGCTGTATCAGACTGAAGGGTGATAAGCAAATAACGCCGGTGCGCCGCCCGTATGAATAAACAGCAGCGGGCCTTCGCGGCGGAAGCGATTTTGACTGATGCCATCCAGCAATCCCGCCATTGCTTTGCCAGTGTAAACTGGATCGAGCAGGATACCTTCAAGGCGCGCCAGCAGTTTTACCGCCGCCATGCCCTCTTCGTTCGGCTCGCCGTAGCGGGGTGCAAAGTAATCATCCCAGAGCGTGATGGGCGCGTTGGCGGTTAGCGCTAATTGTGTTGCCAGCGGCTGACGAATGCGCTCGACCACTGGCAGCTGCGCTTCTACTGTGCGTGAAACCGTTATGCCAACCAACTCAGTTTCTGGCAGCAAGTGCTCCAGACCCACCGCTAAACCCGCGTGGGTTCCAGCGCTGCCTGATGCCACCACCACAGCGGCGAAATCCACCACACCTTCGCTTTGGTGCGCAATCTCCTGTGCGCATTCAACATAACCCAACGCGCCAAGCGTATTCGAGCCGCCCACCGGCACCACATACGGACGGAAACCCTGCGCTTCAAGCCGCGTGGCGTGTTCAGCGAGTTGTTCATGAGGATTATACAAGGCATCAACCATGACGATTTCGGCATCCATCAGGTCGAGCAGCAAGCGGTTCCCGTTGCTGAGGTAGTTTTCTGAGGCAGTACCAATCGGATTTTCAAGCAGGGCAACGCATTTCAAACCCAGCCGAGCGGCGACGGCCGCGGTTTGCCGCACATGGTTGGACTGGATTGCGCCCGCAGTCAGCAGCACGTCGGCCCCTTCACGCAGCGCATCAGCGGCCAGGAATTCGAGTTTACGCAGTTTATTGCCGCCCATCGCCACTGGCGTGACATCGTCACGTTTTATAAAGATATCGCGGGCAAGATAGTCGGAAAGTCGGGGTAAATGCTCAAGCGGCGTGGGTGCGCCCAGCAGTTCCAGACGAGGAAATTGATGAATAAGATGTAAAGACAAGGCTGCCTCCAAGGCATTGCGCAATGATCTTTACAGTGTTGCAGAAGATGAGGAAAGGATCATCCGTAAATCTGCGAGGCGCTGCACGCGAGCAACTATTCATTGCTCGCGTGCTATCCATTCAGCCGCGAATGGCCCCTCAGTTTTGCTGCCAACCCAAAAATTGGTCGTACTTACGCAACGCAATGCGGTAATTGTTATTACCCGCATCCGGTAAATCACGTTCCAGACACTCATGCCAGCTATTACCTTGCAGTCTGTCGGCAGGGAAATTTTTGGCTTTCAACATGTCGTCCAGCCGACGTAGCCGCACCACGTATTCACGTATGGTGCTGGGGCTCATTTCAGTCTGTTCGAACAAATATTGCTTAAACGCCATAATGTCGAAATAGTTTGGATGGGTATTACAAAAAATGTCGCTGCAAAAACGACATAACGCGGTCAGTTCGGGCTGAAGTTTCAGCCACAGTGGTTCATCAATCATTTGGTCCATCCGAGCGATGGCCTCTTTATTGATGATCTGACCGCGAAAAACGAGCGCCATACGATCTAATACCTTGCCACAATGCGAACAATGACTTTGGCTGTGTTTATAGTCTTTAAGATAACGACTTAACGGTCTGGCTTTGGTTCTGGCTCCCATTGCTGAGTCCCCGGTTTCTTATATTTTTGAATCGCCAGGAACTGATACTGCTAGCGCGCTCCCGTAAGTCGGGCACGCAGGCGTTTGATCGCCTGACTGTGCAGTTGGCTGACTCGGGATTCCCCTACATCAAGCACCGCGCCAATCTCTTTCAGGTTCAGTTCTTCCTGGTAGTACAGTGTCAGCACCATCTTTTCGCGATCGGGTAACGCTTCGATCGCTTCAATGACGCGCTCACGCAGACTCCCTTCTAACAACTGATGAAGCGGATTAGCCTCTTCGTGGCCTTCCGTCACCAGCTCCGCACTGTCGCCGTGTTCTTCTCGATACTCGTCGTAGGAAAAGAGTTGGCTGTTGTTGGTGTCCAGCAGAATCTGCCGGTACTCCTCCATCGAAACATTCAACTGTTGAGCCACTTCCTGCTCGGTAGCAGCACGCCCCAACGTCTGTTCTACCTGATGCATGGCACCGGCTACCTCGCGTGCGTTACGACGAACGCTACGTGGTGCCCAGTCCCGACTGCGAAGCTCGTCCAGCATTGAGCCACGAATGCGCTGCACTGCATAAGTGGTAAAGGCGGTGCCCTGCAGCGCGTCATAGCGCTCCACGGCATTCAACAGACCAATGCCACCTGCTTGCAGCAGATCGTCAAGCTCAACGCTGGCTGGCAGACGCACCTGAAGGCGCAGCGCTTCGTGCCGCACCAGAGGAACGTAACGCTGCCAGAGCGAATGCTTATCCATCACGCCATCGGCGGTATAGAGATTGTTCACGTTGACTACCCTGCGTTAATGAAGTTATCGGCATGATTATCCAATTCTGTAGGGTTTTTGATTGGGTGAATAGGCGGGGTAAATCGAGGTTATTTCAAATTTGTTATATCAGGAGGCGACGATTACGCCCCCTGTGAAATAGATTAGCGCAGCGCGAGCAGGCGCTGCCGCGTGCCCGACGGCACAGCATCCCACAATGCACAGGTCTGCCCTTCCAGCGCCTGATAAAACGGGCTTATACTTTCAAGCACTTCTTCACCCGGATGAAAATAAATCCGTCCCGATTCACCATCAATATTAATCAATCGGTTAATGAATAAACGCTGCAAATCACTGCGTAAAAACAATCCGTTATCCACGCTGTTGTCGGCTAAAAAGCCCTCTTCGTTTTCACGCGTATCGATATAACAGGCTTCAACCCACGGCCAGTTATGACGATCGGTAAGACGCGTGCCGGTGATCACGCAGGCACCATAGCGCGCTTTAACTGCGGCGGTGAATTCTGTCTGACTGGCGCGTTGCAGCACTTTGGCTTTGACGCGCCGCCCCACTTCTGTTCCTGGCATTACCGCTGTGGGCACTTTATGTTGCGGCGTGCTGAGAACCACAATGAACTGAATGCGTCGCGACTGCGGGAAACAGGGATTGGCCTGCGGGTTAAACAGCTGCCAGTACTCCTCTTCTTCATCCTGGCGCATCAGCACCAGCTTATAGCCGCGACTGGTCAGCAGATTCTGCGCCACCGCGGAGTGCGGATCGATCATCGCGTAAACCCGACTCTCTCCCATTACCTGCCAAAGATTCTCTTTTTTGCCCTGCTCGCTGCGGCGGAAATAGAGAAACGGCAGTTGCTGCTTTAAATAGTGCTCAAAACGGCGCAGATAGTTTTTGCGCTCATTGTCGTTAGAGATGAACAGCAAATCTTCTTGTGGACTGTTGCTCTCTTCATGGGCAAATACCGCGCGAATTTTCAGCGTGCGGAAGCTGGTGCTGGGACTGAGTAAAGCGCGTGCCGTTAACTCTTTATCATCAGGGTATTGCTGGGAGTAGCGTAAGGCGATCTCTTCGAAGGTCAGCAGCTCACCCGGTAACAAGTCATAATTGAAGCGCATAGACACTCCAGAAGTCGGAAAAAAGGATCAATCGTTGTGTTGTTGTAAAAGAAGTTATCGGCAGATCGGAGAGGATCTGTAACAGGACGGTTTCGTTTAGGAATAATCCCCAATAAATAAAAAAACCCCGCCGAAGCGAGGTTTTTACGTCTTTCAAGAGAGCGATTAGCCCTGCAGCAGAGACAGAACCTGCTGTGGAACCTGGTTAGCTTTCGCCAACACTGAGTTACCCGCCTGCTGAACGATCTGTGCTTTAGACATGTTTGAAACTTCGGTTGCGTAGTCAGCATCCTGAATACGAGACTGTGCTTCAGACAGGTTAGTGGTGGTGTTGTTCAGGTTAGTTACCGCTGAATCCAGACGGTTCTGTACCGCACCCAGGCTTGAACGGAAGGTATCAACCTGAGCAATGGCTTTATCCAGCAGAGCTAATGGGTCTGCAGTAGATGTACCAGAGAAAATTGCTGTATTTGCGGTATCTGAAATATCGTTAACGTCTTCCGCAGTATCTTGTGTACCGGCTGCATCCCCGGAGTTAGCAATTGCAGTAGCGCTCAGACTCATGTTTTTACCCTGAATCGCTACGAAACCAACAGCACCACCAGTAGAGTTAGCACCAACCTGAATCAATTGATCCTGTAATGTTCCAGTGCTGCTTGTTGTTGAATCTTCATAAGTAACGTCAGCATGGTTCAATGTTACTGTTCCGCTAGTATCTTCAACAGATACTGAATAATTTTTATCACCTGAAGTTACAACGTAAGATGAAGTTGCTGCGCCATCAGCATCCTGAACATTGCTTAAGGTCAATGTGCTTGCATCGACACCCAATTCAGTTGCTACTGATGATAAATTCACGTCTTTAAGTGAACCGCTCTCACCCACTTGTTTGATCGAATCACTGAGCTTAAGCGCGTTACCTGATACAGAAAAACCTTTCAGTCCAAGAGTAGAAGAATCAATCTGCTTCAGGTCGATATCGATAGTCTGACCATCGTTAGCGCCAACCTGGATTGACATTTTGCCGTCTTTAGCCAGCACGTTCACGCCGTTGAACTGAGTCTGACCAGAAACGCGGTCAATTTCGTCCAGACGTGATTTGATTTCGTCCTGGATTGAAGACAGGTCAGAATCAGAGTTGGTGCCGTTCTGTGCCTGTACGGTCAGTTCACGTACACGCTGTAAGTTGTTGTTGATTTCTGACAGTGCGCCTTCAGTAGTCTGCGCAGCAGAGATACCGTCGTTGGCGTTACGAGCAGCCTGAGTCAGGCCGTTGATGTTAGAGGTGAAACGGTTGGCAATTGCCTGACCAGCAGCGTCATCTTTAGCGCTGTTGATACGTAAACCTGAAGACAGACGCTCGATAGAAGTAGACAGAGCAGACTGGTTCTTGTTGATGTTGTTCTGAGTGATCAGCGAGAGGCTATTGGTATTAATGACTTGGGCCATGATAAATTTTCCTGTTAATCAAGTCTTTCGGTTAAGGTGTGGGCTTCAACCCGCCGGCTTCAACGCCGTCAATGTTGTTATCGTCTGCCCTTGAACAACCTTTAGAATTTTTTTTAGGACCAGGCCAACTTTTTCTGCTGGTTCCTGTCACGCTAATGTTTATCGCCCACCCTCAGAACTTCTTTAGCGTTAATTGAACATTTTTCTAGTCGCCGAAATACCCTTCTCTATATGTCCTATTCGGTTTATTAGCGATGCGTAAATAACCTTAAACTTTACTTAATAAAAGCCGATAACACCGGTATTCAAACTCCGTGTCGACCATATAAAGGAAACAACATGGCTAGTATTTCTACCTTAGGTATCGGTTCAGGCCTCGATTTAAGTACTATTCTGGATAGTCTGACCACTGCAGAGAAAGCGTCATTGACGCCGATTACCACGCAACAGTCCGCGTATACCTCTAAGCTGAGTGCTTACGGCACGCTGAAAAGTGCATTAACGACGTTTCAAACCGCCAACACCAAACTGAATGATGCCGATCTGTTTACCGCCACTTCGGCAACCAGCAGTTCCAGCGCATTTAGCGCCACCACATCAGGTAGCACCGTGGCCGGTAAGTACACCGTCAGCGTAACGCAGCTGGCGCAGGCGCAAACCCTGACGTCAGCGGTGCAAACCAGCAACACCACTGCATTGGGTGACAGCGCTGCCAGCCGCACAATGGCCATCACCCTGACCGATGGCACCAGTAAAAGCATCACGCTAACCGCCGAACAAACCTCACTGACCGGCATGCGCGATGCGATCAACAGCGCCGATGCAGGCGTCACCGCCACGATTATCAAAGTGGGTGACGGCAGTTATCGTTTATCAATGACCTCCAGCGAAACCGGCAGCGACAACGCCGTCAGCAAAATTGAAGTCACGGGCGACGATACGTTACAAGCCGTTGTGGGTTATGACGCTTCAACCACCACCAATGCGATGACCGAAAGTGTGACGGCGCAAAACGCCAAGCTCACCGTGAACAACGTGGCGATTGAAAACAGCAGCAACGAAATCAGTGATGCCCTGGAAGGCGTCACGCTGAATCTCAATGACACCACAACCGGTAACCAGACGCTGACGATCACCAAAGACACGTCAAAAGCGAACAGCGCCATTACCAGCTGGGTCGATGCTTACAATACCTTGCTGGATCAATTCACTACATTAACTAAATACACCGCAGTTGATGTCGGCGCTGATGCGCAAGACTCCAGCAACGGTGCGTTACTGGGCGACAGTACGCTGCGTACCATCCAGACCCAGTTAAAAACCATGCTGACCAATGCGCAAAGCTCATCGACCTATAAAACTATGGCGCAGATTGGCATCACCACCGATCCTACCAGCGGCCAGTTAGAACTCGACTCTGACAAACTGGACACCGCACTGAGTGCAGATCCGGACGGTGTGAAAGAGATGATCGTTGGTGACGGCAAAACCACCGGTATCACCACCACCATCGCGACGAATTTGACCGGCTGGCTCTCATCAACCGGCATTATTCAGGCGGCGACTGACGGCGTCAGTAAAACCCTGAATAACCTGACCGATCAGTACAACACCATGAGCACGCGTATCGATAATCTGGTGGCGCGCTATAAAGCGCAGTTTACCCAGTTAGACGTGCTCATGAGTTCGCTGAACACCACCAGCGACTACTTAACTCAGCAGTTTGCGACTTCCACAAGCTCCAGCAGCAGCTCATCGTAATAAGGAGTAAACATGTACAGCGCAAATGGCACGAAAGCCTATGCAAAAATCGGCGTCGAAAGCGCCGTGATGAGCGCCAGCCAGCATCAGCTGGTTGTGATGCTTTTCGACGGTGCGCTTAGCGCGCTGGTGCGTGCCCGCCTGTTCTTACAGGACGGCAACATTGAGGGAAAAGGTCTTTCCCTCTCAAAAGCGATCAATATTATTGAAAGCGGACTGAAACAAGGCCTCGACGATCACAGCGGTGATGAACTTGCAGATAACCTGCTGGGTCTTTACACCTACATGGTACGTCGTCTGTTACAAGCCAATCTACACAATGACGTAGAAGCCATCGAAGAAGTCGAAAGCCTGCTACGCAATATTGCCGACGCCTGGAAAGAAGTTGCGCAACCTCAACCCCTGATTCAGGACGCCGTTTAATGACTCTTGCACCGCATCTGATTACGACTTACCAACAGTTACTGACGCTAAGCCAGGGGATGCTGCGCCTTGCAACCGACGGCGAATGGGAAGCGTTGATTAGCAAAGAGATGGATTATGTCAGCGCGGTGCAGAAATTAGCGCGTTCAACAGAGGACGCCGCGCCTTCTGTTCAGGTTCTGGATCAGCTGCGTCCCGTCTTACGTCATATCCTTGATAATGAAGCTGAAGTGAAGCGTCTGTTGCAGATACGTATGGATGAGCTGGCCTCGCTGGTCGGTCAATCTTCACGTCAGAAATCCGTGCTTTCCGCTTACGGTAAGCAAGGCGGTATTGTGATGGTGCCGCGCGAAACCCAATCCTAGTTTCCTGCCTTTAACGTGTCGCGCAGATATATTTTTCAGCGCGACGCGCCTTTTTTCCCGCTTACTCCATACTTGATTTTCATCATCCCTCATGGAGTGCAGCGATGCAAAACCCAACCTTATTGCAGTTTTTCCATTGGTATTACCCGAAAGGCGGCAAACTGTGGCCAGAAGTTGCAGAGAAAGCGGCTTGGTTGAGTGAAATCGGTATTACAATGGCGTGGCTTCCACCCAGCTACAAAGGGGGATCGGGTGCAGATTCTGAAGGTTACGATACCTATGATCTGTTTGATCTGGGTGAATTTGACCAAAAAGGCAGCATTGCCACCAAATATGGTGACAAGCAGCAGTTATTAGCCGCTGTTGATACGCTGCGCAGCCACAACGTTGGCGTGGTCATGGACGTGGTGCTGAATCATAAAATTGGCGCTGATGAAAAGGAGAAAATAAAGGTTAACCGCGTCAATCCTGATAACCGAGAAGAGATTGATGATGAAGTACTCGAGTGTGAGGCCTGGACGCGCTTCACCTTTCCGGCGCGCGCGGGCAAATATTCAAAATTCATCTGGGATTACAAATGCTTTAGCGGCGTGGATCATATCGAAAATCCCGACGAAAACGGCGTGTTCAAAATCATCAATGATTACACGGTCGAAGGTTGGAACGACCAGGTTGATAATGAACTCGGCAATTTTGATTATCTGATGGGTGCCAACATTGACTTCCGTAACAACGCGGTGAGTGAAGAATTAAAGTATTGGGCGCGTTGGATTATGGAACAACTGCCCTGCACCGGATTTCGTCTGGATGCAGTGAAGCACATTCCTGCCTGGTTTTATAAAGAATGGATTGATCACATTCAGGATGTCGCCAACGAACCGATGTTTATCGTGGCCGAATACTGGGCGCATGAACTTGATAAATTGCAGCAATATATCGAGCAGGTTGACGGAAAAACCATGCTGTTTGATGCGCCGCTGCACTTGAACTTCCATCAGGCTTCTCTGCAAGGAAGTGAATATGACCTCAGCCAGATATTTGCAAATTCACTGGTGGTCGCCGATCCCTGGCATGCCGTGACCATCGTTGCTAATCACGATACACAGCCGTTGCAATCACTGGAAGCGCCCGTTGAGTCATGGTTTAAACCGCTGGCGTATGCGCTGATTTTGCTGCGCGAACAAGGCGTGCCGACAATTTTCTACCCTGACCTGTTTGGGGCCAACTATGAAGATGAAGGTGATGATGGCGAGATGTATAACATTCAGATACCGGTGATCGCTGAACTGGAAAACTTGATTCGTGCCCGCCAGATCTACGGCTGGGGCGCGCAAACCGACTATTTTGATCATCCGAACTGCGTGGCGTTTAGTCGCAGCGGCACGGAAGAACATCCCGGCTGTGTGGTTATCATGTCAAACGGTGATGAGGGTGAGAAAACGGTGGCGATGGGCGCAGGTTATGCTGGCAAATCCTGGAGCGATTATTTAGGTCATCGCCTGGAAACAGTCACTACCGATGAAGAAGGTAACGCAGTTTTTCTGTGTAACGGCGGCAGCGTGAGCGTCTGGGTGGTTGATAAGAAGTAGTTTGGCGTGTTTGTCCCCCACCTCGGTCCTTTTCAGTAGGGAGTCGTTTGTCCCCCACCTCGGTCCTCCCCCATACATGGGGGAGGAAGATGCTGCCCTATGCGAGTATTGAAGCTGCATGCGGCAGCGTCTCCTTCCCCCGCTTTGCGGGGGAAGGCCGGGATGGGGGCCAGCGCGCAGATGAAGTCGTTTGCCCCCCACCTCAATCCTCCCCCATACATGGGGGAGGAAGATGCTGCAAAATGCGAGTATTGAGTCTGCATGTGGCAGCGTCTCCTTCCCCCGCTTTGCGGGGGAAGGTCGGGATGGGGGCCAGCGCGCAGAGGAATAATCCAAACAGCGCGCAGAGGAGTAATCCAAGCAGTGCAGCTACCCTAGCATTACACTCGGAACTTACTTCTCGTTATTCTGTGTAATCGTTGTGCGCAGCAGTTCTGGTTCGATATTCTGAATCACCGCTGCATCAGGCTGTTTGGCCACTTCATCCAGCGCTTTTTGGCAATCTACGGTTGGACGATCCACTCTACGCAGCGTCAAACCGTCATATTTCAGTTCGCCGTTTTCCACCACCAGCGGCATAACGCGCAGTTGACGATTTACGTTAACGTAATCACCGCTCAGCAAGGTTAATTTCCCCGGCTTGGCGATAATGCGCTGCCATTGGCGACAATCCAGCGTGCTGCCATCAGAATCAATGATCAAACTGGCAATGGCTTGATCGCTAATCAAACCGCCTTGCGGCCCAACGGTTTGCCAGTTGCCTTGCAAACTGGCGGGCGCTGGCGTTTTCACCGCGCTTTTATAGTTATCGATTTGGGCACAGCCGCCCAGCGCCAGTACCGCAATCAGCATCCACTTTTTCATCTTTAATCCCTAAGCTCGCATCAATGGCGGCTACGTTATAATTTTTCCACTAAGCTACGCAAGATATCTGCGCATCCGTAACCGCTTTCAATGCCGCTTTCTTCTCTCTTTCGCTGTTTTACGGCTCATCAACATGCAGCAAAGCGTGACAGCGCCTGGAGATAATTCGAACGTTTGCGCAATCTGCCGCCATAATATGCAAGCGAGTATAGAAGTTTCAACAGAATGCCCCTTCATCTACTTAGCGGCGTATCGGATTCCTGACAATACGATTGCAACAGGCTACACTGGCGCGCTGCAACAGACTTTCAGGAACGTAATGATGAAAACGCCAGAAGCCTATTATGCCCAGGCGCGCGACATGTTTTTCGCCGCCCACGCCGATTTCCAGCAAGCCCTTGATGAACTTACCGAAAGCGATGCGCGCGCCGCAAACTTATCACTGCGACAGTTGCGCGAATGGCATGCCGAACGCATCTACGCTGCGTTTTTACGTCAAAAAAATCTCGATGGGATGATCTTTTCTATTCAGCTGGCTGAACCAGATAAAGCGGTAGCGGCGGACGCGATCGAGACTTATCTCAAATCACATGCCGAATCGTTGGGTATGACGTGGGAAGAGTTTTGCATCAAGAATGAGCTATAAGGCAATCGGGTTAAAGGTGCACTTTAAAAACACCTCCAACCAGTCGAAATCGTCACAATTAAATTGTACAACAAGACAAAACTTGTATAAGTTTGACCCACGACTTCGGTCGCGATTGTCCTTGAACGAATAGTGCTTTTGCACTGCCTCTGGAGGTGTTGCTGGATTTCCACCTCCAGAGGCTAATTTTTTTTACTCCCCTTCTGTTTCTGCCTTGCCATTCACTTCGACGTATTTCGCCACTGCCAGCAAACGATTAATGTGCGTCAACAGCAAATCTACATCAGATTGCAAAAACTCAGTTGAAGAGCGTGAAGCCGTGACGATCGCATCTTGCACCGTTTCGGTGATGGTGAGCGAATTGTCTTGTTTTGCCTGAATCAGCAATGCGGCGATTAACAAAGTTTGCGCTTCGGTCTGCGCTGTCAATTCTTTGGCGTCGACATCCATCTTTGCCATTTTAAGCAGAATATCTATAACCAGCTGTCGCATTGCACTTCTCCTGAAGTCAGTAATTCCAATATGTCGTTTTGACCCGTCCACATTACTCCAGACCAGCACAAATTACTAAACGACATAAAATATTTTGTCTCTGTCGCTCGCGACATCTTGCTACTGTTTTTATTTACAGTATTATGTGCGGGCGATTTTGCCCTCTACGGATTGCCATTATGTTTGTGGAATTGATTTACGATAAGCGTAACGTTGCGGGTTTACCTGGCGCTCGCGAAATGATTTTGCAAGAGCTGGAAAAGCGCGTGCATCGAGTGTTTCCTGATCTTGAAGTTAAGGTTAAGCCGATGGAACGTAACGCTATAGATACCGATTTAAGTAAGAATGATAAAGCTACCATTGCCCGCATCGTCGAAGAGATGTTTGACGAAGCGGAAATGTGGCTGGTGGCCGAGTAACTCCTTCTCAGCCACCGCGACAGTCAGCGGGAGATATTAACTCTCCTGCTCGCTGTGATTGATCTCAATTTCAATATCCTGGATCGCCGCATCCAAATCTTCCAACAGCTTTCCCTGTTTGTTCAGCAGCGCGTCAACGCGGTCCGCATTAACCTTATCTTTGTATTCACCGGCGTCAAATGCTAACCAATGGCTGGAGAGTGTTTCGGTGTTGGTTTGCGCATAGTGACGCATCTCTTTTAACTGAGAAGTCACATCGCGCAGATAATCTGTCTTGCTTTTAGTTTCAACTGAATCACTCATGCTATGTTTCCTTTTGGTTAGTTATTCAATGGCTTTTTACCCAATAAAATGTTGCCTGGAGATTTAAAGATAGTCGAAAATAGCGAAGCCGCATTAGGAATAATCGGAAGCTGCTATTTCCTCTCCGATGAGATCATATTCGCCTCATCGGACTTCACCACTTCCTTCACTTTATCTGCTGTCTTGCTGGCCGTACGATCGGGCAATAAATCGAGTTTGCGCTGCAAGTTGTTAACCTGCGTACTTAACTGTTCAACCTGCGCATCTCGTCGATCAGCCACTTCGCGATAATCCGCCCGAATCTGATTAACCCGCTGATTAGCCGCATGACTTACATACAAAAACATAATGGTCATGATGATACAGATCATCGATAACCCCAGAAACAGCCCGCCGAGAATAACTTTGCGCTTGTTATTAGTAGGGCCAAAATTGTTATCTATTTGAACCATCATTGCGATCCTCCAGAGTCGTAATAAGCCGATCGACTTCATTACGAAACTTATCGTTATGGTCGGCTTCCGTCATCGCCAGCAAAATGCCAAGCGCGTTTTTGATGATGCGTAGATCTGATTCAAGCAAGGAAATTCGACGAAGATTTTTATCGTGCCGCTCACGCAATTCATCGTTCTCCTCGCGCAGCAACAAATTTCCTTCCTTTAACAACATCACCTGCTCTTTGTAACTGGTAATGATTTCGCCACCTGCGCGATTGCTGGTCACAATTGAGGCGATCCCTGCCAGCAGCGGCTTCCAAAATAGTGCCGCTGCGCCCCCACCGAGAACTAAGGCTCCTACACTGGTAATTAAACTACTTTCCATGCTCCACCTCTCTTGCTGGTAAGGTGTCTGGAGCAAAACAACCGGGTCGCACAGACACACTGCGCCATGTATTTAAGTTTACTTAAGTACCATGGTTAAGTAAACTTAAGCCTCTCTTATGCAAAAAGTCAAGCTAATGAAAAACGAAACGACAGGTAACCGCATCTTATTGCGTCGCAAAACACAGGAGCTGACTCAGAAACAGCTCGCTGTTCAGGTTAAGGTTTCCCACGTTGCGATATCGCAGTGGGAAAAAGATGAGACATTGCCAAGGGGTGAAAACTTACTTCGGCTGGCAGAAGCGCTGGAATGCGCACCCGCTTATTTGATTGATGGCGAAGGCCCGATCTTTGATCGCTCGCCAACTGAGACAGGCTTCAGCGCCATTCCGCTGATCGCGCTAGCGGATATCCAGCAATGGACAGAGGGAAAATATGCTCACCTTGAACCTGTTTTATCCAGCGAAAGAGGATTATCGAAGGGCACGTTTGCCGTGCGTATTGAAGACCATGCTATGGCGCCGGCTTATCTGCCGGGAGATGTAGTGATTATTGATCCGCAGCTGGTGCCGCTGCCCGGTGATACGGTTCTGGTCTTTCAGTCTGATAACGCCCTGCTACGCACCTATCGCCCGCGTGGGAAAATTGATGATGTACCGCAATTCGAATTGGCACCGGCAAACATCGATTACCCGGTATTGCATTCACATCAGGAAAAGTTACAACTGGCGGGAACAATTATTGAGTTGCGGCGCTATCGACAGCGTTAAACAAAAAAACCGCCATAGCGCGGTTTTTTGCTTAAGGATTGGGTCATTAACGTTCAGGGTAAACTTACAGTACGTCGGTTAAATGATCGACCACCACTTTGCCCTGTAGATCGGTCTGCATAATACGATAGCTGACCCGATACGAGCGGCGATTGCTGAGTTTATCAAACAACGCCACCACACCTTTTTCTTCACCGCTGTGGTTTACAATGGTCCATTCGGTGACATCTTCCTGCCCACGATTGTTGGTCCGCAAAGTGCCCTTCTCAACTAATTTGTCTTCAGCATCAATCTTTAAATAATCACGTAACATATTGTCGACCTCCCAGTAACGCAGGTTACTATATGCTTTTTATCAATCCTTTCAATCGAATTTATTAATCGATATTCAAGATGCCGCATAGAGGCAATTTATGGCTGATTTGTCCATTCCCCGCTTAACATCTCGGGTATAGCATGGGCCAGCTATACGCGCACAGCGAATGCGCTTAGTAAAACGATCGAGAGATAAAAATTACTTTAGCCCGCCCGATGCGGGCTTTTTTATGCATTTTTGCAGCTACATGACAACTTCGTAACGCCGGATCAGGCAGCCTCGTCTAGACTTTATGCACTGGACAAAAGGAGCGAGCAATGCATAAACATCAGACAAATGAAGAGCGTAAACGCGAAGGTGATGTCAGCAAAAGTTTACCGGAGGCCGCACCAAACGCAGGTAATGCCTATGAAGAGGACGATCATCCGGCAACAGATGCGCCGAAAGATCACGGCGAAGTGCCGCGTAAAAATGATGACAGCGAGGATGATAAAAAGGATCCTTACACCGCTACTTAATCAAATACGCCCCTGTTGAGGGGCGTATTTGTTTACAGCGACTGCTGATAGTTTTCAGGAAAGGGAATGCCCGACTCTTCTAATCGTGACAATTTTTGCAGAATATCGTTGTGTACCGTTTCATCGCCTTCTTGCCAGTAAGGTCTTACTACGTCTAAAACCCGCTGCGCTGTATCAGCATCGTAATTTTCCGGTTCGTTACCTTTCAGCGTCTGGTGAATTTTTTCGTTCATCTCTCTCAGATCAATCATCTCTTTCTCCGTTCAGGGGTAAATAGTTAACCTGTCTCGAGAAAAGTATAGTTCACCTCATTCACCCGATGTCACGGGGATGTGTCTGGTCATGATTGAGCAAAGTGATTAAGTAAGCAAAAACGGATGGCAAGCTATCCCTTTGTTATGACTATTTAGCCGATCAACAGCCGGCAAATCCGGTGCATTCATCATGAATGCCCTTTTTATCTGATACAAAACCGGTCAGGAAATTTAATTCGTACTTTTAAAGGATTAAATAGCTACTCTGCATATTCATAAAACCACCGAGTACAGGAAACATTGTGGGTTGAGTTCCATCACATGCCTGTTAAAAATCATTAAATTTACACTGCCAGCGGTAAGTTATGAATCCGTAACACTCTGTAAAGTACAACAATGATAAAAATAACCTTCTTATTTCTCTCGACTAATCTTTTACTACCATCACAATATTCGTTCCTGTCGAAAAGATTAACTCCAATATCTTTGGTATCAATATTTATAGCATTACTCTAGCCTACAGATGAAAACAATAAGGTGTTGCAGTAGAGAGAATAGTTTGAAATTTTTTACGCCCGCTTCTTGCGGGTTTTTTTATCACGACAACCCAAGAAAACCTTCTTAAACCAATAGGCTCATCCCACACCATGCTTATTTTAAGCCATAGATAATGAATAAATAAATCACAATAACACCCCATAAAGAAGCGTTATTCCCCACTTATCCTTACCGTTCCCAATAAAAAACAACTGTCTATTAAACTAAAGATAAAAATCAGTAATTAATCTTCTAACAAATTATTATCGGCGCATATATTCTTGATAATTCCTAATCTATCGTCCTTTCGCGACTAATATATCTATTCGTGTTTTAATTGAATGCGAGCCCAACACGCGATGACTTAGTGAGTAGCTTTCACACCCGCCCTACGCGGGTTTTTTCAGCTTTGCAATGCAAGTACGCTAAAAACCAGGATCATATTTGTCATTACGTCAGAAATATAAATTAAGGATCCTCTTCTGGCGGCCGATAACTGAGAAGTTAATAGACCGCGTTAATTTATCGTAAAAGTGCCTGCTCAAATGTGGGCTTTTTTTACCCCTATTACGTGTGCATTGGACGAGACAGTGACATTTGATGGTCCTAAAGTAAGTCTGGGTTTATCACTGTCTTCACGACGTCAAAAACTAAGGGCCACGCTGCCTGATTAGCAGGCATTCGATACTTGCTCAGGACTTATTGTCTCTCATTCGCAACGCTTCACAGCAAGGCTAACCGCATCCCTTATCGGAGGATGCAATAAAAAACCGCCCTCAGGCGGCTTAGTGTTTTGGATGTTTTATCCATGGATAACGAAGAGAGATTTACAGTGCGGACAGAGTAAAGCCTGCTCTTTCGAAACTTTTGTAACGGACTGCTTAGACGTTTTCCCGCATGTTGGGCACTTGGCGTCAGTATTGATTCTGGCGATACGGTCCATTACCTGAGTGAAGTAGGACATGGTATTCGGCCTTTTTTATGAATGAGACTAATCGTAACACCGATGATTGTTTTTTAATCAACTCATGATGATTAATCTTACGTTAGATCATAATTTCTGCTTATTTTGCAAAACTGTAATATCTTCAAAACCCCAAAAGATGTATTTGTTTTACTACTTATTGCCTTGAGTGTGATAAGTTAGTAATCCTTGACTATCACTTCGTCAACAAATGGATTCCTGCCAGGGAAACGCTCACGGATGAGCCCCATCGCCTACGCCTTTACTTTCGATTTGATACCTTCGCTAAAATGAATCGTGCTGACAATAAAAAAGCCGCCCGTAGGCGGTTAGATAATAAATTCAATTGATTACGCTGCTTTACTTCTAGCCCAATGAGACGCCTTTCAGCAAGCTCAAGAGGTTCAGATTCAACTTAAGTGACCACAGATAAGGCTCTCAAGTACCCGCAAAATTTGCCAGTCTCAAGATGCATAATGAATGAAAAACTGAATGAATGTGTCCTATCAGTGTCCCACACAGCAGCGATCTAAGCGAATTTCCCTTTTATATCACCCAGTTAATCCGCTACACCTGCATATTCATGATGTCGGAATAAGCTGACACCAGTTTGTTCCTGACCTGAATTCCCATCTGCATTGAAATTGACGATTTCTGCAGATCGACCATCACATCATTCAGCGCAATACCCGGTTTACCCATCTCAAAATCTTGCGCCTGCGAGCGGGCGGTGGTTTGGGTTTCGCTGATCTTATCCAGCGCTGCTTTCATCGTTGCGCCGAAATCAATCTGATGAGTGGCTTCGCTGCTTTTATTGCTCGCCTGCAGCGAAGTCATTTGCAGCTGCTGCAGAACGCCGTCGATTGCCTGAATGGTCATTGCCGATACCTTATTGAAGACAGTGGGATTTTTTCTACGCTGGAAAAGTTATCACATTGTCAATGAGACAAACCCTCTAAATGACTGCAAAAAACCCAGCTTATCCAGCCATCAAATTTTGCGATTCATCAAATAATGCCCGGCATTGAAGTGGAAATTTTATTTACGCAGGTCAGGGAGTCTGTTTTGCCATCACAACTAACCCGGTCAATTACGTCAGGCAGGAATCGGTCATGAATGCGAGTGCAGCCGCCACACAGGATCAAGAAAAGAAAGGCTTAAGTGACCTTTTTGCCCGCCTGCGCGCTAACCCGCGTATTCCGTTAATTATCGCCGCCGCAGCTACCATCGCGGTGGTTTTTGCATTGGTGTTATGGGCGAAAGCGCCGAGCTACAGCGTGCTGTACAACAACCTGTCCGATGAAGACGGCGGCGCGATTGTTACTCAGCTTACCCAGATGAACATTCCTTATCGCTTCGCCGAAAGCGGTGGCGCATTAATGGTACCGGACGAGAAGGTGCATGAACTGCGTCTGCGTCTGGCTCAGCAAGGCTTGCCGAAAGGCGGATCCGTTGGCTTTGAACTGTTAGATAAAGAAAAGTTTGGTATCAGCCAGTTCAGTGAACAGGTGAACTATCAACGTGCGCTGGAAGGTGAACTGGCACGCACTATCGAAACGCTCGGTCCCGTTAAAGCCGTCCGGGTGCATTTGGCGATGCCAAAACCAACCTTGTTCGTCCGTGAGCAGAAAGCCCCTTCCGCGTCCGTCACCTTAACGTTGCAACCTGGCCGTGCGCTGGATGAAGGCCAGATTCAGGCCATCGTGCATATGGTATCGAGCAGCGTAGCGGGTTTACCGCCGGGCAACGTGACAGTTGTCGATCAGGCTGGACGTCTGCTGACCCGCTCTGATGCCGCCGGACGTGACCTGAATGACGCGCAGCTGAAATATGCCGCTGAAGTCGAAGCCCGTTTCCAGCAGCGTATTGAAGCGATCCTGAATCCTATTTTAGGTCAGGGAAATGTGCATGCTCAGGTTACGGCGCAAATCAACTTTAATACCAGCGAGCAGACGGACGAGAAGTATCAGCCAAACGCCCAACCCGACAGCACAGCGATTCGCTCACGCCAAACCAGCACCAGCGATCAATCGGGCAGTCCTTATCCAGGCGGCGTGCCGGGTGCGTTATCGAACCAACCTGCGCCAGCCAATACTGCGCCGGTCAATGCGCCGAACACTAATGCAAACGCAGCCAATGGTCAGAACGCTAACGGGCAAAATGCGAACGCGCAAAACAACGGCAGCACCACCAGCACCGCTGCCAGCGCCGGTCCAACCAATTCGCGTCGTGACGATACCGTTAACTACGAGTTAGATCGCACCATCCGCCATACCAAAATGAACGTTGGCGACGTGCAGCGCCTTTCTGTCGCTGTGGTAGTGAATTACCGCGAAGATGACAAAGGCAAATCGGTTGCGCTGAACGAGCAGCAGCTGAAGCAGATTGAAGACTTAACCCGTGAAGCGATGGGTTATTCGCAAACGCGTGGCGACAGCATCAACGTGGTGAACTCGCAGTTCAATACTACCGAGCCAACCGTGGGTGATCTGCCGTTCTGGCAGCAGCAAGCCTTCTTTGATCAGCTGATGAGCGCCGGTAAGTGGCTGCTGATTGCGCTGGTCGCCTTCATCCTTTATCGCAAGCTGGTGCGTCCGCATCTGGTGCGTAAGAAAGAAGAAGAGAAAGCTGCCGCTGAAGCTGTTGCAGCACGCGCTGCCGCTGCACCGCAAGATGAAGAAGCCTTCAACGTTCAGCTCAGCAAAGATGAGCTGGATCAGGAACGTAAATCAAACAACCGCATGAGCGCTGAAGTCTTGAGCCAGCGTATCCGCGACATGTCTGAAAACGATCCGCGCGTCGTCGCGCTGGTCATTCGCGAATGGATGAGTAAAGAACTATGAGTCTGACCGGTACTGAAAAAAGCGCCATTCTGATGATGACCATTGGCGAAGAGCGCGCTGCGGAAGTTTTCAAGCACCTGAATCAGCGTGAGGTCCAACACCTCAGCGCGGCAATGGCCAATATGCGTCAGGTTTCACACAAACAGCTGACCGAGGTGTTGCGTGAGTTTGAAGCCGACGCCGAGCAGTTTGCAGCGCTGAGCCTCAACTCCAACGAATACTTGCGTTCGGTGTTGGTCAAAGCGCTGGGCGAAGAGCGTGCTTCCAGCTTGCTGGAGGACATTCTCGAAACGCGCGAAACCACCAGCGGTATGGAAACGCTGAACTTTATGGAACCGCAGGCCGCCGCCGACCTTATTCGCGACGAGCACCCGCAAATCATCGCCACCATTCTGGTCCAC
The DNA here is from genome assembly GCF_046118715.1 of Pantoea phytostimulans. Classification (NCBI taxonomy): domain Bacteria; kingdom Pseudomonadati; phylum Pseudomonadota; class Gammaproteobacteria; order Enterobacterales; family Erwiniaceae; genus Pantoea; species Pantoea phytostimulans. The sequence continues at coordinate 1,490,485 of NZ_CP173698.1, forward strand.
CTCAAACGGGGTCAGGCGGCAGATATTGTGGCGCTGTTCGACGAGCGTTTACGTCACGACGTCATGCTGCGTATCGCCACCTTCGGCGGCGTTCAACCTGCAGCGTTGGCGGAGCTGACCGAAGTGCTCAACGGCTTGCTGGATGGCACCAACCTCAAGCGTGCGAAGATGGGCGGCGTGAGAACCGCAGCAGAAATTATCAACCTGATGAAAACCCAGCAGGAAGAAGCGGTTATCGAAGCGGTTCGCGATTTCGATGGCGAGCTGGCCCAGAAGATCATCGACGAGATGTTCCTGTTCGAAAACCTGGTCGAAGTGGACGATCGCAGCATCCAGCGCCTGTTGCAGGAAGTGGAATCCGAGCAGTTGCTGATCGCCCTGAAAGGTGCCGAGCAGCCGCTGCGCGAGAAGTTCCTCAAGAACATGTCGGCACGTGCTGCCGATATCCTGCGCGACGATCTGGCCAACCGCGGTCCGGTACGTATGTCTGCCGTCGAGAACGAACAGAAAGCGATCCTGTTGGTGGTACGCCGCCTGGCAGAATCTGGCGAAATGGTAGTGGGCAGCAGCGAGGAAACGTATGTCTGATGCATTTTCCGCGCGCCCGTGGCAGTTGTGGCAGCCCAACGATTTAGGTCGTAGTGATGCGCCCGAGCCAGAACCGCTGCCAGAGATCGAATCGTTTGAAAATGAAGTAGACGAGCAACAGCAACTGCTCGAACGCATGCAGCAGCAAATGCGCAAAGAGGCGCAAGGCCAGGGTTATAACGAAGGTCATCAGCAAGGGTTTGCGGAAGGTCAGAAAACCGGTTACGACGCCGGTTTTGCCCAGGGTTTAGCCGATGCCCAGCAGCAGCATGCTCCGCTTCAGGCGCGTATGCAGCAGTTGGTGACTGAATTCCAGAACACGCTTGAATCGCTGGACAGCGTCATCGCGGCGCGTCTGATGCAGCTGGCGCTGGAAGCGGCGCGCTCTGTGATTGGCCAGGCCACCACGGTGGATGGCAGCGCCCTGCTGCGTCAAATTCAAGGCTTGCTGCAACAGGAACCGATGTTCAGCGGCAAACCGCAGCTGCGGGTGCATCCTGACGATCTGCAACGTATTGAGCAGACGCTGGGGCCAACGCTGGATCTGCACGGCTGGCGTTTGCTGGCCGATAACACGCTGCATCCGGGCGGCTGTAAACTCAGCGCGGAAGATGGCGATCTCGACGCCAGCGTGGCCACGCGCTGGCAGGAACTGTGCCGCCTTGCTGCGCCAGGAGAGTTGTAATGACCACGCGTCTTAATCGCTGGCTTGGCGCGCTCGACGCGTTTGAAGGCCGCATTGCACAAGTTCAGCCGGTTCGCCGCTATGGCCGTTTAACCCGCGCGACCGGTCTGGTACTGGAAGCGACCGGTTTGCAGCTGCCGCTCGGTGCGACCTGCGTGATTGAACGTAACGATGGCAAGAAGATCACCGAAGTTGAAAGTGAAGTGGTGGGCTTTAACGGTCAGAAACTGTTTTTAATGCCGCTGGAAGAAGTGGATGGCATTTTGCCCGGCGCACGCGTGTATGCACGCCAGACCAGTGAAAACCCACAGGCAGGTAAACAATTACTGCTGGGCCCGCAGCTATTAGGCCGCGTGCTGGACGGCAGCGGTCGTCCGCTCGACGGTTTGCCGTCACCCGACACCGGCTACCGCGCACCGCTGATCACCCCACCGTTTAACCCGTTGCAACGTACCCCAATCACTGACGTGCTGGATACCGGCGTACGCGCCATCAACTCGCTGCTTACAGTGGGACGCGGTCAACGTATGGGGCTGTTTGCCGGTTCCGGCGTGGGTAAAAGTGTGTTGCTCGGCATGATGGCGCGTTACACCGAAGCTGATGTGATTGTCGTGGGTCTGATCGGTGAGCGTGGACGAGAAGTAAAAGACTTTATCGAGAACATTCTGGGTGCGGAAGGTCGTGCCCGTTCAGTGGTGATTGCCGCTCCCGCCGATGTTTCTCCTTTATTACGTATGCAAGGTGCCGCTTACGCTACGCGTATCGCCGAAGATTTTCGCGATCGCGGCAAGCATGTGCTGTTGATCATGGATTCCCTGACGCGCTACGCCATGGCGCAGCGTGAGATCGCGCTGGCGATCGGCGAACCACCGGCCACCAAAGGCTATCCACCTTCCGTGTTTGCCAAGCTCCCTGCTCTGGTAGAACGCGCCGGTAACGGCATTGATGGCGGCGGTTCAATTACTGCGTTTTATACCGTACTGACCGAAGGCGACGATCAGCAAGACCCGATCGCGGACTCCGCACGTGCGATCCTGGATGGTCACATCGTGTTGTCTCGCCGTCTGGCGGAAGCGGGTCACTATCCCGCGATAGATATCGAAGCTTCAATCAGCCGTGCCATGACCTCGCTGATTGATGAAAACCATTACGCGCGGGTACGCCAGTTCAAGCAGTTGCTCTCCAGCTTCCAGCGCAACCGCGACTTGGTCAGTGTCGGTGCCTATGCTGCGGGTAGCGACCCGATGCTGGATAAAGCCATCAAACTCTATCCGCAAATGGAAGCTTTCCTGCAACAAGGCATTTTTGAACGCAGCGATTACGACGACGCCTGTCTGCATCTTCATGCTTTGTTTGGTTAAGACACGTTCGGTTAATCAGTGAGGTAACAGCAATGAAAACTGCAAATGCCATCGACACACTGCGTGATCTTGCGGAGCAGGATCTGGAAAAAGCGGTGATTTTTTTAGGCGACATGCGTCGTGGTCAGCAAGCCGCTGATCAGCAACTCACCATGCTGCTCGATTATCAGGATGAATACCGCAATAAGCTCAACGACAACATGTCGACCGGTATCGCCAATAACCGCTGGACCAACTATCACCAGTTTATCCAAACGCTGGAAAAAGCCATTGAGCAGCACCGCAACCAATTACAGCACTGGAATCAGCGCCTTGAGCAGGCGCTGGTGAACTGGCGTGAGAAACAACAGCGGCTTAACGCCTATCAAACGTTGATCACGCGCGCGGCTGAAACCGCCTTACAACAAGAAAACCGTCTCGATCAGAAACGGATGGATGAATTTGCCCAACGGGCCGCCTTTAGGAGAGCCGAATGATTACGCTGCCAACACTTAGCACGCAGACCGTGGCTACCGGTGATGCTGATACTTCAATGTCCACAGACATTTTATCGGGTGCCGATGCGATGCCGCAGGACTTCCTGACGGCGCTGGGTAATCAATTATTAACGCTGGCCAAACAGCCTGGGAAAGTCACGCAATTAACTGATCAACTTGAAGAAAGCGAAGCGGATACCAAGCCGACCAGCGCGCTGAATGCGCTGCTGGCAGCGCTGGAAAATCCCGATGCAGTGAATGCGTTGCTGAAGCCGGAAAATATTAAAGCCGCCACGAAATCAGCCGATGATAAAGATAAGCAAGACGCCAGTACATTAAGCGCCAGTGAGATGCAAAACGTGCAGGCACTGTTTGCCATGTTACCGGCAGCAGCCGCTAACAATGCAACGCCCGCCGTTGCCAGCAGCGAGTTGACACAAAGCGATGTGCGCCGCAATACGCTGTCATCGCTGTCGCAAGCCGTGAACAGCGCGCTGACCAGCAAAGATGAGGCGCCTGAAGGTAAAAGCAGCAAAGCCAGTGACAACAGCGCGCTGATGGGTAAAACCCCTGTGGCAGCCAGCAACACGGCGGCGGTAAGCAGTAATAACAACAGCAATGCGCTGAATCTCGACAGCAGCTTTCAACAGGTGTTGAGCAGCTTGAGCAAGCAGGATGATCAGTCCGCGCCTAAAAACAGCACCAGCGATAATTTGCTGGTGACCAGCGCACCGATCTCCAGTGCCAGTTCGCTGACCGCACCGCTGAATGCCTCAGCGACGACCAATACGCCATCAACCCCGATGCTGAATGCGCAGCTCGGCAGCAACGAATGGCAGCAGGCGCTGAGCCAGCAAATTGTGATGTTCAGCCGTAACGGTCAGCAGAACGCAGAGTTGCGTTTGCATCCTGAAGACCTTGGCGCCATCCAGATCAGCCTGAAACTGGATAACGACACGGCACAGTTAAATATGGTTTCCAGCCACAGCCACGTAAGGGCGGCGCTGGAAGCTGCCCTCCCGCAGCTGCGTCATGCGCTGGCAGAGAGCGGCATTAACCTGGGTGAGAGTCAGGTAAGCAGTGACAGTTCCGCGCAAGGCCAGAGCTTCCAGCAGCAGCAGGAGGCGCGCCGCGATGGACAACATGGCCGCTTCTCCCTCTCCCAGGACAGTGATAATGACATCACGCCGATTGCTGTGCCCGCCGCCCTCCAGGCGCGTGTAGCAGGCAACGGCGCCGTCGACACCTTTGCCTGACAGCGACAAACGCTGAAGGTAAGCGTAAAACTCGCGTCTTTTCTTCCCATTGTTTGACTTAAGACGCGGGATAATCTGTTCAGGTGAGCCGAGAGGCTTGCCCATAATTCACAGGAAGTAACTGCAAAAATGTCTGAAAACGCGAAAGCTAAAGGCCGCAAACGTTCAATCTTAATTCCGGTGTTACTGGTGGTAACGCTGGCCGCTTGTAGCGTGGCAGGCTATGCAGTCTGGCGAATGATGAATAAACACGAGGGCGATAAGCCGGAAGTCGCGAAAGTCGAACCACCTGCCGCCCCGGTATTTTTTGCACTTGATACATTTACGGTTAACCTGGTCAATCCCGACAACGATCCTGACCGCGTGCTGTACGTAGGCTTTACCCTGCGTCTGCCGGATGAGGACACCCGTCGTCGGATGAATGACTATCTGCCTGAGGTACGCAGCCGTCTGCTGCTACTGCTCTCACGTCAGAGCGCGAATGCGCTAGCGTCAGAGCAAGGAAAGCAAGCGCTTGTTGAGCAAATCAAACAGGCACTGTCTCCACCACTGGTAAAAGGTCAACCTCCGCAGGCCGTGAACGACGTGCTGTTTACTGCCTTCATTTTGAGGTGAATCAATGGGCGATAGCATTCTCTCCCAAGCTGAAATTGACGCGCTACTCAACGGCGACAGTGACAGCAAGGAAGATGAAAAGATTCAGAAAGGGCCGGAAGGCGACATTCGTCCTTACGACCCGAATACACAGCGCCGTGTAGTACGCGAACGTCTGCAGGCGCTGGAAATTATTAATGAGCGTTTTGCTCGTCAGTTCCGTATGGCGCTGTTTAACCTGCTGCGCCGTAGCCCTGATATTTCTGTGGGTGCGATCAAGATTCAGCCGTATCACGAGTTTGCCCGCAACCTGCCGGTGCCAACCAACCTGAACCTGATCCACCTGAAGCCGCTACGCGGCACTGCGCTGGTGGTGTTTTCACCCAGCCTGGTGTTTATCGCGGTTGATAACCTGTTTGGTGGTGATGGTCGCTTCCCGACTAAAGTGGAAGGCCGTGAGTTTACCCACACTGAGCAGCGCGTTATCCGCCGTATGCTGAAGCTGGCGCTGGATGGTTACAGTGATGCATGGAAAGCCATTTACCCGCTGGACGTAGAGTATGTACGTTCAGAGATGCAGGTAAAATTCACCAACATCACCACTTCACCGAACGACATCGTGGTTAACACGCCGTTCCAGGTGGAGATTGGTAACCTGGTCGGTGAATTTAATATCTGTATTCCGTTTTCGATGATAGAGCCGCTGCGCGAGCTGCTGGTGAACCCGCCGCTGGAAAACTCCCGTCAGGAAGATAATCACTGGCGCGATAACCTGGTGAAGCAGGTTCAGCACTCTGAGCTGGAGCTGATTGCGCACTTTGCTGAGACTTCACTGCGTCTGTCACGCATTTTGCAGCTGAAGCCAGGCGATGTACTGCCGATTGAGAAGCCCGAGCGCATCATCGCCCATGTGGATGGCGTGCCGGTATTAACCAGCCAATATGGCACGATCAACGGCCAATATGCCCTGCGTGTCGAACATCTGATTAACCCGATTTTGAATTCGCTGAACGAGGAACAGCCCAATGAGTGACAGCAAGAAACCGTCCGATGACAACATCTCTGCGGACGATCTGTGGGCTGAGGCAATGAACGAACAAGCTGGCACCAGCGCGCCACAGAGCGACGATGTGTTTAAAACATTCGAGAGCAGCAATATCTCTGGCTCGCTGCAGGATATCGATCTGATTATGGATATCCCGGTGAAACTCACCGTGGAACTGGGCCGTACCAAAATGACCATCAAAGAGCTGCTGCGCCTGACGCAAGGTTCAGTGGTGTCACTGGATGGTCTGGCGGGTGAACCTTTAGATATCCTGATCAACGGTTACCTGATTGCTCAAGGTGAAGTTGTGGTGGTGAACGACAAATATGGCGTGCGCATCACCGATATCATCACCCCTTCTGAACGTATGCGTCGCCTGAGTCGTTAATAATGAATAACCAGTCTCAAACACTGCATCCCGCCGCGCCGCAAACGCAGGCGATTTCTACCGGTTCTGTAGTGACGCAAGTCAGCAGCGTGTTAGCCGGGATTGTATTGTTGATACTGGCTTTTGCCTGGCTGGCGCGCCGCCTCGGTTTCGCACCGAAGAAGGTCAGCAGCCAGGAACTCAAAATGACCGCCAGTGTTCAGGTCGGTCAGCGTGAACGCGTTGTGATTGTTGATACTGCCGATGCGCGCCTGGTCCTTGGCGTCACCGCTCAGCACATCACCCATTTGCACACGTTGCCGCCTGCTGCGCCGGAAGAAAATGCGCCATCAGGCGCTGCGCCACAAGATTTTCGCCAACTGCTACAGAATCTGGTTAAACGTCCCGGAAAACACCCATGATGCGTCGACTGCTTTCTCTTCTGCCGCTGCTGTTGCTGGCACCGGTTGCCCATGCCCAACTGCCGGGTTTGGTGAGTCATCCGTTAGCCAATGGCGGTCAAAGCTGGTCACTGCCGGTGCAGACGCTGGTGTTTATCACCGCGCTGACGTTTATCCCCGCGGTATTGCTGATGATGACCAGCTTTACCCGCATCATTATCGTTTTTGGCCTGCTGCGTAACGCCCTGGGCACGCCTTCTGCACCGCCTAATCAGGTTTTGCTGGGCCTGTCGCTGTTTCTGACCTTCTTTATTATGGCGCCGACCTTCGACAAGATTTATCAGGATGCTTACCTGCCCTTCAGCCAGGACAAGATCACCATGGACGTGGCGATTGAAAAAGGGGCGCAACCGCTGCGCGACTTTATGCTGCGCCAGACGCGAGAAGCAGATTTAGCGCTGTTTGCCCGCCTGGCTAATACACCACCTATTGCTGGCCCTGAAGCCGTACCGATGCGTATCCTGCTGCCTGCTTACGTGACCAGCGAACTGAAAACGGCGTTCCAGATTGGCTTTACCGTCTTCATTCCCTTCCTGATTATCGATTTGGTGGTCGCCAGCGTGTTAATGGCGCTGGGGATGATGATGGTTCCGCCTGCCACCATTTCACTGCCGTTTAAGTTGATGCTGTTTGTATTAGTGGATGGCTGGCAATTGCTGGTCGGTTCGCTGGCGCAAAGCTTCTATTCCTGATTCCCCTTTTCTGACTGGAGCATGACATGACACCCGAATCGGTAATGGTGATGGGGCAAGAAGCGATGCGCGTTGCGCTGATGCTGGCTGCACCGCTGCTGCTGGCTGCGCTGGTCAGCGGTTTATTTATCAGCCTGCTGCAAGCCGCAACCCAGATTAACGAACAGACACTGTCGTTTATTCCAAAAATTCTTGCGGTCGCTGCTACTGGCATTATTGCGGGCCCGTGGATGCTGAACCTGGTGCTGGATTACATTCGCACCGTCTTTACCAATCTGCCTTACATCATCGGCTGATGATTACTCTCGACAGTAGCCAACTTGTTCACTGGGTGAGTCAGTTTTACTGGCCGCTGGTGCGTTTGCTGGCGCTGTTTGCAACCGCCCCCCTTCTCAGTGAACGTTCCATTAGTAATCGGGTCAAAATTGGTCTGGCCGTGATGATCACCTGGTTATTGATGCCCATGCTGCCGCCTGTTGAGGTCACGCTGTTTTCTCCCGCAGGTTTCTGGATTCTGATCCAACAAATTCTGATTGGTGCCGCGCTGGGTTTCACCATGCAGTTTGCTTTTGCAGCAGTACGAACAGCGGGTGAAGTGATTGGTTTGCAGATGGGATTGTCGTTCGCGACCTTTTTTGATCCGGGCAGTCGCCTGAACATGCCGGTGCTTGCGCGTTTTCTCGACATGCTGGCGATGTTATTGTTCCTGACCTTCAATGGTCACCTGTGGCTAATCTCGTTATTGGCGGACAGTTTTCATACACTGCCCATCAGCGGAACCACGATAAATGCCAACGCCTTTATGGCATTGGTAAAATCGGCGGGCTTAATTTTCCTTAATGGCATGATGTTAGCGTTACCCTTAATCGTTTTGCTCCTCATGCTAAACTTGGTACTAGGTTTGTTAAACCGCGTTTCACCACAGTTATCAATCTTCGCAATTGGCTTCCCGATTACCTTAACAGTGGGTATTCTCACTATTAGCCTGTTAATGCCACTACTTGCCCCGTTCTGCGAGCATTTATTCAGTGAAGTATTTGATTTACTCGCACTGTTTCTCACCGAACTATCCCGTCCCTAAACATTAAGTATCTAACTACTGCCCCTCTGCGATACTTAAGTAATTTGATACCATCAGTGCATTTTCTGAACCAATTTTCTCAGAAATCAACTAAGGAAATTCTGATAAATGTGCCGTCAGTCTGAAAATAATTCTTATTAAACCCTGCTTCGCGTATTTTAGTTAGGCGGTTCACAGAAAGCATAACTCTGTGGAATTGTTGATAAATCCGGCAATACGTTGAAATTGCACAAAAAAAATCTTTCGATAATTTTTCTTGTCAGGAAATGTTTTTTCCGGCATTGTCAACACGCGCTGATACGTCACACTTTCGTGAAGTAAATGTTTTTAAGATTTGTCCTATCAGATAACTCCGGATTTTCGGCGATAGTGACAACGCTCCCAAAACAGGATTTACCCGTACTTCGGTACTCCCCAGCAATTCCCACTATTGCTGGAGAGATGGGTGACGTCACAGCAGCACGTAAAAAAATATTTTGCAGAACGGGTCAGGGAAGAAGACTTTTACAGGCGTTTGCCTGTTGCCACACTGCATGAGCAGAATAAAAAAGTGTCTTAGAAATCTCTCTCGTACCGCAACGCGTAATTCATCGTTGATTTAAACGGATAACAAATTGGTGAGGGTCGCTAACATGCCAACGATTATTATGGATTCCTGCAACTACACACGCCTGGGATTATCAGATTATATGTCCTCTAAAGGTGTTAAGAGGAAAAATATTACTTCAGCCTCTGACATTGAACAATTACAGCAACGTTGTGAACAATTACAACCTGGTGTCGTTTTTATTAATGAAGATTGCTTCATTCATGAACCTGATTCCAGCGAACGCATTCGCAGTATTATTATGCAGCACCCTGAAACACTGTTTTTTATATTTATGGCCATCAGTAATATCCATTTTGAGGAATACCTCTACGTTCGTAAGAACCTGATTATTACGTCAAAATCGATAAAGACATCCACACTGGATTCCTTACTGAGTACTTATTTGCAGAAGAAACTCAATCAATCTCCGCGTATTTCCTCTGGGTTGGACATTCATCCATTAACGCTGAGCCAGACTGAGTCGAATATGTTGAAAATGTGGATGTCAGGCCATGACACCATTCAAATTTCCGACAAGATGCAAATTAAAGCTAAAACAGTTTCATCACACAAAGGTAATATTAAGCGCAAGATCAAAACCCACAACAAACAAGTAATTTATCATGTGGTGCGATTGACCGATAATGTCACCTCGGGTATTTATGTCAATGTGAGATAATAACCCTACTGAAAGAACCGACCTTTTAAGGTCGGTTTTTTTTTGCCCCTTCTTTGCTTTAAAGTGGGAGCCAGATCTCACTTAATCTCCTAATCCTTTTCTCTGAATTGCCGATGTTAGCTTCATAACAACAATCTCAAGAGAGCAAGGATATGAACACAGCACAGGTTATTGATGGGCAATACAAGCCGAGCATCTGGCAAAATCTTCGACTCGTTCCCCTGTTTAGTATGATTTTCGGCGGCATTCTGCTGCTGTTCGCACTCTGTATTGGACTCGCCAGCTACTTTCTTATTCAAAGCAATCAGTCACTTCAAAATGCCACTGAAGAAATCCAGGTGCGCATGGGTATTTCTAATAGTTCAAACCATCTGCGTACCGCTCGTTTAACCATTATCCAGGCTGGTGCTGCCGCACGTATCGGTGAAATGGATGTGTTTCGCGCTAACGTTGCCGCTACTGAGAAACGCATCCAGCAGGCGAAAGATGGCTTCAAAGTTTACATAAACCGCAAAGTAAAATCGGCAGCCGATATGGACCTGGATGTCGCGTTAACCACGCGCTTCAATGAGTACGTTGATAAAGGCCTGGTGCCGATGATCAATGCCGGTAAGCAAGGCAGCTTTGAAGGCATTATCGCGCAGGAAACTGACGTTACACAAAAGCTGGATGCCGCCTATAACGACGTCCTGTTGAAGGCGATCAAAATTCGTACCGACCGCGCGCAGTCGATTAACGTGGAAGCGGAGCACCAATCGCGTATTGGCTTTATTGCCATGGCCGTTGCGTTTGCTGCCGCGCTGATATTAGTGCTGCTGACCTTTGTATTTTTGCGTCGTGTGATCATTAATCCACTGCGCCAGTCAGTTTCACGCATTGAACGCATCGCCCAAGGTGATTTAACCGCCCCTTCCCTGCCGCATGGCCGCAGTGAGATTGGATCGCTGATCCATAATTTGCAGCTTATGCAGCAATCCCTGGTGAAGACCGTTGGCACTGTTCGTGAAGGCGCAGTAGCCATTTACCAAGGCTCCAGCGAAATTTCAGCCGGTAACACCGATCTCTCTTCTCGTACCGAGCAGCAGGCTGCAGCACTGGAACAAACCGCTGCCAGCATGGAGCAGTTGACCGCCACGGTGAAACAGAATGCCGAGAACGCGCATCACGCCAGCCAGTTGGCCGCGGATGCGTCCGGTAAAGCACGCAGCGGCGGTAATTTGGTCAGTGGCGTCGTGAAGACCATGACTAACATTTCAGGCAGCTCGAAGAAGATTGCTGAGATTACCAATGTCATTAACAGCATTGCGTTCCAGACCAATATCCTGGCGCTAAATGCTGCGGTAGAAGCGGCACGCGCCGGTGAGCAAGGCCGTGGTTTTGCCGTGGTTGCCAGCGAAGTACGTAATCTGGCTCAGCGCAGTGCACAAGCAGCGAAAGAGATTGAAACCCTGATTGCCGAATCAGTGACATTGATTAATGACGGCTCTCATCAGGTCGGTGAAGCCGGTTCCACGATGAGTGAAATTGTCGAAGCGGTGCGCCGCGTGACAGACATTATGGCGGAGATCGCTGCGGCATCGGATGAACAGAGCCGAGGTATTCAGCAGGTGAGTCTTGCTGTAACTGAAATGGATAATGTGACGCAGCAAAATGCTTCACTGGTGGAAGAGGCTTCTGCCGCCGCCTCCTCGCTGGAGGATCAGGCAGGTAAATTGACGCAGGCGGTTTCCGCTTTCCGTTTGCATGACTCGCCAGCGCAGGCGCTCGCAACGCGCGCGCCCTCACCCGCACAAAAATCACCTGTGCTCGCATCCCGCCCGGCATTAGCCTCGGGAAATGACAACTGGGAAACCTTCTGATTACTGTTGTCGTTAGCAGGTTGAAGCCATAAAAAAGGTGCGTCATGGCGCACCTTTTCTCTTTGCAAACGCGGTTATCAGGCCGATTCATAAGGTTCAACGAAGATTCCGTCAGCCTGTTCAGTTTCATTAAAAAACCATATCCCCAGCGGATAATCTTCTAATGCCACCAGGAACATGGTGCCTTCGTTAAACGGCTCCACGGCCAAAATGGTTCCAACCCTGCGCGGGCCGCCATCCGTTTTTACCGTGACACGGTCATTCACCTTCATTCTCATTTCTCCTGATTATTTCCTGAGTCACAGTTTAAACGAACAATGGCTTCCATGTAGCGTTTAGCGGCGAGCAATCACCCAGACGGCGTGAATGATACCGGGTATGTAGCCACACAGCGTTAACAGGATGTTTAGCCAAAATGCTCCGCCAAAACCGACCTGCATAAAGACGCCCAGCGGGGGTAACAAAATAGCAATAATGATGCGGATAATATCCATGGTCGCTCCTTGAGGTGTTGATTAAAAACAGCTTTGTCGTTAAATATAGCCGTTTCTCCTGCTTTTAAGCAAAAAAGCAGGTAAAGATGAGTAAGATTAGGAAATTTCACTTCCTTAACGTTTCACGACAAGATTTCTAACGCGAAAACCTTTTACACTTCTTAGCACTGCACCAACCCCTATAGGCGCAGTCAACCTAAAAGTAACAAGGATTTTTGCCCGCGCAGCGCGGGCTTTTTTTTGCCTGTCATTCCACATTCCGCTTTCCCCGCCGCCGTCTATACTCAAATATCATCTCGCCTTCAGGAGGCAGATTATGGCAACGGCAAAAGAGTCTAGCGATGACGCACAGCGGGCTTTGAATGTGGACGTGGATGCGCTATTAGAAGCAATCCAGGTGAAAACATCGGGCGATGTTCGCGATTATATGGATTTTGATCCATCCCATCGTGGAATAAAGCTGGATAGCAGGCATTTTGAGGCTTACACCGAAATCGCTGAAGCGTTTGAACTTGATATTCACGACTGCACCAGCAGTGAAATGAATCGTTGAAATCGTTTCCAAAAAAATACCCGGCGGGATGGCCGGGTAAAAAATTCAATTCGTTACACCAGGGAATTCTTAACACCTCTGCAGACTACGCCTCTCCTGACTTAAGACAAGTCTTAACCCTGCACAAACCTGCCACACAAACCGCTATTTTGATGTCACTGTTACCGAAAACACCTTGCGTACCAAGCGCTAGAGCGCGCAAGAAACGTGCAACATACCCGTAAACGCCGTTACGTTTTAAGATTATTCCTGGATATTCATAAGGTGAGTGTTCGGCGAAAGTGCAACTAAGATTCAACTATAATATTGAAAAATCGTTGCTTTATACCCTGAATAATTTGCGTTGCAGCGAGGCGGCAAACGAATGACACAGTAGGCGAAATCGGTTTGACCTGCATTTCGCTGACGCACAAACGTGTCGAGTAATGTAGATAACGCACCTGCAGCGTGAAGAATGACGGGGCGTTGAATGTGATGAAAGGAGCCTTACGATGCCTACGCTTCAACAACCATTAATGATTGTGACCGATCTAGACGGTTCCCTGCTCGACCATCACAGCTATAGCTGGGATCCCGCTGAGGAATGGCTTGAGCAGTTGCAACAACACCAAATTCCTTTGGTGATCTGCTCCAGTAAAACCGCGGCGGAAATTCTGCCGTTGCAAAAGAAACTCGGTATTACGGGCGCACCGTTCATTGCTGAAAACGGTGCGCTGATCCAACTCGATCCTTCAGAACGGATCCGCCTGCCCGCTGACAGCGCAGACTATGAAACGCTGTGCCACCGTTTATCGCTGCTACAAAGTCGTTATCGCTTCACTGGATTTCACAATTTTACCGATCGGGAAGTCTCGGCGATGACAGGACTCAGCGAGGCTGACGCCGCACTATCGCGCCAGCGCGACGCGTCAGAGGTGCTGGTCTGGCGTGACAGCGAAGAAGCTTTTGCTTCCTTTCACAGCGAACTCACGCAACACAATCTGACATTAACGCAGGGCGGTCGCTTTTGGCACGTGATGCCGGCGGGCAGCGGGAAAGGTGAAGCGCTACGCTGGTTACTTAGCCAGCAGTCAGGTGAACCTCGGGTCACTATTGGGTTGGGTGATGGCCCAAACGATGCACCCATGCTGGATGCCGTCGACTACGCGGTGGTGATCAAAGGCTACAGTAAAACGCCGGTGCGCCTGACACGACAAGATCTCAAACATATCTATCACACCGCGCACTATGGCCCCGAAGGCTGGTGCGAAGGTCTGGACTATTTTCTTACTTAGCCTCAATTTGCGGCAGCCGCTGCATACCATAAGGATAATGCGATGAGTGATTTTTATCAGAATGGCGTCGTCACTAACTTCCATAACCTCACCCACCGCAGCGTGGAGTCGCTTGAAAAAGAGATGGTACGCTTTGCCCGTAAGCGCAAAATGGGCTTAATTCTGCCGTCACTGTTTTCTGAGCTGGAAGGCCCGGCACTGAGCAATATTGTTGATGAACTAGCCCAGGTACCTTATCTCAATGAGATCGTCATCGGTCTTGATCGCGCTGACCGCGAGCAGTTTTTACATGCCCGGGAATTCTTCTCGCGTTTGCCACAGCGCCATCGAATTTTATGGAACGATGGCCCGCGTTTGAAAGCGATAGATGCAGAATTAGACAAAGAGGGCTTGTCGCCCAGCCAGCCCGGCAAAGGCCGCAACGTCTGGTTTTGTACTGGCTATACGCTGGCTTCTGACCGCACCAGCTGTGTGGCGCTCCATGACTGCGATATCGTCACCTATGAACGCGGCATGCTGGCGCGCCTGCTTTATCCGCTGGCGAACCCGTCGTTCCAGTATGAGTTTTGCAAAGGTTTCTATGCGCGCGTGGCAGATGGCAAACTAAATGGTCGTGTTGGGCGTTTACTGGTTGGCCCACTGCTGCGTTCGCTGCAAAAAGTGTACGGCCATTCTGACTATCTCGATTACCTTTCCAGTTTTCGTTACCCATTATCGGGTGAGTTTGCCATGCGTACACACGTGCTGAACGGCATAAAAATTCCGGGTGACTGGGGTCTGGAAATTGGCGTGCTGTCGGAAATATTTCGTAATTACACCACGCGACAAACGTGTCAGGTCGAAATAGCCGACAACTACGATCACAAACACCAGCCGCTGGCGGAAGAAGATGGCACGGGCGGACTGAAACGAATGAGCAGCGATATCGTACAGTCGCTGCTACGTAAACTCGCCACCATGGGGGTGCCGCTTACCAGTGATTCTTTCCGCGTGCTGAAAGCCACCTATTACCGTAACGCACTCGATATGATGGAAATCTACAATCACGAAGCGACGATGAATGGTCTGAAGTTTGAACAGCATGTAGAAGAAGCGGCCGTTGAGATGTTTACACAGTCGATTCTTGAAGCGGGACAGGCCTTCATAGAACGCCCTAATGACAAGCCGTTTATTCCAAGCTGGAGTCGTGTGCAGTCTGCATTCCCTGACATCCTACAGCGTATTTATCAGGCCGTGGAAGAGGATAACGAAGGTAACGTGTGATGGGGCTAGAGGGTGAAGTCTAAAACGGGATGAGATTGTTAAGGCTAAGACACCCGCCGCAGGGAAGCGGCGGATAAAAAACGCATCAACTTGCCAACTGTTGTGACGGTGTTGAATGACTCAGCTCATCAGAACGGAAAGCTTCTCTTCTCACCGCGTAGCCGTCATACCAACGACACTCGACCATACCGCTGGCATAACCGGTGACAACCATCGTTTGCCCGCCTTCCTTATGCTGAACTTCTTCACTGATTGCAAAAACCATGTTGCGCCCTCCGTTTGACTTTTTAATGAACAGTTTTCTTTATAGCAGGCGAAAAGGGTTCTTGCCTGTTAAGGCACACATAAAAATGGCGAATTCAGAATTAAGCAGATGGATATGTTGAAAATAAAAAAAGCGGATAACATTTGTTATCCGCTTTTAAAGAAACTCTTTAACAAGAATTAGATTTTGCAGCCTTCGCAATCTGCTTCATCGCCGAGATCGTCAGGCACTTCGTTGGCCTTCTTCTCTGCTTTCGCTTCAGCCTGCTCAAGCTGTGCATCAATATCAAATTCAAACATGTCATCGCTCATTTTTTTGCTCCCGTTACGCAATTTCAGCGCGCTTTATACCGATTTCCCACGCATTTTTGCAATCAGATTTACGCCTAACAGCACGATCGACCCAATGATAAAACCGAGTACCAGATTGGCACCGTTGCTTAATAAGCTTGAAATCAGTCCGCCAAATCCAGCAGTGGCTTCTTCAATAAAATGATGCAGCGGCGTGATGCCATGCACCACAATGCCGCCGCCCACTAAAAACATGGCGATAGTGCCAACGACCGATAAAATCTTCATTAACCAGGGCGCGGTCGCCAGCAAAAAGCTGCCAATTCCCTGCGCCATGCGCGAAGGCTTTTCTCGCAGCCAGAAACCTAAATCATCGATTTTCACGATAGCCGCGACGATGCCATACACCCCAACAGTAACGAGAATGGCGATGCCGGCCAGGATGATGACCTGATTCATTAAGGGTGCTTCGGAGACAATGCCCAACGTGATAGCGACAATTTCCGCAGACAAAATAAAATCCGTGCGTATCGCCCCTTTTATTTTCTTTTTTTCGAACGCTTGCGGATCCTGCTTGGTCAGTTTGTCCAAACGCTCCTGTCGCGCTTCCGGTGACTTTTGCTGTTTATCATGTTGCAAACTGTGCATAACCTTTTCTACGCCTTCGTAGCAAAGGTAGGCACCGCCAATCATCAAAAGTGGCGTAATCAGCCAAGGGGCAAACGCTGAGATCACCAGCGCCAGCGGCACTAAAATCAACTTATTAAGAAATGATCCTTTGGCAACGCCCCACACAACCGGCAGCTCACGATTGGCTTTAACTCCCGTCACTTGCTGAGCGTTAAGCGATAAATCATCACCTAAAACGCCTGCCGTTTTTTTGGCCGCCACTTTTCCCATGACGGAAATATCATCCAGAAGTGTTGCAATATCATCTAATAAAGTCAGTAAACTCGTTCCTGCCAAAATGCGATCCTTATGCCGGTTCTATTCCGGTTCGTTATGCTGACAACATGGGCAGCGCTCAATTTCGGCAACTGACATCTCGGCGATGCCCTCACAATCCCATTCCACACGCACCGCTTCTCCCGCTTTCGTCTGTGCATGCAGATACTTACTTACTGGACTCTCAGTTAACCCTGTCACTTCCTCCGTGGCGATAAGCGTATCGCCCACATAAATTCGCGCTGTCGCTTTGGTGTTTACCATGCGCTCATCACGGATCTGATAAAGGCGTTTAACGGTCAGTTTAATGCTGCTCATTACAGGATCCTTCACGGAGAAAGCGGAGATCTAACCAATTATGTTGCTGATTGGCAAGGCTGCAAGTTCAGGGGGCGCGGTAATGGTGAATTCCCTGATGATCAATCTCAGCGTTCTCCTTCATCACCAGCAGCCACTCTTCCAGCCTTTCCTGCAAATCTTCATCGCTGAGACGCAGCTTTCCGCGCAGTGCACATTCCCAGATAATCAGAACCTTCCAGCCATTTTCCTGCAGTTGCTTAACATAGCGCTGGTCACGCTCTACGTTGCTGTTGATCTTACCGATCCAGAATTCGGTGCGGGTGGCCGGAATTTTAAACAGATAGCAATGATGACGATGCCAAAAACAGCCATGGACGAAGATGATCGCCTGCTGCTCCAGCAGAACGAAATCGGGACGTCCCGGTAAGTTTTTGTCCTGTACGCGGTAAGTAAACCCCCGATCTTTGAGTAAGAGCGCAATGCGCTGCTCAATCGCGGTGTCCTGCTGGCGGATAGCCCGCATGTTTTTGCTGCGTATCTCGCTAGAGTGAACGTCGGCCATGGCGTCTCCTTTTTGACTGGTCTTTCAACTTTAGCCTGAGCCACGAAAATCGACAGTGTTAGCGTCAATCCGGCGACGCTATTAATAAGCCACTGACAAGGGTTCTCAACCTGACAATGCTGCCATGCTGCACAATCTCCTGTCTGTAAATCCTTTTTTGGCCCTATTTTCGGTCCAACGATGCATAAAAGAGTGCTGCGAATAATCTGTAAAGCGTAAATCTTCCGCTTCGCTTATCGACACAATTCAATCCGTTACCGCTGATTAAAAATAAGACTACATATTTTACTCCGGTTAACGGCGGCACGCACATAAATATTATTTTTCAAGTACTTATACTAATAAAGACTTTAACGCTTCTTGACCATTTATTAAGGAAAGCACCATGACGAATAAATCAGATGACGTCACCGTTAGCGCTGATAACAGTAACTCGCTCACCGTTTTAGATAAAAGCGGTAAAGGCATTGATTTCGGCAAAATTATAGTGGAGTTGGCGAGCCTAAATAGCAGTAATGGGGCGGGCATTACGCAATTAAAAAACATCGCTGAGTTACGCAGCACCGAGCCGACTCAGCCGGGAGAACTTGCCTCAGTATTGGAATACAACACCGACACAAACAGGGGCGGTGGCCTTTTTGTTTACGATGCTGCAGATAAAACCACTGCAGAAGATTTTGGCCTGAACATCGTCACGCCGGAAAAAGCGCGCTGGAAGCGAGTCGTTCTGGATTATAACAACGTGACGGTTATCGATTTTGGTGCCGTCCCAGACGGTAAAGTCGATTGTCTTGAAGCGGTAACGCGTATGTTTGACTGGTCGCAGAAAAATAATCCTGCAACCGGCATTCGTTTTACCGCTGGCGTATTTTTGCTGTCGAAGTTTGATATTTCCTCAAAAGAGATTGCCCGATTTAAAATCTCTGGCGCACCGGTTAACTTTGGCTTTTTTGCCTCAACAACGCTGCTTTCCGATCAGAAAAATAACGAAGTGATGTTCTCAGTAAAAGCGCGCTATGTGGAGATATCGGGCTTCGTTGTTAAAGGCCAAAGCAAGGGTGACGGCAGTACGGTTGCCAATACCAAAGGCTTCTTTAAAAACATTATTCCCGGTGGCCAGTTTTTACGTTTGAGCTGCGTAGAATTCCGCTACCTCGGCGGACGTGCACTGGATATTATCGATACCCTTGACTGCAAATTCGATCAATTTTATGGCCGCTATTGTCAAAATGCCATTGTCTATGCACGCTGGTCAGGTCAAGCGCAAGGCGTATGGGATCATTCAACGGCGATTGAACTGGCCAACTTTAATATCCAGCACAACACCTTGTTCCCTGCTTTAGATATTCCGCGCTGTACGCAATCCATTATTCGTAACGGCTGGATCGAACACACAGAATTTCCCGGCGATCTCTCGAACGGTCAGTGGATCATTGAGACCTTCAATCTGGAGGATTGTGCCAACCCGTTAAAACTCGCTTACGCCCGTATTATCATGACGCAGAAAAATCTACAAAGCGGAAGTAAAGTCGATTTCACACCGGAGGGCGAGCGCTGGCTGTCGGAATATGAAGAGGGCAACGTGGAGATGGCGAACTGGGGGATGATCCTGAATGGTTCGCTAAATTATGACTACGTTACCTCTCAACATCGCATGGATAACCGCACTAATAAGGACGTCTGGTTTTATTTGGGCGAGGTCGCTTTTCCCACCGAATCTAATCAGCTCAATATTAAAATTGTGGGCTCCGGTGGATATAGTACCGTCGGGGAAACACAAAATGATTATTCGCAGAGAACCGCGCAGGGCGCAGCATATATTGCGATTCAGGCCACCAGCGGCGGACCTTACGCCACCTGGCACGGCGAAGGCTCTTCCCCGGTTATTCAGGTACACATTGAAGGTGGAAGCTCAGCCTGCAAAATCTATGTGAAGATCGGCCAATATACCGGCCAAAGCATCGCGTTATTAGAGACCAACGGCGTGGATCGTTATCAAGCCGGCGTGCATTTTCTGTTCCGCAAAAGCTTCACGAAATGTGAGCCGGAAAAAAGTGCTGAGTTGGATGCCACGCCAGTGGTCTGCTTTGAGCAACACTGGACCGGCAATAAAAGCGTCGGCTTTGGCTATAACAATAACAAAGAGCTGATTATTCACGGCACCAGTGGCAAAGTGGCTGAGTTTGATGAAGCGACCAGCTGCCTTAAAGTACGCATCAACGGGCAGATTTTTGGTATCGAAATGAGAAAGTTAAAAGCCTGATCTCACTGGCGGGCACG
The DNA here is from genome assembly GCF_046118715.1 of Pantoea phytostimulans. Taxonomy (NCBI): domain Bacteria; kingdom Pseudomonadati; phylum Pseudomonadota; class Gammaproteobacteria; order Enterobacterales; family Erwiniaceae; genus Pantoea; species Pantoea phytostimulans. Next base: position 1,510,444 of record NZ_CP173698.1, read on the forward strand.
TCCCGCCAATTTCTTCGGCGCGTAAGGAGTGTTAGCATAGGCGCTTCACTGTTAAGGATAAACGCATGCACGCCGCCGCGACCGCTGAACCACGTCTCTCCCCCGCTTCGCCATCTGATGAAATGACCCTGTTAACCCACGTGCTGGCGATCTATTCGGTACGCGATATTGTCATGCGCCTGCATGATGCGGGTTATCAGGACTGGACACCTCAACTGCTTAATCGCATTCGTCAGGGCAAAACGGCGCTGCCAACGCTCTCTGCGCAGGAAGTATTATTACTGCAAAATCTGCTGCCCACGCGTCCGGCTCATTATGATGCGCCAGAGTTCCGTTTCGTCGATTTGTTTGCCGGCATTGGCGGCATTCGTCGTGGATTTGAGGCGATTGGCGGCAAATGTGTTTTCACCAGCGAATGGAATAAAGAAGCGGTTCGTACTTACAAAGCCAATCATTACAGCGATCCGCAAGAGCACACCTTTAACAGCGATATTCGTCAGGTTACGCAACCTGCCGATGTGTCAGGTGATGAAGCGGTTTATCAGCATATCGACGCGACAATCCCCGATCATCAGGTTCTACTGGCGGGTTTTCCTTGTCAGCCTTTTTCACTGGCAGGCGTCAGCAAAAAAAATGCGTTGGGTCGCGCGCATGGCTTTGAGTGTCAGGTTCAGGGCACGCTTTTTTTCGATGTAGCGCGCATTCTGGCTGCTAAAAAACCGCCGTTTTTCGTACTGGAAAACGTCAAGAACCTGAAAAGTCATGATAAAGGCCGCACTTTCGCCATCATTATGGAGACGCTGAATGAGCTGGGTTACGACGTAGCCGATGCAGACGCCAATGCGCCTGATGCCAAAATCATTGATGCGCGTCACTTCCTGCCACAGCATCGTGAACGTATCGTTCTGGTGGGTATTCGTCGTGATATTGCCGGCAGCCGCGCCTTTACGTTGCGTGATATTCGCCAGCATTTTCCAGCTGAAGTACCCAGCCTGCAAAGCCTGCTGGAGAGCGAACCAGAAGAGAAATATACCCTTTCTCCACATCTCTGGCGTTATCTCTATAACTACGCAAAAAAGCATAAAGCCAAAGGCAACGGTTTTGGTTTTGGCCTCAACGACCCGCGTAATATTCACTGCTGCGTGCGAACGCTGTCGGCGCGCTATTACAAGGATGGATCTGAAATTCTTATTGATCGCGGCTGGGATAGCGTGGTCGGGGAAGCGGATTTTCAAAATGTTGCGAACATGGCACGTCGTCCGCGTCGTTTGTCGCCACGTGAATGCGCACGCCTGATGGGTTTTGACGTACCTGGCAGCGAACCCTTCCGTATTCCCGTCTCTGATACCCAGGCTTACAAGCAGTTTGGCAACTCGGTAGTGGTTCCGGTTTTTGCCGCCGTCGCCCAGTTGCTGTTACCGCATATCCGCAGTCTAAAACGCTAAACGCGTCTCTCCCTTTTCGCGGGTGTGCTCGCAGCTTGATGAAGGACAAAAAAAACCCGTCAATTGACGGGTTTTTCATTATGGTTTTTTCACTTCTTCTTCTTGGTCTGCTTTTTCAACAGTGTACGAAGTTGTTTGACCTCCGCTGATGTCAGCGGGCTGGGAACATCTTCAACAAGATCCTGATTATCCACCGCAGGATGTTGCTGAGTTTGCAGGCTGGTCTGAAGTCGCTGAACAATCTCTTGGCTCATTGAGATTTCGTTTTCAAGCGCCAGCTGTTTGAGGTGTTCTTTTAGCGCAGGATCGATTTTTATCGTTAAATTAACAGTTTCGGTCATCGTGGTACTCCTTATTGTTCTGGCTATCACGCTACCGGATGACCGTTTCGATTAACAGACTGTCACAAAAATTTAATATTAAGCGCGCAAAGGCGTGAAATCGCGTAATACGGACTCATCCATGCTGACTAAATTGCCCTGTAATTCCGCACACAGCTTTGCCATGTAGCGCACCAGGAAATCGGCGTTATGCTCCGCCATTGCCCTACCCGTCGCGGTGTGCATAGTCTCCGGCAGGCGCAGCAGTTTTTTCTGGAAGTGATCAAGCGTCCAGTGCACATCATTTAGCTCACGCTCTTTTCCCAGCGGATCCTCGCTGTCAAACAACGGACGGTTAAGGGCACCGGCGGTATAAAACACGCGCGCCAGCCCAATAGCCCCTAATGATTCCAGTCGGTCAGCATCCTGCACAATTTTTGCTTCAAGTGTCTCCGGCATAATGGCCGCGCTAAAGCTGTGCGCTTTTACCGCGTGTGCCACGGCATCGATCAACTCAGCAGGAAAATCGATAAATTCCTGCTGTAAAATCCGCTGCGTTTCGCTCGCTGCATAGGTGGAAGCCAGATGCCGCTCAGGATGGTTTTTAGCCAGATTCACCACATCATGGAAATAACAGGCGGTCAATACCACCAGCGGATTAGCTTCGCTGTCCGCCATGATCCGTTGCGCACTCATCCATACGCGGCGTAAATGCGCAATATCGTGAGCCTTATCGTCATGAACCCAATTGAGTTGAAACCAGCTTTCAAAGCGGGATTGCCAAAGAGTGAGTGACATAATCCATCTCCCTGTAGTGTTTTATGCGCGACCCCGGAAAAAAGAGGCGTCGCGAACGGCAGGCCATCATAACGACTGGCTAATGACACTTTTTTTACAGTGCTGTGGAAAAGAGCGGCGCTGCCGGAGATTTCAGGCAGGAAAGTGGGATCTCGATCATTTATATAGCATTTCTCGCCGTTAATAACCGCAAATCATCCTCTTTTAAGCATTTCCTTAAGTGATTGTAGTTAAATGAATCAGTTTAAGATCGGTAATGGTTTACAACATTAATGCTTTTTTCTGCCAAATTCAGGCTGGCGCTCGTCGCTGCGCGCTATCACGGAAACAGGCTATTCGGACAGGTTAACAAATCTGAAAAGGTTCCCATTTTTGCCGTTATAACGTACTGTATCTGGGCAATTAGCCGCCTAACACAAATTATTCTGGCGGGTTTGGTTCGAATTTTGCATTTTGCTCTTTTTTAAGACCAAAATACGCAGCAGCCGCCTGATAATAAGGCGACAAATTATTAAGCAAAATGATATATACGCTCTATGCTAGAGCGCATTCAGCGAAAAATGCTTACCGCAGTAACCGGGTTCTACTAATAAAAAGAGGTACTCAATGAAAGAACGGCCGATTCTTTTTTCCGAGCAGCGTGTTCGAGCCTTGCTGGTTGGTCAGCAGACGCAAACCCGGCGCATTATGAAAACGCAGGCGTTCGGTCCAGGACAAGATAACCATGAAGGTGTACACGCCTTTGATGTCAGTGCAAACCATTTGCATGGTTACAAAATGATGGCGATGACAGACATCAGCTATCAATGCCCTTATGGCAAACCGGGTGATATTTTATGGGTGCGAGAAACCTGGCGTGGGCCGATTGTGCCTGAAAGCGCCCTGGCGGAGTATGAGCGCGATCCTACGCCGTTCCGCCTGCCCGAATTTTGCCAGTATCGTGCCGACAGCAATGAATTAGGCCATCATTCGATGAACGACACTGAAGGCGAGCAGTTTGGCTGGCAAACCGCCATCCACATGCCGCGTTGGGCGAGCCGCATCAATCTGCAGATCACGGGCGTACGTGCCGAAAAGATCCAGGATATTAGTGAAGATGACATCATGGCGGAAGGGGTGCAGACCGATTCCCACTTCCTCAATAACTTCTTCACCATGAATATGAATTCAGAATCGCCCAAAGAAGCCTACCGTAAAGCGTGGCAAAAGCAGTATGGCGCCACCAGTTGGGAAGTGAATCCGTGGGTGTGGGTGGTGGAATTTCAACGCGTTGAAAGAGACTAATTCATCGCGCTTTGCGGGTTGAATCACAGACATTTTGAGTCCGACCCGTTTGAATAGGTGCCTTGTCCCTGTCACCAAACAAACCTTGCCAGCATGATGTTTCGATGCTGGCATTTTTATGTCTGGCGCGTCAGGATAGCGTGGTCATCTGATTCTGAGCGAGTGCTGTGATGTTTACCTGGCCCTGGAAAACGCATGTTGATACGGCTTTGGCCGAGCTGCCGTGGCAGCAAGGTTTGGCGCAACCGATCTTTACTCTTCTTACCGATGACGAACAGCGAGCGTTGGTGCTGTTAGCGCAGCGGTTTCTCTCTCAGAAAAAACTGGTTCTGCTGGATGGCGTGCAGCTCGACGCGTTACGCAGCGTGCGCATCGCCCTGCTGTTCTGTTTGCCCGTTTTGACGTTAGGCCTGGATTGGCTGGATGGTTTTCACGACGTGCTGATCTATCCCGAACCCTTTTCCGTGCATGACAACTGGCAGGATGAAGCGGGACTGGTACACAGTGCTCCTGCGGTGCATGCCGGACAAAGCTGGACGCAAGGTCCGGTGGTGTTGAACTGGCAGGATATTCAGGATTCGTTTGATCTCTCCGGCTACAACCTGGTGATTCACGAAGTCGCGCACAAACTGGATGCCCGTGGAAGCGGCTACACCAGCGGTATTCCGCTGATGCCGCTGCGCGAAGTCGCGCTGTGGGAAAGGGATTTACGTGCGGCAATGGAAGAGATCGAAAGCGAAGTTGAGCTGGTCGGCGAACAGGCGGCAAGTATCGATCCCTACGCCGCCAGCGATCCTGCTGAATGCTTTGCGGTGCTATCCGAATATTTCTTCACCGCACCCGATCTGTTAGCTGAACGTTTTCCAGCGATGTATCAGCACTTACGCCAGTTTTATCAACAAGATCCCTTAAGCCGCCTGACGGCAAATGCATCAGAATCTGCTTAAATCGCGATCGCTTTGTGCTAAAGCTAGCCAGTTGAATGATAATGTATTTTTTGCTGTTGACACCCTCAGACGTCGCCGTTAATATTCGCCTCGTTCCAACGATTCCTCTGTAGTTCAGTCGGTAGAACGGCGGACTGTTAATCCGTATGTCACTGGTTCGAGTCCAGTCAGAGGAGCCAAATTCGAAAAAACAGACATCCCCGGATGTCTGTTTTTTTTTGTGCCTAAAACAGCCTGATGAAAAGGTGCTGCCACAAAGCAGCCCTCTTACCGCAGCCGCTGCACACCTCTCCTGCTCTGCCTGATGCAACGTCTTAAACGTCCGTCCAGCCACGCAATACATTATGATAAAGGTTAAGCAGCGACAAAATCTCCTCTTCTTTACCAAAACGCGCTTTCAGGCTCAGAAAGAAACAGCGTGGTGGAGAGATCGGTTCGCATCCAGCCACTTTGACCATTGCTGCGCACCACGCCATCAACGTGAAAGCCGTAGGTTTCATTCTGCGCATAACGATTAAGCAGCGGTGTTGAAAGAGTACGTGGCAACGCAGCAGCAAAATGGACAAAAAAAGGCCCGCGGATCTAAGCGGGCCTTTACATGGTTAAGTAAGAGGTTAAGCAGCAACAGCGGCTATTTTTCATGATAGCGGTGAATGGAGGGATAATACTCCAGCCCATAAAGTTGGCTGATGGGGAACAGAAGCTCACTATCCAGGGTCGATTCACTGGCGTCTGCGTTGGTTGAGCGATCGGCTGCCAGCCAGGCCTCAAACCATGCTTTTAGGTGTTTCATTTTGTCGTCTCCTCAAGGGTTGATGGTTTGAGTTAACCGGTTTTCAACGCAGATCAGAACCACCAATTTCTGCGCTGCTTTACCAAAAATCAACTAAGCCGCGCCACTAAGATTTATCACTGCGGCTGTCGAGCGCATCGCGTAATCCGTCGCCAATGAAGTTGAAGCAGGTCACTGCAAGCGTGATGGCAATGCCAGGCACCAAAGCGAGCCACGGTGCACGCAGCAAATATTGCTGTGCCCCGTTGAGCATATTGCCCCAGCTTGGCAACGGCGGTTGAATGCCATAACCGAGAAAACTGATGTACGCCTCCAGCAGAATGGCGCGTGCCACCGTCAATGTGGCAGCGACGATAATCGGCCCCACGACATTGGGTAACAGCTCGCGAAACATAATCCATCGCCCAGATAAGCCAAGCATTCTGGCTGCTAGAATATATTCCCTTTCACGCAGCGAGCGGACTTCTGCCTCAACAATACGCGCCACCTCCATCCAGCTGGTTACGGCGATAATCACGGTGATCATCGCCGGGCTGGGTTTGATAAACGCAGCCAGCGCCAGCAGCAAAAAGACACTTGGGAAAGCGAGAAAAGCATCTACGATGCGCATTAACAGCGCACCCATCCGCCCGCCGTAATAGCCCGCCACAATGCCGACAACGGTGCCCAGCATAATGCTAAGTACCATGGCGAAAAAACCAACCAGCAGTGAAATACGTCCCGCCATTAATAAGCGAGCCAACACGTCACGGCCTAACGGATCGGTGCCCAACCAGTGATAACCGGTCATCGGTGGCGCAAAGCGCGCACGCAGATCAATAAACAGATCGTCAAACGGCAGCAGCAGCGGGCCGAAGGCGCAGGCCAGCGCCATGAGAATGATGATGATCAGGCTGGCACAAGCCAGGCGATGCTGTATAAAACGCTGCAGTGTCCGGTTGTGCCACCAGCGCACTCTGATCACCGACGGTGCTAATACTGAAGAAGCCATATATTCACCTCAGGTTGGACGAATGCGCGGATCGACCAGCGCGGTTATTACGTCAGCCAGTAAATTGCCCACTAACACCAACAAGGCTGAACACATCAGCAGCCCCATCACCACCGGATAATCGCTGTACCCCAAACTGTCCAGGAACAGCCGTCCCATGCCAGGCCAGGTGAATACCGTTTCTGCCACTAACGCGCCGCCCAGCACCGTAGGAAGCTGCATGCCCGCCAGCGTGATCATCGGTAAAAGCGCGTTACCGACCACATGCTTCATCAGCACCCGACGCGGCGGCACACCTTTGGCGCGAGCTGTTTTGACGAAGTCCTGATGAATCACTTCCAGCGTGGCGGTACGCATGTAGCGGCTCCAGATCGCCACATCCACGAAGGTCAGCACCAAAACCGGCAGGATCAAGTGACGCAACACATCCAGCACCGACCCATCGCCCACCGTATACATATTGCCAGCGGGCAACCATTGCAGCTTTAGCGAGAAGAAATAGATCGCCACCAGACCGAACCAGAAAGTGGGAATCGACAGCGCGATCATTGAGGAGAGTGTGGAAACCTGATCGAATAGGCTGTTGCGCTGGGTCGCGCTCTTGATTCCCGCCAAGGCACCGATGGTAATCGACAGCACCATTGAACTCACCATTAACAACAGCGTGGCAGGCAGATGCGAGAAGATAATGCGCAACACCGGTTCACCGTCGCGGTAAGAACGCCCCCAGTCGCCGCGCACCAGATGGCTTAACCAGTCAAAATATTGCACCGGCAAAGGACGATTGAGTCCCATCTGTTCAGCAATACGCTGCATCGCTTCCTGCGTCATGCCCGGCGTTAAGGCAAATTGCGAGAGTGGGCCACCCGGTGCCAAATTCAGTGCCGTAAAGCCAATGATCGAAACCAAAAACAGCAGAATGAGGCTCTGCCCCACGCGTCTCAACAGAAAAGCTGCCATACGCATTCTCCTCAGAGCGATGTACCACTGGTTTGCGCCGCCCTTAAGCCTCTTAAGCGGAAAAAGAGGCTTAAGGTGAAGCAAAACGCGTTAACCCATTAGGCTTTCCAGCCCCAGCTGTTCACGTTCCAACTGTCGATACGCACGTTGATATTTGGCGTAATGTTCTCTGCGCCCTGCTTGTAGCCGCGCACGTTAGCGAAGGTAAACAGCGTTAACACCGGCAGATCCTTACGCACCAGCGCCTGGATTTTCAGGTAAGTTGCCTTACGTTTTTCTGGCGAAAACTCTGCTGCACCCTGAACCAGCAAGGTATCCACTTCTGGATTTTTATACTGGAACACGTTCTGCCCTGCACCGCCCTGCGCGGGAATGGACGTTGAATGCATGTAATTAGCGGTATCGGGATCGGAACCGGTGAGATAGTTCAGTCCGACAATCGCACTGTCATATTTTGACAGCATCCAGAAATCGCCCCACATCACTGCCGGTGGCAGGTTAGCAATTTTCATCTCCACGCCAATTTCCTGAAAACTTTGCTGGATAAATTGCTGCATCTGTTCGCGCAGATGATTGCCCGCGGTGGTGGAATTACTGAACGACAGCCGTACGCCATTCTTTTCGCGAATACCCCCCGCGCCCGGTTTCCAGCCCGCATCATCGAGCAGCTTTTTGGCTTTATCGAGATTGTATTCATGCTTCGGCAGGTCGGGATTGAAATAAAATGACTGCATCGGCATATAGGTTTCGGTCGGCTTCGGCAAACCGTAATAGAGCGCGTCGATAATCGTCTGTTTGTCGATGGCGTAATACAGCGCCTCGCGCACGGCAAGCTCCTGAAACTGCGGCTTGCCAAGGTTGAACGCAAAGTTCTCAATGGTGGCGCTTTGAAACACATCCACCACTTTATTGGGCAGCTTCTTCGCTTCGTCATAGTGATCGGCGGTGATCCACTGCAAGCCCACCACATCGATATCACCGGAGGCGAACTGGGTATACATCACATTGAGATCGGGGATGTATTTATAGATCAGCCGTTCCAGCATCGGGCCATCGAGGAAATAGCTTTTGTTTGCCACCAGCTCAATGTGATCGCCCGGCACGCGCTGCTGCCACTTAAAAGGGCCGGTACCAATGGGTGCCGTGTTAAAAGGGGCGGTGTTTTTATCGGCTACGCCGTCGAAAGCATGCTTAGGCACAATAAAAGTTGCGGCCAGAATAGAGGTATAAGGCGAGTACGGTTTCTCCATCCGCCAGGTAATTTCGGTTGGCGACACCACCTTAATGTCGCGCACCAGTTCATGCCCGGTACGCGTCCAACTGCGGAAGTTGGCATCTACCAGCAGCTCCAACGTGAATTTCACGTCCTCCGCGGTGAAAGGTTTACCGTCGTGCCATTTCACGTTATCCCGCAGTTTGAGATGGAAATTCAGGCCATCCGCGCTAATACCACCGTTTTCCAGCGTCGGCACTTCTGTCGCCAGTTTAGGAAACAAATTGCCTTTGTCATCTACACCAATCAGCTGATCGAACAGGCTAAAATGCAGGCCATCATCCACCTCAATATGCGGCATTAAAGGGTTAAACACTGTCGGCTCCTGCGAAAAGCCCACGACCATTTGCCCACCCTTACCTGCGCCGGGCATCGCCGCACGTGCCATGTTACCGCCAAACAGCGAAGGCATCGCCAGCGCCGCCGTACCCGATGCCAGATAAATCAATGCCTGCCGACGCGAAATAGGGGGCAGGTGATCCGCAAACTTATCGCTCATCTTTTTTCCTCAGGTCAGGGAACGCAACGTCGGGCAGTCTCGCCCGACAAGTCAAAAGCCGGTGATAATTTCAATTTTTGAGCCGTCACTAAAACGCGAAAAGCGGAATGCACGGGGATCCACCACCGGTTGGCGACCCAACACCAGATCAGCCATCAGGCGTCCCGCCGCCGGGCCAATTCCAAAACCGTGGCCGGAAAAGCCGGTCGCCATATACAAACCGGGATAACGTTCAACCGGAGAGATCACCGGAATCGCGTCAGGCAGTACGTCAATGCAGCCCGCCCAACGCTGGGCGACTTTGAGATTAGCGAAGGCGGGAAGTTGCTGACGCAGCTGATCCAGTACCTTGTCGGTTAAGGTTCTCGACGGCGGTAGATCGAGTACCCGGCAATATTCAAACGGGCTGGGTTCATCCATCTCCCAGCGATCGGGAATGCGCAGTTCATCAAAGAAGCGTCCACCCAGGCGCAAACGCAGCGAACCCCATTCATGGCGTAGCGCAGGAATAAAATCACGGGCGAAGCGGAAGGTTTTCGGCACGATATCAACCTGACTTTCATGCCCGGACGCGATGGTGTAACCGCCATCCAGACGTTTGCGCACCGCAAAATCCCGCGCCCATACAGCCGTCTCGGGGCCACCCGCGAGCGGTTCGGTCCGCACTACGCTGTTCAATACCTTTAACTGCGGTAAACGCAAATCGAGGCGACCTGCAAACAAGCTTGACCAGGCACCACCAGCCAACACCACTTGCTGACAGGCGATGTACCCCCGCTCGGTAAATACGCCACAGACGCGTCCGGCAGCAGTATCAATGCCGCGCACTGCGCACTCCGTCAAAATCGATGCGCCCTGCTTGCGTGCGGCTTCAGCTATCGCCGGGGCCGCTTTTTGCGGTTCGGCGCGTCCATCATCTGGGGTATATAACGCCCCAACACCGGCTAAGCGTTGCCCCGGAAACAGACGTTCAAAGCCAGCACGATCAACCATTTCAGCGTTATATTCTGAGCCTTCCAGATGACGCGTCCAGCGTTGATGCTGCTGAAAAGCCTCATCGTCGGCACAGTGAAAGACAATGCCCGCGCGCCGATAGCCCGTTTCTGCACCGATGCGCTGATTCAGGGTTTGCCAAATACGTAATGATGCTGCCATCAGCGGCACTTCACGCGGATCGCGACGCGAAAGCCGCACCCAGCCCCAGTTTCGGCTCGATTGCTCTTGCCCAATGCCCCCTTTTTCACACAGCGCCACGCTAATGCCCTGCTCAGCAATTTCCAGTGCGGTGGAGCAGCCAATAATGCCACCGCCAATGACCACAACATCCACCTTTGTCGGGCATTCCACATCCCCATGAACGGGTACAACAAATGGACCTGGCATATAAATACTCGCGGTTGCCCTACGTTATTTCGCCCAATTTCTCAGGTGAACCCAAAATAAAGACAAAAGCTGGCGCTACCAAGCAGAATTAAACCTTCCACGTAGCGAGAGATATTCAGTGATAAAGCGGAAAGTCAGGGAGAATAACGCATGATTTTCTTCAGCAGTTTAATCGCTGACTTTTTTTCCTGTGCCGTTAAATGGCGGAAAAAGCGATCTTCCTGCTGCTGAGTTAATTGGCGAACATGTTGTGCTAATGCGGCGCCTCGTGGCGTGAGAAACAGCGCCTGGGAGCGCTGATCCTGTTCACCCGTTTGACGTGTGAGCAGTTGCTGCTGCTCCATTTGGTCAATCAAACGCGCCATTGCGGAACGGTCGCGCTGTATGACTTCAGCAATCAGCGAAGGGCGAATGCCAGGATGATGATCGATAATCAGTAACGTGCTGATTTTTCCCGTACCGCGCGCAACCTCCAGCCCAGATAGCTGCTCATCGAGGTCACGCGAAACGGCAATATTCACGCTGCGCACCCAGTAACTCAGCATGGTGCCAAGCACACCGAGATTAACGTCTTGCGGATGAACCGGAACTGCTGTTGCTGCCATCATGTCGACCTCCACGCTGGTTAAAAAAACCATCAAGAAGAAAGGGTTAGCGACGTTTTCATCCAACTGCAACCTGTTTGCAGCATTGGCGACTTAGTGGACGATCACAACCTGTTTCGTCATAGCTTTTTCTGATTCCACTTAAGACGCGATGGCCGAGGCTTCGCCTGGAATCGACGCCACCAGCTGTGCGGTATAAGCGTGTTTCGGCTGCTGGAAAACCGCCTGTGGCGTGCCCTGTTCGACAATCTCCCCTTTGTACAGCACCGCAATTTCGTCACACACCTGGCTGGCAACGCGCAGATCGTGGGTAATAAAAATCATCGCGACCTGGGTTTTTTCCTGCACTTCTTTTAGCAACGCCAGCACCTGCGCCTGAATTGAGACATCCAACGCGGAAACCGACTCATCTGCCACCAGCAACACCGGGTCAAACATCAGCGCACGGGCAATGCCAACACGCTGGCGTTGACCACCGGAAAACTCATGCGGGTAACGTTCCCAGGCGCTGGGTTCCAGCCCCACCAGGCTCAACAGCTGCTGCGCTTTGCGCTTAACTTCTGTCTGGCTCATGCCGCCCAACGCCAGCGGGCCAGCCGAGAGAATGGTGCCAATGGTATGGCGGGGATTGAGTGAAGCAAACGGGTCCTGAAACACCATTTGTATCCAGCGACGCAGTGGACGAAAAGCGCTTTCGCTCATTGGTAAAATGTCACGTCCATCAAAGATCGCTTCACCACTGTCGGCAGGCAACAGCTTGAGCAGCACGCGCCCCAGCGAAGATTTTCCCGAACCCGATTCGCCGACGATACCTAAGGTTTCGCCTTTTTTCAGGCTGAAACTCACCTTGTTCAGTGCGGTCACTTCCCGGCTACGGCTAAACCAACCGCTGTCGCTACGATAAGTTTTGCACAGCGCTTTGACTTCAAGCACCTGCGGAGAAAGCGCATTACGTGTCCGCGCCTGCTGCTGTAAGCGCGGTACCGCCGCAATCAGTTTGCGCGAATAGGGATGCTGCGGATGGCGTAAAACGCGCTGTGCCGGGCCTGATTCCACCATCTTGCCCTTTTCCATCACAATCACCCGATCGGCAATCTCTTCGACCACGCCAAAATCGTGAGTGATAAACATCACGCTCATCGCTTTACGCTGTTGTAACTCGCGGATCAGCTTAAGGATTTGCGCTTGCGTGGTGACATCCAGCGCGGTAGTCGGTTCATCAGCAATCAACACATCAGGATCCAGCGTCAATGCCATGGCGATCATCACACGTTGACGTTGCCCACCGGACAAACGAAACGGATATTGATGCTGCATGCGTTCGGGTTCGGGTAATCCCACTTCGTCTAACAGCGACAACATTTTCTGTCGTCGCGACGGCGCATCACCCACATTATGTGACTCCATCACTTCTATAATTTGCGCCCCGATAGTCATCAGTGGATTCAAGGCGGACAGCGGGTCCTGAAAGATAATGGCAATCGTGCGGCCCTGTAACTGACGCAGGGTTTCAGGCGATTGCGTCAGTAAATTCTGGCCGCGCAGTACAATTTCGCCCTTGGTGATCTGCAACGCGCGGGGTAGCAATCCCATCGCCGCATGGGCAGTGACGGATTTGCCAGAGCCGGATTCGCCGATAATACACAGGATTTCACCGGCTGCGAGGTCGAAACTGAGGTTTTCCACCGCAAACTGACGATCCATTCCCGCCGGAAGCGCCACAGAAAGCTGCCGTACGCTAAACAGCGGCGAGCCGTTATCGAAGCTTTTTTCCATATCGTTCTTTCTCCTGGCTAAATAACTGTTGAGTAAACAGGAAAGCGAGAATAAATATCACCGAACGGAAACGCTATTTAAGTCAGAGTCGCAAAGCGATGAAGAGAGTTATTTAATTGACGATGTCCATTAAAAAATGACACAGATCTACCCGCGGGAAATAATAGCTTTTACTTATTTCCAACCGGTCGGCGGAATGATTAAGAAAAAGCCGATGCACTTAGCACCGGCGAATAAACGTAAAGCCAACAAACCGGATGTGAAAACAACTCAGTGTGAAATCAGTGTCACCCAATTTGAGCCCTTGCCACTTGGCGCTTCAGCGACCCGCTGCAACGCGCCACTTTGAGGATGAATGGCATAACTGCCAATCACGGCGCTTTTTTCACCGCTGGCAATCAGCCATTGGCTTTGTGCATCAATAGCGATGCTGCGTGGCTGTTTTTCTACGCGCCAACTGCCGATCAAGCTTAATGCACCGGATGATGGGTCAACCCGATAACCACTGACGGTGCTGGAGGTGCGTTCAGTAACGTAGAGGAAATGACCATTGGGGGTAATTTGAATGTCAGCAGCCCAGATGCGTGGCGTGGGATCGCTGTAACCTGCCGGGCGTTGTACGCCGTGCTGCAAGCCATACTTCTCGGCGACCGCATTCGGCCAACGCTGCACTTCTTTCAGAGCGCCATCTGCCGCGCGTGAATATTGCGTCACGGTGCCGCTCATCTCCGCCAGGTTGTAAACAAAGCGGTTATCGGGCGACATCACCGAATGGCGCGCGCCACTGTTTTTCTCGCCCGCTACGTACCCTTTACCCACTGGCGTGATGCCGCCCTGATCGCTCAGTGTGAGTTGCAGCAGCCGATCTGCGCCGAGATTACCGACGTAAAGCGAATGGTTGCTGGCATCGGGTATGACTGAATGGGCATGCGGCCCAGTATGAAATCGTCCCGTCACGTTAGCGGTGACGATGCCTTGAGGATCGATGCGGTTACTGGTCACGATATCGCTATCGTAAGAGGCGGCAAGCAGATAACGGCCTGTTTTATCGGTGGTGATAAAGGGGAAACTGGCGTCAACCGGCGCCACCGCCTGCTTATCCAGGGCACCGTTTTGCCGATTCACCCGCCAGCTCACAATCGAATAGGGTGGACTGCGCAACGCACCGTATAAGTGTTTGCCATCGGGACTGGCGGCTAATGGCATGATTTTTTTGCCTGCAGGCGTATCACCCAGCCACTTAAGCGCGCCCGAGTGTTGATTGAGTTGATAACGCGAAACGCTGCCGGAGTCGGCATTTGAGACATAAACGAAGGTGCTCGCCCACAACGGGGCGCTGCACAGCAGTGGCAGCAAAGCCAGCAGCGGTTTAATACCTGCCATATATTCACCTGTTCATTGCGTAGGATACGATTTTTATTGTCTCCGTCGATGCGGAGCGCTGTTAACGCTAGTCAGGGAATCGCCGTGCTGCACTGTGCAACTGACTGAAATTTTACGCATAAGATTGGCATTGTGAGGGGGTGAGCGCCAAGGTGTTTTTCCCTCTCTCACTAATGCAAGAGAGGGAAAAAAGATTACCCGTTTTTCGCCACCATTTTGCGGTAGTTATTCAGCCATTTTCCGCTGTTCAGTCGCCACCAGAAGAAAATGCCGCGCACTGCCCAATCGAGGAACATACCAAGCCAAACGCCCACTACGCCCATACCAAGGACGATTCCCAGCAGATAACCGGCCACCACGCGGGCGCACCACATGCTGAACATCGAAACATACATGGTGTAACGTGCGTCGCGTGCGCCTTTCAGCCCGGCTGGCAGTACCCACGACGCTGCCCAAATCGGCATGAACAAGGCGTTGAGCCAAATCAAATGCTGCGTCACATTAATCACTTCTGGATCGCTGGTGTAGAAGCGCGCCAGAATCCCTGCCAGCGGCACAGTTAGCATCGCCATCCCGGTAAGGCAGATCGTTGCCAGCCAGAACACATGCCTGACCTGCCGCTCCGCCTGGAACACCTGATTTTTTCCGAGCCGGGTACCGGTAATAATCGTTGAGGAGGAACCGAGTGCATTGCCCGGCAGGTTGATCAAGGAAGCGATTGAGAAGGCGATAAAGTTACCGGCGATTTCGCTGGTTCCCATGCCAGCGACAAACACTTGCGTCAACAATTTACCGCCATTGAACAGCACCGATTCGATACTGGCGGGTACGCCGATGCTCAATACCTCAAACAAAATATTGCTGTTCCAGCGGCGGAAATAGCTTTTCAACGAGATTTTCAGCGAGGCGTTAAAGCCGATCATCAGCACGTAAATCACTGCGATAGCGCCAATGTAACGGGTGATCGTCAAGCCCAATCCCGCGCCGACAAAGCCCAGCCCGTCCCAGGAAAAACAGCCGTAAATCAGCACGCTACTGATGACAATATTCAGGATATTCATGCCGCCGTTAATCAGCATTGGGATTTTGGTATTGCCTGCCCCGCGCAGTGCTCCGCTGCCGATTAACGTAATAGCCGCAGCAGGATAGCTCCATGCCGAGATCTGCAAATAACTCAGCGCCAACGCTTTCACCTTGGGATCGGCCGCACCAGCAATGAGATCGATAATCAGATGTCCCCAGAACTCAATAGCGATCACCAGCACAAACGCCAGCATGGTCATCATCGCTAAAGATTGGCGCGTCGCGGCTCGGGCGCGTTTACCGTTACGCTTCGCCAGGCTGAAGGCCACCACCACCGTAGTGCCTAAATCGATAGCGGCAAAAAAGGAGATGATCACCATGTTGAAGCTGTCAGCCAGGCCAACGCCCGCCATCGCCTCTTTGCCCAGCCAGCTGACCAGGAAGGTGCTCAATACGCCCATCAATAAGACGCAGAGGTTTTCGATAAAGATAGGCACTGCTAATGGCGAGATCTCACGCCAATAAAGCGTGCGATAAGCGCGACGTTTGGGATACCACGCAGTACGCTTGATCGCCTGCATCACTGCTACGCCAGGATTTTGCAAGGGAATACCAAATCAGAAGAGATTGGACAGGAGATCTTATGATGATAGGGGGCGAGAATTTATGCAAAGTGTTTCCTCGCCCAATTCAGACATTATTACAATATTTTAACTTCACCCGCGGCATGATCTGTTCCGCCGCCGAGATAAGCGCTGCGGACCTCTTCATTATTCAGCAATTCTGCTCCACTGCCGCTCAGTCGAATCTCGCCATTGACCATCACGTAACCGCGATCGGCGAGCTTCAACGCATGACGTGCATTCTGTTCCACCAGAAACAGCGTCATGCCCTGCGCGGTCAATTCACGCAAAATAGTAAAGATTTGCTTAACCACAATCGGTGCCAAGCCCAGACTTGGTTCATCCAGCAGCAGCAAGCTTGGACGACTCATCAAGGCACGCGCAATCGCCAGCATCTGTTGTTCACCGCCAGAAAGCGTCATTGCCCGCTGCTTGCGGCGCTCCAGCAAGCGTGGAAACAGCGCGTACATCCGTTCCAAATCCTCTTTCTGATGACGGTTGCCGATGGCGATGGTGCCCATCTGCATATTTTCTTCCACCGTCATGTCGGCAAAAATGCGCCGCCCTTCCGGGGCCTGCGCAATGCCGTTTGCCGCGATGAAATGGGTCGATTTATGACTGATCGGTTCACCGCGATAGCGAATCTCACCGCTGGCGATACGCGGCTGGCCGAAAATCGACATCAACAAGGTTGATTTCCCGGCACCATTTGCGCCAATCAACGCCACGGTTTCCCCTTCCGCAACCGTCAGTGACACGTTTTTTAACGCCTGCAGCGGTCCGTAGAACACATTTACCGACTCAAATGCTAATACGTCAGCCATGCGCATCCTCCTCATCATCCACGCCCAGATAGGCGGCGATTACCCGTGGATCGTGCCGAATATGTTGCGGTGTGCCTTGGGCGATAACATCACCGTGATCGAGCACCACGATGTGATCGGAGATGCTCATCACCATTGGCATGTCATGTTCAATCAGCAGCACGCTGATACGGTGATCGGCACGCAGCCGGTGCAAAATAGCGCTAAGCGCATCAGTTTCGACGGGATTCAGCCCTGCCGCCGGCTCGTCCAGGCAGATCAGTTCCGGTTGCGTACACATGGCGCGGGCAATCTCCAGACGCCGCTGCTGACCGTAGGAGAGCGTGCCCGCCAGCCGGTTGACGGTTGGCACCAAATCCACCATCTCCAGCCAGTAAAAGGCGCGATCCAGCGCCAGGTTCTCTGCTGCACGATAGCCGCGCGTATTAAACACGCCCGCCAGTAAGTTGCGGTTCACCAGCATGTGCTGCGCCACTAACAGATTTTCAATCACTGACATTTCCCGGAACAGGCGAATGTTTTGAAAGGTACGCGCCAGCCCAGCGCGGTTCACCAAATGCGCCCCGCCAAACATTTTGTACCAGACGCGCGATCCAAGTTGCGTCGGGTTAATCCAGTCGCTGGGATGGATTTTCTCCCCCAGTACCTGAATCACATCGGTGGAGCGCTGATTCGCATTTAGCTGTATCCGCCCACCGCTGGCACGGTAAAAACCGGTTAAACAGTTGAACACGGTGGTTTTCCCGGCACCATTGGGGCCAATCAGTGACGTGACGGAACCGCGCTCAACTTTCAAACTGACATCGTTTAACGCCTTGATGCCACCGAAGCGCATCATCAAATTATCCACCTGCAAAATCGCATCAGTCATGGCGAACCCCTTTGCGCAGCGGCACGCCAACGCGGCTGGTGCGCACCAGACCACGCGGACGCCAAATCATCATCAACACCATCAACATGCCAAACAGCAGTACACGATACTCGGCGAAACTGCGCAATAGCTCTGGCGCAACGGTCAGCACAAAGGCTGCCAGCACCACGCCCAGCGTTGATCCCATCCCGCCCAACACCACAATCGCCAGAATCAACGCGGATTCGAAAAAGGTAAACGAGGTGGGATTGACAAAACCCTGATAGCTGGCAAAAAACACCCCAGCAATGCCAGCGGTTGAGGCGCCCAGCATGAAGGCGGAGAGTTTAACCAACACGTGATTCAGCCCCATCGCGCGGCAGGCGATTTCATCTTCGCGCAGCGCTTCCCAGGCGCGGCCGATGGGCATACGCGTCAGGCGATGCTTAATAAACAGCACCAGTAACACCACCAGAACCAGCACCGCATAGATAAAGATAAACTTCATATTCGGGTTGTAGCTGAGATGGAAAAACTCATGAAACGGCACGCCGCCTTCACGAGCGCGACGGCCAAATTCCAGCCCGAGAAAGGTCGGCGACGGCACGGAAACGCCATTGGGGCCGCCGGTAAATGCGAGCCAGTTGTTTAACACCAATCGAATGATTTCACCGAACCCCAGCGTGACAATCGCCAGGTAATCACCGTGCATACGCAACACCGGAAAGCCCAACAACGCGCCAGCACAGGCCGCCATCAATGCGGCCAACGGCAACATGCTCCAGAATCCCAGGCCGAGATATTGATAACCCAGCGCCAGGCCATATGCCCCAATGGCATAAAACGCCACATAACCGAGATCGAGCAGCCCAGCAAGGCCGACCACAATGTTCAGCCCCAGCCCGAGCAGCACATAAATCAGCCCGAGAATAGCCACGGTTAACAGATATTTGCTGGAGAAGGCCGGGAAAACACAGGCGGCGATCAGCAGCAGCGGGATAATCCAGCGCAAACGTGAGCGGTAGCCTGGCTCACGCACGTAAACGCCATCATCCACATCTGCAAATTTTCGCAGCAGTTTTTTACCTTGAGTGGTTTGCATAAACAGGCTAAACAGCAAACGTCCCGCCATCACAATGGCAACCAGCAGCGCCACACGCAGCGGCTCAAGTTGAAACTGATAACCGTCTAACACGATGCCGACAATCGGCCCAAATACGATCAACGCAATAAATCCTGCCAGCACCGTTTCCCGCAGCGTATGGCGAAGATTGATTCCCTGAATGGTTTCACTCATGCCTGCTTCCTCACACTTTCGCTACCAGCGGTCGCCCCAGTAATCCCTGCGGCCGGAAGATCAAAATCACCACCAGCAGGGCAAAAGAGAACACATCTTTGTAGTCAGAATTCACCAATCCGGCGAACTGCGCCTCCGCCACGCCCAGCAGCAGGCCGCCTAACATCGCGCCGGGCAACGAGCCGATACCGCCGAGCACTGCGGCGGTAAACGCTTTGATGCCGATGATGAACCCGGCGTAAAAATCAAACGTGCCGTAGTTCATAGTGACCAGCACGCCCGCCAGCCCCGCCATTGATGCGCCAATAACAAACACCAGTGAGATGATCCGATCGGTGTTAATGCCGAGAATGGCAGCCATGCGCCGATCTTGCTGCACGGCACGACAGATGCGGCCCAACCGCGTGTACTGGATGATCCAGGTTAGTAGCGCCATGCCGCACGCCGCGGCGATCAGAATAAAGACTTTGGTCCAGGTGATCTGCACCACACCGCCATCAAACTCCATGCGCAGCACACCGGTTAACAGCGTCGGCACGCCTTGCTGATTCGGCCCCTGGCTCAGCTGCACGTAGTTTTGCAATATCAGCGACATGCCAATCGCCGAAATCAGCGGCGCTAAGCGGGTGGAGTTACGCAGCGGACGATAAGCAATGCGCTCAATCGTCCAGCCATAAACGGCAGTAATCACGATGGTGAAGAGCAATGTGCCGAAGATCAGCAGCGGAAAGGAGTGAATACCGAAAGAGGAGAGCAGCGCCAGACCAATGGCGCACAAGTAGGCTGAGAGCATGTAAACCTCACCGTGGGCGAAGTTAATCATGCCGATGATGCCGTAAACCATGGTGTAGCCGATGGCGATCAGGCCGTAAACCGCGCCCAGCGTCAGGCCATTAATCATTTGCTGCAGGAAAAAAGCGTCCATAGCGAAGTCTCACCGCAAAGAGCCAAACCGCTGGCTCATTGGAAATTCGCCCCGCCCGCAAGCGAGGCGCGATCTCATTACCCTAAATTATTCACGTCGCAGGAAGGCGGTGAGCTTGGGAATCCCCGGGAGCTGACAATCGTCAGTGACCGGGGTGAGCAAGTGAAGCCAACGCGCCCGTAACGTGAAGAATGACGATTAAATTAGAGTTGGTGGTATTTGCCTTTATCATCCCACTGATAAATGACGTAGTCGGAGACTTTCAGGTCGCCTTTACCATCCCAGGATTTCTGTCCCATGACAGTATCGACTGGATTGGCTTTCAACCACTCGCTGGCTTTTTCGTTATCTTTGCCTGCGCCTTTGTACGCAGCGGCAATCGCCTGAATCGAGGCATAGGCGTACAAGGTGTATCCTTCCGGTTCGAAACCACCGGCACGGAATTTCTCAATCACCGCTTTGCCTGCGGGGATTTGACGCGGATCGTTACCAAAGGTCATGTACACGCCTTTGGTGTATTGCGGCCCACCTGCGGCGGTGACCATCTCTTCGGTTACGATACAGTCGCCTGAGAAGAAGTTCGCTTTCACGCCCTGCTCACGCATCTGACGCACCAGCGGCCCGGCTTCTGGATGACATCCCCCGAAATAGACCACATCAGGATTGACCTGAGCAATCTTAGTCACCAGCGCGTTAAAGTCTTTCTCGCCCCGCGACAAGCCTTCATACAGCACCTCTTTCACACCGCGTTTTTCCAATGCGGCTTTGGTCGCATCGGCTAAGCCTTGTCCGTAAGTATCTTTGTCGTGGATCACCGCGACTTTCTTGGCTTTAAGCGTATCGATCATGTAATTGGCGGCAATCGCGCCTTGTTGGTCATCACGTCCACACATGCGAAACATCGATTTCATGCCGCGCTCGGTAATTTTGGGGTTGGTTGAACCTGGCGTAATCGTGAGTACACCCGCTTCGTCATACACTTCTGACGCTGGCATGGTTGATGAGGAGCAGAAGTGGCCGACCACCGCCATCACTTTATCCTGATCGACCAAGCGGTTAGCCACAGAAACAGCCTGCTTGGGTTCGCAGGCATCATCGCCCTGCACCAGCACAATCTTCTCGCCGTTCACGCCGCCTGCGGCGTTGATGTCTTCGGCTGCTTGCGTGGCGCCTTTCCAGTACTGCGCACCATAGGTGGCATTAGGGCCAGAAAACGGGCCGGCCACGCCAATCTTGATATCGGCCTGTGCATAAAACGCGGTGGTTAAACACCCTGCAAGTACGAGTTTCATCGGTAACTTGATCAATTTCACAGACATGCTGTCATCCTCAACACGGTTAGGCGCGAATGCCAAATAGGGAGAAATCAACTTCTGAATACACTGACTGGGGAGCACTTTGAGAACATTCTGCGGCCGGGAGTGGCCACGGTTAATTCGTAAGCAATAATCTCGCCAAAAGTCACTGTTTGTGACGAAATCTTACGTTGAAGGGTGAATTTGGGGGCGTTGAGCGCCTTTCGCTTCCACTTGATCACTAACGATAGAGTGCTTTGGCTAACTCACCAGCACCACGTTGGTGCAAAATGCGGTTGATCACAGATTATTAACCAAAGCCAGCGTCAAACCCGCTAAGCTGAGGATAATTCGCTGTAAACCCCCAAGGAGAAGCTATGCCTACACAACGGAAAAATTTGACCAGCCAACAGGCGCTTGATGAGCTTGAGCGTTTATATGATGAATCGGTAAACGCCCTGCGTACTGCCATCAAAGCCTTCACCGAAGATGGCACGCTGCCTGACTATGCGGCACGCGCACAAGGTCTGTTTGTTTACCCTGAGCTGCGCATCAGCTGGCACGGCGATGGCCCGCAACAAAACCGCACCCGCGCGTGGGGACGCTTTACGCACACCGGCCGTTACAGCACCTCAATTACGCGTCCAGCCCTGCTGCGCCATTACATCGCCGAGCAGTTAGCGATGCTGGAAAAAGAGTATGAAGTGGATATTGAAGTCGGCCCATCAGCGCAAGAGATCCCTTATCCTTACGTGATTGATGGTTCAGATTTGTCACTGGATCGCTCGATGAGCGCCGGTATTGCGCGCCATTTCCCCACCACTGAACTGTCACAGATTGGCGATGAAACGGCTGATGGCTTGTTCAACGTCGATGCGCGCTTCCCGCTGTCCCACTTTGACGCACTGCGCACTGACTTTTCGCTGGCGCGCCTGCGCCATTACACCGGCACGTCAGTAGAACATTTCCAGCCGTTTGTGCTGTTCACCAATTACACGCGCTATGTTGATGAGTTTGTGCGCTGGGCTATTGAGCAGGTGCGCGATCCCAACACAGCTTACGACAGCCTGGTCTGTGCCGGTGATGTGGTGCTCACCGCCGATACCGCGGACAGCGACGCCATGCTTTCTGATTTAGCATGGAAGAAACACCAAATGCCTGCCTGGCATCTCACTTCCCCTCATCGTCGCGGCATCACCTTGATCAACATTGGCGTTGGCCCGTCGAATGCCAAAACCATTTGCGATCACCTAGCTGTTATCCGCCCACACGCCTGGTTGATGATTGGCCACTGTGGCGGACTGCGTGAAAGTCAGCGCATTGGCGATTATGTACTGGCTCACGCTTACCTGCGTGACGATCACGTGCTCGACAGCGTATTGCCGCCAGATATCCCGATCCCAAGCATCGCCGAAGTGCAGCGCGCGCTTTATGATGCCACCAAATCGGTCAGCGGCATGCCAGGTGAAGAAGTGAAAGAGCGCCTGCGTACCGGAACCGTGGTTACCACCGATGACCGCAACTGGGAACTGCGCTACTCCGCCTCTGCATTGCGCTTCAACCTGAGCCGTGCGGTGGCAGTGGATATGGAAAGCGCCACCATCGCCGCGCAGGGTTATCGCTTTCGCGTGCCTTACGGTACGTTGCTGTGCGTTTCTGACAAACCGCTGCACGGAGAAATCAAACTGCCGGGTCAGGCAAACCGTTTTTACGAAGGCGCAATCTCGGAACATTTACAGATCGGTATTCAAGCGGTAGAACTGCTGCGCGCCGAAGGGGATAAATTGCATTCACGGAAACTGCGAACCTTTAACGAACCGCCGTTCAGATAAGGTTTTGTTCGCTTTCAGCCTCGTCACGACAGCAATCAATGCGGGCAGGTCCCGCATTGATGATTAGCCATATCGACAGCCGAGAACTAAACGTGAAGCACCGCGGTTTTAATGAACCACCCCACCACAAACAGCGTTAAAGGAACCATCATTGTCCAGATAATTCGGTTATTAAGGGCATCGAATTTCTTGTCTATGGCGTCGAACTTCTTATCTATGGTGTCGAACTTCTTGTCTATAGCGTCGAATCTTTTGTCTATGTTGTCGAATCTTTGAATCACTTCTTTTTTGAATGCACCATGCTCACTTCGAATCACTTCAAGATCAGCCTTTGTCGCAAATGTTTGCGACCGCTCGGTCAACACCGCTATATCAATTTTGACCTGATGCAAATCCTGCTCGACTCGCTCAATGCGTTTTTCCAGTTTTTCCATGTTATTGCCTCCACGGCAGCGAGCGCCATTAAACGTAAACGGTTCCCACTGCTCAAACCTTCCATAAAAATAATCCATTATTTTCCCCTGCAACGCCGACACGTCTGAATGTGTCTCCCGCGTCGTATTCGTTCACGCCGGAATCTGTCGCACAGAGAGTGAAACAGATTGCCGCAGTTTAATCATTCCACGTTTCGGTAAAACCGCAGCAATTTAGGATTCGGTCAAAAACCTCAGACACGACAAAACTATCGCTTAATCGCAGAAGAAACAGGGGATTTATTATGCTCTGGAAGCGGCTGCGCAAAAATGATCAATCAGCCAGTAAGAGAAGGCGAAATGGCAGTGAAGGGGCGAACCCGCCGCTGCGAAATAAACAGCGGCGGAGAGGGGTTATCAGGCGCTCAGCCACCCCAGTTTAATCACAAACAGGATCGACAGAACGATCAGTGCGACATTGACCTCTTTGGTACGGCCACTCAACAGTTTCACCACGGTCCAGGTAATAAAACCAAAAGCGATACCGTTAGCAATCGAGTAGGTTAACGGCATGGTTAACGCCGTTACCGTTACCGGTGCAGCGGTAGTGATGTCTTTCCAGTCAATCTCAGCCAGGCCCGAAGCCATCAATACCGCCACAAACAGCAGCGCAGGCGCGGTGGCAAATACCGGTACGCTGGAGGCCAGCGGTGAGAAGAACAGGCTGAGTAAAAACAGAATCGCCACCACAATCGCGGTTAAGCCGGTACGGCCCCCGGCGCTGACGCCCGCCGCTGATTCTACGTAACTGGTGGTGGTTGACGTGCCCAGCAGCGAACCAAACAGCGCAGCTGCGCTGTCGGCAATCAGCGCACGGCCCATTTTCGGTACGTTGCCCTTCTCATCGGCTAAGCCTGCACGTTTAGTCACGCCCAGCAGCGTGCCGGTGTTATCAAACACGTCAACGAACAGGAAAGCGAAGATCACGCTGATCAGGCCGACGTTAAACGCACCGGCAATGTCCAGCTGCAAAAAGGTGGGTGCGATGGATGGCGGCGCAGAAAACACCCCGGCAAACGGCGACAAACCGATGCCCATTGAGATAAATGTCACCACCAAAATGCCAATTAGCACCGCACCGGTCACGCGGCGTGCTTCCAACACTACGATGATGATAAAGCCCAACACTGCCAGCAGCGGCCCCGGTTTGGTTAGATCGCCAATGCCCACCAGCGTGGCGGGGTTATCCACCACAATACCGGCGCCTTCCAGCGCAATGATCGCCAGAAACAAGCCAATCCCAGCCGCGATGCCCGCACGCAGTGGCAGCGGAATACTGGCGATGATCCATTCGCGGATTTTGAACAGTGATAATGCGAAGAAAATCACCGCCGACAAGAACACAGCGCCCAACGCTATTTGCCAGGTGTAACCCATGTGCAACACCACGGTGTAGGTAAAGAAAGCGTTCAGTCCCATGCCTGGTGCCAGCGCAATCGGGTAATTGGCAATCAGGCCCATCAGCAGCGAACCGATCGCCGCCGCCAGGCAGGTCGCCACGAACACCGAACCTTTATCCATGCCGGTTGCGCTGAGAATACTGGGGTTAACAAACAAGATGTAAGCCATCGCGAGGAAAGTCGTTATCCCGGCGATGATCTCAGTGCGGACTGTTGTGTTGTGAGCTTTGAGCTTGAATAATTTATCTAACATCATCATCTCTCGTTAGCGGAGACGCCATTTTCATGGGTGCTCCCTTGCCAATGTGGTTTGCATGCGCGTTGTTTTATGTAAAAGGCACTGACGGTTGCACGCTCTTCCGTCTCGAACTTTTGTCCTTGCTTCAGAACATCACATCAGGACATAGCAATTGCTATGCCATAAGTTGCGCAGCGTAAAAAAGCGTTGCGCAACAACTCTTAAGATTATTCTGAACCAAAACAAGGCGCGATTATGGTGCAACGCACCAATGCTGCGCAATCGTTTTCCTGCACGCCGCTTTTTCCACAAGAAATTTCTGAGCTGACGCACGATTCAGCGCTTTGGCAGGCGATATCGGTCACGTTTCAGCTTGCTGAATCAGCGCTGTTTTTACGGCTGTGTACACTCCTGACTTACCCCTTTCGTAACATTGAGGCCGCGCAATGAAGCCAGCGATATTGGTGGTGGATGACGATCGTGCCGTCTGCGAAGTGTTGCAGGACGTGCTGAGTGAACATGTGTTCAATGTTTATAGCTGCCATCAGGGCAAAGAGGCGCTGACCATGCTGGCGCAACACCCTGAGATCTCACTGGTGATGCTGGATATGATGCTGCCCGATACCAACGGCTTGTTGGTGCTACAGCAGCTCCAGCGACAGCGTCCCGATGTTTTGGTCATCATGTTGACCGGCATGGGATCGGAAGCGGAAATGGTGATTGGTCTGGAGATGGGTGCCGACGACTACATTGCCAAGCCGTTCAATCCGCGCGTGGTCGTGGCGCGTGCCAAAGCTGCGCTGCGGCGCGGTACTCGCCTGGTTTGTCAGGATTCAGATTATGATGGCTGGCGCTTTAATGGCTGGCAGTTAGATGAAGCGCGCTGTCAGTTACTTAATCCTCAGCGAGAATCGGTACCGCTTACGCAGGGCGAATACACGCTGCTGCGGGCGCTGGTGAAACATGCCCGCAAAGTGCTGACACGCGATCAGCTGTTGGAGTTAACCCACAGCGAAAGCCTTGATGTGTTCGATCGCACCATTGATGTGCTGATCATGCGTTTGCGCCGAAAAATCGAAACTAATCCACACCAACCTAATTTAATTCGTACTATTCGCGGTCTGGGTTACGTTTTTTCTGCGGATGTGGTGAAACCAGAAACGGCGCGGCTCTCCACGCAGATCGCCTGATCCATCCAGCGCTGCATCTCATCAAGTGGACGAATGCCGTCAATGGCATTGGCGGCGTGCAGATTAAAACAGGCACAGGTGTGCGCCAGTCGCAGCGTCGTCAACATATCAAAGCCTTGATGCGTGGCGTACAACACGCCTGCGCAAAAGGCATCGCCTGCGCCCACGCTTCCCACAATCTCTTCCGCGCTAAGCTGCCATGAAGATTGCCAAACACCCGCGCCGTTGACCTCGCGTCCCCACGCCCCTTCAGGCGCATGAATAATCACCCGTTGCCGCACGCCTTGCTCCATCAGCCACTGGGCGGCAGCGGCGAATGCGTCAGGCGGCTGGATGCCTTCACTGCCTCGTAACGTAATACCCGTTAGCGCCTCCGCTTCCAGTTCATTAATGATCAAATAATCCAGCCAGCGCAGCGACGGCAGAATCAGCGGACGATTATCGCCAGCGCGAGAGACCAAATCTAAAGAGGTGTAATAACCACGCTGCTGCATCATTGCCAGTAATCGTGCACTGCGTGTACCAAACGTTTCATCAGCGTGGTCGAGGCTTTCCAGCAGCAGCAAATACCCCAAATGAAATATGCGATAGCGATCGTTTAGCGCGTCAAAATGAGGAATATCCAGCTGGCGATTGGCGCCTGGCGCGTAGAAAAAGGTGCGCTGACCATCGGGCGCGGTCATTACCTGGCTGGTAGACGTCGCTAGCGTTTGCGAACGCTGTACCGCACGCCGATCAATCTGCGCCTCATCCATCACCTGCATCAGGTAATCGCCGTCGGCATCTTCGCCCAGCAAGCCAATCGCCGCCAGCGGCAATTGGCACTGCATACGTGACAGTGTCACCAGAACATTAAGCGGCGCACCGCCTGCCGCTTTTTCACTGTGGCTGACTTCGGCCAACCAGCCTTGTTGAGGCCAGAGATTAATGCGGTGAACATAGTCCACCAGCATGATACCGGCGGCCAGGATGCCGCTGCGCCCCGCCATCTCACGCCTTCCCGCTGCTGCCGAAAATCTGCATCTGTTGCATGACAATCTCGCTGATTGCCGTTTCCACTGCCATTAGCATTTCAGCAAACTCGTCGTAGCGCGTGTTACGCGAGGACATGCACTGATCGATCGCGCCCAGCGCCGCCTGCGACATGCCGGTATAAAAGTTGATTTTATGAATGCCCAGTTCAATAGCGCGACGGAAATCGGCGTCGCTGATCCCTGATCCACCGTGTAACACCAGCGGCACGCCCGCCTGCTGACGTATCGCTGCCAGCCGCTCAAAGTCGAGTTTCGGCTCGCCTTTGTATTTGCCATGCGCATTGCCAATCGCCACCGCTAAAGTGTCGATACCGGTTTCTCGCACAAACTCGGCCGCGAGGTTCGGGTCGGTAAATTTTGCGCTGTCCGCTTCGCCAAACAGTGCGCCGCCTTCATCGCCGCCTACTGCACCCAACTCCGCTTCCACCGACACGCCTACCGCATGCGCAATCTTTACCACTTCTCGCGTCTGACGCAGGTTCTCTTCATAGCTCAGCGTTGAACCATCAAACATTACCGAGGTAAAGCCCAGGCGAATCGCCTGCATCACCGCCTCAAAATGCAGGCCGTGATCGAGATTCAGCACCACCGGAATAGCATGTTTCGCCGCTTCAAAACGCACCGCTTCCACCAGATGATCAAGGGTGATGTATTTGAAATGCACCTCCGCGATATTGATGATAAACGGCGAACGCTGCTGCTCAGCTGCCTTGAACAGCGCACGCAGAAAATGGGTGTCGATAACATTAAATGCACCCAACGCATAACCGTGTTGCTGCGCGTGGGCCAGGCCCTGCGCTAAAGAGATCAATGCCATGCTTTACTCCTTCAGGTTAGCCAGCGGTCATATTCGTTACAGAGCAGCCAGCGCGGTTGTTCATCCTCATCAATCGGATTGAAGCGTGCCAGCGGCGTAAGAAACACGTTGTCATGGTCGTCGTCATTGGGCATGGAAACTTCGCCTACCAGCACATCACCTAATCCCTCTTCGCCCCAGAAGCTGTGCCAGATGCCCGGCACCAGCGTAACGCTTTCGCCTGGCGATAAACGCAGCTGTGAACCGGCGGCATGCGTTTGGCTGAGGCCATCCAGCGTGACGTTGACGGGTGTGTTCGCCAGGCCATCACCGTCGCGGTTGTGCAGCGTGACGATAAGATTGCCGCCACCACGATTGATAATGTCTTCCATCTTTTGCGGGTGATAATGCATCGGCGTCACCTGAGCTTCACGCACGTGCATGATCTTTTCGGCGTAGGGTTTGTGCCAGGGTTTGCCGCCCGGCGATCCGTTGCGCAGGGTGAACAGCGTCAGGCCGGTTTGCTGGAAATCATCTTCGCCAAAGCTGGTCACATCCCAGCCGAGATGCAGCGCCAGCAATTCTGATGCTGAAGCGCGATCAAGCGCACGCCACTGGCTGAGGCCGTAATCTGCCCATGGCGGCAAATGAACGTCCTGACGCATAAAGAACTCACGCGTCAGTTGCAAGATGGTGTTGACTTCGGAACGTTGCATGGTCGAACCTCCGAAACAGGCGGCATCATGACATGCCGCATGCGGGTTATTTCACCGTCCAGCCTTTGTAGCCGCCGATGTTGTTGCGATCGATCATGCTGACCGGAATCAACACCGGTTTATCCGGCGCCGGTTTGCCTTGCAGAATGTCGTAACCAATTTCCACCGCTTTCGCCGCCATCACTTGTGGATCCTGCGCGGGCGTTGCGACAAACAGGGAATTTTTACGCTTCAGTGCCTCTTCGCCATCCGGTGATCCATCGACACCAACAATAAAGAATTCGCTGCGCTGGGCCTGTTTCGCCGCCAGATCGGCACCGATCGCGGTGGGATCGTTAATGGCAAAAACTGCATCAATTTTTGGATTAGCCGAGAGCAAACCGGTCATCACTTCCAAGCCGCCTTCACGGCTGCCTTTGGCGTTTTGGTTATAGGAAAGCAGCTTGATGTTGGGATGACGTTTAAATTCGGTCATGCAGCCTTCCACGCGGTTTTGCACTGCAGAGACCGGTGGGCCGTTGATGATCACCACGCTGCCGGTCTCTTTCAGGCGCTGGGAAATATATTTACAGGCCATTTCTCCGGCTTGGGTGTTATCGGACGTAATAGTGGCATTGGCACCATCAGCGGCAACGTCGACGGCAACCACCACAATGCCAGCATCACGCGCACGTTTTACCGCCGGTGCAATGCCTTTGGAATCGGCGGCGTTGAGGATAATCATGTCCACTTTCGCGGCGATAAAGTTATCGATCTGGCCAACCTGCTGCCCCAGATCGTAGCCGCTGGAGACCAGCGTGACGTTGACTTTGTCACCCGCCAGTTCACGCGCTTTCATCTCCGCGCCTTTGGTGATCTGTACGAAGAACGGGTTAGCGAGATCGCCCACCGTCACGCCGATAGATTTCAGTTCTTTCGCCTGAGCCACGCCAGCACTGAACAGCGTCGCCGCCAGCAGCCCGGTTACGATCGGATTAAAACGCATTGTGCTTCTCCTGCTGTTTTGCCCGTCATATTCCATGCTACAGATGTGTTGGCTTCACTTATCCAAGTGAATCACTGACATCCGTCAGCTCATCGAGATGGATTCGTTTGCCGCCTTGCTGCAACCTGAAATATTTTGGGTAGTTATGATTGCCAACCGCTGAATGGCGTAGGGTAAAAATTTTTATCGGGAGTCGTTTGCCAACTCGGTCCCCATAAGTGCGAGGTCGTTTGTCCCCCACCTCGGTCCTCCCCCATGCATGGGGGAGGAAGATGCTGCAAAATGCCCACTCTGTACCTGCATGTGGCAGCGTCTCCTTCCCCCGCTTCGCGGGGGAAGGCTGGGATGGGGGACAGCGCGCACCTCACCAGGGACAGCGCGCTCCTCACCCATCGTTCAACTCACGTGATGACGTGTACGATATTTATCGATCAACACCGCGATAATGATCACCGCGCCCTTGATCACCAACTGCCAGAAATAGGAAACCCCCATCAGCGTCATGCCGTTGTTCAGCGTCGCGATAATCAGCGCGCCAATCAGCGTGCCGGTGATGGTGCCAATACCGCCGACAAAACTGGTGCCGCCGAGGATCACCGCTGCAATCGCATCCAGCTCATAGCCCACGCCTAAGTTGCCGTTGGCGCTATACAGCCGTGACGCGCTCATCAATCCGCCCAAACCTGATAGCAAGCCGCTCATGCCATAAACAAACGCCAATACCACGCCGACTTTAATCCCGGTTAACCGCGCGGCTTGCATGTTGCCGCCAACCGCGTAGATGTGAACGCCCAGCGTGGTGCGGCGCAAAATAAACCAACACAGCGCAATCACCGCAAAAGCGATCACAATCAGCCACGGCACCGGGCCGAGATAACCGTTACCTATCCATTCAAAATTAATATCGGAGTTGATGACCGTGGTACCATCCGCCAGCAAATAGGCGGCACCACGCAATGCGGTGTAAGTACCGAGCGTGACAATAAACGGAGGTAGTCCGGCCCATGCCACTAAAATGCCGTTGAATAGCCCCATTATCAGCCCGGCGCCGAGCGCCATGGGAATCGTCAACGAGGCCAGCATCGGATCCAACGACGCCACCAGCGCCACCACCGCAGTGGTGCCGAGCATCGATCCCACTGACAGATCAATCCCGCCGGTCAGAATCACAAAGGTCATTCCCGCCGCCAGCACGATATTGATGGAGGCCTGACGCGTAATGTTCAGCAGGTTTGCTTCAGTAAAAAAGTTGGGTGCCACAAAACCAAAAATCGCGACGATCAGGATCAAGATCGGCAAGATACCGATGGTTTGCAGCAAATCGCCCATCAGGGCGCGTTTCAGTGTCGGCGCTTTGGCGCGTGCGGTTGGTGCTGTCATGGTTTTCTCCTCACACTTCAAGCGGGGATGCGCTGTGCGCACCGGTTGCCAGCGTCATAATGTTTTCCTGACTGATGTTATCGCCTTCCAGCTCACCAGCGATGCTGCCTTCGCGCATCACGTAAACGCGGTCGCTCATACCCACCACCTCCGGCAGCTCGCTGGAGATCATTAATATCGCTACGCCCTGGCGCGCCATCTCCTGCATCATGCGATAAATTTCACTTTTGGCTCCGACGTCAACGCCGCGCGTCGGTTCGTCGAGAATCAAGATACGTGGGCCAATTGATACCCAGCGCGAAATCAACAGCTTCTGCTGATTACCGCCAGACAAACCGCCGGCCCGCACTTGCGCATGCGGCACACGAATGTTGAGGTTGGCAATGGCATCGTTAGCGATTTTTTGCCCTTTGCGACGATCAAGCAGGCCATAATTGGCATCGCGTTCTAGCGTGGCCATCACAATGTTCTCCATCGCCGCCATCTCCAGAAACAGACCTTGTTCCTTGCGGTTCTCGGTAAGAAAACCGATGCCGCGCGCAATCGCATCACGGGGCGAATGAATCGTGACTTTTTGACCATCTACCCAGATTTCGCCCTCTTTCGGCTTATGCACGCCAAAGATCAGCTGCGCCAGCTCACTGCGTCCGGCACCGACCAGCCCGGCTAACCCCACGATTTCGCCCGCGCGCACGGCCAGGCTGCTGGGATGCACTTTGCCTCCATCGCCAAGATGATTCACTGCCAGGCGAATATCACCCATCGCAATGTTGCGGTCTTTATTGAACAGATCGCTGAGCGGCCTGCCGACCATCATGCGCACCAGCTCACTGGCGTTGAGATTCTCCCGCGTCAGGCTGCCAACATATTCGCCATCGCGCAGCACGCTGACGCGATCCGACAGCTCATAAACTTCCGCCATGCGATGACTGATATAGATGATCGCCATGCCTTCACCGCGCAGGCGCTTGATCAGCGCAAACAGCTGCTCGGTCTCGCGGTTAGAGAGTGCAGCGGTAGGCTCATCCATTACCAAAATGCGGCTGTTGCGATGCAGCGCACGGGCGATTTCCACCTGCTGTTGTTCAGCAATACTGAGGCGGTTAACCAGGTCGTTGGCGCTGAACTGCGCGCCCAGTCGATCAATCACCTGCTGCGCCTCATCGGCCATTTGGCGCCGCTTCACCATGCCGCCTCGGGTGATTTCACTGCCAAGAAAGATGTTTTCCGCCACCGTGAGATTCGGTGCCAGATTGATTTCCTGATAAATCAGGGTGATGCCTGCCGCTAACGCCTCTTTGGGCCCTTTAAGCGTGTAGGCTTTGCCGTCAATTAAAATTTCCCCGCTGCTGGCGCTATAGGCTCCTGCCAGGATTTTCATCAAGGTGCTTTTTCCGGCTCCGTTCTCCCCCATCAGCGCGTGAACTTCACCAGGATAAACCGTGAGATCGACACCTTTCAAGGCGTAGAAATTGCCGAAGCGGCGGGTGATTTTCCGCATTTCCAGTAGTGGTGTGGCTGTCATCTGCCCGCTCCTGCTGACTATGAATGCCAGCAGTAAAGCAACGCCAGATAAATGGAAAATGTCAGCACCCATTCATATTTGTCATATTTGCCCGCGGCCCCGCTCTTATACTCGCCCCATTAGCGCGGTAAGGGAGACGATGTATGCAGCGCGATTATCCGTGGCAGGCCGGGGCCCGAGGCCGCCTGCTGCTGTTTAACTTGCTGGTGGTCTGCGTCACGCTCATGGTGAGCGCGGTCGCGATTCTCGGGTTTCGCCATGCCGGGGCGATTCAGGAGCAGGCGCAGGCGCAAACGCTGGCGGACATGAACGGCAGCCTGGCGCTGGCGCGTGATACCGCCAATGTCGCCACCGCGGCGGTACGGTTGTCACAGGTGGTGGGCGCGCTGGAATACCAAAGTGAATCGTTGCGCCTGCAGCAAAATCAGCAGGCGCTGCAACAGTCGCTCTCCTTACTGGCGAATGCCCCGATGGCGTCACGCCAGCCAGAGCGGGTGGCGCGTATCCGTGCGCGCAGCCTAATGCTTGAGCAAACCATTACTCAGCTATTGCGCACCGGGCATCAGCGCCATCTGCAACGTAACCTGATGCTCAGCGGCCTGTGGCAATCCCAACTGCTGCTCAGTCATATTAATCAGCTCGCCTTAAAAAATGCGGCGCTTGCCCCGAATGCCGCGCTGCGTCAACAGACTGAGCAGCTGCTTACCGTGGCGATTCGCACGCCTTCACCGGTCGCCGCCATCGATCAATTAGGTGAAGTGATGATGGCGTGGCGCAGCGCGCCTGCTCGCGGCGTTTTGGCAGATCACGTGCAACGCTTATTAACGGCCCAGCAGCAACTGGTGCCGCTGGCGACGGATCTGGAGCAGAGTGATTTAGCCATTGCCTACGCGACTTATCGCATCAAAGCGCTGGTGGCGATGCTCAATGAAGACATCACCGCCTATGTGCAGCAAGTGGCGCAGCAGAGCGAAACGCGCACTTTGGCCACCCATCAGGAGCTTGATTCAATCATCGGGTTTATCGCGTTGTTTGTGCTGCTGGCGCTGGCGATTACCTGTTACGCCGGTTATTACATTTATCGCAATTTAGGTTCCAGCCTGACGGCGATTGCCGGGGCGATGACGCGATTAGCGCAAGGCGAACAGAATGTCAGCGTGCCCGGGCTGCAACGTCGCGATGAGCTGGGCGATTTGGCCCGCGCCTTTAACGTATTTGCGCGTAACACCGCGTCGCTAGCCCACACTTCACGCCTGTTAAAAGAGAAAAGTAATCAGCTTGAGTCGACCTTTTTGGCGATGCGCGATGGCTTTGCGCTGTTTGATAACAGTGGGCGATTAGTGGTGTGGAATGCGCAATACGCCGAGCTGTTGGGCATTGCGCCGCGTGATCTGCATCGCGGGCTGCATTACCAACTGCTGTTACAGCGGCTGGATATTCATCTGCACGGATTGGGTGAGCCGCAGGAGATCCGGCTGGCTGACGGCCGCACGCTGGAGTTGCGTTTCAGCCCGGTACCACGGCGCGGCATGGTGAATACCGTGCTGGAGCGCAGCGCGCGTAAAGCGTTGGAAGAAGCGCTGGTGCACAGTCAAAAAATGAAAGCGGTCGGTCAGCTGACCGGTGGCATTGCCCATGATTTTAATAATCTGCTGGCGGTGATCATCGGCAGCCTGGCGTTAACCCAAGGCCAACTGCCGCCGGGGTCCCTTGCCAGCCGCATTGATCGTGCACGTCAGGCCGCCGATCGGGCTGCGCTGCTGACCCAGCGCCTGTTGGCTTTTTCTCGCAAACAGGCGCTGCATCCCAATGCGGTGTCGGTGGTAACGCTGGTGGATAACCTGCAAGGCCTGTTGCAGCATTCGCTGTTGCCCGGACAACAGCTGGTGATTGATGCCCAGCGTCCTGGCTGGCCCGCGTGGATCGACGCCAGTCAGTTAGAGAATGCGTTGATGAATTTGGTGGTCAACGCGCGCGATGCGATGGCGCAGCAAAGCGGTGAGATTCGTCTGCGTATCTGGAATCAGCGGCGTCTGGAACAGGGTGAGAAGCGCGACAGGGTGACAATTGAGGTGATTGATCACGGCAGCGGTATGTCATCGGAGGTGCGCGAACAGGTGTTTGAGCCGTTCTTCACCACCAAAGCCACCGGCAGTGGCAGCGGATTGGGTTTGTCGATGGTGTACGGTTTTGTTCGTCAATCGGGCGGGCAAATTGAACTGGAAACTGCGCCGGGGCAAGGCACAACTGTTCGCCTGCTGTTGCCACGCGCACCTGAAACCGCCGCCACCGCCGCCGTTGTCGCGCCACCGCAACCCGACGCGGCGGGCGATCGGCTGGTGTTAGTCGTAGATGATGAACCGGCGGTGCGGCAAACCTTATGCGAACATCTGCATCAGCTGGGCTATTTGACGCTGGAGTGCGGCGATGGCGAAAGCGCGTTGAATCTGCTGCGCCAGACGCCGGATATCGATCTGCTGATCAGTGATTTGATGCTACCGGGTGAAATCAACGGGGCGGAGGTGATTCGCCAGGCGCAGCAGAACTGGCCGCAGTTGGCGACGCTGTTAATCAGCGGTCAGGATCTGCGCCACCAGCCCGTGACGCTACCGCTGTGCGAACGGTTGGCGAAACCCTGGCAGGAGGCGCAATTAGTGCAGGCGTTACAGCGCGCATGGCAGCGCAGCGAGCGGCTTAGTCGCGCGCAGCAGGCTGCCACAGCGGCACCGTTTTCCCAATGATGTAGCGTTTGCGCAGGCGGCTGGAGATCGCATCCATCGCCATCACAATCACCACCAAAATCAGGGTAATAAACATCACTACGTCCCAATTCCACAAGCGCATGTTTTCAGCGTAAACCAGCCCCACGCCGCCCGCGCCAACAAAACCCAACACCGCCGCCGATCGGGTATTGGATTCTATCTGATAGAGACTCAGCGCCAGGAAACTGGGAAAGGATTGGGTAAAGATGCCGAAGCGATGTTTTTGCAAACTGTTTGCGCCCAATGCGCCCAAGCCACGACTTGGCGAGCGCTCTACCGCTTCATGCCCTTCGGAGTAAAGTTTGCCGAGCAGCCCCACATCTTGCATCACAATCGCCAACACACCCGCCAGCGGCCCCATGCCTACCGCACGCACAAAGATCAGCCCCCATATCGCCATATCTACGCCGCGCAGCAGGTCAAACATGCGACGAACCAGCAGCGCAATCGGCCAGCTGATGCGCGTGTGCATCACGTTGCGTGCCGCCAGAAACGACAGCGGCAA
The DNA here is from genome assembly GCF_046118715.1 of Pantoea phytostimulans. Taxonomy (NCBI): domain Bacteria; kingdom Pseudomonadati; phylum Pseudomonadota; class Gammaproteobacteria; order Enterobacterales; family Erwiniaceae; genus Pantoea; species Pantoea phytostimulans. Next base: position 1,546,574 of record NZ_CP173698.1, read on the forward strand.
GGCGATGATCGAGGCGGTAATCGTGCCAGCAAACACAATCGCCAGCGTGATCCCTATCTGGGACAGATAATAACCAAACGGCCAGTTGGCGAAATCCTGCCAGACAAACATGCGCAAAAAATAGCGGCCTAACTGTTGAACGCCGTTTTCCAACCGGCTCCACTCAATGCCGAAGACAGAAAAAAAGAACAGGTAATAAAGCAGCACCGCGAGGGCAATCAGGCCAATGCGGCGCAGATAACGGTTTTGCACGGCAAACAACGCGCTGTGTTGCTGCTTGAGTTTCGCGACATCGGGTGCAAGCGCAATCATGATTTACCCTCCACTACGCGGCGACGCAGGCGACCAGAAACGGTATCCAACAGCGAAACCACGGCGATAATCAGCAGTAATGTGATGCTGACCTGATCGAAACGGTCAAGTTTGATATTGGTCATCAGCTCTTGTCCGATGCCGCCTGCGCCCACTAAACCGAGAATGGTTGAGGAGCGGAAGTTGACCTCTAAACGCATAAAGCTGTAGGAGAGGAATACCGGTTTGACCTGCGGCCAGAAGGCGAAGCGTATGCGTTGCAACTTGCTGGCACCACAGGCTGCGAGGCCGCGCACCGGTTTATCGGAAGCGGATTCTATCGCTTCGTAAAACAGCTTGGTCAGGCTGCCGATGGCGTGCAGCGCCAGCGCCATAAAGCCCGGAATAGCGCCGATGCCAAAGGCCATGACAAACATCACCGCCCACGCCAGTTCTGGCATGGTGCGCAAAAAGGCTACCCCAGAACGGATAGCAAACCGTACGCTTAAGGGCATTTGCGTGTTGTCGGCGGCAAAAAAGGCCAGCACCGTGGCAACGCAGACGGCAATTATTGTGGAAGCCAGCGCCAGTTGCAGCGTTTCCCAAATCAGCGGCAACTGGATATGCAGGCGATAACCCCAATACGCCAGCGAGCCTTCCGTTTTTCCATCGGCGAACAGCAGCGGCAGATGCAGCACCGGAACGATTTCGCGGATGTAATCAAAAAAGTTAGGCAGCGATTGCCAGACGTTAATCAGATTGAATTCCGCCACGTTGCCCGCAGCCAGATAGAGCGCCACCAGCAACAAAGACCAGAGCAGCGAGTCGCGTTTCTGTTGGCTGCGGATGCGTTGGTAATAACGTTCGAAGTCAGTCAAAAGCTTTTCTCGCATAAGTTGAAGTCTGTGCGTGCGGTCCCCATAAGTGCGAGGTCACTTACCCCCACCTCGCTCCCATAAGTGCGAGGTCGTTTGTCCCCCACCTCTGTCCTCCCCCATACATGGGGGAGGAAGATGCTGCCACATGCGAGTATTGAAGCTGCATGGGGCAGCGTCTCCTTCCCCCGCTTCGCGGGGGAAGGTCGGGATGGGGGACAGCGCGCACCGATTCAGCGCGCTAAGGCGCTAAATTACCCGCGGCTGCCCTTCATCAGGTCACGCTTCATATCAATCACATTCTGATAATCCGCTAGCGTTGCTTCACCAATATGCTGCTCTCCGCCCACCGCTTTCACGAAACAGGCGTGATCTTCTTTATCCAGCTTTTTGATCGCCGCCACTACTTTGGCTTTGAACTCTGCTGGCAGCTTATTGCTGACCAGCACCGGGCCGTTAGGAATCAGCGGCGACTGCCAGATAATGCGGATTTTGTTCATTAAATCGGGCTGATCCATACGCATCATTCGGGTAAAGGCACCCGAGGTATAACCGGTGCTGCGATCGCCCACCAGCGACGTCCAGGTCACTGCACCGGCAAATTGATCGTTTAACACGCCGAGAATGTCCTGCTCGTGGCCACCCGAAAAGGTGACGCTGGAGAAGAAATTGTTGTATTTGTCATCGACGCTGCCGCCAAACTCTTTCTTAAATGCCTGGTTCGGCATCAGGAAGCCCGACGTCGAATCGGGATCCGCCATCCCAAAAGCTTTGCCTTTCAAATCTTCCAGCTTTTTGTACGGGCTGTCGGCTTTTACCACCACCACCGAGTGATAACCGCGGGACTGATCTTTGTCATCCACCACAATGCCCACGATATCTACCGCTTTTGGATCTTGCAGATAAACTGAGGCAAACGACGCGGGCGACATGCTCAGTACCATATCAATCTTGCCGCCCAGCAGCCCCTGAATCACGCCCGAATAGTCTGACGCGTTACGCATCTGCGTATCCACGTTCAGCTCTTTATCAAAAAAGCTTTTTACACACTGATTATCGCCAATCTGCTGGGTGGCGTTTTGACCGCCTAAAATGCCCAGATTCAGCTGTTTCGGTGCATCCGCTGCGTTAACGCCAAAGGTCATCAAAGCGCCAGTCACTAAAGCTAATGAAGTCAGTTTCATTCGAAGTTTTTCTCTTGCCATGGAAGTTAGTGGAGCTGATTAATTTCATCACCGTACAGCTGGTGCAGCAGGCCGTCGGTGAGTTGGGAAGGATGTCCGTCGAAAAGCACCACGCCGCGCTTAATGCCAATCACACGGGTGCAATAACTTTTCACCAGTTCGATGGAGTGCAGGTTGACCATCACGCTGATGCCCTGCTCGCTGACCTGACGCAACACATCCATGATGCGCTTGGTGTTTTTCGGATCCAGAGAAGCCACCGGCTCATCGGCCAGCAGGATTTTTGGGTTCTGCATCAACGCTCGACAAATCGCCACGCGCTGCATCTGACCACCCGACAAATTCTCGGCGCGTTGCAGCGCCTGCGGCAGCATGTTCATCCACTGTAAAAGTTCGATGGCGTGTGCGCGGTCAGCGTCAGAAAAGACTTTAAAGAACGATTTCAGGGTGGCGGTCTGGCTCAGGCGGCCCAGCAGCACGTTGGTCAGCACGTCAAGACGCGGCACCAAACAGAAATCCTGAAAAATCATGCCGCATTCGCTGCGCCATTCGCGCATCTGGCGGCTGTTGAGCGTCACCACATCGCGATCGGCCTGGCCGTGGCGCAGGCTGACAATCGCGCCGTCAGTGGCCTCAATGGTGCCGTTCAACATGTGCAGCAGCGTCGATTTTCCTGCGCCTGAACGCCCCACCACGGCGACCAGTTCGCCCGCATGGAGATCAAAACTGACGTTATCCAGCACCCGGTTTTCACCGTAGGCTTTGCATAACCCCTGCACCGATAACACTTTTTGCCCGGTCTGGCTGGCCAGTGGCAGATCGTTGTCCACCACCGTTTTCAGAAGCGCCTGTGCCATGATCTTCTCCGTAATTGCGGTCTGTAAGGTCTGCGCTTATTAAGGCGATACGGGATGAATGCTGAATGACAGTTAAGTGATCAAACTGTGACAGGCTGATCGGCACCCAAAAAGAGTGTCAAACCGTCGCGTGCCGGTTGAACATGTTCAGGTAACGAATGGTTGGCTAACCAGTTATCCATTTCATGACTGAGGTGCGTGAGCCACGCTTGACGTGGCTGAAGCTCATCAATAATCGCCAGCGCAAGTTGGACATCGTTGTGATTGCGCGCGTCACTGCGCGGCGGATCGTTGCAGTCCAGCACCAGCTGATCCAGCGGTTGCCCAATGAGGTAATCACGCGTTTCCGGCGGCAGGCCGCAGGTATCGCACAGCCACGCCAGCCGCATGCCGTGCCAGTCAAACAGATAGCCGTGTGTGAGCCGTGAATGCTGCAACGGCAGTGGCGTGACGAATAGATTGCCAAACTGATGCGGCACGAACGGCGTAAGTGAGGGGCGGAAATCCAGCAGGCCGGGGTGTTTAAACAGGTCATCACTGCCCTTCTCATCGGGCGGGCCCCACACCGGAATCGGCGTGCCGACACCCCAGCGCAGCGCAAATAAACCCTGCACATGATCCATGTGATAGTGCGTCAGCAGAATGCGCGTCAGTTCTCCGGGCTGGAAACGTTCATGCAACAGCGGTAAACCGCCATCCAGCAAAATACGTTCGCTGCCCGCTTCAATCAGCGCACTGCAGGGTGCGCGTTTGCGTTTTTCATCGCGCCTGGCGCGGTGACAGGCCTGGCAGTCGCAGCCAAACAGCGGTGCGGCAGTCACACCGCCAGTGCCGAGAAAGGTCAGTTTCATCGGTATGCCTCGAGTAATTGACGCAGCTGCTGCACCGTCTGGCTCAGCGCGCCATCGTTATTGAGCAGTAAGCATCCATCCGGTTGCGGCTGTGTGGCGCGATCCAGTCGCCGCACAATTTCCGCTTCACTCTCCCGGCCGCGCTGGCGTAAGCGTGCTGCCAGCACGGGCGGCGAGACTTCAAGACAGAGCGGCATCAGTTGTTCACCGTAACGTTGCATGACCTGCGCCAAATGCAGCCGCGAGCCGTTCACCAGTACGTTTTGACCGCGCGCCAGCCAAAGATCAATCTCGCTGCCGATGCCGTAATGAAAGCCATGCGCCTGCCAGCGAATCGCGAAAAAGCCCAGCGCGGCGCGGCGGGTAAACTCCTGTTCGGTGAGGGCAACGTGGTTTTCACCGCCAGCATCGGCGGCGCGAGTGATGTAGCGATGGGCAATCATCAACCCTGCTGGCGGCGCTTCTCGCAAAGCATTCAGCAGGCTATCCTTGCCCGATCCCGACGGCCCAATTAGCCAAATCAGCCTTGCCTTCTGCGGTGATGACATTGGCGCGGCCATCAATAAACCTGCCGCCCTTTGGCCCAGACGTGGCGGATATGCGGATGACCATGTTCGGTGTGCGCCAGCACTAAATCGGCGCGGCGACCTTCAGCAATCACGCCACGATCATCCAGTCCGATCGCCCGGGCGGGATTACACGTCACCAGCGCAATCGCCTGCGGCAAGTTCAGGCCATTGCGATCGTCAGCCGCCAGAAGAAACGCGGCGTCCAGCAGGCTGGCGGGATAGTAATCTGACGAGAGAATATCCAGCATACCCTGTGAAGCCAGCTCCCAGGCGGCGACGTTGCCGGAGTGCGAGCCGCCGCGCACAATGTTCGGCGCACCCATCAGCACCTGCATGCCGCGATGGCGTGAAGCGCGCGCCGCTTCCAGCTGAGTCGGAAATTCAGCGATGGTGCTGCCAACGGCAAACGACTCTTCAACATGCGCCACGGTGGCATCATCATGGCTGGCGAGCGTAATCTGTTGCTCACGGCACCGTGCAGCAATCGCCAGACGGTTGGGCTGTGACCAGGCTTCCGCCAGCGTTAACTGCTCGCGCTCAAATTCATCCATCTGCTGATCGTTGAGATGATATTTCCCTTGGAAATATTGCCGATACTTTTCCAGCGAAACGTATTGCCGCTGGCCGGGCGAATGATCCATCAGCGACACCAGCGCCAGCTCCGGCGTGCTCATCAAGGCTTCAAACAGCGGCAGCGTGCTGGCATGCGGTAATTCACAGCGCAGATGCAGCAAGTGATCCGCGCGATTTACCCCTTTACGGTTGCTGTCGCGGATGGCATCAATCATTTTGCTGAGATTATCCAGCCGATGGCCGCCATCACGGACGTCGCCGACGCCAATCGCGTCCAGTACTGTGGTGATGCCGCTGGCGATCATCAGCGCGTCGTGGCTGCTCATCGCGGAATGCGCTGGCCAGTCAACTTTCGGGCGCGGGGTAAAAAATTTATCGAGATTGTCAGTATGCAGCTCAACTAAACCGGGCAGCAGAAACGCGCCTTCGCCATCCAGCGCGCCCGGCTGTTGGCTGCGGGTTTCGCTAAAGCTGGCGATAAAGCCATCACGCATCTCCAGCGATCCGGCGATCACCTCTTTTTCCAGTACCAGTTTGACGTTATTGATGATCATGCTTCCGCTCCCGAGCTAACCGGCTGCATAACGTGCAGGCGATCCGCCACCCGCTCGCGCACCGCCTGATCGTGAAAGATACCGACAATCGCCGCACCGCGTGTGCGTGCCTGTTCAATCAAACTCACCACCGCCGCGCTGTTGGCGCTGTCGAGTGACGCGGTGGGTTCATCCAGCAGCAGCACCGGATAATCAGCGATAAAGCCGCGGGCAATATTGACGCGCTGCTGTTCGCCGCCAGAAAAGGTTGAGGGTGGCAGCGCCCACAGACGTTCTGGCACGTTGAGGCGCGTCAGCAGTTCTTTGGCGCGCTGCTCGCAAAAGGCGCGCTCAACGCCCCGTTCTAGCAGTGGCTGCATGACAATTTCCAGCGTTGGCACACGCGGGATCACCCGCAAAAACTGGCTTACCCAGCCGATCGTATCGCGGCGAATCGCAATAATCTGGCGCGCCGGGGCCTGCGCCATATCCATCCATTCGCCCCTGTGTTGCAGCCAGATATGACCGCTGTTGGCCTGATAATTGCCATATAGCGCGCGCAACAGCGTGGATTTTCCGCTGCCCGAATGGCCATGCAGCACCACGCATTCCCCCTGATTCACTTCAAGGCTGGCGTCCTGTAACACCGGCAGCGCCACGCTGTTTTGGTTATGCAGCACAAACGTTTTGCACAGCTGCTCGACGCGAAGTTGTGTGGTCATGTTCATCACCTTAATTAAGCACCGAGGAGACCAGCAGTTGGGTATAAGGATGATGTGGATCGTCCAACACCCGATCGGTCAAGCCGCTTTCTACCACCCGGCCTTGTTTCATCACCAGCAGGCGATGCGCCAGCAACCGCGCCACGCCGAGATCGTGGGTGACAATGATCACCGCCAGATTGAGTTCACGCACCAGCGTGCGCAGCATATCCAGCAAGCGCGCCTGCACCGACACATCCAGCCCACCGGTAGGCTCATCCATAAACACCAGTTTCGGCTGCGTCACCAGGTTGCGGGCAATCTGCAAACGCTGCTGCATACCGCCGGAGAAGGTAGTGGGTAAATCATCAATGCGGTTCGCTGCAATCTCGACTTCCTGCAACCAGTGGCTGGCTTCAGCGCGGATCTCACCATAATGACGATGCCCCACCGCCATTAATCGTTCACCGATATTGCCGCCTGCGGTGACTTGCGCACGTAACCCGTCCAGCGGATGCTGATGCACCACGCCCCATTCGGTACGCAGCAAGCGGCGGCGGTCGCTTTCGCTCATTTGGTACAGGTTATGTTCACCGTATAAAATCGTGCCCTGCTGCGGCGTTAAGCGTGCTGATAGGCTGCGCAACAACGTAGTTTTGCCCGAACCCGATTCCCCGACAATGCCCAGCACTTCGCCGGGATAGAGGTCAAAACTCACCGCTTCAAAACCTTTGCCCGGCGCGTAAAGGTGGGTGAGATTATTCACCGCAAGCAGCGGCTGTTCACTGTGCATGATGTTGTTCCTGCTGCTGATGGCAAAAATCGGTGTCCGAGCACACAAACATGCGTGTGCCCTGATCATCCATGACCACTTCATCAAGGTAGCTGTGACGCGAGCCGCACAGCGCGCAAGGCGCTTCCCACTGCTGCACGCTAAAGGGATGATCGTCAAAATCCAGGCTTTCTACTTTGGTGTAGGGCGGCAACGCATAGATGCGTTTTTCGCGTCCGGCACCAAACAGTTGCAGCGCCGACATCATGTTCATTTTCGGGTTGTCGAATTTAGGAATGGGCGAAGGATCCATGACGTAGCGATTATTCACTTTCACCGGATAGGCATACGTGGTGGCGATATGGCCGTAACGCGCGATGTCTTCATAGAGTTTCACCTGCATGATGCCGTACTCTTCCAAAGCGTGCAGGGTGCGGGTTTCAGTCTCACGCGGTTCGATAAAGCGCAGCGGCTCCGGGATCGGCACCTGATAGATCAGGATCTGATCCTCCTCCAGCGGCGTTTCCGGGATACGGTGGCGCGTCTGAATCAGCGTTGCATCCACCGTGCGCTCTGTCACTGCCGCACCGCTGACGCGTTGGAAAAAGCGGCGTATCGACACCGCATTGGTGGTGTCATCTGCGCCCTGGTCAATCACCTTCAACACATCCTGATCGCCAATGATGCTGGCGGTGACCTGAATACCCCCCGTGCCCCAGCCATAAGGCATTGGCATTTCACGTCCGGCAAACGGCACCTGATAACCGGGGATCGCCACCGCTTTTAGAATGGCGCGGCGAAGGGTACGCTTGGTTTGCTCATCCAGATAGCCGTTGTTGTAGCCGCTTAACTCAGCCATGGTTACGCTCCTGATGATCCTGACGCAGCTGCTTCAGCAGTTCCAGCTCCGCCTGGAAATCGACGTAGTGCGGCAGTTTTAAGTGGGAAACGAAGCCCGCCGCTTCAACGTTGTCGGCGTGCGACAGCACAAACTCTTCGTCTTGCGCCGGGCTGGTGATACGCTCGCCGTGTTCGCGGGTTTGCAACGCGCGATCCACTAACGCCATCGCCATCGCTTTGCGTTCGGCGCGACCAAATACCAGGCCGTAGCCGCGGGTAAACTGCGGTGCCTGTTCGCCGTTATGGGTGAAACCATTGACCATTTCGCATTCGGTCAACAGCAGTTCGCCGATCTCCAGCTCAAAACCGAGCTCTTCCGGGCAGATGCTGACGCTGAGATAGCCGGTGCGAATTTCGCCGGCGAAGGGATGGGTGCGACCGTAACCGCGCTGCGTGGAGTAGCCCAACGCCAGCAGAAAACCTTCGTCGCCGCGCACCAGTTGTTGCAAACGGGCGGCACGCGAAGCGGGAAAACCGATCGGCTCGCGAGTAATATCGGTGGGTTCGCTGCCATCATCCTTTTCACTGGCCGCTAACCCTTCTTCACTCATCATGCTAAACATGTGCGGGCAACGCTGCGGCAGCGCCTGATCGTCTCGCGGTGCGGCGGGTGTTTCACCGTTTGCCAACAATGTGAAGTCGAGCAGTCGATGGCTGTAATCGTAAGTGGGGCCTAAAACCTGGCCACCAGGCAAATCTTTGTAGACCGCTGAAATCCGCCGCTCGATGCGCATGTGCCGGGTTGCCAGCGGCGTGCTTTCCGCCAGACGTGGCAAGGTGGTGCGATAGGCGCGCAGCAGGAAAATCGCCTCGACTAAGTCGCCGCTGGCTTGTTTAATCGCCAGCGCAGCCAGCTCAGGATCGTAAATACCGCCTTCGGTCATCACCCGATCCACCGCTAAACCCAACTGTTGGGCGACCTGATCACAGCCTAGCTCGGCGACGTCTCGGCTACCGCGACGCAAATCAGCCTGTAACTGATGGGCATTGGCAATCGCCTTTTCGCCCCCTTTCACCGCAACATACATCAGCAGACCTCCACGTCGGTAGAGCGCGGCAGCGCCATCATCGCTTCGCCACAGGTGAAGATCAGATCAACACCCTGTGGAAACGGATGTGGTCGGGTGCGCAGATATTCCAGCACGCTCTCCGGCAACTGAGGCGCAATGGCGCGTGTTTCACGTAGGCCCGGCCCCGACAAGCGCAGCGTCAGTCCGCCATTCAGTGAAGGCACTTCAATGATCAGCGTGGTGCTTTTCTCCGGCGACAGGTTATCGCCTGCCGCAAAATCGGCGGGATTGGGTTGCGAAGTGGCGTGGCTTAGGGCAAACGACGCACCACAGCTGTCGCTAATCGGTACGCCGGTATGAAAACGCAGGTTGCTGCGAAGCTGTTCATTATCTATTTTCGCATCGATCCACAGCGGACTTTCCTGATCCACCAATGTCAGTAACACCGCAGTGGCAGCGGGCGATAACGCACCCCAACCCTGTTGCAGCGGCAGCGACACCATCACGCCTGGCTCGCTCATCGCTTTGAGGATGCGGCGAAAGGCGCACTGCGCATCAGCCACCGGATGGTTAAAACTTGCCAGTAAAGTCATTCATTATCTCCGCGTACCAGCGTAAAGAAGTCCACTTTGCTACTGGCTATTTCGCGTGCGCGCAGCTGTCGCTGCTCATCACGTAAGGCCGCCAGCGGCGTAATCACTTTTTCCTGTAACAGCGCGCGAAATTCCGGCTGCTGCATCAACGCATCGATCAGCGCGCAGCGCTCAGCCTGGGCTTTATCTCGTCCCAACAGATAGCTGTAACCCAAGGTGCCATCTTCCAACTGCACCACGGCGCGCGTGACGGTAGCATCGCCCATCACGAAGCGGTTGCCGCTGGCACCCATTCGCGCTTGCAGGCGCGTCAGGCCAATTTCTGCCGGACGGATCAGGGTGAAAGCAGGATGAAGATTGAGTGCCTGCCAGTGCGCCTTGAGATTGGCTGCACTGCTGTGTGCCAGCACCGAAAGCCAGTGCTGGCGGGCGGTTTGCTGTTCCATTAATGCTCCAGAGTGAGTTCAATCATGTCGCCGCGCGTTACGCTGACGGAGTATTCCGCCATGGCGCCATCGATGGTTTTATTCAGGGTGCGCACGCACAGCAGAGGCGATTGCAGTGCAATCTCCAGCTGTTTGCACTCTTTGGCCTGCGCGCGGCGGGTGCTGATTCGCGTCTGCGTGCGGACCAGATGTTTACCGGTGTGTTGAGAGAGATAATCGTGCAGCGATCCGCTGTTGAAACGCTGAAGTAGCGTCCACCAACTGAGATCGGGCAGGAAATGATTGATCACGCAGACCGGCACGCCATTAACCCGGCGCAGCGTCCGCAGATGGATGACGTTATCGCCTTCGGCAACAGCCAACGCGCTGGCGACCTCGTTGCTGGCGGGACGCAATACCGCTAACAGCCGCTCGCTGGTGGGATGGCTACCCTGCTCCAACAGGTTTTGACTGAAGCGCGCCTGGGCATGCAGCGGATAGTTATAGGGTCGCATTAGCACCAAAATGCCCACGCCGTGACGACGCTGCAGCAACCCTTTGTGCACGAGTTCATCCACCGCACGGCGCAGCGTATGGCGATTCACTGCGTAGTGATCGGCCAGTTGCTGCTCAGAAGGCAGATAATCACCACAGCGGTAACGTTGCTGCAGCGCCTGTTCCAGTTGGGCGGCAACAGCCTGATACACAGTGGTCGGATGTCTGGATAACTCCATCACGATCAAATCCTCACGCGTTAATGAGAAATAAAGGCAGCTGAAAAGGGCGCTGCGTGATGGCATTACCATGAAGTTTTTAGATGACAGAACGGTGACTGATGAATGACGCCACGATGAATTTGCTTTAAGACAGCATGATCACAGGTCAACGGACCCGCTTCTGATAAAAATCACTTAACTGTTAAGTTTGCGAGGCGTTACTCAAATTTTGGTGGCAATTCAACAACAAGCTGCTTGGTGCGTTAACGTGCAGGTTAGCAGGATTCTGCTAGTTTTTAACCTGAACCCTCTCTGTTATGCGAACTCTTAAAATGATTAACAGCATCAAACTTTCTGGTGATTTTCGCCGCACTTTCGTTCGACAGGTATTACTGCCGCTGATTGCCATTCTGCTTCTTACCTTCATTGGCGCAGGCATGGCGCTGTTTCTTGGCACCTCCTTAACCAATAGTGAAGCAAAACAGCAGCAGCAGCGCATGATAGAAGCCTCTTTTTCGCAGAGCCTGAATGAGCATTTGCGGCAGTTGCGCAGCCTGTCGCGCTGGTCGCCGTTTGAACAGCACCTGGCGCAGGCGCAGACTGACCCGCGCTGGCTGGATGAAAACGTCGGCAGCTGGCTCTATGAAATGTTTGATCATCAGGTGGTGATGGTGCTGGATGCGCAAAACCGTGTTTCTCGGATCTGGCGTGACGGACAGGCAGTGACGATCGAGAGCGAAGATCGTTTAGTGCAAGATGTGTTGCAAAGCCCACTGATCCACAATTCTCAGCATCAGGATGGGGTTGATTATGCACAGATTGGCGGGCGGGCCGCCGCTTTAGCAGTCGGAGATATCAAGCGTGACAATCAGCCTGGCGCGAACTTTCGCCTGATCAGCCTGAAATTTTTAGATGATGGTTACCTGGCAGGACTGGCGGAGCGTAATCAGTTAGCGGGCCTGCATTTCTCTGACGGTACGCCGAAACCCGGCACACTGGCGCGCTATTTAATCGTTTCACAAGCCGGTGAAGCGGTCGGCTATATCAATTGGATCCCTGCCCGCCCCGGCGCGCAAATGCTGCGGACGGTTGGCCCCACCACCGGCATTGCGGTGTTGGTTATTACCCTGCTCTGTATTTACATGGTGCGCAGATTGTGGACCTCATCGCTTAACCTGTCGCAGTCGATGCTGAAGCTGGGAGCCAGCGAGGCGCAGGCACAGCATTTGGCGTTTCATGACGTATTAACTGGCCTGCCGAATCGTGCCCTGGTGGAAGATCGCCTGACCCAGGCGTTGGCGCTTGCAGCGCGGCAGGAGCAGCGCGTTGCGCTGCTGTTGATTGATCTTGATCGCTTTAAAACCATCAACGATACCCATGGTCATCACGCCGGAGATGAACTGATCATCGCGGTGGCGCATCGTCTGAATGCCTTAGTCCGCGCCAGCGATACCGTGGGGCGCATCGGCGGCGACGAGTTCATTGTGGTGATGCCGGATGTCGATAACATCGGGCAAGTTCAGGCGCTGGCGCAGCGCATCGTTGATGAATTAAGCCAACCGTTTACCCTGTTTGGCAGCGAAGTCTGGAGCGGTGCCAGTATTGGACTGACGCTGGCACCGAAAGATGGTTTAGATCGGCTAGAGCTCATGCGCAAAGCCGATATCGCGTTGTATGAAGCCAAAAGCAGCGGACGCGGCAAGTATCGTCAGTTTGAGCGCGCCATGGATGAGTCGGTTCAAACCCGGCAAACCATCGCGGCAGATTTGCGTGCCGCCCTGCAAAGCTACCAAGGGCTGGAAGTATGGTATCAACCGCTAATGGACATTAGCGGTCAGCAGGTAGTGACCATCGAAGCGTTACTTCGCTGGAAACATGCTGAACGGGGCGAGATCTCGCCCGGCGAATTTATTGCGATTGCTGAAGAGACGGGATTGATTATTCCGCTCGGCGAATGGGTATTACGCGAGGCGTGTAAAACCCAGCAGCGGTTTAACGGTTTAATTGTGGCGGTAAACGTGTCACCGGTTCAGTTCCGTACCACCGGTTTTGTGCAGCGGGTCATGGATGTTGTGCAGCAAGCGGGTGGCGATCCTCATTTTATTGAGCTGGAAATCACTGAAGGTGTGTTGATTGAGGATGAGCACGAGGCGCGGGCGATTATCGTGGCTTTGCGTGAAGCCGGTTTCCGTATTGCCCTGGACGATTTTGGCACCGGCTACTCCAGCCTGAATTACCTCAGCACGTTTCCGGTCGATAAAATCAAAATTGACCGCTCGTTTACGCAATCGCTGGGCGTGGCGGAGAATTCTGTGGCGATTATCGAGTCGGTGGTGAAACTGGGGCATGCCATGGGATTAACAGTGACGGCTGAAGGCGTTGAGACGCAGGGGCAAATGTCTGCACTGGCCGATGCCGGATGTAATCAACTTCAGGGCTACCTGTTCAGTAAGGCGGTGCCGGTAGAGGAAATTGTGAGCATGATACGTCCGGGTTGATGTTTATGCTTTTATTTCAGCGAGCTGATGGTTGGCAACGGTTGTCTGCGCTGCCTTTATCCTCTGCGCGCTGTCCCCCATCCCAACCTTCCCCCGCACGCGGAGGAAGGGGCAGGTAAGCAGACGCTGGTGGGATGAGAGCGCATTACGCTGAATACAACCCACCCCAACCTTCCCCCGCACGCAGAGGAAGGGGCAGATAAGCAGACGCTGGTGGGATGGGAGCGCATTACGCTGAATGCAACCCATCCCAACCTTCCCCCGCACGCGGAGGAAAGGGCAGATAAGCAGACGCTGGTGGGATGGCAGCGCATTATGCGGAATGCAACCCATCCAGCAACGCGGCTGAACTGGCCACCGCACCAAAAATCCCGCCTTGCATATGAATCATGCTTAATGCCGCTTCGTGGTGCTTCACTTCTGTCGCTGCACAACAATCGGCTAACACCAGACACTCAAAACCGCGATCGTTGGCTTCACGCAGCGTGGTGTGGACGCAGACATCGGTTGTGATGCCAGTAAGAATCAAATTACGGATTCCACGACTGCGCAGCACCAGTTCCAGATCGGTGGCGTAAAACGATCCTTTGCCGGGCTTATCAATAATCACCTCGCCCGGTAGCGGCGCCAGTTCAGGAATGATTTCCCAGCCTGGTTCACCGCGCGTCAATATCCGCCCGCACGGCCCTGCGCCACCGATCTCAGCATTCATGCGCTTTGAACGCCAGTGCTTATTCGCTGGCAAATCGCTGAGATCGGGTCGATGCCCTTCTCGCGTATGAATGATAGGAAAGTTAAGCGCACGCATCCGCGCCAGCACCGCTTTAATCGGTTCGATTGGCGCGCGCGTTAACGCAATGTCATAACCCATGCTATCGACATAACCGCCTACTCCACAGAAATCGGTCTGCATATCAATAATCACCAGCGCGGTATTGGCTGGGCTAAAGCTGCCATCAAACGGCCAGGCGTAAGGCGTGGAATTAACACTGAACTCAGGCATTCTCTTTCTCCATCATCGGTTGCGGCGCTTTGCCCCGCAGCTTAATAATCAGGCTGTAACTCAGCGCGGCCGTTACCAGGCCAATCACCGCTTCGCCAAACTGAGGAAACTCAACGTGTGCAATCACCGCACACAAGCTGCCGATTGCCCAAGCGGCGAAGGCGCTTCCTCTGAAACGCTGCGCTTTACGCTGTTCGCTGAATTTGGCCATAAAAATCAAATCAACAATCATTACCGCACCAAACGGCGGCACCACAATGCCCAGCAAGCTCAGCCATTCAAGGAAGTAAGACCAGACTCCCGCCAGCGCCAACATGCCGCCGATTGCGCCCAGAATCAGCGTCCATAAGCGCATTTTGCTGCTGAACAGATGGCTGAAACCCACCGCACCGTTATAAAGACAATGGGTGCAGACCGAACCAAGATTGATAAACACGAACAAGCAGGCGATGGTGGAAAGGATTGCGCTGTGGCCCATTAACATCGGCAGAAAGTTGCCACCGTTATTCAGCGGATCGACCGCTGCGCCTACCGCGACAATCACCACGCCAAACAGGTAAGAGATGACATTTGCCACCGGAAACGCTGAAAATGCTGCAACTACCGCAGAGCGTCCATTTTTGGACCAGCGAGTAAAATCTGCGGTCATGGTGCCGGAATCAGCAAAGCCCGCCACCACCATGGTGACTGCGGTGCCCATGCTCATTGCGCCCGCCACGCTGGCGCTGCCCTGGAAAGCGGTGATGGTGCTAAAGTCGTGATCTTTGCCAATAAAATAGAGCGCCACTACGCCTAGCACCACAAACAGCGGCGCGGCAATCATGCCTAATACCGAGAGCGCCCGCACACCAAGGAAGGTGACGCCGGTATAAAGCACCATTGCGAATGCCGTAACCGCCAGCGCGTTCCAGCCAAAGGTTTGATTAATTACCGTGCCAGTCAGGCCAGTCTGGAAGGCGTACCAGCCGATCACCACCGTGGAGAGAAAGCCAGAAACCAAAATGTAGCCTTTGCTGCCAAAGGTGCGTTTAGCCTGCAACGCGAAGTTCATTCCGGTATTGCCCGCCAGCCAACTCAGCGCGCCGACATAGGCAAACAGCACCAAATTCCCCAGCAGAATGGCAATCAGCGCCGGCCAAAAACCGAGATGCCAGGTGATCATGCCACCAAACAATGCGTTGGTGAGGATCATCGGGAAGCCAAACCACACCGCAGAGACGGAACCCGTAGAATGACGGTGCGTCACGGGCACCGGCTCATGTTCAAATTCCTGCTCTAACGCAGGGGATGATTGATTTTTCATTAGGCGATTCCTGTGAAAGCGGGTTGATGGTGGTTCCACGGTTGAATACGTTCAAACGCGGCGCTGGCCGCCAGCACTAAGGCGTCATCAAGATGGCGTCCCACAATTTGCAGGCCGATCGGCAGGCCGCTGGCAGTCAATCCGGCGGGCACTGATGCAGCTGGCTGGCCGGTAAAATTGAACGGGAAGCAGAAAGACAACCAGTGATCGCTGCGCACCATGCGGCCATCAATGATTTCCGGGCCTTGCATGTTGAGCGGGAACGGTGGCGTGGCTAAGGTTGGGGTAATCAGCAGATCGTAGCGCTGCATAAAACGCCATAAGCTGTTGCTTACCGCTTTACGGGTAGCGATGGCATCGGTAAAGGTTTCAGCGCGCCATTCGCGTTGCAGCATCGCGACCAGATGTGGCGACATGTTTTCACCCTGTTCACTCATCATCTTGCGCATGCCGGTTAAGTCACTCTCCAGCGCCACCAGCGCACCAAACGCGGCACCTGGATCGCTGAAGCCGGGATCGGCGAGTTCCAACTCACAGCCCAGCTCGCGGGCAAAGCGCTCTGCGGCGGCGCTGACGACTTTCCGCACCTCAGGATCGACCGCGACATAGCCAAAGTCAGCGCTAAAGGCGATACGCAATTTCCTCAGCGGCATTTCCGGTGCCGCTAACCAGTCAACATCGCTACAGGGAATGGAGTGGCGATCGCGCATGTCTGGCCCGGCCATTAGCGACATCATTAAAGCCGCATCGCGCACCGTGCGTGTCATCGGGCCAATGTGCTCCAGCGACTCCCAACTAGAGACGCCGGGATAGCGTTCATCACGGCAGCCCGGCCACAGCGGGACGCGGCCCATTGAGGCTTTAAATCCATAGACACCACAATGCGCAGCAGGGATGCGTACCGAACCGCCGCCGTCGCTGCCCAATGCCAGCGGGCACATTCTCGCAGCCAGTGCTGCACCGGAACCGGCGCTGGAACCGCCGGGCGTCATGTTGAGATCCCACGGATTACGCGGTGACGGAAACAGCGGATTATGACCCACACCGCTGTAACCAAATTCAGGGGCTGTGGTTTTGCCCAGCATCACGGCATCGGCAGCCAGCAAACGCTCAACGGTAATGTCGTCATCTTCAGGAATAAAATCTTTATAAGCCACCGAGCCTGACGTGGTTTTAACGCCTGCGGTGCAGATCAGATCTTTGACGGCAAAAGGCACGCCTGCCAAGGCGCCCAACGTGTCGCCACGGGCGCGTTTAGCATCCACAGATTTCGCCTGCGCCAGCGCAATATCGGGTGTCGGCGTGCAAAACGCGTGAATGTGCGGCTCACGCTGTTCCATGCGTTCCAGCGTCGCCTGAGTGATTTCTCGTGCAGAGACTTCGCCATCGCGGATCAGCTTCGCCAGTGTGGTCGCATCTTCATCTAATAAAGGGTCGAACATGGTTCACCTCGCCAAAATGATTACGCAAGGTGAGTTGCATTAAGCGTGCCATAAAGCGAGCAGGGCTGGGTAGCACGCGTGGATCTCAGGCGGGATACGCTCTTGGATACAAGATCGAATTCTTATAATAACTTTCGGTTGCGCAATTCGAGGTTGGATTGACTGATGGGCACGCTAATGGCGCAGCGATGCGCTATTTGGGGGAACGTTGATGGCAATAACAAAACCTCGCTGAATTAGCGAGGTTTATTCACAGGTGCGCATTTTGATGAGCAGCCAGAGTCACATTCTATTTAGCCAGGGATTTTAGCAAAGCGTCTGGATAGCCCTGTCATTCTTTGAAAACTACTCAGGAAAATCTGTCTCCACCGAAGTCTGTTTCCAGGCCTCGATCTGAGCCAGCCGCTCTTTCAGTTTTTCCGTTACCGCTTCATATCCCCACGCGCCCAATACCAAGTGGCGCGGCGGATTATCGTGTTCGGTAATTGCGATCATCGCTTTCGCCGCGCGGGCCGGGTCGCCTTTTTGGGTGCCGCTGTATTCTGACGTGGACTTCATGCGCGCCGCCGCCGTTTCAGCATAGTCGGGCAATTTACTCGGCGTTTGATGCAGCGAGCGTCCCGCCCAATCGGTACGGAATGGGCCAGGCTCAATGCAGGTGACGTTGATACCCAACGGGCCCGCTTCCTGAGCCAGTGAATCGGACCAGCCTTCCACCGCGTGTTTGCTGGCTGAGTAATAGCCTGAGCTGGCAAAACCGATGAATCCAGCCACCGAAGTGATGTTGATTACATGGCCGCTGCGCGCTTTACGCATAGCGGGTAACACCGCACGCGTCAGGGCAAACAGGCCAAACACGTTGGCATCGAACTGGTCGCGAATCGCTTGCTCTTCGCCCTCTTCAACCGAACTTTGATAACCATAACCGGCGTTGTTGACCAGCACATCTACGGTGCCAAATTTTTCCAGCGCCGCGCTGACGGCTTTGTCGATGCTGGCTTGTTGCGTGACGTCCAGCGCCAGCGCTAATGCATTGTCGTGCCCCTCGACCAGATCCGCAACTTTAGCGGGATCGCGAGCCGTCACCACCACGTTGAATCCACGCGCAATGGTTTGTTGTGCCAGCTCGCGACCAAAACCGGTCGAGCATCCTGAAATAAACCATACCGGGCTTTTGTTTGCAGCCATGATGGGAACTCCCCTGTTTTTTCTAACGATTTATTTTGAACCCGGATGCGGACGCATCCGGGGGAAGAGACAATTAAAAGTAGCGGCACGCTTTAGCGCCTATTTAACCTTCCATGCTGTTATGACTTTTTATGAAACAGTTGGCTGGCCGTATCGCTGATGATCTGTGCGGCACCGCGATCGCCCTTCGCCATTGACGCCATAAAGGCTTTGGCCTGTTTGAAGGTAATATGCGGCGGCAGCGGCGCGACTTCAGGGTCGGTTTTCACTTCTAAAACCACCGGACGATCTGAACTCAGCGCTTGCTGCCAGGCGCTGGCCAACGCATCGGGATTATCGACAAAGATCCCACGCAGGCCGAGTGTTTCCGCGAACTCAGCATATTTCACATCCGGTAACTGCTGCGTAGCGTCAAAGCGCGGATTGCCTTCCATCACGCGTTGCTCCCAGGTCACTTGATTGAGATCCTGGTTGTTGAATACGCAAACAATCAAACGGGGATCGGCCCATTGTTGCCAGTATTTCTGGATGGTGATCAGCTCAGCCATGTTGTTCATCTGCATGGCGCCATCACCCACTAGCGCCACCACCGGTTTTTCCGGGTGAGCAAACTTAGCGGCAATCGCATACGGCACCGCGGCACCCATGCAGGCGAGGCCACCCGACAAGCTGGCGCGCTGACCTTGTTTGACGCGATAGTCACGAGCAAACCAGTTAGCACAGGAACCGGAATCGGAGGTTACAATGGCGTTTTCCGGCAGCTGCGGCGACATCTCCCATACCACGCGCTGCGGATTAACCGGATTCGCCGGGGCATGTGCCCGATCTTCCATCTGCTTCCACCAGGTTTGCACCTGCACCGCAATCTCTTCCTGCCAGCTGCGATCGTCTTTATGTTCCAGCAGCGGCAACAGCGCACGCAGCGTTTCGGCGGCATCACCGTGAAGGTTAACTTCATTCGGATAACGCAGACCTAACATAGCGGGATCGATATCGATTTGTACCGAACGCGCCTGGCCCTCTTTGGGCAAAAATTCCGTCCACGGGAAGCCGCTGCCTATCATCAGCAGCGTGTCGCAATCCTGCATTAGCTTCCACGAAGGCTCCGTTCCCAACAGGCCAATCGAGCCGGTGACAAACGGCGCGTCATCCGGCAGCACATCTTTGCCGAGCAGCGCCTTCGCAACACCTGCACCCAGCACATTCGCCGCCTGCACCACTTCCACCGCCGCGTTTCTTGCACCCGCGCCGATTAAAATCGCCACTTTTTTTCCCGCGTTTAATACCTCAGCGGCGCGCTGTAAATCGGCTTCATAAGGCACAACTTTAGGCCGCTGATAACCGGGCCCGGAATGGGTGAAGCCGTGCAGATGTTGCGGTGCTTGCCACTCTTCATCCTGAATATCTTTGGGAATGATCAGCACCGCAACGCCGTTTTGCGCAATGGCGATGCGCACGCCGCGGTCAATCAAATGGCGCACCTGTGCGGGCGACGCCGCTTCTTGCACGAAATTAGCGACGTCAGAGAAAACGCGATCGAGGTTCATTTCTTGCTGATAACTGGCCCCACGAGCAGTCACTTCCGCTTGCCCGGCAATGGCTAACACCGGCGCGTGGTCCATTTTGGCATCGTACAGGCCGGTGAGAAGATGGGTTGCGCCTGGGCCGCCAGTGGACAAACAGACGCCCAATTCTCCGGTAAATTTCGCGTGTCCGGCGGCCATAAATGCGGCCATCTCCTCATGACGCACCTGAATAAATTCGATGCCATCGCCGTTTTTATTGGCACGTTGGATCGCGCCCAGTACACCATTAATGCCGTCGCCCGGATAACCGTAAATACGCGTCACGCCCCACTCTTTCAGGCGCTTGACAAAAAAATCACTGGTTTTGCTGCTCATCGTCGCGTTCTCCCTTTAGTGTCTGTTGCAGACTTAAAGCGTAGACGACAATGCGCAGCCTCAGTTATTTACTCGACATGGCCGGATAGCGTTGGCGTAACGCGCTGAATATTTGCGTCATATCCGCCGTTTCGCCTACTTCCTCCACCGCCTGGAATACCTGCGTTTTCAGGAAGTGACGCCAGCTGATGGGCGCATCCGCTAAAAAAGCGGTCAGCAATTGATAACGCGCAGGCGTCCAGAGCGTTTCAAAGGCGCTGCGGGCCGCACCGTGATCGAAATGCTGCGTAACGCTTTGCGGCAGGTTCACCCGTAAATCTGCCGTCGCGGCCACATCGATTTCATCATTTCTTATCACCACACCATATTGGCTGCGTGCCGCGTCCAGGCTGAGAAACCCGCAGCGTACATCCGTTAACACCGCCTGCGGATCGCGCTGTGCAGCCAAGCCGTAACCGCCCGCGCCGGGACCACGCACCTCAACCACATCGCCTGGCTGGCATTTGATCACATCGGTGTTGCCATGCTCAATCACCTTGCCGTCACGCAGCGTGCGGAAATGGGATAGTGCACCCGCCTGGCCGCCCACCGCACCTGCTGACGCAAATACTGAGCGATTACGATTACGGGCGGTGATGGTTGTGTCTGGCGAGAAGAGTTCAAACGCCATTTCGGTTGCCAGCCCGCCACGGTATTTTCCCGCGCCCGCGCTGTTCTGCGCCAATCCATAACGGATAAAACGGATGGGTACTTCGGCTTCGTTGATTTCGATCGGCGTATTTTTCAGGAAGGCGGATAAGCCGCCGGAACCTTCTGGACCATCGTGGCGCGGCGTGCCGCCAGCACCGCCGCCGACGGGTCCCAACGAGGCCACCACGCTGCGGTTTTGCGCATCACTGGTGCGAATATTCATAATGGAGTTACCGCCGGGCGAATTGGCGGGTAAGCGATCCGGCATTGCCAGAGAAAATACGCCGACAGTGGCGATTTGCGACAGCGCACAGGTTAGTGAGCGCATACCAACTGCCGCTGGCGCTTCGCAATTCATTATCGTGCCAGGCGGTAAAATTGCGCGTGTTGGACGCAGCGTTCCGGCGTTCAATAGCAGGTTGCGATCCAGCGTTGAAAGCACATACGTCACGCCGACCAGCGCCAGCGGATGACGCTCGCGCCCGCCGGTGGGCATATTCAGCGACGAAGTGAGTTGCGGATCGCTGCCGGTGTAATCCAGCTCCAGCGTCTCGCCGTGCACGCGCAAGGTGATCGCCACGCGACACGGATAACCGCCCTCGCCATCTTCATCGGCGTAATCAGCATAGAAATATTCACCATCCGGGATGGTGGCAATAATGGTGCGCGCCTGGCGTTCGGCGTAATCGAGAATGCCTTCAATGCCCTGTAAAAAATCATCGATACCAAAACGGGCAATAATGTCGTGGATTTTGCGCTCGCCGACGTTCACCGAGGCGAGTTGCGCTTTAAAATCACCCCAGTTTTGATCGGGTACACGCACGTTAAGGCGCATGATGCGCGCCACGTCTTCGTTTAAAACGCCGTTGCGCATGATTTTCAGCGGCGGAATACGAATGCCTTCCTGCACGATGTCGGTCAACGAGCGCGACAGTGAAGCAGGCACCGCACCGCCTACGTCGGTGTTATGAATGTGACCGACCACAAAGCAGACGATTTCACCGTGGTGAAACACTGGCTTC
The DNA here is from genome assembly GCF_046118715.1 of Pantoea phytostimulans. Taxonomy (NCBI): domain Bacteria; kingdom Pseudomonadati; phylum Pseudomonadota; class Gammaproteobacteria; order Enterobacterales; family Erwiniaceae; genus Pantoea; species Pantoea phytostimulans. Next base: position 1,568,471 of record NZ_CP173698.1, read on the forward strand.
CAGATGTGTATATCGGGCGAATGCGTCGCCACATTGCCTGCGTAGGAATCATTGGTGATGCAGATGTCCCCTTCGGCATAATCGTCAATCAGCGCCAGTACCGGCGCGTAATCAATACCGCTGTACCAGGGCGCGCCAAAGCTGCGCGGTGAAGCGAAAGCTAATCCCTCGCGGCTAACAATTTGGCAGGAGAAATCTTCGGTCTCTTTCACGAAGGTGGAGTGCGCGGTGCGCATCAGAGTAAATGCCATCGCATCGGCGGCGGCAGCGCAGTAGTTCGCGAGAATCTGTAAGTTACGTCCATCAATAGCCATGTTATGCCTCCAGCGCCGTGATCAGCAGGTTGCCAAATTCATCCACCTTCACCGTCATCCCCGGCGGCACGCAGGTGGTGCAATCATCCTGAGCGACAATCACCGGGCCGTTAAATTGATGACCCGCAAGCAGCGTATTGCGTAACACCACATCAACCTGATGAAACGCACCATCAATCCACGCCTGAACCTGCTTCATCGCGTTGACCGGTTCACTGGCGAGGGGTAAACGATTTAACGCCGGTTTAGGCGTTGGCGAGCTGATCACCAAACGCAGGTTGATCAGTTGAACCGGCGCATCGGCATCACAATGACCAAACATCTGCTGATGCTGCCGATCAAAAGCCGCGTGAAGCGCGTTGACGTCTGCCTGTGCCAGCCATGCCTGCTCAAGCGGCACGTCGATTTCAAACGACTGACCGCGATAACGCATGTCGGCGCTGAACTGCAGGCTATAAGGCATTTCAGCGCCGTGCTCCTGCGTTAGCCAATGGCGTGCACGTTGGCTGAGCGTCTCCGCTTCGGTCGCCAGTTTGTCGGCCAGTTGCCGATTGAGATCGCTGTAGAGCGTGCGAATAAAATCGTTGCGAATATCTGCCACTAAACCGCCGAGCGCGGAGAGCACGCCAGGCGTCGGCGGCACGATCACCCCTTTCATGTTGAGTTCTCGCGCCAGGAAACAGCCCATCATTGGGCCTGCACCACCGAACGCCAGGAACCAGAACTCACGCGGATCGAGGCCAAAGCGCGACAGCAAGCCGCTGGTGTCGCTGTACATGCTGGAAACGGCAAGCTGAATGCCCGTTTCGGCGGTCTCTTCAATGGAGATATTCAGCGCTTCGGCCAGCGGTTGCCACGCGGTGCGAGCCGCAGCAATATCGACTTTTACTGCGTTATAGCCAAGATCGCCATGGCCGATCATGCCGCAGGCGGCAAAGGCATCGGTGGCGGTGGGCTGTGTGCCGCCGCGCTGAAAACAGACCGGTCCCGGCAGCGAACCGGCGCTGTCCGGTCCCATTTGCAGCACGCCTTGCCCGTCAATCCACGCCAGCGAGCCGCCGCCTTGCCCTACCGAGGTTACTGCTACAGAAGGAATGTAGATCGGGAAATCACCAATGATTTCGCCGTTGCCCTGCGCGACTTCACCCTTAATGATCACCGCCACATCTGCGCTGGTGCCCCCGATATCCAGGCTGAGAATATTATCGAACCCGCAGGCGCTGGCGAGATAGCTGGCCCCAATCACGCCCGACGCGGTGCCAGATAACACCATTTGCACGCATTCACGTTTCGCCTGCTCCACACCCATTACGCCACCGTTAGATTTGGTGATGCGCGGCGGTGGCGTCACGCCCATGGTGCGCAACGCATTTTCAAACGATTCGAGATAATTGATCACCATCGGCTGTACGTAGGCGTTGATGGTTGCAGTAATAGTGCGTTCGTACTCGCGAATAATCGGCCAGATATCAGCGGAACAGGACGTGAGTAACTCGGGTGCGACCTCAGTAATGATCGCCTTTACCGCAGCTTCATTATGGCGATTGCGGTAGCTGTGAAGCAGCGAGACCACAATGCCCTGACAACTTGCGGCGCGCGCTTCTTCAATCGCGTCGAGCACGCTTTGACGATCAACCTGCTGAAGCACATTGCCGTCACGATCGGTGCGTTCGCGGATGGCGAAAACCCGATCGCGGGAAATCAGCGGCGCCGGACGGCGTGAAAACAGATCGTGAATATGGGGGATTTTCAGGCGCGCCAGCTCCAGCACATCGCAAAATCCATCAGTAGCGAACAGCGCAAGCCGCACACCTTTACGCTGAATAACAGCGTTAATGCCGACGGTGGTGCCATGGGTAAAGTAGCTGATTTCGCTGGGTTGAATGTTGTCGCGCTGCTGAAACTGCGCCAGACCGGTGAGAATTTCACTGCCCGGCTGATCCGGGCGCGACAGCACTTTCAGGGTATGAATCTGGTTAGTGTGCTGATCCAACACGGCAAAATCGGTAAACGATCCGCCAATATCCACGCCAACGCGGTAACGCATGTTGAGTTAACTCCAGAGTCAGGAGAGAGGAAATTCCATTAGCTTGTGTGGCTCTTGCACCACTCGCCAACCGAGTCGCTGATAAACCTGATGGGCATCGTTGGTTGAAAGCATCCAGCGATGCACCGTTTGCAATTCTTTGTGCTCACGCACGCAGGTCGCGAGCCAGCTTCCCAGCCCGTGTCCGCGCCAGTTCTCATCAATCATCACATCGCACAGCCAGCCGAAACGGGTGTAATCGGTGATTAACCGACCAAAGCCGATTTGCGTAGTCTGGTGTGAAGCGTGGTGATAAAGGCCAAACGGCAGCGAGCCCGCAATGGCCCGCATGGTTTTCTCGCGCGGCTGACCTTTTGCCCAGTACGAGCGTTCGGATAACTGCATGTGAATCCAGTCGAGATCGAGCCGCTGCCGTTCGGTAGAAAGGGTGAAGTCATCGCGCTGCCACTGTTGATCAGCAATGTGTAAGAGGGTCATGACAACTCCTTGTATCGGTTGGGATCAGTTTAAAAGCGTTGGTCTGCACAGCCAGGCTGAAGCGGCCGCGTTAACCATTAAGATAAAGGGAATTTTGGGCAGGAAAGAAATTTTATGCTGCGTGAAGTTTTATCGGGAAACGGTGTAATTTTCTCCTTACCCAGCCTTTCGCTCAGAGGGAAAGGGCTGGGCAAGAGAAAAGCTTATGCACCAAACTCTATTGGATTGTGTTTGGCGATCAGCGACCGCAACGGCACGCTGCTTTTCATGATCGGGGATTTAATCACGATATAGCTGAAGTACTTATCGATGCCGATTTGCGCATCCAGCATCTTTTCAATCACTTCCTGGTAATGTTCAATGCTGCGGGTAATAAAGCGCAGCAAATAGTCGTAGCCGCCGGTAATTAAATGGCACTCCATCAGCTCATCCACATCACGCATCGCGCTTTCAAATTTCATGAAATCTTCGCGGCGATGGCCCGACAGCGTAACTTCGGTAAAAACCGTCACGGAATCGGTGATTTTGGTCAGATTGATGTGGGCTTCGTAGCCCGTGATGAATCCCGCCTGTTCCAGCCGTTTAACCCGTTGCAGGCAAGGGCTGGGCGAGAGGCCTACGGCATCGGCGAGATTAACATTGCTGATACGGCCATCTTTTTGCAGTTGCACCAGGATGTTGATGTCGATGCGGTCTAATTTCATTAAGCCGTTCATAGCACCTCATTGTTAACCATTTAGGTTTAACCTCCCGAAGATATACCACGCTTTAAGGTCAATGCGCCAGCCTCACGCAGTGGTCTTACCATCGGGAAGTTTTCAAATTATTTCAATAATATCAATGAGGAAGCAAATGTTAGCCCAAGCGTCCAGTCGCACGTGCCAAGGCGATATCGAAAATATGTAACGCCTCTTCCAACTGTGAATCAGTTGTGACCAGCGGAGCAAGGAAACGCACCACGTTGCGATGCAGGCCGCATTTAATCAGCAGCAATCCTTCCTGGCAGGCGCAATCCAGAATCTTCTGCGTCAATGCCGCGTCAGGACGACCGGTTTCATAATCCAGAATTTCCACCGCCTGCATAAAGCCAACCCCACGCGCATCCGCGATACAGGCATACTTCTCTGCCAGCTGGCGCAGGCGCGCATTCAGCTGTACGCCAAGCTGATTTGAACGCTCAAGCAGGTTGTCATTTTCCAGCAGATCCAGCACCGCCAGCGCCGCTGCACAAGCGAGCGCGTTACCGCCGTAAGTACCGCCTAAACCGCCCGGTGTTGGTGCATCCATGATCGCTGCTTTACCCACGACGCCAGAGATGGGTAAGCCGCCGCCGAGGCTTTTTGCCACGGTGACCAGATCCGGTTTGATACCCAAATGCTCGAAGGCAAACATCTTGCCGGTACGACCAAAGCCGGTTTGCACTTCATCGCAAATCAACAGAATGCCGTGTTGCTCAGTAATACGACGCAGCGCCTGCATGAAAGCGGGGCCGGCTGGCAGGAAACCGCCGTCGCCCTGCACCGGCTCAATGATGATTGCCGCTACGCGTTCGGGCAGAATCTGCGCCGCAAACAGCTGATCCAGCGCTTTCAGGCAATCGACTTCCGACACGCCATGCAGCGGGTTTGGGAAGGGTAAGCGATAGATTTCGCCAGGGAATGGGCCGAAGTTTTGTTTATAGGGCGCGCTCATGCCGGTGAGTGTGACACCGAGCAGCGTACGACCGTGAAACGCGCCGTCAAAGGCGATAATGCCTGGACGTTGGGTGTGAGCGCGGGCAATTTTTACCGCATTTTCTACCGCTTCTGCGCCGCTGGTGAAGAACACGCTTTTATAGGCTTCATCGCCGCCTACCAGTTTATTCAGGCGCTGCGCCAGTTCGATGTAACCCGGATACGCTACCACCTGAAAACAGGCGTGCGACACCAAACCAAGCTGACGCGTCACCGCATTCACCACCGCCGGATGATTATGACCGACGTTAAGCACACCAATGCCACCGACGAAATCCAGATAGCGATTGCCTTCAACGTCCCAGACTTCACTGCCTTTGGCGCGTTCAATGACCAGCGGATGCGCGGTGACGACGCCACGCGGCACATTCTGCTCACGCGCATCCAGTAACACAGCGTTATCCGAATATGTTTGCTGTTCCATAACATTCTGCATTTTCAACCCCTATCCACGTAACGTTCGATTGGCTCAAGTATCGCAAGCGGTTGGATTCGCACGCTGCTGTAATAACCTGAGCAGCGGCATTTCCTGTCAAAATCCTGCGTCAATCAGCAGGGAAATTTCTCACTCAGCGCCTGACGAACCAGCGCGACAAACGCATTGATGCCGTAAGGGATCAATGCGTCATTAAAGTCGTAAGCAGAATGGTGCAGCGGCTTACTCGGCGCGCTGCCCAGCCAGAGATAAGCGCCGGGTTTGGCCTGCAACATAAACGCGAAATCTTCTGAGGTCAGCGCGGGTTGTCGAGCGGTTTCGGCAGTAAAACCCGCCTGTTTCACGGCGTTCAAGGCAAAATTTGCTTCAGTTTCGCTGTTGACCGTGGCCGGGTAATAACGCAGATAGTTGACCTCGACATTGAGCCCATGCGCTGCCGTGACGTGTTCTGCCATCTGGCGCAGCCGCGTTTCGATAACATCCTGCGCCGCCGGGCTAAAGGTGCGAACGGTGCCCGTGATGCTGGCTTCCGCCGGGATCATGTTGTGCGAGAATCCGCCCTGCATCCGCGTCACCGTCAGCAGTGCCGGTTCGCAAGGATCCAGCGCACGCGCCACCAGGGTATTCAATTGCACCACCAGTTCGCTGGTCGCCAGCAAGGTGTCGCGGGTGAGATGCGGCTGTGCAGCATGACCGCCGCCCCCTTTTACCGTGATGTCGAAACGATCTGCCGCCGCCATGATGGCGCCGGGCCGGGTGTGGATTTCACCCAGCGGCAGTTCCGGCCAGTTGTGAATCGCATACACCGCTTCGCATGGAAAGCGCGTGAACAGGCCATCGTCAATCATCGCTTTGGCTCCCGCCTGCCCTTCTTCGGCAGGCTGAAAGATAAAGCAGACGCTGCCGTCAAAATCAGTGTGCCGCGCCAGCTGCTCGGCGGCCCCTAATAACATCACCGTATGACCATCGTGACCGCAGGCGTGACAAACACCAGCATGGGTGCTTTTCCACGGCGCATCGCCGTTGTCCTGCATCGGCAAAGCGTCCATGTCGGCGCGCAGGCCAATCATGCGGCTGCTTTGCCCTTTTCTCAGCACGCCTACCACGCCGGTTTTGCCGAGTCCGCGATAGACCTCAATGCCCAATGCCTGAAGGAAGTTCGCCACGATATCGCTGGTGCGTTGCTCCTGATAGCCCAGCTCAGGATGCGCGTGCAGATCGCGGCGCAGCGCAACTAAGGGTTCAATAGCGATCTCAAGATTCATTTCAGTAGCCTCGCGAGCGATCAATTAAACCGATCATCGGTTCACCACGCTGATAACGGCGCAAATTTTGCAACAGTGCCGCAATGGCGCTGTCGGTTTGCGTTTGGCTGGCGATATGTGGCGTTAACCAAATCGCAGGATGTGACCAGAAAGGATGTTCCGTAGGCAGCGGCTCGGGATCGGTAACGTCTATCACTGCGGCGCGCAGTTGACCGCTTGCCAGCGCCGCCAGCAGATCGTTTTCATTAAGCTGGGGCCCGCGTCCGGCCTGCACCAATCCCGCGCCGTAAGGTAACTGGCGGAACAGCTCAGCATTGAGCAAGCCTCGGGTGGTGGAGGTCAGCGGCAACAGGCAAACCAGAATGTCGCTGTGGGCAAGGAAATCCGCCAGCTGATCGTCGCCATGCCAGCAGCGCACCCCCTCGATTTCGCGTGCTGTGCGGCTCCAGCCGGCACAATCAAATCCCATGGAAACCAGCTGTTTCAAGGCAGCCTGGCCGAGTTCGCCTAATCCCATGATGCCAACTCGGCGTTGTGACGCAGGAATGGCGTTATGCGCCCGCCATTGCTGATTGCGCTGCTGCTGGAAATAGCGCGGCATGTCGCGATGCAGGCCAATCACCGAAAAGGCGATGTATTCAACCATGCCTTGCGTCAGGCCCGGCTCAATCATCCGCACAACCGGAAGATCGGGCGGCAGTGCAGAGAGATCAAACTGATCCGCGCCCGCCCCCACCGAAAACAGTACTTTCAGGTTGGGAAAGGTGGCAAGAATATTAGCCGGCGGCTGCCACGCCACCAGGATTTCAACCTGATCCGCCTCGCCGATGTCGGGCCACAGATGCAGCTGAATATCTGGCGCGTGCTGCGCTAGCCAGGCCTGCCAAAGCAGACCGCGTTCAGGTTCCGATTTATAAACGATATGCATCAGGCCATCGCCTGGGTCATTAACCCAAACGCCTGCATGCCTTGTGGCGTCCAGGGCGTTCCCCGCACCATGATGGTGGGCGCATCCACCTGTTCCAGTCCGAGCGTAGTCAGCCACTCCGCCAGCGGCAGCGCGCCATCGGTATCAATGCGAATGAATTCACCGCCCAGGCCCTGCATCAACGCAGTAATTAACGCCTGAGCAACCGGTAATTCTTTCGCGATCACTGGGCCAATCGCCCAGCCATGACCGAAACGGCGCAGGCTGGCGAAGCCCTGAATTTGCTGTTGGGCATTTTCCAGCACGATGGTCTGATTATCAGCAATCAGGTGCTGGTATAACGCAGGGCGCAGCATGCCGTGCGCCTGCTGATCTAACGCTACCAGCGTGGCATGATCGGCTTCGACCGCGCTACGCAGCTGCAATGCGGTAGGAATGACAACGTTTGGTACCGCAGCCAGCGCCCGCGTTTGATGCTGACGGATGCTGCCGCAGGTGACAAACCCGAGCTTCTCATACAGCCCTTTACCCATTTCGGTGGCGTGCAGCCTGACGTTATAGCCCGGCACTTTTTCCAGCAGCGCCAGCATCAGCTGCTTGCCTAAACCGCGTCCTTGCTGCTGGTTATCTACAATCACTAATCCGATGGTGGCGGCTTTGTCGCCCCAGCGCCAGAGAATCGCGCTGCCGATCAGTTTGCCGTGCTCTTCAATCACCACGCCTTCACCCAACTGCTGCGCCAGCTGCCAGTCTTCGCGGCGATGCGGCCATTTCAACGCTTGCGTCAGGGTAAAACAGGTGTCGACATCGCCCGCTGTCATATTGCGTACGGTCATATTCATTGCTGTCTCCTTACATCATGCCCGGGGTTTCTAAGCCGCTGCCATCAACCAGACGGCTGTAACGATAGGGTGTGGGATCAACAATCGGCGTGGACTCGGTGGCGAGATCGGCGGCAAGACGACCCGCGCCCGGCCCAATGCCAAATCCGTGGGCGCTGTAGCCTGCCGATAACACCAGTCCCGGCAGTTTTGCCACGGTTGAAATCACCGGAATCGCGTCTGGCGTGCTGTCGATCATGCCGCCCCACGACTGCGCCAGCTTGAGGTTGGCCAGCGCCGGATACTCTTTGCGCATCGCATTCAACCCTTCCTGCACAATGTTCGCGTCGGCGGCAGGATCAAGAATGCGCATTCGCTCAAACGGCGATTGCGCATCAAATTCCCAGCGCCCCATCGCTTCCGGGCCGTCAAAGAACGGCTTAAAGCCGAGGTTAAGTTTGAGATTCTTGCGGCGACTTTTGAAGGTGGGATAGAACTGACGCGCATAGCGCAGCCCCTGTGCGCCCGGCTCTAAACGCCCGCGTCCCGATACCGAAACCGTGTAGCTGCCATCCAGCTGTGGACGACAGGCGAAGCCTGGTGTGTAAAGCGGCATGCCGATGGCTTGCTCAATCGGTTGGGTGCGGAACGCGGTGCCGATCACATTGCCCAGCGGCAGGTCGATGCCGTGACGACGGCAGAACATGGAAGTCCAGGCACCCGCTGCGCAGATGACCCGATTGGTTTTGATCAAGCCGCGTTCGGTCCAGACGCCGCTGACACGCCCGGCGGAGATGTCCAGCCCGCGCACCGCGCATTGCTGAAACACCATTGCGCCGAGACGCTGCGCACCGATGACCAATCCCGGCGCGGCCAGCCGCGGTTCGGCGTGTCCGTCGGTGGGTGACGAAACGCCGCCAAGCCAGGCAGTGGTGCTGCCGGGCGTCATCGCTTTGGCCTGTTCAGCGCTGAGCATGTCACTGCGCACGCCGTAGTTTTTGGCCATCTGGCCCCACTTTTCCCATGCGGCGATGTCTGTTTCGATGCGCGTGGCGTAAACCAGCCCGCTGCGGCGGAAACCCAGCTCTTCACCCGTTTCCTGGTTCAGTTCGCCCCAGCGCTGGAGCGAATGGATGATCAGCGGTAATTCGCGTTCGTCGCGGTTTTGTTGGCGACACCAGCCCCAGTTACGGCTGGATTGCTCCGCCCCAACCAAACCTTTTTCGATTAACACCACTTTTAAACCCTGTTTCGCCAGTTCCCACGTGGCAGCTGAACCGGCAATACCGGCGCCGATGACGACCACATCTGCGGCGTCTGGGAAATTTGCACTGTCCTGTACATATCGAATCGGTGCAGGCATAGCGTTGCTACCTCTTTTTTGCTTATTGGATGGGTGTAGTCACCCTGAATAAATTGTGCGGGCTGCCTTCGTTTGTGCTGGCTGTCCCCCATCCCGGCCTTCCCCCGCTGGCGGGGGAAGGAGATGCTGCCGCATGCGGGTGTTGAGCGGGCATAAAGCAGCGTCTTCCTCCCCCATTAATGGGGGAGGACCGAGGTGGGGGAAAGCCAGCACCCTCTAAGGGCAGCGCGCACCCGCCAGTGAAAGCACCCTTCCGTTATTCCGCCTTCAAAATCTCTTCGTGCTCATCCAACCAACCTTGCCTTAACTCCGGCACGGCGCGTTTCAGGCGCTCGAAATAGAGCTCGCTGGTTGGCTTGTCATAATCATTACGCGACAGCTGCGTCACGATGCGGCCGCTTTTCATCACCACAATCTCATCACACACCGCGCGTACTGCGTGCATATCGTGGCTGATAAACAGTACCGACAAGCCCAGCTCGCGGCGCAGCTCACTGATCAAATCCAGCACGGCGGCAGCGACCACGGTATCCAGCGCTGAGGTCACTTCATCACACAGAATCAAATCGGGTTCTGCAGCCAGCGCACGCGCCAGGTTAACGCGTTGCTTTTGACCGCCCGACAGCGCCCAAGGGCGACGCCACAACACACTACGTGGTAGCTTCACCAGATCCAGCAGTTGATATAAACGCTGTTGGCGCGCCGCACCGCTCAAGCCATGAAACAGCGTCAGCGGGCGCGAAAGAATACGTTCAACACTGTGCGACGGGTTCAACGCGGTATCCGCCATCTGGAACACATACTGAATGCGGCGCAGCTCGTTATCGGGACGCTTATGCATATCGCCCGAAATATAGTGCCCATTAAACAGAATGTGGCCGTGACTCGGCGCGTTTAGCCCGGCAATTGCGTGGGCCAGCGTGGTTTTCCCGGAGCCCGACTCGCCGATGATGCCAATCGCCTGGCCTTTCCACAGCTTGAGATTGATCTCTTCAAGAATACGGGTTTTTGGATAACCATCGCTACCCCGCGGACCGTAACCCGCCGACAGATCGCGCACTTCCATCAGTGGCTGGATATCGGCTTCTACCGGACACCAGTTGCTTGGGCGCTCTTTCTGCTGAGCAGCATCCATCAACAGGCGGGTGTATTCCGCCTGCGGTGCGCCAATCAGCTGTGCGGTGCTGCCATATTCGGCAATTTGTCCACGCAGCAGCACCAGAATGCGATCCGCCATTTGCGCGACCACCGCCAAATCGTGGCTGACATAAATTGCCGTCACGCCACGCTGTGCTACTACGCGGCGAAACGCTTTCAGAACTTCAACCTGGGTAGTGACGTCTAATGCGGTGGTGGGTTCATCAAGGATCACCACGTCAGGATCGCCAATCAGCGCCATTGCCGTCATTAAACGTTGCAGCTGTCCGCCAGAAACCTGATGCGGAAAACGGTCGCCGATGGTTTCAGGGTTCGGCAACGCCAGCTCGCGAAACAGCCCAATCGCTTTGGCTTTCGCGTCTTTGCGCGTCATGGTGCCGTGAATTACTACGGGCTCAATCACCTGATCAAGAATCTTCATGCCGGGATTGAACGAGGCCGCCGCACTTTGCGCAATGTAAGAGACTTTGTTGCCGCGAAACGCGCGCAGCTGCGCGGGCGTCAGGCTGTTCACATCGGTTCCGGCCACGTGAATATTGCCCTCGGCGATACGGCAACCGCTGCGAGCGTAGCCCATTAACGCCATTGCGATGGTGGTTTTACCCGAGCCAGACTCGCCAATCAGCGCCAGCACTTCGCCCTTTTGCACCGTGAAGCGAATGTCTGAAACCAGATCGATCTCTTCACCCCTGTCGGTCTGCGCCGTCACGCGCAGCTTATCGACTGAAATCACCGGCATTGCCGTATGTGGCATCACGTTCATGCTCCCTCCTTCGCTAATGTCATGGGACGCATCGCTTGTAAGCTGTCGATGAACAGGTTGGCACCAATGGTCAGGCTGGCAATCGCCAACGCAGGCATTAACACCGCAGGAGAACCATCAAACAGGCCCTGAATATTTTCGCGTACCAGGGTGCCCCAGTCGGCGTACGGTGGTTGCACACCAAGGCCGAGGAAGCTCAAACCACTCAGCAGCAATACGATGTAGACAAAGCGCAAACCAAAGTCGGTCAACATTGGGTGCAGCATATTGGGCAGGATGTCGTGGATCGCGACATACCAGCGGCTTTCGCCACGCAGCCGTGAAGCACGTACGTAATCCATGCTGCGTAAGCTGCTGGCCATGGCAAACGCGATGCGGAATGCGCCCGGCCAGTACGTGAATACCGCTGTAAGAATCAGCATCGGCAGCGAGGAACCAAACACGGCGACGATCATCAGCGACAGTACTTTGCCCGGCAGCACCAGCAGTGCATCGTTGACGCGACCCAGCACCTCTTCCAGCCAGCGCCCCGCCATCGCAGCCAGCAGCGCCAGCAACGTGCCGATCACGCTCGCCAGCAACGCGGCGCTCAGCGCCAGGCCGATGGAGAATTTTGCGCCATACAAAATGCGGCTCAGCATGTCACGGCCCAAATAATCGGTGCCCAACACGTTATCAGCGGTTACGCCGCCCATTAACGGGCCGCCACCGATATCATCAATGTTGTGCGGTGCCAGTTGATTACCGAATACCGCCATCAGCAACCAAAACAGGGACATCAACAAACCCAGTCGGCCTGAAATCGACAACGACTGAAAGAAACGCCAGGGAAGCAGCAGCGTATTCATTAGCTTCTCCATTTCGGATTAAAGGCGATGGTGAGAATGTCTGCCGCCAGCAGCAGCACCAGATACGAGGCGGCGAACAACATCACGCAGAGTTGCACCACCGGCAGATCGCGGTTGCTGACCGCATCCACCAGTTGGCTGGCGAGACCGGGATAGCTAAAAATGGTCTCGATGATAATGACGCCACCAAACAGGTAGGAGAGACTCAGCGATATGGCGTTGGCAATTGGGCCAACTGCATTGGGCAGCGCATGACGCAGCACTGCACGCAGCGGCGAGACGCCTTTCAACAGCGCCATTTCCAGATAGGGGCTGTCGAGCTGGTTGATAATGGCGGCTCGCGTCATGCGGGCCATCTGCGCCACCAGCACGCAGCACAGCGTGAGCACCGGCAGCGCGTAGGATTTCAGATAACTGATTAAATCCATATCCGGGCTGCCAAACGACATCGCAGAGACCCAATGCAGTTTCACCGCAAAGATCAGCACCGCCACGGTCGCGACTAAAAACTCGGGCACCGCAACCGTTGCCATGGTGCCAATCACCAGAGCACGGTCCAGCCTTGAACCCCGATTCATTGCCGCCACAATGCCGATAATCAACGCCAGCGGCACGCAGATCAGCGTGGTGATCCCCGCCAGTTCAAAGGTGGCGGGAATGCGCTGCGCCACTAATTGTGAAACCGGCAGATGGCTGGCAAATGAGGTGCCAAAATCGCCCTGCATCATGCCACCCAGCCAACTGAAATAACGCATCAGCAGCGGCTGATCCAAGCCCAACTGCTGACGCAACGCCGCTACCGTTTCCGAGGTAGCGTTTTGCCCAAGGATCATCTGCGCCGCATCACCCGGCAGCATACTGGTGATAAAAAACACCACCGCCGAGACGATCAGTAAGGTCAGGATGCCCGCGCCAACACGCCGGGCAATCAGGAACATCATGTATCGGTTCATCGGCGTACTCCTTTTCACGGTAGCGGTTAACAGGTTAAGCGGAGAGCCAGGCGAATTCGTGGAAGCGATAGCCCATCATCATGCCCGACGGCCAGGCTTCTACACCCTTCACTTTCTTGCTGTAACCATCAGTGGAGCTGATAAACGTTGGGATGATGGTGCCGCAGTGGTCATAAATCAGTTTCTGCATATCGCCATACATCTGTTTGCGTTTGGCCTGATCGCGCTCGCCGCGTGCAGTCACCACCAGCTGATCGAATTGATCATTCTTCCAGCCCGATTCATTGTTGGGCGCACTCGACATGTAGAACTGCGAAAACAGCATATCCAGCGTGGGCCGTGGGTTGATGGAGCCGTAGCCCACCGGATCTTTGGTCCAATGGGTTGACCAGTAACCGTCGTAAGGCACGCGGCGCACTTTGAAATTGATGCCGGTGTTACGCGATACCTGCTGAATCAGCTGGCCGCCTTCGTTCGAGCCTTCGATATTTGGCGTGGTGATAATCTCAACCGTCGCGCCGGTCATGCCCGCTTTCTGGATATGGAATTTGGCTTTTTCTGGGTCAAGTGGACGCGGTTTGAGATCGGCGTTGTAGAGCGGATGCCAAGGCGGAACCGGCGTATCGTTACTGACATCGCCATAACCTTGCAGCACGGTTTTCACCAGCATTTCGCGGGGTTGCAGATATTTCATCGCCAACACGAAATCTTCGTTGCTGCCTGGCTTCACATCCGTGCGCACAATCAGGTTGGTGTACATGCCAGATTTACTCTCCAGCACGCCAAAATCGCTGGTGGCTTTGATGCGTTTACAATCGGCGGCACTTAACGTTGAGACGATGTGCAAATCGCCCGACATCATGCCGTTGACGCGTGCGGCCTGATCGGTCACGCCCAGCAGTTCAACTTCATCCAGATGCGGCAAGCCGGGTTTGAAATAATTGGGGTTGCGCGTTCCCACCGAACGGGTGCCCGGCGAGAACTCTTTACAGACATACGGGCCAGTACCGATGCCTTTGGTAAAATCTTTGGTGCCATCCTGAACGATCAGGAACGGCGGCGTAGCCAGCATGTAGGGCACGTCGAAGTTGGCGCTGCTTAACACCAGTTGCACTTCATTATCATTGACTGCCGTGAAGGTTTTGAACTGATCGGCCAGCTTAAAAGCATTTGATGCGACGGCGGGATCTTTGTGGCGGCTCAACGAATAAATAACATCTTTGGCGGTGAGCGGCTTGCCGTCGTGGAAGGTGACGCCTTTGCGCAGTTTGATCTGCCAGGTAATGCCATCCGTTGATTCAATCGATTCTGCCAGCGCCGGTTTGGCGGCAAGGTTTTTATCCAGCTCAGTCAGGCCGTTATAGAACATATATTGACGCGTGTAGTCGCCGCTGTTGTTGCTTTTTGCTGGGTCCAGCGTGTCGGTGGCGGAGGCGTTTGACATCGCCGCGCGCAACTTGCCGCCCTTCACAGGGTTCTCAGCAGCAAAGCCCACTTGTGGAAAACCCATCAGACCACTGCTCATTGCGGCGCCTGCCGACAACAACTTCATTAAACTGCGGCGGGACAGTGATCCTTCCGTGATCATCCGCGTCAGTGCCGGATTTACTGCGCCAGAATCTTTATCAAATTTACCCATCTGTAGACCCTCAATAAGCATTCAATAAGCGTTCAATAATCGATTCCCTCACGGTTCCTGGTTACAGGAAGGCGGCAATCAGGCACATTCCAATGCGCTTACTGAAGTAAGTGATTCGGATGAGCACATGCAGCCAACGCCCCTGCAGCCTGAAACAGGACGGGAAATCAGGAGAGCCGGTCCTTGGCCTTGTAATACAGCCCGGCGAGCGGTAAAAACCATGGCTTGCCGTGATAACCAGGCAAGGCAGGCCACGTTTCGCGTTGCCAGGGATTCTGATTGGTTTTTTCAGCCAGCAAGTCGGCCATTACGCGCCCCATCCACACTGACATCTGCGTGCCGTGACCGCTGTAACCGAGTGAATAAAACAGGCCATCCTGTTCACCGGCGCGTGGCAGGCGATCGGCGGTCATGTCCACCATGCCGCCCCAGCAATACGCCACGCGAGCCTTGCTCAACGGCGGAAACAGCGTGGCGAACGCATTACGCAGGATCTCTCCACTGCGTGAATCGGAGGTAGGGTTACTGACAGCAAAGCGTGCCCGGCCACCAAACACCAAGCGACGGTCGGCGGTGGTGCGGAAATAGTTACCGAGGTTCATTGAGGTGACATACGTGCGATCCTGCGGCAAGACCTGACGCAGCAGTTCGTCGCCTAACACTTCCGTTACCACGATGAAACTGCCCACCGGCACGATGCGGCGCTGGAACCAGGGAAATGGCCCTTCCGTTGAGCAGCCGGTTGCCATCAACACTTTGTCGGCAACGATTTCACCCTGAGCGGTTTGCACGCGATGGCGATAGCCGTCGAGGCGCTCCAGCCCGGTCACTGCATGATGCGGATAAATTTTTGCGCCGTGGCGTGCAGCCGCATTCGCCAGCCCCACACCAAACTTGCCCATGTGCATCTGTCCGCCGCGCTTTTGCAACAATCCGCCGTGGAAATCGTTGCTGCCCACTTCGCGATGAATCTCCTCTTTGCCGAGCAGTTCAATCTCTGGATCAACAGTACGGCGCATCAATTCCCAGGCTTCGCGTAGACCGGCGAAATGGGACGCTTTACTCGCCAGTTTGATTTTGCCGCACAGGCGAAAATCGCAATCGATCTGTTCTTCATGCGTGAGCTGCTCGACATAGCTCACCGCTTCGTCGTAAGCACGATAGAAGCGGCTGGCCTGTTCTACGCCCTGGCTCGCCACCAGCGAAGCGAAATTCTGCGCTACGCCAGTATTACAGTGCCCACCGTTACGCCCTGAGGCTTGGCTCATTACCTCGCCGCTTTCCAGCACCACCACGCTGACGCCGCTGCGTGCCAGATTGAGCGCCGCCGAGATGCCGGTAAACCCGCCGCCGATTACCACGACATCAGCCTGTGAAGGCAGTGATTCTTTGGCCGCGCCGGTAAAAGCGGGGGCGGTGGCTTGCCAGAACGATTCGAGTTTCATTACGTGGTCCTTAGAGTCCGACGACGCCAGGCAGGCCGCCAATGTCTTTGATTTCGGTGTAGCCATAAGCCGGATTGGCGGGATCGTGCCCTCGGTTCACCCAGACTTTGTTGGTAATGCCGAGATCGTGCGCGGTCATCAGGTCATATCGCAGGCTGGAAGAGACATGCAAAATTTCGTCTGGGCGGCAATCGAGCTTCTCCAGCATGTATTCGAAGCCTTTCATCTGCGGCTTGTAAGCGCCCACTTCTTCTGCGGTGATGGTCATGTGAATCGGTGCACCGAGACGCGGAACATGATGCGGGATCAGGTCATTCATGGAGTTGGTCAGCAGCACCAGCGGGAACTCTTTTGCCACTTTAGCCAGCCCGGCGGGCACGTCTGGATGCGGGCCCCAGGTAGCGCAATCGGTATAGATGAAGTCGCTGTCAGCTTTATCCCAACGCACGCCCCATTTTTTGCAGGTGCGCTGCAGAGCGTTGCTCACTACGTCGTAATAAGGCTTCCACGCGCCTAACACTTCATCCATGCGATAGCGGGCGAAATCGGTGGTAAATGCGTTCATCGCTTCTGGCGCTACGCGCTCAGAGAAACAGCGTTCTGCGGCACCGGCCATATCAAAGAAGATCAGCGTGCCGTAACAGTCAAAAGTGATGTATTTAGGTTTAAACAGTGCCATGAAACAACCTCGTCATTGTCAGATGTTTAGTTTAAAAATCGATGAGTACACTTTTCTGGCGTTGGCAGGCCTGAAACGCCTGACGGCCTAAATCTTTGCCGATGCCTGAACCGATAAACCCGCCGGTTGGAATAATGAAGTCGCCGGAGCGGCCGTAGCGATTGATCCACACGGTGCCCGCTTCAATGGCGCGCATGGCACGCAGGGCGCGCGGTAAACTCATGGTGTGAACCCCGGCGCACAGACCATAAATCTCATGCGCCGCCAGTGCTAAACCTTGCTCTTCGTCGTCAAAGGTTTGCACCGTCAACACCGGGCCAAAAATTTCCTGCTGCACGGCGGCATTATCCTGCGCCACGCCGCTCAGCAAGGTGGGCTGCCAAAACCAGCCGCCGTCGGTGTTAGCAAAACGTTCACCGCCCACCAACACTTCTGCGCCCTGCGCTTTTGCTGCCTCGATAACCGAACAGACTTTGTTGCCCTGGCGTTCGTCGATCAGTGGCGCATAGCGGCTTTGATCGTTCCAGGTTACGCCAGGCTGAACTTCGCGGCACAGCGCGGCTAAACGTTCAACCAGCGGATCGGCAATGCCTCGCTGTACAATCAAGCGGGTGCCCGCGACGCAGGCTTGTCCGCCGTTAGCGGTGAAGCCCCGAAGAATACGTTGCGCCAGCTGATCAATATTGCCCGCATCATCAAACACCAGCTGCGGGCTTTTACCGCCCAACTCCAGCGTGACCGGCTTCATGCCAAACTGCGCGGCATCACTCATGATGCGGGCGCCGGTTAACGTTGAACCGGTGAACGAAACTTTGCGCACCAGCGGATGTTTTACCAAGGCACTGCCAGTCACCGCGCCGCTGCCCTGCACAATGTTCAGTACGCCAGCGGGTAATCCTGCTTGCACTGCCAGCTCAGCCATGCGCACAGTTGAAAACGGCGTCAGTTCTGAAGGCTTCAGTACCACAGCATTTCCTGCTGCCAGCGCCGGGCCGCATTTCCATGACGCCATCGACAATGGGAAATTCCATGGCGTAATGGCACCAATCACGCCATAAGGTTCAGGGATCAGCATCCCGAGGCTGCTTTCACGGGTAGGA
Source organism: Pantoea phytostimulans (assembly GCF_046118715.1). Lineage (NCBI taxonomy): Bacteria > Pseudomonadati > Pseudomonadota > Gammaproteobacteria > Enterobacterales > Erwiniaceae > Pantoea > Pantoea phytostimulans. Next base: position 1,586,440 of record NZ_CP173698.1, read on the forward strand.
AACAGGTCACCGCTGTATTTGTCTGCACATTCGGCGTAGAAACGAATGGCTTCTGCGGTGAACGGAATTTCGTGCTGCACCACATCGCTGATTGGACGGGTTGAACCCAGCGATTCAAGTTGCGCTAATAAGCTGTCTTGCTCGATGAGATCGGCCCAGCGACGTAATACGCGACCACGTTCACGCGGTGAACAGCTCGACCAGCCGCTGGTTTTCAGTGCCTGGTGCGCACTATTCACTGCGCGATCAACATCATCCGGCTGGGCTTCATTGATCGTGGCAAAGACTTTGCCATCGGAAGGCCGCTTGACCGCAAACGGCGCGCCTTGTGTCTGAGCATGTTGGCCATCAATATAATGACCAACAGGAAGAGAGACTTTTTCAGGGTCGAAACTTAACATGGAAGAATCCTTATTTGTTACACCCATCACTCGCTGATTAATTAGCTTTTCATCGCGACTTATATTCAATGTTAATAAGCTAATGCAGAAAGTATGCCAGCCACGAAAAAAATAAAAATGCGTTTAAAACAGCGCAAAAAAATTTTCTGCCGTATTACAGCAGCAAAATTTGCGGAATTGCCGAACATTTAAACAGATGATTTACTTCACAAAATATTTGCATCGCTTTGGTGCGCCATGCACGAAACTTGCACTAAAAGGGAGAGGACGCGTAAAACTGGATGCAACGCACAACATAAAAACGCCCATATTATTAATTGCAGGCGCTTTTTAATTAGTTACTTGCTAATACTAATTTTTAAATTATGTGAATACCTTCACGTATTCCCTCAATAATTCAGGTCGAAGAAAGGTATGTAACCAACGCACCGGCTGTTTTAATTAGGAAATTAACGCTGTGTATCCCCTAAATAATTCAGTTCGAAGACAGGCATGCAACCATTGCACCGGCAGCTTTAATTAGGAAATTAACGCTGTGTATCCCCTGAATAATTCAGGTTGCAGGAAGGCGGCAAGCGCGTAAGTCCCCGGGAGCATACATAAGTATGTGACCGGGGCGAACGCGTGCAGCCAACGCACCTGCAGCCTGAAGTATGACGGGGATAGGACGGGGATATCAGAGGCTACCGATATGGAAGGTCTTCTGTTCCAGATACTCATCTATTCCGTAGCGTGAACCTTCGCGGCCTATTCCTGATAATTTCACCCCGCCAAAGGGCGCAACCTCTAATGAAATAGCACCGGTATTGAATCCGACCATACCAAATTCCAGCGACTCGGCGACACGCCAGGCGCGACGAATATTTTCCGTGAAGAAATAGGCGCCAAGGCCATATGGCGTATCGTTCGCCATTGCAATCGCCTGTTCTTCGTCATCAAAAATAAACAGCGGTGCCACTGGGCCGAAGGTTTCTTCATGAGCTATACGCATTTTGTTCGTGACGTCACCTAACACCGTCGGCTGAACATAAGTTCCGTTGCCCTGGCTGATTCCGCCTGTGAGCAATGTCGCGCCCTGACTAAGGGCATCATCGATATGGCTGTTAACTTTTTCAACCGCACGCTCATTGATCAGCGGCCCGATGGTGCTGCCTGGCGTGAAACCGTCGCCCACTTTTAAGGTTGCTACCGCTTCCAACAGACGCGCTGAAAAACGTTCATAGATGCCACGTTGCACCAGGATGCGGTTAGCACAGACGCAGGTTTGCCCCGCATTGCGGAATTTACTCACCATGACGCCGGCTACAGCGATGTCGATATCGGCGTCATCAAACACAATCAATGGCGCATTACCGCCTAATTCCAGGCTAAGGCGTTTGATGCTGTCGGCGCTTTGCTGCATCAATAACTGACCAACGCGGGTGGAACCGGTGAAGGAGATTTTGCGTACAGTGCGACTTTCGGTTAACGCCGCACCAATCTCGGTGGGCAAACCGGTGACAACTTGCAACACGCCGGAGGGAAAGCCTGCGCGCTCTGCCAGAACCGCCAAGGCCAGCGCAGAAAGCGGTGTCAGCTCTGAAGGTTTCACAATAATTGGGCAGCCCGCCGCCAGAGCCGGAGCGACTTTGCGGGTGATCATGGCGATAGGGAAATTCCACGGCGTGATGGCGGCTGCCACCCCAACCGGCTGTTTCAATACCAGAATGCGGCGATCGTCGCTGGGAGAAGGAATCGTATCGCCATAAATGCGGCGCGCCTCTTCGGCAAACCATTTCACGAAGCTGGCACCATACAGTACTTCGCCTTTGGCTTCCGCCAGCGGTTTGCCCTGCTCAGCGGTCATGATGATTGCCAGGTCATCCGCGTTATCAATAATCAGCTGATGCCATTTTTCCAGCAGCGCTGCGCGAGCAGCATTGGGCGTTTTTCCCCAGCTGATGCGTACTGCATCGGCATGAGCAATAGCTTGTTCGGTTTCTTCCCGGCCTAACGCCGGTATGGTGGCAATGGTTTCACCGGTGGCTGGATCAATGACCGGCAGCGTTTCGCCCTGATGTGCGTCTTGCCAGCGTCCGCCAAACAGCGCCTGCTGGCGCAGCAGATCGCCATCTTTAAGTTGTATCCGCGACATAACATCCCCTCGTGATGGTTTTGTTTCACTTTATCGCGTCGCGTCAGCGCAGGATGTTTTTCTACGGGATGAGAAAGGAAGTTCAGGGAGTTTTCAATGCGGAAAAAAAATTTTATGCCGTGGAACGCGCCCAGCCTTGCCGGGCGCTTTTGCTTAAATTTGGAAATCGAGTACCGGTTCTTCATCGCTGGTGTAAGAGAGCGCTTGACGCTTGATCTCTTCCAGCGACAGATTGGCATTACACAACTCCAGGAACTGCCAGACGTAATTGCGCTGGAGCTGGCCGCGCTTCAGACCGAGCCACACAGTGCTGGCTTCAAACAGATGTGTTGCATCCAGACGTACCAGATCTTCACCCTCATCCAGCTCACAGGCTTGATCAGCGAGAATACCGACGCCAAGACCGAGTTTTACATAGGTTTTTACTACGTCGGAGTCCTGCGCACTCAGCACGATATCAGGCCGTAAGCCCGCGCCCTGGAATGCGCGGTCAACTCGCGAACGGCCTGTTATGCCCTGACGATAGGTGATCAGTGGATACTGGCTGAGTTTACTGAGTGAAACCGGCTGCTGCTGCACCAGTTCGTGATCTTTCGGCACCAACAAGGCGTGATGCCAGCTGAACCATGGAAAGGCGGCCAGGCTAGAATTATTCACCAGCTGTTCACTGGCGATACCGATATCCGCTTCGCCTGCCAACAACATGGTGACGATCTCCTGCGGCGAACCTTGGTTTAACTCCAGGCGCACGTTGGGATAGAGCTGACGGAACGCCTTGATCACACGCGGCAGGCTGTAACGCGCCTGAGTATGGGTAGTGGCGATGGTGAGAATACCGCTGGTTTCGTTGGTAAAGACATCGGCGAGACGCCGCACTTTGCCCGCCTCATCAAGAATGCGTTCGGCAATGGTGAGCAGCGCTTTGCCCGGCTCAGTCATCCCCAACAGACGCTTACCGCGACGGATGAAAATCTCTACACCGAGCTCATCTTCCAGATCGCGTATATGACGACTCACTCCCGACTGGGAAGTAAACAGCGTATTCGCAACTTCCGTTAAGTTAAACTCACAGCGGGCCGCTTCACGAATGATTTTAAGTTGCTGGAAATTCACGATATTTACCTCCCTTTACGAAACCTGTTCTTCAGATGGTAAGAACTATTATTGATAACAACAAATAATAAAAAAGATTCTTATATGACTTTAGGGAATAAGTGGAGGGGGTTCGGGGTGCGAACCGGTGCCTGGGTTCGGGGCGCGAACCGGCGCCTGAGTTCAAAGCGCCGAACCAGGCGCGGTGGCTTTTTCGTTCGCCCGCCAACCGGGCAGTTTCATTTCCTCCCTGCGGGCGACCGACAAGGGTTGCTGAGCGGCAACCCTTGACCCGCGCTTCCGGCCAGCCCCCTCGCCGCTTCGCGGTTCCCTCGCTTTTTCACGATTTCTGACGGACCGGACGGATTCGCCATCCCTGGCTCACCCCGTCCTCATCGCGGCATCCCTGCCGCTCGTCCTGAAATCCCTCATTCTCTCGGCGAGTGAAATGGCCTCTGGCAACCCCCGCTGCAGCAGCGGCACCTTTTCTTTTATGTTTTGCACTGCTGTGAATCTCATAAACCCATCCCGCCTTCTCGCGTCTTCGATGACTGAATTTCTACAGACCTGTCTGTGGGCTTTAGTTTTATGAACTGAGTTTTGAGTTTATTTTTGGCGCATCGGAGTTTCAGACGAGGATGTATGTAAGAAAGAAGAGGAAGCGGCAGGCGGTGGATGCCGGAGGCATACGGTGCGCTGAGGAAAGAACGGAGGCCAGGGCGAGCGGCAGGGATGCCGCGAAGAGGCTGGGTCGAGCCAGGACGGCGAGTCCGGCCGGTCCGTCAGGCCGGGTGAGTGACGAGGGAACCGCGCGAAGCGTGGCGCGGAGTCTGCCGGACGCCGGGATTGTTAAGGGGCTGGCGTAAGCCCCTTAACACGTCCGCCTGCCCGGAGCAGATGAAACTCCCTATCGCCTGGCGGGCGGAATATTCTCAGTGCAAATCCGCTGCAAGCGAAATCCGCACTCCGTGCACTGAACTTAGCCCGCTGCAAGCGTGAAATGCCCACACAGGGCATCCACCACCAGCGGCTGGTCGGTCCGCAAACCGACAAATCAGCTCACTAGCATCAGCTCGCGCTCTTCTGTCAGTGGCTTATTCAATAACGACAATAGAATATTTTTTACTGCTTGCGCTGAAGGTGACAGCGGCAAACGTGCGGAGACGTTTAGCGACAGCGGCAGATTCAGCGATGGGCTGTTGATGCGCGCCATCCAGGCATTGGTTGAACCCACTAGCGAACGCGCGGCGGATTCGGGTAACACGGTAACGCCCATGCCGCTGGCCACGGCGGCAGTCAGTGTGGAAATAGATTCAATCTCACCAATAATGCGCGCGCTCAGACGACGCAGTGAGAATGCTTCGTCAACGCGTTTGCGCACTGCACTGTAATCACGTGGCAAAAACAGGCTCATCTGCGCGACATCCGCCAGATCCACGGTGCTGCCAGGACAATCAGTCGCACCCACCAGATAAAGCTCTTCTTTCATTAATGGGATGCTGTTAATACCGGCCGTCGGCGCGCGATCGTACAACACTGCCATATCGAGCTGACCGTTCATCACTTTTTCATTGAGTGAACTGCCGCTGTTTTCGTGCAGATACACCAGCACATCTGGAAATTGTTCGCGGACCGTTTGCAGCAATGGCATGGTCAGCGTAGAGGCCGCTGTTCCGGGTGCAAGGCCAATCGAGACTTGGCCATTCAACGCCTGTCCAGCGTTGATCACGGCTGTTTGTGCCTGCTCACACTGACGCAGAATAGTGCGTGCGTGAGCATAGAGAATTTTACCTGCTTCGGTTGGCGTTACGCCGCGCTTAGTACGGATCAGCAATTGTTGATCCAGTTCATTCTCCAGCGTAGCGACCTGCTGGCTGAGCGCAGGCTGTGCAATATGCAGCACTTCTGCTGCCTGAGTCAGACTGCCGATATCGACGATTTTAACAAAGTACTTCAGTCGTCTTAAATTCATCATGCCTCCGTCACCTTCCCCGAATAGTTAGCTGGTCGAGCCAGCCACTTTGTAGTGAAGGAAATTGCAATATGCAGGCCAGGTTGCAAGATGAGGTGCCTTAGAAAAGCCAGAGTTATTCTAACGGCCCGGAAAATAAGCGTTTCTAATTACCTCTTACGGGTTAATAAGCACAAAGCATGAGTGATGGCATCAAATAACTTAGGGGCGCGCACTGATATGGTGCAGAAGTTGCGAGTCAGATGTGCAAAAAAGTGATGGCTGGTCGTACACTTTTAGTGCAGTTCGATCCAGGAGGGCGCATCAAAGACGCGTAGAGACTGCCTTAACAGATATCCAGAAGTTAATATGATGTAAACGTTATCAGTGGTTAATCTTATGATCGTAAGGTGCGAGGTCGTTTGTCCCCCACCTCAATCCTCCCCCATAAATGGGGGAGGAAGACGCTGCAATATGTCCGATCTATACCAGCATGTGGCAGCGTCTCCTTCCCCCGCGTCGCGGGAGTGCGAGGTCGTTTGTCCCCCACCTCTGTCCTCCCCCATAAATGGGGGAGGAAGACGCTGCAATATGTCCGATCTATACCAGCATGTGGCAGCGTCTCCTTCCCCCGCGTCGCGGGAGTGCGAGGTCGTTTGTCCCCCACCTCTGTCCTCCCCCATAAATGGGGGAGGAAGACGCTGCGATATACCCGCTCATTACCCGCATGTGGCAGCGTCTCCTTCCCCCGCCTCGCGGGAGTGCGAGGTCGTTTGTCCCCCACCTCAATCCTCCCCCATATATGGGGGAGGAAGATGCTGCAATATGCCCGCTCTGTACCTGCATGTGGCAGCGTATCAGCGTTTTTTGCGGTTACGATGCATATCTATGGAGACAGCCGCGACGATGATGATGCCTTTGATGATGTCCTGAATATAAGCATCCACGCCAATGAAGGTGAATCCGCTTTTTATCAATCCGAGGATCACCGCGCCAATCAGCGTACCGGTAATGCGGCCGACGCCGCCCATTAAGCTGCTGCCGCCGATGACGGCTGCCGCAATCGCATCCAGTTCGTAGGCCATGCCCATGCTTGACTGTCCGCTGCTGACGCGAGCCGCCAGCACCACGCCTGCCAGGCCAGAAAGTGCGCCCGCGATGGTATAAACGATGATCAAATATTTGTTCACGTTAATACCGGAGACTTTCGCCGAGGTCATGTTACCGCCGATGGCATAAACATATTTTCCGTAGCGCGTATGCTTCAGTGCGATATGGAACAGAAAAGCCACCACCAAAAAGATAATCACCGGCATTGCGCCCTGACCGATTGAAGTAAAGCTGTCGGAGAGGAAACTGATCGGATTACCCTGCGTGTAATACTGTGCCAGGCCGCGCGCAGAAACCATCATGCCCAGCGTGGCAATGAACGGTGGAATGCCGGTGCGGGTAATCAATACGCCGTTGACCAGGCCGCACAGTAATCCGACCCCAATCCCGGCACCAATCGGTATTGCCGCAGGCATATTCACCAGCGACGGGAACATCGGTGAAAGGCTGTCAGACGTTTGCGCAAGACTCGCTGCCACCACGGCTGTCAGGGCAATGACCGAGCCGGAGGACAAGTCGATGCCGGTGGTAATAATGACTTGTGTCACGCCAACCGCGATAATGCCGATGATCGCAACCTGCAGCAGAATCAAAATCAAACGGTTAGTGTTCATCAGGAACGATTGGTCGCGTACGTACCAACCGGCCATTTCAAAAATTAATGCGATACCGACCATGACGATAAAGATGCCGGTATCTCTGGGCAGCTTGTGCCGCAGATTGGTGAAAAAAGAGGGTTGCTGCTGGGATGCCGGATTGGCAGTCACTTTCATATTGCTCATAGTTTTCTCACGCCTCACTCAGATGCCAACGACAGAATGGTTTCCTGGTCGGCGTCTTCTTTATCGAGGATGCCGGTTATACGTCCGCCGTGCATAACCATCACGCGGTCGCTCATGCCGAGGATTTCCGGCAGTTCAGACGACACCATGATGATTGCCACGCCACGATTCGCCAGTTCACTGATCAAGCGATAGATTTCAGCTTTCGCCCCGACGTCAATACCGCGCGTCGGTTCGTCCAGAATCAAAATCTTGGGTTGAGCCAGCAGCCAGCGCGCAATCAACACTTTCTGCTGATTACCGCCGCTGAGGTTATTGATGATCTGATCCATGGTTGGCGTTTTGATGTTAAGACGACGAATCTGCTCCATGCAGTCCTGCGCCATCTTCACGTGACTGACAAAGCCGCTTTTGCCGCTGTATTCCGGCATGTTGACGATGCTCATGTTCTCCATCACCGACAACACCAGAAACAGCCCGGACTTTTTACGATCCTCTGTCAGAAACGCCATGCCTTTCTCAATCGCTGTCGAGGGTGAATCGATATTCACCGGCACGCCATCAATCAGCATTTCGCCGCTGTCAAAACTCTCCATACCAAACAGACTTTCCATCACCTCGCTGCGCCCTGCGCCAACCAGTCCCGCAACACCGAGGATTTCCCCTTTACGCAGCGTAAAATTGATGTCGGTGAAGCGATCTTTGCAGGTGAGATTACGCACCGTCAGCACATCTTCGCCGATGGCATTGTTGAATTTCGGGAAGAGCTGGGTGAGTTCACGCCCCACCATTTGGGTGATCAGCGACTGGCGTGTAAACGCCGAGGTTTGGTTGCTGCCAATCCAGCTGCCATCACGGAAAATACTGACTTCGTCAGTAATCGCGAAAATCTCATCCATCTTATGGCTGATATAGATAATGGCTTTGCCCTGCTCACGCAGGTCGCGAATAATGGTAAACAGATGGGCAACTTCGGTTTCCGTCAGCGCGGAAGTGGGTTCATCCATGATCACGACGTCTGAATTCCATGACACCGCTTTGGCAATTTCGACCATTTGCTGCGACGCAATGCTGAGCTCGCCCACCATCCGATCGGCTTTCAACCGAATATTCAGTCTGTTTAACAGCTCCTGAGTTATCTGGTTAAGCTTGCCGTGATCGACGAAGCCAAACTTCATCGGTTCACGTCCCAGCCAGATGTTCTCAGCGACTGTCATGTACGGCACCAGATTCAACTCTTGGTGAATCATCGAAATGCCGGAACGCAACGCGTCCATCGTGTCCTGAAACTGCACCGGCTCCCCTTTAATGCGGATGGTGCCCATATCGGGACGGTACATCCCGATAAGGCACTTCATTAAAGTGGATTTGCCCGCGCCATTTTCGCCCATCAAGGCATGCACCGTTCCCGAACGCACGCGCAGCGAGACGTTGTCGAGTGCTTTGACTCCCGGGAAAAATTTGCTGATACCTTCGGCTTCAAGCGCAAAAGCGGTCATACATCACCTCCGTACGGCTAAGTCGGGAACGACTATTTCAGATTGCGAGAAGTAAACTGTTCCATGTTGTCTTTCGTGATGAGCTGATAAGGAATGTCGACTACCTTCTGCACTTTCTCGCCTTTAACCAATTTTATCGCCGTTTGCACCGCGCCTTCACCCTGACCTTTGGCATCCTGGAACACAGTGGCAACAATTTTGCCTTGCTTCAGCATTTGCAAGGCATCAGGCGTGCCGTCGACGCCAGCAATCAAAATGTGATCCGGATTTTTGCCCAGCGCTTGTAACGCTCCGATGGCCATTTCGTCATTGTTAGAGGCAATGGCGGTAATCTCATCACCTGCGGTCATCCAGTTACTCACCACATCAACCGCATCGTTACGCATAAATTTCGCGGTTTGCTTCTGTACCACTTTGATACCCGGATATTTGGCGACCACCGCTTCTACCCCTTTAGTACGGTCACGCGTCGCTTCGTTTGCCAGATCGCCCAGCAGAATCGCTACGTTGCCTTTACCATTCATCGCTTTAGCCAGCGCTTCCATCTGTAAACGCCCGGCCAGTTCAGAATCGGAACCGACATAAGCCATTTTGTCTGTGAGCTCAGCCTGGGGACGACGGTTAACGAACACCAGCGCCACACCCGCTTTGGTGGCCTGATCCATGATCGGTTTCACCGCGTTGGTATCCACTGGGTTCACGATGATGGCGTCTACGCCCTGACCAATGAAGTTCTGTACCTGCTGTAACTGCTGCGCCACATCACCTTTGGCATCTTCGATCTGGCCTTTTACACCATCTTTCTGCATCTCTTTCTGTATTGAGGTACGGATAATGGTCAGAAAGTTGTCATCGAACAGCGCCATAGAGACGCCAACTTGAATATCTTTTGCCATTGCGGCGGCGGGCAACATGCAGGCTAACAGTGAAGCAACGATCGTTTTTTTAATGTTCATAGGAACCCTTCTTTATTGTTAACTTGCTCAGTGAGTTGACACCGCGAATGAAAAATATCTTTTACATTCATTCAACACTGCTGGCGTTTTTTATCAGTTTGTTAAGGTAAGACTTTCGGTTTAACGCATTTTTGTGACCGACAACTACTTTTCACAATCTCTTGATCTCAAACCATTTAATTTCAAAATCGCGTTTCACTTTTTTCACTTAATTTCCTCAGTGACCATAAGCAGTTCATTTGTTCCATATATTGGCGTTTTGAAATTTTTATCATAAAAGCACTGAAATGATTGTTTTAACATCGTCAAATAACAAAACTTTGACACGCCTCTAACATCTACAGAGAAATGCGCTTAAAGTGAGATCTCGTTGGCAGATTGAAAAGCAGGCGAATACCATAAAAATGCGGCAATCCGCTGCTTTTACGAGCACTTGAACGCAATAAGACAAAGAGGGCTTTGACAACCCGCAGCAGCGTCGTTAATATTCGCCCCGTTCAAACGATTCCTCTGTAGTTCAGTCGGTAGAACGGCGGACTGTTAATCCGTATGTCACTGGTTCGAGTCCAGTCAGAGGAGCCAAATTTGAAAAGCCCGCTCAGGGAAACCTGAGCGGGCTTTTTGTTTTCTTCGCGCGGTGTTTTCGCGGTTTCGACGCGAGCAAACGGGCATCGGGTTCCTGGCAGAATTACCGCAGTCGCCTCTGCTGCCAAAAGCATCAAGCCGCGGCTGTGTTAAAGTATCCCTTTCATTACTCCTGTTACTGAGCCCCATGTCGGATATTACAAAACGAAAAAATGACCCGGAAGGGCTAAAAAAACGCATTGTCGCAGGTGCATTAAAAACCTTTGCTGAGTTCGGTATGCAGGGTGCGCGCATGGAGCAGATCGCTGAGAACGCGCAAACCACCAAACGCATGGTGGTGTATCACTTTGGCACTAAAGAGCAGCTTTATATTGAGGTGCTTGAGCAGGTTTATCAGGCGATTCGCCAGCATGAAACGGGCCTGAATCTGGCCGTCATGTCACCCGAAATCGCGATGACTAAACTGGTCGAAGCCAGCTTTGATTACCATGTTTCGCACCCCGATTTTATGCGTTTAGTCTGTACCGAAAACCTGCTGCGTGGCCGCTACATCAGCCAATCCGCACGCATTAAAGAACTTAATCGCAGTGCGCTGGATCTGCTGGATGACATCCTGACGCGCGGTCAGCAGCAAGGCCTGTTCATTAAAGAGGTGCAAACCATCGATGTGCATCGCCTGATCAGCAGTATTTGCGTCCACCACGTATCAAATCGCTATACCTTTAATGCGTTGTTCAGCCCGGACAACAACGAAGAGGAGAGCATCCAACGAAATCGTCACCTCGCGGTGACAGCAACGTTACGCTACATCCGCAAGCACGATTAGCAAAGCCAGCCCGTGTAAGTAATGGTCTACGCTTGATAGACGAACCCGCAAATACCTTAAAACAGGAATGCAGTTGTGAGCAGAGACGCCCGCCTTTATCCGCTTCGCCAAACTCATGTTGAACCACAAGATGACGCACTGTGGAACTGGGCACAAAACGCTCAGGTTGGCAGCCGTCAGCAGGTAAAACGTCCGGCAAACGAAGCGGAACTTCAGCAATTACTTCGCCAGTCACAATGCCAGGTACGCGTGGTTGGCAGCAAACTTTCGCCTGGCCGAATGCTACATGTGGGCGAGAACGATTTACTGCTGGATCTCAGTGCCCTTTCCGGCCTGATCGCCAGCGATGAAAACAGCGTTACTTTTGGCGCGTCTACGCCGCTGCAACAGGTTTATCGCACACTGACGGAAATGGATCGGATGCTGGGATCGTCACCCGGCGTCATTGCAGTGCAGACGCTGGCGGGTGCGATGGCTACCGGCACGCACGGCCAGGGATTACAGCAAAGTTCATTGGCGGATGAAGCGCTGCGCATTCGCATGGTGCTCGCCGATGGCTCGCTGCGTGAATTTGACCGTGGCGATGATGATTTTGCCGCTGCACAGGTCACGCTGGGCGCACTGGGCATTATCACCGCCGTGACGTTGCGCACTGAGCCGTTCCGCATTTTTACCTGCCATAAATTTGCCGTTAGCGCCGATAACCTTGAACAAGATTTACCGCGTTGGAACGACGAATATCCGCTGAGCAAAGCCTGGTGGTTTGTCGATGACAACTTGATGCATGTCTGGAATGCTCACGAAGCCAGTGACGCTGAATGTCAGCGCTATGAGCAGAACCATCGTCAGGTTGTAGAGCACGCGAATACCGGTGACGACAGCCTGAACGACACCATCGACCAAACCCTGGCACACATGCATCGCGATACGCAGATTCACGGTAAAGGCGGTAAGCAGTTCCGCACCGTGACCCGTTTCCGTGACTTTACCGATGTTACGGGCGACATCTACCAATTATTTTGCCGTGGCATTGCGGTGCCGCAGATCAATGTGGAAATTGGCGTCCCGCTGGAAAACACGCCCGCCATCATCAGCAAGGTCAAAAGCTGGTATGCAGAAAATCGTCCACACATGCATTATCCCATTATTTTGCGCTGTACCGGCGCGTCATCCGCCTGGCTAAGCCCTTCTTACCAGCGCCCTACCTGCTATTTTGGCTTTGTGGTTTATTACGCCGATGACGGTTCACTTTCGCAGGATGGGCTGCATTTTTTGACAGAAATAGAAAAACTGCTGGTCGAAGAAGGCGGTCGTCCGCATTGGGGTAAATACTACGATGACCAGCGCTACACGTGGCGAGAAATCTACCCTAAATGGGATGAGTTCCGCGCCTTGCGCCGTCAGCTCGATCCACAGCTTCGCTTCAGTAACGACTACATCAATACACTTTTTGATTGAATTAAACGGGGAAAATCATGTTTGCTTGGGTAACGTTGTTGACTCAACCCGATTATTTAGTCGGCGTGAAAGCGCTGCACCGCTCGCTGAAACAGAGCGAAACACGCTGGCCGCTGGTGGTGATGACCACCGATGCGATCCCCTTAGCCGATCGCGAAGATTTGCAGGCACAAGGCTGCGTTATTCACCATGTTGACCCGCTCTATCCGCGTGATGACCTGGATCAGCACTACGCATCCGCCCAGTTTGGTGAAGTCTGGACCAAACTGCGTGCCTGGCAGCTCACCGAGTGTGAGCGCGTGGTGTTTTTAGACGCCGACATGCTGGTACTGCAAAACATGGATGAGCTGTTTACGCTGGATCTCGGTGATAATCAGCTGGCGGCGTGTCACGCTTGCCGCTGTAATCCCAATAAAATTGCCTCTTACCCCGCCAGCTGGCAGCCGGAAGCGTGCCATTATACCTGGCAGGATCGCGGTGAGCCGGCACCCGCCGAGCTCGACAATTATCTCAACGGCGGTTTTCTGGTACTTAAGCCTGATAACGCGGTGTTTGAAGCGCTGGAGCAGCGCATCGCCGCTATCGATGATTTGAGTGCTTACGCCTTCTCTGAGCAAGATTTGTTGAATGAGGTGTTTGAAGGACGTTGGCTGGTGCTGCCTTACATCTACAATGCACTGAAAACACTGCCGTTTCAGCACAGCCAAATGTGGCAAGGCGATGAAGTGAAGAATCTGCACTACATTCTGGCTAAGCCGTGGAACCGCGATTTAGATCAGCCGGAAATCGAGCGTGACCGGTATTACGCGCTGGATAAACTCTGGTGGGAAAAAAGCGCAGAACGTTAATGTGCAGCCTGCCTTCCCTTGTGGAGGCAGGCTATTTACTCTCTACCTAAACCTCACACCGGCATCCATTTACGTTCCATAGCAGAGACCGCAATCGCTTCCAATACTTTCTGCACCTGTAAGCCTTCAGCGAAATCAGGCCACATTTTGTCGCCCGCCGCGATGCCGTTGATTAAGTCGCGGATCTCTACTGTCTTCTGATCGTTAAAACCGATGCCGTGGCCCGCCGAAATACAAAAATTGGCATAATCGGGATGCGCCGGGCCGGTTAAAATCGTCTTAAATCCCTGACGTCCCGCGGGATCATCGTGAAGATAAAGCTCAATTTCGGCCATGCGTTCCTGGGTATAACGCAGCGTGCCCTTGGTACCAGTGACCACATAAGTCAGCCCCATTTTGCTGCCGCAGGCGATGCGTGAGGTTTCAATTACGCCGTGCGCACCATTGTTAAATCGCAGCAGTGCACTGGCCTGATCTTCATTTTCAACCGCCACGTGCTGGCTGAGATCTTTAGGATTAGGGCGCGATTTAATCACCGTCATCATATCGCCGCTCACTTCAGCAATATCGCCCACCAAATAGTGCGCCATGTTGACGATGTGCGCCGCCAGATCGCCCAGCGCGCCTAATCCTGCCAGCGCTTTTTGGCAATGCCAGTCGAGTGGGGTTTCTGGTTTAGCCAGATAATCTTCGTTGTGCGTACCGTAAAAATGCACCACTTCACCGATTTCGCCGCGCGCAATAATCTCTTTCGCCAGCTGGCTGGTGGGGTTTTTCATGTAGTTGAAGCCCACCAGCGTTTTCACGCCCGCCGCGTTGGCCGCCGCCACCATCTCTTCAGCATCCGCAACCGTCAGGGAGAGCGGCTTTTCTGAGTAAACATGTTTGCCGTGACGAATCGCTTCCAGCGCCATCTCTTTATGCAGGAAGTTTGGTGCGCAGATATCGACAACATCAATGTTGGGATCGCGTACCAGCTCGCGCCAGTCGCCAGTGGAGCGGCTAAAGCCAAAGGTGGCAGCCTGTTTTGCGGCTAAATCTGCGTTCACCTCTGCCAGCATTTCACGCACAATTTCGCCTTTAAGGGCAAAAACCGTGGGCGCTTGCGCATAGGCAATTGCGTGACAACGTCCAATATAGCCACTGCCAATCATGCCGATTCTGACTTTATTCATTTTTTACTCCGCCGGTTAAATATGAGATTAAAGCGGAATGTAAATTTCATTTAGACGCTTTTCAAAGTAGAAATGAAATAAATGTGATGATGATAAAAAACTATCGGTGAGAACCATTTAAACTGCATGCTGACAAGCATTAAGTCTCTTCTTAACACCTCACAATCACCTCATAAAACGCGGCTAAAATGGAAGCGTTCCAGAAATTTCATTTCACAGGCAGGCATTTTTTAGACGATGCAGATCAGGCCGATTTTTACTGGCAAAAGGCGTGATTGGCGTATATTTCAGCAGTCAGACGATTTTGTGAAAAAGAGCTTTGACAAGAACATGGGGTGCCGTTAACATGCGCCCCGTTCAAGCGATTCCTCTGTAGTTCAGTCGGTAGAACGGCGGACTGTTAATCCGTATGTCACTGGTTCGAGTCCAGTCAGAGGAGCCAAATTCGAAAAGCCCGGTCTTTGCAAAAAGACCGGGCTTTTTATTGCCTGTTTTTCATGACGCACTTTTGATTGACGGTGCGTCAGCCGCGGCCAGGCCGCGGCAACAGGTGTTAACGCCAGCCGAGTTCCGGCGCAACGTATTTCAAAATAGCTTCAATCACGTGTGCGTTATACGCCACACCAAGCTGGTTCGGCACGGTAAGCAGCAGCGTATCGGCTTCGGCAATCGCTTCATCCTGTGCCAGCTGTTTGATCAGCGCTTCCGGCTCTGCCGCGTAGCTGCGACCAAAGATGGCGCGCGTTTTCTCATCAAGGAAACCCACGGAATCCTGTTCCTGTCCGCTGCGACCAAAATAGGCGCGGTCCATGTCATTCACCAAAGCAAAGATACTGCGGCTAACGGAAACACGTGGCTCGTGCTGATGCCCTGCAGCTTTCCAGGCTGCACGATAGGCGCGAATCTGTTTTGCCTGCTGAATATGGAACGGTTCACCAGTTTCATCATCTTTCAGCGTCGAGCTTTGCAGGTTCATGCCCATTTTCGCCGCCCATTCTGCGGTGGCGTTGGAGCCTGAACCCCACCAGATACGATCGCGCAATCCTTCCGATAGCGGTTCAAGACGCAGCAAGCCCGGCGGGTTCGCAAACATCGGTTGTGGGTTCGGTTTAGCGAACCCTTCGCCACGCAGTACTTCCAAAAACTCTTCGGTGTGACGACGTCCCATATCGGCATCCGTTTCGCCCGCTTTCGGTTCGAAACCAAAGTAGCGCCAGCCATCAATCACCTGCTCTGGCGAACCACGACTCAGGCCCAGTTGCAGGCGGCCGTTGGAAATCAGGTCAGCGGCACTGGCATCCTCCACCATATAGAGTGGATTTTCATAGCGCATATCAATGACGCCAGTCCCGATTTCAATTTTGCTGGTGCGTGCACCGACAGCCGCTAACAGCGGGAAAGGCGAGCTGAGCTGGCGAGCAAAATGGTGCACACGGAAATAAGCGCCATCAGCACCCAATTCTTCTGCCGCTACGGCTAAATCGATCGATTGTAGCAA
Organism: Pantoea phytostimulans; assembly: GCF_046118715.1. Taxonomy (NCBI): domain Bacteria; kingdom Pseudomonadati; phylum Pseudomonadota; class Gammaproteobacteria; order Enterobacterales; family Erwiniaceae; genus Pantoea; species Pantoea phytostimulans. The sequence continues at coordinate 1,602,755 of NZ_CP173698.1, forward strand.
CACGTCTTGCGCTGAACGCGTCGCCGACTGTGAAGACGGCGTCCAGTGACCAAAGGATAAAAAACCAATTTTTTTCATGTGTGACTTCTCCAGGTGGGCCATTTTCGCCCTCGCGTCATAAGACAATTCTTGATGCAGAAAGGTTACGCCAGCCGGGCCGCCACTGATAGTCAATTTCTTTCAACCCCACATTCGAGAAATTCGACATAGCTAAGAAAATTAAGGTCTTTGTCTTTCTCCCGCCTTTCTTACATCGTCTGTGAATCATGCAACGTTTCTCAGGCAGAACAGGTTGAAAACATCTCCCGGCTACCTCAATGCTCAGCAGCGCCAGCTGCTTCACCAACTCGCTCGCAGCTGGCTATGGCGCAGCGAACTGCCAACCTGGCTGCTGATTATTACTGTGTATGGCGGCTGGTTCGCCACGCTGATCCACTGGCAAACGCTGGGTTTACTGCCTGCAACCTTGCTGCTGATTTGGTTCACCGCTTGGTATATGTCGCTACAGCATGAGTTGATTCATGGCCATCCGACTCGCTGGCCACGCGTTAATCAGCTGTTTGGCATGCTGCCGCTGGCGGTCTGGTATCCGTTTGGTTTGTACCGCGATTCGCATCTGGCGCATCACCGTAACCACACGTTGACCGAGCCGGATGACGATCCTGAAACCTATTACTTTTCGCCGACGCGCTGGGCACAACTGCCGCGCTGGCAGCAACAGGTTATTCACCTGCGCAATACCTTTTTTGGTCGCCTGCTCATCGCCCCGCTGTTGGATGTGCTCGGCACGTTTAACGCGGTGTGGCTGGCGCTATACACTTTCAACCTGCCCGCGCTAGTGATGTGGGTGCTGCATTGGACGATGCTGGTAGCGCTGTTTAGCTGGATGGCGCAACAAGGATTTTCGCCGCTGTGGTTCATGGCGGCGGTGAGTTATCCGGCGCTGGCGCTGACCAAAGTGCGCTCTTTTCTTGAGCATCAAGCGGCGGAAGAACCGCTGGCGCGCTCGGTGAACAACGAAGCGGCGCTGGTCTGGCGAATTCTGTTTCTCAACCTGAACTATCATTCAGTGCATCACGATCTGCCAGGCGTGCCCTGGTATGGCCTGCGCCACCTGTATCTGCTTTACCGTGAAAGCTATCACCAGCGCAATCACGGTTTTCGCGTGGGCGGATACGCAGTGTGGTTGCGCCAGTTTTGGGCGAAACCGGTGGCTGTGAATGCTCATCCAGGACGACGTAGCGAGAAAAAGCATGACTGAACAGCTTTCATTGCCGATGTACGACATTGACCACGCCGCAACCCGGCAGTTGACGCAGGCGATTGCCGATTTGCTGGCACAGCGCGGCCTTGAAACGCAGATTATCTGGCCGGACAATCTGCTGGCACATTGGCAGGATCCGCGGCTGTTATTGAGCCAAACCTGTGGTTATCCGCTGGTCAGCAGCCTGCCCGACGTCAAGTTAGTGGGCGTATTCCACTCTACGGCAGCGGGGTGTGAAGGCGCATGCTATCGCAGCTTTTTAGTGGCGCGTGCTCAAGACAAAACCAAAACGCTGGCAGATTTTCACGGACGCCGCGCAGTCTGTAACAGCGCAGATTCTCACTCAGGCTATAACGCATTGCTCTATGTCGTGGCGCAGCAATCTGTCGCCTTTAAGCAGGTTATTTTCAGCGGCGGTCATCGCCTGTCGCTGGCGGCGCTGCGTAAGGGAGCAGCCGATCTTGCTGCCATCGATTGCGTAACCTGGGCTTTGCTGCAACGCTATGCACCGGAAGAGCAACATGGGCTGGCGATTATCGGGGAAACGCCCTTGTCGCCCGCGCTGCCGTTGATCACCTCAACTGCCACCTCAGACGCCACGCTGGCAGAGTTGCGCAGTGCGTTGGCAGCGTTGGTCAAGGATGAGAGGTATCGGGCGGTGTGTGCGGCTAATTTGATAAGTCACTTCAGTGAGGTCGATCGGCATTTTTATCACCCCGTGCAGGAATGGGAACAGGCCGCCGTCAGGCTTGGCGTTGCACAGCTATAACGCGGCTTCCCTGCCGCATTATGCTTATTTACGTGAGGCGATGATCGCGTCGGCAACCTGCCGTGGTGCCTGCGCGTAGTGATGGAATTCCATGCTGTAAGTTGCCCGGCCTTGCGTCAGCGAACGCACATTGGTCGAGTAGCCAAACATCTCAGACAGCGGCACTTCAGCGCGAATAATGCGCCCGCCAAAATGCTCATCCATGCCCTGTACTGCTCCACGACGAGAGGAGAGATCGCCCATAATGCCGCCCGCGTACTCTTCCGGTGTTTCCACCTCAACCTTCATGATCGGTTCAAGGATCACCGGATCGGCCAATTTTGCCCCGGCGCGGAAGCCCAAAATCGCGGCCATGCGGAACGCCATCTCAGACGAATCGACATCGTGGTAAGAACCAAACGTTAATGTCGCTTTGATATCCACAATCGGATAACCCGCCAGCACACCGCTGTTCAGCGCTTCGCGAATCCCCTTCTCAACGGAAGGAATGTATTCACGTGGCACTACACCGCCTTTGGTGGCATCGACAAAAGCAAAGCCGTTGCCCGCTGGTTGTGGTTCCAGGCTCAGCACCACGTGTCCATATTGCCCTTTACCGCCAGACTGACGCACAAATTTGCCTTCAATGTCATGTACCGCTTTGCGCAAGGTTTCACGGTAAGTGACCTGCGGACGGCCAATATTGGCTTCAACACCAAATTCCCGTTTCAGACGGTCAACGATGATTTCCAGATGCAGTTCGCCCATGCCAGAGATAATCGCCTGGCCCGACTCTTCATCAGTATGCAGGTGGAACGAAGGATCTTCTGCCGCCAGACGTTGCAGCGCGAGCCCCATTTTCTCCTGATCGACCTTGGTTTTTGGCTCGATCGACAGCGAAATCACCGGTTCCGGGAATTCCATCTGCTCAAGCGTAATGATCGCGTTGGGATCGCACAGCGTTTCGCCCGTGGTCGCCTCTTTCAATCCCACACACGCCGCAATGTCACCGGCACGAATCTCATCGATTTCGTGTCGGGCATTCGCATGCATCTGGACAATGCGACCGATGCGCTCCTTCTTGCCTTTTACCGCGTTATACACGCTGTCGCCTTTGCGCAGCACGCCTGAATAGACGCGCACAAAAGTCAGCTGCCCCACAAAAGGATCGCTCATTAATTTAAACGCCAGCGCTGAGAACGGTTCGTCATCGTCAGTGTGACGCTCAACGATCTTGCCATGTTCATCCACGCCTTGTACCGACGGAATATCGGCGGGCGACGGCATTAGCTCAATTACCGCATCCAGCATGCGCTGAACACCTTTGTTTTTGAACGCGCTGCCGCACAGCATCGGCTGAATCTCGCCAAGCAACGTGCGCTGACGAAGCCCTTCAATGACCTCTGTTTCACTGAGATCGCCCTTTTCCAGCCAGATTTCGGTCAGCGTTTCGTTGGCTTCCGCCGCAGCCGACACCATTTTCTCGCGCCAGACTTGCGCCTGTTCGCGCAACGATTCCGGGACGTCACCGTAGCTAAACGTCATGCCTTGCGTGGCATCATCCCAGTAAATCGCCTGCATTTTATTCAGGTCAACCACGCCGACAAAATGCTCTTCGCTGCCAATCGGAATCACAATCGGCACTGGATGCGCCTTAAGGCGATCCTGCATCATCTGCACAACGCGGAAAAAGTCTGCGCCCTGGCGATCCATTTTGTTAACGAAGGCTAAACGCGGTACGCGGTATTTATTGGCCTGACGCCAAACGGTTTCTGATTGCGGCTGTACGCCGCCTACCGCGTCGTAAACCATTACCGCGCCATCCAAAACGCGCATCGACCGTTCAACTTCGATGGTGAAATCAACGTGTCCGGGCGTGTCGATAATGTTGATGCGGTGCGGCTCAAAGCTGCCATTCATGCCAGGCCAGAAGCAACTCACCGCGGCGGATGTTATGGTGATGCCGCGTTCTTGCTCCTGCGCCATCCAGTCGGTTGTTGCAGCGCCATCGTGCACTTCCCCCAGCTTATGGCTCATTCCGGTATAAAACAAAATGCGCTCGGTGGTGGTGGTTTTACCGGCATCGATGTGCGCGGAGATGCCGATGTTGCGGTAACGTGCGAGTGGAAGGGGTCGGGGCATGATGCGTCCTTAGTCATTTTGACCATTAATGCGATGAGCACCATTTGCTCACCTGCGTCAGCAAGCTTAGACCAATGGTACGTATATATACGTACAGTTTGAGCTATAATTCATCAAATTTAGATCACTACACAGGAATTTATGATTGCGAATCACCCGGAAGCGGAGCAAATCCGCCTCGAGAATGTTTTGTTTGCATTAGGAAATCCGCTGCGACTGGAGATTGTGCAGACGCTGGCACGACAAGGTGAACAGCCTTGTGGCGCGTTGCGCGGCGAGGTAGCAAAATCGACCATGACGCATCATTGGCGCGTGCTGCGCGACAGCGGCGTGATCTGGCAACGACCGATGGGCCGGGAAAATCTGATTTCGTTACGACAGGACGATCTTGACCAGCGCTTTCCCGGCTTGCTCCAAACCTTGTTGACCGCCATCGCACATAATTAAGCATTTGATGGCTGGCAACCCTACGCGTCAGGTTTTAAGGTAAAGGTTTTCAGGCAAGGGAAAATAGCATGCGCATTCTGATTGTTGGGGCCGGCGCAACCGGCGGGTATTTTGGCGCACGTCTGGCGCAAGCGGGACAAGACGTGACGTTTCTGGTGCGTGAGCGCCGCTTGACTCAGCTGCGGGAGACCGGGCTGATTTTACAGACGCCGCAAGGCACTGAAACACTGCAACCGCAACTGGTGCAGGCCAGCTCTCTGGACGGATATTACGATCTAATCGTGATCACGGTGAAGAGTTTTGCTCTTGAGCAGGCGTTGGAGGATATCGCGCCAGCCGTTGGGCCTGACACGTTGATCATGCCGATTCTCAACGGAATGCGCCACATTGATACGCTGTGCGAGCACTTTGGCGCAGACAAGGTGATTGGCGGTTTGTGCAAAATCAACGCGACGCTAGGCAAAAATGGCGAAGTGGTACAGATGACCCCGCTTCACCAAATTTACTACGGCGCACTGGATGGCAACAATGATGCGCGGTTGCAGCGAATTGATGACGCCCTGCGAGAGAGCGTGGTGGAGACCTTTTTCACCGACAACATCATCAGCGAGCTGTGGGAAAAATGGCTGCTGTTGAGTACGCTTGGTGCGGTGTGCGCGCTGGCACGCGGCAACACGCAACAGGTTTTGCAATCTCAGGGCGGCGAAGCGCTGCTGCAGAGCATTTTTAGTGAGATTCTTGCGGTGATCAGCGCGGAAGGTTATCAACCGCGTCCAGCTATCACAGCGAAGATTTTTGAAGTATTGAGTAATCCTGCCACGCCAATGACCTCTTCAATGTACCGCGATTTGACGCAAGGTTTTGACATCGAAGCGGATCAAATCATTGGCGACCTGCTGTTACGCGCCAAACGCAACGGCATTAATGCGCCGTTGCTGAATGCGGTAAACGTCAATTTGCAGGTCTATTTACAGACTAAGCATCACGCACATTAACCGGTAAATTGTTAGCCTTTAACGGCTGATGCGTCCCTGAATATTAGGCAGATGCATCAGCCTTTGCCACGCGGCATCCACCTCATCTGGCATTTCAACCTCGCCGAAAAAGCCTTTGCCTCGCGGCCCATAACCTTGTTCGTCATTGCGTAAACGCTGCACTTCGCCCATCAGCAGCGAAAGAAAACGCTCCAGCGACCACAATCCCTGCGGTGGTGCGCCAATAATGCGCGCCATGCCCGCGTCAAGAATCAGCTGTGGCGTAAATACCGGCCAGTTGATGAACTGCGGCGCATCTGCACGATCGCGCCATTGCCAGCGGAATGTCGCATCCGTACGACGCTGCAACAGCGGATCCTGAATCAACACCACATGCTGCGGCTGAATATTTTTTTCATCCAGCAAACGCTGGCTGAATGCCGCGTTCTCGCCGCAGTTGCGCGAGGCACCTTCTAACAGCAACTGTTGATCCGTTAGTGCCGCGAAGGTGCGGGCAATGGCTGCCAGCATCTGCGCTTCGCCCATGTCCTGGGTATCAATTTGACGGTAAAACGGATGCGTTGCCATCGCTTCGGCTAATACCGGCGTGGCATGCCCTTTTCCTCCGCTGATCAAGAGAGGCAGATCAAATTTTTTCGCCAGCGCCACCGCACCTTCGATATTGGGTAACACCGAATGGCCGGCAAGAATAGCCAGATCAGCGCTGATTTCACCCTGATGCGGCATGTCATCAAGCGCCAGCCAGGCGGCAATCACGTTGATATCCTGAATTTCGTTGTCGCTGAGTTGCATATTTTTTCTCCTGTGCAGCGCGCAGTGTACCGCTCTCCCGGCATGCTGGCTGGAAAATTTGCTACACTCGCCGCTCTATCTTCAGGAGAGTTCAATGACTTCCCGCTCCGTGACCCTTGATGACGTGGCCCAACTGGCTGGCGTCTCCTATCAAACCGTTTCTCGCGTGCTTAATCGCTCTGAACAAGTTTCACCGCGCACGCGTGAAAAAGTCGAAGCGGCGATGCAGCAGCTTAATTATGTGCCGAACCGCGTGGCGCAACAGCTGGCGGGAAAAGCCACCCGCACGCTGGGGCTTGCCACCAGCGACTTAGCGTTAATGGCACCGGCACAGATTGCGTCTGCGATCCAGCAGCGTGCCGCAGCCGCCGGGTATCATTTGGTGATTGCCATGGACAGCGGCAATCAGGCGGAAGCCACGATAAATGAACTGCTGGCGCAGCGCGTTGATGGCTTGCTGATCAACCTACCGCTTAGCGCGCCACAGGCAGAGCAGATTCAAACGTTGTGCGGCGCAAAGCCGACGCTGTTTTTAGATGTTGAGCCGCAGGCGGCAGTGGCGCAGTGTCAGTATCCCAATGCTGCAGGTGCGCAAGCGGCAGTTGAATATTTAGTATCACTGGGACACCAGAAAATAGGTCTGCTGAACGGGCCGGAACAGTCGGTGTCGGCACGCCAGCGTGAAGCAGCGTGGATCGCCTCGCTGGCGACGCATCAGCTAACGCCACACTGCATACTGCGCGGTGACTGGAGCGCGCAATCGGGTTATCGGGCGTTGCTGGCTCAACTTCCCCACGATTTACCGCAAGCCTTGCTGGTGGCAAACGATCAAATGGCGCTGGGTGCGATGCGCGCGCTGCATCAGCATGGCGTCACTGTGCCTGGTGAAATATCCGTCATGGGCTACGACGATACAGTGGAAAGCGCGTGGTATCAGCCACCGCTGAGCACGGTACGTCAGGATTTACAGCGGCTGGGTGAAGTCAGCGTGGATCGATTGTTAGCGCAGCTGCGCGGAGAAGCACTGCCGATGGCAGAACTGAAAACCGCGTTGGTATTGCGGGAATCCACGGCTGCGCCAGGTAACGGCAAGCAGGATTTACCGGAAATGGCGCAGCAGTTGCAACAGATTGCGCGACGTCTGGCTGAGCACAAGGCATAAAAAAAGTGCCCGCTTGGGCACTTTTCAAGTCTGTAGGTGTTACATCGGCTTAATTTACTGCGCTTTCGGTTCGCCCATGCTTTTAATCTTTTTCGACAAATCACGACGTTCTTTCGACAGATCGGCGTTTTTAATGATGTATTCGTCAACGCGATCTTCATAGTCAACGCGCATGCTGGCGATGATTTCCTGAATCGCCTCAATGCTCATGCCGGGTTTAATGTATTCACTCAGGTTGTCCAACAGCAGCACACGCTTCTGGTTGTCACGAATTTTCTTTTCGTTGTCGTGAATTTCACGCTGCAGTTTGTTCTTGCGGCGGAACATACGTACGAACTCCAGTACGTCCTGAAATGATTGCTTGGCATTTTCCATGATGGCACCTTTCTTTGAGCCTGCTGTCGCAGGGAGAGAGTCAAAACGATCAGCTTAGCGGCTAGCCAGCCTTGTAAGCAATTTTCACAGCTAAATTCAGACTGGCTCTTATCTTAGCGCAAAGAAAGCGGGTTTCACATTAAGTCATTGTCTGAGGTGATTATTTGCGCAGCGCCAAACGCAGTAAATCATTCATCCTTTCCAGCTGTTTCGCCAGCTCCAGACTGATCCAGACGTAGCCGTAAATCGGCGTCTCCTCAATTCTTTCACTGCCTGCATCGGCAATTAACTGCTTCAATTCACGCGTAATCTCTGCCAGCTCATGACTGGTAGCGATCACCTCTTCGGTTTCACCGCATACCGCCAGGCGCGACAGCGCGCGCAGCGCGTTTTCCGTCATCTGCTGGGTGCGGCGTAACGTCGATGCGTTCAGTAAGATGAGATGGCTTTCACGCGATGCCCACCACGCGTTGATCTGCATTTCAACGGTGTACACCATATTACGGTTGATGGTTTGAATCGCTTCAAACACCGATTTGGGTATCCGCGTCTCTTTACTGGAAGGCTCCAGCAAGGCACGCATCTTGATAATAGTGGTGAGTAATTTTCCAAGCGGCTTATTCAGACGTGGTTTCTCAACCAGATTAGGCGAGAAACCGGCGTGATAAATAGTGGCGATCTTCTCCAGCGAATCTGACAGCTGAATGCGCCAGTGCATGTAGGCGCGCTGTGCCCAGATAGCGCTGAACAGCAGCGCCAGCAGCGACCCGAGAATCACATCGCCCCCGCGCCACAGCGCCACAGTGAAGTCACCCGCTGGAGCCCCCACCACTACGCTAAGCGTAATACCAATTAGCAACGCCATGTAAGGATGTTTACCCAGCGTGAGATAGCCGCAGACAAACATCACAACGCCGCACCAGACCAGCATCACCGGCAGTGAAACCAGCTCCAGCTTTAGCGCAATCAAACCCGATATTGACCCGGCAAAGGTGCCGCAGATGCGTTGTATGGCGCGCGGAAAAACGTTGCCCCACGTCGAGATAGGTCCCATCACCACCACTAAAGTGATCAGCGGCCAGGTTCCTTCAGGAATACCGGTCATGCGCACAAACAGAAAGGTCAGTAAAAAAGCGATAGCGATGCGCACGCCATGCACGCTGCGGTAATGGCGGTAGAACCAAAATTCGAGTTTCGATATGGGCTTATCAGGGCGCAAAACGGCTTTCCAGCTGTTGGATCATTTCGTGCCTTATTCTAACCCTTAGATTTGCTAAGGCTTAGCGACACTTCTACATTTCAAAACAGTTTTGACGTTTACTTACAATAATCAACAAACAGATTACAAACATAAACCAACCATAAAACAAACGAGTAACTGTTTATTTGAGTTTCATTTTTTATTTAACATTGATTAAGGAAGCATCATGAAAAAAAGAGCCAAAACCCTGCCGGGAGTCACGCGACGGCAAGTGTTGACGTGGTCTGCGCTAGGCGTTGCCGCCAGCGTGAGCCAGGCCGCCGATGCCGTGTCGTTGAAAGGATCGCCCGGCTGGACGCCGTTTAGTGACAACCCGCCCGAAACCTTTGATCAACAAGGATGGCTGTTTTTTACCGATGAAGAAGCCCGCACGGTAGAAGCGCTGGTAGACCGCTTGATCCCCAACGATGAACTGAGCATTGGCGGTAAAGAAGCGGGTTGTGCCGTGTTTATTGATCGCCAGCTCAAGGGGTCTTACGGCACGTTCGAGCGCCTCTACATGGAAGGCCCTTTCCAGAAAGGCACCAGCGAACAGGGCGACCAATCCGCTTTGGTGCCGCAGCAGCGTTATCGTCAAGGTTTAGCCGCACTCAATCGCTATGTGCAAACCACCTCGCAGAAAAACTTCGCTGACCTAACGCCAGAACAGCAAGACGCGCTGCTGCACGATATGGAAGCAGGTAAAGTGCATTTTGATGGGTTCGATGCCCAATCGCTGTTCCTGGAAGTGTTGAATAACACCATGGAAGGCTTTTTTGCCGACCCGATTTATGGCGGCAACAAAGAGATGGTGTCGTGGAAAATGCTGGGATTCCCAGGCGCGCGTTATGACTATCGCGACTATATCGAGCGACATAACGAAGACTTGCACCTTGAACCGATCAGCATTGCGCAATGGAAAGCGAAAGGATAAATCATGAAAAAATTGCCTAAAACAGACGTCGTAGTGATTGGACTCGGCTGGGCGGGTTCGATCATTGCCAATGAACTGGCGGATGAAGGACTGGACGTGATCGGTATTGAACGCGGGCCGTGGCGCGATACTGCACGCGATTTTAACATCGGCACCGTCACGGATGAGTTGCGCTATGTGATGCGCGAAGAGTTAATGCTGCGCACCAAACAAAATACCTGCACCATGCGCAATAATCCGTCACAAACGGCGTTACCGATGCGCACCTGGGGATCGTTTCACCCCGGCAACGGCACGGGCGGCGCGGGTAACCACTGGGCTGGGATTACCTTCCGCTTTCAGCCCCACGAGTTCCATCTTAAATCCTACCTGACCGATCGTTACGGCGCTGCCGCGATGCCTGATGAGCTGGTGCTGCAAGACTGGGGGACAACCTGGGAAGAGATGGAGCCGCATTATATGCAGTTCGAGCGTGTGGCAGGCACCTCAGGACGCGCAGGCAATATCAATGGCGACGTGCGCGAAGGCGGGAATCCGTTTGAAGGGCCGAGGTCGGGTGAATACCCTACGCCTCCGCTGCGCCAGCCTTATGGCCCAACGCTGTTTGCAGACGCCGCCAAAAATCTTGGCTATAAGCCTTTTCCGGTGCCCTCTTCGCTGGTTTCCGAAGCTTATACCAATCCCTATGGCGTCACGATGGGCCCGTGCACCTTCTGCGGCTTTTGTACCAACTACGGCTGCGCTAACTATTCAAAAGCCAGCGCCATTACCACGATATTGCCAGCGCTGATGCGTAAACCGAATTTCACCGCCTACACCAGCTGCGAAGTGTTGGAAGTGCTGACCGATTCCAGCGGTAAAAAAGCCACCGGCGTGACCTATATCGACTCTTCTGGCGATAAATGGGAGCAGCCTGCTGACGTTGTCATTGTCGCGGCCTTTACCTTTGAAAATGTGCGACTGATGCTGCTTTCTGGCATTGGCGAAGCCTACGATCCGGTCACTAATAAAGGCACTACCGGGCGCAACTACGCTTACCAAACCGCCAATGGCGTAACGCTGTTTTTTGATAACAAGAACTTCAACCCCTTTATCGGGGCGGGTGCGGTTGGCATGGGCATCGACGAGTTCAATAACGATAACTTCGATCACAGCGGGCTTGGCTTCTTTGGCGGCGGCAGTATTCGCGTCACGCCGATTGGTGCCGCGCCGATTGGTAATCGGCCTTTACCGCCCAACACGCCGAAGTGGGGATCGAAGTGGAAGCAGACGCTGAAAGATAACTACCTCAGCACCATGTCGATTGGCTGTGAAGCCAGCAGCTACACCACGCGCACCAACTATTTGTCGCTGGATCCCAACTACAAAGATCCGCATGGTCGCCCGCTGCTGCGCATCACCTTCGACTTTGCGCAAAACGACCTGAAGATGGCGCAGTACTGCACCAACAAGGTAGCGGAGATTGCTAAGTCGATGAACCCGCGTGAAATGATCGTCAAGCCGATGACCGGACACTGGAGCAGCGTGCCGTATCAATCTTCCCACGTGGTCGGTGGATTCATCATGGGTGCCGATCCGCGCACCAGCTCGGTGAACAAACATCTGCAAGTGTGGGATGTCCCGAATCTGTTTGTGGTGGGCGCCTCGGCTTTTCCGCAGAATCCCGGTTACAACCCCACTGGCACCGTCGGCGCGCTGGCTTTCAAAGCGGCCCACGATATTCGTCAGCACTATTTAAAACGTCCGGGGGAGATGATCAGCGCATGAAAACATCACCGCTTCTCTCCGCCGCTGCCTTGCTGATGGCGCTGAGCTTTAATACCCAGGCGCAGCCGGAGTATGATCAAATCGCCCGTGGCAATTACATCGCCACATTAGGCGATTGTACGGCGTGCCACACCAGCAATGAACAACAGCCTTTTGCCGGTGGCGTAAAGTTACAAACGCCGTTTGGTGTACTGGTGGGCGCTAACATCACACCAGACCGCGAAACCGGCATTGGTAACTGGAGCTACGATGATTTTCGTCGCGCCATGAATGAAGGTGTAGGTCACAACGGTAAACGCTTGTATGGCGCAATGCCGTTTACTGCCTACACCAAAATGTCGGAAAAGGATTTGCAAGATTTGTGGGCATGGATGCAAACGCTGCAACCGATCGATCATCCGGTTGAAACCAATCAATTGCCCTTTCCGTTCAACATCCGCACCAGTTTGCTGTTCTGGAACTGGATCAACTTTACCCAGGGTGAGTTCAAGCCCGATCCGAACAAGTCAGCGGAATGGAATCGCGGCGCGTATCTGGTGGAAGGGCTGGGCCATTGCGGCACCTGTCATACGTCGAAAAATCTGTTAGGCGGAGACAAAAGTGATCTGCTCGGCGGCGAAGTGGTTGAAGGCTGGTATGCGCCCAACCTTACCGCTAGCGATCACCGCGGTTTAGGTAAGTGGACACAGCAGGATATTGTCAGTTACTTGCGTACCGGCGTGAATCGTTATGATATTGCTTCCGGGCCGATGGCCGATGCGGTGCGCCACTCCACGCAACACTGGCATGAAGAGGATCTCAATGCGGTTGCGGTTTACCTGAAAGAAGGTGAGAAAAGCGACGAGGAGAAACCTGAGCCGCTGGCGGCAAGTGATGCACGCATGAAAATGGGTGCCACTATTTACGAAGCCAAATGTTCAGCCTGTCACAGCCCTGGCGGGCGTGGTGAGAAAAATATCTTCCCGCAACTGGCAGATAATCCACTGCTTAATCAAGCGGATGCTACCTCACTGATGCGCGTAGTGCTCGCAGGAAGCCGTGGCGTAGAGACCGATGTCCGTCCAACTGCACCTGCAATGCCCGCGTTTGCCGGAACCTTAAGCGATGAGAATATCGCAGCGGTGCTGACTTACATTCGCAACAGCTGGGGTAATGCTGCGTCGCCGGTCGATGCCGGAGACGTTAAAAAGATGAAGGAGAGCTTGCAATAACCGCAAGTAATAACCTGAAAGCGCAATATAAGAAGGGCAGCCGTTTGGCTGCCCTTTTACATTATCTTCACTAAATTATTTTTTAACCGGAATGTAGAGATCAACGTCCCAGACGCCGCTTTGCGAACCATCGTTAAGATAGTGATCAAAACAAGGACGATCATCTACCTGCCAGCCGCTGGTCGGCAACCATTGCTCAAACAGTGTCAGCCAGTGTTTAGCAAAGTCGCCGTCTTCCACAATCACGCGCGCCACCGCATATTTGCCCCCCGCCAGCACGCCTTTGTGCGGTCCATTTTCAGCGGCTGGCAGCAAATCGAAATCAGCCTCTACACCAATCACGGTATCGATTTCCAACTGCGATGCCGCAACTTTATTGGGATTACCGTGGTAAATCCCCATCCATTCGCCGCTGATCCCTTGCTGCCCGGCCCATGCCGTTAAGCGTGTAAATCCTTCTGGCGCGGTCTCTTCAAAAGGCCCAACCAGGTGAAAACCGACCCAAGGCGTTGCGGTACGTTCTACAATTTTAACGTCCATCTCCTCTCCTCTGTTTGTGGCTTTAGATGCACCCACTCTGCCACAGCAGCCTGCGGCGCACCTTGCGTTATGCCACAAACGCGGTTCAGAGCTTCTGTTTCAGATAATCTTTGATGCGCGTAATGATGCCAGCTTCATCAACTGCTTTTAGCGTAACCAGCGGATAACTCGCCAGTTGTTTATCTTTATCCATCACCTGAATCTCGCCGACCACTTCATTGGCTTTGAGCGGCGCATCGAGCTCATTGCGATTGAGAACGTATTTTGCTTTCACATTCTTAATTTCGCTGCGCGGTAATGAGAGATAAACGTCATTCGCAGTGCCGACATCAACCTGATGCGGATTGCCATACCAGACGTTTTCACTGCCTATTTTCTTACCCGCATGGAACAGTTGTACGGTATCAAACGTATTTTGGCCCCAAACCAGCAGTTTACGCGCCTGCTCTTCGCGCCCTTTTGGGCTTTTGCCGCCCATGACGACCGCGATCAACCGATGTTTTCCCACCACGTTGGAAGCGATAATATTAAAACCCGCCGTTTCAGTGTGACCGGTTTTCAGACCATCAACATGCAGGTTGTTATCCCACAACAGGCCGTTACGATTATTTTGCGTAATGCCGTTAAAGGAGAGCGTTTTCTCGCTGTACATGGCATAAAAATCGGGTTCACCATCGATAATGGCCCGTGAAAGCTTTGCCATATCCAGCGCGCTAGAGAACTGACCTGGCGCATCCAAACCGTGCACCGTTTCAAAATGGGTATTCTGTAAACCGAGCTTGTCGACATAGTGATTCATCATCTTGACGAAGCTCTCTTCGCTGCCCGCCACGTAATCGGCCAGCGCCACGCAGGCGTCGTTCCCGGAATCGATGATGACGCCGCGACTTAAATCCCGCACGCTTACCTTGTCGCCTGGCTTAAGGAACATCAGTGATGAACCTTTGAAGACCGGATTGCCCGCCGCCCAGGCGTCTTTACCGACGGTTACGATGTCATCACGCGTAATTTTCTTTTGATCGATAGCGCGATCGACGACGTAGCCGGTCATGAGTTTGGTCAGGCTGGCAGGATTGCGGCGCTCGTCAGGATTTCCGGCGGTCAATACCTGTCCCGTGGTGGCATCCATTAAGACCCATGAAGCCGCATCAACGGCAGGCGGCGTCAGAGGAAACGGCATGTCGTCGGCGTGTGCCAGCGATGCCCAAAAAACAGTAGCAGTTACAGTGATCAACAGACGCCTTTTCAACACTTCATCCTTAATTGCATAAATGGGTTACGAAACAGAACAGCCGCACGTTTTACGGCAAAAGCATTGAGAAGGTTTAATTAAATTGAAAAAAAGTATGATCGCAGCGACTTGCCTCGCATCGCACAGCGACGCAGTTGTGCTGACGGACGCAGGAGACTATCCTGAGCACTGGTTTTTCCTCTATACAGGACAACGATGTGCCCTCGGATTTAACTTTTCTGTTTCACGATTATGAGACCTTTGGCACCAGTCCTTCGCTGGATCGCCCGGCCCAGTTCGCTGGCTTGCGCACCGACAGTGAATTCAACCCGATTGGCGAACCGCAGGTATTCTATTGCCGCCCGCCGGATGATTATATGCCTCAGCCGGAAGCGGTCATGATCACCGGTATCACACCGCAAATCGCCATGGCGCGCGGTGTAAGCGAAGTTGAGTTTGCCGAACGTATTCATACGCTGTTTACCGAGCCGCAAACCTGTGTGGTGGGCTATAACAACGTGCGCTTTGACGACGAAGTGACGCGCAATATTTTTTACCGCAATTTCTTTGATCCCTACGGCTGGAGTTGGCAAAACGGCAATTCGCGCTGGGATCTGCTTGATGTCATGCGCGCCTGCTATGCGCTGCGCCCTGACGGCATCAATTGGCCAGAAAATGAAGATGGCTTTCCCAGTTTCCGCCTGGAACACCTGACGAAGGCCAACGACGTCGCGCATGAAAATGCCCACGATGCGATGTCTGACGTCTACGCCACGCTGGCGATGGCGAAGCTGGTAAAAGAGAAGCAGCCCAAACTGTTTGAATTTTTGTTTACGCATCGCAACAAAAACAAACTCATGACATTAATCGACATCCCGCAAATGAAACCACTGGTGCACGTTTCCGGCATGTTCGGTGCTGCACGCGGCAATACCAGCTGGATTGTGCCACTCGCCTGGCATCCCGATAATCGTAACGCCCTGATCGTGGTTGATCTGGCGGGTGACATGAGGCCGCTGCTGGAGTTGGATGCCGACACGCTACGCGAGCGTTTGTATATGCGCAAAAGCGACTTGGGTGAATTAGCCTCGGTGCCCATCAAGCTGGTGCATATTAATAAATGCCCGGTGCTGGCCCCGGCGAATACCTTGCGTCCTGAAGATGCAGACCGTTTGGGGATTGATCGCGATCGCTGTCTGGCTAATCTTGCGCTGCTGCGCCAGCAACCTGATGTGCGAGAGAAAGCAGTCACTTTGTTTGCCGAAGCGGAGCCGTTTACGCCCTCAGAGGATGTCGACGCCCAGCTCTATGACGGTTTCTTTAGCGACGCGGATCGAGCGGGTATGAATATTATTCGCCAGACTACACCGCAGAACTTGCCGGCCATAGATCTCACCTTTGAAAGCGCGCGCGTATTGAAATTACTGTTCCGCTATCGTGCCCGCAACTTTCCCGGCACGCTGGATGATGCCGAGCAACAGCGCTGGTTACAGCATCGTCGTGAAGTGTTGAATCCTGAGAAAGTGCAGGCGTTTTTACTGGAGCTGGAGTCGCTGGCGAGTTTGCATGAGGCGGATCAGGAAAAAATGGGGCAATTGAAAGCGCTCTATTTATATGCGCAAGAACTGGTTTCTTAAAGTCAGTGCGACTGATGTTGAGTTGAGTGCTGATTGAGTGCGAGGCGCGCTGTCCCCTTCCCAACCTTCCCCCGCAAAGCGGGGGAAGGAGACGCTTCGATATGCAGCGACAAATCTAGATAAATGCCCACACTAACCAAGTCAGGGCAAAACCGCTTAATCCCATCACCGTGGTTAGCACTGTCCAGGTCCTCAAACCGTCCGCTACCGACAAACCTAAATAACGCGTTACCACCCAGAATCCAGAGTCGTTGACGTGAGATAAACCTAATGCGCCGAAGCAGGCTGAAAGCGCCACCAGCACCAGCTGCATATCGCCTAACCCCGTCACGGCGGTGCTTAATAATCCACACGTGGTTACGATTGCTACTGTGGCTGATCCCTGTGAAGCACGCAGTGCCAACGACAAAATAAAGGCAGCAGGGATCAAGGGAAGATGAATGGTTTGCAGTGAACCGGCCAGCGCTTTACCTACCCCAGATTCCACCAGCACTTTACCAAATGCACCCCCCGCGCCTGACACCAAAATGACACCTGCTGCAGTTGAAATCGCCTTATTCGACAGTGTTTCTAGCTTTTCTGTGGTCCAGCCACGACGCAAGCCGAGCAGCCAGGATGCCAGCAACAACGTAATCAGCAACGCTATACCTGGCGACCCTATTAAGGTCAGGACTTTTAACGGCAAACTGCCTGGTGTCAGGTGTGGAGGCAGTAATGTTCCCAACATGATCAACAAAATCGGCAGAACAATTAAACTGGCGATCAACATGGCGCCCGGCACGTTTTTATCACGTGTCGATGAAGCGTGATCGGCCGATTCCGTCAGTTGCAGCTGTTCAAGAACCTGTACTGAAAGATGATATTTTTTGCGGTTTAACGCTTTTGCCGCGAAATAACCGACGACGCCCACTGGCACTGAAATCGCGATACCCAACATCATCAACCAGCCCAAATCAGCATTCAGTAATCCCGCTGCCGCCGCCGGGCCTGGATGTGTTGGCACCGTAACATGGACCATCAACATCATTCCCGCCATTGGTAAACCAAACTTCAGCGGTGAAACGCGCATCACTTTGGTAAAACCATAAATCAGTGGCACGACAATGATAAAACCGACATCGAAAAATACGGGTAAGCCCAGAATGAAGGCGACAATGGTTAATGCTGCCACCATACGTTGCGGCCCACATAGCCTGGCGAAACGGTTTGCCAGCGCATCAGCGCCGCCTGAAGCTTCGATAATCGCCCCCAGAATCGCCCCTAAAACGATGATTACCGCAATGCTTCCCAGCAAATTCCCCATGCCGCCGAGTATCACTTTCATGATGTTTTCAGCAGGAATGCCCGTGGTGATCGCCACAAATAAGCTTGCGATCAATAAAGCAATAAAAGGGTGAACTTTGGCTTTAATCACCAGAAGTAACAGCAATATCACGCTGACTAGCGCGATGGATAACAAGAAGGTAGTGGACATCGGCAGACCTCTAATTATTTATATTTTTCAGCAAGTTAAATATTTTGCAGATTTCTAACTGGTGGATTTTAGGTACAAAGCGACGCACATCGATTGCAAATTAACCGATGTGGTCTTTTTAAAAGGATTTAGCGGCGGGTACGCCAGTCTTTAAACCAACCCAAGCCTTCTTGCGTATTGCCGCGCGGAATATATTCGCAGCCGATCCAGCCGTCGTAACCGACCTCATCCAGCAATGCATACAGATAGGGATAATTGATTTCACCTTCATCCGGCTCGTGACGATCGGGCGCCGAGGCGATCTGCACGTGGCGATAACGGCCTGCGTGGTGGCGAATTAAGTGGCTGAGATTGCCGTCCACCAGCTGAGCATGGAACAGGTCGAGCTGGGTGAAGACATTAGGCCGATCAATCAGCTCAACCATTTCCAGCGTTTGATACTGGCTGGAATAGAGATAATTCGGTTTGGTTTTCGGGTTCAGCGCTTCAATCAGCAAGGTGATGTTGTGCGGTGCAAACTGCTCGGAGGCGTAACGCATATTGCTGATAAAGGTATCAACATATGCCTGACGATCTGCGCCTTCTGGCACGGTCGCAGACATGATGTGCACCTGTGGGCACGCCAGCGCCAGCGCGTATTCCAGCGCACGGTCGATGTCCGCCTTGGCCTCAACTTCGCGGCCAGGAATGCCAGAAACACCCCATTCACTCGCCGCTACGTCACCGGCAGCGGTGTTAAACAGCACCAGTTTGAGCTGGTTCTCATCCAACAGCTGTTTCAACTGCGCAGCGGGATAATCGTAGGGGAACAGAAATTCCACCGCCTCAAATCCGGCTTCGGCGGCGGCAGCAAAGCGCGCTAAAAACGGGACTTCGTTAAATTGAGTAGATAAATTAGCAGCAAACTTTGGCATTATCGGCTCCTTAATTCCGCCACTTCGCTATCTGTCAGATAACGTATGGCACGGTCACCCAGCGTGAACATCAGCCGTGCGGTCTCTTCCAGTTCTTCGGTGTTGTCTGCTGCTTCACGCAGCGATTTACCGACCACCACCGGCCCGTGATTTGCCAGCAGGAAGGCGCGATATTTTCCCGCCAGTTGCGCCAAATCGTCCGCCAGACGCTGATCGCCCGGCTTGTAATAGGGCACTACCGGCACATCGCCAACCCGCATCACCACATAAGGCGTGAACGGTCGAATACAGTTTTCGCTATCCAATCCTTGCAGACAGGAGAGCGCCGTCAGGTAATGGCTGTGCAGATGCACCACCGCTTTGCAGTCGGGATTATTCAGATAGAGCGCGCGGTGAAACGCGATCTCTTTTGAAGGCTTGTCGCCTGAAATCCATTCGCCTTCCAGCGTCACTTTTGATAAGCGATTACCATCCAGTTCACCTAAGCAAGAACCGGTCGGTGTAGCGAGCAGATTGCCATCCTCCAGCAACAGCGACAGATTACCGGCAGATCCTGTCGCGTAACCGCGCTGAAAAAAGGAGGCACCCAGCTTCACCATCTCAAGGCGGGCTTGCTGTTCGCTCGAAGAAAATTGCTCAGTCATGGAAAAACTCCGTTTGTGCGCGGCGGAAGAACTGCTCATCACCAAAATTACCGGACTTCAGCGCCAGTGAAAGCGGCTGCTGGATGTCGCGTACCCATGGCACGCCAGGCGAAATAGTTGGGCCGATGTGAAAAGCGGTCACGCCCAGGCTTTGCGCTACCACGCCAGATGTTTCACCACCTGCAACAATAAAACGCTGCCAGCCACGTGCTTTTAATTCTCGCGTTACCGCGGCAAACAGTGATTCCACCGCTTCACTGCTGCGTTGCGAACCGTATTTCTGCTGAATAGCTTGCAGCTGTTGCGCATCTGCGGTGGCGAATAACAGCGGCGCTAACGGCTGATGGCTGTTTGCTTCAACCCAGTCACACAGCTGTTGCGCGTAGCTTTCTGCATCCTCAAGACAGCGTTCAACTAACACTTCCTGGGCTGGCGCTTGTTGGCGATAAGTCGCGACCTGCCAGTTGGTCATCTGCGAACAGGAACCGGAAATCACCACGGCACGGCTGCCTTGCGGACGCCCCGCCTCTTCCGCCTCGCGGCGATCGCTGCCTGCTTGCGCCCATTGACGCGCCAGGCCGATCGCTAAACCTGAACCTCCGGTAACCAAACGCATATCGCGCAGCGCTTCACCTTGGGTCAGCAGATGCTGCTCATTTAAGGTATCGATCACCACATAGTTAATGCCTTGCTGACGCAGTTCATCAAGCTTGGTGCGCACCGCCACTGCGCCTTGGTCGAGGATGGGTGCGGCAATCAGCCCTGCTTTGCCTTTTGCCTGACGCTCCATTAATCGCAGCAAATTGCTGTCGGTCATCGGTGTGACCGGATGGTGACGCATACCCGATTCGGACAACAACTGCTCACCCACGAACAGATGCCCTTGATAAACCGTGCGGCCATTAATCGGCAGCGCCGGGCAGATCACCGTTTGCGTTTCATCCAACGCCGCTAACAGTGCATCGGTCACCGGGCCGATATTGCCCTGTGCTGTGCTGTCGAACGTGGAGCAATATTTAAAGTAGAAACGTTCGCAGCCTTGCTGTTGCAGCCATTTCAAAGCAGCCAGCGACTGATCAATGGCCTGGTCAACCGGGCAAGAACGTGACTTCAGGCTAATCACAATTGCCTGCGCGTCCAGCGCATCACTGTTATCCGGCACGCCGTTAAACTGAATAGTAGGAAGACCGTTTTGCACCAGAAAGCTGGCGATATCGGTCGCACCGGTGAAGTCGTCAGCTATCACACCCAAACGCATCATGCTTTCTCCTGCGCCTGTGGCAGCGTAATGCCGCTGAAAATCTTGATTACCGCGCTGTCATCTTCACGGCCATAGCCTGCGTTGCTGGCTTCGGTAAACATATTCAGTGCGGTTGAGGCTAAAGGCAGCGGAAAATGCAATGATTTGGCGGTATCAGCGACCAGGTTGAGATCTTTTACAAAGATATCGACAGCCGATTTGGGGCTGTAATCGCCCTCCACGACGTGACGCATACGGTTCTCAAACATCCAGGAGTTTCCGGCAGCGTTGGTTACCACGTCATACATGGTATCGAGTGGAATGCCCGCACGCGCTGCCAGCGCCATCGCTTCCGCGCCCACCGCAATGTGCACGCCAGCCAGCAGCTGGTGAATAATTTTAACGGTAGAGCCAAGGCCGATTTCATTGCCCACGCGATAGACTTTCGCCGCAACTGCATCCAGCACGGGCTGCAGTTGTGCAAACACCGCTTCGCTGCCTGATGCCATTACCGTCATGTCGCCGGTGGCAGCTTTGGCTGCGCCACCGGATACCGGCGCGTCCAGCATCAGTAACTGGTGTTCCGCCAGTTTTTGCTCAAACTGCTGCGCGTCTTGTGCCGAGATAGTAGAAGAGATCATTACCAGCGTGCCGGGCTTCAGCTTTGCTGCCAAACCGTTCTCACCAAACAGAATAGCGTTGACTTGTTTGGCATTGACCACCAGCAGCAACACCGCGTCGAGCTGATCAACAAAGCTGTCAGCGGAGGTTTGTGCGTCACGTGCGCCAGCCTGACGCAGTGTTTCCAGTGCAGCGGGATTGAGATCCACGCCCCATGTGTTTAAACCTGCACGGATACACGATTGCGCTGCACCCATTCCCATTGAACCTAAACCGATAACACAGATATTTGAGACTGGCACCG
The DNA here is from genome assembly GCF_046118715.1 of Pantoea phytostimulans. Taxonomy (NCBI): domain Bacteria; kingdom Pseudomonadati; phylum Pseudomonadota; class Gammaproteobacteria; order Enterobacterales; family Erwiniaceae; genus Pantoea; species Pantoea phytostimulans. Next base: position 1,624,437 of record NZ_CP173698.1, read on the forward strand.
TAGGCCTCCGCTGTTAAATTAAGTGATTATTTGTTTGTTGATGTTAATCCTGACAGGTTGCCGGGCGAAAAAATGCGCGCCAACTCACAAAAAATAACTTCATACCGCGAAAACAACAAATATTCACAAAGCAGAACATTCTCGCTCAAGCCTTGCTGCAAGCGGATATGTAGCCATTACCGTCCCTGTCAGGCTAAGAAATTTCTATTCGCGTTAAAGAGTAAAACCCTTACAATGTGAAAAAATGATAACTTTCAAGGAGCCGATGTGATTCCCGTCGAACGACATCAACAAATTTTGGCGCTGGTTGGCGAGCGTGGCGTGGTGAGTATTGCCGAACTGACCGATCGACTCGGTGTTTCACACATGACAATTCGTCGTGATGTGCAAAAGTTGGAAGAGCAAGGTGCAGTGCTGTCGGTGTCGGGCGGTGTGCGTTCAGCCGATCGGCTGGCGGCGGAACCTTCGCATCTAACGAAAACAGCCCTGTTTAACGATGAAAAAAATGCGATTGGTCGATTAGCCGCGCAACATATTCCGCGTAACAGCTGTATCTACCTGGATGCTGGCACCACCACGTTGGCGCTGGCACGTGAGGTGGTGGATCGTGATGACTTGCTGGTGGTAACCAATGATTTTATGGTGGCGAATTTGTTGATGGAGGCCAGTAGCTGTCGGGTAATTCACACAGGCGGCACAGTTTGCCGGGAAAATCGTTCCTGCGTGGGGGAAGCGGCCGCGCGCAGTTTGCGGCATCTGGCGATCGATATCGCGTTTATTTCCTCGTCATCCTGGGGACCGCGCGGGTTGTTCACGCCAGATGAAGACAAAGTGACGGTGAAGCAGACGGTCAGCGAAGTGAGCAGCAAGCGCGTGTTGCTGAGCGACAGCTCGAAGTACAACAAAATCGCAACGTTTTTAGCCCTGCCGCTGGCGCAGTTCGACACCATTATTACGGATAAACAGCTAAGTGGTGCGGCGCGGGAATCGCTAAATAAAGGAGAATGGGAACTGGTGATTGCGGGGTAAGGGGATGCTGCCACATGCAGGTACAGAGTGGGCATTTTGCAGCGTCTTCCTCCCCCATGTATGGGGGAGGACCGAGGTGGGGGACAAACGACCTCGCACTTTAAAAGAATAGAGCGGTTTACTTAAATCTCTTCGCTGAACTGCGGCACCGGATTACGGAAGCTGCGAGTCACAAACGCCAGATACAGAATACCGATAGTCGCCCAAATCAGGCCCAGAACCATCGAACTCTCTTCCAGGTTGATCCACAGTGCACCGACTGTCATTGCACCGAGCAGCGGCAGCACCAGGAACTGGAAGTGATCTTTCAGCGTGCGGTTACGCTTCTCACGGATCCAGAACTGCGCAATCACCGACAGGTTCACAAAGGTAAACGCCACTAACGCGCCGAAGTTAATCAGCGCTGTTGCCGTGACCAGGTCGAAATTAATCGCCATCAAGGCAACCGCACCCACCAGCAGCACGTTCAGAGACGGCGTACGCCACTTCGGATGGATGTAACCAAAGAAGCGCTCTGGGAACACACCATCACGACCCATGACATACATCAGACGTGAAACGCCTGCATGTGCCGCCATACCTGAAGCCAGTACCGTGACCACCGAGAAGATCAGGATACCGACCTGCAACGCTTTACCGGCAACGAACAGCATAATTTCTGGCTGTGACGAATCCGGGTCCTGGAAGCGGGTAATGTCCGGGAAGTAAAGCTGCAAAAAGTACGAGGCAATGATAAAGATTACACCACCAATCAACGCTGTCAGGAAGATCGCGCGTGGAATGGTGCGTTCTGCATCTTTGGTCTCTTCCGACAGGGAACTGATTCCATCAAAGCCAAGGAAGGAGAAGCAGAGTATCGTCGCGCCGGTAATCATGGGCACGACATGGGCATTTTCTGACCAGAAAGGTTTGCTGCTGGTCAAGGTGCCCGCGCCTTCGCCGTTTGCTACGCCGTAAATCACCATCGCCGTGATACCGACCATAACCACAACCTGCAGCACCACAATAATGCTGTTGAAGTTGGCAACGGTTTTGATGCCTTTGAGATTCGAGAGCGTCATGAAGCCCACCAGCATCACGACAAAAATCCACGAAGGAATGCCGGGCACCAGTGTTTCAAAATAGTTTTTTGCCAGCAGGATGTTGATCATCGGCATGAACAAATAGTCCAGCAAAGATGACCAGCCCACCATAAACCCGACGTGCGGACTGATGGCCTTTTGCGCGTAAGTATAAGCGGAGCCCGCAGAGGGGAAGCGGCGTACCAGCTTACCGTAGCTCACGGCGGTAAACAGAATCGCAATCAGTGCAAACGCATAAGCGGTGGCAACGTGACCATCGGTCAACCCAGAGACGATACCAAACGTATCAAAAAGGGTCATAGGCTGCATGTAGGCTAAGCCCATCATGACGACCGGAAGTAAGGTCAGCGATTTTTTCAGATGCGCACGCTGAGGTGCTGCAGAGGTATTAAGCGACATGCTTCATTGCCTCCTGTGCGACAACCTGGCCAGGTTGAGTCACGGGGCAACTGCGCAAGATGCGACAGGGAGTAAGGTGTGTAGAACGCGTGGCGCCGTAGTCATCACGAAAACGCGTACCAGCATAGGCTGGCAGTGTGGAAAACATCCCCATCTTTGAATCCTCAATCTCACGCTTAAGCGTGTTTTCAGTGTTTATCTATCCGGGTGCGTGCCCGGCCTCGGTTAAGTCAGCGAAAACCTGTCAGTAAAAACAATGTGCAAAAAAAATAACCGGCGCGGTAAGCGTCGGTTATATGTCATTTTTGCAGCGCGCATATTCTGCCTCAAACAATTGGCTCAGCACAAGATGTTGCGGCACCAAATGCAAAATATTACTCAGGCATTTTTAAGCATCCAGTCAATTTCGGTGGCAGTGATCAACCGCTCGAACTGCATCAGCTCATAATTCTTGCAGCTGTACCATACTTTGGCAAAGCGCTCGCCTAATAATTTTTGCAGCGGATAGCTCTGCTCGAACTCATATAAAGCATCGCTTTGACGTATAGGAATCGCCAAACCTTCTGCTTCATGACCGTTGCCAGTCACCGGATGCGGTAGCGGCAGTTGCGTATCCAATCCATGCAGCATGCCGGCTAAAATCGCCGAAACCACTAAATAGGGATTGGCATCCGCGCCAGCAACCCGGTATTCGATGCGATGATTCTCGACATCGCCACAGGGAATGCGCAGCGCCACGGTACGATTGTTATGGCCCCACGATGCCTGCAACGGCACATAGGCTTCCGGTACAAACCGCCGAAAAGCGTTAACGTTAGGTGCCAGCAGCGCCATTGATGCGGGCATGAGATCAATCATTCCCGCCAGCGCGCGTTTGAGCAGCGGCGAATCGCTGCCGTCATCACAGGCAAAAGCGTTGTGATTGGCGGCGTCCAGCATGCTGATATGTACGTGCATACCGCTGCCCGCATACTCTTCATAAGGTTTAGCCATAAAGGTTGCGGTCATACCGTGGTTTTCGGCCACCTGACGTATCAGGCGTTTTAGCTGTATAGCGTGATCGCAGGCTTGCAGCACATCGCGAGTGTGATGCAGGTTGATTTCGAACTGGCCTGGCGACGCTTCTGCCAGCGCGCCATCGGCAGGAATGCCCTGCAGTTTGGCTATCTCATCAATGTCACGCAGGACATCGGCAAAGTGGTCGAGATTATCCACTGAGTAAACCTGGCTCTGCATGTTGCGCTCATCGCTGCCTGGCGAACAAGGCGGCTGAATAAAGCCTTCCGCATCACGCTTTTTGTCCACCAGATAGAACTCCAACTCTACCGCTACCACCGGAAACAAGCCTCGATTGCGTAGCTGCTGCCACAGTTGATTGAGGACATTTCGGGGTTCAACGTCAAAGGGAGTGCCATCTTGGTTGCGCATGGTTAACAGCAGTTGCGCAATGTGTTCAGGATCGGAAGCGGAAGGAACTAACGTATTGAGAACAGGAAGGCACAGATTATCAGGTTCACCGAGGGATTGTCCGAGACCGGCCTCTTCTACTGTGTTGCCGAGAATATCCATGGCAAACACCGATGCCGGAAAGTAACAGCCTTTTTCAAGTTTAAGCAGCGCGGAAACCGGAATGCGTTTACCGCGAAAGACTCCATTTAAATCGTTTAATAAGATGTCGACATACTGCGTTTCAGGATGGCGCTCCAGCCAGGCTTTCACCTCAAGCTGGAACGCGCTGGTTCGTCTCTCTTCGCTATGACGCGTAAAGTCTTCTACTTCTACCAGGTTTGTCATGATCTCACCCGCCCCGTAAATGGTTTGCGCAATGCTCAAAATAACAGCCACCCTTCTAACATAGCGCCAACACAAAAAGTGTGCAAATGTAACAAATCTGTTTGAAGAACCCGCAACAGATTGCTAGATTGACAAAATATTGCACACTTAAGCACCAATCGCGCTTTTTCGGGTGATATTTCGAACAGCAAGTGAGGGGAAAAATGGGCATTATTTTTGACAAACCCTTGATTGGCGTAACGATGTGCCAGATCGATAAAGGCGGTCATCCCACGCAAACGGTGCATAACAAATATCTTGATGCCGTGTTGGTCTCGGGCGGTGTCCCGCTTGCCCTGCCCCATCATTTAATGCATGCCCCTCATCTATTAGAAAACGCTATGACGATTTTGGATGGCGTATTGCTCACCGGTAGCCCCAGCAATATCGAACCCTGGCAATATGGTGAAGAAGGCAAAGAGTTGCATAGCGATCCTGGCCGCGATCGGCTGGCTTTTAGTTTGATTACGCATGCCATGGGTAAAAAGATGCCGCTGTTCGGCATTTGTCGCGGTATGCAAGAACTTGTGGTTGCCAATGGTGGCGCGCTGTATCGCCAGATCAGCCAGCATCGCCAGTTTCAGCGTCATCATGAAGATGATTCTCAGCCGCTTGATCAGCAATATGCGTCAGCGCATACCGTCACGGTTGAGCCAGATGGCTTGCTCAGCAACCTGCTCGACAGCACCACGCTGACAGTAAACTCACTGCATCAACAAGGGATCCGCGAGCTGGGTCCACAATTACGCATCGAAGCGCGCGCGCCCGACGGGCTGATTGAAGCGGTCAGCCTGCAGCATCATCCCTTTGCCTTGGCGGTGCAGTGGCACCCTGAATGGCAAGCGGAAAGCTCGGCAACGTCACGTCAGTTGTTCGATGGATTTATTCAGGCCGCAATCCGTTACCACAAGGAAAAGAGAACATGAATGATGCCACTCTGGCCCCCGGAAGGCGTTTATCGCAAATCCGGCAAGAGTTGGGATTGTCTCAGCGCCGCGTCGCTGAACTTGCAGGTTTAACACACAGCGCAATTAGCACCATAGAGCAGGATAAAGTCAGCCCGGCGGTAAGCACCTTACAGAAATTATTAAAAGTATATGGCTTATCGCTGTCGGAGTTCTTCTCTGAAGCCAAAGCGGATTCAACGCCAAAAATCATCGTTCGCCCGGACGATTTACTGGAGATCGGTAGCCAGGGCGTGTCGCTCAAGCTCATTCATAACGGGCAGAGCCGCCGCACACTGGGCATGCTGCTGGAAACCTATCAGCCCGGCGCCAGCACGGGAGAGAAATTGCGTCATCCCGGCGAAGAGACCGGCACGCTGCTGGAAGGTGAAATCACCTTAGTGGTGAACGGGCAAAGTTTTCATTTATATGCGGGTGAAAGTTACGTTATCGACACCGGTTTGCCGCACAGCTTTACCAACACCACCGATCACATATGTCGCATTATCAGTGCCCATACGCCCGCCAATTTTTAATGAAAATTGCGTTTTGAGGAGGTTGTGATGAATTACGTGGAGAGTTATTACGCTGCAACAGCCAATCCTCATGAACCGTGGCCGCTATTGCAAGAGAGTATTCAATGTGACGTTTGCATTATTGGCGGCGGTTTTACCGGTTTATCCGCTGCCCTCTACCTGACCGAAGCGGGTTATGACGTGGTAGTGCTGGAGGCGGCCCGCGTCGGATATGGCGCCAGCGGTCGCAACGGCGGCCAGGTGGTGAACTCTTACAGCCGTGACGTCGATGTGATTGAACAGCGTTACGGGAAAGAGAGCGCGCGCATGCTCGGCAGCATGATGTTTGAAGGTGCCGAGATCATCCGTGATCGTATTGATCGTTATGCGATCGCCTGTGATTATCGCCCCGGCGGCATTTTTGCGGCATTAAATGCGCGTCAAATGGGCCACCTGCGCAATCAGAAAAAGTTGTGGGCGCAATATGGTAATCACGATCTTGAACTTTTAGATGAACGCGGCATTCGCCGGGAAGTCGCGACCGAGCGCTATATTGGTGGCCTGCTGGATAAGCGTGGCGGACATTTACATCCGCTCAATTTGGCGCTAGGCGAAGCAGAAGCGATTCGCCGCCACGGCGGCCGCATCTATGAGCAATCTGCCGCGTTGAACGTGGTTTATGGCTCGCCGAATCGAGTGAAAACAGCGCAGGGAGAAGTCACAGCAAAATTTGTGATTTTTGCCGGTAACGCTTACATGCCGACCAAAGTCGAACCACGCCTTAGCAGCAAAAGCATGCCGTGCGGCTCACAAATTGTCGCAACCGAGCCGTTGAGTCGCGATCAGGCGCTGTCGCTGCTGCCCAACAATTACTGCGTGGAAGATTGTAACTACCTGCTGGATTACTTCCGCCTTACCGCCGATAACCGCCTGTTATACGGCGGCGGCGTGGTTTACGGTGCGCGCGATCCACAAGATATTGAAGCACTTATTCGCCCAAAACTTCATCGTACCTTTCCTCAGTTGCAGAATGTGAAACTGGCGTTTGGCTGGAGCGGGAATTTCCTGTTGACCTTGTCGCGCATGCCGCAGTTTGGCCGCCTGGAGAATAACGTCTATTTTATGCAGGGCGACAGTGGACACGGCGTCACCTGCACACATCTCTCTGGCAAGTTAATCAGCGAAGTCCTGCGCGGCGATGCAGAGCGCTTTGATGCCTTTGCCAATTTACCTCACCTACCCTTCCCCGGCGGACGACGATTCAAAGTACCGTTAACCGCGATGGGCGCGGTGTGGTATGCGATACGGGATCGATTAGGGGTGTAAGGGTTTATATTGCAGAATTGTGCTCGCTTTCTTCCATCTAACATTCCCCTACAAGGGGGGAAGGTTTCTCGGGCTCATCTACCCATTATGTTCTCCTGTCCGTTATAAATAAGACGCTATTAAGAACTTTTGTGTTTATGAGGCGAAGCAGCACGAAACTTATATCACTCCAAAGGCATTTTAACCGGATCATCATAAATATATTCAAAACCCAGCTCGCTACAGATGCGCGTGCCATCGATGAGTTTGCCGCTGTCTTGACCTTCAGTCGGCAAGAACTGGGGTGGCTCAAGTCCTAGCTGCTTTGAAACGCTGGGGTAAAATTCTGCGCGGGTAGGATGTTTTGGCGCGGAAAGGTTAAACACTCGGCCACCTTTTGGGGTTTGCAACAGCAGCATAATGGCCTCTACTACATCGTCCAGATGGACCAAATTCACGCCTTGTGAACCATTTGGGACATCTTTTTTACCGGCCAGGAAGCGGCCAGGATGGCGTTTAGGTCCAACTAGTCCTGACAGCCGTAAGATATCTACGCTGGTGCCCGGCAAGTTATGCAGCCAGTTTTCCAATTCCACCAGCGTTTTTCCTGCCACCGTTTCTGGCTGAAGTGGGCTGTTTTCGCGCATCACGCCGGAAGCATTGCCATAGACCGATGTAGAGCTAGTGAAGATAATGCGTGGGACGTTATACACCAGTGCGCTGTCCACCACGTTTTGTACCGCTTGCAGATATTTCTCGCCACCTTCGGCCGTTCGGCTGGCGGGCAAAGTCACCACCAGCGCATCCACATTTAACAGCGGCTCAAGATCTTCAGCCTCACAGATCATTTCTGGCGTGAGCTCAAGTTGAAAAGCTTCAATGCCGCAGCGCCGTGCCGCGTCGATGCCATCCGGTGTGGTTTTGCTGCCAGTCACTTGCCAGCCGCGTGCCGTTAACGCCATCGCCAGCGGCATGCCTAGCCATCCCAAACCTATTATTGCGACCTTCTTCATATCTGACTCCTGGCTTTGCGCATCAAGATGTTATTCATACTAGTGCTGAGGCGCATTGCAAACCAGCTCAAAAGAGTTTCGGTGCTTTCTGAAATGAATCTGTTGGTAACGTTAAAAAAGGGTTGCCAATCGAGTTCATCCTGGTTAGGTTAATTAGCACATAAATGAATACTCATTCATCAACGGAATTTATATGACACGCGTTCAGTTTAACCACCATCATCACCATCATCCTGACTAGTCTTTCAGGCGATGTGTGCTGGGAGACTGTTAAGATCTTCCAGTGGTGTGAACGCAAGAGAACCCCCGGAAGATCGTCTTCCGGGGGTTTTTTTATGGGCTGACGCAACCGAAACATTCAGGACAGGATTAAGAGGACAGGAACCATGTTAGATAACACCCGTTTACGCATAGCTATGCAGAAATCTGGCCGTTTGAGTGATGATTCACGCGAACTGCTGGCGCGCTGTGGCATTAAAATCAACCTTCAGCAGCAGCGCCTGATTGCGTTTGCGGAGAACATGCCTATCGACATTCTGCGCGTGCGCGATGACGATATTCCTGGCCTGGTGATGGATGGCGTGGTCGACCTCGGTATTATTGGCGAAAACGTGCTGGAAGAAGAACTGCTGACCCGCCGCGCACAAGGCGAAGATCCACGCTACTTTACACTGCGTCGCCTGGATTTTGGCGGTTGTCGCCTGTCACTGGCGATGTCGGTAGATGATGAATATACCGGCCCGCAATGCTTGCACAACTCGCGTATCGCCACCTCTTATCCTCACCTGCTAAAAAAATACCTCGATCAAAAAAATGTGAGTTTTAAGACCTGCATGCTGAATGGTTCCGTTGAAGTTGCGCCTCGCGCTGGCCTGGCAGACGCCATTTGTGATTTGGTTTCAACCGGTGCCACGTTAGAAGCCAACGGCCTGCGTGAAGTTGAAGTGATCTATCGTTCGAAAGCCGTCCTGATTCAGCGTGACGGCGAGATGCCAGGTGCGAAACAGGAACTGATCGACAAGCTGATGACGCGTATTCAGGGCGTCATTAAAGCGCGTGAGTCGAAATACATCATGATGCACGCACCCAGCGATCGTCTGGAAGAAGTGATCAAGCTGCTGCCTGGTGCCGAGCGTCCTACCGTTCTGCCCTTAGCCGGCGATCAATCTCGCGTGGCGATGCACATGGTCAGCAGCGAAACCCTGTTCTGGGAAACCATGGAAAAATTGAAGGCGTTGGGTGCCAGCTCAATTTTAGTGCTGCCGATTGAGAAGATGATGGAGTAAGCCATGGCCTTTGCAACCCCAATCAACTGGCAGCAATGTAGCGAGGAACAGCAGCAGGCGCTGCTGATGCGTCCGGCAATCGCCGCCTCAGAAAGCATCACTCAAACCGTTCGCGACGTGCTTGATCAGGTTAAAACCAACGGTGATGAAGCGTTGCGCACTTTTAGCGCGCGCTTCGATAAGGCGCAGGTTGAAAACTTGCGCGTCACGCCGCAGCAAATTGAAGAGGCCAGCGCCAGATTAAGCGACACGCTGAAACAGGCGATGGCTGTTGCGGTGAACAATATTGAAACCTTTCACAATGCGCAGATCCTCGCGCCAGTCGATATTGAAACGCAGCCCGGCGTGCGCTGCCAGCAAATTACGCGTCCGGTAAAATCGGTTGGTTTGTATATTCCCGGTGGTTCCGCGCCGTTGTTCTCCACCGTGCTGATGTTAGCAACGCCAGCGCGTATTGCGGGTTGTGGCCGTGTGGTGCTTTGCTCTCCACCGCCAATTGCTGATGAGATCCTCTATGCTGCGAAGCTGTGTGGCGTAGAAGAAGTGTTCCAGGTTGGCGGTTCACAAGCCATCGCTGCCCTCGCCTTTGGCACTGAAACCGTGCCGCGCGTCGACAAAATTTTTGGGCCCGGCAACGCTTACGTTACCGAAGCCAAACGTCAGGTGAGCCAGCGTTTAGATGGCGCGGCAATTGATATGCCTGCCGGCCCATCGGAAGTGCTGGTGATTGCTGATGAAGGCGCAACGCCAGCGTTTGTCGCCTCTGATCTGTTGTCACAAGCGGAACACGGACCCGATTCACAGGTCATCTTGTTGACGCCTTCTTTAGCCCTGGCTGAAGGTGTCGCCGAGGCAGTAGAACAACAACTGGCGCAACTGCCGCGTGCGGCGACTGCTCGCCAGGCATTGGAAAGCAGCCGTTTGATTGTGGCGCGTGATATCGCGCAATGCGTGGAAATCTCCAATGCCTATGGCCCTGAGCATTTGATCATTCAAACGCGCCAGCCGCGTGAACTTGTGGATTCCATTACCAGTGCAGGTTCGGTTTTCCTCGGTGACTGGTCGCCAGAATCTGCAGGTGATTACGCTTCAGGCACTAATCACGTTTTGCCAACCTATGGTTATACCGCAACCTGTTCCAGCCTGGGACTGGCGGATTTTCAGAAACGTATGACGGTACAAGAGCTGACGCCACAAGGTTTCATGAACCTTGCCGCTACCATCGAAACCCTGGCCGCTGCTGAACAGTTAGATGCCCATAAAAATGCCGTTACCCTGCGCGTTGCCGCACTGAAGGAGCAAGCATGAGCCTGAATATTGAAGATTTGGCGCGCGAAAACGTGCGTGCTTTGACGCCCTATCAGTCGGCGCGTCGCTTGGGTGGTCAGGGTGATGTGTGGCTCAACGCCAACGAGTTTCCGCTTCCGGTGCCGTTTGAGCTTTCGCAGCAGACGCTGAATCGTTATCCAGAATGCCAGCCAAAATTAGTGATTGAACGCTACGCAGCCTATGCCGGATTGCAGCCTGAAAACGTGTTGGCAAGCCGTGGTGCAGATGAAGGCATTGAACTGCTGATGCGCGCCTTTTGCGAACCCGGCAAAGACGCAATTCTGTTTTGTCCCCCCACCTATGGCATGTACAGCGTCAGCGCCGAAACCATCGGCATTGAGTATCGCACCGTTCCGGCGCTTGATAACTGGCAACTGAATTTACCCGCGATTGCCGACAAGTTGGAAGGCGTGAAGATTGTCTATCTTTGTAGTCCGAACAATCCTACCGGCAACCTGATCAACCCGGATGATATTCGCCAGCTGCTGGATATGACCGCCGGTAAAGCGCTATTGGTAGCAGATGAAGCCTATATTGAGTTCTGCCCGGAAGCGACGCTGACCAGTTGGCTGAAAGATTATCCACATTTAGTTGTGCTGCGCACTCTGTCGAAAGCCTTTGCGCTAGCGGGTTTACGCTGCGGCTTTACGCTGGCAAACAAGCCGGTTATCGATCTGCTGTTGAAAGTGATTGCGCCCTATCCACTGGCCACGCCGGTGGCAGATGTAGCGGCTCAGGCATTGAGCGAGCAAGGCATTACATTGATGCGCGAACACGTTGCCCAGTTAAACGACAACCGCAGCTGGCTGCTAACGCAGCTCGCTCAGTGCGCCTGCGTCGAGCAAACTTTTGCCAGTGACACCAACTACGTGCTGGCGCGCTTCACTGATTCGCCAACGGTATTCAAAACGCTGTGGGATCAGGGCATTATCTTGCGTGACCAAAACAAAAATCCGGGCCTGTCGGGATGCCTGCGCATTTCCATCGGCACGCGTGAAGAGTGCGAGCGAGTGATCGCCGCGCTGCAAGCCTTATCTGTGGAGCAAGCATGAGCCAGAAGACCCTTTTTATTGACCGCGACGGCACCATTATTTCTGAACCGCCTGCCGATTTTCAGGTGGATCGCATGGACAAGTTGGCATTTGAACCCAACGTGATCCCTACTTTGCTGGCGCTGCAAACCGCCGGTTATCGTCTGGTGATGATCACCAATCAGGATGGTTTAGGCACGTCGAGTTTCCCGCAGGCGGATTTCGATGGCCCTCACAACCTGATGATGCAAATCCTGACATCGCAAGGCATTCAATTTGATGATGTGCTGATCTGCCCGCACATGCCGGATGACAACTGCGATTGCCGCAAGCCAAAAACCAAAATGGTTGATGCGTGGCTGGCTGAAGGCGCCATTGATGTAGCCAACAGCTATGTGATTGGCGATCGCCTGACTGATGTTCAGCTCGCGGAGAACATGGGTATTGAGGCAATCCGCTATGGCGCCGAAGGTGAAGACTGGCGCGCCATTGAGCAGCGTTTGACTAAGCGTGACCGCTACGCGTTGGTGAACCGCAACACCAAAGAAACCCAAGTCAAAGTAGAAGTCTGGTTAGACCGCGAAGGCAGCAGCAAGATCAACACTGGCGTCGGTTTTTTCGATCACATGTTGGATCAGATTGCGGTGCATGGTGGCTTCCGCATGAATATCGAAGTCAAAGGCGACCTCTACATTGACGATCATCACACCGTTGAAGATACCGGCCTGGCGCTGGGCGAAGCGCTGTTAAAAGCGTTGGGCGACAAGCGTGGCATTGGCCGTTTCGGCTTTGTTTTGCCGATGGATGAATGCCTGGCGCGCTGTGCATTAGACATCTCTGGCCGCCCACACATTGAGTTCAAAGCTGAATTCAATTATCAACGCGTTGGCGATCTCAGCACCGAAATGGTTGAGCACTTCTTCAGCTCGCTTTCTTACAGCATGATGAGCACGCTGCACCTGAAAACCAAAGGTAAAAACGATCATCATCGCGTTGAAAGTCTGTTTAAAGCCTTTGGCCGCACGCTGCGCCAGGCGATTCGCGTGGATGGCAACACCCTGCCGAGTTCCAAAGGAGTGCTGTGATGAATGTGGTGATCCTTGATACCGGCTGCGCCAACCTTTCTTCGGTGAAATGGGCGGTTGAACGCCTGGGTTATACGCCGATTGTTAGCCGCGATTCTGACGTGGTACTGCGTGCCGACAAGCTGTTTTTACCGGGCGTTGGCACCGCCAAAGCGGCAATGGGGCAGCTTGAAGAGCGTGACCTTATCGAGCTAATCAAAGCCTGTACTCAACCGGTGCTGGGCATTTGTCTCGGCATGCAGTTGCTGGGGCGCGGCAGTGATGAGAACGGCGGTGTTCCAACGCTGGGCATTGTTGACGAACCGGTTTCGCTGATGGATACGCAAGGTTTGCCGCTGCCGCACATGGGCTGGAACCAGATCACCGCGCAAGCGGGTAATCATCTGTTCCGTGGCATTGACGAAGGCAGCTACTTCTACTTTGTCCATAGCTATGCCATGCCGGTTAACGCCAGCACCATCGCGCAATGCCATTACGGTTTACCGTTCACGGCGGCGCTGCAAAAAGATAACTTCTTCGGCGTGCAGTTCCACCCAGAACGCTCTGGCAAAGCGGGCGCGCAGTTGCTGAAAAACTTCCTGGAGATGTGATGATTATCCCCGCGTTAGATTTAATTGACGGCAAAGTGGTTCGCCTGCATCAGGGTGATTATGGTCAGCAGCGTGATTACGGCAGCGATCCGCTCCCGCGTTTGCAGGAATACGCCAGCCAGGGCGCAGCGGTGCTGCATTTAGTGGATTTAACCGGTGCAAAAGATCCGGCAAAGCGCCAGATTCCCCTGCTGAAAACCTTGTTGAATGGCGTTGATGCCATCGTGCAGGTCGGTGGTGGTATTCGCACCCGCGAAGATGTCAAAGCCCTGCTGGATGCGGGTGCAAGCCGTGTGGTAGTCGGTTCCACGGCGGTGAAAGAGCCAGCAGAAGTGAAGCAGTGGTTTAAAGAGTTTGGCGCTGAGGCCATTGTGTTGGCATTAGACGTGCGCATTGACGCGAATAATCGCAAAGAAGTGGCGATCAGCGGATGGCAAGAAGCCGCTGGCGTGACGCTGGAAGACGTCATTGAGCAATTCCAGCCCGTTGGCCTGAAGCATGTATTGTGTACCGATATTTCGCGTGACGGCACGCTAACTGGCTCCAACGTGGCGCTGTATCAGGAAGTGACTGCGCGCTATCCAGAGATTGCATTTCAATCATCTGGCGGCATCGGCGAACTGAGCGACATCGCCGCGCTCCGCAGCAGCGGTGTGCAGGGCGTGATCGTTGGACGCGCATTGTTGGAAGGCAAATTCACAGTTTCGGAGGCAATCTCATGCTGGCAAAACGGATAATTCCTTGTCTCGATGTACGTGACGGTCAGGTCGTCAAAGGCGTTCAGTTCCGTAATCACGAAATCATTGGTGATATCGTGCCGCTGGCGCAGCGTTACGCTGAAGAAGGCGCAGACGAACTGGTGTTTTACGATATTACAGCATCATCCGATGGTCGTGTGGTGGATAAAAGCTGGGTATCACGCGTTGCTGAAGTGATCGATATTCCGTTCTGCGTGGCGGGCGGTATCAAATCTGCCGAAGATGCGGCGCGCATTCTGGAGTTCGGCGCTGACAAGATTTCCATTAACTCGCCCGCGCTGGCCGATCCTTCCTTAATCACCCGCCTTGCTGACCGCTTTGGTGTGCAGTGTATTGTAGTGGGCATTGATACCTGGTTTGATGAAAGCACCGGTAAATATCACGTCAATCAATATACCGGCGACGAATCCCGCACCCGTGTTACCACATGGGAAACGCTGGATTGGGTGCAGGAAGTGCAGAAACTCGGCGCGGGCGAAATCGTGTTAAACATGATGAACCAGGATGGCGTGCGTAACGGCTATGATCTGGTGCAGCTGAAAAAAGTGCGTGAAGTTTGTAAAGTACCAATGATCGCTTCTGGCGGCGCGGGCACTATGCAGCATTTCCTTGAGGCCTTTGAACAGGCCAACGTCGATGGCGCACTGGCCGCGTCGGTGTTTCACAAACAGATTATCAATATTGGTGAGCTAAAAAGCTTTCTGATCGACAACGGTGTGGAGATTCGCGCGTGTTAACTGTTCAACAACTGGCCCAACTTGATTGGGACAAAACGCAAGGCATGATGCCGGTAATCGTACAGCACAGCGTATCAGGCGAAGTGCTGATGCACGGTTATATGAATAAAGAAGCGCTGGCAAAAACGCTGCAAGAAGGCAACGTCACCTTTTTCTCGCGCACCAAAAATCGCTTGTGGACCAAAGGCGAAACCTCAGGCAACTTCCTGAAAACCGTGAGTATCACACCTGACTGCGATAACGATACGCTGCTAGTCTTGGCGAATCCTATTGGCCCAACCTGCCATCTCGGCACGTCAAGCTGCTTTTCACCCGCTGCGCCAGACTGGACTTTCTTGTATCAGCTGGAGCAGCTGCTGGCTTCACGTAAAAATGGTGATCCAGAAAGCTCCTACACCGCAAAACTCTATGCCAGCGGCACCAAACGCATCGCGCAAAAAGTGGGTGAAGAAGGCGTTGAAACCGCGCTGGCGGCCACCGTCAACGATCGCCATGAGCTGACCAACGAAGCGTCGGATTTGATTTATCACCTGCTGGTGTTATTGCAGGATCAGGATCTGGACTTCAGCACCGTCATCGCAAACCTGCGATCTCGTCATAAGTAAATTGTGCAATATGCTGCTCAAAATTGTGGACATATGATAATTTTGAGCAGTATTTTCCTCAAAAAAACCTCAAAACGCTAATATTGAGCAATATACTGCTCAACAGAGGCGCGGCATGTTAACCCTGCAATTGTTTGTCGGTAATCAATGGCACGATATTGCGTTTCTGGACGTCAAAGAGCCACGCAAAGGCCGTGAAAGCGCCGCCGCC
Organism: Pantoea phytostimulans; assembly: GCF_046118715.1. Taxonomy (NCBI): domain Bacteria; kingdom Pseudomonadati; phylum Pseudomonadota; class Gammaproteobacteria; order Enterobacterales; family Erwiniaceae; genus Pantoea; species Pantoea phytostimulans. Next base: position 1,640,189 of record NZ_CP173698.1, read on the forward strand.
CTCGCCTTCTAATTCAACTATGCCATTGACCCTATAGATCGTAACAAATATGCAAGCTACAACCTGGAATATGCGCAGCAAATGGGTGCTCAATTTTGAATTTGCCGGCTATTGGTTTTGATTATTTAGACCAACGAATCGAAGGATGGCGACTATGAAGAAAACAATATCGCCTTTTCAGCGTGAAGCCATGTTGCTTGAACTGCTTCAGCAGCTTATTGGGGATAAGCTGCCGCAAGGCGAGTTATTAATGCAACTACATAAAAAGGTGTTGGGATTCTCGCAAGAGCGCTATGCCGCACTGGTGGGCATCAACCGTCGAACGTTATCTGATATTGAGCAGGATAAAGAGAACACCACGCTAAGCACCTTAAATCGAGTATTTAAACCTTTAGGGCTTAAGTTAGGCGTATTACCTCGCCAACCGCATATGCTGAAAACATTATTAATCCAGCTTGCTGATCATGGAGAGTCCAATGACCACACATGAAAAACTGATCGCCCTGCTTAATCAGCATCAAGCGCGTTATCGGCTGATGAACCATGAAGCCACCGGCAAATGCGAAGCGGTGGCTGCTGTTCGCGGTACTGAAGTGGGACAAGGCGCCAAAGCGCTGGTGTGTCATGTGAAAGGCAACGGCATTAAACAGCATGTGCTGGCGGTGTTACCCGCCGATCAACAAGCGGATTTAGCAAAAGTGGCGGATGCTGTTGGCGGACGCCGTGCATCGCTGGCCAGCCCAGCCGAAGTGGATTCGCTGACGGGCTGCGTGTTTGGCGCGATTCCGCCGTTTAGTTTTCATCCGGCATTAAAACTGGTTGTTGATCCGTTGCTGTTTGAACGTTATAGCGAGATTGCCTTCAACGCCGGTTTGCTGGACTACTCGGTAATAATGAATACAGAGGATTACCGTACATTCAGTAATGCTAACGTAGTGAAAATAATCCAGTAATTGCCATCACCAGAGGTGAAAGGTAATCTTCATTGTTCAACATCACGAATAAAGAAGACCTTATAATGGCAAATTTTTTCACTAAAACACGTCTGCGTCAGACGCTGGTTATGGCGATGATGGCAGGCTGTGCATTCGGCGCGCAGGCAAAAATTGAACAGGTACGCTTCGCTGTCGATCCCACCTATCCTCCTTTTGAATCAAAAACGCCACAGGGCAAACTGGTTGGTTTTGATATCGACTTGGGTAATGCTTTGTGTGAGCAAATGCAGGCTAAATGCGTCTGGGTAGAAAGCCAGTTCGACGGCATGATCCCTGCGCTTAAGGCGCGTAAATTTGATGCCATCCTTTCAGACATGGGCATCACCGAAGAACGAATGAAGCAAATTGACTTTACCGTGCCGCTGTATGACACCCACACCCAGCTGATTGCCCGCAAAGGCTCGGGTATTTTGCCCACGGCTGAAGCGCTGAAAGGCAAAACGGTTGGCGTTGAGCAAGGTACCGTGCAGGAGCGTTATGCGCTGGCAAAATGGCAGCCGCACGGCGTGACCGTGGTTCCGTATGGCGATCAGGCGCAGGTGGAAAGCGATTTGATTTCAGGTCGATTGGATGCGGTCTTCACCGATGCCGCTCAGGCCGCTATTGGCTTTCTGAAGCATCCACAAGGTAAAGATTTCGAGCTGGCTGGCCCAATTGTGCAAGATCCGATTATTGGTCCTGGTACAGCAATCGGCTTACGTAAAGGCGATGCCGAGCTGAAAACCGCGCTTGATAACGCCTTCGCGGAAATCAAGAAAAACGGCACCTTCGATAAGATTCAGAAATCCTATTTCGCGACTGATATCTCAATTCAGCAGTGATATCACAGGCGGCATTTGTGCCGCCTGTTGTTATTCAGCACTATACTTTTCTTTTTATGCTCATTTAGAGGGCGTTACATTTCTCGCCCGCAGCCGATTACAGGACCGATATGCATCAACAACATCATCCTCTGCTAAGCGCATCGTTAGGCACTCAACGCGAAATTATTAGTTTCCACTTCGGCGAAGACAATAAACGACAGGTCTATATTCAGGCGGCTTTACACGGCGATGAACTGCCCGGCATGGCGGTTGCGTGGTTTTTAAAGAAGCGTTTACAAGCTCTGGAATGTGCTGGCCAGTTAAAAGCAGCCTTTACGCTGGTACCCGTCGCGAACCCTTTGGCGTTAAGCCAGCATTGGCATGGCACACATTTGGGCCGATTCCATACACTTTCTGGTCAGGACTTTAATCGCAAGTTTCCGTCTTTAGGTGAGGCGCTAGCGGAGAAGCTTTCAGGTTCGTTTACGCAAAGTGAGTATGATAATAAAAGACTGATTCGTAACGCCATCGACCTTCACTACCGCGACACCATTCCTAAAACCGAACTGGATGCGCAGCGCTTTACCTTGATGCGTATGGCAAGCCAGGCCGATTTAATGATTGATCTGCATTGTGACTGGGAAGCCGTGCCGCATTTATACACCACGCCACATGCCTGGCCAGATATTGAGCCGCTGGCGCGTTGGCTGGGCAGCGAAGTCCAGTTGCTGGCACAGATTTCGGGTGGTGAACCCTTTGATGAAGCTTGTTGCGAGCCTTGGTTAACACTGGCAGACATTTTCGGCAAAGAATACCCGATGCCGCGTGGCTTGTTACCGGTGACGCTGGAGTTGCGTGGTGTGCGTGATGTCTGTCCGGAGCAGGCTGAGAAAGATGCGGATGCGATTATTTCTGCTTTGCAAGAAGGTGGCTATATTGGCGGTAGCGAACCTACGGTATCCGTTGAAGTCGCCGCGCCTGTCATTGGTGGCGACGAATTAGTGTCGGTGAGCTCTGGCGGCGAAGATGTGAGTGTTAACGCTGAAAATGGTGTTGGTTTAAGCGCACCGAATATGATTGAAGCGGCCGATGAGTCGAGCGTGATCAAAGAGCGCTATAGCGAAGGTACTGCTACCGCTTCCCCTGCCCTGAAAAATCCGCCTACGCCGTTGTCGGGTTGCGAGTATATCCATTCACCCGTATCGGGATTAATCCTGCATCGTAAACCATTAGGCGCGCATATCCGATCGGGTGAAGTCGTCGCGGAGATTATCGATCCGGTGACTGATCAAGTAACGCCGCTTGTGGCTGAGTTTGGCGGAATTTTGTATGCACGACATTGGGTACGCTTTGCTACGGCGGGGATGCTAGTAGTGAGGTTGGCGGGCGAGAATGAGGTTAGAAGCGGTGAGTTGTTGGTGGGGTGATATATAGTTCATGGGATTCTATTAAAACTATTTAATACATATCCGGAGAAATGCCTGCTTCTTTCAATAAAATATAAGGAAGCAGGCAATTATTAATGGTTATTTAAATAGTTAGTGAACAAATAATTTAACTGGTTAACCTGCGCTTTATTTGTCTAAGCTTATTCTCAACACGTTTAGAAATCCGTAACGTGTGAATTAACCTATTTTTTTGTCCGCCTTCTGCTTTAAACAATGAACGCTGAATAACGTCAGAAACAGGAGAACCATTAATCAAATTCGCGCTAATAACATGCAAACCAAGCATACGAGTATCATTAGAACCAAACTCTGAAGGTGATCGCGGATTTTCAATTTCAAGCCTAACAATTATATTTTTAGAACTTTGTAAAATAGAAGAATCGATTGGTGCAGTAAGATTAGTACGTTTACCATCAACTTCCCATTTTGCAACCATCACATTATTGACAAATACATTTACGATGATCGCTTCAGAGGTCGGGACATAACCAAACGCTGTAATAGTTAAGGCTAGTTCACTGGTCGGCTGCTCATCATATTGGAAACCAATATATGATTCATTACCTGAGGTCCAGGTTCCCGTGTTTTCAATCTGATACCACCCGTCTAAGGTAAATTTATCACTTGAGAGCATTCCCGGCAGTGTCTTAGCTGAAAAACAAATTTCTCCATTTATATTTAGAGATTCGAGCCGAGTCGAAGCACAAACATCTTTTATAGAGTTGATAACTTGCTGAGCGGTTTGTTGCCAGTTAGTTGGTTGATATTTCATAGCAAGTTTTGTCTTTTGTGCTAACAAAGCAGGGTCGAAGCAGTACTTCTGCAATGCCTTATACCAAGCAATACAATCTAAAGGATCAATATATTCTGCACAACCAGGTGCAACTTCTGGCAAGGAACCTGCGTTTGAAGCAAGGCAAAACTTACCATAACGACAGCTTTCAGCCACTGGCAATCCCCACCCTTCATATCGGGAAGGGAAGACAGTGAATAAACAATGTTTATAAAGCCAATCAAGGGTTGAGTCTTGGATGCCGTGCAGCATCAAAACTTTATTTTTCAATGCGGGATTGTTATTCAGTATATTAACCGATTCCTCACCACGCCAACCAACATTACCAACCAATACTAATTTAGGTACGTCGTCACCATATTCACTAATTAAACCTTTCCATAACATTAGTAGTAATGAATGATTTTTTCTAACATCAATAGTACTAACAAACATTACGAATTTATCATCAACTGCTAATTCTGAGAGCCCCTCTCTGTAGAACTCAATATCATTATTCGAGTCAGCATGAACAGGTTCGTCACCTAACCTAAATACAGAAACAGGACAAAGTGGGGTTTGGGTTTCTATACAAAAATCAACAATGTCACTTCGACTCTGCTCAGAACATGTAATTACCATATCTGAAATTGATATAATTTTTTTGCAATTAACAGCAAACTGTTCACCAACACCCTCAGGAAACAAGTATTTCATTTTGTGTTGAATTATATCATATACGGTACTAACAACAGCGACACCATGCATTTTCTTAAGACTCTGAAGATCTCTTAAATAATTAGAGTTTCTTATCCAAGCCCCACCAAATATCAGGATTAAATCATCACTTTTGAAATGCACATTTGATTTTGGAATACCAGGAGGAAAACCGGGGATATTTTCACCAGCAAAATCTTTGATTCTTGCGTTAATTAAATCCGCATATTCCACTTTAATGAACTTACCATAACGAGAATTCCAAAGGATAAAATTAACATTAACCCCATAGAATTTTTCTAACTCTTCTGCTAAACGACTCTCTACACGCGCAATACCCGTAGGCGTAGCGTTATGATGAGCTAACGTTGTAAGATCAACAAAAATACGTTTATTTTCTTTTGACTCTAATAGAGCCGGTTTCTTAGCTTGACAAGATAAAGCAGCTTTATAGGCATCTTGAGTTTGACGAGCATAAGCTTCCCAACTGTGTTCCGTTCGCATCTTATGCATAAGTTTATCGGAGCGGCAAGAATTAGTAAGCTCAGAATCATTCCAAGCGTCAAGAATTTTTTGTCGGATATCACTAACATCAGCTGGATTTACATAACGAGCCAATTCACCGAAATATTCAGATTCAGATGAGCGATCGCTTAAAACCATATTACAACCTGCAGCAGCAGCTTCGAGTGCAACTAATGGTGCCCCCTCACTCCAGGAAGGTAAGCAAAAAACTTTAGCGCCAGAAAATGCAGAAGCTAACATAGGACTGTTCGCCTCTATACGCCCGGCGAAGATCACATTATCGTCTCCCCATTTCCTAATTAAATCGGCATATTTAGCATCAGCCTCATGTCCAATTAAAACTAGCGGAATACCGGTATCTTTTAATGCTAATGCCAGAAGTGCCTGATTTTTTCTAGATTCAATTCGACCCACACATAAAACATAATCCTGAACATCAAAAGCATTTTTAAATAATGATGGATCACCGCTTTCGAAGACAACAGTATTGACAGGATTTTTTACTATACTTGTTGAAGGATGGTTAACGCCTATTTGTTTGAGTAAAGATTTCTCATGGTGACTAAGTAGAATGAGATGATTTGAATATGTAGCTAAGCGACGGATTGCCAAAAAGTAATTAGGAAAAGGCTCTCGTGCTGTTAATGGTAAAGAACGATGATTAGTGTTTTCATTGCAAAGTATTGAAAGGTCATGAAGCGCATCCTCAATATTTTCACTATCTGAAAGAATCTTTCTGACCCTGACATTATAAAAATTAAGCTCAGACAAATCCAAAAATATTGGAGAGAGAACCGAAGGTCGTTGATTTTTCTCAACTTGCCTCAATAAAACTTCACACTCGTCAGGATGCCACACATTGAGAACATGAACGAGATCCACGCCTTCTGTCGAAAAATTCCTATTTGATACGAAATTAGCGTCTGTACCTAATTGCCGCAATGCCTCAACCGTCTTCGGGGCACGAACGGAGGGCCCTCCCAAAGACGTTGTCATTTCAGCACCATGTACGGCTACCAATACGCTTAGCTTACTTTCCTGTTGATGAGGAACAATTTCAGGAGTAAAGATTCGCTGCTCATTATTATTTTTTTCGATAAGAGGATCGCGATTCAGCAATCGAGTGAAAAGGTTGTGATGCTTATCAGCCCATGCTTTCCAAGTATAGTTTTCAACGCTTTTTCTTAGGGCAAGCTTTTCTTCAACTACTTCCAAAAGTACGCGACGTAAATCGCTCGCATCACCGAGCTTAAACTCAATATGTGGGAATTGAGGAACCCAACCCACAGGAGAAGCTATAACCTTACAGCCGCTAGCAAGTGCCTCAAGCACACACATAGGGCCACCTTCTATTAATGCAGGTACCAGAATGTAATCTAGCGACCTATAAAAATCAGGTAGTTTAGATTCTTCAATAAAGTTAGCAGGACCTGGCCAACCTTCCCCAGTAAAGTGCCATTCAATACCTGGAATATCCATCACCTGAGCAACAAGTTTTTCGCCTTTACGCCCTGTATGGTAAGTTCTGCCTACGACTCCAATTCGAACCACTGGTGAGAAAATATTAAGATCAACACCTGGAGAAATTGTTTCAACGTTAGATAAACCAAGCTCCCGAATAATAGATTCAGTTTTTATTGACTGTGCGACACAAAAATCGACATTAGAAGCAACTTTATCAAATTTATCTGCAGCTGAAGGAACATCTTCTTTATGAGTAAATAACGCCACCTCGATTGGTGATACGCGTTCCTGATGACATCCATATGTCATGTAATATTGAATTTCAGAATTTGAATCGTGTTCAAGACCATAGCTTACATATGGCAATCTAGTAGCTAGTTCACTTGCTAACTTTTCAAGAATCCAACCTTTATCAGAAATCTTAATGTGCACTATATTTTTCATATTAATCCGTTCAAAATATCAAACATTATATAATTATAACATTTGAAATTAATTATAAAAAAATGATAAAACCATCATTTTAAATAATTAATTTATTCATGATATACCCAGAGAAGGAAGGTTTTATAACGAGCTTGATAAGTGATTAAAATATTTCTCAAAATGACTATTGTTAGGTAACAATTCACATGCGCGACGCGCTGAAAAAATCGCATCTTTAAGCTGGCCAGATTTTTCGTACAGATGCGCTAGTCGATAGTGGAATATTGCTACATCTTCCTGCAATTCAATTGCGGAAACCAAACAACGCTCAGCTTCTGCTAATTCATTTGTAGCACAGTAAAGCTCACCCAGAAATGAAATAAAGTGTGCATTTGTTTTGGAAAATTTAACAGCATTTAGTGAAAATTTTATAGCCTCTTCAACATCATTGTTGCGATATTTTAAAACCGATAAATGATGGTATAGTCTGCCAGAATCAGGATAAACAAGGGTTGCGCATTCCAACATTGCTAAATGTGAAGAAGAATAGGGATTACGTGAAACAACTTGTATTAACTGTTCAATGAAGTCTTTTTCAATATTATCAGCATGATTATTATAAGCGCCAACATTCATTTTATGGAAAGCATTACTGAATTTCTCTCCCCAAATCTCGCCGTAATGCAAACCAATCGATGCTGAAATTTTATTTAATATAGCTTGATCAACATTTGTTTCCCACGGTGTACAAGTCGTGTTAAGAATTAGAGTAAGGAATTGGTTGTCTATCAATTCCGGCATCTTAACAGCTCCAATCATGGGCAAATTTTGTGAGGAGTGAATTTTATCAAATGGCCAGCATTCGAATAAATATTTAGGCCCTCTGTTAGTTTGCTCATGCCTTGGGTAAGTCGAAAGGTTCAAATCATGAATAAGGACATAAGATTTAGGACTTAAGTTTGGAAGGAGGGATAAGAAATCTAAAATTGCCCAAGGATGCCGATGATCTCCATCTATAAATGCTAAATCAATCCCATTACCAATTTCCTTTAGATTGTCTATTGCATGAGATCCAAGCAATAACTCATAGCCAATATTGACTTTCGGGAACATCTCTAAAATTGCTGACCCTGTATCTCGACTACTATCTAAATAATATTTTGAGGATAAATCTATGCCTACATACTGTGCAGGTAGCCCATTTTGAGACAGAGCCTCTATAAGAAGGCATCCACTCCAGCCGCTTGCCACACCTATTTCAACAACCTTTTTAGGTTTTAATAATTTCGTTAATCCTATCAATAAAGGCTGATCAAACTCTGATATATTACCTGCGATCCATGTGGGTTTTTTCTTCAGCATAGCTTGAGAAGAATTTAAACCCATTGACTCACATAAATCTGATGTAATGACCATAGTATTTATCCTCTATGATATTTTACTTACCGAAATAACGTGAGCAAATTTCTTCGACATTCCCATCCATCAATATCTTGCCGTGTTCAAGCCATATTGCGCGGTTACAAGATTTCATGATCATACTTTTAGAATGAGATGCAATGACCAAAATATTGGTTGCCTGAACCATTTCAGATAATCGGGACTCCGCTTTATGCTTAAAAGCCTCATCTCCAACAGAGAGCCATTCATCCATTAATAAAATCTCAGGACGAACAATGGTTGAAACAGCAAAAGCAAGACGCAAATGCATCCCAGAAGAGTAGGTTCTAACCGGCATATCCACAAAATCACCTAACTCTGAGAACTCAATAATTTCATCAAGTTTTTCGCTAATCTCTGCTCGAGTGCGGCCTAATAAGCCTCCTCGTAAAAAGATGTTATCCCTTCCTGTTGCTTCAACATCAATCCCTAAAGAGATATCTATTAGTGATCCTACTTCCCCACGGCTTACAGCAGTGCCCGAAGAAGGCTCATAAGCCCCACTAAGAAGACGCAACAATGTGCTTTTACCAGCACCATTGTGTCCAAGTAAACCTACACGGTCACCGTCTTTGAGCGTAAATGACAGATGATCAATTGCTCTGACAATTACACGCCCTTGTGGATCTGAGCCCAACTGGCCACCGGTGGCCACTTGCATTAAGCGCTTTTTAAGTGAACGTCCATTAGCGTTATAGATAGGGAAATCTACGCATACATCTTTGAATTCTACCGAAGCCATGATAAATCTTCTTATAACCAGTAAGCGATACGACGCTTATAGCGTCCATAGACGAAAATAGTAACTAGCCATCCGCAAGCAGCAATAATTAGGCATGTAATCCAGCTTGAGCTACCAGGCATCTGTCCAAGTAATGGAGCTCTTACAATTTCCATTAAGTGATAGACAGGATTCAGACCTAAGATTAATTCACCTGCGCGTTGTGGTACTAAATGTGGCATCCACATAATCGGCGTGAAATAAAAAATAACATTTAATACGCTTGTAATTATTTGAGGCAAATCTCGGTATCGAGCACATAATATACCTAACATCAAAGCAATCCAGGTAAGATTCAATGTAGCCAATATAAATCCAGGTATTACAAAGAATATATTAAGTGTAAGCGGCTTACCCACGGCGATAAAAACAAGAGGGAGAATAATTACGTTATGACATAATATAATTATATTCCTCCAAATGATCCTTAATATGTGCACAAAGAGTGGAATAGGTAACTGCTTTATAATTCTTTCAGCATTAATAAATCCTGCACAGCCTTCATTCACAACCGTTGTAAAAAAAGACCAGAGAATCATACCACTCGCAAGAAACGGTAAAAATTCTTCTAAAGACGTTTTGAAGATGGAACCAAAGACAATACCTATGGTTCCTATCATCACGCCCATACTAATAGTCAACCAGAAAGGGCCTAATGCCGAACGACGATATCGCTGCTTCACATCTTGCCAGCCAAGCATTCCAACTAACGAATAACGCCCCAATGCCCCTACAATATCTTTCAGAGCAACTCGCGTAAAACTACCTTGCATTATTTTATTCCACTATTAAAAGTTATGTATTCTAAGTTGCACTATCATGTAGTCAACAGTTATGCCCTAAAAATCCCCGCCCGCGCTAAAATTTCAGATTAATATTAAAGCTGAAATTCAAAAACACATGCGTTTACGTTATTTTGATGTATTAAGTAAGAAAATATTTCAACAATCAAAAAATCTCATTAGGAGCTGAAGAGAGCAGCTTTAGATATTAGCTTTCATGATGTTGTGCCAGGAAAATGGGGTTAACAATTATACTCAATGCAATGCCGAGACTCGTGCACATGACATGGTTAATTCTTTTGCTACACTGTATACTTATCATTCAGCGCGCCGGGTAATTTTACGACGGTAGTAATTGTATCGGTTACTGCTTTGAATGAGGTGATATCCCCTGGTGATAAGACAATAACATCTCCAGTCGACCAATTTTTGCCGCACATAATAACTTCTCCCGATACTATACACGTAATTTCAGTTGCGATTTTATGGAAATGCTCGCTCTCAGTATCACCTGCTTTATAGTACTTAACCGCAACTTCACAGTCCAAGGTTGAGTAGGCTGTAGGTTCAAAACCTCCAACGATCCAGCCACCTTTCATATCTGAAAGTTTATAGTTTTTCATTGACGGCCTTACGACTTTCAAAGTGAGAAATTGATTTATAGGGATGATATTGGGATGTTTCGATCTTTTGTACGCCTATTTTCATTCCACGTAATATAAGCTCATTAAAAGATGGGCAGATATAGAACATATTATCAACCCGTGCATCTTTTCTTATCATCTGTTTCACTGCATCAGTAAAAAAAGCTGTCTTTTTGAACCAATAAACGCCAGCAGTAGCATTACGGCTTATTGGATTTTTTTCAGAGGCTTCAACAACAATATCTTTTTCAAGTACGACATACGAATAGCGCGGATGAACAGAATCAAAAATGACAGTTCCTGCATCGTTGTTAGAATCGTTCATAGATGAAGCGAAGCTTTCATAATTAATATCAAGCAATTGATTAGCGCTAACAATAAGTAAAGGTTCATCCTGATCAAGACTTACTACACCGAGTAACGCTGTGCATGCAGCACCTGCCGTATCCTCTGGTACTGACACAGAATGGAATTTGCCATTGGAAAGCAGCTGTACAATATTATCAAGTCGGTACTTTTTAATATGTTTATCTTGAAAAAGAAATACAGTTTTCCCTGTATTAAAATTAATTTGATCTGCAATCAACTGAATTAATGGTTTCCCTAAGAATTCAGACAAGCAAAAAGGGTAATTTTTATCATCGCTATCAATGTAATGTTCACCCGCAGCAAGCACTAGAATATTCATGCTTTTTTTTCCTCGACCGAGTCTATGAACTGTCTTATGTTGCGATAAATAACATCTGTAACCTCGTTAACAATCAAAACATGCGCTCCTGCTGCTTTGGCCGCACGAATGCCATTTTCATTATCTTCGACAACAACACATTCTTCCGGTGTCAAGCCGAGAAGATTAATAGTTTTCGTGTAGATTTCGGGATCAGGCTTTCCTTTTACAACATCTTCGTTAGAAAGCATTATTTCGAGATAATTTGACAGCGCTGCTTTCTCCATCATGGTTATAATGGTGTTTTTAATTGAGTTAGATGCTACAGCTAACTTATACCCTTCCATTTTTAATTTCGATAGCGCATATTCGTGTATAAAAAGCGGTTTACACTTGGTATGAACAATTTCCATTGTATAATTTTGTTTCATCTCATTTATAAATGAGTGTAATTCAATCGGCAATGAGTATTCTGTAGTAAGAATATTTAGTTTATCTTTGGTAGGGAGGCCATCAAACTTTGTAAGATGATCAAATCGACTGATATTAAATCCAAAAAGATTCAACGCTTTATTCAAAGCTTCATAATGCCAATCTTTCGCCTCAATGAGCACGCCATCCATATCGAAAATGACAGCCTTTATCATAGTGACACCTTAAAGTAGTTTTGAGCTTCCTCAGGAAGATCAGTACAAAGTATTAAATTTTCAGAATTGATAAAATTTGAGTGCGCAAGCATGCTCCAAAGATCTTTAAAGTTGTTTCTATTATGTAATTCAGGGGAAACGATGCACACTTTTTTGCCATCTCTTAGTAATGCTTCGATATAATCCATATCGTACCAAATAGATTCAAAAGCATCTAACCAAACTCCATGGCATTCTTTATACAATGATATTACAGGCTCATACTCACTAGCTCTCGAAAAAAATTCGATTCCGCCATGTCTGTAGTAACCTAATTGATCAGGCACGGACATATCAAATACAAATGCCTTTTTTATATCAAAAAGTGACAATGCATCGCTTAATTTTTGTGTTAACCCATCAGCTTTAATATTTAGCGCTAGCGAAACGTTTTTACCAGCAACAAGCTTTAAAAACTGTAAAAGAGTTATTTCATTTCCCGTGGGAATGTCGTGTGAGATAACGAGCTCACCATTGAAATCTCTTACATCTGTCTCTGTTCCAAAACCAAGCTCGAATGAACGTTCAAAAGCTTCAAGCGTATTTTTTTCTTGCTTTGTCTTCCAATAACCACGGTGGCTAATTATTTCCATATTAACTTCCTTGAGTCGCTTTATGTGACAATTCAAGTTTTAGAAAAAGATCTAAGTCACTAGGAATTCCTAGACCATACATACCGTTAGCTTCAGAACCAACATTAAATATGCCAATATCCGCACCTTCATTAATAAGGTAGTTGTATGAGGGTGCAACATAATATTCATTATTTACGCGATCATTTTTGATGATCATCTCGTTTGCTACTCTTACGAAATCAGCGCCTTTTTTGAAATTATAAATTCCAACAGTGGCCTCATCTGATATGACTTCCTTTTCAACGACTTTATTGACCTTACCATTTTCATTGAACCCAACGAAAGACCACTTTGGATCATCCGCTTTCATGGTCATGATAATTCCATCATAATCATGCTTTTCCATCTCAGCGATATAATCATCTATGTTACAATCTACAAATTGGTCACTATTAGCAATCATCAGATGTTCGTTATTATTAATTAAGTCTTTAGCTAATAAGACTGTACAGGCGGCACCTTCTGTTAGGCCATCTGTATATATAACTTCACAAGTCGGTTCCCAATGCTTTAGTTGCGCTGTTAAATGATATTTCTCATCATGTGCTCGCTGCACGATGAAAATAAATTTATGTGGCCTTGATGGTTTAAGATTATTAATAACGAGTTTAACCATAGGAATACCATGAACCTTAATTAGAGGTTTAGGGTCAACATAACCTGCTTTTGCAAAACGGCTTCCAGCGCCTGCCATTGGGATAACAATATTCATCTTAAATAACCTTTTTATTTATACTACTTAAAATTTAAAGTTAAATTTTAGAAGCATATTTAAATTTGATATAAATATTATTAGAAGTAATAAGATAAAAACTCATCCCTTCTTTTAGGATACTGCCACAAGGTAGAGTAGGCAGACATGATCAAACATGACAAGTTAATTATCATTCAATCTTGACTTTATTTTTTTATATAAAGATGCTGGGTTAGTTAGTAACACTGATAAGTTTCTTATTATATAATCCCCATACCGTTTATATGCCGTTTTATGCCCTTGAAACAAATCTATATTATGATAAAAATTATTCAGATCTGGTTTTTTAAAGTCTGCGATTATTTCTTTTCTCAACTGCAATACTTTCGCAACTGTCTTAGTATTTATGCGTGGAATATAATCGTTAGCCATCAATCTTTGTGATAATTCGACATCCTCAGCCATGTTCCATGTACCAAGGTCGTTGAAGAGGAAGTTTTCCAGCACATGTTTTTTCCCAATTACTAATCCACCCGGAACATAAATATAGGGCGAATACTCACCATAGGTAAGTAAGTAATTTGCTGTTAATCGTTGATCAGAGGCTTGTGAGACCCAATCCGGCACTCTTTCCCCGGTTTCATTTAACACTTGTTTAATAACACAAATATCATAATCATGACCTATCCGGTCAAATGATTTAATAAAATTATTATCAATTTGATATCTATTGTGTGCCAGGCAAATATTTTCATATTTCGCATTTTTTATGATTAAGTTTTTCTTGCGCGAAATATTTGCGTATTTTTCAGTATCTTGATCAGCGGTTATGACAGTGTGGTCAATGTTGATAGCAAATCCAGGCTGTGGCCCACAAATAATTAATTCGATTTGTGATCCTGATGAAAGCTGTCTGGTGACACTATCAACATAAGTCTGTAAGTAATTTTCATTTTTCCCATCCCATAGAATACCAAACGTCCAATTTCTAGAAACATCAAAATTTCGTCTGGTTGCTGTAAAATGAATAATAAACCCGCCTACTGCCTCGCCTTTTTCTAGACTTAGAAATTCTGCGCTTCCCGCAGATAAATTATAAATTTGCTTATAAAACTTAGGAATAGAGAATATAGGAGAAGATGATCTAAATTTAATTGAGAACTTTGTTTTTCCATAGCTAAGTTTGAAAAGTTCATCAAGTATAAATGGCCAATTCTTATAATTTGATATTGGCGCCTCTACAAAATTTATATCATTATATTTGTGATAATGCTCATGGGACAGTCTGGTATCAATATTAACAACAAATCTTGTGTTTAAACTAACGCTTCCCTCTGGAGCATTATTTCCGAACCAAATCATCTTCCCATTTTCACTCATTGAATTTCCTCTTCATGAATAAAGATTTTTTTAATGTCTGTAGAGAAGTCCTTCCAGCTACGTAACTTACTTTTATTAGATTCGATTAAATTAACTTTTTCATTAAGATAACTATCATCACTCATCAATTTAGAGAACTCCTGATAGTATTTTTTGTAATTCGGATATTCAACAGCTATCGTCATACCATAGCCCGCTTCTTTAAGAGAAGAGTTATCAAAATGTAAGCAAGGTTTACCTAACGCTAACGACTCTCCTAAAGGCAAACCCCAACCTTCATAATGAGATGGATAAACGGTAAATCGGCAATTACGATATAGTTCTCCTATTTCTGCATCCGAAGCATCTTGCATTATAATGACACTACCATATACATTGCCTGTAGAGCTTAGCTGATTAGCAAAGGCATCCGTATCCCATAACCATTTACCCGCTATGACCAATTTTTGATTTGCATATTCTGAACTATTGAAAAACTTAATCCATGTTAATAATAAATTGACATGATTTTTTCGTGATTCTATTGAACCAACGCAAAAAGCATATTGCTCATTTTTTAATTTCCTGACTCGAAGTGGATATTCAAAATCCATTTCTGCTTTTGTTTCCACATCTCTTTCTTTCGATGTATCAGGTAATTTATGAGAAAGGTGAACTACATCTATATCCGGAAGGGTAACACCTCGTTTAACACAATAGTTGCTTAGGTCATTGCGACAACTTTGCGAATTAACGACAATCTTATCTGCATACTCGAGTACAAAAGGAATATATTCTTTGAACATTTGTTTTAGTTCATCTGGAACATAGGGTGATACGATTGGGATCATATCGTACACCATAAATATTTTTCGCAGGCTGTGTAATTTTGAATTAAACAATTCCTGATACTGACTCTGAAAGTTCCAGACTCCACCAAACAAAGCGACCGATGCTTCTTCTTTAAAATTGCTAAACTCAGTAACTTTTAAACCAGGATAGAGGCTAATGCGATTTTTTAAATACTTTATTATAACTTTATGACTAATTTTTCTTACACTAGGTATCTTGGAAAACAAGAAATAAGCATCACTTACGGCTTTCTTTTTCCTACCTAATCCGCGTATTTTTTGAAAATACTTGTCAATATTTTCTTCTGATTTAGATATATATAAATCGGCATAAATCCACAGGTTGATAAACGGACTGAGATCATTTAAATCAATCTGACCTAATCCATTTACTTCATATGTTTTCCCAGTGATCGGACTGATAAAAAATATGGTATTTTCACCATCTAAACCTTTTAAACCTTCAAGTACAACTCGTTGAATACCACTTACTTTAGTTGAAAATCTCGAATGGTTAATAATATCTGTAATATCGTAATAAATCATTCTCTATCCTTTGTTCACAAGAATGCAAAGCCAAATATTAATTATTGGGATTTTTATTTTTTCTTGATTATGTTTTTATAACCATCTTATTAATAGCTTGCTTTTTAGAACAACTATCTTTTTAAATGTAAAAGCACATCCATAGATGTGCTTTATTTAATTATTTGCTAACCAGGTTAGTGACTACATTAATCAAGCCATTCCGTATGGAATACACCTTCTTTATCCGTACGCTTATAAGTATGCGCACCGAAATAATCACGCTGGGCCTGAATCAGGTTAGCCGGCAGAACTGCTGAGCGATAGCTGTCGTAGTATGCAATCGCAGCTGAGAAGGTCGGCGTTGGAATACCATTTTGAACAGCATAAGCAACCACATCACGCAGCGCCTGCTGGTATTCATCAGCGATGTTCTTGAAGTAAGGTGCTAACAGCAGATTTGCAATGCTCGCGTCGTCTGCATAGGCATCGGTGATCTTCTGCAGGAACTGGGCGCGAATGATACAACCCGCGCGGAAGATCTTAGCAATGTCACCGTAATGCAGATCCCAGCTATATTGATCTGATGCTGCTTTCAGCTGTGAGAAGCCTTGAGCGTAAGAAACGATTTTACCCAAATACAAAGCACGACGCACTTTCTCGGTGAATTCAGCTTTGTCACCGGTGAAGGCTTTTGCTTCTGGGCCGCTTAAAACTTTAGACGCTGCAACGCGCTGAGTTTTCAAAGAAGACAAGTAACGTGCGAACACCGATTCAGTGATCAGCGACAGTGGCTCGCCAAGATCCAGTGAGCTTTGGCTAGTCCATTTACCAGTGCCTTTGTTCGCGGCTTCATCCAGAATTACATCAACCAGATATTTTCCGTCTTCATCTTTCTTAGTGAAGATATCTTTGGTGATGTCGATCAGGTAGCTGCTCAGCTCGCCGTCGTTCCACTCACTAAAGGTTTTAGCCAGTTCTTCGTTGCTGAGATTCAGTGCGCCTTTCAGCAGTGAATAAGCTTCAGCAATCAGCTGCATGTCGCCATATTCAATACCGTTATGCACCATCTTCACATAGTGACCAGCGCCATCTGGACCGATATAGGTTACGCAGGCTTCGCCTTCAGCACGGGCAGCAATCTTCTCGAGGATCGGTGCAACCAGTTCATACGCTTCTTTCTGACCGCCAGGCATGATGGATGGACCTTTCAGGGCACCCTCTTCACCACCGGAAACGCCGGTTCCGATGAAGTTGAAGCCTTGCTCAGAAAGCTCTTTATTACGACGGATGGTGTCTTTGTAGAAAGTGTTGCCGCCATCGATAAGGATGTCGCCTTTATCCAAATGCGGAGTCAGTGAAGCGATAGTTTTGTCAGTAGCTTCTCCCGCCTGCACCATCAGCAGGATACGGCGTGGTTTTTCTAATGAGTCAACGAACTCCTCAATGGAGTAGTAAGGTGAGAGTTTTTTGCCTTCATTCTCAGCGATGACTTCATCAGTCTTTTCGCGTGAGCGGTTGAAGATAGAAACAGTGTAACCGCGGCTCTCAATGTTAAGAGCCAAGTTGCGGCCCATTACTGCCATACCTACAACGCCGATCTGTTGCTTGGACATCATATACTCCTGTCTGAGGGACACTCCACAAACGCCGAGGTTTGTGAACAAAACTGGCAAACATGTTAACTCAGGTTAACGAGAATGCGGTAGACATTGGTGCGATAGCTAAAAGGAAAATATCTGTAAATAAGCCCTATTTAATCAGGGAATTATAAAGATCGGTATAGCTTTTAACCATTTTCTCAGCAGTAAAAAGTTGCTCAAAACGTGCTTTTGCGCCCTTACCCAGCTTCGTTGCATAAACCTTATCATTCCAGATTATATCCATAGCGTTACGTAATGCAGCCGCATCGCCTGGCGGGACAACTAAACCCGTTTCGCCATCAATATTTATATAGGTCGTACCTGTACCAATTTCGCTTGAAATTAAAGGCTTAGAATAAAGAGCTCCTTCAAGCAATGAAATGCCAAATGCTTCTGAACGTAAATGCGATGGAAAAACAATACAGGTAGAAAGAGCGAGAAGCGCTGCTTTATCATCGTTACCTAATGCGCCCAAAAAATGTATGTTATTTACGTTTAATTCTTTAGCCTGTTTTTTTAATTCTTGTTCTATAGGGCCAGCGCCAACAACAACAATGGGATAAGAACTATTTTTCGCAGCATCTATAAGTATATGTAAACCTTTATAGTATCGAAAGGTGCCGATAAAAAGAAAAAAACCATCAGGAAAATTAGCGCCCCACTTATTCATACACTCTTTGGCAGGGTTCAAATAAAATTCTTCATCTAATCCATACGGAATGACAGAAACTTTATCTAAATAATTCGATAATACAGGACTCGTTTTAACGTAGTTTGGCGAGGCGGCAACAATTGCATCAACACTGCTGAGAAATTTATTCATCAAAGGAGAGTAAATTTTAGCCAGCGTTTTTTGTTTTACAATGTCTGAATGATAACTTACTACGCAAGGTTTATTAATTCGAGCTGCAAAATGCATTAAATCCATAAAAGGATAAGGGTAATGATAATGAATTACGTCAGCATTCATCGCCAACTTTTTAAATTCACTAATTGCCGAGAGTGAAAAAGGCGTAGAGGCTAATTCACATACTGTTTTTACACGATGAATTGTATGGTGATCAAAAATCGATTCTTTTTCTGTAAAGTTTGGGCTATGAGTAAATACTGTCGATTTAATACCTTCTTTGACTCCTCCTTCAGCAAGTTGATAGATTACTTGCTCAATTCCTCCAAAGGTATCTGGATAATACGTTTTATAACAATGTAGAACCTTTATCATATAAATCTAGCAACCTGCTCATAAGCTTCAATTGTTTTATCCGTGCAATGTGACCACGAAAAATTCCGTGATTGTGCTAATCCAGCCTTAATCATCTCACTTTTAATTTCTGAATCATCAATCATTTTTTTTATATAATTAGTTAAGGTTTCAATATCTTCGGGGTCATGCATTAATGCAGCATTGCCAACTACCTCTGGTAAAGAGGTCGCATTCGAGCAAATCACTGGCGTCCCCGAAGCCATGGCTTCGAGCACGGGCAGGCCAAACCCTTCATAAATTGAGGGAAAAACAAAAGCAGTTGCTGAGCTAAATAGAACAGGAAGATCTTTTCCCGGCACGAATCCTAAATATTTAAGCCAGCCTTCAGATTCACCTTTGTTAAACAGCTTGAACAATGCTTCATTTTCCCAACCTTTATAACCGCTAATTACGAGCGGATAAGCTCTTTTTTCTTGGAGAGATAACCTGTCATA
This sequence comes from Pantoea phytostimulans, assembly GCF_046118715.1. Classification (NCBI taxonomy): domain Bacteria; kingdom Pseudomonadati; phylum Pseudomonadota; class Gammaproteobacteria; order Enterobacterales; family Erwiniaceae; genus Pantoea; species Pantoea phytostimulans. The sequence goes on from NZ_CP173698.1 coordinate 1,659,744, forward strand.
AGCACGAAGTAAAGTAAGGATGTTTTTACGTGGCTCAATGGTGCCAGTATATAAAAAAAACTGGCGCCATTTTATCTTATAATAAGCCAGTACTGATTCAACATCGACTTTCAGACGCGGATGAAAATTAGCATTACAGGCTAAAGGGGCTACAGTAATATTTTTTGATTCAACCCCAAAAAATTCCATTAATTCGTTTTTGGTAAAATCAGAGTCGGTGATCAACATGCTTGCACGTTTAATCGTGTTCCTAAGTTCTTTCTGCATCAAATGCACGCGTCCTGCTGGATGGAATTGCGGCCAATGAAATACTGAAAGGTCATGAAACGTCGCCACAGCATGATTAACTTTAGGTGGAAGATAATAATTAGGGCTATGAAATATGTGATCTTTATATTTTTTTAAAGCAATTGATTTTGCTACTGGAAATGTGAGGCGATATACTTCACTTACTATTTTGCTTTTTTGTAATTTTCGTTTAAGCGATTGAACAGATTGCGCAGATTCGCTTGCAACTGCAAGAGAATCACGAATTCGAGTACCGTGTATGAAAGTTAAATCGACTTTTTCTGTTCGGCGTTGCAATTCATTAGCAAGCTCAAACGCGTAGCGCCCAATACCCGTTAAAGGATATTTAATACAGTCTGTTGAGAAGACAACACTTAACTTTTGGCTTCTAACATCCATTTTAATGTTTCTCTTAGAGGGATTTTAGATAGCTTACTATTTGTTAACTCCATCAAAAGGCTAACATCACCACATAACTCTTTTATTTCATTGGCTCGAACGAATTGCGGATTAACTTTGATTTCAATAGTTCTTCCGGTTAATTCCTCACAAAGAGTAATAACCTCACGTAATGAGAACATTTCGCCAGATGCTACATTAACGATATGCCCTGCTGCTTTTGAAGACAGAAGAGCCATATAACAACGTGCAAGGTATCTTACATCAGAAAAATCACGCCAAACATCAATATTACCTAATTCAATAACGTCTTTTTCTTCTCTAAAATGTTTTACTATTTTTGGAATCAAAAAATTATCAGCTTGACCTACACCTGTGTAATTGAATGGTCTTGTAATGATAATGGGAAGCTTGTTATTAAATAACTTTGCCATGTGTTCCATAGCAACTTTACTTACTGCATAATCATTAGCCGGATTAACATTACTTTCTTCACTGAGTTTTCCTGGCGTAGTATTGCCATAAACATTCGCGCTACTTGCTAATAAGACGGCCTCTGGCAGCTTTTCAAGCTCAGACAAAACTTGTAAGAGATTACGTGTCCCACAAATATTGACGTTATAAAATGCATTTACGTCATCATGGCCGACAAAAGCGATAGCTGCCAAATGGATCACTACGTCCGGTGAGATCAGATCAATAGCTGCCTTTACTTCAGATATTTTAGTCAGGTCTGCTACGTAATAATTTTCGAGGTCATTTGCGGGAGTAGAACCAAGGCCATACACTTCATATCCGGCAGCGGATAACTCCGCTGCCATATAACGGCCAGTAAAGCCCTTGATCCCGGTGATCAATGCTTTTTTGCCATTATTCATATTAAAACGAGAATCCTTGTTTGTTACGGCGAAGATCTTCTTCAACCATCATTGCACACAGTTCTTCCAAAGTCGTTTTTGGTTCCCAGCCTAAAATGTCTTTAGCTCTCTGAGGATCACCGATCAGCAATTCTACTTCTGCAGGACGATAGAATTTAGGGTTAACCTTAACGACCACTTTGTTAGATGCAACGTCAATCGCAACTTCTTGATCATCTTTGCCTTCAAAGCGCAATTCGATGCCAACCGCTTTGAATGCCATTGAAACAAAATCACGTACAGTTTCAGTACGATTAGTTGCAAGTACGAAGGTATCGGGTTCTTCTGCCTGCAGCATCAACCACATCCCTTCTACATATTCTTTAGCAAAGCCCCAGTCACGCTTTGCGTCCATGTTACCCAGCTCAAGTACATCTAACTTGCCGAGTTTTATCTTAGCAACGGAATCAGTAATTTTACGCGTAACGAATTCCTGCCCACGCAAAGGAGATTCGTGGTTAAACAGGATGCCGCTTGAAGCGAAAATGTTATAGCTTTCGCGATAATTGATGGTCATCCAATGTGCATACAGCTTAGCAACGCCGTATGGGCTACGTGGGTAGAATGGCGTGTCTTCTTTTTGTGGAATTGCCTGAACTTTACCAAACATCTCTGAGGTTGATGCCTGATAAAAGCGAATTTTTGGATTTACAATACGAATAGCTTCTAACAGATTAACAGGACCAATACCGGTAATTTCGGCAGTTGTCAGAGGCTGATCGAATGAAACGCCAACGAAGCTTTGCGCTGCAAGATTATAAACTTCTGTTGCTTGGCTTTCTTGTAACAGGCGAATACTGGATGACAAATCAGTAAGATCATATTCAACTAAATGAAGATTAGGATTAGATTTAATTCCCAACTCTTCTATACGCCAAAAATTTACTGAACTCGTACGACGATAAGTTCCAAAAACCTTATAACCTTTATCGAGTAATAATTCGGCTAAATATGCACCATCTTGGCCAGTAATACCTGTAACAACTGCTGATTTATTAGTCATTTGTAACCTATTTCAAAAAAATGTTATTGATGAGCTTTAATTAATGAATCAAATTCAACAAGTAATTGAGCTAACTTTTTGACGTCACCTCTCGTTTCAAGATTCAGTCTTAACAGAGGCTCAGTGTTTGAAGTTCTTAAATTAAATCGCCATTCTGAGCACTCAAGGCTAATACCATCGGTTTCATCTTTACTTTTTGAATTCACAGAATAATTTTCAGTTAACGCACTAATAATTTCTTTCGCATTTACCACTTTATAATTAATTTCGCCACTACAAGGGAATGCTTTCATCCTCTCAGATACCATTTGCGAAAGTGATAAATTCTTCACCGCTAATAATTCTGCGACAAGCAGCCATGGAATCATTCCGCTATCACAATAAGCGAAATCACGGAAATAGTGATGTGCGCTCATCTCTCCGCCATAAACTGCATCTTCTTCACGCATACGCTCTTTAATAAACGCATGTCCAGTTTTAGACATTACCGGAATGCCACCCGCCTTGGTGACCACATCGATCGTGTTCCAGGTTAAACGCGGATCATGGATAATTTTAGCGCCAGGCTCTTTTTTCAAAAATGCTTCAGCTAACAAACCAACGATATAATAGCCTTCGATAAATTCAGCATTCTCATCAAACAGGAAGCAGCGATCAAAATCGCCATCAAAGGCTATACCCAAATCGGCTTTATGTTCACGCACCGCATCAGCCGTATCTTTACGGCATTCAGGTAACAATGGATTAGGAATTCCGTTCGGGAAGTTACCGTCAGCTGCGTGATGCACTTTAATAAAGGAAACGGGTGCATTCGCTTGCTGAAAGCGTTTTTCAATCTCATCGATAACATGCCCGGCAGCACCGTTGCCGGAGTTAATTACTAACTTCATCGGTTGGGTAAAGTTAGCGAGATTGATGTAGCTCATCAAATGGTCAACGTAGGCATCCAATACAGAAATCTGTTTGTAGGTGCCACGTTTGCTTGCTTCAACCGGAGCAAAGTCATTTGCTTCTGCCAGACGCTGCACATCGCGTAGGCCGGTATCGCCGCTAATTGGTCGAGCACCTTCACGTACTAACTTCATGCCGTTGTAGTTCATTGGATTGTGGCTGGCAGTGACTTCAATGCCGCCATCAATACCTAAGTGGAACGTGGCGAAGTAAATCTCTTCAGTGCCGCTCATACCGATATCTAAAACATCGGTACCCGCGTCCCTTAAACCGTTTGCTAATGCAAGCTTCAATGGCTCGCTGGTAAGGCGCACATCACCACCAACCACGATGGTTTTAGGTTTGATGAACTCGCCGTATGCGCGTCCAATACGATAAGCAATATCTTCGTTTAGTTCAGTACCAAGCTCACCACGTATGTCATAAGCTTTAAAACAGGTCAGTGCTGCCATGATCTCTTCTGTCCTTACTTACTTGCAAACTGTTCTTTTATAAGAATAAGGTCGTCATCGCCCAAGTAAGATCCCGACTGTATTTCCAGAAGCTCTAAAGGGATTTTGCCTGGGTTTTCCAGCGTATGCGGATGGCCAATTGGAATAAAAGTAGACTGGTTTTCTGTCATTAACAGTGACTTGTCTTGAATGGTTACTTTCGCGGTGCCAGATAGAATTACCCAGTGTTCTGTACGGTGATAGTGCATCTGCAAATCGAAAGCTTCACCCGGTTTTACAGTGATCCGGTTAACGTTGAAACGGCCAGTATTCACCACCAAGTCACAGCGTCCCCAAGGCCAATAGGTTTCACGATGGCGGCGATACTCACTACGACATTCCCCTTTAAGGAATTCCACCACGCGTTTTACGTCTTGTACCTGGTCCTTACGTGCCACTAATACGGCATCTTTGGTGTTTACGATGACCAGGTCTTCCACACCAATCGCTGCAACCAACTGGTCTTCGCTGTTGATGTAGCAATTTTTAGTGTTGTGCAGAAAAGTGTCGCCCTTTAAGGAATTACCATGAGCGTCTTTATCGTTAACTTCCCATAATGCTGACCAGGAACCTACATCGCTCCAACCTGCTGCAAGTGGAACCACCACAGCGGAATCGGTCTGTTCCATAACGGCATAGTCGACAGACTCATCGGGGCAAGCGATAAAGTCATCTTTATCAATGCTGATGAAGTCATTGCCTTCCTTCACGTTAGCCATAGCAAGGCGGCAGGCTTCAAGGATATCAGGACGGTATTTTTCAAGCTCTTGCAGATAACGCTTAGCGCGGAACATGAACATGCCACTGTTCCAATAATACTCCCCTGACTCAAGATACTGTTCAGCGGTTTTTAAATTCGGTTTTTCGACAAAGCGCTGTACTGCATAAGGTGCGTCTTCTTCACCCGGCAACGCTTCTCCACGTTGAATGTAACCATAACCGGTCTCTGGACCGGTTGGCACAATACCGAATGTGACGAGTTTACCTTGCTTGGCATAGGCAGTAGCCGTTTTGATTGCATGATGAAATGCAGCGCGATCTTCAATCACATGGTCTGCAGCCAACACTAACAGAACCGGATCATCACCCTGCTCAACGGCGTTCAATGCCGCAAGCGCGATGGCAGGTGCAGTGTTACGGCCAACCGGCTCCAGAATTATATTGTGCGAGAGCTTATTAATTTGTCGTAATTGCTCAGCAACAAGAAAACGATGCTCTTCGTTACAAATCACCATGGGCGCGCGCGCCTCAATACCCGAAAGGCGATTGACCGTTTCCTGTAGCATGGAGTGTTCACCGTGAAGGCAAATAAACTGCTTTGGATACAATTCTCGGGAAAGGGGCCATAAGCGGCTGCCGGTTCCCCCGGCCATGATTACGGGAAGTAACATTCCACATCCTCTAACAGTTTTAAACGTGCTATTGCATTTAAAGCGGGTCAATCTTTATTCAAATGAATAAACAGCCACGCTACCGCCCTTGGCTTGCAGCAACCAATACGCTGTGTAAGAAACAGATCTATTGATGATTAATACTTTCATGTGTTGGTTATAATTTACACAACCCCATTCGAGTATTAAGACCACCGCAAATAGTACATTTTGTGCGGCAGAAATAACATGCCTATTGTTTATTTGTTAGCGATGAAAGCATTAGGCACATTTAACAAATATAATGAGCCAACAATGGGCAATAATTATCGAAAAAACAGCATAGTAGAACATTGCCTTTTTAGCCTTGATCGACAGCACAATGCGGCTATTCGAGCACTTTTTAAGTGAAACCTGCCCAGGATAAATCTGTATTTGATGCTTTCATCTGCCCTGGAAATTCACGAATAATCTTTAAATTAATACTGATTTATCGAATGATTTACGCATTTTAGACATTAAAAAGCCCGGCATTTAGCCGGGCTGGTTGGATAAAGCTTAACGGTTATTTAAAACCATTAGGATTCTTGCTCTGCCAGTTCCAGGTATCACGCATCATCTCATCGATGCCGCGCGTCACACGCCAGTCCAGCTCATCATTGGCCAGCGACGCATCAGCCCAGAACGCCGGCAGGTCACCGTCGCGGCGCGGTTTGATCTCAAATGGAATCTTCTTACCAGAAGCCTTCTCAAATGAATTAATCATCTCCAGCACTGAGAAACCTTTGCCGCCGCCAAGGTTATAGGCTTTATACCCTTCCACCTTGCTTAAGTGATCCAGCGCTTTTAGGTGCCCTTCTGCCAGGTCAACCACGTGAATGTAATCACGCAGGCAGGTGCCATCTGGCGTATCGTAATCACCACCGAACACGCCCAGCTTTTCTAAACGTCCAATCGCAACCTGCGCAATGTAAGGCAGCAAATTGTTTGGAATACCTGTTGGGTCTTCACCAATTTCGCCTGATTCATGTGCGCCAACTGGGTTGAAATAACGCAGCGCAATCGCTTTGAAGTTTGAATCGGCTTTGGCGAAGTCACGCAGGATAAATTCAGTCATCAGCTTCGAGGTGCCATACGGGCTTGTCGTTCCGCCAATCGGCGTAGTTTCTACGTACGGAACCGGCGCATCTGCGCCATAGACGGTGGCAGAAGAGCTGAAAATAAAGTTCCAGACACCTGCGCTGCGCATCTCTTCCAGCAACACCACGGTGCCCGCTACGTTGTTCTCATAGTATTCAAGCGGCATACGCGTTGATTCACCTACCGCTTTCAACGCGGCGAAGTGAATCACGGCAGAGATATCATTAGATGCGAACAGATCGCGCAAGCAGGCGCGATCGCGAATGTCGCCTTCAACAAAGGTGGCTTTCTTGCCAGACAACGTCTCTACGCGACTGATGGCTTCGCGCGAGGCATTGCACAGGTTATCCAGCACAACAACGTCGTCGCCACGCTGCAACAATGCCAGCACCGTATGGGAGCCGATATAGCCTGCGCCGCCCGTTACTAAAATAGCCATGTGAACTCCTTTCAGTCTGCCGCGTAAACACGCGGCACGTGAATGTTGAAGGTTACTTCGCCAGGATCTTTTGAATAGCTTCGCGGAAATCGCGACCTTGTGCGTTGTTACGCAGGCCGTATGAAACGAATGCCTGCATGTAACCCAGCTTACGACCACAGTCGAAGCTTTTACCCGTTAACAGCGAAACGTCTACCGTTTTCTGCTTGCTCAGGCTGGCGATAGCATCGGTCAGCTGAATACGACCCCACGCGCCTGGCTCGGTACGCTCCAGTTCTGCCCAGATATCAGCAGAAAGAACATAGCGACCTACCGCAGCCAGATCGGAATTCAGTTCAGCCGGGTTTTCTGGCTTCTCAACAAAGTTGGTGATGCTGCTAACATCGCCTGGGTTGTCGATAGGTTCTTCAGTGGTAATCACCGAGTATTCTGAGAGATCAGAGTTTGGCATGTGTTTCGCCAGCACCTGGCTGTGACCGGTTTCTTCGAAGCGTGCAACCATCGCTGCCAGGTTATAACGCAGGTGGTCAGCGGTGGAATCATCCAGCAGCACGTCTGGCAGTACCACGACGAACGGATTATCACCAATCATTGGGCGGGCACACAAAATGGAGTGACCAAGACCTAATGGTTGTGCCTGACGCACGTTCATGATGGTAACGCCCGGAGGACAGATTGATTGTACTTCGCTCAGCAATTGACGCTTAACGCGCGCTTCAAGCAATGCTTCCAGCTCGTAAGTCGTATCAAAGTGGTTTTCCACCGCATTTTTGGAAGCATGGGTGACCAGCACAATCTCTTTGATGCCCGCTGCAACACATTCATCCACGATGTATTGAATCATCGGTTTGTCGACAACAGGCAGCATTTCTTTCGGAATGGCTTTAGTCGCAGGGAGCATATGCATACCGAGACCCGCAACCGGGATTACTGCTTTAAGCTTGGTCATGTTTATTCCGTTTAATGAAGTGAAGATGTGGATCGATTATGCAGGATCGGCCAGAGCTGCAAGTATAATCTTTATCTGAAAATCCTACACTAACTGACTGTCAAATCATGGAAATTCGGCTTTTTACCTAGGGACAGAACGTGCAGAATATGAGGAAAGACAATCAGTAATCGCCAAATGAAATTCGATCCGGTTGGACACAAATCCGATCCGTCATGAAATAAGAAAACGCCCTGAGGCCAGCCAAAAAAAGAAACGGGCGACACCGTGTCACCCGTATAATTTGATGTTATATACCCTGAACTTACATCGCCGGAGCTTAGCCAGGCTTGCCAGGTATTGCTCCGTTCGTCCCCTTGTTAAGCTGCGTTTCTACACACGGACTCTTCGGGGGAACAGGGCATTACAACCAGCGCTCAAACCACTCCGGCATTACAAACAAATTGAAGTGATTAATCAGCATCATTAGCCCAACGAACACCACTGAAACTGACATCCACTGACGCGCATAGGGCATAAAGCGAATACCAATCACCGGCTTGATAAAGAAAGGATGTGCCAGCGCGGAAATCAATACCTGAGAGATAGAGAGCGTTAATGCAACGTAGAGGACATTTGGCCAAAGGAAGGTCGTGGCTAATACCCCTAATACCACCAGGCTCGCGACAATGTTCCAGTAGAACTCCACGTTAGTGCGACCGTTCGCTTGCGAAATCGCCCCGGTCAAACCACCCATTGGACGCAGCATACCAAACAACAACATCAGCGGGATCAGATGATAAACCTGCTCATGGGATGTGCCATACAGCACACGCACGATAACCGGAGAGAAGACGCCGATAACAAAATACATGGCGCTGCTGAACAACATAATCGCCAGCGTTCCCTTCAGGAACAGTTTCTTAAGCTGTTCAGGATCCTGCTGTTTCTCTGCAAAACGCGGTAGCGCTAAACGGTTAATCACTGGTGTAACCAGCTTCAGCGGTTGTAATACCAGCTCTTTCGCCAGTGAGTAAACCCCCAGCATCTCCGCGCCCATCACTTTACCCACCACTAGCGCATCGGCTTGGGTACGTAACTGATTGATCGTCTGCGATCCCAGCTGATAGCTACCGTAACGCACCGCGCCAATAAAGGTCGCTTTATCAAATTCCCACGTGGGACGCCATGATTTCTCGCCCAGCACAATCATGCAAATGATGCGGGTAAAGGCGTTAATGAATAGACCGAGTATGGCCGCGGCCACCGTAAGCGAGGTGTATTGCAGCATAGCCACTACGCACAGAAAGGCGAACAGCTTGGTGCCCATCTCAATTTTTGCCAGCGAGACCATCCGCTTGGTTTTGATGTAGTGCGCCTGGTATTGCGACAAATGCCCCAACACCAGAAAGTTCAGGCTGGTCAACATGATCAGACCAACCAGCTCTGGCAGGTGATAGAACCAGGCAACCGGAAAGGCAATCGCTAGCATGATCAAGCCAGTACATAAACTGAGTGAGACGTTCACCCAGTAAATGGTGCTCTGCTCGCGGCGAGTAATGTTCTGACGGTGCACGAGATAGCTGCTCATGCCCATATCCTGAAGGACACCCGCTACGGCCAGAATGGCGTTAATAATGGCTAAAAGCCCCAGTTCATGGGTTTCCAGCTTACGGGCGAGAAGGCTAAGTTGTGCAACCTGCAGCACCGCCGAAAAACAGGTGCTGCCAAACAACCAAATCGCCTGTGACTTAAATCCACTCACACCAATCGCTCCAGAATCTGTGCCAGCTCGCCATAAGCGATATGCTGATTAAATTCGGTCTCAACTTTGTGTCGAGCCGCTGCCACTACCGGCACGACATCTACTTCTCCTTGTGAGAGTTTCAGCAAGGTGTCCGCCAGCGCTTCCGGGTCATCTTCTTCAACTAACCAGCCGGAAACATTGTTTTCAATCAGCTCAGGGATGCCGCTATGAAAGGTAGAAACCACCGGCAAACCGACCGCCATGGCTTCCATCAGTGCCACGGGAATGCCTTCCATGTCACCATCGGCAGCCGTTTTAGACGGCAGCAGGAAGATATCAGCCTCGCTTAATGCTTTGCGGATCTCGTTCTGCGGCTTGAAGCCTGGCATCGTCACACAATCTTCCATGCCCTCTTCGGCAATAAAGCCGCGCATCATCTCATCCTGATCGCCATTACCAATAATGGTGTACTGGAACTGGCCACCGCGCTGTTTCAAAATTGCGCTCGCTTTCACCGCGACATCCAGTCCTTTCTTCTCAGTGAGACGTGCAACCGAGACAATCCGCAAAGGTTTATGAAATCCCTGACGCGGCTGAAAATTAAATTTCTCAGGCTCAATTCCCATGCGGGTAACATGAATTTTTTCTGGCGGGCAACCCATCTCAATCAGCTTGTTCTCCCATAAATGGCTGATCGGCAACATCAGTTCGCTCTGCTCAAACAGATTGATGTAATCGTGTTTGTGCTCCTCCAGAATGTGTCGACGTGAAATGTCAGCACCGTGAAACACGGTGGCCTGTTTGCCCTTCAGCACGCCCAACTCGCGTAACTTATTGGCGAGCGCACCTGCATAGCCAAAATGCACCAGAAACACATCAGCAGTGAAAATCTGGGACGCATTTGCCACAATTGATGGCAACAACAGTTTGCTGGATTGTGCGCCATAGCGGCGCACATTGAGCGAACGAAGCAGCGAAGATTTGGTTATCTTCGGCAAGACCAGCTTGAGGCGCTGGATCAGCTTATCCACCAGCGAGACTTTCTCTTCCGGCAACAGATAATGTGTCTTAGCCGCCAGCCCATACTCATCAAAGGCAGCGTGCCGATTCACCAAATCACCGGGAAATACCGAAATAATCTCCACATCGTAACCGGCATCAATAAAATGGGTTACCTGATTCAAAACAAAGGTTTCGGAGGCAACCGGGAAACGCATGGTGAAAAAAGTCAGCTTCATCTGATTACCCTAATACTTTGAGAATCTCTTCAGTGATCCGATTGCCAATTTCCCTTTCATTCGCAACGGCCGTGTCGACCTTGTGCTTGATGTTGTCGTAATCAGCAAGAACGGTCTTAACCTTGTCGATCAGCGAACCATCCATCAGGCTTTTGACATCCGTTGCCATCTGCGGCAAACCAAGCTGATTCATCACACCCATCGACTTGTGCTCGTAGTTGATCGCAACGGCTGGCGTGCCGAAGTTCATGGAAATAATGGCGGAATGCAGGCGAGTGCCGATCGTCAAATGACAGTGGCTTAAAAGGATTCCCAATTCAAGGTCATTGAATTCGTCCATGATGACATGGTAATGCTCAGGCTGTGCAACGTGATCGCGTAACGTTAACGCCACCATGCGGTCATCTTTCGCGTAGCTGTCGATGCCGGTACAGGTTGAGAAAGCCACAACCTGATAGCCTTCGGCAATCATCGCGTTAATGACGCGCCCAAAAGCCTCTTCATACTCTTTCTGGGTCACACCCAGACGCTTGTCAAACGGCGCCAGTTCACGCACGGTAATGGCGATCGTTTTGCGCGCGCTGATAATAGATTGCCAGTGACGCAAGTTATGGCTTGGATTTTCAACTTCACGCGCTTTAACCAAAAACGCGGTATCAACCCCGGCAGCAACTTTAGAGCTAGTCACACCATCGCGTTTCATCAGATCAAGACTGACAGATTCACGCAATACCAGGCTGTTTACGCGGTCAAACACAAAGTTCGCCAGGGCGTTAACGCGAGGATTCTGGAACGGGCCGACTGAGTGACCAATCATGTAAATCGGCTTCTTCGCCATCAAGGCACACAGCGCATGGTCAAACTGGGTAACGCCATACAGATCGACGAAGAATGAACCGCCAACCTGAATAATTGCATCGTACTGTTTCAGGCTTTCAGTAAAGGCTTTGAGGTGCGCTGGTACAGAAAAGGATTTATACAAGCCGCCTTTGCCCAAGTGCGCCATCATGATGTCAGGCATCAGACGGTTCGCGACTTTACGCTTTACTGAACCGACCAATCCTTTACCTGACTTGCTGTTGTGCAAAAACAGCGAGTCTTGCTGAATGTGCTGTTGAAGCAAATAACCAGAGCTGGTTGGATAACGGCTAATGACATCGATATCAAGATCACTACGCGCGGACTGCATCGAATCAATCAGTCCACGAAGAATCGCGCCATCCCCACGATTCCCACAGGTATGGTTACCCACCAATAAAATTTTCATAAAAACTCCAAATAAATTTTTTTAATTCTGCAAGCCGCCATCTTCCAAACTGGCAAAGTGAACTCTGTTAAAGCACTGCAATAAGGCAAATAAACCCAAAAACCCGCTCCTGAAACTGCAGGCCGCCTCCATTGTGGCGGCCCGTTTAAATGCTATGACTTGATGGCAAAATAAGGCATCGCGACCTGCTTGCCATTAATGACTACCGAGACAAATCCTGCAGGCTTACTGGTATCAACCTGATCGTCAGAAAGCGGACGCGAGGCAATAAGCAGATCGCCCTCTTCGTTCGCGCCAATGCCCGCTTTCCCGTTGTGCAGGCTGAAACGCTGAGGCGCTTTTTTGCTTTCCTCGCCGCCCGGCGGATTGGCGGGCACCATTTTGGCGTTAACGCGGGCGCAGCGGCCGGTATCAAAGCGCGTTTTGCCGGTGCTTTTCACCAATACCACTGCGGCAGGCGTCCAGCCTGCCAGCTTGACGAAAACACGCACATCGGTGTCGTGCTGCGCAACGTAGCGCACCTCAACCACCGGACAGCTTCCTTCGGCAGACCAGCTGGCTTCCGACTTGCCCTTTTTGCGTTGAACATGGATCACCGCACGGCCACCGGTTGTTTTGTCATTCACGACATTCATTAACGGCTGCGAGTCAGTACCGTTATTGAATTGCGACTGGCCAAAAATTTCGATTTCCCATGAATCACCGACATCAGGGGAATAAAGACTACCCAGCTCAAACCAGGTTTGTTGGTTCGAGTTATTTTCCAACCGCCAGCGCGATGTGATGTAGTTGTAATTTAGGCTGCCATCAATGGCGACACCGTAAGATTCAACCCGCGTCGAACCCATTTCCCAAACACTGAGCCAGCGATCGCCCTGCGAAGAGTTATCAATCCAACTGCCTGATTGCAGGCTGGTTTGACGCATGTTCAAGCGCGAGTTGTGCGCTATCAGCGGGTTTTTACAATCTTCCAGGCTGAGTGCATCAACAATCCATTGCCCGTTAGAGATGTCTCCGGGATAGTCGCAGTGCTCGATCCAGCCATTATGAATGATGGACTGAGCGCAGCGCGGCAGATTCAACACCTTGCCGCCACGACAGTTTTGGGCGTTGAAATTCGACAGCTCAATCGCCGTACTGTGATCCCAGTTGCCTTTTTTCTGGCCAGACCAACCGGCTTTGATGACATCACCGGTACAGCGTGACGCGTACCATTGGTCGATTTTGCAATCCAGCGTATCCAGCAGGCTCAATGCCGTGCCACCCACATGCGTGAAGCGTAAACATGAGCCGCGGAAGAATTGTCCTCCCGGACAGCTGTTGCTAAACAAGCCTTGCTGGTTGGGATGGGTATCCGTGTTGCCGTTGAAAATCAGGTTGGAGATTTCCACCCAGCGAGCATTAACTTTGAAGATAAAATCGGATTTACCGTCGGACACCAAAGTGGTCGCAGGAAAATAACCGAAGTTCACCATCGCGCCCGAAATACGGAAGAAGCGCATATTATCTGGGCCAAAATCACAGGCCGTAACAAAGAAGGTACCTGCCGGGAACTGCACGCAAATCTGCAGATCAGCGGCTAGCGACCATTGATACATCGCTTTAATCGCAGGCGCGGTATCTGTTTTGCCATCTGCAATCGCGCCAAAATCAAACAGCGTCAGGCGGTTGTAATCTTCAATAACGCGACGCCAGTGAAAACCCTGCCCTGCAAAATTAACGCCGTCATCATCTTTCGCATCCTGGAAACTGCCGACGAACTCACCGCCGCCAACTTCAAGGCCCGCGTGCCAGCTTTTCAGCTTGATTTTTGCTCCTTCAAACAGCGGACGCGTTTTACGCAGCTCTTCCACCGAAGGAATTTCGCCAATCAGCTGATAACCCGTGGGCTGTGCCAGCCGTTGGCTAAAATCCGCCTGCCCTGGACGGCTCACATCAGCAATGTTAAACAGCGTTTGACCGTTGCTGTCCTCAACAGCCATGGAATGCGACGGATCGGCGATCAACGCGGCATTGTCATGAATGAATTGCGCAAAGTTGCCTTTGTTCAGCGAAATGGGCTGGCTGATCTCAGAGACTTTACCGTTGGCATCACGCAAAAAAACAGGAATTTGGTTACCTGCTTTACTGGCATCGCTGCCCGCTTTGCCAATCCATAATTTACCTTCAAAACCTTGCCAGAACTGAGGTGGCATGGCATAGACATTTTCTGGCGTTAAGATCGGTACGTCGCTTTTGGGTACAGCGGTGGCATCAACCGGCTTAAGCGCAATACCATTACTTTTTGCTGCGTAGCTGGAAAAGGTGCTCACAGAGAGGGCACCAACAATGGCTGAGGCTGCGCTTTGCAACACTTCTCTTCTTTTCATGCAACATATCCCGTGGTTAATGAGGCCGTGTTATCGGCCAAGGCTTAGTCCCTTGAGGCATTTTGCAATTGGGTAGGATTTACCCGAGTTAAACCAACGCCAGCCAGCTTTGCTTGATTTGATTACCGTCGAATTTCAGCGCGGTTTCTTTTGTTTTTTCACTCATGGCATAGAACAGCGCATCATCACTGGCCAGCTGGTTCATGCGTGCCAGAAAGTCCGCTTTGTCGTTCATGGGAACCAGAAATCCATCTTCACCGTGATTGATGATCTCTTGTGGCCCAGTTGGGCAGTCATAGGCCACCACCGGCAGCGACCATGCTTTCGCTTCGAGTAACACCAGCGGTAAGCCTTCATAGCGTGACGTCATCAGCGCCATATCGCTGTCGCGGTAGTAATCATTGATATTGCTGACTTTGCCGACAAAATTAACACTGTCTGTGATACCCAATACCGCGGCCTGATCGTGCAACTGCTGACGCAGTTCACCATCACCGGCAATCACCAGCGTCCAGTCAGGATGGGTTTTGGCGAAGTCGCGCCAGATATCCAGCAACAGATCAAATCCCTTTTGATGATCTAAACGGCCCACAGCTAATGCCTGACGGTTACGCGTCTGGCGCTGAAAGGCTTTAAACACCACAGGATTAGGGATTTGTTTGCTAGGAATGTGCCAACGATTAAAAACCTGATGATCTTTATCGGTCAGCACAATTACGCGATCGTAGTAGCGCAGCAGCAGATACTTGAGGAATTTGATGGGTTTACTGAAGGAATTAATTGCAATGTGTTCACACGCGTAGGCTTTGCCGCGTTTTTTCTTCATCGACATCAGGTTCCAGAAAGCGAACATCACACTCAGGCGACCCATGCTGATCAGGAAAACGGTATCAAAATCTTCCTCATGGATACGGCTGACGGCGCTTTTAATCGGATTACTGTGTCCCTCAAAGCTAACGATCTCTTTCACATGCTCAAAGGGATAGAAGGTTTTTCCGCTGCCTTCCAACGAGTAAACGGTGACATCGTGCGTTTCGCCAAGACACTCTGACATGAAGTTACAGATGTTCTCGGTGCCCGCATACGAGTAGGCATCTTTGATCACCAGGACAATTTTTTTCATGTAACGCAATCCACCTCAAAATGAGTAAAAGACAATCCTGCCGATCGGCTTAACGATGCTTCAAGGTAAACAGCACACCATTCACCATATACCAGCCGTAATAGTAATAGATTTTTAACGGATTGTTTTTATAGATAATTCTTAATAATTCAAGGTGCCACTTCGCCGCTTTGTTCTTATTGCGCGAAAGTGAATCACCTAATTCGTAATAATTGACAAGAATTGTCTGAATAACGCGTGCTTGCTTGTAGCGACTGAACAATTCGTAGAGAAACAGGAAATCTTCGTGGCCTTTGCGCTGGAAAAAAATACCCTGCGGCGGACGGCGGAAACAGACCGATGAAAAACAGACGCGGTACTGCTTCTTCACGAAATTTTCTTGTTGGAGGTAGGGTTTTGAATAGGTGATGTCGTGGTCAGCTTTTTGGGTTTTGTAGTGATACTCGGTGATCACAAAATCATCCCCAGCGGCAATCGCTGCGACTTGCTGCGCCAGCTTGTCAGCATGCCATTCGTCATCGCTGTCGAGGAAAGCGATGATCTCCTCTTTAGCCGCACGCAGCCCGACATTGCGGGTCTCGGCGGCGCCCATATTAACGGCGTTATCCAAAATGGTGATGCGTGCATCCTGACAATTTTCGCGCACGAACGCCAGCGAGTCATCGGTAGATTTATCGTTTATCAGGTAAAGGTGCCAGTCTGTGTGACTCTGATTGATAACCGATTGCACGGCGCGTAATACCGTCTGACGTGCATTGTACATAGGCATAACAATGCCGACGGTTCCAACTTGATTATTCATCTTCATACCTGAATAAAAGAAAAAAGTGTATCCAAAGGGTTGCTCCTGCTTTCAGGAGCAATGATGAGCAAAACTGCGTCAGGAAAGCGCTTTTTCTCCGCCAAAGCGCGCTCTCACCTTGTCTTTCAGGCGATTCATAAAGTAAGCGCGGTTGTCTTTATTGGTGAGGAAGAAATAGCGCGCAAAGCTCAGGCTCGCCATCAGCGAATTGCCGTCCATTTTGTAGCGCAGCGGCAGTTTAAAGGCTTTATAGGTGTGAATGTCACGCGAGGTAAGGTGCGGTTTCATCGTATCCAGCCAGAAAATCGAATACTTCACTGACTCGCCTTTGTGCTTGGAACCAAATTTGGTCACCAGATGATAATTAGCTAAAGGCGCAGCGATCATAACGAAGTCGTAGCCCATGCGATCGGCGCGAATACAGAAGTCATAATCCTGATGGCGAATATAGCGCGTATCAAACTGGATTTTGGCCGCATCTTCACGCTTCAACACGATAGTGCTGGTCTGAATAAAGCCGTAACAGCCGAACAGATACTCAGCGACCGTTTCATCTTTACCAGGCGGCTGCATCGGCATCACTTTCAGAAAAGAGCCATCCTGATAAATATTTACCTGGCTAAAGATGATGAAGTTCTGCTTGCCCTGCGCGTCCAGCTGAGCAATTTTCTCGCTGACATGAAGCAGTTTATCTGCATGCCATTCATCATCGGCATCCAGAAAGCTGACGTAATCGCCGGTGGCTAACTCAATGCCTTTGTTACGTGCACCGGCACCGTTGAGCTTGACCTCAGAGAGCACCAGATTAATGTCCAAATCCTGATAACGCTCGCTGCGAACCACCTCTGCCAGCGCGGCAGCATCAATGGATTTGTCATCCACAATGATCACTTCGAAATTGCGATAGCTTTGCGCCTTGACGCAATCCAGCGTCGTCACAATCGATTCTGACGCATTATAAGCGGGAATTACGATGGAGAAGCGAATATCCTTCATTACCAGCACCTCATTAAAAACAGTTCCAAATTCAAAGATATAACGTATGGATGACCAAGGATAACCGGTGATGTCCTAATTTGTTGGCGACGCTTTGATCGCCACTTTTCCTACAGCTGCAATCGATAAACTGTTTTTTAACTAGAAGGAAATACAACGCGGCGACAGGAAATTTGTCAGGCAAAAGTTATAAAATGGCCATTGAAGACTCAATGTATTAATGCTTTTACAACCCTTAAAAAGATCTTAATACAACATTACCGGGATTTTGCGCAGGTCAGCTTTTGTCTAGTGTGAGTGAAAATAACGACATAAAAAGGGGCGGTCAAACCGCCCCTTTATTCACTCAATGATTAACTTTTGGTTGGTTTGCCATACTCGTAATCGTAATAGTCATAACCGTAACCATAAGCATTGGCCGCTTTACGGACCACGGCGTTAAGGATCACGCCTTTAATTTCAATGCCGTTTTGTGCGAAGCGCTTGAAGCTGACATCCACTTCTTTAGTGGTATTGGTTTCAAAACGCGCCACCATGAGTGAAGTTCCTGCCAACTTACCGATGATTGAGGCATCGGTGACGGCCAGAATCGGTGGTGTATCGATCAGAACCAAATCGTAGTTCTTGCTCGCCCAATCCAGCAGCTCACCCATGCGACGGTGCATCAGCAGCTCAGATGGATTAGGTGGCACCTGACCGCGTGGCATGAAGTCAAAGCCGTAAATGCCTTTCTGAATCATTGCTGGATTGAATTCAGTTTTGCCAGAAAGAATATTGGATAAGCCAGACTTGTTCTCTGCACCCAGCAGCTCATGGGTATAGCCGCGGCGCATGTCACCATCGATGAACAGGACGCGCTGGCCCGCTTTTGCAACCAGCGTTGCCAGGTTGGCACAGATAAAGGTTTTACCAATACCCGGGCTCGCACCGGTAATCATCAGGATGTTGTTCTTGGCTTCCATCATAGCGAAATGCAGGCTGGTACGCAGGCTACGAATCGCTTCAATAGAGAGGTCAGTTGGATTCCCTAATGCCAGCAGCGTGTCGTGCGGATCGGTTTTCACCTTATTGCCACGGCGCGCCAGCGCTTCGGTATCTTTCTTACGCTGCCATTCGGAAAGCGGGACGCTGGCATAGACGTTCATGCCCAACTCTTCCAGCTGGTCCGGGTTTTCAATACCGTGATGCAGCAAGGCTTTCAGCAGCACCAGGCCAACCGAAACAAACAGACCAAAGATCAAACTTGCAGCGATAATCAAGGCTTTCTTCGGTGCAACAGGCGAGTTAGCCGTTTCGGCGCCATCGATGATACGAACATCACCCACGGTGCTGGCTTTGCTGATGCCTAACTCTTGTTGGCGATTCAGCAGCTGCATGTAGATTTCCTGACCTGACTGCACATCACGCGTCAGACGTAAGATCTCTTGCTGCGTCTGCGGCATGCCTGAAATTTTCTTGTTCAGCTGCGCCTGCTCACCTTCCAACGTTTTGCGTTTTTCCAGCAATGCGCGGTAGGTTGGGTGATCTTTAGTGAACAACTGAGAAACTTCAGCTTCGCGGAACGTCAGTTCATTCAATTGACTCTGCACGCTAACAGATGAATCTAAAGCCGATTTCGCTTCCAGTGACAGGTCAACCGAGTCGTTCTGACGACGGAAGGTGTTCAGCTTGTCTTCAGCAACGTCCAGTTTAGAGCGGACTTCCGGTAACTGTTTACGCAGGAACTCAAGGCTCTTCTCTGCTTGTTCAGACTTACGTTCAACGTTCTGTAACAGGTAGTTGTTAACAATCTGGTTTAATACCTTGCTGATCAGCTCTGGATTCTCACCCACATACTGAAGTCCCAGCACACCTGTATCTTTACCTTTGTCCGCAACAGTTAGATTGCCAAGCACTGAATTAATCGCCTGCAATTCGTTCAGCTTAGTGACATTAAAGCTCGTGCCTTCATCAGCATTAATGCCGCTCACCAGCATGGTGACATCGCCATGCGTTTCCAGCTGGCCAACTTTACCTTTGAACAGCTCATCACCATCTTTAGAAACGGTATAAGAGTCTGGTCCAGTTACTTCCAGTTCTACGGTACGTTTATCGATGGTGCGTGGAATTTCCAGACGCGAGATAGCCAAATCAAATGGTTTATTGCCCATCAGACGCGACAAACCTTTACCGATAACCGGGAAGTAGTTCTGCTCAACAACAGTATCTAATCCCAAATCAGCCACGGTTTTACCGATAACCATACGAGACTCAAGGATTTGAATCTCAGTATCGGATGCTGGCGTAGCCGGCATGAGGCTGTCCAGATCGTTCAGTACCGAACTGGCATTTTTCTGCTCAACCTGAACTAAAGCGTCAGCGCTATAAATCGGTGTAGCGAACAGTGTGTAGAGCGTTGCCACCAGCATAAAGAAGGCGGTAACCGCAACAATGATCCAGCGGTGATCAATAAGCTGTCCCACAAGATGCGCCAGATCCCATCCATTCGAATCCTCTCTCGGCGCGGTCATAACCTTGTTTTTTATATTCATGGATAATCCCAACTATCGGCTTAAT
This sequence comes from Pantoea phytostimulans, assembly GCF_046118715.1. Classification (NCBI taxonomy): domain Bacteria; kingdom Pseudomonadati; phylum Pseudomonadota; class Gammaproteobacteria; order Enterobacterales; family Erwiniaceae; genus Pantoea; species Pantoea phytostimulans. Next base: position 1,679,768 of record NZ_CP173698.1, read on the forward strand.
ACGTTGACCCATTTCTGGGTAGCGTTTTCCAGTAACCCGTAAACCTCTTCAAAGGCCTCACGGCTTTTTCTGTACGGATCCGCAATTTCTCGTTGATTGAGCCAGTGCCCAAGCAACATGGTTTTGCCACGTGCGGCCGGGTCGATGCGATTGACCTGCTCCACATGACGCTTCTCCATCACCAGAATCAGGTCATAGTCACGGCACATCTCTGCCGTTAACTGCTGAGCCTCATGACCTTCAAGCGACAGCCCATGAATGGCGGCCACATCGCTGGCGGTCGGATCTGCCGGATAACCTTTTAGGGCACCTAGCCCTGCCGAGGCTACCCGAGTCTGAGGAAGCGCACGTTTGAGCAAGCGCTCCCCGGTGGGAGAGCGACATATATTGCCAACGCACACGACTAACACGGACGTAATCATGGTTGAACCTAGTTAGACCAGTTGCGGAAACGCAGTGCGGCCTCGCTCGCATCGTTGATGCCCGCGATGGTTGGCAGCAATTGCGAAATTACGCGGTTCCAACGCGTGAGCGGCGTGGAGGTGACATAAACGATGTCATAAGGTTCCAGTTGGAATTCGGTACCCATCACCATCGATGCCGCATCTCGGGTATTCAACTGATAGATGTTGGCGATCTTAGTGCGATTGGTGCCGCGGATCGGACGGATAACAAACACGCCGGTTGCATCAGACGTGGTCTGATCTACGCCCTGTGCGTTACCCAATGCTTCTGCCAGCGTCATGCCGCTGCGATCCATTTTGAGGGTAGTTTGCTGTCTGACTTCGCCCATGACGAAGACTTTGAGATCATCGTTACGAGGTACGTACAGAATGTCGCCTGGATAGAGCAGATGGTTCTGGCTCAGATCACCGTTTTGCATCAACGCCTGCAGGGAAACACGTTGCTCGCTACCGTTGTGCGTAAGCACAACGTTACGCCAGTCTGCATCTGCAGTCAGACCGCCAGCGGCATTGACAGCATCAAGGATGGTCAATGGCACGTTGGTAATCGGCTGCTGACCTGATGTCGTTACCGAACCGGTCACGTAGGTTTTCTGTGATTTGAACGAGGCGATGCTGACATCAACCTGCGGGCTTTCGATGTACTGTGCAAGTCGGCGTGCAACTTCATTACGTACATCACCCACAGTGCGGCCCGCTACGCGAACTCGACCTATGTATGGGTAGAAAATCGTACCATCGGAATGTACCCAGTTGCCGGTATCGCTGGCGCTGCGGTATTGACCTGCTGGCGTGGTTAACTCAGGGTGATCCCACACGGTGACAGTCAGAACATCGCCGACACCGATACGATACTCATAGCTCTGAATTTCGTTCTGCAACGCTGGGTTGGCTTGGGCAACCAGCGGCTTAGGACGCATCTGCTCGACCAGACGCGGTGTTAATGGAAAAACGTTGACGTATTTATCGATGTCAAAGTTGCTATCCTGTTGCTCAATGACATCTTTTCCCGATGTGGAAAGGTGCTGACCTGGTTGGATCGTACACCCTGAGAGAAAAGTGGCGGATACCAGTAAAGGTATCAATTTCATTTTGATTGTAATCATTTAGATCTTCGCTATCAGTTATTGATTGATAGAGGCGAATACGCCGCTGTGTAAGCGTCCAACAAAAAGTAAAAACTACCTAATTAAGCACTGAACTTGTCGTTCATTATCCTTGCTCCTGTCTTTTTTGTAGCTGCCGGTCAACAAGGCGAAATAAGGCGAACCCATCATTACCCGTTATAAATGACGACTTAACGCGTCCTTGAAGAGGGCAGCTAACGACACACCTAACAACGGCATTAAATAAGAGAGCGCCCGTGTTACGCTCTCCTTCTCGCCCTCTGATCAATACGCGCCATCCCGCTTCAGTACGACACCCACTGTTTTAAAAAGAATGGCGATATCATTCCACAGAGACCAGTTTTTAACATACCACGAGTCGAAGTACACACGTGTTTCATAATCAACGTCATTACGGCCGCTGACCTGCCACAATCCCGTCATGCCTGGCTTTGCCATCAGGTAATAATCAACATCACCGGCATAACGACAGAGTTCATCTTCAATTACTGGGCGCGGTCCTACCAGGCTCATATCGCCACGCACAACGTTCCAGAGCTGCGGCAATTCATCGAGGCTGGTTTTGCGAATAAAGTGACCGACCTTGGTGATACGTGGATCGTTCTTCAATTTGAAGTCTTTGTCCCATTCCGCACGTGCGATGGGATCGGTACGCAGGACTTCTTCTAAAACTTCTTTCGAATTAATCACCATCGAACGGAATTTAAGACATTTGAATTTACGTCCACCCAAACCTACACGTTCATGACCATAAATTGGCGGACCACCGTCACGGCCCACCAGGAAGCCAAGTACCAGTAGTGCAGGCAGCAGCATCAAGATGATTGAGAGCGCACCGACGATATCGAAAGCCCGTTTCAGGAAACGCGATGTCCGTTTTGCAAGGTTATTCTGCACACGAAGAATCATCACTTCATGGCTGAAGATATAAGCCATATCCGTACCGTAAAGCGGCACGCCACGCAGCGTTGGAATAACAGAGACTGAACGGCAATTATGCATTGCCAGCGATTTCAGCCACATATCGCGGTACTGGCTCTGTTCGAACTCAACCGCCACGATAAACTGCGTTTCGCTATTCGTCAGATTCCACAGCTCTTGCTCGTCACGCAGCACCGGCACGCCAGACATGCTGCCATGAGGGCCGCTACCGTCGACGTCATAGAAGGCGATGACATCAAAGCCCATCACTTCTTCGCTTTGCAGCGCTTGCCAGGCTTCATGGGCATTTTTGTTGCTGCCGATGATGATGGTTTGCTTTTTCCACAAGCCATATTTATTTAACAGGCGCTTAGAAAGTGCGCGACAGCTTGGAATTAAAATCAGCGCTAATATCCAAGTTAATATCCAAAGGAAGCGCGAAGTTTGCCATTGAGACAATGCCGTGATCGACAGATCAATAACAGAAAATATAAGAATGGTACGAAAAATTTCTTTTAATTCGAACCAGAAAGGTTTGCGGTAAGTATAATGACGCAACCTTACCCAGAACCAACCCACGCTAATAATTGATAAGCAAATGTGTGTGGCTATTTTTAAATTGAGTTCTTTTTCAGAAATATCTGCCAAAGGTGAATCAGACATCATATTAATAAGCGCCATCGCAATAAATAAAGCTGCGTTGAAACAAATTAAATCTGAAAAAGCTAACAATAATTTGGTGATAAGACTTTTAAACGTAAATTCTGTATCGCGCATATTTAACTCTTTATTTTATTTCCTTAAACCCGTAACGCCCCAACCTTGTGTATTAAATGAGCAGTGATGAATGTTCAGGTTGAATCGTTTCTTAGGGGAGCTCCTGCGGCGTTTACGCCAATGCTCTTACCAATAAAAACAAGAAAATTGTTATAAATACCAACAGATTAGTCCGACTTTTTCCTGCGCGGTAATCGTCTGTTTAATAAACGAGAAAAGCAATTCAGGCACGCTACCGCCCTTGGCTGTCGCTGCCAATACCGCTGCTCGTCATATTTCCTTGCCGGTTATCCACTAAAATGAGATGCAAATCGCCACTTTTAGAGGACGAGATCACAATTCATGACATTAAACGCCGAATCACTGCGCGAATTGTCTCATTAGCGCAGACATTTACTAACCCGTTGCTATACTAGTTATTACTGGCTTGTTTACAAGTAGGCCCCGCCTTCCCTGCACTATTTTAGGAAAAAGACTACCAGCCATTAGTATTGATATCAGTCACGGCGTGCAATCTTTTCTCTAATTTTCAGATTTTTTCCATATCCCTACCCCCACCAAATCGTATAAGAATTACTGAGAAATAAGATCCTCATGAATTTTATTTACTCGCCTGCGCGTCCTTGTATTGTTTGCCAATTTAATACAACGTGATTAGCTTGATACGTTACCAGATAAGAACAATCTCAGGTCACTTAAGAGCATGCCAAGCCAGGCGCTATTTGTAGCTTGCTTTAAGCTTCACTATCATCAGATAAAACTCATTTTTATACATTCAGGTGAATAAGGCATGTTGGAGGGAATAACCGATCCTTCGCTTTGGGCAGGATTAGTCACGCTTATCGTTCTTGAGTTAGTGCTGGGGATTGATAACTTAGTTTTTATTGCGATTCTGGTTGAGAAGCTGCCAGGAAAGCTCCGTGATCGCGCTCGCGTGATAGGTTTGTTACTTGCGCTGGTGTGTCGGTTACTCCTGCTCGCCTCGCTCTCTTGGCTGGTTACGCTGACTCAGCCGCTGGTTACCCTCTGGAACCACGCTTTCAGCGCACGTGACCTTATGTTGCTGTTTGGTGGCGTTTTTCTGTTATTTAAGGCCACAACAGAGCTGAATGAGCGCCTTGAAGGCAGCGATAACGATGATGGTCAACAAAAAGGCGGTGCTAAATTCTGGCCAGTTGTGGCTCAAATTGTGGTTCTGGATGCCATCTTCTCGCTGGATGCTGTAATAACCGCCGTCGGTATGGTTAACGATTTGCCTGTCATGATGACCGCAGTCACTATTGCAATTCTGCTAATGCTTCTTGCCAGCAAGCCTCTCACCCGCTTCGTCAACAGCCATCCAACAATTGTCATTCTCTGCCTGAGCTTCTTACTGATGATTGGGTTCAGTCTGGTTGCTGAAGGTTTTGGCTTTGCGATCCCCAAAGGCTATCTGTACGCCGCTATAGGTTTCTCAGTATTGATTGAAGCCCTCAATCAATTAGCGCAATTTAATCGTCGTCGCGTTTTGTCTGCCGGTCGTCCTTTAAGGCAGCGTACCGCTGAAGCCGTACTGCATTTATTACGGGGTGAATCTGAACGCGCCGATCTGGATGCTAAAACGTCATCGTTGATCGCTGACAGCGAATCCCATGTGCTGTTTAACCGTCAGGAACGTGTCATGATTGCGCGCGTGATGGGCTTAGGTCAGCGACATGTAAACAGCATTATGACCTCACGTCATGATGTGGAACATATCGATCTGAATGACGACCCGGCTGAGATTATGGCGCGACTCGACCGCAACCAACATACTCGCCTGTTAATTACGGATAACGCCAACGAGCCGCTGGGCGTTGTACATGTTATTGATCTGCTTCATCAATCGCTGCATCAGAATTCTTTAGATTTACGCGCCCTGATACGCCAGCCGTTAATCTTTCCAGAGCGCTTAACATTGCTGCTGGCGCTTGAACAGTTTCGCCAGGCGCATACGCACTTCGCTTTTGTTGTGGATGAATTTGGTTCTGTGGAAGGCGTGGTGACATTGAGTGATGTGATGGAAACCATCGCGGGTAATTTACCCAATGAAGCGGGGGAAATTGATGCGCGTTATGACATTCAGCAAAATGGCGAAGGCATCTGGATTGCTAACGGACACATGCCACTGGAAGATCTCGCGATGTATGTAAAATTGCCGCTGGATGATAAGCGCAGCTACCACACGCTGGCGGGTTTATTGATGGATAGCCTGCAACATATTCCCCAAGAGGGTGAAGAGTTACAGGTGGGCAATTACCTGTTGCGTACCTTGCAGGTGGAAAACCATCGCGTGCAAAAGGTTGAGATCGTTGAACAGAAAACAGAAGCGGATTACGAAGTGTAATAAGCGCGCCCATTAAGGGCGCAATAAACTTTTAATATTCCGCTTGTCGTCATTATCTTGCTGCTGATCAATCCACTCATTCAACCGCGACTTCGCTTCATTTTGTAGCCGATTACGAATGACATCATCAACAGGTAATGAATATTGCACATTGTCCCAGTGACCAAACATGCGCAGTGGAATGGTCTGCTCTGAGAGCGCAGTGACCAGTTTATCATCACCCGTCCAGCCGCTGAGTTTCAAGCCGAGCGTAATATCCAGCAGTTGTTGCTGAAGATTCACCTGCCCTTTGCCTTGCAGCGCAAGATGCGGGCCGCTGCCCGTTAGCTCGCTAAAGTCCAATTCGCCGCGATTAAGTACAACCTGACCCGCAATCTGTTTAATGCCCTGCCCATCCTTGTCTTCACTGCTTACACGATTACTGATACGTGCCACAGCGCGGCGTACCATTTGTTGCAGATTGATTTGTGCCAGGGTGAGATCGTTGGCGCTGATTGCCGCCCTGCCCTGCCAGTTTCTTTTCGCGGCCTCAACGGTCAGATCTTCACCCGAAAGTTGTCCGGACAAGCTCACCGTCCCTTGCAGCGATTCGGGTAATTCCAGCGCTTTAAGCAGCGGCTGAATGGCAACCTGCTGTAACTCTGGCTGCAGACTGACACGCGTTTCAGGCTGACGAATATCAACGGTTCCCGGCAGAGAGAAACTGCCCGACCCAAGCGCCCCTTTCAAGGTACTCACCGTCATCAGACCTTGCTGATTACTGGCATCAAGCTGTAAATCACTGAGCGCCAGACCACGCCAAACCGCACTCTTAGCCTGAAGCTTCAGTGCCAGATCCAGGGTGTTAAGCGGTGAATCGGCATTGTTTCTTTCTCGTGGCTCGGCAATCACAGGCGCGCGCGCAACCGTGGCGTGCTGAGCACCTTCAGCCTCATTCACGGGGGCATTCGCCATCAAATTATCTAAATTCAGAGCGGTAGCCTGAAGATTAAGCGCTAAACGCTGTGGCAGCGCCAGGCTTCCTTCGGCATTGCCGGTGAGTGCGCTGTCATTAGCTGTCAGCTGTAAATTAGCGACTGAAAATTGTTGGTTATCACCATTCCAGCTGCCCTCAAAGCTCAGCGAACCCTTTATTCCCTGTGGCGGGATATTGGCACCGGCAAGCGCGTAATCGAGCTGATCAACTTTTCCGCTCAGGCGATGTGGATATTGCGACGCATCCAGCTCACCTTTTAGGTTCACCGTTGCGCTGCGCTGATTACGCGTCACGCTGGTATTCAACGCAATCGTGGCCTGTTTATTGTCGTCTTGATCAAGGTTGAGATTAAAATTACGGAAGTTAAGTTCGTCGCCGCCCGCTTGCTGCCAAATGAGCAGGCTATCGGCGATTTGCAATTGACCGATATTAAATGACCAACCGTTAGATGAAGTGGAAGTCTGCGCATTACGCGGCCCTTGCGGCGCGTTTTGCGGCGCTTTTGCAGCGCTATCGGGCGTTACGCGTACCACGGCGTTTTTGAGCATCACCTGACTCACGCTCAGTTGATGCGACAGCAGTGGCCAGAGTTCCACGTCGAGCCGCATGTTTTCTGCTGAAACCACCGGCTGCGCCGCGCCAGGCGCGGTTAAACTCATGCGGCCGGCCAGAATGCTCATCTTCGGCCAGACGTGCCAACGCAAATCGCCTTGCAGTTCAAGGTGATAACCACTGCGTTGCTCAACCTGTTGCACCATATAGGCACGGAAGTCGTTGGGATTCACCAGTAATACTAATGCGGTCATTCCCGCTACGACCACCACTAACAAGATGGCCAGCGTGGTTATCACTCTTCTCATGACATCCTCAGTGAAATCAATCTTTGTCGATACGGCTGGCGTCAGCACCCTGCTGGCCACGGTATTTAGCATCTTCGCGGCGGTTATAAGGTCGCGCAGCGGGGCCGGAGAGCGGCTCGAAACTCAGTGCGCCAATCAGCATGCCGGGACGTAGCGCCAGCGGCAATTTACCGGAGTTATAAAACTCAAGCACGATGCGACCTTGCCAGCCAGGATCGATACGGTGTGCGGTCACGTGCACCATTAATCCGAGACGCGCCAGCGAAGAGCGGCCATCCAGCCAACCGACTAAATCGTCTGGAATAGTGACTGATTCCAGCGTGACCGCCAGCGCCAGTTCGCCAGGATGCAAGAAAAAGGCTTCCCCTTCCGGCAGCACAATTTCGTCGCTCATGACGCGATCCAGCGCCGCACTAACTTCCTGCTTTGGCCCACTCAGATCAATAAATGCCGCCGTGTGACCGCTAAAAGTACGGAACTGGTTGCCCAAACGCACGTCGACCGTGGCGCCATTAATACGCTCGACCGGTGGGCGCGGCGTAATCGCCAGCTTACCGTTATCAAGCCAGGCTTCGATGTCGCGGTCGCATAATCTCATTGACGTAACTCCATGACGTAAGTGTAGCGAACGGTTACTACAGCGCACCGTTCGCGTCACGTCCAGTTGGACGTGGGTTATTCGAAAAACTGATTGATTTTGGCTTTAAGGATATCAATCGCAATACGGTTTTTCCCGCCGCGCGGCACGATAATGTCGGCATACTGTTTGGACGGCTCAATGAATTGCAAAAACATTGGGCGCACCGTTTTCTGGTATTGGCTCATTACTGAATCCATCGATCGACCTCGTTCATTGACGTCACGTTTCATGCGGCGCATCAAACAGATATCGAGAGGTGTGTCGACAAAAATTGAGAAGTTAAGTTCCTGACGCAGACGCGAATCGGTCAGCAGCAAAATACCTTCCAGGATAATGACTTTTTTGGGTTTGAGATGAATAGATTCCTGGGTACGCGTGTGCTCAACGTAGCTGTAAACCGGCAGATGAATATCTTCTCCGGCTTTAACTGCACGCAAATGCTGCAGCAACAAATCATGGTCCATCGCACTCGGATGGTCATAATTTGTTTTAACCCTCTCTTCCATGGTGAGGTGACTTTGATCTTTGTAATAAGCATCTTCAGGAATGACCCCGATGTGCTCGTCACCAACCTGATCACGGATTTCACGATAGAGCGTGCTGGCAATTAAACTTTTACCGGATGCGGAAGCACCGGCAATGCCAACAATCACGCACTGATGAGACTTGTCAGTCATACTTTTAAAGACCTGATAACTGGAGCCAATGACTGTACACGGAATGCGCGCCCAGCCAGCGGGCCTAAATGGAGAGGGTGAGTTCGCGCTAAGTATAGGGATTTCGGCGTTTTGATGCCAGAGAAATGGCGCCAGAAGCTTTTCAGAATTTCCCCTTTGGAAGCTAATCATTTCATCGATAAACTAGCTACCCTCTCGATTTGAATTTAGCGGCGTTGGCGAAACGCTTTTTTCGCCGAATGATTGCGGAAATCATCGTGCCTGACTAATTCACAAGGAGTCGTATGCTCTGGAAGACCTTGACCTATTTTGGCGACAGTATGTTGCTGATCCCGACGGCGGTGATCATCGCACTGATTCTGCCCTGGAAAAGTGATAATCGCCGCACGGTGCTCTATTGGATCGTGGCGTTTGGTTTGGCTGGCTTGTTTGTTAGCCTGTCAAAAATTCTGTTTCTCGGCTTTGGTATTGGCAGTGCTCATTATAATTTCACCGGTTTCAGTGGTCATAGTGCCATGTCCGCCACCTTATGGCCCGTGATGTTGTGGCTGATTTCTGGCCGCTGGTCGAGTTTATGGCGTGGGTTTGCTCTCGGCGTGGGCTACCTGATTCCGCTGATGGTGGGGTTCTCGCGGCTGGTTATCCATGCACACTCAAAAAGCGAAGTCGTTACTGGTTTACTGCTGGGCTTTACCTTAAGCACGGCTTTCCTGATTTCTCAGCGCCGCACTGCCTTAAAAGGTTTTAGCTGGCCGCAGGTCAGCGTTGTGTTATTAGTCCCCCTGTTGCTGCTGGGACAGGGTCGCGTCGCTACAACGCAGCAGTTCCTTGAACGCTTTTCTGCGAATCTGGCAGGCTTAGAAAAACCGTTTTCCCGCGCCGATCTTTTCCGCCAATAATCAATGTGATGGCCTTTTTTTGATAAAAGGCCAGTCAATCCGCCGAATAACGCACAAAAGTGATTTCGCGACAGTATTCTTTGCTGAATGTGCTAGCATGCCCGAAAGAGAATAACAGGTGCATATTTCGCCACTGCGAAGCGGTGCACGCAGCTGGGTTTATGCATGACCATTGATATTTTGTCCTCGCAAAACAAAACACCAAACAGCGTCTTAAACGGATTGATGCTGGGCATCACCGCTTTTTTTCTCACGCTATTTTGCCTTGAGCTGATCATGGTGAGCGGCAAAATCTCCCCGCTGTGGTTCTCTACCGCATTAATGACGGTGGTGGTTTTTCGCTGTCCATCGCGTCAGGTTCCTTTATTATTGCTGTGTTGTGTCATTGGCACAGCTTTCGCTAACGCCTTGATTATTGGCCCCGCGTTTTCCAATTTGAAATTTGCTTTACTCAACTCAGTGCAAGCAGTGCTGGGTGGGATATTACTGCGTCTGCTGCTTGATCGCCGGGCACCGCTTAACACCTTGATTGACTGGGCACGGTTTATTTTTTCCGTTGGCATTGTTACACCGCTCATTGGCGGCGTATTAGCCATGTGGATGTTGCAGGTCAGTGGTAAGGCCTCGGTTCCCTTCTTTTATACTTGGGTCATTTCTGAAGTTATTGGCATGTTGGCACTTGGGCCAGTATTGCTGCTGTTTCCCTGGCCCCTAAAGCGCCGTAACTTTCAAGAACACCACTCAGTTGAATTGCTGATCACCTTGCTGGTGACGCTTACCGCCAGCTATCTGGCACTGCGTTTTCTGCCGTGGCCGTTCACCTTTATTGTGGTGATCCTGTTCTGGTGTGCGGTACGTTTATCGAAACTTGAAGCCTTCGTGCTGTTTTTCCTCAACGCCTGTTTTATCTCAATGCTGCTGGCATTTGACCTCGTTACAGTGGGTCGCGGTAGCAGCCAGTTCGATCAAATCAGCAGCTGGCTGCCGTTCTTGCTGGTGTTGATTCCTGGCCATGTCATGTCGCTGGTGATGGATGCGTTTCGTCGTGAAAAGAACCATATCAGTGAAAGCGAAACCCGTTTCCGTCATGCCATGGAATATTCCGCTATCGGCATGGCGTTGGTCTCACCGCAGGGTGTCTGGTTGCAGGTGAACCATTCGCTGTGCCAGACGTTGGGCTTTCCTGAAGATGAACTAAAGCGCCTGACGTTCCAGCAAATGACGCATCCCGACGATCTCAGTAACGATCTCATCCAGGTCGATAAACTGTTAAAAGGTGAGATCTATTCCTACACCCTGGAAAAACGCTATTTCCGCAAGGACAATGAAATTGTGTGGGCGCGCCTGACGGTTTCGCTGGTGCGTGATGCCGCCTATCAGCCGCTCTACTTCATTGCACAGATCATTGATATTTCTGAGCTCAAGCAGAGTGAACAAGTTAATCGTCGCCTGATGGAACGTATCACGTTGGCCAATGAAGCCGGCGGCATCGGCGTTTGGGAATGGAACTTACTGACCGGTGAAATGTTGTGGGACAAGCGGATGTATGCGCTGTTTGGCCTCGCACCTCACGAATCGCCGAGCTACGATTTATGGCTGCACTTGATGAACCCGGCCGATCGTGAACATGCTGCGCTAACTATCCAACAGGCCATTGAGAAACGCAGTGCATTCCAAATGGAATATCGCATCACTTTGCCTGACGGCGAACGCTGGCTGCGTACGCAAGCCAATCGCATCCTGAGCCAGGAAGGCCGCATTGAACGAATGCTGGGCATTTGTCAGGACATCACTTCGCTGCGCAATCTTAACGAAGCGCTGTTCCAGGAAAAGGAGCGTATGGCGATCACGCTAGATTCCATCGGCGAAGCGGTCATCAGCACCGATGAAGAGATGCGCGTTACCTTTATGAACCCGATTGCTGAGCAGATTAGTGGTTGGTCGCAAGAGGATGCCGCAGGCAAACCGCTGAGTGAACTGTTGCACATCACGCAGGGACGCCACGGTCCACAAATTGAAAATCTGCTGCTGTGCCATTTGCCAACTGAAAAAACCACACCCGATTTAGTGGAAGATTTGGTATTGCATACGCCAGCAGGTGAAAAAATGGATATCCATTACAGCATCACGCCGCTTAAATCTGAGGCAGGCGCAGAAATGGGCGCCGTGATGGTTATTCAGGATGTCAGTGAATCGCGCAAAGTCATGAAGCGTCTGAGTTACAGCGCCTTACACGACACCTTGACGCGTTTGCCCAATCGCGCCAGTTTCGAGCACCAGCTCAAACTCTTACTGATGGATGCGGCTGAGCATCAGCACCAGCATGTTCTGGTCTTTATCGATCTCGATAAGTTCAAAGCGGTCAATGACACCGCCGGACACGCCGCCGGCGATGCCCTGTTACGTGAGCTTTCAGAGTTAATGCAGCATCGTCTGCGCAGCAGTGATTTCCTTGCACGCCTTGGCGGCGATGAGTTTGCTCTGCTAATGCCAGAATGCCAGGTCGATCAGGCACGCGAAGTGGTGCAGCGTATCGTCAGCGCGGTGAATGACTACCGCTTTCAGTGGCTTGGGCGAGTTTATCAGGTCGGTGCCAGCGCCGGGTTAACACAGATTTCTGCTGAAAACTGCCACAGCAGCGAAGTGTTATCGCAAGCGGATATTGCCTGTTACAACGCCAAGCGCAGCGGTCGTGGGCGCTATGTTGTCTATGAACAACATCAGTTGCCGTTAGCGGGCAGCAATCAGCGACTCGATGCCACAACGCTCAACGACTTGCAGGTTGAGCTCTCTGCCTGGGCAATTGCCCCGCCGCAAACGCCTAAACTCACCTCATTCTGGCTACTGGACGTTCAGCTGTTCACTGCTGACGGCACGCTTATCGACGAATCGCTGTTACGCAATAATTTGCCGGATGAAGCGCTGCAGCGTCTGCTCGATAACAATATTGTTGAAGCCTTTTTCCGCCACGATATTAACGCACTGAATGACAACAACATCTCCGTGATTTTGCCGCTGAATACCAACGCGCTGCATGATGTTGAGTTCGTACAACGTCTCTGCAAACGTTTTAACGAAGCGGGTTTGTCATCCAGTCGCAGCGGTTTCGCGCTTAACGCGGCAAACGTAATAAACGGCAGCGATCGCCTTCAGGCTTCCCTACTCCAGTTACAGCAAAGCGGCTGTTGCATCATGCTTGAGCATTTTGGACGTAACCTTGACGCCTTCAATCAACTCACCGGCGACATGATCGATTGTTTGCTACTGGCTCCTGAACTGGTGGCTAACGTGCATACCAATTTGATGGACGAAATGCTGGTGTCGATTATTCAAAGCCAGGCCGAACAACGAAATATTGCGCTTTTGGCCGGTCCAGTTACCGTGCCTGCGGTATTAAATACCTTGGCCAGCCTGGATGTTCATGGCGTCTGGGGCAGCGCCATCGCCGAGCGTCAGCCATTGAGCAGCCTGGCGGCCAGCGTGGTTTTATCCCAGGACGATTGATCAGACAGTGTCTTGCCAGCTTCTTAAAGCTGCGCTAAAGTCGCCCCCTTTTTTCCGGCATGGGGGCGAGAATGTTCATAGGATTTGATTACGGCACGGCTAACTGTTCTATTGCGGTAAGCGAAAACGGCGCGCCGCGTCTGTTGACGCTGGAAAATGGTCAGCGCCTGCTGCCTTCAATGATCTGTGCACCAACGCGCGAATCCATTAGCGAATGGTTGTATCGCCATCATCAAGTCGCTACCCCTGACAGTGAAACCACCGCGTTATTGCAGCGTGCGCTGCGTTATAACCGCGAAGAGGACATCGATGTCCTGCCCGGCAGCGTGCAGTTTGGTCTTACCGCGCTGCAACACTATATGGTTGATCCTGAAGATGTGTGGTTCGTTAAATCGCCTAAATCATTTCTGGGTGCCAGCGGCCTGAAGCCACAGCAGATCGCGCTGTTTGAAGATCTGGTTTGCGCCATGATGCTGCATATTCGCCAGCAAGGTGAGAGCCAACTCGATCAGTCGATCGATCAAGCCGTCATTGGCCGTCCAATTAACTTTCAGGGCTTGGGCAGTGAAGACGCGAACCAACAGGCAGAAGGTATCTTGCTGCGTGCAGCGAAGCGCGCCGGTTTCCGTGATGTGGAATTTCAGTTCGAACCGGTAGCGGCAGGACTTGATTTTGAAGCAACGCTGGAAAAAGAGACACGCGTGCTGGTCGTTGATATCGGTGGTGGTACGACAGACTGCTCAATGCTGCTGATGGGGCCACAATGGCGTAATCAATCCGATCGCCGTGAAAGCTTGCTTGGTCACAGCGGTTGCCGCGTTGGCGGTAACGATCTCGATATTACTCTCGCGTTTAAAACCCTGATGCCGTTGCTCGGGCTCGGCGGTAATACCCAAAAAGGCACCGCCCTGCCCGCTTTGCCTTGGTGGAATGCAGTTGCGATCAATGACGTTCCCGCTCAGAGTGAGTTTTACTCGGCAGCCTGCGGTAAGTTGCTGCGCGATCTCGTCCGTGATGCCGAAAATGGCGATGTTGTCGCACGCCTGCTGAAAGTGTGGCAACAGAAACTCAGTTATCGTCTGGTGCGTGCCGCAGAAGAGAGCAAAATTGCGCTGTCAGATCGCATCGAAACTGACGCAGCGCTCGACTTTATTGCACCTTCTTTGCAGGCGGCAATCAGCGTAGAGATGCTGCGCGAGGCAATCAACCAGCCGCTAGAGAAAATCCTTGAGCAGGTTCATCTGGCGCTTGCTACCAGCAGCATTAAACCCGATGTTATCTATCTCACCGGCGGTAGCGCCCGTTCTCCTCTGCTGCGCGCCGCGTTGCAGCAAGCTTTACCGGATACGCCAATCGCTGGCGGCGATGATTTCGCCTCGGTTACAGCAGGATTAGCGAGATGGGCTGAAGTGATGTTTGCTTAGCATTTGCATACTCTACATAGCGAAGCGGCCCATTCAAGGGCCGCTTTTTTTTACTTTGGCTTGAGAGAGAAGCCAAAGTTAGCGCATCTGCTTGCGAAGCGAGCTCACCTCCCTGTGGAACCGCCCCGCTAACTTAACTGAAGCGCTCTGTTGCTCTCTTTATGCGTGACAGCACTGCTCGCCTTTATGCTATCCAATCAGAACGCGATATTCGCGCTAATCCCACCAATAAACGCATCCTTCACTTCGCTCACTGCACCCGGCGCGGTGACATATTGCAGGTTAGGACGCAGCGACATCCAGTTAGTGACTTTCGCGTTGTAATAGACTTCATAGTTGTATTCAGAACCCTCCTGAACCGGCAGATAGGTTGGGCTATCAAAATCGGTTTCGCCGTTAGCGCCATTCTGCTGACGCAGCGAGCGGGTGTAATCGCTGTTCACATGAATGCGTGCGGCACCGATACCAATCTCATCCTTAGGACGCGCATCAAACGGCCCCTTCCAGGTAAACGCGATAGATTGATAGTTGTCGGTTTTTGATGTTTTGTGGTCGTTCATTACCGCCTGAACGCGTACACCTATACCGCGATTAACGTCGCCATCCTGCGCCGTCAACTGTTGTTGCAACAACAGATAGCCGCCATAGGCGTGGTCTTTATCCTGATACGCACCGTTGCGCCAGCTGCCATACACATCACCGTTGGCTGATGAGTAATAACCGCCAAGACGATAATTACCTGGTAATTTTTGCGGGCCAAAGGTTGGCGTCCAGCCTAATTCTGCCGGCACCATATTGCCTTCAGAATTGCTGGTATCAAGGCGGAAACCATCACCGCGATCGTAGTTCGCTGCGTTCTGGTTATAGAAACCGACCTGGAAGAAGACCTCTGGCGTAATATTCAGCTTGATGCGGCCGCCCCATTGCGAAACCGGCCAGTTGAACCAGCGATCGCCACGCCAGTTCCCTGCCTGACCGCTACCGAGCGCCAGGTTCTGGAACAGATTGCCATCAAAGTTATCGAAATCTTCGCCCACAGTGACGCGACCCGCTTTGATATCCACCACATTATCGAACAAGCCTTTGCGCAGCCAGAATTGCGTCAGACGCCAGGTTTGGCCACGTCCATAGACCTCCTGCACGGAGGACAACATACCGGTGCGCTTGTCAGCAACCTGCTCTGACAGGTTTTGTCCGTCACGATTAGTGACTGTCATCTGGAATTCCGCATCCTGCCAGTTAAGCAGTTTTTCCAGGTCGAAATTGGTGCCAAACGACCATTGGTCGCTGTAGCGCATGGTGGTGTTGGTGTCAGCGCCGCCCGCTAAGTTTGCCGCGCTTTCCATGGTGTAATTAACATCGAATTTAATGCCATCGTTTTGCAGCTGCGTTCGGTAACCGCCCCAATCACCAAACATCCACTCTGAGTCAGAACTCAGCGCGTCGGCTGCCATCGCCGATCCGCTTAACATCGCGAACATTAAGGTGCCGGTCGCGACGCGACGCAGCGGAAAGCGTTGCACTGCTTTTTTACTTTTCATGAGAATTATTCTTATGTGAGTTACTGGGAAGGACTCACGGAGGATAGTGTTAAGAAAAGTTCAATAATTATAAAAAAGTGCGCACGATTCAGCAAAATAGCAGTGCGTTAGCACATTTGTGAATGAGATCGCTTATTGGTCATTCTATGCAGACATTTCGCATTTTTTATCACACGCGATGTTGATAAAAAGAATCGGGATGATGACGAATAAAAAGGGGCGCATCCGCCCCTGTTGCTCATTTTTGGCTGGCTGCTGCCAGTTGTTCAATTTCTGACTGCGTTAACTTCAGTTGCGTGGCACCCACCAAGTCATCCAGTTGCTTAAGCGATGTTGCACTCACAATCGGTGCTGTTATGCTCGGACGGGCAATTTGCCAGGCAAGCGCAACCTGAGTGGGCGAAACGTGATGCGCGCTGCTGATCTCATCCAGCGCCGCAAGAATTTTTAATCCACGAGGATTAAGGTATTTTTCTATCACGCTTTGTCCGCGCGCGCTTTTAGAGGCATCTGCGGCAATACGATATTTACCGCTCAGAAAGCCGCTGGCGAGTGAGTAATAGTTGATGACGCCTAAACCGTGCTCCGTCACTACTTTTTCCAGCTCTGCTTCATAACCTGCACGATCGTAAAGGTTGTACTCGGGTTGCAACGTTTCATAGCGGGCTAACCCTTCGCGTTCACTGATCTGTAATGCTTCCTGCAATCGCGCTGCACCATAGTTTGAAGCGCCAATGGCGCGTACTTTTCCTTCTTTGATCAATGAATCAAAGGCGGTCAGCGTCTCCGCTAACGGTGTCTCTTCATCATCCCGATGCGCCTGGTAAAGATCGATGTAATCGGTTTGCAGGCGACGTAACGACTCTTCCACGGCCTGGCGAATGTATTGCGGTTTCAGCCCTTTTTTATCAGGTGAAAGCTCCATGCCCACTTTGGTCGCCAGCACAATGCTGTCACGCTTGCCGCTTTTCTTCAGCCAGTTGCCAATAATCGTTTCCGATTCACCGCCTTTGTTACCAGGCACCCAACGTGAATAAACGTCGGCAGTATCAATAAACCCTAATCCTTTCTCCACCAGCGCATCCAACAACGAAAATGAGGTGTTCTGGTCAACGGTCCAGCCAAAGACATTGCCACCAAACGTTAATAACGGAACATTGATGCCGCTATTACCTAACTGCCGGGTTTCAACGTGACTCATGAGTTTCTCCTGTAAGCGAATCGAGACGGTATGTAATCAGCCTGTACCCTGGTTAATTCAAGTTGCAGGAAGGCGGCAAACGTGTGAATCCTCGCGAACTGACTTAAGTCAGTGTCCGGGGCAACGCGTGCCGTTAACGTTCATGCAGCTTGAAGTCTGAAGGGTATCGCAAAGAGAAATGAATCGTTAATGCCAATTCCAGATGGAATAGTGTCAGAAAATGAATACTTACCCTGACCTGACAGTTATCCTTATTTCCTTCAACTTCTGCCTGGCAGAGGCGATTACAATGATGTCGTTTGCAGGTTGCCCTTTTTTTCACCTGCCTGATGGGACTACGACACCGCTGGAGAGCAATTAAAACGATGAGCACCCGAAATCCTTTTACTAAAAAAAGCCTGATTGTGCTGGTGGTAATTGCCGCAGCAGCAGGCGCTTATTACTGGTGGCAACACCCAACGCAACCGAATACCGACACCCAGGCTGATGCGCAGCCGCAGCGTGGTAAAGGCGGAGCCAACGCTCGCCGTCCACTTGCACCGGTGCAAGCCGCAAGCGCGACGACGCAGAGCGTGCCGCAATTTATCAGCGGATTAGGGACAGTCACCGCAGCAAACACCGTTACGGTACGCAGTCGAGTGAATGGCGATTTAGTGGCTATTCATTTCACCGAAGGAGAGCAAATCAAAGCGGGCCAACTGCTTGCGGAAATTGATCCGCGGCCTTATCAGGTCGCCTTAACGCAGGCGCAAGGCCAGCTGGCGAAAGATCAGGCAACGCTCGCCAACGCCCGTCGCGATTTAGCGCGTTTTGAAAAGCTGGCGAAAACGTCGTTGGTTTCGCAGCAAGAACTCGATACACAGCGTTCGCTGGTGAATGAAACGTTGGGCACGCTGAAAGCCGACGAAGGCAGCGTGGCCAGTGCTCAACTTGACCTCACTTACAGCCGCATTACTTCACCCATTGACGGACGCGTTGGCTTGAAACAGGTCGATGTCGGCAACTATATCACCAGCGGTGATACCACTGGCATTGTCATCATTACGCAAACGCATCCGATTGATGTGGTCTTCAGCGTGGCGGAAAACAACATTAGCCAAATAGTAAACGCGCAAAAAAGCAGCGAGCCCTTGCTGGTTGAAGCCTGGGATCGCAGTAATCAAAACCTGATCACTACCGGTACGTTGTTGAGTCTGGACAACCAGATCGATGTCACCACCGGCACCATAAAAATCAAAGCGCGTTTTGATAACCAAGATGATCTGCTGTTTCCAAACCAATTCGTTAACGCACGCTTGAAGGTCAACACGTTACAAGATGCGATCGTGATCCCCACCGCTGCCCTGCAAATGGGCAACGAAGGTCATTTTGTCTGGGTAGTTAACAGTGAGAACAAGGTCAGCAAAAAAAGTGTGACCGCAGGATTACAGGACAGCCAGAAAGTGGTGATCACCGCCGGGCTAGATGCCGGTGAAAAAGTCGTCACCGACGGATTAGATCGCCTGACTGAAGGTGCGAAGGTAGAAGTCATTGCGCCGCAAAGCACCGCCGCGCGCAATAGCCGCGCAACCTTGCCGTCAAAAGGAGAGCGTGATTAATGCAGGTGCAGCCTCCTGAGTCCAGCGGTGGGCCGTCACGCCAGTTTATTCTGCGCCCGGTCGCCACCACACTGTTGATGATTGCCCTATTACTGGCGGGCGTGCTCGGCTACCGTTTTTTGCCGGTGTCGGCGCTGCCCGAAGTCGATTACCCGACAATTCAGGTAGTCACGCTTTATCCGGGTGCCAGCCCTGATGTGGTGACCTCTTCTATCACCGCTCCGCTCGAACGTCAGTTTGGTCAGATGTCCGGTCTGAAGCAGATGGCCTCGCAAAGCTCCGGCGGCGCATCGGTGGTTACGCTACAGTTTCAGCTTACGCTGCCGCTTGATGTGGCTGAGCAAGAAGTTCAGGCCGCGATTAACTCGGCGACCAATCTGTTGCCGAATGATCTGCCAAATCCACCGGTTTACAGCAAGGTCAATCCTGCCGATCCGCCGATTATGACGCTTGCCGTTACCACCAGCAGTATGCCGCTGACGCAAGTTCAGGACATGGTGGAAACGCGCATCGCGCAGAAAATTTCACAGGTTTCCGGCGTTGGCCTGGTCACGCTTTCGGGCGGACAGCGCCCGGCGGTGCGCGTAAAAATGAACGCACAGGCATTAGCGGCGCTGGGATTAACCAGCGAAACGGTGCGTAGCGCCATCAGCAACGCCAACGTCAACTCAGCCAAAGGCAGCCTCGACGGTCCGACTCGCTCAATCACGCTTTCTGCTAACGATCAGATGAAATCAGCAGAAGATTATCGCCAGTTGATTATCAGCTATACCAATGGTGCGCCGGTTCGATTAGGCGATGTCGCGACCATCGAACAAGGGGCAGAAAACAGCTGGCTGGGCGCGTGGGCAAATCGCGATCCGGCGATTGTGCTGAATGTGCAGCGTCAGCCGGGCGCGAATATCATCGCCACCGCCGACAACATTAACGCTATGCTGCCAGCGCTGACCGCCACTTTGCCCAAATCGGTTAGCGTCAAAGTACTGACCGATCGCACCACCAATATTCGCGCCTCGGTCAGCGATACGCAGCATGAGTTAATGCTGGCTATGGCGCTGGTCGTCATGATCATCTACCTGTTTCTGCGCAACATTCCTGCCACTATTATTCCTGCTGTGGCGGTGCCGCTGTCGCTGATTGGTACCTTTGCCGCGATGTATTTCCTCGACTTCTCGATCAACAACCTGACGCTGATGGCGCTAACCATTGCCACCGGTTTTGTGGTGGACGATGCGATTGTGGTGATCGAAAACATCTCGCGCTACATCGAAAAAGGGGAGAAACCGCTAACCGCCGCGCTTAAAGGCGCGGGGGAAATTGGTTTTACCATTATCTCGCTGACCTTATCGCTGATTGCAGTGCTGATCCCGCTGCTGTTTATGGGCGATGTGATTGGGCGTCTGTTTCGGGAGTTTGCGGTTACGCTGGCGATAGCGATTTTGATATCAGGGATTGTGTCACTGACGCTCACGCCGATGATGTGCGCACGCATGCTTAGCGCCGAATCGCTGCGTAAGCAGAACCGTTTTTCCCGCGCCAGCGAAGCGATGTTTGATCGCATCATTGCCGTTTACGGCCGGGGTCTGACGCGCGTGTTAAATCATCCCTGGCTGACGTTATCCGTTGCGCTCGGCACGCTGGCTTTAACCGTTTTGCTCTGGATTGCGATTCCAAAAGGCTTCTTCCCACAGCAGGACAACAGCATTATTCAGGGCACGTTGCAGGCGCCACAATCTGTCTCCTACGCCAATATGGCGGAACGCACTCGCGATGTGGCGTCCGTTATTATGAAAGATCCGGCGGTGCAGAGCCTGACCTCCTTTGTCGGCGTTGACGGCACCAACGCAGCTTTGAACAGCGCGCGTTTGCAGATCAACCTCAAACCGCTCAATCAGCGCGAAGATCGTATTCCCGAAGTACAGCAGCGACTGCAGCAGCAGGTGAGTCAGATTCCTGGCGTACAGCTGTGGTTGCAAGCGGTGCAAGATTTAACCATTGAAACACAGGCCAGCCGCACGCCTTATCAGTTCACGCTGCAATCGGGATCGCTGGAATCGTTAAGTACTTGGGTGCCCGCGTTATTAGCTGAATTGAATACCTTGCCGCAGCTGCGAGATGTCAGCAGCAACTGGCAGGATCAAGGACTGGAAGCCTACGTCAATGTCGACCGCGCCAGCGCCAGCCGGTTAGGCATCAGCATGGCCGATGTGGATAACGCGCTGTACAACGCCTTTGGTCAGCGGCTGATTTCAACCATCTATACGCAGGCCAATCAGTATCGGGTGGTGCTGGAGCAGGACAATCACGCCACGCCAGGGCTGCAAAGTCTGGATGCGATTCGTCTGGCCAGCAGTGAAGGCGGCAGCGTGCCGCTGAGCGCGATTGCCACGGTTGAGCAGCGTCATACGCCGCTTAGCATCAGCCATCTCGACCAGTTTCCCTCTGCCACCTTCTCGTTCAACATTGGCGAGGGTTATTCTCTGGAAGATGCCGTCAACGCCGTCACCCAAGCCGAAGCACAGCTTGGTATGCCTTCAGACGTAATGACGCAATTTCAGGGCAGCACGCTGGCCTTTGAAGCAGCGCTGAGCAGCACTGTTTGGCTGATCGTCGCCGCTATTGTCGCGATGTATATCGTGCTGGGCGTGTTGTACGAAAGCTTTATCCATCCGATTACCATTCTTTCAACTCTGCCAACCGCAGGCGTTGGCGCATTGCTGGCGCTGATGTTGAGTGGCAACGAGCTGGATGTTGTCGGCATTATCGGCATCATCTTGCTGATCGGGATAGTGAAGAAAAACGCCATCATGATGATCGACTTTGCGCTGGCCGCTGAACGAGAACAAGGCATGGCACCTTATGACGCCATATATCAGGCTTGTTTACTGCGCTTCCGCCCGATTTTAATGACCACGCTGGCAGCCTTGTTGGGCGCGTTGCCGCTGATGCTCAGTACCGGCGTTGGTGCTGAATTGCGTCATCCGCTTGGCATTGCGATGGTTGGCGGCTTGATCCTCAGCCAGATTCTGACGTTGTTTACCACGCCGGTAATCTATCTGCTGTTTGATCGTCTGGCTCATGCTACGCGCCGCCGTTTTCATCATTCGGAGGCGCAAGGGTGAAATTCTTTGCGTTGTTTATCCATCGGCCTGTCGCCACCACTTTATTGACGCTGGCGATTGCGCTGGCGGGCATCCTCGGCTTTCGCTTACTGCCGGTTGCCTCACTCCCACAGGTTGATTTTCCGGTCATTGTCGTTTCCGCCTCGCTGCCAGGCGCGGCGCCGGAAACCATGGCGTCATCCGTTGCAACACCGCTGGAGCGTTCACTGGGGCGTATTGCAGGCGTCAGCGAAATGACGTCCACCAGTTCACTGGGCAGCACGCGCATCATTTTGGTGTTTGATTTTGATCGTGACATCAACGGCGCGGCGCGCGATGTGCAGGCCGCCATTAATGCTGCGCAAAGCCTGTTGCCAACCGGCATGCCAAGCCGTCCAACTTATCGCAAAGCCAACCCTTCTGATGCGCCGATCATGATCCTGACGCTGACCTCAGATACCTATAATCCGGGCCAGCTCTATGATTACGCCTCAACGCAGCTGGCGCAAAAGCTGGCGCAAATTGAAGGCGTCGGCGATGTCACCGTCGGCGGCAGTTCGCTCCCTGCGGTACGCGTGGCGTTGAATCCACAAGCGCTGTTTAATCAGGGCGTTTCGCTGGATGCAGTACGTGAAGCGATCTCGAATGCCAACCAGCGCCGCCCGCAAGGTGCATTGGACGACCGCGAACAGCGTTGGCAGCTGCGCACTAATGACAAACTGCAAACGGCCAGTGAATATCAGCCGTTGGTGGTGCATTACAACAAGGGCGCAGCGGTAAAATTGTCGGATGTCGCCACCGTCGAAGACTCGGTGCAGGACGTGCGCAACGCCGGGATGTCGCGCGGTAAACCTGCGGTGCTGCTGGTGGTGCGAAAAACGCCAGAAGCCAACGTTATTGATACCGTGGATCACATCCGCGCGGAGCTGCCAGAACTGCATGAAGTGATCCCTGCCGCCATTGATTTGCAGGTGGCGCAGGATCGCTCACCAACCATTCGTGCGTCGCTGCATGAAGTTGAGCAATCGCTGGTGATTGCAGTGGTGCTGGTGATTTTGGTGGTGTTTGTTTTCTTGCGCTCAGGTCGCGCCACGCTGATCCCTGCGGCGGCGGTACCGGTTTCGCTGATCGGCACCTTTGCGGCGATGTATCTGTGCGGCTTCAGTCTGAATAACCTGTCGCTGATGGCGCTGACCATCGCTACTGGGTTTGTCGTGGATGACGCGATAGTGGTGCTGGAAAACATTTCGCGCCATGTTGAAGCTGGCATGAAGCCGCTGGCGGCGGCGCTGAAAGGCGTGCGGGAAGTGGGATTTACCGTGCTATCGATGAGCTTATCGCTGGTTGCCGTGTTCCTGCCATTGCTGATGATCGGCGGCCTGATTGGTCGCTTTTTTGCTGAATTCGCGATTACGCTTTCCGTGGCGATTGTCATTTCGTTATTCATCTCCGTCACCCTAACGCCAATGATGTGCGCCTATTTGCTCAAACCCCACGCGCCGCGTAGCCAACCGCGCCAGCGCGGTTTTGGTCGCATCTTGATGGCGATCCAGCAAGGTTATGGGCGTTCCCTAAATCTGGTGCTCAATCATGCCCGTTGGGTACTACTGCTCTTTTTTGGCACCATCGCGCTAACGGTTTGGCTGTTTATCAGCATTCCCAAAACCTTTATGCCCGAGCAGGATACCGGCCGTCTTTCTGGCTTTATCTCTGCCGACCAGAGTATTTCGTTTCAGGCGATGCGCAGCAAGCTGCAAGACTTTATGACCATCGTAGGGGCCGATCCGGCGGTGGAAAGCGTGGTCGGTTTTACTGGCGGTATGCGTACCAACAGCGGCTCAATGTTTATTTCGTTGAAGCCGCTGTCGGAGCGCAGCGAAAGCGCGCAGGAAGTAATTGCACGGCTGAGAATCAAACTGGCGAAAGAACCTGGCGCAAACCTCTATCTCAATGCGGTGCAGGATCTTCGGGTTGGTGGGCGTGAATCCAATGCCAGCTATCAATATTCGCTGCTGTCAGACGATCTCAACGACCTGCGAACCTGGGAACCGAAGATTCGCCAGGCCTTTGCTGCCCTGCCCGAGTTAGCTGACGTGAACTCCGATCAGCAAGACAAAGGCAGCGAAATGGCGCTGACTTATGACCGCGAAAGCATGGCGCGTTTGGGAATAAACGTTACCGATGCCAATAGCTTGTTGAATAACGCCTTTGGTCAACGACAGATTTCCACTATTTATCAGCCGCTCAACCAGTACAAAGTGGTGATGGAAGTGGATTCGCGCTACACCCAAGACATCAGCGCCCTGGACCAGATGTTCGTGATTAACAGCGAAGGCAAAGCGATTCCGCTGTCGTGGTTCGCCAAGTGGCAGCCGGCTAACGCACCGCTGTCGGTAAACCATGAAGGGTTATCGGCGGCATCCACCATTTCATTCAACCTGCCGGAAGGCATTTCGCTGTCGCAGGCGTCAGAAGCGATTGATCGTACTATGACGGCGATCAGCGTACCCAGCAGCGTGCGCGGCAGTTTTGCCGGCACCGCGCAAATCTTCCAACAGTCACAAAGCAGCCAGGTTTGGT
Source organism: Pantoea phytostimulans (assembly GCF_046118715.1). Taxonomy (NCBI): domain Bacteria; kingdom Pseudomonadati; phylum Pseudomonadota; class Gammaproteobacteria; order Enterobacterales; family Erwiniaceae; genus Pantoea; species Pantoea phytostimulans. The sequence continues at coordinate 1,704,423 of NZ_CP173698.1, forward strand.
TGATGTTGGCGGCGATTGCGGCGGTGTATATCGTGCTGGGCATTCTGTACGAAAGCTATGTCCATCCGCTGACGATCTTATCGACTTTGCCTTCAGCAGGCGTGGGCGCCTTGCTGGCGCTAAAGTTGTTCGATACGCCATTCAGTTTGATTGCGCTGATCGGAATTTTACTGCTGATTGGCATCGTCAAAAAGAATGCCATCATGATGGTGGACTTTGCCCTGGATGCGGAACGCAACGGCAATCTCAGCGCGCGTGACGCGATTTTCCAGGCGTGCCTGCTGCGTTTTCGCCCGATTCTGATGACCACACTGGCAGCGCTGTTTGGTGCACTGCCGTTGATGTTAACCAGCGGCGACGGCGCGGAGCTACGCCAACCGCTTGGTATCACTATTGCGGGCGGCCTGGTCATGAGCCAGCTGTTAACGCTTTACACCACGCCGGTGGTCTATTTAATGATGGATAAGTTGCGCCGTAAAAAACGACATCACGCCGTTAACGCTACACAAAATTAGGAGACGCCTTGATGAGTACGCAGAACGCGACAGTTCGCTGGCAGCTGTGGATTGTCGCTTTCGGATTCTTTATGCAGACGCTGGACACCACCATCGTCAATACTGCGATTCCGTCGATGGCGCACGATCTTGGCGTCAGCCCGCTGCATATGCACTCGGTTATTGTCTCTTATCTGTTAACGGTGGCGGTGATGTTGCCCGTCAGCGGCTGGCTGGCCGACCGCTTCGGTGTCCGTAATATCTTTTTTACCGCCATCGTTCTGTTCAGCCTCGGATCGCTGCTGTGCGCGTTTTCTGCCACCCTCGATCAACTGGTGATGGCGCGGGTGGTACAAGGCATTGGCGGTGCCATGATGGTGCCGGTCGGGCGCTTAACGGTGATGAAAATCGTCCCGCGTGAACAATATATGTCGGCGATGACGTTTGTCACGCTGCCAGGACAAATCGGCCCGCTACTTGGCCCGGCGCTGGGCGGCGTGCTGGTGCAATACGCCAGCTGGCATTGGATCTTCTTAATCAATATTCCGGTCGGCATCATTGGCGCTATTGCAACTATCATGCTGATGCCGAACTATTCTATGCCGACGCGACGCTTCGATTTCCTCGGCTTTGTGCTGCTGGCCGCCGGGATGGCCACGCTGACGCTGGCGCTTGATGGTCAACGCAGCAGCGGCGGTTCAGCGTTGCTGCTCGGTGCAATGATCCTGATTGGCTTCTTCTCGCTGATTTTTTATTTGATGCATGCACGCGGCAACGAACGCGCCTTGTTTAGCCTGAAACTGTTCGACAATCGCGTCTATTCCATTGGCTTGCTCGGCAGCTTCACTGGCCGCATCGGCAGCGGCATGTTGCCGTTTATGACACCCATTTTCTTGCAGATCGGCATGGGCTACAGCCCGTTTCATGCGGGATTGATGATGATCCCGATGGTGCTTGGTAACATGGGCATGAAACGCATCGTAGTGCGCATCGTCAACGTGTTTGGCTACCGCAACGTGCTGGTCGGCTCCACCATTGGACTCGCGCTGGTGGTGTTGCTGTTTCCGCTGGTGGCAATAATGGGCTGGATTTGGCTACTGCCGCTGGTGTTATTCCTGCAAGGCATGGTCAACGCGATTCGCTTCTCCTCCATGAACACCCTGACGTTGAAAGAGCTGCCCGATGAGCTCGCCTCCAGCGGCAACAGCTTGCTGTCGATGATCATGCAGCTTTCCATGAGTATTGGCGTCACCATCGCCGGTTTGTTATTGGGCGCATTGGGTCAGGATGCGGCGAGCGACAGCGCAGCCAGCCACCAGATGTTTGTCTATGCCTACTTGTGTATGGCGCTGATCATTATCCTGCCCGCGCTGGTGTTCTGGCGTGTACCCAAAGATCTCAGTAAAAACGTCGATATGCGACGTCGGAGAAGTGAATGAAACCGACCTTGCGCCTCGGGATTGGCGCCAAACTTTTTATGGCGATTTTCGCCACCTGCATGCTGGTTTTGATCACCATGCATTGGGGCGTGCGCCTCAGTTTTGAACATGGCTTTGTCGATTACATCAAGCGTGGCAATGAGCAACGTTTGAACATGCTCAGTGATGCATTGGCAGACCAATATGAGCAGCATGGTAACTGGGATTTCGTGCGCAATAACGATCGGCTGGTGTTTAATATTCTGCGCTCGCTGGAGCAAAACCCCGACAGCAACAACCAGCTGCCGCCGCATGGCTGGCGCACGCAGTTTTGGGTTATCGATCAGCAATATAAAGTGCTGGTTGGCCCGCGATCGCCAGTTCCACAAGAGGGTTCGCGCCGCAATATCACGCTGACCAATGGCAAGATTGTCGGTTGGGTGATCGGGTCGCCACCGGAGCGCCTGACGCGCAGTACCGATATCAACTTTGATCAGCAACAGCGGCGAACCAGCTGGTATATCGTGGGATTGTCAGCGCTGCTGGCCGCGCTGGTGACATGGATCATCGCTCGCGGATTGCTGGCACCCGTGAAACGCCTTGTCGATGGTACTCATCATTTGGCGGCAGGCAATTTTGCCAGCCGGGTTGAAGTCAGCAGCCATGACGAGTTGGGTCAGTTGGCGCATGACTTCAATCGTCTCGCCAGCTCTCTGGAGAAGAACGAAAGCATGCGTCGCGCCTTTATGGCCGACATCTCGCATGAGCTACGCACGCCGCTGGCTATTCTGCGTGGTGAACTGGAAGCGATGCAGGATGGCGTGCGTAAGCTGACGCCCGAAGCGATCGGCTCGCTACAAAGTGAAGTGGTGGTGCTCACCAAACTGGTGGACGATCTTCATCAACTCTCGCTTTCAGATGAAGGTGCCCTCGCCTATCGTAAACAGGCCACCGATTTAGTGCAGCTGCTGGAAGTCACGGCGGGCAGCTTCGCCGAACGCTATCGTTCACATGGCTTAACATTGAATTTGTTTTTGCCAGCACAGGCGCCGTTCTTTGGCGATCCCGATCGGCTGATGCAGCTGTTTACCAATTTGCTGGAAAACAGCCTGCGTTATACCGATTCGGGCGGCAGCGTGCAGGTACGCATTGCTTATGAAGCACCTTACTGGACGCTGACCTTTGACGACAGCGCGCCCGGCGTTGATGGCGATCATCAGACGCAAATCTTTGAACGCTTCTTCCGTACCGAAGGCTCACGTAATCGTGCCAGCGGCGGCTCCGGTTTGGGACTGGCGATTTGTAAAAATATCGCCGAAGCACACGGCGGCAATATTTCTGCAGAGCACTCTGATTTAGGTGGCCTGAAAATCACGCTACAATTGCGCTATGTTCCTCATGCGTAGCAGATTATGAGCCAGGAAAAACAAGACCCGCTAATTCTTATCGTGGAAGATGAGCCAAAATTGGCCCAGTTAATGATTGATTATCTTCAGGCTTCCAATTACCGCACGCACCATATCGCGCACGGCAACGAGGTGCTGGATTACGTTCAGCACTCGCCGCCTGATTTACTGCTGCTGGATTTGATGCTGCCCGGCACCGATGGCTTAACGTTGTGTCGGGAAATCCGCCGCTTCTCTGAATTGCCAATCATCATGGTGACAGCGCGAACCGAAGAGATTGATCGCCTGCTGGGGCTGGAAATCGGTGCCGACGATTACGTGTGCAAGCCGTTCAGCCCGCGTGAAGTGGTGGCGCGGGTTAAAACTATTCTGCGTCGGGTAAAACGTTCGCCGGAAGAGGCGCAGAAATCGTCGCTACTGAAAGTTGATGAAGGCCGTTTCCAGGCCAGCTGGCGCGAGCAACCGCTGGATTTGACCCCCGCCGAGTTTCGCTTGTTGAAAACCCTGGCGCTGGAGCCGGGCAAAGTGTTCTCACGCGAACAACTACTAAATCATCTCTATGACGATTATCGCGTCGTTACCGATCGTACCATCGACAGCCACATCAAAAACCTGCGTCGCAAGCTGGAGAATCTCGACAGCGAGCAGCCCTTTATCCGTGCGGTGTATGGCATGGGATACCGCTGGGAAGCCGATCTCTGTCATTTGATCTAGATTGATTTGGATCAATTTACCTACGGCTGCTCACAGCCTACAATTCCGCACCTTTTATAGGGCCGTTATCCACGGCCCTATACGTGCCACCGTAGTCGGCGGCATGCTGACCTGACATCAGTGAGAAAACCTTTGAAACCAGAACTTCTTTCTCCAGCGGGAACGCTGAAGAACATGCGCTATGCCTTTGCTTATGGTGCTGACGCAGTTTACGCTGGCCAGCCACGCTACAGTCTGCGGGTGCGCAACAATGAATTCACCCACGAAATCCTCGCTCAAGGTATCAACGAAGCACACGCGCTGGGTAAAAAATTCTATGTGGTGGTGAACATCGCGCCGCATAACGCCAAGCTTAAAACCTTTATACGTGACTTAACGCCAGTGATAGAGATGCAGCCGGACGCGTTGATCATGTCCGATCCAGGCTTGATCATGCTGGTCAGAGAGGCGTTTCCCCAGATGCCAATCCATCTTTCCGTGCAGGCTAACGCCGTGAATTGGGCGACGGTGAAATTCTGGCAGCAAATGGGATTAACGCGCGTCATCCTTTCTCGCGAGCTGTCGCTGGAAGAGATCGCCGACATCCGTCAGCAGGTGCCAGAAATGGAGCTGGAAGTGTTTGTGCATGGCGCGCTGTGCATGGCCTATTCCGGCCGCTGCCTGCTTTCTGGCTACATGAATAAACGCGACCCCAATCAGGGAACCTGCACCAATGCCTGCCGCTGGGAGTATAAAGTGGAAGAAGGCAAGCAGGATGAGGTAGGTAATATTGTTGAAATTTATCAGCCGGTTGAGGTGCAAAATATCACACCGACCTTGGGTAAAGGTCAGCCCACCGATAAGGTTTTCTTGCTGGAAGAGAAGATGAAGCCGGGCGAAGTAATGAGTGCATTTGAAGATGAACACGGCACGTACATTATGAACTCCAAAGATTTGCGCGCTGTGGCGCACGTTGAGCGGTTGAGTCAAATGGGCGTGCATTCGTTGAAAATTGAAGGCCGCACCAAATCATTCTATTACTGCGCGCGCACCGCTCAGGTTTATCGTCGCGCCATTGACGATGCAGCCAGCGGTAACCCCTTTGATCCTGAACTGCTGATGACGCTGGAAGGCCTGGCGCATCGCGGCTATACCGAAGGTTTTTTACGGCGCCACACGCATGACAGCTATCAAAATTATCAGCAAGGTTATTCGATCTCCGAGCGACAACAATTTGTTGGCGAGTTTACCGGCGAACGCCGTGGCAATTGGGCAGAAGTCGCGGTGAAAAATAAGTTTATGCTGCATGACAGTCTGGAAATTATGACCCCTTCAGGCAATCTGATCTGTACGCTGGATGCCCTGCAAAATGCGCGCGGCGAAGCGATCGATGTTGCGCCCGGTGACGGACATCGCGTCTGGATGCAGGTGCCAGAAACGATTGATTTGTCATTTAGTTTACTGCTGCGAAATTTCACCGAAGGTCTAAGCACGCGTGATCCCCATGGCAAAACGTTAACTCTTGGAAACATTTAGACGAAGTTAGAGTAGGATCACAGACCGCCGCTTCGCCCTGTTTTATAGTCGCGCCTGCTTCGAACGAGTAACAATAAAGCAAGTATTACCAGGAACCACCTCATTCACCCGCCCGGCTCCCCCGCGCGGGTTTTCTTTTTCTCCCATTCGCCAATCTTTTTACAGCCTCAGCTGTGCTATAACCTTTGCTCTGAGCTGATCTTCCAGGAAAAAATAATGGACAAAAATTCGCTAACGCTACTGATCCTCAATGGCAAAGGCGCAGGTAACGAAGATCTGCGCGCAGCTATCAATACACTGCGTGATGAAGGCTTTAATATTGCTGTGCGCGTCACCTGGGAGAAAGGTGATGGACAGCGCTATTTAGATGAAGCCATTACGCTGGAAGCTGAAACCGTAGTTGCAGGCGGCGGTGATGGCACTATCAACGAAATTGCGACTGCTCTGGCCGCTATCGAGGCTTCAGCGCGCCCTGTTTTAGGTATCCTGCCGCTGGGCACCGCCAATGATTTCGCCACCAGCGTCGGCATTCCCGCCGAGATGGAACCGGCGTTGCGCCTGGCGATTCAGGGCAAAGCCAGCATGATCGATTTGGCTCGCGTGAATCAGGATCGTTATTTTATCAACATGGCAACCGGCGGCTTTGGTACGCGTATTACCACTGAAACGCCAGAGAAGTTAAAGTCTGCACTCGGCGGCGTCTCTTACTTTATTCATGGGCTGATGCGCATGGATACCCTGAAAGCCGACAGTTGCGAAATCAGCGGGCCAGATTTTCACTGGCAAGGCGATGCGCTGGTGATCGGCATCGGCAATGGGCGTCAGGCAGGCGGCGGACAACGCTTATGTCCTTCGGCGCTGATCAACGATGGGCAACTCGATATCAGCATTGTTACCGCACAGGAACTGTTGCCCACATTGATGCACTCATTGACCGGCGACGATGACAATCCAGGCATTGTCAGAAAGAAGCTGCAATCGCTGCATATTCTTTCGCCGCATGAAATGACCTTCAACCTTGATGGCGAGCCGCTGTCGGGCCGTGAGTTTCATATCGATGTTCTGCCCGGCGCGCTGAGTTGTCGCTTACCACCACAGTGTCCGCTATTAGCCTGATGCTGGCTCAAGGGGCGGTGCGCCGCCCTTTTCTCTTTGCAGCTTCCCCTTATCTGTTAAGCACAGTGTGATTCTGTTCACAACTTCGCTACATCAACTTGTATGGTAGTATTAATGCGCGTATTTTTTCATCATTGAACGCTGGATAAAGGCTTACATCGATGAAAATTGTTAACGCGGAAGTGTTTGTAACCTGCGCAGGCAGAAACTTTGTCACCCTTAAGATCACCACCGATGAAGGCTTAACTGGCATTGGCGACGCGACGCTGAATGGCCGTGAATTACCTGTTGCCTCCTATCTGAAAGATCACGTTTGCCCGCAGTTGATTGGCCGCGATGCGCATCAAATCGAAGACATCTGGCAATACTTTTACAAAGGCGCGTACTGGCGTCGTGGCCCTGTCACCATGTCTGCGATTTCTGCCGTGGATATGGCACTGTGGGACATCAAAGGCAAAGCCGCCAACATGCCGCTTTATCAGTTGCTTGGTGGCGCATCGCGCACCGGCGTGATGGTCTATTGCCACACCACCGGGCATTCTATTGATGAAGTGATGGACGATTACGCCAAACATAAAGAGCTGGGCTTTAAAGCGATTCGCGCCCAATGCGGCGTACCCGGAATGAAAACCACTTACGGCATGGCAAAAGGCAAAGGTCTGGCTTATGAGCCTGCTACCAAAGGTAACTGGCCAGAAGAGCAATTATGGTCAACCGAAAAATACCTCGATTTTACGCCAAAGCTATTTGAAGCGATCCGCGATAAGTTTGGCTTTGACGAGCATCTGCTGCATGACATGCATCATCGCCTGACGCCAATTGAAGCCGCGCGCTTCGGAAAAAGCGTGGAAGATTACCGCCTGTTCTGGATGGAGGATCCGACACCTGCTGAAAACCAAGCGTGTTTCCGTCTGATCCGTCAGCATACCGTCACGCCAATTGCGGTAGGCGAAGTGTTCAACAGCATCTGGGATTGTAAACAGCTGATTGAAGAGCAGCTGATTGATTATATCCGCACCACCATTACCCACGCAGGCGGCATCACCGGTATGCGCCGTATTGCCGATTTTGCTTCGCTGTATCAGGTTCGCACCGGCTCGCACGGCCCTTCGGATCTCTCTCCGGTTTGCATGGCTGCTGCGCTGCACTTTGACCTGTGGGTACCCAATTTCGGCGTTCAGGAATATATGGGCTTCTCCGAGCAGATGATGGAACTGTTCGACGCCAACTGGACGTTCGAAGATGGTTACATGCATCCGGGCAACAAACCGGGTTTAGGCATCGACTTCAATGAAAAACTTGCGTCGAAGTATCCCTATGAACCTGCCTATTTACCCGTAGCCCGCCTCGAAGATGGCACGCTGTGGAACTGGTAAGGAGAACACAATGAAAAGTGTCGTTATTGAGCAACCTGGCGAGCTGGTGCTGGCCGAACGTCCAATGCCGCAACCCGCTGCGGGTGAAGTGCGGGTTAAGGTGCAGTTTGCCAGTATTTGTGGATCTGACGTGCATATCTGGCATGGTCATAATCCGTTTGCCAAATATCCCCGCGTCATTGGCCATGAGTTTTTTGGCGTGATTGATGCTTTAGGCGAAGGCGTTGATGCTGTGCGCCTCGGTGAACGTGTGGCGGTCGACCCAGTGGTGAGCTGTGGCGCTTGCTATCCGTGTTCAGTAGGCCGGCCAAATGTGTGCAAGGAATTACAGGTCATTGGCGTGCATCGCGACGGCGGCTTCAGTGAATATGCGGTGGCTCCGGCGAAAAATGCGTATCGTCTGCCCGCCTCAATTCCCGACAAACTGGCCAGTTTGGTTGAGCCTTTCACCATTGCGGCAAACATCACTGCGTTTCTCAAGCCGCAGCAGCAAGATGTTGCGTTAATTTACGGCGCAGGCCCGATGGGTTTAACCGCCATTCAGGTGCTGAAAGGCGTCTATAACGTGGATCAGGTATTGGTGGTGGATCGTCTGCCTGAGCGGCTGGAATTAGCGTTGCAGAACGGTGCGGATCGCGTCTTTAACAACGCTGACGTGCCGCTGGCAGCGCAGTTAGAAGGGTTACAGCCAACATTGATTATTGATGCTGCCTGCCACCCTACGATTTTGGCTGAAGCGGCCGCCCTCGCCTCACCGGCTGCGCGCATCGGTTTACTCGGTTTTTCCGGCGAGCCGTGCAGCATTACTCAGCAAAGTTTAACCAGCAAGGAGCTGTCGCTGTTTACCTCGCGTTTGAACAGCCATCGCTTTCCGCAGGTCATTGAATGGATGGAAAAAGGGTTAATCCAGCCGGAGAAGCTGGTCACACACTATTTCCCTTTGCACGACATCGAACGTGCGATGACGCTGTTCGAAAAAGATCCACGTACCTGCTGCAAGGTGATTCTTCAAATGCGTTAACCTAGCCTGAACACCAGGTGTCCTCTGCCGGTACGTACCCGCCGGCCTATTACAAGTAGAAAACAGATCACGGAGTTTCTATGTTCAAGAATCTGCGCTGGACCCTCGTATTGCTGCTGTTCCTTGTCTACATGATCAACTACCTCGATCGCGTAGCGCTGTCGTTGACTGTTCCAATGGTGGAAAAAGATCTGGCGATTAATGCTGAGCAGTTCGGCATGATTTTCGGTAGCTTCTTCTTCGGCTATGCGTTGTTTAACTTTGTTGGTGGCCTGGCGACCGACAAATTTGGGCCAAAAATCGTGCTCGCCGTGGCTGTTGGCGCTTGGTCAATTTTTTGCGGCATGACCGCATTGGCCACCGGTTTCTGGTCACTGTTGATTCTGCGCGTGCTGTTCGGCATGGCGGAAGGCCCAATTTGCGCCTCGGCGAACAAAGCCATTAACGGCTGGTTTCCGAAAAAACAGGCAGCAACCGCCATGGGTTTGCTGAGCGCCGGTTCACCGCTGGGCGGCGCGGTTGCCGGTCCAATCATCGGTTATCTGGCACTTGCTTACGGTTGGCGTCCGGCGTTTGTTATCGTCTGCTGCATCGGGTTGGTTTGGATGACCATCTGGCTGTTCTTTGCGGCGGATAACCCGGCAAAAAGCAAGCTGGTGACTGAAAAAGAGCGTGCGCTGATTGATCACATGAAGGCTGAAAACCCGAATGATGAAGCTGACCTTTCGCAAACTGCCCATCCCTTTGGCTATTATCTGCGTCAGCCCATTATCCTGGTCACCGCATTTGCCTTCTTCTGTTACAACTACATTCTGTTCTTCTTCCTGAGCTGGTTCCCGGCCTATCTGGTGCAGGCACATGGCCTGGATATCAAGGCCATGAGCATCACGACGATGATTCCGTGGATTGTTGGCTTTATCGGCCTGGCACTCGGCGGCTGGATCTCCGATAAAATCTTCAACATCACTGGCAAGTTGCTGTTGTCACGTAAAATTGTGTTAGTGGTCTCACTGTTTGCTGCCGCCATTTGTGTCGCACTGGCGGGTACGATAAAAGATGTGGTGCCTGCCGTGATGATGATGTCGATATCGATCTTCTTCCTCTACATCACCGGCGCGATTTACTGGGCGATTATTCAGGATGTCGTGCACAAAAGCCGCGTCGGCAGCATCAGTGGATTTATTCATCTGGTGGGCAGTTTGTCGGGCATCATCGGTCCCATCGTGACCGGCTTCATTGTGCAGCACACCGGCAAGTTCGACAGCGCCTTTATCCTGGCGGGATGTGTCGCCGCCGTGGGTGCATTCCTGGTGCTGTTTGTGATTCGCAGTCCGAAAACCATCGACAAACCGGTTTCGGTTTAAGCAGGACGCGGTTAATGCATTACTGATTACGGGGCGCATGGCGCCCCGTTTGCCATAAGGACAGACTATGTTAGATATCGATCGCCTTCCCGCTGACGTTCAGCGCCCGCGCTACGACCGTAGCAAACTTAAAACACGTATGGTGCATATTGGCTTTGGCGCCTTCCACCGCGCCCATCAGGCGCTGTGCAGCGACAAGCTGGCTGAGCAAGGTTCAGATTGGGGCTATTGCGAAGTGAATCTCAACAGCGGCGCACTTATTCAGGCGCTGCGTGAACAGGATTTGCTCTACACCGTGACAGAGATGGCCGACGACTCGCTGAAGACCCGCGTAATTGGCGTGATCACTGCTGCGCTGCACGGCAAAGGCGACGGAATCGAGGCGGTGATTGACGCCATGAGCCAGCCAGACGTCGCCATTGTTTCGATGACCGTTACGGAAAAGGGTTATTGCCATTTACCTGCCAGCGGTGATCTCAATCCAGATCACCCTGATATCGTGCATGACCTTGCCCAGCCAGACGCGCCACGCTCTTTGCCTGGCCTGATACTGGCGGCAATCCGCCGCCGTCGCGACGCCGGGTTAGCGCCGTTTAGCGTGATGTCTTGTGACAATATGCCGGAAAATGGCCATGTCACGCGCAATGTGATTGTGCAACTGGCGCAGCGTCAGGATGACGATTTAGCCGACTACATTCAGCAACACATCACTTTCCCTTCCACGATGGTTGATCGCATTGTACCTGCCATGACTGAAAGCGCTTTCGAGCAGCTCACCGCACGTCTGGGTTCGGAGGATCCGGTGGCCGTAGAAGCAGAGCCGTTTTTTCAGTGGGTGGTTGAAGATAACTTTGTCAGCGGCCGCCCAGCGTGGGAAAAAGCCGGTGCCGAACTGGTAAACGATGTACTGCCTTTTGAAGAGATGAAGCTGCGGATGCTGAATGGTAGCCATTCATTCCTCGCCTATTTGGGTTTTTTGGCGGGCTACGAACACATCAGCGATTGCATGGGTGACAGCCACTTCCGGGCTGCCGCTCGCGCATTAATGGTGGATGAGCAAGCGCCAACCTTGCGCACTCAAGGGGTAGATTTGCAAGCCTACGCCGACTCGTTAATCGCCCGCTATGAAAACCGCGCGATTAAACATCGTACTTATCAGATCGCTACCGATGGCACCCAAAAGTTGCCACAACGGATGTTGGATAGTCTGCGCTGGCACCTGCGTAACGGCAGCCGCTGCGACCTGCTGCTGCTTGGCATTGCCGCCTGGATGCGTTATGTCGGCGGTGTAGATGAACAAGGCCAGCCGATTGAGATACGAGATCCTCTGAAAAATGCGCTGGCCGAGTGTGTGAAAAACAGCGAAGACGGTGAAGCTCGCGTGCGGGCTTTGTTGGGGATGAACGCGGTGTTTGGCGAAGATTTGGCACAAAATGGTGACTTTGTTGCCCGATTAACGCATTTTTATCAGCAACTGGTGCAGCAAGGCGCCCGCGCTACCGTACATCAAATAATGAACGCGGCATGATTGTGCGGTAGCAAAAGCACTGGCGCAGATGCAGCGTGCTGATTAGACTGATTCTTTCTCTACGGGCTGGCTTATGTCAGCCGTAATATGGACATTGCCGCATGACGATCGCCTATACCATTACCACCAGCGAGCCAGTGAACCAGCAGATTTACCGTTATCTGCGCAAAGATATCGTCACCTGTGTGATTCAACCCGGTTCGTTGCTCTCTGAGAAAGAAGTTTCTGCTCGCTTCAATGTTTCACGTCAGCCGGTACGTGAAGCTTTTATTAAGCTGGCAGAAGCCGGATTGGTACAGGTGCTGCCACAACGTGGCACCTTCGTGCGTAAGATTTCCGCTAAGCGCGTAGCCGATGGGCGTTTCATCCGCGAAGCAGTGGAGATTGCGGTGGTTCGCCGTGCCGCAGTGGAGATCGCGTCGCCGGCTTTGATGGCGCTGGAACACAATTTGCAATTGCAAAAAATGGCTGCTGAGCGGCATGACAGCCAGGCATTTCTTAGCCTGGATGATGAGTTTCACCGTTTAATTGCTGAGAGCATCAACTGCACGCTGGCGTGGGAAACGGTGGAAAATATCAAGGCGGCGATGGATCGGGTGCGCTTTTTAACCTTGAGTGAAGTTTCCCCCCCGGAAAGTTTGATTGAGCAGCATCAGGAAATTTTCGCAGCGCTACAAGCTCATGATGCTGATGCCGCAGAAGCAGCGATGCGCCGCCATCTACAAGAGATGATTTTCTCAATAACGCCCATTGCCGAACGCAACAGTGAATGGTTTGAAGGGCCTTGAGTCGTTTGTCCCCTTATTCTTTTGAAGTGCGAGGCCGTTTGCCCCCACCTCAATCCTCTGAAGTGCGAGGTCGTTTGTCCCCCACCTCAATCCTCCCCCATAAATGGGGGAGGAAGATGCTGCTTTATGTTAGTGATGAGACGGCATGTGGCAGCGTCTCCTTCCCCCGCTTCGCGGAGGAAGGCCGGGATGGGGGGCAGCGCGCAGAGGACTCACTCCTTACGCAATCGTCACCTCTTTTGACAAATAAACATCCTGCACTGCATTTATCAGCGCGACGCCATCCTTCAACGATTTCTTGAACGCCTTACGTCCCAGAATCAATCCCATGCCTCCGGCACGTTTGTTAATAACGGCGGTACGCACTGATTCGGCAATATCTGTTTCACCCGCTGACGCGCCACCCGAATTGATCAACCCGGCGCGGCCCATATAGCAGTTTGCTAACTGATAACGCACCAAATCGATGGGATTTTCAGTAGTCAGCTTGGTGTAAACGCGCTCATCGGTATGACCAAATTTCACCGCGTTATAGCCGCCGTTGTTTTCCGCCATTTTCTGCTTAACGATGTCGGCACCAATCGTCGCCGCCAAATGGTTCGCCTGACCCGTTAAATCCGCACTGGAGTGATAATCCACGCCATCCTTTTTAAAGTCGTTATTGCGCAGGTAAGCCCACAATACTGTGACCAGGCCCAATTCATGTGCGCGCTCAAAAGCCGCAGAAATTTCTTCAATTTGGCGGCGTGATTGCTCTGAACCGAAGTAAATAGTCGCGCCAACCGCTACTGCGCCCATGTTGAACGCCTGATCGACGCTGGCATACAGCGTTTGATCGTATTGCGCCGGATAACTCAGCGTTTCGTTGTGGTTAAGCTTCATTAAAAATGGAATGCGGTGCGCATAACGACGCGATACGGAAGCCAATACACCGTAGGTTGATGCTACGCAATTACAGCCCGCTTCGATCGCCAGTTCAACAATGTTTTTGGGATCAAAATAGTGCGGATTAGCGGCAAACGAGGCGCCAGCTGAATGCTCTACACCCTGATCGACCGGCAGAATAGAGAGATAACCGGTTCCCGCCAGGCGACCGGTGTTATACAGCGTTTGCATATTGCGCAGTACCGCAGGAGAACGGTTGTTGTCGATCATTACCCGATCAACGAAATCCGCGCCTGGTAAATACAGGCTTTCCGCTGGAAGGGTCATGCAGCGATGTTGAAGAAGGGAATCCGCTTCTTTGCCCAATAACTGTACGATGTCCGTCATGTCAACTCCTGTTAGCTGTCGAGGGTGAACCGGCACCCGCCGATTCGACCCCCACAGCCTGGACCTTATTCACGCTATGACGCAAATTGCTGACTCCATTTTTCAGACGGATCCCCAGGAAAAAGCCCCGTTTTAGTCTCTCTCCTTACCACCATTGATGGAAGTGATGCACCGGCCCAATGCCTTTGCCCACTTCCAGTGAATCAGCGTGTAACAAGGCTTGCTGCAACCAGGCTTTGGCTTCCGTTAACGTCTCCTGCCAGTTTTGATGGCGTGGACGCAGCGCCGCTAGCGCCGCCGAAAGCGTACAACCGGTGCCGTGTGTGTGACGCGTATTCACACGAGGTGCGGTAAAACGTTGCTGAGCTGAGCGCGTAATCAGCCAGTCCGGGCTTTCCTCATTGCTCAGGTGTCCCCCTTTCATCAGCACCGCCTGACAACCCAACGCCAGCAGCGCTTCACCCTGCGTCAGCATTTCATCTTCGTTGTGCGCAATTGCACAATTTAACAGTGCGGCGGCTTCTGGCAAATTCGGGGTAATCAGTGAAACCTGTGGCAATAACAGTTCACGCACGCTGGCAATTGCATCCGGTGAAAGCAGTGCATCGCCGCTCTTGGCCACCATCACCGTATCCAGCACGACAAAGGGTAAACTGGCTCGTTTCAGGCGCTGAGCCACGCGCTCCACAATCGCGGTTTCCGCTAACATGCCGATTTTCGCGCTATCGATGCGCACATCATCCAGCACTGAATCCAACTGCGCCGTGACAAAGTCAGGATCCACGCGGTAAACCGATTGCACGCCGCAGGTATTTTGCGCCACCAGCGCAGTAATAACGCTGGTGCCATAAGCGCCTAACGCAGAGAAAGCTTTGAGATCGGCTTGGATCCCGGCTCCGCCACTGGGATCGGTGCCGGCGATGGTTAAGGCGTTAATGCGCTTCATGCTGCCACCTCCAGCATCCATAACGCATCAAGAAACGCGGCGACAAAGGTGCCCGGCCCTTGCGCTTGCGCCGCCGCTTTTTTCCCTGCCAGCGCCATCACCCGACATGCACAGGCAACGTTGAGCAAGCCATCGCCCGGCAGGCTGCTGAAAGCGGCAACTACCGCCGATAACGCGCAGCCCGTGCCGACTACGCGTGTCATCAGTGGGCTACCGCCGGAAATGGTTAAGGTGCGTGAGCCATCAGTGGCGTAATCAACTTCGCCGGTGACGATCACAAGGGTGTGATAATCGCGAGCAAGCTGCTGAGCGGCTGCCACTGCGGCATCGGCCTGATGCAAACTATCAACGCCTCGCCCGCCCGCAGCTTGCTGCGCTAGCGCTAAAATTTCAGAGGCATTACCGCGAATAGCGGCGGGTTTTTGACTCAGCAATTGCTGGCAGAATGCGCTGCGTAACGTGAGCGCGCCCACCGCAACCGGATCAAGTGTCCATGGCGTGCCAGCTTGATTGGCGGCGGTAACGGCGGCTTGCATAGCGAGTTGACGATCCTGCGTTAAGGTGCCCACATTAATCAGCAACGCGTCGGCAAAGCCGCTGAATTGCGCAGCTTCTTCAGGATCGATAACCATGGCAGGCGACGCGTTGAGCGCCAGCAGTACATTGGCCGTGAAGGTTTGCACGACATCATTGGTCATGCAATGAACCAGCGGCGCGTGTTGGCGAAATTGATGCAGGATACGCGCGACGTGCGCGTCAGAAAGGTGTTCAGGTTGATGTGTCATCATAACTCCCAACCGGCGAACAAGAAGGCAAATGCGGTCAGGCATCAGACTTCCCTACGCTGGCATTAATCCAGATCAGGTTCAAAGGGTATATCTCAGCCTAAAAGGCACCCCTAGTCATTGATAGATAAGCATATTTTTATAATAATTGCTCAATCACTCAGTGCAATCATAGGTGAGTTGATCCCAGCTTGTAAACCGCTTTGTATCCCACTTTGACCGCTTTGATAACGCGCAGAAGCCCTATACAAAAATCCCCGCAGTGCGAGGATCAATCATTAAGGCGTTTTACTCTATTTTCTAACTGGCGAATTAACCGCCGTAACCAAACTCCGATAAGGCTTCCCTTCACCATCAATAATTGTTTTGCAGGTTCTTAAGGCTACAAGTTGCGGAGTTATTTTGTAATGTGCTGCTAATCGGCTGATATTAATCAAGCTAACCAACATTCTGTCGTTGATTTTGTCGATGATAAGGCTATTTCCTTCGTCATCTTGAATATCAATCTTCGCCATTATGTTAGAAGTGGGTCTGTGATTTTAACTACGTCAACTGCAATGCCAGGCATTGTGAATGTTTTAACGTTGGGTAAGATTTCACGTCTCTGTGTAATGATATTTCCTTCATCAAGTGGACTAACATATTGGAATGCACTTTTCATCGACGTATGAAAACGTAACTTGCTGTATGCATCAGAACCTGCAAAAACAATCATACGGCGAAGGTTGCTATAGCGTCCTTTAGTTCCGTCGTTAACCTGCGATAAGAAACCATCAAATACCTCTAGAACGTCGATTGATGAATCTGTCAGGAGTTGGGGCTGAGGCCCCAGCTAATTTATGTATTAAAAGACGATCCTAAATTTTATCTCAGCAAATATAATTTATTTCCCTTGCCTCCCTACCTATCCCTTATCAGGCAATACTCACCAAACGCGTTGTGATGAGGTTAACCAAGTACTCTTTATGAAGCGTGACTGAGCCCCTGGCAGAGCCTACCATCGTGCTAAAAGCTTTTGAAATTGTAATTAATACGCTGTTAATTTTGATGATTTCTTTAAATCAACAATAAAAACCTTATCATAAGAGTGGATTACTAATAAGGGATTAAAGCCAAATGGCAATCAACGGAAAGTTTATTCTTACAGGCGCACAATTCTCTCCCCTCATACTACCAGGTATAGGGCACTTTATGGCGTTTTCTGGCAATGATCAGTATCGCAACAATGCCGCATGTGCCGCTATACCTTTCAAAGGGCCGATCCCGCTTGGTCGCTATCACATCGTGAAACGTCCTGTTAATGGGTTTAAGTCCATGCTGTACACAATGAGCCGTGAGGCTTGGACATGGCCAACAGATACCCCCGTAATTCACTCGGAATGGTTTGGACTATTTAGACAAGATTCACACGTTGATGACAAAACATTCATTGATGGCGTAGAAAGGGGGAATTTTAGATTGCATCCAATTGGTCCGGCAGGGATTTCTCAGGGATGTATAACATTACAGCACCGTAGTGACTTCATTAAAATAAGGCAGGCGCTAATGACTTATACATATGGAAATACAAACATCCCCGGAACACAATTGTATTCGTATGGAACGATTGAAGTAATCGACGGAGGAGTTTCCGGTGTGTGCTAAATCATCAGTGATTCCGAAGAAGACGCTATCCTTCGCCTTGATGTTTTTTTTATTTATGTGGTTGAACTATAAAATATTTATACCAGTAATTAAATCTAACACCTCGTGGTTTATTGATTTTACATCTGAATTAGGCTTTCACGATGCTGAAGGAGCATTTGGTCAAATGTTGGTGGCAATGTCTCTCATCGAAACAATACTAACTATGATTATATCTCTGTTTTTATTCAAGAAATATAAGAACCGGGCTTAGCCCAGTTTATTTTATCTTTCATTCCATGCATCAGAGTGCTGGATATTGCCATCAGTGTAACGCCAGGTCACTTTTTCATACATCATTGCAACCGATTCAACGTGATTAGTTTGCCCGCTGCTAGCTTTGATGTTTGCCATCCCCGGCAAAACAGAAACGATCTTCACGCCTTCGAAGAGCATATTGAAATATTCAACCTCTTGGCCTGCATCGCTAATGCGATACCATTTGATTTCGGCAGATTTGAGTGTTTGTCCCGTTGTCACAGCCTTGAAAAGATACGGGCTTGATGCATCGAATTCCTTCTCAAAACTGACAGGCATATGTGAACGAGTGGCGGTGATTTTGCCAGTGGTCGGGTCAACAGGAAGAGTTACACCGTGTGCAAAACCCTGCACTTCGATGCTGTTTTCACGTCCATGAACGTCAACAGAGCCTTTGATCAATGCGCCGCCATCGTCTTTAAGCCATAGGTAAGCTGGAATTGGCATATGTTACTTCGTCCTTTTATTGTTAGTCCTTTCCTGGTAGAAAGCGGCACCCCGAGTCATTGTTACGGCTTGCAGCATAAGGAAGCGTGAAAACTAAAGCAAGGTAGATAAATGTTATCTTGAAGCGTATCGCATGATCTCGATCAACCCTTCCCCCCTTAAAAACAGGCTTAATGCAGCGGGTTTAAAAACGAATGGAAATAATTTAATCAGAAATAGCTTACAACGATAATTTAATTAAACCCTAATATTAGCTGAATTATAAATAATAAAGAACCTGCGCAAAACATAGAGAAAAGAGCATTTTTTCAAGGAGTTAAGAAGACAATAAAGACGGAACTTTATACTTTCAGGAAGTATGATGCGATTCTTAGCGTTTATTCCCCATCGGCACCGCTGGCACGAGATTAATATTACCCGTCAGGGTGCAGTTTCGCCTAATGGCCGAACTTATCTTTCTACTTATATTACTGCCAGCTGCAAAAGTTGCGGGGAGATGATCCATCGGATTTATTACCGCGATATCAGCGATGAACAAGCACGTCGCTGGTTGGGTTAGTTTTACCGTTCAAGGATAACGTGCCGACGCGTTACCTACCTTAAGCCATTCAGCAGGTTACACCTTCAGCGACAACCTGTTAGTCTTAAAACTATTGAGACACTTACCTTCAGTCGCCTATGTCTACCTTGTTGGATACGCTAAGTCATCAGATCTATTTGTCAGCCCCGCTGTTTGTACTCATTTTTATCGGTTTTTGTCTGACCCGCTTTGGTAAATGGCCTGCCAGCATCAGCGAGGGCATGAACCGCTTTGTGTTCAACGTCGCCCTGCCCTGCATGTTATTTCGCGTCATGAGCGATTTTTATAAAAGCCCACCGGTGGACTTTCGCCTGTTGCTGGCTTTTTTCGGTAGCTGCTTGCTGGTGTTTATTGTTGGGCGTGCTCTCGCGACACGCTTATTTAAGCTAGATGGGGTTGCCGGTTCGGTGTTTGCGCTCGGCGGCATTTTCTCGAATAACGTGATGCTGGGTATTCCTGTAGCAACGGCGCTGTTGGGAGCCGAAGCGCTGCCTTCGGTGGCGCTGGTATTGGTGTTTAACAGCCTGATTCTCTGGACGCTGCTCACCCTTTCTGTGGAATGGGCTAAGCACGGCAACTTATCCTTAAAAGGTTTAGGCCTTACCTTGATTAGCGTGCTGAAAAATCCATTGATCATCGGCATTTTAAGCGGCACGATTTGGAGTTTTTTACAGCGCCCCCTGCCGTTAATTGCGGCGGAACCGCTACGCATGCTGGCCTCCATCGCCGCACCGCTCTCGCTGATCACGCTGGGCATGAGCCTGGCGCATTACCGGGTGCGTGAAGGATTAAAAGAGAGTTATACCATTTGTCTGCTGAAGCTGATTCTGCAACCGATGACGGTGTGGGCTATTGCGTGGTTAACTGATTTACCGCCGCTGGAGAGCAAAGTCGTGGTGTTGTTGGGTTCAATGGCGGTGGGTGTGAATGTCTATTTGATGTCGCAGAAGTTCAATGTCATTACCGGCCCGGCAGCGGCCAGTATGCTGTTTTCCACGATATTTGCAGCCATAACCACGCCGGTGTGGATGATGCTCATGTCGTTAGCGGGATACTAAAAAAAACCCCAGAACAGAGGTTCCGGGGTTATTGCGTAGCGAGTGCGTTAATTACTCAGCTGATTGCGTACGAATTAAATAATCAAACGCGCTGAGTGAGGCTTTGGCGCCTTCACCGCTGGCGATGATGATTTGCTTGTACGGTACGGTGGTGCAGTCACCCGCAGCAAACACGCCTTTCAGAGTGGTTTCGCATTTTGCGTCGATGATGATCTCGCCCATCTTGTTACGCTCAACCGCGCCTTCCAGCCATGGTGTGTTTGGCAGCAAACCAATCTGAACAAAGATACCGGACAGCGGCAGCTCATGCGTGGTCTGGTTGGTGCGGTCAATATATTGTAAACCGGTCACTTTACTGCCATCGCCTTTCACTTCCGTGGTCTGTGCATTCAGAATCACGTCAACGTTTTTCAAGCTGCGCAGTTTATCCTGCAGCACCTGATCGGCGCGCATTTCACCAGCAAACTCCAGCAGGGTGACGTGCTCAACAATACCTGCCAGATCAATTGCCGCTTCAACACCAGAGTTACCGCCGCCAATCACAGCTGTGCGTTTGCCTTTGAACAGTGGGCCATCGCAGTGTGGGCAGTAAGTCACGCCTTTAGTGCGATATTCTTCTTCGCCCGGCACACCCATATTGCGCCATCGTGCGCCGGTCGCCAGGATAATGCTGCGAGATTTCAGCACTGCACCCGACGCGGTTTCAATCGCATGCAAACCGCCTTCGACCGCAGCCGGAATCAGTTTGATGGCGCTCTGACTTTCAATCACATCAACGTTGTAATCATCAACGTGTGCGCGCAGTGAACCCGCCAGTTTTGCACCTTCCGTTTTTGGTACGGAGATGTAGTTTTCGATATCAACGGTGTCGAGCACCTGACCACCAAAACGTTCACCCATCAAACCGGTGCGGATGCCTTTACGTGCGGAGTAAATCGCTGCCGCTGCGCCCGCTGGGCCGCTGCCGACGATCAGCACTTCGTAGGCTTCACGTTTGTTTAACTCTTCTGCCGCACGCTTATCCGCGTTGGTGTCTACTTTGCTGACAATCTCCGCCAGGCTCAAACGGCCCTGACCAAACTCTTTACCGTTCAGGTAAACCGCTGGCACGCCCATGATGTTGCGTTCCTGAATCTCGTTCTGGAACAGGCCACCGTCAATCGCGGTGTGGCTGATGCGCGGATTCAACACGGCCATCAGGTTCAGCGCCTGAACGACGTCAGGGCAGTTGTGGCATGACAGCGAATAGTAAGTTTCGAAATGGAAGTCGCCATCCAGCTCAGTAACCTGATCTAACAGGCTCTGCGCTTCTTTGGATGGATGTCCACCGGTCTGCAGCAATGCCAGCACCAGTGAAGTAAATTCGTGGCCTAACGGCGAACCCGCAAAACGTGGACCGTGATCTGCGCCTGGATTAGTAATTAAAAATGAGGGTTTACGAACCTGACGATCGTTCTCTTCACGGAAGCTGACTTTCTCAGAAAGTCCCGCGATATCGACCAACAGATCACGAATCTCTGCTGATTTCGCGCCATCATCCAGTGTGGCAATCAACTCAACAGGCTTGGTTAATTTCTCAAGATAGGCCTTGAGTTGGGTTTTCAAATTTGTGTCGAGCATAGTGAGTTCCTGGTCAAAAAATCGGGTGCCGTAGCACCCGATGAGAGAAAGATCGAAGGGCTAAAGCGGGATTAGATTTTGCCAACCAGATCCAGAGATGGAGCCAGCGTTGCTTCACCTTCTTTCCACTTAGCTGGGCACACTTCACCTGGGTGAGAAGCCACATACTGAGCCGCTTTAACTTTGCGAATCAGGTCAGATGCGTCACGGCCAATGCCTTCAGCAGTGATTTCGATTGCCTGAATGATGCCTTCTGGGTCAACGATGAAGGTACCACGATCGGCCAGACCTTCTGCTTCACGCATGATTTCGAAGTTGCGGGTCAGCGCGCCAGTTGGGTCGCCGATCATCGCATACTTGATTTTTGCGATGGTGTCAGAAGAACCGTGCCAGGCTTTGTGGGTAAAGTGGGTGTCGGTAGAAACAGAATAGATATCTACGCCCAGTTTCTGGAATTCTTCGTGATGATCAGCAACATCACCCAGCTCAGTTGGGCAAACGAAGGTGAAGTCAGCTGGATAGAAGAAGAAAACACTCCATTTACCTTCAACGTCTTTCTCGGTTACGTCGATGAATTCGCCGTTTTTGAATGCTGCGTTTTTAAACGGCTTAATTTTGGTATTGATAATAGACATGATGGCCTCCGTTAAAAGATGTGATGCACGTTACAGAATTTTTGGGCCAACATCTAATATGCAGTCGTTATCAATCAAATAAACGAAAGCTATCAAACGCCGATTTTATCAATCTTTACTCTACCTATCCCGCGTTGCAAAAAGGCGGCAAGCGCGCAAACCCTTGGCATTTGGCTCAAAGGGGATGCGTGCGAACAGCCAGCACATCTGCAACGGGAAGTAAGCCGAGTAAATGGCACCGCTGCGCAGTTTACACGTAATCTCGCTGTATTAACGCGGTTTATCATTTCTCAACTTAGCTGCTAGCTTTGTAGAAAAGATGTTTTTAGGAGCTGACTTGTGCACATTCGATTGTTTACTGAATCCGATCGCCCTTTCCTGCGCACCCTCTTTTTAGCTTCACGCCGTGAAAACTGGCACTGGATTGATGGCAGCCATTGGAAGCTTGAGGATTTCGATGCAGTAATTATTGGCGAAACGATATTGGTCGCTGAGTTAGAAGGACATCGTGTGGGTTTTGCAGGATTGCTGGAGAACGATAACTTTCTACATAGCCTGTATGTTGATCCCGATTATCAAGGACGTGGCGTCGGCAGCGCCTTACTGGAAGTGGTGCAAGCGCGCTTTACCTCAACGGGCGCACTGAAATGCTTGCAAATGAATAAGGCGGCGCAGGCATTTTACCTGCAACACGGCTGGCAAATGATTGCTCAGGGTGAAGGCGATCAGGGGAAATATGTCTTGATGCATTATCCGCTGGCGTCAGCGTTCGCCAGCGGATCGGGCGTGGGTTAAATCGCGCGGAAGGCGATGTCGTCAGGAATGACGTCGCCTTGCCAGTAAAGCTGAGCGGCAACCCGCCCGGCTAACTGGCGATAGAGCGCAGTAAACTCACTCTCAGGGCGACGAATAACCGTGGGTTCACCGTCGTCCAGATCCTCACGCAGATTAATATGCAACGGCAGCTGCGCCAGCAATCGCGTACCGTAATCTTCTGCCAGTTTTTCAGCGCCGCCGGTACCAAAAATCGGTTCATGGAAGCCACAGTTGCTGCAAATGTGAATGCTCATGTTTTCCACAATACCCAGCACCGGCACATTCACTTTTTCAAACATGACCAAGCCTTTGCGTGCATCAATCAGCGCAATGTCTTGCGGCGTGGTCACTACCAGCGCACCCGTTACCGGAACATTTTGCGCCAGCGTGAGCTGAATATCACCGGTTCCTGGCGGCATATCCAGCACCAGGTAATCGAGTTCGGGCCACAAAGTTTCGTTCAACAGCTGCATCAGTGCTTTACTGGCCATCGGCCCGCGCCACACCATCGCGTTATCATCGGTGACCAGATAACCGATAGAGTTGGTGGCAAGGCCATGCGCCATAATCGGTGCCATGTGCGTGCCATCCGGCGAGGTTGGACGTTCATTTTCAGTGCCAAGCATGGTGGGCACTGAAGGGCCATAAATATCCGCATCCAGAATACCCACGCGTGCGCCTTCTGCCGCGAGAGCCAGCGCCATATTGACAGCGGTACTGGATTTACCGACGCCGCCCTTGCCAGAACTGACGGCAACGATATTTTTTACCCCTTTTACACCCGACTGACCTTTCACGCGCTTCAGGGTGGCAATATCGTGATTGAGCCGCCAGTCAATGGCGCGCGTACCGGTTAAACGCAGCAGCTCAGAGCTGGTTTGCGCTTTCAGCTCCTCAAAGGCGCTGGTCCAGGCAAAGGGCATAACCAGCTCGATATGCAGTTTGCCATCCAGCTGAGCAACATGGTGCAGCGCCTTGATCGCGGTAAGGTTGCGTTTGAGGGTTGGATGTTCAAAGCTGTTCAGCACGCCGACAACAACGGCGCGCAGAGCTTCAGGTGTATGCGGTTCTCGGGATTGTGATGTCATCCCCACTCCTTTTTCATTTTTCTAACGCTGTATTTCAGCGGTGTATTGTCAATACTATCAGAAGCCCACGATGATGAAGCGTACGCCGCTTGTGTTTACGCCGGAGTAGGCTTCGGTTAACATCTAAGCCCGTTTTTTCAATCAACAGAAAGCTACGCAAACTATGACTCAAGTCGCTAAAAAAATTCTGGTAACGTGCGCACTGCCTTACGCGAACGGTTCAATCCATCTCGGCCACATGCTCGAGCATATCCAGGCAGACATTTGGGTGCGTTACCAACGAATGCGTGGCAATCAGGTTTATTTCATCTGCGCTGATGATGCGCACGGCACGCCAATTATGCTCAAAGCGCAGCAGCTTGGCATTGAGCCAGAGCAGATGATTGCTGAAATGAAACAAGAGCATGAAGCGGATTTCGCGGGTTTCAATGTCAGCTATGACAATTATCACTCAACGCATGGCGATGAAAACCGTCAGCTGTCAGAACTGATCTATGGCCGCCTGAAAGAGAACGGTTTCATTAAAAACCGCGTCATTTCTCAGCTGTACGATCCTGAAAAAGGCATGTTCCTGCCCGATCGCTTTGTAAAAGGCACCTGCCCGAATTGTAAGTCACCCGATCAGTATGGCGATAACTGCGAAGTTTGTGGCGCAACTTACAGCCCAACTGAGCTGATTGAGCCTAAATCGGTGGTTTCTGGTGCGACACCGGAAATGCGTGACTCTGAACATTTCTTTTTTGATCTGCCTTCGTTCAGCGAAATGCTGCAAGCCTGGACACGTTCCGGCGCGCTGCAGGAGCAGGTCGCTAACAAAATGCAGGAGTGGTTTGAGTCGGGCCTGCAACAGTGGGATATCTCCCGCGATGCGCCTTATTTCGGCTTTGAAATTCCCGATGCGCCGGGCAAATATTTCTACGTCTGGCTGGATGCGCCAATTGGTTACATGGGCTCATTCAAAAATCTGTGCGACAAGCGCGGCGACATCGACTTTGATGAGTTCTGGAAAAAAGATTCCACCACTGAGCTCTATCACTTTATCGGTAAAGACATTGTTTACTTCCACAGCCTGTTCTGGCCAGCAATGCTGGAAGGCAGCAACTTCCGCAAGCCAAACAACCTGTTCGTTCACGGCTATGTGACCGTAAACGGTGCGAAGATGTCCAAATCACGCGGCACCTTCATCAAGGCCAGCACTTGGTTGCAACACCTTGATGCCGACAGCCTGCGTTATTACTACGCAGCGAAGCTCTCTTCCCGCATCGATGATATCGACCTGAATCTGGAAGATTTCGTTCAGCGCGTGAACGCTGACATCGTGAATAAAGTGGTGAATCTGGCTTCACGTAACGCGGGCTTTATCACCAAGCGTTTCGACGGCAAGCTCGCCAGCGAATTGGCCGATCCGGCGTTGTATCAAACTTTCCTGGATGCCTCAGAGAAAATTGGTGAAGCCTGGGCGAACCGCGAATTCAGCCGTGCTATCCGTGAGATTATGGCGCTGGCCGATATCGCCAACCGTTACGTTGACGAGCAGGCTCCTTGGGTGGTGGCGAAGCAGGAAGGCCGCGATGCTGACCTGCAGGCGATCTGTTCTATGGGCATCAACATGTTCCGCGTATTGATGACCTGGCTGAAGCCCGTGCTGCCATCGCTGAGCGAACGCACCGAAGCGTTCCTAAACTCAGCGCTAAGCTGGGATGCCATTCAGCAACCGCTGCTGGATCATCAGGTGGCACCGTTTAAAGCACTTTATAGCCGCATTGAAATGACCAAAGTAAATGGTCTGATTGAAGCGTCAAAAGAAGATGCTGCGGTCGCGAACAAACCTGCGGCCACCGGCCCGCTGGCCGATGCACCGATTGGTGATGCCATTACCATTGATGACTTCGCTAAAGTGGATATGCGTGTTGCGCTGATCGAGAAAGCTGAGCTGGTCGAAGGCTCTGACAAACTGCTGCGTCTGGATTTGGATGTGGGCGGTGAGAAGCGTCAGATTTTCTCTGGCATTCGCGCAGCCTATCCCGATCCTTCGGTATTGGTCGGCAAAATGACCATCATCGTTGCCAACCTGGCACCGCGTAAAATGCGCTTTGGCATCTCCGAAGGCATGGTGCTTTCTGCGGGTCCTGGCGGCAAAGATCTGTTCGTGCTCTCTGTGGACAGCGGTGCAGTGCCAGGCATGCCGGTTAAGTAAGCTTTTTCACTCTCTCCCTCAGCGGGAGAGAGTGTTCTTCAAATCCGTCTTTCTCCTTTTATTCCAGTCAGTAACGCAACGTTTCCCCGCGTAAATGTGACCGCTAGCACGCTAAGCAGTTAATGCGTATGATGAAGCTCAGTAAAAACAGGAGCCTGTCATGCCCACCGTGCTGTCTGTCATCTGGCGCTACCTGCGCGCCTTCATCATTATTTATCTCTGTTTATATGCGGGAAATAGCATCGCGCTGTTACTGCCTATCACTATTCCCGGTAGCATCATTGGTATGCTGATCTTATTCGCCCTGCTGGCTTGTCGAATTTTGCCGGTAAAGTGGGTTAAACCCGGGTGTCATCTCATCATTCGTTATATGGCGCTGCTGTTTGTGCCGATCAGCGTAGGCGTAATGAGCTATACCGATATTTTGACCGAGCAGTTTGGTCCAATCGTGGTCTCCTGCGTCGTCAGCACTTTTCTGGTGTTAACGGTGGTGGGATTGAGCACACACAAACTGCATACGCGTCCTGTAAAGGAGCCGCGCGATGATTGATATTTGGTGGTCGCTGCCGCTGACCATCGCGGCCTTTTACATTGCACGTCGACTGGCTAAGCGATTGAAAATCTCATTGATCAATCCGCTGCTGGTCGCCATGGCGATTATCATCCCGATTCTGCTGCTGCTGCACATTCCTTACACCCGCTATTTTGCTGGCAGCCAGATCCTTAATCAGCTGTTGCAGCCTGCTGTTGTTGCGCTCGCGCTACCGCTGTATGAGCAAATGCATCAGATTCGTGCTCGCTGGAAATCAATTATCAGCGTCTGCTTTATCGGCAGCGTGACTGCCATGGTTTCCGGCACCGCAATTGCCTTATGGATGGGTGCAACACCTGAGATTGCCGCCACCATCATGCCTAAATCTGTCACCACGCCGATTGCGATGGCGGTTTCTGGCTCGCTGCAGGGTATTCCCGCCATCAGCGCTATCTGCGTGCTTATTGCCGGCGTTTTAGGGGCGGTGTTTGGCCACATGCTGCTTAACCTGCTGGGGGTTAAAACCAAGGCGGCACGGGGGCTAGCGATTGGCAATGCTTCGCACGCGCTGGGTACTGCACGCAGCGCCGAGGTTGATTTTCAGGAAGGTGCTTTCAGTTCGTTGGCGCTGGTGATCTGCGGCATTATTACTTCGCTGCTTGCGCCCTTTCTCTTTCCGCTGATGATGCACTGGTTTGGCTAAAACTTTGCGAGAGATCTCGCAAAGTTGAAACAAGCAAACCAGGTTGCATTGTCAGAGCGACGGGGATCACATATAACCGTTATCCGGCACCTTTTCCTGATGATTTAAGAGGCTTTCATGCACCCACGTTTCCTCGCTGCTTTCGACGCGTTGCCGTCAACGCTGCAAACTGCGCTTCGCCCGATTTTGGATGATCCTGATTTTCACGCTGTGCTGACAGCCACACAGGTCGCCAATCTGCAACAGCAAACGCAACTGGATACCGATAACCTGGCGCTTGCGTTGTTACCGCTGGCGGCTGCCTGCGCGGTAGCCACAGTTTCGCATTTCAATGTCGGGGCTATTGCGCGCGGTATCAGCGGCAACTGGTATTTCGGTGCCAATATGGAGTTCGTCGGTGCGCCACTGCAACAAACCGTTCACGCTGAGCAGAGCGCTATCACCCATGCCTGGCTGCGCGGTGAGCGGCGGCTGGAAACCATCACCGTAAATTACACGCCATGTGGTCATTGCCGTCAGTTTATGAACGAATTGAACAGCGGCACCGCGATTCGTATCAGCCTGCCTCAACGTGCAATCAGCACGCTGGCCGATTACCTCCCCGATGCCTTTGGCCCACGCGATCTGGCAATCACAGAATTACTGATGGATGAAGTGGATCACGGCTACCGCGCAGAAGGTGATGCCTTGGTACAAGCTGCCGTTGCTGCTGCTAACGCCAGCCATGCGCCTTATAGCCAGTCTCACAGCGGTGTTGCGCTGATCACCGCATCAGGGCGAACCATTACTGGCCGTTATGCTGAAAATGCGGCGTTCAATCCAAGTCTGCCGCCGTTACAGGCCGCGTTGATCCTGCTGAACATGCACGGTGAAGCCTGCGATCAAGTAAAAAGCGCCGTTTTAGCGGAAGTGAAAGATGCCACGCTGAGTCAGTTTGCCGCGACACAAGCAACGCTTCAGGCGCTGGGCTGCAACGAACTGTTGCAGGTTGAATTGCACAAAGCATAACCTTTTGTCATACCGCCAGCAGTTTTGTGACCTTTTATTAACAAGTGCTGTACTTCTGCGGGAAAATTACTAGGATCTGGCGCCAGAATTCACGTTATAACAATTACCCAGATTGATTTGCGCTGCATTGCAGTACTGCCAAACGCGTCTGCCCTTGATAGTTTGCTTTGGTTATTCATTGAGATAAATAAGCGCGGCCAATGCATCAGCAGCCTGAATCAGGATGGGGAAAAAAACTGGCGTTACCTTTCCGGCGTCACGCCAGACACTACCGCAACCGGAGCATCATTGCATGGAACTCGACTACGAAAGTAAACGTCCGCTTTACATCCCTTACGCAGGCCCGATTTTACTGGAATTTCCCCTTCTGAATAAAGGCAGCGCCTTCTCCCTCGAAGAACGTAATGAATTTAACCTTAGAGGTTTGCTGCCTGAAGCGGTAGAAAGTATTGAAGAGCAAGCGCAGCGCGCCTGGCGTCAGTTCCAGGACTTCAAAAATAATAACGATAAGCACGTCTATCTGCGCAATATCCAGGACACCAACGAAACCCTGTTCTACCGCCTGCTGGATAATCATCTTGAAGAGATGATGCCGATCATCTATACCCCAACCGTCGGCGCCGCGTGCGAACACTTCTCAGAAATTTATCGTCGCGCGCGTGGCGTGTTCATCTCTTACCCGAACCGCGATCACATCGAAGACATGCTGCAAAACGCCACTAAACAGAACGTGAAAGTGATCGTGGTCACTGATGGCGAGCGCATTCTTGGCTTGGGCGATCAGGGTATCGGCGGCATGGGTATTCCAATTGGTAAGCTTTCGCTCTACACCGCTTGTGGCGGTATCTCTCCCGCTTACACCTTGCCGGTGGTGCTGGATGTCGGCACCAATAACCAGCAGTTGCTGAACGATCCGCTCTATATGGGCTGGCGTCATCCGCGCATTACCGGTGAAGAGTATGATGCGTTTGTGAATGACTTTATTCAGGCCGTTAAGCGCCGCTGGCCGAAAGTGCTGTTGCAGTTTGAAGATTTTGCGCAGAAGAACGCTATGCCACTGCTGGAGCGTTATCGTGATGAAGTCTGCTGCTTCAACGATGACATTCAGGGCACCGCCGCCGTTACCGTCGGGACATTAATTGCCGCCAGCCGTGCTGCAGGCAGTCGTTTGTGCGAGCAAAAAGTGGTATTCCTGGGCGCAGGTTCAGCCGGTTGTGGTATCGCCGAGCAGATTATCGCTCAGATGAAATCAGAAGGATTAAGCGACGACGAAGCACGCGGCCGCGTCATGATGGTTGATCGCTTTGGTTTGTTAACGGATAAACTGCCTAACCTGCTCAACTTCCAGAGCAAGCTGGTGCAAAAGAGTGAAAACCTCAAAGGGTGGGACGTTACCAACGACGCTATTTCGCTGCTGGATGTGGTGCGCAATGCGCAGCCAGACATTCTGATTGGTGTTTCGGGTCAACCGGGCCTGTTTACCGAAGAGATTATTCGCGAGATGCACAAACATTGCGCGCGTCCTATCGTCATGCCGCTCTCCAACCCAACGTCACGTGTTGAAGCGACGCCTGCGGATATTATCGCCTGGACTGACGGAGCCGCGCTGGTCGCCACCGGTAGCCCGTTCTCACCGGTAAGCTGGAACGGCAAAACCTATCCGATTGCGCAGTGTAATAACTCCTATATCTTCCCAGGTATCGGTTTAGGTGTGATTGCGTCAGGTGCCAGCCGCGTTACCGACACCATGTTGATGACCGCCAGTCGCGCCCTTGCAGATTGTTCACCGCTGGTGAATGACGGAGAAGGGCCGGTGCTGCCAGAAATCAAAGATATTCAGGGTGTGTCGAAAATCATCGCGATGGAAGTAGGCAAGGCCGCACAGCTCGCGGGCGTTGCTGTTGTTACGTCAGAAGATGTGCTGTCACTGGCTATTTCGAATAACTTTTGGCTGCCGCAGTATCGTCATTATCGTCGTACCTCCATTTAACGGCTTGAGTGCCGGGTCGAATCAGATCCGGCACTGCCTAATTTTGCATCAGCCAACCGGCGCAAACTTGCTTCCCCGATGTACCTCAAGTAGCCTTGACCCATCAAATTATCCTGACGTTGAGTGCCCACGCGCATGTTGAAACGCGTTTTCATTGGTCTGCTTTTCATCATCTTATTCATGGTGGGGACTGCTATTGGCCTCGATCGCTGGATTAGCTGGAAAACCGCTCCCTACATTTATGAGAATGTTTCGGCATTGCCGCATCGTCAGGTTGGTGTGGTATTAGGCACAGCCAAATATTATCGAACCGGCGTCATTAATCAGTATTACCTTTATCGCATGCAGGGTGCGCTCAATGCGTATAACAGCGGCAAGGTGAATTATCTGCTGCTGAGCGGGGATAACGCTTTACAGAGCTACAACGAGCCAATGACAATGCGCCGTGACTTAATCAAAGCGGGCGTCGATCCTGCTGACATCGTGCTGGATTATGCCGGTTTTCGTACTCTGGATTCGATTGTGCGTACTCGTAAAGTATTTGATACCAATGACTTCATTATTATTACTCAACGCTTTCACTGTGAACGCGCACTGTTTATTGCGCTGCACTTAGGGATTCAGGCGCAATGTTATGCCGTGCCCTCGCCTAAAAATATGCTGAGCGTTCGCGCACGTGAGGTTGCGGCGCGGTTAGGCGCGTTAAGCGATCTGTTTGTCATGAAGCGTGAACCGCGTTTCTTAGGCCCACTGGTGCCGATTCCGGCGGTGCGTGAAATACCTGAAGATGCGCAAAGCTATCCTGCAGTGACGCCGGAACAGCTGCTGGAACAAGAGCAGAAGCAGAAGCCAGCCAAATAAAAAAGCGACCCGAAGGTCGCTTTTTCGTTATTGCGGAAATTACTTTTTGCGCGAGTATTTCAGTGAATCCAGCGCAACGGCAAAGATAATAATGCCGCCCTTGATGATGTACTGCCAATACGGGTTCACGCCGATATAGGTCAAACCGTAGTTGATGACGGTAAAGATCAACACACCGGTAACTACGCCCGCCACGGTGCCGACACCGCCGGCAAAGGAGACGCCGCCTACCACGCACGCTGCGATAGCATCAAGTTCGTACATAAAGCCAAGGTTGTTGGTCGCCGAGCCGATACGCCCCGCTTCCAGCATACCGCCGAAGGCATAGAACACCCCTGACAGCGCATAGATCATGATCAGGTTTAATGGCACGTTCACGCCGGAAACTCTTGCTGCTTCTGGGTTACCGCCGATAGCAAAGATGTTTTTGCCGAAACGGGTTTTATTCCACAGGATCCAGACAAACACGATGGCAATCACGGCATAAAACGTAATAAACGAAAGCTTAAAGTCGCCAAAGCGCAGGAATCCTTGCGCAAATTTAGAGAAGCCTGCATCAAAACCGGCAATTGGCGATGCGCCAACATAGTCGTAATAAAGCGAGTTGATGCCGTAAACGATAATCATGGTGCCTAACGTGGTGATAAATGGCGTCACTTTCAGGTACGCAATAATCACGCCGTTCACCAGACCAATAACGCCACCGATAATACACACGGTCACAATAACCAAGGGAATCGGTACGGTATCCATGTTAGGAAAAACTTTATTGGCGTTGTCCATCGCCTGTAGCAAAGTCGCTGCCACAACAGCCGCTAAGCCCACCTGACGACCCGCTGACAGGTCGGTACCCTGCGTAACAATTAAACCCGCTACACCCAGCGCGATAATAATACGCACCGAGGATTGGGTCAGAATATTACTCAGGTTCATTAAACTTAAAAATGTCGGATCCTGGAAAATAATAATGGCCAATAAAACCAGCAGCACAACGTAAATGCCGCCCTCTTTCAACCAGGTTAGCGCATTCTTTTTTGTAGTCGCTTTCATGTTAACAGCCCTTGCTTCATTAAAGGTGTAATGACGCTAAACGCAATATTTCGTTCTGCGTGGTCGTTTTAGTTTCAACAATGCCTGCTACCATGCCGTTACTCATTACCAAAATACGATCGGTAATGCCTAATAGCTCGGGCATTTCGGAAGAGATAATAATGATGCCTTTCTCTTTTTTCGCCAGCTCAGCAATTAACTGGTAAATTTCGAACTTCGCGCCAACATCAATGCCGCGTGTAGGTTCATCAAGCATCAGGATTTCAGGCTGGGTCAATAACCAGCGACCAATAATAACTTTTTGTTGGTTACCCCCGGAAAGGGAACCAATTTGCGTATGGTGGCCTGGCGTTTTAACACGCATGGCATCGATAACCCATTGGGTATCGCTTTTCATGCGTTTATTATCCAGCAGCCCCATACTGTTTTTATATTTTTTGATATTGGAGATAAGCGAGTTAAAGCCAATATCTAAATACGCATAAATCCCGGTTGAGCGACGCTCTTCCGTTACCAGCGCAAAACCATGGTTAATGGCTTCGTTGGCGCTGTGGTTATTGATCGCTTTACCGTGCAGCTTAATGGTGCCGCCCGACTTTTCACGAATACCAAACAGTGTCTCGACAATATCAGTCCTTTTAGCGCCCACCAGACCGGCAATACCGAGAATCTCCCCTTTACGCAAATCAAATGAAATATCGCGAATCGAAGGCTGACGCAAGGAGGTCAAATGACGCACCTCAAGAATGGTCTCGCCAGGTACATTACTTTTATCGGGGAAGCGCTGATTCAATGAACGCCCAACCATCATAGCGATGATCTTGTCCATATCCAGCCCTTCCAGTGGCTGAGAGGCGATCCACTGACCGTCGCGCAAGATAGTAATTTCATCACACAGTTGGAATATCTCTTCCATCTTGTGAGAAATATAAACAATGCCACAGCCGCGATCTTTCAGTTTACGAATAATGGTGAACAGGTGATTCACCTCTTTCTCGGTTAACGAGGAAGTCGGCTCATCCATAATCACAATTTTCGCGTCGTAAGAGAACGCTTTGGCAATTTCAATCATCTGCATTTGCGAGACGGAAAGATTAGCCACTTTGTCGCGCGGATCAATATCGATATCAAGCTCATCAAATATCGCTTTGGTATCGCGATACATTTTATCCTGATCGACAAAAAAGCCTTTGCGTGGATAACGTCCGAGCCACATGTTATCCATTACGGTGCGCTGAAGAACCAGGTTTAATTCCTGATGCACCATTGAAACGCCATTTTCCAGCGCCTCTTTAGAACTTTTATAATCTATTTCCTTACCCTGAAACAGGATACTTCCCGTGTCTTTCTTATAAATACCAAACAGGCATTTTAATAATGTTGATTTACCGGCGCCGTTTTCACCCATCAATGCATGAACGGAGTGAGGCCGCACTTTTAAATTCACATTATCTAAAGCTTTTACCCCCGGAAATGATTTACTGACATCAGTCATTTCCAGCAGATATTCACGCTGCGCGGTCGTATTATCACTGGCCATAATTTACCTGGCTTAAAAAAACGGTGGTCACGTGAAAAAGGCGCGGTATTCACCGCGCCCGGATTCAAATTTATTTCTGGAATTGCGACAGGTTTTCTTTATCAACCGGTACGTAAGGTACGCGGACGATTTTATCAACCATCTTGAAGTTAGTGCCTTCAAGTGCTTGCTTGCCATCAGCCAGGTTTTTAGCGATATCCAGCGTGGCTTTTGCCTGGTTTTCTGCATCATTCAACACAGTACCGGCCAGCGCGCCCGATTTAACCAGCGCTAACGCTTCTGGCAATGCATCCACACCGAATACCGGTACAGAAGTCATGTTGTGCGCTTTCAGCGCTTCAACAGCACCCATTGCCATCGCATCGTTGTTAGCGATAACCACTTCGATTTTTTTGGCGTTAGGACCCGATAACCAGGCATCCATCTTGTCTTTAGCCTGTGCGGTATCCCACATTGCCGTATCCATCGCTAACTGCTGGGTTTTCAGGCCGTCTTTGTTCAGCGTGTCGATCACGTATTTGGTACGTGCTTCGGCATCTGGATGGCCCGGTTCACCTTTCAGCAACACGAACTGAATCTGACCATCTTTGTTCAGATCCCATGCTGGCGTGGCTTTCCAGTGCTTCTCAATCAGCTGACCCTGGATGATGCCCGATTCTTTAGAGTCGGTGCCGACGTAGTAAGCTTTGTCGTAACCAGCCAAAACTTTGGCGTTAGGTTCTTTGTTGAAGAACACAATCGGTACGTCGTTGCTGCGCGCTTTATCCACGACTACGGCGGCAGCTGCTGGGTCAACCAGGTTGATAGCCAGCGCTTTCACGCCTTTCGCCATCAAAACGTCGATTTGGTCATTCTGTTTGGATTGGTCGTTCTGCGAGTCGTTCATCAGCAGCTGCACGCCGCCCACCGTTTTCGCTTCTTTCTCAATATCCTTGCGCACCATTGACATGAAGTTGTCATCGTATTTGTAAATGGTAACGCCGATACGGGTGTCAGCTGCGTGAGCAGTTGCACCAAACATCATGCTGGCAACCAGTGCTGTGAGCGTGAAAACCTTCTTATTCATGGTATCTCCGGTTTTTTATGCAGGGTCTTTTTAGCTCTACCGCGCCAGAGCGACGGGAGAACAATCGGTAAAATAATTTGGCAAGGCGGGATACGCTAAAACGTTATGCTAAGCCGCTGGATTGCCATCCAAACCTGACTTCCCTGTGCGCTAACGCTTCCTGAAAAATGTTGTGAACCCTTTTAATCGGCTGCTGAAACCACGCCCTTCGACGTTGCGGTGGCGTTACATAATGTTTCAGTCCGGTAAGACGCTGCCATCATAGTGAGGGCCATGTTAATTAACTGTGAATACAATCACAGATTGAAAACGGTTACATGGCTGAATCGCCTGAATTAGTGACGGAGTCCACATTTTGCTTTTGCGCCACTGAGTGACGACGCACTAACGTCGGCATGAAAATGTGCGTCGCACTTTCATCCAGTAAATCTGCAGCGCCTTGCAATGCCAACTCTGTCGCCAATTTAGCCATAGAAACAATGGGATAACGTACAGTGGTTAATTGAGGATCGGTGTAACGCGAGATAGGAATGTCATCAAAGCCAATGACAGAAAAATGCTGTGGCACCTGAATACCGTTGTCTTTGAGTGCCGTGAGCGCACCTGCTGCCATGCTGTCGTTATAGGCAAACACCGCACTCAAATTAAGATTGCGGCCTAAAAGCTCTACCATTGCTGCTTCGCCGCCCTGCATATCAGGCTCCGCGCTGGCAATCCAGCTCTCCTGCGGGCGAATGCCTTGCTCGCTCATCGCCTGCACCCAGCCTTCACGCCGCTGGCTTACGTCCTCAATAGGATGACTTGAGCAGAGATAGCCAATGCGCGTATGTCCTTGTTGCAAAAGCGTTCTGGAGGCCATTAATGCACCGGTGACATTATCCAGACTGACACAGCGTGATTCAAAACCCGGCACAATGCGGTTGATAACCACCATACCGGGAACCTGCTGCATGAAATTTGCCAGTTCATGGTCTGAAAGCGTTTTCGCATGCACCACCAATGCATTGCAGCGCTGACGTATCAACACCTCAATGGCGTTGCGCTCTCTCTCCTCCTGATGCCAGGAATTGCTGATCAAGACATGCTTGTGTACGCGCTGCGCCACGGTATCCACCGCTTTAACCAGCGCGCCAAAAAAAGGATCCGAGACGTCCATGACCACGACACCAATGGTATCGCTGATCTGTGTTGCCAGGGCTTGAGCATTGGCGTTAGGGCGATAACCCAGCGCATCAACCGCTTGTAACACGGCATCACGGGTTTCAGAGGTGACCGCGCTGCTATTATTTAGTACGCGCGAGACGGTCGCCACCGACACGCCAGCCTGACGGGCAACATCACGAATCGTTATCATGCAGCAGTTCCACAGAGGAAGAGAAAGGCATCACGCCGGTAAGAATACCGGCGCTATTTTGTCAGGGGCGAAGACGCTACAGCGTGAATTGCGTCACATCAATGAAAACGGTTACATACAATTCTGCAACCTTTGTGACCTCTGTCATTATCTGTTGGGAAGTTGCGCGGAGGGTTTACCCGCAGCCAGACGGGTAAGGAAACGCCAAATCCACTCACAAGGGCCTTGCGGGAAGAAGCGTAACCAAATGACAGAAAACAGAATATTAACCAGCCAAATAGCCGGAACCAGCATCAGCAAGCCGAGCCGATCAAAATGCATGAATAATTCAAAACGATAAAACAGCGTGGTGCAGATCACCGTTTGCAGCAAATAGTTGCTCAATGCCATACGGCCAACGCATTGAATCATGTAACTGATGCGCCAACGGGAAATCTGTGTCCAGAAACCGAGGCACAGCGCAGCATATCCCAGGCTAATAAACGGGCTGGCGAGATCGCGTGGTGCTTGCAGGTAAAAAGCGGTCCAGCGAAATTCCCAGTGCAGTAGCCATTGCGCCAGCACGCCGGGAATCGCAATGGTAAAGCCAATGCCCAGCATTATCGCTGCGGTACGGCGATAATGCTGCGGAGAATACTCCCCTTTCCACCAGCCGCTGCGCATCAGCGCGGCACCGATCATCATTAATCCCGCCAGCTGCCAGCCATACTGCGAGGCCAGCGCCATTAAACCGGATGAAAGATGATCAAGGCGATTTTGTACCGCTTCCCATCCACCCTGCAATTTCCAAAACTGCTCATATTGTAAGTCTGAGGCGCCAGGCAGCCATGAACGCGTGGGTTCAGGATCGGAGATTGAACCAAATACCAGCAACACCGCGCAGCCAATCAAATAAAGCAGCACGCCCGTATGAAACAAGGCACGCGTCGCGGGGACGTCGCGTAGCATTCGCCACACCACCAAACCAATAATGCCGTAATCCAGCAAGATATCGCCTTCCCAGAAGAAGACGCCATGAATAAAACCCAGCAAAACCAACAGGGATAAGCGTGCCGTCAGCCAGCGGCTTCCGCGCGGCAACTGCATTTGCAGGCCTGCACCAAATAGCAATGCAAATAAGGTCAGGAATTTGAGCTGGGCGAAAGCATCAAGCAGCGCCCACGTCCAGATATCTGGCGTGCTGAGGTTGTTGTGCCAGGCAGGATTAAGATAGGCGGCGGCGGGTAAGCCAAAGCCGACGATATTAAGCAGCAGGATGCCAAGAATGGCACATCCACGAATGAAATCCAGCGCGAGGTAGCGTTGCATGTGGCATCCAGAAATTAGGGGCGGATGAAGAACTCATCCGCCTTCAGACTCAGCTATGACGTACCGCGCGCAGGAACTCCTGACGGGTGTTTTGACTGGATTTGAACAGACCGCCAAGCGAGGTTGTGGTGGTTGCGCTGGTGGCATCTTTTACGCCACGCGCTTTCACGCAGTAATGCACTGCGTCAATCGACACTGCCACATTATTGGTGCCCAGCAGCGTTTGCAGCGCCACGAGCACTTGTTGTGTTAAACGCTCTTGCACCTGTGGGCGCTGTGCAAAAAACTGCACGATGCGGTTGATTTTTGACAGGCCAATCACTTTATCTTTGGGAATATACGCCACGGTGGCTTTGCCATCGATGATCACGAAATGGTGTTCGCAAGTGCTGGTCAATGTGATGTCGCGCACTGTCACCATCTCATCTACCTTCATTTTGTTTTCAATGACGGTGATTTTTGGAAAATTGGCGTAATCGAGGCCGGAAAAAACTTCATCCACATACATTTTAGCGATGCGATGCGGGGTCTCCATCAGGCTGTCATCTTCCAGGTCCAGATTCAGCAGCTGCATGATTTCAGTCATGTGGCCAGCGATCAGGCTTTTGCGGGTTTCGTCATCCATTTCACGCGTTGGCGCACGTAATGGCGTTTCCAGGCCTCGCGCCAGCAGCGTTTCGTGAACCAGGGCGGCTTCCTGACTTAAGGTACTCATCTTACTCTTCTCCGGCAGGTGATGCGCCCGCTGGTGTTTCCCCGCGGGCCGAATTTCTGAGCGCGTATTGTGAAACTTTCCGCAGCGGTAATCCAGCAATCAATAAGATTGGTGATGAAAGCTTTTCATGCTGATCGTCGCCAAACCAACAGTCCCGCCACCAGCAATCCCGCACCCGCCACCCACAAGGCTGGCTCGAGGCGATGTAACCACGCGGTCGAAAGCGAAGACAAAATTGGCCCCACTAACTGCCCCAGCGCGTAACCGGTGGTGAGCATGCCTGCCATATAGCGCATGTGCTGTGGCGCTAATTCGCGTGCATAAAGCAGCGACAGTTGCACCACGGCCAGGAAGCCGCCCCCCACTAATAACGCGCCAATCAGCAAACCGCTAAATCCCGGCAGCGCAGCAGCAGCGAGCACCCCCAACGCCTGCGCCCACAATGCCAGCGCCAGGCGCGTATTGCTGCGACCCCAGCCACGCGTCAAGATAGCGATAGCAATGCCAATCACCGATGCCCCGCCATAGATTGGCCAGACAAACTGAGCAAAAACGCTGTCAGGAAAGCGCGCTGCGGCCATTTGCGATAAAAACGTCGCGGGCAGAATGTAACCAAATCCCGCCAGGCTATAACTCCAGACCAGGCGTTTAAGCTTGCCGTTCATAACTAACGGCTCGGGCATTTGATCGGGCCGATGTAACTCTCCACGACGCGGTAAATAACGGGCAATCAACGCCACTAATACCAAGGCTAACGCGCCGTAAGCCGCCCACGCCAGCGACGCGCTGACCTGAAAGCTGTGTAACAACACCGCAAGCAAACCGCTGACAAAAATGCCGCATCCTGGTCCGGCAAAGACTGCGGCGGATAAGCCCGGACGACCATAATGATGCAACTGTTCGTTGCTCCAGGCCGCGACCAATACCATTGCCCAACCGCTGGCGCAGCCAATCACGAAACGGAGTAAACCATGCAGCCATGGACCGCTGGCGCCGGCAGAAAGCAGCGTTAAAATCACCGCTCCCCAGATGCCCATTTGCAAGCGAAGTTCAACGCGTCGATGCGCGCGCATTGCATCAAACGATCCACATAAATAACCGAGGTAGTTCAGCGCGGCCACCAGACTGGCGCTGGTTAGCGTCAGCTGATTCGCCTGAATCATCAAGGGAACCTGCGGTGTAAAGGCGAAACGTCCAATGCCCATCGCCACAAACAAAGTAATAAACGCGCTAAGCGCGACACGGAACGCCATTTCCCAGCTCCTGATGTTTTATTCTGACTTGCTTATACCATGCGCGATGTTTAAACTCACGGAAAGTGAATAATATTAACCAAGTTGTTTACGAGAAGAGAAGATATGGATTTAGTTCAGTTACGTATGTTCTGTTCCGTTGCCGAAAGCGGTTCGCTGGCGCGCGCGGCAGAACAACTGCATCGCGTGCCCTCTAATCTCACCACGCGTCTGCGTCAGTTGGAAGAAGAGTTGGGCGTAGATCTGTTTATTCGTGAGAAACAGCGCATTCGCTTATCTCCCATGGGCCACAACTTCCTTAATTATGCGCAGCGCATTCTGGCGTTGAGTGATGAAGCGATGAGCATGGCGCGTACTGGTGAACCTGCCGGTAATTTTTCGCTCGGCTCGATGGAAAGCACCGCTGCAACCCGCCTGCCCGGCTTACTGGCGGCTTACCACCAGCGCTTTCCCAGCGTGGCACTCTCATTAATCACCGGCACGTCGGGTGAAATCATTGAGCGAGTCCGTGAAGGTACGCTGGCGGCCGCGCTGGTGGATGGCCCAGTTCAACACGACGATCTCAACGGCTGCATCGCTTTTCGCGAAGAGATGACATTGATCACCAGTCTTGATCATGCGCCGATCACCAACGCGCGCGATGCACAAGCCGACACGCTGTTCGCCTTTCGCAACAGCTGCTCTTACCGCGTCAAGCTAGAAGCCTGGTATCGCGACAGCCACACCGCGCCCAACAGCGTGATGGAAATTCAGTCTTATCATGCGATGCTGGCCTGTGTGGCAGGCGGCGCAGGCGTCGCGATGATTCCCTCTTCGGTGCTGAAACAGATGCCCGATCGCGGCCGGGTTCAAGCGCACAGCTTGCCGCCGGCATACCGT
Source organism: Pantoea phytostimulans (assembly GCF_046118715.1). Taxonomy (NCBI): domain Bacteria; kingdom Pseudomonadati; phylum Pseudomonadota; class Gammaproteobacteria; order Enterobacterales; family Erwiniaceae; genus Pantoea; species Pantoea phytostimulans. The sequence continues at coordinate 1,744,807 of NZ_CP173698.1, forward strand.
GATACCGCCACTTGGTTGATGTGGCGACGTGACGCTTTCACCCCCAACGTTGAAGCGCTGAAATATTTAATCATTGAACAATTTAAGGATCGTCCGCTTAACGATGAGCTGATGCATCCATTGAAAGCGGCGGAATAACGCTTCCGCCACTATTTTTAAACCATCACGACCATCCGTACGCGATCATTTCTGGCGCGTTACATTGATTGAAGAGGGATTTGCATGAACATGATTAAAACCCGTGCCGCTGTTGCCTGGGCTGCTGGCGAACCACTGAAAATTGAAGAAGTGGATTTGATGCCACCACAAAAAGGTGAAGTGCTGGTACGTATCGTTGCGACTGGCGTATGCCATACCGATGCTTACACCTTATCGGGCACAGATCCTGAAGGCGTGTTCCCGGCCATTCTCGGTCACGAAGGCGGCGGCATTGTCGAAGCCGTGGGCGAAGGCGTAACCAGCGTCGAAGTCGGCGACCATGTTATCCCGCTCTACACACCCGAGTGCGGCAAGTGTAAATTCTGTCTTTCTGGCAAAACCAACCTGTGTCAGGCGATTCGCACCACACAGGGTAAAGGTTTGATGCCAGATGGCACCACCCGCTTCTACAAAGACGGCAAGCCTATTTTTCACTACATGGGCACGTCTACCTTCTCTGAATACACCGTGATCCCAGAAATTTCGCTGGCAAAAATCAGCAAAGAAGCGCCACTGGAAGAAGTTTGCCTACTCGGCTGTGGCGTAACCACCGGCATGGGCGCGGTAATGAACACCGCTAAAGTGAAAGAAGGCGACACCGTTGCAATCTTCGGTCTGGGCGGCATCGGTTTGTCGGCAATTATTGGTGCGAAAATGGCGAAAGCCGGTCGCATCATCGGCATTGACCTGAATACCAGTAAGTTTGATCTGGCGCGCAAACTGGGTGCCACCGATCTGATCAATCCGAAAGATTACGAAAAACCCATTCAGGATGTGATTGTTGAACTGACCGATGGCGGCGTGGATTTCTCGTTTGAGTGTATCGGCAACGTCAACGTGATGCGTTCAGCGCTGGAATGCTGCCACAAAGGCTGGGGCGAATCGGTGATTATCGGCGTGGCGGGTGCAGGTGAAGAGATTGCTACCCGTCCCTTCCAGTTGGTAACCGGTCGCGTATGGCGCGGTTCCGCCTTTGGTGGTGTGAAAGGCCGTAGCCAGCTGCCAGGCATTGTGCAGGATTACCTCGACGGCAAATTTGCCCTGAATGATTTCATCACGCATACCATGCCGCTGGAAGAGATCAACGACGCTTTTGATTTAATGCACGAAGGTAAATCAATCCGTTCTGTGGTGCATTTTAAAAAGTAATCAGGAGGCGTTATGGCATCTACACTGGAGCTTTTGGAAGAGCACCGCATCTTTGGCGGCTGGCAGCAGCGCTGGCGTCATCAATCGGGCGTGTTAAATTGCCCGATGACGTTCAGCATTTATCTGCCGAGCCCCAAAGGCGACGCGCCACCGCCTGCGGTTTGGTTCCTTGCCGGGCTGACCTGCAATGATGAAAACTTCACCACCAAAGCGGGTGCGCAGCGCGTAGCGTCGGAACTGGGATTGATGTTGATCATGCCGGATACCAGTCCGCGCGGTGATCAGGTGGCAAACGACGAAGGATACGATTTGGGTCAGGGCGCAGGATTTTATCTCAACGCCACCCAACATCCCTGGTCGAGCCATTTCCGCATGTTCGATTACCTGAGCAAAGAGTTGCCTGCGCTGATCGCTGACAATTTCAAGGTCAGTGAACGCCAGTCAATTATGGGCCATTCGATGGGGGGACACGGCGCGCTGATGCTGGCGCTGCGTCTTGGCGGTCGCTTTGCTTCCGCTTCTGCGTTCGCACCCATTGTTAATCCAAGTGATGTGCCTTGGGGACAAAAGGCGTTTCAGGCTTATTTAGGTGAAGATCGTGATGCGTGGCGTGAATATGACAGTTGTCATCTGATGCGTGAAGTGCAGCACCGCTTGCCTATCCTGATCGATCAGGGCGACAGCGATCAGTTTCTTGCCGATCAGCTGCAGCCGGAACGTTTAGAAACGATCGCGCAGGAGATGGATTTCCCGCTGACGCTGCGGATCCAGCCGGGTTACGATCACAGCTACTTCTTTATCGCCAGTTTTGTTGAGGATCATCTGCGCTTCCATGCGCAGCATCTGCTCGTGTAAGTACGCATACTTTTGGATGCTAGCACTTAGGGTTAGGTGCTCGCACTTAGGGTTAGGTACTCGCTGTCCCCCACTTCGGTCCTCCCCCACGCGTGGGGGAGGAAGACGCTGCCACATGCTGTCACCGAGTTTACATTTGGCAGCATCTCCTTCCCCCGCGTTGCGGGGGAAGGACGGGATGGGGGACAAACGACTTTTCGCTAACTCAAACCAACGCTTCGCGCACTAATCCATCAATCATTACCTGCGGCATGCCACGTGAGCAGTGCTCAATCCGCCCTTCTACACCATAAACTTGCGCCAGCGTTTCCGACGTAATCACTTTGTCTGGCTGACCTTCAGCAATCAACCTGCCCTCTTTCAGCATCAAAGCATGCTGCGCGTGCCGTAATGCGATATTGATGTCATGCACTACCACCACGGTGACGATATTACGCTGAGCGGTTTCGCGTTGGACCAGATCCATCACGTGAAACTGGTAATTCAGATCCAATGCGCTAAGCGGCTCATCCAACAGCAGCAATTCCGGACGCCGAATCAGCGATTGCGCCAACCCCACCAGCTGTTTTTGGCCGCCGGAAAGTTGATCAAGATAACGCATCGCCAGATGCGCAATACCCAACTGCTCCAGCAGATGCAAAATTTCCGCTTCGCTGGCGGCACTGTGTAAACCGCCTGAAGCACGCTGTGCAACAATAATCGATTCCAGCACATGCAAGTGCACGCCTGCGGGCAGCGACTGCGGCAGATAAACCACGCGTTGTGCGCGACGGGCAAACGGCTGCGTCATTAACTCTTCGTCGTCGAGCCACATCTCGCCACGGCCCTTATTCAGCCCGGCGAGCGCGCGCAGCAACGTCGATTTACCGCAGCCGTTGGGGCCTAACAGCACGGTAATTTCACCACGCGGCAAAGGCGCCACGTCAAGATTCTCAATCACTTTGCTTTTAGGGTAGCCGGTGCTAAAGCCGCGTAATGTCAGACCTGCCATCATACATTCCCCCGATGACGCAAAATAATACTGAGGAAAAACGGCACGCCGACCAGCGAAGTCACAATGCCAACCGGAATGATAACGCCGGGAATCAGGTTTTTGGACGCAACGGAGGCCATCGATAACACCAGCGCGCCGGTTAATGCGCTGGCGGGCAGGTAAAAGCGGTGATCTTCGCCAAACATCATGCGGGCAATGTGCGGCGCAACCAGGCCAATAAAGCCAATTGGCCCAACAAATGCCACCGCCAGCGCGGAAAGAATACTGATGCGCAGCAAGGTCGCGAGGCGCAAACGGCGTACGTCGATACCAAAGCTCACTGCACGATCTTCCCCCAGACGCAGTGCGGTCAGCTTCCAGCTGCTTAACAGGGAGAACGGCACCAACAGGCCGAAAGCGAGGCTTAACACACCCAGTTTTTCCCATGATGCGCGGGCCAAACTGCCCATGGTCCAAAACACTAAACCTTGTAACGTATCTTCGCTGGCGATGAACTGCATCATTGAGACCAGCGCGTTAAAGGTGAAAACCAAGGCGATTCCGAATAGCACCACGCCCGAAGAGGAAACTCGGGTCCAACGTGTTACACCATCCAGCATCAGCGCGGCAAACAGCGCGAATACAAACGCATTGGCGGAGATAAACCATTGTGCGGGAATACCGGGAATGCCAATTCCCATCACAATCGCCAGCGCCGCGCCGAAGGCCGCCGCTGAAGAGACGCCCAGCGTGAACGGACTCGCCAGCGGGTTATTGAGGATGGTTTGCATCTCAGCACCGGCAAGGCCGAGTGAAAAGCCGACAACAATCGCCATCAGCGCATAGGGCAAGCGAATATCCCAGACGATGACGCGCGTACCGGCGTCCACGCCAGCGGGATGCAGCAGTGCGTTCCACAATGTAGGTAATGAAAGCCCGGCGGGTCCCAACGTGAAGTCAAGAATCAGCGAAGCCAAAATGGCTAAAAGCAGTACGCCAATCCACAACATGCGGCGACGCAGCGTCTGCCGATAACGGCTTATGGTGCTGTGAGAATCCCTTTGCGTAATCAGTGAAGATTCCGTTGTCATGATTAACCCTGTTGTTCTTACCAATGGTGAATAATTCCGAACGGAGCGAAATAGTGCCAGGCCGGACAGAAAACGCAGCCACAATAGTGCAGATGATAATAATTATCAATTTGACTGGCTAATCTGGTGCAAATAAAGCAAAAAAAAACGCGGTGCCTAAACACCGCGCTTTTTATTTTGCATCATCAATTAGTCTTTATGCGTCGGAAATTCCATTTCGTTGTATTTCACAAACCGGCTGCCGCGCGTCAACTTGTAGCCAAACCAGATAATCAGGAACAGCGGAATACCAATGTAGGTGGCCGCCACGCCATACCAGTCAATGCTGTCGTTAAGAAATGCCTGATAGTTTTGGCCTAGCGTGATAATCAGGCAGAGCACGAAGGCGAAAATCGGTCCCAACGGGAAGAAACCTGAACGATAAGGCAACGCGTTGAGATCGCGCCCTTGCGCCACATAGCCACGACGGAAGCGGTAATGACTGATCGCAATACCCAACCAGGCGATGAAACCTGTCATTCCTGAGGTATTCAGCAGCCACAGATAGACCTCTTGATTACCAAACTTCGACGTCAGGAAACAGAGGCCCGCGACTACGGTTGTGGCCCACAATGCATTACGCGGCACACCGCCTTTCGACAGTTTGGCGAAGATGCGCGGCGCTTTGCCTTCGCTCGCCAGGTTGTAAAGCATGCGTGTTGAGGCGTACATGCCCGAGTTACCTGCTGATAACACTGCAGTCAGAATCACCGCATTCATTACCGCTGCCGCTGAAAGCAAACCGGCATTCTGGAACACCAAGGTAAACGGACTGACGCTGATATCTTTGATGTCGTTGTGCAGCAATTGTGGATCGGTATACGGCAGAATCAGACTGATAATCAGAATGGCAAACACATAAAACAGCAGGATACGCCAAAACACCTGACGCACCGCACGCGGAATGTTTTTCCCCGGATCTTCTGATTCACCCGCCGCAATCCCGATTAGCTCGGTGCCCTGAAAGGAGAAGCCGACAATCATCGCCACGCCTATCATTGCAGCAAATCCACCGGCAAACGGCGCATCGCCTACCTGCCAGTTATGCCAACCCGCGTTTTCTGCACCGCGCATAATGCCCGTAATCATCAGTACGCCAACCACGATGAAGATGACGACGGTAACGACTTTGATCAGTGAGAACCAATATTCTGCTTCACCAAATCCTTTTACAGAAATGTAGTTCATCAGGAACATCAGGCAGAGGAACAGCGCGCTCCAGATCCAGCCTGGCGTGTCGGGAAACCAGTAATTCATCACTAACTGCGAAGCGACCAGATCAACAGCGATGGTGACGGCCCAGTTGTACCAGTAGTTCCAGCCAAGGGCGAAACCAAAGCCTTCTTCAACATATTTTGCGCCATAGGTCGCAAAAGAACCGGAAACCGGCATGAAGGCTGCCAATTCGCCAAGGCTGGTCATCAGGAAATAGACCATCAAGCCAATCAGCGCGTAGGAGAGCAGCGCACCGCCCGGCCCCGCCTGAGAAATGGTGGCACCCGAAGCGACAAACAGGCCGGTTCCTATCGAACCCCCAATGGCGATCATCGTCAGATGACGCGCTTTCAACGCACGTCTTAACGCAGGCTGTTGTGTTGTATTTGAGTCGTTATGCATGTGTAAACGCTACGTCAGATAAAAATGAGGCGCGATTGTAGCAGCTAAGCCTGCTCTGTATAGCAAAGGTGCGCTGTTATAAGTTACCTTCATGATAGACGCGAAATTATTAGCACCCACTCTTTTTACCGGCAATATTCAGGCTTAAGGCCAGTGTTAAGCCAGAAGATGGAGCCTCACGCATGAGGCTTACAGGTTGCTTGAACGCGTTATTCGCGGCAATAGGAGAGGAAACGCGTCAACGCTTTTGAGATATGTTTTTGACGATGATGAATACGATAAAGGGTGCGCGTCAGGCGCGGCAGTGGAATTTTCAGCTCCACCAGCGTTCCTGCATCGAGCAAATCACTGATCACCCGACGCGATAAACAGCTAATACCCATGCCATGACGTACTGCGTGTTTGATCGCTTCTGAATTGCCAAGCTCCATGCCCAGTTGGAAAGAGGGCAAATGCGATAACAGCAGATAATCGACAATTTCACGCGTGCCGGATCCACGCTCGCGCAAGATCCATGGCGCCGCACCCAATGACTCCAGCGTTACTGGCTGCTGCAAAATCTCTGCATCTGGCGCGGCGAACACCACCAGTTCATCTTCCAGCCAGGCCTCACTGACCAAGTCAGTCATGTGGCACGGACCTTCGATCAGCCCAACATCGACCCTAAAATCTGACACTGCATTGATCACGTCCTGACTGTTGCCGACGCTCAGCTCCAGCGGCAAACCGGGGAAGTCACGACGATAACCGGCAATCATGCCCGGCAGTAAATAGTTACCAATGGTGCTGCTGGCGTAGATACGAATAGCGCCGTTGTCTTCTTTAAACAGCTGCTCAATTTCTCCCGCCTGTTCCAGCAAACCCACAGCGCGCGGATAGAGCAGACGACCATGTTCATTCAACACCAGTCGTTTACCGACACGGTCAAACAACTGTACACCCAGCTGTCCTTCCAAATCGGCCAGCGCGGCACTGACCGCAGACTGCGATAACGCCAGCACTTGCGAAGCCTGCGTTGTCGAGCCGCTTTTTAATACCTCGGTAAACACTTCAACCTGACGCAGCGTAATATGCATGCGTTTCCCCTACATTGCGTAATGGTTTACAAGATAAACCAATACGCCGAGCCAAATCAGCAACATCAGGATCAATCCGAACCCGCTGACCACTTTTTTGCCACGCGCACGTTGAACTTCGGCACTTTCGATACTGCTGATACGTATTTCACGCGGCAGCAACTTCAGCAAGATCATCACGCCGAGCGGGATAATAATCGCATCATCCAGCAGACCAACGATGGGGATGAAGTCGGGGATCAAATCAATCGGGCTAAGCGCGTACGCGACCAATCCCACCGAAATTAATTTGAACCACCATGGCGTACGCGGATCGCGACAGGCAAACCACAAGGTTAAAACATCTCGTTTAATCAAGGCGGCCCAGCGGCGAAGTCTTCCAAACAGCATATTCCCTGCCTTATTACTTATACCGGTTAATATTAAATATATTATCAATTTCACTTTTAAGCTAGTGAGCAGCATGATCGAACTTCAAACAGGAGCAACGATGATGACCGAACTCACTTTCAACAAAACGCAGCTACCTTTTCAGCATTGGCTTCCCGGTTTACTGCTGACCGCGTCGATTGCCGCAGCGGCAGCCTGGCTGGCGAATCAACCCTGGCTTAGCGGCATTGGCCTCGGCGCGTTAACGTTGGCGATCATGCTGGGCATTGTCGTGGGCAACAGCATTTATTCTCCGCTGGCAACGCATTGCGATGCTGGCGTGGCGCTGGCCAAGCAAAAACTCTTGCGCCTTGGCATTATCCTGTTTGGCTTCCGTATTACCCTGCAGCAAATCACCGATGTAGGTGTGAGCGGCATTGTGATTGATGCGCTGACCTTAAGCAGCACCTTTTTTATAACCTGCCTGCTCGGTAGGCGTTTGTTGAAACTGGACCGCGACACGGTGTGGTTGATTGGCGCAGGCAGCAGTATTTGTGGTGCCGCTGCGGTATTAGCCACAGAACCGGTGATAAAAGCAGCACCGTCTAAAGTCGCGGTAGCCGTCGCTACTGTGGTGCTGTTCGGTACGCTGGCTATTTTTATCTATCCTCTGCTGTGGCCGCTGGCGCACGCCCTTTTTCCAACTCTCAGCCTGACGCAGTTTGGTATTTTTACCGGATCGACCATTCATGAAGTGGCGCAGGTTGTCGCGGCGGGTCACGCGCTTGGCCCGGATGCAGAAAACAGCGCAGTGATTGCGAAAATGTTGCGCGTGATGATGCTGGCACCGTTTCTGTTATGCCTTGGCGGCGTATTACGTCGCCAGCAGCGCGGTACGCAGACGCAGGGACCCGTGACGTTCCCGTGGTTTGCTCTGTTGTTTGTGCTGGTCGCGGTGTTCAACTCATTGCATATATTGCCCGCCTACGCTGTCACCGCGCTTAATCAACTGGCAAATTTATTGCTGGCCATGGCGATGGCCGCGCTGGGATTAACCACGCGCTTCAGCGCACTGCGCAATGCCGGTATCAAACCGCTGCTGTTAGGGGCGATGGTGTTTAGCTGGCTGATCGTGGGCGGCGGTGGTATCAATCTGCTGGCGCAACATTTCATGGGCTAAGCGCATCGGGTATCATGCCGGTTCATCTGTGCATAGCCACTTCAGGAGAACGGCATGAAATATATCGGCGCACACGTCAGCGCGTCTGGCGGTGTGGACCAGGCAGTGATTCGCGCTCATGAGCTTGAAGCCACCGCCTTCGCTCTGTTTACCAAGAATCAGCGTCAGTGGAAAGCGGCTCCCCTTTCCATTGAGGTGATCGATGCTTTTCGCGCCGCCTGTGAAAAATACAATTACGGCCCGCAGCAAATCCTGCCTCACGACAGCTTCCTGATTAACCTGGGGCATCCAGTGATGGATGCGTTGGAAAAGTCACGCGACGCGTTTTTGGATGAGATGCAGCGAGCAGATCAGTTAGGACTGACCTTACTTAATTTCCATCCGGGCAGCCATTTGCAGCAGATTGAAGAGGAAGCCTGCCTGAAGCGCATCGCGGAATCGGTCAATATTGCGCTGGATAAAAGCCAAAACGTGACAGCGGTGATTGAAAATACCGCAGGGCAAGGTAGCAATCTGGGCTTCCGCTTTGAGCATTTGGCCACCATCATCGAGCATGTTGAAGACAAATCGCGTGTTGGCGTTTGTATTGATACCTGTCACGCCTTTGCGGGTGGCTACGATTTGCGCACTGAAGAGGACTGCGTTGCCACCTTCGCTGAATTTGAGCGCATCGTTGGCTTTAAGTATCTGCGCGGCATGCACCTGAACGATGCGAAAAGTGCTTTCGGCAGCCGAGTAGACCGTCACAACAGTCTTGGCGAAGGCAACATCGGTAAAACCGTGTTTAGCTGGTTAATGAAAGATTCGCGTTTCGATGGCATTCCACTGATTCTGGAAACCATCAATCCTGATATCTGGAAAGATGAAATTGCCTGGCTGAAGGCGCAGCAGCAAGCTTGAATAAAAAAGGGAGCCAACCGGCTCCCTTTCATTTTTGCTGATGCATTTCCGCAGAAATTAGGCTTTCACCAACTCTTCTTCTGAACGTTTCAATACTGCATAACTCAGGCCCGCGATTGCCGTACCAATCACAATCGCCAGCAGATAACCCAACACCGGGGTAATCGCGCCAGGAATCAACAGCACGAACAGGCCACCGTGCGGTGCCATCAGTTTGGCGCCAATTGCCATGGAGATAGCACCGGTCACCGCGCCGCCGACAATGCAGCATGGCAGGACGCGCATGGGATCACGCGCCGCAAACGGGATCGCACCTTCAGAGATAAAGCACAATCCAAGAACCAGCGCCGCTTTGCCGCCTTCCTGCTGACCTTTGTTGAACTTGCGTCGTGCAACCAGCGTGGCTAAACCCATCGCCAGCGGTGGAACCATACCGGCTGCCATAATGGCGGCCATTGGCGCATAGGTTTGTGAACTCAACAAACCCACACCAAAGGCGTACGCCACTTTGTTCACCGGGCCGCCCATATCGGTACACATCATGCCGCCAAGGATCGCGCCCAACAGGACCGCATTCGCAGTGCCCATATTTGCTAACCAGGTTGTCAAGCCGCTCATGATGCCAGCAACCGGTTTACCGACCACATAGATCATCAGCAGGCCGGTAATCAAGCTCGCAAACAGCGGGATGATCAATATTGGTTTCAACGCTTCCATACTTTGTGGCAGCTTAACTTTGCTGCTGATCAGTTTGGCAGCATAACCGGCAATAAAGCCCGCGATGATTCCGCCAAGGAAACCGGCGTTGATGCTGGTCGCCAGCATGCCGCCAATCAAGCCTGGCGTCAGACCCGGACGGTCAGCGATAGAGAAGGCGATGAAACCTGCCAACACCGGCACCATTAAGGCGAAGGCGCTACCGCCGCCAATCTGCATCAAGGCCGCCGCCAGCGTGCCCTGCTCTTTAAACGCGGTAATACCAAAGGCGAAAGAGAGCGCAATGCTCAAACCGCCCGCTACCACCATCGGCAGCATGTAGGAAACGCCGGTTAACAGGTGACGATACGCGCCTGCGCCACCCTCTTTTTTGTCTTCCTGACTGTTACTGCCCTGCGCACCAGAAGGTTTATACGGTTTCGCTTCGACTTCTGCTTTATCCAGCTCTTGTGCCGTTTTCTTCAACGCTAAACCGGTTGATGTGCGGTACATCGGCTTACCGGCAAATTTCGCCAGATCGACTTCAATATCAGCGGCGACGATCACCAGATCGGCTGCGGCCACTTCTTCTGGCGTGATGGCGTTGCCCGCACCCACTGAACCGCGGGTTTCAACTTTTACCCACCAGCCGCGTTTAGTGGCTTCAGACTGGATCGCTTCGGCTGCCATAAAGGTATGCGCGACGCCCGTCGGACAAGCGGTTACCGCTACGATACGTTTTTGACCGCCAGCCTGCGCAGTGGTAGCAGGTGCCGCCACTTCCGCTGTCGCCTGCCAACTTTTGGCTTCGGCTTTTGCCCGGCTAAGGAATTGTTCTGGCTCACGTACAGCTTGCTGCACATCGCCCAGCCAGACAGATTTGCCGTTCAGCGCCGCGTCATTCGGAATTTCATGACCGATGACGATCGCCAGTTCGGCCTCTGCCGGGTTTTCAGTGATTGTCAGACCCGCCTGCGCCGCCGCGGCGGTAAGGCGCTGTTTTGCCATGTAAGCGGAAGCCAGACCCAGTGAAGGATCTTTTATCAGCAGCGTTTTCATTATCGCTCTCCTGCTGTTAGTTAACGGGTTTTAAGTCGACGCGCGCCATCATTGCGGCCAACTGAGTACGATCGGTTATGCCCACGTTACTCTGGCTGACGGCCATTGCCGCCACCGCCGTCGCAAGACGCAGTGTGTGTTCACTGGATTCACGCATCAGCAAACCATAAATCAAGCCGCCGACCATGGAATCGCCTGCGCCTACCGTGCTGACAACGTCACACACTGGCGGTTTAGCCAGCCATTCACCTGAAGCATTGACCCACAGTGCACCTTCAGCCCCCAGAGAAATGACGACATGCGCAATGCCCTGCTCGCGCAGTTCGTGTGCAGCACCAATCACATCCTGCAGCGTAGGCAGTTTGCGACCCGCCCAAATTTCCAGCTCGCGACGGTTTGGTTTGACCAACCATGGCGCCGCTTTCAAGCCTGCTACCAGCGCTTCACGGCTGCTGTCGAAAATGATGCACGGACAAAGGGTACGTAAGTCACTCATCCATTGGGTAAACGCTGCGGGATCAACGCCTTCCGGCAGGCTGCCGCTAACGCAGACCATATCAAACTGACCGAGCCAGGTTAGCGAGTCGCTGGTGAAGCGATCCCAGTCCTGTGAAGTCACGTTAAATCCTGAAAAGTTCAGGTCAGTTACATCACCGGTTTGCTCAGTGAGCTTCACGTTGATGCGCGTTCGGCCTGGCACTACCTGAAAGCGGTTAGCGATGCCCAGCTCGCTGAATAACTGCTGGAAACCATCCTGATTTTCTTTACCCAGAAAGCCACCGACGGTCACATCAATGCCGAGATCTTTCAGTACTTTCGCGACGTTGATGCCTTTACCCGCCGCGTGCAAACCGGTGGTTTTTACCAGGTTGACTTCACCGCGTTCGATCTCTGGTGTATAGCCGACTAAATCGTAAGCGGGATTTAGCGTAATGGTTGCTACGCGTCTGCTCATGCTGCCCCCTCGCCTAAACCGCTGGTGATCGCTTCTTCAATGGCGGTTAGCGCTTGTTGTGCATCTTCGCCGCTGGCAGTAAAGCGCAGGCGGTGGCCTTTTTTCACGCCAAGTGCCACAACCTTCATCAGGCTACGGCCATTAGCTGGCTTACCGCTGCCATCAAGGTTAGTCACGGTAATGTCGCTATTAAATTGTTTGATCACGCTAACCAGCGCGGTGCCCGGACGCGCGTGCAGACCATGTTCGTTACGGATAGTAAATTCGGCGGTTAAGACTTCTGCCTGCTCATCGACTTCACTGGTCAGCAACGCGTAAACGCCAGCGGCATCTGCTTTGATTAAACGATCGGCTTTGTTGTTCAGCAGCAGCGTGCTGAGATAGCCCAGCACCTCCAGCGGACGATCGTCAGTGGCTGCCACATTCACCAGCATGGCAACCTGCTCGCCCTGATGGTCAAACGGCGTTGCTGCACGGCTTACTGCTACGCCGCTGCGCACATTACCGCTGGCGCTGTCGCTCAGCCAGATGCCTTGACCAAGGCTTAACGGCGCAGCAGAAATTACGTTGGCAACGTAGCTCGCATCCACCACACCCGCAGCCTGTAAACGTCCGGCGTTAAGCGCCTGCAACGTGATTAAATCTTTTGCTGCCACATCGACGCTGATTAATGAGGTATCAAAACTGAATTCAGCAGCTTGTTTCTCCCCCATTAACAGCGCACGCAGCTCTTCAGCCGAGGCGGTTTTTAGCTGATCGGCAATGCTGTCATCGCTTAATACATGGGTGAGTTGACGCAGCAGCGCAAGGTGTTCGTCAGACTTCGCGGCGATACCAATAGCGACATAGGCGGTTTGATCTTCGCCCCAGGCGATACCCTGCGGAAACTGAAATACCTGCACGCCCGTTTTTAACACTAAGTCACGCGTGTCGGTGGTGCCGTGTGGTATGGCGATGCCATTACCGAGAAAAGTAGAGGTTTGCTGTTCGCGCGCCAGCATGCCGTTAACGTAGCCTTCTGCGACGTTTCCGGCAGCGGTCAGCGCCGCAGCAACCTGACGAATAGCGTCTTCTTTGTTTTGCGCGCTGGCCCCGGTGTGGATAGCCTGCAATTCGAGCTGGAACATAATTCTCCTCGCTTGCTGAAATTGAATCGTTTCAGCTTGATGGCAAAAATAGACGCTGCCCACTACGAAGATGGTTTCGCAGACAACGCTGAAACGTTTCAAGGATTCTGGTACAGCGCATTCAAGCAGGCAAGAAAATGCGCAAACGGCGTAGCATATTTTTGAAGCCACGCACATTTCACAGTCTAATGAGGATTTTATTGAGGGTGTAGCTGACGCCCTGCTGTAAACGCAACGCGTTTAATCTTTGAAGAATCAGCAAACTTCAGCAAATTATGGCGCGGTGTCGGTTTCCAGTTGTATCAGATAAAGCATCGCATCGTGGCGCGAATTGCCGCACATTTCGCGATCGGGCTGTAAACCCGCGCACACTGCTGGGCGTAAAGGCGAACCAAAAAGCTTGCAGCGCAAATCGTCATCAAGCTGAACACAGGGCGTGTTCGCGGGTTTGCCATTGGGCATGCCGGGAATAGGTGAAGAGATGGAGGGCGCCGTACAACAGGCACCGCACTGACTACGGCATTGCATGATGCACTCCAGCAGAGAATTTCGCCGCGACAATAGCAGCCCAGTTCGCTTTTTGCCATCCTTCTCTCAGCGTCCATAAAAATACCTGCGCGGCATATTGCCTGTTTTCACCGGCGCGAGTAACGTGTCGCGCAATTCAATCTCAGAGAAAGCGAGAACTGCAATGCCAAAAGCCAATGAAATCAAAAAAGGGATGGCGGTGACCCATAATGGAAAGCTGCTGCTGGTTAAAGATATTGATGTTCAAAGCCCAAGCGCGCGCGGTGCGGCCACGCTGTATAAAATGCGTTTCACCGATGTTCGTACCGGAATGAAAGTGGAAGAGCGCTTTAAAGGTGACGATCTGATTGAAGCGATTTCACTTAGCCGCCGTAGCGTGACCTTCTCTTATATAGACGGCGATGAGTATGTCTTTATGGATGACGAAGATTACACGCCTTATACCTTTAAAAAAGAGCAAATCGAAGAGGAGCTGCTGTTTATTCCAGAAGGCGGCATTCCTGGCATTCATGTGCTGACAATGGAGGGTCAGTTGCTGGCATTAGAGTTGCCACAAACCGTTGACATGGAAATTGTTGATACATCGCCGGGCATTAAAGGAGCCTCTGCCAGTGCACGCACCAAACCGGCAGGAATGAGCACCGGTCTGGCGATTCAGGTGCCGGAATACCTCAGCAATGGCGATCGTATCCGCATTCATATCGCTGAACGCCGTTACATGGGGCGTGCTGACTAAATCACGCCACGATTCTCGCCAGGTGACAATGTTATAAGATAACATCTTTAGCCTGGCGATTTTGTTATCGGAGCTTTTAGCATGACACGCGTTAACCTTCTTACCGGCTTTTTAGGCAGCGGCAAAACCACTACTTTGCTGCATTTGCTGGCCAATAAACCTGAAAATGAAAATTGGGCGGTGCTGGTTAATGAATTCGGTGAGATTGGCATTGATGGCGCGCTGTTAGCTAATCGTGGTGCGACGCTGAAGGAGATTCCTGGCGGCTGCATGTGTTGCGTAAACGGCTTGCCAATGCAGGTTGGCCTCAACATGTTATTAAAGCAGAACAAGCCGGATCGCTTACTGATAGAACCCACCGGTTTAGGCCATCCTCGCCAGCTGTTATCCATGCTGAGCGCAGAGGTTTATCAACCCTGGCTGCAACTTAACGCCACAATTACCCTGCTCGATGCACGTCAACTTGGGGATGCGCGAGTGGTTGCAAACGAGAATTTTCGCGATCAGCTGGTGGCTGCCGATATTATTGTGGGAAACAAAAGCGACCGTTGGCATGAGAGCGATCGCCTGGCATTGCAACGCTGGCAGGAACAATTTCTTCAAGGTCGCCCGTTTGTGACGACGCAATTCGGTCAAATATCCCTATCATTATTAGACACGCCTCGCGGTTCACCTCGCCCTATTCCTCAACCAGAACATCACCATCACGCCCCGGCTCCCGCCAGCGGTATCGCTGCGCTGCGCCTGGAGGGCCAGTCACGCTGGCGTCGCGCCCTTAATGAAGGCCAAGGCTACGCTGCCTGCGGCTGGATTTTTGATAGCGAAACGGTTTTCGATACCATTCCGCTGCTGGAATGGGCACGTTTAGCGCCGGTTGATCGGGTTAAAGGTGTGCTGCGAATTGCCGATGGTACGGTGAGCATTAACCGGCAAGGCGAAGATCTGCATATCGAAACGTATGCTTCTGCGCCTGTTGATAGCCGGGTGGAAATGATCCATTCACAGTCATCTAACTGGAATGAACTACAATCCGCATTGTTGAAGTGTCGTTTACGCTAACCAGGTTAGGTTCTGCGGTTATTTTTTAAATCATGAGTTGGACTATGCACGCTACTCGTCTTGTTACGATCCTTTTGCTTAACGCATTGGGTGTTGTGTTGTTTTTATCGTGGTATTTACCGCCTGAACATGGTTTTTGGTTCGGCGTGGATAAAACGATATTTTTTACTTTTAACGATCAGATGGTTGCGCATCCTGGATTTGCCTTACTGGTGGCAATCACCAATTTTCGTGGCTTTGATCTTGTGTCGCTACTGGCGATGGGATTGCTCTATCTGTCGTTCTGGCGTCGCGAGACACCGCAGGGTCGCCGCAAGCTATTGGCAATTGGCATCACCATGCTACTCACAGCGGTTATCCTGAATCAGCTTGGTCATTTAATACCGGTGCAACATGCCAGCCCAACGCTGTTTTTTGACAATGTACATCGCGTCAGTGAGTTGACGGGCATTCCAGCTAAAGATGCATCGAAAAATAGTTTCCCTGGCGACCACGGCATGATGCTCATTATCTTTGCCTGCTTCATGTGGCGTTATTTTGGTTCACGCGCCTTTCTCATCGCCGCAGCTATCGTGATTATATTTTCATTGCCACGCGTGATGGCCGGTGCACATTGGTTTACCGATGTGGCGGTGGGCTCGCTTTCGGTGGTATTAGTCGGGCTGAGCTGGTGGTTATTAACGCCGGCCAGTGATGCAGTAGTGAATTGGTTTTATCGAAAACTACCGGGCAAATATAAGCCACAGGTGTAATTGATTAGCGCGGGCGATAAACGGCAATTATTTGTACCGCCCGCGCTTATTAAAAACTTAAATATATTATTAGCAAGCTAACCAAAAAAGGGTAAAACAAAAAAGTTATGTCCTTTTTAGTGGCTAAATCTTCTGTCAATTACCCTGTCCAGCGTAAAAACTCTTAAAATCCCAGCTAGACCGCGAATTAGCGCCAGTTTAACGCGCTGTTCCCTCCATTATTTCCTGATAATTGCTGATAAAGTAGGCACTCTGTTACAGATTGATTCATATCAAAAAAACCTATAAGAATTTGATTAAAAGCACTCGCCACGGCCTCTGTAATCGGTTAACCTCAGTCGCAGTGAGGCAACAGCAGCAGAAAATTCGGCCTTTTTTTACTGTGAAATTGTGGTCATTAACACAATTTAGTAATTAAGGAATTGTCTTAGGCTGATTCGCTTATTAATCTCATTCCGTTTTGTCATCTGGCTAGCGACAATCTTGTCGTAAGGACATCGAAGGAAAACCCGAATAATGGTCAAGTCTCAACCAATTCTGAGATATATTTGGCGGATCGTGCCCGCAATGGCGCTGGCAACTCTGCTCTCAGCTTGTAGTAGTACGTATGATGGACATAACGAGAATAACGAGAATCATGAAGTTAACAACCAGAATGGTTTTTTACTTCAAGCGTCTCAGGATGAATTTGAAGAAATGGTGCGCAACGTCGATGTTAAGACGCGCATCATGGATCAATATGCCGTCTGGAAAGGTGTGCGTTACCGTCTTGGTGGTGATACCAAACGGGGTATTGATTGCTCCGCCTTTGTTCAGCGCACCTTCCGCGAACAGTTTGGCTTAGATTTACCGCGCTCAACTTCAGAGCAGCAAGATACCGGCAGAGAGATTTCTCGCACCAAGTTGCGTCCAGGCGATCTTGTCCTGTTCCGCGCAGGTTCTACGGGTCGTCATGTGGGTATCTATCTCGGTAACGACAATTTCGTTCATGCTTCCACCAGCAGTGGTGTGATGATCTCAAATCTGAACGATAATTACTGGAAGAAGCGCTACCGCGAAGGCCGTCGAGTATTAAGTCGTAACCCTACTTAACGCCTCGCTTCGAACACCTTCTCAGCCAGAGAAAATCTAACGCTGCTTTGCAGCGTTTTTTTTCGTCTTTAAATGCTAAATCCTTTCTGTAAATGTAAAAAAAAGTGATTGTTTATCAGAAGAATAACAAGACTTTGTCCGTCATCTCGTTATATTCTCATTCGCTTACATCAGAGCAGCTGTGTGCAGTTAAATAATAAAAACAGAATCAGAGGAAGCACCTCATGCCACTGTCAGCGGCGCTGATGCGCCATGCCACTTTTCCTCGTCGTATCGCCTGGAGTAGCGCGATTATCGGCGTTGTCTTCTTTGTTTTATTTACCTCAATATTATTAAATTTGACCTGGCATCATCGCGAAAAGCAGCACCACCAGTTATTAGTGAATAGCCGAGATGCACTGCAACATTCGTTGACGACCTTGATCGATAACACCCTCAATCCCCTTCTGCCTTTTAGTCATGCTAACTGCCACGCGATTAATCGTGAGTTAACGTCGCGCGCAGCTTTTGCCGGTAATCTTCGTGCTATCTTGCTGGTCAAAGACGGCAACGCCTTTTGCTCATCTGCCACCGGCAGCTTTTTTCTGCCGCTGAATATTATCTCTGCACAGACCGATCCCGCGCGCGACACCGATTTGCAGTTATTAAGCGGCACACCATTGCAACCGTCCAAACCGGCTGTGGCGATCTGGCTGAAAAATCCCGGCAGCACGCAGTCAGGCGTGTTTGCCACGCTCAATTTAAGTTTGGAACCGTATCAGCTGCTGGCTTCGTATCATCCTGAGATTTCAGGCATGGCGCTGGAAGCACAAAACAGTGCCATCACCAGTTGGCAGCAGGCAGTCACTAAAAATGATGATTTGCCGCCTTCGCTGATGCAGCTTCAGTTATCCGGTTTTCCGCTGCAATTTGTTTTGTATGGCTCAACCTTGTCACGCAGCGATTACCAGTTCATCTTTCTGAGTGGAACGCTGCTTTCGCTGCTGGTGGGCGGCGTCTGCTGGTTGCTGTTTTCGCTGTGTAAACAGCCGGGAAAAGAGATTCTGCAAGGGATTAAACGGGGTGAGTTTCATGTGGAATATCAGCCACTGATCACTTCTTATAACGGTCAGCCTTATGGCGCAGAAGCGTTGCTCCGCTGGACGCATCCTACCGAGGGCGCCATTCCGCCTGATGTGTTTATTAATTATGCTGAAACGCAAAATCTGATCATTCCGCTGACACGTCACCTGTTCCAGCTCGTTGCACGTGATGCACATCTGCTGAGCCGCCACGTTCCTGCCGGCACCATTATGGGACTGAATATTTCTCCGCTGCATCTGGCTTCCGAGACATTTCGCGATGACGTTCTGTGCTGGATGAAAGCCATGCCTGTCGATCATTTCAGCTACGTATTTGAAATTACTGAGCGCACCATTGTGCGTGATAAAAGCGCCGGTGAACTGTTTAGTTGGCTGCATCGTCAGGGCATCAAAATCGCCATAGATGATTTCGGCACCGGCCACAGCGCGCTGATCTATCTGGAAAGATATGCCTTCGATTATTTGAAAATTGATCGCGGTTTTGTGCAAAGCATCGGGACGGAAACCGTGACATCGCCTGTTTTGGACACCGTGTTGCAGTTGGCAAAGCAGCTGAAGATGAAAACGGTCGCAGAAGGGGTAGAAACCGGCGATCAGGCCGCCTGGCTGATCAATCGCGGTGTTACCCATCTGCAAGGCTACATCTTCAGCAGACCCTTGCGGCCTGAACCGTTAATCGACTACTTTGAGCTTCACAGCGCCTGACCTGCCGTTGGGATTAGGATACTGCTACGCTTTGTTGCTATGACCGACAAGAGAGCGCCATGCTTATACTGCTTCGCTTTTTAACCTTGCTGCTTTGCACTTTTATTGCCCCGCTATACGCGGCAACGATTCAGGAAAGTTATGCCATCGCCGATCTCGGTGAGCCAAAGTATGCCGTTAATTTCACGCATTACGATTACGTCAATTCCGCTGCGTCCAAAGGCGGTAAAATCACCATGGCGGTGGTAGGAACTTACGATAACTTCAATCGCTTCGCCTCGCGTGGCAATCCCGGCGTCAATACCGACACACTTTATGATCGCTTGTTCACCAACTCTGATGATGAACCCGGCAGCTATTATCCGCTGATTGCTGAATCCGCTCGCTATCCCAGCGATTTTAGCTGGATGGAAATCACCCTCAATCCACGCGCGCAATTCCAGGATGGTACGCCCATCACTGCCAATGATGTGGCTTTCACTTTTGGAAAGTTCATGAGCGAAGGCGTGCCGCAATTTCGTGTGGTTTACAGAGGCGTTAACGTGAAGGCGCTCAATCCTTTGACGGTGCGCATTGACCTGCCAAAACCAGACAGAGATTTATTGCTTGGCCTGATGACGTTGCCTGTGATTTCACAGAAATTTTGGCAAGATAAAAAGTTTAACGAACCGCTGAGTCGCCCGCCGTTATCGAGCGGCCCTTACCGTGTCAGTAACTGGAAATTGGGCCAATTTATTGAATACAGCCGGGTAAAAAATTACTGGGCAGCCAATCTGCCGGTGAATCGCGGACGCTTTAACTTTGATCAGATACGTTACGACTATTATCTCGACGATAACGTGGCTTTCGAAGCATTTAAAGCCGGTGCGTTTGATCTGCGCGAAGAGTCATCCGCTAAAAAGTGGGCTACGCAATATCGCGGGCGCAACTTCAGTAATCACCATATCGTCAAAGAGACCACGCCAAATACTGCCTCAACCGACACGCGCTGGCTGGCGTTCAACAATGAAAAGCCGCTGTTTAGCGATCGCCGGGTGCGACAGGCGCTGGGCTTAGCGTTTGATTTTGAATGGATGAACAAGGCACTGTTTTATGGCGCTTATCAGCGTGCCAGCAGCTATTTCCAGAATACGGAATATGCTGCCAGCGGTCTCCCCGATGCCGACCAACTGGCGCTGTTGGCGCCTTATAAAGCGCAATTGCCGCCTGAGTTGTTTACACAAAAATATGCCCCGCCCCATTCCGATGGTAGTGGTTACGATCGTGGTAATTTGTTGAAAGCGCTGAAGCTATTGAAAGAGGCGGGCTGGAGCATTAAAAACCAGCGCCTGATAAACGATAAAACGGGCCAACCCTTTACGGTTGAGTTGCTGCTGCGCGGCGGCACCAACAATGAGTGGGCGTTGCCGTTTCAGCACAGCTTGTCCCGCTTAGGGATCAGCTTGACGCTGCGTCAGATCGACAGCTCGCAATATCTGCGTCGCTGGCGTGAAGGCGACTACGATATGATTTCTACCGCCTATTTAGCCATGCCAACGCCCTCCTCCAGCCTGCAAACCAGCTGGCAATCGGAATACATCGCCTCATCGTGGAATACCGCACGCGTAAAAGATCCCATTGTTGATCACTTCGTGAAAACGATTATGACGCATCAGGGAGATGCCAAAGCGTTGTTACCGCTGGGCCAAGCGTTAGATCGTATTTTACTGTGGAATGCCTATATGATTCCGATGTGGTTCAATGCTGAACAGCGGCTAGCCTACTGGGATAAATATTCTCATCCTGCCATCAAACCCGCTTACAGCAACGGGCTCGATACGTGGTGGTATGACGTGAACAAAGCCGCACGTTTACCGGCTGATCAACGCTAAGGAGAACGCAGTTGGCGGCATACTTCCTACGCAGGTTTTTACTGATCATTCCAACATTGTGGGCAATTATCACCCTCAATTTTTTTATTGTGCAGATAGCGCCCGGCGGTCCTGTTGATCAGGCGCTGGCAAACATTCAGTTTGGACAAACTACCGGATTACCCGGCGGCGGCGCAGATAACAGCGGCGCACGCGCCAGCCTCAATCATGTCAATCCTGGCGACAATCAATACCGCGGAGCACGCGGGCTTGACCCGGAAGTGATTGCAGAAATCAAACAGCGTTACGGCTTCGATAAGCCCTTATGGCAGCGCTACGTCGAGATGCTGTGGAACTATGTCCGCTTCGACTTTGGCGACAGCCTGTTTCGCAGCGCATCGGTGCTGCATCTGATCAAAGAGAGTTTACCGGTCTCCATTAGCCTGGGATTATGGAGCACGTTGATTATCTATCTGGTTTCCATTCCGTTGGGCATCAAAAAAGCGGTGCGCAACGGCAGCGCCTTTGATATCTGGAGCAGCACCTTTATCATCATTGGCTACTCCATTCCCGCTTTTCTGTTTGGCATCATGTTGATTGTGTTATTCGCTGGCGGCAGTTATCTCGACTGGTTTCCGCTGCGTGGATTAACCTCGCCGCAGTTTGATAGCTTACCGTGGTACAGCAAAGTGCTGGACTACCTTTGGCACATCAGCTTGCCGGTATTGGCGACGGTTATCGGTGGGTTTGCGACCTTAACCATGCTGACCAAAAACGCCTTTCTTGATGAGATTCGCAAGCAATATGTGGTCACGGCGCGCGCCAAAGGCGTGCCGGAACGGCGCATTCTTTACCATCACGTTTTTCGTAATGCGATGCTGCTGGTGATCGCCAGTTTCCCCGCCACCTTTATCAGTATGTTCTTCACCAGCTCGGTATTGATTGAAGTGATGTTCTCGCTGAACGGGCTGGGTTTACTGGGTTACGATGCCACCATTCAACGCGATTATCCGGTGATGTTTGGCACGTTATATATCTTTACTTTGATTGGCTTGCTGATGAATATTCTCAGTGATTTGACCTACACATTGGTCGATCCGCGTATCGATTTCGAGGGCCGCTGATGACATTATCTCCTATCAATCAGCAGCGCTGGCAGCGCTTTCGTGATAACCGGCGTGGCTATTGGTCACTGTGGGTTTTTTTTCTCCTTTTTTTGCTTTCACTCTGCGCCGAGCTGATCGCCAATGACAAACCCTTGGTCGTTCACTACCAGCATCGCTGGTATGCACCACTGTTTTTTAACTACAGTGAAACCGATTATGGTGGGGAGCTGGCCACTGCCGCCGATTATCAAGATCCCTGGCTACAGCAGCGCATTGCGCAGCAAGGTTGGGCGATATGGGCGCCGATACGTTTTAGCGACAGCACCATTAATTATTCCAGCCAGGTTCCGTTTCCTTCTCCACCATCCGCGCAAAACTGGCTTGGTACCGACGCCAACGGTGGCGATGTGCTGGCACGCTTATTATACGGCACGCGAATTTCGTTACTTTTTGGCTTGATGCTGACGCTGTTCTCCAGCGTGATCGGCATTGTGATTGGCGCAATACAAGGCTACTTTGGCGGCAAAATCGATCTGGTTGGGCAGCGTCTGATTGAAGTCTGGTCTGGCATGCCGTCGCTGTTCCTGCTGATTTTGCTTTCCAGCGTAATCCAGCCTGGCTTCTGGTGGCTGCTTTTGGTGACGGTGATTTTTGGTTGGATGAGCCTGGTCAGCGTGGTGCGGGCCGAATTCTTGCGAACGCGTAATTTCGATTATATCCGCGCGGCGCAAGCGCTGGGCGTCAGCGATGGCCGCATTATGCTGCGCCATATTCTGCCCAATGCGATGGTGGCTACGCTGACTTTTCTGCCGTTTATTCTTTGCGGATCGATTACCACCCTGACTTCACTCGACTTTCTGGGTTTTGGGCTGCCAATCGGTTCACCCTCGCTGGGTGAGCTTTTGCTGCAAGGTAAAAATAACCTGCAAGCGCCATGGCTTGGCTTGTCGGGCTTTTTCTCGCTGGCGATCTTGTTGTCGCTACTGATTTTTATCGGCGAAGCGGTGCGCGACGCCTTTGATCCCAGCAAAGGAATCTAAATGACTTCGCCGCTGCTTGCTATTAATCATCTGTCTGTGGCATTCCGCCGGAGCGAAACGCTTCGTCCGGTGGTCAACGATGTTTCACTGCAAATCCACGCCGGTGAAACGCTGGCGCTGGTGGGGGAATCGGGTTCGGGTAAAAGCGTGACCGCGTTGTCGGTGATGCGCCTGCTGCACACCTCATCGGTTGCCTATCCCAGCGGAGAGATTTTGTTCGAAGGCAACGATCTGCTGCATGCCGAGGAACGTGTGCTGCGCGGCATTCGCGGTAATCAAATAGCGATGATTTTTCAAGAACCGATGGTGTCGCTTAACCCTTTGCACCACGTTGAAAAACAGCTGTATGAAGTGCTTTCGCTGCATCGCGGCATGCGGCGGGAAGCAGCGCGAGCAGAAATTATCACCTGTCTCGATCGCGTTGGCATCCGTCAGCCCGCTTCGCGGCTTAATGATTTTCCGCATCAGCTTTCCGGCGGTGAACGCCAGCGCGTCATGATTGCCATGGCTTTACTCACCCAGCCAAAACTGTTGATTGCCGATGAGCCCACCACAGCGCTGGATGTAACGGTGCAGGCGCAAATCCTTAATTTACTGCGTGAATTGCAGCGCGAACTCAATATGGGCATGTTGTTCATTACCCATAACCTGCACATTGTGCGTCAACTGGCAGACAACGTCAGCGTGATGCGTCACGGCAGTGTGGTTGAGCACAATGGCTGCCAAACGCTGCTTAATCAGCCCCAACATCCCTACACGCAACAGCTGTTGGCCGCCGAGCCGGAAGGTCGTGCCCTGCCCCTTGCCAGCGATGCGCCCGTGATTTTGCAAGTGGAAAATCTGCGCGTGGCTTTCCCGCTGCGCCGCGGATTATTCAAGCGTCAGGTCGGCGAAAAGGTGGCATTACATAACCTCAGCTTTAGCCTGAAACGGGGTGAAAGTCTGGGGTTGGTTGGCGAATCGGGTTCCGGGAAAAGCACTACCGGGCTGGCGCTGTTGCGGCTGATTCAGGCACAAGGCGAAATTTGGTTCGATGGACACCCGCTGCATCACATGCCGCGCAAGCAGCTGTTGCCACTGCGTCGGCGCATTCAGGTGGTGTTTCAGGATCCCAACTCTTCACTCAATCCCCGCATGACGGTGCAGCAAATTATCGCTGAAGGATTAGCCGTGCATCGTCCTGCTCTCAGCGCTGTACAGCAGGAATCGCAGGTTATCGCAGTAATGGAAGAAGTCGGTTTGGAGGCCGAAAGCCGCCATCGTTATCCGGTTGAGTTTTCCGGTGGGCAGCGGCAACGCATTGCCATTGCGCGTGCGCTGGTGTTAGAACCGGATTTGATGGTGCTGGATGAACCCACATCCTCACTCGATCGCTCCGTACAAAAGCAGATCCTGACGCTGCTGCGTCGTTTGCAGCAGCAACGTCAGTTGAGTTATCTGTTTATTAGTCATGATTTAGATGTGGTGCGCACGCTCTGCCATCAGCTGATTGTGCTGCGCCAGGGCGAGGTGATTGAACAGGGAGAATGCGAAAAACTGTTTGCTGCGCCGGGTGAAGCCTACACGCGTGAGCTGCTGGCTTCTGCACAGCTGAGTGCCGGTTAGCTTTACCTGTAAATTAGTGCCCGTGAAAGGTCTCAGCAATCGCAACACCCTGATTTTTTAAGCAACAGTTGGTGGCGCTTTCGTCGCTGCGTTGGATGAATAAACAAGGCTGCCCTTCGCACTCAGCGACTTTGCCATCGACCTGAATTGCGGCCAGTACCTCTTTTAGCTGATGCAAAATTTCCCAGGCAGGATGTCCATCGTGGCTGATTAGGCGTAGCGCAATAATATCCTGTTCATCTGTCACCCCATCATCAGCTTCGATGGCGCTGTGATGATCGCTGACCCAGCGAAAACGCTGTGGCAGGCGATGCACAATCGAAAGTTGCAGCATAATTAGTTATGTCCCCCAGAGATCGACTCTCAATTCACGACGAACAGCGAGTAGCGCAGTGAATCCCTTTTCCCGGTCAAAACAGAATACGGACGTCAAGGCTTGTCTTCTCGTTTCAAAACACTGCATGTCGGAAATTTTATTTTTTGCGAGTGATCTCGCAATTTAGGCTATATGTACCGCGTTCAGCAGCACTTAACAATCATTTTAGACGCAATGCTATTACTTTTTTGGTTATATTTTTTCACATAAAAGAAACATCACACCCGATTCTGGGTGTGATGACGAAAGGGTTTGGTGCAGAACGAAACGGCTGTGCCTGGATCAGGCAGCAGCGCGTGGGCGGGAAGCGTAGAGAAACAGCAGAATAGAAATCGTCGAACACAATGCAATGGTGCCGACCATGGGCCAGGCGCTGGTAAAGCTCACCAGTGAAAGCAATGCACCCACTAACGCACCCACGCCAAAACGCAGCGTTCCCGCCAGCGAAGATGCCGTGCCAGCCATGTGCGGAAACTCATCCAAAATCACCGCCATGGCGTTTGATGAGACCATCGATACACAACCAATAAACATCGCTATGCCGAAAACCAGCGGTAAAAATCCCAGATTCAACGCGCTGGCGACCAGCAGCCAAACGCCCATGCAGAACTGAATCAACAGCCCTAAACGAAACATCGCGACTGGACCGAAACGGCGCACGGCGCGGCTGTTAATCAGCGTCATCACAAACAGGAAAATCACGTTGAGGCCAAAATAGTAACCAAAGTTTTGCGGCGAGACGTGGTTAAGCTCGATATAAACAAAAGGCCCGGCATTGAGAAAAGTAAACAAGCCGGCAAATGAGAAGCCGCTCGACAACATATAACTGAACGCGCGTTTATGGCGAAACAACGTGACAAAATTGCCGAGCGTGGTGCGCAGGTTAAAGCGCTGCCGCTGTTCCGGTTTTAACGTTTCACGGATCTGGGTGGCTACCAGTATGGCGGTAATCACACCGGCGAAAGAAAGTGCCCAGAAAATGGCGTGCCAGTTCCAAATCAGCAGCAACCAACCGCCAACAATCGGGGCCAATAGCGGTGCGATGGTGGTGATCAACATGACAAACGACATCATGCGCGAAAAGTCCTCTTTCGAGTAACTGTCACGCATCAAGGCGTTAATCACCACACTGGCGGCGGCGGCAGATAAACCATGGAGAAAGCGCATGGCAATCAGCTGATCGATAGATTGCGACAGCGCACAGGCTGCCGCAGCGCAGGAAAAAATCAAGGTGCCCAAGGTGATCACCGGCTTGCGGCCAAAACTGTCGGCCAGCGGCCCGTACACCAGCTGCCCAATGGCAAAGCCGAGAATGTACAGATTCAGCGTCATTTGCACGCTACCCGCCGACACCGCAAACTCACGGGCGATCTGCGGCATTGCAGGCAGATACATATCAATCGATAACGGCATTAACATCGCCAATAAACCGAGGATAACCACTAATCCCACCGGTGAATTTTTTTCCTTGCGCACAAAAACTCCCGCTATTTTTGTTTTAGTTCATCGGGCAAGCCGACGCTGGCAATCTCTTCTTCGGTCAGTGGACGGTATTCACCCGGCGCTAAATCCTCGCCCAGCGCTATCTCGCCAATCCGCTCACGATGTAATCCCACTACACGGTTGCCGACTGCGGCAAACATGCGTTTGACCTGGTGATAACGTCCTTCACTGATGGTTAGCAGCACTTCAGTGGGAGTAATAATTTCTAACTGTGCAGGCTGCGTCAGATTCTTTTCACCATGCAGCTGTACGCCCGCCGTGAACTGCGCTTCCGTCTCATCGCTGATCGGTGCCTCCAGCGTTACGCGGTAAGTCTTATCACAATGGTGACGCGGTGAAGTGATACGGTGTGACCATTGTCCATCATCCGTCAATAACACTAAACCGGTGGTATCAATGTCCAGGCGGCCAGCTGCGTGCAGCTTGAACGACATCGGTTCTTCAATGAAATAGAGAATGGTTGGATGATCGGGATCGTCGTTGGCGCAGACGTAGCCTTGCGGTTTATTCAGCATGAAATAGCGCGGGCCAGTCTGCATCTGCAGTACATTGCCGTCGAACTCTACCGCGTGATCGGGCAGCAGTTTGAACGCGGTGTCACGCACCACTTCACCGTTGACGGTCACTTTATGATTACGGATTTCACGTGCAGCGATGGCACGGCTGACTTCCAGTTGCTGAGAGATGAATTTATCGAGTCGCATGAATTCGTTTTGCCTGTTACTGCGGAGGGAAACTGAAACGGTGTTTTTAACCGTTGAAATTGTGCGGGAAGTATAGCCTGAACCGACGCTGCCTGACAGAGCGTTTGCTGCGCTTTCATGGCATAATTACGGCTGTTTTTATAAAAGTGATGAGCATGTCTTTTACCTTACGCCCTTATCAACAGGATGCGGTTAATGCCACCGTGGCGTATTTCCGTCGTCATAATCAACCCGCGGTGATTGTGTTACCTACCGGCGCGGGAAAAAGTCTGGTGATTGCGGAACTGGCGCGGCTGGCGCGTGGCCGGGTGTTAGTTCTGGCCCACGTTAAAGAGCTGGTGGCGCAGAACCATGCCAAATATCAGGCGTACGGCCTGGAAGCCGACATCTTCGCGGCGGGCCTGCAACGCAAAGAGAGTCAGCGCAAGGTAGTGTTTGGCAGCGTGCAATCGGTGGCACGTAACCTTGCTCAGTTCGACAGCGCCTTCTCGTTGGTTATTGTCGATGAGTGTCATCGCATTGGTGATGACAGCGGCAGCCAATATCAGCAAATTTTCACGCATCTGCGCCAACACAATCCGCAACTGCGCCTGCTCGGCTTGACCGCCACGCCCTTCCGTCTTGGCAAAGGCTGGATTTATCATTTCCACTATCACGGCATGGTACGCGGCGATGAAAAAGCGCTGTTTCGTGACTGCATCTACGAATTACCGCTGCGTTACATGATCAAGCACCAGTTTTTAGTGCCGCCAGAGCGACTCGATATGCCGGTGGTGCAATACGACTTTAGCCGCCTGACTGCACAAGCCAACGGGTTATTCAGCGAGGCCGATCTGAATCGCGAATTGAAGCAGCAACAGCGTGTGACCCCGCACATTATTCGTCAGATCGTCGAATTTGCTGAAGATCGCCTTGGCGTGATGATTTTCGCCTCAACCGTTGAGCACGCACGTGAGATTTTGCGTTTGCTGCCCGATAACAGCGCCTTAGTGTCGGCAGAAACACCGGCTAAAGAGCGTGATGCGCTAATCCTGGCGTTTAAAGCGCAGCAGCTGAAGTTTCTGGTGAACGTCGCAGTATTGACCACCGGTTTTGATGCACCGCATGTCGATTTGATTGCCATTCTGCGCCCGACCGAATCGGTGAGTCTATATCAGCAGATCGTCGGGCGCGGCTTGCGCCTGTCGCCGGGCAAAACCGACTGTTTGATTCTGGACTACGCTGGCAATCCCCACGATCTGTTTACGCCAGAAGTGGGCGCGCCCAAAGGGGCAAGCGATAATCAGCCGGTGCAGGTTTTCTGTCCGGCCTGCGGTTTTGCCAATACGTTTTGGGGTAAAACCACCGCTGATGGCATGATCATTGAACACTTTGGTCGCCGTTGTCAGGGCGTGCTGGAAGATGATGAGGGCGAACGTGAACAGTGCGATTATCGGTTTCGCTTTAAAAGTTGTCCTGACTGCGGAGCGGAAAATGACATTGCCGCACGTCGCTGCCATCAGTGCGACAAAATTCTGGTCGACCCTGACGACATGTTAAAAGCGGCGCTGAAGCTCAAGGATGCCTTGGTATTGCGCTGCGGCGGCATGACACTGGAACAAGGCCGCGATGACAAAGGCGAATGGCTGAAAGCCACCTATTTTGATGAAGACGGCACCAGCGTTAGCGAACGTTTTCGGCTGCAAAGCCCTGCGCAACGTAAAGCGTTTGAGCAGCTGTTTATGCGCCCGCATCAACGTGCGCCCGGCGTGCCGTTGGGTTGGCAAACCGCTGCGGATGTATTGGCTTTACAACCGCTGCTGCGTCATCCCGACTTCGTGGTGGCGCGCGCCAAAGGTCGTTTTTGGCAGATTCGTGAGAAGGTGTTTGATTATCAAGGCCGCTTTCGCCGCGCAAATGAACTGGGATAATCATTTGCCCGCCTTTGGCATAAGGGCTATAATGCCGCCCGCTTTTGCATGTGCATCAGCGATTTTGAATAACCCTCCTGTTGCTGGGTCGCCTGTAGCAGGAATCATAAAGAGAAATATCAATGTTCACTATCAATGCAGTAGAACGTAAAGAGCAGGGTAAGGGTGCGAGCCGCCGCCTGCGTACAGCGAACCGCTTCCCAGCTATCATTTATGGTGGTAATGAAGCCGCTGTTGCTATCGACCTGGATCACGATTCCGTAATGAACCAGCAGACCAAGCCTGGCTTCTACGACGAAGTCATCACTCTGGTTGTTGATGGTAAAGAAGTTAAAGTTAAAGTGCAGGCTGTTCAGCGTCACCCGTTCAAGCCAAAACTGCACCACATCGACTTCGTTCGCGCTTAATCGCCGAATGGGTTGAAAGTAGAGGGGCCGGTTGAGAAACCGGCCCTTTTATTTTGCCTGCAATCTTGTCGGGTTCGGCTAGCGCTTACGCGATTTCTGCCACTTGCACCTTCGATTCAATAAATGCCACTACCGCCCGCGTCACATCCGCTGTTTTCGCCGTGCCGCCCACATCTGGCGTCAATATCCCTTTTGCACACACATTTTCGATCGCTTCCATAACCAGCGCTGCCGCGTCATGTTCACCGAGATGCTGGAGCATCTGCACCGCAGTCCAGAAACTGGCAACCGGATTCGCCACGCCTTTGCCGGTGATATCAAAAGCTGAGCCGTGAATCGGTTCAAACATAGAAGGAAAACGTCGTTCAGGATCGATGTTCGCTGTTGGCGCGACGCCAAGGCTACCCGCCAGCGCACCGGCCAGGTCAGAGAGAATGTCGGCGTGCAGATTGGTGGCGACAATGGTATCCAGGCTTTGCGGATGTAGCGTCATGCGATGCGTCATCGCATCCACCAGCATTTTGTCCCACTTCACGTCAGGAAATTCCAGTGCCACTTCAGCCGCAATTTCATCCCACATCACCATGCCGTGTCGCTGCGCATTCGATTTGGTGACGACCGTCAGCAATTTGCGCGGACGCGACTGAGCCAGTTTAAAGGCATACCGCATAATACGGGTGACGCCAACGCGGGTAAAAATCGCGACTTCTGTTCCCACTTCCTCCGGCAAGCCTTTATGTGTCCGACCACCGTTACCCGAATATTCCCCTTCCGAGTTTTCACGCACAATCACCCAGTCGAGATCGCCAGGTCCGCAATGACGCAGCGGTGGCGTAATCCCCGGCAGAATTTTGGTTGGGCGCACGTTGGCATATTGATCAAAGCCCTGGCAAATCGGCAAACGCAGGCCCCATAACGTGATGTGATCGGGAACGTCTGGTGCGCCCACCGCACCAAAGTAAATGGCGTCAAATTTCTTCAGCGTTTGCAGCCCCTGTTCCGGCATCATCACGCCGTGCTGTTTATAGTAATCCGAACCCCAATCAAAGGTTTCAACGGCAAATTTCAAACCGCTGTTTTGACGCTCCAGCGCGCGCAGCACCTCAATGCCCGCAGAGATCACTTCAGGGCCGATACCGTCAGCAGGAATAGCAGCAATAGAATAAGTACGCATAGGATTCTCCAGAATCAATTAATGGGTTTTAGCATGAGGAGTTTTAGGATGAGCCAGCTCAGCCGCCTGCGGAGTTTTGCTATTGGCAGACAGCAGGAAAACGATCACAGCAGAGAGCGCCAGCAAACCGGCGACGAAATAGAGCCCCCACGTGTAGGCGCCCGTTTGCTGGCGAATAACGCCAATCATCATCGGTCCTACGAAGCCGCCCAGATTGCCGATGGAATTAATAGTGGCGATGCCTGCCGCCGCAGCCGGGCCTGAAAGAAACAGCGTTGGCATGCTCCACAGCGGCGGTTTTGAGCAACTGATACCTACCGTGACCAGCGTTAAGGCCAGGATCACTGCCAGCAGCGAACTGACATTACCGGCGTAGATTAGCCCCGCCGCAGCCAGCAAACAGGCCCCTATCACGTGCCAACTGCGTTCACCGGTACGATCGGAATGACGCGCCCAGAGGATCATCGCGATTACGCCGATCACCGCTGGAAACGCATTGAGAAAACCAATGTTCATCGACGACGCGCCGAAGGAGTGAATGATCTGAGGCGACCAAATGCCCAGCGTGTAAAGCCCGGCTGAAGTGCCGAAATAGACCAGCGCCAGCGCGAATACACGACGATCGGCCAGGCCGCGCCAAACGCTGCTGTGGCCCTGTTTTACTGCCCTCGCCTGCTCTTCAGCCTGCATAGTGTTCTGCAACCATGCGCGCTCTTCGTCAGTCAACCATTTGGCTTTCGCCGGACGATCGGTCAGAAAAAACAGCACCACAACGCCGAAGATCACCGCAGGAACGGCTTCCAACATGAACATCCACTGCCAGCCGGCATAACCCAGCAAGCCGTGCATTTCCAACAGCGCCGCCGAAAGCGGGGAACCCAACGCCGTTGAGAGGGGAGCTGCCGCCATAAAAATGGCCGTGACCTGCGCACGGCGCGCTGCCGGAAACCAGAAACTAAGGTAAAGAATGATGCCGGGAAAAAATCCAGCTTCGGCCACGCCCAGTAAAAAGCGCAAGATATAAAAACTGGTCGTGCCTTGCACAAAAGCCATGCAGGCCGAAACCAATCCCCATGTGATCATCACGCGGGCAATCCAAATACGTGCCCCGACTTTATGCAAAATAAGATTGGACGGTACTTCAAACAAAAAATAACCCAGAAAAAAGATACCTGCGCCCAAACCAAATACCGTTGGCGAAAAACCTAAATCCTGATTCATGGTTAACGCAGCAAAGCCAATATTTACGCGGTCAAGAAAAGCGATGAAATAAAGCAGCATAATGAAGGGCACAATGCGTAGAGTTACTTTACGCATCACCCTTTTTTCGAGGTGAGAGTTCATATTAAAGTGCTCCAGGTTTGTGTAGGGAATGTTATTTTTTTGTGTTCGAGCTCAGTATGCCGATTTACTGAGGGTTATCATTGGCGCGGGTTTATATAAATTATTTGAATAATGAGCGAGCGGAAAATTTATGGATATAAATCAATTGCGATGCTTCATTGCGGTAGGCCAGGATCTCCATTTTGGCCGCGCAGCACAAAGAATGGAAATGATGCCTGCGTCACTAAGTCGCTTTATTCGCTTGCTGGAAGAGGACCTTGGCGTGCGGTTGTTAAACCGTTCAACCCGCAACGTGGCATTAACCCAAGAAGGCGTAGAATTTTTTGATGAAGCGGTAAAGTTGGTGACGCAATTTGATGAGCTTGCGCTGAGATTTAGAGCAGCAAATAAACGTGGCAGGAAAGTATTGCGTATTGGCGCCATTGATAGCGCAGCACAGGGTTTAATTCCCCACCTGTTAAATCACTTTATGCAAATTTACCCAGATACGGATATTCATTTAAGCGAAGACAAAACGGTTAACCTTATTCCCCGTTTAAAATCGGGTTGGCTGGATATGATTTTTATTCGGCCACCGGAAAGTCTCGATGCCCGCCTTGATATGCGCTTAATTACCCGCGAAACCTGCGTGCTTGCCGTGCCGGTGAATCACACCCTGGCGAACAGAGACGTGGTTAGCGTAATGGACTTTAAAGAGGAGTCGATGATTGTGCCGGAGCGCAGGACCCGACCGCATAGCCACGATTTGACCATGAATATCTTTAAATCCGCTGGACTTACGCCCCATATTGCGCAATTTGCTGAAGAGAAGCAGACCATTTTAAGCTTTGTCTCTGCCGGGCTGGGATTAGCGATCGTTCCCACGTCGTTTCGCAATATTAACAGCGAAGGCGTGACCTATATTTCACTCAGCATTGATGAAAAAGTAAAAAAACTGCCGCTGAGTGTCGCTTGGCTAAAAGGCAACGATGAACCCAACGTCATGGCCTTACTGCAGATTTTATCAGAGAACAAAGCGATGTTGGTTCAGCCACTCTGAGGGCAATGCTGATTTCAAATCATCTTTAATTTGTTTGAGATACTTCAAAAAAAATAGGTGAAAAGAAAATGTCCTGTTTCAAAGGAAACCGGGCGAGGATGTGCCCGGCTTTTCAGTTACTTGCTGCTGGTACGACGCTGTAGCTGATCGCGCAAATTCGGTGGCGTTCCTTTAATGGTCAGCGTGTCGGTGGCCGGATCCCAAAAGATTCGCTCGCCGAGCAGCATGGCATCAAAATTCAACGTTAATCCTCCACCGCTGCCTGCAAACTTGGTTAACTGACGCAACGTGCTGCGGTCTGCGGGGAAGTGTTCCTCCAGCTCGTAACCCTGCTCTTGGGTAAACGCCTGAAAGGTTTTTTCGCCTAATGGCGGCAGTTCGCTTGAAAGATCTTCCAAAGCAATTTCTTCGCCCGCCTGCAGTTGATCGTTGCAGTAGGTGTAAACCTGCTGACGGTAATTTTGACGTTCGTTTTTATCCAGGTTCGATTCGTCGCAATAATCGTCTACCGCCTGCAGCAAGCCACGGTTTTGCGCTTTGGTATCTAAACCGACTTCTGCGCCGAGGAAGTCCATGAAGAAATCAGACACTTTACGCCCAACCCGACCACGCAGGAAGGTCAGATAGCGAGTCGATTCTGGATTGGTTTCCCATTCGGTTAAATCAATGCGTGCCACAATATCGGCATGATTAATATCCAGATAATGGGTGCTGCTGATATCCATCTGCTCATTAACACGCATGCTGGACTGGCTGTTAAGCACCGTTACCAGCAAATATTCCACCGCCAGATAGCGATACTGGATAAACAGCACCACGCCACCTTCGGCAAACGGATATTTTGCCAGCTCATCGCGCAGACGGCCGGTAGCTGCACGGCTGAAGGCGAGAAAATCATCGTTGCCTTTGCGGCAGTTGCGTAGCGCTTCCGCCAGTTCGCTGTCGGTATTAAACAGGCCGTAAGCTTTACTTTTGACGCTGTAAACGCGGTGCAACTCTTCCACCATCGACTCAACTGTTTTCGTCGCGGGCAGCAAGGAATCGCGCAGCAGCAGCTCTAACTGATTCTCATCACGTTTGATTAACTGATGCAGGGCAATCTGGTCGATATCCAGACTCATGGTAGACTCTCCTTTAAGCTCAGGCGCGTATTCAATCACCGCCTGCAATGGCTTTCAACTCCATGCGTAAAACCAACGGTGCGCTTTCGATAAAAGTGCGGAAAAAACCGCGTTGTTACGGTAATATATCGCCTTTTGAAACGAGATTAGACGACGATATGCCACAATCATCCCGTTATAGTGACGAACGCGTAGAACAACTCCTCGCGAAAATGGTGCAGGTTCTGGAAAAAGACCAGGCGCCAACCGACCTTTCCCTGATGGTGTTGGGGAACATGGTCACCAATTTGATCAACAACGATGTGGCCCCGGCTCAACGCCGTTCACTGGCCCGATCTTTCGCTGAAGCTTTGCAGTCTTCAGTCCGTGACGATAACGCTCATTAATTTGATCTCATAATATGGTAACCAACCGGCAGCGCTACCGCGAAAAAGTCTCCCAGATGATCAGCTGGGGGCATTGGTTTGCGTTGTTTAATATTTTATTCGCGCTGATTTTAGGCAGTCGCTACCTGTTGGTCGCCGACTGGCCCTCTTCGCTGACTGGGCGTATTTACGCCTATAGCAGCTGGATTGGCCACTTCAGCTTTATCGTCTTTGCGGCTTATCTGCTGATTATCTTCCCACTCACCTTCGTGGTGATGTCGCAGCGCCTGTTAAGGGTGTTATCGGCGGTGGTGGCCACTGCCGGATTAACATTGGTGATGGTGGACAGCGCGGTGTTTAGCCGCTTTCACTTGCACCTCAATCCCGTGGTCTGGGAACTGGTCATTAACCCCGACCAAAGCGAAATGGCGCGTGACTGGCAGCTAATGTTTATCAGCGTGCCGCTGATCTTCCTGGTGCAAATGCTGTTCGCTACCTGGAGCTGGCAGAAGCTGCGCAGCCTTAATCGTCGCTCCTTTGGCAAGCCGCTGGCGGCGCTGTTTATCAGCGCCTTTTTCGCCAGTCACCTGATGTATATCTGGGCGGATGCTAACTTCTATCGTCCGATTACCATGCAGCGCGCCAACTTACCGCTCTCTTATCCGATGACGGCACGCCGTTTTCTTGAACGTCATGGCTTGCTGGATGCGCAGGAGTATCAGCGTCGACTGGTGCAGCAAGGCGATCCTGAAGCGCTGTCAGTGCAATATCCACTCAGTGATATCACTTTCCGCGACGCGGGTACGCGCAACAATCTGCTGGTGATTACGGTCGATGGCCTGAACAGCGCCAGCATGGCAAAAGCGTTGCCTGAACTGAACCAGTTCGCCAATGATAATGTGCGGTTTACGCAGCACTTTAGTGCAGGCGATACGCCTGAAAAAGGGCTGTTTGGCCTGTTTTATGGCATCTCCTCAAGCTATATGAATGGCGTGCTGGCGTCGCGTACGCCATCGGTGCTGCTCGGCGCGTTGAGCAGCCAGGGTTATCAGCTTGGTTTGTTCTCGTCTGACGGCTTTAATCTGCCGCTTTAT
The DNA here is from genome assembly GCF_046118715.1 of Pantoea phytostimulans. Taxonomy (NCBI): domain Bacteria; kingdom Pseudomonadati; phylum Pseudomonadota; class Gammaproteobacteria; order Enterobacterales; family Erwiniaceae; genus Pantoea; species Pantoea phytostimulans. The sequence continues at coordinate 1,780,683 of NZ_CP173698.1, forward strand.
CGCCAGGCATTGCTGACCGACTATTCGTTGCCCGCCAGCAACAGTCAGCCAAACAGCGCCACCGTGACGCAATGGCAAAACTGGTTAAATCAGCAGAAAGGCGAAGGTAATCCGTGGTTCTCATGGGTCGCACTGAATGGTGTCAATCTCAGCAGTGATAATGCCAAGGCGCGCCAGCGTAGCTATCTTCGTCAGAGCACCGCGATCGACGATCAGATTCATAATGTGCTGACCACGTTAGAGCAGCGAGATTTGCTGAAAAACACCGTCGTGGTGATAACCGCCCAGCGCGGACTGGCGTTGGAGGGTAATGTTGACAGCTCGGGTAATCGCGCAAATCTGCAGGTTCCGTTAGTCATCCACTGGCCAGACACGCCAGCTCAGACGGTTAGCCGCCTGACCGATCATCAAGACGTGATGGCTACGTTGATGCAACGCCTGCTGCATGTGCGCACCAATCCGGTCAATTATTCTCAGGGCGAAGATCTTTTTGCTGTGCAACGCCGTCATGACTGGGTCGCCAGCAGCGAAGAGAACAAGTTAGTTATCACGACACCGCAGGTGACGCTGGTGCTGAATAACAACGGCAGCTATCGCGCCTATGATGCACAAGGAAATGCCCTCAAAGATCATAAACCGCAGTTAGCGCTGCTGTTGCAAGTTCTCACGGAAGAGAAGCGCTTTATTGCAAACTGATTAATTATGAGGCAGTTAGTCTGTTGAGAACTTGCATTCACAGCAATTTTCAGTAGACTCATTTCCCACAGTTCGGCACGTAGCGCAGCCTGGTAGCGCACGGTCATGGGGTGTCCGGGGTCGGAGGTTCAAATCCTCTCGTGCCGACCAAATTCCCTGAAAAGCAGCCTTTATGGCTGCTTTTTTTATGCCTGAAAGCGGTAATACAAAAAAACGCATTATTTCTTTAATACTTTCATCTGCTTGTCACATTTATCGTTGAAATCCCTTTTAACTGAGCATTCCTGTCTATACTCAAGGTTGTGTGGGTAACGAGAGGAGAGATTATGCATTTAGTCGAAAAAGACGATCCATCGGAAGCACCAGAGTCTGGCGATAAGAGTCCACAGCCAGACAAGAAGTAACCCACTAAAGGCCGCCCACTGTTGCGCGGCCTTTTTCATTTTATTCGCCGTGGCGGCGAAACCACTCTTCGCGATTGATTTCCCAGATTTCTGCGTCCATTTCGCCCGCGACATACGCTTTACGTCCCGACCAAACCAACCGCATACCGCTGCTTTCGGAAATTCGACGTGAAGCCAAATTATCGGCGGCTTTCGGCACCCGCAGGCACGTTTGCTGGAGATCGCGGAACCAGAAGTCGGTAACGCGCTGACACGCCTCACTCATCAAGCCCTGCCCTTGCCACTCCGGGATCAACCAAAACCCGCGATTGTCCTCTTCACCCAGCCGCAGCGAAATCAGACCAATTAGTTTTTCCGGTTGAGTGCGTGGCCGAATGCTCCAGTGCCAGGCAACCCCTTTTTGCATATCAGGCAAGGCCGAGCCGCAAACAAACTGCTGCGCGCCATCTTCGGGATAGGGCCAGGGAACAAGATGGGTGAGATAACGCACCAGCTCCCAGCGAGGAAAAACCTGTTGAATCTGCACCGCATCCTCTCTGATCAGAGGACGTAATAACAAGCGAGATGTGTCCAGTTGCGGTATTTCCATATCCTCTCCTTTGTTGCTGAACTCACTTTCAGAAAAGTGCCACAGGTTGCGTCCATTCATTAATACATTCAAAGAGATAGTTTCGGCAAGCAACCGTGTTCAAGATCATATAACAGACACAATGTGACAGCATTTCATTAAAGTGAAACAAAACCGTCACATAACTACCCTACTCTAAAGTCCCCTGATTTTTGACGGAAAATTTTATGGTCATCAAAGCGAAAAGCCTAAAAGATGCAGAAGAGATGTTGCATTCAGGCATTAGCAAAGTTGAGTTGGCTTACGACATGGGTAGCGACGATTTCTTTCGTTTCGCGTCACACTGGTGCGATCGCGGTGCGCGCATTAGTAAAGGCCATCACCACTTTGTCGTTTCACTGAAAAGTTTTGCCATCCCGCCCAACGACTGACTTTTCCAGGCAACTTGCCCTTGCGGCAGCAGACTGATTAAATGCCGCTTTCGCCTTAATCGTGATGCCGCATGCGTTACCCTAAAATTCCCCTGCCGCTTCCTGCAAGCGGCTTTGTGCTTTCTCAACACATGAACGACAGCGATCCGCTGCTGGCGATCGGTCGCTTTGACGTTGCCCACTATCAGGATGCACTCTGCGGAGAATGGCAGCTTCCTTTGCCGCTGCGCATCCAAAGTGCGGTTAAAAAGCGCCGAGCGGAATATCTTGCCAGCCGGATGCTGACCCGTGAAGTCTTCACGCGATTAGGCCAACCTGACTTTATCTTAAGTAATGCAGCAGATCGCTCTCCACTTTGGCCAGCCGGTGTGCAGGCATCGCTGTCGCACAGCACAGGAATTGTGGTATTGGCTGCGACAAAGCAACCGTTGTGTATAGGTGTGGATGTGGAGCAGCAGATGTCAGCAACGACCGCAGAGGAAACGACGGAAATGTTAATGGGTTCAGCAGAGCGCAGCTGTTTACAGCGCTTACCGTTGGATTTTCCGCTGGCCGCTACGCTGCTTTTTTCGCTGAAAGAGAGTGTTTATAAAGCTTTGTGGCCGCAACTCTATCAACCGATGGACTTTCATCACGCTGAGCTGGTTGACGTTGATTTAGCGGCACAGCGCGCTACGCTGCGATTAACTCACCGTTTTAATGACGTGTTTAACAAAGGGACCGAGTTAAGCGCGGAATTTCACTTGCAGGATCGCGAGGTCATCACTCTGCTTGCCCATGAAATTAAAAAACCGGCTTAGCAAGTAGGCTAAGCCGGTATAAACACAGACGACAGAGGAATTCCAGGATAGCAGAAAAACAGACTTCCGCTGGCCTTAACCCTAACGCACTTGGCTGTCGCCTGACCAATATCTGTTTTCGCTAAGCTTTGCCATCTGGCGTTAAAGCCCGGTATCCGTACGTTTTACCGCGTCCAGCGTGGCTATATCACGCTCATTACCGGTGAGTTCACTTAGCTGCCCGTCACGCATTTCCAGCAAGCGATCGGCATGAGTGAAGTAATGATCGTCATGACTGATAGCAAACACGGTTTTGCCCGATTCTTGTAACCATGGCAGCAGCTCACGGTAGAAAATACGTCGGAAATGCGGGTCCTGATCGGCCGCCCATTCATCCAGCAACAGCACATCACGCTCTTCTGCCGCCGCCAGTAGCAGCGCCAAACGCTTGCTCTGCCCTTTCGACAACTGCAGATTCAGGACTTTATTGCCTTCAATCTTCAGCTTGTCCTGCATCTTCAGCTTCTCCAGCCACTGCTGCACCAACGCCGGGTTTGCTGGCACACCTTCGCGACTGATTAACTGATCAAACAGATGCACATCGGTAAATACTGCCGAAAAGTGCTTGCGCCAGTTATCGAGATCGCTAGCCTCTATCGCCCTTCCATCGAGCAGCAGTTGCCCAGATTGTGGCTGATAGAGGCCCGTCAGTAACATCGCCAGCGTCGATTTTCCGCTGCCGTTGCCACCAATCAGAAAAACTAATTCCCCACGACGCAGCGTCAGGTTAATCGGTCCCACCTTGAAGCCGTTTTCGCCGTAATGAAAACGCACATCGCGCAGTTCCAACGTGTGCCAGTCAGAAAGCGCGGGCAACGTGTGAAAGTCGGGTTCAAAGGGCGCTAAGTCGAAGGCGTTTAATTTACGGAAGGCGACCTGTGCGCTGAGTAAGGTCGGCAATGCGCCCACGGCAGAAAGCAGCGGCGTGCGCAGGAACAATAGCGTTAGCGAGAACGTTGCCGCCACGGCGGTGTTGGCCCAACCCAGGCTGTTGGCCATAAAAAATACCATGCCGATAGCACCCAACGTCATGATATTCGACCAGTTCACTGCGCTGAGGTGATAGGTATCGGCACGCACAATGTGGTGACGATAGGTATTGGCGTCTTCCTGATAAACCGTTTCGTAAACCAGCCTGGCGCGTTCGCGGTTGAGCTGAAGTTCTTTACGTCCTTCAATCACCGTTTGGTAATCGCGATAAAGGTTATCTTCCACTTCACGCAATTTGGCCATGTGCTGATAAACCCGCGACACCAGTAACCACCCGCCGATCAGCGTAATAGCCAACCATACGCTGGTGACCAGCAACATTTTGGGCGAGAGCCAGGCGAGATAAAGCGCAGAACCCAGCGTAATGATAATGCCTTGAATCAGCTCCGGCAGACGCACAAAGGCGATGGTAATGGCGCGCACATCGCTGGTTAATCCTGCCAGCAACTGCGCATTGCCAATCTGCTCAATGCGCTCAACGTGGGTGTCCAAAATACGTTTAATAAACTGGCCCCGCATGCGCCAGACAAACTGATGTCCAAGCAGGGTCAGCGCCAGCTGCGAGGCCAGCGTCACGGCCATCAGCAGCAATAGCTGAAACAGGAACTGTGGCAACACGCTGAAAGAGGTATTGATGGCGACGATCATTTCACGGTTGATAAAGGCGATCATGCCAATACCCAACACCGCGCTCAACAAGGTGAGAAAAATAACCCCGATAAATGGCCAGCGAAACTGGCGAAAAACAACGTTTAGCAACGTCATAAAAAGATCCAGCAGACAAAAACAGCCTGCAGTTTAAAGCGATGCGGAATGATAGCAATAGTTATTCGCAGCCCGTCCGCATGCGCCAAAGATCAATAGGCGCGGCGGAAAGTCAGGTTATAACGGAAGGCACCCACCAGCGGATGCACGCCCGGTTTCAACGGTAAAATTCCATGATAACGCAGCCGCGATGGGCCGCCCCACACCACGACGTCGCCATGCTCCAACAACACGCGCTGCGTGCTGTCGCCGCGTTCAAAACCCCCAAACTGAAACACAGCCGGTAAACCCAACGACACAGAAACAATCGGCTGACGCAGATCCTTCTCATCTTTATCCTGATGCAGCGTCAATTTAGCGCCAGGTTCATAACGATTGATCAAACACGCGTCAGGGTTAAACCGCGAAAAACCCGCTTCATGCGCCGCTTCCTGAGCCAAACTGCGAAACAATGTCGGCATTGGCGGCCATTTCTGGCCATTTTGATTATCCTGCTCGCTGTATTGATAACCGCGTGAATCGGTTGACCAACCGAAATCCCCGCAGTTAGTCATGGCAACTGACATACGATGGCCGCCTGGCGTAATGCGATGAGCAAAAGGATTTTGCGCTTCGATCGCCAAAATGTCCTGATACAACACGCCCGCGATTTCGCGGGCGCGACGGCGCAAAATCACCGCGCCTTCTGCCAGCGGCTCTTGCCAGGGTTCATCTTCACTAAAGAGATCGAGCATCTTGGTTCTCCAACATATTATTCAGGCTTAATCAGGAAAGCAGCAAACTGCGGTGACATCCAGCTGACAAACTGATCTCCCTGCTTGCTGATCAAATAGACCGCGAGCTGCTCTTTTATCGCCAGCGCTTTGGCTTTTTCGCTGCCCAATACCATTAACCCGGTATCCCAGCCATCGGCTTCCAGCGCAGTGGTCGCAATAACCGTAGCAGAGACCAGTTTATGTTCGATCGGGCGTCCGGTCAGCGGATCGATCACGTGGGAAATACGTTTGCCATCCAGTTCATAATAGTTGCGGTAGCTGCCGGACGTGCTGATACCATGTCCTTGCAGCGCGACACGCGCCTGTACTGCATTTTCACGATCGGTGGGTTTCTGTATCGCCACGCGCCACGGTTGGCCGCTGGCATTGTTACCGCGACTCAAAACCGCACCGCCGACTGACACCAGATAATTGTTGATGCCCTGCTGTTCCATCAGGCGCGCCAGATGATCGGTAGCAAATCCTTCACCTACCGTCGATAAATCCACAGACAAACCCGGCAGATCTTTTTGCAGCCACTGCCCGTCAACACCCTGGATTACCCGCAAATGTTGTAAACCGGTCTGCGCTTTGGCTGCAACAATTTGTGCCTCAGTGGGCGTCTGTGTCGGCTGTTTGTCAGGCCCAAATCCCCACAGATTCACCAAAGGCCCCACGGTGATATCCATCGCGCCGGCGGTTTTATTGCCGATACGCAATGATTCCGTAACGATATCCGCCATGTTGCTGCTTACCGGCTGCGGCGCGCGGCTGCTGTTTTGATTAAAACGAGACAGCGTTGAGTCCGGTTTCCAGGTTGAAAGCTCGGCGTCATCGGCATCAAGCTGGTGCTGAATTACCTGCTGCAGCGCGGCTTTACGTCCTGCATCGATGCCTGCCATGCTTACCCGCCAGACGGTTCCCATGGTTTTACCTTCTAACACCATGGCCGGCGATGTAGAAGCTTGCTCACAACTCACTGCTAAAAAAGTTGCCAACAGCACCAATAGCAGATTAATCTGAATACGCATCATTCCTCACCTGTAAAACTATATTCCAATCTAATACAAAGCATAAATATCTTGTAAAGCCGTGAAAATCATCTTGATCCTTTGGCAACCTCTTGCCAGCATGGAGGCTTCCGCTCGCAGCTGGGCGCTGAATCCAAAGAGGCAAAATATGATTTATATGATTCTCATAGTGGCTCTTGGCTTGTTCGCTTTTAGTAGCTACAAAATTTGGCAGCAAAAGCGCAACAGGCATATGGCTCCTTCTCAACCGCGCCAGCATTAAGCATACCCGCACCAAAAAAGGGCATTTACGCGCCTTAAACGCGGGCAAAGTCTATCAGAATCCTCACCGAAGCCGTGGCATTGAGAGCCTTCAAGCTGGCATGAATTCTGCACTGTTGAATCAGGGTTTATCTCTGAGAGGTGTGGAATGGAAAAATCATTATCGAAGCGTACAGGCTGGCAGCAATGGCTGAGTTTTTCAGCGTTCACACTGGCAGGTGCAGCATTTGAAGGAAGCGTTCCGCCGGCCAATACCGCGCCGAAGCCGAAAAAGTGGCGGGCCGAGGAATAGAATTCGAGTGATAGCGTAAGTCTATGAACGGGGAAGCGCGGCTTGCCGCCACGCTCCCTGACAGCTTAGAACTGGTAAACCAGACCCAGCGCCACCACGTCGTCGGTATTGATACCGGCTTGATCGGTGAAGTTGTTGTCATCCAACAGGTTGATTTGATAATCCACATAGGTGGACATGTTTTTGTTGAAGTAGTAAGTCGCGCCTACATCAATGTATTTCTTCAGGTTCTGTTTGCCCTGACCTTCAATATCGGTACCGCGAGACGTCACGTAAGCCAGTGATGGACGCAGACCAAAGTCGAACTGATACTGCGCAACCAATTCCCAGTTCTCCGCTTTATCGGCATAACCGTAAAGTGCAGAATCGCTGGAACCGAAGCGGGTTGCGTTGTAGGACTTGGTATACATCGCGGCCAGGTAGATGTTATTGGCGTCATATTTCAGACCGCCGGTGTAAGCTTCTGCTTTATCACCGCGACCCAGAACATCGGCATAAGTTGCGCTCTGACCATTTTGATCGTTAGTACGATCAGACTGGAATACAGACGCACCGATACCAAAACCAGAGCCCAGATCATAGGTCGTGCTCAGACCCCAACCATCGCCGTTCTGACCCAGAACGTCACGGCCATTAGGTGATTCATCACCGTCGCCGTTTTTGCCTTGATACTGCACAGCAAAGTTCCAGCCTTCAACCAGGCCGAAGAAGTTAGTATTGCGGTAAGTCGCCATACCATTGCCACGCTGGAACATGAAGTTGTCCGCGCCGTAGGTATCGCCACCAAACTCTGGCAGCACGTCAGTCCATGCGCCAATGTCATACGCCACGCCGTAGTTACGGCCATAATCGAATGAACCCGCATCACCGAATTTCACACCCGCGAAACCAACACGCGTGAAGCTGTTAGCGGTGCCTTCAGACTCTGCGGTGTTCAGCGCAGCCTGATATTCCCACTGACCATAACCGGTGACTTGATCGCTGACTTCCGTTTCGCCTTTGAAGCCAAAGCGCAGATAAGACTGATCGCCATCTGAGCCGTCGTTATCAGAAAAATAGTGCAGACCGTCAACTTTACCGAACAGGTCTAATTTGTTGCCGTCTTTATTGTAGATTTCAGCTGCGTTTGCTGAACCTGCGGCGACCAGCAACGCAGGGATCATCAGGGAGAGAACGCGACGTTTCATTTTATTACCCTCTGTAATGTGCCTTTATAATTTGCCACTGCTAACTGAACGATTAAAAATTCAGCCGGCAAGCCATTGTTCTTTTATAACGGGTAATAATCCATCACGAAAATGCTACTAAATTTCCGAAACTGTTTCAGAATGCGAAACAGTTATTTCCAAGTGTAAATTTTGGGGAACTAATAACCAGCACATATCGGTAAAAAATATAGCACAAAATGATAACCCAATTTTATATCGTTTAATATCAACCATTTAATTAACAAGCCATCTGAGCACTGAATGATAAAACTTATGAGCCATCAGGGAATACAATAGATCCCGCTATCATCATTTATTTCATTATTACCTTCATTCACCCCGAATGATATGTTTACCCTTATTACCCGCCGGACATTGTTTGTCCGGCATTTTTTTGCCTGAAATTCACTCAAGCCGTATAAAACGTAAACTTAATTAATTGAGTTAAAATAATGCCGCTTGTTTTTCGCATGAAAAGTTAAATCCAGCACGCATTATTAAGTGAATTAGCAAATAATTTCCAACTTAATTTATCACCGTAATAAAGCATGCTGAATTAATCGCTGGATCGATATATTACCGCTCGCGCATTGATTCTTTTACCTTGTTCAATGGTTTAAGCAGATAATCCATCACCGATTTCTGACCGGTTTTAATTTCCACATTTGCCACCATGCCCGGCACAATAGGAAATTTGCGTCCCGCTCGGTTGGTTAATTCCGCTTTTTGCGTGCGAACGTAAACGCGATAGTAATATTGGTCACGTTTTACCTCATCTTGCAGGGTATCTGGCGAGACAATTTCGACCTCTCCGGGTAGATCACCGTATATGGACGAATCATAGGCGGTGATCTTAACCACTGCGGCTAAACCGGGACGAATGTAGGCGATGTCACGCGGGTTGATACGTGTTTCAATGAGCAACTGATCTTCCAGTGGCACAATCTCCATTAACTTGCCGCCTGGCTCCAGCACGCCGCCTACCGTAGTGACCTGAATATCTTTAACGATCCCGCGTACCGGCGAATAGAGCGTAGCGCGGGTCAGCTGATCTTCTTTACCCGCCGCTACCTGCAATTGCGCATCCAGTTCCGCATTATTTTTGACCTGCTCTTCGTGCGCTCGCACCAGATAATCGTTGCGCGCTTCATCAATTTTGCCGCGCAAATCACTCACCTGACGTCGCAGACGGATCACTTCAACCTGCCCCGCAGCGCCTTTGGCGACCAACGGTTCCGTCAGACGCAACTCATCCTGCACCAGCCGCATTGACTGCTGTAGATTGCTAATGGTTTCGGTCAGGTTACGGCGGCGAGATTCATACAGCTGTGTTTCACGCGCGACCAGTTGCGGCTCTTGCAGGGTTTCCGGGCCGAACTTCAAGGGTGTACCCGAAAGTTCGGCATCAAGGCGTTCAGACGAGGCGCGAAGCGTGCGCACCTTCGCCTGCGCTTCACCAAAATTAGACTGAAAGCGAGTGGGATCAAGTTTTGCTAAAACCTGCCCTTTTTCAACGATATCGCCTTCGTGCACGTTAAGCTGTTCAACGATGCCGCCATCCAGACTATCAATGACCTGTCCACGGCTCGACGGCGTTACTTTGCCTGTTCCCACCGTGACTTCATCCAGAATCGCAAAGTGGGCCCAAATCAGAAACAGCGCCAGCGCAGCGGTGCAGAGCCAGATAATGGCCGAAGTCCGGCGTTCGTGGCGCGCAAGGTCTTTATCAATCATTACCAGACTCATGCGGCATCTCCTTTGGTGGGATCGGGCGTGGGATTCGATGCCGCTGCTGGCGCGGTGGCACGACGTAAAATTTCATCGCGTGGTCCATCAGCGATAATGCGCCCGTTGTCCATGACCACAATGCGATCGACCATTTTCAACAGCGCCGGGCGATGCGTCACCAGCACCAGCGTACGGCCACTGATCCAACCCTGCATCTGGCGAATGACATGCTCTTCCAGCTGTTCATCCATCGCGGCGGTGGGTTCGTCCAGCAACACCACTTGCGGCTGACGCAAGATCAGCCGACTGAGCATCACCATTTGTCGTTGACCACCCGACAAGCCGCGCCCGCCTTCATTAATAATGCGATCAAGGCTGGCAGCGTCTTGCTGTACCAGCGACAGCGCACCGCTGATCCGTAACGCCTGGAGCATTTCCTGTTCACTGGCATGGGGATTTCCCAGCATCAGGTTCTGGCGCAGTGTGCCGAAGAACAACCGCGAATCATTGGAAAGCCACCCGAGCTGGCGGCGTAAATCGATGGGATCGATGCGTTCAATATCGACACCATCGACAATCACTTTGCCCTGCGTAGCCAGCGCCTGGCCGGCCAGAATCTTCAGCAAGGTTGACTTACCTGCACCGACCTTGCCGAGAATGGCAATTTTCTCGCCCGGTTTGATAGTGAACTGCTGCACGCTGAGGACATTTTTCTCGTTCTCTTCGTCATAGCTGTATTGCACGTTACGCAGATCGTATTGTCCGGTAAGCGTCGGACAATGGGCCAGCGTGGCGGCATCGGGCTGGTCGAGCGGTTTCTTGAGTAATTCATCCAATCCTTTCATCGCCGTTTTGGCATGCTGCCAGCGCGAGAACACCATGGTTAACTGCATCAGCGGTGCGATGGTGCGTGATGAAAGCAGGCTACAGGCCACCAGCGTACCGGTAGTGATTTGCGAATCGAGGATCAAATAGACGCCAAACACCAACATGCCCGCGTAGGTCAGCTGCTGTACGGTTGCTGCCCAGCCGGTTAGACGTGCGCCCCATAACCGCTGCTGATTACTGATTGCCGCGCTGACTTCGTGCGTCTGTTCCCACTGGCGCTGGAAATAGGGTTCAGCCTGCAGCGCTTTGATATCTTCGATACCTTCAATGGTTTCCACCAGCACCGCATTACGCAATGCCCCTTCACGCAACCCCTCTTTCGCCAGCCGCGCCATCGGAATCTGCACCAACAGGCCCGGAATGACGATCAGCGGAATAGCCGCCAGTGGGATTAACACCAGCCAGCCGCCAATAAATGACATGATAAACAGAAACAAAATCACAAACGGCAGATCTGCCGCCGCGCCGACGGTGGTAGAAGTCAGCAGTTCGCGCACCTGATCGATCTCGCGTAATTGCGAGATAAAAGAGCCGGTGGATTTAGGCCGTGATTCGTTGCGAATACTCATTGCCCTGGCAAACAGCATGGCTGACACTTTCAGGTCAATGCGTTTACCCATCAAATCAGAGACCTGAGTACGCATCAGGCGAATCAGATATTCGATGGCTGCCGCAATCAATACGCCAGCAAACAGCACCCATAACGTCGCTTGCGATTGCGCCGGGATTACGCGGTCATACACTTGCATCGAAAACAGAATGCCCGCCAGCGCCAGCACGTTACTGATGACCGAAGCCAGTGAGATCTCGGTGATGCGCCGTCCCATACCGCGAAAGTTCTTCCAGAACCAGTGTTCCTCATACGGCTGAACGAACTCATCGATGCGTGCATCACGTCCGCGTGCAGCAACGCCGACCACACCGACGTCGCCTTGCGCACGTGCTAGCAGCTGCGCCAGCTCGCCTTCACGCACCACATCGCCGCCTTCGCTCAGCCAGTAACGTGCGCTGCCTTCAGCATCAATGCCTTCCAGCACCGCCACGCTGCCATTCTCCAACACCAGCACTACCGGCGTGATCTCCTGACGCCAGCGCAGTTTGTTCTGCGGCACCATGGTGAGATGCAGACCAAGCAGGCCAGAAAGCCGCTCTAACTGCTGTGCGACGGGAAGATGTTCAAACCAACGCATCTGCTGACGCAGCGTTTTGCCATCGGCGGGCTTACCGAAACGCGCCGCAACACGCAGCATGGCGGCAATCCAGTTATCGGTATTCAAATTTTGTGCACTCATAGTTAACGCCTTTAAACGGGAACGCGCTATTGCAGCGAAGGAAGAAGATCGCCGCTGCTCTTCTGACGATCGATACCCATGATATCGAGCAGATTATCCACGGCAGCGGCATAGCGGACGGTGGCATCCCAACCATCGTAAAGCGCGGTAATGCGCGAGCTGTCCGCCTGAAACACATCCTGCTCCACGCTGAGCAGATCGTTCAGGCTTCGTTTACTGAGGCGGTATTCATCCGCATAGACGTTGCGGGTGTGATCGGCACTTTCCAGCTGTACTTCACCTGCCTGCTGGCGTTGTTGTGCGCCAATCATGTCGGCATAGGCGGTTGAGGCATTCTGATTAATGGTGAGTTTGGCTTGTTGGATGGCGGCCTGTGCAGCTTCACGTTCGCCTTCAGCTGACTGCGTTTTGGCGTTGACCGCACCGCCCTGGTATAGCGGTGCCTCAACTTGCAGTTGGACTTCATCATCCCAATAGGATTGCCGATCATTCTCGTAACGGGTGCGTCCGGCCTGCACTTTGATGGTGGGATAATGACCCGATTGCGCCTGACGTACCCGCTCGCGCGCCGCTTCCTGCTTAGATTGCGCGCTACGCACCGCAGCGCTGTTTTCATAGGCGATTTTATCAAGCGTGATTTGTTGAGTCAGCAGTGCCTGCGGCAGCTCTGGCAAATTCTCCGGTACTACGCCGGTCAACACGGTGAGCTGTGCTTTAGCAGAACGCAGTTGGGCGCGATATTGCTCCAGCGTGGCGTGCATCGCCGCAATACGCGTTTGCGCTTGCAGTACATCAGATTGAGAGTTGAGTCCCGCATCGGCGCGCAGTTTGGCAATATCACGTACCCGCTCCAGCGAGGCGATATTGGTTTGCGCGGTGACGGAGAGCGTCTGATAACGTTTTACTTCGAGGTAGGCTTGCAGCGTATCTTCCGCAACGGTGGTCATGGAATCAAACAGGCTATAACGATAAGCATCAGACAGCGCATGTTGCTCGTCAATGGCACCGCCGGTGCGTCCGAAATCATATAAAAGCTGGCTCAGCGTAATACCGCCGGAACCATTATTGTTCAGGCTACCGGCTGAGTCAGTTTGATGTGAACGTCCCGCCGCACCTTGCAGTGAGATTTGTGGATACCATGCACTTTTTGCGGCATCTAAATCGCCTTCACCGACATGGATTTGCGCCGCCGCTTCCGATATTTTTGGATTGCGGGCAAAAGCACGAAGAATGGCATCCCGCAGCGTTAAGGTGGCAATTTGTTCTTCAGTCGGCGCAGCACGCCAGTTAAATTCCGCTTTAGGTAACGGTGCGGCTACGGCCGCGCTTAACACTACGCCGTTTAGGGCGCATAAAAACAAGGTCATTCGCGCTTTGTTCATTATTAACACCAACAGGTTTTCTTATCGTCATTGTGTTTTCCCGGTGATTTAAGCGTACGAAAAGAACCCGCCGCGTACGGCGTAGTACTTGATTGAATACCTTTATTTTTTATGGTTCGAAAGCCAAACGCTAAGCGACCTTTAACATTAATAGATCAGAATACGCGCTTAGTCCTGCTAAAAATGGCTGAAATTGTTAATATTTTTGTTTTTAGCGCGATTTTTGAGCGATGCCTTTTCCATTAATCCATGCAGACAGGCTTACCAAACCTGTCTGCATAGTGGCGTTTACTTTATATAACAGCAGGTTCAGGCCATTATCTGCGCTGCACTGTGCTGCCATAAGTGATCGGCCAGGGTATAAGGCGAATCGGCAACCAAATTGCTGTCGATTGCTGTATGTGAGGCGGCTGCGATGGCGGGTTCTGTGGTGGAGGTTGCGGCGGTTGACGTCACCGTGGCGGAGGTGCCAAATGCATCGATCACGTCATCCATCTTCAGCGTACTGAGCGTCGTTGCCGACGCGTCATGCGTATCCACCGTGACGTTCTGACTGGCACTGGCCACATTTCCCGCACTGTCTTTCGCCGTCACCTTCATCTCATATTGACCTTCATCCAGCGGCGCCAGCTGACCTGCAAGAATAGTCAAAGCCCAGTTGCCGTCCGCCTTGACCGCCGCACTGTAACTTTGATCGCCCAGCGTTACCGTGACGATGCTGCCCTGATCAAGATGGCTGGAACTGCCTTGAATCAGATGCCAGGTATTCACATCAGCGGCATCAATGACGTTGTCATCAAACGGCGTGTTGAGCGTGAGCGTGGGTAAGTCATGTACCGCAACCTTGAAGAACTGATCCAGCGTTTGTGTATCGCTGTTGCCATAATCATCCCAACGATGAGCCGTTGCGGTGACGTCGCCATCCAACAACGCCATCAAATCATCCTTGGGAAGGGTGATCATCCCCTGCTCCGGCAAGTAGGTTTTGCCGTTTATTTCGAGTTCCTTAACACCTTCGATATAGAAAGTCAGACCATGCTGCGCTTCTTCATAGTTCAGCGTCATATCACCGCCAATATTCATCTCGTAATAGATCGGCGTTAAAACAGTATGAATATTAAGGTTAAGTATGTTGTCGGTGTAATTGTTCGCCGCATCAATGGCATAAACGCGCACTTCGCCGCTTGAGATAAATTTGTCGACATCTGCCGCAGCAATCAGCACCTGCCAATGGCCATCTGCGCCGATCGTCGCGTGATGTTCAACGCCATCACCGCCTTTCAATACCAACGCCTGGCCCGCTGCCACCGTTGAAAGCGTGCCGCTGATCAACAGATCCTGTTTTGACTCAGCCAGGTTAATCACGTTGTCATCAGTGACTTTATCGAAATGGATTTTCGGTACGCTGCTCAAGTGAGTCAGCAGCGTTAAGTCGTGAGTCACCGTGCTGGATTTGCCGTTGGCATCAACGGCCGTGACTTTCAGACTGTAAACGCCATCCTGTAACGCTTGCAGATCGTCAGAGCTAAAGTGGCCGATCCATTGCCCGTTACTGCCCACCGCGCCGGTCACGGTTTTATCGCCTAGCGTCAGCTTGATGATTGAATTCGTCGCCATATGCGTGGCACTGCCGGTGATATCCACGCCGTAAACAGCTTCTGTTATGCTTACCGCGTCATCACCGCTTATGGTGTCAACCGTGACCGTTGGCTTAATGGTTTTATCCACATAAAGTCCGAAGTCTACTGTGCTTTCGGTGCTGTTACCGGCTTTATCGGTGATAGTCAGCTTTAGGCTGTAGTTGCCATCTGGCAATCCTTTCAACGCTTCAGCCGGCATTGAGGCATTCCAGTAGCCCCATTTATTCACCGTGCTCTGCCAGCTTTGATCGTTAAACGTGAGGGTCACGGTTGATCCCGCTTCGCCCACCGCCTGGCCGCGTAAATGCACCCGATTGTTGGCTTCCCAACCCGCAATGACGCCATCCATCGCGATCGGTTCGTAGGGACGCAGCGCGGCCGGTGCCTGCGTGTCTGCCGCGCTGACCGCCAGCGTATTCAGGCTAACCGCTGATGTTTGCCCCTCTGAATCTGAACTGGCGACCACACTGCTGGCACGCGCCACAGAAGTGGATGTTGTTGCGACATCAGACAGGGCAAAATCGCTGACGGCAGCCTGAAAGATCGACTCTAGCCGAACAGCACGATAATCATCACGTTGGGACATAGGTAACCTCGATTCAAAAGAACATTAGCCGCAAGCCATCAGAGATATTGATATTTACTCGCGGACAGGATTAGGTTCAGGCCAGACGCATCGGCCCGTTTCCGCTGGTCGGAACGGGTTACCCGTAGGTAACAAGGATTAATGAATAAGTCTCAGCAGAAGAGAAAAGTAAAATACCAACGTCCGGTTTTATGCATCGCACAGCCTTGCACTGTGCAGTTGCACCTACCCTAATCTTTCATTCAATTGATGGATAGTGGCGAAAATCTGGAAAATTGATTATCACGAACCGCAAATAAAAAAAATCAGCGAGTGCTCACACACTCGCTGATTCATCAGTACCTCTTACCGTTACAATGCGGGCTTACACCACATGTACCTGCAAGTTGTGTTGCACTAACACATCGCCCAAGGTGTTATCGCTGCTCAGCGCCGAGTTGTGATAAACCTCGAAGGTTTGTCCCTCCACGGTGCGCTGTCCAGTGACTTCCCACACGCCGCCATTGGTATTTGCCAACGTCACCTGACTGCCATCAGCCCCTTTGATCACCAAATCATCACTCTGCTTATCAGTAATGTTAAGTGCTTCATTGAGATCGAGTTTCACCGCGTTGGTGCCGGTTGTACCCAAATCCAGCACTTCAATGTGCTCTACTTTCAGGCCCAGCGAGGTAAGATCCAAGGTCATATGATCGCCGTTGAGCACCAGGGTATCGGTGCCCGCACCGCCATCAATATGGGTGAAGTTCAGGGTGCTGACGTTAACCGTGTCATCACCTGCGCTACCCGTTACCGATGCGCCCTCTGCCGTGGTGCCGTCCGCCAGCGTGATCACCACGCCACCAATGGTGTAACTTTGATCATCGGCAACCGCCGTCACGCCTGCGGTTGCCGTGGCATCCTGGGTTTCAGTGCTGCTGGTGGTCGAGATATCGCTGGCAGTGTCCGCTTCCGTGACCAGGCTGGAAGCCGCCACTGCAGCCACTTTGGCGTTTGTCGTCGCTTCCGTGCTGGTTGACGCAGTTGAGTTGTGATCGGCAACGGCAGCCACTGTCGCGGTGTCATCCACAGAAAGCGTGCTGAAAGCTGTTGTCGCAGCAGGCACCGCCAGCAACGATCCCAGCAGCAGCGTGACATTTGACGCTGAGGTGTTGCCTGCCGCATCGGTGATTCTTATTTGCGCCGCAGTCAGCGCAGAGAGAACCAACCCACTTAACGACAATAACTGCCCGGAAGTGAACCTGGCGCTGTAGCGACCCAGTGCATCGGTGGTGGTAGTAACACTGACATTAGAAAGCCCGCCGGATGAATTGAGCAGCGTGACCTTCACGACTGAGCCCTGCGCTGCATATAACGATCCTCCGTTCACCGTAAATCCGGTTAGCAGCGAGGTCACTATGTTGAGCACCGGATCGGCTCCCACCAGCGGCGCATTATGCGACAAGGCATTAAAGGCGCTGTTGGTGGTGACGGTGTTGCCACCAATATCCCGTACGGTAACAACCATGTTCTGGCTGCCATCGGGAATCGCTTTCAAGACTCCTGACGGGACGCTGATGCTCCAGACACCGTTAGCCCCTATCGTGCCGGTTAACGTTGTGCTACCCAGCGTGACGCTCACTTGCCCACCCACCGCATTCGTGCTGGTGCCGCTAATGGTTTCCGCGACATTGGACTCAGCGATATTGAGGTAGCCATCCGTACCGAAGTAGCTGTTAAGCCCAACCGTTGGGGTGCTATGGCTGGCTACGCCCAATGTTGCTGTTCCACTGCCGCTGCTGCCCACGCTGTTGGTCACGCTGGCTGACACCGTGTAGGTTCCATCTGCAATCGCCGCAAGGTTAGCCGGCGATACCGACAAGCTCCAGGCACCACTGCCGTTAACTGTGGTGCTATACGTTTGTGATCCCACCGTAACGCGAATCACCGAACCTTCCGCATTGGTGGCGGTACCACTGATGGTTTGCGTTGTTTTCACATCGACAACACTGAGCGCGTTATCACCAAACAGCGAGGTGATAGCAACGGTTGGGGCGACATGGCTAATCACGCTGAGATTGCCGCTGCCGTTTGCCACGTTGCCGTAAGCATCCGTGGCGGTGACGGCCACTGTTTTAGTGCCATCAGCGATCGCGGCAAGATCGGCTTTTGGCACGCTGATGCTCCAGCTACCACCACTGACCACTTTAGTGGTGTAGGTTACGCCGTTCAGCGTTGCGCTCACGGTTGAACCCGCAGCCAGATTGCTACTGGAGCCGCTGATGGTTTGGTTAGAGGCCAAATCGCCTGCACTCAACACGCCATCGCCAAACACCGTATTAAGGGTTAATGTCGGCTGGTTGCCAATTGCCAGCTGAACACCGGCAAGGGTGGTGGTGGTGTTACCTACGACATCAGTCACCGAGGCGCTGACGGTAAAGTTGCCGCCTAACAGCGTACCGAGCAGGTCTGGCGTTAACTGCGTCGAGAAGGTGCCATCATTGTTGACTGTTGCGGTAGCGCTAATACTGCCAATCGCCAGTCGTACCGTGCTACCACCCGCCACGCCCGTGACCGTACCACTCACGGTTTGTGTGACCAATGACTCCACAAGGTTGAGTACACCATCGCCAAACAGCGGATTCAGTACCACTTTCGGTACGTTATGAATGCCTACAAGCGCGCCTGCCGTGGTGCTGGTGGTGTTGCCTGCGGTATCGGTGACGCTCACGCCCACCGTCAGGTTGCCATCCGCAATGCCTTGTAACAGCGTTGGCGAGAGCGAAACGCTAAAGTTACCGCTGGCATCGGTTAGCGTTGCATATTGCTGACCGCCGATGGAAACCACCACGCGCGATCCCGCTTCTGCCCCGCCAACAACGCCGCCAATCACCTGGCTCACCAGTGCATCTGCCACATTTAACAAACCATCGCCAAACAGCGGATTGACCGAGATGGTGGGCAAAATCGTATCAACGCGAATACCTGCGCTGGTTGAGGCCGTGTTGCCCGCCGCATCCGTCACGCTGGCACCCACGGTGAGATTGCCTTGCGCCAGAGTAGAAAGAATGTCTGGCGTGACCGTCGCGCTAAAGGCTCCGCCGGTACCGACTTGCGCCGTAACCTGGCTGTTGCCCACGTTCAGCGTGACTGTTGATCCGGCAGCGACGTTGTTTACCACACCGCTGATGGTCTGATTGGTCGCAATATCAACCAGATTCAGGATGCCATCACCAAACAGCGACGTCAGGCTGATGGACGGTTGCTGGGTAAAGATGCCGATGGTTGCGCTGCTGGACGCCACGTTACCCGCGACATCTGTCACGCTCACACCCAATGTCAAATCACCATTCAACAAGGAGGTCAGATCGCCCGTCGGCAGCGTGATGCTCCAGTTGCCGCCAGCCTGCACCGTCGTGGTATAACTGCGACTGCCGAAAGTCACGGTGACCTGCGAACCTTCCGCGGCGTTTTCAATGACGCCACCGATTAACTGGCCCGCCGCAGCTTCCGCAATATTCAGCAGGTTATCGCCACCAAACAGCCCGACGAGATTCCCCACCACGGGTACCGCATCAACAATGGCGGTGACCGTTTCACCTACGGTGCGACTGTTGCCAGCGGCATCAGTCAAGGTAACATCCAACGCTAACTGGCCATCGGTGAGCAGATCCAGCACGTTTGGCGGGACCACAATGGCCCATTTGCCATCCTGACCCACCGATGCAGTGAGCGAAGTGCCGCCCACGACCACGGAGACGATCGCTCCAACGCCAGCCGATTCTGCGGTACCGCTGATGATCTGCGCGACGGTGGTATCGACGGCACTCAAGGTTCCGTCGCCAAACACCGAGTCGACCACCAGATTCAACGCTGCGTTGACCACTTTGTTAACGGTCAATGTGGCATCCGTTTGGTTGCCAGCGTCATCAGTGACACGCACGCCAAACACCAGCGCGCCTTCCGTCAGGCTGCCCAGCACCTGTGGCGAGAGATCCAGACTAAACGTGCCATCAGCAGCCACCACCGCCGAGGCAAGGGGCGCGCTGTCGCCTGCATAGAGATAAACGGTTTCGCCTTCCGCGCCAGGCGCTCTGCCGGTTAACACCTGCGTTGCCAGAATATCGGCGGCGTTGATCAGGTTGTCGCCTAAGAACGCGTCCAGTTCAATCAGCGGTGCTGAGGTATCTACAGTGATAGCTTCGTTGGCATTGGTAACGTTACCTGCCGCATCGCTGAGCTGAGCGGTGATAGTTTGCGAACCGTCAGCCAGCGCCTGCATATCCGCTGCGGGAACATTGGTAGACCAGCTACCGTCACCCTGCACAATGGCGTTGTAGGTTTTGCCATTGAGCGTGACCACCACGGTGCGCCCCACTTCCGAAGTGGAAGCCGTCCCGCTGATGGATTGACGTACCTCGCTTTCATTGGCGTTGACCACGTTGTCAGTGGCGAAGTTGTTAATCGTCAACGTTGGCGGCGTAAGATCAACCACCACATTGCCGCCGGTAGTGACAGAACCGTTAGCGCCGCTGGCATTGACCGTTACCGCTACGTTTCCATCACTATCGCCAAAAGCGGTGGCCGGCACGGAAGTACTCCAGTTACCGCTGCCATCAATGGTTGTGGTGTAGGTTGTGGTGCCAATCACCACATTAACCACGCCGCCCGCGCCCAGGTTTGCGGAGGTGCCAGTGATGGCTACCGATCCCTGCGCCTGATCAACCGTGCTGACAATGTTATCGCCAGAAACTGCACCCAGCGTTACCAATGGTCCCGGTGGCGGTGTGAGATCCACTGCATAGGTGACAGTTTCCGTCGCTGGGTTACCCGCCAGATCGCTAACGGTAAAGGTGACGGTGTTAGAACCTGAAGTGAAGGTTGCCAACTGCGCTGGCGTTAAAGTCAGGCTCCATGTGCCATCACTTCCTACCGTTGCCGTACCCAACGCAGTGCCGTTTAAGCTCACGGTTAGCACTGAACCCGTTTGCGCGCCCGTTGCCGAGCCACTCAGAACTTGTGGCTGGATACTTTCGGCATAATTCAGCGCATTGTCGCCAGCAAATGCATTAACGGTGATCGTCGGTGGCGTGGTATCGACCACCAAGGTATTGCTGATTGTCGCCGTATTGCCGTTAACGTCCGTTGCTGTCACCGAAACGGGATAACTGCCATCTGCAAAATCGGCCAATTCTTCAGACGTGATGAGCACCGTCCAGCCGCCGTTTTCATCGACCGTTGCCGAATAGCTTTCATCACCCATGGTGACAGTCACGGTCTGACCTGCTCCCGCTTTACCGGTGGTACCGCTCAGCGTGAAGTCTTCTGCGGCTTGAGCCGCATTAATGAAGCCATCATCAAACTGTGCGTCAACCGTTGGGCGCAGCGGGGTGAGATCGGAAGTAAAGGTAAACGGCGAGGTCACGCTGTTACCTGCGGCATCAACCACCGTCACGTTCAGCGTATGGCTGCCATTGGCCAGCGTACTCAGCGCACCTGCCGGTATATTGACGCTCCACTCACCTTGCTCGCTCACGTTACCGGTATAACGCGTGCCGTTAACATCGACCGTGATACTCACTGCCTGATTGGCCCCGGTGCTACCTGTGGTACCCGTTAGCGTCAGGCCACTAGCGGCCTCGCTGATGTTGAGCACGTTATCATCGCCAAACTGATTCGGCGCGAAGGTCGGTGCTGGAGCAGTGACAGCGGTAATTACATCCAGTGATGTCGTGTCGCTGTTGCCCGCAATGTCTGTCGCCGTAACGCTGATGGTGTGCGTGCCATTCGCCAGGGTCGCCAAATCGGCGGGGCTTAACGTCAATGTCCATGAGCCGTCTTCAAGCACGGTGGCGTTGAATGGCTGGTCGTTATTCAGGCCCTCAATGGTCACGCCGACCGCCTGGCCTGCGCCCGTGATACCCGTTGTTCCACTCAGCGTTTGCGCGGTTGCAGCTTCCGTCGCATCCAGCGCACCGTTACCAAAGGGCAGGTTCAGGGTCACGTCTGGCAAGGTGTTTACCACCACCTGCACCGAGCCGTCGATTGAGGCGGTATTCCCGACATTGTCGGTGACCGTTACCGTGACTGGCCAGGTGCCATCGGGCAGGGTTTGCAGCAACTCTGTGGGCAACGCCAGTGACCAGGTACCGTCACCATTAATCGTGGCGGGGTAAACCGTTCCGTTCAGGCTGACACTCACTGATGCTGCATTATCAATGTTGAGATTGCCGGTAAGGCTTCCATCTGCCGCGGCTTCGTCAGCGTTGATGCGTCCATCGCCAAACGGTGTATCGAGCGTGGGTTGAGCTATGGCGGTGATGGCCGAGGTAAAGTCTTGTGTTGCCTCGGACGTGTTGCCCGCACGGTCGGTAGTGACCACAGTGAGGGTGTGCGTTCCGTTACCCAGGCTGGTGATCAGCGTTGGCGGCAAGCTGGCTGTCCAGTTACCGTTAGCATCAACGGTGACTGTGAGTGGATTGCCATCCACATTCACCGTCACGGTTTGCCCATCACTGGCGTCGATGGTGCCGGTAATCAACTGTACCGTTCCCGCTTCCGTGCTGTTAATCACGTTATCGCCAAACTGTGTCTCGCCAATTGTTGGCAGCGCTGGCGGCGTCTGAAGAACTTCCACACTGGCAGACGCTTGTGCCGGGTTACCCGCTGCATCGTTGGCCGTTACGGTAAGCTGAATAATGCCATCAGCGACAGCGGTCAACGTATTGGCTGGCAGCGTCAGACTCCAACTGCCATCTGCGCCAACCTGCGTGGTGAAGCGGAGTTCGCCAATATCTACGGTGATTACCGTATTTTCAGCGAGTTCGCTGGAAGTGCCGCTCAGCGTTTGTTCAATACCCACATCGGCTTGACTGAGCAAGGCATCGCCAAACGGCAGCTCCAGCGTCAGTGTAGGCAGCGTATTAAAGGCCACGTTAAGATCAGCGGTATCGGTGGCGGTGTTGCCATCGGCATCCGTTACCGCAATGTTCAGGGTGGTTCCGCCATCCGCTAACTGTTGCAGATCGGCCGCAGGAATCGACAAACTCCAGCTGCCATTCTCTGCGGCTGTGGTGGTGTAAGTGATGCCATTGAGCGTCACTGAAACCGGAAGATTGGCTTCAGTGGTGCCGCTGACCACCAAATCCTGCAGCGACTCGGCAAGATTTAAGGTGTCACCTGCGCTGAGTGAAATACCACTCAAGGCGGGCAGATCGCTGTTCACCGTAACATCGTGGCTGATGTTTGCCGGGTTGCCCGCTTCATCATTCGCCGTAACCGTCAGGGTTAATGCCCCTTGCGGTAGATCAGCGACAACGTCAGCCGGCACTGAAACGCTCCAGTTTCCGTTTGCATCAATGGTGGTGCTGTAATCGATATCGTTCAACGTGACAGTCACTTCCGTGCCTTGCAGCAGTAACGTACTGCTGCCGCTCAGCACCAAGGTTTCTCCCGCCTCGCTGGCGTTGATCACATCATCACCTGCTACCACATTGACGCTGAGCGTGGGCTGAACAGCCTCGCTGGCAACCACCACAAAACTGCTGCTGCTGCTGGCTGGATTACCTGAACTGTCTGCGGCAGTCACCACGATAACCTGCTCACCATCCGCCAGCGCGCCGACATCTGCAGCGGGCACTGTCGCCGTCCAGTTACCATTCGCCTCGACTGTCCCGCTGTAGCTCTGACCATTCAGCGTGACAGTGACAAGTTGCCCTTCAGCCAGATTGGTGCTGGTGCCACTGATCGTCAGCGCCTCACCCGCCTCAACGCGATTGACGTAGTTATCATCACTGATCGCACCCACCGATAAGGTAGGAAGATCAACGGCATCGGCATCACGCGTCACGGTCTGGCTGATGTTGGTGGTGTTACCCGCCGCATCGGTCAGCGAGATCCCCACCGGGTAATCGCCATCCGTTAAGCCCTGTATTGCACTGGCCGGTAAATTCACGCTCCAGGTGCCATCCGAAAGCACCAGCGTTTGATAAGCCTGACCATTAAATGTCACGGTCACGGTTTGTCCGACATCCGCTAACGACGCGGTGCCGCTGATTGGAATTTCCTGCAAAACTTCAATCGAGTTAATGACGTTATCATCCGCGATGTCATTAACGGTCAGCGTTGGCGCAACGAAATCAACCGTCACGCTGCTTTCCAGGCTGCCTGTATTGCCGGCGGCATCCGCAACGTTAACCACAAGCGTCGTGATACCTTGATCAAGCCCTTGCAGCACGCTGCTCTCTAAGGTCAGCGTCCAGTTACCATTGGCATCCACTTCAGCAGGATAATCCGTTCCTCCGAGCGTTACCGTAACGGTTTGTCCTTCACCGGTAACGCCAGTCGTGCCGCTCAGCGTTTGGTTTTGCCCCGCCTCAGCCTGACTCAGATAACCCTCCGTAAACGGCGGTTCGATGCTGATCGCCAGCTCGCCAGTGGCAACATTGATCTCGCGTGTTTCAGTGAAACTGTTGCCTGCCGCATCGCTGACCGTGGCGGTCAACGTGTATGCACCAGCAGGCACACCCGCCAGCACACCGGCGGGCAGATCCAGGCTCCAGTTGCCATCGTTACCCACGGTGGTGGTCCAGACCTGATTATTCAAGGTAATGGTCACCGTTTGGCCCGTTGCATCGCTGTTACCGGTCAGGGTAATGACCTCAGCGCTTTCAGCCACATTGACGACGTTATCTCCCGCCACCGCGCTCAGGGTAAGGGTGGGTGGTGTGAGATCAATATCGACGCTGCCGTTTACCGCGCTGGTGTTCCCTGCTGCATCACTTACCGTGACAACATAATCCGTGGTGCCTTCGTCCAGTGCATCCAGCGCCTCAGCAGGAAGCGTAATGCTCCAGTTGCCGTTGCCATCGACCGTACCGCTGTAGTCAGTGCCGTTTAATGTCACGCTGACCGCTTGACCATCGCCCGTGACGCCAGTTGAGCCGCTCAGGGTTTGCGCAGAGCCGACATCCGTGGCATTCAGCGTACCGCCACCCAATTGCGTGGTTATGGCTGCATCAGGCAAGTTATTGATGATCACATTCAGCGTGGCGGTGCTGCTGAGGGTTGCGCCCGTTGAGTCTGCTGCTGTCACCGTCAGGGTCTGTGGTCCATCCGGCAGGTTTGCCAGCGCCTCGGCAGGCACAATGATATTCCAGGTTCCTGTCGCAGAGACCACGCCACTGTAGCCCACGTTGTTCAGCAACAGCGTGACGATGCCGCCTTCGCCGACGTTGGCCGAGGTGCCCGTCACAATCAACGGATCCGCGCTTTCATTCAGATTCAGATAGTTATCACCGCTTAGCGCATCCAGCGACAGGCCAGATGCCGTGCTGTTAGCGGTAATCGTCACATTACCCGATGCCACGTTGCCCGCCACATCACTGACGGCCACTGTATAAGTTGCCGTGCCATCGGCCAACGCCGTCAGCACACCGGAAGGGACAGTCAGGCTCCAGTCGCCACTCGCTTGCACGACGCCAGTAAAGGGTTGACCGCCAATCGTCAACGTCACGATCTGGCCCGCCTCTACGTTCGTGGTGGTTCCGGAAAGGATTTGATCGGTTTGTCGTTCTGCGCCATCCACCGTGTTGTCACCGGCAAACGGATTCAGGGCCAACGTCGGTAGGCTGGCAGCATCGGCTTTCACCGTTAAGCTGCTGACTTCAGTGGTGACATTACCTGCCGCATTGCTGGCCGTGACGGTCAGCGGATAGCTACCGTTGACTACTCCGGCAAACGCTTCTGCCGGCACAGGCAGTGTCCAGTTGCCGTCTGCATCGGCGTTAACGCTGTAAGTGGTGCCATTGAAGGTGGCTGAAATCAGCGCATTGCCTTCACTGGTGCCGGTGAGATTCAGCGGCTGCGTGACTTCATTGGCATTGAGGATGCCGTCGCCCGCTGGCTCATTCAGGGTTAACGCTGGCGGCAGCGTATTGACCTCAAAAGTGCCCTGGGCGCTACTGCTGTTGCCAGCAATATCGGTCACGGTGACGCTGTATGGCATGCTGCCATTGGGCAGCGCTGCCAACACTTCGGCCGGGATCGAAACCTGCCAGGCGCCTGTTGCGTCAGCCAGCCCACTGTAATCCACGCCATTCAGGGAGATAGTCACTACCTGGCCCGGATTGCCGACGCCGGTTGTGCCGCTGATCGCCCCGTTAGCAGCGGCTTCATCTGCATTGAGAATGCCATCGCCAAACGCCACACCTGCGGTAGCTGGTGGCGTGGTGGTTAGAACATTCAGCGTGTCAGTTTGTGAGGCCAATGTCAGGCCGTTAGCATCGGTGACGGTGGTGGTCACAGTCAGCACACCCTCCGCAACGTTGCTGAAGGTGCCCGCAGGCAGTGTCAGTGTCCAGTTTCCATCTGCGCCGACCGTGGTGGAATAATCCGCCCCGTTTACGTTCACCGTAACGATGCTGCCCGCCGCAATGTTACTGGTGCTACCGCCAAAGGTAACCTCACCGCCAACTTCAGCGGCATTGAGATAGTTATCGCCGCTCACCGGTGCCAAAGCCACGCCACCCACGCTGCTATCAACAGTGAATGTCGCTTCACCGCTGCTGGTATTGCCCACGGCGTTGATCACATTCACTGTCAGTGTTTGGCTACCGTCAGCCAGCGTTGCCAACGCCGCCGGAGGTAGAATAATGCTCCATTCACCGTTTGCGCCCACTACGCCGGTGTAGGTTGTACCCTCCAGCGTGACGGAAACCTGCTGGCCTTGTTCAACATTGGTGGTTGAACCACTCAGCGTTTGCGGTTGCTGCTGTTCTGCGGCGTTTAAGATGCCATCACCGGCGAAGCCTGCGCTATCAACCGTAATGGTCGGCAGCACCAGTGGATCGGTCGCCACATTCAGGTCGCTGGTGACCGTTGTTTGGTTGCCCTGTGCATCCGTAAGGGTAATCGTCAGGGGATTCGTACCCGGCGGCAGTGCTTGTAGATCGGTGGGTGCAATTTGCAACGACCACAATCCATTCACACCCACCTGCGTACGGTAAAACTTACCGTTCAGGCTCACACTCACCTGATCGCCGTTTTGACCCGATCCGCTGATAGTCAGCGGTTGCGTCAGATCGTTGGTGTTGAGGTTGTAATCGCCGCTAACCGGGTTGACGACCAATGGCGGAGCGCTGGTATCAACCGTCAGATTACGGGTCTCGCTCGCGGTATTGCCCGCAGCATCGCTGACGATCACCGTAATGGGATAGTTACCATTAGTGAGGCCCGCCAGGTTGCTGGCAGGAATATCCAGCGCCCACTGACCGTTTTCATCTACCGTGCCGGTATACGTCACATTATCCAGCGTCAGACTGACGTTATCGCCGGCGCTGCCGCTGCCGGTGAAGGTGACGCCATTTGCCTGTTCGCTGGCGTTAAGAACGCCATCGCCAGCTGGCGAATTAAAGACGAAAGTCGGCGCAGTGGTATCAATAGTCAGTGCGGAAGAGGTGGTGCCGCTATTGCCGTTCGCTGTCGTCACCGTGACGTTCAGATCGTAGCGACCCTCCGCCAGCGCTTGCAGATCGGCGGCTGGCAAGGTGGCCACCCAACTGCCATCCTGCGCCACCGTGGCGGCGTAAGTTTCGCCGTTCAGTTCCACACTGACGCTGCTGCCAGGTGCGGCACTGCCGCGCACCAGCACATCATTTTCTGCTTCAGCCGCATTAATGATGCCGTCTCCAGCAACAGGGTTGATGGTGGCTGTTGGCGTACCGGTGTCAACCGTGATCGGCACGGTGGTGCTGGTGGCATTGCCAGCCGCATCACTGACCGTAACGATAACCGTGTTAGCACCTTGTCCCAGCCCCTGTAACGTGCTCGGTGGGATGTTAACGCTCCAGTTCCCCTGCGGGTCCACTGTGGTGGGATAGCTATTATCCCCCACCGTGACGGTGACGGTTTGCCCTGCCGCTGCGGTGCCGCTCAGGGTTTGAGGGACATTCACTTCGTTGCTGTTTAACACGCCGTCATCAAACGGCGTTTCAACAACGGGTGCGGCTAATGGCGTGGTCGCAATCAGCACGGTTTGCGTCACCTCTACGCCGCCCGCGGTAACGGTAATAGTTTGATTGCCCTGATCCAACTCACTGGCAATCGCCGCCGGTACGGTGATCGACCAGCCGCCGCTTTCATCCAGCGCACTGGAATAGCTCACGCCGCCGACATTAACGGTGACGATAGTCTCTGCGGGCAGATTCGCCGAACTGCCGCTGATGATCAGATCGCTGGCCGATTCGGCGGCATTGTAGGCGTTGTCTTCACTGATGGGCGCAATCGCCAGCACCGGATCGGCGGTGGTAACGACTGAAAGTTCGCCATTGCCAGTGGCCTGATTGCCTGCTGCATCAGTAATGGTAACGGTATAAGCTTTGGTGCCAACGCCGCCCAGCGAACCGGCTGGCAGCGTGACGCTCCAGCTTCCGCCAGGCTGAACGACGCCATCATAAGTTTGCCCGTTAATTGAGAGCAGTACCGGCTGTCCCGCGGGTACGTTTGTTGTACCCGTAATCAATACATCGCTGAGTTGCTCGGCGCGATCGATAACATCATCACCCGTTACCGGCGCAATGGTTAAGGTACGTGCGGTTTCTGCTACTACGGTGACATCCGAGACCACGGTGGTGCTGTTGCCATATTGATCATCGATGGTGACGGTCACGGGATAGATACCATCACCCAACTGGCTGACAGCTTCTGCCGGTACGGTCACCGACCAGTTGCCATCATTGCCAACGGTGGTGGTGTAGGTGTCACCGTTAAACACCACCGAGACATTATTGCCTGGCGTGCCGCCTGCGCCATTCAGTTCTAAATCTTGGGTGTGTTCACCAATATTGATGTAGCCATCGCTGGCAGGCTGCGTCACTGTGGCTGGCGGTGGCGTCGTCGCAAACTCCAGCGTATCAGTAACCGTTGTGGTGTTGCCGTTGGCATCGGTTGCCGTGACGGCAACCGATTGTGGCCCGTTAGGCACTTGCGCCACATCCGCCGCAGGCACACTGACGCTCCAGCTGCCGTTATCGCCCACAACCGTGCTATAGGTTTGACCGTTCAGACTCACGGTAATGGTGTCGCCGCTGCTACCGACGCCGGTCACAATTAACGGCTGCTGAGCCTCTCCCGCATTGATGACACCATCACCGCCCAAATCACCCACCGTCAGCGGTGGTGGCGTCGTCGCCACGGTCAATGTGGTGTCTTGCGTGGTGCTATTCCCCACGGCATTCGTAATTGTCACGCTAACCGGATAAGAAGGATCGGTGAGCGCGGCAAGATCGGCTGTGGGTACAGAGGTGTTCCACTGACCATTATCCGCGACAATCGCGGTATAACTTTGGCCATTGAGCGTAACGGTCACGCTGTCGCCCGGTGAACCGGTGCCGCTGAGAATCAGCGGCTCTGACAGATCGTTGGCACCCAGAATGCCGTCCCCGCCAGGCGCATTGATGCTGCCTGCTGGGGCGAGCGTATCCACGGTCAGCGTTTGTGACTGGCTGATTACGTTACCAATGGCATCGCTTACGGTAACGGTCAGGGTATAACTGCTGCCGTCTGCCAGCGTTTGCAACGCTTCAGCCGGCACGTTTACCGTCCAGTTGCCATCGTTGCCTACTACTGCGCTATAGTTTGCGCCGTTAAGCGACACCGTCACCACGTCACCCGGCGCAGAGCCTGAACCGGTAAGCGGCAGGCCGCTGGCTATTTCCTCACTGTTTAATACCCCATCATCACCCGCGACAGGGCCAAGATTTAGCACCGGTAACAGGCTGTCCACAGTGAAATTGATGGTTTCGCTGTTGCTGTTGTTCGCGGCATCCGTAACAGTAACCGTCAGGCTATTCGGCCCCTGCGCCAGCAAAGCGAGATCGGCTGCAGGCAGCGAAAGACTCCAGGAACCGTCCGCATTCACCACGCTGCTGTAAACTTTCCCATTGAGTTCGACTTCAACCCGCTGTCCTGCACCGGGCAAACCCGTCGTGCCGCTAAGAATTTGATCGCTACCGACTTCGGCATCGCTTAGCACACCGTCACTGAAGGCGGTTTCATCCAGATTAACTTGCGGTTGAGCAGTAACGGCAACCGTTAATCCCGCCTGGTCGCTGACCACTGCACCGTTAGCATCCGTCACGCTGGCGGTAACCTGCTGCAGCCCATCAGCAATATTTGCAAAGGCTGTAGACGGCAGGGTAATGGACCAACTTCCGTTAGCCGCTACGCTGCCGCTGTAGTTCACATTATTGAAGCTCACCGTTACCAGCTGGCCTTCCGCCACGCCAACAGCCGTTCCGGTGATGATCAGATCTTGCGTGGCGTCGTCAGCGTTCAGATAGCCATCGCTGCTTAAGGGTTCGCTGATGGTGATGATGCCCGGCAGACCTTCAGCTGGGGCAACACTAAAGTCGTGGCTGCTGGTGGCGGTTGCGCCAGCAACGTTGGTGACGCTCACATCAACCGTTGCCGTGCCCGCGGCCAGTGCAATTAAGTCAGCCGTTGGGACGCTGGTGCTCCAGTTACCTTCAGCATCAACCTGTGCGCTGTAAGTTTGTCCGTTGAGCGTAAGCGTAACTACCTGTCCTTCTTCGACATTGGTGGTCGATCCAGAGAGCGTTTGGTCGGTGGCTTTTTCGCTGTTATCCAGCAGGTCATCGTTAGCAAAGATGTTAACGCTGATAGTCGGTTCAGCTGGCGTGCCCGGACCGGTATCGACGGTAAAGTTCAGGGTTTCAACATTGGTGTTATTGGCTGCGTCGCGGGCAGTAATGGTGACGGTGCTCGCGCCCTGTGGCAGCGCCTGCAAATCTGCTGCTGGCAGCGTTAGCGTCCAGCTTCCATCTTCACTCACGGTAGCGGAGTAATCGGTACCGCCTACATTCACCGTTACCGTCTGGCCTGCGCCGGTTGCGCCAGTACTGCCGCTGAGATTGAGGTCGCTGGCAGCATCCGTGGCGTCCAGCGTGCCATCGGTCAGTACTGATGTGCCTACGCTGACATCTGGAATGTTCTCTACGACAACATTGAGCGTTGCACTGCTGCTGGCTGGATTACCGTTGCTGTCCGTTGCGCTGATTTGCAGGGTTTGGATGCCATCTTGCAAGCCGGTCAGCGCGTCAGCAGGGACGGTGACACTCCAGTTACCTTGCGCGTCAACCGTACCGCTGTAATCCGTACCGTTGAAATTAACCGTGATAACGGCGCCTTCTGCCACATTCTCTGCCTGCCCGGTAATTTGCAGCGGGCTGGCGGTTTCTTCCGCATTCAAATAGCCGTCATCACTGATCGGATTCACCGTTAATACGCCATCCGGCGCTTCGACAGTGAAAGTCCGTGACGCGGTTGCAGTGCCCTGAGCACTGGCTACAGAAACGCCAAGTGTGGCACTGCCTGCTGCCAGAGAGGCGAGCGCCTCAGCCGGAATGCTCACGCTCCAACTGCCATTGCCAGAGACCGTGGCGCTCCAGCTTTGGCCGTCCAGGCTAACGGTGACAACTGCACCTTGCTCAACGTTTTCAGTGGTACCGGACAACGTCTGGCTGCTGCTTTTTTCGCCCACATCCAGCACGTCATCACCGGCGAAGGCGTTCACTGTAATGGTTGGTTCGGCTGTGACTGGCAGCGTAACGGTGAAGTTGTAATCACTGGAGGCCGTCTCACCTGCCACATTGGTGACACTGACCGAAGCGGTGTTAGTGCCTTCCGCTAACGTGCCAAGGGTAGCGGCTGGCAGAGTCACACGCCAACTGCCATCTGCGGCAACGGTGCTGGTGAACGATTCACCGCCCAGCGTGACCGTAACGATTTGACCCGCTTCAATGTTGGTGGTGTTGCCGCTCAGAGTTTGATCGCTGCCCTGCTCGATGCCGTCCAGCACGCCGTCGTCAGTAAAAGCATTTACGCTAAGAGTCGGCAACGGGGCATTGACAGTGACGTCATGGGTAACTGTGGCAACATCTCCTGCCGCGTTGCTCACGCTGACAGCGAAACTCGCAGTGCCGGTTGCCAATGCAGTCAGCGCAGAAGAAGGAACGTTAATGCTCCATGCGCCGTCACTTTCCACCGTGCCGCTGTAGCTTTGCCCGTTGAGCGTCAGCGTGACCACTTGCCCGGCTTCGACGTCAGTGGTAGTACCGCTTACGGTTTGATCGCTGCCCTTTTCGCTGTTATCCAGCACATCATCGCCGGTGAAAGCATCAACGCTAATAACCGGATCGCCTGGCTGTGGCTCAGGCGCGGCAACCGTGTAGTTAATTTGTTGCGTGGCTTCGGTGCCTGAATTATTGGTGACGATGACCACCAGCGATGCAGCGCCCGGCGCTACATCGGCCAAGACACCATCAGGCAGCGCAATGCTCCAACTGCCATCCGGCCCAACGATGCCCGTGTAATTATTGCCGTTGAACGTCACTGACACGGTATTTCCCGCTTCTACGCCCGTGGTTGTCCCACTCAACGTCAGCGGGCCAGCCGCTTCAGTGGCATCAAGCACACCATCGCCAGCAAACACTGCCGCCGCAATCGTCGGCGGTCCCGCTTCTACTGTGACGTCCACCGTTCCGGTGGCGGTGCCGCCAGACGCATTCGAGACACTCACGGCCAGCGTCAACTCTCCCGCTGCCAGCGACTGCAACAGCGCAGGCGGTAACGTAATACTCCAGTTACCCTCCGCGCCAACGGCAGCGCTATAAACCTGGCCGTTCAACGTTAAGGTGACAAACTGACCTTCCTCAACATTGGTGGTCGTACCGCTGAGAACTTGCCCAAGACCTTTTTCCGTTTCATCGAGAACGTTGTCACCGGCGAAGTTATCCAGTGTGATGGTCGGTTCCGTTACGGCTGGCGTGCCGACCAGGAAGTTGTAATCTTCGCTAACCACGGTTCCGTTCGCGGTGGTCACGCTGATAGTCAGCGTGGCATTACCCGCAGCCAGCGCAGCCAATGCGTCAGCAGGAAGCACCACGCTCCAGCTGCCGTCTTCAGCCACCAAGGCGGTATAATTCGTGCCATTGAGCGTAACGGTAACTGTCTGACCCGCTTCGATATTGGTGGTAGAACCGCTCAGTGTTTGTGCAATCTCTTTTTCACCCGGATCGAGTACGCCATCGCCAAAAGGTGTGGCGAGTGTAACGCCAGGCTCAGCAGGGATTCCTGGCGCTTCCACAGAAACTTCGCGCGTTTCTGTCACTACAATCCCTGCGGCGTTGCTTACCGTCGCGGTGATCGTGACTGAACCTGCAGCCAGTACTGACAAAACCTCAGGCGGGATAGTGACACTCCAACTACCATTGGCGTTAACCGTGGCGGAGAAGGTTTGCTCGCCAAGGGTGATCGTCACCACTCGACCCGCTTCAACATCGCTGGTTGTGCCAGAAAGTGTTTGCGCTGTGCCCTTCTCGCTGTTGTCCAGGATATCGTCGCCCGCAAACAGAGCAATGTTAATCACCGGTGAATCAGGCTCACTGTCCACACCATTCACTGTGATATTGAGACTGCTCTCAGCTGGCGTACCGGCTGCATTATTAACCGCAACGCTAATCACATTCGCGCCGCTTGCCAGCGCTGCCAGCGCCGTGGCGGGAACGCCTACGCTCCAGCTGCCATTTGCGCCCACCGTCGCGCTGTAACTTTGCCCGCCCAACGTGATAGTCACCAGCTGGCCCGCCTCCACGTTAGAGGTGGTGCCACTGATGGTTTGTGTTGCCGTCTTTTCAGCGTTATCCAGCACGTTGTCACCCGCAAATGGATTGATGCTGATGACTGGCGTGCCGGGTTCGGTCACAGGCGGCGCTTCCACTGTGATTGCTAGATCGCTGGTTGCTACGGTGCCCGCCGCGTTGTTAACGGAAACGCTGATGCTGGTGTTACCCGCGGCTAATGCAGCTAACGCATCGGCAGGTA
This sequence comes from Pantoea phytostimulans, assembly GCF_046118715.1. Classification (NCBI taxonomy): domain Bacteria; kingdom Pseudomonadati; phylum Pseudomonadota; class Gammaproteobacteria; order Enterobacterales; family Erwiniaceae; genus Pantoea; species Pantoea phytostimulans. Next base: position 1,814,319 of record NZ_CP173698.1, read on the forward strand.
CGTTGATGCTCCAGCTGCCATCCGCACCGACAGTGGCGCTGTAGTTCTGACCGCCCAGCGTGATGGTGACCAGCTGGCCCGCCTCCACGTTAGTGGTGTTACCGCTGAGGGTTTGCGTCGCGGTTTTTTCCGCGTTATCCAGCACATTGTCACCGGCAAAGGGATTGATGCTGATAGTCGGGGTGCCTGGCGCAGGGTTGTCTGTGCCGCCGTCATTGCCACCACCGCCGCCACCACCACCACCACCGCCCGCTGCGCCGATGGCGATACCCGCCAGACCCAGCACACCTAAACCGCCGGCGGTTAAGACACCCGCTGAAATATTGGCATTTTCAGCCAGCAGCAGCGGATCAACGCTGTTGAGAGATTCATAGGTAGGTGTAACTGACGCAGCGGCCAGGTCTGTGCCTTCCGCTGTGGTGGGAAACAGCGCGTGTTCCGGGGGATTTACGCCATCATCAAAAACCAGTTCGCTGTGTTCGCCTTCGACATCGTCAAAGAAAAATTTCTGATAGCGTACGGTGCTGCCGTCGCGCATATGCAGAATAAGATCGTCACCCTGACGTTCGTATTGAACCACCATGGCGCGCGTGCCGTTGATGCGCACTATGCTAGGTTCTGCGAGGTTAATTGTTTGAGTTAAACCGCCGTTGGACTGAGAGATCAGTGTGCCGTTTTCACGAGAAATGATATCGACTCGGCCTTGAGTGAGTTCTGCCATGTTGTAACCCCTACTCCACCAGATTAGCTAATATACTGAATTCAAAATCATAAATTAGATTTATGCTTTTAAGATCCACGCATTACCTCACTTTCTGCGATGCAGAAAGCGTCTTGCCTGGCGAATGTAAAGGCCTTATGGCCAATTATTTTCAGCGACCGGCTATGAGCCTTGCTGGTTGGGTGAATTTTTAATTTAATTTATTTTTTTATACATAAATTTTCAGATTTCTACCTGATCAATCTTTGACGTAACGAACAGAAAAATCAACTTTAATGTACAGATTTTGTTATGTTTTAATTTGGTTATCATTAACAAAATTCGCGTTAGAAAGATGAATGGGTGCGCTTTATCTTTGTTTTCTCATATCAATTTGTTGCCAGCTGTTTCCTATAACTGCTTAAAGAGGTTGAAAAAGAGTGATTAAAAAGGTGGCAAGCGGCTAATAAAATTTGTTTCACTGGGTGATGCGGCGCACATTTTTGATCTCGGTTTACTTTTTTTTAATAAAGTAACGTACTGAAATTGCGCGAAGAAATTTGGGTTAAGTCCACCTTGTGGATGACGGTGATGCCAGGAAAGTTCTGGAAAAGAATCGCGACGCGAAAAAAGTCGGTAAACTCCCTTTTTTGCCGACAGTTCGCTATTGAAAATCGCCTAATAAAAGCGAATGGCGAGCAGATAAAAGCGGCTTCGATGTTACACTTGGCCGCTTTGCTACTAATGAATTTTACCTATGACCGCACTGGACGCCGCACAGCAAAATAAACAGAACAGCCGCCTTTATTGGGGCACGCGCATCATCTTTCTGATCAACGGATTAGGCATGTCTGCATGGGCGCCGCTGGTGCCTTTTGCACGCGATCGCTTGCAGTTAAGCGGTGCCTCATTGGGCGCGTTATTGCTCTGTTTAGGCATTGGTTCGCTGGCAGCGATGCCGGTTACCGGTACGCTGGTCGGTCGTTTCGGCTGTCGTCGCGTCATGCTGCTTTCAACACTTGTTGTGTTGTCAGTTATGCCTTTATTAGCCACGGCAGATTCATTGGCCTTAATGGCAGCGTCGCTGATGGTGTTTGGTGCGGGTTTAGGTACGCTGGATGTGGCAATGAACTACCAAGCCGTTGAGGTAGAGAAAGCGTCAGGTCGGGCAATGATGTCTGGCTTTCATGGCTTTTTTAGCCTGGGCGGCATTTTGGGCGCAGGTACGGTGAGCTTACTGTTAAGCGCCGCGCTTACGCCGCTGACCTCCGTACTGATTGTCATGGTGGTTATGCTGCTGTTACTGGTTTGGCGCCTGCCAAATTTTATGAATAAACGGTTGCATCAGCCCGAACAACCTTGGTTAGTGATCCCGCGTGGCTGGGTCGCCTTTCTCGGTGCGCTTTGCTTTATTCTGTTTCTGGCAGAAGGCGCGGTGCTCGACTGGGGTGCGCTGCTGCTGCTGCAAAGCCCGGAGATGGCACCCGCTCACGCAGGTCTCGGCTATGCGCTGTTTTCGGTTGCGATGACGCTGGGACGTTTCAGCGGTGACAAAATCATTAACCGCTTTGGTCGCTATCCCGTGATGCTGACGGGCGCTTTGGCGGCGGCGGCAGGCATGACATTAGCGGTATTGTTACCCTGGCCTGAAATGGCGCTGTTCGCCTTTCTGCTGGTGGGTTTTGGCTTAGCAAACACGGTGCCTATGCTCTTCAATGCGGTAGGGAAACAACAAGATATGCCGGCAAATCTGGCGATATCCGCCATGACAACACTGGGATATGCGGGTATTCTCTCAGGTCCGGCCTTAATCGGATTCATTTCCCAATGGATCAGCCTCAGCGGCGCGTTTTTGCTGATTGCGCTGTTACTGTTAGCTGTGGCCGCCAGTGCGCGACTGGTTGCGCGATAATTCAGGTATCTGAGACGCTATGTTCTACAAGTTTCCCCTGACATCCGGCAATGTCACCCGCTTCTTTTTAGTGTTTAATCTGGTGCTGCTATTAGCGCTGGGCTTTGTTATCCACAACTCGGTTAATGCCTGGCTTACTGAGAAACGCTATGCCATGACTGATGTGGCGCGCGCAATGCAAAAGCGTATTGATGCGTATCGTTTTGCCACCTGGCAGATATACGAGAACCTCGCCACCAGCGCGGCAGGAACGGCGCCAAGCAGCAGCTTGCAAGAGACGCGTCTGCGCCCGGATGTCTATTATCTCGAAAAAACCCGTCGTAAAACGGAAGCGCTGATCTTTGGCTCTCATGACAGCAGCACGCTTGATATGACCATGCGCATGTCAAACTACCTTGATACGTTATGGGGCGCAGAAAATCCGACCTGGTCGATGTATTTCCTGAATGGTCAGGATAACAGCTTGATCATGATTTCTACGCTGCCGCTGAAAGATATGGCGACGCGCTATAAAGAGAGCGCGATTAGCTCGCTGGTGGATGGCCGCCGTGCCGAGATGCTTCAGCAGGCGAATGCGCTGGATGAGCGCGAAAGCTTCTCGCCGTTGCGCCATCTGGCGTTTCAAAACGATCACTACTTTACGGTGCGCACCACCTTTAATCAGCCGGGACATCTGGCAACGGTGGTGGCGTTTGATCTGCCGATTAACGATCTGATTCCGCAAAATATGCCGCTGGAAAATTTCCAGCTGCGTCAGGATACAGCGCTGACCAATAGCAGCGATGAAGAAACAGCAGAAAGCACGCAAATCACGTTAGCGAATCCCAATCTTGAAATTGCTGCCACGTTGCCCAGCACCTCGCTGCAGCTGATTTACCACGTCCCTGTTACCCGGTTATTTGTTGATACATTGCACAACCTATTGTGGCCGTTGCTGATTAATCTGCTGCTGTTCCTGCTCTCCCTTGCCGGGATGGCGCTGCTGCGTCAGCAATCACTGCGCCCCAGTGAGAATCAGACTGCAGAGCTTGATTCTCTGCGGGTGTTAAATGAAGAGATCGTCGCCAGTTTGCCGGTCGGTTTACTGGTTTATGACTTCGCCAGCAACCGCACCATTTTGAGTAATAAGATCGCAGAACATCTTTTGCCGCATCTTAATCTGCAAAAAATCATTAATATGTCCGATCAGCATCAGGGCGTTTTGCAGGCAACCATTAACAACGAAGTGTATGAGATTCGCCACGCGCGCAGCATGCTGTCGCCGCATACCCAACTGTTTATGATGCGCGATCAGGATCGGGAATTACTGGTTAATAAGAAGCTGCAAAAAGCGCAGCAAGTTCTGGATCGTAACCATCAGATGCGTCAGCAATTGCTGCAGAATCTGGGTCACGCGCTCAACCTGCCGCTGGAAAAAATGGTGACGCAACTGGTACAGCTGAGCCAGCGCGATGAAGACGAAACCGTGCTTGACGTGCTGGATGAGAGCCAGGGATTATCGCGCCTTGTCGATGATATTGTGCTGCTGAATCGCCTTGAAGCGCATGACTGGTCGCCAGATGCCACGGTATTTAATCTGCAAGATCTGCTGGATGAGATCGCGCTGGAAAGCTTGCCACTGATGCGCCGTAAAGGGCTTTCGCTGGTGATGAATAATCATCAGCCCAACGATGAGATGCGTTTCGGCGATCGTCGCGCATTGCGTAAGGTTTTGACCACGCTGATGCATTACGCCTTAACGACCACGCGCTGGGGCAAGATTTCACTGGATGTCAAAGCGCTGGAGCAGCGTGCCGATCGTCTAACTATCGAACTGGTTGATACCGGCGCTGGATTAACGGTTGATGAACTGGCAAACGTTGATTTCCCGTTCCTTGGCGACACCAGCCAGGATCGTTATGGACAAGCTTCCGGCATGGCATTTTTCCTGTGCAAACAGCTGTGCAAGCAGATGGGTGGTAGTCTGGAAATTGTGGCAAAAGCTGACATCGGCACACGCTACAATATGCAGTTGCCGCTGGCGCTGGAGCAAAAAAGCGTTGAGGAAGAAGAGAAAATTCTCGACGGCGTGACCGCACTGGTAGAAATTGCCGTGGAGGATGTGCACAAAATCGTATGTCGCCATTTAGAGAGCTGGGGCGCACGTTGTCTCACGCCGGATGAGCGTATTTCAGGACAAGATCATGACGTATTAGTGACTGACGATCCGGCGAAACTCAGCGGCTGGGCTTTGTTGCTGGCTGAGGATGAGTTAGGTTATCACGCACTGAACGAACAGCAATATCGGGTTAATTTCAATCTCAGCAGCGCGTTACTGGATGCGTTGCTGGCGCTGATTGAGAAGCAATTGTCCCATGATGTTATGGAGGATGACGCCGAAGAAGAGGCTGCTACACCGCTTATGAGCGGGGGCTATTTCCAGCTGTTTACTGAGACAGTACCGGATGATGTAAAGAGACTGTATACTGAGTCGGCGGAAAAGGACTACGCCTCGCTTGCTCAGACAGCGCATCGCCTAAAAGGCGTGTTTGCCATGCTCAATTTGACGCCAGGTAAACAGCTTTGTGAAGAGTTAGAACAACACATTAAAGCGTGTGACGATTCAAACATTACAAATACCACCAGTGATATTGACGCTTATGTCAAACAACTGCTGCAGCAAGGTAACCAATAAGATGAATAACTTAAACGTAATTATTGCCGATGACCATCCAATTGTTCTTTTCGGTATCCGAAAATCTCTGGAACAAATTGAATGGGTTAACGTTGTAGGTGAGTTCGAAGACTCAACAGCGCTGATTAACAACTTGTCCAAACTGGATGCTAACGTTCTGATCACCGATCTTTCAATGCCCGGTGAAAAGTATGGTGATGGCATTACACTGATTAAATACATTAAACGTCACTATCCAGACCTGTCGATTATCGTTCTGACCATGAACAATAACCCGGCAATTCTGAGTTCAGTATTGGATCTTGATATTGAAGGAATTGTGCTGAAGCAAGGTGCACCAACTGACCTGCCGAAAGCACTGGCTGCACTGCAGAAAGGCAAGAAATATACGCCAGAAAGCGTGGCAAAACTGCTGGAGAAAATCAGTGCTGGTGGTTATGGCGACAAGCGTTTGTCACCAAAAGAGAGTGAAGTACTGCGTCTGTTTGCGGAAGGTTTCCTGGTGACTGAAATTGCTAAGAAACTGAATCGCAGTATTAAAACCATCAGTAGCCAGAAAAAGTCGGCGATGATGAAGCTGGGCGTGGAAAATGATATTGCCCTGCTGAACTACTTATCTTCTGTTAGCGCGACGCAAGTCGAAAGAGATTAAGCTGTTCCTGAAGGCGGTGCACTCAGCACCGCCTTTTCATTCTGCCCTACCGCTCTACCCTTCCCGCGTTTTCCGTACCCGATCCGCATAAATCGCTAACGTAACCTTCAGTACATCTAACGTCACCGGTTTCGACAGACAATTGTCCATGCCCGCATCCATACAGCGCTGCTTCTCCTCCGCTAAGGCGTTGGCCGTGACGCCCACTACCGGGAACACATGGCCCAACTGGCGTAAGCGCTGTGTCAGGCGATAGCCATCCATATTAGGCATGTTAACGTCGGTTAGAACGATATCGATCTCATTGCGGCTCAATACATTAAGCGCATCCACACCATCCTGAGCCGTTTTGACCTGATAACCTAATGTGCCAAGTTGTTCAGAGAGCAACATGCGGTTTATGGGATGATCGTCGACGATCAGGACCATAATGTCGTCGTTGTTTACCTTCTCCTCCACGGCACCGGCTAACAACAACGCATCTGCGGCTTCGTTTTCTACTGGAATGCGGTAGATACGCGCCAGCAGCGTCGGCAACTCATGCAGCGTGGCGGTGCTGTGAACCCAACGTCCCGACTGACGTTCGCGCGGCATATCAGCATGCCCGCCGTCAAAGGTGATAACCGCACGCAATGGCGCATCCATTTCCAACTCATAATCGGCCAGCAGCACGTCGTCATTGCCCACTTTGCCCAGATATTCAGCCACGCGAAGGCCCTGCTGCTGCAACTGCCGCGTGATAAATTCGGCTAAGTACTCATTGCGCATCGCCAGCCAAATGGTTTTGTCTTGCATACCCTCCAGCAGTGGCGGCGAGGGTTGCTGACCTTGGTAGATCGGAATACGCACAATGAATTGGCTGCCCATGCCGGGTTCAGAATCGACCTCGATATCACCATCCATCATGTTGATCAGTTTTTCACAAATTGCCAGGCCTAATCCGGTCCCCTGGAAATTACGCTGCACGCCATTACCCACCTGGAAGAAAGGATCGAACAGCCGTGGCATCTCTTTTGCGGGAATGCCCACGCCGGTATCGCGCACGCGGAACGCCAGATAACCGTCCAATACATAGGCATGCAGAATAATGCAGCCGGTATGGGTAAATTTGATGGCGTTGTTAAGAAGGTTAGAGATGACTTGTTGCAGGCGCAACGGATCGCCATCCAGCGCCTGCGGCACGTCGTGTTCGATGAAGCAATAAAGCGTCAGGCGTTTTTTCACCACCAGCGATAAGTAGTTGCCGACAATATGGGTGATCACTTCACGTGGCGCAAATGGGCGCGGTTCAATCTTCAACTGTTCCGATTCAATTTTCGAGAAGTCGAGAATGTCGCTGATGATCTTAAGCAGCAGGCTGGAAGAGTTATTCATTGCCGTGACCAGCGCATCGACACTGCTTGGCAATTTCTTAGTTTGTAGCAGATCGAGGTTGCCGATAATGCCATACAGCGGCGTACGCAATTCATGGCTGACCGTGGCGAGAAACATCGATTTGGACTGGCTGGCCTGCTCTGCCGCGTGCGCCATTTCCTGCAATGACTGCTCCATGCGAACACGCGCGGAGACATCCACCAACACGCAAATCGCGACGTTCTCATTGCGATAGCGAGAGTGAACAAAGCTGATTTGCAAGTTGGTATTGCTGCCGGTAAGCACATCGACAAAATTGACCTGTTGGCCGCCAATGATTTCGTTGAGTCGCTGGCGATCTTCTTGCGTCAGTAAGGTCAGATAGTTATGAGCCAGTTCATTGCTGAGGATGTTGGTACCATCGCTGGTACGCAAAATACAGATGCCCACAGGCGCCGACGCGACAATTTTACGGTTGAACTGTTCATGTTCTTCCAGCCGATGCGCGTTCTCTTCAGCAGGCAGGAACATGCGGCGCTCAAACAGCCAGGCTAAGGTAAATAACAGCACCGCGCTAAAAATATTGAGCAGCAGTGCGTTGATCATCATCAGCTTTAATTGGTCAACCAGCACATGGGTGGAGACCGACCACACCACATTTAAGTCTGATGGCGGCAGCGGCTTTTTCAGGACTAACTGGCGATAACCGTCGAGATAACCAAACCAGGTTTTATCATCCGGCAGGTCATCCATTGAGAAACCCACGCCACCACGCCGTGAAGAGATTAACGGTCGATTATTCTCATCGAGAATAGTGGCCACAACAGGTAAATTGCCGGGCTGAATGAATTCATCCAGGCGAATATTTTGTTCAACACCCAACAATGCCTGTAGTTTATTCGCCACATAAACCGGCACCACCATATAGAAGTTGCCCACGCCCGGTTGGGTACTGTTATTAATCCAGTACATCGGATTACGTCGCTCTTCTTCATTGCTGTTTCGATAGCGCAGTACGTGTTCACGCAATGACTTTAGGCTGCGCTCACGATCAATATTGCTGCTGCCAATGGTGAAATCAGCAAGACACTGATTTTCACCACCGATAAAGAACACCCGATTGAGTTCATAAGAAGAGGCGAAATTACTCTTCCAGTAATTAATGTAATAACTCAAAGAATCCAACGAATTGCGCCAGGTATTACTCATTGAGGTGCAATCGCCATCGGAAAACAGCGGTGTGAATTGAGGCTGCGTTGATTTGCCGGGCATCATACCGGTTAAGACATCCAGCCCATTGCTGGCATTGGTTAAGCGGTTTTCGGTGATAAATTTCAGCTCACGCATCATGTCTGCTGAGTGGCGAATATACCACTCTGTCAGGCCGTAATTACTGGCGAATTCCTGACGCACCTGATTCTCTTTATCGTGCAGTACACTGATGATGTAAAACGAGGTCAGTACCGCGCCTAACAACCAGATCAGAAGCGCCAGCGCTCTGAACAGGTAGCGCGAAATGCGAAGTGTAGTGCGAAATGAGACAGGATATTTCAAAGGAAACTCGCAGTTGGCAAGATTAATCGCATGATGAATTTGGAATGCCCATACACTAGCTTTATCACGCGAAAAAAGCCAGCCGGGCGCGGGTTAGCCGGGCTATTTGGGAATCTTTGAATGTGCTTTTAGACAATTTGCCCGTCGGGAAAAAATGAGGTGCAGCCGATCCGTTTGGATGTGGAGTTCCTTAGCAATGGGATACGCTTCTCCGCTGGATTTATTCGGATATAAAGTGACCCTCATTACGCTGAAAAATAAAGCAAAAAAAACGGCAGGCCGGGTTTCCCCTGACCTGCCGTTGTTATGACGAACCTAACTTGCTGCGGAAAGATTACTCTTCTTCGTCAGCAGCCGGTGCGTCATCTTCGTCTTCAAGATCGGCTTCGTCAATATCGGCATTATCGATATCCGCTTCCGGTGCGATGTCTTCATCACCTTCCGCGACGCTACCGTCGATTGAATCCAGCTCTTCTTCTTCAACCGGCTCGGCAACGCGCTGCAATCCAACCACGTTTTCATCTTCTGCAGTACGAATCAGTATCACACCTTGGGTGTTACGGCCCACGACGCTGACTTCTGAAACGCGCGTACGTACCAGCGTACCTGCATCGGTGATCATCATGATTTGATCGCTATCAACGACCTGTAACGCACCAATGACCGGACCATTACGTTCGGTAACTTTGATCGAAATAACGCCCTGCGTCGCACGCGACTTGGTTGGGTATTCCGAGTTAGCGGTACGTTTACCGTAACCATTCTGCGTTACGGTCAGAATCGCGCCATCTTCACGTGGCACAATCAGCGATACAACGCGATCGCCTTCCGCCAGCTTGATGCCGCGAACACCCGATGCAGTACGACCCATTGCACGCACAGCGGTTTCTGCGAAGCGCACCACTTTACCTGCGGCGGAGAACAGCATGGTTTCATCGCTGCCGTTGGTCAACGCTACGCCAATCAGTTCATCATCTTCACGCAGATTGACGGCAATAATACCGGCGCTACGTGGACGGCTGAACTCTTTCAACGCGGTTTTCTTCACGGTACCGCTGGCGGTAGCCATAAAGATGTTGAAGCCTTCAGTGTACTCACGCACCGGTAGAATTGCGGTGATGCGCTCGTTGGCTTCCAGCGGCAGCAGGTTGACGATTGGACGACCACGTGCGCCACGGCTGGCTTCAGGCAGTTGATAAACCTTCATCCAGTAGAGGCGACCACGGCTTGAGAAGCACAGAATGGTGTCGTGGGTGTTAGCCACCAACAGACGATCAATGAAGTCTTCTTCTTTGATTCGCGCCGCAGATTTACCTTTACCGCCACGACGCTGCGCTTCGTAATCCGTTAATGGCTGATACTTCACATAACCCTGATGCGACAGCGTGACCACAACGTCTTCCTGATTGATCAGGTCTTCGATGTTGATATCCGCGCTGTTTGCAGTGATTTCAGTACGACGCTCGTCACCGAACTGATCGCGCATCAGCTCCAGCTCTTCGCGGATCACTTCCATCAAGCGTTCTGCGTTTTGCAGGATATGCAGTAACTCAGCAATCTGGTCAAGCAGCGCTTTGTATTCGTCGAGCAATTTTTCATGCTCAAGTCCGGTCAGTTTCTGCAGACGTAAATCAAGGATCGCCTGCGCTTGCTGTTCGGTCAGATAATATTGACCTTCACGAATACCATACTGCTCGTCAAGCCATTCTGGACGTGCTGCATCATCACCTGCACGCTCCAGCATGGCTGAAACGTTACCCAACGCCCATGACTGCGAGATCAGGCCGCTTTTCGCTTCCGCCGGGTTTGGCGCACGGCGAATCAGCTCGATGATAGGATCGATGTTAGCCAGCGCAATCGCCAGGCCTTCAAGGATATGCGCACGGTCGCGCGCTTTACGCAGTTCAAAAATGGTACGACGCGTAACCACTTCACGACGATGGCGAACAAAGGCTTCCAGAATCTCCTTCAGCGCCATAATCTTAGGCTGGCCCTGATGCAGCGCCACCATATTAATGCCGAACGAGGTTTGCAGCTGCGTCAGTGAATAAAGGTTATTCAGCACCACTTCACCCACCGCATCGCGTTTGATTTCGATGACGATGCGCATGCCGTCTTTATCAGACTCGTCACGCAGTGCGCTGATGCCTTCAACGCGCTTCTCTTTCACCAGCTCCGCAATCTTCTCAATCAGGCGCGCTTTGTTCACCTGATAAGGAAGTTCATGAATGATGATGGTTTCACGGCCCGTTTTTGCATCTGCTTCAACTTCACCGCGAGCACGGATATAAATTTTGCCGCGACCGGTGCGGTAAGCTTCTTCAATGCCACGACGTCCGTTGATGATGGCGGCAGTCGGGAAATCAGGCCCCGGAATGTGCTCCATCAGCCCTTCAATGCTGATGTCTTCATCTTCGATATACGCCAGGCAACCGTTGATCACTTCGCGCAAGTTATGCGGCGGAATGTTGGTCGCCATACCTACCGCGATACCGGACGAACCGTTCACCAGCAGGTTAGGAATTTTTGTCGGCAGAACTTCAGGAATTTGTTCAGTCCCGTCGTAGTTCGGTACGAAATCGACGGTCTCTTTTTCCAGGTCAGCTAACAGATCGTGGGCGATTTTGGACATGCGTACTTCGGTATAACGCATCGCAGCAGCGGAGTCGCCGTCGATGGAGCCGAAGTTGCCTTGACCGTCCACCAGCATGTAACGCAGGGAGAAAGGCTGGGCCATACGTACGATGGTGTCGTAAACGGCGGAATCACCGTGTGGGTGATATTTACCGATAACGTCACCGACAACGCGGGCAGATTTTTTATAGGGTTTATTCCAGTCGTTACCCAGTTCGCTCATCGCGAAGAGTACGCGGCGATGCACCGGCTTCAGGCCGTCACGCACATCGGGTAAGGCTCGGCCAACGATGACCGACATGGCGTAATCGAGGTAAGAATTTTTTAACTCTTCTTCGATATTGACCGGTGTAATTTCTCTCGCAAGGTCGCTCATGGAGCCGCTATCCCTCTACTTAATCCCGGATTTTAAAGGTGCGAAAGTATATCACACTGCATTCATCTGGTGAACGTTAACCACCTATTTCACCCGCTTTTCCTTATGTCTGAGAGGTGCGCCGCAACGGCTTAAGCGTTTATACTCAGTCAACATTTTGTCAGGAGTTACGATTCAATGAATGCACAGCCGCAGAATCATCAGCAGAACGTCGATGCGCAGGAAATTGCCAAGTTTGAGGCCGTTGCCTCACGCTGGTGGGATCTCGAGGGTGAATTTAAACCTTTGCACCGCATTAATCCGCTGCGCCTTGGTTATATTGCGCAACACAGCAACGGCTTATTTGGTAAAACCGTGCTGGATGTCGGTTGCGGTGGCGGCATTTTAGCCGAGAGCATGGCGCGCGAGGGTGCCGTGGTTACCGGGCTCGATATGGGCGCAGAACCGCTGGAAGTGGCACGTATGCACGCGTTGGAAACGGGCGTGAAGCTCGATTACATTCAGCAAACCGTGGAGGATCACGCGGAAACCCACGCCGGAAAATATGATGTGGTGACCTGCATGGAGATGCTGGAGCACGTTCCCGATCCGCGCTCGGTGGTTCATGCCTGCGCGCGTCTGGTGAAACCGGGCGGCGAAGTCTTCTTCTCCACCATCAACCGCAACCCCAAAGCCTGGCTGATGGCGGTATTTGGTGCGGAATATGTGCTGCGTATGGTGCCGCGCGGCACGCACGATGTGAAAAAGTTTATCCGGCCCTCAGAGTTATTGGGTTGGGTAGATGAAACCCCGCTGCGCGAGCAGAACATCATCGGCTTGCACTACAACCCGATAACCAATAAGTTTCGTCTGGGCCGCGGCGTGGATGTGAACTACATGATCCACACGCGTCACAGCAAAAACTAATCTGTGTGGCGCGCAACCCGTTTGCGCGCCCGCTGTCATTTATTCTCCTCCCCTTTGCTTAGCGAATCCTTTACCCACCGTTTAAATGCATAACCCGCGCTGATTAACGATACGTTTTTCGATCCATTGAGTGAGCCGCTAGCCCATAGATTGGAAAAACGTCAGTAATGAATGAAAAATCAGCGGTCGCTCAAGAAAGGGAATTTTTTATCAAACCGGTTGACACGATGGCGGGCCTTACAACACGCGGCCTAGGAAATTTCGCAAAAAAAACAAGCCCAGAATCATCATTTTTTCCTCTTGTTAAGCTGCAGCAAATTACTAGAATATGCCCCCATATTGTTATGAATTTCCCCCTGAACCCCTAGATGTAGTGTTTATCCACAACATTATTCACAATGAATATGCTGTGTATAAACCGGGATTTCTTTTAATTTTTGGATACTCACGCAAAGGTAAAAACGCGACATGAACCAAAGTCTGCTCGTTACTAAACGCGATGGCCGCCAGGAGCGCATTGACCTCGACAAGATTCACCGTGTGCTGGACTGGGCAGCTGAAGGGCTGAACAACGTCTCCGTTTCACAGGTTGAACTGCGTTCCCACATTCAGTTTTATGATGGCATCAGAACCTCTGACATTCATGAAACCATTATCAAGGCCGCTGCAGACCTGATCTCTCGCGATGCCCCGGACTATCAGTACCTCGCTGCTCGTTTAGCGATTTTCCACCTGCGTAAAAAAGCTTACGGCCAGTTTGAACCACCAAAACTGTATGACCAGGTGGTCAGCATGGTTGATAAGGGCAAATACGATAGCCATCTGCTGGAAGACTACAGCGTTGAAGAGTTCGAGCAGATGGACGCGTTTATCGACCATTGGCGTGATATGAACTTTTCCTACGCGGCGGTTAAGCAGCTGGAAGGTAAATATCTGGTGCAGAACCGCGTTTCGGGCGAAATCTACGAAAGTGCGCAGTTCCTCTATATCCTGGTTGCAGCGTGTCTGTTCTCCGGTTATCCGCGTGATACCCGCATGGATTACATCAAGCGTTTCTACGATGCGATTTCAACTTTCAAGATCTCACTGCCGACGCCAATTATGTCTGGTGTGCGTACGCCAACGCGTCAGTTCAGCTCTTGCGTATTGATCGAGTGTGGCGACAGCCTCGACTCTATCAACGCCACCTCCAGCGCCATTGTGAAATACGTTTCGCAGCGTGCCGGTATCGGTATCAATGCAGGCCGTATTCGTGCACTGGGCAGCCCAATTCGTGGTGGCGAAGCGTTCCACACCGGTTGTATCCCATTCTATAAGCACTTCCAGACGGCCGTTAAATCCTGCTCTCAGGGCGGTGTTCGCGGCGGCGCAGCGACTTTGTTCTATCCAATGTGGCATCTGGAAGTTGAAAGCCTGCTGGTGTTGAAAAACAACCGTGGCGTTGAAGGCAACCGCGTACGTCACATGGACTACGGCGTGCAGCTGAACAAGCTGATGTATCAGCGCCTGTTGAAAGGCGAAGATATTACCCTGTTCAGCCCGTCAGACACGCCGGGCCTCTATGACGCGTTCTTCGCCGATCAAGATGAGTTCGAACGTCTTTACACCAAATATGAAAAAGACGACAGCATCCGTAAACAGCGCGTTAAAGCGGTGGATCTGTTCTCCTTAATGATGCAGGAACGTGCTTCAACCGGCCGTATCTACATTCAGAACGTCGATCACTGCAACACACACAGCCCGTTCGATGCCAGCATCGCGCCGGTTCGCCAGTCCAACCTGTGTCTGGAAATCGCGCTGCCGACCAAGCCGCTGAACGATGTTAACGACGAGAACGGTGAAATCGCGCTGTGTACGCTGTCAGCGTTTAACTTGGGTGCGATTGAAAGCCTGGACGATCTGGAAGAGCTGGCAACGCTGGCAGTTCGTGCGCTGGATGCCCTGCTCGACTATCAAGATTACCCGATCCCAGCCGCACAGCGTGGCGCAATGGGCCGCCGTACCTTGGGTATAGGTGTAATCAACTACGCTTATTATCTGGCGAAAAATGGCGTGCGCTACTCTGATGGCAGTGCCAATGGCCTGACGCATAAAACTTTCGAAGCGATTCAGTTCTACCTGCTGAAAGCCTCAAATGAGTTGGCGAAAGAGCAAGGTGCCTGCCCGTGGTTCAATGAAACCACCTATGCGCAAGGCATTATGCCGATTGACACCTATAAGAAAGATCTCGATACCATCTGCAACGAGCCGCTGCATCTGGACTGGGATGGCCTGCGTGAGCAGATCAAAACCCATGGTCTGCGCAACTCAACGCTCTCTGCGCTGATGCCGTCTGAGACCTCTTCGCAGATCTCCAATGCCACCAACGGCATTGAACCGCCACGCGGTCATATCAGTATCAAAGCTTCTAAAGACGGGATTTTGCGTCAGGTGGTACCAGAGTATGAGCGTTTGAAAGATCAGTATGAACTGCTGTGGGAAATGCCAAACAACGACGGTTATCTGCAACTGGTTGGCGTGATGCAGAAGTTCATCGACCAGGCAATTTCGTCGAACACTAATTACGATCCCTCGCGTTTTGCCAACGGCAAAGTGCCAATGAAGCAGTTGCTGAAAGATCTGCTGACGGCGTATAAGTTCGGCGTGAAAACGCTTTACTACCAAAACACCCGTGACGGGGCTGAAGATGCGCAGGATGACATGGCACCTTCAATCCAGGATGACGGCTGCGAAAGCGGCGCGTGTAAAATCTAACGGTCAGGCGGGAGCTTATCCCGCCTTAGTCATTTCACGGGACTCTTGCGCGTCCCGTCTACTTTTGGACAGTTTTTATGGCCTACTCCACCTTTTCACAAAACAAAAATGACCAGCTGAAAGAGCCGATGTTTTTCGGTCAGTCGGTTAACGTGGCGCGCTTTGACCAGCAAAAATATGACATTTTTGAAAAACTGATCGAGAAGCAACTTTCTTTTTTCTGGCGTCCAGAAGAAATCGATGTTTCACGCGATCGTATCGATTATCAGGCGTTGCCCGAGCATGAAAAACACATTTTTATCAGCAACCTGAAATATCAAACGCTGCTGGATTCGATTCAGGGTCGTAGCCCGAACGTCGCGTTGTTGCCGCTGATTTCGATCCCAGAGCTGGAAACCTGGATTGAAACCTGGGCGTTCTCCGAGACGATTCACTCGCGCTCTTACACCCATATCATCCGTAACATCGTTAACGATCCCGCGGTGGTGTTTGATGACATCGTGACCAACGAGCAGATCCTGGCCCGTGCGGAAGATATTTCCGGCTACTACGATGACCTGATCGAGATGACCAGCCATTGGCACTTGTTCGGTGAAGGTACGCATGAGATCAACGGCAAAACGGTTGTCGTTAGCCTGCGTGCGTTGAAGAAACAGCTCTACATCTGCCTGATGAGCGTCAATGCGCTGGAAGCCATTCGCTTTTACGTTAGTTTCGCCTGCTCCTTTGCTTTTGCCGAGCGCGAACTGATGGAAGGCAACGCCAAAATCATTCGTTTGATCGCCCGTGATGAAGCGCTGCACCTGACCGGCACTCAGCACATGCTGAACCTGCTGCGCACCGGTGAAGACGATCCAGAAATGAAAGAGATTGCGGCTGAATGTCGTGAAGAGTGTTTTGAGCTATTCAAGAAAGCGGCGCTGCAAGAAAAAGAGTGGGCGGAATATCTGTTCAGTGGCGGCTCAATGATCGGCCTGAATAAAGACATTTTGTGCCAGTACATTGAGTACATCACCAATATTCGTATGCAGGCGGTCGGCCTTGATTTACCGTTCCAGACGCGCTCTAACCCTATTCCATGGATTAACTCATGGCTGGTGTCTGATAACGTTCAGGTTGCACCGCAGGAAGTAGAAGTCAGTTCCTATCTGGTCGGCCAAATCGACTCTGAAGTGGGTGAAAACGACTTCGACGACTTCCAGCTGTAAGCATGAGTCGCTCCATCGTTATTCTGCGCACTTCCGGCACCCGGCTGGAGTGCGCAGACGATCATCCCAATCTGCTGGCAATGCTTGAAGCACAAAATATTTGTGTGGAATTTCAGTGTCGGGAAGGTTATTGCGGATCGTGCCGTACGCGCTTGCTCAAAGGCGAAGTGTATTATGCCGAGACGCCGCTGGCGTTTGTGGAACAGGGCGAGATTCTTCCCTGTTGTTGCCGAGCCAAAGGTGAGATTGAGATCGCGCTATAAACACAACGGGCGCCTTACGTAGGCGCCCGTTGTGCTTTAGTTTACCGGGTTATTTAACGCTTCACCGTTTCAAGAATATCAATCCAGCCGTGGCCGGTGCTGACTTCGCTGCCGTGTAGCCAGCGGCGCAGCATGTTCATTGCCATCATCGCCACCACTTTCTGCCGCGTCTCCTGATTATGCCGTCCGTGTGTAAACTTCACTCGCTGTCCCCACGTCGCTTCAGGCGTATGCAGTGCGATAGCGACTTCGCCTTCTTCTAATGCGCCCACAGACAACGCCAGCGGCGTCTGCTGCCGTGCTGCCACGCTTGCTGTGCGTGTTACCTGATCTTCCAGTGTTTCAGCCTGCTGCGGCAGAACTTCTGCGGCACTGAGCGGCACCTCAGCTGAGGCTAGCTGCCAGTTCAGCAGACCCGCCGTGAATTGTTCACTGATCGCCAACTGCAGATCCCGATCTTTTAATTCACGCGCTAACAAGGCGGGAAATCCTTCGGTGCCTTCAAAAATGGTGCATTCAGCCAGTTGCAGCCGAACCTGTTGCCAAACCTGCTCCATCGCGATGCGCTGACTGGCCGGCCCGGTAAGTTTGATTTCTATGATCGGCATGGAAGAGCGATAACCCATCACCACACCTTCTGGCAGGGCCAGCGGTTCCAGCTCCGCTGCCAGATCGCTTTCGCCGCGACCAAAGGTGGTCAGGCGCAGGCAAAGCGGCGGTTCAGGCAGTTCAAACTTACTTTTCAAACGCGGAATGATTTGCTGCTCAACCATAGTTTTGAATTCAGAGGGTACGCCAGGCGTAAAGAACATCCAGCAGCGATTGAGCTGTAGCGCAAAACCGCAGGCAGTGCCGACGGGATTATCCAGCATCTCAGCATTGGCCGGTATTTCCGCCTGCTTGCGATTGCTCGGTGCCATGATGCGGCCTCGACTGGCAAACCAGGCTTCCATGTTTTCCAGCCATTCTTGCTGCATTTTGAGTTCTACACCGCAGGCTTTTGCTGCGGCTTGCGCGCTGAGATCGTCGCTGGTGGGGCCAAGTCCGCCATTAACAATCAATACGTCGGCTTCGTGACTGCGTGCCAGCAAAGTCTCAACCAGTGAATCCATGGCGTCGCCTACCGTGCTTCGACTGGTCATGGGTAAACCTTGCTGGAACAGCACATCGGCCAGCCAGGCCGCATTGGTATCGACGATTTGGCCATGCAGTACCTCATCACCGGTTGACAGCATCTCTACTCTAATCACGTATCGTTCTCCTTTTGCCGAGGGTTCCACTTTAGAAAGCCTGCCGACGAAACACAATCGATCGCATGCGAATAGGCGGTTTTAGTGTATAGCGGCAGAGTTGTGCCACATTGGCGGACAAAACAGCAGTCAAATCGTGAGGGGAATCTTTCGGGGTAAACATCATGATACCGACGCTGTGCGTGGGTCAAAGTGACAGGCAACATAGAGCAACGGCGGGAAAACCCGCCGTTTTATAACGTCTGACGCAGCTTAACGACGCGCCAGCAGCAGCCCAAGCACCAGCCCGGCGGTGGCGCCGATACCGATGCCTTTCCAGGGCTGTTCATGTACATAATCATCAGCGCGGTAAGCGGCTTGTTTGGCGCGATAATAATAGCTATCTGACGCCTGGCTGACGCGTGATTTAACATCATGCAGCGCCTGCTCCGCTTTAGTTTTGAGCTCAATGTATTTCTGGTCGGCCGGATCGCCCGATGACTTCAACACTTCTTCCAGCGTTTCTGTCAGCAGCGCTAAATCATCATCCAGGCCAGTCTCAAACGGTTCAGTCTCTTTTACCATTGTTTCCTCCGTGTACATTGCAAAGCAGTTCCTTAACTATAGCCACTAATTTGCGCTCTGCCGCTTTCACTTACCAGGAATCACCCGAGTTTTCATTTGTTAACGTGATTTTTCTTTTCACGCTACGCTTTTATCGATGCAAAGAAGTGTAAGCCAGGCGCGTCAGCCGACAATTTCCCTTCGCTTCTTTGATTAATCTGATAAATTTTGTTCGGACTGAATTTTTCAACTACCCGGCTGTCGTACCCTCCTGTTGCCTGCGATTATCAGGCCATGAAAGTGCATTTCGCACGACAGTCACGACAAACTCGAACAGCTAAGGAAAGATCTCTGGCATGAATCGAAGAATGTTTATGAAAGCGTCAATGGCCTTCTCCGCTGTTAGCGGTATGACTGGCCTGTCGACGCTGTTTGCGCAATCCGCCTGGGCAGAAGATGGCATTGCTGACGGAACCGCAGTACGCTTCGATTTCGACGTATTGAAGAAGCAAGCGGCCAGTTTGGCGAAGCAACCTTGGGGTGGCGCGCCGGGTGCGTTGCCTGAAACACTGGCTACGTTAACGCCGCAGGCCTACAACGAAATTCAGTACGATGCGAATCACTCCTTGTGGAACACCATTCCTGACCGCGAACTGGATGTGCAATTCTTTCACGTTGGCATGGGCTTTAAGCGCCGCATCCGTATGTTCTCGGTGGATGGCGATAGCCGCCAGGCCCGCGAAATTCACTTTCGCCCGGAGTTGTTCAACTACAACAATGCCAAAGTCGATACCAAACAGCTTGAAGGCAAAAATGACCTCGGCTTTGCTGGATTCCGTGCATTTAAAAAGCCTGAACTGGCACGCCGTGACATCGTTTCATTTTTAGGTGCCAGTTACTTCCGCGCCGTTGATGACACTTTCCAGTATGGTTTGTCGGCGCGTGGTGTAGCGGTAAATACCTTCAGCAACGGCCAGGAAGAATTCCCTGACTTCACCGCGTTTTGGTTTGAAACGCCGGATGCAGATGACACCACCTTCACCTGCTACGCCCTGTTAGATGGTGCCAGCCTGACTGGCGCATACAAGTTCATCATCCATTGCGAAGAGAAGCGCGTGGTGATGGAGGTTGAAAACCACCTGTTCGCGCGTAAAGAGATCCGTCAGCTTGGCATTTCGCCAATGACCAGCATGTTTAGCTGCGGCACCAATGAACGCCGCATGTGCAATACCTATCATCCGCAGATCCATGACTCCGATCGCCTGGCGATGTGGACCGGAAAAGGCGAATGGATTGCCCGCCCCTTGAATAATCCGCAGCGCCTTCAGTTCAACGCTTATGAAGATGAAAACCCACGCGGTTTTGGTTTGCTGCAGCTGAACCATGACTTTAAGGATTATCAGGATGTGATTGGCTGGTATGACAAACGTCCAAGCCTGTGGGTTGAACCGGTGGGAAAATGGGGTAAAGGTGCCATCAATTTGATGGAAATCCCTACCACCGGTGAAACGCTGGATAACATTGTCTGCTTCTGGCAACCCACCGAACCGGTAAAAGCTGGTAGCGAATTCAGCTTCTCTTACAAGTTGTACTGGAGTGGCTTACCACCGGTTCGCAGTGGGCTGGCGCGCGTTGATGCTACGCGTACCGGTATTGGCGGCTTCCCAGAAGGCTGGGCTCCGGGCGAACATTTCCCTGATACCTGGTGCCGCCGTTTTGCTATCGACTTCGTCGGTGGCGATTTGAAAGCTGCTGCGCCGAAAGGGATTGAACCGGTAATTACCGTTTCTTCTGGTACGTTTAAGCAGGTTGAGATTCTTTATGTCGAGCCGATCAATGGTTATCGCATTCTGTTTGACTGGTATCCCAACAGCGACTCAACCAAGCCGGTCGAAATGCGTCTGTTCCTGCGTACCAAGGATGAGACGTTGAGTGAAACCTGGCTTTATCAATATTTCCCGCCGCCGCCAGATCAACGTAAACACGTTGATGATCGGCAGATGACGCCGGGCTAAACAGAACGGCGAGGAACATTCCTCGCCGTTTTTTTATCTCTTATTTCTGTCTACCGATTATTTCTGCATATCAATGTGCGGAATATCATCTTCG
Organism: Pantoea phytostimulans; assembly: GCF_046118715.1. Taxonomy (NCBI): domain Bacteria; kingdom Pseudomonadati; phylum Pseudomonadota; class Gammaproteobacteria; order Enterobacterales; family Erwiniaceae; genus Pantoea; species Pantoea phytostimulans. The sequence continues at coordinate 1,835,207 of NZ_CP173698.1, forward strand.
AGGTACTCCTCACTGACCGGGAGGAAACCGTGTCGTCCGTAAAATTTTTGCAGATGTGCCTGGGCAGAGAGAAACAGCGGGGAGTCCGGCCACTGTTTTTTACAGCTCACCAGCACCTGCTCCATCAGACGATTCCCCAGATTGATGCGACGAGCCTGATCCGAAACAATCACCCGACCAATTTTCACTGGGCTGATCTCATCTAACGGTGAAAGAATTCGTGCATAAGCCACCAGCTCATCGCCACGCATTCCTAACAAATGCCGATTTTCAGCCATTAAATCCTGACCATCAACGTCGAGATAGGGACACATTTGCTCAACCACAAACACTTCACAGCGTAACGCCAACAACGCATAAAGCTGCTGTACGGTTAAATCGCGATGATGAAGATCCAGCCAGGTAATTTCCATCTTTTTTCCTTATTGACGGTATTCGCTTTGAACGTCATTTGATAATACTGCGCGACGGCACCCTTTTCTGCTGCCACAGCACATATCGCAACCGTAAACTTTGCCACAAGCGAATCGGCCACAACTGGCTTGACTGAGGTTCAATGACCCTTTTCAGCAAACTGACATAATCCAATACCAAACCCGGCGTCCACGTCATCTCTTCAGCACGGCCACGTACCACGCCCAATAACCAAAAGTTGGGATCGCTTAACAGACGAAATCCAGCATAGGGCTGCCTGGCTAAAATGCCTTCCAGAGCCACGTCCAGCGCCTGAACTACGGTGGATGAGCAATTACGCGCCGTAAGGTTATAGGTGCTGTCGGCGCTATAGCGCTGCCAGTAATGCTGTAATGCAATTAAGTTGTAGTGCGGAAAAATAACCTGTTTGTCAGGCCGACACCAGCCAGCGACTTCCTCTGCCAGCGAAGGCAGAAAACGTCCAGCAACATCATTGTGTTCTCCGGCACGCAGCACGGCGCGAAAATTACCGCTGTCGCGATCGATTTCGTCACGCGGATAGTGGCTGACATAGAGATTATCGCCCGCTTCTAGCGCCGCGTGGCCAGTGGAAATCACCCCATTGTGATCCACCGCAGCGATATAACGGTCAATAATACGATAACGCTCGCGTACCACACTGGAACCCACCGGTGTCCAGACATAGACCGTTAACGTTTGCGACGGCGGCAAATCGGGAAAGCTGGGATGATCGTAGCGGCTACCGTGCCAGCGCCGTAATCCTGCAGCCTGAAACAGCGGCAGTACGGTGACTGAACTTTCCTCGGTAAGCAAACGCGCCTGACGCGCCATTAACAATAAACTGGTCGCAATGCTTAACAGCAGCAGCGCAAAGCAAAGTGGTACCGCAATATGATGATGGAATGGCCAGTCGCTGATGATCACTACGCTGAGCAGCAATTCTATGGCACCCGTAAAACAGTGCTTTTGCCAACGTACGCCGCGCAGTACCAGCGCAGCCGCGATGCGAAAACAGCCGTCGAGAAAGAAAGCGATGCCAAACAGCAACGCTGAAACATCATTGTTATCTTCCGGGATATCGAAGATCAGAAAGGCGATAAATAAAAACCCCACGCCTTTGAGCAGGGTTAGCCAGTCGATGAGCATCTCCCTGGTCATTGCCAAGACCATCTGCACCACGCCTTCGATGATGAACAAAATCGCCAGCGTGTCTAACGGCACCGATAACAAGCCATCGCTGCCAATGTCGTAAAGGATCAACAAGGCAAAGGCCAACAGAATGACGCCGCCAATCGCCAGCCAATACCAACGCCTGCGCAGCACCTGTGCACCGGTTAATAGAAAGATCAGCTTGATCACAAAACCTCTGCGCGGCGAATTCAACACTGATTAAAAATTAGCAACGACAGGCAGGATTGTCAGATTACAGGCAAAAAAAAATCAGGCCCAAAGGGCCTGATTCGGCTATTTCACGGCTTTGCTTACATCAGCGGCTGAGCAATCTGCACCAGATTAATCAGCGGCTGCGGATAAATACCTAACAGCAGTACCAATATCGCGGAGATCAGTACCACAACACCGCCAGCGGTAAACGCCCAGTTAGCCGGTGTATCACGGGTGTGCAGTTCCGGCGGGCTAAGATACAAGCTCACCGTAACGCGCAGGTAGTAATAGAGGCCAATGGCACTACCGGCGACGACCGCGCCGGTCAACCACCACAGGTTAGCGCTGACGCCAGAGGCGATAACGTAGAACTTACCGATAAAGCCTAAGGTCATTGGTATACCTGCCAGTGACAACATCATCACTGTCATCACCGCTGACAAAATCGGACGATGCCAGAACAGACCGCGGTAAGAGTAAAGCGAATCTGCATCCGGGCCACGATAAGGGCTGGACATCAAGCTAACCACACCAAACGCGCCAAGACTGCTGAACAGATAACCGGCCAGATAAACACCGGCGGTTTCCAGCGACAGCTGATGTGATTTCACCGCGATCAACGCGACTAGCAGATAACCGAGGTGCGCAATGGAGGAGTAGCCCAGCAGGCGCTTGATGTTGCTCTGCGAGATCGCCATCAAGTTACCGAACAGAATCGACACAAAGGCGATGATGCCCAGCACCGTGCGAACTGCTTCACTATCAGTGACGGGTGCGTACATAAACAGACGCATGATCACGCCAAAAATGGCAATTTTACTGGCGGTGGCCAGGAAAGTAGAAACCGGCGCTGGCGCACCCTGATAAACGTCTGGCGTCCAAAGATGGAACGGCACCAGCGACAGTTTAAAGCCGAGACCGATGATCATCATGCCCAAGCCCACCAACAGCAGCGGCTCCTGAATCATGGTGTCATTCAGGCTCTTGCCCAGCTCAACGAAACTCAGGCTGCCTGAATCAGCGTAGACCAGTGCAATACCAAACAGCAGGAACGATGATGCTGCTGCCGACAGAATGGTGTATTTCAGTGCCGCTTCCAGCGAGCGTTTCTGTCGGAAAGCGTAACCAATTAAGCCAAACAGCGGCAGCGACAGCAGTTCAATACCGATGAACAACGAAGCAAGATGGTTGGCACTCGCCAGCACGACACCGCCCAGTGCAGCAATCAGCACCAGCAGGTAGAACTCATCCTTGTTGTCTGGGAACCCGACCAACCAGGGATAGGCGAAGGTACAGGTTGCCAGACTCGCCAGCATCACCAGCGCGGTATAGAACATGGCATAGCCATCCACGCGCATCAGCGGCGTGACGTCCATTGGGCCAACCTGGCCAACAAAGTAAAGCGAGAACAGCGCGAGATTGAGGCCAATCACCGTTAGCGTGGCGTTAACAAAATGGTTGCGTCGCCAGGCAATGGACAGCATCACAACCACCACCGTCAATCCGACGATCAACAGCGGCAGCAACGCGATCAATTGTTGAGGAGTTATTGTCATGGCGAATTACGGCCTTGTAGTTGAAATTGAAGCGGTAAACCACTGCTGAATATTGCTCATTGCAGCGTGCGAGGTGTCCAGAATCGGTTGTGGATAGATACCCAACAACACCAACAGCACCACTAACACACCAATCGTCCCGAACTCGCGTGGGGACATGCCCGGCAGCGGCTCTTTTGACTTCGCTTCGCCGTAATAGGCGCGCTGCATCATGATCAATGAATAAACAGAAGCAAATACCAGACCGAAGGTCGCAATCACGATAATGACCGGCACAACCTGGAAACTGCCGGTGAGGATCATGAATTCACCGACAAAGTTACCGGTGCCCGGCATACCCAAATTAGCGACCGCAAAGAACAGTGACAGACCAGGAATCCATTTAATGCGCGACCATAAACCGCCCATCTCACGCATGTCTCGCGTGTGTAAGCGCTCATACAACTGACCACACAAGATGAACAGCGCAGCGGCGGACAGGCCGTGTGCAATCATCTGAATCACTGCACCCTGGAACGCCAACTGGCTTCCGGTATAGATCGCAATCAGTACAAAGCCCATATGCGAAATTGAGGTGTAAGCAATCAGGCGTTTGATATCGGTTTGTGCAAAGGCCATCCATGCACCGTAGAAAATGCCGACAATACCCAGCCACATAGCGATAGGTGCAAACTCTGCCGACGCATTAGGAAACAGCGGTAGACTGAAGCGCAACAAACCGTAAGCGGCGGTTTTCAGCAAAATGCCGGCGAGGTCAACCGAACCTGCCGTAGGTGCCTGGCTGTGTGCATCCGGTAACCAGCCGTGTAACGGCACCACCGGCATTTTTACCGCAAAGGCAATGAAGAAGCCCAGCATCAGCAGATATTCAACGGTTTTTGACATCGGCGTGTTCAGCAGCAGTTCGTAATTAAACGTCCAGACGCCAGTCGCGCTGTAATGCACAAATACCAAGCCGAGAATCGCTATCAACATCACCAGACCGGAAGCCTGGGTATAGATGAAGAATTTGGTTGCTGCGGTAATGCGGGTTTTGCCGTCGGAGGCTTTATGACCCCAGAGTGCGATGAGGAAGTACATCGGCACCAGCATCATTTCCCAGAAGAAGAAGAACAGGAACATATCGATGGAGAGGAACACACCGATGACCCCACCCAAAATCCACATCAGGTTAAGGTGGAAAAAGCCCTGATACTTATTGATTTCGTTCCAGGAACAGAGCACCGCCATCAGGCCGAGCAAACCTGTCAGCACCACCATGAGCAGTGACAGGCCATCAATAGCCAGATGGAAGCTAATGCCGAAGCGAGGGATCCACGGCACTGAGAAACTCGATTGCCACTGCGGAATACCCGCTGCCTGCGTGAGTGAATAGCCTCCCTGCAACCACAATTGCAGCGAAAGCGCCAATGTCAGCCCCATGGTGATCAGGGCGATCCAGCGTGGCACCTTCGCGCCGAGGCGCTCGGTTAGCCAGCAGAGCAAGCCACCGACGAAGGGGATTATGATTAGCCAAGGTAGTAACACGGCGTTTTGTTCCCTTTTATGATCCTAAGCGGGCTATCTTGCTCGCCACTTTAGTTCCCGGCAGTGCCCGCATTCCTCACGTACGTTAGTACGCTCCGGTTGCTGTGCGCTGGCGTTAAGTAAACTGGCTTCGCCGATGACGCCCTAATATCTCAGGTAATTTTACAATCTCGTTCTGGGATGAGATCGAGACCTCATCCCACGCATTAACCTTTAAATCACCAACATCAGCGCCAGCACCACCACGGCACCCACGCTCATTGATGCGACATACCAGCGCAGGTAACCATTTTCACTCACCACCAATCCTTTATTGGCGATACGTGAAAGCAGCGCAGGCAAGTTCATCAAACCATTGAGCGGATCACGCTTCAGCAGCCACGCAATGCCCAGATAAGGTTTAACGAATACTTTGTCGTAGAGCCAGTCAAAGCCCCAGGCAGCAAACCACCATGTGCCGAAGAAACGACCCGGCGCACTGTTGGCGATGCTGGTCACCAGCTGGCGTTTGCCCAGCCACAGCGCAGCGGCGATCAGAATACCAACAACCGCAACCACGCCTGAGGCGATTTCCAGACCTACCTTGCCCTCTTCACCAAACTCATTGGCGGGTAACACACCCGCTAATGGCGGCGTAATTAACGCGCCAATAAAGGTCGACAGCACCAGCAACACAATCAATGGCAGATGATGGGTAATGCCTTTGCCGGCATGCGCATGGATTTTCTCTTCGCCGTGGAAAACGATGAAGATCATGCGGAAGGTATAAATAGAGGTCAGGAACGCGCCGACCAAACCGGCAACCATGAGGTTGATATGGCCGTTGGCTAATGCACCAAACAAGATCTCATCTTTACTGTAGAAGCCTGCGGTAATCAGCGGCAGCGCAGCCAAAGCGGCACCGCCAACGAGGAAGCAGGTATATACCAGCGGAATACTTTTACGCAGGCCGCCCATTTTGAAGATGTTCTGTTCATGGTGACAGGCCAAAATAACGGAGCCTGAAGAGAGGAACAGCAACGCTTTAAAGAAAGCATGCGTCATCAGATGGAAAATAGCTGCATCCCACGCCTGCACGCCCAACGCCAGGAACATGTAACCAATCTGGCTCATGGTGGAGTAGGCGAGAACGCGTTTGATGTCGGTTTGCACCAGAGCAGCAAAACCTGCCAGCACCAGCGTGATAGCACCAATAATGCCAACCAGATGCAGAACTTCCGGCGTTAACAGGAACAAGCCGTGGCTACGGGCAATCAGGTAAACACCGGCCGTGACCATGGTAGCGGCGTGGATCAGTGCCGAAACCGGTGTTGGACCTGCCATCGCATCGGCTAACCATGTCTGCAATGGCAGCTGAGCAGATTTACCCACCGCGCCACCTAACAGCATCAAGGTTGCCCATTGCAGCATATGGTTATCGGCGGCGAAGTGTGCCGGCGCTAACTCCACCATCTCGCGGAAGTTCAGCGTGCCCAACTCGTTGTAGAGAATGAACAGCGCAAACGCGAGAAAGACGTCACCGACGCGCGTGATGATAAACGCTTTCATCGCCGCTTTGCCGTTTTCTGGATTGCTGTAATAGAAACCAATCAGCAAGTAAGAGCAGAGACCTACGCCTTCCCAACCGAGATACATCAGCATCAGGTTATCGGCCAGTACCAAAACAACCATGCTGGCGATAAACAGGTTGGTATAAGCGAAGAAGCGAGAATAACCCTCTTCTCCGCGCATATACCAGGATGCAAACATATGGATGAAGAAACCCACGCCGGTTACTACCGACAGCATGGTCAGCGACAGTCCATCCAGCGTTAGATTCACTTTGATATCAAAGTTGCCGACCTGCATCCACGTCCACAGTGGCTGGGTGAAAATCTGCTGGCCGTTGGCAAAGAAATCAAAGCCCGCATACACCGTTACCAGCGCGGCCAGTCCAACCGATCCCATGCCAACCGCTGCCGACAAGTTCTCTGACCAGCGACCGCGAGAAAACGCTAACAGCAAAAAGCCAATTAACGGAAACAGTACAGTTAAATAGAGAAGATTCATCCGCGCATCTCGCTCACAGTATCAATGTTCAGCGTCTGACGACGACGATAAAGCTGGAGCAGCAGCGCCAGGCCAATACTGGCTTCGGCTGCAGCAAGGCTGATTGCCAGGATATACATTACCTGACCGTCAGCTTGTCCCCAGTAACTGCCCGCCACCACTAACGCCAGCGCTGCAGCATTGATCATGATCTCAAGACCAATCAGCATGAACAGCAGGTTGCGACGCAGTACCAGTGAAGTCAGTCCGAGGACAAACAGCACGGCGGCGAGAATCAATCCGTGTTGTAGAGGGATCATGCTTGCTCCTTATTCGCTTGCTGTGCATCTACTGAGCGATTACTCAGCACTTCGCCCTGACGCTCTTCGCGACCAATATGGAACGCGACGACCAGACCAGCCAACAGCAGCATTGATGCCAGCTCAACGGCTAAAACGTAAGGACCAAACAGGCTAATGCCGACCGCTTTCGCATCGATAATTTTGCCGTCAATGCCTTGATCGTTTGCCGTCAGAATGGCATAGACCATTACCGCTAACAGCAGTAGCGACACGATGCCTGGGCCAATCCACAGCGAAGGCTTCAGCCATTCACGTTCCTGGCTCTCGGTGGCTTTGCCCAGGTTCAGCATCATCACCACGAACACGAACAGCACCATGATGGCACCCGCGTAGACAATGATTTCCAGCGCACCCGCAAAGTAGGCGCCCATCGAGAAGAACACACCCGCAATCGCCAACAGTGAAATGATCAGGTACAGCAACGCATGTACCGGATTAGTGTGAGTAATAACGCGCAATGTCGTTAGCACCGCCACCAGTCCGCAAAGATAAAACGCAAATTCCATGCCTCGCTCCTTAAGGTAATAAGCCTTTGACGTCGATAGGTTTAGCTTCATTTTCAGCTTCACCTTTATCTTTACCGTCAATCGCCATACCCGCCATGCGGTAGAAGTTGTACTCCGGATATTTACCCGGACCAGAGATCAGCAGATCGTTTTTCTCGTACACCAGATCCTGACGTTTAAACTCGCCGAGTTCGAAATCCGGCGTCAGCTGAATCGCTGTTGTCGGACAAGCTTCTTCACACAGGCCACAAAAAATGCAGCGTGAGAAGTTGATGCGGAAAAACTCTGGATACCAACGACCGTCTTTGGTTTCCGCTTTCTGTAATGAAATACAGCCTACCGGACAGGCTACCGCACACAGATTACAGGCAACGCAACGCTCTTCACCGTCTGGATCGCGCGTTAACACGATACGACCGCGATAACGGGGTGGCAGATAAACCGGCTCTTCCGGGTACATTTGCGTTTCGCGTTTGGCGAAGGCATGCATGCCTATCATCCAGATACTGCGAACTGTCGTGCCGAAGCCAACGACAATATCTTTTAAAGTCATTTGTTAACCCCTTACTGCGCTGTGTAGAGAATCACTGCGGCGGTCGCCAGCAGGTTCAACAGCGTCAACGGCAGACACACTTTCCAGCCGAACGACAGCACCTGGTCATAGCGTGGACGCGGAAGCGCAGCACGTATCAGGATGAACATCATCATGAAGAACGCCGTTTTCAAGGCGAACCAGATGAACGGCGGCAGGAAAGGTCCATGCCATCCACCAAAGAACAGCGTAACGATCAGCGCCGATACCGTGGTAATCGCAACGTATTCGCCGACGAAGAACAGACCAAACTTCATCCCGGCGTATTCAATGTGATAACCATCGGCCAGCTCTTGCTCTGCTTCAGGTTGGTCAAATGGATGACGGTGACATACCGCAACGCCTGCAATACAAAAGGTCAGGAAGCCGAAGAACTGTGGAATGATGTTCCAGAGATGGGTTTGGCTATTAACGATGTCATTCATGTTGAATGAACCCGCTTGCGCAACCACGCCCATCAGCGACAGGCCAAGGAACACTTCGTAACTCAGCGTTTGCGCCGAGGCACGCATGGCACCAAGCAATGAGTATTTGTTGTTACTCGACCAACCTGCGAACAGCACGGCGTAAACCGCAAGTCCCGCCATCATCAGGAAAAACAGCAGACCAATGTTCAGGTCTGTCACCATCCAGGTCGGCGAAACCGGCACAATCGCAAACGCTAACAACAGCGAAACGAAGGCGATAACCGGTGCCAAAGTAAAGATGAAGCGATCGGTAAACGGCGGGACCCAGTCCTCTTTAAAGAACATTTTGATCATGTCCGCCACCAGCTGGAGCGAGCCGCCCCAGCCGACACGGTTAGGTCCGTAACGGTTCTGGAACAAGCCGAGCAAACGACGCTCGGCAAAACTCATAAACGCGCCACAGGCCACCACCACCAGCAAAATCACTACGGCTTTCACGATGGCCAGCAGAATGTCGATAACGTCCGGTGTTAACCAGCTCATTGCGCCGCCTCCTGCAGTTTGTCAATTTGGCCGTTTGCCAGGAATGGCGGAACGCCCGGCATACCCAGCGGCAGACCCACCTGCCCTGCTTGCAGCGCGGTTGAAAAACGTACCGGCAGACGCAGTGTTTCACCGAAACAGGTGAACTCAACGGCTGCGCCATTGTTCACACCCAGTTTCGCTGCATCGTCCGGGTTAATCACCAGCATCGGCTGTGACATCCGCTTCTGGAAGGTTGGCGAACGCTGTGACATCTCTTCGCTACCGAACAGTTGATAGTAAGGCGCAACACGCCATCCATCATTACTTGCGAAGGAAGCAGGCACCGTACTGAACCACGGCAATTGCGCTTCGCTGGCTTCAAACAGACGTACACCTGGATCGCCATTACGCAATTTGCCCCCCACTTCAGCCTGGAACTTGTTCCACGCCTGCGGTGAGTTCCAACCCGGCGCCCAGGCAAAGGGAATCTGCGAGCGTGCGGCTGATGGCTGGTTATTCCCTTCCATAGAGAAGGCAAACATAGAGTCTTTGTCTTGCGGCTGACGTGGTTCATGCACGTTAATATTGGCGCGTGCAGCAGTACGTCCACTTGAGCGGTGCGGAGAACGAGCCAGTTTCTGACCACGAATACGGAAGCTCGCATCAGGTGCCGCATCTTTAATGCCTTTCAGCTGCGGCAGCTTGGCCACTACTGCATCAATGACGTGATCTAATTGGGTCCAGTCAACGCGGCGGCTTTCCAGTGTGCTATGCAGCGAGTGCAGCCAGCGCCAGCTTTCCAGCATCACGATGCTATTGTCGTAGTAGGCCGGATCGTAAACCTGGAAGAAGCGTTGAGCGCGACCTTCATGGTTGATTGAGGTGCCATCACTTTCAGCAAAGCTCGCGGTAGAGAAAACTAAACCCGCTTTTTCCAGCGTTGCTGTACGTTGATGATCGACCACGATGACGTTGGTTGCGTTGGACAAAGCATTATCCACCAGCGCTTTAGGCGCATGGCGATAGAGATCGTTTTCCAGCACGACCAGCGTATCAGCTTCACCATTACGCAGCTGTTCCAGCGCACTGTCCAGCGTCTGACCGCCCATCAAGCCCAATCCCATGCTGTTCGCATGTCCAGCCAGCAAGGTAATGCCAACATCGGCGCCGCGCGCTTTCAACGCTTTAGCGACGTTGGCAGCGGCTTCAATCATTGCGGTGCTGCCTGAATGGGTACCCGAAATAATCAGCGGTTTTTTCGCGCCAGCCAATGCCTGCACGACAACATCCAGTTTACCGTTCAGGCTCTTGTCAAAATCGCTGACCACTGGCGCGGTTTCATCCAGCGCATTGGCAATTGCGAAGCCTAAACGCGCCTGATCTTCAACCGGCGCGCGATAACTCCACGCCGCAATATCATCAAGGCGAGTTTCGTCGACGTTAGTCACGAACAGCGGATGCTTAGCGTGTTGACCGATATTCAAAATGGCGGCGATTTGCCAATCAGCAACTTTCTGTGCTGCGGCCATATCACGCGCTTTGCCTTTTACCGCTTGACGCACAGAAAGCGCAACGCGAGCACCGACTTGGGTCAGATCTTCGCCCAACACCAGCACGGCATCATAGCTTTCTATTTCGCGCAGCGCTGGCGTGTAGATTCCGCCTTCACGCAATACTTTCAGCATCAGTTCAAGACGTTCTTGCTCACCTGCTGGCATGCCGGTAGAGAAGTTTTCAGCACCCACCAGTTCGCGCAGCGCAAAGTTACTTTCAATGCTGGCGCGTGGTGAACCGATACCGATCACTTTCTTCGCCTGGCGTAATACGTCAGCACCCGCGTTGACCGCTTGCTCAGCATTGAGCGTGACCCAATCATTGCCACGTAACAGGACAGGATGACGTGGGCGATCTTTGAGATTGACGTAGCCATAACCAAAACGGCCACGGTCACACAGGAAGTAGTGGTTTACCGTACCGTTATAGCGGTTTTCAATACGACGTAATTCACCGTAGCGCTCGCCAGGGCTGGTGTTACAGCCGACGCTGCATTGCTGGCAGATGCTAGGCGCGAACTGCATGTCCCATTTACGGTTATAGCGTTCTGAATGCGTTTTATCGGTGAACACGCCGGTCGGACAGATCTCGACCAGGTTACCGGAGAATTCGCTTTCCAGCGTGCCATCTTCCGGGCGACCGAAATAGACATTGTCATGTGCGCCGTAAACACCGAGGTCGGTGCCATCCGCATAATCTTTGTAGTAACGCACGCAGCGATAACAGGCAATACAGCGGTTCATCTCATGAGAAATGAAGGGGCCGAGATCCTGATTGCGATGGGTACGTTTGGTGAAGCGGTAGCGACGGAAGCTATGGCCGGTCATCACGGTCATGTCCTGAAGGTGGCAGTTACCGCCCTCTTCACATACCGGACAATCGTGCGGGTGGTTGGTCATCAACCACTCAACCACGCTTTCACGGAATTCTTTGGCTTCGCCATCGTCGATAGAAATAAAGGTGCCGTCAGAAGCCGGTGTCATGCAGGACATGACAAGGCGGCCGCGGGTATCTTCGGCATTCTGGAATTGCTTCACCGCACATTGGCGGCAGGCGCCCACGCTTCCCAGCGCCGGGTGCCAGCAAAAATAAGGAATATCAAGGCCCAGAGAGAGACAAGCCTGCAACAGGTTGTCCGCTCCGTTCACATCATACTCTTTACCGTCTACATGGATTGTAGCCATAGTGAACATGCTTCCGTAAGGCTCGTCAGAAACGAGCGTTAATCATATTCTTGTTCCTGAACGCGTCAGGAACAGCGGCGCAAGGCCTGGTTCCGTGTGCTGCGGCGAATTACCAGCGTGCTTTCAGCAGGTTTGGCTGGATACCACCGATTGAACGGGTATTGCCAAACACCTGCGGCGCAATGCCAGCTTCAAACTCTTCACGGAAATATTTAATCGCGCTTTGCAGCGGCTCAACGGCACCCGGCGCGTGTGCGCAGAAGGTTTTGCCTGGGCCCAACTGACGGCAAAGCTGCAGTAAGGTTTCGATATCCCCCGGCTGGCCTTGCTTTTCCTCCAGCGCACGCAGGATTTTCACGCTCCACGGCAGACCGTCGCGGCAAGGCGTACACCAACCGCACGATTCACGCGAAAAGAACTCTTCCAGGTTACGTACCAGCGAAACCATGTTGATTTCGTGATCGACCGCCATCGCCAGCGCCGTTCCTAAACGACTGCCCGCTTTACCGATACTGGCAAACTCCATCGGCAGATCGAGATGCTCATCGGTCAGGAAGTCAGTGCCCGCACCGCCTGGCTGCCAGGCTTTGAAACGCAAACCATCGCGCATGCCGCCAGCATAATCTTCGAGAATTTCACGAGCGGTAATGCCAAACGGCAGTTCCCAAACGCCTGGATTTTTCACGCGACCGGAGAAACCCATCATCTTGGTGCCAGCATCGTCACTTTTCGAAATGCCTTTGTACCACTCTACGCCGTTGGCAAGGATGGCTGGCACGTTCGACAGCGTTTCAACGTTGTTAACACACGTCGGTTTGCCCCATGCACCCGCGCTGGCAGGGAAAGGTGGCTTAGAACGCGGGTTAGCACGACGACCTTCCAGCGAGTTGATCAGCGCCGTTTCTTCGCCGCAGATGTAACGTCCTGCGCCGGTGTGAACAATTAACTCAAAATCAAAACCGGTGCCGAGAATATTTTTACCAAGGAAACCAGCTTCGGTGGCCTCCGCAATGGCACGGCGCAGATTCACTGCGGCTTCAATATACTCACCGCGCAGGAAGATGTAGCCACGGTAGGCTTTAAGCGCGAAAGCACTGATCAGCATGCCTTCCACCAACTGATGTGGCATCTGTTCCATCAACAGGCGATCTTTGTACGTGCCGGGTTCCATTTCATCGGCGTTACACAGCAGGTAACGAATGTTCATGGACTCATCTTTCGGCATCAAGCTCCATTTCAAGCCGGTAGAGAAGCCTGCACCGCCGCGTCCTTTCAGACCAGAATCTTTGACTTGCGCCACAATTTCGTCAGGCGCCATGCTATTTAGCGCTTTCTCTGCGCCAGCGTAGCCATTTTTGCTGCGATATTCTTCAAGCCATACCGGCTGCTTATCCTCGCGCATGCGCCAGGTCAGCGGATGCGTTTCGGCAGTACGAATGATCTGTTTGATTGTCATTGATACTGCTCCAGTAATGAGGCGATAGCTTCCGGCGTTAAGTGAACGTGGGTATCTTCATCCACCATCATGGTCGGCCCTTTGTCGCAATTGCCGAGACAACAGGTTGGCAGCAATGTGAAGCGGCCATCTGCGGTAGTTTGTCCCGGTTTGATACTCAGGTTCTGTTCCAGCGCAGCCTGGATACCTTGATAACCGGTGATATGGCAGACCACGCTGTCGCAATAACGAATCACATGGCGACCCACCGGCTGGCGAAAGATTTGGCTGTAAAAAGTCGCCACGCCTTCCACATCACTGGCCGGAATTCCCAGCACCTTAGCAATGGCATGAATCGCACCATCCGGCACCCAACCGCGCTGCTTTTGCACGATTTTCAGCGCTTCGATGGACGCGGCGCGCGCATCTTCATAATGATGTTTCTCGTGCTCGATGGCGTGATGCTCTTCCGCGCTCAGCACGAAGACCTCGTTTGGGTCGATCGTTTTAACGGCAATGTGTTGATCGTGCATAATTAGCGGTCCACGTCTGACATAACAAAATCGATACTACCGAGGTACACGATCAAGTCGGATACCAGGCTGCCTCGGATCACGGAAGGGATCTGCTGCAGATGCGGGAAGCTCGGCGTACGCACGCGGGTGCGGTAGCTCATGGTGCTGCCATCGCTGGTCAGGTAGTAACTGTTGATTCCTTTGGTCGCCTCAATCATCTGGAAGGATTCATTGGCTGGCATAACCGGGCCCCAGGAAACCTGCAGGAAGTGGGTGATCAGGGTTTCAATGTGCTGCAGCGTGCGCTCTTTCGGTGGCGGCGTAGTCAGCGGATGATCCGCTTTGAACGGGCCTGCCGGCATGTTTTTCAGGCATTGCTCCAGAATACGCAGCGACTGCCACATCTCTTCCATTTTCAACATCACGCGCGTGTAAGCATCGCTGATGCCTGCGCCCACAGGAATTTCGAAGTCGAAATTTTCATAACCTGAATAAGGGCGCCATTTACGCACGTCAAAATCCAGTCCGGTGGCACGTAAACCTGCACCGGTTGTGCCCCATGCCAGCGCTTCTTCCATATTGTAAGCGGCAACACCTTGTGAGCGGCCCATCAACACGGAGTTACGTAACGCTGCTTTGTCATACTCTTTCAGACGCTTCGGCATCCAGTCGAGGAAATCACGCAGCAAACGTTCCCAGCCTTTCGGCAGATCGTGCGCAACACCACCAATGCGGAACCACGCCGGATGCATACGGAAACCGGTGATTGCTTCCACCACATCGTAAATTTTTTGACGATCGGTAAAGGCGAAGAACACGGGCGTCATTGCGCCAACGTCCTGTATGAAGGTGGAGATGTAAAGCAGATGACTGTTAATGCGGAACAGCTCGGAAAGCATAACGCGAATCACATTCACGCGATCCGGCACGACGATGCCAGCCAGTTTCTCAACTGCGAGCACGTAAGGCATTTCGTTAACGCAACCACCAAGGTATTCAATGCGATCGGTGTAAGGAATGTAGCTATGCCATGACTGACGTTCACCCATTTTCTCTGCGCCGCGATGGTGATAACCCACATCTGGAACACAGTCGACGATCTCTTCACCATCCAGCTGCAAAATGATGCGGAAAGCACCGTGCGCTGAAGGATGGTTTGGACCGAGGTTAAGGAACATAAAGTCTTCGTTGGCGGTACTGCGCTTCATGCCCCACTCTTCTGGCTTGAAGGTCAGTGCTTCCATTTCTAAATCTTCTTTCTGCTTAGTCAGCTCGAAAGGATCGAATTCGGTTGCACGAGCAGGATAATCCTTGCGCAGCGGATGACCTTCCCACGTTGGCGGCATCATGATGCGCGTCAGGTGCGGATGACCATCAAAGGTAATGCCAAACATTTCCCACGTTTCGCGCTCATACCAGTTGGCATTCGGGAAAAGTTTGGTGAGGGTTGGCACGTGCATGTCGTTTTCTGATAAAGCGACTTTGAGCATGATGTCGCGGTTACGCTCAATCGACAGCAGATGATAGAAAACGGAAAAATCCGCAGCAGGTAAGCCTGCGCGGTGGGTACGTAAACGCTCATCCATGCCATGCAGGTCATACAGCATGACGTAAGGCTTAGCTAATTTACGAAGAAATTCGGTGATTTCCAGTAACTGTTCACGCTTCACCCAAACAACCGGAATGCCGGTGCGGGTGGCCTGAACGGTAAAGGCATCCGGCCCAAAACGGTTACGCAACTCGCCGATCACCGGATCATCCAGGTGATCCCGGGTTTGCCATGCTGGCTGAGCGAGATCTTGCGTGGTCAAATCTGTCATACGTTACTCACCATTCCGGCCTGTAATCAGGCGCTCAAATGAAGGCGTCAGGATGGGGCCGTGCATTAAATTTTAATATTATGCTGCGGGCGCTAAATCCATCCGTGTACGGTTAGCTTAAACTTCGTCTGGAGTACGCAGGTTGGTAACCGCGATACGCTCGCCACGCTTTCTTTCGCGCTCTGGCTGCATATTGGCGCGATACACGCCCTGATCACCTACCACCCATGAAAGTGGACGGCGTTCTTTACCAATCGACTCTTGCAGCAGCAGCAACGCCTGCATATAAGCTTCTGGACGCGGTGGACAACCTGGAATGTACACATCTACCGGCAGGAATTTATCCACACCCTGAACCACTGAATAGATATCGTACATGCCACCAGAGTTGGCACAGGCCCCCATCGAGATCACCCATTTCGGCTCCAGCATTTGGTCATACAAACGCTGAATTACCGGGGCCATTTTGGTAAATGGCGTACCGGCGATCACCATGAAGTCAGCCTGGCGCGGAGATGCACGCATAACTTCTGCTCCAAAACGCGCAACGTCATGCACTGCGGTAAAGGAGGTGGTCATTTCAACGTAGCAACAGGAAAGACCAAAGTTGTACGGCCAAAGGGAGTTTTTGCGTCCCCAGTTCACCATATCGTGCAGGGCATTTTCGAGTTTGCCCATGTAGACGCTGCGATGAACATGCTGCTCCAGCGGATCGCTGACGATTTCCTGCTTTTGCAGAGGATAACGGTCGTTGTCACCACCGTTCGGGTCTATGCGGGTGAGCGTATAGTCCATCTTATTGCCTCTCTTTTACTGCTTGTGAGGATTGGTGTGACTGATCGTGTTGGTCTTAACCACGATGCGGCGACGTGCAGGAGCCCAATCTAACGCACCAATGCGCACCAGATAGACCAAGCCCGCCAGGAGCACCAAAATGAAAATTGCGGCTTCCACAAAGCCGACCCAGCCGCTTTCACGGATTGAAGTCGCCCATGCGTATAAAAAGAGGGCTTCGACGTCGAAAATTACGAAGAACATCGCAACCAGATAGAATTTCGCCGAAAGGCGGAGATGTGTATCACCAACGGATTCGATACCAGATTCAAAAGGCGTGTCTTTGTAGCGGGCGCGTGCTCTGCCACCTAACAGCCATCCTCCGGTCAACATAAAAGCGCAAAGGCCAAATGCAATGACGATAAATACGATAAACGCCCAATGCTGAGCGATGATTTCGGTGGTTGTTGACATACTCTTTGCTTACTCATCAAAAGTGGCGCTGGCATCCTGCACGGGTTCTGGCAGCAAACTCACCACATCGATTCAAGGGAAGGATGAAAAACCTTATAAACTTTGCCGTCATTATCAAATAAGCAGCAATTTTATGGGGTTTTTTACTCCTTTCTATAACCTTTTGTCAACTTTGACAAAAGTATCCAAACATTATTTTACAGCTGCATCATATTATTAACAAATGATGCCCCTCATGCCAGCTAAATCGCTTCAGTCTGTAGGGTTAATTTTAGTGTAGCGGGTATTCACATGCATGGATCGTGCATTTAACAAACATATTTTGACAGGATTCGCGTCGTTTTCCTTCCCCTTAGCAGGGGTATTTTCTTGATCCAGGACACACTTCTGGCCTTTACGCACTAAAAACCAACAATCAGCACTGCGTTTTGGAATGTTTTTTCCGTTTTTTCGGATTGAAGGTTTCAACAAGCAGTAAAAATGAAAATAATTTCATTTGAGGATTATTACGGGACGTTAAAGGGGGACAAATAACGGATACGATGAGGAGAAAGGAATATAAAAAAAGCCTCTCATTCTGATAAAAGAACAAGAGGCTTATTTTGATCGCTTTTAACAATTGCTCAAAACGGAACCAGAGACAGTATTAGCAGCGAATTTACTCTTCGTCATCCAGTAATAAAGTACCGTCTGGATTAGCGCTGAGATTGTAGGGATCATTGGTTGACTGCATTGCGTTGAAGATAGCCAATGCGAGTTCATTATCGCTATTAGGATTACGACACAGCAGATATTGTGTATCTGGCAACACTGGTAAGCCTTCGGCAGCACCCATAACACGCAGTTCTGGACTCATCATTTCTACCGGACGCGCTGTTACACCCAAGCCCGCTTTAACAGCCGCACGTACTGCTGCCAATGTGGAAGCCACATACGATATACGCCATGGGATGCCCGCCTCGTTGAGATGATCAATAGCCATATCACGGTACGGACTGGGCTCGTCAAGCAGAACCAATGGAATAGCTTCACCTCGCTGGAAAATGTAATCCGCTGCGCAATACCACAACGTTGGCGATGTACGCAGAACCTGATAGGTAAAGTTACCTGGACTGGAGGTGGTCACCACTAAATCCACTTCACCCTGATTCAGCATTTCCATCATGAATGGATTGCGTTTAACGCGGACATCAATAGCGAGTTTTGGATAAACCGATGTCACGCGGTTCAACAAAAACGGCAGAATGGTGTCGGATGTATCATCAGATGCGCCAATGGTCAGGACACCCTGAATATTGCTATACATCAAAGAAGTACAGGCTTCATCATTGAAGCGGAGAATCTTTCTGGCGTAACCTAAGAGCTGAATTCCGTGTTCTGTTAACAGTTTGTTACGTCCATGTCTGGCAAACAGCTCTTTACCTACCAATTGCTCCAGACGTTGCATCTGCTGACTGACCGCTGACTGGGTTCGGCAGACCGCTGCAGCTGCAGCCGCAAACGTATTCAAATCCGCAACAGCCACAAAAGTTCTCAGCAGATCGAGGTCGAGATTGAGTATCGGACGATTTGCATTAGTCATGTTTTTTCTTCACTTATTAGATTTTTACGAACTACTACCCTGGTGTTATTACACATCTCATCAAAGTGATAAGCGGTAATGGTGCTTAATGGCAGCCCTGTGTGAAGACTGCCACAAAAAGTGGTCGAACGAATATTAACGAAAGCTCAAACCCGCATAATTGGGCAAAGCAGTATCGTTTAGACAGATACAACTTCTGAGCCGAAGGCGCTGGGTGCGCAAATGCAGTAAGCTGCGTAGTTGTCTAAATCCCGCCGAAACAGTGATTGCGGGACAAAAAAAGAACGGCGTACTTTTATGATGCTCGGTAAATAGTGGCATCAAATAATAAATTATACTTAATCATTTTTGACGTCAAAATGGAAATGTTTTTGTGAAAAGCGCTGTAAATTTTGTTGTAACCCCCTTTCTCACCTATCCTGCCACACTACTGGCTATTTTTTAACCTTTTCATTTCTGAAAAAACAAACAAAGTGAGAAGACATGCCTGAAGTCTTCCTTGCTACGCCCGCGCTGGACCTTACGACAGCGTACAATTCTGGTTATTCACTGCATGAATGACAATAATTACCAGCTGTAAATCACATTACATAAGTGCATCAATTCACCACTGCTCACAAAACACCCATCAATGCAATATCGCTTAACTATTTCAATTGGCATCTATCTTACTCAAGCCTTTTTTAAAAATTGAAAATGGCAAATTCAGTATTAAAAATCTGGATTAATGACTTTACAGCCCTTTTTTATGGATTGGTTAAAAATGCCAAATAAAACAATATTATTAGTTCATTTGACTAAATTAAACGACTGAGAATATTTTTTGCGCCACGGCTCGCATGAAAAGATGCTTAACGCGCCAAAACCGGTTAGCACCCTTCTTTTGTGTTCAGCAGGAGAGTACATTGTGCTGGTTTGATTTCAGTGGCAGGTAAAAGGATTCTGCCCATAAAGGCGGTAATAATGACTTTTCAAATTGATAAATCCGGAAAGCTGGAAAATGTTTGCTATGACATTCGCGGTCCGGTCTTAAAAGAAGCTAAGCGTCTCGAAGAAGAAGGTAACAAAGTCCTTAAGCTGAACATTGGTAACCCAGCACCGTTCGGCTTTGAGGCACCTGACGAAATTCTGGTCGATGTCATCCGCAACTTGCCTAGCTCACAAGGCTATTGTGATTCCAAAGGTCTCTATTCAGCGCGTAAAGCCATCATGCAGCATTATCAAGCGCGTGATATGCGAGACGTTACGGTTGAGGATATTTACATCGGCAATGGTGTTTCTGAACTGATTGTTCAGGCCATGCAAGCGCTGCTAAACAGTGGCGATGAAATGCTGGTGCCTGCACCCGATTATCCGTTATGGACAGCGGCTGTGTCGCTATCCAGCGGAAAAGCAGTGCATTATCTTTGTGATGAGTCAGCTGGCTGGTTTCCTGATCTGGACGATATTCGCAGCAAAATCACGCCGCGTACTCGCGGTATTGTGATTATTAACCCGAATAACCCTACCGGTGCGGTATACAGCAAAGAGTTGCTGCTGGAAGTGGTTGAGATCGCGCGTCAGCATAACCTGATTATTTTCGCTGATGAGATCTACGACAAGATTCTCTACGACGACGCGCAACACCACTCAATCGCTGCGCTGGCACCCGATCTCCTGACCGTAACTTTTAACGGACTCTCTAAAACCTATCGCGTTGCCGGTTTCCGCCAAGGCTGGATGGTATTAAACGGTCCGAAAAAGCATGCTAAAGGCTATATCGAAGGGCTGGAGATGCTTGCGTCTATGCGCCTGTGTGCCAACGTTCCGGCACAACATGCCATTCAGACTGCATTAGGCGGTTATCAAAGCATCAGCGAGTTTATTGTGCCGGGCGGACGTTTATATGAGCAGCGCCAGCGTGCCTGGGAACTCATTAATGATATTCCCGGCGTCAGCTGTGTGAAGCCGCAAGGTGCGCTTTACATGTTCCCGCGTATTGATGCAAAAAAATTCAATATTTTTGACGACCAAAAAATGGTTTTGGATTTTTTACTGCAAGAAAAGGTGTTGTTAGTACAAGGCTCCGCCTTTAACTGGCCTTGGCCAGATCATCTTCGTATCGTGACGCTGCCACGCGTTGACGATCTAGAGATGGCGATCAATAAATTTGGCCGATTCCTGCAAGGCTACCGTCAGTAATCACGCCCGCGTATACTGTTTGTATTTCGGGGAAAGCTGGTCTTTCCCCTGCCTGCAAACAGGATCATCCATGACTCAAAGCCATTTTTTCGCTCATCTTTCCCGACTCAAACTCATCAATCGCTGGCCGTTAATGCGCAATGTGCGCACGGAAAATGTCTCCGAGCATAGCTTGCAGGTAGCCATGGTGGCGCATGCTTTGGCTGTCATTAAAAATAAAAAATTTAATGGCAATCTCAACGCAGATCGCATTGCAATGCTGGCGCTTTATCACGATGCGAGTGAAGTATTAACTGGCGACTTGCCCACGCCAGTAAAGTATTACAATGCGCAGATTGCCCATGAATATAAAAAAATTGAGAAAATTGCACAGCAAAAACTGATTGAAATGCTGCCGGCAGAGTTCCAGGACGTTTACCGCCCGCTGATTGATGAACATCTGCATGGCGTTGAAGAACAAGCAGTAGTAAAGCAGGCGGACGCACTTTGCGCCTATGTAAAATGCCTGGAGGAGTTATCTGCAGGTAACAATGAGTTTTTACTGGCGAAAGCACGGCTGGAAAAAACGTTAGCGCAGCGCCGTTCGCCAGAAATGGATTATTTTGTAGAGGTGTTCATTCCTAGCTTCAGCCTGTCGCTGGATGAAATTTCACAGGACACGCCGCTGTAATAAAGGCGGCCTTAGCCGCCCCTTAGTTCTGTGTACTCAATGTAAATTGACCGTCAGCCAATTTCGTCACGACTAATGATTCCAGTGATGTCAGCTGAATTGTCACTTCATTAAGACGTGGCGTATCCGCTGGTGCATTAGCTGCAATCACGGCGCATCCCGCATTAAGACCTGATAAAACGCCGGCTGGTGCATCTTCAACGACGACGCATACGTCAGGCGATAAGCCTAATTTCTTTGCACCTAAAAGGTAAGGATCGGGCTCTGGCTTGCCTTTCACGACTTGTTCAGCGGTGATGAAAACGGCAGGCTGCGGTAATTCAGCCGCTTTATGGCGTGCGTGGGCGACCGGAACGGAACCTGACGTCACAATTGCCCAAGGAATTTGCAATTCATTCAGCGTAGACAGTAGCGCCTTAGCGCCAGGTAATGCCTGTACGCCATCCGTGTCTTTCGCTTCGGTTTGTTCTAACGCCAAAAACTCAGCCTGAATAGCCTCCTCAGACTGACCAGCCATAAAATGACGTAACGACGTAATTGCCTGTTTGCCATGAATGAACGCCAGAACGTCGTCTGCCGCGATACCCTGCCGCGCTGCCCAGTTGCTCCACGCGCGCTCTACTGCAGGCAACGAGTCCACTAAAGTGCCATCTAAATCAAACAAAAAACCGCTGTACGTCACACGTCACTC
Source organism: Pantoea phytostimulans (assembly GCF_046118715.1). Taxonomy (NCBI): domain Bacteria; kingdom Pseudomonadati; phylum Pseudomonadota; class Gammaproteobacteria; order Enterobacterales; family Erwiniaceae; genus Pantoea; species Pantoea phytostimulans. The sequence goes on from NZ_CP173698.1 coordinate 1,857,408, forward strand.
CTCATCAGGCATTGATTACTTGCGCAATTTCATTCGCGCTCAAATGGTATTGACGAGGACAAGTCTGCCACAAAGCTAGCATGCGTTGATACTTTTCCCACATTGGCGTTTGTGCATTGAAGCCGTGCGTGCCTGAATCAAACTGGGTGTATCGCCCTTCGGTATTGACCATAAAACGGACATAACCGAGATAACGTGCTTCGGTGGCTGCATCAAAGCCGAGAAAGGCCAGGCGACGCTCTTCAAGCTGCTCTTTTTCCTTGAGGTTTGACCAGGAAACATGCAGCGCGTGGTGCAACTCCATGATATCAATGAGGGTGCGGCAGGTTTCTTCAGTGAGCTCACCGAAATCTTTATCCAGCTCACGCATCTGTAAGCCGTAACCTCGTTCGATGATAGTTTGATAGCGACGGAAGCGTTCGGCGTTTTCAGGTTCCAGCATCGCCATAATTTTATATTGATTGGTCAGGATTAATCGCTGTGCATGGGTCATTTCCATCATTTACTCCGAGGCCTAAAAGGCGCTTAAGTTTTATACGATAGAGAAATGATTACACAGGGTTAGCAATACAGGTATGACAGCATCACTTTTCTTTGATTTAGACGCGGGTTCAAGGCGAATTCTTACCTGCGAAGAACCCATGTCCAATCAAAGATCGTCGAGAAAGGTGCGATCCAGCTGTTTAAAGGCGCGTTTTAAAACATCAGCTAATGCCTGATACGTTGGCTTACCCTCGACCGGCGCAATTGCCTGCCCCGCCTCCTCCAGCCTGGCGCGAACTTCATGAAACCAGTTCAGTAGCGTGGGCGGCAAAGGTGTAACAGAGCGCTTACCAAGCCACCACAAGCCTTGCATGGGTAGCGTGCAGGCAAACAGCGCGGTTGCAACAGCGGGTCCAAGCTGGCCGCCTAACGCAATTTGCCAGGTCAAGGTGAACACCGCAAGAGGCGGCATAAAACGAATGGCGAAGCGGGTTGCCGTCGACACGCGATTTTCAGGAAATATTGGCGCAAGGCGTTTGTCACTTGGCCAGGTCTTCATATAGTGCTGGCCGCGTTGAAAAATACGGAACCAGCTGGTACTGCCAGATTCATTCGCCATAGCGGACCTCAACTATTACTGCAAACTTTAAAAGATAGTTATAACCACACAACTTTACGTAACATCCTTCAAATGTTTTTGTCTTTAAACAGGACTCCAGCTATTCTGACGCCGTTTCGATACGGTTTTGGAAGCGGCTAGCACCACCGGGAAATGGCCTGAGTCCTGTTTCGATAAATAGACTTCAAATTTTTGCGTAAAATTACCGAAATTTTTTGCGTAAAGTCATCGTTTGACTAGCGCATGATGTTTATCATTAATCTACCAGCTTTCATGGGCTACGCTGATAGTCTGACTGCGTTTTTTTTAGCCACTTTTAACAAATAGGTACTTCCATGTCGAGTAAGCTAGTACTGGTCCTGAACTGCGGCAGTTCTTCTCTGAAGTTTGCCATCCTAAATCCTGCCAGCGGCGACGAGTTCCTTTCTGGCCTTGCAGAATGCTTCCATTTACCTGAGGCACGTATTAAATGGAAACTGGATGGTCAAAAACAGGAAGCACCATTAGGTGCTGGCGCGGCGCATAGTGAAGCACTCAATTACATTGTTAAAACCATTCTGGCACAAAAACCAGAGCTTTCGGCACAAATCGCTGCAATTGGTCATCGCATAGTTCACGGCGGCGAGAAACTGACCCAATCCGTCATTATTACTGAAGATGTGGTTCAGGGCATCAAAGATGCTTCTTCTTTCGCTCCATTGCATAACCCTGCGCACCTTATCGGTATTGATGAAGCGATGAAAAACTTCCCGCACCTGTCCGATAAGAATGTCGCGGTATTTGATACAGCTTTCCATCAGACAATGCCGGAAGAGTCATATCTTTATGCTCTTCCCTACAAACTTTATAAAGAACATGGCGTCCGTCGCTATGGTGCGCACGGCACTAGCCACTTCTATGTCAGCCATGAAGCAGCAAAAATGCTTAATAAACCGCTGGAAGAACTCAACGTTATCACCTGCCATTTGGGTAACGGCGGTTCTGTGTCAGCTATCCGCAATGGCGTGTGCGTTGATACCTCAATGGGTTTGACCCCGCTTGAAGGTCTGGTCATGGGAACACGTAGCGGCGACATCGATCCCGCTATCATCTTCTTCCTGCATGACACGCTGGGCATGAGCGTAGATGCCATCAATAAATTGCTGACCAAAGAATCTGGCCTGCTGGGCCTGACCGAAGTCACCAGCGATTGCCGTTATGTTGAAGATAATTACGAAACCAAAGAAGATGCTAAGCGCGCGATGGACGTTTTCTGTCATCGTCTTGCCAAATATATCGGCAGCTACACCGCCTTGATGGAAGGCCGTTTGGACGCAGTGGTATTCACCGGTGGAATTGGTGAAAACGCCGCCATGGTGCGTGAACTGGCATTGAAAAAACTGGGTCTGCTCGGTTTTGAGGTTGATCACGAACGCAACCTGGCGGCACGGTTTGGTAAGTCAGGTTACATTAATAAAGAAGGTACGCGTCCCGCGCTGGTGATTCCGACCAACGAAGAGTTGGTCATTGCCCAAGACGCCGCGCGTCTCACCGCTTAACGCTTTTCTCCGTCAGCTCATGCTGGCGGAGTTGTTTTTGACACCCTGCAATACCTGAGAGGTTCAATCGTGTCACGTACAATTATGCTCATTCCGACCGGCACCAGTGTCGGCCTGACCAGCGTCAGCCTTGGCGTTATTCGTGCGATGGAGCGCAAAGGCGTTCGCCTCAGCGTCTTCAAACCTATTGCTCAGCCGCGTACCGGCGGTGATACGCCCGATCAAACCACCACTATCATTCGCAAAAATTCCTCTATCCCAGCGGCTGAGCCTTTACAGATGTCGCGCGTGGAATCGCTGCTCGGTTCTAACCAGCAAGATGTGTTGATGGAAGAGATCATCGCCCGCTATCATGCTAATTCGCAGGATGCGGAGGTGGTGCTGGTTGAAGGTTTAGTGCCGACGCGTAAACATCAGTTTGCTACCGCGCTCAACTATGAAATCGCTAAAACGCTAAACGCAGAAATCGTCTTTGTTATGGCGTTGGGTAACGACTCAACCGAACAGTTAAAAGAGCGTATTGAGTTAACCCAAAGCAGCTTTGGCGGCAAAAAGAACAAAAACATCACCGGCGTTATTATTAATAAACTCAACGCACCGGTTGATGAGCAAGGCCGCACTCGTCCTGATCTGTCCGAAATTTTTGATGACTCCTCTAAAGCCAGCATCGCGAATATTGATCCTAAGCAGCTGTTTTCCGACAGCCCGCTGCCGGTGCTGGGTTGCGTACCATGGAGCTTCGAGCTCATTGCGACACGCGCTATCGATATGTGCCGCCATCTGAATGCGCGCGTTATCAACGAAGGTGACATCCAGACTCGCCGCGTTAAGTCGGTGACGTTCTGTGCACGAAGCCTGCCGCACATGCTGGAACATTTCCGCCCAGGTTCACTGCTGGTGACTTCAGCCGATCGCCCAGACGTGCTGGTTGCTGCCTGTCTGGCCGCTATGAATGGCGTCGAAATTGGTGCCATTCTGCTGACAGGTAACTATGAAATTGACCCGCGTATCGCTAAATTGTGCGAACGTGCTTTCCAGACGGGATTGCCAATGTTCATGGTGAAAACTAACACCTGGCAAACCTCACTCAGCTTGCAAAGCTTCAATCTGGAAGTGCCCGCTGACGATACTCAACGCATCGAAAAAGTGCAGGAATACGTTGCCAACTTCATTAATGCCGACTGGATTGAGTCACTGACGGCGACTTCTGAGCGCAGCCGCCGCCTGTCACCGCCAGCCTTCCGTTATCAACTGACCGAACTGGCGCGTAAAGCCGGTAAACGCATCGTATTGCCAGAAGGCGATGAGCCGCGCACCGTTAAAGCTGCTTCGATTTGTGCCGAACGCGGTATCGCAACCTGTGTATTATTGGGAAATCCAGACGAGATCCAGCGTGTTGCTGCTGCGCAAGGCGTTGAATTAGGCAGTGGCATTGTCATTGTCGATCCAGAAGTGGTACGTGAAAACTACGTACCGCGCTTGGTGGAACTGCGTAAGAGCAAAGGCATGACCGAAGTTGTTGCACAGGAGCAGTTAGAAGATAACGTGGTGCTGGGCACCATGATGTTGGAAAGCGGCGAAGTCGACGGCTTAGTTTCTGGCGCGGTTCACACCACTGCCAACACCATTCGTCCACCGCTGCAGCTGATTAAAACTGCGCCAAACAGCTCCCTGGTTTCATCGGTGTTCTTCATGCTGCTGCCAGAGCAGGTTCTGGTTTATGGCGACTGCGCCATCAACCCAGACCCAACGTCTGAACAGCTGGCAGAGATTGCAATTCAATCAGCTGATTCAGCAAAAGCCTTTGGTATCGATCCGCGTGTAGCGATGATCTCTTACTCAACCGGCAATTCTGGTGCCGGTAGCGATGTAGAAAAAGTACGCGAAGCCACGCGCATTGCGCAGGAAAAACGTCCTGATCTGGTGATTGATGGCCCGCTGCAATATGACGCGGCTATTATGGAAGATGTGGCGAAATCTAAAGCACCAAACTCAGCGGTTGCGGGTCGCGCCACCGTGTTTATCTTCCCGGATCTCAACACGGGTAATACCACTTACAAAGCGGTACAGCGTTCAGCCGACCTGATTTCCATCGGGCCAATGCTGCAAGGTATGCGCAAGCCGGTCAACGACCTTTCTCGTGGCGCACTGGTGGATGATATTGTCTACACCATCGCGTTAACCGCAATTCAGTCTCAGCAAGCTGAAGGCTAAAATGTGATGAGAGCATGCAGCAATGCATGCTCTTTTTATTTAGATGACGCAAGTAAGTGATACGCCATTCAACCACGATCGCCAACGCTTCCACCCTGCATAATTAATTTACGCAGACATCATCCCCATCCCACTTTGCACTTCAGAATTTCACACCGTTCCCGCTCCGCGCTTTAAGCAACATTACTCACCCCTTTTCGGCATACCAGAAAACAAATGCAGCCCATTTCTGTGATGTGCTATTCATTCAGAACCGAGTGAATCGCTGACGATTTGCATCAGCAAGGCAGGCGGCTGTATATCTGCCGTAGGCGATATAGAATTTGTTCAGCGTGCCGTTGGCAAGGGCTTCTTTTACCCTGGCGCCAGCAGATCGCCCAGTAAGCTTTGCAACCACAACGAGGTCAACTTATGAGCAACAGTGAAGTGCACGCACGTCGTCTCAAAGCCACACCGCGCGGCGTCGGCGTCATGTGTGATTTCTATGCAGTGAAGGCCGAAAATGCCACGCTGTGGGATCATCAAGGCCGAGAATATACCGATTTCAGTGCCGGTATCGCAGTTCTAAACACCGGGCATCGCCATCCAAAAGTGATCGCCGCAGTAAAAGAGCAGCTCGATTGCTTCACCCATACCGCTTTTCAGATCGTGCCTTACGAAAACTACATTAAGCTGGCAGAGCAACTGAATCAGCGCGTGCCGATTGCCGGTCCGGCGAAAACCACCTTCTTTTCTACCGGCGCTGAAGCGGTTGAAAACGCCGTGAAGATTGCTCGTGCAGCAACCGGCCGGCCGGGCATTATCGCTTTCACCGGCGCATTTCATGGTCGCACTTACATGACAATGTCGCTGACAGGCAAAGTGACCCCTTATAAAACCGGTTTTGGTCCCTTCGCGGGTTCTGTATTTCATGCCCGCTATCCGAACGCGCTTTACGATTGCAGCGTTGAAGACGCACTGGAAAGCTTGCACGCTATTTTCCGTTGCGATATCAGTCCGCAACACGTCGCCGCCATTATTTATGAACCGATTCAGGGCGAAGGCGGCTTCAATGTTGCCCCCGCTGATTTTGTTACGGCGTTGCGTCAGCTATGCGATGAGTACAACATCCTGTTAATTGCCGATGAAATCCAATGTGGCTTCGCCCGTACCGGTAAACTGTTCGCCAGTGAATATTACCCTGACGTAAAACCCGATTTGATCACGATGGCGAAGAGTCTGGCCGGCGGTATGCCGCTCTCTGCAGTATCGGGTCGTGCTGAAGTCATGGACGCACCCTCACCGGGCGGTTTGGGCGGGACTTATGCCGGTAGCCCACCCGCAATCGCGGCTGCGCTGGCAGTGCTGGATGTCATTGCTGAAGAGAATTTGTGCGAGCGGGCCAATCAACTCGGCAGTGAACTGATTGAAACGTTGCATAGTGCAGGCTGTAAAGCGCTGGTTGAGGTACGAGGACGCGGCTCAATGATTGCAGCTGAATTTCACAATGATAACGGGAAACCCTGTGCTGAGACGGCAAGAGCAATCCAGCAACAGGCATTGTCGCAGGGTTTATTGTTGCTGACGTGCGGCGTTCACGGCAACGTGATCCGCTTTCTTTATCCGCTTACCATTCCCGATACTCAGTTCCGCGCCGCCCTCACGCTGCTTAAAAATATTCTGCATGAATACTAATACTGAGCCACGCATTTGATCAGAGAGATTAAGGAGAAATAAGCGTCCACCGCAGAACAGCGGCGGACGCAGTTGGGTTTATATCGTACTGGCGAAAATGCCTTTCACTGCGAGAAGAGTAAGCGAATTATTTTTCGCCGTTGCGGCTCATCCACAATGAAAGCGCCTTCAACGAATCATCGGTAAATTCGTCACAACGCGCAGTGATTTCATCCGGCGTCATCCAGTAAATCTCATCAACTTCGGCTTCTTGCATGGCAAAAGGGCCGTGAGAAACGCAACTGAACAACCCGCCCCACACGCGACAGTGCTGATCTTCGAAGTAGAATTTGCCATGCTCCGCGAATGGGACATCAGCAATACCTAACTCCTCTTCCGCTTCACGGCGTGCGGATTCCAACAGGTCTTCACCGCTCTGCACCACGCCGCCTGCCGTAGCATCCAGCATGCCAGGCATAAAATCTTTTGTCTCGGTACGGCGCTGTACCAGAATCTTACCCATGCCATCGTGTACCACGATGTAGGTGGCGCGGTGGCGCAGGCACTGTGCACGCATTTGCGCACGCGTTGCCTGTGCTACGACCTCATTCTCTTCGCTAACGATATCGACCCACTCAATGTCGCCACCCTTTTGATCCACCATCCGTAACCCTTTCCTGTTTGGCATGCCCTGTTGCACGCACTGTTATTGCCACGTCTTTATAATAGTGTGGCGTAAGGTAATCACTTCCGTTAGCTTGAGCAAGCCTCGATCTTTACCGTTTTTTGCCGCTTTCAGCCAACCACAACTGTACAGAGGCGCGTTGCCACTGAAATTCAGCGTAATGCTGTAGTTTTATCGGCAGGTTATCGCCATGCAGCGCCAGTCTATTCAACATCACCGCTAAATCGGTATCTGCAATAGACCATTCGCCAAACATGTTCTGTTGCCCTTCCGGTAACAAGCGTTCGCCAGCAGCAATCAGTTTTTCAGCCGCCTGTTGCGCTGCGGGCGTCAACGGCGCAAAGCGTTCACCAGCAAATAACACTTCAGTGGGACGCTCCTGACGGATCGGCATAAAATCACTGCGCAGCCACGCCTGAACTTCGCGTGCTCGCGCACGATTTTCACGATTTTTTGGGTAAAGACGTTCAAATTCGGGCGCAGGAAACCGCTCTTCAAGGTACTCGCTGATAGCGGAGGATTCGCTCAGCACCAGATCATCGATTTGTAATGCAGGCACGCGACAGGTTAATGACAGCGCACGGTAATCGGCTGAATATTGTTGGTCTTGAGACAAGTCGACACGCTTAAGGCTGAAGGGAACGCCTTTTTCCGTTAATGCAACGTAAACCGACATGGCGTAAGGACTAAAAAACGATGAATCAGACCACAGGGTGATGGACGGGTAATTCATCTGCTACCTCAAATAGCTATCAGGGTTGCATCATGTTTACCGATTTTTATTTACAAAGGCAACGCCCGGCTGGTCCGATGTTTGCCTGTTCCGCATGAAACCTCGAAGCGGCTCACGCTACTCCTCTCGCACTCTTCTATGCTGATTACAGCGGAAAACAAAAAGTATAAGGAGTCGCAACATGCATATTCTCATTACGGGTGGTACTGGATTGATTGGTCGCCACCTCATTCCTCGTTTACAACTGCTGGGTCATCACATCAGCGTTGTCACGCGTGACGTCGTCAGCGCACGCGAAAAGTTGGGGGATAACGTCGCGTTTTGGTCTGGATTGGCGCAACAGCAAAACCTTGATGGCGTCGATGCCGTGATCAATCTCGCTGGCGAACCGATTGCCGATAAGCGCTGGACAGAAATTCATAAACAGCAATTGTGTGAAAGCCGTTGGCAAATCACCGAGCGAATTACCTCACTGATTAATGCCAGCACCACGCCACCAAAGGTATTGATTTCAGGTTCAGCCACCGGTTTTTACGGTAACACCGGTGAGTTGGTATTAACGGAAGAGGATCCGGGCCACGAAGAGTTCCAGCACACTTTATGCGCCCGCTGGGAACAGTTGGCGCTTAGCGCACAAAGCGATCGCACCCGTGTTTGCCTGCTACGAACCGGCGTCGTTTTAGCCAAGGAAGGTGGCGCATTAAGTAAAATGAAGTTGCCGTTCAAATTGGGTATTGGCGGCCCTATCGGCAGCGGAAAACAATATATGCCGTGGATCCATATCGACGACATGGTGAATGGCATTCTCTGGCTGTTAGATAATGAGGCGTTGAGCGGCCCGTTTAACATGGTTGCTCCTTACGCGGTTCGGAATGAACAGTTTGCTGCCACGCTTGGCCATGTTATGCATCGCCCCGCTTTTATGCGTACGCCAGCCAGCGCCATCAAGTTGATGATGGGTGAATCATCGGTATTGGTATTAGGTGGACAACATGTTTTGCCGAAAAGGCTGGAGTCGTCGGGCTTCGGCTTCCGCTGGTATGATCTGCAAGAAGCCCTGCAGGATGTCGTAAAAACGTAACTCATCGGGAGCCTGACGCTCCCGTTATTTTTACTGCAATGCCAGCGGTGAATTTACTGACTCGCGCAATTTACCGTGATTCGGCTGCGGTACGTGGTGAATAAACGTCAATAAGCCAGCAAACACTCATAGCCTGGTGTAAGCCTACGCCGCACCAACGATGTCGAAAAACGGCAACATAACCGCTGGAATTAGCGCCATCCAAAAGTTGTGTCCGGCATACATTGGCAGGTAACGATCCCGCGCCCGAAGACGCGGGAAAACGTTTATTTCAGTGAACCTTTGAGGAATTGCTGCAAGCGTGTGCTTTTTGGGTTGCCAAACAGTTCGGCTGGCGGCCCTTGCTCTTCGATCTTGCCCTGATGCAGAAAGATAACGTGGCTGGAAACGTGACGGGCAAATTCCATTTCATGCGTCACCACCACCATGGTTTTGCCCTCTTCAGCCAGCTTTTGCATGATACGTAGCACTTCACCGACTAATTCGGGATCGAGTGCCGAGGTGGGTTCATCAAACAGCAGTACTTCCGGCTCCATCGCCAACGCGCGCGCAATCGAAACACGTTGCTGCTGTCCACCAGAAAGGTGTACCGGATATTTAGCGCAGGCTCGCGCATCAATGCCGACTTTATCGAGATATTTAATGGCGCGTTCGCGCGCCTCTGCTTTGCTCAGGCCCAACACCTGGATCGGCGCTTCCATCACGTTTTCCAGCACTGTCATGTGGCTCCAGAGATTGAAGTGCTGGAACACCATGGTCAGGCGAGTACGCAGTGAACGCAGCTGCTCTTTGTTAGAGACTTTTAGCTGTCCATCGGTGTCGCGCACCAGCGCGATCTGCTCATTGTTAACCACAATGGTGCCTTCACTCGGCTTTTCGAGGAAGTTGATGCAGCGTAAAAAGGTACTTTTCCCTGAACCGGATGACCCAATGATGCTGATCACGTCGCCAGCATCGGCCTGCAATGAGACCCCTTTCAGCACTTCATGTTCACCGTAACGTTTGTGCAATTCGGTGACGCTTAATTTATTTTCAGCCATATGTCTTACTCAATGCGATGAAGAGGGTTTCACGTGCGCCAGCCAGCGACGCTCCGCGAGGCGGAACAAGCTGATCAACACGTAAGAGATAATCAGATAAAGCACGGCGGCAATACCAAATGCGGTAAAGGGTTGATAGGTGGCGGAGTTGATATCACGCGCCACTTTCAACAAATCGGGAACCGTGGCGGTAAACGCCAGCGCCGTGGAGTGCAGCATCAATATCACTTCATTGCTGTAGGCCGGCAAAGCGGTGCGCAGCGCAGAAGGCAGAATGATGCAGCGATACAATTTGAAATTTGAAAAGCCGTAAGCACGCGCGGCCTCAATTTCACCATGCGGCACGGAACGAATAGCCCCGGCAAAAATTTCGGTGGTGTAAGCGCAGGTATTCAGCGTGAAAGCCAGTAATGTACAGTTCAGCCCGCTACGAAAAAAAGCGTTTAGCAGCTCAGTTCCTTTCACAATCTCCAGCGTATACATGCCGGAATAAAATACCAGCAGCTGCACATAAAGCGGTGTGCCGCGGAAGACGTACGTGAACAGCCATACCGGCGTACTTACCCAACGGTTTGGCGAGACGCGCGTAATGGCTAACAACACGGCCAGGCAACCGCCAATCACGACCGAAAGGATCAACAGCCACAGCGTGATCGCCACGCCGGTGAAACGATAACCATCAGTCCAGAGCAGTGCTTTCCAGTATTCCTGAATAATATCAATCATAACTCTGCCCTTTTAACACCCACCGTGTAGCGGCGATTCAGCCACCACAACACACCATTCGACAGTGTGGTAAACACTAAATAAATCACCCCAGCGACAATCGCAAAATAGAACGGTTGCCAGGTGCTTTTGCCCGCCAGCTGCGTAGCCTTAACCACGTCTTCCAGTCCGAGCAGCGACACCAGCGCCGTCGCTTTCAAAATCACCTGCCAGTTATTGCCAATGCCAGGCAGCGCATAACGCATCATCGCCGGGAATAAAATACGGCGGAAAACCTGCGAACCGGTAAAACCGAATGCCGTTGCCGCTTCTATCTGCCCTTTTGGCACCGCTAAAAATGCGCCACGGAAGGTTTCGGTAAAGTAAGCGCCGTAGATAAAGCCGAGCGTAATAATACCGGCCACCATCGGATCGATATCAAACTGGCTTAGTCCGAGTGCATCGGTGAGTTGGTTAAGAGCGATCTGCAAACCGTAGAAGATCAGCAGCATTAAAACGAGGTCTGGAACACCACGAATCAAGGTAGTGTAGCCATTAGCGATCATCGCTAATGGACGATTGCGAGAGACTTTAGCGCCTGCGCCTAGCAGTCCAAGGACAACCGCAAGCACCACTGAACTAAGCGCCAGCTCCAGCGTGACTAAGGTGCCTCTAAGAATTACGTCAGAATAGCCATACAGCATGAAAATGATCCTGTCATGGGGTGAAAACGGATAGCTGCCCGCCATTCACAGCGGGCAGCTTTATCCCGGTAATCAGTATCACAGACGGTTGGTGCGCTTAGCCTCGTGGATCATGAGAGGATGGAGCACAGCCAGCTCGTCGGTGTCACAAAGAACCAGGGATAAAGTAGACAGGTTTTACTCAGTCACCGTATACATTGAAATCAAAGTACTTTTTAGCAATTTTGTCGTAAGTCCCATCTTTGCGCATCTCATCGACAGCTTTGTCGATGGCAGTTTTCAGCTCGGCATCATCTTTGCGCAAGCCCATACCGGTGCCTACACCAAAGATTTTGTCATCTTTCACTGCTGGACCCGCAAAGGTGTAATTCTTACCAACCGGTTGTTTCAGGAAACCTTCGCTCGCCTGCACTTCGTCCTGGAAAGCGGCATCGATGCGGCCTGCATTCAGATCCTGATAAACCAGATCCTGATTAGCATAAGGCGTTACGGTAACGCCTTTCGCACGCCAGTTTTCATTGGCGTAGGTTTCCTGCGTGGTGCCTTGCAGCAGACCAATGTTTTTGCCTTTCAGCGAATCAATGGTCGGCTGGATAGTTGACCCTTTCGGCGCGACTAAACGCGCGTTAGCGGCATACAACTTCTCAGAAAAGGCGATTTCTTCCTGACGTTTAGCTGTGATGGAAAGTGAAGAGATAATGGCATCAATTTTTTTCGCTTTCAGCGATGGGATCAGCGCATCAAAATCGCTTTCAACGTAGGTGCACTTGGTGTTGATACGTTTACAGATTTCGTTGGCGAGATCGATATCAAAGCCGACTAACTGTCCTTGCGCGTTTTTCGACTCAAACGGCGGGTAAGTTGGATCAGTTCCAATACGGATTGAACCCGGCACCGCGGCGAACACGCTGGCGGCGCTGGTCAAGCCCAGCATCAGAGAAAGAGCCAGAACACGCTTTTTCATAGATTACCCTCAAGTGAAGTGCTTTTTGTTATGTGCTACGTGATGTGTTTGCGCAAATTAATCTGCATGTTTCATGCCAGTTCTGCAAGTTATCCGCGCACTAAACGTTACGCTACATAGGCGAAATCGCTAGGCGTGTAGGAGGAATATATCAGTGATGTCATCCAGAAAAAGAGACGCTGTTAACTTTTGGTGCATCAAATGCACGAACAGTGATCTTCGGCGCGCTTACGCACCATAAAGGTGCAATTAATTAATGCTATGCACCTTGCCAGCGCGTGAAGAGATCGTGCGGTAATTCGATGTCAAACTGGTCAATAACACGGTTAACTGTTTGATCTACGAGCTGATCAATCGTAACGGGGCGATGATAAAAAGCGGGAACCGGCGGCATGATGATCGCACCGAGCTCAGCAGCGGTGGTCATCATGCGTAAATGACCGACATGCAGCGGCGTTTCGCGTACGCATAACACCAGCTTGCGCTGCTCTTTGAGTACGACATCGGCAGCGCGCGTTAGCAAGGAGTCGCTGTAGCTGTGAACAATGCCAGATAAGGTTTTCATTGAGCATGGCAGAATGACCATGCCAAGCGTTTTAAACGATCCTGAAGAGATGTTTGCCGCAATATCGCGCACGTCATGCACCACATTAGCCAGCGCTTGTACTTCGCGTACGTTGTAATCGGTTTCCAAACCCAGCGTTTGGCGCGCCGCATTGCTCATCACTAAATGCGTTTCCACCTCAGCGACCTGCTGCAAAACCTGCAACATGCGCACGCCATAAATCACGCCGCTTGCACCCGAGATGCCAATGATGAGTCGTTTCATAGTTCAGCCTTGCTATTTTTTGAGTGCGCCATCATAACGCGGCTTAAGGAATAAATAAAAAAGGCGAGATTTCTCTCGCCTTCTCTTTTTGCATCAACGCCGGAGATTACCCTTCGTTATGCAGTTCCAGATTCTCCACTTCGTTTTGACGTGCAATTGCTTTTGCATCGTCATTACGCAGCGACTGGAGATATTCCAGATACTGTTGATCAACATCTTTCGTCACGTAGATGCCGTTGAACACCGAGCATTCAAACTGCGTGATGTCTGGGTTCTCTTCACGTACCGCTTCGATCAAATCATCAAGATCCTGGAAAATCAGCGCATCCGCTTTGATCAACTGGCAGATTTCATCCACTTCACGGCCGTGAGCAATCAACTCAGTTGCGCTCGGCATATCAATGCCGTACACGTTCGGGAAACGGATTTCCGGGGCGGCGGAAGCCAGATAAACACGTTTTGCACCCGCTTCACGCGCCATCTCAATGATCTGTTCTGAGGTGGTACCACGCACAATGGAATCATCGACCAACAAGACGTTCTTATCACGGAACTCGGCGCGGTTAGCGTTCAGCTTGCGGCGAACCGCGCTGCGACGTAACTGCTGGCCTGGCATAATAAAGGTACGGCCAACGTAGCGGTTTTTCACAAAACCCTGGCGATACGGTTTATCCAGAATGCGCGCAATTTCCAGCGCGATATCGGTTGACGTTTCCGGGATCGGAATCACCACATCGATATCCAGATCTTCCCATTCACGTGCAATCTTTTCGCCCAGCTTGGTGCCCATGCGAACACGTGCGCTGTAGACAGAAATTTTGTCGAGGAAAGAGTCTGGGCGAGCGAAGTAAACATACTCAAACAAGCATGGATTGCTCTTTGGGTTTTCAGCGCATTGACGCGTTGAAAGCTGCCCTTGCTCAGTAACGTAGACGGCTTCACCCGGCGCAACGTCACGGATAAATTCAAAGCCTAGCGTATCAAGCGCGACGCTTTCAGAAGCGACCATGTATTCGGTGCGGCCATCTGCGATAACGCGTTTGCCCAATACCAGCGGGCGAATGCCGTTTGGATCGCGGAAGGCAACCATGCCGTGACCGATAATCATCGAAACCACAGCATAGGCGCCGCGCACCTGCTGGTGCACCGCAGCCACAGCGGCAAAAATATTGTCAGCTTCCAGCGGATCATGCGGGAAGCGATCCAGTTCTGCCGCAAAAATGTTCAGCAGAATTTCAGAATCTGAGGTGGTGTTAACGTGACGACGGCCCTTTTCAAACAGGCGTGCGCGCAGTTCATGCGCGTTGGTCAAGTTACCGTTATGTGCCAGAGTAATGCCGTACGGCGAGTTTACGTAGAATGGCTGTGCTTCAGAGGCACTGGAGCTGCCCGCCGTTGGGTAACGTGCGTGACCGATGCCCATATTGCCCTGCAAACGCTGCATGTGGCGTGCTTCGAAAACGTCGCTGACCAGACCGTTTGCCTTACGCAGGCGGAAGCAATTCAGCGCATCGATAGTACAAATGCCTGCGGCATCCTGCCCGCGGTGCTGGAGCACCGTTAACGCGTCATAGATCGACTGGTTTACCGGCATGAAACCGGTGATACCGACAATACCGCACATGTTGTCATTTCCTCATTAAGCCGCACTCCCGATGGCGTCACCGGGGTAAAAAACTCGACGTGCTTTTCAGGTAATCAAAAAACCACCTGATTATATAACTGAACTGGGGAACGAGTTGAGACTGTTGCCAGTCGGGGCTTTTTGAAAACCCCGTGAATGTATCGAGAAAGAAAAGCATAGCGGCTACGATCAGCACACCACGCAACGCCCCGAAACAGACGCCCAATACTCGGTCGGTTCCCGACAAGCCGGTTTTTTCTACCAGCGTGCCGATAACGTAGTTCACGATCGCGCCCACTATTAGGGTAGCAACGAACAGCACACCGATGGCGATACCGTTACGAACCAGTTCGTCGTCAAAACCTGTAAACCAGACTGCAAGAAAGGCGTAATAATGACTGGCGACAAAAAACGCACATCCCCAGGTAACGAGAGATAAGGCCTCCCGGACAAACCCGCGAACCAGGCTGACCAGAGCCGAAAAACCAACTACCGCAATAATGACGTAATCAATCCAGATCATGAATACTTCCAGCGCAATTGCGCCCCTGCATCCAGTTCGGGGCGCATTCTAACAGAAAAAGAAAACGTTTGCGTAGCGGTTTTCCAGTTCTGTTTCCATAAAAAAGGCGATGAAAAAATCTTCACTCGCCCAATGGACTTACAATTTATTAACCCGTTGAAAATCAAATCATTTCACCTGATTTCCACTCTTTAACCGTAAATGCTATCACTAAAAAGATGCTGCCTATTGTTGTTATAAGCAGCATCAATAACCCTTTTTAGTGTGCACTGTATGGCTTAACCACACCGCCTAAACCGGAGATACTTTTGAGCTCAGAAACCGCCTCTTGCATTTTGGCTTTTGACGCATCCGGGCCGACATAGATACGGGTAATTTGTCCCTGCACCGGCGAAGACGGAACGGTAAAGGCGCGATAACCCGACAAACGCAGCTGTGCAACAATTTCGTTTACTTTGCTGGCATTTTTCAACGCACCGAGCTGCACCACATAAGCCTGACCCGTTGGCGCACTGCTTTCCGTGGTTTTAGGCTGTTCTGCCGCCTTGGGTTGCTCAACCGGTTTCGGTTTTGGCTGCTCCACAGGTTTTGGCTTCGGCTGTTCCACAGGTTTAGGTTTTGGCGGCTCAATCGGCTTCGGTTTAGGTTGGCTGACCGGCTGGGACGGCGCAGTCTGATGCACCGGTGGTGGTGTCACCACACTCGGCTGGCTGTCATCGCCAGGTTTGATACTGCCATGCTCAGCCACGCTATTGGATTTACCACCGTTGTTATCAACGGCGGCACCCGCGCCTTCCGGCGGTTGTGCAGGCAGTGACTGCGTTACCGGCGGTACCATTTCGCTGTCCTGCTGATCGTCTGCTTTAGGCACCAACGGGATCGCGGCAAACTCTTCTTTATAATGCTTCTTCTGTCCATCCAGCAGCCCCGGCAGCACAATCACGCCAACCGCGACCAGAATAATGGTACCGACCAGACGGTTTTGAAACTTACTCGCCACGCCCTTTCTCCGTTTCCATCGATTCCATGACCTGTGCCACGGTGTGGAACGATCCACACACCAGTACGATGTCCTGTGGCTTCGCCTGCTCGCGTGCGTGCTGCCAGGCGTGCTCTACGTCAGCAAAGGCCTGCGCCTGCTGCGGTAAATGTGACATCAGCTGTTGGGCCGTTGCACCACGTGGGCCATCCAGTGGCGCGCAATACCAGTGATTAACCTGAGGCGCTAAAGCGGCCAGCGTGCCGGCAATATCTTTATCATGCAGCATGCCAACCACCGCATGCACCGCACCTTTATTCGCTAACGTCGCAAGGCGAGATGCAAGGTAAGCTGCCGCATGAGGATTGTGCGCCACATCCAGGATAACGCGCGGCGATTCGCTTACTGTTTGAAAGCGACCAGGCAAAATAGCCAGCGGTAAATTAGCGCGAATTTGGTCTTCGCTGACGTTTAAACCGGAAGCACGCAGCGCCACGATAGCGCTGGCGGCATTCGGCAACGGCACTTGCGGCAGCGGTAAATCATTCAGCTCGCCCCACGCATCTCGCAGCGACCAGCTTTCTGCCTGTTGACGATAAGACCAGTCACGATCGCGCTGAATCAGCTGTGCGCCTTTCTCATTGGCGACCGCAGCGATGCTAAGCGGCATATCCGGCTCACCAACAATAGCGGGCTTGCCTGCGCGAAACACACCTGCTTTTTCACGGCCAATGCTTTCACGATCCGGCCCCAGCCAGTCAAGGTGATCGAGCGCAATGCTGGTGATGACCGAAACATCAGCATCAACAATATTGGTGGCATCCAGACGACCGCCAAGGCCCACTTCGAGGATCACCACATCGAGCTGCGCTTGTTGGAACAGCTTCAGCGCCGATAACGTGCCGTATTCGAAATACGTCAGCGAAATATCGCCACGCCCGGCTTCAATTTCAGCAAAGCTGGCGGTGTGCAGCGCCTCAGTCAGCTCTTGTCCTTGCACGCGTACGCGCTCGGTATAACGCACCAGATGCGGCGAGCTATAGACGCCTACCCGATAACCCGCCGCCATCAGCAGTGTTTCAAGGGTGCGACACGTAGTGCCTTTGCCGTTGGTGCCGGCGACAGTGAAAATAAAAGAGGCAGGTTTCAACAGGTCCAGACGTTGCGCCACTTGGCGAATACGATCCAGCCCCATGTCGATAGCTTGAGAATGAAGGTGCTCAAGATAATAAAGCCACGTGGCCAAAGGCGACGTGGCTTGAGGAAGGTGAAGATTGTCCATATGTCCCGTTTTGCTCAATTATACCTGGCTGAATCAGCGCTGAGGTATGCGGTGCATTGGTGAAAGGCGCGACAGGCGCGCCTTTCTATCTCCTGTCAGGCGTCGTTGCTTTCTGGCTCAGTCGTTGATGCAGACTGGTCGCCATCGAGCAGCGGTGCCGGCAGATTCATCATTTTGGCCAGCAGGCTTGCCAGTTTGTAACGCATTTCCGGGCGGCGAATGATCATATCAATCGCACCCTTTTCAATCAGGAACTCACTGCGCTGGAAACCCGGCGGCAGTTTTTCACGTACGGTTTGCTCGATAACGCGAGGGCCGGCAAAGCCGATCAGCGCTTTCGGTTCCGCGATGTTGAGATCGCCCAACATCGCGAAGCTGGCAGAAACCCCACCCATGGTTGGGTCGGTCAGCACAGAGATGTACGGAAGACCACGCTCCTGCATTTTTGCCAGCGCTGCACTGGTTTTCGCCATTTGCATCAGCGACATCAGCGCTTCTTGCATACGCGCACCGCCACTGGCAGAGAAGCAGATCAGCGGACAGTTATCTTCCAGCGCCTGCTCAACTGCACGCACAAAGCGTGCGCCAACCACAGACCCCATTGAGCCACCCATGAAGGTGAATTCAAATGCTGCCGCAACCACTGGCATGCTGTGCAACTGGCCTTTCATTACGATAAGTGCATCTTTCTCGTCGGTAGCTTTTTGTGCGGCTACCAAACGATCTTTATACTTTTTCGAGTCACGGAACTTCAGGAGATCCTTCGGTTCCAGCTCGCTGCCCAACTCCACCAGCGTTCCCTGATCGAGAAAAGTGGTGAGACGTTCGCGTGCGCGCATGCGCATATGGTGGTCACACTTCGGGCAGACCTCAAGATTACGCTCCAGTTCGGCACGATAAAGTACCTGTCCACAGCTATCGCATTTGGTCCAAACCCCTTCCGGGATACTGGCACGGCTAGCAGGCGTAATATTGCTTTTGTTAAGAATGCGTTCAATCCAGCTCATTGATGACCTTTCTGTTGAAACTGACCTGGTCCAGTCGTCTTGATGCTGCTGAAAACGGCTTCAGCAGACGGGAAATTTCGCTCATTAAACCACAACCCGTTCAGACTGTGGATAAAAATCTGGTCTTACCCCTGAGCAACCTTGCCGCTTACGGCTGTTTTTGCTGCTTCGCCTGGCGACGATGACGCCAGACTTCAATCACGCCCGGCAAAATTGAGACCACGATAATCCCGACGATCAAGAGTTTGAGGTTTTCCTGTACCACCGGCAGATCGCCAAACAGGTAACCCGCATAGGAAAAGAGTAATACCCATAACAACGCGCCGCTGATGTTAAACAACGCGAAGTGGCGATATGACATATGCCCCATCCCGGCGACAAATGGCGCAAAAGTACGCACGATAGGCACAAAGCGCGCCAGAATAATGGTTTTGCCGCCGTGACGTGCATAGAACGCGTGGGTTTTATCCAGATAGCTGCGACGGAAAATTTTGGAATTCGGGTTGCTAAACAACCGCTCGCCAAACAGTCGACCTATGGTGTAGTTAACCGCATCGCCGAGAATTGCCGCAATCACCAGCAGTGTCACCATCAGATGCACATTGAGATCGTTACCCGGCAATGCCGCCAGCGCACCGGCCACAAACAGCAGTGAGTCGCCTGGTAAAAAAGGCGTCACCACTAAACCGGTTTCGCAGAACAAAATCAGAAACAGAATGGCGTAAATCCAAATGCCGTACTGCGCTACCAATTCAGCCAAATGCACATCAATGTGCAAAATAAAATCGACCACAAAATGGATAAACTCCATAACGCTCTCTTCCTGTCCTAAATTTTTGGTTAATCCGCGAGGAACAACGGTCCCATCGACGGCTGTGGTAACGCAAAGTGGGATGGATAATCCACCGCCACCAGATAAAGCCCTTCAGCTTTGGCTGTCGCCGCCGCCAGCGTGCGATCTTTGGCTGCCAGCAGCGTAGCCATCCACGATTCTGGCTGATTGCCGCAGCCAATTTCCATCAGGCTGCCAACAATGTTACGCACCATATGATGCACAAAGGCGTTGGCCTTGATATCCACGATGACGTACGGCCCTTGACGCGTCACGTTAAGGTGCAACATGTTGCGCCATGGCGTACGAGATTGACACTGCACCGCGCGGAATGAGGTGAAGTCATTCTCCCCTAGCAAACATTGCCCAGCACGCTGCATTTTTTCAGCATCCAGCGGATGATAAAAATGTGTCACGCCGCGGCTCAGCACGGCCGGACGCAAGCGCTGGTTGTATATCAGGTAGCGATAGCGACGGGCGGTTGCACTAAACCGCGCATGAAACTCATCCGGCACCGATTTTACCCAACGCACCGCGATGTCTGCAGGTAAATTGGCGTTAACGCCCAACGTCCATGCGCTGTCAGCACGTTGCGATGTGGTTTCAAAATGCACGACCTGACCGGTTCCGTGCACGCCAGCATCGGTGCGTCCGGCGCAGAAAACAGTGACCGGATGATCTGCCACTTTTGACAGCGCACGTTCTAACTTTTCCTGCACGCTGCGCACTTCTTGCTGACGCTGCCAGCCGTAATAGCGGCTGCCGTCATACTCAATGCCGAGCGCCAGTTTTTGTGTCTGACTGTCGGACATTAGTACATATACTCCTGCACCAGCTTTTCCGCCGTTTTCACTGCCATTAACGCACCGCCAAAACGGACGTTATCGGCGACTGACCAAAACTGCAGCAGTTCAGGAATACCGTAATCGTTACGCACGCCGCCAATGCTTAATTCATTGTTGCCTGATGCATCGGTGACAGGCGTTGGCACCTGATCTTCTTCGCTCAGGATGATATCAGCGGTGAGCGCCAGTTCAGCACGCGCTTCTTCCGCAGAGAGCGGACGCAGATTCTCAACATGAACGATTTGCGCGTTGCCATAAAACACCGGCGCCTGAATGCTGGTGACCGCAATCGGTAAGCCTTCGTCTTGCAGCACTTTACGTACCTGATCGATCAGACGACGTTCGCTCTCCACGCTGCCTTCGGCATCGGCCTGTTGTGGCAGCAAGTTAAAGGCCAGCTGGCGGCCATAAAAATGGTTATCTGCCGGGACGCCATTCAGCAAACGCGCGCTTTCACCCGCTAATGCATCCACTGCCGCTTTGCCGTGGTTGGAAACCGAAATCAAATTTGTTACCTGCAAGCGGCCTAAACCGGCGGCGTCAGTCAGCGGTTTGAGTGCGGTAAGCAACTGGCTGACCAGGCTATCGGCCACGCAGATAATGTTGCGATTGCGATAATCCGCCAAAACGTGCGCATTCACATCTGGCACTACCAGCGGAATGTCTGGTGACAGCGCAAACAGTTCGCTGCTGTCGATAACCAAACAACCCGCGTTAGCGGCTTCATCTGCATAGCGCGAAGAGGCTTCACGACCGGCTACAAAAAACGCCAACTGCGCTTGTGACCAGTCAAAACCTGCCGCGTCCTGAACCAGAACAGAACGGCCTTCATAACGTTTAGTTTCACCTGCGCCGTTTTCACTCGCCAGCAAATACAATTCTCCAACCGGGAACTGGCGTTCAGCCAGCAGCTCCAGTAAAGCGTTCCCTACTGCGCCTGTTGCGCCTAATAGCGCAATATTCCAGCCGTCAGACATGTTGGTTTACTCCAGACAATGACATAAAAACAGAAGGCGGTGATATTCACCGCCCAAGGATTCGGATTTTTCCCGGTCATATTTCGTATTGCAGATACGTTGGTTACTCGCGCTTACCCTGTCCACTTACTGTGGTAAGTGCCTGGCGTTCACTCATTTGCCGCCTTTCTGCAACGGAAATTACAAGGAAATGAGATTAGCTCTCCTGCAAATGCGCATCAAAACCCAGCTTCGCCAGCATCTCGGCAGCGTCGCGATCGTTGCAGATCACCTGCAACGAAGACCATTCGCGGCGCTCTTCATACTGCTTGCGCAGGCGATCAAATTCACCGGGTTGCGCCGCCACTTTACGTAAAGGCGCGTCGTCGCGGCGCACATCATACACCAGATGCACCAGCCGTTTCAGCGTTGGCTGATCAAGCGCGCCCTGCAGCGTAATGCTGCTGAACTCCGGTGTCGGTAATAACTCGCTCAGTGGCACCTGCTGCGGTTGCCCGATAAACGCGCTCCAGGCTTCAAACACTTGCGTGGTACCTCGCGCTTTACCTTCCAGCGTGTAGCCCGCGATATGGGCGGTGGCGATATCAACTTTATCGAGCAGCGCCAATGAAAGATCCGGTTCCGGTTCCCATACATCCAGTATCACGCTGAGATCCGATCGCATGTTCAATACTTCCAGCAGCGCGACGTTATCGACCACCGGGCCGCGGCAAGCATTAATGAGAATGGTATTGGGTTTAAGAGCCATCAACAGTGCTAAATCAGCCAGATGCCAGCTTTTATACGGTCCGTCTTTAAAGAGTGGTGTGTGGAAAGTCAGGATATCAGCCTGTTTAACCACCTCATCCAGCGACAAAAAATCGCCGTCGTCGCCACGATCGGCGCGCGGCGGATCGCACAGCACGGTTTTCACGCCCCAGGCTTCAAGACGTTTCTGTAAACGTCCGCCGACATTGCCAACGCCGACGATGCCGACTGTGCGATCGCGCAGTTGAAAACCATCGCGTTCCGCCAGTAACAGCAGCGACGAAAAGACATATTCCACCACGGCAATGGCGTTACAACCCGGCGCGGCAGAGAAAGCGATCCCCGCCTGTTGCAGCCACACTTCGTCGATGTGATCGGTGCCCGCCGTTGCGGTACCAACAAATTTCACCGGTTTACCCGCCAGCAAGGCTTCATTCACCTTGGTAACTGAACGCACCATCAAGCCATCGGCATCTGCCAGTTCGGCTTCCGGTAAAGGACGACCCGGCACCGCCAGCACGTTTCCGGTGCGGCTGAACAGTTCACGGGCATAAGGCATATTTTCATCGACGAGAATCTTCACCACGGCTTTCCTGTCTGTTGTCTTTAAGGGCGTTATTCTGGCACAAAGCCACGCGTTAGCCTAACCGCGTGCGGTAGCGATCGGGCGTGGTGCCCGCTTGATGTTGAAACATGACAATCAGCGCAGAAGCGGAGCTATATCCGAGATCGTGAGCAATAGATTGCACGCTGTTGCCCTGCTCCAGCAGCGCAATCGCCCGCAAAAAACGCAGCCGCTGACGCCATTCGCTGAATGACATATTGAGCTGCTGATGACAGCGGCGCGCCAGCGTGCGTTCTGTGGTAAAAACGCGGGCCGCCCACGCTGCTAGCGTAGTGTTATCACCGGGGTTGGCCTCCAGCGCGTGCAGCACTGGCGCCAAAAATTTATCTTCCGACGTAGGCAAATAGCTTTCCTGAACGGCTGCGAGACGCAAGCGGTCGCGCAGTACATTACACAGCCGCAACTGCTCGTCGCTGACGGGCAGCACAATTTCCTCTCGGGCGAATTCATCCATAATGGCATGCACGATCGGATCGACAATCAGCAAGCACGCTTTGATCGGCAACCCTTCACACAGATCGGCGGCCAGGTTAAAGGTGCGAAATTGGGCCTGCCGATGATTATAGCTGCTGTGTACTCGCCCCGGCGGGATCCAAATAGGGATGTCGGCAGGCGTGAGCAGCCGTTCACCTTCTACCCGCATCTCCAGCACATAACTTTTCACAAAGATCACCTGGCCCCAGCTATGCGCGTGCGGCAAATATTCGGTTTGCGCATTGGCCTGCTCAAAACGAAAGAAGTAGCGCAGCGCATTGGCATCAACTGGCGCCTGGTAAGTGATTTGTGAAGTCATTATGTCCGGTCATTAAAGATTTTTGTCCGATATTAACTATCTGAATAAAACCGGACAAGCGTACACTGCGCCCATTCTGTATCGGGAGAGCGTTATGAGTTTCTTGTTTCCGCTGATTGCGGTGATGATCTGGTCGATCAATTCGATCGTAAGTAAGTTGTCGGCGGATGCTATTGATCCCGCCGCCATCTCTTTTTATCGCTGGCTGTTAGCGCTGCTGGTGTTAACGCCGTTTATTTTGCCTGGCGTATGGCGTCAGCGGCGACAGATTAAACCGCATTTGGGGCAATTGCTGCTGCTTGGGCTGCTGGGCATGGTGTTGTATCAAAGCCTGGCTTATTACGCCGCGCACAGCGTCAGTGCACTGTTTATGGGGATCATCGGCGCATTAATTCCGCTGCTTACCGTGCTGTTAAGCGTAGTGATCCTGCGCATTGCCCCGACGGTGGGGATTCTTTTTGGCAGCATCATCTCATTTGCCGGTTTAGTTTGGCTGGTCAGCGAGGGAAATTTACCGCTGTTGCTGAGTCATGGATTAGGCAAAGGTGAGTTAATGATGCTGTCGGCTTCCGCCTCTTATGCGCTTTATGGTGTGCTGACCAAGCGCTGGGCAATACCGCTGCCGATCTGGCAAAGCTTATACATGCAGATCGTGTTTGGCGTACTGCTGCTGTTACCCGGTTTTTTATTTGCACCCGACGTAACACTGAATCTGCATAATATCCCGTTGGTGGCGTTCGCGGGCCTGTTTGCTTCAATCATTGCGCCTTTCTTGTGGATTCATGGCGTACAGCGTTTAGGTGCCAGCACCACCACTATATTTATGAATCTGATTCCGATATTTACTGCGCTGATTGCCGTGCTGTTCCTGCATGAGCAGTTGCACAGTTATCACTGGATTGGCGGAGGTTTGACACTGTTTGGCGTGATTTTGGCACAGCGTTTGAAAACACCGCTGTCAGGTCGTAAACCGAGCCGTATCACTCGGATTTAAACGCGATAGTGACGCGCAGTCCGCCCAGTAGCGGACTGCGATCCATGACAATCAACGCTCCATGCCATGCACAAATATCCTGCACCAACGCCAATCCTATTCCTGCGCCAGGCTGCAAGCTGCCATGATCAAGTCGGGAAAAGGGCTGTAAGGCTTTTTCCTGTTCCGCACTGTCGATGCCCGGCCCGCTGTCTTCTATTTCTAATGTTTTCCCCTGTAGCCTTGCCGTAATTACCCCGTTCAGCGGCGTGTATTTGATGGCATTGTCCAGCAGATTGGCGCATAACTCGCCCAGCAGCAGGCGATCCCCTTTGACTTCGCTGTTCTCATCGCCTTCATAACCTAAATCGATCTGCTTGTTCCGGGCCGCCGTGTAACCGCTGAAACAGGCATCCCGCAGGATCTCCGCTAAATCGACGCGCGGCAGCTGTTTCTCTTCGCCGTGACGCGCTTTTATTTGCGCCAGTTGCAGTAATCGATCGGTGAGCAAAATAGTGTCATCCAGCGTGTGTCGCATTCCTTGTAAACTCTCTCGCCACTGCTCGGGGCAATTGCTGCTCATCGCGACACCTACCTGAGTTTTGAGGATTGCTAGCGGCGTACGCAGTTGATGTGCTGCGTCAGCGCTAAAACGATCCTGACGCGCCATCATTCCACGCAACCGCTCAAGATAGCGATTAAAAGCAATAATCAACGGCTGTAATTCTGACCAAGGCAACGATGGAAGCGGCGTTAACTCGCTAACATCGCGGCGTAAAACAATGCGCGATAGACGTCGTAATGGACGCAGTACGCGTCGCAGCATCAATCCCGCCAGTAACAGCGTCATCAGCACCAGCACGCTTTGACTCAGCAGCGCCGTACGCATTAATCCTTGGGCAAACTCCTGACGCGAATTCAGTGTTTCAGCCACGATAATTAGCGCCATACCTTCTGCCCCCGCCTCGCTGATGGGTTGCCAAAGTGCAGCAAGGCGAATCGGTTGCTGTCGATAGCGGCCATCATAAAAATGCACCAGCGCGGGCCAGTCGTTTGAAAGCGCGTGATGGGGTGGAATCGGCGGCAGGTCGTCATAACCTGACAGCGTTTTACCTTGCGGCGAAATCACTTGGTAAAACAGCTGGTCGTTCATGTTGCGCTCAAAGCTGTCGAGCACGACCCAAGGCACATCCACTTCAAGATGACGATTACGTACCACCAAGCGTTCAGCAACGGTGCGCGCCGAGGCCAGCAATGAGCGATCATAAGCCTGATTGGCTGCAGCCAGCCCGCTTTGATAATGGGTATAAACCGACAAACCCCACAACAACGTGAGCGGCAAGCCCAACCACGCCAGTAATTCGCCACGCAGTGAACGGATTAGCCGCATGGCACCGTTTCCAGGCTGTATCCCAGACCGCGTAGCGTCACAATCGCGACATCGCTACCGGCCAGTTTCTTACGTACCCGGTGTACGTAAAGCTCAATGCTTTCCAGGCT
Organism: Pantoea phytostimulans; assembly: GCF_046118715.1. Lineage (NCBI taxonomy): Bacteria > Pseudomonadati > Pseudomonadota > Gammaproteobacteria > Enterobacterales > Erwiniaceae > Pantoea > Pantoea phytostimulans. The sequence goes on from NZ_CP173698.1 coordinate 1,883,363, forward strand.
GACATCATCAGCCAGGGTAAACGTTTGTTCATAAAGATGCTGGCGTGAAACCGGGCGCCCTCGTCGCTGCATCAAGGTTGTAAGTATGCTGGCTTCGCGCGGGGTCAACGCCAGCGGCTTGTCCGCCAGCAAAAAATAGCCTTCAGGATCGCGTGTCAACTGGCCTAGCGCCTGGTTTTGCGCAGAAAGCGTTTGGCTACGCCGTAACAGTGCCCGTAACCGCGCTTCCAGTTCATCCAGCTCAAAGGGTTTAGTGAGGTAATCATCGGCTCCCTGATTCAGGCCGCGCACCCGATCGTCGAGCGCGCTGCGCGCAGTCAGCAATAAAACCGGCACATTTTTTCCGCGCCGACGCAGTCGCGTTAGCACCTCAATACCATCCATACGCGGCAGCGAAACATCCAGTACCACCAGAACATATTCCTCGCTGTGCAGCATGTGATCCGCCGCTACACCATCCGCAACCCAATCCACGGCAAATCCTTTTTGCGTTAGCGCTTTCTGCAACCAGCGCGCCAGCTCAACCGTATCTTCAACCAGTAAGAGACGCATATCACATCCTGTCATTATTTCCGGGCAGTGAAAGGTAAATGAAAGGTAACTGTTTTAACAATTCAGCAACGCCGAATATTCGGCAGAAATCACACTCTGGAAGAACAAGGGAGCGAAAGATGAAAAAAATAATCCGCACCACCTTAGCCTCAACCCTACTGGCATTACTGGTTCCCGCTACTTTTGCCGCCGATGCGCCCAAACGTACTGAATGTATTGCGCCTGCCAAGCCTGGCGGCGGCTTTGACCTGACCTGCAAACTCCTGCAAGTGTCATTGCAGGAGACAAAACAGATCGATTCACCGATGCGCGTCACTTACATGCCCGGCGGCGTGGGTGCGGTTGCCTACAACGCCATTATTGCGCAGCGCCCCGCCGAAGCGGGCACGGTGGTCGCCTTCTCCGGCGGCTCGCTGCTTAACCTTTCTCAAGGCAAATTTGGTCGCTATTCAGTAGACGACGTGAAGTGGCTGGCAGCAGTCGGCACCGATTACGGCATGATTGCAGTGCGTGAAGATGCCCCATGGAAAACGCTTGGTGAGCTGATGGAGGCGATGAAGAAAGATCCCACCAAAGTGGTGGTTGGCGCGGGCGCATCTATTGGCAGTCAGGACTGGATGAAAACCGCGCTGCTGGCGCGTGAAGCAGGCATTGATCCGCGCAAGATGCGTTACGTCGCGTTTGAAGGTGGCGGCGAGCCGGTTACTGCGCTGTTGGGTAATCATATTCAGGTGGTTTCTGGCGACATGAGCGAAATGGTGCCGCATCTGCAAGGTGGAAAAATGCGCGTGCTGGCTGTGATGGCGGATAAACGTTTGCCTGGCCCGCTGGCGAATGTGCCGACCGCTAAAGAACAGGGCTTTAACATCGAATGGCCGATTATTCGCGGCTTCTATTTGGGTCCAAAAGTCAGCGATGCCGAGTATCAATGGTGGCAAGACGCCTTTAAAAAGATGGTGAATACGCCGGAATTTCAAAAACAGCGCGATCTGCGCGGTCTGTTTGAATTCAACCTGTTTGGTGCAGAACTCGACAGCTATGTCAAAAATCAGGTCGCCTCTTATCGCGATCAGGCGAAATCTTTCGGCCTGGCTAAATAACCGGAGCACATGATGAGCGATCGTATTTTTGCGGCTATTTGGCTTGCACTTTGCCTCGGCGGCATGGTGATAGCCTGGCAAATTCAGAGCGAATACAGCTACGAACCGGTTGGCCCGCGCCCTTTTCCCCTGACGATTTTGGGTTTGATGGCGATCTGCGCCCTGCTGATGCTGTTTCGTAAACCAGACACCATTCAATGGCCTACTCAGGGCACATTAAAGCGTTTAGTCGCACTGGCGCTGATGCTGATGCTTTATGGCTGGCTATTTGAAACACTGGGTTTCGCGCTCTGCACCACGTTGTTGACGTTTGGCATCGGCATGCTGTTTGGTGCACGTTGGTGGGCGGCAGCGCTTTCCGGCGTGATCATGGGGTTGACGCTGTTTTACGCCTTTGACCGCTTGCTGGACGTGACGCTGCCCATGGGCAGCTGGCTGAGTTAAGGAGAATATCATGGATACCTGGTCTTTTTTGATGCAGGGTTTCGCCGTCGCCATGACGCCCGAAAACCTGATAATCGCCTTGATCGGCTGTTTTATTGGCACCATTGTGGGATTGTTGCCGGGTCTCGGCCCGATCAATGGCGTCGCTATTTTAATGCCGCTGGCTTACGCGCTGCATTTGCCGGCGGAATCGGCGCTGATCTTGCTGGCAACGGTCTATATCGGTTGTGAATATGGGGGTCGCATCTCATCCATTTTGCTGAATGTGCCAGGCGATGCCGGTGCCATTATGACGGCGCTGGATGGCTATCCGATGGCGCAGCAAGGCAAAGCGGGCGTAGCGTTGTCGATTTCCGCGGTGAGTTCCTTTGTCGGCTCCACCATTGCCATTCTCGGCATTATTTTATTCGCCCCGCTCCTGGCAAACTGGTCACTGGCATTTGGTCCGGCTGAATATTTTGCGCTGATGGTTTTCGCGATTGCCTGCCTCGGCAGCATGATGAGTCAAAATCCGTTGAAATCTTTTCTGGCCGCATTAATCGGTCTCGGCATGGCGACCGTGGGCGTTGATGCGAATACCGGCGTTTACCGCTTTACCTTCGACAGTGTGCATCTTTCTGATGGCATTCAGTTTGTGGTGGTGGTAATTGGTCTGTTCTCGGTGAGTGAAATCTTGTTGATGCTGGAATCCACCCATTCTGGGCAGAAAGCGGTGCGCGCCAGCGGTCGCATGATGTTCAACATGAAAGAGGCCGCGATGACGGCCGGTGCCACGCTGCGATCGTCGTTTATCGGTTTCTTCGTCGGTGTGTTACCCGGCGCAGGTGCCACCATCGCCAGCGCCATTGCTTACATGACTGAAAAGAAAATCAGCGGCAGCGACCAGTTTGGTAAAGGTGATATTCGCGGCGTGGCGGCGCCAGAAGCGGCAAACAACGCATCGGCTTGCGGATCCTTTATTCCAATGCTTACGCTGGGCATTCCCGGCTCAGGCACCACCGCAGTCATGGTGGGGGCGTTAACGCTCTACAACATCACGCCCGGTCCCGCGATGTTTATTGAACAGCCAGACATCGTGTGGGGATTGATCGCCGCACTGTTGATTGGCAACGTCATGCTGTTGATCATGAACATTCCCATGATCAACGTGTTTGCCCGCATGCTGACGATTCCGCTGTGGTTTTTGGTCCCCACCATTGCGGCCATCTCCGCCGTGGGCGTCTATGCGGTTCACAGCACCACGTTTGATCTGCTGTTAATGGTTGGCTTGGGTGTTTTTGGTTATATTCTGCGTAAAATGGATTTCCCCATGTCTCCGCTGATCCTGGGTTTTGTCTTAGGTGAAATGCTGGAACAGAATCTGCGGCGCGCGCTCTCAATCAGTAACGGTAATTTGCCGATCCTGTGGGAAAGTCTGATTTGCAAAGTGCTGCTGATCTTAGCGGTTGCCGTCTTGGTGGTGCCTTTTGCCTGGAAGCGCTGGCGCCGTATGCGCCTGAAGCTCATCCCTGAGTAATTCCACCGAAACGCAAGCGCCCCCGTGGGATTTCCCGGGGGCTTTTGTTATCATGGCGCATTCTCATTCCGGCGCACCCCACGCTGTTCTGTTTTCCCCAAGGAATCCGCCATGCAACCTGTTAGCGGCCCCGGTGTGCCGGTCGGCGATCGTTCATCTGTAAATCCGCAAACGGGCGCACCTCGTCCCGGTTCTGCGCCTGGAGAACAGCCACTCTCTCCTGCGCAACGCACAACGTTGGAACGCCTGATTGTGCGCATTTTGTCGCTGAGCAATCTTAAAGCGCCTGAGCTTTGGTCTGGTATACGCCGTGAAGTGAATGTGAAGAGTGACGCCGAGTTGCAGTCACGTCATTTTCCTGCTGCCGAGCAATACCTCACGGTGCGCCTGACGCAAGCACAAACCGGCCACGCGACGCGCCAGTTGATGACCCAGCTAACCGATTTACTGCCGCAGGGCAACAATCGTCAGGCGGTGAGCGACTTTATTCGGCAGCAGTTTGGTCAAACCGTTTTAAGTGCCTTGAGTCAGGATCAGCTACGTCAGGTGCTGACCATGCTGCAAAATGGCCAAATGGCGATTCCGCAGCCGCAGCAAACGCGCTCCAGCGATCGCAGCCTGTTACCGGCTGAGCATCACACCCTGAACCAACAGATCATTCGTTTGGCCGCCGCAACGGGCGAATCCAGCGGCAAATTGTGGGCCTCAGCGTTGAAACTGGTGAACCTTACCAGCGGCGATCCGATCCCATCACGCCATTTCCCGCTGCTGACGCAATATTTACAGGTGCGTCAAACCCTGAGTCAGCACAGCGCGCCAACGCTGCAACTGCTGGAAGCCTCGCTGAAGCAGCCGCTGGCGCAGACCGAACAGCGCATGATGGAGGATTACAGCCAGCAGCGATTCCAGGCGACACCGCAAACGGTGCTTACGCCTACCCAAACGCAGGATCTGCTGAACTTTTTGTTCTCACGTCGGGCTGAAAAAATGTCTGAGCAGCCTTTGGCCGCCAGTGAAATCAAACCTCAGCCAATCTGGGCACCCGTTGCGGCCTCCTTGCCGCCGTCACTCCAACCGCTGGCGCAGCGGCCGTTGCTGGTCATCTTCATCGCCTTGCTGGTGATTGCATTTTTATTGTGGATCGTCCTTTAAAGACGCTGCATTAGCAGCCGCATGATGCGGCATCGCCTGTAGTTGAAATTGCGCCTGGCCATTCGCCTGGCGCATTACCCCACGCCATCGGATGGCCATCGCGCTTCCAAAAATCCAGGCCGCCAATCAACTCTTTCACCTGAAAACCCAAGGTGGCGAGCTTATACGCCGCTTTCGTTGAGCCATTGCAGCCGATGCCATCGCAGTAAGTGACATAGAGTTTACTGTGATCTAACTGTGCTGTTGATGCTTCATCCATAATGCGATGAGGAAAGCTGATGGCGCCGCAAATGTGCCCAGCGCGATAGATCTCCGCTGATCGTGCATCGATCACCACAATTTCACTCACCTGCTGCGCCAAATCTTCGGCGAGATCCCACGCATCCGTGTAATAAGCCAATTTGGTTTCCAGGTACGCCAGACTTTGCTGCGAAGAAACGGGCGGAAAACGTAATACAGATGACATGGTGATTCTCCTGTTGTGAAGTGCAGCCAGTTTACGGCAAAGTGGACTGCTCATTGATACCCATTTATCTCTCACAATAAGACCAATATGAGCACACCGCTGCTGCAACTCTTCCATCATCAAGCGTCGGGCGGACTGCGTGAACGTTTGTGCGCCACGCTGCGTCTGGCGATAGCGAATCACCATTTGTCCGTGGATCAAAAGCTGCCCTCGACGCGACAAATGGCATCGGATTTAAACCTGTCGCGTGTGACGGTGGAAGCGGCTTACGCGCAGTTGGAAAGCGAAGGATATTTACGACGTGAAATCGGGCGCGGCAGTTTTGTGGCTATCACCATGCCCAATAAAGCGCGCAGCACGGCGTTAACGCAACTGCCTCACTTCTCCCTGCGCGGTAACCGTGTATTAGCAACCGGGGGTTGCCAGGATCCGCTCTTTCCACAGGCTTTTGCCGCCGGTTCGCCAGAACTTCGCGCCTTTCCTCAGCAAATCTGGCGGCGAATCAGCGCCACTGTGCAGCGTTCGCTTGGCAGCGCGGTGATGGGTTACGGCGATCCGCTGGGTTATCAGCCTTTACGCCATGCGGTGGCAGATTATCTGGCCTTGTCGCGTGGCATACATTGCCAACCCGAACAGGTGATCATGCTCACCAGTTCACAGCAGGCGCTACAGCTGCTGGCGCTGATGTTTCTCGATCCGGGTGATGAAGTCTGGCTGGAGGAACCGGGCTATCCCGGCGCGCGTAATGCTTTTCTCGCGGCAGGTGCAAACTGTCGCGGCATTGCGCTGGATCAGGAAGGCGCGAAACTTCACTCTGGGGCAGCAAAGTTGATGTATCTGACGCCTGCGCATCATTATCCAACGGGTGTCACCATGAGTTTAGCGCGCCGTTTAGCCTGGCTTGATTGGGCGCGGCGTCATCGCAGCTGGCTAATTGAGGATGATTACGACAGTGAATTTCACTATGACGAACGCCCGACGCCAGCGCTGCAAGGACTGGATTTGCATAGTCGCGTCATCACGCTAGGGACGTTTTCAAAATCACTGTTTCCTTCACTGAGGCTGGCCTGGATGGTGGTACCCCCTGAACTGGTGATACCTCTCGGTCAGGCGCGCAGCGTCATGGATGGACACAGCGCCCTGTTGCCGCAAGCGATTACCGCCGAGTTTATGCAGCAAGGTCACTTCACCAGCCATTTGCGTTTAATGCGGCAGCTTTATCGCAGTCGCCGCGACCTGCTAATAGAGCAAATTGAGCAGCGCCTTGCGCCGTGGATCACGCCAATGGCCCGCACAGGCGGCTTGCAAATGGCGGTATCACTGAAGCAGGGAGATGAAGCGAGGCTGACCAACCTCGCCGCGCAAGCAGGATTGCAACTGCCGAGGCTAAGCCCGTTATATACCAGTGATATTCGACAGCCAGGTTGGCTACTGGGCTTTTCTGCGCTCACACCCGGCGAAATCGTTGCCGGATGTGACAAGCTGACTAAGCTGTTTGCGGCTGACGCGCAAAGCGCCAGGTAACTAAAATCCCGAGCACCGCGCAGCACGCACCTGCCAAATAGACAGAACCGTAACCCAGCGCGGTCGCCAGCAATCCGGTGAGCGGCCCGCTGGCTCCGTAAGCGACATCCTGGAATGCAGAAAAGCCCCCAAGCGCGGTGCCGCGCACCTGCGGAGAAACGCGTTTAATCACTTCTACGCCCAGCGCCGGGAAGATCAGTGAGCAACCGCAGCCGGTCAAAGCAGCCCCCATTAATGCCATCCAACTTTGCGTTGCCAGTCCCAGCAATAGCAATCCGCAGGCTTCCACCAGCAGCGAAATCATCGCCACTTTTACGCCACCCAACCGATCCGGCAAGCCCCCAAATAGGAGACGCACCAGCACAAACGCCAGGCCAAATGCGGTAAGGGTAAAGCCCGCATTGCCCCAGTGTTGTGCAGCAAAATAGAGCGAGGTAAAAGTACCGATCACCGCAAAACCGGCACCTTGCAGCGCGAGCGCGAGCCCCGGCTGAAAAATGCTGCGTACCACGCTGAACAGCGAAGGCCGCTCGCCGCCGACAACCGGCACGGCTTTGATCCAATTATTCAACCCCAGCGCAATCAGCGGCAGCACGACGGCAACCGCGCCCAACAGCGCAAAACCCCCCTGCTGATGCAGCAACAAGCCGAGTGGCGCGCCCGCTGCCAGCGATCCATAAATCGCCATGCCGTTCCATGACATCACCAAACCAGAACGCTTTGGCCCAACTAAACCCATGCCCCATGTCAGATTCCCGGTCAGCAGCAAGCTTTCGCCAAAGCCGAGCAGCAAACGACCTATCGACAGCAAGCCGAACTTCGCCTCTATTGGCACCGGCAGCAGCGCAGCAGCGAGGTAAGCCAGCCCCACTAAGGCTATCGCTAACATGCCGTGTTGTGTGGTGAGTTTTGCGCCATGCTGATCGGCTCGACGTCCGGCAAAACCCCGCGTGAGCAAAGTGGCAAAGAACTGAATGCCAACCGCGATGCCCACCATCACGTTGTTCATTCCTAACTCTTGATGCACATAGAGCGGGATAACCGGCAAAGCCAGGCCCGCAGTGAGATAAGTCAGGAATACGGCCAGCGAGGTGCAAGCCAAAGGAAAGGTCGACTGAACTTGCGATTCAGCGGCTGAAGAGGACATTAACGTAACTCCTTGTTCTGAGACGTGCCATGACGGCAAAAACCAACGACGCGCGCGCCTTCTGTCGTAACAGAAGATTTATGCGTTGGTTAACGTGAACGCTTACGTAACGAGAATGGTCGTTAAGGCAGGACTACACCACAGTCGAGCGAAAAGGAATTCTGGCAAGGGGTTAGAATTATGTCAAAGAAAAGGGCCGGCAAGCCGACCCTTGAGGTAAAGATGAGGTGAAACCTTAAGCCTGATACTTACGCATCGTCAGAGTCGCGTTGGTGCCACCGAAACCGAAGCTGTTAGACATAACGGTTTTCAGCGCTTTTTCAGTCGGCTTAGTCACGATGTTCATGCCTTCTGCCGCTGCATCCAGCGAGTCGATGTTAATGCTTGGCGCAATAAAGCCGTGCTCCAGCATCAGCAGGGTATAAATCGCTTCCTGCACGCCAGCTGCACCCAATGAGTGACCGGTCATGGCTTTGGTTGCAGAAATGTAAGGCGTGTTATCACCGAACACTTCACGGATTGCACCCAGCTCTTTCACATCGCCCACTGGCGTTGAAGTACCGTGGCTGTTCAGATAATCGATAGGGGTATCAACGCCCTGCATCGCCATCTTCATGCAGCGCACTGCGCCTTCGCCTGATGGTGCAACCATGTCTGCGCCGTCGGATGTTGCGCCGTAGCCTACGATTTCAGCGTAGATGTGCGCGCCACGTGCCAGCGCGTGCTCCAGCTCTTCGACCACAACCATGCCGCCGCCGCCTGCGATAACAAAGCCATCGCGGTCGTTGTCATAGGTACGAGAAGCTTTTTCAGGCGTTTCATTATATTTGGTAGAAAGCGCGCCCATGGCGTCGAATTCGCAGGACATTTCCCAGCACAACTCTTCACCGCCGCCAGCAAACACGATGTCTTGTTTGCCCAGCTGAATTTGCTCAACCGCATTACCGATACAGTGTGAAGAGGTCGCACAGGCAGAGCTGATTGAGTAGTTCACACCGTGAATTTTGAAAGGTGTAGCCAGACAGGCTGAAACGCCTGACGCCATCGCTTTAGTCACGACATACGGACCTACTGCTTTCAGGCCACGCGGGCTACGCATTGCGTCTGCGCCGAACACCTGATAACGCGGAGAACCGCCACCTGAACCGGCAATCAGACCCACACGTGGGTTGTTCTGATAGGCTTCGTTGGTCAGGCCAGAATCTTTAATCGCTTCTTCCATGGAAAGATAAGCATAGATGGACGCATCACTCATAAAACGCACGATTTTGCGATCGATGAGGCCGGTGGTATCTAACTTAACGTTACCCCAGACGTGACTACGCATGCCGGAATCTTTCATCTCTTGAGAAAATGTGATGCCAGAACGGCCTTCACGCAGAGATGCCAGCACCTCTTGCTGATTATTACCAATACTGGAAACGATCCCCAAGCCAGTAATCACCGCACGTTTCATTCAATAGTCCTCTTCCACATCTTTTGGATTGACGTGCACTCTAGCTTACACTTGTACGCCGAACAAGTCCGATCAGCCATTTCCTTTTGTAAATTTGCGTCATGTCACGCTGGTCGCTAAAATCGCGCCACTGCCTGAAAAATGAGCCTTTGCCGTGAAATCAACGCCGGTCGAACACGCCGAACTAAGCTGGAATGAACAGGGTACACCTGTTTCCCGAGCCTTTGAAGATGTCTATTTCTCTAACGATAACGGCCTTGAAGAGACGCGTTATGTCTTCCTTGGCGGCAACCAATTTCCACAGCGTTTCGCCCATCATGAGCGAGATTTATTGATCGTTGCTGAGAGTGGATTCGGTACCGGGCTCAATTTTCTTACGCTTTGGCAAGCCTTTGAGGCATTTCGCATTGAGCAACCCAATGCCAGATTGCAGCGTCTGCATTTCATTAGCTTTGAGAAATTTCCTTTAACGCAGAATGATTTAATCGCGGCACTGCGGCATTGGCCTGAACTCGCCCCGTGGGCAGAACAATTGCAACAGCAATGGCCGATCGCTCTGCCCGGCTGTCAGCGCCTGCTTTTTGATGGCGGACGCATCACCCTTGACCTGTGGTTAGGCGATATTAATGCATTAATTCATAGCCTCGATGACAGCCTTTATCGTCAGGTTGATGCATGGTTTCTGGATGGCTTTGCCCCCTCGAAAAACCCAGATATGTGGACGCCAGAATTGTTTAACGCCATGGCAACATTGCTACGGCATGGCGGCACGTTTGCCACGTTTACCGCCGCTGGTTTTGTCCGTCGTGGATTACAAGACGCCGGTTTCGCCGTCACGCGACGCAAAGGTTTTGGACCTAAACGTGAAATGCTATGCGGTCAACTCGCGGCCGCACCCGCGCTACTTGTGCGCCAACCCTGGTATTCTCGACCCGCCGCGCGACAACGGGAGATCGCCTTAATCGGTGGCGGCGTAGCCAGCGCGACGCTGGCGCTGGCTTTGCTGCGACGAGGCTGGCGCGTAACGCTTTACTGCGCCGATGACGCGCCCGCGCTGGGCGCGTCAGGCAACCGTCAGGGCGCGCTTTATCCGTTGCTCAATCAACACGATCCCGCACTTGCGACCTTTTTCCCTACCGCTTTCAGTTTCGCGCGTCGTTTATACGATCAATTACCGGTTCAATATGAGCACAGCTGGAGCGGCGTGTTGCAACTGGGATGGGATGAAAAAAGCGCGGCGAAAATTGACCAGATGCTGAAGATGGCCTTGCCCGATGCGTTAGCGCATGGCGTGGATCAACAGCAGGCTGAAGCGTTGGCCAATCTACCGTTGGGCTGCGGCGGGATTTTTTATCCGCAAGGCGGCTGGCTTTCCCCGGCAGAGTTGACTGCCGCGATGCTGGCTCGCGGTGAAGAACAAGGCTTGCGGATTCACTGGCTGCATCGTGTGACTGATATGACTTATCAGGAAGAAAGCTGGACGTTACAGTTTGCTGATTCTGCTGCAGTGCAGCATCACGCTGTGGTGCTGGCGAGTGGACACGCCTTAACGGACTTTTCGTTAACCGAGCAGCTTCCGGTTTACGCGGTGGCGGGCCAGGTGAGTCATGTGCCTTCTACGCCGGGACTGGACGCGCTGCAAACAGTACTCTGTTACGACGGCTATTTAACGCCGATCAGCCCGCAATTTGGCACGCACTGCATCGGTGCCAGCTACCGTCGTGGTGAAACCGAATCTGATTATCGCGAAGCCGATCAGCAGGAAAACCGTACGCGTTTACTTCATTGCCTGCCTGAAAGCCCCTGGGCTAAGCAGGTTGATGTCAGTGCCGGGGAAGCGCGTATCGGCGTGCGTTGCGCAACCCGCGATCACTTACCGATGGTCGGTAGCGCGCCAGACTATGCCGCCACGCTGGCGCAATATCAGGATTTACCGGCACAGCGTGCGCAAAATGGCGATATCGCTGATGCGCCACATTATCCACAACTTTATCTGTTTGGTGCGCTGGGTTCGCGCGGTTTGTGCAGCGCGCCTTTGGCCGCAGAAGTGCTGGCGGCGCAACTGGCAGGTGAACCGCAGCCGTTAGATGCCGCTACGTTAGCAGCGCTTAATCCGAATCGTTATTGGGTGAGAAAACTGCTGAAAGGTAAAAAAGTGGGTTGAGGGCGGCATGCCGCCCTGCATATTCAGGCCGATTTGCGCGCCTGCAAAAACAGATTGTCCCACATGCCTACCACCAGCGCTTGATCGCGCGGTGATAACTCGCCTGCGGCAATCGCATTCTGCAGACTGCGTGTAACGTGAATCTGTAATGCTTCAGGCGTGTGCTCATCCAGTCGTTCGATTTCTGCGACAGCCAGCGTGAGGTGGCCGCTTAAATAACCGCTGGCAAACAGCTCATCGTCGCTGGCGTGTTCAACCATGTCGTCAATGAGGGCCAGAATACGCGCTTCAAATTCTGCGATCATCTCAATTCCTCTTTTTGATGTGCCTTCACAGGTCACAGATCTTCCGGCCAGGGAAACTGTGAGGCCGTCAACGAAGGCCTGCCATAAAATTTAGCTAATGCTGCAATAAAACGCGCGGGTCGTGCGGGTATACCCTGCTCCAAATAAGACATGACCTGAGCATGAACCTTACGTTGGAAAGCAATGCGATCCGGCTCACAATCTCCCTCGAGATTGTCACAACTCACGTTGAAGGGAAAGCCTGCCGCAACACAAAACATCCATTCCAGCGCCTGCGGCTTCACTTCTACCGCTTCAAACTGACTTTGCGTCAACGCGTCGCGGCCATCCGGGCAATACCAATAACCAAAATCAACCAGTTTGCGGCGTGCTTCACCGGCAATACACCAATGTGAGATTTCATGCAGCGCGCTGGCGTAGAAACCGTGAGCAAAAACCACGCGGTTCCACGGCGATTCGGCATCTGCCGGAAGATAGATCGGTTCGTCATCGCCTTTAATTAGACGGGTCTGAAAGTCGTCGCTGAAGCAGCGATCAAACAGCGTAACCAGCTGCTCATAGTGATGTGTTGTGTTCATGCTGTCATTTTGAGAGGAAATAGGCGCCATTTGGCATCATCCATTACAAGTGCAGCGTGGCGAACCACGCCATAATGCTGCTACCGTGGCTGTCCCACAGCAGTTTGATACTCATTACCGCTGAGACAATCACCACCATCGGACGAATCAGCTTCTGACCACGCGTCAGCACCAATCTTGCGCCGAGACGCGCGCCGCAGAATGCGCCGAGCATCATAATCACGCCGGTTCCCCACACCACTTTGCCGCCAAACATAAAAAACAGCAGGCTGCCAAAGTTGGAGGTGAAGTTAAGAATTTTGGCGTGGGCGGTGGCTTTAGCGAGGTTGTAGCCGCACAGCGTTACGAAAGCCAGCGCGTAAAAAGAACCGGCACCGGGGCCGAAGAAGCCGTCGTAAAAACCGATAGTTCCGCCACCTATCAACGCATACGGCAAACCGTACAGGCGACGCGCGCGATCCTCTTCACCAATGCGAGGCATTAACAGGAACCACAACCCAATCGCAATCAGCAAGATCGGTAAAACCTGACGTAACATATCAGCCTGAAGCCGCTGTATCAGCACGGCACCGATCACCGACCCGACAAAGGTCATGGCGATGTTGAGCCATTGTTCGTTTAATTTGACCGCGCCGCGACGAATAAAATAGAGGCTGGCAGAGAACGAACCGCCCACTGATTGCAGCTTGTTGGTCGCCAATGCCTGCGCGGGAGAAAGGCCCGCCGCCAGCAATGAAGGCACCGTTAACAAGCCACCGCCACCCGCAATAGAATCAATAAAGCCCGCCAGCATGGCAACAAAGAACAGCAGCCCAACCAGCAGCGGGCTGACGACGAACCAATCCATGACATCCCTTACAGTAAATGTTTATCCAGTAATGCCTGACAAGCCGCTGGCAGCGGCGGCGGTTCGCGTTTTACAGGCGCTGAACCGGGTTGTTTGGGTAAGAACCAGCTCTGTAGCTCTGCGCCACAACCATCGCCCGGCGGTGGCGGAGCTTGATCGAGACATTCACTGCTGCCTTGCGGACAACGCAGACGCACATGCATGTGAGCGCGATGCGCAAACCAGGGACGAACTTTATGCAGCCATTCACGATCGTTCCCTGCATCGGCACAAAGCTGCTTTTTGATCGCTGGATTGACGAAGATACGTGATACTTCTTCATCTTTCGCCGCCAGTTTGATCAAGCTGTCAATTTCTGGACGCCAGTGGCGCGCGACGACGTTTTTATCGCCGGGCGCAACCAAATCCAGCGGTTGCGGCTTCAACAACTGCTGCGATGACCAGCGCGTTTTGGGGAGCTGCAACCAAATATCCACATCCAATCCTGATTGATGACTGGCGTGTCCGCTGCTGAAACGTCCGCCCGCTGCCATGCCCATATCGCCGATCAGCACATTGCCCAATTGCAAATTATGCGTCTGAGTACTTAAGCGCTGAATGAACTGAATCAAATCAGGATGTCCAAAATAGCGTCGCTGATCCTGACGCATCACCTGATAATTTGGTGCATTAAGCGGCAAAGCCTGCGCACCCACAATACAGCCATTAGCAAAGCCGCCGACTGACTGCGGCGCACCCGCAATCGGCTGCTGAATACGCTGCCAAGGCGTTGCCGCCAGGCTGGATGCGCTAATCACCAGCGCGGAAAGCGTGAGCAGAAGACGTTTCATTGAATTACCAGCGCGGCACAGTGGAATTGACATCAGCGCACTGCGCACGCTGACGCAGCAGATGATCCATCAACACGATCGCCATCATCGCTTCAGCGATCGGCACCGCGCGAATCCCTACGCAGGGATCGTGGCGACCTTTGGTGATCATCTCCACTTCTTCACCCTCGCGGGTAATGGTTTTACCGGGCACGGTAATGCTGGACGTCGGTTTCATTGCCAGGTTAGCGCTGATCACCTGACCACTACTGATGCCGCCAAGAATGCCGCCCGCATGATTGCTCTGGAAACCGTTGGCACGAATCTCATCACGATGTTCACTGCCACGCTGATTAACGACGGCAAAGCCATCACCAATTTCAACACCTTTTACGGCATTAATGCTCATAAGTGCATGGGCTAAATCAGCATCAAGACGATCAAACACCGGCTCGCCAAGACCTGGTGGAACGTTTTCAGCCATCACCGTGACTTTGGCGCCGATGGAGTCGCCCTCTTTTTTCAGACCGCGCATCAATTCGTCCAGCGCTTCCAGCTTGTCAGCATCCGGACAGAAAAACGGATTTTCTTCCACGATGCTCCAATCTTTTAGCTCGCATGCGACATCGCCAATCTGTGCCAGATAGCCGCGCACCACTACGCCGTGCTTCATGTGCAGATATTTTTTGGCAATGGCGCCTGCCGCTACGCGCATTGCGGTTTCGCGAGCGGAAGATCGTCCGCCGCCGCGGTAATCGCGCTGGCCATATTTCTGTTCGTAGGTGTAATCAGCATGGCCGGGACGGAACAGATCTTTGATCGCACTGTAATCCTGCGAGCGCTGATCGGTGTTTTCAATTAACAAGCCAATCGAAGCGCCGGTGGTGATGCCTTCGAACACACCAGACAAAATTTTCACCTGATCGGGCTCACGGCGCTGCGTGGTGTAGCGTGACGTACCCGGACGACGACGATCGAGATCGTGCTGAATATCGGCTTCGGTGAGCGGAATGCCCGGCGGCACACCATCAACAATACAGCCCAGCGCAATACCGTGGGACTCACCAAAGGTGGTTACTCGAAAAAATTGTCCGATGCTGTTTCCGGCCATTTTGATTCCTTGTTACGGTTCTCAGAGCGAGCACTCGCCCCGCTTTCAGTCTTTGAAAAAAGAAAAATGATGTTGTGCGTCGACAATCTGCTGGCGCGTCAGCATGAACACGCCGTCGCCGCCATTATCAAATTCCAGCCAGGTGAACGGCACATCAGGATATTGTTCGATCATGTGCACCATGCTGTTGCCCACTTCGCAAATCAACACGCCCTGCTCGCTCAGGTAATTTGGCGCGCAGGCAAGAATGCGGCGTACCAGTTTCAAACCGTCGCTGCCCGCAGCCAAACCAAGTTCCGGTTCGTGGCGATATTCGTTTGGCAGATCGTCCATATCTTCCGCATCCACATACGGCGGATTGGTAACGATCAGGTCATATTTTAATTCAGGCAGGCCACGAAACAGGTCAGCGCGGATCGGCGTGACGTGATGAATTAAGCCATGCTCTTCAATGTTTTGTTCGGCGACAGCCAGCGCATCGGTAGAGATATCTACCGCATCCACTTCGGCTTCTGGGAAGGCATAAGCGCAGGCAATGGCGATACAGCCGCTGCCAGTACACATATCCAGAATGTGATGTGGCGTTTCACTGATTAAACCGGCAAAACGGTTATCAATCAGTTCACCAATCGGTGAACGCGGCACTAAGACGCGCTCATCAACGTAAAATTCGTGACCACAGAACCAGGCTTTGTTGGTCAAATAAGCAACCGGAATACGTTCGTTAACGCGACGAATTACACGCTCAACGATGCGGTGACGCTCGCTGGCGGTCAGACGCGCGTTACGCATATCTTCAGGGATGTCGAGCGGTAGCCAGAGGGACGGCAGGACTAACTGAACGGCTTCGTCCCAAGGATTGTCTGTGCCATGTCCGTACCAAATTCCGGCAGCGGAAAAGCGGCTAACCGCCCAGCGCAGCATGTCCTGAATGGTGTGCAGTTCGTTCACTGCCTCATCGACGAAAATTTTGTCCACGTAGCCCTCCGCAGGCCTTTTGCTAAATCGGCCGATAGTGTGCCATGAAGCCGGAGAGAATTCAGCGCGGTGAGGTGAAAAAGCTGACATTTAATGACACTTAACGGTAAGGTAACGCCATCCGCTGAAAACAGCCTTTTCTGACATAATTTACCCGCCATGAGTAAAAAAACGCCCCTTAGCCAGGACGATAAATCGCTGTTTCGCCAATTGATGACCGGCACGCGTAAGCTGAAACAAGACACGATCGTGCACAAACCGGTGGTGAAAACCCGCCAAGTGCCCACGAAACGCCTGCTTTCCGAGCAGGCAGATAATAGTCATTATTTCTCTGATGAATTCCAGCCGCTGCTGTCGACAGAAGGCGCAACGCGCTATGTACGTGCCGATGTCAGCCATTTTGAACTGAAAAAATTGCGGCGTGGCGACTATACGCCAGAGATATTTCTCGATCTGCATGGTTTAACGCAGCAGCAGGCTAAGCAGGAATTAGGCGCATTGATTGCAGCCTGTCGACGAGAACATCTGTTTTGCGCCAGTGTGATGACCGGCCACGGTAAGCATATTTTGAAACAGCAAACGCCGTTATGGCTGGCTCAGCATCCGTTTGTCATGGCTTTTCATCAGGCACCCAAGATGTTCGGCGGCGATGCTGCGCTGCTGGTATTGATTGAAATTGAAGAGTGGCAACCGCCCGAGCTACCTTGAGAAGGGATTGGGCCGATCATTCGGCCCATGGGCATTAAATAGCTTTCGCCAGTTTTGACGGACTGACCTGCCACTTTAATTTGCCTTCGCTCTGGCTGGCATCAAAATCCACACAGGCAATAGCAGAAGTGGCGAACATCGGCGGCGCTTCCTGCGGGCAGAGTTCAGAAACCAGATAACCCACCAACGGCAAGTGCGAAATCACCAATGCTGATTTCACGCCTTCATTTGCCAGCGTCTGTAAGTAGCACGCCACCAAACCCGGATCGCCGCCAGGCGTCAACTCAGGTAACACGTCCTCTTCGACAGGCAGAGACAACGCTTCACGAACTGTTGAGAGCGTTTGCCCCGCGCGCAAATAAGGGCTTACTAAAACACGTTCAATGTCTGGCGCTTGACTGTTGAGCCAGCTCGCCATTTGGCGTGATTCATTACATCCACAAAGCGTTAAAGGCCTGACTGAATCGCTTGCTGCTTCCAGAGCTGCATCGCCGTGACGCATGATAAAAACTTGCATAAAGCACCGCTGTAGTTTGTCGACATCGCCCGACGCTGAGCGTCTGACTCTTCATTCTGCGAATGAACGCTGTGTTGTACCTTAATGGCTTCAGTATAGTCAACCGGTTGTTTATTAAATAAGCACATCTCAGAACCGTGCGGTGCCGCAGACTTTTGCGGCACCGGTCTAACCCGCTGAATCGGTGCGGTTATTCCATTTTATAGAGAAATGTAAAATTTCTGCTGCTGTTGCGCTGCCTTTTCCAGCGCCTCACACGGGGTAAATCGCTCGCCATATTGTTGCTTAAGGCGGTTTAATGTGTTCAGGACGTGTGCTGCGCCAAGCTGGTCGAGATAGCGAAACGGCCCTCCCAAAAACGGCGGAAATCCAATCCCAAATACTGCACCAATATCGCCATCGCGTGGCAGGCGAATCACCTGTTCATCCAGACAACGCACCGCTTCGTTCAGCATCATCATTACGCAGCGTTCAGCGATCTGTGTTTCATCGAGTTTTGCCGCCGCTTTTACCTTCAACAAGGTATAGATCGACGTGTCGGGCTTTTTCTGTCTGCGATCCGTGCCATATAAATAGAAACCTTTGCCGTTTTTGCGCCCTTTTCGTCCCTCTTTTAACACAACGTCAAAAGCATCGGGTGCCGCAAAACGCTCGCCATAAGCCTGCTGCAAAATCGGGATGATTTTACTGCCAACATCGATGCCTACTTCATCCAGTAGCTGGATCGGCCCAACGGGGAAACCGAATTTCACCAACGCACGATCAATATGATCAATCGGCTCACCTTCAAGCAGGCAACGCATCGCTTCATTTATATAGGGCGCTAAAATACGGTTAACGTAAAAACCCGGTTTATCGGCCACCACAATGGCAGTTTTGCCTTGCTTGCGCGCCAGCGCCACGGTGCTGGCCAGCGTGTATTCAGACGTCGCTGCGTGCGGAATCACTTCAACCAACGGCATTTTGTCCACCGGGCTAAAATAGTGCAGGCCGATAACGTTCTCGGGACGCTGCGCGTTAGCCGCAATATGAGCAATCGGTAATGATGACGTGTTTGACGCAAAAATAGTGTGCGGCAGACAATGCTCTTCAACTTCGCTGACCATTTGCTGTTTTAAAGCCAGATCTTCGAAAACTGCTTCGATCACCAAATCACGCTGCGAAAAGCCCTGATAATCGGTGCCGCCGGTAATACGCGCCATCTGCTGATCGCGCTGCGCTGCGCTGAGATGGCGGCGTTTTACCTTGTTGCTCAACAGCTCCCAACTGGTTTGCAGGGCATGATTAACGCCAGCAAGATTGATATCTTTGATACGCACCGGCAAACCCGCGTTGATAGCGCTGACGCTTGCAATGCCGCCGCCCATCAAGCCGCCACCTAATACGCCAACACGCTGAATGACCCGCGCTTCAGCCTCTCCGCCACGCTCTTTTTTCAACGCTGTCGACGCGAAAAACAGGCTACGCAGAGCCGCAGATTGGGGACTCATTGCCAGTTCGCTAAAAGCCTGCGCTTCAGCGTCATGACCGGCGCGGCTGCCCTGCTCCAGCCCGATTCGCACGACATCGATAATCCGTTTTGCTGCAGGATAATTGCCGTGCGTTTTGCTTTCGGTTTGGCGTTTTGCTAGCGCAAACAGCGCCTGGCGGGCAAGCGGCCCTTGTAACAAACGATCGCGCATCGGCAAAATGCGGTGATTGCTCTTGCCTTGCTTCACACGTGCAATCGCGGTTTCGAGTAGGATCGCCTGCGGCACAACATCATCAACCACGCCAAGCTTACGCGCTTGCTTAGCGCGCAACGTTTTACCGGTCAGCATCAGCGGCAGCGCCTGTTGCACGCCGATCAAACGCGGCAGACGCTGTGTTCCGCCTGAGCCGGGAAGTAAACCCAGCTGCACTTCTGGCAGCCCCAGCCGGGTTTTATCATCCAGTGAACAGATGCGCGCATCGCAGGCCAACGCCAGTTCAAGACCGCCGCCCAGGCACGCGCCATGAATCGCCGCCACCACAGGAAAAGGCAGCGCCGCGATGGATGCCATCACTTCCTGGCCTTGTCGCGCCAGCGCTTCGGCTTCCTGCGCCGTCTGGCAGCGATCAATCATGCTAATGTCTGCACCCGCAATAAAGTTGTCTGACTTACCCGAGATCAGCACCAAGCCTGCCAATTGTTTATTGCGGCGTGCCTCACCAATAATGGCCGCTATCTGCGCAGCGAATTCTGCCTTTAGGGTATTCATCTTTTCGCCAGGCACATCGATAGTGATAATGCCAACGTGGTCGAGGCGCATCTGCAAATGAAAAGCGTTCTGTTCCATTATTCGACCTCCAAAACCATAGCCGCCCCTAATCCGCCCGCAGCACAGGCGGTCACTAAGCCTAAGCCGCCACCGCGTCGCCGCAGTTCCTGCAAGGTTTGGGTGATCATGCGTGCGCCGGTGGCAGCGAAAGGATGCCCATACGCGATAGACCCCCCGAGCACGTTGAAATGTTCTTCATTGACCTCGCCTAAGGCGTGAGGACGATTAAGTACGTCACGGGCGAAACGCTCATCGCGGAACATCTGCAAATTACTTAAGGTTTGTGCGGCAAAGGCTTCGTGCATATCTATCAGGGTCAAATCATTCAGAGTAATACCGGCGCGATCCAGCGCCAGCGGTGAAGCATAAGCTGGGCCGAGTAACATATCTTGCCAGACATCAATGGCAGTAAACGCGTAGCTGCGCAGATAGCCCAGCGGTTTAAGCGAGAGCTCACGCGCACGCCCTTCTCGCATCAAAACCACCGCAGCAGCGCCATCGGTAAGCGGCGTACTGTTGGCCGCAGTCACTGTGCCATGCTGACGATCAAAGACGGGACGCAAACGTGCATAATCTTCTGCTTTGGCATCCATCCGCACCGTGTTGTCTTGATCAATCGGCGCTTTCCACGGCGGCACAAAAGCGGCCATCACTTCTTGATTCAGCACGCCTGATTGCCAGGCTTTTGCAGCGCGCTGATGCGATCTCAGTGCTAGCGCATCTTGTGCTTCACGCGTAATGCCATGGCTTTTTGCCATTTGCTCTGCTGTGTCACCCATGCGTAGCCCAGTTGAAAATTCCGCTACCGCAGGCGGTACTGGCAGTAAATCACGCGGACGCAAGCGACGCAGAATCTGCAATTTTTGCGAGAAGCTGCGCGCTTTGTTCATATCCACCAGCGCCCGCGCCAGGGTTTTACTCACGCCAATTGGCAACACTGACGAGGAATCTGCGCCGCCAGCAATGCCCGCCGAAATCGTGCCCGCCAGCAAACTTTCCGTAACGTTAGCGACTGCCTGAAAACTGGTCGCGCAAGCACGGCTGACACTGTAAGCATCGGTATGAACACTTAAGCCGCTGCTAAGAACGATTTCACGGGCGATGTTAGGCGCCTCCGGCATTTGTACCACTTGGCCAAACACCAGTTGCTCAATCACTTCAACCGGCAATTCGCTACGCGCCATCAGTTCGCTTATCAGCATGCGGCCTAATTCTACAGCGGGAATGCCATGAAAGCCGCTGGCCTGGCGTAAGAAAGGCGTGCGTAATCCGTGGGTTATGGCGATGCGCTCACCATCACGCGTCAGCAATGACTGCGCTTTACTCATTGTTTTCACCTGTGAATCGGGACCGAGGCATCATTGCCAAAAGAGGTCTGACCTGCTCATCAGTGTTAACCACAAGCGGTTCTGCCGCCAATACGGAAAGGATAAATTTGCGAAGGGAAACACGAAAATGAAAAACGCCGCACAGGTTGCGGCGTTGGAGAGGATTAGCGCAAACCGAGTTGAAAAATCATGGTTTCGGCCTGGCAGGAGAAAGTAAAATCAATATCAAGTTTTATGCCGCCTGCTTCTTCTGTGAAACGGGCATTAATGTCACAAGGTTCTGATTCAATTTGACGTGCTTTATCGCTGAGATATTGTAATTTTTTGTCAGCATCAGCTCGTTGCGAAAACCATTCTGACCAAGTTGCGGTGCAATCACTGTTATCCATGACGGTGCCGACATCGACACAACAGCAGGCTGCGGTTTCGGTTGCGCTACATTTTTTAATGGCATCAGTCATCGTTTTCTCCTGACGATTAATTCGTCGAGTTGCGTGATTTTACGCCCAAAATTTTACGCCTTCGGTATACTTTGCGCCATGACAGTCTCGCTAAGTGACGAATATCACAATAAAATTTGATCCAAAACAAATTTGAGAGATTATGCTGCGTCTGTTATTTCTGGTTTTGTTAAGTAGATCGAAATTCCATCGATCAATTTGGAAATATTTCAAAAACAATATTGCAACATACACACAGGTCAGACCTATACTTGCCGCACTGGTCTGATAAGTGCGTTTTATGTCAGACCCTGGAATCCGCCGACCCTTGTTACGCGAATTTACAGCGTTAAATAATAATTCACATGAGGTTGTGGTCATGAACCATAAAAACCTGTTTGCAAAGTCAGCCGTGGCGGCTGCAGTAGCACTCGTCTCTTCACACGTTTACGCAGCTGGATTTCAATTAAATGAGTTTTCTTCTATTGGTTTAGGACGCGCATATTCTGGCGAAGGCGCAATGGGTGATACCGCCGCATCAGCCAGCCGTAATCCGGCCACTATGGCACTTATGGATCGCCCCGCTTTTTCAATTGGCGCAGTCTATATAGCACCTGATGTAAACATCAGCGGTACCAGTCAAAGCGGACGCAGCCTGGATGCGAATAATATTGCCCCTAATCAATGGGTGCCGAATATTCATTACGTACAACCCATTAACGATCAATGGTGGATTGGCGCATCCGCAACCTCCAATTATGGATTGGCGACCGAATTCAATGACGGTTACACCGCAGGCGCTTACGGCGGTAAAACGGACTTGTTGACCGGCAATTTCAATCTCAGTACAGCGTATCGTTTAAATGAACACTTCAGCTTCGGTGTGGGTTTTGATGCGGTTTATGCCAAAGCGAAAATTGAACGCTATGCCGGTGAATCTGGCCCGGCGCTGGGCGTGCCGGCAAATACGCAAATTGCTCATCTGAAAGGTGATGAATGGGGTTACGGCTGGAATGCCGGTATTTTGTATGAAGTGGATCAAAATAACCGCTTCGGCTTTACCTACCGTTCAGAAGTTAAAATCGACTTTGATGGCGATTACAAAAGTGACTTGCCAACCTACGTCAACGCTGTGAATCAGGCGCGTAATTTAGGTCTGCCTTACGCAACAGGCGGCTCTACGATTCCGGGTGCGTTAACCTTGAATTTGCCTGAAATGTGGGAGCTTTCGGGCTGGCATAAAGTGGCGCCACAGTGGGCGGTGCATTACAGCCTGGCGTATACCAGCTGGAGTCAATTCCAGGAGTTGAAAGCCACTGGCTCTAACGGTCAAACCCTCTTTTATAAAGATGAGAGCTTCCGCGATGCCTACCGCCTGGCTTTAGGTACAACCTATACCTACGATGAGAACTGGACGTTCCGTACCGGTATCGCCTTTGATGACAGCCCGGTTCCGGCTGATAAGCGTTCTATCTCCATCCCCGATCAAGATCGCCTGTGGCTGAGCGCGGGTACTTCTTACGCGTTTAATGAAGATGCCTCGGTTGACGTCGGTATTTCCTACATGCACGGCCAACACGTCACGGTTAAAGAAGGGCCATATACCTTTAATTCTTCAGGTAAAGCCTGGCTGTATGGTGCGAACTTTAACTATAAGTTCTGATACCTTTATTCATCCAAAAGAAGCGATCAAAAAAGGCGACTCAATGAAGTCGCCTTTTTGTTTAATACCGTTTACGGTCAATTCATCGCGTGCGAATAAACCTATTGCGAATCAATGTCACCTAAATCGTCTTGAATCGCTGCTGCATTTGGGTTCTCTTGCGGTTTCAGCTTGCCACCGTTTGCCAGGAAATCGTGGCGCTGGAAATAAGCGTTACGAATAAAGGCATAAGGATCGTTTTGCTGCTTGAGAATCGCATCGGAATCCAGCAACTGCGCGCGCGTCTCAATACCTTCCAGCGTCCACTTACCGATCGACATTGGCCAGGTTAGCCAACCCAGCAGCGGATAAAGCGTATCAACATAGTCACCACCATCCTGACGGATAGTGAAGCTGCCGTAAGCGGGTAACTCAACATACGGGCCATAACCTACGCCGTAACGACCCAATGTCGTCCCGAAACGGTGAGGCTCTTCACGCGCCAACGCCGGGTTCGCCTTGCCCGCTACGTCAATGAATCCACCCAAACCTAACACGCTGTTCAGAAAGAAGCGGGTAAAGTGAATGCCTGCATCGCGCGGTTCGCCGACCAAAATGGCGTTGACCATGCTAGCCGGTTCTTCCAGGTTACCGAGGAAATTACTTAATCCAGTACGCGCAGGCACCGGCACATAATCACGCCAGGCAACCGCAACAGGGCGTAAGACGTAAGGATCCAGCACGTTGTAATTAAAGTTAAACATCGTGCGGTTAAAGCCTTCAAACGGATCGCTGCGCTGCGCAGGCTCATCGTTGTTATCCGGCTTTGAACTGGCACAACCCACCAGAAGTACACTGGCCAAAACCAAACTGGTCAGGCGGTAAACCATTTTTATCTCCCTGTGCGGATGAAAAATGTATCGCTTCAGGGCTGCTGCTGATTAATCTCCACAGCCATGTTCTGATGACCGTCCCAAGGTGTTTTCTCGCTCAGACCAAACCAATCACCTGACTGCGGATTGGCACTGCCATCGCGGGAAATACGCACTCGAACTTGCACCTGATGCTGCGCCGAAAGCAGGCGATCTGGCATCATAGCGTTGCTGTCATCCAGCGTCAGCGATAACGGGAAGTGGCTTAGCGGCATACGCTTAACGGCCACAGGCACCGGTGAAACACCGTCAGAAACAGAAATATACATGACTCCGCCCTGCGGTAACATTTTTTCTGCCTGCGGAGAGAGAGTAACTGTCAGTGCCAGTTGGATATTTTGCTGTCCTGCGTCCGTTTTTGCTTGTTCAATGCTGCGTTCGATCATGGTACGACGATGATCGTCAGCCGGTATCAATTTCAGCATAGTTTGCCAGGCACCAATCGCCTGAACATATTGCTGCTGCTCAAACGCATTAAACGCCAGCAGGCTTAACGTACGCACATTACTGTGATCGTCTTTAAGCAGATCGCGCAGAATTAAACCCGCCTGACGGTTATCCTGTGGATCGCTGGAGCGGGTTAATACCTCAGCATAGTCTTGTTTCAAATCGATATTATTAGGCGCGAGCTGTAAAGCATGCTCAAAAGCCTGGCTGGCGGTGGTGGCATTATTCAGCACCATGCCGAGACGGCCCAGCATGGCCCAATCATTCATATTATTAGGTTCAGATTGCAACGCACTGCGCAGCCCTAGCTGCAGTTGCGCCAGCTCCTCCATGCTAAGCGGCTGAGCTTGCGGATCCATGACGCGTGCGCGCAGTGCGGGATACGCTTGCTTTACCTGCATCCATCCACTTGTCTGCGCCAGCCCACCCGTTTTCAGATAAGTGCCCAGCGACACGGCAATCAGCACTATCACGCCCGGTAAAAGTACCCAGCGGCTGCTGCTATGAGCCTGTGCGGCATCGTTATCTGGAATATCGGTCAACAGCGTTTGTTGCAGCTCGCGCTCCATTACTGGCCGTTCGGCCACTACACCTTGGGCTTCATCCTGCGCCAACTCATCCAGTCGCTGCTGGTAAAAATCTTTGTTCAGCTGATTGCGTTCGCCATCACTGGCCAGACGTTGTCGCCAACCGGCACCGATAAACAGCGCGCACGCCGCCAGCAATAACAGTAAAAGGGTGATCCAAAATGCACTCATTGCGGCTTCCTGTCTGACTTCAAAATCGCGTCAAGACGCTGCTGTTCGCTTTCGTCCAGTTCGCTTTCGCTGCGCGAATTGCGCTGGCGACTGCGCAGAATAATCATTAATCCGCCCAGCACCACAAACAGTGCGGGCCCCACCCACAGAATAAGGGTTGAAGGCGTGACCGGCGGCTCATAGGTCACAAAGTTACCGTAACGCGCCACCATGTAATCAATAATCTGCTGACGGCTTTGTCCCTGCTTCATCAGCTCATACACCTTCAAACGCATGTCGGCAGCAATCATCGCGTTTGAATCGCCAATGCTGTTGTTCTGACATTTTGGGCAGCGTAGCGAGGCGGTTAAATCACGGTATTGCTCTTCCTGCGCCACAGAATCAAATTTGTAGGTATCAATAGCCGCCCACAAGCTGATGCTAAATAACATTCCGCAGATCAGTAATACGAGACGTTTCATACTCCCGCCTCCTTGCTGTATTTGATCCACAGCGGCTTCACTTCTTGCAGCCAGACGCGATCGTTCATATCACCCGCGTGGCGATAGCGAATGATCCCTTTGCCGTCAATAAGAAAGGTTTCAGGCGCGCCATACACCCCAAGATCGAGACCGAGCATACCGTTGCCATCATACAAACTCAGCGCGTAGGGATTGCCCAACGTGTTGAGCCAGGTTACCGCTTTGTTGCGATCATCTTTGTAGTTCAGGCCAACAACGCGAATGCCCTGCTCCGCCAGCGTATTCAAATATTGATGCTCAGCGCGACAGGTTGGGCACCATGTTGCCCAGACGTTGAGCAGAATCGGCTTGCCATCCGTTAGCACGCGCTGGTCATACATCTTGCCTGGCTGGTCGAGCGCTTCGAGTTTGAACAGCGGCACCGGCTTGCCAATCAAAGCTGATTCCAGCCGAGTAGGATCGTCGCCCTCTGCGTTTTTCGACAACTGCCACAACAGCGCAGCCGCCAGCAGCAGAAATAATACTAAGGGAATAAACAGGATTTTCTTGTTCATGCCAGCTCCTCGCGTTTGGCTTTTTTACGCGAGCGATAGCGCGGATCAAACAAGCAGAACAGGCCGCCCACCGCCATAAACACGCCGCCGTACCAAATCCAACGCACGAAGGGTTTGTAATAGATGCGCAGCGCCCAGGAACCGTCATCTAACTGTTCGCCTAACGCGGCATAAAGATCGCGACTCATGCCGCCGTCAATGCCGGCTTCAGTCATCATGTTACGTGAAGCGGTGTAAAAACGTTTTTCTGCCTGCAGCATCGCTTCCGGCTTGCCATTGCGCGTAACCTCGATGGTTCCGACGCCGCCGCTGTAGTTTGGCCCTTCAAGATTCTGTACGCCACGGAAGATAAAGTGATAACTGTGGATGTCCACGCTGTCGCCAGCATTCATACGCACGTCGCGCTCGACGCTGTATTGGGTGCTAAAGGCAATGCCGATGACCGTGACGCCTACGCCTAAATGGCCCAGCACCATGCCCCAATGACTGCGCGTTAGATGGCGCAACCCAGCAAAGAAGCGGTGACGATGCGTAGCACGTTCATGCAGTTCCATCAGCGTCAGAACAATAATCCATACTGACATCAGCAGACCCACAACAGTCATCGCTTCAATACGATCTTGTAATAACCACGGCATGAAGATTGAAAAAGCCAGCGTCACGATCAGCGCCAGTGCCAGACGCTTCACCAGTTTCTGTGGCTCATCACGACGCCAGCGCACCAGCGGCCCAATGCCCAGCATCAGCGCTAAAGGTGCCATCAAGCAAGTGAACATTGTGTTGAAGAAGGGTTCACCGATTGAGATGCTACCAAGGCCAAGCTGCTTGTGAACCAGCGGTAACAGCGTGCCCAGCAATACCACCAGCATCGCCGCAATCAATAATACGTTGTTCCCCAACAAGAAGGATTCGCGGGACCAGGCTTCGTTTTGTACCCGGCTGCGCACCTGGCCACCCTTGATTGCGTAGAGCAGCAGTGAACTGCCGATCACGATCACCAAAAATGCGAGAATAAACATGCCACGCGCGGGATCGGACGCAAACGAGTGAACCGATACCAGTACGCCCGAACGCACCAAAAACGTGCCCAGTAGGCTAAGAGAAAAAGCCGTGATTGCCAGCAATACCGTCCAGGCTTTAAAGGTTCCACGCTTCTCTGTCACCGCCAGCGAGTGCATCAATGCCGTGCCCGCCAGCCATGGCATAAACGAGGCATTTTCAACCGGATCCCAGAACCACCAGCCGCCCCAGCCAAGTTCGTAATAGGCCCACGCAGAACCGAGTACGATACCAATAGTCAGAAACACCCACGCTGCAGTGGTCCATGGACGTGACCAGCGCGCCCATGCGGTATCGAGTCTGCCTGCCATCAGTGAAGCAATGGCGAAAGCAAAGGCCACCGAGAAACCGACATACCCCATATAGAGCAGCGGCGGATGGAAGATCAACCCGATATCCTGCAGCATTGGATTAAGATCGCGCCCATCAATCGGAAAGTCTGGCAGCGTGCGGGTAAACGGATTTGAAGTCAGGATGATAAACAGCAGGAAGCCAAGATTAATCATGCCCATCACCGCCAGTACACGCGCCAGCGCGTCCTGTGGCATGCCTCGACTGAACAGCGCAACGGCTAATGTCCAGGTGCTGAGCAGTAAAACCCACAACAGCAGCGAACCTTCATGTGCCCCCCAGGTGGCGGCGATGCGGTAGTAGACCGGCAGCAGCGTATTGGAGTTGGTTGCTACGTAGCCGACGGTGAAGTCGTTAACAATAAAGGCGTAAACCAGCACCATAAACGCCGCCGCGATAGCGGCAAAAAGTCCGTAAGAGAGCGGACGCGCCATGGCCATCAGCCGGGCATCCTGACGCAATGCACCCCATAAAGGATAAACGCTCAGCAGCAGAGAAAGGCCTAAAGCCAGACAGAGCAGGAAACTTCCAATCTCTGGCATCATGACTGTTTACCCGGCTGTTGATACATTGACTGCGGGCCGTTGTGATTCTTTTTCATTGCGTCTTCGATTTCTGGCGGCGTGTATTTCTCATCATGCTTAGCCAACACCTCTTTGGCATTCACGAGGTTGCCCTCCTCCAGCACACCCTGGGCCACCACGCCCTGCCCTTCGCGGAACAGGTCAGGCAGAATACCCTCAAAGCTGACGCTGACCACGCCATTGGCATCGTAAAGCTTAAACGAAACGGCAAGTGATTTTGGATCACGCTTCACGCTGCCCGGCATCACCATGCCACCCACGCGCAAACGCTGGCCCGTTTCTGGCTTTTGGCGAGCTTCGCCTTTGCCATACAGGATTTCGCTTGGGGTATAAAACAGGTCGATATTGGAACGCAGCGCGTACATTACCAGCGTGGTGGCGAGGCCAAGTCCGACCAAAATCGCCACCACAACATAGAGGCGATTACGACGACGGATATTCACATTTTTTCTCCTGCCGCTTCAGTGACGGCTTTTTTCATTTTCGCCGCACGGATACGGCGCTCCCTGGATTCACGCTGGCGAATTTCCGTCAGCAAACGGCGGCGAAGCAATAGCGTGTGTAACACCAGGCCCGTTAAAGGAATAACGGTGAAGACCACGGCCAGCCAGACATAAAAGGCGTAGCCGCCCATGGCAAAGAACGCTTGCCAGGAATTGAATGCGGGCATCATGCTTTGCGTCCTCCCTTAGCGATATCAGCGACCCAAGGACGATGACGTTCCGTTAACAGAATCAGGTTACGCAAACGCATTAACGTTAAAGAGGCGAACACCAGCAGATACCCAATGATTGACCAGCGCAGCGGTGTACGCATTTCAGGCGCGATTGCCTGCTGCATCATGCCCGATGAGCCTTGGTGCAGGGTATTCCACCACTGGACAGAGAAATGAATAACAGGAAGATTGACCACGCCAACCAAAATCAGGATCCCAGCTGCACGTCCGGCAGTACGACGATCGTCAAAGGCGTGATAGAGCGCAATCACACCCATATAAAGGAAAAGCAAAACCAGTTCGGAAGTGAGGCGTGCATCCCAAATCCACCAGGTTCCCCACATTGGCTTGCCCCAGGCGGAACCGGTGACCAGCGCAATAAAGGTGAATACCGCACCCACCGGTGCCATTGCCGCCGACACTAAATCGGCCATTTTCATCTGCCAGACCAAACCGATAAAAGCGGCAATCGCCATAGAAGCATAAACACCCATCGACCACATGGCTGCGGGAACGTGAATGTACATGATGCGGAAACTGTCACCCTGCTGATAATCCGCAGGCGCATAACCGAATCCCCACACCCAACCGAAAAGCAGCGTGGCGATTGCCGCCACTGCGAACCACGGCACTAAGCGACCGCAGAACTGATAAAGCCGCTCAGGCTTCGCCAGTTGATGTAACCATTTCCACATGATGAATTGCTCACAGTAAAGATAAATTCGTTATCGACACGTCTAAGGCGTGCGCAATTTAATGCAGCGTAATGCGCAGCGCTGCGGCGGTAGCAAAAGGGGCCAGGGTGGCGCTCGCCACCAGCATTGCGCCAAGGATCGCCAGATAACCGCTGATGGGTAATCCCTGCCCTGCCGCATCAATCGCTGCGCTGGCAAAAATTAAAACGGGAATCGCCAGCGGTAATACCAGCAGGCTAAGCAACACGCCGCCGCGACGCAGTCCTACCGTTAATCCGACGCCAATCGCACCCAAAAAACTCAGGGTTGGCGTTCCCAGCAGCAGGGTCAGCGCCATTGCGCTCCAGCCGCGAAAATCCAGAGATAACAGCAACGCCGCCAGCGGTGATAACACAATCAGCGGCAAGCCAGTGACCAGCCAGTGGGCAATGACTTTGCCAACCACGGTCAGCGGCAACGGCGTGGGCAACAGCAATAACTGTTCCAGCGAACCATCCATAAAGTCATCGCGGAACAAGCGCTCCAGCGCCAGCAGCGAGGCTAGCAAGGCAGCCACCCAAGCGACACCCGGCGCGATGCGCGCTAACTGTTGCGGATCGGGCCCAATGCCCAGCGGGAACAGCGTAATCACAATCAGGAAAAACCACAGCGGGTTAATCACTTCTGCGCCGCTGCGAAAGGCAATACGCAGCTCGCGCTGGATAACACGGATTAGCATCACGTCACTCCGCACCGCTCAGGCGAATCTTACGCACGCGTGCAAGGCTGTCTGGCAGATCCTGATGCGTGGTCAGAATGACCGCGCCTCCGTTATCGGCATGTTGAGCAAATTTCGCCATTAATTTTTCTACACCCGCTTTGTCGATGGCGGTTAACGGTTCATCTAAAATCCACAGCGAAGCGTGACTTAACCATAATCTGGCCAGGGCCACACGACGCTGTTGTCCTGCGGAAAGTTGCGCCACCGGCACCTCTTCGTAACCCAGCAATTCAACGCTTTCCAGTGCATCAAAAATTAGCTCGTCATCGCAATCGCGATGGTAAAAACGCAGATTTTCCAGCGGCGACAATACCGCTTTTACGCCAGGATGATGGCCGAGATAAAGCATCGCCTGATGCCATATTTCGCGCTGTTGGCGAATAGGCTGTAATTGCCACATTACGTCGCCCTGCTCAGCGCGGCTTAATCCCGCCAGCAGACGCAACAAAGAAGTTTTACCCGCGCCATTCGGCCCTTCAATTTGCACGATATCGCCTGCCGCCACAGAAAAGGTCAGCTCATGAAAAAGAGCACGCTCGTCGCGGACGCAAGAAAGATTAATGACTTCCAACATGAAGGGGGAATCGCACCAGATAAATGAGGCGCGAATAATACCACAATGATGCTGTGGGCCGAAGTCTGAGCGGCCACCGCGTCCTACCTCAAAGGGCGTATTCGTGCGCATCAGATCAATAACTGCCCAAAAATCCAGCAACGTTAAAACCTTGTTACCCTTATTCGCGAATGCAGTTACATTTTTGATTGGCAAAAAACGTCTACGCTTATTACGCGTTGGCATTGTCACCAGGAGAAAATATGAAGGGTTCATCAGGTATAGATCACGGCCATAACGATGTTGATAGCGATGAAAAAGAAGAAGGCACCGATATTGAAGTAGATGAAGAAGCACTCCCTTCCCGCGCCGCCGCCATTCACGAAGAGATACGTCAGGATGGCGAGAAAGAGCTAGAACGCGACGGTATGGCCTTGTTGTGGTCAGCGATTGCCGCGGGTTTATCAATGGGTGCATCACTGATGGCCAAAGGGATTTTCCAGGTCCATCTCGACGGCGTACCGGGTGCATTTCTGCTCGAGAATCTGGGTTATACCTTCGGTTTTGTGATTGTCATTATGGCGCGGCAGCAGCTTTTTACTGAAAACACCGTTACCGCTGTTTTGCCTGTGATGCACAAACCCACGATGAGCAATGTTGGTCTGCTGCTGCGTTTGTGGGGCATCGTGTTGCTCGGTAACCTGATTGGCACAGCATTAGGTGCATTAGCCTTTACCGAAATGCCCATTTTTGATGATGCAACGCGTCAGGCATTTACCGTCATTAGTCAAAAAGTGATGGAAAATACGCCGGGTGAAATGTTTGCCAATGCCGTTATTTCCGGCTGGATCATCGCCACCATGGTATGGATGTTTCCCTATGCAGGTGCGGCTAAGTTGTTTGTGATTGTCATGATGACGTGGCTAGTGGCGCTCGGCGACCTGGCACACATTGTGGTAGGTTCGGTTGAAGTGCTTTATTTAGTGTTTAGCGGCGCTATTGAGTGGCAAGCGTTCTTTTGGCCTTTTGCTTTACCTACCCTGCTGGGTAATATTACCGGCGGCACATTGATTTTCGCCCTGATCAGTCATGCACAGATTCGTAATGATATGAGCGAAACAGCCAAAGCTAAGATGCGAGCAGAAAAGAAAAAAGAGGAGAAGCGTCGCCAGAAACAGCAGTCTGAAGGCTAATTGTCGATGGAATGAGCAAACGCACCTCGGCGTGGTTAATTTGGCGCATAACTGCGCTATACTGCCCGCCGACGTCTCCTTAGTTAAATGGATATAACAAGCCCCTCCTAAGGGCTAGTTGCAGGTTCGATCCCTGCAGGGGACGCCATACCACGGTTCGCCACCTTCCGAAGTCGTTTGCCAAACCCTACTCACAAAGCACTCCCCCATAAATAGCAGTTCGCCATAGTTCGTTGACAGCCTGTCTTTTGCCTGGGTAAAAATTCCGGGTAAGAAATTTTACCCATTGCTCATCATTAAACAGACAGACGCGGCTAAGCCGAAAGATAAGCCCTACAGGGTTTCAGACGGTAATGGCCTGTACCTTTATGTGTCTGCATCAGGCAAAAAAATAACGAACTGAATCACTGATAATTCTTAGCACCGTTTTTATTCCGATAAGTTCTGTTTGATCTCAGCATAACGGGCAGTCAATTGTTTCAGATGCATCTCCAGTTGAGCCTTGGCAGCAGCAGGTAAAGGTACTCCAGCAGGGTTTTCTGACAATACCCGCAGTTGCTCCTCAGCCGGTATGGCCTGATTAAACGACTGCATAGTTGAAAATACTACTGACTTCAGTTCACTGACCGTCATGTATTTACCCTTCTGCTCATCAAGCCTGTTTAGCCTGTCACTCAGTTTTTGTAGCATTGTCATTCCCTGATACCAGCCATTCAGCTGCTCTGTTGGCAATGCGACAGCACTAAGCTGTTGTTGCCAATGCTGTATCAGGG
Source organism: Pantoea phytostimulans (assembly GCF_046118715.1). Lineage (NCBI taxonomy): Bacteria > Pseudomonadati > Pseudomonadota > Gammaproteobacteria > Enterobacterales > Erwiniaceae > Pantoea > Pantoea phytostimulans. The sequence goes on from NZ_CP173698.1 coordinate 1,916,282, forward strand.
GCTTAGCCTGTTCCGGCCACAGAGTCTGAGCCTGTTCTACAAGTTGTCGACTGTAGTCAATATTCCAGTCAGGCGGAAGCTGGTCCAGCAGGGCAAGCTTCTGCTGTGTTTGTGCTATTACTGTTTGTGGAAGCGGCGATTGATGGCGTATCACATCCAACTGTGCAGGCGTGAGTGTTGCGGGTAACGGAGCCAGTGAAGCAGCAAACTGAGTCTGTAGCGGGTCTGACCGGTGAAGATACTGCCAGCTCCACACTGCGACTATGCTTATCACCAGCATGGAACACATCCCGGCAGTGAAAGATTTCCACTTTTTTACCGGTGCAGGTATTGCCGAGAGTACTTCCACATTTAGCTGTTGTTCCGGCTCCGCCACATACACCCACTTCACCGCATTGTTCGGCACGTTTTTCTCTGCATCTGGAATGCCTGGCAGTGTATCAACGGATGTTCCTGGGCTATTTATACCCGTTGTGGGGAGTACAACACCGGGTGCACCAGTACCAGATGCACCGACACTGTTTTTTTCCAGCCGGACAGCACTGTTATGCATCAGAGTACGCAGCGTGTCGAGCTGGCTCAGGTGCTTAAGCTCCAGGCGCTGCAGCACCTTCCCCAGACTGGTAAGCAGTTGCTCCACCCGATACAACTGGCTGAGGTCGCTGTAATTTAGCGGGAGCGAGCGCATCAGTTGCTGTAGACGCTGACTCAGACTGCTGAGGATTTCCATGCGGGCATGTACTGGCTGCGGCCACAGCGTCCCCCACTGATGGCTTAACAGCGCCTCCAGTATCGCCAGACCTTCGTTCAGACCGAGCAGACCGGCTTGTTGCGTACGGGCCAGCGTGTACCAGGCCGCTGTCTGTAACTCCACACCATTTTGTTCAAACAGCGAAAGACAAAGTTTTTCGGCATAACGCCAGTTCACATCCGGGCGCGCCGGATGCGTCAGTTTGCTCAGTTCTTCGCGCAGGGCGGTATAATCCGGAAGCGTGCGTGGGTCGCCACCGGTTTTTATTTTACGTGGGGGGATGTCATTCATGACCAGTTGTCCATTTGTCGTACCGGGAGCTATTGAAGGTTATCGTTTATGCGGCTTCGCTTTCTGCATAGTCGAGACTCTGCAGATACTGCAGTGCCATTGGGTCAGCAATGTATTCAACCCGCCCGTGGTGACGTTCCACCTCGTTAATGATTTTGCTGAGCTCTACGCGGAAAAACTCTTTACGTAAGTTAATCCAGTTGATGCGGTAACGTTCCAGATGGTCGTGCAGCGTTTTCCCCAGAGCTGGCGCCAAAGAAGGTAGCAATAATTCCGGCTGGCGTTGATACCGAATCAATAAAGCGCTCATTAACGTTAATCAGTGCTCTTACCGCGACGTAAATCCCCCAGGCGATAACGCCAAGAATAACCAGAATTACGCCCAGCGCATTATCATCTTTTTTTCTTCGTGCCACGCGTTATTCCCTTAATTTTCATTTGTATTTTTTATGTCTGTTTAGCCGCTATTGCGCACTATGATTAAAAGGCCTGCTGGTCAATAAGCTGCTGTTGCTTCAGGTGCCGCAGCAGTATTTTCCCCTCAGGCATAAACTCCGTGCCATAACGCACCAACCCGAAGCCTTTCAGCTCTGCGTCGATGGCATAACGTAATTCGCCGGGCTGAGTCTGCTCCAGTATCACCACGTCAACGTTTTTCAAGCGCGGCTCGTACTTCAACAGTACGCCTGAAAGCGTACCCATCAACTGGTGGGCCGTACCCGGCATGCCCTGCAGGATTTTCGTCATATCCGGCAGGCCATAATCGGGGAGATGGGCCAGCGTACCGGCACGGCAGTTGAGGATGCGCTGCATGTTATCGAGAACGGACAAAATGACTTGGTTTTCTTCGCTGACCTGATGTAAATCGAGCTCACCGATGAAGTTACCGTACAATATCTCGTACAAAGACGGGCGCGGCATATCAGTCATCCCTCACGGGTATGAGCGTCAGGCGGTTATCACCCGCTTCGATGATGCGCGGCTTATCCGGGTCAAGCTCATTGCGGGAGAGCACCATCCGCCAGGTGTTATTCATGGTGTCAGGGGACATAAACATCCCCGCTATCGCCACATACTGCGCGTGCTCGTCCATCGGCATATCCACCATCACTGCGCTGCCTGGCCGCAGGTGAATATCTTTCGCTGCCAACAGGTCCGCCTTAAGAGCCTGACTGTCATCGGCGAAAAGGGACGAGTAATCCGTACTATCAAATGCTTTACGGTCTTTCAGTTGGTAAATACGCACCACGGTGGCAAGTGCCTCCCCGCGGGCATTATTGTTCACCGCTTCACGGGTGCGGATATCAAGATGCAGGGTTTTCACCTGCTTATAAAAAATAGATTGGGTCACGGCCACCGTGCCGTCGGTCACTTTCTGGGTCAGTCCACAGCCAGCAAGCAGCAGCATAAATCCTGACGACAGAACCAGTCGCATGGCTTTACCAGTGATAATCGCCATCTTCATCGGCCTCCCTTCGATAAATGTTTTCCTGAACACGCTCATAGCGCCCCAGATTGATAATGAGGTTTTTGTTTGTCTGTACCCCTGCGGCTCCCAGCGGCTTCATTACCGCCGTGCGTCCCAGTTGCGCATCGGCAGAACCGGGTGTGCTGCACATTCGGGCATCGGGCAGCAGAGTTCTGTCCACGCACAACTGCAGGCGGACATCCAGGCGAGCCCCCAGATAAACATGCAGTAATGCCATCAGGTCAGTGTGCAAGACGCCGCCCGGTAGCCAGCCTCTGATTTCTGCCGGATTGGTGCTGGTGAGACGCATCAACACCTGACTGTTAACGTCAGTCCCGTATGCCCCCATGACCGGGCGGCCCTTCAGGCTGACCGGCTGACGGACACTCATCGCCAGCGGCTTTTTCAGCGCAATACGCCGCCGGTCATGGTGCCAGACCTGCGCCCGGGTATCCGGTGCGAGCAGACTCACCAGCGAGATCATGCCTTCTGCGGTGCGGCCCGGCAGCAACATCACCGGCAGCAGTGCAAGGAAGCGGGAGATCGGTGTGGCGATGCTTTCTGCACAACCATCGATGCCAAGCCCCGCCAGACCTAACAAGTATTGCGAAGTCCTGTCTTTTCCCCCGGCCTCAAACGTGGCCGGATACGAGTACTTGCGCCAGATGCGGTAATACTGGGCAATTAGACGATGATTGAAGATATCGAGGAAATCCGCCGTAGCCTCATGCCCTTCCCGCCTTTGGGTGATATCGTCGATATAATGCGTGGGCAGCGGCGACTCCACCCCGTAGAGCCCCATAAAGGTCACCCTGACGGTCGGTGGCAGATGCGGCTGTTCCGGTAACTCCAGCCCTTTGATTTCCGATGCCGGGAAGCCCATTCCCGGATGCGGACGGAAGCGTACCGGCTCGTGACGGACCTGCCAGTGACTGCCGATAACCGGCTGGTCCGGCTGGCTTTGTTCCAGCAGCTGGCAGAAACGGTAGAAGTGGGTGTGTGGCAGCCGGTCACCCAGCTGTGCCATCAGCCGGGCAGGCGCGGACAGTGATTCTCTTTCCACCGGATGCATTTTCCTTCTGGCTGAACAATCAGCGTGAGCTGGTTAAACTGATTCATATCGGTATAGAGGGCAAAGAAACGGTTGAGCAGCTCCCCGAACAGATGCACGTCCCCTTCGCCGGTAAAGCCGTTGCCGTCGAGCGTCACCTCGATATCGAGACCGCGCAGCAGGAAACCGTCCTCAAAGCGCTGAATACGGTGGTGCTCCACGTGCTGTATGGCCTCAAGGCGACGATTATTCAGCTCATCCTCCTGCCAGTTGTACAGCGCCAGCGTACCGCGCAGCACTTCTGCACTGCTCATCATGTTAAGAAAACCCGCCCCCAAATGACTGAGCACGCGCCAGTGAAAACGGTCTTCCGCCGGCGGATACACCGGCAGCGTGGGCTTGCAGAGGTTTCTGACGGAAACGTTTGTCTGCACCACCTGTTCACAACGGTCAAGTAGCGTGCTCTGTAGGGCACGACGCGGCAGCTGACCGTTGGTACCGGTGATACGTAAGGAGACCGTTTCCCTTGCCACGCTACGGTCGTTCTCCCACTGTTGCCCGCCCAGTATCAGCCAGGTATCGTGCAGGCCGGTGACCCCACGCTTCACGCGGGTGTGGTAATAGCGCGGAGGGGCATGTCGGCGCATCATGCCGCCTTTATGACGAAAACTGCTGAACGGCACATATTCGGCATCACCGGTACGGCCAGAGCCCATCACGGCATCAACGGTATAAATCTCGGTATGCCCGTCCTGCAGGCGTTTGGGTCTGAGCAGATAGTCACTTTCCAGCCCGGTGATGGTGAGCGGGTCTGCCTCCAGCGTGAACAAGTTGATTACGGGAACACAGTGCAGACGAAGGGCGTCATCCGTAACCGGCAGGTCTGATGGCCATGGCAGACTCAGTACCACTTCAATATCAAAGTACGCCACACCCGCTGGAGGCGTAATGCCCTCCAGTCCGTTAAGATGGACGAACATGAATTTTTCACGGAAGGTGAAATACTCCAGCAGCAGCTGGTAACCGCTGAATGCGGTATCACCTTTAGGCCACAACCCCTCTTCTTCACCAAAACCGCCCGGCGAAAAATAGCCATCAATATGGATGCGGTCAGTCTGCCCCGGCAGACGCATATACATGGCCGCCTGCCGTCGGGTGAGCATCAGGTGCAGATGGCTACTGACCGGTGTCTCTGCCGACAGATAGAGACTCAGACGGCTCAAATCAGCCTGCGACCAGTCGGCCTGCTGGCTGCAGGCAAAGCTTATCCGCAGCAGTGAACGACCGTCCGGCTCGGTCGTCATAGTGACACCGGACACGCTGAGCGGATTGAGCATCAGGTCGCGGGTGGTCCGGTAGCGGCAGATGCTGTTTTTGGGCCCGATGGGTTGTGAGTGAACCTCAAGCCCGGCCGGCACCCGTTCGGCCATTTTCATTGACGGTAACTCGGGGGTGAACGCGACCACGGACAGCGACGGAATGGTCCTCAGATAGTGGGGCCAGAGCATGCTGACCAGCCCTTCGGTCAGTTCCGGCAGATCATCATCAATTTTCTCGCGCAGCCGCCCCATCGAGAAGGCAAAGCCTTCAAACAGGCGCTCCACATACGGATCGGGTGTCCCCACCTTATCGAGGTCAAGCATGGCTGCCCGGTCCGGGTGCGTCTGAGCAAATTCTTTCGCGGCTTCACGCAGATAGCGCATTTCCGCATCGTAATAACGCAGGGTTAAGTCGTCCATAAAAGTCCAGGCTTTAATGTACAGAAGGGTTACTGATGAGCCCTAATAAACGGAGAGATATCGGAAAAAAAATAATATCAGCAACGGCAGTGAAGGGTGTTAACACTACGTTTGTCGCCAAATTTAAGGGATGGAAGTTAGTTGAGTTATCCTCTGAATAAAATTGAACTTTGTGTTTCTTATCCAAAAAATCCGTTTTACTGAATATATTATTATTCTTCCCTCTGGGAATAATAACGCCTTCTATATGTACTTGTTTAACATACCTGCCACCATTGTTCCAAAAACCTGCCGACTTAATAATATTAAGCTCGTAATCAGAAATACGGCCGTAACTTTTATCAACCCAAACCACAAGGGTGTCAGAAAAATGCATTACAGCATCATCTTTTCCGGAAGATGTGAGCTTTAGCCTTACACCATCATATTTTTCAAAACCTGAAACCAGAGCTACCAAGGTCGAGATCTTATCTAAGGACATGAGTTCTGTTGCTCCTCGGGTCAGAATATAAATGTTTTTTTCTCCCAAAAAAGCGATCCCTTCCGGGGGTATATCCAGTGTGATTTTGGATTCTCCCTGTAAAACTGATGCTGCAAGGTTTTTATACTGAAATACCCCATCGACATTATCCTGAACCTGTACATGTTTTTCCGTACGTTTGTCAGCAACTTTGTTCCCGCCCCACAACACTACAGTGCAACCCGAAAGCAGTAGCAAAGCACCTAAACAGGCAACCATTTTTACGATTTTCATTTATTTTAACTTCCATAAAACATCTGGCATATTCAAAAAAATTGGTAACCGTTAGCCACACAACACAGCCGCCCGCACCGGATCGAGTGCTATCAGTCCGGCAAGCAGGTGTTCCATTTCCGGCTGCAGACGGGTTTTGTCGCTTTCACTGCGCCCGGCTTTCATACGCAGCAGTTTCAGATGACGCGCACGCACTTCAAACAACAGCCCAGGTTCCCACTGCGCAAGTGTCAACCCCTCCGCCTGTGAACCCAGTTCAGAGAACAGGTGTGTCGCCAGCTCATTTTTACCGTACTGCTCCGCAATACGTCCCATCAGCAGGCGCACCAGCCATTTCTGGCGGGCGGTGGTAATACCAGGCCGGTTCTGCAGCCAGTTCAGCGCCGCCTCAGTGCCGTCACTGTCAGCAAGGGCGAGTGCTTCCGGTTCCAGTTGCAGAATATCGCTGTCAGCGCTGCTGTCCGGGACGGCGGTCACTCCACCATCCCAGGCGCTGGTTGACTCCATAACACTCTGCTGTATCCAGCTTTGGGTCACTTCATCTGCGAACGGGGTACCATCATTAAAGGCCAGCGTTTCAAGTCCCTGCAGACGAGTCAGTAGCCCTTTCAGGTCGGCGGCAATCATGTCAGCCAGCACACTCTGACCCGACTTCACCAGCCCCTGATGGATATACCACTGCAGGTCGAGCCACAGGTGATTGGCACCGCGAGAGAACAGGCTGTCGGCCTGCTCCAGTATTTCGCTCCAGCTCTGCTGCAGGTACAGGCGTTTAAGCAGCGCGCGCTGGTCCGCTTTGGGCGGCTCAATGCGGGTACGCCCGTCACCCGCCATCACAGGCAGTTCCGCCAGCGTGTCGTGTCGCAAGCTTTTCATCAGGTGGTGTGCAGCAAGCCAGCCGCCGGGCTGTTCCTGAAGGTAAGCGGTTAATGTACGCCCCTGTGCCAGCAAATCCTGCCCGGAGGTGATGCGGCCCAGTTCAGGTGTGTGACCGTGGGGAGCTGAAGAAGAAGCTGTCGCGTCACTGGCGTTCTGCGGGACGACGGCATTAACACCGCCGGCACTCACCAGGCGGGAGGCCAGCGCGCTGTACAAACCGCCCAGCTGTGGCCTGCTTTCCTCCGGCTCCTTTCCAGCTAACTGCGCCATCAGTAAAAGTGCGCCCACAGTACGGCACGCATCGCTCCTGACCACTTCCGGATAAAGGGACAGGCTGTCCACCATCCGTGAACCCGCTAACCATTCGAGTGCGGCTTTGCGGCTACGTTCACGCCGGGGATGCAGTTGTGCACCAAAACGTTCCAGCAACCCGGCCAGCAGTTCCAGTCCGTCAGCAAGCCCACCCTCACCTTCCCGGTGCAGTTTCGCCCAGCAGTAGTAGGTGGCGACCCGGATATCTTTTGCCGTGGTGGTGAGCAGTTTCTCGGCAAGCCGGCAGACGAGTTCCGTGTCCGCACCGGTGAGCTTATTGACCTCTTCTCGCATCTGCTGGAAATCATCGTCATAGCTGGGGTCCTCTCCGGCCGGTGAAGTGCCGGACACCGGCAGCAGCCAGTTGCCCCACAGCGCAACCCGCTCCCGCGTCTGCTGTAGTAACGACACCTGTTCTGCCTGGCAGGCACTGAGTAGGGAATGAAGTGATGGCATCAGTACATCTCCTCTGCGTCTGACCCTGACAAGGAAGCCTGCATCTGCGAGGTATCCACACTAAAAATCTTCTCCGGCAGGCGGAAGTTGCGCAGCTTAAGCAAAGCCAGCGGACCTTCTCCGGCTTCGGTACGCAACGTGTAATTGAGGTTGCGCCCGTCCTGCGCTTTCCAACGCAGGTTGTAGCTACTGGCCACGCCCGAATTGTCGCTGACAGAGGCCTTATCCAGTAGGCGTATCCACCCCCAGGCCCCCGGAACATCGGCATACAGACGGGTGCCGGCCTGGGTACTTATCCAGCTTAATGTCGCGCCCGGCGCTTCGGTATCCGCAGGCCAGCTAAAGCGTTTCCATGCTGGCATCTGATTCACGTAGGTGAGTTTCTGGCTGTCGATAATCATGTCGGTCTGCATCACCCCACTCGCCGTGCCCGGACGCAGTTCGAAATGCATCCCGGCATTGCCCTGCGGGAAGGCAACGTCAGAGAGTCGGCTCAGCGTGTTAATGGCCTTCAGAAAGGCCGGGTTAAACGTGAGCCTCTGTGAATTCATGCTGTCTGGCACCCAGCGACTCCCTTCCCGGTGCAGCACGCCTTTAAGCCGCGTCTGCAGGAACTGGGCAATACGGCCCGAGTCGGTATTCAGGTATTTCGCCAGTAACGGCAGGGAAACCTCACTGCTGGCATCACTGAAGGGATAGCGCCCACCGAAAGCACTGTTCCAGTCGCTGACCACCGCCTGTTGCCACTGGGCGTTCAGGCTGTCTGCTGCCGGCGTCAGTACCTGCTGCCAGGCCTGCTCCAACGGGTTCACAAATACTGTCTGCCCAAAACCGCTCCACTCCTGCCCGAGGCCGGCGGCAATCAGGCTGCCGTAGTCACGGATTTCGGTCAGGTCGACCGCCTTGCCCTGGAATACCGTCTGAGCAAGGGTCTGGGTCATGGCCTGCGGGTCGGCCGCGTTGGTCACCTGTTGCAGGCGCAGGCGCACCTGCGTCACCCGGGTCAGATAAGACTGGAGGCTCTGGAGCTGCGTGCCAGAGCGGGTTTTGTCCATCAGCGCCAGCACCGGGCCAAAGGTCGCGTCCAGCGGACCGTGAACGCCAGCGCTCTGGTCAATCGCATCCTTATTGTCCCCACCCAGCAGATTCTTCGCCGACTTCACCAGAGAATCCGAAATCGCTTCGCCGGTCTGACCGGTGCGCCCCTGCACGTTCAGGGTGTTCATCAGCGCCACCAGAGGCGACTGACGTACATCGGCCATCAGGGTCAGCTGGTCAATCGAGTCAGACAGCGTGGCCGCGCGGTTAAGCCGCAGGCTGTTGAGAAACGCCAGCCATGCGCTGCTAAAATCGGCAAAGTAACGCTCCATCAGGCGCTTTTTCAGCGCTTCCGGCGAGGTTTCATCCTGTTTACTCACCTGACGCTTACTGTCAGTGAGTACCCAGTCGAGTTCGTCCCGGCGCGCTTTCACCACTTTCTGTATCGCGGGCTGTACCGACTGCTCCCAGGCCTGCCGGGTAAACATTCCCGGCACGATTTCTGTGGTGCTGAACAGGCGGCCGGCGTCGGTATCGCCGGTCATGTCTTCGAGGCGCATATCGACATAGAGGTGTGCCACCTGCGAGAGCATCTTCTGGTACAGGGTCGATTCGCTGTTACGCACGCCCATCAGGCGAACCAGCAGGGAACGCGCCTGGCTGACCCTGTTTTCATCAGCCCGCAGTATCCACTCAGGATGTGTGACCAGCTGTGCGCCATAAAACGACAGCAGCGACGGGGCCAGGCCTTGCCAGATACTGTCTTTCACACCCTCACGCTTCGGCCAGTCATGCAGCAGCGCGGTGCTGAACCAGGCCGCATCCATATGTTTCGGGCGGGCCAGCATCAGGTAAAGTTTAAGCTGGTCATAGGTGGTTTTTGCCATTTTCTCACGCAAGGGACTGTCCGGCGGCAATGAAACAAACGCATCCAGTTGCGCTGTCAGATGGTCAGCGGCCGCATCACGTAACAGCGGTTGTGCGCTGTCGCGATAGCGAGGCCAAAGGGCGGTAAGCAGTTCATCATTACGGTTGAGACCGGCACGCTTATACCAAGGGGCTCCCTGCTCTGAGCGGTACTGCAGGCGGGCCAGTGTTTTCTGTAATGCTGACAACGCCAGTAGACGGTCAGCCAGCGGCTGCTTTTGCTCTGAGGCCTGTGCAGCCTGCGTCTGCGCGCTGACAATCAGGTTACGGTTGTTGATAAAGGAAACCACCATCCAGGCGCCCCACAACACCATCAACAGCGCAAGTACATAAAGCATGACCCGCCACCAGCGGATACCGGGCTGACGCGGACGAAGATCGGCGGGAAGGTCGCGGACAGAATCGGGTAACACATCCCAGCGCTTATCTCTGCCCCAGTGGTGCTGCACAGCACGTTCAGCACCGGCAGAAACCTGACTGAACACCACGCCCGCTAGCGGCAGCGGACGGTACGGATTGAGCAACACCGACAGCGGCGCAGTCACGCTCTCCGGTTCGCGGCTAAGCTGGTCGGCAAGCATCAGCAGGAAGTTATGTTTCACCTCGCCGCAGGTCTGCTGCAGGCCCTGCGAGGTCAAGTCCGGCGTCAGGGCGGACAGTTGTTCTGCCAGCCCTTCGGTGCGACAACCGGCAGGCAACAGACAACCGGTCGCCTGAGTAATGCGTCCTTCCTGCTTACCAGCGCGCGGGTGCAGGGACCAGACATACAACGGAAGCTTCCAGCCCAGCACATCCATATGATCGCTGATGGCATGCGCCAGCGTATCCATGGTGCTTTCAGATGGAACCGGCAGCGGTCGTTCCAGTCCGGGGGCTGAGAGCTGGTCAAACGCTGAAGTGACCCACACCATGCCATCCACCGGACGGCGGCGCAGTTTGCGCAGCGCAGTTAACCAGGCACTGTCTGCGGGCGTATTGAGATCCCCGCCCCACAGCAGCAATGTGCCGCGATCTTCCTGCCAGTATTGAGTGGTTAACCCGGGAGTTAACTGCTCCACCTCACCAGCCGTGCCCGTGATAAGCAGGATGCGGACTTTGCGTGTCCAGCTACGACCATAAAGATTACGCATAGATTCACGGATTTCAGCGACGGTGACGTTGCGGGGAGGAGTTTGTGCTATTCGGGATTCGTCATCCGGCAATTCATCCTTGCGTTTTGCCTGGAAGCGGTGCCAGCGTTGTTGAACTGCCAGCCCGATGATTTTTCCATGTCGAAATAACATCAGGAGGATCATGGCTCCTGCAAAGCCAAGGCATTTCATTCCCGTGGTATTCAAGCCAATTCTGTTCCCATAATGCCAGACGCACCAGGCTACTGCTGCAGCAATCACCGCCGTTAAACCGTAACCACTCCAGCCTCCGCGCCACACTGAACTATCCGTTGTCATTATTTTGATTCCCTGTTGTCACGGTAGTAATAAAACTCTGTTCTTCGTCTCCAGAAAGCACCAGGCAATCAGCATGTTGAAGACCTGCCACGCCACTGGAGAACGCAGCCATCACCCATGGAGAAAAGGGGCCACTTATGCCGACATGATTCTCCAGCCAGTGAAGTTGATCAGCTTTCCAGCTCCCGCCATATTCTTTACTGACATTCAACAATGTAGAAAAGCTGTCTCCCCAACCGACCCGATCACCTATAATACAGCGTGTGGAGTTCGCCTGAGTCTGTGTGGAAAAAAACATGGTGAGCTCATCATGAAGAGCAGACGTGCCTAAAGACATTGGCCGAAGGATGCGAGCACTATGGCTTAACTGATACCTTGCGGTAACATCATCAGAGGCCAGTAATAGAGTAGCCAGAGCATCGCTGTACCGATCTTTCCCTTCCATTTGATGGATGAGGATAAGCTCCACAGAGAGTGTCGGTGACTTCAGCCGCTCATCAATTGAGAGGAAAGATTTTGATTTCAGAATTTCCACCAAAGGAACCGGGCGGTCAGAAGTTATATTTTGCTGCCAGGTTTCAGAAAAGAACTTCTGCAGTGTTGCTTCTTCGCTCCGGGAGTCCGTCAGCAATGCTACGCTGAGGGGTAAATCAACAGGAAGTTGATCTATCATCTCGCGTACACTATTGATCAATAAAGAAAGTCCATTTTTATTTTTCTGAAGGCTGATACGCCTGACTTGTTTAACATGTTGCTCAAGTTCCGCAGGAGCCTGAAGTAGCGTCGCAGGGGTCAAGAATCCGGGTAGAATGACACCACTTTGCAGTACAGCCATATGACGCCCTGCCCAGGCGGTCCATTGCTGCTGGGCATAAGTTGCTTCATCCGATTCAAATCTATGCTTTTCAAAAGCGCTGTTATAACGCCAGCCACGCAAGCAAAGGAGGAAAAACCAGACAAGCACCGGACCTGCTGCAACAGACCACGGGTTATATTGTTGCAGAGGTCCCGATAACTGATTTACATGAAGCACAAATAACAACACTCCGACCACCAGAGTAGCGACACCACCAATAAACCACAGAATAAGAGAGGGTTCCTCGGGCAAATCTGCAACGGTGGATTTCTGACGTTCCCAGCCCATAACTTATCCTATTGCACAATCCGGTGCGCTAGACATTACCTGGCAACCACATTCACAATGGCAACCATCCACTACAATTGCTTTGCCATCGGATGACCATTCCGGTGAACCTTCAATGATCTGATTAGTACCGTGACCTTCTACCGGGCAACTTATTTCGTCACCGATAAGAGCTACCTTTTTACCATTGACGACCATAGTCGATGATGCAGAAATTACTTCACCACCGTGAGTGGTTTTATCGCCGAGCAACACGAAACCTTTAGACATATTTTATTTACCTCGATATTTCTATTATAAATATTTTAATGGCTTTTCTGTTTAACGAAGTCATATTTCATTTTTTCTGAGTTTGAAAAGCGATGATCTATTATTTTCTCTCCATTAGGGTAAGAGAGAGTGTATCCATCACCTTTATTTTTGGGTGGGGTTGCGTTAACAACCATATCAGAATGGAAAACAGGAATGAATACAATACTATTTGCTTCATGAACACGATAAGTCAGCATGGGTTGCCCTTGCACACTAAGAATTAACACATCCTCATCTGTATTTTTTCTTCTAATTAAAGGGTAGTAATTCTTTTGTATTTCTATAACACCACAAACATCATCATAATTCCCATCTCCCCGAGGAGGTGCATTTTTATCAAAAACAAAAACAATATCACCGGGTATATTTTTCTTAACCCCTCCCCCAAATTTTTGCATGTTATGATATTGAAAATCAAATTTTATGTTGCTTAATTTCCACTCACACTGGCCGCCACCATCAAGAGCAATATTGTTACTCACTATATTGTTCCCTTTTTCCGGATTAAAAGGAACGGTAAGCAGGTGATAACCAGCCCGGGAAGTTATCGCTCCTGTTGAGGTAAATATTTTGTCCCTGCATTTTTCCGAGCGATAAATCACATCCATCGGCAGAATATCTATATCTGCGGGTTTAACGACGGCAATTTTTACAGTTTTACCATGCGGTAGCGGAGATAGATCTTCACTTAGTGCACAGCTACTAAGCGCTAATAAAGGTAACAGGAAAAGAACATTAGCTATTTTCATTCATCATATTCCTTTTTTTTACGGAAGCGCTCCAGCGCAGGCTCTACAACGCGGCAAACAGCCGGTTTCTTTCCTGTTCATTATCCGGGATGCCGGCATCTGACATCTGTTTTTCGAATGCGTCTCAGAACTCTTTGCGTCTTTGTGTTTAAGAATGACGCAATACTATTTAGATATTGGTTAATTTTTTAAAGTTGCTAAATTTATTTTATCAATTTTAGTTTTTCAAAATTAAGCGGGTCGGGACCTTTTGCGTTAGTTGTTTGAGTACCATCAGGATATGTGGTTATAGAATCCTCACCAAATTTCTCTGGTCCTAACACATTAACAACCTTATCAGAGTGGACGTTAGGCTCAAAAAGAATACTTTTTGAATCACTAACTTTATAAGTCAGCATATCTTTATTAATTAGCCTAAGGATTTTAGCATGATCTATCATCCGATCATTTCTAATAAGGGGGTAATAATCCTGTTTAATTACAATATCGCTAAGTATATTTTCATAGTGCCCATCCCCACGAGGTGGGGCGTTTTTATCAAAAACAAAAACAATATCATTAGAAATATTTTTTTTAATATCCGCACCAAACTTCGTCATATCACTAAACTTAAACTGAAAACGAATATTGCTGAGTGTCCACCCACATTTGCCGCCGCCATCAAGCGCAATATTGTTACTCACTATATTGTTCCCTTTTTCCGGATTAAAAGGAACGGTAAGCAGGTGATAACCAGCCCGGGAAGTTATCGCTCCTGTTGAGGTAAATATTTTGTCCCTGCATTTTTCCGAGCGATAAATCACATCCATCGGCAGAATATCTACATCTGCGGGTTTAACGACGGCAATTTTTACAGTTTTACCATCCGGTGGCGGAGATAGATCTTCACTTAGTGCACAGCTACTAAGCGCTAATAAAGGTAACAGGCAAAGAACAATAACTATTTTCATTCATCATATTCCTTTTTTTACGGAAGCGCTCAAAGGTAGACCTTCGGTTTAATTATTTTAGCCACGTAAATCCTCAATAATAATGTACTGAATAATATAAAAAGGCCAAAATCAGCTTATATACATCGAGACTACACATAAGCAAATTCATTTTATTTCATTAAGTTTTTTAAAATCGAGCGGGTAAGAACCTTTTTTCTTGATGGTTTGAGTTCCATCTGGATAAATTGAAAGTGTATTATCGCCAATTTTTTCCGGACCTAATATCTTTACAAGTTTATCAGAATATACATGAGGCTCAAAAAAAATACTCCTCCCATCATGAACCTTATAAGTCAGCATCCTTTCACTTTCAATACTAAGAGTTTTCGCATGATCAATAATGCGATCATATATAACCAAGGGATAGTAATCATTTTTTATTTTTATATCCCCATAGACATCTTCATAATGCCCATTCCCACGGGGAGGAGAGTTGTTGTCAAAAACAAAAACTATATCATTAGGAATGTTCTTTTTAATACCAGCCCCAAATTTCGTCATATCGCTGAACTTAAACTGGAAACGAATATTGCTGAGCTTCCATTCACACTGACCGCCACCGTCCAATGCAACACGGTTACTTACGGTGCCACTACCCATTTCTGACTTAAAAGGTACGGTAAGCAGATGATAACCAGCCCGTGAACTTACCGCTCCTGTTGAGGTAAATATTTTGTCCCTGCATTTTTCCGAGCGATAAATCACATCCATCGGCAGAATATCGATATCAGCGGGTTTAACGACGACAATTTTTACAGTTTTACCATCCGGTGGCGGAGAAAGCTCTTCGCTTAGCGCACAACCACTAAGTGCTAATAACGGTAGCAGGTATAATATATTAGTCCTTTTCATTCATCGTATTCCTGTTTTGTCTTGCGGAAACGCTCAAAGGCTGGCCCTCCTTCAGGCATCTGCTCTGTGACTTTCAGGGTTTCAACCACCAAGCGTTGCAACGCGGCAAACAGCCGGTTTCTTTCCTGTTCATTATCCGGGATGCCGGAGTCTGACATCTGTTTTTCGAATGTAGCGTTGCTCTGTTTCCGTTTCCAGGGAGCATCAGGACACACCAGTTCCACCAGTTGATTGTTGATATACGGTAGATAGGCTGACGGCATAGAATGGTTTAGCGGATTGGTTAACACGGAGTCCAAATCCGGGTTGGTGTTTTTCGGGAAAAACGTCTTCATGCTGTCGGGTGTTAAAGAGCGAATAAATTGTATATCCTGAATTTTCGCCGAGATATTTTTATCTTCTGCTAGAGAAGGAATTAAATAATATTTTGTTTTTTTAGGTAAACGATATTTTATCTTTCTACAATGGGGGGCACTCATCGAGCCTTCACATTGCAAACTTTCCACCACCTGGGTGGTGAAATAGAACAGTACAATGTCACCATGGTGCCAGAAACAATCCCCCATTGTGATGCCTGTAATCTTTTGTGAGAACAGTTCTGCAATAGACCACGTAGTGCCAAGTACGGATCCTATGGGACCATATACCTCATAAAACCAGTTATAGAGGTTAACATCAGGTGGAACGCTGGTAACGGTATCCGAGTCGTTAACGTGCCTGTAATGAGTCACATCCGTAAGCTGAAGGGTAGCGTCGGCGGTAAAAACTCTCGGCATGCCATAGGTGTAGAGTAAGGGTTGAATCGATTTTAACTCTGCGGCATAAATTAAGGCCAACGCACCTCCTAAACTGTGCCCACATAAAAATAATTGTTTCTTTTGACTTATAAATGATTTTATATCATCAAAACTCGAAGGTGACTTATCCTTAGCGCACTCAAAAGCATCTAAAAAACCCTTATGAATTTTACCCGTTGGTGCAAGGTAAGATGGACACTCCTGTGGGCTGAAGGTTATATCCGTCAACCAGTCCCTCGGCTCCTGAGTACCTCGCCAGGCAACAATGACATGTTCATCGTTAGAAATATAAAATAACTGGGTATCATGCTCAATAATATTCCCGGCGGTGGTGGAGAATCGCGGATTAATATAACGCTGGCTAAATGGGACATCTTTGACAACGGCGTAATAATCGTTCGCATCACTTAATTTTGGCGCAGCAGAGAGATCGACACATTCACGCTCGAAATAATGAATAATCTGGACTTCTCTGGAATAAGAAAGATTGGCCATTATCCCAAAGTTGTAGGCATTAACTATCGAATAATCCGTTTGATGGTGCAGTATTAATGACCATGCCCGAAATGGGCAGACTTCAAAAACGTACCGGCAGTTAAGATTTTTTATCGTCTGCCCGGCAAACCGGGTGTCGGGGAAATGGTATTTAGGTGGATTTTCTTTATCTTTCCATTCCGGCATCATCTCAGGAAGAGCATTGCACAGCTGGCCTATTTTCAGATAACGATACTCGTATCCTTCAACAGTTGCTTTGGGTTTTACAGTGGAATCATCCTCAGCCCGCCCAATGCGTCGTAACGCTCTTTTTTCCATCTCCTCAGCAAGCGGGTTTGCCTCAATATGCAAAATAAGCTCAAGAGGATGTAGTCCCTCTATTCGAATAATACCGCTGGCGTCACTTTTGCCGGTGTAAGAAGCACACTGACTTCGGGTCGCTGCATTCTCAGCCACATATGGCATATTGGGAATGGGATTCTCAAGCTCATCCAGCAGTTGAATCTCAACCCAATATTTTTTTTGTTTACCTGTCCAGGCATCCGGATATTTGCATTCGAGAGACGTAGTTGCTGTACTCATGACAGCTCTTCCTTGCTATCAACCATTTCTTCATCAGGAAACTCAACTTTCAAAGCCGATGGCATCGCTGTGAACACCCGCATTGTTTTTCCCTGCTCATCAGAAACCCCTTCATAAATCTCACCTTCCCCGGTTGTTATCCTAAAAAACGTGAAGGGTTGAATTTCTTCGCTCTCGGGATCTTTTAATGTGAAACCCTCGCCGTACCCTTTCGGGAATGTACGCGGTGGGGTATTCAGCGTGGTCGGTCCCATTTTTTGAGCATTAGTACATTTCAGTAAAATATTTCCCGGCGCACCCAGTTCGATATTCCCGCCACTGAGTTTGATATATGCTCCGCCACAGGTAATCGATAATTCCTGGCTGGCATTCATGGTGACTTTCCCTTCGGAGCTGCTTATCGTGATGTCCTGCTGCGCCTCTGCGTTAAGCTCTCCTCCCTGAGCCTGGATATCCACTTTCCCGGCTCCTGCAAACAGTTGCATTCCTGCAGCCTGCGCAAACACACTGACTGTTTTGGTAGCAGCAAGCGTAATTGACTCCCCGGCACTGATATCCGTATTTTTTCCTGACATTAGACCGACGCTTGCGTCACCTGAAGCTACACGCACCGATTTAGGGCTAACAATCCCAATGCCGTCAGGAGCATGCGCCAAGATACCTGCTTGCTTCAGATCATCCAGAGCATTATTAAGTTCTTCCTGGGAGCCTGAATCACCTCGCGTAGCTTCAGCCTTCTGAACAATGTTGCTTAAGCTTTTTGCCAGCGATAGCGCGTTTTTAAGCTGCTGTATCGCCTCTTCCATGTCCATCATTCGCCCCTGTGCGCCTTGCTGTGCATCGGCCGAAATGAACACTCCTTTACCTCCGCGAATGGCCACCCAGTCATCCGTCCGCAATTCAGCCCCTTCACCACGCAGCAGCCTGTCATCATCCACGTTGTGCCCTAAATTAAGCTGTGTCTTGCCCCCGTACTCCGTACTGAGTTTGATGTGCTCTTCGCCGCGCTTGTCTTCCATCCGCAGCTTGTTCAGGCCTGCGGTGCGGATAACATTTCGCGTGCTGTTGGCTTCAGTAACGTGGTCAAGGTGACGGGAATCATGCATAGCATGGGCGATGTACGGCCGGTCCGGGTCACCTTCGTGGAAGGCAATCGCGACTTCAGTGCCCTGTATCAGCGGGAAGTGAAAGCCGTACTTGTCCCCACCGTAAGGCTTGGCGAAACGCACCGGCATGCTTTCCATGCCCTGGCCTTTGTCATCGCGGTCGGCGTCAAATTTCACCCGGTACAGGCCGGCTTCATCCTGCCAGGCATACATATCATTGTCTTTAGCGCTGGTGACGCGGGCTGTCAGCGTACCGCTGATGACCGGGCGTTTTTTAGCCGGCGGACGCCAGCAGCGGGTTTCGCTGTACGGTACTGCGGTCCATTCGACACGCAGGGCATTCTTGCGGCTGGCGGTGTAGCCGGCATTCACGATGATGAGCCCGTTTTCTGTTGCCGAAGGCAAGGTGGGCGCAAGAACTGTTTCGGTGATGGTCAGCACCTGCGCCGGGCTCAGGGTCCCATCAGTACTGCTGCCGGTGACCGTTGTCTGGGTGGACAGGAAGCGTTCATGCTCCATGCGTGCCCAGAAGTTGCCGGTCTCAGCGGTGGGGGTAATTTTGTCGCCACTGTCCAGATGACGCGGACGATAGTGGTACACATCGCCGTAGGTGTTTCCTTCCCCGTCGCCGCGGGTCATATCCGCCGGTGCGGATGTCAGGACTTTCTGCGCTTCACGATGATTGTAATCACTGGCCGTCACCGTACTTTCTACCACGTTATGCCTGACGTTAATGCCCCATACCGAATCCGCCGCATTATCACTCATCCCTGACGGGCTGTTGAGTGGCAAAGATTTACCGAACGTCCACGCACTCTGCTTGTCTGCGAAGTGCACCACTTCGGTCTGGGTGTCCGGCTGCAGGGTAAAGAAGTAAAAAATCCCCACTTCGGCCAGCAGACGCTCAATAAACGCGAAGTCATTTTCCTGATACTGGTTAATCTGTTCACGCTTCGGATAGTCGGCTTTGAGGGTGAACTCATACTCCCAGCCTTTCAGGCCGTGCTCCTGCAATACTTCGGTGACAACTTCCGGTACCGACTTATTGACAAAAAAGCGGTGGGTACGAAATTGCTTGCGCAGCAGAGACAGGAATGGCTCGATAATAATCTGGTACGTCGCCTGATCGCGTGAACCGCTGATACGCTTGAAATGCGTTACCACCCCATGCACTACTTTCTGCCCGGTCAGCCCCATCAGTGGCCCGGTTCCCATGGTCAGCCTGACCGGCTTGGTCAACAGTTGCGCTGAACTGATATTCTGGTTACTGCTGGTAAAGATAACCTGATAGTAATAAAGCTCACTCATGAACTCCTTGCCGCTGAAAGTTTCCACATCCAGTGATGCTGTACAGGATGGAATATCCAGACGGTAGCGGTTTATTCCGCCTTCAGTTAACGCAGACAGGGTATTTTTAAGCGTATCTGTCAGACTCATGATATTGACTCCATGGGATAACCTGCAGTCCATGACATTCTTGCCGAAGGGCAAGTAACAGGTTTAATCAGGGGTACTCAGCGAGTACGAAAAAGAGTGATTACGGCTCCAGCCCCGAGGGCGCAGGCGAGGGTTTTAATCAGCAACACGTTTATCTTAAAATTATTCATCGCGTATTCACCATCGCTCCTGACGGAAATAAAATGCTTAACAGATGTGTAAATAAAAGCATCAGGAAGAAACATAATTCCGGCGATGATGAGCAGAAATAAGGCTAAAATTTTAATAAATTAACTGCGATGATGGCCTGGTCATTGGAGAGTAATTTATATATTTATTATTCAGACACCTGAATTGAACCATACGGCCTTGCAATTTCACGATCGGTCAACGGAAAATTATAAACCTTCCCATGATCTATCCCCACGCCGACAACGAACTTCCGTGGCTCATCATCATGTTTCTTTGAAATTAATATATATTCGACAATGAACTTCCCATTATCAGGGAAATAATAAAAAGAAGGGGGGATACATAACTTCCCATCAACGATCGTGAGGCCAGGAGAAAAATTAAAATCTTTTTCCTTAGAGGGGGTTTCTCGTGGATTTATCCCTATGTCAGCAGGTTGGTAATCCTGAGCATCAATAACGTTAAAACATATGTTATTTCCCTGTTTACTAACAGAAGTGCTTTCATGCGGGATAAACCTGTCTCCCGGACCAGGGCATCCAGTTAATATCAACAGAAACATGCCAGAAAAAACAACTGACCAAAACATACGAAAGCCATACACTTTCACCATGGGAACCCCCGTAATGCAATTTTGTATTGTTCACGTATTACTGACTCCGTAGTATTTCCATCCAGAGTAATGGTTGGATTTTTACCCCCCCCACAATCGATGTCATACCTTATATCCCTGAGTTTGCAACGTAAAATCATCCGCAATGATCTGCGCCTGTTGCTCCATCGGGTAATCACTTAACAACCGGCCATCAAGCGTATAACGATAACTCACCAGCCAGCTGACAAGTCCCCGACCAATCACATTCATCCCTCTGGCCCGTTGCCAGACGTGGCTCATTTCATGGATAAAGAGATGCTGCATATCATCGGTCGACAGCGAAAAGTCATCATGGTACTGATTACGAAAATACAGCTCACCGTTCGGTGTCATTGCCGTATTTTCATTCTGCAGATTAAACGGCAGATAGCTGTCCTTGTGGATCCACACGCTTGCATACTCAATCGTTGACGCAAATACCGACTGTGCCAGCTGTATTTCACCTGTCATCAGTAACCTGACACTACCTTCTTTTGCTTTATCCTGATTTTTTTCAGCCATGAGCAAACTCTAGCGCAATCCCTTCTTCATCACTCCATCCCAGCGTCAGCGATTTTGGTTTTTGCTTCGCGGCCATATGAGTAAGTAACTGCTGGCTCAGCACCGGCAAAACTTGCTGGTTTAGCAGGCTGTCGACATTACGCGCACCGGTATCCGGCAGCAGACAGGCAGCCGTCAGGGCGTCGAACAGACTCTCGTCGATATGGGTGGTCAGACCGTAATGGCGATGTAAGCGCTTGCTGACCTGGCCGAGCTTCATTTCTACAATGGTGCGCATTGCCGGCTCGCTCAGTGGGCGGTAAATCACCGTCTGAAAACGTGCCAGCAGCGCCGGCTGGAAGTGGGCGCGCAGGATCGGTCGCAGCAGTTCGTGCAGGTCGCCTTCGGTGGCATCCGGCTGTTCATCCAGCAGCTGCATCAGATGGTCACTTCCAAGGTTCGAGGTCATCAGAATAACGGTGTTACGGAAGTCGATTTCACGCCCTTCTCCGTCACGCATAAAACCCCTGTCGAACACCTGGTAGAACAGGTTCATCACGTCACGGTGTGCTTTTTCCACTTCATCAAGCAACACCACGCTGTACGGGCGCTTGCGTACCGCTTCAGTCAGTATGCCGCCCTGACCGTAGCCGACGTAGCCCGGCGGCGACCCTTTCAGCTGGCTGACGGTGTGCGGCTCCTGGTACTCCGACAGGTTGATGGTGATAAGGGACTTTTCGCCGCCGTACAGCACATTCGCCAGCGTGAGCGCGGTTTCGGTTTTACCGGTGCCGCTCGGGCCGACCAGCAGGAACACGCCCTGCGGGCCGTTCTCTGAGGTGAGTCCGGTTTTGGCGGCGCGCAGCCGCTGCGCAATGGCGTTCAGCGCCACATCCTGGCCCACCACGCGTTTGCCAATTTCATGCTCCAGACTCAGCAGTTCAGTCTGCTCATCCTTCATTAATGAGGAGAGCGGCACGCCGGTCCAGTCGGCAATCACGTTGGCGACAGTACGCGTATCCACATCCACCTGAATCAGCGCATTATCCTGCTGTAGCGTTTCCAGCTGTTGCTGCAGGTCGTGGATGTCGGCCTGACGGCTGATGTCCTGACGGCAAACCATCAGCTGTTCTGCCAGCGCTTTTTCTTGCACGAAACGCTGTTCCTGTGTAGCGATATCCGTACTCAATACCAGACGCAATTTTTTAATGGTATCCAGCCGCTCACCCTGGGAATGACCGCCGACAGCGGTATCTTCCAGCAGCGCCTGCTCTTCCAGCGTGAGCGCGGTCATCTGCGCGTTTAGATGAGCGATGGCTTCCGGCACGGTATCAAGACTCATGCGCACCCGGGCGCTCGCGGTATCCAGCAAATCGACCGCTTTGTCCGGCAACTGGCGCCCGGTCAGGTAGCGTCGGGACAGCGTGACGGCAGCGCGCACCGCATCGTCAGTGATGTACACACCATGGTGTTCGGCGTAGCGGGATTTTAGGCCCCTGAGCATCAGGCAGGCGGTCTCATCATCCGGCTCGTCGACTTTCACCATCTGGAAACGGCGTTCAAGGGCAGCGTCACGTTCAAAATACTGTTTGTACTCAGACCAAGTAGTGGCCGCGATGGTGCGCAGTTCGCCACGCGCCAGAGCCGGCTTTAGCAGGTTGGCGGCATCCGCCCCGCCCGCCTGATTGCCCGCACCGATAATGGTGTGCGCTTCGTCGATAAACAGCAGAATGGGGGTAGGTGACTGCTGCACCGCATCGATGACGTTTTTCAGACGCTGTTCAAACTCCCCCTTCACCCCCGCGCCCGCCTGCAGCAGGCCAAGGTCAAGGGTACGCAGGCTGACGGTTTTCAGCGATTCAGGCACATTGCCCTCGGCAATGCGCAGCGCCAGACCTTCCACCAGGGCCGTTTTACCGACACCCGGTTCGCCGACCAGAATGGGGTTGTTCTTACGACGTCTTGAGAGAATATCCACCATCTGACGAATTTCAGTATCACGACCAAACACCGGGTCAATCTTGCCCTCTTTCGCTTTGGCGGTAACGTCGAGGGTGAAATTATCCAGTGCGCTTTGCAGCGCCGGGTTCAGTTCACCCTCTTTGACGTCAGCGCCCACCGGGCGGCCAACGAATTCGACCTCGCCGACGTGCCTCTGCGCCAGCTCTGCTGCCTGCTGAACCTCCGGTCGCTCGTCCGACTGCGCATCAAGCAGCGGTCGCAGAGACTCCAGCTGGCTCTGCCCCAGCGTCAGCAGCGGCCACAGACCGTCGCAGCGTGCCAGTTTTGGTTTACCGATAAGCGCCATCAGCAGATGGACACTGCGCATTTGCGCTTCTCCGTTAAGTGACGCAATCAGCCAGGCTTGCTGCATCAGCGTCTGAATATTGTCAGACAGCTGCGGTCGCCCGCGCACCGAGCGTGGCAGTGTATCCAGCCAGCCGAGCAAATCCTGCCACAGCGCGTCCATATCCCATTCGTAGCGACGCGCCAGCACCGTGAGGTCGCCCTCGCCCTGTTCCAGCAGTTTCAGCAGCCAGTGCTCCGGCAGGATTTCCGCATGGGCGCGGGTCTGGCACAGGGAGGCCGCCCCTTCCATGGCGCGGGCGCAGTAAGGGTTCAGACGTCGCAACAGGATGGCTGGATTTTCCATAACTCTCTCTCTTTATTAACTGCCGGACACGCTACCGCCCCTCGCTGTTTCCCGTTCAGGGGGACCAAAGCGCATGCGGTCAGGCTGGCAGTTTGTGGGTTTCTTTGCTCAACGTCCGTCACGCAGGCGCTCAGCAAAGAAAAAGGCGGGCAGAACGGACTGCCCGTCTGAGTGGTTACTCTAAATAGTTCGTGCGGTAACAAGGCGGCAAGTACGCGAATCCCCGGGAGCTTACAGCGGTAAGTGACCGGGGTAAGCGAACGCAGCCAACGCCGTTACCGCACGAAATATGACGAGTAACTTAGGCGGTGGCGCGTTCGTTCCACGAGTCGGAATGAATGATGTTGCCGTCTTTGTAGGTCCAGGTGATCTTCTCGTAACGCAGTTCGATCGCTTCGAGGTGGTTATGCTTCTCGTAGCCCGGGTCTTTGATGTCGTGCATTTTCGGCGCGACTTTCACCAGTTTCACGTTTTCAAGCTTGGTGTTGAAGTACTCCACTTCCTGGCCTGCGTCGTTGATTTTGTACCACTTGAACTCAGCAGATTTCAGCGTCTGGCCTGTCGTTACCGCTTTGTACAAATACGGGCTGGACGAGTCGATTTCTTTGGTGAACAGGAACGGGGTGTGAATGCGGGTTCCGGTCAGCTTGCCGGTGTTGTTATCGGTCGGGATGTACAGAGTGTGTTCCTGTGCAACCACTTCGATACTGCCTTCACGGTCCTTAACGTCTACGGACCCTTTAATGTCCGCACCGCCATCGTCTTTGAGCCAAAGATAAACAGGAATTGCCATGGTTTACTTCTCCATTTATTGAGTTAAAACGTCACGTTCATCCGGTGACGCTGGTTTTGTATCGGGCATCTGGCAGGCATCTGCCTGCGGTACCAGACTGATTTCGACACGCCGGTTAAGCGCACGGCCTTCCGGGGTATCATTGGTTGCAACAGGCCGGCTTTCGCCGTAGCCCTGCACCGCAAAACAGCTTTCGGGCACGTCGCCGGTATCGCGCATCCAGTTACGCACCGCTTCGGCGCGTTTCTGCGAGAGTGTCTGATTGAGGGGGGGATTGCCGGTGTTGTCGGTATGTCCGCTGACAACAATCAACCAGCCCGGCCTGGCCTTGATACCCACCAGGGAGTTCACCAGCAGTTTGGTGGACCCCGTCTTCAGATCCGCTTTGCCGGAGTCAAAAAGCGACAGGTTGTCGAGGCGAACCGTTTTCGGTCCCTGTACGATTTTCTGGATAACAGGTGCCGGGGGGACTGGCGGAGCCCAGTCACTGACCGCCGCCTCAACAGGTGCCACAAGGCGCAATCCCTGGTACAGGCCCATGCGATAACGCAGCGGTTCTCCCCGACGCTGCCAGTCATCCAGCAGGCGACCGTCAGCCTGCAGGCGCTGTTGAGCCTGCGATTTTGGTGCCGGAGGCTCGCCACTGAGGCGATAGTAGAGTGCAAGATGGTCGCCCACGCTGCGGATAAGACGCTGGTTATTGATAAAAGACGCTAGCATCACCAGCGCGAGGAAAACGCCTGCGAGCAGGCCCACATGACGCCAGAACGCCATCCGTCGACTGATACCCCTGCGACGCGGCAGACCCGGAAGCAGCAGTTCTGGCAGAGGAAGCGGGTCTGCAGAATCCACCCGCTCCGGCGGCAATGCCGTTATGCCGGCAATATGCTGTTGCCAGAGGCTATTGGCCTGCCCGCTGACCGGCACCATGCAAAAACCCTGTGCACAAATCTTCAGTGCGGGCAGTTCTCCCTGCCGGGCTGTCAGCAAACTGTCTATCTGACCCCCCTGCCAGCCCAGCAGGCTGTTAAGCCACAGCGCCTGACTCAGGCGACTAAAGCGCCCGGAGGGCTCGATTTCATTGAGCCAGTCAGCAAGCTGCCGGTTTCCCTGCCCGGGCTGATGGACCTGAATACCAGCACGGTGACTGATCGTGGTAAACCAGACCGGCACTTCCTGCACACAAGCCCCTGGCGGTGAAACCCAGGTCACGGACCATACGGGTGGCAAACCGCCCAGCCACGGGCGACACTGCACCACAGCACGCTGCCAGCCCCGAAGACACTGGGTAAAATCATCCGGGCTGTGATGGTGTTCAGGCAACGTCGCCAGCAGTACGGAAATCTGTGACACCAGCGCCGGTCGCACGAGGCTCAGGTGTTGCACCAGCAAAGGGAGTTGTTCTGCATCATTGACCCGCAGGTACCACCCCTGGCGGGTTTCACGGTGTTGGGTTTCGGACCCGAACAGCGCCGCAGAGTCCCCGCAGGCGAGGATGACCGCCCCCTGGAAGTCCTCCGGCGGCAGACTGTCCTCGGTCACGTGATTAACCGTTCCGTGACGGCGTTGCGATACTCGCCACTCCCGCCACAGCACGACGCCACAGACCAGGACAACCAGCAGGCAAAGCGCCACCTGGCTACTCACAGAGAGTGGCCAGAACCCCAGTATCAGCCACAGGGCAAAAAGACCCGCCAGTGCTGGCAGCAGAGCCCGGTAAATATCACGCATCGCTTACCCCGGCCTGATTATCTGGTTCACCATCTCGGTAAGAGATGAGGAGAGGAAAAACCAGAGCGCGACCAGCACCACGGTGCCGGCAAACCAGGACAGCCAGTACCACCGGCGACCGCTGCGCAGGCGCGATGCCCTGACGATAACCGGCGCATCGTGGGCAAGCTGAAACGGTGGCACTCGCTGACCCAACCTGCGCACTACATCCTCACGGCGTTCGTCATCCTGTGCACGGTACTGCCCTACAAAGCCCAGTTGCACCGTACGGTACAGGCAGGTCAGCACCGCCGTATCGGGCGCAGTTTCTTTGAGAAGCATGCGGATCCTTTCCCATAACTCCTCACCGGCGTTAAGCGTGCTAAAGAAGTACGCCTGCAGCGGATCGCGGTGCCAGGTCAGATAACCATCATCAGACGTGCCCCGGTTGAGTACGCTTTCATCCAGCAGGGCACACAGGGCATACACCATGTGATCCCGTTGGGTTTCGCTGTACCCCGCATCGGCCAGCGCGGTACGGGCCTCTTCCACCAGGCGGCGGGCCTGCCGGTAGAGCCGTTCACCGTCCCGGACTTCCTGCCCACCGCGCAACTGGCTCGCCATCAGCCAGCCGGGGTAAAAAATGCGTTCTATCTGGCTCAAATCGGAGGGTTTCATGTACGCAGCACCGCATAAAGTTCCAGTTTCACATCCCCCAGCGATTGCGGGGTGTAGAAGGTACAACTGCCGGCCTCCAGCATGGCTCGGGCGGCAGTTGTACTCAGATCCAGCGCAAAATACTGGTTCTCCAGGCGCAGCGGGATGGCCGCAGGAACATGGCTGAGCGGTTTAATCACCATGCCGCTCAGGGCCACGTTCACCACCTCGGAAACATCATCAAAACTGCCGGCCTTACATAGCTGCGGGAATTTCACCTGCAGATCATGGTTCGGCATGGAAGCACGCACGGAAAGGTAGAAGTCCGCCCCTTCACGCAAACGCGCATCGTGCAGTAATCCTTTCCAGATCTGCTCGTCTCGCTCGAGATGAATGCTGATTACCCGCGATGGCAGGCTGGCCTCGAGCAGGTTATCGAGCAGCGTCAGCAACGGCGGGAATACCTGCTCCGGCGCTTCATGCCGGTAAACCGGAATATCGGCGGCGTCATGCTCCAGTGAGAACGTCAGCAGACTGCCCACCAGACGGGCCAGTTCGCGATACAGCAGTTCGGGGTGACGGGTGGGATTTTGTAGCAGTTCTGCCAGTACCGGCTCAGCGCTGTTCAGGGCATTCAGCAACCAGAACAGAGAAACATCCGCAACGGCAAAGTCGGCCATCCGTTCGTTGCTTTCACGCCGCATAGCCATCAGGCGCTGGCGTCGTGCCTGAAGGCGTTTATAAATGTCACCCAGTTCCGCTATCAACAGCGGGCTCGCGGCAAGAGAAAGCAACGGCGGAATGAAGGTCAGATCCCGACTCCATTGCCCCTGAGCATTGCGCACGAGGCGTGTTACCGGACAGGTCAGCCAGGCGGTATTTTCCTGTGTAGACAACCTTAGTGTCATCGCATGGCGAAGGATGGCCAGTTCGCCGCGTTCGTTTCCGGCCAGCTCCTGCACCGGCACCCGCTCGGCTTTCCACCTGCGGGGGCGTTCACTGTCTCTCCCGTCATCAAGATTGCCGCCGTTGGCACTCAGCAACGGCAGCGCCAGTAGCACTTCTACGGCATCCTGCGCCTGTGCGGCGGACAGATCACAGACCGGCGGCAGATTGTCCGACAGGTCGGTATCCACCAGCGTGCCATCCGCAAATCGCACCACCAGACGGGTGGCATTGAGGCGGGACAAGGCCAGTCCGGCATCATCAAACGAAGCGGCCACCACGCCCCAGGGGTGAGCCAGCCCCATACGTGCGACCGTGTCGGTCACATGCGCATCCCACAGCGCCTGCTGCTGAAACTGTTGTGGGGCCAAAAAGGCCCCGTCTTCCCACAGTGGACGATAAATTTTCATCGTTTTCTGTCTATGCCTTAGCCTTCGGCATCTGGGAAACCAGCGACAAGTTGACGTCCATGCCTTCAACCTGGAAGTGCGGGATCGCATACAGTTTCACGCGGAAGAAGCCCGGATTATCTTCAATATCCTCTACGGTCACTTTCGCATCGCGCAGCGGGTGTGACGCCTGAAGTGAATCGCCCGGATCGGTCATTTCAGTCACCAGCGTGCGTACCCAGGTGTTTAGTTCCAGCTCCAGCAGACGACGGTCTTTCGTCGTGCCGATATTTTCACGCTGAATAAGCTTCAGGTAGTGCGCAATACGCGACAGCAGGAAGATGTACGGCAAACGGGAATTAATACGGCTGTTAGCCGTCGCATCCGCCGTGTCATACAGCGTCGGCTTTTGCGCGGAGTTAGCCGAGAAGAAGCAGGCGTAGTCGCGGTTTTTGTAGTACGACAGCGGGATAAAGCCGAGGTTGGCGAATTCAAATTCGCGGGTTTCCGGGATCATCACTTCAGACGGGATCTTCACCTGATTGCCGGTGCCCAGGTCATACAGGTGGATCGGCAGGTCCTGCACCGCACCGCCGGCCTGCGGGCCGCGAATCTGCACGCACCAACCGTTGCTGATGAAGCTTTTCACCATATTGGCCGCAAAGGCAAAGGAAGCGTTGGTCCACAGGTATTTATCGTGGTCAGGGCCTTTCACCTCTTCGACGTAGTTGAAGCTGCGCACCGGCACAGTGTCCGGGCCGTATGGCAGGCGGCCCAGCACGCGCGGCATCACCAGACCGATGTAGCGGGAATCGTCCGTCTCGCGGAAGGATTTCCACTTGATGTATTCGGCGCGGTCGAAGTAGTTACCAATGTCCTTGATAGCCGCGACCTCTTCCATTTTGTCCTTAAGGAAAAATTTCGGACCCGCAGAACCGATGAACGGCATATGGGCGGCAGCGGACACTTTGGAGATATTACGCAGCAGCGCCATGTCCTGCGCAGAGGCATCAAACTCGTAGGCAGAAATCAGCGCGGCAATCGGCTCTCCGCCCGGAGAATCGTATTCTGCGGTATATGTGTGCTGGTATAATCCGCTCTGAATAATCTCCGGCGCGTCTTCAAAATCCTGACGCAGGTCATCTTTCGACACGTCCAGCAGTTCGATTTTGACGTTCTGACGGAAGTCGGTTTTGTCGACCAGGGACTTCACCCCGCGCCACAAAGACTCAACCTTTTGAAATTCCTGATGATGCATGACTGCATCCAACTGGCGGCTAATCTGAAAATCCAGCTCGGCGATATGGTGGTCAATCAGGGTTTTGTCCAGCTTTTCAACTTTTGAACCCGCTTTGCTCAGGCACTCCAGAAACACCTGCATGCCGGCGGTCAGACGCTCATCGGCCGTCGCATCCGACATTGCCTGGTTGTCCTGCCAGATATCAAGCGCACTCAGCTCTGACACCGGGTTCAGGTTGATTTTTTCAAACAGGGTGGCATACACACCACCTGCTTCCGGGCGATCCGGCACGATACTTTCCCCGCCGGCAGCATTTTCATTTTTCACAAACATCAGCATCTTCTCTTCGTTAATCCGTTAAACATCACGACCTTCAGGCTTGTTTTGGTGCCAGGGCAGACAGCTCATTACGCAGTTCTGCGCTAAGCGTTGGGTCAAGCAGGATTTTTTCCAGCTCTTTGCGGAAGGTCGCGTTGTCCAGCAAGTTAGCCTTCAGGTCGCGCAGCAGATTACGCATGGCAAGCATCGCCTTGAGCTGCGGGATTTGACGGGCTACCTGCTCCGGCTCGAAGTCTTTCATCTGAGCGAAAGAGAGGCTGACGTTTTCTTCACTGCCGTCACCGGCCAGGGTGTTTTCTACAGAAAGATTGACGGAGGGGGAGAATTCGGCGAGCACGCTGTCGAAGTTGTTTTTATTGACGTCGACTTTTTCACGCTCAGACGCCGGACGTTGCTCGGCACCGTTGCTGTAATCGCCCATCACCATCAGTTTGAGAGGTAATTCGACTTTCTTCTGCGCACCGCCGGTATGCACACTCAGTTGGATATTAACGCGAGCCTTTGGGATCTCGGATTGATAGGAATTAGACATGGCTGTCCCTGTTCTATGGAGTAATAGAAACGGTCAATACCAGTGAGAAATTAATAAGAACGGCTTACCATGCCAGCACAACCCCCCTGTTCACATCATCCGACGTGAATCAAAAAACAGGCGTCAAAAGCAAGCACATTCCATTCACTAGCATGCTGACACTGTGTTTTTTGGGTATTTATCTGAAAAGAAAAAATTCGGATAATCCCCTATGGACGGAGTTTAGAAACGTTAGTTGTGTGATTGGAAGTAAAATTATGTAACCTAATATTTCAAATAATGCATGTGGCAAAAAGAGATCATCTTTCTGATTTATAAGAAATTTCTTACGACGTCTCTGCAAGGCCCATGGAATAAGGGTGTACGGCAAATGATCAATTTGACTTAAGGTTAAAAATTGTGCAGAAAACCCAAATCTCATGAGGGATCTGATTTTTTAATTTTTTATTAAAAATGAGATCTCGTCCATTACCGGGTAAACGGAAGATAGCGTGTGACCTAAGAAGCAATATTTTTTATTTTTTTTCTTAAATAAGGCTTATTGATACTCGCCGGGGAAATCAGAAAGGTTGACGGTGTGGCTTGCTCATATCTCTTCCCGCAGTGAGAGATATGAGTCCGATAGACATGGCGCAGAACGCCTGAAGTGCACCGATATTTCTTATCAGCTTCAGCCCATCCCTTGGCGATAAACAGAGGGTGAAACACCGTGAACCTGGCGGAAGCGATTACTGAAGTGACTGGAAGAGTAGAACCCACAGCGTAATGCAATATCAGTAAGTGAAAGCTGCGGCTGTGCCAACAATTGCTGTGCGCGCTGCATGCGGCGACGCATAATAAATTGATGAGGTGCCTCGCCAACGGCGTGACGGAACATGCGGGCAAAGTGAAACTCACTTAAGGCTGCTTCCTGCGCCAGCTCCGCGAGCGTTAAAGGTTGATCGAGATTCGCGTCAATAAACTCCATCACCCGACGCTGTACCGCTGGTGCCAGCCCGCCACGCACCTGCGGTAATTGCCATTGAACGTCACTGTACTGCTGCAACAGATGTGTCAGAAGCAGCGTTGAGGCGCTGCTCAGCATGAGCTGGTTAGCGGGCTGTTGCCAGTCGCAGCTCAGCAAAAAATGGCGATAGAGTTGGGTGATACGATCGTCATCGGCGAACACTTTTTGATCGAGCGTGAGCCGCGCAGGACTGCGATCCCACGTCTGTTCCGCCAGCTGGCGCATCTGAGTTTCGGTACAGTAAAGGTGTACAAACGACAAGTTTGCTCGCACATCCCAGGTGGATTCGGTTCCTGCGGGCATTAAACAAAAGCGATCGGGGCCGCCGCCGTTATGCCAGCCGTGCGGCGTTTTATGCCATGTGTCATAACCGTCGGCAACGTAGAGACTGAGCGTGTGATGATCGCTGAGATTGGTCACCCGCACGCCACGGTTAAACCACGCCGCCAGCTGAACACCGCTATTTAAATGCACCGTATCGCGTAACTGCGCATTGGCGCGTTGCAGAATATCAAACGTCTGGTAGGTGCTCATCGTCGCATCGGTCCCTTAAACACATGCGGTGAGTTTACGGCGGAAGGCGGACAGAAAACAGGTCTCATCGGGACGACTGCGAAAAATGCGCAAGAATTTGCAAGTTCAGCGCAGCCCGGTGCAAGCCAGCCTGCCAGAGGCGGCATACACTGCGCCCATTCTGGTATGGAGAATCGCAATGAACCTGTTTTTATACCTTTCCGTCGTCATCATTTGGGGCACCACCTGGATTGCCATTTACGCACAACAGGCTGCGGGCGGCAGTGCTGTCACCGTGGCGGTGTTCTGGCGATTTCTACTGGCTGCTGGGGTGATGTTGGTGGCGCTGCGTCTGTTCAAACGCCTGCAGAGCTTAACGCTGCGCGATCACCTGTTTTGCCTGTTACAAGGCTGCTGTGTTTTCGGCTTCAACTTTGTCTGTTTTTATCATGCAGCCGCGTGGATCAGCAGTGGACTGGAGTCGGTGATCTTTTCGATGGCGGTGCTGTATAACGCTCTCAACAGTTGGATCTTCTTTCGTCAACGACCTTCAGCACGCCTCTTCCCCGCCGCCTTGCTGGGTATTGGCGGTATCGTCGCCCTGTTTTGGCATGACCTGCGTGACACCCAAGCTTCAGCCGAGTTGCTGTGGGGCATTGGATTAAGCGCACTCGGTACGCTGGGCTTTTCGTTTGGCAATATGATCAGTAATCGCCATCAGCGCGTGAAACGCGATGTGTTGACCACCAACAGTTACGGCATGCTCTATGGCGCGTTAGTGATGGCGGCGTTATCGCTGGTGCAAGGTGAATCGCTGCAACCTACCTGGAACGTGCAATGGTTGGGGGCATTAAGTTATCTGGCAATATTTGGCTCGGTGATTGGCTTTGCTGCGTATTTTACGTTGGTAGGCCGTATTGGATCGAGTCAGGCCGCCTATTGCACGCTGCTGTTCCCGCTGGTCGCATTGGCATTATCAACCCGCTATGAAGGGTATGTTTGGCACGCAAGCGCCATCCTTGGCCTTGTCATGATCTTGCTGGGCAATTTAGTGATGTTTGCCCGCTGGCCGACGATCCGTCGCCGCGCTATTGCTTGACTGGATTGCGGGTTTCGGCCCGCATTCTGTTGAGTGTCAGG
This sequence comes from Pantoea phytostimulans, assembly GCF_046118715.1. Lineage (NCBI taxonomy): Bacteria > Pseudomonadati > Pseudomonadota > Gammaproteobacteria > Enterobacterales > Erwiniaceae > Pantoea > Pantoea phytostimulans. Next base: position 1,949,106 of record NZ_CP173698.1, read on the forward strand.
CCCATTGTTGTTGGTTTATATTAAGTTTCTGTGGTTGATTGATGGCTTTACGCGCAATCCAGTAAAGCAACACACGCTCATCGTCACTATCACGATCGGCCATCGACAGCAGCTTCAACGCCAGAGTCGACTTTGTTACCGGCTGTTGCTCTACGCTCAGTTCAATCACAGCCTGACCGATAATGCAGCACACTTCATTCTCGCTGGTAACGGATTCATATGTACGGTCTTTCATATTTCCTCCTGATAAGTGAACCCTTAGCCTGGCAAAAAAACTACAAACTTGCTTTCGCAACGCGCTGATTGAAACATTATCTTACGGCTAATTACCATTACTTATTACTTTGCCGCTTCGGTTACATCTGGCGGGACAAACCGTTCATACCCGCTTAGTGGCATTTCATTCCGTTTACCGTTGCGTTCATTCCGTTGTTTCTCCTACGCGCGAAAGCCTGAAGTAACCTGAATGCAGTTTCCAGATTCCCAGGCGGGAGAGATAAGTCATGAATCAGACTCAACAAGCGTCTTACCAGCGTACGCGCTGGCTTACCCTGATCGGCACCGTGATTACGCAGTTTGCACTGGGTTCGGTTTACACCTGGAGTTTATTCAACGGGCAGTTATCACAAAAACTGGATGCCTCAGTCAGTCAGGTGGCGTTCTCGTTTGGACTGCTCAGCCTGGGTCTGGCTGTCGCGTCGTCGTTGGCGGGTAAATTGCAGGAACTGTTTGGCGTACGTAACGTGACGATTGGCGCGGGCATTTTAATGGCGCTGGGCTTTTGGCTGACAGCCCATGCGGACAACCTGATGATGCTCTATCTCAGCGCCGGTATTTTAGTGGGTCTGGCGGATGGCGCGGGTTATCTGATGACATTATCGAACTGCGTTAAGTGGTTTCCTGAGCGGAAAGGCATGATTTCAGCCTGTGCGATTGGTGCATATGGTTTGGGAAGCCTGGGTTTCAAATTCATCTGTGGCGCGCTGCTCACACGCTTTGGTCTGGAGCAAACCTTCATTATTTGGGGTCTGCTGGCGATGTCGATGATTATCATCGGTGCCTTGATGATGCGTGAAGCACCACAACAAAGCGCAGCGAATGCCATTCGCGAACGGACACGTGATTACACGCTGGCGCAATCGGTACGCTTACCGCAGTACTGGATGTTGGCGTTGATGTTCCTGACTGCCTGCATGAGCGGTTTGTACGTTATCGGGGTGGCGAAAGATATTGGTGAAGGCTTGGTGCATTTGACAACGCAAACTGCTGCAAACGCGGTAACGGTGATTGCGATTGCTAACCTCAGCGGCCGTTTAATCCTCGGCGTGTTGTCAGATAAGATGGCGCGTATTCGCGTCATTTCACTGGCGCAGATTGTGTCACTGACCGGTATGAGCGTATTGCTCTTCACCCAGATGAATGAAACCACCTTCTTCTTATCAGTCGCCTGTGTCGCCTTTAGTTTCGGCGGCACGATTACCGTGTTTCCGTCATTGGTCAGTGATTTCTTCGGCCTGAATAATTTGACCAAAAACTATGGATTAATTTATCTCGGCTTTGGTATTGGTAGCGTGATGGGATCGCTGGTGGCTTCGCTGTTCGGTGGATTCACTGTCACCTTCAGCTTGATTATGACGTTATTAGTGATCTCACTGTTTTTGTCATTGACCGTTCGTCTACCGCAGCGTGATGCCCCCGGCAAGCAGCTGTTACAGCGCAACTGATCCGCACATACCCTGCGGCACAATAGTGCTGAAAAAAGGGCTGCATGCGTTGCAGCCCTTTTTCGTTTTAGCCGCGAAACAGCGGCTCAGCAAGACCTGCAATATCAAGCTCCACCGAAAAAATGTCGCCTGATTGCGGGTAGCGTGCCAGCTCTTCCTCGGTACGATCTTCACGTGAACTGGTGATATAGAGCGTTTTCAAATCCGCGCCTCCGAACGCCACCATGGTGGGCCATTTCACTGGCAGGGCGATTTCATCAACAATCTCTGCGCTGTTGGGATCGATACGCACTACGCGCCCGCCATCAAATTGCGCAGACCAGTAAAAGCCTTCACTGTCGACCGCGGCGCCATCGGGCAAACCGCCTTTTGCATCAAAACGGCGGAAGAGTTCGCGTTCGCCCGGTTCGCCGCTCTCATTCAACGGATAGCGATATAACACCTCGTTCGGCGTATCGCTGTGATACATCCAGCGGCGATCGGCGGAAAAAGCCAGGCCGTTTGAGATTTTTATGTCACGCGCTTTTACTTCCAGTTCCAACGCTGAATTGACTCGGCACAGCAGGCCACCGTTTTTGTCTTGTGGTTCCCAAAGACTGCCACACCAAAAGTTGCCCCAGGGATCGACGCGTCCGTCGTTGAAACGGCTTTTCGCCGCAACGCCCGGATTGTCTGCCACTTTGCGTTGTGGCTTGCCTTGCGCATCCAGCAACCACACACCGCTACGAAGCGCTGCAATCAAGCCGCCCTCTTCCCGTAAGCCAATGCATCCCACTTCTTCAACCTGCGGAAAGGTCTTCACTTCACCACTGCGTGGATCAAAGCAGTGGATAGCGGGTGCCAGAATGTCAACGCACCATAAAACCTGCTCCTTGACTGACCACAACGGGCATTCGCCTAATTCAGCTTGTAAAGCTAACGCTGTTTTAACTGTATGTGGCATTGCTCTCTCCCAATCAGATAACCTGATAATAATGTAGCGGCAATTTCGCCCGAAATGAGAATTATTTTCTCTTGATTTTAGGACTATTCTCGCCGATAGTATTTTCTATTCAGTGAATTCTGATTGGATTATATTTTCTTGCTGCAAAAAACCGCACTTTGTAATACTCCGAAATATCTCTCTAAATAACTCTACATTTTGTGCATCTTCACTCCATTTTTCCGGCGTAGTGTCGTAGTCATCGGAAAAGAGGAGAACTTTCCATGAAAAATATTATTAAAGTCGCTTCGGTGTTTGCGCTAATTACTTTACTTAGCGGCTGTATCATTGGACCGCGACACGGCGGCGGATATCATGGAGGCGGAGGTTATCATGGAGGGCATCACGGCGGTTATCATGGCAATAACCATGGCGGGTATCATCGCCGCTAACGGGCAAAGATTTCACACAGCATAAAATAAAAACAAGATCAGGGCGGGACAATGTATCCCGCCCTTATTTTATTAACTCTTCACCGCATAATTACATTGATACCAAGCCTTCTTCAGACCTGGAATATGGCTATCCTGCGCCGGTAAAGATTCAACTTTATCAAATCCTTTCTTATTGCAATATTCCGCCAGATCAATGTCCAGCGCGTCTTTATTAACTTTCTCTGGATCAAAACGATATTGCACTGTATTTGAACGGGTATCTTCATCAATGCGTTCAAATGCTCCCGGTTTGTTGGCAGTACAACCGCTCAACAGAATAAGCGCCAGTGCGCCGGTTAATAATTTATTCATTTTTTCATGTCCTCACATTGCCGCGCAGTGTAAGCCGCTACAGCAGACGCATCCATAGGATTAATGCGCGAATTCTTTCAATATCACGAGATTTCACCGATTAAATCAATAAGATTAAACGGCTATATCTATCATCAACGGCGTGACAAGATGCATTCAGACAAAACGAAGTCTGTACCACACCAGGTAAAATCCAGAAGAAAAACTCATCTTGACCTTTCTAGCCCGCGCTGAGCGGGTTTTTTTTTGCCTGCTAGCCGGAAAGTGCAATCATTCTACGAAGCAAATTGGCCGCTTGCTTGTCAGGTAATGCGAGAATCGCGCTATAAAGATCGATCGACATCACGCACATTGATGAACGATCTACAGCGGTATCGGCTGGCATGTTCAATTGCTGCAGCTTATCTCCCCATTTTTTATAGAGATGTGCCACGATATTTTGCAGATCCCGCTGGGCTGTGACTTTATCCATTGGCTGTTCCGCGCCAGTGCTGGCCAGCAACAGCTGTTCCATCGCCTGCGCGTCCAGTTTATTCAACTCGGCAGAAAGGGTTTTCTCAACATTCACACCGCCGCTAACTTGCGGATAAAGATAGCGAAAGCAGAGCTGCGGATCGCGCTGGTTCAGCGCCTGCATCTCCTGCACTGAAACACCGATATAATTTACGACGGCTTTATCTGATGCGCGCATCAAACGCTGATTAATGACATCCGCCAGCCAACCACGCAGTTCGCCAATCGCCTGCTGCGGTGATTCACCCGCACGGGTTTTGTGCAAGAGCTCCTGTACCAGCAATTGCCACAGCGCAGGTTCCTGCTGTTGTAAAACGCGATAACCGGGCGTTTGTGACAGCAGCAGCACCGCTTTTTCGCGCTGCTGCGCTTGCTGCTGCTTGGGTTGTACCCAACTGAACCAGATTAAATTCGCCAGGAGCAGCGGAAAAACAAAAATAAGCACGCCTTGCCAGGCTCGCAGTCGCGTCGTTTTTATCAGCACGATGATAATCAACGCCAGCAGCGCAAAAGCCACCAGCGTAATGATGAACAGAGAGGTCATGCGGAAAAGTTAGTCCTTACGAACGTCAATTAAAACCGGGCAATGGGCTCGTTCAATCACAGAAGCACTCACTGATCCTTTCAGTAAGCGATTAAAGGATGAAAGATGGCGACGACCCATAATAATCATGCTGGTTTGAAGCTGTTCCGACTGGGCAATGATGGTATCAGCCGCTTCGCCCGCCAGGATCATTCCGCGCGCATTTACGCCAGCACGTAACAGTAATGCCAATGCACGGCGCACCACCATCTCGGCACTGTTTTGCTCATCTTGCGCGGCAAGGAAATCAGCGGGATCTTCACCTGCATCAATCTCAATCGGTTGGTTGCAAGAGGAATAAGATGGGTCAATGCAGCACAGCACCACAACCTGCGCGTTATGCGCCAGCGCTTCATCAGTGGCCAACGAAATAATTTTTTCAGAGACCGGCGAATTATCAATGGCCATTAACAAGGTTTTCATCAAAGGGTTATCCTTCTACAGCGGCGATTTTGCCAATTTCGCGCACCAGCGCGTCTTTGCACTTGAGTATTTCTTCACGATAGCGAGCTTCGTGCTTAAGAAATCGTGCAGTCGGTACCAGTAAAGAGACAGAGAAACGGCCAAACAGCGTGTCTAGCGCCACCGCCATGGTGGAGATGCCTTCCAGCGTTTCACCCCGATCGTAAGAGATGCCGGTTTCACGTACTTCCGCGATTCGTTCAAGCAATTGAGGCAGGGTTTTCACCGTCATTTCAGTGAGTTCACGGTAAGCTTCACCCACCATAACCCGCACATCTTCATCGCTTTCTAACGCCAGCAATGCCCGACCACCAGACGTACTGTAAAGCGGAAGATTCAACCCTATACGCGGCACTACGCGCAGTTCACGCGTTGCCACCACATAATGCACGATAGCCAATTGCGTGCCGCTGGCGCGCGCCAGTGAAACGGTTTCGTTGATGTCGGCGCACAATTTTTCCAGCAGCGGCTTCGCTAAATCCACCACATCGGTGTGCACGCTTGAAATAAGTTTGAGCAGCGCCGGGCCAAGTCGCAAACCCCCTGCGCCGGTACTGCGTACCAATTGCGCACTGTCGAGCGCCGCAACAATGCGTTGTACCGTTGAGCGGGGTAAATCAACCGCCTGCGCGATTTCTCCCAAGCTCATGCCGCCTGGATGTTCTCCCAGGGCGTTTAAGATTTTTGCTGCGCGAGCGATAACCTGAATACCACCGGTTTTTTCATCCTCGCGGCTGGATGGAAGTTGAGCCATAGCGTCGTCCTGTTTGAGCTGCCCTACTGTAACGCGAAAAAAACACTTTTTACAGCCTGTACCACATTGCAATACAGCATATCGGGATGTAAGATTACGACCTGTATCACATCGCAATACACTGCATCATAAAAACAAGAGATCACCTGCTATGACCGTCAAGCCAGCCCCCGCGCCGGCGCTCCATCCTTTTACTCTGCGCCTTGCGCTGGGTTTGATCGGCGTATTAATTGCTGCACTGACCTCGGGATTAAACGATCGCGTTACCGATATCGCTTTAGCTGATATTCGTGCGGCTACCGGCATCAGCTACGATCAAAGTAGCTGGATAATTTCTGCTTATCAGGCCGCCGAAGTGGCGGCGATGATGATCGCGCCTTGGTTTGCCGTTACCTTCTCGCTACGCCGCTTCACATTAACGGTGGCGGCGGGTTTTATGCTGACCGGCATTCTGCTGCCATTGATGCCAACCCCGGCAATGTTTATCGGTTTACGCGTATTACAGGGTTTATTTGGCGGTGCGCTGCCGCCGATGCTGATGACCGTTGCGTTGCGCTTTCTGCCGCCACCGCTAAAACTGTATGGTCTTGGCGCTTATGCCTTAACCGCGACGTTTGGCCCTAATATGGCCGCATCGTTGGCGGCGTTCTGGACCGATGATGTCAGCTGGATGTTTGTGTTCTGGCAAGTCGTGCCCGCGATGCTTATCGCAATGGTATTGATTGGCTACGGATTGCCACAGGATCCCCTGCGTATTGAACGTTTTAAGCAGATTGATCTGTTTGGCATGCTCACCGGCTGCAGCGCCATGTCACTGCTGATCCTGGTGCTCACTCAAGGTGAACGTCTCGACTGGCTCGATTCGCCGTTAATTGCCGGCATGCTGCTGACCGCGCTGCCGCTGTTTGTGGTGTTCCTGATTAACGAATGGTTTCATCCGCTGCCCCTGTTTAAGTTACAGATGCTGCAACGCCGTAATCTGACACATGGATTACTGGCGCTGGCAGGCGTATTGATCGTTTCGCTTTCAGGATCTGCCCTGCCTTCCGCTTACTTTGCTCAGGTTGAAGGTTTCCGTACTGTGCAGTTTGCACCGCTGGCGTTAACCATCGGCCTGCCGCAGTTGCTCATCGCCCCACTGATTGCGGCGTTGCTCAATATTCGCTGGATTGACTGTCGCTGGATGCTGGCGGCGGGACTGGGATGTTTAGTGACTTCCTCTCTTTTGGGGATGCAGATCACCAGCGACTGGGCGCGAGATAACTTTTGGCTGATTCAAATCCTGCAAGCTTTCGGACAGCCGATGGTGATCTTGCCGATATTGATGACCGCGACCAGCGTGGTCGCACCGCCGGAGGGGCCTTTTGCCTCGGCAATGTTTAATACCGTGCGTGGTTTTTCCAGCATTGCGGCATCAACGTTAGTGAGCTGGTTTGTTAGCCACCGTGAGCAGTTTCACTCCAATATTTTGATCAACAACGCGGCCAACCGTTCGTGGTTAATGACCGCGTCAGAGAGTAGCCAGGCCAACAGTAGCCATCCGCTGTTGCCTGACGGCAGCGTTAGCGCGACCGAAAACCTCAGTGGTTTTGCAACATTAATAAAGCATCAGGCGCTGGTATTGAGTCTTAGCGATACCTGGCTGCTGCTGATTGGCTTTGCCGCCTTCCTGCTTTTATTGACAGCCATTGTGCCGAAGCGCGTCTGGCCACCACAAACTTTGATTCAACCCGTATCACCGACGTCGAGATAATTGAATATGCGTGCTTTAGTAATGAGAAAAACTGTGCTGCTGAGCCTGCTATTGCTGGTTTTACTGGTCATGGCCTTTTTTGTCTGGTCTGCGATGACCGGCAACGATCACCGCACCAATGATGCTTACGTCAATGCCGACTACACGTTAGTTGCGCCAAAAGTGTCAGGCTATATCGCCAGTGTAAATGTGCAGGATAACCAGCAGGTAAAAGCGGGCGACGTGTTGGCAACGCTGGACGATCGAGATTATCGCGTGGCACTGGAAAGTGCCGCAGCAGATTTGCAAGTGAGCCAGGCCAAACTGCTCAGCAGCCAGGCGCAGCTAGAACAGCAGCAATCCGTGATTGATCAGCAAAAAGCCAGCGTTGCGGCCAGCCAGGCATCTGCGCAATACGCCGGACAAAGTGCCGATCGCTACAATCGCCTGTATAAAAGCGGCACCGTGGCGGCTGATGATCAGCAAAAAGCCAGTTCGACCCAGCGCTCAGCACAGGCGGCGGTGCGCCAAAGTCAGGCGGCATTAGCCTCAGCAATGAAAGAGGTGGGCGTGTTGCAGGCAGCAGTGAGTTCGGCAGAAGCCGATGTCGCAGCGGCTAAAGCCAGCGTTGATCAGGCGCGACTTAATCTCTCTTACACGCGCATCATTGCGCCTGTGGCGGGTATGGTGGGTCAACGATCCGTGCGTTTGGGTGCCTACGTTTCTGCTGGCACTCGCCTGCTGGCGGTCGTCCCGCTGCAGCAAACTTACATCACCGCCAACTATCTTGAGACGCAATTAGCGGATGTCCGGCCAGGTCAGCGCGTTAACGTGACAGTGGATGCGCTACCCGGTAAAACCTTTGTAGGCCGCGTTGACAGCATTGCTCCAGCCACCGGCGCCACCTTTTCTGCCATCTCTCCCGACAACGCAACAGGTAACTACACTAAAGTCGTTCAACGCCTGCCAGTGAAAATCGTGCTGGATAGCGAGCAGCAAAATCTGGCGCAATTACGGGTAGGCATGTCCGCGATCCCTGAAATTCAGGTGCGTTAAATTTTGTGAGTAATATCTCAGTATCACCCTATTTCATTTACGACTGAATCCGCGTAAATTAGCGCCCGATCCTGTTCTGAGTTGCTCAGATCGACCCGAGAAAAAGCGTTTCGTGGTAGTAAGCGGAGACCTTGTTCTCAATCTGTTCGCGTTGCGCTGGCCGGGGATCGCCATCATCGTAACCGCTCAGAGGAGTTGTTTTGTGAAATATGCCTTGATGGGAATTTCGTTTTTCGTGTTGCTGTGGGTTGGCACGTTTGTGCTGATGCTGTAACGCCGCAGGGGGCGACATCGCTGTCGCCCCAGTTGGCTTTTACGCCTCTTCTTCCAGACTTTTTACGCTGCCCGGCAAAATGCCATCGGCGCGAAACATCGCTTTAATTCCCCGCACCGCCTGTCGAATACGATCGCTGTTCTCAATCAGAGCAAATCGCACATGGGTATCGCCGTAATCACCAAAACCGATGCCCGGCGAGACGCAAACTTTCGCTTCTTGCAGCAGATGTTTAGCAAACTCCAGCGAACCCAGATGCGCATAGTGATCGGGAATCTTGGCCCAAACGTACATTGAAGCTTTTGGATTATCGACCATCCAGCCCGCCTCGTGCAGCCCTTTTACCAGCACATCACGTCGACGTTTATACTGCTCGGCAATATCGCGCACGCATTGCTGATCGCCTTCCAGCGCCGCAATGGCAGCAACCTGTAGCGGCGTGAAGGTACCGTAATCGTGGTAACTTTTTATCCGCGCCAGCGCTGAAACCAGCTCTTTGTTGCCAACCATGAAACCGATTCGCCAGCCCGCCATATTGTAGCTTTTTGACAAGGTAAAGAACTCTACCGCCACATCGCGGGCGCCGGGCACCTGCATAATCGACGGCGCTTTCCAGCCGTCATAGACGATGTCAGCGTAGGCAAGATCGTGAATCACCAGCACGTTGTACTGTTTAGCCAGCGCAATGACGCGCTCGAAGAAATCGAGTTCCACGCACTGTGCGGTGGGATTGGACGGGAAGCCCAGCACCATCATCTTGGGTTTGGGATAGCTTTCACGGATGGCGCGTTCCAGTTCGTTGAAGAAATCAACGCCCGCCACCAGTGGAACAGAACGCACCTGCGCACCCGCAATCACCGCACCATAGATATGAATCGGATAGCTGGGATTTGGCACCAGCACGGTATCGCCGTGATCGAGGGTAGCCAGCATCAGATGCGCCAGACCTTCCTTCGAACCGATGGTGACAATGGCCTCCGATTCTGGATCGATTTCAACCTCGTAACGCTCGGCGTACCAGCGCGAAATGGCGCGACGCAGGCGTGGAATGCCTTTGGACGTTGAATAGCCATGCGTGTCGTCTCGCTGGGCAACCTGACACAGCTTTTCCACGATATGGGGCGGCGTTGGGCCGTCAGGATTTCCCATCGAAAAGTCGATAATATCTTCGCCGCGTCGACGCGCAGCCATCTTCAGTTCGGCAGTGATATTGAAAACATACGGAGGTAAACGTTCGATACGCGAGAAACGACGGGGTGTGCTGTTATCAGCCATGGAGTCCTCTGGATTACGTTAGCGCCCGGACCGTCCGAGCGACGCTGGTCACTGCGGTGACCTGAACAAGAACATAACGTGGCGATAACAAGTTTGTCGAGAGCCGCAGAAAATTATTTTATTTTTCCTGATTCAGCCGACCCAGCACCCAATCGTTTACCCAACGACCGTTTAGCAGATAATTATCCCGCAGTGTACCTTCAAGCTGAAAACCGTTTTTTTCCAGAATCCGCCGCGACGGCCAGTTGCCCTCAATCACCATCGCCTTGAGTTTGTGAAAATCAGCTCTGAGCAAAAACTCACACAGCGCCGCCAGCGCTTCACTGCCAAAACCCTGGCCGCAATGACGGCTTAACAGCATGTAGCCCACTTCCGCCTGACGATAAGGCGCCCATTCCGGGCTACAACCAAACAGGCCAATAGCTTCACCGTTATCGCGCCGCCGCGCGACCAGACACAACATGTGAAAACTGGTGGTTTGCCATGGTGCGAGGCGCTCGTGAAAACGCTGGCGCAGGTCGGCCTCATCAGGAATTTCACTCACCCACGTCATGGTGGTGTGGTCTTCATGTACGGCGCGAAACAGCTGCCAGTCTTCAGACTTCAACGTACTTAAAATTAATCTGGATGTGGTTAAGTGCATTACTCTGCTCCCGTTCGCGGCGAGTTAGTGGTTACTGGCACGCTTTGTCCTGGCAACATAGCAAACCGGTTGATTGACAACCAGCGTCTCGCACATGAAAAACAGATCCCCTTTTTATCACTCAACCTTTCCTCTTTTGTGATTTTTAAGCAGATAAATTGATCTGGCGAAGAAACATCGCGCTTAACGTTGATCGCAGCTAGCGGATCGCGATCACATTTTTTATCATGGCTATCACCTTTTCCTACCAAGAGTCGCCTGTGTCTTCCCACTTCACGATGTTGCTGGCGGTGTTTGATCGTGCCGCGTTGATGTTGATCTGCCTGTTTTTTCTGACGCGCACTCGCCTTTTTCGCCAATTGCTGCAAAAAGATGAACACACGCCGCTGGAGAAAGTGGCCGTCACCGGCATCTTTTCACTGTTTGCGCTGTTCAGCACCTGGTCAGCCGTTGAGGTAGACGGTTCACTGCTTAATGTCCGCGTGATAGCGGTGATGGCCGGCGGCATTCTGTTTGGTCCTTGGGTCGGCATCGCCACCGGTATTATCGCGGGTTTGCATCGCTTCCTGATCGATATCCACGGCGTGACCTCGGTGCCTTGCCTCATTACCAGCATCATTGCCGGGGTTGTGGCTGGCGGCATTAATCGTCGGGTGTTAAAAGAGCATCGCTGGCGCGTCGGTATTCTTGGCGGCATGCTGTGCGAAAGCCTGACGATGCTTTTGATCGTGCTGTGGGCGCGCCCCACCTCTGTTGGTTTAGCGATTGTGTCTGAAATCGCGCTACCGATGATTTTAGGTGCCTCCAGCATTGGCTTGATCGTGTTGCTGGTGCAAAGCGTCGAAGGTGAAAAAGAGGCAATCGCCGCACGGCAGGCCAAGCTGGCGCTGGATATCGCCAATAAAACCTTGCCGCTGTTTCGTCAGGTTAACAGCGAATCATTGCGTAAAGTTTGCGATATTATTCGACGTGATATCAAAGCAGATGCGGTGGCAATGACCAACAAACAGCAGATTCTGGCCTATGTCGGTTATGGCGAAAAAAACTATCAGCACGGCGACGATGACATCAGCCCCACCACTGCACAGGCCATTGCCAGTGGAAAAATAATCATCAGAAACAACGATGAAGCGCATCGAACCAAAGACATTCATTCGATGATTGTGATCCCACTGTGGGAGAAGGGCAAAGTCACCGGCACGCTGAAAATCTACTATCGCCGCGCTCACCGCATTACGGGATCGTTAAAAGAGATGGCGATTGGCCTGTCGCAAATCATCTCTACGCAATTAGAAGTGTCACGCGCCGAACAGCTACGTGAGATGGCCAATAAAGCGGAACTGCGTGCTTTGCAGAGTAAAATAAATCCCCATTTTCTGTTTAACGCACTGAACGCAATCTCCTCTTCCATTCGCTTAAATCCCGATACGGCGCGCCAGTTAGTGATCAACCTTTCTCGCTATTTGCGTTACAACCTTGAGCTTAATGACGATGAAATCATCGATATTAAAAAAGAGTTGTGGCAGGTCAAAGATTACATTGCGATAGAGCAGGCACGCTTTGGTGACAAGCTCACCATGATTTATGACGTCGATGAGGATTTGCACTTTTCGCTGCCGAGCCTGCTGATTCAGCCGCTGGTGGAAAATGCCATCGTACACGGTATTCAGCCCTGTAAAGGCAAAGGTGTGGTCACGCTAAGCGTCAGGGATTTAGGCGATCGGGTGCGTATTTCAGTGCGCGATACCGGACAAGGAATCAGTGACGATGTGATAGCGCGAGTGGCACGTGATGAGATGCCTGGAAATAAGATTGGCCTGCTTAATGTGCATCACCGCGTAAAGCTGTTATCCGGTCAGGGATTAACCCTTGTGCGCCACCAACCCGGCACAGAAATTTCTTTCACCTTGAGTAAAAACGGCCAGTTACTGGTGGGGAGCCTTGCGTGAAAGCGATCATCGTTGAAGATGAATTTTTAGCCCAGCAAGAGTTAAGCTGGATGATTCAGCAACACAGCCAAATTCACATTGAAGCCTGTTTTGATGATGGACTGGATGTCCTGAAATACCTGCAACAACATCGCGTTGATGTGATCTTTCTCGACATCAATATCCCGTCGCTGGACGGCATGTTGCTGGCGAAGAATATTAATCAGTTCGCCCATAAACCGTTGATTGTTTTTATTACTGCCTGGAAAGAACATGCTGTGGAGGCGTTCGAACTTGAGGCTTTTGACTACATTCTTAAGCCCTATCACGAATCACGCATTGTCACTATGCTCAGCAAGCTGGAGGCGACCTGGCAACAGCAGCATACGCAAACGCCTGCCGCCCATGTCTCGCAGACCGTAAATTTGCAAAAGGATGAGCGCATCATCGTTACTGACGTCAATGATATTTATTACGTCGAAGCGCATGAAAAATTGACGTTTGTTTATACCCGACGCGAAGCCTATGTGATGTCGATGAACATCAGTGAATTTTGTTCCCGCCTGCCCGAGCAACAGTTTTTCCGCTGCCACCGCTCTTACTGTGTGAATCTCAATAAGATTCGTGAGATTGAGCCGTGGTTCAACAATACCTATCTGCTGAAACTGCGCGATCTTGAATTTCAGGTGCCGGTGAGTCGCAGCAAGGTGAAAACCTTCCGCCAACTGATGCGTTTATAGCGAAAAAAAACGGCCCGCAGGCCGTTTTAAAACGTTAAAGCTCGCGTCCCAGTGTCTGACGCAAATGCGCGCCTGCGCCTAACAAGCCCGGCTGATCGTGAGTGATCATGTAGACGGGGATATCCGCCACGTAATCGCGGAAGCGACCCTTGTCTTCAAACGCGGCGCGGAAGCCAGACGCTTTGAAAAATTCCAGGAAGCGCGGCACGATGCCACCAGCGATATACACGCCACCGAAAGTACCAAGGTTCAACGCCAGGTTACCGCCAAAACGGCCCATGATGACGCAGAACAGCGACAATGCACGACGGCAATCAATGCAGCTGTCGGCCAGAGCACGTTCGCTGACATCTTTCGGTTTCAGGTTTTCCGGTACGCGATGATCCGCTTTCACGATAGCGCGATAAAGGTTCACCAGGCCAGCGCCCGAGAGCACGCGCTCAGCTGAAACGTGGCCCAACTCTTCACGCAGCACTTCCAGAATTTGATCTTCTTCTTCACTGTTTGCCGCGAAATCGACGTGGCCGCCCTCGCCCGGCAGGCTAACCCAACGTTTATCCACGTGGACTAAATGGCTGACACCTAAACCGGTGCCTGCGCCATAAATCGCAATCGGCTTATCTTTGATCGGTTCTTTGCCGCCAAACTGAATCATGTTTTCAGCGCTTAACATCGGGATCGCCATCGATACCGCGGTAAAGTCGTTAATGATCTCAAGGTGTTCGAAACCGATGTTCTCTTTTAACGTGCGCGTTGAGAACGCCCAGTCGTGGTTGGTCATTTCAACCCAGTCATCGGTAATGGGGCAGGCAATGGCAATACAGCCATCTTTAATGTCCTGCTTTTGTTCATCAAGATAATGGCGGATGACGGCTTCGAGGCTGTCGTATTCTGATGTTGAGAATGTTTTGGCCTGGGAGATGCTGCCGCTTTCCACCTCACACAAGGCGAGACGGGCATTTGTGCCGCCGACATCGCCGACCAAGGCATAGGTTGTCATTCTTCTGTTGCTCCGCTTGGGGTCTTTAAGAGTTGGAGGACACTATAAAATCCTGCCCATAAAACAACAACGCTCACCGGTGGGAAAGGTGAGCGTCTAACTCAAGGTGATGCACAGCCTAACCGCGATAGCACGCAGTGCACAGCGGCAACTTTCTGAATCTTATCCGCTGTTACGTTGATTCAGGCACGCCGTGACTTTACGCAGCAGGGGCGGCAGGTCATCTTTCTGCATAACGACTTCCACCAATGTCAACCGCTGCGGCTCGGCAAGTCGCGCCATCACTGCTTGTAACTGTACGGTTTCACTGATGCGCCAACTCTGCGCCTGGCCGTGCAGGCTAAGGGCTTGCGGCAGCGCCGTCCAGTTCCACTGGGCGATATCATTGTAACGTTGTGTTGCGCCATGAATTGCACGCTCAACGGTATAACCTTCATTGTTCAGTAGAAAAATGATCGGCTGCTGATTATCACGCAGCATCGAACCGAGTTCCTGAATGGTTAACTGCGCCGAACCATCACCAATAATCAAGATAACGCGCTGATCAGGTTTGGCGGTTTGTGCGCCAAAAGCTGCCGGTAAAGTATAGCCGATTGAACCCCACAATGGCTGCACCAGCAATTGCGCCTGTGAAGGTAAACGCAACGCAGCCGCACCAAAAGCAGCGGTGCCTTGATCAGCAAGGATAATGTCGCCCGGCTGGATAAATGTTTGCATCGCACGCCAGAACGCGTTTTGGCTGATGTAAGCCGCATCTTCAACGGGTATGCAGGGTAAAGCCGCTGGCGCAAGTGACCAGCGTGATGCATAACGCTGAAACAGCGTGAGCAGTACTTCAAGGGCTTCATCCATGCCGATCGCGAAGTGTTGTCCCGCCACACTGGCGCTTTCAAGTTGCAAATCAATAAGCTTTTCGGCGGTAAATTGCTGGGTAAAGCCTGCTGTCAGGGTATCGGTAAAACGCACGCCAACGCAGATCGTGACATCAACCTGCTCAATTAACGCGCTGACATTGCCTTCGCTGGCTTTACCTGCGTAGGTACCGACATAACCGGGCTGTTGTTCATCCAGCACCCCTTTACCCATCAACAAACTGGCGCAAGGAATGGCACGTTCAGCCCGGAGATCAGTCAGCGCAGCTTGTTGCTGGCAGCGCAACGCCAAAAAATCGGCTAACAATGAGACGCGCTGAGCTGAAGATAACAACGTTTCCGCAGCCAACTGGAAATCAACGCGTGCTTGCGGTGAGGATTGAAGAGTAAAATTCAGCTGCTGGGTTGGTGGTTCAACGTCGATTTGCGCCACATCCACCGACAGCATCAAATATCCCGGTCGCTTTGCCTGCATCGCGCTAATAATGACCCGATCAATTTCTGCCGTGGCGTTTTCTGCACTGAGCTGCGCGGTGGCAACGCAGACTTCCTGCGCCATACGAATGAAATGGCCAAAGTCGCCATCACCCAACGAATGGTGAACGCAATCACCCTGCTGCTGTGCCTTGCTGGAAGGCGCGCCAACAATGTGGATCACCGGCAGGTATTCTGCGTAGCTCCCCGCAATGCCATTAATGGCGCTGAGTTCACCGACACCAAAAGTCGTCAGTAACGCCGCAGCGCCGTTGCAACGTGCGTAACCATCGGCGGCATAGGCCGCATTAAGTTCATTGGCGCAGCCAACCCAGGCTATTTCAGGGTGGCTGATGACGCGATCAAGGAATTGCAAGTTGTAGTCGCCTGGCACGCCAAAAAGATGGTTCACACCCATCTCCTGCAGGCGTTTCAGTAAATAATCACCAACGGTAAAAGAGGCCATAATCAGATCATCCTTTGGGAGATTGTCCTTTTGAGTATCCAACATGACGCTGAATCAGCGAGAAATTCGACGCGCATCGCCGGGGATTAGTTGGCAAGCTAACGTTACGATGGCAGATAATTCCGTAAATGTGAGATCCATGACGCGTTGCGACTAAGTGTAAACGTATACACTGCTATGCTTTCGGCTCATTATCTCGTTTGAGACAGGAACGCTGTA
The DNA here is from genome assembly GCF_046118715.1 of Pantoea phytostimulans. Taxonomy (NCBI): domain Bacteria; kingdom Pseudomonadati; phylum Pseudomonadota; class Gammaproteobacteria; order Enterobacterales; family Erwiniaceae; genus Pantoea; species Pantoea phytostimulans. The sequence continues at coordinate 1,965,549 of NZ_CP173698.1, forward strand.
TGACCTCTTTCCCGCATCCCGATCGTTATCAACAGATGGAATACCGCCGCAGCGGCCGTAGTGGCCTCAAATTGCCAGCCATTTCGCTGGGGTTATGGCATAACTTTGGCGACAGTACGCGCGTCGATAATAGCCGTGCGCTGCTGCGCCATGCTTTTGATCGTGGCATCACCCATTTTGACCTGGCTAATAATTACGGCCCGCCACCGGGTTCGGCGGAAGAGAACTTTGGCCGTATCCTGCGCGAAGATTTTCGACCTTATCGTGATGAATTAATTATCTCGACCAAGGCGGGCTACACCATGTGGGATGGCCCTTACGGCGATTGGGGATCACGCAAATATCTGGTTTCCAGTCTTGATCAAAGCCTGAAACGCATGGGGCTGGAATATGTCGATATCTTTTATCACCACCGTCCTGACCCAGAGACGCCACTGGAAGAAACGATGCGCGCATTGGATCATGTGGTGCGTCAAGGCAAAGCGCTGTATGCCGCTATTTCGAATTACCCCGCCGATCGCGCGGCTGAAGCCATTGCTATTTTGCGCGATCTCGGCACGCCATGCCTGATTCACCAGCCGCGCTATTCGATGTTCGAACGCACGCCGGAACACGGTTTACTGCACACGCTGAAAGATAACGGTGTTGGCTGTATCGCCTTTTCACCGCTGGCGGGCGGCGTGTTAACCGATCGCTATTTGCAAGGCATCCCGGAAGATTCACGCGTTGCCAGCGGCAGTAAATTCTTGCAGGAAAACCAGCTGACCGATGAGAAAATGGAAAAAGTGCGTAAGCTGAATGTGGTGGCGCAGCAGCGTGATCAAAAGCTGGCACAGATGGCGTTGGCTTGGGTACTGCGTGATGAAAGCGTAACGTCAGTGTTGATTGGTGCCAGTAAAACTGCGCAGATTGACGATGCCGTTGAAATGTTAGCGCAACGTCAGTTCAGCGAAGCAGAACTGGCGGCGATTGAAGCTGCTTTAGCGTAATAAATCTTGTGTAACCGCTTTCTCGCCCGGTTTTCACCGGGCATATTCCCCGCCAGAAAATTCTCAATTAAGATTATCCCTACAACATTCAGACAAAATCTAAACGATACGCTGGCAGTAAAATGGCAGAATAGCGCCACGGTAGCGGTCACAAGCTACTGATTAGGAGATAATTATGAAACGTGCAATTCTGTTTGCCGCTTTGCTGGCAAGCCTGTCGCCGCTGGCGATTCACACAGCTCAAGCAACAAGTGCTTCAATCGACCTGGCGCCTGGCGTCACGCTGCATCTTGGCGATCGCGATCGTCGCGGTTACTTTTGGGACGGTGGTCGCTGGCGCGAACCGCGCTGGTGGAACGATCGTTACTCCTATAATGATCGCCGCTGGTGGCGACATGAAGAGTGGCGTCGCCATCAAGAAAGGGAGCGCGAACGCCACTGGCAAGCAAAAGAGCGTGAGCGCCGCTGGAAACATGAACATCGTCGTGATCATCACGACCGCCACGATCGTCATGACCATCACGATCATTGGGACCATCGTCATTAATAAAAAAGCCCGGTTAACAATAACCGGGCTTTTTTTGTTTTGGCGGAAGGGCTACAGACCTAACACTTCACCGACCAAAAGATAGATATTCAACGCCACCACCAGCAGTACGATTAAACGTCCGGCGTTTTGCATCAAACGTGAATTCACCATCTCATCGCCCATAATTTCGCGATTACCGGTAAATGACAGCAGCGGAATCAGCGCCAGCGCGATACCAAAACTCAGCAGCACCTGGCTGAACACCAGAATGCGCGTGGGATCCCAGCCGGCCCAAATCACAATAAATGAGGGTAACATCGTCACGGTACGACGTACCCACAGCGGAATGTGGAAGCGGATAAAGCCTTGCATCACCACCTGCCCCGCCAGTGTTCCCACCACGGTTGATGAAAGACCGGCAGCCACCAGACTCAAACCAAACACGGTGGCTGCGGCATGGCCCAATAACGGTTGCAGCGTGAGATAAGCCTGATCAAGATCGGCGATTCCGCTGTGGCCGCTGAAGTGAAATGCCGCCGCGGCCGTCGCCATCATGGCCAGATTCACAAAGCCGGCAATCGTCATGGCAATCGCCACATCTAACTTAGTTGAGGAATATCGCTCGCCTTTAGTGCCGCGCGTGTCACCTTGGGTTAATGCTGAATGCAGATAGATAACGTGCGGCATGATGGTTGCGCCTAATACGCCAGCCGCAAGGAATACCGCATCAGAAGTCGGTAATGATGGCAGCGCCATCCCCATTACCAGTTCGCTGACTTTGGGCTGCGAGAAGAACAGCTCAACGATATAGGCCGCTGCAACAAACAGCAGCAAGCCACCAATTACCAGCTCAAGCGGTTTTTGCCCACGGCTTTGTAGCATCAATATCAGGAAAGTGGCGATACCGGTGAGCACCGCGCCTTGCATCAGCGAGATACCTAATAATAATTTGAAACCGAGTGCTGCACCGATAAATTCAGCCAGATCGGTGGCCATGGCGATGATCTCCGCCTGCACCCAATAAAACCAGACTGCAGGCCGGGGAAAGCGATCTCGGATGTGCTCCGCCAGGTTTTTACCTGTGGCGATGCCCAGCTTGGCTGACATTAACTGGATCAACATCGCCATGATGTTGGCCCAGACCACCACCCACAGCAATTTGTAGCCATAGGCAGCACCAGCCTGAATATTGGTCGCAAAGTTACCCGGATCGATATAGCCAATAGCGGCGATAAACGCGGGCCCTAACAATGCAAGTTTTACTTTTCTTGCTCCGCGAGCGGCTCGCTCGGCGGCACGGCTTTCAAACATAATTTCTATCCTGTCTGAACGTAAGTTCACCCGTGCAGTTTACGGGTCCGCCTTTACCATTAAAATTTGGTTATGATTATTGTTCTAATAGATAGTGCTATAAAGTATAGCCTTTGCTATACCTTGAGGCAAAGAAAGTGCTGATAAAATGTGAACAACCGTTTCACTCTACTCGCGGTTCAAATTATAGACAATAAGTTTGTGGATATTCGCTGTGTACTTTTTGTAAACAAGACGTGATCGGTGAGAGTTTTCTGAGAAATAGCGTGATAGCGAATACTTATATTGTGGAACAGATCTCGTTTTTAAGTAACGCGTTACATAGAATACGCAGCAAAATACAACTCTCCTCAAATTTGGAGCAAACATGTCCCCTGTTTTGCATTTTCTTTTAGCACTGGTGGTAGTCGGCGTGTTGGCCTTGTTGGTCAGCCACGATCGTAAAAGTATTCGCATTCGTTACATCGTTCAGCTTCTGGTTATTGAAGTCTTGCTGGCGTGGTTCTTCCTTAACTCCGAAGCAGGTCTTGGATTTGTGCAAGGTTTTGCCGGGATATTTGACCATCTGTTGAAATACGCCGCAGAAGGGACGAACTTCGTTTTTGGCAACATGAGTGAGAAAGGCCTCGCCTTCTTCTTCCTTAATGTGTTGTGCCCGATTGTCTTTATCTCTGCGCTGATCGGTATTCTTCAGCACTTCCGCATTCTGCCGTGGGTTATTCGTGGCATCGGTACCGTGCTGTCAAAGGTTAATGGTATGGGTAAGCTGGAATCCTTTAACGCCGTTAGCTCTCTGATTTTGGGACAGTCAGAAAACTTCATCGCCTATAAGGATATTCTCGGCAAAATGTCACAACGCCGCATGTACACCATGGCAGCAACAGCCATGTCTACTGTGTCGATGTCAATCGTCGGCGCGTACATGACGATGCTGCAGCCAAAATATGTGGTGGCCGCGCTGGTGCTTAACATGTTCAGCACCTTTATCGTGCTATCGCTGATAAACCCGTACCGCATAGACAGCGAAGAGGATCTGCAATTACAGGATTTACATAAAGGCCAGAGCTTCTTCGAAATGTTGGGCGAATATATCCTCGCCGGTTTCCGCGTCGCGATTATCGTAGCGGCGATGCTGATCGGTTTTATCGCCCTGATTTCCGGCCTGAATGCATTGTTTGATCTTATCTTCGGCATTAGCTTCCAGGGTGTGTTGGGTTACGTCTTCTTCCCGTTTGCCTGGATGATGGGTGTGCCTTCGGGGGAAGCGCTGCAAGTGGGCAGCATCATGGCAACCAAACTGGTTTCCAATGAGTTTGTGGCAATGATGGATCTGCAGAAAGTGGCGGGTCAGCTGTCGCCGCACTCAGAAGGTATTCTTTCAGTGTTCCTGGTTTCCTTCGCTAACTTCTCCTCTATCGGGATTGTAGCCGGTGCCATTAAGGGTCTGAACGAAGAGCAAGGTAATGTGGTTTCACGCTTCGGCCTGAAGCTGCTGTACGGCTCAACCCTGGTCAGCGTGTTGTCTGCCGCCATTGCCGGCCTGGTATTGGCTTGGTCATAAAATTCGATTCATAAAGACAAAGGGCGAGCCTGACTCGCCCTTTTCTTCTGAGTTATTCCCATCGGTTATATCCGCTATAAACGTTCTCTCGCCGCCGCACGCCGCCTTTCGCCAGATAACGCAAATCCTTTGCACAATAACGAATTTCCATCCTGTGCCGCTCAGCCCGTAATTTTTCTTCATGACTTAACATCAGGAGAAAAAAATGAGCATTCAGTTTCTCGGTATGATTGGCCATCGCCTGGCTTCCGAAATCATTCCTGCCAGCGGACCGCTGTTCGATAAAAACTATATCGCCGATTTTGCCCGCGCTCATGAGCAGGCTGGATTCGATCGTATCCTGGTTGGATATTGGTCTGATCAACCCGATGGTTTCCTCGTCACCGCTCATGCGGCAGCTAATACGTCACGCATTAAATTTTTGCTCGCGCATCGCCCCGGCTTTGTCTCGCCCACGCTGGCAGCACGCAAGTTGGCAACGCTTGATCATCTGACTGATGGACGACTGGCGGTGCATATCATTAGCGGTGGCAGCGACAGTGAACAGCGTCGTGACGGTGATTACCTCAATAAAGCCGAACGCTATGCACGCACTGACGAATTTCTCAGTGTCCTGAAACAGAGCCTGACATCTGGTGAAGCTTACGATCACGACGGCCATTTCTATCAGGCTGAAAAGGCGTTTTCAGCCATCAAACCGGTGCAAAATCATCTTCCGGTTTACTTTGGTGGATCCTCTGAGGAAGCGATTGATGTCGCTTCACGCCATGCAGACGTCTTTGCTTTATGGGGCGAACCGCTGGCGGGTGCAGCCGAAACGGTTCGCAGCGTGCGCGCTGCTGCTGCAAAACATCATCGCGAGATTAAATTTAACATCTCGTTTCGACCGATACTGGGCAGCACGGAAAAAGAAGCCTGGGAGCGCGCCGAACATATCCATGAAACCGCGCGTCTGCAGCTGGCAGAAAGCGGCTATACCTTTGGCTTGCCAAAACCACAAAGCGTTGGCGCACAGCGTTTGCTGGATGCCGCTAATCAGGGCGATCGTCACGATAAAGTGTTGTGGACCGGCATCGCAAAACTGGTAAGCGGTGGCTACAACTCCACGGCGCTGGTCGGCACGCCTGATCAGGTTTCCGATGCTTTGCTGGACTACTATCGCCTTGGCATCGACAGCGTCTTAATTCGCGGCTTCGATCCGCTGAATGACGCATTGGAATATGGTCGTGAACTGATTCCGCTAACCCGCGAAAAAGTTGCCGCGTTGGGCAGCGAAAGAAGGAGCGCCTGATGCGACGGGCGGCCCTTTTTGCTGGTTTAACGCTGGCACTGAGTCTGAATCCCCTGTTTGCAGCGGAAAAAGTGGCACTACGCTTAGGCGATGTAAAAGGCGATCGCTTCGCCGCGCTTAAAGCCTCTGGCGAGCTGGATAATCTTCCTTATGAATTGAAACTCACCGCCTTTGATTCTGGGGCGCCGGTGCAGGAAGCGCTGAATGCTGGCGCCCTGGATGTTGGCTTTACCGGCGATTTACCGTTTTTGTTTGTTTATGCTGCGGGCGCACCGGTAAAAGCGGTCGGCGCCTGGCAGAATAATCCCGACAGCATTGCGCTGCTAACCCGTCCTGATGCGGGTATCAAAAGCTTGCAGGATCTCAAGGGCAAGCAGATTGCGGTAAACCGTGGCGGATGGGGACACTACTTGATCCTTGGCTTGCTGGAGCGCGCCGGACTTAAACCTTCGGACGTTACGCTGCGCTTTTTGAGCCCGGTTGACGGTCGTGCCGCGCTGACCTCCGGTGCAGTTTCGGCATGGGCGCCTTGGGAGCCCTATATTGCCACTTCAACCCAGGTTGATGGCACCGTTCGCGTACCCAATGGCGGCGGTAAAGGCGTGATGTCTGGCTATTCCTATGCGCTGGCGCGCAAAGAGGCGCTGAGCAATCCTGAAAAACGCCAGGCGATTGCGGACTTACTCACGCGCCTGGCGAAAGCGCAGGTCTGGGCAGAAAAGCATCCGCAACAGTTTGCCATTGTGCTGGGCAAAACCTTGAATATGCCGGCCCGCATCACGCAGAGTTGGATTGCCGATGCGCGCATTCGACCGCTGGTTTTTGATCAATCACTCATTCCTACGCTGCAAAAATCTGCTGATTTTTTCCATCGCTACGACGTGTTGCCACACGTGGTTAATGTCAGCGATGCGTTTGACTTCAGCCTGTCAGCGGGAGCCAATCAAATTGCCAAACACGCTGCAGGAGACAAATCGTGAGTGAATTACAACATCACCGCTTACGCGACTTTGTCGCACAGCTTGCTGCCCTGCTGGATAGCCAGCCGCAGGAGGCAGAAATTCTGGAAAAAGGCAGCGAGCTGTTGCGTCCGCTGCTGCAACAGGATGACTGGCTGGATGAAACCTTTACTCAGCCACATTCTGAACATTATCAGCAATATTTGCTGCATGCAGACGCGCAGCAGCGATTTTCAGTAGTGAGTTTTGTCTGGGGGCCAGGCCAGCAAACGCCGATTCACGATCATCGCGTTTGGGGCTTGATTGGCATGCTGCGTGGCGCAGAAATTTCACAATCCTTTTGCCTTACGCCGCATGGTTTGGCGGAAGAAGGCGTTCCGGTGAGACTTGAACCAGGCCAGGTTGAAGCCGTATCACCTCGCGTGGGTGACATTCATCGCGTGAGCAATGCATTCGACGATCGCGTTTCTATCAGCATTCACGTTTATGGCGCAAACATTGGTGCCGTGAAGCGAGCGGTCTACCGCGAAGATGGCAGCGAAAAAACGTTTATCTCCGGCTACAGCAACCGTTACTTACCTAATATTTGGGACCTTTCACATGGCTGAACAGACTTTTCCCCTGCGCGATGCCGCAGACATTATCCAGGCACTGCGCCAACAGCAGGAAATTGCGTTAGTCGATGTGCGTGATGAAGCGCTTTATGCCACAGGTCATCCACTGTTTGCCGTCAATCTGCCGCTATCCAAACTGGAACTGGAATGGCTCGATCGGATCCCTCGTCGTGATACAGCCATCACACTTTATGACAATGGCGAGGGCTTAGCCCAGGCGGCGGCAGAACGTGTAACACGTTGGGGCTACAGCAATATTACGTTGCTAAAAGACGATCTTGACGGCTGGAAAGCTGCTGGTGGCGAGCTGTTTATTGATGTCAATTCGCCGAGTAAAGCGTTTGGTGAGTTAGTTGAGCATCACAATCAGACGCCTTCGCTGACGGCTGAAGATGTCAATGCGCTGCTGCGCGAGAAGGCTGATGTGGTGGTGCTGGATGCTCGCCGTTATGACGAATATCACACCATGAGTATTCCAGACGGTGTAAGCGTGCCGGGCGGGGAATTAGTGCTGCGCGTGCGAGATTTAGCCCCTTCACCCGCTACCACGGTGATTGTGAATTGCGCTGGCCGAACGCGCAGCATTATTGGAACGCAATCACTGGTGAATGCCGGGATTCGTAATCCGGTATTTGCGTTACGTAATGGCACCATTGGCTGGAAGCTTGCAGGATTATCGTTGGATCACGCTCAAACACGACGTTATGGCGCCACCAGCGATACTGCGCAACGTCAAGCAGCAGCTCAGGCGCGACGAGTAGCCGATCAGGCAGGCGTTTTGCGTCTTGATAAATCCGCGCTGGCGCGCTGGCAGCAGGAGGCAACCACTTATCTGTTTGACGTACGCGATGGCGAGGAGTTTTCTGCTGGTCACCTGCCCGGCAGTCGTTCAGTGCCTGGTGGGCAGCTAATTCAGGAGACCGATCATTACGCTAGCGTACGGGGCGCGCGGATTGTTCTGCTTGATGATGAAGGTGTTCGCGCCAATATGACGGCATCGTGGCTAGCGCAACTGGGCTGGCAGGTGGCCGTGCTGGATGGATTAACCGCACAAGACTTTAGCCAACAAGGCGGCTGGCAACCCCAGGTTCCATCCGCACCAGCGGCAGAATTTATCTCGCCTACGCAGCTTTCCGAATGGTTAGCGCAGAACAATACGCAGGTACTGGATTTCACTACCCGCGCTAATCACGTGAAAAGCCATATTCCTGGCGCCGCCTGGTTGCTTCGCTCGACGCTTCAGCAACAGGGAAACAGCGCACTGCCCGCAGCTGATCGTTATGTTTTAACCTGCGGCAGTAGCCTGCTAGCAGGATACGCAGTAGATCACGTCGCAGCGCTCACCGGTAAACCTGTTTATGTACTGGAAGGCGGAAACGCGGCATGGCGCAACGCCAATTTACCTACCGAAACGGGTGAGCAAAACCTGTTATCACCGGCAATTGATCGTTATCGTCGTCCTTATGAAGGCACCGATATCGAACCCGCCGTCATGCAGGCTTATTTAGATTGGGAATATGGTTTGGTTGCGCAGTTAGATCGTGATGGAACACACGGATTCCGCGTATTGAAAGTTCAGCAGGAAGGTGTGCCAGCGTAGCGATATGGCGCAAAAAAGAGATATCACAACAGGGGCGGCAGCAATGTCGCCTTTTTTACAGATATTTTTTGAAATGCCTGAGAAATCAGGTCTTAAATGTTTGGTGGAGATAAGCGGGATCGAACCGCTGACCTCTTGCATGCCATGCAAGCGCTCTCCCAGCTGAGCTATACCCCCACATCTGAACATCGTTTTTACCGCGCCAAACTCTTGGGAAGAAGTTTGGTGGAGATAAGCGGGATCGAACCGCTGACCTCTTGCATGCCATGCAAGCGCTCTCCCAGCTGAGCTATACCCCCGAGCCGTAAAAACTGTCGCGTGAAGCGACGGACGGCATAATATGAAACCCCCTTCGGAGTGTCAACGGCAAAATCACTTTCTGTGTTCGATCGCTGAAAAAGGCGGCAATCATCCCGCAATGGCGCGCTACCGCTGCAGTAAGCGCCTCACTCCACTCAATTTTCTGCTTACATAACTGCAAATAAAGACAGAATATTCCAGCTACCTCAAGTTAAATAGCCGTTAAATATGTTATGGGAATTTTCTTGTTTTCACCGAAATGACATGTGAAACTTAGCGTGCTAATTAAGCGGCTGCGGGGAAATCTTCCTGTGCACCGCGCTTCTACCAGGCGTTTGACGCTCCACTATTCAAAAAACGATTGAGATAATATGTCGCTGCATACACCAAAAGAGATCGCTCAACTGGCGATTCAAGCCGGCGTGGTTAAAAGCCGTGCATCCTTCAGTACCTTAATGCTTTTAGGTTTCATGGCTGGGGCCTTCATCGCCACCGGTTTTCTACTTGATCTGCATGTTATTAACTCTTTACCCGCAGATTGGGGTTCGTTCGGCGGCTTTTTAGGCGCAGCCGTCTTCCCGGTAGGATTGATTCTGACGGTGTTGGCGGGCGGAGAACTGTTAACCGGCAACATGATGCTGCTGCCAATGGCGTGGTTCGCTCGCCGTATTAGCTTAGCCAGCGTACTGCGTAACTGGTTGTGGGTGACGTTGGCCAATTTCCTTGGCAGCGTTGCGGTTGCCTGGTTCTTTGGTCACATGCTTGGCATGACTGAGGGAGACTATTTAAAGAAAACCGTCGCCATCGCCACAGCGAAGGCCAATGCTGATTTTCTGCACGCCTTTATTTCTGGTATCGGTTGTAACTGGCTGGTGTGTCTTGCTGTCTGGCTGGCTTTTGCCAGCAAAGATGTTGTGGGCAAAATCTTTGGCATGTGGTTTCCGGTCATGGCATTTGTCGCCATCGGTTTCCAACACGTTGTCGCCAACATGTTTATCATTCCTGCGGCTATCTTTGCAGGACAGATGAGCTGGGCTGAATATTTCCCTAACTTTATTGCCGTGTTTTTGGGTAATGGCGTAGGGGGTGCAATTTTCGTTGGCCTCACTTATTTCCTTGCTTTCCGCCCTGCAAGCGAGCAAGCCAGCGCTGCTCAATAAATATTCCTGCCTTTTGTCGACAGGCAAAAGGCAATTTCCTCTTGAGTTACTTTCACACGTTACGATTTGCTGTAATATGTAGAGCTAATGTATTGAACAGGGACAGCATCGTGAAAAAGGAATGGCTAACCCCCGAAGAGCTTGCAGTTGAAACGGGTTACAGTCGGCAGACGGTGAATAAATGGATCAAGCGTGAGAACTGGACCACTACACCAAAGCCGGGTGTACAAGGCGGTAAGGCGCGATTGATTCATATTGATGAACGCGTTAAAAGCTTTATCCAGTCAACACGTAACCTGAATGAGCCCGCCGCCATTTATGGTGCTCAACCTAATTCATTACCTGCGTTATTAATAAGTTCTGTCCAGCAAATGACGTCAATTGAACAAGATATGTTAGCTGCATTGATTTTGCGGGAAGGAATAAAAGGCGTTTTGCAGCGTCTTGGAATTAGCGAAGAGTGAAAGAAGCCGGAAGCATGATGCTTCCGGCTTTATTTTTAGGCTTGTGCCTCGCGCTCACGAATAAAGGCCAGCGCTTTTTCGATACGCTCTACGCTACGACTACGACCAATCGCTTCTACGGTCACATCAAGACCCGGTGATTGGCCCACGCCAGTAACAGCGACACGCAGCGGCATACCTACTTTGCCCATACCCACTTCCAATTCATCAGCGGCATCCTGAATCGCCTGATGGACATTCTCAGCATTCCAGTCGCTAATAGCAGCCAGTTTATCGCGAACCACTTCCAGCGGCTGACGCGCTACCGGACGCAGGTGTTTTTTGGCAGCATCAGCATCAAACTCAGCGAAATCTTCATAGAAATAACGGCAAGTGGCCGCCATCTCTTTTAGCGTCTTGCAACGCTCACCCAGCAGCGTCACCAGTTTCGCCAGTTCAGGGCCGGTACGCGTATCAATTTTCTGCTCTTCAATATGCCATTGCAGATGTGTCGCCACATATTCTGGCGCCAGCGTATTAATATAATGGTGATTCAGCCACTGGAGCTTTTCCGTATTGAAAGCGCTCGCTGATTTGCTAACAGCATCCAGAGTAAACAGCTCTTTCATCTCTGGAATGCTGAAAATTTCCTGATCGCCATGTGACCATCCCAGGCGCACCAGATAGTTGAGCAGCGCTTCAGGCAGATAGCCATCATCGCGGTATTGCATAACACCCACAGCACCGTGACGTTTTGACAGTTTTTTACCGTCGTCGCCCAGGATCATTGATACGTGCGCATAAACAGGTACTTCTGCGCCAATCGCTTTCAGGATATTGATTTGGCGTGGCGTATTGTTGATATGATCTTCACCGCGAATAACGTGCGTGATCCCCATATCCCAATCATCTACCACCACACAGAAGTTATACGTCGGTGATCCGTCAGTACGACGAATGATCAGGTCGTCCAGCTCCTGATTACTGAACTCAATCGGTCCACGAATCTGATCGTCAAAGATCACTGAGCCGTCTTGTGGATTGCGGAAACGCACTACGCAAGGTTCATCCGCAGCGTGATGATCATGACTGTCACGGCAGCGGCCGTCGTAACGCGGTTTTTCACCGTTCGCCATTTGCGTTTCACGCAGCGCTTCCAGACGCTCTTTCGAGCAGTAACATTTATAGGCCGTGCCCGCTTCCAGCATTTCATCAATTACCGCGTTGTAGCGGTCAAAACGTTTGGTCTGATAATAGGGGCCTTCATTCCAGTCGAGGCTCAGCCAGTTCATACCATCCATAATAGCTTCGATGGCTTCCGGCGTTGAACGCTCAAGATCGGTATCTTCGATACGCAGAACAAACTCGCCTTGGTTATGACGAGCAAAAAGCCAGGAATAGAGTGCGGTACGAGCGCCGCCCACATGTAAATAGCCGGTCGGGCTTGGCGCGAAGCGAGTTTTGATTTTCATTGAGTATTGCCTTAAATGCGCGGGTTCTCTGTCTGAATGACAAAAAACGGGTTAGACGCGAAAAACAGTGCGCACATTCTAGCATCTGGTGGTGAATCCTCAATGCATGCGAGCTAACTGGGCCTGATGAAAGGGTTCCTTTCTGCTAATAAAACCAGCACATTGGCTAAAAGCGCTCCAGGATGTTTAAATTTAAACCGAACGAACATTTAAGTTTTAAAAACCGTTGACTCAAAATCAACTATCCCTATAATGCGACTCCACACAGCGGGGGTGATTAGCTCAGTTGGTAGAGCATCTCCCTTACAAGGAGGGGGTCGGCGGTTCGAACCCGTCATCACCCACCACTCTTTAATTAACGTTTAGAGTTGGCCCGCAGTGAACAAGAGATAAGATATGGGTGATTAGCTCAGTTGGTAGAGCATCTCCCTTACAAGGAGGGGGTCGGCGGTTCGAACCCGTCATCACCCACCATATCTTAGTCAGATGACGCTCTTGTTAAGCAGTACCGAAGTGGGTGATTAGCTCAGTTGGTAGAGCATCTCCCTTACAAGGAGGGGGTCGGCGGTTCGAACCCGTCATCACCCACCACTTCGGGTCGTTAGCTCAGTTGGTAGAGCAGTTGACTTTTAATCAATTGGTCGCAGGTTCGAATCCTGCACGACCCACCAATTCAGAGAAAAGCGCCTTTCAGGCGCTTTTTTCGTTTCTGCTGCACAGGTCTCAAACGTGCAGGTTCGACTGAATCGCCCTTCCCCACCTTTTCCAAATCTTAACACTCCAGGCACTCAAGCCATGATCGCCCTCGCCGATAACGATAATGTCTATTTGCAAGGAGAAAACCATGTCCTCAATATCTGGCATTTTAAGCAGTGCCGTTAGTACCGGCAGCAGTGGTGGTGGAAGTGTCACCTCTCAAATCTCAGCGTTGAATAAACAAATCCAAAGCGTCACCAAACAGATAAAAGAGTTATCTGACAATCAGGATCTTACTGACGACCAAAAATCTGAAATGGAGCAGATGTATGAGTCGCAAATTGCCATGTTGGAAGCGCAAATTGCACAGCTTGAGCAAAAACAGGCTGAGCAAGCGCAGCAGCAAACCGACAGTGCAAAGCAAAGCAGTGAAATAAAGGCGGACGGTGTAAATCGCCCGACGAGCAGTAATCAGATAGATGTCTACATTTAAAACGCCGGCTTAAGCGCGCGTTGTTGCGTCAGCAGCGTGGCCTGCTGACGCACTTCTTGCCATATCGCTTCCGCCGCAGGTGTTAACGAACGGTTTTTACGTTTAATGAGTGTCAGGCTGCGATTAATTTCGGGATATAAGCGTCGCACCGTTAATGCACGTCCTGCGGGTAAAGGCAAAGCAAGCGCAGGCAAAATGCTAATGCCAATGCCTGCTTCTACCATGGGGAAAAGTGTCGCGGGATGACCAATCTCCTGTACTACCTCGACATCAACACCTTGTGTACGCAGCGCTGCATCAATTAACACACGACTTCCCGAGGCATAATCCTGCAATACCATTACGCGCTGGTTGAGCATCGCCCACTGCGCTTGTTCAACACTCGCAAGCGGATCGTCATTGCGGCACAGTAATAAGAAAGGTTCATCAAGAATCGCCAGACAGCTAAAATCCGCATCGTTAAGCGGACCAATAACAATACCGAAATCAACTTCTGCGTTACGAACACTTTGTAAAACCCATTGTTGCACGCGGTCATGAAGGATCACTTTGATGTCAGGAAAGTTTTCCTGACTCGATGCCAGGCATTGCGGCATCAAATGCGCGGAGATAGTTTGGCTAGCGGCTATGCGTACAGTTCCACTACGTTGCTCGCCATAACTGCGAATATCTAACAGCGTCGTATTCATCTCTTCCAGCAAGCGCTCCATGCGTGAAGCCAGTTGGTGTCCCGCCTCAGTCAACTTAACCTCACGCGTGGTGCGGTCCAGCAAACGCACACCAATTTCAGCTTCTAATTCTTTAATGCTGTGGCTCACTGCAGACTGGCTCAGTCCGATCGCCTGTCCCGCCTGGCTAAATCCGCCGTGATGGGCAACAGCGACGAAGGTGCGAAGTTGACGTAATGTGTAATTCATCGAAATTACTCATAGATTGATGCAATAAATCAATTTTATTTCTAAACCCGCTTAACGCACAATCGGTTCATTGTAATTTTAACCGAGTTTTAACAATGGGATTTTTACGCATCGACCCGATGATGATCAAACTCATCATTACCGTGCTGCTCGCCTCTTTCTTACCGGCAAAAGGAGGCTTTGTTGATTTCTTTGAATACCTGACCACCGCCGCAATCGCCCTGCTGTTCTTTATGCACGGCGCCAAGCTTTCACGTGAAAAAATTATTGCGGGTAGCAGCCACTGGCAGCTTCACCTGTGGATCATGTGTAGCACTTTTGTGTTATTTCCTGTTCTCGGTTTACTGCTGGTGTGGTGGCATCCGGTCAATGTCGGTCCAGAAATTTATACCGGCTTCTTGTATTTATGCATTCTGCCGGCAACAGTGCAGTCGGCCATCGCCTTTACTTCCATGGCGGGCGGCAACGTGGCTGCAGCGGTTTGCAGCGCATCAGCGTCCAGTTTACTGGGTGTCTTTATCTCCCCGCTGTTGGTGAATTTGGTGATGGATGTTCACAGCAGCGCGCCAACCGACGGTCTGGAACAGATTGGCAAAATCATGTTGCAGCTGCTGGTACCGTTCGTGTTAGGTCATCTGTCGCGTCGCTGGATTGCGGGTTGGGTCGAAAAACATCGTGGTTTGATTGGAAAAACTGACCAGACATCCATCTTGTTGGTCGTCTACTCCGCCTTCAGTGAAGCGGTTGTAAACGGCATTTGGCATCGCGTGGGTATTGATACGCTGCTGTGGATCCTTGCAGGTTGTGTGCTGCTGCTGTTCTTTGCACTGCTGATCAACTACTTAGCGTCACGCCTGTTTGGCTTCAGCCGTGCCGACGAAATTGTAGTGTTGTTCTGTGGTTCGAAAAAGAGCCTGGCGAACGGTGTGCCAATGGCCAATATTCTGTTCCCGGCCAGCGCAATAGGAATGATTGTGCTGCCGCTGATGATCTTCCATCAGGTGCAGTTAATGGTCTGCTCGTTTATCGCCGGACGTTATAAGAAAACCAATGAAAAGCAGCTGGCGCAGCAGGTTAAAGCGACGGTTGTTGAATCTCAGAAATAATGACACCAATAAAAAGCCCGCAGAAGCGGGCTTTTTTTATTCACTGCGTTTTAACGGCATCACCAGCCCTTCTAAACCTTCAATCTTAATCGCTAGCGTGAACTGCATCATTTCACCCAAGCGACCTGAAGGAAAGTCACCGCAGCGGGCAAACCACAGCAGATAAGGTTCGGGCAGATCGATCAGCATCCGGCCTTTATACTTGCCGAACGGCATGGCGGTATTGGCAATCTCAACCAGTTGCTGTTTGTCCAATTTATACTCCTAGCAGGCGGATCATTTCAGCTTCGTCAATGATCTCAATGCCCAGCTCTTGCGCTTTAGCCAGCTTAGAACCCGCGGCTTCGCCAGCAATCAGCAAGTCGGTTTTCTTCGATACGCTGCCGCTTACTTTGGCACCTAACGCAATTAAACGCTCTTTTGCATCATCACGGTTCATCTGTGAGAGCGAGCCGGTTAAAACCACCGTTTTTCCGGCAAACGGGCTGTCGATCTCTTCAGCGTTGACCACTTCAACCTGCGGCCAGTGAATGCCAATATCATCAGTTAGCTGGCGAATAACCTCCCGGTTACTCTCCTCTTCCATGAAATTGCGCACATGTGCTGCCACCACTTTACCGACATCCTGCACGGCAATCAGTGCATCCAGATCGGCATCCATGACTTTCTGCAGATCGCCAAAATGGCCTGCCAGGTTCGCCGCTGTGGCTTCACCGACTTCACGAATCCCTAAGGCATACAGGAAACGCGCTAGCGTAGTGGATTTGGCTTTTTCCAACGCATCAACCACGTTCTGTGCCGATTTTGGCCCCATACGATCAAGGCCAGTTAATTTACCGGCGGTAAGGCGGAACAGATCGGCGGGCGTTTTGACGTACTCTTTTTCCACCAGTTGATCGATGATCTTGTCACCCATTCCATCAACGTCCATGGCACGTCGGGACACGAAATGTTTAAGCGCCTCTTTGCGCTGCGCCCCACAAATCAGGCCGCCGGTACAACGGGCCACTGCTTCCCCTTCAACACGTTCTACGTCGGAGCCGCACACCGGACAGTGGGTTGGGAACGTCACCTCACGCGCATCATCAGGGCGCTCCGTTGTCACGACATTCACGACTTGCGGAATAACATCACCCGCGCGGCGAATCACCACTTTGTCACCAATGCGTAAACCGAGGCGCTCAATCTCATCGGCATTATGCAAGGTAGCGTTGCTGACCATCACGCCCGCTACCTGGACCGGCTCAAGGCGCGCAACCGGCGTAATTGCGCCAGTGCGCCCCACCTGGAATTCCACGTCACGCACAAAGGTCATCTGCTCTTGCGCCGGGAATTTAAAGGCGATCGCCCAACGCGGCGCACGCGCCACAAAACCTAAACGCTCTTGCAACGCCTGTGAATCTACCTTGATGACGACGCCATCAATATCAAAACCCAGCGACGGACGCTGCTGCTCGACTTCGCGGTAAAATGCCAGTGCTTCTTCAGCATTACGTGCAAGGCGAATGCGATCGCTGACCGGCAAGCCCCAGGCTTTAAATTGTTGTAGCCGCTCCATGTGGCTGTGCGGCATTTCCCCACCCTCTAACAAGCCAAAACCGTAGCAGAAGAAGGTGAGCGGGCGTTTAGCCGTAATGCGCGGATCAAGCTGACGTAACGAGCCCGCAGCTGCATTGCGCGGGTTGGCAAACACTTTGCCATCGGTGCGGCGCGCTTCGTTATTCAACTTCTCAAAACCGCGCTGCGTCATGAAAACTTCGCCGCGCACTTCAAGACGTGCCGGGATGTTATCGCCTTTGAGACGTAACGGAATGGCGTGGATGGTGCGCACGTTAGCCGTGATATTCTCACCAGTGGTACCGTCACCGCGCGTTGCCGCCTGGATCAACAAACCGTTTTCGTACAACAAACTCACTGCCAAACCATCCAGCTTTAATTCGCAGCAGTAAGTAATGTCATCGCTACTTTTTAAGCGATCCTGCACGCGTTTGTTGAACGCGAGGAAACTGGTTTCATCGAAAGCGTTATCCAGCGACAGCATGGGAACTTCATGACGCACTTGTTCAAATACGGTCAAGGGTGCAGCACCAACGCGTTGCGTGGGCGAATCAGGTGTAATCAGGTCGGGATGCTGCTCTTCAAGCGCTCGCAACTCACGCATTATGCGGTCGTATTCAGCGTCCGGCACTTCCGGCGCATCCATAACGTGATAAAGATATTCGTGATGGCGCAGCGTAGTGCGCAGCTCGGTGATGTGATCCTGAACAGATTTCATAAAGCCCCATCAGATAAAAAACCCCCGACAAGCGGGGGTTTGCTAAAAACGTGTGTTAATTGTGCGCGTCGAACCTAAACGTCTACCACTTCGCGAATGCGAGCTTTGTAAGTTTCCAGCTTTTGCGGTGTCATCATGCGACGTTCATCATCCAGAACCACACCACCAACATCGTCTGCGATGCGCTGTGCTGACTGCAGCATCAGCTTAAAGTTCTGATGTGCGTCGCCATAGGACGGCACCATCATAAAGATGGAGATGCCTGGCGTGGAGAAGTCAGTCATGCCATCGGGATTGAATGAACCCGGTTTCACCATATTCGCCAGGCTAAACAGCACAGGGCCGCTTCCTGCTGGACTCAAATGACGGTGGAAAATGTTCATTTCACCAAACTGGAAGCCCGCCTGCAAAATACCCTGCAACAGCGCTTCGCCGTTTAACTCACCACCAGAATGTGCCGCTACGTGCAGCACTAAAACTGCTTCTTTCGGTTTGTTCGCCGGCGCTTTCGCCGGTTCAGGCGCAGCAATCACTTCTGGCTCTGGCTCCGGCTCCGCCTGATAGGCAGGTTCAGGTTGTGCAGCTTCAAGTGGATCTAAATCCAACAGCGGATCGGCCTGAATTGATTGCGGAATGAACGGCGACTCAGCAGGCTGCTGAGGAACCGGTTCAGGACGCGGCTGCGGTTTTGGCTGCGGCGCGGGTGCCAGAAGCGGATCGCTTTCAGGCTGAGGCGCAACAGGGCGTGCCGCAGGTTGGCGCACAGGCTGCGTTGGCGCTGGCTTTTGCGGCGCCTCCGGCTGTGGCTCACGAATAGTGTCAAAACGCGGTTCCTGATGGCTTGGGCGCTCGTTGCGCACACGCACTTCGCCGACGCCTTCTTCATCGTCGTCGCTCAGGTTCTCATCATCATGTTCGTCACGTTGTTTTAGACGTTTGTGCGGGCGATCGCGGAACACTGACGAGCGCTCTTTACGGCTGGTCCACAGCCCGTGAAGAAGGAGCGCTATAATGGCGATCGCGCCAACAACGATTAATATCAGACGCAAATCCTGCATCATTGTATTCTCTGTTGTTCCAATACCTTGCCACCGCGGCAAACTTTATCCTCTAACTGTATTTGCCCTGCTACACAAGTGCAAGTCTGTGCAGTATTTTCTGACAAATAAGTAGGACGCCCACGCTTTTTCGCTGTTTTTTTACCCAAACGGCATCTTACCATGAGAAAAAGCCAGGTTATTATGCTCGTGCCTTAACATCTTCAGGAGAATTGCCTTTATGGATCGTGAGAATTCTGTCTCATCGTTTAACGGCGTGCATTACTTTAGTCGCGGTTGGAAGCTGGTGCGTATGCCAGGCATCCGCCGTTTTGTGGTTATCCCTTTACTCGTCAATATCGTGATATTAGGGGGCGCCTTTACATGGCTGTTCTATCGCCTTGGTAACTGGATTCCTGCGCTGATGGCACAGATTCCTGACTGGCTGCAGTGGCTAAGTTACCTGCTTTGGCCGCTGTCTGTTATTTCCATTGTGCTGGTGTTTAGCTACTTTTTCTCGACCATTGCAAACTTGATTGCTGCCCCCTTTTGCGGCTTGCTGGCCGAACAGTTAGAAGGTCGTTTAACCGGTAAACCGCTGCCGGACAGCGGTTGGCTCGGCATGATGAAAGATATTCCACGCATTATGAAACGCGAACTGCAAAAGCTAGGTTATTACCTGCCGCGAGCTTTGGGATTACTGCTGCTGTACTTTATTCCCGGCTTCGGTCAAACCGTTGCGCCGCTGCTGTGGTTTTTGTTCAGCGCGTGGATGCTGTCGATACAATATTGTGATTACCCATTCGATAACCATAAAGTCAGCTTCCCGCGAATGCGTAATGCGCTACGCCAGCACAAAACGGCCAATATGCAGTTTGGCGCCTTGGTCAGCCTGTTTACTATGATCCCCATTATTAACCTTGTCATTATGCCGGTTGCCGTCTGTGGCGCCACGGCGATGTGGGTTGATCGCTACCGCGCTGACCTGGTTCGCGCTGACCTGCGTTAAACTTATCAGCCTGCCTTATGCATTTTTCTTCAGGGCTTATTGCCACCTGACATATAGATATGCGATTTCTTTCCTTCCGCAGGGGAGCAGAAAAGGTATGCTCTGAGGGTTCCCAATAATTCATACAGTTAAGGGCAGGCTATGAGTAAGATCTATGAAGACAACTCTTTGACAATTGGTCATACGCCATTGGTTCGACTGAACCGCATCGGTAACGGCCGCATCCTGGCGAAGGTAGAATCCCGTAACCCGAGCTTCAGCGTAAAATGCCGTATCGGTGCCAATATGATTTGGGACGCAGAGAAACGCGGTATTTTAAAACCGGGTGTTGAATTGGTTGAACCCACCAGCGGCAACACGGGCATTGCGCTGGCTTACGTGGCTGCCGCTCGTGGCTATAAGCTGACACTGACCATGCCTGAAACCATGTCCGTTGAGCGCCGCAAGCTGCTTAAAGCGCTGGGCGCAACGCTGGTGTTGACCGAAGGCGCCAAAGGTATGAAAGGCGCAATTGGTAAAGCGGAAGAAATCGTAGCCACCGATCCCGATAAATATGTGCTGCTGCAGCAGTTCAGCAACCCAGCCAACCCAGAAATCCATGAAAAAACGACCGGTCCAGAAATCTGGGAAGATACCGATGGCGAAGTTGATGTGTTCATCGCCGGCGTGGGTACAGGCGGTACATTGACCGGCGTAAGTCGTTACATCAAAAATACCAAAGGCAAGAAAGAGCTCATCACTGTTGCTGTAGAGCCAACCGATTCACCGGTTATCGCTCAAGCGCTGGCAGGCGAAGAGATCAAACCAGGTCCGCATAAAATTCAGGGTATTGGCGCGGGCTTTATCCCAGGCAACCTTGATTTGGATTTGGTTGATCGCGTGGTTGCCATTTCTAACGAAGAGGCGATCAGCACGGCGCGTAAGCTGATGGAAGAAGAAGGCATTCTGGCAGGTATCTCTTCGGGTGCCGCGGTTGCTGCAGCACTAAAACTGCAAGAAGACGAAGCCTTCGCCAACAAAAATATTGTTGTCATTCTCCCCTCTTCCGGCGAGCGCTATCTCAGCACCGCATTGTTTGCCGATCTCTTCACTGAAAAAGAGCTTCAGCAGTAAGGCTGATAGTCTGAAATTGCCGAAAAAAGCACCCAAATGGGTGCTTTTTTGTGGTGTAGATCTCACTTTCACTACCCTGCAGATTGATTTCAATGATGCGGCTCTGGTATTTAGACAGCCAATTATTTCGATGCCTGAAATTAATCCATTCTTGAAATGGATCAAGCTGAATCGATTTACGGATTTGGCGAAACGGCGAATCACGGCATAATTAAAAACAGAAAAGCCCTCGACTTGTTTTGTGATGCTTTTCTGGAATGAATAACTCATTCATGCGCATTAATTGGTCAGCTTGACGCTATACCAGCGCACCTACACAGGCTAAAGTGTTGGCTCCAGGCTAGACTTTAGATTCATAACACCAATCCTGATAACGTTGGGGAAATAGAATGTTTCAGCAAGAAGTTACCATTACCGCGCCAAACGGTCTGCATACTCGCCCAGCTGCGCAATTTGTTAAAGAAGCCAAAGCTTTTCAGTCAGAAATCACCGTGACCTCTAACGGTAAATCAGCGAGCGCAAAAAGCCTGTTCAAACTTCAGACTCTGGGTTTGACTCAAGGCACCGTTGTTACTCTTTCCGCGGAAGGTGAAGACGAGCAGAAAGCAGTTGAGCATCTGGTTAAATTGATGGCAGAACTGGAGTAATCTCCTTTTCGCTTTCAGAAAACTGACTCCTCTGCGCCATTGAGTGCAAACATCTTGATCGCGGACAACTTGTCCGCGATATTGCTTCCGTAGAGTACGTGTCCCGTGACAATGGCACCGCAAAGAGTCAATCAGCCATCGTGATTAAAAGGTAGGGTTATGATTTCAGGCATTTTAGCATCACCAGGTATCGCTTTCGGCAAAGCTCTGCTGCTGAAAGAAGACGAGATCGTCATCAACCGCAAAAAGATTTCTGATGACCAGGTTGAGCAGGAAGTTCAGCGCTTCCTCGAAGGACGCGGCAAAGCGGCCATTCAACTGGAAGCTATTCGAGTCAAAGCGGGTGAGTCCCTCGGTGAAGAGAAAGCTGCCATCTTCGAAGGCCACATCATGTTGCTGGAAGACGAAGAGCTGGAGCAGGAAATCATTGACCTCATCAAGAAAGAGCACGCCAGCGCAGATGCTGCGGCTTATTCGGTGATTGATGGCCAGGCGAAAGCGTTAGAAGAGCTGGACGACGAATACCTGAAAGAGCGTGCCGCTGACGTACGCGATATTGGTAAGCGTTTACTGCAAAACATCTTAGGTCTGCACATTGTTGATCTGAGTGCTATTCAAGACGAATCCATTCTGGTGGCTAAAGATTTGACCCCATCAGAAACCGCGCAGCTAAACCTGAAAAAGGTGCTGGGCTTTATCACCGATCTGGGTGGTCGTACTTCACATACCTCAATCATGGCGCGTTCTCTCGAGATCCCAGCGATTGTGGGTACAGGTAATGTTACCACTTCAGTCAAAAACGGCGATTTCCTGATCATTGATGGCGTAAATAACACCATTTATGTCAATCCAGATGAAGCAAAACTGGATGAGCTGAAAGCCGTTCAAACACAATATCTCTCTGAAAAACATGAATTAGCCAAACTGAAAGATCTGCCTGCTATCACGCTGGATGGACATCAGGTTGAAGTTTGCGCCAACATCGGTACGGTACGCGATATCGCCGGTGCCGAGCGTAACGGTGCTGAAGGCGTAGGCCTGTATCGTACTGAATTCTTGTTTATGGACCGCGATTCACTGCCAACCGAAGAAGAGCAATTCCAGGCGTATAAAGCTGTCGCTGAAGGCATGGGTTCGCAAGCGGTAATTGTGCGTACCATGGATATCGGCGGTGACAAAGATCTGCCTTACATGAACCTGCCGAAAGAAGAAAACCCCTTCCTCGGCTGGCGCGCCATTCGTATTGCTATGGATCGCAAAGAGATTCTGCATGCGCAGCTGCGCGCTATTTTACGTGCATCCTCCTTTGGTAAGCTGCGTATCATGTTCCCGATGATCATTTCGGTTGAAGAAGTTCGCAGCCTGAAAGCGGAACTGGAGCTGCTGAAAGCGCAATTGCGTGAAGAAGGCAAAGCATTTGATGAGACCATTGAAGTCGGCATTATGGTCGAAACACCCGCTTCTGCGGTCATTGCGCGTCATCTGGCGAAGGAAGTCGATTTCTTCAGTATTGGGACAAACGATCTGACGCAGTATACTCTGGCGGTTGATCGTGGTAATGATTTGATATCGCACCTGTATAACCCAATGACGCCGTCCGTGCTGAACTTAATCAAGCAAGTCATTGATGCTTCTCATGCTGAAGGCAAGTGGACTGGCATGTGTGGTGAGCTGGCAGGTGACGAACGTGCTACACTACTGTTACTGGGAATGGGGCTGGACGAATTCAGCATGAGTGCCATTTCTATCCCAAGCATCAAGAAAATTATTCGTAATACGAATTTTGAAGATGCGAAGGAGTTGGCGGAGCAGGCTCTGGCTCAACCTACAGCGGAAGATTTAATGAACCTGGTTAACAAGTTCATCAAAGAAAAAACGCTCTGCTGATCCGCTAGATGCTGGCCCCAAATTACTGCTTAGGAGAAGATCATGGGTTTGTTTTCTAAACTTTTTGGCGATAAAACAGATAGCGCTGGGACAATTGACATCGTAGCGCCTCTGTCAGGCGAAATCGTGAACATTGAAGACGTACCAGATGTGGTGTTTGCTGAAAAAATTGTAGGCGATGGAATCGCAATCAAACCGAGCGGCAACAAAATGGTTGCACCGGTTGATGGCAAAATCGGCAAGATTTTTGAAACTAACCACGCTTTTTCAATCGAGTCTGAAAATGGTATCGAGCTGTTTGTTCACTTCGGCATCGACACGGTTGAACTGAAAGGTGAAGGCTTCAAACGTATCGCTGAAGAAGGCCAGCTGGTCAAAAAAGGCGATGTGATTATTGAGTTCGATTTACCGTTGCTGGAAGAGAAAGCAAAATCAACCCTTACACCTGTTGTCATCTCCAACATGGATGAGATCAAGGAAATGATCAAGCTGACTGGCCAGGTCACCGTAGGCGAAACGCCGGTGATTCGCATTAAGAAGTAAGCGACATCAGAATTGAAAAACGGCACCTTCGGGTGCCGTTTTTGTTCATAATAAAACGTGACTACGCTTTGTGCTGGGTTAACGCAGCAAAGAGAGTTTTAAAGCTGCCAACGCGGTAGGCGAATCGTTAATTCCAACCCGCCCTCTGGGCGATTCAGCGCTTTGATTTCACCATGATGCGCCAGAACGACTTTGCGGACTATCGCCAGTCCTAAACCATATCCTTTGCCCATCAGCGGTGAATTTACCCGAACAAAGGGATCGAAGATGCTAGAGAGTTTCTCTTCATCAACGCCCGGCCCTTGATCGCAGACGCGAATCGCCAACCATTGGTTTTCGGCCTGCAAACGCACCTCAATATGTTGTCCCTTCATTGAAAAGCGCAGCGCGTTTCGTAACACGTTCTCCACCCCACGCCGAACCAACTCAGCATTGCCGCGCACGGTATAATCTGCATTTTCATCGACAAAAAAATCAACTTTCACGCCAGGAATCTGCGCTTCATAACGCACATCCGTCACCACGGCATGCAGCAGTCCGGTCAGATCAAAGTACTGCTCATCCGGCATGCTTTCATGCTCAGCGCGCGAGAGCGTAAGCAGCTCGCCGATCATTTTATCCAGCCGCCGCGCCTCTTCATCAATGCGATCCAGCGATGCGTTAACGCTTTCAGGCGTTTGTCGCGCCAGGCCGGTTGCCAACTGCAAGCGCGCCAGCGGTGAACGCAACTCATGAGAAATATCATGCAGCAACTCTTCGCGGGTACGCACCAAGGTATCAAGCCGCTCTACCATCGCGTCAAACGCCTGCGCTACGCTTGAAAGTTCGTCATGGCGCTTACGCATTATCGGATAGAGTCGCACGCTTAAATCGCCGTCTGCGACGCGGGAGAATCCTTCCCGCAGTTGACGCATTGGCCGTGTCAGGTTCCACGCCAACAGCAAACTGAACAGCAGCCCTACCGCGCCGGCAAAAATAAACATCGGTGTGGGGATATTCAGAATACTGTGCGGCATATCCATTCGGCTATCTTCGCGCATGCCTTTGACATCGTAGCGCAGCTCGTACTGTTTACCGTCCGCGCCTTTTACCCAGCGCACAATCACATCAGGAATATGCCCTTCAAAGGGTGGGTTGAATCCTTCCGGCAACATTTCACCTTGTACCGGTTTGTCATGCTGAAGGATTTTAAAGAACTGGCGATCGTTGGGTTCCCAATCCGCCATCATGTCATTCAACGAGCTTGGACCACCGCGCTCAAGCACTGAAACTACCGAGGCCATCTGCAAATTCACAATACGACGAATAGCGATGACTTCTGGCGGCTCATGACGATTACCCGAAATGGAAAACCCAAGCCATATCAACTGACTAATAATAACGAACACTACCCAGAAGCCGATGAGGATCTTCCAGAACATGCGTCCGCGATAGCTGTATTTCATCGAATGCGATAACCAATGCTGCGAACGGTTTCAATATTGACGCTATCTGCGGTTAACGCGCTGAGCTTCTGACGAATATTGCTGATATGCACATCAACGCTGCGATCATATGCTTCACGCGGTCGCCCTAATCCCTTCTCTGATAACTCATCTTTTGACACCACACGATCGGGCGCACGCAACAGCAGATCAAGCAGATTAAATTCTGAGGCCGTGAGATCGAAGGCATTGCCCTGCCATTCGGTCATGCGCGTAGCCGGGTTCAGCGTCAACTCGCCCCAGCGCAGCAGCTCCTTTTTATCCGGCAAGGGTGCCTGCTCTTCAAAGCGACGCAGCACGGCGCGCAGTCGCGCAACCAGCTCGCGCGGATAGCATGGCTTGGGTACATAATCGTCAGCGCCCATTTCCAGGCCAATAACGCGATCAATATTATCGCCCTTGGCGGTTAGCATGATCACTGGCATGCGGCTGTTCTGGCGAATCTGGCGTAACACATCAATGCCGCTCATGTCTGGCAGCATGATATCGAGAATAATGGCGGTATATTGCCCAGAAAGCGCGCCTTCAACACCCGCACTTCCGGTTAAAACCAGATGTGCATCAAAGCCTTCCGTAATCAGATATTGGCTCAACATGGTGCCCAGTTCTAAATCGTCATCAACAAGCAGAATTTTCATTTTTATCTCTCGTACAAAATTGCGGCTATTCTGTCCTGAACCAGCCTCGGACGCAGCTGGTTTTACGCGATCCTTACGGATTTAGCGCCAGAAGATTCTCAAGCTGACTATAGACAAAAAAGGCTTGTTGGCCCTAATTGAGCCAACAAGCCTTTTTAGAAAGCGGGAAATTAGCGATAAATGCCGGTTGAAAGGTAACGATCGCCACGATCGCAAATAATCGCGACCACGACGCTGCCAGGATGCGCAGCGGCAATGCGTAAAGCGCCGGCTACTGCGCCACCTGAGCTTACGCCACAGAAAATGCCTTCTCTTCTTGCCAGCGCACGCATGGTTTCTTCGGCTTCCTGCTGCGACATGTCCATCACATCATCCACTAAATCGGGACGATAAATACCAGGCAGATACGCCAAAGGCCAACGGCGGATACCGGGAATACTGCTGCCCTCGCTTGGCTGCAGACCAATCACTTGCACACCGGTTTTATGTTCTTTGAGGTAACGTCCCACACCGGTAATAGTACCCGTGGTGCCCATGCTGGAAACAAAATGGGTCATGCGTTGGTGTGATTGTTGCCACAACTCCGGGCCGGTAGTTTGGTAATGACCCAGTGGATTATCAGGATTGTTGAACTGATCGAGCACCCTACCCTCGCCGCGTGCAGCCATTTCTTGCGCTAAATCACGCGCCCCCTCCATGCCCTGCTCGCGGCTAACTAATATTAACTCCGCACCGTAAGCACGCATCGCATCTTGCCGTTCCTGACTCATGTTTTCGGGCATCAGCAGACGCAGCGCATAACCTTTCATGGCGGCAATCATCGCTAAAGCGATACCGGTATTACCGCTGGTGGCTTCTATCAAGCGATCGCCTGGTTTAATATCCCCACGCAATTCGGCCTGATTAATCATCGACCAGGCGGCGCGGTCTTTCACCGAACCAGCGGGATTATTGCCTTCCATTTTCAGCCAAACTTCGCTGCCGTTGGCGGGTGTGAGGCGCTGCAATTTAATCAACGGCGTGTTGCCGATGGTATTTTCGAGAGTTGTCACGGTGCATTTCCCGGAAAAAAACCTTTTATATCCAAGTCACAAACGCGTTATTTGCCCATGCTGATTCCAGCCAGTGGCTTCCGTCAGCTAACTCGCTTGCCGCCTTCCTGCGACTTGAATGGTTTAGGTTTTAAAGAAGAAAAGTAAAAAAGGGCGGGATTCGCTCCCGCCCTGTGTTGAAAAGAAAATATCAGGCGCTCTGAGCAAAGGCAACAGGGCGCAGCGGCGTTTTGTCTTGATAGAGACGCGCCTGTTGTAATCCGACAAACAGGCGTTCGCCACGGATTGGCGCCGTTTGGTCACCTTCAAACACCAGCGCGAAAGGCTCACTCTGCCAGCCGCTCGGCTGCACCACCAGCTGCCAGAAATGGCCGCGTGGGCTGACTTCTAAAATTTGTACCGGCAGCGGCGTTTCAAGGCTGCTCTGACGAGAAACGTCAATTTCCCATGGACGCAGGAACAGATCGACCTTGCCTTGATGCGCTGGCGTGTAGCCCAGCGGCCAATGATGCGCACCCACATGGAACTGCGAGCCGTGGATTTCGCCATCAAAGCGGTTCACTTCGCCCAGGAATTCCAGCACAAAACGGGTCGATGGATCGCGCCATACGTCGTCTGGCGTACCCACCTGTTCGATGTTGCCTTGGCTCATCACCACGACACGATCGGCCACTTCCATCGCCTCTTCCTGATCGTGAGTCACGAACACGCTGGTAAATTTCAATTCTTCATGCAACTGACGCAGCCAGCGACGCAACTCTTTGCGCACCTGCGCATCCAGCGCGCCGAAAGGTTCGTCGAGCAGCAGGATTTGTGGTTCAACTGCCAGCGCACGCGCCAGCGCCACTCGCTGCTTCTGACCACCCGACAGCTGAGCCGGAAAACGGTTTGCCAGATGAGCCAGTTGCACCATCTCCAGCAAACGCGTCACACGCTGTTTAATCTCTGCCGCAGAAGGACGCTCGCGGCGCGGCAGCACCGTCAGGCCAAAGGCGATATTGTCGAACACCGTCATGTGGCGGAACAGCGCATAGTGTTGGAACACGAATCCCACTTGACGATCGCGCGCATGCAGCGTGCTCACATCTTTGTTATGGAACCGAATTTGTCCGCTGTTTTGATGTTCTAACCCGGCAATAATACGCAGCAGCGTCGTTTTGCCTGAACCGGACGGCCCCAGCAGCGCCATCATCTCGCCAGAAAGAATATCCAAAGAGATATCGTTCAGCACCGATGTGCGACCGAATGATTTATTGATCTGTTTAATCTCAATGCTCATGATTTTCCTCCTGTTGCGAGCGGTTGTGCTGATGCTCTAAGCGCCATTGCACAATGCTTTTCAGAAACAGCGTCACTATCGCCATCAGGGTCAACAGCGCAGCAGCCGTAAATGCGCCTACCGTGTTGTAATCCTGATGCAGTAATTCAACCTGAAGCGGCAAAGTATAGGTTTCGCCACGAATCGATCCCGAAACCACCGAGACCGCACCAAATTCTCCAATTGCGCGTGCGTTGGTCAGCACCACGCCGTACAGCATTGCCCAGCGAATATTGGGCAGCGTTACGCGGCGAAACATCTGCCAACCGGACGCGCCCAGTAACACCGCCGCCTCATCTTCGTGGCTGCCCTGGCTCAGCATCACCGGCACCAGTTCACGCACCACAAACGGACAGGTGACAAAGATTGTCGCCAGCACCATGCCAGGCCAGGAGAACATGACCTGGATATTATGCGCATCCAGCCAGCCGCCCGCCGGGCCGTTAACGCCCCAGAACAGCAAATACATCAGCCCCGCCACCACCGGCGAAACTGCAAACGGAATATCGAACATCGTCAGTAACAGCTGGCGACCCGGAAAGGTAAAACGCGTTACCAGCCAGGCCAGCAGCGTGCCGAAGACCAAATTAACCGGCACGGTAATCAGCGCTACCAGCACCGTTAACCAGATGGCATGCAGCATGTCGCCATCCATCAAGTTGCTGAAAGTCAGGCCCAATCCTTTATGGAGCGCTTCGTAGAAAATTGAAGCCATCGGCACCACTAACAGCAAAATGGAGATCAGCGCACCTGTGCCAATCAAAAACCATTTGCCCCAATTCACCGGCTGACGGTCGGCTCGATTGATTTGCGTAATCTCTGCCATTACTGACCTCCCAGACGGCGACCAAAGCGGCTCTGCAAGGTATTAATACCAAACAGCAGCAGCAGCGACGCAGCAAGAATCACCGAGGCGATAGCGCTGGCCGCAGGATAATCAAACTCCTGTAAACGCACAAAAATCATCAGCGAAGTCACTTCGGTTTTCCACGCGATGTTACCGGCGATGAAAATCACGGCGCCAAACTCGCCTAGGCTACGGGTAAACGACAGCGCGGTGCCGGCCAGCAATGCGGGCGCCACTTCGGGCAGCACGACGCGGCGAAAGCTCTGCCACGGTGTTGCGCCTAAAGTTTCTGCCGCTTCTTCATATTCCGGGCCTAACTCTTCCAGCACCGGTTGCACTGTACGAACAACGAACGGGATGCTGGTAAACGCCATGGCGATGGCAATACCAATCCAGGTGTAAGAAATTTTGATATCAAACTGAGCAAACCATTGACCGTACCAGCCGTTGACCGAGAAGAGACCAGCCAGGGTTAAACCCGCCACCGCTGTTGGCAGCGCAAAGGGTAAATCCATCAAACCATCAAGAATGGTGCGTCCTGGAAAACGGTAGCGCGTTAAAATCCACGCCATCAACATGCCAAACACGGCGTTAAACAGTGATGCCACACCAGCTGCAATTAACGTGACTTTATACGCCGCGATCAGCTGCGGATTAGTAATCACATCCCAATATTGCTGCAGCGTCATGTGCGATAGTTGCATGAGCACTGCACTGATCGGCAGCAGTAGAATTAAACAGGTGAACAGCAGGCTGGTGCCGAGGCTGAGTCCGAAGCCGGGAAGAACCCGTTTTTGGCTAGCTGCAAACATTATCCACGCCCCGCCGCTAACAGTTTGTCCAGTTCGCCACCGCTGACGAAGTGGGTTTTCATTACGTTATCCCAACTGCCGAACGCATCCTCAACCCGGAACAGATCGGTTTGCGGAAAGCGGTCTTTCTGTTCAGCCATCAGCTGTGGATTGCTCACGCGATAGTAATATTGCGTGATGATTTTTTGCGCTTCCGGCGTGTACAGGAAGTTCAGATAAGCTTTAGCGGCCTCTGCGGTGTTGTTGTGCTCGACATTTTTATCGACCCACGCCACCGGAAACTCCGCCAGAATATTGGTTTTTGGCACCACGACTTCGTAGTCATCTTTGCCATATTGATTGCGAATGTTGTTCACTTCAGATTCGAAACTGATCAAT
The DNA here is from genome assembly GCF_046118715.1 of Pantoea phytostimulans. NCBI lineage: Bacteria > Pseudomonadati > Pseudomonadota > Gammaproteobacteria > Enterobacterales > Erwiniaceae > Pantoea > Pantoea phytostimulans. The sequence goes on from NZ_CP173698.1 coordinate 1,996,030, forward strand.
ACATCACCCAAGCCTCGCTCAGCAAAGGTGGTTGTCGCCCCGCGTCCGCCGGTATCGAACACTTCTACATTCTTCAAAAACTGGGTCATAAATGCTTCTGTTTTGGCTTTATCACCGCCGTCCACTTTATTCGCTACGCCCCACGCGGCCAAATAGGTGTAACGCCCGTTGCCTGAAGTTTTAGGATTAGGAAAGATCAGCTTTACGTCTTTACGGGTTAAATCGGACCAGTCATGGATTTGCTTTGGATTTCCCTTACGGACCAGAAACGCCATGGTGGAATAAAACGGGGAACTGTTATTTGGCAGACGGGTTTTCCAGTCGGCTGGGATCAGATTGCCTTTGTCATGTAACACCTGCACGTCAGTGACCTGATTGTAAGTCACGACATCAGCGCGCAGACCTTGCAGAATAGCCAGCGCCTGTTTGGATGAGCCCGCATGTGACATCTTGATCGACAACTTATCGTTGGGGTGAGTAGCATCCCACTGTGTGGCAAACGGCGCATTCAGGGCAACAAACAGCTCACGTGAAACATCGTAAGAGCTGTTAAGCAATTCAGTTGCGTTAGCTGCGCCTGCCAGGCTCAGTGACAACGCGATACCGCTAACGATTTTTTTCATCGCTTTAAGAGTCATTTGGCACCCTGAAAAAGTTTGATGCGGATCTCGCCCGCTGAGGCACCAGTTTATTTATAACTCAGTGAAAACCTGTAACGGTTTTATATATCGTTTGATGATTTCAAAGTCGAAAAAAGCATAAGACACTGGCAAAGTTTATGTGGGATTCAGTAATGCCTGGCGGGGAGTGAGGCTTTGCGCTTTTAATGCAGCGATATTGCAGACAGCGGCGATGTTAGTTCAGTGATTCAGCCCTTTCTGCACTGAATCACTGTTGAACAGTTTTAGTTGATTAAAGCATCAGCGCTGCCAAATTATTTTGCTCAGCTTCCAGTTTTTCAGCGTGTCATCTGACGGCATCAAGCCTTCTGGACCGTGCCCTTCTCCGCTATAAACATAGCGTAAATGCTGGCCGGCCGGTGCGCGACACTCAACATCCCGGCTATCCAGACCGGAAGCCAACGCACAGTTGTTGAAGGCTTTGCTGTATTTATCGCTGAAAGCATCACCGATTTTGCTGCCATCGCTGCTAACGATATTGGCGTCCATGACTTCAACGCGCTCAACACGACTCTGGCCGTAAATCACCAGCTTAACCTGGCCTTCATCTAGCGCCTGCCAAAAGGAAACAACCTCACCATTCTGACCGCGCATGCCCTGACGCAAGTCGTAATTGCCGTTCAGCCCCTCTTTAATGGCGCTTTCGGTCATGGGTGTCGCGGCATTAAGGCCGCCGACGCCTTGTTCGGTAGCGGTTAGCGATGCGCCAAACCAGTTCCACGGCAACGCCGATGACCAATGATAACTCAGCGGATTCCACCAACTTACCTGCTGGCTGCTGTTAGCGCCGGAGCCGGAACTGGCGCAGCCGCTCAGCATAACGGCGACAATCAGTAGCGTGGAACGAACAGCTTTCATGCAAACTCCTGTTAATGAAATACTCAGTAAATGAAATGCTCAGTGGCGGAACTGATTGGAGTCGTAAAGCGGCAAAAAGTTTATTCGAGATGATGTTCAGGTGAAAAGCAGTCGCGCAGCCGGGTATTGAACTGGAGCCAGAGCAGCGCCAGCAGATCAAACAGCGTTAACAGCAGCGGCAGCGGAGAACTCAATAGATCGCCCTGTGTGAACTGAACACCTTGCCATAGCAAATTAACCCACAGTGATAACAGCAGCACGTTGCGCCAGTATTGCCACAGGCGCGGCCAGCGGGTGCGATAACCGGTCAGTAGCATACCGAGCAGCGCCGGTGTGCCTAACGCCAACCCGATCCAAAAAGCCTGTCGATCGGGATAAAATAGCGCCAGGAGATTGTTACCTTGTTGTCGTGAAGCGCCCGCCATCACCAGCAGCAGCCAGGTTCGCGCCAGCAACAGCATAATCGGCCAAAAAAGAAACGGCAGCCGAAGCTGCCCTTTGCCGTCATATTCATCCGGCAGATATTTCAGCACATTAATACTCACGATCTTCTATCAATCGTTTGCCCAGCAGCATCGCGTCAACCGGTTCGTAATCCAGCTTCTCGTAAAACGCCACCACCTGATCATTCTCTTCGCGCACCATCAGATGGATTTTCGGACAACCGCGCGCAATCAGTTTTTTTTCCAGGCGATTCATCAGCGCATTGGCAAAGCCACGTCCCTGATAATCGGGATGCACGGCCAGGTAATAAGCAGCACCACGATGGCCATCATAACCGCCCATCAGCGTGCCAACCACTTCCCCACCCACTTCGGCCACAAGGAAAAGTTCGGGGTCGTGATTCATCTTACGTTCGATATCCATTTCAGGATCGTTCCATGGACGTAACAAATCGCAACGTTCCCAGAGCGTAATCACTTCTTCAAAATCTTCCTGGCGGAAGGCGCGGATTTCCATCGTCTTTACCTGCAATTAAGCACAATTTGCTGATTATCACGCATTCTTTGCGCTGCGCAACCCTGGAAAAGCCGAGCGCGGAGAAAAACAACGGTTTTTTCTGTTCGCGAGCTGAAATACAAAGTAAAGCCCTGAAATAGTTCCGTGCTCGCGAGTGGCATAACGTTACGATATAACACTGGGCACTATTTTCTCTGTTCTCGCTACGCTAATGGATTTGCACATGAAATTGCTCAAGCATTTGACCAACCGCCGCCAACTCTTGCTTTCCGGCATCGCGTTGGCCATTTTGTCGCCGCGCGGCGTAATGGCGAAAGAACAAGAGACGACGCTGCGCGCCTCATCGCGTCACTCGCAGCCGGCTCCATCCGCTAAAAACGGCAAGCGTATCGTGATGATCGATCCGGGCCACGGCGGCATCGATTCCGGTGCGGTCGGCGGTGAAGGATCTGAAGAAAAACATATCGTGCTCGAAATTGCTAACAATGTACGCCGCCAGTTGCAGGATCATCCGCGCATCGAAGTACGTCTGACGCGCGACAGCGATCACTTTATTCCGCTTTATCAGCGCGTGGAAATTGCCCATCAACACGGTGCCAACCTGTTCATGTCAATTCATGCCGATGGTTTTACCAGCCCAGACGCCAACGGCGCGTCGGTTTTCGCGCTCTCGAATCGCGGGGCCAGCAGCACCATGGCGCGCTATCTGTCAAAAAGAGAAAACGACGCTGATAAAATTGGCGGCGCGCAAGTGCAGCAGCAAGATCACTATTTGCAGCAAATTCTGTTCGATTTGGTGCAAACCGACACCATAAAAAATAGCCTGACGCTGGGTAAACACGTGCTCGATCAGATTCGCCCTGTGCATCATCTGCACAGTCAGCATACCGAGCAGGCGGCTTTTGCGGTGCTGAAATCGCCTTCTATTCCCTCGGTGCTGGTCGAAACATCTTTTATTACTAATCCACGCGAAGAGCAGTTACTCGGCACCAGCGCGTTTCGGCAAAAAATTGCCAGTGCCATCGCCAATGGCATCGTCAACTACTTTGATGAGTACGATCGTCGCCCGGCTTAGGTATAATCACGCCAAATTTTTTAACAGTAAGCGATATGCATGTCTGATATTTCCCGCGTAAAAGCCTTTCTGCTGCAGCTGCAGGAGGATATTTGTCACCGCCTCGCCGCCGAAGATGGCAGTGCCAAATTTGTCGAAGATAGCTGGCAACGCCCAGGCGGCGGCGGCGGACGTAGCCGTGTGCTGCGTAATGGCGCGGTATTTGAGCAGGCGGGCGTCAACTTTTCCCATGTACATGGCGACCAAATGCCCTCTTCGGCAACCGCACACCGCCCTGAACTGGCGGGACGCAGTTTTGAAGCGATGGGCGTTTCGTTAGTGGTCCACCCTAACAATCCCTATGTTCCTACCAGCCACGCCAATGTGCGCTTTTTTATTGCCGAAAAACCGGGTGCCGAACCGGTGTGGTGGTTTGGCGGCGGCTTTGATCTCACGCCCTTTTACGGTTTCGAAGAGGATGCGCTGCACTGGCACCAAACTGCCTTTAATCTGTGCCAGCCGTTTGGTGAAGAGGTCTATCCACGCTACAAAAAATGGTGCGATGACTATTTTTACATCAAGCACCGTGACGAGCAGCGCGGCATTGGCGGGCTGTTTTTTGATGACCTGAATGCGCCTGATTTTGAACACTGTTTCAACTTCATGCAGGCGGTTGGCAACGGTTTTCTTGACGCCTATCAACCGATTGTGGCACGTCGTAAAGATCATCCGTGGGGCGATCACGAGCGCCAGTTCCAACTGTACCGCCGCGGACGTTATGTCGAGTTCAATCTGGTGTGGGATCGCGGCACGCTGTTTGGTTTGCAGACTGGCGGTCGCACCGAATCGATCCTGATGTCGATGCCACCGCTGGTACGGTGGGAATATGATTACCAACCTGAAGCGAACTCGCCAGAAGCGGCGCTGTACCGTGATTTCTTACCCGTTCGCGACTGGCTTTCGCTTAATCCGCGAAAGTAACGGCATCGCAGCTTGCCATTGCGCGATTCACTTGCGCTCAGCCTGCCAAAATAATGGGCGCTGTATCAAGGCGGCAAAAGCAATCATTCCGATGCGCTTACTGATGTCAGCGATTCGGATGATTGCTTGCAGCCAATGCAGAGACAGCGCCAAGTATGAAGGCAGGTTATAAAGGTTGGGTCTGTGCTTCTACCACCGCCAACGCCACCATATTGACAATCCGCCGCACCGAGGCGATGCGCGTCAATATATGCACCGGCTTGGTAATGCCCATCAACACCGGCCCGACCGTGACACCTTCCGAACAGGATACGCGCAGTAGGTTGTAACTAATACGCGCCGCTTCGACGTTCGGCATGATCAACAGGTTCGCCGTCCCTTTCAGCGGGCTATCCGGCATTACGTCGCGGCGTATGCTTTCAATTAACGCCGCATCGCCGTGCATTTCACCGTCAATTTCTAGCTCTGGCGCGCGCTGTTTAATCAGCGCCAGCGCGTCACGCATTTTACGTGCGCCTGGCGCATTGGAGGTCCCATAGCTGGAATGCGACAGCAGTGCAATCCGCGGTTCAATACCAAATCGCCGCACGGTTTCAGCGGCCATCAAGGTGATATCTGCGAGCTGGTCTGGCGTTGGATCTTCATTGACGTAGGTATCAGCGATAAACGTATTGCCGCTGGGCAGCAGCAATGCGTTCATGGCACTCGCCACCTTCACGTCATCACGAAAACCAAATACATTTTCAATCACCTCATAATGCTTACGATAATCGCCGATAGTGCCGCAGATTAACGCGTCGGCTTCACCACGATGCACCATGATGGCCCCAATCAGTGTGGGATTGCCGATTACCGCGCGCTGCGCCTCTTCCGGTGAAACCCCACGCCGCTTCATGATCTGGTAATACTCATTCCAGTATTCTTTGAAGCGCGGATCGGATTCATTGTTCACCACCTCAAAATCTTTACCCGCCTCAATTTTCAAGCCCTGCTTTTGTAAGCGCATCGCAATGACGTTAGGACGCCCAATGAGAATCGGCTTTGCCATGCCAAGCGACACCAGCTCTTGCGTTGCATGCAGCACACGAATCTCCTCTCCTTCGGCTAACACCACGCGTTTTGGCGCTTTGCGTGCCTGGGAAAAAATCGGCTTCATGAACAGGTTGGTTTTATAAACAAACTCAGTGAGCTGTTCGCGATAGGCATCAAAGTCTTGAATGGGCCGTGTCGCAACCCCAGACTCCATCGCCGCTTTAGCCACGGCGGGCGCGATTTTCACGATTAAGCGCGGATCAAACGGTTTGGGGATCAAATATTCCGGGCCAAAGCTCAGATCCTGATCGTCATACGCCGACGCGACGACATCGCTCTGCTCAGCCTGGGCCAGCGCCGCAATGGCATGCACCGCCGCCAGCTTCATCTCTTCGTTGATGGCCGTGGCCCCGACATCAAGCGCCCCACGAAAGATAAAGGGAAAGCACAGCACATTGTTGACCTGATTAGGGAAGTCAGAGCGACCGGTACAGATAATCGCGTCAGGCCGCACCGCTTTTGCCAGCGGTGGCATGATTTCGGGTTCCGGGTTTGCCAGCGCCAATATCAACGGATCTTTGGCCATTTTTTCCACCATCTCTGGCGTCAGTGCTTTTGGTCCTGAACAGCCAAGGAAGATGTCTGCATGAGTAATCACCTCTTCCAGCTTACGCTTGCCGTTGTCCTTGATGGCGTACTCCGCTTTGGTCTGCGCCATGTTCTCTTCACGACCTTGATAAATCACCCCTTTTGAATCGCAGACCACAATGTTGTGCTTCTGCAATCCCAGCGCCACCAGCAAATTCAGGCAGGCGATAGCAGAAGCGCCCGCACCGGAGACCACCAGTCGTACATCAGAAATGGCTTTATTGACGATGGTTAAGCCATTGATCACCGCGGCGGTACAGATAATTGCGGTGCCGTGTTGATCGTCGTGGAACACCGGAATCTTCATCCGTTTACGCAGCTGCTGTTCAATATAAAAACATTCGGGCGCTTTGATATCTTCAAGGTTAATGCCGCCAAATGTCGGCTCCAGTGCGGCAATCATTTCAATCAGCTTGTCAGGATCCAGCTCATCAATTTCGAGGTCGAACACGTCGATGCCCGCGAATTTCTTGAACAAGACGCCTTTACCTTCCATCACTGGTTTACCCGCCAGCGCGCCGATGTTACCCAAACCCAGCACTGCGGTGCCATTTGAGATCACCGCTACCAGATTGCCACGTGCGGTGTATTTGTGCGCCGCCAGCGGATCTTTAGCGATTTCCAAACAGGGTGCTGCCACGCCTGGCGAGTAGGCCAGCGCCAGATCGCGCTGCGTCGCTAACGGTTTAGTGGGTGAAACCTGAATCTTGCCGGGGGTAGGAAATTGATGAAAATCGAGCGCGCTTTGCTTCAGTTGATCATCCATTTGGCATCCTTAGTCGCCAGGGAAAGTCGCACCAGTATAGGAATCATTACGCAGCAAGACGGTGAAGGCGCTCAAAGAAGCTCATTGTTAAACGGCACAGATTGTCACAGCTCCCCCAGCGTCATTTGCTTCGGCTGCTATGCTTATAGGTGGAATAAGGCGCACCCCACGGTTTAACACCGCATGACGGCAATTTCGCTCCATTCCCCTGGCAACAATCAGAGAAACCGCATTTTCATACGAAAGTGTCTGTTGCAAGGTTATGAGCCTGTGTTACCGGAAACAGAACGGCTGCGAGGCCAAAGGTGTCCCCTTTTCGCTTTAATGATTTCTTTTCAAGGAGTTTAGAGATGAACCAGCTAGAAGCCCTAAAACAGTTCACCACCGTCGTGGCGGACAGTGGCGATATCGAGTCGATTCGCAACTACCATCCTGAAGACGCTACGACCAATCCTTCCCTCATCCTTAAAGCTTCCGGTCTCGACGCCTATAAACATTTGATTGATGACGCTATCGACTACGCCAAAAAGCAAGGCGGCAGCAAAGAGACGCAGATCATCAATGCCAGCGACAAAGTGGCCATTAACCTCGGTATGGAAATCCTGAAAAGCATACCAGGCCGTGTTTCGACCGAAGTGGATGCGCGCCTCTCCTTCGATCGTGGCATGTGTGTCACCAAAGCAGAAAAACTGGTTCGCCTGTACGAAGAGTATGGCATTGATCGCTCTCGTATCTTGATCAAGCTGGCGTCAACCTGGGAAGGTATTCGTGCCGCAGAAGAGCTGGAGAAAAACGGCATCAAATGTAACCTGACGCTGCTGTTCTCTTTTGCTCAAGCGCGTGCCTGTGCCGAAGCTGGCGTGTTCCTGATTTCACCGTTCGTGGGACGTATTTATGACTGGTACAACAGCCGTAAACCGCTGGACCCGTATGTAGCCGATGAAGATCCCGGCGTGAAATCTGTGCGTCGTATCTACGACTACTACAAAAAGCATCGCTATAGCACCATCATCATGGGCGCGAGCTTCCGTAAAGTAGAACAGATCATCGCACTGGCAGGTTGTGACCGCCTGACCCTTTCACCCAACCTGTTGGAAGAGCTGCAAAACAGCGATGCGCCGTTAGAACGTAAACTTGAACCTTCTACTGAAGGCTTCCACCAGCCGGCGTCGCTCTCTGAAGCGGAATTCCGTTGGGAACATAATCAGGATCCTATGGCAGTAGAAAAACTGTCTGAAGGCATCCGCCAGTTTGCTGTCGATCAGCAGAAACTTGAAGATGTGTTGGCTGCTCGTCTGTAGTTTTCATCACATTATTCGTGGGCGAGACCTTTCTCGCCCGCAGGTATAACAAGGGAGAACCCTATGTCATCACGCAGAGAGTTGGCGAACGCGATACGTGCATTAAGTATGGATGCGGTACAGAAAGCAAACTCAGGCCATCCCGGCGCACCCATGGGCATGGCGGACATCGCGGAAGTGTTATGGCGCGATTTCCTGAAACATAATCCAACCAATCCCGCTTTTCTTGATCGTGACCGTTTTATTCTCTCCAACGGTCACGGCTCAATGCTGCTTTATAGCCTGCTGCACCTGAGCGGCTACGATTTACCGATTGAAGAGCTGAAAAACTTCCGCCAGCTGCATTCAAAAACGCCGGGCCACCCAGAAATTGGTTATACACCGGGCGTAGAAACCACCACGGGCCCGCTGGGTCAAGGTCTGGCCAATGCCGTGGGCCTGGCGATTGCCGAGCGCACCTTAGCCGCCCAGTTTAACCGTCCCGATCATGAGATCGTTGACCACTTCACTTATGTGTTCATGGGCGACGGCTGTTTGATGGAAGGTATCTCACACGAAGTGTGTTCACTGGCCGGCACCTTGGGTCTGGGCAAATTGATTGGCTTCTACGATCACAACGGCATCTCCATTGACGGTGAAACAGAAGGCTGGTTTACCGACGATACCCATAAGCGCTTCGAAGCCTATAACTGGCATGTGATCGGCGATATTGATGGGCACGATTCCGAAGCCATCAGCAAGGCGATTAAAGAAGCGCAGAGCGTTACCGATAAGCCGTCGCTGATTATTTGCCGCACCGTTATCGGTTTCGGTTCACCGAACAAGGCAGGTAAAGAAGAGGCGCATGGCGCGGCGCTGGGCGAAGAAGAAGTCGCGCTGACACGTAAAAAGCTCGGCTGGAATTATCCGCCGTTCGAAATCCCACAAGATATTTATCAGCAATGGGATGCGAAAACAGCCGGTGCAGAGCACGAAAAAGCGTGGGATGCCAAGCTGGACGCCTACAAGCAAGCCCACCCGGAGTTGGCGCAGGAATTTCTCCGCCGCATGAATGGCGAAATGCCATCGACCTGGGAAGCGGATACCGCGAAATTTATTGCTGACCTGCAGGCAAATCCGCAAAAAATCGCCAGCCGTAAAGCGTCACAAAACTCGCTGGAAGTTTACGGCAAGCTGCTGCCAGAATTCCTTGGCGGTTCTGCGGATCTCGCGCCAAGTAACCTCACCATTTGGTCAGGTTCCAAATCGATTAAAGAGGATCACGCCGGTAACTACATTCACTACGGCGTGCGTGAATTTGGTATGACCGCGATTGCCAATGGTATCGCCCATCACGGCGGTTTTGTGCCGTACACCGCCACCTTCCTGATGTTTGTGGAGTACGCACGTAACGCGGCCCGTATGGCAGCATTGATGAAAGCGCGTCATATCATGGTTTATACCCATGACTCCATTGGCTTGGGTGAAGATGGCCCAACGCACCAGCCGGTTGAGCAGCTCGCCAGCCTGCGTTTGACGCCTAATATGAGCGTCTGGCGTCCTTGCGACCAGGTTGAAACGGCTGTGGCGTGGAAAGCCGCCGTTGAGCGTCATCATGGTCCAACCGCGTTAATTCTGTCGCGTCAAAACCTGGCGCAACCGGAGCGTACGCAAACGCAGATCGACAACATTGCGCGCGGCGGTTACGTGCTGAAAGATTGTGACGGTACGCCGGAAGTGATCCTGATCGCAACAGGTTCCGAGATGGAAATCACGCTGGGCGCTGCAGAGAAGCTGACAACGGGCGGCCACAAAGTTCGCGTGGTGTCGCTGCCGTCAACCGATCTGTTTGATGCCCAGGACAGCGCCTATCGTGAATCTGTGCTGCCATCAACGGTGAGAGCGCGTGTTGCCGTGGAAGCCGGAATTGCCGATTACTGGTTCAAATACGTGGGTATTGATGGTGCCATCGTCGGCATGACCACGTTTGGTGAGTCTGCGCCTGCCAGCAAGCTGTTCACGGAGTTTGGCTTCACGATTGAAAATATTGTTAGCCATGCCGAAGCATTACTCAAGCCGGTTTAATGCTTTCGCCCTTCCCGCTTAGCCGGGAAGGGCCATTTCAGTTCATAGCCTGAAACATAAAAAAATCTTTTCTCCCCTCTTCCTGTCTCGCCCAAACTGATTACTATAGATTTCCATCCGATTCTTATAGCGAACTCTCGTCTGTTGAAAATGCGCACATCTTATTTACTGGCCTTAATGGTTTCTCTGCTTCCATTAAAAAGCATGGCGCAGGTCGCGCCCGATCCATTACTGGCTTCGCAAATCGTTGATCGCTATGCCGAACACATCTTTTACGGCAGCGGCGCAACCGGCATGGCGCTGGTAGCCATTGACGGTAATCAGCGCGTATTCACCAGCTTTGGTGATACCCGTCCAGGTAATAACGTTCGCCCACAAAAAGATTCCCTGATCCGTATCGCCTCGCTGAGCAAACTGATGACCAGCGAAGTGATGGTTAAAATGGCGGAGCGCGGTCAAATTCGCCTTGACGATCCGCTGAGTAAATATGCACCGCCCGGCACGCGCGTACCCAGCTACAACGGCCAACCTATTCGTCTGATCAACTTATCGACTCACACCAGCGGCCTGCCACGTGAGCAGCCAGGCGGGAAACCTCATCGTCCCGTATTCGTCTGGCCTACGCGCAGCGAACGCTGGAACTGGTTGCCACAGGCAAACCTGAAAGCGGCACCGGGTACCGATGCAGCCTACTCTAATCTCGGTTACGATTTGCTGGGCGATGCGTTGTCACGCGCCGCAGGCATGCCCTATCCCGCGCTGTTTCAGCAATTGATTACTCGCCCGCTGGGCATGAAGGACACAACGTTTACGCCTTCACCAGAGCAGTGCGGACGTTTAATGGTGGCTGAGAAAGGTGCCAGCCCCTGTAATAATACGCTGGCGGCAATTGGCAGCGGCGGCGTTTACTCCACGCCAGATGATATGGGCCGCTGGATGCAGCAGTTCCTGAATTCAGCCGTTAGCCGACGTACGCCGCAGGTTGATCGTATGCAGACGCTGATTTATCAGCGCAGTCAGCTGCAGAAAGTGCAAGGTATGGATGTGCCGGGCAAAGCCGACGCGCTGGGCATGGGTTGGGTTTATATGGGGCCAAAAGAGGGTCGTCCGGGTATTATTCAAAAAACCGGCGGCGGTGGTGGCTTCATTACCTATATGGCGATGGTGCCGCAGCATAACATCGGCGTGTTTGTCGTGGTTACGCGTTCTCCGCTGACCCGCTTTACACCCATGAGTGATGGCGTAAATAACATGCTGGCTGAACTGGTCGGCAACCAAATCGGTTCACCCATGATGGTTCAAGCCATTCCTTAACGCTGCTGAGGAGTGGAACGCGACTGGCTCACCCACAACGTGGGCCAGTCATCGCTGCTGTGCCACGCGTCGCACGTTGATTCCTCAGCATATTCCGCCAGCACGAAACTGTTGCCATCGAACTGCCAGCGCGATGCTGAACCGCAATCGCCCAAACCGCGACCTTTTCCGAAGGTATAAAGCTGTCCGGTTGCCGCATCGTATTCAGCATTGATCAATTCAAGTTGACGTTCATTAATGGTTGGCGGTGTAAACGGCAGCGTCAGGCTAATTCCCCGCGCCACATAAGGCTGCTCGCGCGTCACTTCGAAAGCTAAATCAATCACGTTATATGCCCCCATTTCACAGCTCACCAACAGCAATGCCTTGGTATCAGTGAGCGGCGACACGCTGACTTCACGCCGCATCGGATCAAGCGAACAGGAATCGGTGTTAACGCGCCAGGTGCCGTAATCGATTAAACCGCTGGTTTCTTCTCGCGTCAGCGCCGCAGGTTGCGGTAGCGCCTCTGGCAGCGCAGGCACTTTAGGCTGCGGCGGCACATCCCAGATTGCGCGATCGCCGCGCTTTATCCAAGCGCTCATGCCGTTAACACGCCCTTGCACATCATCCATCAGCAGCAGCGCCGCCTTCATGCCGCGCAGGGAGATAAGGGCTTTGGGATCAAACGTGAGTTGCAGGCTTTTGGCTTCCATGACCAGATCAAGAAATTCGTCGATGGCGATGGCGTTGCTGGTAGCGAGATGATGGGGTTCGACTGTCCAGTGTTTCAGGTCGGGTTTCAGGCGGCGTTGATCAATCAGCAGGTTGTCTTTCAGATCACCGCCAGGCAGCTCACCGCTGTAGGCGCTGCCGTAGTCGATACGCAGCAACGGGCGATCGTTCACCCCGGCGTGGCGCGAAATCGTCATGACTAATCCATTGTCGCCCGGAATATTGCGTGCCACGCAAAATGCCGCATTGTTGCAGGTCATCTGCCAGTCAGAAAATGACTTTTGCAGTGGATCGGCCCGCACGCTGGCAACAAAAAGAAAAGACAACACTAACAGCGATTTAATCCAATGCAACATTAAGAAAACCGGTCCCCAAATCTTTAAAGTGGAGATGATAACGCAACGGCGAACCCAAAGAAGACCGGAATCTGTGACCGCGCCCAGAAAGCGTTATTAACTGGCTAAAAAGCGTTCATCATCGTGATAAGCCGTAAAGAGTGAAGCTTAGGAAAACATCATCGTTTTTGCAGCGCTTTCGCTCAATCAGATTCATCGGACAATTTGCTCTGTTCTCGAATCGGTCAAATACACAGAAACGGTCAAATACGGTCATGCTATAGTCATTGCCCCTTTCTCGCTTATAACGTGAGTCGATCATGGACATCGCCGTTAATACCGCCTTTTTCGTGATATCAATCACATTTTATTTGTACGCCCCCTCCAAATTTTCATAAAAACTTAATAAACATCACTTTGCTCTCGCACAGCAAATATTGCCCTGTGGAGTCGTGTCCAGGACACATTTTTGCCGTGCGCCATCCAGTACTTTATTGTCATCGGAGGCCAGCATGTTGCCGATTGAACGCCAGCAGCGAATTATTGATGAATTAACAATTAATGGTCGGGTTATCGTCACCGAATTAGTTTCACTGTGTCATGTTTCGCAGGAAACCATTCGTCGAGATTTAAACCAATTAGAAAAACGCGGCCTGTTACAACGTAGCCATGGCGGTGCAGTACTGCCTAAAAGGCAAGCAGCCAATATTCAGGGAAATATCCGAGCCATAAATGAATATGAATTATCTTTTCGCCAAAGAATAAATGAACACGTCGATGCCAAAATGGCGATTGCCAAACGTGCGCTCGATTTTATCAGCGTGGGAGATTGTTTATTACTCGATAGCAGTACCACCTGTTTTTATTTGGCTCGGCAATTACCCGATATTGAATTAACGGTATTAACCAATTCATTACGTATTGTGCAGACGCTGGCAGCACGCGGCAGTATTCGCACCATTTGCTTAGGCGGGGAATATTCTGACCGCTATGAAGATTTCCACGGCATTGTTGCCGAGCAGCCGTTAAAAGAGTTTCAAATAAACAAGATCTTTTTTTCCTGTAGCAGTTTAGGTAACGACGGTTATTTACGTGAAGGCAATGAACATAACGCGCATTTAAAACAGCAAATGATTCTGGCAGCAGAAAGAAAACATCTGTTGATGGACAGCAGTAAATTTTTACGACCCTCATTCGCGCGTATTTGTCATTATCGCGATGTGGATTTTCTCATTACTGACCAATTAAAAGATAAAGAGCTGGAACAAGAACTGGCGTGGAACGGTGTGAATATTATTGATTGTTCACAACGCTCGCAGTCAATGCAGCTAATAAAAAATTAAACGGAGTCTTTATGAAAAAACATCTTATCGCCTGTTCTCTCATCGCCTTGTTTGCTGTTCAGGCCCAAGCTGCGGACAAATTACGCATGGGCATCGTCGTGAAAATTGGTGGTATTCCCTGGTTTAACGCCATGGAAGCGGGCATTAAAAGCCAGGCGGAAAAAAGTGGCATTGATGCCTGGATGGTTGGCCCAACGGCGGCTGACCCAGCGTTGCAGGTACGTGCAATTGAAGATTTGATTGCGCAGAAAGTCGACATTATTGGTGTGGTACCCAACGATCCGAAAGTACTGGAGCCGGTGCTGCAACGTGCCCGTGACGCCGGAATAAAAGTGATCACGCACGAATCACCAGGTCAGAAGTATGCCAACTGGGATTTCGAGTTGGTTGACGCACCCACGCATGGCATCAACCACATGAAAGCGCTGGCACAGTGTATGCACGAAGAGGGCAAATACGCCATGTACGTCGGCAGCCTGACCGTGCCATTGCATCAGGAATGGACTGACGCTGCGCTGAATTACCAAAAAGAACACTATCCAAAAATGCAGATGGTGACCGACAAGTTTGGTGTGGGCGAATCGCTGGATGACTCAATTCGCACCACCAACGAGCTGATGTCTAAATATCCCGATCTGAAAGGCATCATGGCCTTCGGCTCGCAAGGCCCAATTGGTGCCGGTCGGGCCGTGATGAACCGCAATAAAATCAACCAGGTTTGCGTTATTGGTGCGTTTAGTCCGGGGCAAGGCGCGCAGTTGGTAAATCGCGGTGCGATCAAAGGTGGCTATATCTGGAACCCGGAAACGGCTGGCGAAGTGTTTGTACGGATCGCCGAAATGATGCAGAAAAACCAGCCGATTAAACAGGGTATGACTATCGAAGGCTTGGGCAACGTCAACGTGGATGAAGCTAATCACACCATCATCGGTAACAACACCGAAAGCCTGGACAAAGCCAACCTGCCGAAACTGATCAAACTGGGGCTGTAACCATGGAACGTGTCGAACCACAGACGCTCATCGTCCTCGACAATCTGTCAAAGACGTTTGGCGGTAACCGCGCACTGAGCGATATTTCGCTAACACTACTGGAAGGCGAAGTGCACTGCCTTGCCGGAACCAACGGCTGTGGCAAGAGTACGTTAATCAAAGTCATTTCCGGGGTGCATGCCCCGGACAGTGGCAGCCAGATCCGCCTTGGCAACAGCAGCCAGGGTTTTTCCAGGCTGACATCGCGTCAGGCGCGTGACTTTGGTATCCAGGTGATTTATCAGGATCTGTCACTGTTTCCGAACCTAAGCGTCGCCGAAAACATCGGTTTCGAACACAATCTGCGTGGTCTGTTTGGCTGGCATCGCGCAGGAAAACTGCGTGCCAGCGCACAGCGTATTGTTGAAGAGCTAAATTTCGACCTGAATTTAGATCTAAAAGTGGCGGAGCTTTCCATCGCTCAGCGTCAGCAGGTGGCGATTTGCCGCGCGCTGGTCGCAGATGCCCGATTGGTGATTATGGATGAACCCACCGCGTCGCTGACGCGCACCGAAGTCAACCAGCTGCTGCGCACCGTGCGCTATTTGAAAGAGAAGAACATTTGCGTGGTGTTTGTCAGCCATCGACTCGATGAAGTGCTGGAAATATCCGACCGCGTGACGGTTATCCGAGATGGTCGCAAAATGGGCTGTTGGTCAGCGCGTGATATGACTCCGCACCATCTGACCGAACTCATGACCGGCCTAAAGCTGGATTACTCGTTGAAATCCCCTTCTCACAATCCTGACCGCGTGATGCTCGAAGTCGAGCGGTTAAGCCGCGCCGGGCAATATCACGATGTGAGTTTTCGTCTGTTCGAAGGCGAAGTGTTGGGGTTATGCGGCCTGCTTGGCTCCGGGCGCACTGAACTGGCGCTGTCACTGTTTGGTATGACCAAACCGGACAGCGGTAAAATCTGGCTCGACAGCAAACCAGTACGTTTTCGTGGGCATGAAGATGCCATCAAAGCCGGGATAGGTTACGTATCCGAAGATCGGCTGACACTGGGTTTAGTGCAGCAGCAATCGGTGGCCGACAACATGGTGCTGCCGATCCTCGACAAGCTGCAAAACCGTTTTCACATTATTGACGAATACCGCAAGAACAAGCTGATCTTACAGTGGATTCAGCAGCTCGGCGTACGCGTGACCGATCCCAACCTGGCCATTTCCACCCTTTCTGGCGGTAATCAGCAGAAAATCGTGTTGGCAAAATGGGTGCTGACGCAACCCCGTATTCTGATCCTCGACTCGCCAACCGTTGGCGTAGATGTCGGTGCAAAAGCCAGCATCTATCAATTAATCCACGAACTGGCGCGTGAAGGATTGTCGATCATCCTGATTTCCGACGAAGTACCGGAAGTTTGGTACAACTGCGACCGTATTCTGCACTTTCGCGACGGCACCATTCATGCCGAATATCAACCCGATACCGTTGAACAACAACAGCTGGCGGAGGTGATCAATGCCTGACTTCTCTCGTTTACGCCCACATTCCAGTCAGGGTTGGCTCACTTGGGTGCTGCTGGCATTTATTGTTTTTTTCTCAGTGGCCAGCGACCAGTTTCTCAGCGTGCAAAATTTGTTAGACCTGGCGGAAAGCTACGCCGTAACCGGCATTTTCGCCCTCGGATTGTTTGTTGTCTTGGTCACTGGCGGCATCGATATCTCCTTTGCTGCGGTGGCTTCGGTGGTGCAGTACCTGATCGCCTCCCTGTTTGTGCACTACCAGTTTGATAACGCCCTTTTGAGCATTGTGCTGGCGGTCGTCTGCGGCACGCTGTTTGGCGTGCTCAACGCCTGGCTGATTACCACGCTGCGAGTGGTGTCGATCATTATCACCATCAGTATGCAATCGCTGCTGTTTGGCCTGCTGATGTGGATGACGGGCGGACGCAGTCTGTATGCGCTGCCGGATTGGTGGATCACGTTGCGTAACGTGCTGCCGTTTGAATGGCAGGGTCAAACTTTCCAGGTCGGTTTGCCGCTGATCACCATGCTGGTTATTGCCGCACTCACCGCCGTGATGCTGAACAAAACCCATTTAGGCCGTCAGCTCTATGCGGTGGGTGGTGATGCCGAATCGGCGCGGCGCGTGGGTATTCGGGTTGGCCTGATTCACCTGTTCGCTTACGGCTGGCTGGGTGCAATGGCGGCGATTGGCGGATTGGTACAGGTCTATCGCATGGGTGAAGTGGTACCGAATGCGTTGGTTGGCGGTGAGCTGGATGTACTGGCAGCAACGGTGCTGGGCGGCGCGAGCCTGATGGGCGGCAAAGGCACGGTTAGCGGCACACTGATGGGCGTGTTCCTGATCGCCATCCTAAAAAATGGCCTCAACCTGATTGGCGTCTCTAACTACTTCATGAACATTGTGGTCGGCAGCGTAATCATGGTGGCGATTGCTGTCACTCACTACAAAAAACGCAAAGAAACTGACGTTAGTTTTGTCTGACGGAAGGAGGCGCTATGAAAAGATTTTCTGCATCGTTATCGGCATTGAAACCGGACGGCACCAATATTGGACTGATGTTACTGATCGCGTTTGCACTGGCGCTGTTCAGTATCTTGCTGCCGGGCCGTTTTCTGACTGACTCGACCTTCCTCAGCATGGCGTTTCAGCTGCCGGAGCTGGGCTTGCTGACGCTGGCCATGTTCATCGCCATTTTAAGTGGTGGCCTGAATCTGGCGATTATTACCACCGCTAACCTGACCAGCTTATTTATTGCGTGGGTGCTGTTGAGCATGCTGCCAGAGGGTGCCAGCACAGGTCAGCAACTGTTATGGCTGGCGCTGGCGGTGATTGGCGCGATGATCATCGCCCTTGTGATTGGCGTGATAACTGGCGTGATGGTAACGCGTATTGGCGCTCATCCGATTCTGGTTACGCTCGCCACCATGATGACCATCAACGGCATTGGTATTTGGCTGACCAAAGGTGCAGCGGTAAGCGGTATGCCCGCCGTGGTGCGCGCCTTGGGTTCCAACACCTTGCTGGGCGTGCCGTTGCCGCTGTGGGTATTCCTGATTGCCGCCGCGCTGCTGGCTCTGTTCCTTGGTAAAACCCGTGCAGGTAAATGCATTTACATGGGTGGCAGCAATATCAACGCCACCTGGTTTAGTGGCGTGAATACGCATCGCATGGTGGTGCTGGTGTATGTCATTTCTAGCCTGCTGTGCGTGCTGGCCGGGCTGATCATGATGGCACGCTTCAATTCGGCGCGAATGGGTTACGGCGACGCCTACTTATTGCTGACCGTGCTGGCCATCATCCTCGGCGGCACCGATCCCAATGGCGGATTCGGACGCGTCACCGGCGTGGTGCTGGCACTGGTTGCGCTGCAAATCCTCTCTACCGGCTTCAACTTAATGAACATCAGCCAGCACGTCAGCCTCGCCATGTGGGGAGCGGTGTTAATCGTGGTGCTGGCCTTTAAACAGGGTAAAGCCCGACTCAATGAAAGCCGTGCCGTTAAGCGCAGCAAACTGCTGAGCACGGCGTTAAATCCTCTGACTCACAAAAAGGAAGTATGATGCGTATTCAAATCTCTCCGTCATTGATGTGCATGAATTTAATGGAGATCAAGCAGCAATTGTCTGTGTTGAACTCGCGAGCAGACTTCCTGCACGTTGACATTATGGATGGTCACTACGTAAAAAATATTACGCTGTCGCCGTTTTTCATTGAGCAGATTCGCCCCCATACGCCAGTAGCCATTGATGTGCATTTAATGGTGGAGCATCCCAACGATTTTATCGAAGCCGTGGCCAAAGCCGGGGCAGATTATATTTGCCCACACGCTGAGACCATCAACCGCGACGCGTTTCGGGTGATTAATCACATCCGTAGCCTGGGAAAAAAAGTGGGTATCGTACTGAACCCGGCCACACCGGTTTCGTTTATTCATCACTACATTCATCTGCTCGACAAGATCACCGTGATGACCGTCGATCCGGGCTACGCCGGGCAGCCTTTCATTCCAGAAATGGTGCAAAAAATTCAGGAGCTAAAAGCGCTGAAGCTGGCGCATGGCCATCGCTATTTAATTGAAATTGATGGCTCCTGTAATCAACGCACCTATAGCACTTTGCTGGACGCAGGTGCAGAAGTGCTCATTGTCGGCACATCCGGCCTGTTTACTATTCATGACGATCTCGCTACCGCCTGGACCATGATGCGCGACAGTATCGATACGGCGCAGGGCTTGCAGCAGGAGTCGGCATGAAATCACGCTGGCTTGGCATTGACATTGGCGGCACCAGTACACGCTTGCAGCTGATGGAAGAAGGTCGGGCATGGTCCGGCTTTCGTAAAGTGTCCACCGCCAGCTGGGCGCAACAACCGGATGCGCTCGCCGCGCTGGGCAATGTCATCAGTGAAACCTTAGAACAGCAGCCGGTTAGCGGTGTGATGCTCGGTTTACCCGGCATTCTCAGTCGCGACCGGCAGCAGGTTATTTCACTGCCCTTTATTCAGGCGCTGGATAACCAGCCGGTTGCCGCCATGCTCAGTCACAGGCTAAAGGTTCCAGTGGCAATGGATAAAGACGTTAACCACCTGATGCTATGGGATTTAATGCAGATCGATCCGGTGCCAAACTGCGCGGTAGGTTTGTATCCCGGTACGGGCATGGGTAACAGCTTGTGGCTGGAAGGTCGGTTTTATCACGGTCATCATGGTGGCGCAGGAGAATTGGGGCATGTGCCGTTGTCCGGTAATTCCCTGCCCTGCCCTTGCGGCAACATGGGATGCGCGGAAACCTTAACCTCCGGGCATTGGCTGAGCCGCTGGGCCGCTAAATATGCGGCTGAAACCGACATGTCGCAACTGTTCACCCTACAGGGCGCTCACCCGGATTTGCAGGCGTTTGTGCAACGCTTAGCGGAACTCATTGCTACTGAGATGAATATTCTCGATCCAGAATATTTGATTCTTGGCGGTGGCGTGCTGTCGATGACAGATTTCCCGCTGGCTAGCTTGCGCAGCCGTATTCAGCAACATCTGCGTCCACCGGTAACGCGCGAGGGTCTGAAGATTATTTTCAGCCATGCTACCGATCATACCGGTTGTCGTGGCGCCTGCCTCGCAGCCGAACGGCGCTTCAGGAGTGAAGAATGAAAGGCAAAGTCTGTGTTTTTGGATCGTTCAACCTTGATGTTGTCGCCGGTATGACGCGCTTTCCGCTGCCGGGTGAATCACTGATTGCGCAACACAGCATGATGGGGCCCGGCGGTAAAGGCGCAAATCAGGCCACCGCCGCGTTGCGGGCAGGCGCTCGGGTGCATTACATCGGTAAAGTCGGCAATGATGATTTTGGCACGTTTGCCCGACGCCATCTGGAAAAGACCGGCTTTGATGCGATTACGCTGTTTACGTGTAAAGAAAAACCCACCGGCAATGCGTTGATTTATGTCGCCGGTAACGATGCGGAAAATATGATTTCGGTTTATCCGGGCGCGAATTTAACCGTGTCCGCCGCCGAAGTGACGCGCTGTCAGCCAACGGTAGCCGCGGCAGATATTCTCCTGGTGCAGCTGGAGAATAATCTTAGTGCAATAACCCGCATGATTGATAACGCCCGTGCAGCGAACACGTTCGTCATTCTGAATCCAGCACCGTTTCAGAAGATCAGCGACAGGCTGCTCGCCAAGGTTGATTTACTGACGCCCAACAGCACGGAAGCGACGCTGTTAACAGGCGTGACGATAACCGATATCTCCTGTGCACAACGCGCCGCAGAAATATTGCATCGCAAAGGTGCACGTCAGGTGATCATTACTTTGGGTACCGCCGGCGCGCTGCTTTCTACGGAAAACCAGCAGTTACGTATTCCCCTGTTTCCCGCCACGCCGCAGGACACTACCGGTGCAGGTGATGCATTTAACGGTGCGCTTGCTGCACGTTTGGCGGCGGGCGAATCGCTGGAACAGGCGGCTTTATTTGCGGCGGCGTTTGCTTCGGTGTGCGTAGAGCGCGCAGGCGCGGCACATTCTATGCCGTCCTACGCGGAAGCCTTATCGCGTCTGCACGCGCATCCGGAATGCCAACCTAATCTGCTGGCTGAAGATGTTAAGGCTTAAGCCAGCCCGCAATCTGGGCGTGCTGCAATAGCATGATGGTTTTGCCGTCGCGGATGCGCCCATCTTTCACCATCGCGAGTGCATCAGGGAATGTCATTTCCAGCACATCAATATCTTCATCTTCTACGCCGCCGCCCGCGTTGTCGCGCAGCGAATCATTATATTCAGCGGCAAAGAAATGAATCAGTTCCGTTACGCCACCCGGCGACATATAGCAGGCATAGAGTTTTTCTACCTGGCCCACCGCGTAACCGGTTTCTTCTATCGCCTCTTTACGAATGCAATCTTCCGGCGAATCGTCATCGAGTAATCCTGCGCAGGCTTCAATCAGCATGCCGCTTTCATTACCGTTGATGTAGGTCGCGATGCGAAACTGGCGCGTCAGCACCACACTGTTTTTATCACGGTTGTAGAGCAGAATTGTGGCGCCATTGCCTCGGTCGTAAACTTCGCGTTTGTGGCGCAGCACTTCACCTTTTTTATCGGTGAGTTCATAGGTGAAGTTGCGCAGAACAAACCAGTTCTCAGACAGCAACTTATCTTTGATGATATTGATCTTTAACGACATGAAGTCTCCGCTACGTCTTTAAGGGGAGCCTGACATCATAGGACGGTGCCGTTCAGAAAACTATCTGAAACTGGTGCTGAAAGAGAATTTAGCGCACCGCGAGCGGCGATGCGCTAATGGGGTTAAAAGCCGTTTGGCTGATCTTTCATATCTGGCAAGTGGTGCGCGATGCCTTTGTGACAGTCGATACAGGTTTGCCCGGTTTCTACCGCTTTAGCATGCATTTTCGACGCAACGGTTTTCTGCTGGGTGAAATCCATGTAATCGAAGTTGTGGCAGTTTCGACACTCCTGCGAATTGTTGTTCTTCATCCTGCGCCATTCGTTCTGCGCCAACTTGATACGGTGATCCTCAAACTTCTGTGGGGTATCAATCAGGCCAAAAATCTTGGCATAAACCTCTTTGCTCGCCTGAATTTTACGGATCATTTTCGGGCCCCATTCATGCGGCACGTGGCAATCCGGGCAGGTTGCGCGTACACCGCTGCGGTTGTTGTAATGTACCGTTTGCATATATTCCTGATAAACGTTGTTGCGCATCTCATGACAGCCGATACAGAACTGCTCGCGGTTGGTCAATTCCATGCCGGTATTGAAGCCGCCCCAGAAGAGGATGCCTGCGCCAAAGCCAATCAGCAGTAAAGTGCCAAGCGCAAGACGACTTGGACGTCGCCACCAGCGCCACAGGCGTAAAAGTCGTTGTTTCATCCTCGCCTCACCGGCCAAAACCGGCGGCAGGCCGGAAGCTGTTTTCGACAATCGGCTTGGCATCGGTTTGCGGTACATGGCACTGCAAACAGAAGTAGCGACGCGGCGATACACTGCTGCTTACGCTGCCGTCGCGATCGGTGAAGTGCGTTGGGCTGACACGCGGCGCACCGGTGGTGAGATAACTTTGTGTACCGTGACATTGCAGGCAACGGTTCACATTCTTCGTTACCTGATAACCCTCCACGCTGTGCGGGATCACCGGCGGTTGGTTGACATAGTTTAGTGGCATTCTGCCCTGCTGCTTCGGCTGAAAAATCGCGCCACGGTGCCCAGCGTTAACTTCCGGCGAGGAGGAGAGATCGGCGCTTTCGTTAGCCCAGACTGCGCCGCCCAGTATCAGAGCGGCAAGAGTGATAAAGGTAATGATCGTTTTCATTGCGTCCTGCCTTAAATTTTAACCAGCTTAACGGCGCATTTTTTATAATCGTTCTGTTTTGAGAGCGGATCGGTCGCGTCCAGCGTAATGTTGTTCGCCATCACACCCGCATCAAAAAACGGCATGAAAACCAGCCCCTGCGGCGGTTGGTTACGACCCCGCGTTTCCACATGAGCGAAAGTTTCCCCGCGACGTGAAACCACACGCACCTGCTCGCCACGGCGTAAACCGCGCGATTTCGCATCCAGCGGATGAATGTAAAGCAGCGCTTCCGGCACAGCGCGATGCAACTCCGGCACGCGGCGCGTCATGGTGCCGGTGTGCCAGTGTTCCAGCACGCGACCGGTACAGAACCATAAGTTGTATTCCTCATCCGGCATTTCCGCTGGTGGCTCGTACGGCAGCGCAAAAATCACCGCTTTGCCGTCTGGCTGGCCATAAAAACGCACGCTTTCACCGGTTTTCACGTAGCTGTCGTAACCTTCGCGGTAGCGCCAGCGGGTCTCTTTTCCCTCCACCACGGGCCAGCGCAAGCCACGTGCTTCGTGATAAGCATCGAACGGCGCAAGGTCGTGACCATGACCGCGACCAAAGCTGGCGTACTCTTCAAACAAGCCTTTTTGCAGATAGAAGCCAAACGCACGTGCTTCATCATTCAGGCGATCGTCTGCCACTTCACTCAGCGGAAACCGGTCAACCTGACCATTTGCGTAAAGCACGTCATAAAGTGTTTTGCCACGCAGACTGGGATCCTGCGCCAGCAGTTCTTCCGGCCACACCTCTTCTAACCTGAAGCGTTTAGAGAAATTCACGATCTGCCAGAGATCAGATTTTGCTTCGCCCGGCGCTTTGACCTGCTGATGCCAAAACTGCGTGCGGCGCTCGGCGTTGCCATACGCGCCCTCTTTTTCTACCCACATTGCGGTAGGCAAAATGAGGTCCGCAGATAAGGCGCTGACGGTGGGATAAGGATCGGAGACCACTACGAAGTTTTGCGGATCGCGCCAACCAGGCATGCGATCTTCGGTGAGGTTTGGCCCGGCCTGCATGTTGTTGTTACACATTGACCAATAGGCGTTGAGCTTGCCATCTTTCAGTGCGCGATCTTGCGCCACTGCATGTAAACCGATTTTGGCGGGAATGGTGCCGCTCGGCAGCTTCCACAGCTTTTCAGCCAGCGCCCGGTGCTTATCATTGTTCACCACCATATCAGCGGGCAGCCGATGGGAAAACGTACCCACTTCACGCGCTGTACCGCAGGCGGAGGGCTGGCCGGTCAGCGAGAACGGGCCGGTGCCGGGACGCGAGATTTTACCGGTCAGCAAATGCAGGTTGTAGCAGAGGTTATTTGCCCAGACACCGCGCGTGTGCTGGTTGAAACCCATGGTCCAGTATGAAACCACTTTCACGTTTGGATCGGCATAAAGTTCAGCCAATGCCAGCAGTTGATCCTGCTCCACGCCGCTCATCTGGCTGGCTTTCTCAACGGTATATTCGGAGACGTGTCGGGCAAATTGATCAAAGTTGATCGGCGTTGAATCACCGCTGTCCGGGTTTTTCGCCGTGCTTTGACGTGGATCGCCAGGACGCAAACCGTAGCCAATATCCGTTGCGCCTTTACGTAAGGTGACGTGACGTGCCAGGAAATCTTTGTCGACCCGATTGGTTTGAATGATGTAGTTGGCGATGAAATTCATGATCACCAGATCGGTCTGCGGCGTAAAGACCATCGCATTGTCGGCTAATTCAAAGCTGCGGTGACGGTAAGTTGAAAGCACCGCCACTTTGACGTTTTCATTGCTGAGGCGGCGCGCTGTCAAGCGTGACCAGAGAATCGGATGCATCTCGGCCATGTTTGAGCCCCACAGCACAAAGGCGTCGGCCTGTTCGATATCATCGTAGCAGCCCATTGGCTCATCCATGCCGAAGGTGCGCATAAAACCCACCACCGCTGATGCCATGCAGTGACGCGCGTTAGGATCAAGGTTATTGGTACGAAAACCGGCTTTCATCAATTTAGAGGCGGCATAACCTTCCCATACCGTCCACTGACCTGAGCCGAACATGCCTACCGATTCTGGCCCCTTGGCTTTCAGCGCTGCTTTGAATTTTTCCTCCATGATGTCGAATGCTTGATCCCAGGAAACCGGGGAAAACTCGCCGTTCTTGTCATAACGTCCGTCGATCATGCGCAGCAAAGGCTGTGTCAGACGATCTTTTCCATACATGATCTTGGGCAGGAAATAGCCTTTGATACAGTTCAGACCGCGGTTCACTTCTGCTTGTGGATCGCCTTGCGAGGCCACCACACGCCCATTCTGCGTTCCTACCAGCACGCCGCAGCCGGTGCCACAAAAGCGGCACGGCGCTTTTTCCCAACGAATCGGTTCACCCATGCCAGGCGTGGCTTGCGTCACCGTCGGGATGGTTAAACCGGCGGCCATCGCGGCCGCAGCCGCCGCGTTAGCTTTCATAAAATCACGACGACTTACGCTCATGATGCTTCCTTACTCTGTTCCAGCTCTTCATCCTGCTGGTGATAGACCAGCGAAACGGCTAACACGCCGGGAATCTCTCGCGTTGACTCAATATTTCTCAGCAGGCTGGCGGCATCGGGTGCGCCCAACGTCACGGCCAGCGAGCCTTTCTCTTCTGATGCCGCCGCGATTGCCGCGTCATCCATTGCCAGTAACGCTGACTGCACTGCGGCGATATCCGCCGCGCGCGCCTGAATTACCAGGCCGCAAACATGCCAGCTATTTTCATTACGCATGCGCTAATCCTGTTGCAGAGACCGGGCAAAGCGCGATGCAGGCGCCGCATCCGGTACAGTTTTCGGGGTGAACTTCCGGTTGCGCTACGCCCAACCTGTTGAAGTGGAATGTTATGGCTTGCTGCTCACAACTCTCCTGACAGCTGCGACAGTTCACGCCCTGAAAAGCGATACAGCGCTCATCAATTTTTATTCTGAGTGGCCAAGGCTGAGCATCACGTAAGGTGAATAACGGCTGTGGGCAAGCATCCGCGCAGGCACCGCAAAAGGTGCATTCACCTTGTGAAAAATCTATCTGCGGCTCGCTGCCAGAAAGCAGAACAATAATTTGCGTGTCGCACGCGTCAACACAGCGTGCGCAGCCATCACAGCCGGGTTGATGACGCCACCAAGGCAAAGTGAAACCGTTCGGCGTACTCGTGCGTCGTTGCCCGGTTAAAAATCCCCTGCGTGACAGCGCCATTGCGCCCTCGTCGAATGAATAGTGTGTTGGCGCGTAAAATAGCCTGAGGGTTTACAGGGGTATATCACTCGAAGGGAGTAATTCCTGAAGGTGGATCAAAGGAAGGGGAAGCAGTATGAGGCGAGATCAAAAAAGCCAGCCCGAAGGCTGGCTTTAACGGAGGATCAACGCAAATTAGTGCGAGGATTCATCGGCCAGTTTGCTGGGTTTAACATCATCATCATGGCTGTGCAGATGATCATGTTCGGTCTGAGCGATGGCATTAACGCGCTTGCGCACGCCAAACCAACCGAGCACCAGCACCACAGCAATCAACGGAATTGAGGCGATGGTGTAGGTACCGTTTGGATAATCGAATGCCATTAACACCAGGACGCTGAACAGGAACAGCAGCGTCAGCCACGAGGTAAACGGCGCGCCTGGCAGCTTAAAGCTAACATCATCCGCTTTGCCCTCTTTGATCGCTTTACGCAGGCGCAACTGACACACCACGATAAATGCCCATGAAGAGATGATGCCCAGCGAAGCGATGTTCAGGACAATCTCAAACACCTGCGACGGCACATAATAGTTCAGCACCACGCCAATGATGTAAACGCCAATGGTGACCAAAATGCCGGCGTAAGGGACTTGCTGTCCACTCATCTTTGACATGAATTTTGGCGCCGAGCCGCCCATCGACATAGAGCGCAGAATACGGCCAGTTGAATAGAGGCCCGAGTTCAGACTCGACAGCGCGGCACTCAGCACGACGATATTCATGATGCTACCAATGTAAGGCATACCGAGTTTCGAGAAGAAAGTAACGAACGGGCTTTGACCCGCCTGATACGCATTCCACGGCAGTAATAACACCAGTAAAACAACCGAGCCAACGTAGAACAGGCCAATACGCCAAATCACGCTGTTGATCGCTTTAGGCAGCATGGTCTGTGGATCTTTACATTCGCCAGCGGCCGTTCCGACCAACTCGATAGAAGCGAAGGCAAAAACGACACCCTGAATCAAGACCAATGCAGGCAGCAAGCCGTGCGGGAACATACCGCCATTATCGGTGATCAAATGGAAGCCAGTGGTATTGCCATCCAACGGTTTGCCGGTGCCCAAAAACACCACACCCACCACCAGAAAAACCACGATCGCCAGCACTTTGATCAGTGCAAACCAGAACTCCATTTCAGCGAACCATTTCACACCAATCATATTCATGGTGCCAACAATGGCCAGCGCGCCAAGGGCAAATACCCATTGCGGCACATCACCAAACGCGCCCCAATAATGCATATAAAGCGCCACGGCGGTGATGTCCACGATACCGGTCATTGCCCAGTTAACGAAGTACATCCAGCCAGCCACATATGACGCTTTTTCACCGAGAAATTCGCGTGCGTAAGAGACAAAACTGCCGCTGCTTGGACGGTGTAAAACCAGTTCGCCCAAAGCACGTAAGATAAAGAAAGAGAAGATACCGCAGACTAAGTAGATGATGGCTAACGCCGGGCCAGCCGCTTGTAAACGCGCACCAGCACCGAGAAACAAGCCGGTACCGATGGCACCACCAATCGCAATCATTTGAACGTGACGGTTGCCCATCGCTTTTTGGTAGCCGGTGTCATGAGAGTTCAGCCAGCGTCTTTTCGCAGCGCGCATCTCGGCTGCTGATTTTTTTGTAGATTTCATAGCTTTCCTGTTTGTCCTGACCATCAATCCACGGCAAACCAATCGTTTGCGTTAAACCGTGCGAAATGGGGTATTTTCCTCTGTGCGCCAGCCTGTGAGTGAGAAGAAAGCGGCGCGGGAATTTACGGCGATGAATCCTACCCGTTCTGCGTGAACGAAGCAAAATATACCGCCGGGATGCACAGGTTGAATTGTAAGAAGGGTTTTTAACGCACAAAAAAACCGGCCATTGGCGGGCCGGTAAAAGCTACAGGGATGGAAAGCGGATCGAGATTAACGATAAATTTCTGCGGTGCCGGTCCACAAGCTGGAATCGCCTGGATTATCAACACCGATAACACGGTAATGGCTTGCGCCCATCTCTTCGGCTTTTTGTGAAAGTTGTTCTGTGGCGTCATCCATAGAACCTCTTACACTGGAGACAGAAACGCTGCCTAAACTTTGCATGCCTTGCGCCTGCTCTCGATCAACAGGCGCGGCCGCCAGGGCGGTAAATGAAGCAGAAGCCAGCAGGGCACCGGCCAGAACTGCAGTCAGTTTTTTCATGGGATGCTCCTAAGCAAGATGATTTCGGTTATTACGGTATGAATTATTAGCGCCATAATGAAAGCCAACATGGTCACACTGTAAACTTGTTTAATCTTTAACCACCACCAGGTTTTTAATCCTGGATACTGTCAGTTTAGGTTGTTTTTTGTACAACCTGTAACAGTCTGTCTGAATATTGCGGGGCGTTGCTTGGCGCGGTACGCCGACTCTTTTATAATCCCGCGCTCAAACCAGGGATATTAAGGTGATTGTGAAACGTTCTGTTACTCGCAGTATTGCCCAAGCGCTTACCGCTATCGTTCTGCTATCACTGTTGAGCACTGGCTTGGCCCTGATCACGCTTTCCAGCAGCCTGCGCGACGCGGAAGCCATCAATCTGGCCGGTTCTTTACGTATGCAGAGCTATCGTTTGGCGTGGGACGCCACGCGTGAACCGCAACAGCTCGCGCATCATTTAACTCTTTACCAGCAGACGCTGGACGCACCGGCATTACACAATCTTGATCGCCCTTGGGTACCGCAAGAAGTAATTAATCGCTATCACCGACTGCGCAGCGCCTGGCCGCAGCTGCAACAAAATCTGCAACAGGGTGATGCCAACCTCTATCAACAGCAGGTCGCAATTTACGTCAACGAAATTGATCGTTTCGTGCTGGGATTGCAGCATTACGCTGAAGTGAAGATGCATTTGGTCGCTGTCAGTAGCCTGGTGGGCTTGATCGCCATTGTGGCGCTGGCGTTGATGACGATTCGTTTTACCCGCCAGCAAGTGGTTGGCCCGTTGAACGCACTGGTTACTGCCAGTCGCTACATTGAGAGCGGTAATTTCGCTTTTCCTCCACTGAATGTCGTGCAGGAAAATGAACTCAAGGTGCTGTCGCAAACCTTTAGCGGCATGGCATCACGGTTGCAAACGCATTATCAGCTGTTGCAAAGCACGGTACGGACGAAAACAAGCGATCTAACCGAAGCTAATCGCACCCTTTCGCTGCTGTACAACAGCTCGCAAATGTTGACCGCCAGCCCGCTGCATCCCGCGCTATTTGAAAGTGTGCTAGCGAACGTGCTGGCGAATGAAAAGGTAGAGGCAATTCGGCTGGAAAGTGACAAGTTTTTGTTTTGCGCGGGTGTGAGTCGCAGCGAAAAAGCGTGGCAGCGCGTGCCATTGCAGCAGGACGAGCAGCAAATTGGCGAACTGTGCTGGCAAGCGTCTGATAGCGAACCACCTGAAGCGTTAATGCGCAGCCTGGCGGCCATGTTGGGGCGCGCCATCTGGATTTGGCAAACTCAAAAGCAATATCAACAGATGCTGCTGATTGAGGAGCGCGCCACTATTGCGCGCGAACTGCATGATTCGCTGGCGCAGGGGCTTTCATTTTTACGTATCCAACTTACGCTGTTACGCCGCACCGTGGATAAATCTGATCATGCCGCACATACAATCATCGCAGACTTTGATCGTGCGCTAGCCGATGTTTATCGTCAGCTGCGAGAATTACTGGCGACCTTTCGTCTGACTATCGAACAAGCCGATTTAGTCGCAGCAATGCAGGCGATGATTTTGCCGCTGCAAGAGCAGGTTGATGCGCAAATCAGTTTTGATTATCAGCCGGGATTACAAAGCCTTGATGCACAGCAGCAGGTGCACGTGTTGCAGATTGCGCGCGAAGCAGTCGTGAACGCCATTCGTCATGCTAACGCGAGCAAAATTGCGGTGGAGTATCAGCGAACCGACGAGGGTGAGCATCTGCTGACCATCACCGATGATGGCGTCGGCATTGCCAGCCTCGATGAACCGCCGGGACATTACGGCTTAACCACAATGGCAGAACGGGCTGCACGACTATCGGGCAGCTTAAGCATCAATGCGCAAGCGCAGGGAACACAGGTGGCGTTGCGCTTTTCGCCGCGTCCGCCTCATCCGCTTGAATAGCGAGATAAAAAGCGTAACCGCAAACAGACTGTTCAAGGCACGACAGCGCCTTTTTACCGGGAGTAAACATGCTGACCTTAATGATTGTGGATGATCATCCGCTCATGCGCCGTGGCATCCGCCAACTGCTGACGCTTGAGCCTCGGCTGGAAGTGGTAGCCGAAGCAAATAACGGCACCGAAGCGCTGGCCGAAGCGCGTCGCCTGACACCCGATGTCATCCTGCTCGACCTGAACATGAAAGGCATGTCGGGGCTGGATACCTTAAAAGCGCTGCGCCATGAAGGGATTTCATCACGTATTTTGGTGCTCACCGTTTCGGATGCCCGTAGCGATATTTACGCCATGGTGGATGCGGGTGCTGATGGTTATCTGCTGAAGGATAGCGATCCCGACATGTTGCTTAGTCAGATTATGCAGGCGGCGCAGGGGCAAAAAGTTTTCAGTGAAGCGGTTGAAAATTATCTCGCTACGCGTCAATACAGTGCCAATCCGTTTCGCCAGCTGACAGAACGTGAACTTGATGTGTTGCAGGAAGTGGCGCGCGGATTATCAAACAAAGAAATCGCTACCACCCTGCATATTTCTGAAGAAACAGTGAAAGTACATATCCGCAATATGCTGCGCAAACTTGATGTGCGCTCACGCGTTGCGGCTACTGTGATGTGGCTGGAGAGCAGAAATAATTAACCTACCGGGCTGTTTTACACTTTCTCCACAATTTCTCCACGATTTACCATAATGTCGCACGTAGAGTAGGTTACGGCAGGAAATCGTGGATGATAGCGTTTCCCTCCCCCCTGCTTCGCGTCCTTTTCATTAAGGAACCGTTTTTTATAATAATGACGATACGCTGCTAAGGAGTGTCGATTCGATGTCGAATTTTTTCATCGACCGTCCCATTTTTGCCTGGGTTCTGGCGATTTTGTTGTGTCTTTGTGGCACGTTGTCCATCATTTCACTTCCTATTGAGCAATACCCCGATCTGGCTCCTCCTAACGTTCGTATCACGGCTAACTATCCCGGCGCATCCGCAGAAACGCTGGAAAACACCGTGACGCAGGTGATTGAGCAAAACATGACAGGCATCGATAACCTGATGTACATGTCATCCAACAGCAGCAACACCGGCCAGGCACAAATCACGCTGACGTTTACCGCCGGGACCGATCCTGATGAAGCCCGCCAGCAGGTGCAAAACCAGCTGCAATCTGCGTTACGTAAACTGCCGCAAGCCGTTCAATCGCAGGGCGTTACCGTCAATAAAACCGGTGACAGCAATATATTGATGGTCGCTTTCGTCTCAACCGATGGCAGCATGGACAAGCAGGATATTGCAGATTATGTCGCCAGTAACATTCAGGACCCGCTGAGTCGTATTGACGGTGTGGGTCAGGTAGATGCTTACGGCTCACAATATGCGATGCGCATTTGGCTTGATCCCAATAAATTAATTGCCTATTCCCTGACGACAGATGATGTTGTTAGCGCCATCGAATCGCAGAATGCCCAGGTTGCCGTGGGCCAGGTCGGCGGTTTACCGGCGGTGGATAAACAAGCCCTGAACGCCACGGTGAATGCGCAATCAATGCTGCAAACGCCCGCGCAATTCAAAGCGATCACGTTGAAGAATAATCCTGATGGTTCAGTCGTCACGCTGGGCGATGTTGCAAGCGTCGCGTTGGGCGCGGAGAAGTACGATTACCTCAGCCGTTACAACGGCCAACAAGCTTCTGGCCTGGGCGTTAAGCTCGCTTCCGGTGCCAATGAGATGAATACCGACAAGCTGGTGCGTGCGCGTATTGAAGAACTGTCGCACTATTTTCCTCATGGGCTTGAAGCCAAGATCGCTTATGAAACCACCCCGTTTGTCAAAGCCTCGATCACAGACGTAGTAAAAACGCTGCTTGAAGCGATCGTGCTGGTGTTCGCGGTGATGTACCTGTTTATGCAGAATTTTCGTGCCACCTTGATTCCCACCATCGCCGTGCCGGTGGTGCTGTTTGGCACATTCAGCGTGTTATACATCTGTGGGTTCAGTATCAACACATTAACCATGTTTGCCATGGTGCTGGCGATTGGTCTGTTGGTGGATGATGCCATCGTCGTCGTGGAAAACGTTGAGCGCATCATGAGCGAGGAAGGCTTATCGCCGCGGGCCGCCACGCGAAAATCGATGGGGCAAATACAGGGCGCGCTGGTCGGTATTGCTCTGGTGCTGTCGGCGGTGTTTGTGCCGATGGCTTTCTTTGGCGGCACCGTAGGCGCGATCTATCGTCAGTTCTCGATCACTATCGTGTCAGCGATGGTGCTGTCGGTTTTGGTGGCAATTATCCTCACACCGGCACTCTGTGCCACGTTACTGAAGCCAATAGCGCAAGGCGAAACCCATGAACGCCGTGGCTTCTTCGGCTGGTTCAATCGTCACTTCAACACCAATGCTGAGCGTTACGAACGTGGCGTGGCCCGCATCCTGATGAAAGGCGGCCGCTGGTTAGTGTTATACCTGGGCATTATTGGCGTGATGGCGTTTCTGTTTATTAAATTACCGACCTCGTTTTTACCGCTGGAAGATCGCGGCGTCTTCCTGACGCAGGTGCAATTACCCGCGGGTTCAACTTTGCAGCAAACCGCTAACGTGGTGGCCCAGGTTGAGAACTACTACATGACGCAAGAAAAAGAGAATGTGTTGTCGGTGTTTTCAACCATCGGTGCAGGTCCCGGCGGAAATGGTCAAAACGTTGCGCGTCTGTTTGTCCGTCTAAAAGATTGGGAAGCGCGTCCGGGCGCCGATCGCACCTCATTCGCTATCATTGAGCGCGCCACTGCCGCATTCCAGAAAATCAAGGAAGGTCGCGTGATAGCCAGTAGCCCTCCAGCGATTACCGGTATGGGCAGCTCATCAGGCTTTGACATGCAGTTGCAAGATCATGCAGGTGCCGGACATAGCCAGTTAATGGCCATGCGCGACAAATTGCTGGAGATGGCGGGTAGCGACAAATTGCTTTCGCGCGTACGTCACAATGGTTTGGATGACAGCCCGCAGCTGCAAATTGATGTAGACGAGCGTAAAGCTCAGGCGCTGGGTGTTTCAATCGATACGATTAATGACACGCTGACCACCGCGTGGGGTTCAACCTATGTTAATGACTTCCTTGATCGCGGTCGCGTTAAGAAAGTCTATGTGCAGGCCGCACCTGAATTCCGCATGCTGCCCGGTGATATTAACAAATGGTATGTACGCAATAGCAGTGGGCGCATGGTGCCCTTCTCTGCTTTTGCCACCAGCCGCTGGGAAACCGGCTCACCGCGACTTGAACGCTACAACGGCTATTCCTCGCTGGAGATAGTCGGCGAAGCGGCTTCTGGCGTCAGCAGCGGTGCGGCAATGGACCAGATGGAAAAGCTGGTGAATGCGCTGCCGCTGGGCGTTGGCTTTCAGTGGACTGGCGCATCCTATCAGGAACGCTTGTCCGGTTCGCAAGCGCCAGCGCTGTATGCCATTTCTCTGTTGGTGGTGTTCTTGTGTCTGGCGGCGCTGTATGAAAGCTGGTCGATACCTTTCTCGGTCATGCTGGTGGTGCCGCTTGGTGTGGTGGGTGCGTTAATCGCGACCTGGATGCGCGGGTTGGAGAATGACGTTTACTTCCAGGTCGGATTATTAACTGTGATTGGCTTATCGGCCAAGAATGCCATTCTGATTATTGAGTTCGCTAATGAGATGAACAGCAAAGGCCGAGAGCTGATTGAAGCGACGCTGGAAGCCTCGCGGCAGCGCCTGCGTCCTATTTTGATGACCTCGCTGGCGTTTATTTTTGGCGTGCTGCCAATGGCAATCAGTTCAGGTGCGGGTTCCGGTAGTCAGCACGCGGTCGGCACAGGCGTGATGGGCGGGATGATCTCAGCCACAGTGCTAGCGATATTTTTTGTCCCGCTGTTTTTTGTGGTGGTGCGTCGCCGTTTTCCGGCGCGTGATAAACCGCATGATTAACGTCTGGCCAGCGTAAAGCGGCATCGTGAAGTAAATTCGAGACAGAACTCAGCGAGCAAGATCAATGTGACCTGAGTTGTGTCATGAAAAAACAAAGGCAGCCATTATCATGGCTGCCTTTTTATGTGTGTAGTCAGAATTTCAGCAAGGGGGGAAATACCCTGCTTTTTTCATCACGTGTTACTTGTGGCGTAACATCGCTTCGATAAATTCTTTCCAGTTCCCCATTTCTGTATCAATCATAAAAACCTCTCTTATTGTGCTGATAATTTTACGCCTGTTTTTTCTTCAAGTGAATACGTTTACACCTGTTATCACTATCGGCAGAGGCGAATAAAAGCTTTACTTTGCTGGATATGATTGCTGACGCACATTTCAGCAACTTATTAAGGCGACAGGATTTATTTATTTTTAACCCAGCGGTAGCATAAATTTTGTACATGAGGAAATTCTTAGAATGATAATGATGAAGTAAGTAACAATTTAGGACGATATTGAAACCGCTTTCGCAGGGTTAGTTAAGCTTTGTTTTCCCTTCTCTAACAGAGGTCAGATGCCGCATAGGATCACACTATGTTAAACTCGCGCTTTACTTTTATGACAGGAACCAGCGATGACAGCGCATTGGACGATGTTTGGAATAAAAAATTGCGACACGATTAAAAAAGCCCGCCGCTTTTTAGAGGCTGCCAGCATCGACTATCGTTTTCATGATTACCGCGCAGATGGCCTGAACGATGAGCAGTTACAGCAGTTTATTGACACGCTGGGGTATCAAGAGCTCCTGAACACGCGCGGCACGACCTGGCGTAAGTTACCGGAAGCCGAACGTGAAGCGATCACGGATGCTGATAGCGCCAAAGCGTTGATGCTGGCGCAACCCGCCATTATCAAGCGTCCATTGTTACGCGCGCCAGAGGGTTCGCTACTGCTCGGCTTTAACGAAACTACTTACCAGAACTTTATCCAGGAGAAGTCATAATATGTTTTGTCCGGTCATTGAGCTGACACAGCAGCTTATCCGTCGTCCTTCTCTCAGCCCAGATGATGCCGGATGTCAGGCGCTGCTGATTGCGCGCCTGGAAGCGATTGGTTTTCATATCGAAACCATGAACATTGATGACACCCTGAACTTTTGGGCGACGCGTGGACAAGGCGAAACGCTGGCGTTTGCCGGCCACACCGATATCGTTCCGCCGGGTGATGCGAACCGTTGGATTAATCCTCCTTTTGAACCTACTATTCGTGACGGCATGCTGTTTGGACGCGGCGCAGCAGACATGAAAGGCTCGCTGGCCGCAATGGTGGTGGCGGCTGAACGTTTCGTCGCCGCGCATCCGCAGCATAAAGGGCGCCTGGCGTTTCTGATTACTTCCGATGAAGAAGCCAGCGCGGCCAACGGCACGGTGAAAGTGGTTGAACGCTTGATGGCACGTAACGAACGCCTGGATTATTGTCTGGTTGGCGAGCCGTCCAGCACTGAAGTCGTGGGTGATGTGGTTAAAAATGGTCGTCGCGGTTCGATTACCGCCAACCTCACCGTTCACGGTGTTCAAGGCCATGTGGCGTATCCGCACCTGGCGGATAACCCGGTACACCGCGCCCTGCCTGCACTCGCTGAACTGGCGGCCGTGGAATGGGATCGCGGTAACGAATTTTTCCCGCCAACCAGCATGCAGATTGCCAATGTGCAGGCCGGAACCGGCAGTAACAATGTGATCCCTGGCGAGCTGTTTGTGCAGTTTAACTTCCGCTTCAGCACAGAATCGACCGACGTGACGATTCGCCAGCGCGTCGCCGAACTGCTGGATCGCCATCAGCTGCGTTACACCATTGAGTGGAAATTATCAGGCCAACCGTTTCTGACCTCACGCGGCAAATTGGTCGATGCCGTGGTCAACGCAATAGCGCACTATAATGAGATTAAGCCGCAACTGTTAACCACCGGTGGAACCTCGGATGGTCGTTTCATCGCCCGCATGGGCGCGCAGGTGGTTGAGCTGGGCCCGGTAAATGCCACAATTCATAAAATTAACGAGTGCGTGAAGGCGTCCGACCTACAAATGTTGAGCCGAATGTACCAGCGCATCATGGAACAATTGATCGCCTGATCGCGATCGTAAGGAGTGGGGAAATGGAGTTTATTAAAGATTACTGGTGGATCTTAGTGATCCTGCTGATGGTCGGCGTGCTGATGAACGTCTATAAAGATCTGAAGCGCATTGATCATAAGAAATTTATGGATAACAAACCGGACCTGCCGCCGCATCGTGATTTCAACGATAAATGGGACGACGACGACTGGCCCAAGAAAAAGTGATTCAACAGCCCTCGCCAACGCGAGGGCTGTTTCACATCATCATGATGACATCATCATCACCCGGTTTCGCCCCACTTAACGCTTCATCAAAATAGCGCTTCGGTACGGTATAACGCAGATGATTTAATGCCAGCTGCATACTGCGATCGTCAATGGCATGCGCCAAATCCTCCACAATATCCAGAGTGACATCGCCACCCAACGCGGTCAGAGACTGCGCCGCTTTTTCAGCATGTTGCACTGGAATGACGTCGTCATCTTCTCCATGAATCAAATGAATCGTGGTGCGGGTGCTGGCCTTTTCCGGCAGGCTCGTAAAACGCCCACTGAAGATAACCGCGCGCCCCGCTAAATCGGTATGGGCTTTCACGCCTTCCAGCACCATGCTGCCGCCCTGCGAAAAACCGATCAGCGCCGTTGCTTCCGCGCGTACGCCGCTTTCCTGCTGCCAATGACGAACCGAATCCACAAATTGCGGCAGTGCGGCATTCACTCGCTGCTGCTCGCTTTGATCGTGGGTTGGCGCTTCAGCGAACCATTGACGACTCAAGCCTGGCGAACCTACCGATACGACCAAGGCTTCCGGGAACGTTCGGGCAAACCAGTTGCCGATTTCACCCATCGCATCAGGATTGTCGCCAACGCCGTGATAAAGCAAAAAGAGTTGTGCAGCCTTAACCGGCTGCTGAACGATAACGTATTGCAATGCCATATTGACCTCCTTCATTTACTTTACGCCGCGGCGCAGTAAATGATATTGGGAATATTTGAACGAGTCTGTGGAATTATTGCCATTGCTGACGCAGAGCCTCCGCGCTTTTTGCATCCAGCGCGACAAGCGCATCGGCTGCCTGTTGGCGTAACGCCGAGACGATCGCTTTGCGTCCGCTTAATCCAGCTTGCTTTGCCAGTGCGCTTAGCGCATCAGGCGTCTCAACGGCAGCCCGAAGCAGTGAAACCGGCCGATCCGTCGCGCTGATTAAACGCTGCAATACCGGCAAACTGGCTTCGAAGGGACGCAGCGCCCATGCAAAACCGGCGACCAGCGGTAAATCTTGAGCAGTAAACCATTGCTTTACGGGCACCAACGCGAGTTTGATATTGATATGGCGCTGTAAAACGGGCCAGTCGCGCGCAAGCTGCAACGCTGCAGCATCTTGCAACTTTTGCCCCGCGGGTGTGATGGCACGAATCGCCATCGCCGCATAGCAGCCGCTACTGGCCTCGCGCTGGCTACCGATACGCACCAAGGTAAAACCGCAGGCGCGCCAAAAAGCCCAGAGAGATTCAGTGTAGCCGAAGCTGACCGAAAGGTAATCGCAGCCCAGTTCGGCAGCGCGCGCTGCCTCAACCAAGGCCAGCCCGATCTTTTGACGGCGACATTCTGCCGCGACGGCGATACGGCTAATACGTAATGAATGCAGCGTGGCAGCCTCGACAAATCCGCTGTGGGCAGCCAATGATTGTGCGATCAGGTTGCCGCGTGGTCGCCGTCGCCCCGCCCAAACAGCGCGCGCAAGATCGATAGATAAACCGCCCTCCTCCACCAGCCATAATGCGCCGGTTAAACCTGGCGCGTCACCGGCTAACCACAAATGCATGCCGGGAGCATCTAGCAGTCGCCGTAAATCTACTGGCGAAGTGCGATAGTGCGCGCTGGTCAGCAAGCGGTAAGCCGTCTCAAGCAGCGTTTGGTTTTCGGGCCAGCTTGCCATGTTGAGCCGTTGAATGGATGCATCACGGTTTACTGGCGCCGGTAACGCATCTTCAAACATCAGCGCCTGATTAAGCCATTTTTCGAGCGGATCGGCACGCGACCAGCGCAACGGCTCATCCAGCGTGAAATAGGTAACTTGCGCCAGTTCGGCACAAAATTTCAGTATAAAACCCCGGCCTGTGCCTTCGTAGCCTTGCACCGTGGTCGTCAGCAATACCCGCGGAAAACGCGCCAGCAGCGCATGCAGCAGCGGCGCAGGAATAGCAGCGGCCTCATCGACAATCAGCCAGTCAGCGTCTGGCGTTGTCGCCTGTTCGAGAATGGCGTCAGGTGCCATGAAGTGGTAATGCTCGCCGGCAAAACGCGCCAGCACCTCGGTGGACGCTTTTGCCGGCGCGGTGATTAAACAGCGGGTATTTTGCTGTGCCAGCATGCCTGCTAAGGCAGATTTACCGCGTCCGCGCGCTGCAGTGATAACCGCGACGCCACTGGATTGATTAATAAGCTGCGCGAGAATAGCTTGCTGTTGCTGCGGTGCCCGACATTGCCAGTTGGCTAGCATCGGCAAGGGGGTAATCTGCAGGTTCTGTTCTTGACGATGCAGTACAATATGCTCGTTCACGTCGATAAGCTGCTGCAGGCGATGAATGAAATTTGGCGTCGCAATCGGTTCTGCTACATCGCCCCAGCGCACGCTGTCATTGTCAGTGTGCCCGGGCCAATCGCGCCAGGCGGGCGCCAGCAGTAACAGCCAGCTTCCTGCTTTCAGCGTACCGACGAGGGCAGCAAAGGCTTCAGCATGAAATCCCTGACGGGCATCAAACACAGCGTGAAGAAATTCGCGACCCAGCAAGGTACGTAGTGCGCCGGGCGCGCAGTGTAGCGTGGAAAACAGCGGCGACGCGCTGATACACAGCCAGTCACCGGTTAATCTGTTGAGCCAGTTTTGTGCCGTAGATAAACACCAATCCGCTTCGCCGCTGATAACGCAAAGCCGCCGAATGCCTGCTTGCTGCATCTGGCGGCTGATTTCCTCAAGCGTCATTTGTTGTTCGCGAACGTATTACACTGACCGGGATTGCCGCTGTCATAGCCATTTTTAAACCAGGTATAACGTTGCTGCGACGTACCGTGCGTAAAGCTGTCTGGCACCACGCGGCCCTGGCTTTGCTGCTGTAAACGATCGTCGCCAATCGCTTCGGCTGCATTCAACGCTTCTTGCAGATCGCCCACTTCGAGGATTCTTTCCTGCTCCATGTAATGACCCCAAACACCGGCAAAACAGTCAGCCTGCAGTTCCATTTTCACTGACAGCTGATTAACCTGCGCCTGACTGGCATTTTGCTGCATTTCGCGCACTTTGGGTTCAATGCCAAGCAGCTTCTGCACATGGTGGCCGACTTCGTGCGCAATGACATACCCTTGCGCAAAGTCACCGCCCGCGCCGAGTTTGCTTTTCATCTCATCGTAGAAAGAGAGATCGATATAAACCGTTTGATCAGCGGGGCAATAAAAGGGGCCCATCACGGATTGGCCCGTGCCGCAGCCGGTACGGGTAGCACCGCGATACATCACCAGTTTAGGCGGTGCATATTGCTTGTTCATCTGCTTGAACAGCTTGCCCCACGTGTCTTCTGTGGTCGCCAGGATCACTGAAGTAAATTTTGCCGCCTCATCCTGATTGCTGTTGATGCTGCGCTGCTGTTGCTGACTGGATGGCGCAACTTGCTCACCCGTTAACAACGCTGTCAGGTCATAACCATAATATCCTGCCACTGCGACCACAATCAGCAGCACGATACCGCCTTTGCCGCGCGGGATTCGAATTTGGCGTCCTGTTCCATAACCCGACGACTGATTACGTCGATCTTCTACATTGTCACTTTCGCGACGCCCTTGCCAGCGCATGCTTCACTCCATTTCGCGTTTTGCTTAGATGGCATGATTTTAGTTGCACGCCGGAGCAATCACCAGCTTTGCTGCAAAATGAAAAAGAGGAGCCGAAGCGCCTCTTTTTACCGCATCAGATCAACGTCACTCAGTCGAGTTTCACGCCCAGACGCTGTGCAACCGCTTCATAGGCTTCAATC
This sequence comes from Pantoea phytostimulans, assembly GCF_046118715.1. Classification (NCBI taxonomy): domain Bacteria; kingdom Pseudomonadati; phylum Pseudomonadota; class Gammaproteobacteria; order Enterobacterales; family Erwiniaceae; genus Pantoea; species Pantoea phytostimulans. The sequence goes on from NZ_CP173698.1 coordinate 2,036,420, forward strand.
ACACCGCCAAGGCTCTGACGGAAACGGTCTTTGTCCATTTTATCCAGGGTCTCTTTGTCCCACAGACGCGCGCCGTCTGGCGAGAACTCATCGCCCAGCGTCACTTCGCCGTTGAACAGACCGAACTCCAGTTTGAAGTCGACCAGAATCAGGCCAGCATCATCAAACAGTTTGCTCAGGACGTCGTTGGCTTTGAAGGTCAGTTCCTGCATGCGAGCCAGATTCTCTTTGCTCACCCAGCCAAAGGTTTCGCAGTAAGATTCATTGACCATTGGGTCGTGCTTGGCGTCATCCTTAAGGAAAAGATCGAACAGTGGCGGATTGAGTACCATGCCCTCTTCCACGCCCAGACGCTTAACCAGTGAACCTGCCGCACGGTTACGCACTACGCACTCAACCGGCACCATTTCCAGCTTTTTCACCAGCGCTTCGTTGTCAGAAAGCAGCGCTTCCATCTGGGTAGGAATGCCCGCTTCCTGCAGCTTGGTCATAATAAAATGGTTAAATTTGTTGTTTACCATTCCTTTACGATCGAACTGCTCGATTCGAGCCCCGTCACCTGCTGACGTATCGTTGCGGAATTCGAGTATCAGCAGATCCGGATTGTCGGTGCTGTATACGGTTTTCGCTTTACCGCGATACAACTCAGCTCGCTTTTGCATTTTGTTAACTCCAAACATGAAATAACCGGTGTTCAACGGCTTGAGCCGCTGCGGCGATTGCGCCTACGCAATCGTTTACTTCGCCGCGCGCTATTATGCCAAAAACAAAATAAAAAGGCCGGAGAATCTCCGGCCTAAAGCAATTTATTTGTTTAGCGCGCCTTGGAACACCGCGACCAACGCATCGTTTTGCGACTGGGTTAGCACGTGCCCTTTTGGATCGATAAACTGCAGGCTGCTGCGGTTGTCGAGATCGCCGACCTGCACTTTGTAATCACCGTTTGGCAGTTCAGGATCTTTGGCACCCACTTCATCCCACGTACTGCTGCCCGGCGCTTTGTAAGTCACGTTCAAGCTGCCTTGTGAGCGATTGCTGTCGGTGACCTCCATGCCGACGCGTTTCATCGCATCTGGCAGACGCTGCCAGGCTACATTGAATGGCGTGCGCAGAACCAGCATCGGTAAACCGGTGTCATCGGCGCCGCTTTGCACATCGATGGCACCATTGACACGACCTGCGGCAGCATTGGCACTGGCGGTGTCAATTTTGTCCAACCCGGTGCTGATGTCATTTAACATCTGCGCGGTATAACGCTGGACTTGTACTGGCGAAGTGATGGTTTTGCCGTTCTGCTGCAGTTCGAGCAGACGCACGGTTAACACTTGCTGATAGCTTTGTGACTGAACGCTGATCTGGTAACGGCCACGATATTGTTCGTCTTCGTCGGCACGATTCCACTGTACCCAATCAGTGCTCAGCTCCTGACCCGCATCGTTACGTGAGGCAATCGGGAATTTGTAAGACTGCACCACGTTAACCACTTGCGGCCAGACCGAGCCACGGCTGTTTTCAATCATTAATGCGCCGGTATTGCTGCTGAACTGGGCACGCGTGCCGTTCATCAACGCCAAAGGCTGTGCCGGTGGACGAATATCAAGCTGTTTGCCAACAGCCGCATTGCTGGTCGTGCGTGGAACGTCGTAGTCACCACGCTGAACCGGCAAAATCATCCCGGCTGGCGCTTTAAGTTCGTGCAATTCGCTGGCCTGCAGATAGGATTCATCCCCACTGACCTGACGCTTATAACGCTGATCGCTCGAACATGCCGACAACAGCATCAGGGTGGAAAGCCCCACCACTGTGGCAACTGTTGACCGCTTAACTGAGTAATTCATTCATTCTCCCTAAATTATCGCAAACCCGCTTTAACCAGCGCCTGCTCCACCTTCGGCTGGCCTGCTGCTGTCAGTGGCGTCATCGGCAGACGCAGCGTGTCGTTAGCGATTAATCCCAGCTGTTTTGCAGCCCATTTCACCGCAATCGGATTGGGTTCACAGAAAAGCGTCTGATGCAGGTGCATCAGACGTTGATTCAAATGGCGTGCTTCAGCAAAGTTGCCTTGCTGCGCCAGGGTGCAAAGTTCAACCATTTCACGCGCAGCGATGTTCGCCGTCACGGAAATAACGCCTTTGCCGCCCAGTTGCATGAAGTCCAGTGCAGACGCATCGTCACCGCTGACCAGGATGAATTCATCATCAACCAGCTCTTGGATCTGACTAACACGCGATAAGTTCCCGGTCGCCTCTTTGATTCCGATAATATTTTTAATTTCAGCGAGGCGCGCCACGGTTTCCGGCAGCATGTCGCAGCCCGTTCGCGCAGGGACGTTATACAACATCTGCGGCAGGCTGGTGCTTTCGGCGATAGCTTTAAAGTGTTGATACAACCCTTCCTGCGTAGGACGGTTGTAATAAGGCGTGACGGTCAGGCAACCGACAACGCCGGAATTTTCGAAGCGTTTGGTGAGAGAGATACCTTCTGCGGTGGCATTTGCCCCGGTTCCGGCAATCACCGGGATACGTCCATCAGCCAGGTCAAGCGTCTGCAGAACCACATCTCCATGTTCGTCATGACTTAACGTGGCGGATTCACCGGTGGTGCCTACAGAAACAATCGCCGCAGTTCCGCTGGCGACATGATAATCAATCAGTTTTTTCAGACTCGCACGGCAGACATTACCTTTGTCATCCATCGGCGTGATGAGTGCAACAATACTTCCCGTAAACATTGGCGATCCCCTCGACAAACAAGTGCTTCATGGTACGTTTTACGCTTAGTGAAAAGCAAGCAAGCCACGCCATTCCGGCGCTTGTCAGCAGTTTTTTTTATGTTTACCTTATAGTTATTAGCGAATGCATAGGAAAACCCATTTTGCCGCAATCTCAGCCCCACCATTTGGTCATCACTGCGTTGGGTGTTGACCGCCCGGGAATCGTCAATACGATTACCCGCCATGTCAGCAGCTGCGGTTGCAACATCGAAGACAGCCGTCTTGCCATGCTTGGGGATGAATTCACTTTTATCATGCTGCTTTCGGGCAGTTGGAACGCCATCACGCTGATTGAATCGACTCTGCCGCTTAAAGGCGCGGAGCTGGAATTGCTGATTGTGATGAAACGCACGAACGCAAAGGTGCGTCCGCCGATGCCGGATACTGCGCTGGTACAGGTTGAAGTGCCCGACTCGCCACATATCATCGAGCGCTTTACCGATTTGATCGATAAACACCAGATGAATATTGCTGAATTGGTTTCGCGCATTACGCCCGCTCAACACAATCAGCCGCCAACGCTCTATATTCAAATGACTGCCCACAGCCCAACGCGAACCGAAGGTGCGCCATTTGAACAGGCGTTTAACGCGCTTTGTCAGGAGCTGAATGCCCAAGGCACGCTGCGACTTTACAGTATGTCGGATGTAGAAAGTGTCGAGCAGGTGACGTCCACGCGCTAAGCTGTGCACGTGCTAAACCGGAGCTATTTCTCCGCATTGCTGTCGCTTAGCGGCCTAAAGCTATGTGGTGAAATACCCCCTGATGGTAATTTCCATTTGGCAGTTTCTCGTCAGATGGTGTATTACCCACAGCATGATTAAAAAATGGAGAGATGTGATGAATCCACTGAAAGCCGGTGATACTGCACCGAAATTTAGCTTGTCCGATCAGGACGGCGAACAAGTAAATTTGACCGACTTCCAGGGACAGCGCGTTCTGGTCTACTTCTACCCGAAGGCAATGACGCCAGGTTGTACCGTTCAGGCCTGCGGTCTGCGCGACAACATGGATAAGTTGAAAATGGCGGGTGTGGAAGTGTTGGGTATCAGCACCGACAAACCGGAAAAGCTGTCACGCTTTATCGAGAAAGAGTTGCTGAACTTCACGCTGCTCTCTGATGAAGATCACCAGGTAAGTGAGCAATTTGGCATTTGGGGTGAGAAAACCTTCATGGGCAAAACCTATGATGGCATTCACCGCATCAGCTTTCTGGTTGATGCGAATGGCAAAATCGAAAAAGTGTTCGACGACTTCAAAACGTCAAATCACCACGACATCGTACTGGATTACATTCAGTCTGCCTGATGTACTGCGGGCGCGGCGATCATCGCTGCCGCGCCCCGTTTCTTACCGTTTATGCTCCTCCAGTAAATCATCGGGCCAGGCATGCACCACCGCCTTCACTAACGTCGCGAGTGGGATAGCAAAAAACACGCCCCAGAAACCCCACATTCCACCGAAAATCACTACCGAAAGAATAATCACCAGCGGATGCAGATTAACCGCCTCCGAGAACAGAACTGGCACCAAAATATTGCCATCCAGCGCCTGAATCACTAAATAAACAATGAACATGGTCCAGAAATCGCTGCCGAGTCCCCACTGAAACAGCCCCACGCCAATCACCGGAATGGTCACTAACATTGCGCCGATATAGGGAATTAATACTGATATTCCCACCAATACCGCCAGCAACAAGGCGTAATTGAGGCCGAGAAACAAAAATGCCAGCCAGCTGACAATACCCACCACCACCATTTCCAGCACTTTGCCGCGAATATAATTGGTAATCTGCTGGTTCATCTCTTGCCACACCACACCGGCTAAACCGCGATTACGTGGCAGCACGCGTCGCACCGCATTCAGCATCTGATCTTTGTCTTTCAACAGGAAAAACACCATCAGTGGCACCAGCACCAAATAAATCATCAGCGTCATCAAGCCCACTAATGAGGCCAGGGAATACTTGACCAGCGAATCGCCAACGCCGCTTAAGCGGCTACGCAAATTCTCTACGATCAGATCGATAATGCCTGCGTCAACCAGTGCAGGAAAACGCTTCGGCAAGCCCGCTGCAAACACATAAAGTTTGTTGAGCATATTGGGCAGATCACGCGTCAGGTTGATGCCCTGTTGCCAGGCGACCGGGGCAACAATCAAGACCAGCACCAGCAAGATACCGGCAAACAGTACCAGCACAATCGTCGTGGCCCAGCTGCGAGTGCAGCCAACACGTTGTAAACGCGCGGTTGGCCACTCCAGCAAGTAAGCCAACACTAGCGCGACTAGCAGTGGCGCGAGTAATCCGCTGAGAAAGAAAAGGATGCAGAAACCGGCCAGCAGGATCACCAACAGGGCAATAGCCTGCGGATCGCTGAAACGGCGTTTGTACCATTGAATCAATAAAGCCAGCATACCTTTCTATCCATGACGTCATAAAGGACGACGATTGTACCGGATATTACTGGCCTGAAAAGGTGCTTAGTGCGGCGTCTGGCTTAACAGCGATACGCTTTTTCCTGACACGCACACGCAGTTACGGCCCGCTTGTTTTGCCTGATAGAGCGCAGCATCGGCTTGCTTAAGCGTGACCTCAAGCGCAACGTCCTCCCCGCACCACGCCGCTACGCCAATAGAAAGGGTAATGTTGCCCACTTCTTCTATCCAGGCATTGGCTATGCTTTTACGCACGCGTTCCGCCAGAACGCTGGCTTCATCGGCGGCGCTGCCGGGCAGAAGCATCAAAAATTCTTCGCCACCGTTGCGGCACACTACATCCGTTTGCCGGGCGCTGGCAGTTAATGTGCGGGCGACCTGTTGTATCACGTTGTCGCCAACATCGTGACCCCACGTATCGTTAACCCGTTTGAAATGATCGATATCCAATGCCAGCACCGCAAAAGGTTGGCGCATCGTTTGGTAATAATCTAATACCGCATTGAGTCCGCGGCGATTAAACAGTTGGGTAAGGGGATCGGTTTGCGCTTCCGAGTTAAGCCGCCCGATCTTCTCCTGCACCAGGCCAATGCCGGTTAACAGTGCGCGTTTTACCTGCGCCGCTTCAAAATACCAGGCGCGAATAACGCTGATTTCTGTGGATACGCTTTGCGCATCCATCTTGCTGGCTTTGCGAGCAAGCTGCCACAGCGGCAGCGCAATCAGCCGCGCCAATATTACCGCCACCAGCAGCGTTAACAGCGCAAAGGGGACGGAATGCTTGAGCACCTTCATTAATAAGCCGGAAAGCGGTTCCAATGTGACATCCATTGGTTTGAACGTCACAACCATCCAACCGGTGGTGGGCACAATGGCATATCCCGCTAACCGCGTTTTTTCGTCACGGCTGGAAATCTGCAGCGAGCCGTTGGGTTTCTCTTCTCGTTCGTGCTCGCTAATAATGGCTGGCAGCACTTTGCCAATCAGCTGGCTGTTCTGGTGATAAAGCACCTGATTATTGCTGTCGATAACATAAACGCTGGAGCCATCGCGATAAAATTGCTGGCCCAACAGCGCGTTCAGAATGCTTTTCTTTTTGAGATAAATGGTGCCGCCAATATAGCCAAGATAGCGCCCTTCCCCATCCCATATCGGCCAGGAGACAAAAACGATCAGATTGTTGGCGGCTGAAAGGGTCGGTTTACTGATAACAGGCTGGCGCACAGCCAGCGCTTCTTTTGAGGCATCGCTGGTGAGATGCATACCTTTCAACGTTAGCGATTCGGGAGAGATCGCTTTAACAATGCCATTTGTGTCTACCACCGCCACCGAGTTGAAGCTGCTGGTTTGCTCACGCAGCCGGTCGACCTCAGTCGTGAGCAATTTAACATCATCGAAATCATTGCCGAGCTGTTTCGCACTGTAATGCAGCTGTGACTGCGCCAGTTGGAAAAAGATTTCAGTCGTCGACGCCAGCTTTGCTGCATAAGCGCGATTCGCCTCCAGCGTGCTGTCGATCAACACCATACGCTGCACGCGCCACGTGGCGTACATGGCATTGGTCAAGGTCACCACAATGCTGGCGATAACCAATACCGCGATCAGCGTGCGCAGGTCCGTTTTTGGACGTAGTCGCATTAGCATGGCGTTGCCGCCACAGTGAAATCATTCATTATTGATCTGCCCGACTCTGTTATTTTTGTTAGTGTTTACAGCGTGCCCTGGTCATTTACGGTTTCAGTGTACACCTTGAAACCCAATAAGAGCACGTCTAAGCCGGACGACGCAGCCCGAAAGCAAGGATTTTACTGGTGCTAATTGCCTGAAGCTCTTTTAGGGCAAAACGTCAGAAGCGGGAAAATAAGGCGAGGAAAGCGTGAAAGGATGACAGCGGCAGTGACGCCGCTGTAGAGGAAAATTACAACATCAAGAAAGCGTAACCACTGTTTTGCAGGGTCGCAACGGTAGTACCGCTGGAAATTGTATGCGTCACCATGGGGTCAATCCAGTCGCGCTGATAATTGTGGAAAGCCACAGATTGATCGCAAATTGATACCTGAACACCGGCTTTTTTCAGTTCGCTGATCAGTTTGAGGTTTGGGTTATCTACGCCGTAGGTTTTGCGGAATTGATCATTGCTCAACGCCGCAGGAACCGCATCGCTGTTGATTGAGACGACAAATTTCAGTTGATCGAGCGGCACGCCCGCTGCGTAATAAAGATTGGTGACGCGCGCTACGCGTTCCAGACCGAGATTAGGCTGACGAATATCGCCTTCGCTGCGGTTGATCTGGAAAACAATTTTATTACTCAGACCATCTACTGACCCAGGTTTAAAAGCTGGCGTGTCAACATAATGTATTTTTCCAAACCCCTCAATTGCCGGTGTGCTCCAAAAATCGGCAGGCTCAGATTTATTATCTGCAAATTTCCCGCTAACCTTATCCACTAATTCCGGTAATTGTAAAACATTGCCACCAATAAATCCGGCTACCGCTGCCACCACAATATACGCTGCTGGACGCATCGCTTACTCTCCTGTTTACTTTACATTTGTAGCCATGCATAACCCTGATTCTGCAGAGTTGACACCGTGGTTGGGCTGGAAAGTGCATGGACGACTGATTTATCAATCCAGTCATTAGGGTAATGGTGGAATGCCACCGATTGATCACAGACGGAAACCTTCACGCCAACTTTATTAAGTTCATTGATCAGTTTGATATTCGGATTATCAATGCCGTAAAACTGTTTGAAATGCGCGTTATCCAACATGGCAGGCGTTGCGTCGCCCGTTACTGATACCACAAACTTCAACTGGTCCGCGGGCACACCCGAGGCGATATAAAGATTAACGACGCGTGCGACGCGCTCCAGACCTAAATTAGGGTCGGTCATTGCGCCATCGCTACGCGTAATTTGGAATACGATTTTATTACTCAATCCTGCGACCGGTTTAAAGGCTGCATCCGCTTCGTAATGTATTTTACCGTAACCTTCTACCGCTGGCGTACTCCAGAAACCTTCAGGGTCGCTGGGTTGTGCCGTGAAATGCCGCATGACCTTTTCATAAATTACGCCACTTTGCGTAACGCCCGCGCCAATAGCACCACCAATAATGGCAATCAGCGCGTAAGATACAGCTGAACGCATAGATATCCTCTCATGCAAATAACGCGTTGCAGATTCATTTTTTGAATAGGGCTTATCTATATCACAGCACAATGAAAGTGAGCGCCCTCACGAAATGCGCAAAATCAAATTATAGTTTCCACTAAATATTATTATCAGCGACAATTAAACAAATTCCTGGATGGTACATCAACCCTTGCTTGTCTTATTCATGGCCCTTAATTTCCCACGCAAGCAAAGACAAATTGACCATCAATTAGCTTTTATACTACCAATTATTATTCCTGATAATTTTGAAACTTGACGTACACGATAAAAAACAGCAATACAACCTCAGTTAATTCTTTATCTTTTTGCGCTATTTTTTCAGAGTAAACCTGGAAAAAACATGCCACATTCAATTTTTTTGAGTAAATTTACATAACTTTAATTCGAAGTAATTTCGAAGCTGACGCTGTTTCTTGGGCAATAACGGATATTTAAACATTTTTGCTGATTAGCGATAAGAATACACCGCAATAATTCTCTGTATTCCTGAATAGCGCTGCGCAATATGGCAAGTGTTTAACTTTCGTTGACCTTAACAAGACATTCAATTTTTTGCTGCAACTTAGCCCATTAGGTTAACAAGGAGCGCGTGCTTTGGCAGAAAACCACATTTCTTTCTTACCGGGCTGTGGTTAAGATAGGCGCGAAGCGTGATTACCCCCTTAAAAAAAAGAACATTACCGCTGCGCACCTGTCCAATCTCAGGGCTTCTCTACAGGATTACATCATGTTGAACCGGTTAAAGAAAACGCTGCTCGCCGCGCTCATTCCCACTTTGATGCTGACCAGCCTGGCACCTGCCAGTGCCGATGTCAGTGATTCGTTGCCCGATATAGGCACGACTGCCGGATCGACCCTTTCCATTAATCAAGAATTACAGATGGGCGACTTCTACGTGCGCCAGCTTCGAGCCAGTGCACCGCTGATCAATGATCCTTTGCTTAACCAATATATTAATCAGCTCGGTCAGCGGCTGGTCGCACATGCAGATTCGGTAAAAACGCCGTTTCACTTTTTCCTGATTCAAAATGATGAACTCAACGCCTTCGCCTTTTTCGGCGGTAACGTGGTGCTGCATTCAGCGCTGTTTCGCTATACCGACAACGAGAGCCAGCTGGCTTCGGTGGTCGCGCATGAAATATCCCACGTCACCCAGCGCCATCTGGCGCGAGCCATGGAAGATCAAAAACGCAATGCGCCGCTAACCTGGGTTGGTGCGCTGGGATCGATTCTGTTAGCAATGGCGAACCCGCAAGCCGGAATGGCGGCGCTGACCGGTACGCTAGCAGGCACGCAACAAGGGATTATCAGTTTTACTCAGGGCAATGAGCAGGAAGCCGATCGCATTGGTATTCAGGTTTTACAACGCGCCGGATTCGATCCCCAGGCGATGCCTAATTTTCTGCAAAAGCTCGCCGATCAGACGCGTTTCTCCTCCAAACCGCCCGAAATTTTATTGACACACCCGCTGCCCGATAGCCGTCTCGCCGATGCACGCAACCGAGCTAATCAGATGCGTCCGGTCGTCGTGCAATCTACCGAAGACTTTTATATGGCCAAGGTACGTGCGCTGGGAATGTATGCCACGGGGCGCAATCAGCTGACCGACGAACTGCTCAGCCAATATGCTAATGGCAACGCACGCGAACAAATGGCCTCGCAATATGGGAAAGCGGTACAATTTTTACAGGCTAAAAGTTATGGCGATGCGAAAAAGATCATCGCGCCCTTGCTGGCGAAGCAGCCGAATAACGTCTGGTTTCTCGATATCATGTCAGATATCGAAATTGGGCTGAATCAGCCGCAGCAGGCGATAGCCTTACTCAACGGGGCAAGCGGCGCGAAAAACAGTCCGGTGGTACAGCTCAACCTAGCCAATGCCTACGTCGAAGCCAAACAACCCGCCAATGCCAGCCGCATCCTGAATCGCTATACCTGGGCGAATAAAGATGATCCCAATGGCTGGGATTTGCTGGCGCAGGCCTCTGCACAACAGGGTTTGAATGATGAAGAACTTTCGGCGCGAGCGGAAAGTCTGGCGCTTAACGGCCAGCTCGATCAAGCCATTTCTGCGTTGAGCCGTGCCAGCACCCAGGTTCCACTCGGTAGTCTGCAGCAAGCGCGTTATGATGCGCGCATTGACCAGTTACGTCAGCTGCAACAACGCTTTAAGCAGTATCAAAAAGGATAACGATAATGGTGACCATTTATCACAACCCGCGCTGCAGCAAGAGCCGCGAAACGCTGGCACTGCTCACAGCACGCGGCATTGAACCGGAAGTGGTGCTTTATCTGGAGACCCCACCGGATCGTGAAATACTGCAAATTTTGTTGAAAAAGCTCGGTATGAACAGCGCACGGCAGCTCATGCGCAATAAAGAAGATCTCTATAAAGCGCTGGCGCTCGGTGAGGCTGACAAAAGTGAAAGTGAGTTAATTAACGCGCTGGTGGCGAATCCCAGGCTTCTTGAGCGGCCAATTGTGATCAACGGCGAGCAGGCGCGGCTGGGTCGACCACCGGAAGCGGTGCTCGACATTCTTTAAAAACGGAGTGTTAAAGGCCGAGCGTCTCTTTAACGAAAGGAATGGTCAGCTTGCGCTGTGCACTGATGGAGGCGCGATCAAGCCGATCCAGCGTTTCAAACAGCGTTCGCATTTCACGATCGAGACGCTTGAGCAGGAAGCGTCCCACATCTTCCGGCAGTTCGAATCCACGCAAACCGGCGCGCAATTGCAGCGCTTGCAGCTTGTCTTCATCAGAAAGCGGCTGTAAACGGTAGATTTGTCCCCAATCGAGGCGCGAAGCCAGATCGGGTAAATGTAGATTGAGTTGTCGCGGTGGGCGATCGCCGGTGATCAATAAACGCGTATTACCGGTTTCCAGAATGCGGTTATAGAGATCAAAGATCGCCATTTCCCATTCAGCTTCACCTGCAATGCATTCAATATTATCGATACAGACCAGCGCCAACTGTTCCATGCCGTCTAAGACTTCCGGTACAAACCAGGTGCGTTTATCCAGCGGAACGTAGCCAACCGCTTCACCACGCGCAGACATTTCAGCGCACGCGGCGTGCAGCAAATGACTGCGTCCTCCGCCTTCGCGTGACCAGAAATAGAGATAGCTGCCATGATGTTGAGTGAGAGCACCCTTTAACGCAGCAATCAGCGACGGGTTTTCCCCTGGCCAGAAGCTGGCAAAGGTTTCGTCGTCAGGTAAATAAAGTGGCAATGATAATTGTGCCGGCGTGTTCAGAAGCACCTCAGCAAGCGAACAAGCTAAAAACCGGGGAAGTCTACCACAGTTTTTAAAAAGAGATGAATGAGGCTTCCCTGCCCCGCTTTGGTCTTAATGGCCGCTTTTTTCTTCGGCGTCCAGCACCACTTCTTCCGGTCGCAGTAGTGAGATGACGCGGAAAATCAACGCCAGCCCAACACCAACCAGCGTCGCTAATGCCATGCCTTTCAACTCAGCCGCGCCGATGTGCACTTTCGCGCCGCTCACGCCAATGATCAGAATCACCGAGGTGAGGATCAAGTTTTGCGCTTTGTTGTAATCCACTTTGGATTCGATCAACACGCGGATACCTGAAGCACCGATAACACCATAAAGCAGTAACGATACGCCGCCCATTACCGGTACTGGCACTGCCTGAATCGCTGCCGCAAGTTTGCCAACGCATGAGAGCAAGATGGCAAAGATAGCTGCGCCGCCAATGACCCATGTGCTGTAAACACGCGTAATCGCCATCACGCCGATGTTTTCGCCATAAGTAGTGTTAGGCGTAGAACCAAAGAAGCCGGAAATCATGGTCGATAAACCGTTGGCGAACATTGAACGGTGTAAACCGGGATCGCGGATCAAATCCTTTTTCACGATATTCGCTGTCACCACCAGATGCCCAACGTGCTCAGCAATGACCACCAGCGCAGCCGGTAGAATTGTCAGCATCGCCACCCATTCGAATCGTGGGGTATAAAAGGTCGGCAACGCAAACCATGGCGCGTTGTAAACGCTGGTCCAGTCGACAATGCCCATAAAAAAGGAGAGCGCGTAGCCCACCAGCACACCCACCAGAATCGGGATAATGGCGAGAAAACCGCGAAACAGCACCGAACCAAAAACCGTGACGGCCAGCGTAACCAAGGAGATGATTACCGTCTTGCTGTCTGGCGAACTGCCTTCAGCAGGTAACAATCCCGCCATATTCGCCGCTACGCCCGCCAGCTCAAGGCCGATGACCGCAACAATAGCGCCCATGGCTGCGGGCGGAAACATCACATCGAGCCAGCCGGTTCCTGCTTTTTTGACGATCAACGCCACCAGGCAGAATAACAGGCCACACAGAATAAAACCGCCAAGCGCCACTTCATAACCCAACGGTAACAGCAGCAGCACCGGTGAAATAAAAGCAAAGCTCGATCCTAAATAGGCGGGGATTTTACCTTTACAGATGAACAGATAAATCAGCGTGCCAATACCATTGAACAGCAACACCGTAGCCGGGTTGATGTGAAACAAAATAGGCACCAAAACCGTTGCGCCAAACATGGCGAACAGATGTTGCAGGCTGAGTGGAATAGTTTGCAGTAGCGGCGGTCGTTCGCTAACGCCAATGGCGCGACGTGTCATCAGTAATCCCCTGTCTCCTGTATACCGCGCATTGCCGTTGCGATGGCTGCTCTCGCTCACCCGACCCACTTACTTAAGTAAGCTCAACGGTTTGAGATCGTTTGCCGCCTTGCTGCAGCGCGAGATATTTGGAGATGATGTTGTTTTATTTTTGCCAAAAAAAAGCCGACTCTCTCGCCGGCTGCTTTCTTTATTTGGTTCCGAAAATCTTGTCTCCGGCATCGCCGAGTCCAGGAATGATATATCCCTTTTCGTTTAATCCCTGATCGATAGACGCGGTGTACAGCTCAACATCAGGATGCGCTTTTTCCAGTGCGGCAATCCCTTCTGGTGCGGCGACCAAGACCAACACCTTGATGCTGCTACAGCCCGCTTTCTTTAACAGGTCGATGGTGGCAATCATCGAACCGCCGGTGGCGAGCATGGGATCAACCACCAGTGCCAGACGCTCTTCAATATTAGAAACCAGCTTCTGGAAATACGGCACTGGCTCCAGCGTCTCTTCATCACGGTAGACACCCACTACGCTGATACGCGCGCTCGGAACATGCTCTAGCACGCCTTCCATCATACCGAGGCCGGCACGCAGAATTGGCACTACGGTAATTTTTTTACCTTTGATTTGATCGACTTGCACCGGGCCATTCCAGCCCTCAATGGTCACGCTTTCGGTTTCCAAATCTGCGGTGGCTTCGTAGGTCAGCAAGCTGCCTACTTCCGAGGCCAACTCGCGGAAACGCTTCGTGCTGATATCGTGCTCACGCATCAAGCCCAGTTTATGTTTGACCAGCGGGTGTTTGACTTCCACGATCTTCATTGGTGTTCTCCCGGAATGAGTTGAGCTAAAAAAAAATCGCGGGATTATACCGCCTTTTCTTGTTTGCGCCATATGCCCTTGCGCAAAGAGGAAAGTTTTACCGCAATAAAATAAGGATTGATTAAAATCGCATGGCGCGCAATCTGAGACTCGCAAACGTTTGCCTGCGCTGTTAGAATTGCCGCGCTTTATTTTAACCACCAACCGCAACTCGCGTGGGGACCTCGCAGTGACCGACAAGACCTCTCTCAGCTATAAAGACGCCGGTGTTGATATTGATGCTGGTAACGCTCTGGTTGACCGTATTAAAGGCGTAGTGAAAAAGACTCGTCGCCCGGAAGTAATGGGTGGATTGGGCGGTTTCGGTGCGCTTTGTGCGCTGCCGCAAAAATACCGTGAACCCGTGCTGGTCTCCGGCACCGATGGCGTAGGTACCAAGCTGCGTCTGGCGATGGATCTCAAGCGCCACGATGCTATCGGCATTGATCTGGTTGCAATGTGCGTTAATGATCTGATTGTGCAAGGCGCTGAGCCGCTGTTCTTCCTGGATTACTACGCGACCGGCAAGCTGGATGTGGAAACCGCATCTGCCGTGATCACCGGTATCGCCGAAGGCTGTCTGCAATCGGGTTGTGCGCTGGTTGGCGGTGAAACCGCTGAAATGCCAGGCATGTATCACGGAGAAGACTACGACGTTGCGGGTTTCTGCGTCGGCGTGGTTGAGAAGTCCGAAATAATTGACGGCAGCAAAGTGCAAGATGGCGATGTGCTGGTTGCGCTGGGCTCTAGCGGTCCGCACTCCAATGGTTACTCGCTGGTGCGCAAGATTCTTGAAGTCAGCAACACCGATCCGCTGGTTGAACAGCTGGATGGCAAACCGCTGGCTGACCACCTGCTCGAACCGACCCGCATCTACGTGAAAAATATCCTCAGCCTGATCGAGCAGATTGACGTGCATGCTATCTGTCACCTGACCGGTGGCGGCTTCTGGGAAAACATTCCTCGCGTGTTGCCTGACAATACGCAAGCGGTGATTGACGAGAAGAGCTGGCAGTGGCCTTCTGTGTTCACCTGGATGCAGCAGGCGGGTAACGTTAGCCGTCACGAAATGTACCGCACCTTTAACTGCGGTGTGGGCATGCTGATTGCGCTGAGCCCAGCTGATGCTGACAAAGCGGTTGAACTGATGAGCGCAGCCGGTGAGAAAGCGTGGAAAATCGGTGTGATTAACGCCTCTGACTCTGAAGAGCGTGTGGTTATTAACGGATGAAAAAACTGGTTGTGCTGATTTCCGGTAACGGAAGTAATCTTCAGTCCCTCCTTGACGCCTGCGCAAGCGGGCGTGTTCACGGCAGTGTCGCTGCCGTGTTCAGCAACAAAGCCTCTGCCTTTGGTTTAGTACGGGCTAAAGAAGCCGGCGTGCCGACACATGCGTTAGCCGCCAGCGACTTCGCCGATCGTGAAGCTTTTGATCGCCAGCTGATGACAGAGATCGATGCTTACGCACCCGATCTGGTGGTGTTAGCCGGCTACATGCGTATTTTAAGCAGCGCTTTTGTGGCGCGTTATCACGATCGCCTGCTGAACATTCACCCTTCCCTTCTGCCGAAATATCCCGGCCTGCATACGCATCGTCAGGCGCTGGAAAATGGTGATGCCGAGCACGGTACGTCAGTGCATTTCGTTACTGATGAACTGGATGGCGGCCCGGTTATTTTGCAAGCCAAAGTGCCGGTGTTTGCTGAAGACAGTGAGCAAGAGATTACGCAACGCGTTCAGCATCAGGAACACGCCATTTATCCGCTGGTGATTAACTGGTTTATCGAAGGACGATTGACGATGCGCGACGGAAAAGCCTGGCTGGATGGCGAACAGCTTCCGCCACAAGGGCACGCCCACGAATGATTTTCCAAGGAGAAGCCCAGGCTTCTCCTTTTGGTTTCCTCAACCGTAGCGCCCGGTAATGTAATCTTCCGTGCGACGCTCTTTCGGCGTAGTGAAAATCCGATCGGTTTCATCAAACTCTACTAATGCGCCGTTGTGCATAAAGGCTGTGTAATCAGATACGCGCGAAGCCTGCTGCATGTTGTGTGTTACCAACACCAGCGTGAAGTGCTGCTTTAGCGTGGTCATCAGCTCTTCAATCACCAACGTGGAGATCGGGTCCAGCGCGGAAGTCGGTTCATCCAGCAACAACACTTCTGGCTCGATAGCAATCGCCCGGGCAATCACCAATCGCTGCTGCTGACCGGTAGAAAGCTTTAGCGCATTTTGGCCCAGCTGATCTTTCACTTCACTCCACAGTGCCGCCGCTCGCAGCGCGCGTTCGCAGGCTTCATTCAACACGCGCTTATCGCGCACGCCCTGCAAGCGCAAGCCATACACCACGTTTTCATAGATCGATTTAGGGAAAGGATTAGGCCGCTGAAACACCATGCCGACCCGCCGACGTAAGGCAGAAAGATCCTGGTTAGGATTCATAATCGCCCATTGGTCGAGCAAGATTTCGCCCTCAATTCGGCAGTTATCGATCACATCATTCATGCGGTTGAAGCAGCGCAGCAGCGTTGATTTACCGCAGCCAGAGGGACCAATCAGCGCGGTGATGCGATTTTTAGGCACCTGCAGCGAGATATCTTGCAGCGCCTGGCGCTCGCCGTACCACAGCGAAAGATGGTTTACACGCAGCGCAATGTCAGTTTCGGGCGTCATAGTTATAGCCTGTTATTGAGTCATAAGGCGATAGCGCTCACGCAGACGGTGACGCAGGCCCATTGCCAGCAGATTTAGCGACAGAATGATCAGCACCAGCAGCAGTGCGGTAGCAAACACTACTGGCCGATCGGCTTCGATGTTTGGACTTTGAAACGCTAAATCGTAAATCTGAAAACC
The DNA here is from genome assembly GCF_046118715.1 of Pantoea phytostimulans. Classification (NCBI taxonomy): domain Bacteria; kingdom Pseudomonadati; phylum Pseudomonadota; class Gammaproteobacteria; order Enterobacterales; family Erwiniaceae; genus Pantoea; species Pantoea phytostimulans. The sequence goes on from NZ_CP173698.1 coordinate 2,053,154, forward strand.
GAGGTGCATGAACTTGCGGTCAAGATGCAGATAGGGGAAAACAGCATCTACCGGCAGTTCAGGCACCATTTTTACGACGCCCACCAGCATCAGCGGTGCCGTTTCACCGGCAGCGCGCGCCACCGCTAAAATCAAACCGGTGAGCATTGCCGGAATCGCCATCGGCAAGACCACATGCCACAAGGTTTCGGCCTGCGAGGCACCCAATGCCAGCGAACCTTGGCGCAGGCTGTTTGGAATGCGCGACAAGCCCTCTTCGGTCGCGACGATCACCACCGGCAATGTCAGCAGCGCCAGCGTTAATGCTGCCCACAACAAACCTGGCGTACCAAAGGTTGGATTGGGTAATGCGTTACTGTAAAACAGCTGATCGAGCGTGCCGCCAACGCCCCAGACAAAGAAGCCGAGGCCGAATACGCCATAGACAATTGAAGGCACACCCGCGAGATTCACCACCGCAATACGCACCAGACGCGTCAGCGCATTACGTCCGGCATATTCATGCAGCCAGACGGCAGCAACCACCCCGAACGGCATCACCACCACTGACATCAACAGCACCATTAATACCGTGCCAAAAATAGCGGGAAATGCGCCGGTTTCACTTTCGCCGTCTGCGGCTGAATCGCTGACAAAATGCCAGAGCTGTTGCACAAAATGCAGCAGCTTTTCATTAAGGTTGAGGGCATTGGGTGTCCATACGTCAACAATCTGCGTCAACGGAATCACATGATTATTGCCTTCCACATCACGCAGGATCAGCACGTCGCGCTGACTTTCATGCTGCAATCTCCCCAGCGTCGCGCTGAGGTGGTCAAAGCGCCGCTGTAATGCCGCCTGATTAGCCTGATATTCTGACTGCACCTGCATATCAAACTGATTAGCCTGTCGCTGGCGCTCAGCTTGTTCATCCAACATGTCTAATTGCTTGTTGAGCCGCGCCATATCGATGCGCCGAATCTGGTTTATCTCACGAATCATGGTATGAACCTGAGCCAAACGCTGACGCAGCAGCGCATGGATGTTCTGCGCAGTAAGCACTTCATTATCTTCACGCAGGCCAACTAACCAGCCGTAAGCATTGCCGTGGCTGCGGCGTTGCAATACCAAAATATCTTTAGGTCTGCTCACCTCAGCCGGTTCGCGGCTGTAGGCAACGCGAAAATCGGGCGCATCCCAATCGCGGTTACCGGTTTTTATCAGATAACGATTCACATGGCCTGCGCTATTGCCCTGCTCATCCGCGGGGGCCGGAAACTGCTTTTGATGTTCCACGGTTTCGCCCAGTAAGCGGCTTTCGCTGCCATCAGGCTGAGTGAAGGTGTAAAGATCCACAGGCTGCGGCCAAAAAACGCGTGCGCCCTGCCATGCCAGCAAGGCAATCAGGAGCGCGAACGCCAACAGACAAACCGTGACAGCGCCTGCGGTTAGCCAGCGCCAGCGGTTATTTTGTCTTATCGCCCTCATGCTTGTTCCTCATGCTGGCTGTAACGCTGACGCAAACGCTGGCGGATCAGCTCGGCGATGGTGTTAATCACTAAGGTAAAAATCAATAGCATCAACGCACTTAAAAACAGAATACGATAATGCGCGCTGCCCACCGCCGCTTCAGGCATTTCAATAGCAATATTGGCGGATAAGGCGCGCAGGCCGCTGAATAAGCCACCCTCGCTTTGCGGCGTATTACCCGTTGCCATCAGCAGAATCATGGTTTCGCCAACCGCACGCCCAAAGCCGATCATCAGCGCGGCAAAAATACCGGCTGAGGCACCCGGTAAGACCACGCGGGTTAAGGTTTGCCATGGCGTTGCGCCTAACGCTAGCGAGCCCTGCCCGAGCTGAGCGGGCACGCTGAACAACGCATCTTCGGCGAGTGTGAAGATCAGCGGCACCAGCGCAAAACCCATGGCTAATGCGGCGACCAGCAAATTGCGCTGCTCGTAATGCGGCATCCACTCGCCTGCATCACGCATTACCAAGGTCGGCAGCCACAGCGTCAGCAAGGTGACAAGCAGCAACAACGGCAGCAGCAGCAAGACTTCACGTCCCGGTTGACGCCAACGCGCGGGTAGACGCGCGCTGAGCACGCCACACAGCAGCAGGCTGGCGGCTAAGGTAAGCGGCAGCAACAGTACGCCAATCAGCGCCTGGCTGATATGCGGTGCCAGCCATAAACCGGCAATCAACCCAATCACCACGCTTGGCAGCGCGCCCATCATCTCAATGGCGGGTTTAACCCAGCGGCGTAGACCCGGCGCCATAAACCAGGCGGTGTACATCGCAGCGGCTAAGGCCAGCGGTGTGGCAAACACCAACGCCAGGCTGGCCGCTTTTAAAGTACCAACTACCATCGGCATTATGCTGAACTTGGCTTGATAACTGTCGCCTGCGGCGGTGGATTGCCATACCCAATCAGCTTTCGGATAGTTTTCGTACCAAATTTTCTGCCAGAAACTCCGCCAGGTGACATCGGGCCAGGGATTATCCAGCTTAACGGTCTGCCAACTGCCTTTGCGTTCTATCAGTAAACTGTTGCCACTCGGCGAGAATTGCGCGTGCAGAATTCCGGGTTCAAGCTGACGCTGCAAAATGGGGCCATTCTGCTTGCTGGCAAACAGCTTCACCCTGCCCGTTTCTGAGTAGGTGGCGAATACACGGCGCTGAGATTCGGTAATGATCTGCGTGTTGCCTGCGCTGTGCTCAAAGGTGCGAATTTGATGCAGACGCGGGCCTTGTTCCCCCGCAATTGCAAACCATTGAGTAATTCCCGTTTCATCCTGAATCAGCAATGTTTTTCCGCCGGTTAATATGTGCAGGCTCTGCGGCATCTGCGACAGCGTTTGGGTTTCACGCAGCAGCGCTTGCTGATTATCCAGTTGCCAGACGCGCAGGACATTGCCTTCGCTGGTGTACAGCAGATCGCCTTGCGGCGAGAGAATAAATTGATCGACATGGGGCAGCGGCAAATTGATGGCATTTGCCTGACGATCGGTGCCTAGCGTCAGGATGCTCAGCCCATTTTCGGTCAGGGCCGCAATACGCCATTGGCCTTGATTCAGCGACGCCAGCGACATTTTTTTTACCGCGCCCTGCGGCAGATGAAAGGGTTTATCACCCAGCGGGAAACGCCATTGCGCCTCGCCGCTTTGCCTGGTCGGTTGCAGCAGCAATAAATCGCCTTGCAGGTTGAGCAATAGTGTTTGACGATCGGCGCTGGATACCACGTCACGCGGCGCAGGCGTCAATGTCAAAGCATGATCGGCGGGTTGCCCATTGAGCGGAATAAAACGGGCGGTGCCTGAAGTACTGATACGCCAACCATTGCTGCCATCATTACCTATCGCCAACGCAGGCGCACGATCCCACAACTGTTGCGTATTAGCCGACTGCATGCTGGGCGCGCTGAACAGCGGCGTCACCACCCAAATCAGCCAAAAGAACAGCAGCAACATCAGCAACAGGATTGCGATGCCACAAGACGTGACCAGTCGCCGCGTTAAACGGTCGATCGCACGACGTCGGCGGTCGCTAAACTGGACGGGAATGTGGTTTACGCTCATGCGGTCCTAAATGCAGCGGAAAATAAGCCGCTATGTTGCCCGTAGCTGGTTGATAAGACAACTATTGACGTTGGACAAGCTTGCCATACTCTCGCCATAATGATGGTGGATACTGGATCTTCAGTCCTGCAACCGCGATACGGAGTAAGAATGGGTCAGGTAAAGCTATATATTGAAAAAGAATTAAGCTGGTTATCCTTCAATGAACGTGTCTTGCAGGAAGCAGCGGACAAAAGCAATCCACTGATCGAACGCATGCGGTTTTTGGGCATTTACTCCAACAATCTTGATGAATTCTATAAAGTGCGTTTCGCCGATCTCAAGCGCCGCATTCTTATTGGTGAAGAGCAAGGTTCCGCCAGCACGCCGCGTCATTTATTCAAAAAAATCCAACAGCGAGTGCTTAAATCTGACCAAGAGTTTGATACGCTTTATAACGATCTGCTGCTGGAAATGGCACGTAATCAAATATTCCTGATCAATGAACGTCAGCTTTCACCGAATCAACAAGTCTGGCTGCGCCACTACTTCAAACACGAACTTCGCCAGCACATTTCCCCGATTTTAATTACCCATGAAACTGATCTGACCGAATTCCTTAAAGACGATTACACCTATTTGGCGGTTGAAATTATTCGTGGCGAGAACATTCGCTATGCGCTGTTAGAAATTCCATCAGATAAAGTACCGCGCTTCGTTAACTTGCCTGCTGAATCACCGCGCCGACGCAAACCCATGATTCTTTTAGATAACATCCTGCGTTATTGCCTGGATGATATTTTCAAAGGCTTTTATGACTACGATGCGCTCAACGCCTATTCGATGAAGATGACGCGTGATGCGGAATATGATCTGGTGACAGAGATGGAATCCAGCTTGCTGGAGCTGATGTCTTCAAGCCTGAAACAGCGTTTAACAGCAGAACCGGTGCGTTTCGTTTACCAGCGCGACATGCCCGATACCATGGTAGAACTGCTGTGTCATAAACTGTCGATTACCAACTTTGACTCCGTGCTACCGGGCGGCCGCTATCACAATTTCAAAGACTTCATCAGTTTCCCCAATGTCGGTAAAAACAATTTAGTCAACCGACCGTTGCCGCAAATTCGCCATATTGGCTTTGATGGATTCCGCAACGGCTTTGATGCGATTCGTAACCGCGATGTCCTGCTCTATTATCCGTATCACACCTTTGAGCATGTCCTGGAATTGCTGCGTCAGGCTTCGTTTGATCCCAGCGTGCTGGCGATAAAAATCAATATCTATCGCGTCGCAAAACACTCACGCATTATGGATGCGATGATTCACGCTGCTTATAACGGTAAAAAAGTCACGGTGGTGGTTGAGCTGCAAGCGCGTTTTGATGAAGAAGCCAACATCTACTGGGCAAAGCGCCTGACTGAAGCGGGTGTACATGTGATCTTCTCAGCGCCGGGCCTGAAAATCCACGCCAAGCTCTTCTTGATCTCGCGCCGTGAGGGTGAAGATATTGTGCGTTATGCGCACATCGGCACCGGCAACTTTAATGAGAAAACAGCCCGTCTTTATACTGATTATTCTTTACTGACGGCAGATGCGCGCATCACGAATGAAGTGCGTCGCGTGTTTAACTTTATTGAGAATCCCTATCGTCCGGTGACGTTTGAGCATTTGATGGTTTCCCCGCAAAACTCACGTCGGATGTTGTATCAGTTGATCGATGAAGAGATCGCTAACGCGCAGCAAAAATTGCCGTCCGGCATTACTCTGAAAATTAATAATCTGGTGGACAAAGGACTGGTTGATCGGCTTTATACAGCGTCCAGCGTTGGGGTTAAAGTCAACTTGCTGGTGCGCGGAATGTGCTCGCTGATCCCTGATCTGCCCGGCATCAGCGAAAATATTCGCGTCACCAGTATTGTTGATCGTTACCTGGAACACGATCGCGTTTATATTTTTGAGAACAACGGCGATAAGAAAGTGTTCCTCTCTTCTGCGGACTGGATGACGCGTAACATCGATTACCGAATTGAAGTGGCGGTGGCGATTCTCGACCCGCAAATTAAGCAGCGCATCCTCGATATCATTGCTCTTCAGTTAAGTGATACGGTGAAAGCGCGCATTATTGATAAAGAATTAAGTAACCAATACGTTTCGCGCGGCAACCGTCGTAAAGTGCGCTCGCAGCTGGCGATCTATGATTACATCAAGAAACTGGAACAACCTGAATAAATCCTATGCCAATTTCCCAGAAGAGTACGCCTAAACCTCAAGAGTTTGCGGCGATTGACCTCGGTTCGAACAGTTTCCACATGGTTATTGCCCGTGTGGTTGATGGCGCTATGCAGGTGCTGGGCCGCCTGAAGCAGCGCGTGCATCTGGCTGACGGGCTTGACGCGAATAATCGTCTGAGCGAAGAGGCAATGGAGCGCGGCCTGAGCTGTCTGGCGCTGTTTGCTGAGCGTTTACAGGGCTTCAGAGCCAGCAATGTCACCATTGTCGGCACCCACACGCTGCGTCAGGCCGTCAATGCGGAAACCTTCTTGCAGCGCGCTGCAGACGTGATCCCTTATCCGATTGAAGTGATTTCCGGCCACGAAGAGGCGCGTCTGATTTTCATGGGCGTGGAACATACCCAGCCGGAAAAAGGCCGCAAGCTGGTGATAGACATCGGCGGTGGTTCAACAGAACTGGTGATCGGTGAAGATTTCGAACCACAGTTGGTGGAAAGCCGCCGCATGGGTTGCGTCAGTTTTTCTCAACTCTATTTCCCTAAAGGGGAGATCAATCGCGACAATTTCCGCCGTGCGCGTTTAGCGGCGGCGCAAAAGCTTGAAACGCTGGCGTGGCAATATCGCTTGCACGGTTGGCAGTATGCGCTGGGCGCATCTGGCACCATAAAAGCTGCCTGTGAAGTGCTGCAAGAGATGGGCGAGAAAGAGAAATTGATTACGCCTGAACGCCTTGAAATGCTTTATGACGAAGTCATGAAGCATAAATCTTTTGCAGCCTTGAGCCTGCCCGGTTTATCCGAAGAGCGTAAAAGCGTTTTCGTACCGGGACTGGCGATTATTTGTGGTGTGTTTGATGCGCTGGCGATCCGCGAATTACGCCTTTCTGATGGTGCGCTGCGTGAAGGCGTACTGTATGAAATGGAAGGACGCTTCCGTCACCAGGATATTCGCAGCCGCACAGCGCAAAGTCTGGCTAATCACTATGCAATAGATAGCGATCAAGCCCGTCGCGTACTGGAAACCACCGAGCAGCTTTATCTGCAATGGCGCGATCAGCATCCCAAGCTGGCTAATCCACAATTAGCTGCGCTGCTGAAATGGGCGGCGATGCTGCATGAAGTCGGGTTAACCATCAACCACAGCGGCTTGCAGCGCCATTCGGCCTATATTCTGCAAAACACCAACATGCCGGGTTTTAATCAGGATCAACAAATGCTGCTGGCGGCGCTGGTAAGGTTTCATCGCAAAGCCGTCAAGGTGGATGAACTGCCACGGGTGACGCTGTTTAAGAAAAAGCAGTTTGTTCCGCTTATCTTTCTGCTGCGCCTGGGCACGCTGCTGAACAATCAGCGCCAGGCGACAACCCGCCCAGATTCACTCAAACTACGCTGTGATGATGGACACTGGACCTTAACGTTCCCGACGGGCTTCCTTAGCCAAAATAATCTGGTACAGCTCGATTTAGAGCGCGAACAGATTTACTGGAATGATGTAACCGGCTGGAAGCTGATTCTCGAAGAAGCCTGATGATGTGGGCGTTTAGCGCCCACAACACTGAAATAATGACTATGACGACATTAAAACAGAACATTTTTACTGAAAAATATGGCCTGACGCCAACCCACTCCGAAGTGCTGGAAGCCTTTCCTCAGCTCAAGGTGGGTAAAGCGTTGGATCTTGGCTGTGGCAATGGCCGCAACACGCTGTTTCTCAATCAGCAAGGCTTTGATGTCACCGCCTGGGATCATAATCCGCAGAGTCTGGCGCGCCTGAATAGCATCATCGCGGAAGAGGGTTTACAGGGGATTCATACCGAACAGCGCGATCTCAACAACACGCGTTTTAATGGCGGCTACGACTTTGTGCTGTCTACGGTGGTGATGATGTTCCTTCAACCAGAAACCATTCCGCAGTTGATCGCAGACATGCAGGCCAGCACGGTAAAATATGGCTTCAATCTGATTGTGGCAGCCATGAATACTGATGATACGCCCTGCCCGGCTGATTTTTCCTTTGCCTTTAAATCGGGTGAACTCAGCAATTATTACCGCAACTGGCACATTCTTAAGTACAACGAAAACCTCGGACAGTTGCATCGTACTGACGAAAATGGCAATCGCATTAACTGCCGTTTCGCTACGCTGCTGGCACAAAAAGCCAGCTACTGATTATTTTCGCTGTTTTTTTAGACAGCGATTGATTTCATCCGGCGACTGTGACTAAATATTGCAATCGCCCATTTGGGTCATTACAGGAACCACCCGCGTGAACAGCGCTTTATCCCCTCGAAGACGTCAGAAAACCGGTACCATGACCCGGATTGTTCTGTTGATCAGTTTTATCATCCTTGTTAGTCGCCTGATTTTTCTCATGCCTGCTGCTTTCGAACATCATCAGCAAAAAAAATCCATGCATGAACCGGTAAGCCTTAGCGTCAACAATTCCCGTTAGCTAAACGTGTTTTTCACATGAATAAGTAAAACGCTGTCCAAATGACAGTGTGATTTTTTGCATCCCTTTTGCAAACGAAACGCTACACTTCGTGCTGGTGCTTTCAGACAAAAGGGACTCAATATGTCTGCCTCTCACTCTCAACTTTTAAGTGAAATACGTCATCGTATTCTGACGCTGCTGCTCAGTGAGCACGATCTGGTTGATGCGCTGCTGGAGAAATCCAGCGACTTCAGCCCTGAACAGCAACGTGAAAATTCGATTCAACGCGAAAAGCTCGAACAGGATATTATCCAACTGCATGCCGCAGATTTGGCCGATATTCTTGAAGCGTTACCTGAAGAAGAACGCCAGGCGTTGTGGCGTTTAGTGCCGAATGAACGACGCGGTCATGTGTTAGTTGAAGCCTCCGAAACGGTCTGGGCCAGCCTGACCGAAGAGATGAGCGATCACGATATTCTGCGCGCCATTGAGCCGCTGGATATTGATGATCAAGTCTGGCTGGCACGCTATCTGCCGCGCGATCTCACTGGACGCCTGCTCACCAAGCTGGAACCCGGATTGCGCGCTCGCATGCTCAACGTGGTGCAGTTTGACCGCGATCGCGTCGGGCGAGTCATGGATTTCAATATCCTGACGGTACGTGCCGATGTCACTTTAGCCACCGTGCAGCGTTTCTTACGTCATCGTAAGAGCATGCCGACCGGTACCGATAAACTGTTTATCACGACCAAAGAAAATCAGTTACTAGGCGAGTTGCCACTAACTGATATTCTGCTTAATCAACCGCAAAAACGTGTTTTTGAAGTGATGAACACGCGCCCCACGACCTTTCAACTCAATGACAAAGCCGAAGACGCTGCCAGCGCCTTTGAACGCTATAATTTAATATCCGCAGCGGTCATCGACGCCAAAGGCAAGCTTATTGGCCGCGTCACCATCGAAGACGTTATCGATTTGGTGAACGAAGAGAACGAAAGCAATATCCGTAAAATGGGCGGTATCAGCCAGGAAGAAGACGTTTTCGCGCCGGTGCGTAAATCTGTTCGCAATCGCTGGGCGTGGCTGGCACTTAATCTGTGTACCGCCTTTGTCGCCTCACGCGTTATCGGCTTGTTTGAGTCAACTATTTCACAACTGGTTGCGTTGGCAACGTTGATGCCAATTGTTGCCGGCATTGGCGGCAATACCGGTAATCAGACCATTACCATGATTGTTCGCGCCCTTGCTCTGCACCAGGTTGAGCCTGGTAACTTCTCTTTTCTGATTGTCCGTGAATTGGGCGTTGCCTTGATTAACGGTCTTTTCTGGGGTGGCATCATGGGCCTGGTAACGTGGCTGATGTATGACAATGTTGCGCTGGGTGGCGTGATGATGCTGGCGATGGTGCTTAACCTGCTGCTTGCAGCATTAATGGGCGTGCTGGTGCCCTTGGTGATGACCAAAATGAAGCGCGATCCGGCGATTGGTTCCAGCGTGTTGATTACCGCTATCACCGATACAGGCGGCTTCTTTATCTTCCTTGGCCTGGCAACCGTTTTCTTAATAAAGCATTGATTCACATAACAACAGGATGGAGAAATGATGTTTAATATTGATGATTTTGTACAAGCAAAAACCGGCGGACCAAAGATGTTAGTTCTGCGAGTGGAAGGCGATACGTTATGGTGCGCACGCGTAGACGACGCGACAAAAAAGGAAATTGAAGTAAAGGCCGACAGCGTGAATGTGTATCACGAAGACGGTGATTTCGGCGTCTGTTAATCAAAAAAGCCCCGCTTTTACGGGGTTTTTTGCATTACGGATTATCTTGCTGAAGGTTGTCATTACCTATCCCGCCAATGAACGGCAAACGCAGGCGAAATGGCGTAAAATCCAGCCCCATATTCAAGCCTAAAATGTTAAGTTCAAAGCCCTCTTCCGCACCAAGCGTAATGCCCGCCACGCCCAAAACAGAGACTTGCACACCTCTGCCAGACGGCGGCAAGCCAATTGGGCGCCACAGCGGACGGTAATCTTTTCCCAACGCATTAGCGGGCAGATCCAGTTTTAGCGCAGGAACGTCGCGGCCAATGTGCGCCAGAAAAGTGTTGCTGTTGGGACCAGGCCACGCATGATATGTCTGCGGCCAGGGATACGATTTAATGGCTGCTTCAATCTGAGGAATCATCGCTTCAGCCTCAGGTCCGCGATGATTTACCAGCAAGCGCGGTTTCGCACCGTACCAGTATCCATCGGCGATATTGGTGTTGCGTCGTACTTTATCCCCGCTGCCCCAACTGATCACCTCGTAGCGGTTGTATTGCGTTTCCCCGGCACGTTTAAAGATAATCCATGGATGCACCGCCACCGCGCCCTTCCAGCCATAGGTCGGCGCAGCATAAACCTGCACAATCGCTAAGTTGGCGTAAGCACGTGGATCGGGCGCAATCCCGGCAGAATCACGTCGTGCAGACCACCAGCCGCCCTGGCTTGGCGCATCACTATGCCGTGTCGCCTGCGCAATACTTGCACCCAGTGATAGCAGCAATACAGCAAGAAAACAGAGACTGAACACTTTTAGTGGAAGCATGTGGTTATCCCGGTAAGTAAAGGCAGAGAAAGAAAATCGCCAGTCAATCTGGCGATTGAACTGGCGATTTAATCATCAACGCATCTCAGGATAAGTCAGAAACTTATTCCCATTCAATGGTCGCCGGTGGTTTGCCGCTAATATCGTAAACGACGCGGGAAATACCGTTAACTTCATTGATAATGCGGTTGGAAACGCGGCCAAGGAACTCATAAGGCAGGTGCGCCCAATGTGCGGTCATGAAGTCGATGGTTTCAACAGCACGCAGTGAAACAACCCAATCATATTTACGGCCATCGCCCATCACACCCACTGAACGTACCGGCAGGAACACGGTAAAGGCCTGGCTGACTTTGTTGTAGAGATCGGCTTTGTGCAGCTCTTCGATGAAGATCGCATCGGCACGACGCAGCAGATCGCAATACTCTTTCTTCACTTCGCCCAGTACGCGCACGCCCAAACCTGGACCCGGGAACGGATGGCGGTAAAGCATGTCGTAAGGCAGGCCCAACTCCAGACCAATTTTGCGCACTTCGTCTTTGAACAGCTCTTTCAGCGGCTCAACCAGACCCAGCTTCATCTCTTTCGGCAGGCCACCCACATTATGGTGTGATTTAATCACATGGGCTTTACCGGTAGCAGAAGCAGCAGACTCGATAACATCAGGATAAATGGTACCCTGCGCCAACCATTTCACTTCAGTCAGCTTGGTCGCTTCTTCGTCAAACACTTCAACGAACACGCGGCCAATGGTTTTGCGTTTAGCTTCTGGCTCGTCAATACCTGCCAGCGCGTCAAGGAAGCGCATCTCAGCCGGTACGTGAATGATGTTCAGACCGAAGTGGTCACCAAACATATCCATTACCTGCTCTGCTTCATTGAGGCGCAGCAAACCGTTGTCGACAAATACGCAGGTCAGGCGCTCGCCAATAGCGCGGTGCAGCAGCATAGCGGTAACGGAAGAATCCACGCCACCTGATAAGCCAAGAATGACTTTATCGTCACCAATCTGCACACGTAGACGTTCAACAGCGTCTTCGATGATTTTTGCCGGTGTCCACAGCGCTTCACATGCACAGATATCGATAATGAAACGCTCAAGCATACGCAGACCCTGACGCGTGTGCGTCACTTCTGGATGGAACTGCACGCCGTAAAAACGTTTCTCTTCATTGGCCATGATGGCAAACGGACAGGTTTCAGTGCTGGCAACGGTCACGAAGTCAGCGGGGATTGCCGTGACTTTGTCACCGTGGCTCATCCACACATCCAACAGCGGCTTGCCTGTGGCGCTGATCGCATCTTCGATGTCGCGAACCAAGGCACTTTTGGTGGTCACTTCAACCTGAGCATAACCAAATTCACGCTCGTTAGACCCTTCAACTTTGCCACCCAGCTGAATCGCCATGGTCTGCATGCCGTAGCAAACGCCCAGCACCGGTACGCCAGCGGTGAAGACATATTCAGGTGCGCGTGGGCTGTTGAGTTCGGTGGTGCTTTCCGGGCCGCCGGAAAGGATGATGCCGCTGGGATTGAACTGGCGGATCTGCTCTTCGGTGACATCCCATGCCCAGAGTTCGCAGTACACACCCAGTTCACGTACGCGGCGTGCAACCAGTTGAGTATATTGAGAACCAAAATCGAGAATCAGAATGCGATGCTTATGGATATTTTCCGTCGTCATTGAGGTGTTTCCAGAACGGTGACTTGATAATAAAAGCGCCCGGGTTGAGCCGGGCGGGAAATCTTACGGGATTATGAACCCATGCGGTAGTTCGGTGACTCTTTGGTGATGGTCACATCATGTACGTGGCTTTCATTGATGCCCGCGCCGCTGATGCGAACAAATTCAGCTTTGGTACGCAGATCGTCAATGGTTGGGCAGCCGGTCAAACCCATGCAAGAGCGCAAGCCGCCCATTTGCTGATGAACGATCTCTTTCAGACGACCTTTATAGGCTACGCGACCTTCGATACCTTCCGGCACCAGTTTGTCTGCGGCATTGTCAGTCTGGAAGTAACGGTCAGATGAGCCTTTAGACATCGCACCCAGTGAACCCATACCACGATAAGATTTGAATGAACGGCCTTGATACAGCTCGATTTCACCAGGTGATTCTTCAGTACCCGCCAGCATGGAGCCGACCATCACACAAGATGCGCCCGCTGCGATAGCTTTTGCAATGTCGCCTGAGAAGCGAATGCCTCCATCAGCAATAACAGGAATGCCGGTCCCTTCCAGGGCTTCTACTGCGTCGGAAACTGCAGTGATCTGAGGTACACCCACACCGGTAACGATACGCGTAGTACAGATTGAGCCAGGGCCGATACCGACTTTTACTGCGCTCACACCTGCTTCTACCAGCGCTAATGCGCCCGCTCCGGTTGCCACGTTACCGCCAAGGATTTCGAGATCTGGGTATTTTGCGCGGGTTTCGCGAATACGCTGAAGTACCCCTTCAGAGTGTCCATGGGAGGAGTCGATAAGCAGCACGTCAACACCTGCCGCTACTAGCGCATCAACACGCTCTTCGTTGCCAGCACCGGCACCAACAGCAGCACCCACACGCAGACGGCCTTGAGCGTCTTTACAGGCGTTTGGTTTACGTTCCGCTTTCTGGAAGTCTTTGACAGTGATCATGCCCAGCAGGTGGAAGCTATCATCCACCACCAGCGCTTTCTCAACACGTTTTTCATGCATTTTTTGCAGAACAACGTCACGCGCTTCGCCCTCTTTCACCGTCACTAAACGCTCTTTCGGCGTCATGACCGCAGAAACAGGCTGCGTTAAATCAGTCACAAAGCGAACGTCACGACCGGTAATAATACCGACCAGTTCGTTGCGGGTGTTTACAACCGGGTAGCCTGCAAAGCCATTGCGCTCAGTCAACGCCTTCACGTCTGCCAGCGGGGTAGTTGGCAGCACGGTTTGTGGTTCGGTTACTACGCCGCTTTCATGTTTTTTAACTTTGCGAACTTCATCCGCCTGGCGTTCAATCGACATATTTTTGTGAATGAAGCCCAGACCACCTTCCTGCGCCAGCGCGATGGCCAAGCCCGCTTCAGTCACGGTATCCATGGCAGCGGAAAGCATAGGAATGTTTAAACGGATATTTTTGGTCAGCTGAGTGCTGAGGTCAGCCGTATTTGGCAAGACGGTGGAGTGTGCAGGAACGAGCAAAACGTCGTCGAAAGTGAGTGCTTCTTTAGCGATTCTTAACATGGCAATACTCCACCTCGGGTGAATGAGAATAGATAAAATATTGCCGCGGCATTATACAGGGCGTAATCGATTGCCTCCAGCTTTATTTAAGAAAAAGTCTTGATCCGCTGTATCAGCCCTGTAGTATCGACTAATTAACCTGCTGATTTGGAATTTGATCTTCGTCACATGTCGCTACCTCCAACTGCCAATATTTTTACTGTCAGCCGCCTCAATACCACGGTGCGTCAGCTACTGGAAAAAGAGATGGGCCTGGTTTGGCTGAGCGCGGAGATCTCAAACTTCACTCAACCCGCTTCGGGTCACTGGTACTTCACGCTTAAAGATGACGGCGCCCAAGTACGCTGCGCCATGTTCCGTAACAGTAATCGTCGCGTTACCTTTCGTCCGCAACACGGACAGCAGGTTTTAGTCCGCGCCAATATCACGCTGTATGAACCACGCGGCGACTATCAGCTCATTATCGAAAGCATGCATCCCGCAGGTGAAGGTTTGTTGCAGCAGCAATTTGAGCTGCTGAAAACCAAGCTAGCGAGTGAAGGCCTGTTTGAGCCACAGCATAAACAAGCCTTGCCGGACCCGGCGAAACAGGTTGGCGTGATCACCTCTTCCACCGGCGCAGCGCTGCATGATGTGCTGCGTGTGTTGCATCGCCGCGACCCTTCCTTGCCCATTGTGATTTATCCGACCGTCGTTCAGGGTGTAGATGCCCCCGCCGCGATTGTTCGTGCGATTGAAGTAGCAAACCTGCGCAACGAATGTGATGTCTTGATCGTGGGCCGCGGCGGTGGCTCACTGGAAGATTTATGGAGTTTCAACGATGAGCGTGTCGCACGCGCTATTTTTGCCAGTCGCATTCCTATCGTCAGCGCAGTAGGCCATGAAACTGACGTGACCATTGCCGATTTTGTTGCCGATCTGCGAGCGCCAACGCCTTCTGCTGCCGCAGAAATTGTCAGCCGCAATCAGATTGAACTGCTGCGTCAGTTGCAGGCTCAGCAGCAGCGGATGGAAATGGCCATGGATTATTATCTGGCTCGTCAGCAGCGCCTGTTTAGTCGGCTGGATCATCGCTTGCAGCAGCAACATCCACAGTTGCGTCTGGCGCGTCAGCAAACGGCCCTGTATCGCCTCCAGCAGCGTTTGGATGATGCCATTGACACACGTCTGCGTACGGCGACGCGCCAGCAAGATCGCTTAACGCAGCGGTTAAATGCGCAGCAACCTCAGCAGCGTCTGTTTCATGCGCAGCAATCACTGCAAAACTGCCATTATCGTCTGCAACAAAGCATGGAAAAATTGCTGAACCGCGATAAACAGCGCTTCGGCACCTTAGCCGCTCAGCTTGAAGGCGTTAGCCCTTTAGCCACGCTGGCACGTGGTTTTAGCGTCACCACCGATACCGCCGGCCAGGTAGTAAAAAACCGTGGTCAGCTTCATGAAGGCGATTTGCTTCGCACCCGACTCGATGATGGTTGGGTAGAAAGCCAGGTCACAAAGCTTCTGCCCGAAAAACCGCGTCGCCTCAAAACAACTTCCTGAGGTCGTTACTATACTTTTTGGCACATTCATCGTGCCAAGGAGTTGGAAATGGCTTTCAGTGTTATTCCCCCTTACATCTTAAGCAAAATCATTGCGCACGGTTCTGGCCATCAGCAGGAAGAAGCGCGCCGTACATTAACCCATGTCCAACATTTGATGGCTGAACCCTGGCATAAACCCACTGGGGTAAAAACCGCTGTAGGCGGTCAGGTCGAACGTGAAATTTACGACGCGCAAAATGAGCAAACGCTGCCAGGCAAACTGATTCGTCAGGAAGGTCAGTCGTCAAATGGTGACATTGCGGCTGAAGAAGCCTGGAATTATCTTGGCACCACCTATGATTTTTTCTGGCAGGTTTATAAGCGTAACTCCCTCGATAACCAAGGGCTTAAGCTGCCAGGCACCATTCATTACGGCAAAAATTATCAGAACGCCTTCTGGAATGGTCAGCAAATGGTGTTTGGTGATGGCGACGGTGAGATTTTTAATCGTTTCACTATCGCTATTGATGTGGTCGCCCATGAACTGGCGCACGGCGTGACTGAAAATGAAGCCGGGTTAATCTATTTTGAGCAGGCTGGCGCACTGAATGAGTCACTTTCAGACGTGTTCGGCTCACTGGTCAAACAGTTCAGCAAGAAGCAGAGCGCCGATCAGGCTGACTGGATTATCGGTGAAGGCTTGTTGGCAGAGGGCATCAAGGGTCGTGGATTACGTTCCATGTCAGAACCCGGCACGGCTTATGACGATCCGATGCTTGGCAAAGACCCGCAACCCGCACATATGAATGGTTACATTCAGACCCGCGATGATAACGGCGGCGTGCACCTCAATTCTGGTATCCCTAATCGCGCTTTTTATCTCGCGGCAAAAGCGCTGGGTGGTTATGCATGGGAACTGGCTGGTCAGGCTTGGTACGACACCTTGTGCGATAAAGAGCTGCCACAGGATGCCGATTTTAAAACCTTTGCTCAATTTACTGTGAAGCACGCTGAAAAGCGTTTCAATCGTTCAGTTGGCAGCGCAATTGAGAATGCATGGAAAGAGGTTGGCATATTATGAGTGATCTTCCCCCACTCACCGACGATGCGGTCATTGTCGTGGCACGTGAAGGCGGCATCGCTTTTTTCCCGGGTCTACGCGGTGAGCGACGTTTCACGCTAGGCCAGCTTCCTGATCCGCAAAAGCAGCGCGTGTGTCATGTGCTTGAACAGGCAATGCCATTGGGCGAGCCGGAGGAGAAAGCCGCTCAGGTTGGGCGCGGGGATCAGCGCTATTTTCGTATTCAAATTCACTATGCCACGCATCAAGAGGTCGGTACCCTGGTCCTGTTGATACCGGAACAGGTTGCGCCACCCGAACTCGAATCGCTCTGGCGTGACGGCGAATAGCCATAAAAAAAGGCCGACATTGCTGTCGGCCTTTTCATTACTTCACATTACTTGTTATCAGGTAATGCGTAAGCAATTACGTAATCACCACGATCTGGCGACTGGCGTGCGCCACCGGCCGAGATGAGGATGTACTGCTTACCGGTTTTCGGTGAAACGTAGCTCATTGGGCCGCCTTGGCTGCCCACTGGCAGACGTGCTTTCCATACTTCTTTACCGGTTGAGCTGTCGAAAGCGCGCAGATAGTAATCCTGCGTACCGGCGATAAACACCAGCCCGCCCTGCGTCGCCAGCGTACCACCCAGCGTTGGCATACCGACTGGCATTTTCACGCGCATTTTGATGCCAAATGGACCGGTATCCTGCACGGTACCCACTGGCACCTGCCAAACAATTTTCTGCGTTTTCATGTCAATCGCAGAGAGCGTACCGAATGGCGGAGCCTGGCAAGGAATGCCCAGCGGTGACATGAAGCGGTTTTTGTTAACCGCATATGGCGTGCCTTTCAGCGGAACCGCGCCCATACCCGTATTGATGGCCTCACCGCCGTTGCTACCGCGTGAAATCTTACTGGTATCAGCTGGGATCATCTGCACCCACAGGCCCAGACGCATATCGTTAACGAACAACAGATTGTTATTCGGATCGGTCGACATGCTGCCCCAGTTCATCCCACCCAGTGAACCTGGGAAGCTCAGGGATTTATCCGTATCTGGTACAGTAAACAGCCCGTTATAACGCATTGATTTAAAGCCGATACGGCACACCAGCTGATCAAACGGCGTTGCACCCCACATGTCAGACTCTTTCAGCGTCTGGTTGCCAATCTGTGGCATACCGGTCGAATGAGGCTGAGTTTTGGTGTATTGCTCGTTCGGGATGTGGCCCTGCGGCATTGGCAGCTCTTCGACCTTGGTCAACGGCTTACCTGTCATGCGATCCAGCACGAAAATCATGCCAGTCTTACCACCGATAACCACAGCAGGTTTCGTGCTACCGTCCTTCATCGGGAAATCGATCAGGCTAGGCTGCATCGGTAAGTCAAAGTCCCACAGATCGTTATGAACGGTCTGATAAACCCACTTCTCTTTACCGGTAGTCGCATCCAGTGCCAGCACAGAAGCGCCATATTTGTGATCAAGCTCGTTACGGTTAGCCCCCCACAAATCCACTGACGAACTGCCCATTGGGATAAACACGGTGTTCATAGCCGGATCATAGGACATAGGTGCCCAAGAGTTCGGCGTGCTGCGTGCAAAATCTTTACCTGGCATCAGGATCGCATTCGGATCCACATTACCTGGATCGAACGCCCAACGCATTTTACCGGTGATAACGTCAAATCCACGCAGTACGCCACCAGGCATATCGGTTTGAACGTTATCCGCCACGCGACCACCAACGACAACGGTGGTGCCCGCAAGCGTCGGGGCAGAAGTCAGCTGATATTGTGGATCAGGCGCCTGGCCCAGACCCGCTTTCAGATCGACCTGACCGTTGTTGCCAAAGCCCTGGCACAATTCGCCATTGTCAGCATTGATAGCAATCAGGCGCGCATCGATCGTATTCATCAGGATACGGCGCTGACAGGTATCGCCGGCTGGCAAATTCACCGCAGTCACTGGTGTTGAGTCCGGTTTTGACGGCTGGGTCAAAGGTTTGGTCGCATCAAAGTACGCCAGACCGCGGCAGCGAGGCCATACTTCAGCCTGTGCATTGATCTCACGTTTCCAAATCTGCTTACCGCTGTCTGCTTCTACTGCAATGACGTTGTTATGCGGAGTACAGATATAAACCGTGTTTCCTACCTGCAACGGCGTTTCCTGATCTTCTGCACCGTTACCGGTTGGACTGTCTGGAATATCACCCGTGCGGAAAGTCCAGGCAACCTGAAGGTCTTTTACGTTGTCGCGGGTGATCTGATCCAATGCAACAAAGCGGCTGCCTTCCGGCGTATTGCCATAATTATCCCAGTCTTTCTGTTGTTTCGCTTTATCAACAGGGATAAGCGGCAACTGCTCGCCAGTGGCGGCGACAGTCGGATGAGGCTGGAACATTTGAACAAATGTCACCACCATACCCACAGCTAACACGGCAGACAGCACATAAGAAATTTTAGCCAGCGAGGCTTTGCCTTCACGTTTACGCAGCGCAGGCCACGTTAAAAAGGCCAGGATCATCAGCCCTGTTGGTACCATTAGACGCGAAACCAGCGGCCAGAACACTAAACCAGCGTCAAAAAGCGACCAAATCAAGGTGCCGACAAACATCAGCAGAAACAGCGTCACTGCGGAAGATTTACGGCGGAAGAACTGAATCGCCGACAAAATCGTGACGATACCCGCAATTAAGAAGTACCAGCTTCCGCCAAGACCGACGAGTTTACCGCCGCCGATAGCGAAGAACAGACCGATGGCAAGCAGCACCAGTCCGAGCAGTACAGACCATATTCCCAATCCTTTGCCGGAGCGGGACGATGTTTCAGCCATAACACTAACTCTCCTGAAAAAATAAAGCACCCGCGCCTCAGTAAACGAATGAAGACGTAACTGAGGCTAATGCATTGGATATCACTTTATTTTAAATCGAATTTGAACGGACTCGCGTCCGTGATGCAGGCTATGTGAGCCAGTAGACATAAAGAATCGTCTGGCTCTGCCTCACAAAGCGGCAGGATTGTACCACTTGGTACATTAAGAGGTGAACATCTATAACGCGGTAGTTACGATGCAATAGCATTTTTGCTACAAAGATGAGGTTAAGTGTTTAAAATTACACGCTTCCCGCCAATGGCAGCGTTTTGTTTATAGAAGTAAAAAAATGTGTCACGCGCTAAGGGGTATAAATTTCACTCTTTTTTGGAAATTAATCCATGACCCTGAGGGCAAAAGTAATCCACTGCACCGCACGCTTTTAGTACGTTCAGTGGCTGGAGACAATCTGGACAGACCGCTTGTGCCGGCAAATGGAAGCCGCATGCTTCACAGATAAACACACCTTCTCTCAGCGTTAGCGTCTGCTGACATTTTTCACACGTTACATTCATAACCGCACCTCGCCTTATGAGTTGGCTGCTCAAGCCAAAAAAAGAGGGCCAATTGGCCCTCTTTTATTAACGCTTATTTTTTATTTTTCTTGAGGTGCGCCATCAAACGTTTACGTTTACGCATCTGCGTTGGATTAAGCAGGTTACGTTTACCTTCGTACGGGTTATCACCCTCTTTGAACTGAATACGAATCGGCGTTCCCATCACATTCAGAGAACGACGGAAGTAGTTCATCAGGTAGCGCTTGTAAGAGTCTGCCAGGTCTTTCACCTGATTACCGTGGATCACGACGATTGGCGGATTATAACCACCAGCATGCGCATACTTGAGTTTCACGCGACGACCACGTACTAACGGCGGCTGATGATCTTCAGCAGCCATGTTCATGATACGCGTCAGCAACGAGGTGTTAACACGTTTAGTCGAACAGTCGTAAGCTTCGGTAATCGATTCAAACAGATTACCCACGCCGCTGCCATGCAGCGCAGAAATAAAGTGGATGCGAGCAAAATCGATGAAGCCCAAACGGAAATCGAGCGTCTCTTTCACTTCGTCACGCACTTCCTGTGACAGGCCATCCCATTTATTGACTACGATCACCAATGAACGCCCACTGTTCAGAATGAAGCCCAGCAGGGAAAGATCCTGATCAGAAATACCGGTACGCGCATCGATCACCAACATCACCACGTTAGCGTCTTCAATCGCTTGCAGCGTTTTAATGACTGAAAATTTCTCAACGGTATCGGAGATTCTGGCGCGCTTACGCACACCTGCAGTATCGATGAGTACGTATTCGCGCCCATCACGCTCCATTGGGATATAAATGCTGTCTCGCGTCGTGCCCGGCATATCGTATACCACCACGCGATCTTCGCCGAGGATACGGTTAGTCAGGGTTGATTTACCGACGTTAGGACGGCCAACAATAGCCAGCTTGATTGGCAAACCGGTTGGGTCGAATTCTTCCTCTTCCTCTTCCGCCAGCTCATCGCTCTCTTTCGCCGCCAATGCTGCCCAGTAAGCTTCGTTTTCTTCCTCTTCCGTGACTTCAACTGGCTCAACCTGCTCCATCCACGGCAACAGCGCGGTTTCTAACAGGCTGGTGACGCCGCGGCCATGGGAAGCAGCGATAGCGTGAATCTCACCCAAACCCATCGAGTAGAAATCGACAACGGCTGAATCAGGATCGAGTCCGTCAGTTTTGTTAGCGACCACGAAAGTGGCTTTGCGACGTGAACGCAGATGATTTGCGATCTGTTGATCAGCTGGCATCATGCCTGCACGTGCATCCACCATAAAAAATACGACGTCAGCTTCTTCAATCGCGAGCAACGATTGCCCCGCCATACGCACTTCGACACCATCTTCAGTACCGTCAATACCGCCGGTATCGATGACAATAAATTCGCGCCCTTCCACTTCGGCGCGACCATATTTGCGATCGCGAGTCAGTCCAGGAAAATCCGCTACCAGCGCATCACGTGTGCGGGTTAAACGGTTAAATAGCGTAGATTTTCCCACATTGGGACGCCCAACTAGCGCGACCACAGGTACCATAACAATGCCTCAATAAATAATTAATCGCCTGAATGGCGTGATTATAACGGTTCTTGCCGCTAA
Organism: Pantoea phytostimulans; assembly: GCF_046118715.1. Classification (NCBI taxonomy): domain Bacteria; kingdom Pseudomonadati; phylum Pseudomonadota; class Gammaproteobacteria; order Enterobacterales; family Erwiniaceae; genus Pantoea; species Pantoea phytostimulans. The sequence continues at coordinate 2,074,775 of NZ_CP173698.1, forward strand.
GTTCAGGCTTAAGGCGCAAAGAATACCATGCCTGACTAAAAACGAAACGGCCCCTGATCAGTCAGGAGCCGTTTTCATGGAAGGATTTCACCTACCTGACGCTTACCCTTTAGCGGGTAATCGCATAAACCTCACCATCTTTTGACTGGATCAGTAACTTGTCGCTGGCCACCACGGGTTCTGTCTGGAAGCCAGAGCTGTCCAGCTTCTGCTGGGCAACAAAGCGGCCATCCGTGGTATTCATCCAATGCAGATAACCTTCGCTGTCACCCACAACGATGTAGCCGTTGTACAAAACTGGCGACGTTAGGTTACGGTGCAGCAGATCGCTTTGACGCCAAATCGCTACGCCACCATCTGTGTTCAACGCAATAACGCGGTCATCCTGATCAACCAGGTAAATGCGACCCGCATCAACAATCAGATCTTTCACACCGCCGATTTCACGTTTCCACAAAATCTGACCTGAACGCAGATCTAACGCCGTTAAATCACCGTTGTAAGCCAGGGCATAAACCACACCGTTAGCGACAACTGGCGTAGTATCAACATCGTTGAGACGATCAATTTCAGTTGCGCCACTTGGCTGCGAAATACGTTGCTGCCAAATCAACTGCCCCTGATTCAAGATCACTGCGCTGACGCGGCCATTATCACCGCCAACAATCGCACCGCCGAACGCCACGGCTGGCGCAGATTCACCACGCAGAGAGAGTGCAGGCATATCAAGGTTGACGCTCCACTTGATTGCGCCGCTGCTCTGATCCAGACCCTGCAACATGCCGTTGCTGGTATGAACCAGCACTAAACCATCGCTGACAACCGGACGTGATAGCGCTTCGCCAGCCACTTTAGTTTGCCAGGCAACCGCGCCGTCGCTGCTGTTTAATGCATAAACCTGTCCGCGCTCGCTGCCAACATAAACGCGATCGCCATTCGCTGTCAGGCCGCCGGAGAGCAAGGCTGAGCGATTACTGGAAAAGAAGCCGGTTTTCTCAGAAAGATCGATTTTCCATTTTTCTTTTCCGTTTGCTGCATCTAACGCTTTCACGATACCGAAGCGGTCGGCAGCATAAACGGTGCCATCCAGCCAGGCAGGATGCAGATTGGAATAGAAATCACCAATGCCATCGCCAACCGATGTGCTCCACGCTTCTTGTGGTGTGAATTGGTTTTCGACCTTAGGCAACGGGGCCATTTTTACTACATCTTCTTCGCCGCTAAACAGCGAACAACCGCTGAGCAAAGTGACTGAAATCAGCCCCGGCAGCAGGTATTTACGTAATTCCATGCGCTCTCTCTCGACTGGCTTAGCTTAAGTTATTCATCTTCATCTGCATCATTTGCTTCAATGCCGGAGAGGCGTCAGATTCTACCCCTTTACTCCATGCATCGCGCGCGCCCTGCTTGTCGCCTTTGCTTAGCAGCGCTTCGCCGCGAATGTCGGCGACAATGGCTGTCCAGCCATCACCCTTTACACCGTCAAGGGTTTTAAGCGCCGCATCAGCTTGATTCTGTTGCAGTTGAATGCGAGCCAGGCGCAGGTTAATGACTGCCTGCAGGTTGGCATCTTTAGTATCTTTCAGACCGTTCTGTAACTGCATTGCCGCTTTATCGAGCTGGTTGCTGTCAACATACTGTTTTGCCACATCCATAGAAGCCAGCGCACCGTAAGTGTTGCTGTTTTCATTGGCAAAGTTGCTGACAGCTTCCAGCGTCTGAGGCTTATCTGCCTGCATAGCGCTGGTAAGCTGCTGATACTGTGCTGAAACGGCTTTGGCCGAGCTTTCTTGCTGACTCGCCCAATAGCGCCAGCCACCCAACGCGGCAATGCCGATCACTACGCCAACGGCTAACGCCTTGCCATTGTTGGCAAAAAAGCGGCGAAGTGCATCAACCTGTTCGTTATCATTGCTATAAACTTCCACGCAATCCTTCTCCTTTCAATGGTCGTTGCTGTGACACGCTTACTGTAACAGCGTGCGCAATGCAGCAGCAGCCTCTGCCTGCGCCAGCGTTTGCTGATCGCCACTGCGCAGATCTTTAATCACCACCTGGCCAGCTTTCACTTCGTCTTCGCCCACGACCAGCGCGACGCGTGCGCCCCACTTATCAGCGCGTGCAAATTGCTTTTTGAAGTTGCCGCCACCGAAGTTGGTCATCAACTTCAGTTCTGGCACTTCATCACGCAGTTTTTCTGCCAGCTGCATCGCTGCTGACTGCACGCCCTGACCCGAAGCGATAACATAGACATCGACAACGCGAGTCGGTTCAAATTCAGGATTAACCGCCTGAACCAGTAACACCAGACGCTCCATGCCCATGGCAAAACCTACGGCTGGCGTAGCACGACCACCGAGCTGTTCAACCAGGCCATCATAGCGACCACCGCCACATACCGTGCCTTGCGAACCCAGGCTATCAGTAACCCATTCAATCACGGTGCGGTTGTAGTAATCGAGACCGCGTACCAGACGCTGGTTAACGGTATAAGCAATGCCTGCATCATCCAACAGCGCACAAAGACCATCAAAATGCGCTCGCGACTCGTCGTCGAGATAGTCGCCCAGTTTTGGCGCATCATTCAGTAATTGCTGGATATCAGGGTTTTTGCTGTCTAATACGCGCATGGGATTGGTGTACATGCGGCGTTTGCAATCTTCGTCCAGCGTCTCTTTATGCTGTTCAAGGAAAGCGACTAACGCATCACGATAATTAGCACGCGCTTCAAGTGAACCGATGGAGTTGAGTTCCAGGCGAACGTGATCGGCAATGCCCAACGCTTTCCACCAACGGGCATTAAGCATGATCAATTCAGCATCGATATCCGGTCCTTGCAGACCAAACACTTCGACGCCCATCTGGTGAAACTGGCGATAACGGCCTTTTTGCGGGCGCTCATAGCGGAACATCGGTCCCATGTACCATAAGCGCTGCTCTTGATTGTAAAGCAAACCGTGTTCGATGCCGGCACGCACGCAGCCTGCGGTGCCTTCCGGGCGCAGCGTCAGACTTTCACCGTTGCGGTCGTCAAAGGAATACATCTCTTTTTCAACCACATCGGTGACTTCACCGATAGCGCGTTTAAATAACGGCGTTTGTTCAACGATCGGCATGCGAATTTCGCTGTAGCCATAGCTCGCCAGAACCTGTTTCAGAACGCCTTCAATCCGTTGCCAGATGGCTGTATCCGCAGGCAGATAATCGTTCATCCCGCGAATAGCTTGAATATTCTTCGCCACGTTAGAATCTCTTAATGCAAAAAAACCTGTGCGGCATCATACCTTATGAGGATGAAACCGCACAGGTTCAGTCAAAAAAGTCACGCGCGCAGCCTGCGCACGCCATTATTTTTCCAGGTGCTGTACGTCAATGCGACGGCTTTCGTCGAGCATTGAGGCTTTAGCGCGAATGCGCGCTTCAAGCTGATCGATCATATCGTCATTGTCGAGACGAACGCGCTGACGCACGCCATCTTCGTAAAAACCACTCTTCTTGCTGCCACCGGTTACGCCAAGCGTAGAAATAGTTGCTTCGCCTGGGCCGTTGACGACACAGCCGATAATCGAAACGTCCATCGGCGTGATCAGGTCTTCAAGGCGTTGCTCCAGCGCGTTCACCGTGCCGATAACGTCAAATTCCTGACGCGAGCAGGTTGGGCAAGCGATGAAGTTAATCCCACGCGAACGAATACGCAGCGACTTCAGAATATCGAATCCGACTTTTACTTCTTCTACAGGATCGGCTGCCAGCGAAATACGCAGCGTGTCGCCGATGCCTTCTGAAAGCAGCAGGCCTAAGCCAATCGCTGATTTCACTGCACCTGCGCGTGCGCCGCCTGCTTCGGTAATACCGAGATGCAACGGTTGTTCAATTTGTTTTGCCAGCAGGCGATAAGATTCAACAGCCAGGAAAACGTCAGATGCTTTCACGCTGACTTTGAACTGATCGAAATTCAGGCGATCGAGATGATCAACGTGACGCATGGCGGATTCGAGCAGCGCCTGCGGCGTCGGCTCGCCATATTTTTCCTGCAGATCTTTTTCCAGCGAACCGGCATTTACACCGATACGAATGGGAATGTTGTGGTCACGAGCGCAATCAACAACCATACGAATACGTTCGTTGTTGCCAATGTTACCTGGATTGATACGCAGACAATCGACGCCATATTCAGCGACTTTTAGTGCAATGCGATAATCAAAATGGATATCGGCGACCAGCGGAACGTCGACTTGCTGTTTAATCAGCTTGAACGCTTCGGCGGCATCCATTGTTGGCACGGAGATGCGAACAATGTCCACGCCTACGCGCTGAAGGGCTTTAATTTGATTAACTGTTGCAGCCACGTCGGTGGTGCGGGTATTGGTCATCGACTGAACGGCAATAGGCGCACCGTCGCCGACTGGCACCTTGCCGACGTAAATACGTTTAGATTTACGACGGATAATGGGTGCTTCGTTATGCATATTTCTTCTCCACAATTGCCCGGTACGCAATACGCTGTTATTGCGCACCTAATGTCAGGCGAGCAACCTGGTTAGTACGGATAAAACGACTCAAATCAACAGGCTGGTTCTGGTATTGCACCTGAACTGCTGATGGCGCGCCAATTTTCAGGCGATACGGCGCAGTTCCGGCAAGGCTAAGTTTACCGCCGCTGCGTTGCAATCCGCTGAACAATTTTTTACCGGTCGCGTCTGTGACTTCTAACCAGCAATCCGCGTTAAACGTCATAACAACGGCATTAGGATCGGTTGCTGGTTCACTTACTGCAGCGGCACCCACCGGCATTTGTGGTGCGGTTGGTGCTGCTGATGTGTTTACCGGCGGCTGGCTAGGTGAAACCACAGCATTGTCTTGTGGCGACGGTACCGTGTTATTCGCGTTAGTCGCAGGTGCAGGCGTATTAGCAACGCTGTTTTCTGTTGCGGCAGGCGCGGTATTGCTTTCGTCTGGTGCGGCAGGCGCAGCGGTGTCATCCGCTCCGCCGTCGCCCGCGTTTTCACCCAACGGGATGGATTGACTGTTGTCACCGTTGCTGCTGCCGTTCTGATCGGCCATCGTGACCAGTTCATCTTGCGACGCTTTGTGGTTTTGCCACCACCAGGCGCCCGTCAGACCCACGACCACAAACAACACCAGCCAGGTGAAGATCATCAACCAACCGTCGCGCTTTTTGCGGCGCTTGCCCAAGGAGAAACTTTGCATCGGTTCGATTTTTGCTGCACGCACCGGCGTTTGTTTCGCCATCATTGGCAGCAATTCCTCTTCAGGAATATGCACCAGACGTGCGTAAGAGCGAATGTATCCGCGCAAAAACGTTGAGGCTAAATCAGCAGGCGATTTATCTTCCTCAATGTCTCGTACGGTAGAAAGTTTCAGACACAGGCGTTCAGCAACGTTCTGCTGCGTCAGTCCCATCTGCTCACGGGCCAGACGCAGGCGTTCGCCTGTAGAATGTACTGCAGAGTTCTCTTGAGTGGCTTCAGTATTCATTAGCTAAATAACGCTGGTACTGTATCGATTGTGGAAAACGTCGCGCTAACTGGTCGCCATAACGAGTAATGTCTGCGGCATTTTCCTGTTGCGCGGCGAAACGTATGTGTAACGCCAGACTGCGTGCCGTTTCTGGCAAACGTTGCTGGTAAATCTCTAACAATAACGGTGCGTTAACCGATTGGTGGGTCTCCACCAGCCTTTCAGCTTCGGCCAACATGGACTCTCCTTTGCCCCGATCCGCATCCAGCGCGTGCAGTATGGCTGAACGTGCTGACTCATCGTCCCCTGCCTGCAGATAACAATATCCCGACAGTTCGAAAGCATCGATGCGGGCGTCTCCTTCCTGCGCATCCATTGCCCGTTTAAACTGTTGATGCGCTTCGTCATACTGCCCTAAAGCGCAAAGAAACGCACCGTAATTGTTAGCAACGTATCCATTCTTTGGTGCCAGCCGCTGAGCCACAAGAAACTGCCTGGTCGCGGCAGCAGAATTTCCCTGTAGCCGCGCCAGTCGAGCCAGCGCCAAAGGCACCCGATAATCACGAGGCGCAGCAGCCTGAGCGCGCAGAAAGTTGCGCTGTGCTGCGGCATAATCTTCTACTGCTAAATAATGCATACCTAACTGTAGACGGACTTCTGCCGCGCCAGGTTGTGGTGTATTGCTGACACAACCGCTTACAACAAACAGCGCCACTAATTTTGCTAACACGCCTGCCGGTAATCCTTTACGCATTTTACTTCCCCCATGTCGCTTGATTAGCTGGCAGCAGCCTGCCACGAGCGACACCAACGGGGAATATTATGCGTCAGGGTTTCAGAGCGCCTTCACAGAGATCAGTTCGCCTGCCATTTTTTTCTTCAGGGTACGTTTGGTACGGTCTATGACTTCACCCGCCAGCTGACCACAAGCAGCATCGATATCATCGCCACGGGTTTTACGCACAATAGTGGTAAATCCGTAATCCATCAGGACTTTTGAGAAGCGGTCAATTCGGCTGTTTGAGCTGCGTCCATAAGGTGCCCCTGGGAAGGGGTTCCATGGAATCAGGTTGATTTTACATGGCGTCTCTTTCAGCAGTGCGGCAAGTTCGTGCGCATCATCAGTGCTGTCATTAACGTGATCGAGTAAGACGTACTCGATGGTGACACGTCCCTGGTTAGCATTGGATTTTGCGATGTAGCGTTTTACCGCTGCCAGGAACATTTCAATGTTATATTTTTTATTGATTGGCACGATATCGTCGCGCAGTTTGTCGTTTGCGGCATGCAGCGAGATCGCCAACGCAACGTCAATCATATCGCCGAGTTTGTCGAGCGCAGGCACCACGCCAGAGGTGGAAAGCGTCACACGGCGTTTAGACAATCCAAAACCGAAGTCATCCAGCATGATTTCCATCGCCGGAACCACGTTGTTCAGGTTAAGCAGCGGTTCGCCCATGCCCATCATCACAACATTGGTGATCGGACGCTGGCCGGTCAATTTTGCGGCACCGACAATTTTTGCCGCGCGCCATACCTGACCGATAATTTCGGACACGCGCAGGTTGCGGTTGAAACCCTGTTGGGCAGTCGAACAGAATTTACACTCCAGTGCGCAACCTACTTGTGATGATACGCACAGTGTGGCGCGATCGCCTTCCGGAATGTACACGGTTTCCACCAGCTGATCGCCCACGCGGATCGCCCACTTAATGGTGCCATCGGCGGAGCGCCATTCTTCTGCCACTTCCGGCGCGCGGATCTCGGTCAGCTCCATCAACTTAGTGCGCAGCTTTTTGTTGATGTCAGTCATCTGCTCGAAATCATCGCAGCAGTAGTGATACATCCACTTCATAACCTGATCGGCACGGAAAGGCTTTTCGCCAAGCGAAAGGAAAAATTCGCGCATCTGCGGACGACTCAGATCCAGCAAATTAATTTTTTGGCTTTTTGGGGAAACAACAATGGGGGATGCGGACGATGGCGTCACAATCTGTTCGGACATAATGTTCTCTGGCCTCGTTGTTACACGTTATGGCTCTGGTTAAGAATAGGTAAAAAATTGCGCCCTCACTAAGAAAGCTTAATGAGGGCGCAATATTGTACAACATCTGCTGCCTGATGCCAGGCGGGATCGAAATCCTTGCGCAGATTTTTGTAAAGCCAGCTATCCGTTTATCGCGAAGCGATTAACGAGTGCGTGGGCAAATTTCGTTTTCGCCGAAGAAGTAAGCGATTTCACGTGCTGCGGATTCTGCTGAATCTGAACCGTGAGTCGCGTTCTCAGTGAAGCTGTCAGCATAGTCTGCACGCAGCGTGCCCGCCAGCGCGTTCGCTGGGTTGGTTGCGCCCATCAGATCGCGGTGACGCTGAACGGCATTTTCGCCTTCCAGCACTGAAACTACTACCGGGCCAGAAGTCATGAACTCAACCAGACCGTCAAAGAAAGGTTTGCCCTGGTGCTCAGCATAAAAACCTTCAGCCTGCTCTTTGCTCAGCTGCAGCATTTTCGCGCCAACGATTTTGAAGCCTGCGCTTTCAAAACGGTTGTAGATTGCACCGATCACGTTTTTAGCGACGGCGTTTGGCTTGATGATAGAAAAAGTACGTTCGATTGCCATGATGACCTCTGTCTTGATGTCCTGAAGAAACCGGGAAGCGCACGCCCCGGCTAAGAAACGGCGCCGATTATAGGGGTTGAGTCAGGCATTGCCTATCAGAGATCCCATAATTTGTTGAAAAATATTGATCTCTGTCGAAGTAATGGCTCAGTAAGTGTGCAATCAGCCGGTTTGCCCTCATTGAACGGTAAAGTTCACCGAGGCGAGTTGACCGGTTTCATCCATCACCACCAATTGATATTCACCCGTGCTGTTCAGGGCCAGCGACTGCGTATTGGTTGGGCTCTCCTCTGCCAACGGCTCACCATTAAGAAACCACCAGCGTTGATTTCCCTGACCGCCTTGCACCGTAACCGGTAAAACCAATGATGTTTTCCCGGGCAGTGGCTGCACGCTCTGCCCCTCAATCACCCCGGTTAAAATCAGCGGCAGCACATTTCCCTGCTGTAGCGGTGGGCATTGCAGATCAATAGGCGGCAACCTTTGGCTGCGACGCTCAGCTTTTGCCAACCATGGCTCCAGCGGCAGCGGCCACATAATTTGCTCGTGAGGTGTGGCTTGCGGACAATCCGCAGCAACACGTAATCCTTTGGCATTTTGCCAGTAGCGCAGCCGCAAACCGCTAAATCCCTCCTGGCCGGGCGCAAGCAGCGTGGGTGGCAGCGTATTATCCAGCACCCAGCTTTGTCGCCGTTGTCGGCAGTTTGTGTCACCCGCCGGTAAAGGTTGTCCGCCAGGCCAGCAAATGCTCGCGCTGCTGACGGAGGCAGGACGCGGATCGCCCGGTGCGCGGTTGCCCGATAAGCGGCTCATCAGCACGCTATTCACCTGATTCAGTATCGGAATGGCGGTGGCAACGCCATATTGTCCTGCAACCGGGGTTGCATCGGGCCGTCCAACCCAGATTCCGATTAAATAACGTGGATTAATGCCTATCGCCCATGCATCACGATAGCCATAGCTGGTGCCGGTTTTCCACGCCAGCGGCACCACATCCGTCACAGTGCCATTTCCCGCAGGTTGTGCTTCACCGGCCAAAATGCGCCTTACAATCCATGCCGCGCCCGGCGAGAGCAAGGGACGCTCATGCAAAGGCTGATCCGCCAGCCAGCGCAAATTTGCCGCATTGCCATGACGAGCGAAAGCGCTGTAAGCCGCCAGCAGTTCATCCATGCGCGTGCCAGTACCGCCAAGGATCAGCGAAAGATTGGGTTCTGCGGCGGGCGGAAAGCTCAAATTCAATCCTACGTTGCGCAAACGCGCAGTGACATTTTTTGGCCCTAGCGCTTCCAATAGTTGCACTGCTGGCAGATTGAGCGAGCGTTCCAGCGCGTCACTGGCGCTGACCGGCCCATGAAACCCGCTATCAAAATTGCCGGGGCGATAGTTACCAAAACGGCGAGGAACATCCTGCAACAGTGATTCCGCATGGATCAATCCGTCATCCAATGCCATGCCATATATAAAGGGTTTGAGCACCGATCCTGGCGAACGCACGCTGGAAATCATATCCACATGGCCAAAGCGGCTGTCATCGTTGAAATCGACTGAGCCAACGTAGCCACGCACCTTCATCGACGTATGATCCACCACGAGCATCGCTAACGAACTCCGGGGCGGCAGTTGCGCTTTCAGGTTTTCTGCCACCCTCTCCAGTTCACGCTGCAATGCGGGATCGAGGGTTGAGACGATTTTGTTTTCGTGGGTTTGCGATAGCAAACGTCGCGCCAGCAGCGGCGCCATTTGTGGCATTTGGCGTGGCGGCAGCCAAACCGCTTCCTGCCTGATTTCTGCCACCTCTTTTGGGGTCCAAACGTGGTATTCAGCCAAACGATCCAGCACTTTGTTACGCGCTTTTTCTGCACGTTGCGGCCAGCGATCGGGACGTAAACGGCTGGGCGCCTGCGGTAATACCGTCAACAATGCCGCTTCGCCTTTGGTCAACTGTGAAGGCGGCTTACCCAACCAGCTCCAGCTTGCCGCACCCACACCTTCTAAGGTGCCGCCGAAGGGTGCTCGGTTGAGATAAAGGGTTAAAATTTCCTGTTTAGAGAGATGCCATTCAAGCTGCACGGCACGCCACGCTTGAATGATTTTGCCACGCAGGGTACGCGGTTGAGGATCGACCAATCGCGCTACTTGCATCGTTAAGGTGCTGCCACCCGAGATGATTTCACCGCTGGAGAGATCTTGCCAGGCGGCACGAATTAACGCGAATGGATTGATACCCGGATGGTGCCAGAACCAGCGATCTTCATAAGTCAGTAGCGCTTCTACGTAAGCGGGCGCGACATCTTCCGGCGTGACGGGATAGCGCCAGATGCCCTGCCGATCGGCAAAGCGCCACAGCGGCGTGCCATCTTCCGCCACGACGACACGTGCAGGTTGCACCTGATGCAAGGGAAGAGGGAATAACCGATCCAACGCCAAAGGAAGCGCGAATAATGTCAGAAAAAAAAGCGGCAGCCCGAGCCACCGCTTGTTGAAGTGCACGCGCTTCACCCGCACGCATCCTGCTTAACGCACATGAAGCATCTCTGCCGTATTGCCCACCGCGCGCCATTCCGGCACATACATTGATTCCACCTGCGGCGGCGGCATTTTATAGCGGCCTGGCGTAACGGCACGTGCCAGATAGATCAGCGTGGCAGGCCGATAGGTATCCACAGCCAACGCCGCCACGAAGCGATCGTCACGAAACTCAATGTGTTTGATGTCTACCTGCTGCATATCCATCATGCTCTCCTTGAGAGCATCGGCGCTGTCGCCGAGGCTGGCACTGCTGTCAGCGAGGTTCTGATTCTCCAGTTCCAGACCCGCAGGCAACATATCGACCACCAGCGCATCGTTAACGCTTTTCTTCGCCGACACGGTTAAACGCACCATGATTAATTCACCGCTGCTCAAATTGTCGAGATTGGCGGCTTTGCCGTTGAGTGTGAAATACTCGCGCTTGATACCCAGCACGTTACTCATCGGTGCAGGCGATGAAGCGGGATACCCCACCACGTTGAGACTGGCATACAGCGGCGAACGACTTTCATTGCTAACCTCCACGCCACGCATCAGCTGCGTTTCATTCAGTGCGGTGTTCAGCAATCCGTCACTGCTCAGCGGTTCCCGATGACCGGTCAGTGTCGCCTGCCATTGGTCACCTTTACTGTTTTGCAGCGTTCGTGCCGCCAGGAACAACGCATTATTTTCTTGTGTAGAGAACCAGCGCTTGCCATGAACCGCTTTGGTCAGCGCCAGCAGCAGCGTGTTTTGTAAATCCGGTTGGAGATTATTTTCCGCCAGCAAAGCGATCATTAATGCGCGGTCGCGAACGTCACTGCCGTAATCACCAAATCCATCATTGTCTGGACGATTCATCGCAGCGCCCTGCCCAATGGCCAGCTGCGCACGCTGTTCATCGCCCATCAGTTTTAACGCAATACCCAATTGCATGAGCGCCAGCCCTGATTTCGCCTTGTCGCGTTTTTCATATAGCGCACGCAACGCCCCTAACGGCGCTTTCTGCTGCCGCGCCAGCACCAGTCCCGCGTATGCCTGAACGCTAAAACGCAGCGCCTCAACGTCATTGCTCCAGCCTTTGTCAATTTGTGACGGATCTTGCAGATAGCGCAGCAGACGCTCATCGGCGCGGGCGATGACACCTTCTGGCAGCGCATACCCCGCTTCGTTGGCACGCAATAAAAAGTCAGCGACATACGCTGTCAGCCAAAACTCCTCTTCGCTTTGTTTGCTCCACAAGCCGAAGCTGCCGTTGGGCCGCTGCATTCCCGCCATGCGAGCAATACCGGTATCAATGGCGGCACGACGCGCATCGTCGCTGCTGCTTTTGATGCCCATTGCCATAAGTTGCGCATGGCGGGTAAATACCGACGGCCAGATTCCGCTGGCGGTTTGTTCCAGGCAGCCATAAGGATAAGCGTACAGCTCGCTGATGTAGCTGGCGATGTTCAGCGGTGGACGATTGCTGAGCGACAATCTGCCGCTTAAGGTCTCTTTCTCCATTCCGCTGAACGCAGTTGCCATCACTTGCCACGGATGATTGGCCGTAATCACTGCATCGAAATTCAGTGTTTCCGCTGGATAAGCGGGCCGCACGCCTATTTTCCACTGCTGCTTGCTGGACTTGAGATTTTCACCCGGCAGATTCAGGCCAGACACTTCAACGTCTACGCTGCCATCACCAAAGCCGTTCAGCGCTTTAACAGGCACTTTCAGCGTGGTTCGCGCGCCTTTCGCCAGCGTCACGTTTTGTGTCACCGCGCCATTCAATGCAACCAATCCGTTGGCAGAGAAATTCACTTTTAACGTTTGCGGGAGATCGGTGAGATTAGTGATATCCAGCGCCAGGTTCGCTTGGTCGCCGCCCGCCAGGAAGCGCGGTGTGGCGAGTTCGGTAATAAGCGGTGCAGCGACCACCAGCTTGCGCTCTGCTGCGCCAAAACTCTCCTCACTCCAGCCTTGGACCATCAGGCGCAGCTCACCGTTAAAGGTTGGAATCGGCAGTTCCAGTGTGCCTTCCCCCTTTTCATCCAGCGTGACCGCCTGTAATTGCTGCGCCACAATATTGACCTGTGTGACCGGCTTTTTGCCGCCGCGCCGCATGGCATCTTCGCTGGCATCGCCGCCGAAGCGTAATGCCGCCAGCCGCCCTCCGCCTTCAATCAGCTGGCCAAATACATCATATTGATCGGCGTTGTAACGTTTACGGCCAAAGAAGGCGTCCCACGGGTTCGGGGTTGAATAATCCGTGATGCTGAGTACGCCGCTATCCACGGCCGACAGCAGCAGATGAATCTGCTGTGGTAGTGCGCCACCTTCCCGGCTGGCTTTTATGTTGATTTTCACCGTTTGATCGGGACGAACCTTGTCAGGTGCGTCGAGTGCCAGCGTTAAACGCCGCGCTTCTGTTGCCATGGGTAAATGCAGTAAACCCACCGCGCGTTTTGGCGTAGCACCGCTGACTTTATCCCCTTCACGCACCACGATGGCGCTGAGATAGAGATCGTGGCGCTGCCAGCTTTTATCGATGGGCACAGCGAGGGTGGTACCGCCAGCGGGAACATCCAGTGCCTGCCACCAAAGCGTGCCACTGCTCGATTCAACCAACAGATAACCTTTGCCCGCTGCGGGCGATTCCACCTGTATCTGTGCAGTATCTCCCGGTTGATAAGCCGCTTTATCGAGCTTCAACTTGACCTGATCCGGGCGTAATGCGCCAGTGCCGTTGGTGTTATCCTGCCAGCTGTAACCGGCCTGGAATCGCACGCTACTAACAATTTTCTCACCGGCCTGCACTTCCAGACGATAGGCGCCCCACTCCACCGGGAAACTGACTTTGCTGCTGCCGCCAGCAGGAATCGTGATGCGCTGTTCATCTTCCTGCAGATCTTTTTGATCGAAGCGTGATTGCCAACCTTCGCTGTCGGAAAAGCTCCAGTAATAGTCGTGGCGTTCACGAATGAGTCTGACATCCAGATTGTTTACGGCGAGCTTTTCACCCTTGCTGTTGGCATACAGGATATCAAACTCGGCCTGGCTATTTTCTGGCACCGTGGGTTCGTCGTGGTAGCTGTCGTTGCGGTAGTCATAGACTGCTTTGCTGCTGAACAGCGGGCGAATACCCGGCAGCGTATCGGCTGGCCAAATCGCCTGGGTTACACGACGCGTGACCGGACGACCACCGGTTTCAAGCAGGCTGGCTTGTAGAATCAGATTGAGCGGCGAATGACTTTCTGCCCACTGACTTTCAACCGCCAGTTGCGCCTGACCTTTTGCATCCAGCTTGAGGTCGACGTCACCCAGGCTGCGCGTTAATTCCTTTTCGGTGATATCACCAAACTGATAACCTGGCAGCGCAGCAACGGCTTCACGTGCCGGACGAAGATAAAGCTGGCCTTGCAGCTGATTTCCCGCGGCGGGTGCGCCATAAAGATAACGCCCAGCAATATCAAAAGTAATGTCAGCATCAGCGTGTTGCGGCTGATCGCTGTTTTTCAGAGTAAGCGCCATGCGCTCTGGCAAAAAATCCTCTACCTGAAATTTCCACTGTCGCGGCAAATTGTCACCGGTATTCAGGCGCAATGACCATTCGCCGGTCATCGCAGAGGCTGGTAACGTCAGACGCTGTTGGTAAAAACCCTTTTCCGTCTGCCAGACAAAGCTGCGCGACACTTCACCATCCGGTTGCAGCAGCTCAGCTTTGATGGGCTGCGCGGGCAACGGATTGCCATCAACATCACGCAGCAGAGCGTTAACTATCACCGTTTCGCCTGGACGATACAGATCGCGTGGCCCAAAGACGAACAGCTGTTTTTCGTAACCTTGCGGCCCGGCGACAGGAAATTCAGCCAGATCGAGCGCCGGGCGAGTGAGATCAATTAATGAAGTCTGTTCACCCAGGGTGGCGAGCAGCAGCTTGCCTTTGGGTTGAGCTTTGAAGCGTAAATGCCCGTTATTATCGCTCTCGCTTTTTTCCAGTTGCTGCCCTTTCTCATCCAGCAACTGCACGCTGACGTCTGAAAGCGGTGCGCCAGTTTCCAGGCTTTGGGTAAAGAGATCATACTGCGTAGGGAAACGATGCAGCGACAGACCAATATCGCTGAGCGTAAACAACGTGGCGGGCGTGCTGTAGTGATAACTGCCAGCCTGTTTCATCACCGCCAGATAAACACCCGGCTGCTTGAGAGCAGCCACGTTGCTCAGCGGTAGCTGCAATTTTTCACGTGTATTGCGTGCTGGATTGAGATCAAAGCGGCCGGTATAGACCAAATCTGCGTTTTTCAGTAAATCGTCAGATTGCCAACTCGACAAGTTGCTGCCGTAATTCCACTGAGCCAAAAAATCCGCCAGCGTGGCGTTTTTAACCCGGAAAAAATCCACATCAACGCGCGCAATATTTAGCGCAAGAACCGGTAAACCTTGCGTCAAACGCAGCGGCAACAATGAACCCCGGCTGGCAAATCCCACCATCGGTTGAATAACGCGGGTGGTAAGCTTTTGCGAGAAAGGCGCGCTAAGGCTTTCACCGCTGGCGGCACGCAGCGCGGCATCGACCTTCAGTGACAGCTTACGGGAGGGTTCAGGGTGACGAAAACGCAGCGCTTTACGGTTGTTTGAAAGCTCCCAACCGCCGTCAACTTTTCCGCGTTCATCATCGGTCAGTGTGACCAGGCGAGAGAAATCCTGCTTTTCATCGAGCGGAGCATTGAAGGTCAGCACTAACGTCGCTGCGCCGTCCAGCTGTAATTCAGAGAGATCACTCACCTGAAGCGGCTTGGCTAGCGATGTTGCCGTCACCGACTCAGCGGCAACAGCTGAAAAAGAAGTAAGCGCTGCGGTACTCAGCAGTACACTGCTCAACAGCATGCTGAGCAGCAGCCGGTTAATGCGTTTGTTCATGGTAAATCCTTCACCCAGACCCAGAAGAGGTTGTAAATAACGCTGCGCAATTTCACATCAACGCCGCCATTTAATCAACGCTTTCCCTTGAGATAGCGCGCCCATTACCGGAAACTGGCTCTTCCTGAATCTTGAGAAGAGGTTGCTATGACAGCTCCCCTGTTTGTATCCGCTGACTGGTTGAATGAACATTACACCGACAAAGACCTGCAAGTGCTGGATGCGCGAATGCTGCCGCCAGGCATGGAGGCGGTGCGGGATATTCAAGCCGAATATCTGACAGGCCATTTACCTGATGCGCCTTTTTTCAATATTGAAGCGCTCTCCGATCACACCAGCCCCTATCCGCACATGATGCCGCGCGCCGAAGGTTTTTCAGTGGCGATGCGCGAACTGGGCGTCAGCAGCGATAAACATTTAGTGGTGTACGATGAAGGCAACCTGTTCTCGGCACCCCGTGCATGGTGGATGCTGCGCGCTTTTGGCGTACAGCAGGTTTCTATTTTAGCGGGCGGTTTGCAGGGCTGGAAAGCGGCAGGCTTCCCGGTAGAAGCCGGCCCGGTTACGCTGCCAGAAGGCGAGTTTGAAGCCACCTACGATGAAAGCCAGGTTAAGCGTTTGAATGATGTGTTGCTGATCAGCCATGAAGGCGGTGCGCAGATTGTCGATGCGCGAGCCGCGAATCGCTTCAATGCAGAAGTGGATGAACCGCGGCCCGGACTGCATCGTGGTCATATCCCGCGTAGCCTGAATGTGCCGTGGAACAATCTGGTGGCGAACGGCGAGTTAAAGCCGGTAGCAGAGCTGCGCGACCTGTTTGTCAAAGCGGGTGTGGATATTGAAAAACCGGTGGTTGCCAGCTGTGGATCGGGTGTGACTGCGGTGGTGGTGATTCTGGCGCTGACTGCGCTGGGTGCGCGTAATGTCGCGCTGTATGACGGTTCGTGGGGCGAATGGGGCAGCCGCGACGACTTACCCATTGAGAAATAAACGTATTAATTGAAAAAGTGCGGCCTGTTTAACGATAAACAGTGCCGCACTTTTTTTAGATAATACGCTGGCTGCCCTTGAAGTCGCGCAGGAAACTGCCCCAGCGACGTTCATAAAATGGCGTAATGTGGGCGGTAAAAAAGTGGCTGATGCCGCGATCGTCCAGCGTCACTTCGCAAATATCGATGGGCGCATCATCCGGTAAGGTATCAGTCGCTACGCTGCCTGCAGCCTGAATGATGGCGTCAATATCGCTTTCCGCCTCGATGCCAATCAGCAGATTTGGCTCTTCTTCCGCACTTTCACGAATGCTGGCGACAAAGGCGCGTCGCACCTGTTTGTACTTGCTGAACAGCTGCGTCAGAGAATCGATCATCTGCGCAGGCGGTTCCGCCACTTCTGATAACAGCAGCGCATGCCCGCCTTCCAACACTGTTTGCTGGCTCAGCGCATCGCCCTGCTCGCCCAACAGATGGCTGATCTCAGCCGCAGAAAACTCTTTACCGCTCGGCAATTTTGGGTTCAGAAACAGCGCTTCGCCACGTGTCATTTCGAACAGCGTGCGAACCGGCAAACGCAGATAAGCTTGTTCAGCACTGATGGCTTCGCTCATCGCGTGTTCAGAGGTAAAAAATGGAATGACGCTGCTGCCATCTTCTTTTTCCCAGTGCTGCAAATCGACCGGTGTATTGGCATCCAGCTGCTGTGCAGTGCTTTCACCCGGCACCCAGGCATCTGCTTCCAGCAATAACTGGAAAAACTCGGGACGATGCGCAGGCTCGGTTGCCGCCAGCTTCAGCACTTCTTCAAGACGATTCATAATCTACTCTCAAAAAAGCGGCGGCCTGTTTGCCGCCGCTGGGATCGTTTACTTCAGTAACAGGTTTGCCAGCGTACGTACGCCAAGACCGGTTGCACCCGCAGACCACTGATCCACTGCGGCTTTGCGATAGGTGGCGGAGCAGTCAATGTGCAGCCAACCTTGCTGATAATCGCTGACAAAATGCGACAGAAAAGCAGCCGCGCTGCTGGCACCCGCAGCATGTGCTGGGCTGGCAATATTGTTCAGATCGGCAAAGTTTGATGGCAAATGGCTACGATGGAATTCTGCCAACGGCAAGCGCCAGAACGGCTCGTTCTCACTGACTGCGCTGCCCATCAGCGACTGCGCCATGACATCATCAAAGGTAAACAGGGCGTGATAATCGTTGCCGAGCGCCGTCTTCGCCGCACCGGTCAGCGTTGCCGCATCAATCAGTAAAGTCGGCTTTTGCTCGCTGGCATCAATCAGGCCATCGGCCAGGACCAAACGCCCTTCCGCATCGGTATTCATGACTTCAACGGATTTGCCGTTACGATAGCGAATGATATCGCCCAGTTTGAAGGCATTGCTGCTGACCATGTTATCCGCGCAGCAAAGATAGAGTTTTACGCGCTTATTAAGACCGCGTGAAATGGCCATCGCCAGCGCGCCAGTCACCGTTGCCGCACCGCCCATATCGGATTTCATTGAGTCCATGAAGCTGCTCTGCTTCATGCTGTAACCGCCAGTATCAAAGGTGATACCTTTGCCGACCAGACAAGCGTAAACCGGTGCTTTGTCGTCGCCGGTTGGGTTGAAATCCAGGGCAAGAAAAGCGGGTGGGCGATTTGAACCGCGCCCAACCGTATGCAAGCCCATGTAACCTTGCTCGCGCAGATCCTCGCCTTTGGTAATGCGATAGCTAACAGCATCGCCGCCTACTTCACTGATCAAATCCACTGCGCTGTGCGCTAAATCTTCTGGCCCCAACTCTTCTGCTGGCAGGTTAATGGTGTCACGTACCCAATCAACGATTTTCAGGCGGCGAGCAAACTCAGCTTGCTCATGCTCACCCAGTGTCGGCCAGTCAACCTGACGTTTGCCTTTTGGTCCACGATAGCCTTGCCAGAAAGCCCAGCACTGTTCGAGGTGCCAGCCCTCACCGACCAGCGCGACATGGCGAACGCCCTGACCATCAATTTTGCGTGCGCCGCGTTGAATCGTCATCAGCGCATCCGCGCCGGTAATATGCAGCGTCATACCGCTGTCGTTGCTGGTCAGAATGGCTTTTTCGCCCCAGCGCGCATCGGCGGGCTGGTTGCTAAGAGTGATGTTCATCGGTTGCGTGGTCATCGCGAAGCTCCGTATACGTTATAAGTGTCATCCAGGCAAAGTGTAGGTACGGCCTGTGAAGGTGTTACATGGAATGTGCAGACAATCCTGATAACAGATTATTTCAGGCGATGCCAGCGCATCCTGGACAATAGCGCCCTTTCCAGAATCATGCGGCTTAACGATTAGCGTGCAGCAGAATTCAAGGCGCGCAGACGTGTGACCGATTTTTGCACCAATGCGATGGCGTAATCGATCTCTTCTTCAGTGGTAAAACGGCCAAGCGAAAAGCGCAGCGAACTGTGTGCAAGTTCGTCGCTCAGGCCCAAGGCTCGCAGCACGTAAGAAGGTTCAAGACTGGCAGAAGTACAGGCTGAACCCGAGGAGAGCGCCAAATCTTTTAGGGCCATGATCAACGATTCGCCATCAACATTGGCAAAGCTGACATTAAGGATATTGGCAGAACTTTGCTGCAGATCGCCGTTGAGGTAGACATTATCGAGCACGCTAAGCCCTTGCCATAAACGATCGCGCAGTTGCTGCAAACGCGCCATCTCTTGTTCACGCTCTTCATGGGCGATACGGTACGCCTCACCCATGCCGACAATCTGGTGCACCGGCAACGTTCCCGAACGCATACCGCGCTCATGACCGCCGCCATGGATCTGGGCCGCAATTTGAATACGCGGTTTACGCCGCACGTAGAGCGCGCCAATGCCTTTCGGGCCGTAGATTTTATGCGCTGAAAAGGACATCAAATCGACGTTTAGTTTGCTGAGATCAATGGGCAATTTGCCGACGCTTTGTGTGGCATCAACATGAAAGAGAATATCGCGCTCACGACACAACTCGCCCATGGCAGCGATATCCTGAATGACACCAATTTCATTATTGACGTGCATGATTGAAACCAACACGGTGTCATCACGCAGCGCCGCGCGCAGCGCATCCAACGTGATGATGCCATTAGCGGCAGGCGTTAAATAGGTCACGTCAAAGCCTTCGCGCTCAAGTTGTTCACAACTGTCGAGCACCGCTTTGTGTTCCGTTTTGCTCGTGATGATGTGTTTGCCGCGCGCCTGATGAAAATGGGCAGCGCCTTTTATGGCGAGGTTATCTGATTCAGTCGCGCCGGAAGTGAAAACAATTTCACGTGGATCGGCATTAACCAGTTCCGACACTTGATTGCGCGCAACGTCGACCGCTTCTTCAGATTGCCAACCAAAACGGTGAGAACGCGAGGCCGGATTACCAAAAGTGCCGTCCAGCGTCAAAAATTGCATCATTTTGCTGGCCACACGCGGATCGGCCGGCGTGGTTGCGGCGTAATCCAGGTAAATCGGTAATTTCATTGCGCTACAGCTCCGTATAAAAATTCATACGTATTTATAGCAGAAACGGCCCTGACCGCGTTAGCAGTAAGGGCCGAAGAGGCAGGGATTAAGAGGCGCGCAGGTTAACGTTAATTTCCTGAGCACGCGGCTTTTGGAAGCGACGGTTGTCATTCGCATTTTGACGATCGGCAACATCAAGGATTTCCTGATTGTTGACCAATTCAGCCAGCGTAATGTTGTTCAGGAACTCACTAATGCGCACGCTCAGATCGCGCCACAGAACGTGAGTCAGACAACGCTCGCCGCCCTGACAACCTTCTTTGCCCTGACATTTAGTGGCATCGACAGATTCGTCAACCGCCGTGATCACTTCGCCTACCGCGATAGCATTCGACTCTTTACCAAGCAGATAACCGCCACCCGGGCCGCGAACACTGGCCACTAAGCCATTTTTACGTAAACGCGAGAATAACTGCTCCAAATACGACAGCGAAATGCCCTGACGCTCAGAAATATCAGCTAGCGGAACCGGGCCTTCATGGGAATGAAGGGCAACGTCCAGCATAGCAGTAACGGCATAACGTCCTTTGGATGTCAGTCTCATAGCGTACGACCTCAATAGCGTCCGGTTATCGGAGGATTAGCGAAAGATGTCCGAAGTCTGACATTCCCGAGTAAATTGGTCAACTATTTAACCGAGTATTTTAGTCAAGTATTTAACCAAGTAATTTACTCAACTATTATCGTCGCCATCCTTGCTGTTTTTACGCTTCTCAAATGAAGAAAGCATGCCGCGCAAAATATTGAGCTCATCACGTTCTGGACGCGCACGGGTATAAAGGCGACGCAATTTGCTCATTACCTGGCCCGGATTGGCTTCACGAATAAAGCCGCTGCGCAGCATCATCTGTTCCATGTGCTGATAAAAGCGCTCAAGATCGTCGACCAGCGGATAAGGTGACGCTTGATACTCTGGTTTTGGATCGGCTTTTTCTTGCGCCTGCAGCCATGCCATGCGCACTTCATAGGCGATGATCTGTACCGCCATCGCCAGGTTCAGTGAGCTGTACTCAGGATTAGCCTGAATCGCGACGTGATAATGGCATTTTTGCAATTCGTCGTTAGTTAGCCCCACGCGCTCACGACCAAACACCAGCGCGACCGGCGCTTGCTGGCCCTCTTCCACACTTTTGATGCCACATTCGCGCGCGTCGAGCATTGGCCACGGCAGCGAACGTGAGCGTGCGCTGGTGCCAACAACAAGGCTACATCCGGCGATCGCCTCGTCGAGCGAGTCAACGATTTTGGCTTCGCCAATAACATCGCTGGCGCCTGCGGCCAGGGATATAGCTTGGGAATCCGGCTTCACCAGCGGATTAACCAGATAAAGATTCGTTAAACCCATGGTTTTCATGGCGCGCGCAACGGAGCCCATGTTGCCGGTGTGGGAGGTTTCCACCAGCACAATTCGAATATTTTGCAGCATAATTGGGATTGGTCAGAAAATGATGGCGCTCAGCCTAACATAAAAACAGGACATTTACCGAACACGCTGATATACTCCGCGCCGTTTTCCCCGTTCTTTAACATCCAGTGAGAGATACCGATGCATCCGATGCTCAACATCGCCGTGCGCGCAGCGCGCAAGGCCGGAAATTTAATTGCCAAGAATTATGAAACCCCGGACGCCGTCGAGGCTAGCCAGAAAGGCAGCAACGACTTCGTTACCAATGTTGACCGCGACGCAGAACGCCTGATTATCGAAGTTATTCGTAAATCATATCCGCAGCACACCATTATCACCGAAGAAAGCGGTGAACTGGCGGGCGAAGATCAGGACATTCAATGGGTAATCGATCCGCTGGATGGCACCACCAATTTCATCAAACGTCTGCCCCACTTCTCTGTGTCTATCGCTGTGCGCATCAAAGGCCGCACCGAAGTTGCCGTGGTTTACGATCCAATGCGCAATGAGCTGTTCAGCGCAGTACGTGGTCAAGGCACACAGCTTAATGGATATCGTCTGCGCGGAAGCATCGCTCGCGATCTGGATGGCACTATTCTGGCAACCGGCTTCCCGTTCAAACTGAAGCAGCACGCGCCAACTTACATGAACATCGTTACCAAACTCTTTACTCAGTGTGCCGATTTCCGTCGCACCGGTTCAGCTGCGTTGGATTTAGCGTATGTTGCAGCAGGTCGCGTTGATGGTTATTTCGAGATCGGCCTTAAGCCGTGGGATTTCGCAGCAGGCGATTTGCTGGTCCGTGAAGCAGGCGGTTTGGTCACGGATTTCACGGGTAATCACGGCTATCTGCACTCAGGTAACCTCGTAGCGGGTAATCCTCGTGTCGTAAAAGCGATGCTTTCCTCTATGCGTGAAGAACTGAGTGAAGCGCTGAAGCGCTAAAAGCAGAGATGTATCGCGCGACAGCGTGAACGAAAAAGGCGGCATTCCTATGCCGCCTTTTTTATTGCCTTTCAGTGACAAAAGAAGATTAACGACGTTCGTGGCTCAGAACCTGATGCGGCTGAGTACGACGGCCAATCATTCCCATCACACCGGCCAGGATAGCTTCAATAATTAGCATGAAGAAAGCGTACCAGCTGGCTTTTGCCGTAGCAGCGGCAGCTTGCTCAGCCGCTTCACGCGCTTTTTGCTCAGCTTGCTGTTTGAGTTCCTGATATTTCTGCATCGCCTGTTGGTAGCTCTGTTCAGTCTGGGCCACAATCTGATCGACTTCCTGATCGCTTTTCCCAGTACGCGCTTTAATGATATTTTTCAAAGCGTCACGATCGGCTGCTTGTAATGTATCTGAGTGACGATCCATGATGCCGCGCAGCCAGTTTGTTAAGTCAGTATCAGCATTTTGTGGCTGCTTAGCTGTATCTGCCGCTTGGTTCTCTGCATTTTGCGCTTCTTTATTTGCATCCTGCTGTAAGTTCTCTGGCTGTAATTCCGGCTTGCCCGTTTGGCGCAGCGTGGTTTCCAGCTCATTTTGCAGATCGCCTAAATTAATATTATTTTCTTGTAGCTTATCTTTTGCCATTTGCGTAACCGACGGCGCGGCGGCGGAAATACCACTACCCAATGCCTGAAATCCTGAACCCACAATATTCATTGCACCGCCTAATACGCTGCTGGCGAGTGAAACTGCGAGCCAAATGGTAAATAATGTGCTCAGGCCGAACATTAACAAACCATGCATTGCACCTTCACGCTGCGCTAAACGTCCGGCAACGTAACTACCTGCAGCCATAGCCAGCAGCATATTAATGGCAGTCCACACCAACGCACCTGTGCCGAGATGCTGCAGTGGATTCTTTTCTTCCATAGGATCGATGGTGGTTGCGCCAATTGCGGTTCCAAGCAGGGCTAATAAAATGTGCACGATCAAAGCACATATAACCCCTGCGAAAACAGCGCTCCAGGAAATACGTTTCAATGGTAAGCCGACAGGCGTTGTTGCCACCGTTTGCGTAGTACCATTACTAATCCGAGTTTCAGCCATAATGTATTCTCCTTGCGACAGACGTAAGTAAAAACTTTTAATTATCTAACCGAGTGAGTTAATACCCTTTGGTTGTTATTCAGCGTAGACAGAGAAAACTCATTTCACCAGCAAAGCGTGAAGAGATAAAAATATTACCGAGGCGTGAAAAAATAACTAGCGAGGAGAATAGCGCGTGGAAATATAAATTCCGCTGCGCTTTTTTAATAATTAGAAAGGGCGAATTCCGCCGGTTAATGCGGGTTGTACTGATTGCCATAATAGTGCTCCGGCAAATATTAATAGCAGGCTACACAACAGCGCCAGCAGGGGCATCAAAAAGCGTGCACTTTTCGCTACACCGCTGACGCGTGCCAACCGCTGGGCTAAAGCACGCGATCGCTGCACGAACAAGCCAATGGCGGAGATAGTCAGCGCGGTGCCCACGGCCATTACTGCTGCCGATGCCACGCCCCAAAGATAGACGCCGATGACCTTAGCGAACAGCAGCATCATGATGGCACCCGAGCAAGGGCGTAAACCCATCGACATCACCACCAGTAACTGCGTCTTGCCATTCACCGCCTCAGAAATTTGCTGCGCGCTGGGCAGATGCGCGTGACCGCAGCCGCAATGTGCATCGTGTTGATGATCAGGCCGTAAAGTATAGATTTTTAGTGCCGAACGCTGCTGCCGTTGCTGCCAAAGCGACTGTAGCGCGCGATAACCTATCCAAATGCCTAATCCAATCACCAGCAAATAGCTGCCCTTTTCAAGCCAAAAACTGCCGAGATGAAGCTGACGTGACGACGTTTGCAGAATAACCAGCATGAGCGTCACTAACACGATGGCAACTGTACCTTGCAGCAGCGATGCCAGTAGCGTGAGTTTCAAGCTGGTTTTTAGCTTTGCCGGATGGGTTGCCAAAAAAGTGGTGATGACGACTTTGCCATGTCCCGGGCCCAGCGCATGCAGCACGCCATAGAGCAGGCTGAATAACAGCAGTGAAAGGCCAGCCTGATGAGGTTGATCAGCTACCTGCTGCAACAACTGGGTCATTTCGCGGTGCAGCGTTTTCTGCCACAACACGCTCTGCAACAGAATCTGCGACCAGTGCAGCCAAAGGGTCACGCCCAGCACCATCAATAATGCAGCCAGTAACCAAAGCGGCCAGCTGCGCAACACGCGTGGCGACAGAGACATCAATGACATGTCAATATCACCGTTTGGGCAAATTGCCGTCCTAAATCGACGTCTTCCGGCGGCGCGTCCGCTTTGTCCAGGGACAAAGCATATTGCTTCAGTGAATCGTTTGGTTTGGGCGTGTTAAGGTCAAATGCACAGCGCGACTGCAAACTGTCTGGCAAGCTCAACGCGCCTGCATTGTCATAAAACATATCGACAAAATAGGTGGGATCGAATGTCAGGATTTCGAAGCGCTGGCCGCTGAGTATGGGGGGTTCTGCCAGCGGCAGGATGAATTCCAGCACCGCTTTGTGACCGTTACGTGAGAGCTGATACTCTTTTGGTAAATTCAAAAATTTCACCCGCTGTTTATTGTGCCAGATTTCAGAAAAATAGTGCTGGCCCAATACATTAGCCATGACGCCTGCCGCCAGTTTTTTCCAGATCACCGAACCCGGTTTCGCGTCACCCGCGTCATATAACAGATCAGCGGAGGTGATCTCATCCATCGTCCAGGTCATTTTCAGGCCGGTAAAATGATCACCATCAACGACTAATTCAGTTTTCATATCGATAAAGCTGTGCGGATGCGCTAACGCCGTCGAACTCATCAGTATCAGCAAAGCAAAAAGTGTGCGTTTCATAATGTTATAAAGTAACGTTCCTGATGAAAAGAATCCATAAGTAACAAAATTTTGTGACCCGCTTTAAACCTCTGAGCAAAAAACCGGACAATTTACGCGGTGTCGCAGGCGGTTGACTATTCTTAGCTCAAAATTACCCGCTGGAATTTTGATTGATGAGTTCTGCTACATCTTCAGCACCACTCTTCACCCGTTCCCAGCGCCATTGCCATCTCTTGCTGCTGTTGTTTCTGCCGACTCCCGCATTAACGCTAGAAAAAATCTGCCAGCTTAATGGCGTAGATCCTTCGGTCGCTCGACAGGATATCGCGGATGTCGGTGACGAGATACAGCGCTACCACCAACTTGAACTGCATCAAATGGTGGACGGCAGCTTGCGCATCCATGGCACGGAGTTGGACCGACGTATCTGTTTGCTGCATAACCTGCGGCGTAGCTTGCGCTTGTCGGAAGATTTTGTTCGTGAGCATTTCGCTGCGCCGCTGCGCCAACGTTTGAAAGTCATGAAAATTGAGAAAGTGCTCTACGATGAGATCAATTTGCAGGCACTTATCCAACATTGTAGCCAACGGCTGGCGCGTGATTTTACGCCACGCGATCGTCTTTTTTTACAGATTTTAATGAAATATGGGCTATGCCAGCGCCAGCCCGCACTTTTCAATGAACAGCAATGTGCATGGCTACTCAATAAAGCTGAACGGGATGTTGCAATGGATGTGATTCATCATTGGCAAAAGCGTTGCCACCTTGCACCGCATCCCTCCGAAGCTGAATTTTGGACGCTGCTGTTTAGCCTGATCCATGCGCCCAATGCAGAATCGTTGAAGCATCCCAGTGAATACCGTTTGATGATCTCCACCGACAGACTGATCGATGATTTTGAGCGCTGCGCCGAAGTCACCTTCGCTGATCGCAGCGAATTGCGGCAGCAGCTTTACACCCATTTAGCTCAGGCGCTGGATCGCCTCCATTTCACGATTGGCATTGATAACAGCGTGGCGCTTGACGTTGCTCACCTCTATCCACGCCTGCTGCGAACCACGCAACAAGCGTTAACTGCGTTTGAGACAGATTATGAAGTGGCGTTTAACCCGGAAGAGATCAGCCTGATTACGGTGATTTTCGGCGCGTGGCTGATGCAGGAAAACGCGTTGCAGGAGAAGCAGGTGCTGCTGCTAACCGGCGAAAATCCTCAGCTTGAGCAAGAGGTCGAACAGCAAATTCGTGAGATCACCTTGTTGCCAATTAATATCAAATATCAGGCAATACGCGATTTCCAGCGCGATGGCGCACCGCGCGAGATCGATATGGTGATCTCGCCCTATGCAACCTCGCTACCGCTGTTTTCACCGCCGCTGATCCATGCTGAACTGCCGCTGACCGCACATCATCAGCAGCGGATTCGTTATTTACTGGAGTCGTAACGCGGACGTAAAAACAGAGCAGGCAGCGCTACCAGCGCCATGACCCAGAACAGATGCCCCTGCAAATGCGTGAACAGGACACCGCAAATCATGGTCATTACCGCAATACCGCCGCCCATCGCCAACGCAGAGTAAAGCGACTGCAGGCGGATCACTTCCGCACCTTTGCGTGCGGCAATAAAACGCATCGCGGCCAGATGACACACCGTGAAACTGCCACAATGAAGAATTTGCGCCACAATGAGCAACGGTAGCGCGGTGCTGGCACCTAATAAGCTCCAGCGAATCAAAGCGCAAATACCCGACAACAACAATAAATCGCGTGCGCTCCAGCGGTGGAATAATCGATTACTCGAAGCAAACACGATGATTTCTGCCACAACGCCCAGTGACCATAAATAGCCCACCACCGAGGCAGAATAACTGCTTTCTTGCCACCAGATAGCACTGAAGCCGTAGTAAGCGGCGTGTGCACCCTGCAACAGCGTGACGCATAACATAAAGCGCCAGACTGCATTTTCACGTAATAAAGATCGCCAGGCTTGCCAGCCGCCGTCTGCGGCACCTTGTCTTTCGCTGCCCTGCGGTCGTGTAGCGGGTGACAGCATCATGCCCG
The DNA here is from genome assembly GCF_046118715.1 of Pantoea phytostimulans. Lineage (NCBI taxonomy): Bacteria > Pseudomonadati > Pseudomonadota > Gammaproteobacteria > Enterobacterales > Erwiniaceae > Pantoea > Pantoea phytostimulans. The sequence continues at coordinate 2,102,108 of NZ_CP173698.1, forward strand.
CCAACATACAAATCCCGCCAAGTGATAACAACGCTAAGATTGCCTGTGATGAGTACGCGCTGACCAGCAGGCCCGTTAATGCCGAGCTAATCACAAAGGCCAGCGACCCCCAAAGTCTTACAGGGCCGTACGCCAGACCAATTTGCTGCGTCCAGGTTGCGGCAAGCGCATCGCTAAGCGGCACCAGCGGCGAGAAAAACAGATTGAAGCCTACCATCACCATCAGCAGCCACAGCCATTGCTCTCCCACCCAAAAACCTACCGCAAACAGACAGGTCATTAATGCCAACAGGCGCAGCGCGGTAATGAGTTGAGCGGGATTTCGTACTTGTGAAGCAATCAGCAAGCTGCCGACAAAACGCGCCACCATGCCACAGCCGAGCAGCAGACCAATTTTCTCAGCATCAAGGCCTGTGCCTTTTAACCACACGCCCCAGAAAGGCAGGTAAATGCCATAACAAAAGAAGTAAGTGAAGTAGCTCAATCCGAGCCATTTGGCGGAGCCGATTGCCATATTCCCTCCAGCAAAGATGCTGCGACGCAGCAAGAATGGCCGCTACTTTGGCAGAGCACTGTAGTTGCGGCAATAAAAAAGGATGGCTTTCGCCATCCTTTTTTCTGCTAACCCTGCCGACTAAACGCTTACGCGTAAACCGGCAAACGGCTGCAAATTTCCAAGACTTTCTGCTTGATGCGTTCGATAGTTGCTTCGTCGTTGATGTTATCCAACACATCAGCAATCCAGCCAGCCAGCTCACGCACGTCCGCTTCTTTGAAGCCACGACGCGTTACAGCTGGAGTACCGATACGCACGCCCGAAGTCACAAATGGACTCTTAGGATCGTTTGGTACGCTGTTTTTGTTCACGGTGATGTTCGCGCGACCCAATGCAGCATCGGCTTCTTTACCGGTCAGGTTTTTGCTCACCAGATCGATCAGGAACAGATGGTTATAGGTGCCGCCAGAAACAATGTTGTAACCGCGTTCAATCAGCACTTCTACCATCGCTTTCGCGTTTTTCGCAACTTGCTGCTGGTACGTTTTGAACTCAGGCTCCATCGCTTCTTTGAAAGCGACGGCTTTACCTGCAATGACGTGCATCAACGGGCCGCCCTGGCCACCCGGGAACACCGCAGAGTTCAGCTTTTTGTACAGCTCTTCGTCGCCGCCTTTTGCAAGAATCAAACCACCACGAGGACCCGCAAGGGTTTTGTGAGTCGTTGAGGTGACGATGTGAGCATGCGGAATTGGCGTTGGATAAACGTCAGCTGCGATCAGACCCGCAACGTGTGCCATATCCACGAACAGATAAGCGCCTACGCTGTCTGCGATTTCACGCATTTTTGCCCAGTCGCAGATACCTGAATACGCAGAGAAACCACCAACGATCATTTTAGGCTGATGGGTTTTCGCCAGCTCAGCCAATTCGTTGTAATCAATTTTACCGGTTTCATCGATGCCGTAAGGCACCACGTTGTAGAGCTTACCGGACAGGTTTACCGGTGAGCCGTGCGTCAGGTGACCACCGTGTGCCAGGTTCATACCCAGAATGGTGTCGCCCGGCTTCAGCAGCGCGGTATAAACAGCGAAGTTAGCCTGGGAACCAGAATGGGGTTGCACGTTAGCGTAGTCTGCACCAAACAGCGCTTTTGCACGGTCAATCGCCAGTTGCTCAACGATATCAACGTATTCGCAGCCGCCATAGTAACGTTTGCCCGGATAGCCTTCCGCGTATTTGTTGGTGAGCTGAGAACCTTGCGCCTGCATAACACGCGGGCTGGTGTAGTTTTCAGAAGCAATCAGTTCAATGTGCTCTTCTTGACGCACTTTTTCTTGCTCCATCGCCTGCCACAACTCGGCATCATAATCGGCAATGTTCATATCACGCTTTAGCATCCGCATCTCCTGACTCAGCTATCTTTTTAACGGCAATTTAAGCCCCGCTAGGGGCGAAGGCCCACAGTGTAAACCGTTTTAACTAGTGACGGTAGCGCGAATCCCCTCTTTTTACGCAAACGTTTGGCCCCGCACTGGCAAAGGTTTTTTACGCCGTTTTACACGCCTTAAGCCTCACTATTTTTCCTCACGTTGTGAGGGAAGTTCTCTGACGATGCAACGAAAAGTTGCCAACTTTATTACTGTAAAAAAGTAGGAGGTAATTTACAGTTAAACCAAGCGGACATAAGATGCATTTAAAATACAACTTAATAAACCAAGGGATTCTTTATGCTTGATACACAAACCATCGCTACCGTGAAATCAACCCTTCCTGCCGTTGCGGCCTGTGGCCCAAAACTTACCGCTCACTTTTATGACCGCATGTTGTCGCATCACCCTGAACTGAAAAACGTGTTCAACATGAATAACCAGCGCAACGGCGCGCAGCGCGAAGCGCTGTTTAATGCTATTTGCGCCTACGGTGCGAATTTAGAAAACCTTGCGGTGCTGTTGCCCGCCGTGGAAAAAATTGCGCAGAAACATACCAGCCTCAATATTCAGCCTGAGCAATATGCCATTGTCGGCGAGCATCTGTTAGCAACCATTAAAGAGCTGTTGAATCCAGGCGAAGAGGTATTGGCGGCTTGGGGACGTGCGTATGGTGTGCTTGCGCAGGTGTTTATCCAGCGTGAAGAGGCAATCTATCAAGAATCTGAGCAGCAGGTGGGCGGTTGGCGAGGCACGCGTGCTTTCCGTATCAGCGCTATTGAGCAACAAAGCGCCGTGATCAAAAGCATCACCTTGACCCCGGTTGATGGGGGTGCGGTAGCGACCTTCCAGCCGGGACAATATGTGACGGTACATTTGCATCCTGCGGCGTTTGAGCATCAGCAAATTCGTCAATACTCCCTGACCCACAGCAGCAACGGCAAAGATTATCGCATTGCGGTGAAACGTGAAGCGCAAGGCACGGTTTCTGGCTATTTGCATCAGCACGCTAAAGTAGGTGATGAGGTTCAACTGGCCGCCCCACACGGCGATTTCTTTATGCAGATTGATCCTGCCACGCCGGTTGCGCTGATTTCCGCCGGCGTCGGCCAAACCCCAATGCTGGCGATGCTGCATACCCTAGCCGACCAACATCACGCCGCGCCGGTAAGCTGGCTGCATGCCACTGAAAACGGTGAACAGCACGCGTTCAGTGAGGAAGTTTCCACGACGGGCAAACGCCTGAATGATTTCGTTCAGCAGATTTGGTATCGCGAGCCAACTGAAGAGGATGCGGATCGTTTTAATGCACAAGGCTTGATGGATGTGACGTTGATGTCAGCACGCTTACAAGATAAGAATACGCATTACTATCTTTGCGGTCCGCTAGGCTTTATGCAGTTTGTCGGCACTCAACTGCGTGACGCGGGTGTAGAGGCCGATCGCATTCATTATGAAGTCTTTGGCCCGCACAAAGTTTTGTAGTGAATGCCTCACAATAAAAAAGCCCGCAGCGTTGACCGTTGCGGGCTTTTTGTTGAACCTGGCTTAAATCGCTTCTTCGTCTTCTTCGCCGGTACGGATACGCACTACGCGCGCAACGTCGAATACAAAGATTTTACCGTCACCAATCTTGCCGGTTTGCGCGGTTTTCATAATGGTTTCGACGCAGGTATCGACGATATCATCCCCCACCACCATTTCAATTTTCACTTTTGGCAGAAAATCGACCATGTATTCCGCACCACGATAAAGTTCGGTATGACCTTTCTGACGACCAAAACCTTTGACTTCACTTACGGTCATCCCGGTGATGCCGACTTCAGCTAAGGCTTCACGTACATCATCGAGTTTGAATGGTTTGATAATTGCATCAATCTTTTTCATATCGGACCCTTTTCTCTCTCCCTCCGTGGTCGGAAGGGTTTCTCAAGTATAAATGTTCCTGGCGGTGCCGCGGGCTTATCGTGCTTTTTCGCGGCAGAAAACTACTCTTTAAAATCACTGGCGTCCAGTTCATGGCGCGACAGCAGCTTATAAAATTCGGTGCGGTTACGTCCAGCCAGACGAGCCGCATTCGTCACGTTGCCTTTGGTCATCTGCAACAGTTTACGCAGGTAGTTCAGCTCAAACTGATTTCGCGCCTCGACAAACGTGGGTAGCGCGCTGTTTTCGCCGGTCAGCGCTTGCTCAACTAACGCATCACTAATCACGGGCGAAGAGCTAAGCGCCACGCATTGCTCTATTACGTTCACCAGCTGACGCACGTTTCCCGGCCAGCTTGCCGAGATTAATCGTTTCATGGCGTCCACTGAAAAGCTGCGAATCTGCGGTTTATGCCGTTCCGCGGCCTGACGTAACAGGTGATTAGCTAACAAAGGAATATCTTCCGTGCGCTGGTGCAGCGTAGGAATCTTTAAATTCACGACATTCAGACGATAGAAAAGATCTTCGCGAAATTCTTTCTTTTCCATCGCTTTCGGCAGATCGCGATGCGTCGCGGAGATGATGCGTACATTGATAGCAATATCATGGTTGCTGCCCAGCGGACGCACTTTGCGCTCCTGCAATACGCGCAGCAGTTTGACCTGCAGCGCCTGCGGCATATCGCCAATTTCATCAAGAAACAGCGTGCCACCTTCCGCAGCCTGGAACAACCCTTCACGTGCACTGACCGCGCCAGTAAAGGCCCCTTTGGCGTGACCAAACAGCTCTGATTCCAGCAACTGTTCCGGGAGCGCGCCGCAGTTAATGGCGATAAACGGTTGCGTCGCGCGTGGACTCGCCGCGTGAATCGCCTGCGCCAGAATCTCTTTTCCGGTTCCGCTTTGACCATTAATCAATATGCTGACATCGGATTGCGCCACCATGTGCGCCTGTTCAAGCAAATGCAGCATTTGTGGATTGCGCGTAACAATCGCTTCGCTCCAGCGGTTGTCGTTGATCGGTGCCCGCTGCGCCAGCGCGTCGTCGATAGCCTTGTATAAAGCATCGCGATCCACCGGCTTAGTCAGAAAACTGAATACACCTTGCTGAGTAGCAGATACTGCATCTGGGATCGATCCATGCGCGGTAAGAATGATCACCGGCAAACCGGTATGACGTTTCTGGATCTCGCCAAATAGTGCCAGACCGTCCATCTCATCCATACGCAGATCGCTGATCACCAGCTCGATCTTCTCTTTTTGCAGCAGACGTAACGCTTCTGGCCCGCTGGCAGCGGTGGTGACTTGATAACCTTCGCTGCTCAGACGCATTCCTAACAGTTTCAATAAGCTGGGATCGTCATCCACCAGCAACAGGCGCGCCGGTTGTTTTACCATTACTGATCCTCTTCTTGCGGCAAGGCTGTGCCGTGGGTGCTGTCGGAAACGTCCGGTGCTTTACGCGACGAGAGCTGGCGTTCGATGTCGGTCAGTCGCTCCAGCTTGTGCTGGGTGTCGGCTAATTGTTGACGCATTTGCAGTTGTTGCTGTCGCAGATGATCCATCTGCACGTCACTCGATTGTTGCAGGTGAGAATAGCGTGTACGCGTCTCGCTTAGATCAAGTTGCCCCGCCTGATTGCTGCGCCAGAGCTGAATAAGGGGACGAACCGCCGCTGGAAAGGTATTACTGAAGGCATCAAGCGTCACGACATAATCGCGTCGTTCTAACGGCGTGACGTTACCGTTAGCCAGTAATACGCCCTGTTTAAAGGCGCGCGACCAGTTTTCAGCTGGCCAGCGATGAGCTTCAGCTCGTGCTTGCGCAGGCGACAAACGTTCAGCGCAATCAATAGCACGCAGCCAGTAAAGTGGATTGCTCATGGCTGCGTCCGTTTCAATCTGCCAGACATTGTCGCAATCTGTAGCAAGGTAATCGGCTAATTTCACATCAGGCTCTGCAACCGGCTGTGTCGAAGCGTGCGAAGGTGAAGCGGGAGCAGTCTGGCATCCGCTGAGCAACAGGCCGCTTAACATGCTTAGCAACAAAGGTGTAAAGAGTTTCATCGATCAGACGTTCCCGGCTGTGGTGTTCAGTTCAATGCGAAAACAAACGTCGGCGTCTGGGCTATCGACCAATGTAAGATCGCCAAACATGCGACGAACACAATCTTTGGCGATGCTCAGTCCCAGTCCGCTGCCTTTGATCGGCCCCTGACGCTGTTGGCTACCTTGAAAAAAAGGTTCGAAAATCATTTTTTGCTCTTCTGCAGGGATCGGCGTACCGGTATTTGCGACCTCAATCCAAATTCTGTCGCCCTGCTGCTGGCTGCGCAGCCAGATGTTACCGGATTCGCTGCCGTAGTTCACGGCGTTGGAATAGAGATTATCAATAACGCGCATTAGCAGCATCGGCTCCGCCAGACAACGCGTCACCTTAAGCGCGATTTCGGTGTGCATCAGTTTAGTTCGGGCGGGCAAAGCATGTGCGCTGACGACCATATCGATGATCTCATCCAACGCTACCGTTTCAAGCGGCGTTGGGCTGTCGGCCAACTTACGATTGTAGTCGAGCAATTGTTCAATCAGTTGCTGCAAATGACGGCTGCTGCCATCCAATATCGCAACAACCTCTTTTTGATCGGTATTGAGCGAGCCGACCACTTCGTCAGCCAGCAGTTCGGCACCTTCGCGCAGGCTGGCTAACGGCGTTTTCAGTTCGTGGGAAAGATGGCGTAAAAATTCGTGGCGTTGGGTTTCTAGCCATGCCAGCCGTTCGCTTAGCCAGACAATACGTTGACCGAGTGAGCGCAGCTCACGCGGCCCACGAAAAACCACGCTGCTGCCCAGTTCTCGCCCTTCGCCAAGTCGATTGATCATGCGTTCAACGCTTTTCACTGGGCCGATAATCATACCGGTAAACAACAGCATCAACGCCAGGCTGATGATGAATAAAATCAGCGCCTGCCAGCCGAAAAACTGTCCACGATCGGCAATTTCACGCTGCAGTTGTAAACCCCGCGAGAATACAACCTGTCGCGTGTCCTGCACTAACTGCGCATTTGTGGCTGAAAAGCGATCCAACGCTTGCGATGCAATCGCAACGGGATTTCCATTGTCGCATTGCAGCTGGGTCAGCTGCGGCATGATAGCCTGCACCGTTTGGAAAGCGGGCAGTTCCGGCAGGCTATTCGCGTGCGAGCTTAGCATTTGGTTATAGCGGGTGAGCTGGGTTTGATAAAGACGTGACAAGGTGGCGTCGTCTAAAACGCAATATTGTCGATAGCTGCGCTCTAACTCCACCGCGGTGCGCGCCATCGCCTCACTGCGACGCACATCGGTAAACGTGTTGCGATTGGTATTAGCCGCCTGCTCGCTCAGGGCTGAAAGGCTTTCCCATGCTTGCCATGCCAGCACCAACAGCGGTAAAAGCACCAGCAAAAATGCCATCAACACCAGTTGACGCAGTGAACGGGGAAATAAACGCCATTTTTTCACGCAATCGCTTCCTCTAAAAAACGCTTATCGGATGCTAGCGGACTCTGCTAAGGGAAGGAAGGGAAACAAATGAAAACGGCAGGCGCTAAGGCCTGCCGTTAACGCGACGCCGGGACATCGCGGTAAGAATAGGTGGAGCCTAACTCAACGTTGCGTCCGATGCTTGATAACGTTGCTAAGCAAGCGATTATCGGTGGGGTGGACGACAGGCTCCGTTTGGTGCGTCATTCGATTTTTATGAGCTCTGGGCCGTGAAGCCTGGCAATCATAAACAGGTGAATGAGCCGCATGTAAATATAAGCAATTTGCGTGCCAATATAATTAATCACTTTATTATCAGATAATTACTACAAGCTGGTTCGCGTCGCATCGCGAAGTGTTCCATTTGGTCTGAAAAAGTGTCGCCAATAGCCAACACTGAAAACCAATAATGAATTTAACATTTAAAATCAAAAGGATATGTGTCGCTGTTTGGAGACGCAACAAGTTGCCGTTTGTCGCCTTTTTCCTACAATTGCGATATTAAAAAAAAGGAGGCATCGCTGCCTCCTTGTCTTATAACGCTTTTATAATCAGCCCAACTGCTTACGCGCGTTGCGGAAAATGCGCATCCATGGGCTGTCTTCGCCCCACTCTGCCGGATGCCATGAATTGCTTACCGTACGGAATACACGTTCCGGGTGTGGCATCATGATCGTAACGCGACCACTTTCGTTGGTCACGGCGGTGATGCCGTTTGGCGAGCCATTCGGGTTAGCCGGATAGGTTTCGGTGACTTTGCCGAAGTTATCGACAAAACGCAACGCAACCAGACCTTTCGCTTCCAGCGCCGCGAGGTGTGTGCCATCACGCACTTCAACAAAACCTTCACCGTGCGAAACGGCGATGGGCATATGAGAACCGACCATGCCATCCAGCAACAGCGATGGGCTTGCTGCAACTTCAACCAGACTAAAGCGTGCTTCAAAACGCTCTGACTGGTTACGTACAAAGCGTGGCCACAGCTCACTGCCTGGAATCAGTTCACGCAGATTGGACATCATTTGGCAACCGTTACACACGCCCAGCGCTAAGGTTTGCGGGCGATGGAAGAAGTTTTCGAACTCATCACGCACGCGGGTGTTGAAGAGGATTGACTTCGCCCAGCCTTCGCCTGCGCCCAGTACGTCACCGTAAGAGAAGCCGCCACAGGCAACTAAAGCCTGGAACTCTTCCAGACCGCGTCGACCTGCCAGCAAATCGCTCATGTGCACGTCAACTGCCGTGAAACCTGCGCGATCAAAAGCGGCTGCCATCTCAACATGTGAGTTAACGCCTTGCTCACGCAATACGGCAACACGCGGACGCGCTCCGGTAGCGATCATTGGCGCAGCAATATCCTCTTCCGGTTTGAAGGTCAGATGGACGTTCAGGCCCGGATCGTTGTCATCTTTCTTGGCTTCATGCTCTTGATCGGCACAAACCGGGTTGTCACGCAGGCGCTGCATCTGCCAGGTGGTTTCTGCCCACCAGGTACGTAACGTCGTGCGGCTTTCGCTGTATACGGCGCTGTCACCCGCGCGGATAACAAAGCGATCGCCCTGCTGTGCGCTACCCAATACATGGCTGCAAGCGGCTAATCCGTGATCGGCAAGAATCTTCTCTACCGCAGCACGATCGGCAGCATTAATTTGAATCACCGCGCCCAACTCTTCAGTAAACAAGGCCGCCAGCGCATCGCTGCCCAGTGCAGCAATATCAACATCCACGCCGCAATGCCCTGCAAACGCCATCTCTGCCAGCGTTACCAGCAAGCCACCATCGGAACGATCGTGATAAGCCAGCAGTTTCTGCTCAGCCACCAGCGCCTGAATAGCATTAAAGAAGCCCGCCAGCTGCTGCGCATCACGCACATCTGCGGGTTTGTCACCTAACTGACGATAAACCTGCGACAGCGCCGTTGCGCCCAATGTGTTCGCGCCATTGCCCAGATCGATAAGCAGCAGCAGGTTATCCTGCTCTACCTGCAGTTCTGGCGTTACAGTGCGGCGTACATCATCAATGCGCGCAAATGCGGTGATCACCAGCGACAGCGGTGACGTCATTTCACGCTGCTCGGTACCTTCTTGCCAGCGGGTTTTCATCGACATTGAGTCTTTACCCACTGGAATAGTGATGCCCAGCGCCGGACAGAGCTCTTCGCCCACCGCTTTAACCGCTTCGTACAAACCGGCATCTTCACCCGGATGGCCCGCTGCAGACATCCAGTTTGCTGAAAGCTTAACGCGCTTCAGAGAACCAATCTGCGTGGCTGCAATGTTAGTCAGTGCTTCACCTACCGCCAGACGGCCAGACGCGGCGAAATCTAGCAAGGCAACCGGCGCACGTTCGCCAAGGGCGAAAGCTTCACCGTGATAGCTGTCGAGGCTTGCAGTGGTGACCGCGCAGTTCGCAACAGGGATCTGCCAAGGGCCGACCATCTGATCGCGCGCGACCATGCCGGTAACGCTGCGGTCGCCGATCGTGATAAGAAAGGTTTTTTCAGCCACGGTAGGCAAATGCAGTACGCGATTGACCGCATCAGTCAATGTGATGCCATCGCGCTGTAATGCAGTGCCTTGCGCCTGCTGCTTAACCACATCGCGGGTCATTTTGGGCGTTTTGCCCAGCAGCACATCCAGTGGCATATCGATTGGCGTGTTATCGAAATGGCTGTCAGCCAGACTCAAATGCAGTTCTTCGGTGGCTTCACCGATCACCGCATAAGGAGCGCGTTCGCGCTGGCAAATAGCAGCAAACTCAGCCAGTTTTTCTGGTGAAACCGCCATGACGTAACGCTCTTGTGATTCGTTACACCACACTTCCAGCGGGCTCATACCTGGCTCATCGCTGAGAATGTCGCGCAAATCAAAACGCCCACCGCGACCACCATCGCTAACCAGTTCAGGCATGGCGTTCGATAATCCGCCCGCGCCGACGTCGTGGATAAACAGAATCGGGTTGTCATCGCCCAGCTGCCAGCAGCGGTCGATCACTTCCTGACAGCGACGTTCCATTTCTGGGTTATCACGCTGTACAGAGGCAAAATCGAGATCGGCGTCAGACTGACCCGATGCCATCGAAGACGCTGCGCCACCGCCCAAACCAATATTCATCGCCGGTCCGCCCAGCACAATCAGTTTGGCACCCACGGTGATCTCACCTTTCTGTACATGATCGGCACGGATGTTACCGATGCCGCCTGCCAGCATGATCGGCTTGTGATAACCGCGCAGCTCAGTACCGTTATGGCTATTAACTTGCTCTTCATAGGTACGGAAGTAGCCATTTAACGCCGGACGACCAAATTCGTTGTTAAAGGCTGCGCCACCCAGCGGGCCATCGGTCATGATGTCCAGCGCGCTTACGATGCGCTCTGGCTTACCAAAATCCTCTTCCCATGGCTGTTCAAAGCCGGGAATACGTAAGTTCGATACCGAAAAACCAACCAAACCGGCTTTAGGTTTGGAACCTCGTCCCGTTGCGCCTTCGTCACGGATTTCACCACCGGAGCCGGTTGCTGCACCCGGCCACGGAGAAATGGCGGTTGGGTGGTTGTGGGTTTCAACTTTCATCAGGATGTGTGCTGCTTCCTGATGATAGGCATATTCGCCTTTATCCGCGTCTGCGAAGAAACGGCCCACTTCGGAGCCTTCCATCACAGCGGCGTTATCTTTATAAGCAGAAAGGACATAATCAGGCGTCTGCTCAAAGGTATTTTTAATCATCTTAAACAGCGATTTTGGCTGTTTCTCGCCGTCGATAATCCAGTCAGCGTTGAAGATTTTATGACGGCAGTGCTCAGAGTTGGCCTGCGCGAACATGTACAGTTCGATGTCGTTTGGGTTGCGACCCAATTTTGTGAAGGCGTCGAGCAGGTAATCAATCTCATCTTCTGCTAACGCCAGGCCCAGATTAATGTTCGCCTCAACCAGCGCCTGACGACCCTCACCCAGCATATCCACGCTTTTTACGGGCTGTGGCTCATGATGCACGAACAGCTGCTCGGCTTGCGCCAAGTCGCTATAGACGGTTTCCATCATGCGATCGTGTAGCAGTGAGGCCAGTGTTTGCCACTGCGCTTCGGTTAATTGCGGTGCTTGCACATAAAAGGCCATACCGCGCTCAAGACGACGCACCTGCGGTAAATCACAGTTATGGGCAATATCGGTCGCTTTAGATGACCACGGCGAAATAGTACCTGGGCGCGGCGTGACCAGCAGCAGACGCCCTTGCGGCGCATGTTCAGCGAGAGAAGGACCGTATTTAAGCAGGCGCTGCAAGCGGGCTTTTTCATCGGCACTTAGCGGCGCGCTGACATCGGCAAAATGGACGTACTCAGCGTAAATATCACTCACCGGCAGATGAGCGTCCTGAAAGCGGGTCAGCAATTTGTTTACACGAAAAGCCGACAGGGCGGGCGAACCACGCAGAATTTCCATCATTAAAGATCTCTCGTCTTCGAAGCGCCGGGCGACGCTTCATTGGGCGCAACAGGGAAAACGGGGCACATTATAGAGAAACAGCTCTCTCGACGAAACCGTTTGCGCAAAATTAATAGCCCACCGGATTTGCCTGAATTTTGCACAAAAGCTGCTTTATGAGTTGCTCTGCTTCGCTTTGTTGCGCAAAATGCCCCTCGCTCGGGGAGATCAAAAAAGATCAATACTGCCTATAAAAGACAGAGGCCTTAGAGCCATCGAGAGATAACTATTTGAAACGCCTAAAATTTAATTATCTGTTTATCGGTCTGGTTGCTGTGTTGTTAGCAATGGCTTTGTGGCCATCCATACCCTGGTATGGCGGTGGACAAGACACGATTTCACAGATTAAATCACGGGGAGTACTGCGTATCAGTACCATTAACTCCCCGCTGACTTACTACACCATCAATAAATCTCCGGCCGGAATGGATTACGAGCTGGCAAAACGCTTCGCCGACTATTTGGGCGTGAAACTGAAAGTCACTGTACGTCCTAATCTCAGTGACCTGTTTGACGACCTTGACGATGGCAAAGCGGATTTGCTCGCGGCGGGTCTGAACTACAACAGCGAACGTCTGGCTCGTTATCAAACCGGGCCAAGCTACTACAACGTTTCGCAGCAGCTGGTGTATCGCGTGGACAAACCGCGCCCTAAAAACCTCGGTGATTTGAAGGGGCGACTAACGGTTGCTTCGGGTTCAGCCTATTTATCGACATTGAAGAACGCTAAATCCAATCAATTTCCCGATCTCGACTGGGCAATCGCCACCGATCAGAGCCCGAAAGCCCTGCTTGAAGCAGTGGCTGACGGTAAACTCGATTACACCGTAGGGGATTCTGTCACTATCGCTTTGCTGCAGCGGATCCATCCTCAGCTGGCAGTGGCCTTTGATGTAACCGATGAAGAGCCGGTAACCTGGTATGTGCCACACAGCGATGACGATAGCCTGAATGCCGCCCTACTCGACTTCTTTAACGGCATGGGCGAAGAAGGTGCGATGGCGCGGCTGGAAGAGAAATATCTCGGCCACGTTGGCACGTTTGATTACGTTGATACGCGCACCTTTCTACGCGCCATCGACAGCACCTTACCAGACATCAAACCGCTGTTTGAAAAGTATGCAACCACTATCGACTGGCGTTTACTGGCAGCCATCTCTTATCAAGAGTCGCACTGGAATCCGCAGGCCACCTCGCCCACCGGCGTGCGCGGTATGATGATGCTCACACGTAACACTGCCGACAGCCTGAATGTGGATGACCGTACTGATGCTGAACAAAGTATTCGCGGTGGCAGCCAATATTTACAGAATATGATGGAAAAAGTGCCGCCGACAATTCCTTCAGATGAGCGCATTTGGTTTGCGTTGGCCGCTTATAATATGGGCTATGCGCATATGCTTGATGTGCGGAAACTCACCGCCAAACAAGGCGGTAATCCAGACAGCTGGGCGGATGTGAAGCTGCGATTACCCATGTTGAGCCAAAAACGCTATTACGCCCAGACCACATATGGCTATGCACGCGGTCACGAAGCGTATAACTACGTTGAAAATATCCGTAAATATCAGATCAGTTTGGTGGGGTATTTGCAGGAACAAGACCGACGTATTGCCCAGCAAGCGGCATTGGAAGCAGAGCTGGGCAAAGGTTATCCGGCCGTCGAGCCGAAAATAGCGATGAACTAAACCTCGCGCTGCGCCAGTCGCAGCGCTTTTTTTTGCTCACGCCGCATGCGGAAGAAATCACTGAGCATGCCAGCACATTCATCAGCCAGCACGCCGTTGACCATTTCGATTTGATGATTCATTCCCGGATGGCCCAGCACATTGATTAATGATCCTGCTGCACCGGTTTTCTCATCGCGAGCGCCAAACACCAAGCGAGTAATGCGGCTATGTATCATTGCACCCGCACACATTACGCAGGGTTCAAGCGTGACGTAGAGCGTGGTATCAAGCAGTCGATAGTTTTCCAACACTTTCCCGCCCTGACGCAGAGCCATGATTTCAGCATGCGCAGTAGGATCCTGTTGTCCGATGGGTCGGTTCCAGCCTTCGCCGATAACCCGATCGCCTTGCACCAGTACTGCACCAACCGGAACCTCGCCTTGCTCCCAGGCTAAACGCGCCAGCCCCAGCGCATGCCGCATCCAGTATTCATCTTGTTGTTGGTTCACGCTGGTCACTCCCGGCTGCAGAAAAGCGGCGCATTATAGCGATCTCTTCACCAGATTCGAAGCAGCTTATTCGAGTTGCTGCAACTCACCGCCTGGCGTCACGCGCCAGCGATGTTGGCAGAAAAACAGCAGTGGGTTATCTTGCTTGCTGTCGCTGTAACCGCTGTAAAGTTGTAGCGGTGTGCCAATCTTTTCTTCCAGTTGTGCCACTTTTTCATGGCCGAGACAGCGCATCGCGAGCACGCGACCACCCAATCCACGCTGCATTTGGCTGGCGATGAGTTTAACCCGTGGCAAGAAAGCAGAGTCGAAGTAGACCTGCTCGACCAGCGATTGTGGCGAGCCGGTAATTAACCACACGTCTGCATCATCGCTGCTGAGATAGTCAGTCAGCCGCTGCTGTACCACCGGAAAAGCTTTTACCCGCAGACGAAACCATTGCGCAAACTCTGCTTCCAGACGTAATAAGGTGTTTTCAGAGCGACCAAATGTAATTGACCATAGCAGCAGGCTCATCGGCCAGCGCGCTGCCCGCCCTTTAAAAAGCAAGCCCAGTCCTACCACCGGCAGCAATGGCACCACCAACAATACATTTAGCGGCTTACGCCGCAGCAAATAACGCATAAAGGTGCCGAACATGTCCTGTTGATGCAGAGTGCCATCCAGGTCAAAAAACACCACGCGACGTTGTGTACCTTTGGTCAAACAACTCTCCTTTTCGCTGATTTTGCGTTAACAGCCTTTATTGTAGCTATCATCAGGCGACGCGGCGATGACTGTCATTTTTAATTCCAATGACTACAATCCCCGATGAATAGTTTATTCTTCTCAGAATAATTCCTAATACCTTGAGGATCGGGCATGAGTTCATTGCTGCGTATACGCCAGCTCTATCCACGCCTGGCGCTGAACGAGCGCCGACTGGCAGATTTTTTGTTATCGCAACCGGATCGGGCTCGACATCTCAGTTCACAAAAACTGGCTGAAGAGTCGGGTGTCAGCCAGTCAAGCGTGGTGAAGTTTGCCCAGAAACTGGGCTACAAAGGCTTTCCGGCGTTGAAGTTAGCGTTAAGCGAATCGCTGGCAGACAAGGATGCGATTACCGTGCATAACCATATTTTAAGTGACGATCCGCTGAAAACCGTCGGCGAGAAATTATTGGCTGAAAAGCTTTCTGCGATCCGCGCCACGCTGGATATTAATAGCGAAGAGAAGCTTCGTGACGTCTTGCTGTTACTTAAAAATGCCCGGCGCACTTTATTAGTGGGTATTGGCGCGTCAGGTTTAGTGGCAAAAGACTTTTCGTGGAAACTGATGAAGATTGGAATTAACGCAGTCGCTGAGCAGGATATGCACGCATTGCTGGCAAGCGTTCAGGCGATGGGGCCCGGCGACGTTTTATTGGCAATCTCCTATACCGGCGAACGCCGTGAGATTAATTTGGCCGCACAGGAAGCCGCAAGCATAGGGGCAAGCGTGCTCGCTTTTACTGGCTTCACACCCAACACCTTACAACAGTGCGCAACGCATTGCCTTTATACCGTGGCAGAAGAACAAAGCACGCGTAGCGCGGCTATCTCTTCAACGACTGCACAGTTAGCACTCACCGACCTGCTGTTCATGGCGCTGGTACAAAACGATCCAGAACGTGCCTCCAGCCATATTCGTCACAGTGAAGCCTTAGTGAAAAAGCTGGTCTGATCAGACTCAACACGTATAATACCCGCGTTTTTTCTGTTGTTATCAGGTGGGATTATGGCGCTGTTGATCACGGCCAAATGCATTAACTGCGATATGTGCGAACCGGAATGCCCGAATCAGGCCATTTCGTTGGGTGATATGATTTATGAAATTGATGTCAGCCGCTGTACAGAATGCGTTGGACATTATGATGTACCCACTTGCCAGAGCGTCTGCCCTATCGATAACACAATTATTATCGATCCACAGCACACCGAATCACGCGATGCGCTGTGGGAAAAGTTTGTCGAGCTGCACGGCTAACTTTCGATGATTACCGTGGCGCAAGCATAATGACGCTCATCTGCCAGCGTGACATGCACAGCGTTTACGCCCAGCCGCTGAGCCACTTCGGCAGCATGCTGAAAAAAGCGTAAACCTGGCTTACCCAGGTCATCGTTGTACACTTCAAACTGGTTGAAGGCTAAACCACCGCGAATACCGGTGCCAAAAGCCTTCGCTGCCGCTTCTTTCACCGCAAACCGCTTTGCCAAAAAGCGTACAGGCTGCTGATGCGCCTGATACTGCTGCCATTCTGCTTCACTCAACACGCGACGCGCTAAACGATCGCCAGAGCGTTCAATCACTCCCGCGATACGCTCAATTTCTACGATATCGGTGCCCAGCCCGAGAATAGCCATTAGCGACGCGCTTCTCTCAGCAACTGCTTCATCTCTTTTACTGCGTCTGGCAGACCGCTCATGACAGCGCGTCCAATGATCGCATGACCAATGTTCAGCTCGTGCATTTCCGGCAGCGCAGCAATCGGCAGTACGTTGTGATAAGTCAGACCATGACCGGCGTTTACTTTCAAACCGAGGCTGGCGGCAAAAGTCGCAGCCTTGCGAATACGTGCGAGTTCAGCCTCACGCGCTAAACCTTCTGGCGCTTCGGCGTAGGCACCGGTGTGAATCTCAATATAAGGTGCGCCGCTGGTAACGGCTGCTTCGATTTGACGATGATCGGCATCGATAAACAGTGAAACCAGAATACCGGCTTCGCTCAGCAGCTTAACTGCCGCATTGAGTTTGTCTTGCTGGCCCGCCACATCCAGCCCCCCTTCCGTCGTCACTTCCTGACGTTTTTCTGGAACGAGGCAGCAGAATTGCGGTTTGATTTCGCAGGCAATGCCGATCATTTCATCCGTGACGGCCATTTCCAGATTCATGCGCGTCTGAATGGTATCACGCAGAATACGGACGTCGCGATCGGTGATATGACGGCGATCTTCGCGCAGATGAACAGTAATTCCATCCGCACCCGCTTGCTCGGCAATAAATGCTGCCTGCACCGGATCGGGGTAATGAGTGCCACGCGCGTTACGTACCGTGGCGATATGATCAATGTTGACCCCTAATAGCAACTCAGCCATGACAATCCTCAGTTCTTTAACGTCGAAATTATGAGTGTAACGTGTTGCAAGCCATAAGCGGTATGACCAGCGCTATTCACTCGCCGCGTCGGGTTTCTTTTTCGGCACAAACTGGCGAAACAGTTCCTGACTTTTTAATGGCTTGCCCCCTAAATAGGGTTTCAGCGCCATGCGAGTAAAACGTTTAGCGGCACGTAAGCACGCCGCGTCGGGGAATTCACGCTCACACAACGCACGCAACTCTCGCCCGGTAAAGCTGCGCTGATTCACGACCAAACTGGCGATAAATCCCTTCTCTTCGCGATAACTGTAGGTCATTGCATCAGCAACAGGTTCGCCGCTACCGGCACAATGCAGGAAGTCCACCCCATAACCAAGATGGCCCAACATCGCCAATTCAAAGCGACGTAACGCCGGCTCCGGCGAGCCGCTGCTAGCAGCCAGTTCCTGAAGACAATTGAGATAATCGAAAAAGAGTTCCGAGAAGGGAATTTCCTGCTCCAGCACGCGAGACAGCAGCTCGTTGACGTACAGGCCGCAGTAGAGCGTGGTGCCGTTTAACGGTAAAGCCAGCGACACGGCTTCTGCATTGCGCAGCGTTTTGACCTCGCCACGCCCACTCCAGCGAACTAACAGCGGTGTAAACGGCTGCAACGCACCTTTAAGCTGTGAACGCCGGGAGCGTGCGCCTTTGGCAAGGACACGCACCCGGCCCTGACTCTCGCTAAACAGATCGAGCAGCAGGCTGGTCTCGCTGAAAGGGCGACTATGCAGCACAAAGGCGCGTTGCCAGCCTTCCATCGGATTAGAGATCGTCTACATAACCCAGGCTACGCAGCGCACGTTCGTCGTCTGCCCAACCCGATTTCACCTTCACCCACAGTTCGAGATGCACTTTTGATTCAAACATGTCTTCCATGTCTTTACGTGCTTCGATACCAATGGTTTTGATTTTGGCGCCTTTGTTACCGATCACCATCTTCTTCTGCCCTTCACGTTCGACCAGAATCAGACCATTGATGTCATAACCGCCACGTTCATTAGAGACGAAGCGTTCAATCTCAACGGTGACCGAATAAGGCAGCTCAGCACCCAAGAAACGCATCAGCTTTTCACGAATGATCTCAGATGCCATAAAGCGCTGTGAGCGATCGGTGATGTAATCTTCCGGGAAATGATGCTCAGCGGGCTTGAGGTGCTTGCGGCAAATTGCGGCAATGGTATCGACGTTTTTACCGCTTTCTGCAGAGATCGGTACGATATCCATGAAGTTCATCTGTTCGCTAAGGAACTTCAGATGCGGCAGCAGAATGCTTTTATCCTGAACGTTGTCGACCTTGTTTATAGCAAGCAGTACCGGCACTTTGCCGTCGCGCAGCTTGTTCAACACCATTTCATCATCTGGTGTCCAGCGCGTGCCTTCTACAACAAAAATCACCAGCTCAACATCGCCGATTGAGCTGCTGGCTGCACGGTTCATCAGGCGGTTAATCGCGCGCTTCTCTTCCATGTGCAAGCCCGGCGTATCGACGTAAATCGCCTGATAAGCGCCTTCGGTATGAATACCCATAATGCGGTGGCGCGTGGTCTGCGGCTTACGCGAGGTGATCGACACCTTCTGCCCCAGCAACTGGTTCAGTAAAGTGGATTTGCCGACGTTGGGTCGGCCTACAATTGCGACGAAGCCGCAATAGGTAACGTGTTCGCTCATTCGAGTCCTAACTTAATCAGCGCTTGTTCAGCGGCTGCTTGTTCTGCTTTACGGCGGCTGGAGCCTACGCCCACTACCGGTTCGGCCATGCCACTCACCTGACAGTGAATGGTGAATTCCTGATCGTGGGCTTCGCCACGCACCTGCACCACTAAATAACTTGGTAGCGGCAGATGACGACCTTGCAAATACTCTTGCAGGCGCGTTTTAGGGTCTTTTTGTTTGTCGCCAGGGCTGATTTCGTCCAGGCGCGTCTGATACCAGTCAAGGATCAGTTGTTCCACCGTCTGGATACTACTGTCGAGGAAGATACCGCCAATCAGCGCTTCCACCGTATCCGCGAGGATGGATTCGCGACGGAAACCGCCGCTTTTCAGTTCACCCGGGCCCAAACGCAGGCATTCGCCAAGATCGAACTCTCGTGCCATCTCAGCCAGCGTATTACCGCGTACCAACGTGGCACGCATGCGACTCATGTCACCTTCATCTACCCGCGGGAAGCGGTGATAAAGTGCATTTGCAATCACATAGCTGAGAATAGAATCGCCAAGAAACTCAAGACGCTCGTTATGTTTACTGCTTGCGCTACGGTGTGTGAGCGCTTGCTGTAACAATTCCGGATGAATAAAAGTGTAGCCCAGTTTGCGCTGAAGCTTGTTAATCAAGATGGGGTTCATGCGATTCCAGTTCTTTTTTGCGTCTGTGACTCTGCATACCAAACAGGGCTGAGATTCCAACACATTCTGTTTGGTGTGCAGTGGCCTCCCGCTGGAGGCCACTTGATTGCCTGAGGATCAGGCGATTACTGTCAGTGAATGCCGCCAATTCGACTGAGTCGAACACCGGTTGGCCACTGACCTTCTTGTTTATCAAAACTCATCCAGATAGCGACCGCTTTACCGACCAGATTGCGTTCTGGGACAAAGCCCCAGTAGCGGCTGTCGGCGCTGTTATCACGGTTATCGCCCATCATGAAATATTGCCCTTGCGGCACCACCCAACTTGACTGTGGATGGCCTGGCTGCTGGTAATACATCCCCGCCTGACTTTGTGCTTCGTTCACCAGCAGAATGTCATGAGTAACATTACCCAGCGTCTCTTTACGTGTACCCAGGCGCAAACCGCCGCGCATGTTCTCACCCTGAGGGACTTGGTAGAAACCATTACCGGCTTCGTTACCATCAAACCCGCTGAAGGTCTGAATAAAGCTGCTTGGTGCCACATCGGTATAAGTCACCGGCAACGCAGTCGTACAAGCTTTATCCTGGTTGCAGTTCGGATTCACCGTCAGTGTTTTACTGTAAGGATCGTAAGTGACTTTGTCGCCAGGCAAGCCAATAACACGTTTGATATAGTCCAGGCTTGGATCTTTCGGGTATTTGAATACCGCGATGTCACCACGCTTTGGCTGACCAGTGGGAATGAGTGTGGTTTGCGTAATGGGATCTTTAATGCCATATGCGAACTTCTCAACCACAATAAAATCACCAATCAACAGCGTTGGCATCATTGATCCAGACGGAATCTGGAACGGTTCGTAGATAAACGAACGCACAATGAACACCACCGCAAGAACGGGGAAAACGGACGCTGCCGTTTCAATCCAACCGGGCTGCGGCGACACTTTTGCCAGCGTTTTGCTGTCCAGCGTGTTACCTGTCTGTGCTTGCGCTGCGGCTTGTTGGGCACGACGTGCAGGCGCCCATTTGAACCGATCGATACACCAGATAATGCCTGTAATCAGTGTTGCTATCGCCAGAATCAGGGCGAACATATTAGCCATTGTAAGTCCTTATTTGCTGTCCTTACCGACATGCAGAATGGCAAGGAACGCTTCCTGCGGCAGCTCAACGTTACCGACCTGCTTCATTCGCTTCTTACCGTCTTTCTGCTTCTGCAACAGTTTCTTCTTACGGCTAACGTCACCGCCATAACACTTGGCGAGAACGTTTTTACGCAGCTGTTTAACTGTTGAGCGAGCAATGATGTGGTTGCCAATCGCCGCCTGAATTGCAATATCGAACTGCTGACGTGGGATGAGTTCTTTCATTTTCTCAACCAGTTCACGTCCACGATACGGTGCATTTTCATTATGGGTGATGAGCGCAAGCGCATCTACACGTTCAGAGTTGATCAGAACGTCGACGCGCACCATGTTAGAGGCTTGAAAACGTTTAAAGTTATAATCCAACGAGGCATAGCCGCGTGACGTCGATTTCAATCGGTCAAAGAAGTCGAGAACCACTTCAGCCATTGGAATGTCATACGTCAGCGCAACCTGATTGCCATGGTAAACCATGTTGGTTTGCACGCCACGCTTCTCGATGCATAGCGTAATGACGTTGCCCAGATATTCCTGAGGCAGCAGCATATGACACTCTGCAATCGGTTCACGCAGTTCTTGAATATTGTTCAGTGGCGGCAGCTTGGATGGGCTGTCGACATAGATCACTTCACCACCGGTGGTTTCGACTTCATAGACCACTGTTGGTGCGGTGGTGATCAGATCGAGATCGTATTCACGCTCCAGACGTTCCTGGATGATTTCCATGTGCAGCAAACCGAGGAAGCCACAGCGGAAACCGAAGCCTAGCGCGGTAGAGCTTTCTGGCTCATAAAACAGAGAAGCATCGTTCAGGCTGAGTTTACCCAACGCGTCACGGAAAGCTTCGTAATCATCAGAGCTGATTGGGAATAAACCCGCGTAGACCTGCGGCTTCACTTTTTTGAAGCCTGGCAATGCTTTATCCGCTGGGTTACGTGCGCCAGTTAAAGTATCGCCTACGGGTGCGCCAAGAATGTCTTTAATCGCACAGACTAACCAGCCTACTTCACCGCAGTTTAACTGCGTGCGATCAACCTGCTTCGGCGTAAAGATGCCAAGGCGATCGGCATTGTAAACCTGCCCCGTACTCAGAACTTTGATCTTGTCGCCTTTGCGCATGGTGCCGTTCTTAACACGCACCAGTGACACCACGCCAAGATAGTTGTCGAACCAGGAATCGATGATCAACGCCTGAAGCGGCGCATCAGGATCACCTTCCGGTGCTGGAATATCACGTACCAGTCGCTCAAGCACTTCGGGTACGCCAACGCCGGTTTTAGCCGAGCAGCGAACCGCATCAGTGGCATCGATACCGATAATATCTTCGATTTCTTGCGCCGCACGATCGGGGTCGGCCGCTGGCAAGTCAATTTTGTTTAGGACCGGCACCACTTCCAGATCCATCTCAATCGCTGTGTAACAGTTAGCCAGGGTTTGCGCTTCTACACCCTGCCCGGCGTCCACCACCAGCAATGCCCCTTCACAGGCAGCCAATGAGCGAGAAACTTCATAAGAGAAGTCAACGTGTCCCGGAGTATCGATGAAATTGAGCTGGTAAGTTTCGCCGTCTAACGCTTTATAATCGAGGGTTACGCTTTGCGCTTTGATAGTAATACCGCGCTCGCGTTCTAGGTCCATGGAATCCAGAACCTGCGCAGCCATTTCGCGATCGGTTAAGCCACCACAAATTTGAATCAGGCGGTCAGAGAGCGTCGATTTGCCGTGGTCAATGTGCGCGATGATGGAGAAATTTCGGATGTGCTTCATTTATATGAATATCTTCACGTAGAAAATCAGTTGAAAACCTGAGCACAGACACATTCAGGAAGATCGCTCTTTACCCACAATCCTGTCAGCCTCATTAATGACGACGCATATTACACTGTTAAGGCCGCGCATAAAAGAATGGAACGTGATGGAATCACAACAGATTGTGGCGAGAGGGGACATGACGAAGGCCGCGAGCTATGCGGCCTGGATGAGGATCACGCTTCGCTTTCAACGCGCAGCGCATCAGGCGGTAAAGCGATATTGAGTATTACAGGCTGGAAGGCTTCGCGGTCACCAAATTTCATCGACACACCTTTTGCCACAATAAAACCGCCAATGCCGCCTAATAAGGCCCCACTCGCTGCCGCAAGATCACTATTAAATAGCGCCTGAAATAGGCCAGCAAGAAGGAAAAGGCCAAACAGCGGTGTCATATATACCAGTAACGCTGAACCGAGCAGACTGCTTTCTTTTATACCCAATTCAATACGTTGGCCCGGTTCCAGCGGTTTGCTGCTGGCGATCTGCATGACATGAGCATTCTTTGGGCCAAGCTTGTTAAGCATATGGCTGCCGCAACCTTTACGCGCTGAGCAGCTACTACAGGAGGTTTTCGCCTCAGTATGCAACGTTGCGATACCATCCTGCCATGCCACCACGGTGGCCCATTCTCTCATCATTTTTGTGACCCTAAATCGATGCTGTCCGCAATGCGTTTTGCCGTCGTAGGCGGTAACTCGCCGACGACCGTTATCTCACTATTATTACGCAAAACGGTTTGTACGGTACGACGTCCAGTGCGCAATGTCTGGGTCGTGCTGCTTTTATCGGCTGAGGTAACGTTAATGGCAAAACTGAACAGGCCGTCACTGTAAAGCCGTGATTCGACGCTTTTGTTCATTGCCGGGATGTCACGACGATTTTGGGACACAAGCGCCATGCCCGCTGGAATCCAGGAAGGCTGCCACGTCAGCGTCGCTTTATCGCCTTTCGGCACGGAGAGTGATGGCGGTAAATTCGCTTTCTCCAGCCCTTGCATCAGATTACGTACGCCTTCATCAACAGCAAAACTGATTACCCTGAATTGCTCAAGCGTTTCGCCATCACGGTCCAGTAAATCAATTCGCAGCGGCAACTTAGTATCCACGTCCAGCCAGACTACATAGCTGTAGCGCGTGCCGTCGCGCGAAACAATGCGCAGTACATCGCACATTTGATCGGCGATACGAGAACGACCAACAGTAATGAAATCGTAAGCGCTGCTAAGTTTTGAGAAGTCGGCGAAAATCAGTGACGGTAACGCATCAATGATGTGATTACCTGGCAGAGAGAAAGGATCAAGGCCGGGCTCAAAATAGCTAATATCGTTACCGCGCTGAATAATTTCACGGCGCGGTCCATCCATCTGCAATAGCTGAGCGAAAACGCGGTTATCAATCACGGCATGACGATAACGCAGCGATTCAATACCGATGCGAGAAACGTTGATATAGGCGAATTCGTAGTTGAGGTTCTGGCTTGCCTGCTCCATCTGTTGTAACAACGCCCCAGACGCAGAGGTTTGCGCTGGGGCGGTAGATGACCAAAGCAGGCTGCCTGCCAGCAGGCTAACGGCACACCAAAGCTGCTTCATTACTGCTGCTGAATTCCTAAGGATTGAGTTCCGGGAACATTGGTTTGCGCTTGTTTAGGCGCGTCAGTTTCAAACTGCAGTTGATCAGCGTGCAAACGACGCTGCAATTCATAATCCTGCAGCATGGCATTAACGCGACGACGCTGATCCTGAACCTGTTGATTAGCGCTGTTGGTATCAAATGCATCAGACGGCACACCTAAACTGACGGGTGATGCCTTGCCCATCATAGGCAGCGTATTGAATACCGGCGAATCTGAAGATTCAACGCTGCTGCTTCCAGGCTGATTGTAATGCTGAACACCCACAATCACAGCCAGAGAAACACAAGCTGCAACGCCGACCTGGGTTAACTGTGCAGCCCACGGACGCATCTTGTGCCAGAACGGCATTTTTTCCCAGCGAGACGGTTCTGGCTGCGCTTCAGGAATCAACGTAGTGATTTTACGCAGCGGCTCTTTTTCGATGGCAGCAGCTACGCGTGCAGAGATATCAAAATGCAGGACATCGCCAACATCGCCACGCATTGTGTCGCGAATCAGATGGTAGCTTTCCCAGCTTTTCTGTAGCTCAGCATCCTTTGATAACGCCGAAAAAAGTTCGTTATCAAGGGTTTCACCATCCATTAAAGCGGAAAGTTTTTCTTTCTGCATGCCTAAGTACCCTTCCAGTAGCCGTTATCACTGACGTTGGATAAGCGGTTGAACCTTATTATCAATAGCCTCTCGTGCACGGAAGATACGCGAACGTACGGTACCTACCGGACAATCCATGATGGCGGCAATTTCTTCATAACTTAGCCCATCCAGTTCCCTGAGGGTGATTGCCATACGCAAATCCTCAGGAAGCGCCTCAATGGTACGAAAGACAATTTGCTTCAGTTCTTCTGACAACATTAAGTTCTCAGGGTTCGAAATTTCTTTCAGTGCACCTGCACTTTCAAAGTTTTCCGCATCAATTGCATCCACATCACTAGAAGGTGGACGACGCCCCTGAGCAACTAAGTAATTTTTAGCGGTATTGACCGCAATTCGATACAGCCAAGTATAAAAAGCACTATCGCCACGGAACGAGTCCAGTGCGCGGTAAGCTTTAATGAAAGACTCCTGAACTACGTCAGGCACGTCCCCTGAGGGAACATAGCGTGAAACCAGGCTCGCCACTTTATGCTGGTAACGAATAACCAGTAAGTTGAAAGCCTTTTGATCTCCCTTCTGAACCCGCTCAACGAGAACCTGATCCGTTAACTGCTCGCTCATCCGAGGTAATGTCTCCCCAAATTCATTTCTAATGCGTAAAGGAACTGCCAGCACATCTCATTGTTCTGAGCAAGCATGCGCTTAGAGTCATGATATGGCGTAAAGTTCACTTATCGCCCTGATTATTACCGCTCCGCTGCAGATCATGCAGCTTGTTGTTTATCGTTCAATGTAAGGAGCGCAAATCGCTGGCAGAGTAACCCATGACAACGGCTTTTTCATCTTTAAATCCTTACCCACATCTATGTTTGGTATAAAAAACACTTTTTAAACCATGCGTGTACTAACTCGCTGATAAGAAACTATATATTTTAAAAAGGAGATTTTAGAGTCGATAATTTGTTCAAAATACTTCACAGAAATCGACATAAAGCTTATGCTCGGCCCATCCTTGTTTAGTAAATTAAACACTATGAAAACTCACTCACTTCCAGATTATCAGTGCGATGTCATGATCGTAGGCAGTGGCGCTGCAGGCTTATCCCTGGCGCTGCGTTTAGCTCAGCAGTACAACGTCACCGTATTGAGCAAAGCGCAGGTGAATGAAGGGTCTACGCTGTATGCTCAGGGCGGCATTGCCGCAGTCTTTGATGAAAATGACAGTATCGATTCTCATATTGAAGATACATTAATTGCTGGCGCAGGATTATGTGACCGCAACGCGGTCTCGTTTATCGCCAACAATGCCCGTCATTGTGTGCAATGGCTGATTGATAATGGCGTTGCCTTTGATCTCGATCCGCAGGCTGCAGGTGATATGCGTTACCACCTGACCCAAGAAGGCGGGCACAGCCACCGCCGCATTTTACATAGCGCTGATGCTACCGGACGTGAAGTCGAAACGACTTTAGTTAGCCAGGCGCTAAACCATCCTAATATTCGCATACTCGAACGTACCAATGCCGTTGACCTCATACTTTCCGATAAACTTGGCTTGCCAGGGCCACGTCGGGTCGTAGGTGCCTGGATTTGGAACCGTAATCGCGAACAAGTTGAAACCTGCTGCGCACGAGCGGTGGTTCTGGCGACAGGTGGCGCAGCAAAAGTCTATCAATACACGACTAACCCAGATATTGCTTCTGGCGATGGCATTGCCATGGCCTGGCGCGCCGGTAGCCGCGTGGCTAACCTTGAATTCAATCAGTTTCACCCGACCTGCTTGTTTCATCCACAAGCGCAAAATTTTTTGCTCACAGAAGCGCTGCGCGGTGAAGGTGCTCGACTGGTTCGTGCAGATGGCACTCGTTTTATGCCTGACTTTGATCAGCGCGGAGAATTAGCGCCGCGTGATGTGGTGGCACGCGCAATCGATCATGAAATGAAGCGATTAGGCGTAGATTGTATGTATCTTGATATAAGCCATCAGCCTGAAGAGTTTATCCGCGCTCATTTTCCCATGATTTATGAGAAGTTGCTGACCTTCGGTTTTGACTTAACTAAAGACCCCATACCGGTAGTACCGGCGGCGCATTACACATGCGGCGGCGTCATGGTTGACCAACAAGGTCGTACCGATGTAAACGGCTTATATGCTATCGGTGAAGTCAGTTATACCGGCTTACACGGCGCTAACCGCATGGCCTCAAACTCGTTGCTGGAATGTCTGGTTTATGGCTGGTCTGCAGCGGAAGATTTAATCCGTACGCTGCCTGAAATTAGCCTCGTGGATACGTTGCCAGCGTGGGATGAAAGTCGAGTGGACGACGCCGACGAGCGCGTTGTGATTCAACACAACTGGCATGAATTACGGTTATTTATGTGGGATTACATGGGGATTGTCCGTTCCACTAAACGGCTGGAGCGAGCGCTTCGCCGCATTAATTTGCTGCAGCAAGAAATTAATGAATATTACGCTCACTTCCGGCTATCCAATAACTTATTAGAGTTACGTAATCTGGTGCAGGTCGCGGATCTCATGGTGCGCTGTGCGTTGGAGCGAAAAGAGAGCCGCGGCCTGCACTTCACTCTCGATTACCCTGATCTACTGCCGGAAGCCTTGCCAACGATACTGGCTCCCGATGCTTACATAAACAAATAGAAGTCACGCGTTAAGCCGCACCAATCTTCTGAGTAATGGGTGTCCTTAGCGCGGATAGCGAGGCGTTCAAGTAACGTTTCGCCTGGGCTGGGCGAAAAAGCGAGCAGTACACGATGTGGCGGACGTTCTGCGTATTCCGCCACGTCAAGGCGGAAACGTAAATGCCAGCCATCAGCCAGCGCTAACGCGCTAAAGTCTTGCCCCACCGTTTCTGGCAGCACTACACAAAAAAAGCCATCTTCTTCGATGAGTAACGCTGCGCTACGCAATAATGTTTGATGATCGAGCGTCGCGGTCGAGCGCGCACTGTCACGTTCGGGACTTGAGCACGCAATGCCAGGCGCAAAATAAGGTGGATTACTGACGATTAATGAATAACGTTGATCGCTGTTTTCAGCCCACGAGGCAATATCTTGCGGGTGAACATGAATGCGTGTTGACCAGGGTGACGGTTGAATATTTTCGCGTGCTTGCTGTGCCGCCTGGCTATCCAGTTCAACCGCATCAATATGAACGGTTTCCGGCGTGCGTTGAGCCAGCATCAGCGCAATAAGTCCGCTTCCGCTACCGATATCTAAAATGCGTTTTACATTGGCAATGGGCGACCATGCACCTAATAAAATGCCATCAGTGCCCACTTTCATTGCACAGCGATCGTGTGCAACAAAAAACTGTTTAAAGGTAAAACCATTCTTTTTTAACTGGGGCCGCCCAGGCGGTTTGTCCTGCATCATTCTCTGCTACCATTGATTTTTCTGCCGTACGACAGCGCATCAGTGTAACGTGACGTGTAGTGGAATTCACGTAACAGACGATGCCGGACGCAGAGGATGCGGATTAACAGATGAAGATTATGTTTGATCTGTCTATAATCAGCGCCCCAAACTGAGGTAGACCATGACAGTAACCACATTCTCCGAACTCGAACTTGACGAAAGCCTGCTAGAAGCACTGCAGGAAAAAGGCTACACGCGCCCAACAGTGATCCAGGCTGCTGCTATTCCGCCCGCTCTGGAGGGCCGCGACGTTCTGGGTTCGGCACCTACCGGGACCGGGAAAACCGCCGCATTTTTGCTACCGGCGTTGCAGCATCTGCTCGACTTTCCACGTAAAAAATCAGGCCCACCGCGCATTTTGATCCTCACGCCAACGCGTGAACTGGCCATGCAGGTTGCCGATCAAGCGCGTGAACTGGCTAAACATACTCATCTCGACATCGCGACCATTACCGGCGGCGTCGCCTACATGAACCATGCTGAAGTCTTCAGCGAGAATCAGGACGTCGTCGTTGCCACGACCGGACGCCTGTTGCAGTACATCAAAGAAGAGAACTTTGATTGCCGCGCCGTAGAAACGCTGATTCTTGATGAAGCCGACCGCATGCTGGACATGGGTTTTGCGCAGGATATCGAAACCATCGCCGCTGAAACGCGTTGGCGCAAACAGACGATGCTGTTTTCCGCAACGCTGGAAGGCGAGAACATCAAAGATTTTGCTGAGCGTCTGCTTAACGATCCGGTTGAGCTTGAAGCCGATCCAAGCCGTCGCGAGCGTAAAAAAATTCAGCAGTGGTATTACCGCGCTGATGATCTCGAGCATAAAACCAAGCTGCTTGTTCATCTGTTAAAGCAGCCAGAAGCTACGCGTACCATTGTTTTTGTTCGTAAGCGTGAACGTTTACACGAGCTGGTTAGCTGGTTACATGATGCAGGGATTCGTAGCAGCTATCTTGAAGGTGAGATGGTGCAGGCTAAGCGTACTGAAGCGCTGAAACGCTTGGTAGATGGCCGAATTAATGTGTTAGTCGCGACCGATGTGGCCGCGCGTGGTATCGATATTGATGACGTCAGTCACGTCATCAACTTTGATATGCCACGCACCGCCGACACCTATTTACACCGCATTGGCCGTACCGCCCGTGCGGGCCGTAAAGGTATCGCGATATCGTTAGTTGAAGCGCATGACCATATCTTGCTGGGTAAAATCACCCGCTATGTCAATGAGCCGATAAAGATTCGCACCATCGATGAGTTACGTCCAACTACGCGAGCACCAAGTGCAAAAGCGACAGGTAAACCGTCGAAAAAGGTGCTTGCGAAGCGCTCTGAGAACAAAGATAAAGAAGTTGAAAAGCCACGTGTGAAGAAACGTCATCGTGACATGAAAAACGTCGGCAAACGCCGCAAGCCGAGCGGTGAAGCAGCAACCACCGGTAAAGCTGAATAAATCGACACCCAGACAAAAAATCGCCTCTTAAAAAGGCGATTTTTTTGTTTATATAACGATTAATAACGCGTTGGAGATGAAACTAAGCTCTGATGAGTATAAAGTTAATTTTCACTCATGCTGAAAGGTGTTATTTCTTCCTATCTTTATAATTATAAAAAGAAAACATACTGTGTGAGTCTTGTCTCTTTTTCCTACCGGTGATTCAAAAGCGCCGGAACGCCGTTATTACAAACTTTCAGTAAAAGTGCGGGTAATCACGTCACGCTGCTGTTCAGGTGTCAGTGCATTAAAGCGTACCGCATAACCTGAAACACGAATGGTTAACTGCGGATAGTTCTCTGGGTGTTTAACTGCATCCTCCAGCGTTTCACGGCTTAGCACATTCACATTTAAGTGCTGCCCCCCTTCCACGCGAACCTGCGGCTTCATTTCCAATGGCACTTCACGATACGCAATTTCACCCAGCTCTTTCACCGCTACAACCTGATCTTCTACATAATCCCCTTTCGCGCACAGGCAACGCGCTTCTGCTTTCTCATCGTCCAGCAGCCAGAAAGAGTTGAGAAGTTGTGGATTGTTAGCCTGAGTAATCTGGATACCAGTAATCATGATTGAGCCTCCAAGGCATTGCATTGACTATTGCCAATCTGGTGAAGAAATCAAATAGAGGCGTTGGTATAGCATTGTTGAAGTGATGAAGATTTGACCTGCATCAATCTCATCGGGGCAAAAAAAATCGTTTTTATTATCTTATTGATTTATCTGAACAACACTGATCAACATTTGTTGTCTTTTTAAAATATTTTTACCCTTCTGCTCTTTAGCGAGAACAGCTAAGCTTAAGACATCGATTTTTGAAGGAGCTAAACATGGCTGAAAAGCTGAGCTGGCATGATGTGCTGGCAGAAGAGAAAGAGAAACCTTACTTCGTTGAAACCTTAAAACTTGTTGCCAATGAGCGTGCTGCAGGGGTAACTGTTTATCCTCCCCAAAAAGATGTTTTTAATGCGTTTCGCTTAACTGAACTGGATGATATTAAGGTTGTTATTCTAGGACAGGATCCTTATCACGGCCCAAACCAGGCGCATGGTCTGGCTTTTTCAGTGTTGCCGGGCGTTCCTACCCCGCCTTCCCTACAGAATATGTATAAAGAGTTGCAGCAAGATATTGAGGGCTTCCAAAAACCCCATCACGGCTTTCTCGAAAGCTGGGCTAAACAAGGCGTGATGTTGCTGAATACGGTTTTAACCGTAGAAGCGGGAAAAGCGCATTCGCATGCGCGTTTCGGCTGGGAAACGTTTACGGATAATGTCATTGCAGCCATCAACCAACATCGGGAAGGTGTGATCTTTTTACTTTGGGGCTCTCACGCGCAGAAAAAAGGCAGCATTATCGATCGCGAGCGCCATCACGTTTTACAGGCTCCGCACCCTTCCCCGCTTTCAGCACATCGTGGTTTTTTTGGGTGTCAGCACTTTTCTAAAACCAACGCGATTCTGACTGAAGAAGGCAAAACGCCCATTAACTGGACACCTGTTCTGCCTGAATAGGCCAAATGCAAACGGCCGCGACAATGCGCGGCCGTCTAGCAATTTTCAGACGTAAACTCAGCCTTTGGCTTTTGCTACCGCAACCATTGCCGGACGTAACAGACGACCATTTAAGGTATAGCCGCGCTGCATCACTAACATGACGTGATTCGGTTCGAAATCTTCAGATTCCATCATTGACATAGCTTGATGCACTTCTGGATTAAACGGCACACCCGTTTCGCCAATGACTTCTACACCAAACTTACGTACTGCACCCAATAAGGATTTCAGCGTCAGTTCAATGCCTTCAATCATAGACGCCAGCTTCTCATCTTCTTTATTAGCCACTTCCATCGCACGCTCAAGGCTGTCGATAACAGGCAGCAGTTCGTTAGCAAATTTTTCTAACGCGAACTTGTGCGCCTTCTCTACATCCATCTCAGCACGACGACGAATATTCTCAATCTCTGCTTGCGCGCGCAGCTGCGCATCACGAACGCCGGTCTGAGATTGCGCTAATTCGGCTTCAAGTTGGGCGATACGCTCATCACGAGAATCCACCTCAACCGCTGTCTCCGCGTCCTGTGGTTGCTGCTGATCCTGCTCAATTTCGTCTGAGACTTGCTCGTTAGGGGTGTTATGTTCTTTACTACTCATGAATTTCTCCGCGTTTTGCACATTCATTTCGCTGGTTGGCTTATTATGGGGATCGGTTTGGCGGTTTCAAGGGAACCTATCACATTGCCTTGCCGTTTTAGCTTATAAGGAATACCCATTACATGAACAAACACTTTAACTGCATTGGTATCGTGGGTCATCCACGTCATCCTACAGCGCTAACCACCCACGAAATGCTTTGGCGCTGGCTAACAGCCAAAGGTTATCAAGTGATCGTTGAGAAGCAGATCGCGCAGGAACTTTCCCTGCATGATGTGCAAACCGGTACGCTTGCAGAAATCGGTCAACAAGCCGATCTTGCGGTTGTTGTTGGCGGTGATGGAAACATGCTGGGCGCAGCGCGTGTACTGGCGCGTTATGACATTAAAGTGATTGGTATTAACCGCGGCAATTTAGGCTTTTTAACCGATCTCGATCCTGATAATGCTCAACAGCAATTAGATGAAGTGTTGCAGGGCAATTATTTTGTCGAAAGCCGCTTTTTGCTGGAAGCGCAGGTTTGCAGGCATGACTGTTCACCACGTATTGGTAGCGCGATAAATGAAGTCGTACTTCATCCTGGCAAAGTCGCACATATGATTGAATTTGAAGTCTACATTGACGAAGTGTTTGCCTTTTCGCAGCGTTCAGATGGCTTAATTATTTCTACGCCAACCGGCTCAACGGCCTATTCACTTTCTGCCGGCGGCCCAATATTGACTCCCTCTTTGGATGCCATTGTTTTAGTGCCTATGTTTCCGCATACCTTGTCCGCGCGTCCATTGGTGATTAACAGCAGCAGTACGATTCGATTACGTTTTTCATCACGGCGTAGTGACCTGGAAATCAGCTGTGACAGCCAAATTGCCTTGCCTATACAGGAAGGTGAAGATGTTCTAATCAGGCGTAGCGAGAATCACCTTAACCTAATCCATCCAAAAAATTACAGCTATTTCAATACGCTAAGCTCCAAACTCGGCTGGTCAAAAAAATTATTTTAAAAAATTGCGTGCCCTCTTTACTGGATAAAAAACCAGTTTATACTGTATGAAAAACCATATCTGTTTTTACATACAGGTGATTCTATGCTGGCACAACTGACCATCAGTAATTTCGCTATCGTTCGTGAGCTCGACATTGATTTTCAACGCGGTATGACAGCAATCACTGGTGAAACCGGTGCAGGTAAATCCATTGCCATTGATGCGCTGGGTTTATGCCTTGGCGGCCGTGCTGAGGCTGACATGGTACGTCAGGGTGCCAGCCGGGCCGATTTATGTGCCCGCTTCCAGTTAAAGTTATCACCTTCAGCCCAGCGCTGGCTGGAAGAGAATGATCTTGATGATGGCAACGAATGTCTGCTTCGCCGTATCATCAGCGCAGATGGCCGTTCACGTGGTTTCATTAATGGTACTGCTGTCCCGCTTTCTCAACTGCGTGATCTCGGCCAGTTGCTAATCCAAATTCATGGTCAACATGCTCACCAGCTGTTACTCAAAGCCGATCATCAAAAACACCTTTTAGATGCTTATGCAGGTCATGACGATTTGCTACAGCGCATGCGCAGCCACTATCAAACCTGGCATCAGAGCTGTCGCACACTGGCACAGCATCAGCAACTGGCGTTTGAACGCGAAGCGCGTCGCGAACTACTGCAGTATCAGTTGAAAGAGCTGAATGAGTTTGCACCGCAAGCGGGTGAATATGAGCAGATTGATGAAGAGTACAAACGCCTGGCTAACAGCGGTCAACTTCTTTCAACCAGCCAGCAGGCCTTACAACTGTTGGCTGACAGTGATGACAGCAATCTGAACAGCCTGCTTTATAGCGCTCGTCAGATGTTGTCAGAACTGGTTACGCTCGACGATAAAGTCAGTGGCGTATTCAATTTGCTTGAAGAAGCAGCGATTCAGCTCAGCGAAGCCAGCGATGAATTGCGTCACTACTGCGACAGCCTGGATCTTGATCCAAACCGCTTGTACGAATTAGAGATGCGCATTTCTCGGCAGATCGCGTTAGCGCGTAAACATCATGTCACGCCTGAAGGTTTACCTGAATTTCATCAGCAGTTGTTGGCAGAAGCAGAGCTGCTTTCGCAGCAAGAGAGTGATCAAGAGAGCTTGCAAACTCTGGTAACTGAGCACTATCAAGCTGCATTGCACAGCGCTGAGCAATTGCATGAACAGCGTTTGAAGTTCGCAAATGAATTGCAGCAGTTGATCACCCAAAGCATGCATATGTTGTCGATGCCGCATGGCCGCTTCACTATTGAACTGATGTTTAATCCTGATCAGCTCACAGCTGACGGCGCCAGTCGCGTTGATTTCCAGGTTACGACTAACCCGGGTCAACCTTTGCAACCATTGGGTAAAGTTGCCTCAGGCGGTGAGCTTTCCCGTATCGCCTTGGCCATTCAGGTTATTACCGCGAAGAAAATGGAAACGCCGGCAATGATTTTCGATGAAGTTGATGTCGGTATCAGCGGACCTACGGCCGCGGTAGTGGGCAAGCTGCTGCGCCAGTTAGGCGAGTCTACTCAGGTCATGTGCGTGACGCATTTACCGCAGGTTGCGGGCTGTGGTCATCAACATTTCTTCGTTAGCAAAGAGACGGACGGTGAGATGACAGAAACGCATATGCAGCCGCTGGATAAGCGAGCCCGCCTACAAGAACTGGCGCGTTTACTGGGCGGCAGTGAAGTCACACGCAATACACTTGCTAACGCTAAAGAACTTTTAGCGGCCTAAGAAGGCACTTTTTTAACACAGCGCGGTCATATGCATGCTCTGTAGAGGTTCCCAATAGCGAAAAGGTTTATTATCATCGGCACCTTATGTCGCCAAAGTAATAAAGCCTGCCGCAAGCAGAGTTCAGATTTTGATGGCAACAAAAAGCCTGTTGAAAGGCGTTTGGCCCCAGAAAAGGAATGTATAAATGCGCTGTAAAACGCTGACTGCCGCGGCAGTGGTAATGTTAATGATGACCGCCGGATGTTCCACTTTAGAGCGCGTGGTTTATCGTCCGGATATCAATCAGGGTAATTACCTGGTTGCTAATGATGTGGCCAAGATTCATACCGGCATGACTCAGCAACAAGTTGCTTACACGCTGGGTACTCCAATGATGAAAGATCCGTTTGGCAGCAATGTCTGGTATTACGTTTTCCGTCAGGAACCCGGTCATGAAAGCGTAAAACAGCAGACGCTGACGCTTAACTTCGACGGTAATGGCGTACTCACTAACATTGATAACAAGCCGAACCTGACTCCAAAACGCGGTTAGTGTGGGATCAAGAATGATAAAAAAGGCGCATTTAGCGCCTTTTTTCATTTCGCTGGCTCGTGCCTGTAGAGAGTCATGCGGTGAGCAGAAGATGTTATAGATTTACTTTTTGCTGCTTGCCCGCTCAGCACGTTGCCGACGCAACTCTTTGGGATCGGCAATCAGCGGGCGGTATATTTCAATACGATCACCTTCGTCCACGCTGTCACTTAGCTTTACAGGACGGCTAAAAATACCCACCTTATTACTGCTAAGGTCGATCTCCTTACGCAACTCCAGTAACCCTGACGCTTCGATGGCCTGTTCTACCGTGCTGCCCTGCTCTACTTTAACGTAACGCAGATACTGTTTTTCAGGCAGTGCATAAACCACCTCAACGGAGATATCAGGCACTGTAAACCTCTTTGGCCCGCTGAGTGAAAGCCTGAACCATGCTATTAGCCAACTCTTTGAAGATGCGTCCAAAGGCCATCTCTACCAGCATGTTGGTAAATTCAAACTCCAGGCTTAATTCCACTTTACAGGCATCATCACCTAATGAGACAAAACGCCAGCCGCCAGTTAATTTACGAAATGGCCCATCAACCAGCTGCATGTGGATGCTCTGATTGTCTGTCAGCGTATTAAGCGTGGTAAACGTTTTGCTGATGCCCGCTTTCGAAACATCGACGGACGCTGTCATTTGATTCTCTGACGCATCCAATACGCGGCTACCGGTACAACCCGGCAGGAATTGGGGATATGCATCCACATCATTTACTAATTGGTACATCTGCCCGGCACTGAAAGGCACCAGCGCCGAACGACTAATCTGAGCCATAATGGTTCCTGTTCGTCACAAAACCGCTAAATAATAGCATTTTCAGCGGTTAAACAAAAATTCCTCGGTGTTTGGGTGTGCTAGAATATCCTGTTTCCTGACGCCCCGCTGGACTGGGGATGCGATAACCGACCAAGTGATGTAAAGTACTCAGCACTATGACAAAGAAAAAATCACACAAATCCGGTTCTGCCACAATTGCCATGAACAAGCGTGCCCGCCACGAATACTTCATCGAAGAAGAGTTCGAAGCAGGTTTGTCGCTGCAAGGATGGGAAGTTAAATCACTCCGCGCTGGGAAAGCTAACATCAGCGAGAGCTATATCTTGCTGCGCGATGGCGAAGCTTTCTTGTTCGGCTCGACCTTTCAACCCTTAGCTGTCGCGTCAAGTCACGTTGTTTGTGATCCAACACGCACCCGCAAGTTACTGTTGAAACAGCGCGAACTTGATTCGCTGTTTGGCCGAGTAAATCGCGAAGGTTATACCATCGTAGCCTTGTCGCTATACTGGAAAAACGCGTGGTGTAAATTGAAAATTGGCGTAGCTCGCGGTAAAAAAGAGCACGATAAACGCTCGGATATTAAAGATCGTGAATGGCAAATGGATAAAGCGCGCATCATGAAGAACGCCCGCCGTTAAACGCTGGATTCCGATGCGATTTTTTGCTAGTATTTGAAGTCTTGGGGCTGATTCTGGATTCGACGGGATTGTGAAGCCTTAGGAGCATGCCGAGGGGCGGTTTGCCTCGTTAAAAGCCGCAAAAAAATAGTCGCAAACGACGAAAACTACGCACTAGCAGCTTAATAACCTGCTTAGAGCCCTCTCTCCCTAGCCTCCGCTCTTAGGACGGGGATCAAGAGAGGTCAAACCCAAAAGAGATCGCGTGGACGCCCTGCCTGGGGTTGAAGCGTTAAATCCTATCAGGCTAGTTTGTCAGTGGCGTGTCCGTTCGCAGCTGACCGGCGAATGTAAAGACTGGACTAAGCATGTAGTGCCGACGGTGTAGTAATTTCGGACGCGGGTTCAACTCCCGCCAGCTCCACCAAAATTCTCCATCGGTGATTACCAGAGTCATCCGATGAAGTCCTAAGAGCCCGCACGGCGCAAGCCCTGCGGGCTTTTTTGTGTCTTAAATTAGCGCTGCGAAATCTGAATTTTCCTGAATAAATCCAAACTTTTTAGACACCTTGAGAAGTACCTCGTAAAATGTGATTGTTTCGTGATGCCTGAAACGACGAAAACCCAATGATAGCCAATGTCCAAACTCTGCCAATTTTTTCCAGTATCATCGTTTGTGTTATTGATACGAAAAGCGGCTGAAATAAGGTATAAAGCCGCATGAAAATCCCAAACAGAATCCAACCGCTGGTCGATGACGGCCTGATAGACGAAGTGCTCCAGCGTCTAAAAAGCGGCAAAGAAGCAGACGTGTACACTGTCTTATGTGGTGACAAAATCCAATGTGCCAAAGTGTACAAAGAAGCAACGCAACGTAGCTTTAAGCAAGCCGTGCAGTACCAGGAAGGTCGTAAAGTCCGTAATTCGCGTAATAGCCGTGCAATGCAAAAAGGTTCCAAATTCGGACGCAAGCAGCAAGAAGAGTCCTGGCAAATGGCGGAGGTCGATGCGTTGTTCCGTCTGGCTAACGCGGGTGTGCGCGTACCACAGCCTTATATGTGTATCGACGGCGTGTTACTGATGGAGCTGGTCACGGATGTTGAAGGTATGGTCGCTCCTCGTCTTAGCGATGTGACCTTAACAGAAGAAAGTGCCATTGCTGATTTCGATACCATGATTCGCAATATTGTGCGCATGTTGTGTGTAGGCATCGTACATGGCGACTTATCAGAATTTAACGTGTTGCTCGATGCGAATGGCCCGGTAATTATCGACTTGCCGCAGGCGGTAGATGCCGCTGCTAACAACCATGCTCAATCAATGTTTGAACGCGATGTGAATAACATCACCGCTTATTATGGCCAGTTCGCACCGCAATTACTGCAAACGCGTTATGCGAAAGAAATTTGGCTGTTATATGAAGATGGAAAATTAACGCCAGAAACACCACTAACAGGTCTCTTCGTCGAAGAAAATCACACAGTGGATATGGATTCGTTGATGGATGAAATCATTGCAGCGGAAGATGAATTTTATGAGCGGCAGCGCGCAAATAAAGAGCGAGACGATGAATAAATGCCAGAGCGATATGCGTCGCTGAGGTGCTTTAGCAGCAGAAAAGAATCGTGGAAAAAGAAGCAGCCAGACGCTGAATACACGCAATCTGCTCCAGTCGAATCACGCTATCTCATTTAAAAAAGCCCGTGAAAGCGGGCTTTTTTGTCTTTGATACCCACAGTAACTTTTAGCCAAAGCAGCGTTGTAAACTGAGATGTGGGCTTGCTAATACACGAGCATCACCCGTAAAAGCTTTAATCGCTGGTGCCATAGAGACTTGTGCCAGGGCAACATTATCTGCTCCCTCATCTAATGCTTTTTTGATCGCTTCAGCTATTAACGCAAGATAGCTATCTTGATCGCCTGATTTAAAGATCTGCCATGCTTCCGATACCAGTCGTACTTCAGGCTGTAACCGTGTCGTATCTCGACAAAAAAGGGCTGTCGTAGTCGCTAATGTAGACGGTGCGGCATAAAGCACCACCGACTTTCCGGGACGATCACCTAATACATCTGCCAACATTTGATCGGTTCGGTACACTGCGCATCTCTTTTCCAAACAAGGGAAATTTTCAGCTACTGCACCCAGCGTTGAACAGGTGATCAAAACGGCGTCAAAATGAGGCATTATCGATTGAATAAAAGAGACCAATTGCTGCTTTAGTTCCACCGTCAATCCGCCTGCCCGCTCAGCTTCAGCCAACCAGTGCGGCACGACAAGATGACTTAAATGAATAGCGGGAATGTTGAGTTTACAGGCAGCGTCGTCAAAAATAGCGATATTACTCGCGGCGGTATGTAAGCAGGCTACAGCCATTAGATTTCCCATTCATTGAGTGCGTTACGCCAGTAAAACATCAATGGACGATATTCAACTTCATCAAAAGTTGCAACAATATTATCAGGTTAACTTTACGCTTTTTAACCAAGCGTAATATTAAAGCCATACCAATGATTAATTTAGAACATCAATTTTATTGTCGTTATTAACGCCTAAACTAACCCCCTAACCTCTTAACGACTGGTAGATAATATTTGTAATTTTCTCGCCTACGGTTACATCATCTATTTGCAACTCTGCCTGTAAAACCTCCTCACGTTTTAACCGCATTGGATCGCGATCGTTGACAATATTTTCCACAAACCGTGCAATATCCTTTTCATTCCTTGCCACATCATAGGAATCATAAATAAAATCTGCGGTTTTATTCAGTCCGTAACACGTTTTATGGGTTAGATAAAGAATGGGCTTTTTCGAGGGGAGGTATTCAAGTAAAAAAGATCCCATATCAGCAATAAGCGCATCAGATTGGGAGAATGAAGATTTATAATCATGACTGAAATCCCAGCTAACATTACTCCGGGTCTTTGAGATATCAACGAGCTTTTTGTAGTTATCCTGAGTCTTTTGACTTGCCACATTCAACCACTGTTTTAGCAAAGGATGAGGACGAATGATCACATGAACATCATCACGTTCAATCAGTTTTATGATTGCCGCATGATAAATATTAAATGTACTGTACATCTTCCGGTTTCCCGGCAGGATAAAATGCGGTGTCCATAGAAACGTTTTAACCTTCCCCTTCGTTTTATTCTCTTCATCAAAACCATAACGGCGATCGTAATAATCAAATTTAGGATGCCCTGTGACATAGACATGCTTATTACCTGCATGGCATTGAGACGCGAACTCTTTTCTGTGTCTTTCGGAGCGAGAGAAAATCCATGTCGCTAAATTTTGACATAGCAAATTGTATTGATACACCATGGTTTCTTCACCGATGCCTGTATCGAGCGCATAAGGAATATAGGCAATTTTAACGCCACGCTGATACAGATATTCGCTGCGAAAAGCTTCTGGCCTCGCTTCATCATAAGGATTCTGCAGGAAAACGACATCAGGCTGGCGTGACTCCAGCGAATAATCCTCGAAACCAATGTAATCGAGCGACCGCTCTTTGAGTATGCCGCGCTGGATATCACCCTTTAGATCGGTGGCGTTGAAGTTCAGATAGGGCACAACAACAATACGACAATCAAAAGCGGGATTACTGCGCATAGCATCAATCACCGATTCAAAATTTGTCCATCCTGGCGGCCACTGGAAGTAAAAGTCCACTTTGATTGGGCCAGAGGGTGAAGGTGATAATTTTGCAGGAGAGATGATTTCGTGTAATGGCTTGTTAAACTGCGAGCGACAATCACTCTTTTCGCTCATGCTTTTATCAGTAAATGGGCTGCCGCTAGTGGGAAAAATGCCTAGCCATAAATCCCGATGCATACTTGTGTGCCAGTTTACGTCTAAAGCATACTCTTGCTCACTTTTTCCCTGAAGCAAGGCTTGTAATCCACAGCGGTAATTGGTTAATAACGAGGTGTAATAATCTTTATTAACCACGTAGGCACAGGCAGATCCCGCAACATTAACGCGGACCAGATAATCAACCGTTTTAACCGGCGTGACTTTATAGTAATTTGCAGCGAAGAGCGCAACGCTCCATTTTATCTTCGATAACGCATTGAGAAAGCGATTTATATTTTCATAATTACTTTCACACTCATTAAAACAAAAATCATCCTCAATGATAAAAGCATTATGCCAACCCTGCGTTTGCGCCATCTCTACTGCATTAATATGTGCTTGAGTCCGATGACAAGCTGAAGATTCACCTGATGGCGTTTCAATACGAACAATTTTATCATCAGGTACCCCCAAAGCACGCAATTGGTCAGCGAGGAACGCCCAGCGGCCTTGATCTCCATCAAGTATTATTAATATAAATTTATCAATAACCTGCCAGTTTATCATCGTCATAATACCATCATATCTTTTACAGTTAATAAACATCACCTGCGGGCAAGCCTGATACTGACTTACTCACTGAAATAACGTGCCTATTCAACTAAAGCGACAAAGCGGGTTAAAACTTAAACTCCCTATTAAAAAAGACAAATCCATTCAACCGCTTAAAAGAGTGGAACACGATTTTTTTATTTTAACCACCCTTATTAAATATACGTTCACGCAAACATCCGAAACTTTTCTGTTTACTCAAACTGATTGAAAAAAGATCGATAAATCCCCTTAAAATAAAATCTTGCCACCGGCTTATGTTATTAATGCGCTAAGAATGTCTAACAGAAGTATGCATTTTTTCTCGGCTCTATTACGCTTGTAGCGTTTGAACGTAATGTCTGCCCACTCGCTTATAACTGCATCGTCATCCTTATACCTTTTTTGCATATCATTAGCCTATTTTCGACTATTCTTCGTCTCGGCCCTTTCGTACACTCGCGTTACTTTTTTTAGGCAAGGAAATTTCATGAAAACAATAATTCCATCACTGCTGGCAATGACG
Source organism: Pantoea phytostimulans (assembly GCF_046118715.1). NCBI lineage: Bacteria > Pseudomonadati > Pseudomonadota > Gammaproteobacteria > Enterobacterales > Erwiniaceae > Pantoea > Pantoea phytostimulans. Next base: position 2,143,544 of record NZ_CP173698.1, read on the forward strand.
CTGGCTGCAGCCTTCACAGCCCATGCCGCCACGCCAAAAGATACGCTGGTGATTGCTCAATCAACTGATGATGCCGACAGTTTTGATCCGGCCAAAGGTTTTGAACTTACCACCGTGCAGGCTTTTACCAATATCTATCAACGTCTGGTGCAGTCTGATCCGCAAAATCCTATCGATCTGCAGCCGACATTAGCCACTTCCTGGCAAGCTGGCAGCGACAATCGCAGTATGACGTTTGAGCTGCGTAAAGATGCGAAATTTGCCAGCGGCAATCCGCTGCGTCCAGAAGATGTGATCTTCTCGTTGGGTCGCGTGGTTAAGCTGAACCTTGATCCTTCTTTTATTCTTACCCAGCTCGGCTGGAACAAAGACAACGTTGATACTTTCCTGAAGAAAGTCGATGACAATCATGTTCAGATTAGCTGGAGTGCTAACGTCAGCCCAACATACGTTCTGAGCCTGCTTTCTGCGCCGGTTTCATCCATTGTTGATGAAAAAACGGTGATGGCGAATGCAAAGAATGGTGACTTCGGTAATCAGTGGTTAGCAACGCATTCAGCAGGCAGCGGCCCTTACCAGATCCGCAAAGTCGTTCTGCATGAAGTGGTGTTGCTGAGCGCCAATCCAACCTCACCTGCAGGTGCGCCAAAGCTGAAAAACATTTTAATTAAAAACGTACCGGAACCCGCTGCTCGCCGTCTGTTGCTGGAGCAAGGTGATGCAGATATTGCCCGCAACCTGGGTGCTGACCAGATTGCTTCACTTAAAGGTAAAGCTGGCGTGAAGACCGAAGCCATTCCAATGGCGTCGCTTTACTATATTCAGTTCAATATAGGCGCCAATGATACGCTGAAAAATCCGGCGTTTTGGGAAGCAGCGCGTTACCTGTGGGATTATAACGGCATCGCCAATGACTTGCTGAAAGGCCAGTTTGATGTGCATCAGACTTTCCTGCCGAAAGGTTTCCTCGGCGCGCTGAACGATACGCCCTACAGCTATGATCCTGAAAAAGCCAAAGCGATTCTGAAAAAAGCGGGTTTAAACAACGTCTCCTTTACGCTTTCTACCAGCAATCAACCGCCATACCTTGATATCGCGCAAGCGTTACAAGGCAGCTTCGCCAAAGGCGGCGTGAAAGTGGACGTGGTGCCGGGATTAAGCTCTGAAGTCTCTACTAAAGTAAAAGCGCATCAATACCAGGCTACGCTCAATGCATGGGGTTCCGACTATTTCGATCCGAACACCAATGCCGCTTCTTACGCTTATAACCCGGAAGATGGCAGCAAAACCCTGGCTTATCGATCAGACTGGCATATCCCGGAACTGAATAAGCAGGTATTAGCCGCAACCGCTGAAAGCGATCCAGCGAAGCGCGTTGCATTATATGAAGCTATGCAGCGCGAAGTGCTGAAGAACTCGCCGTATGTGATTGGTATGCAGGCGAAAAACCTGATTGCTCTGCGTGATAACCTCAAAGGCTATGTTCAGGGCATCAACCCTGACATGGTTTACTACTCGCAGGTTACGAAGTAATGGCAAATTCTGCCCACTCTGCCGGGTTCGCCCGGCATTTTTGGCAGCGTGCCGGGCGCGTTTCCACCAGCTTGCTGTCGCTGCTGGTGACGTTGCTCGGCCTGCTCGCCTTCACCTTTATGTTGTCGCACCTTTCACCGATCGATCCGGTGCAGCAGATTGCGGGCGATCACGCCAGCGAAGCGACCTATGAGCAGGTACGCCACGAGCTGGGTCTGGATCAGCCAGTATTAATGCAGTTCTGGCACTACATTGAGCATCTGGCGCGGGGCGATCTGGGTGTGTCACGGTTGACTAACCAGCCGGTCAGCAATGATTTGATGCAGACTTTCCCGGCGACGATTGAACTGGCCAGCTGCGCAATGATCTTCGCGGTAGTGTTTGGTGTTAGCCTGGCGTTACTTGCGGCATGGAAGCCAGGCAGCATCATCGATAACATCGCTCGCTTTATTTCACTGTTGGGCTATTCAGTGCCAGTGTTCTGGCTTGGCCTGCTGGGCATGCTGCTCTTTTACGCCGTGCTGCATTGGTCAGCCGGACCGGGACGTCTGGATGATATCTGGGTTTATACTCTGGAGCCAAAAACCGGTTTTGTGTTGATCGACAGCTGGCTGTCGGGCGAGCCGGAGATGTTCCGTAATGCGATTGCGCACTTATGGTTGCCGGTAGTGATTTTGGGCCTGCTGGCGATGGCAGGTATTACACGCCTGTTGCGTGCTGCACTGCTGGAAGAGAGCAGTAAAGAGTATGTGACGCTGGCTCGCGCCAAAGGTGCCGGACGCGTTCGTATCCTGCTGCGTCATATCTTTCCTAACGTACTTGGCACGCTGGTCACGGTGATTGCCCTTTCCTACGCCACGCTGCTGGAAGGTTCAGTGCTAACCGAAACCGTGTTTGCCTGGCCTGGCGTCGGTCGCTACATGACCAACGCGCTGTTCTCCGGCGATGTGCCCGCAATTCTGGGTGCCACATTACTGATTGGCGGCTGCTTTATTTTAATTAATGCGCTGGCGGATGCCCTTACCTGGTTAACCGATCCGAGAACCCGATGACGCAACAACTCTCTGAACTTGAAACTATGCGGCCTCGACGCCGCCAACGCCGCGTCACCTCATTAACGATTGGTCTGACGTTAGTGGCGATCCTGATCCTGATGGCGCTGCTGGCTCCGCTGCTTTCGCCTTACGATCCCAACCTGCAAACCATATCGAATCGCCTGCTGCCGCCTTCCGCGCTGCACTGGTTCGGCACTGACGGCTTTGGTCGCGATTTGCTGTCCCGCGTGATTTACGGTGCGCGTCCAACGCTACTGCTGGTGTCGTTGATTTTGATTCTGACCATCCCGGTTGGTCTGCTGATTGGCATCACCGCAGGTTACGTCGGTGGCTGGACGGAGCGTGTGCTGATGCGCATCACCGATATCTTCCTGTCGCTGCCCAATCTGGTGATTGCACTGGCGCTGGTATCAATTATGGGGCCGGGGTTAATGAACGGCGCGCTGGCGCTGGCGCTGACCAGTTGGCCACCGTTTGCTCGCCAGGCTCGTGCTGAAACGCTGGCGCTGCGCCGCAGTGATTACCTTGCCGCCGCGCGTATGCAGGGCATTACCGGCTTCCGCCTGATGTTTGGCCATATTCTGCCACTTTGCATGCCGACAGCGGTGGTGCGAGCGGCCCTGAGTCTGGGCGGCATTATTCTTTCTGCTGCTGGCCTCGGCTTTCTCGGCATGGGCGTACAGCCGCCAACGGCTGAATGGGGTTCAATGGTCGCGGAAGGCAGTAAAGTCATTTTCGACCAATGGTGGGTTGCTGCCGCTCCGGGCGCCGCGATTCTGTTCGCCAGCCTCGCTTTTAATCTGACAGGCGACGGCCTGCGTGACCGACTGGATACCCGACATGCAAAATAATGTCTTACTTCATGCCGAGTCGCTCACTATTCGTAGCGATGATGCGCTGCTGGTAGATAACATCAGTTTTACCCTTGGCCGTGAGCGCGTGGCGCTGGTGGGCGAATCTGGCTCGGGTAAATCCCTGACTGCTCGCTCCTTGATGGGCCTACTCTCCCCTGCTCTGCATTTACAGGCAAAACAGCTGCAAATAGCCGGAGAAAACGCGCTGAAGTTACGTGAGCGAGACTGGAATACGCTGCGCGGCAACCGCGTTGCGATGGTGATGCAAGATCCGAAATATGCCCTCAATCCTACCCGCACAATCGGCTGGCAAGTTGAGGAGCCGCTGCTGCTGCATCGCCGCCTCAGCCGCGCTGAGCGTAAAGAGAAAGTGTGCGAAATGCTCAATGCAGTGGGATTACCTGATCCACGTCGACTGATGCAAAACTATCCTCACCAGCTTTCTGGCGGCATGGGCCAGCGCGTGATGCTGGCGATCGCCTTGATCACCGATCCCGATTTCCTGATTGCTGATGAACCGACATCCGCACTGGATCATGCTATGCGCGATCAAGTGCTGGCGCTGATCCGTGGTTTAGTCGAAGCGCGCAATATGGGTTTGTTGCTGATCAGCCACGATCTTCAGCAGGTTTCAGAGCACTGCGAACGCGTGATGGTGATGTACAAAGGCCAACTGCTGGATACGCTGCCGGCTAATGAGCTGCCTAACGCCACCCATCCTTATACGCGCACCTTGTGGTCGTGCCGCCCGAGCAAAGCTACGCATGGCCAAACGCTGCCGGTGTTGGATCGTGCTGCGCTGGAGGTGAATCGTGATTAATTTGCAGAACCTGAGCGTAGCGCACAAGCAGGGTTACGAGCTGCGTACCGTGGTGCATGATGTCAATCTCCAGGTTGAAGCGGGTGCCTGCTTTGGTTTGGTTGGCCCATCCGGCTGCGGTAAATCGTCGCTGCTGTGGGTTATGGCCGGACTCAATCCGCACTGGCAAGGCAAGATGCAGCTGGCGGGTAAAGATGTTGCGCCGGGTAAACCGTTTACCGGCGAATTGCGTCGCGACGTACAGATGGTTTTTCAAGATCCCTACGCCTCGCTGCATCCGCGTCACCGCCTGCGTCGTACCCTTGCCGAGCCGTTAAAATTGCTGAGGCGCGACAACATTGACGATCGTATCAATCAAGGCTTTCGCCATGTTGGCCTGGATCCGGCATTGGCGGATCGCTATCCGCATCAGCTTTCAGGCGGTCAACGTCAGCGTGTAGCGATTGTACGTGCGCTGCTGCTTGAGCCGAAGATCCTGCTGTTAGATGAGCCGACGTCGGCACTCGATATGTCGGTACAGGCTGAGATCCTTAACTTGCTAAGCGATCTGAAACGCCAGGATGGCTTAACCATGGTGTTGGTGAGTCACGATCCTGATGTGATCGATCACATGTGCGACAGCGCGGTACGCATGGCGCAGGGCCGCATCATTGAGCAGATCGGCGCGTAGTACTTGAAGCGTGGTCCAATTTCGTCGTAGGGTAAAATCCCCGTAAACGGAATGCTGAGGACCACGTGTTTTCGATTCAACAAGAACCCTTCTCACCCTGCGCTGCAGCGTTGATTGCCGCGTTAGATCACTGGCAAAACGCCCTTTACCCGCCCGAAAGTCAACATTGCACCGACCTCACGGCGCTCGCAGACGATGAGCTGATTCTGCTGATGGCGCGTGATACACAAGGCCGCGCAGTGGGATGTTTGTCGTTAATGATTCAGCCAAACGGTTTTGGTGAATTAAAACGTCTGTTTGTTGCACCTGAGGTGCGTGGACAAGGTGTGGCAGAACAGTTGATGGCCGACATTGAAATGCAGGCGCGTGACGTCGGTTTACAGCAACTCAGGCTGGAAACCGGTCTACATCATCACGCCGCGCTGCGATTTTACCAGCGTCTGGGCTATCAACGCTGTGCAGCCTTTGCACCTTACGGCGACGACCCGCTCGGCGTCTATCTCAGCAAAATGCTGTAATACGCCATTCCGCCCCGCTTCTCTGTGCGATAGCCAGATTGAATGATGAGAAAGTCGCGGTTTAACGCCTCCATGCAAACGCGAAGCCGTAACGGCTATACTCGCGGCATTGTTGACATAAAAGGAATGAAAAATGACGGTTAAATTACGCCCGCTGGAAAGGGAAGATCTGCACTTTGTTCATCAACTGGATAACAACGCCAGCGTGATGCGTTACTGGTTTGAAGAGCCTTATGAGGCGTTTGTTGAGCTTTACGATCTCTACAACAAGCACATTCACGATCAAACTGAACGTCGCTTTGTGGTTGAGCATGATGGGCAAAAAGCCGGGCTGGTGGAGTTGGTTGAGATTAATCATGTCCACCGCCGCGCAGAGTTTCAGATCATCATCGATCCTACGCATCAGGGCAAAGGTCTCGCCAGCCAGGCGGCTAAGCTGGCGATGGATTATGGTTTTTCCGTGCTTAATCTTTACAAGCTCTATCTGATTGTTGATCAGGAGAACGAGAAAGCGATCCACATCTACACCAAGCTGGGTTTTGAGATTGAAGGCGTGCTAAAGCACGAATTCTTTATCAACGGCGAATACCGCAACACCATCCGCATGTGTATTTTCCAGCACCAGTATCTGGAAAAGCATAAAACGCCAGGCGGCATGCTGCAACCTACCGCGCAGTGATTAACCGCGCGCGCCAACCGGGTTCATAAACGGACGTGGATGCTCTGGTTTAAGGTTGTACATGCCGCCATAGAAAGGATCGACCAGCAGCCAGCCAGGGAATCCGCCCAGCGGAATGTTACCTAACAGATACCAGAGGTTGGCGCGTGCCTCGATAGGCATCGTCACCGGCACATAACCAGGACTTTCCAGCATCAGCAGATAATGTTTTTTACCGAAGTAACGGCCGGTTGATTTTTCCAGCTCGACGGTTTGCGGCGTGAATCCCTGAGCAACCGCACGGCCGTTCTCATCCTGCACCGTGAAGCGTGCGCCCTGCGGCAGGGAATCGATGCGTACCGATTGGGTTTCGTTGCCGACAATGGTGGCACAACCGCTAAGCAGTAGTGCAGCGGCCAAAGCCAGAATTCGCTGTTTCATGAAGGGATCCACTAAAAGGTCAGGAAGCACAGTCTAAACTGCCCTTCCCGCCTTTTCACGCGTCTCAATCGCGCTATCATCGCCCGATTCTGCTGCCTTATTGCGGTTGACAACGGTGCGCAATAGCCGCGATGTCTTTCGGTGAGGTGCGGCAGCAACCGCCAATGAGACGTGCGCCAGCGTGTTGCCATTCAGGCAATTTGTCATGCAAGGTGCAGCCCGAAGGCGCGGAGTGCCAGGTTTTGCTGCTGGCATCATATTGCTCGCCAGAATTGGGATAAACCACCAGCGGTTTGTCGGTTAACGCCTGAAGCTGTTTCAGCGCAGGCGTAACGCTTTCCAGTGCCACGCAGTTAATCCCCAACGCCACCACTTGCGGCTGTGCATCAAGATAGGCCACGACCTCGCTCAACGGGGTTCCATCGCTGATGTGTTCCGCATCCCGCAGCGTGAATGAAAACCAGGCCGCGCTGTGAGGAAATTCCGTCAGCAACTTCACCAGCGCCTGAGCTTCAGCAAACGAAGGCAAGGTTTCACATGCCAGCAGATCCGCGCCCGCTTCCAGCAGCGCTTTCACGCGTGGCCGGTGAAACGCCATCATTTCCGCTTCGGGCAGTGCGTAATCACCGCGATACTCTGAGCCATCAGCCAGATAAGCGCCGTAAGGCCCAACTGATCCCGCCACCAGCAGCGTCTGGTGCGCGCCTTGCTGCGCAAGAAAATCCTGACGAGCACGTTTCGCCAGCTCAACGCTTTGCGTAATCAGCGCCAGCGATTGTGTTTCATCCAGACCTCGCGCCGCGAAACCCTGCGGCGTCGCTTGATAACTGGCGGTAATCGCACAGCGCGCCCCGGCAGCGAAATAGTCATAATGCACCTGATAAATCAGCTCAGGGTTTTCCATTAATACCTTGGCAGACCACAGCGCATCAGCCAGATTGCAGCCACGCGCTTCCAGTTCAGTGGCCAGCGCGCCATCAAGAATCAGCGATTCAGATTCCGTTAGCGCCTGCGCGACAGGATTAAGCGACATCGTTGGCCTCCTCAGCCTCAGGGAATTTTTTATTTTTGTGCGTCATATGGTATGCGCCATAGCAAAGCAGCACAAACGGAATGCCGCACCATAAGGCGATGCGTTGAGTGGGATCGAATGCCAGACCTATACAGGCCATCAGGCAAAGCAGAAAGCCAAGAATCGGCGTCAGCGGATACAACGGTGCACGGTAAGCCAACGCGTTAAGCGACTTGCCTTGTTGGAGATGATGACGGCGGAACATGAAATGCGATGCGCAAATACTCAGCCATACTGCAACCACCGCAAAACCGGAAATCGCTGACAACGCCACGAACACCGTGTCTGGCGCAATCACGCTGGAAAACAGCGCTAACAGCCCGCCAATCATACTCATCGTGATAGCGAACAGCGGCACACCGCGTTTATTTACACGGGCAAAGGCGCGCGGCAGCGTGTTCTCATTGGCCAGCGACCACAACATACGACCTGACGCGTAAAGTCCCGAATTGGCGGCTGACAGGATCGCCGTCAGGATCACAAAGTTGATGATATCCGCCGCCCAGGGAATACCGATTTTCTCAAAAACCAGCACGAAGGGGCTTTTCACAATGCCCGCCTGATCCATGGGAATCAGCGCCGCCAACACCAGCACCGTACCGATGAAGAAGATGATCAGGCGCGCCACGGTGGTGCGAATCGCCAACGGCAGGACTTTCTGGGGATTCTGCGTTTCGCCCGCTGCAATACCGATTAGCTCGGTGCCGGAGAAAGCAAAGTTTACCGCAACCATGGTCATCAAAATGGGTAACACGCCATTTGGCAACCAGCCATGCGCGGTGAGGTTACTCAAACCCGGCGCGGCCGTGCCATCTTTCAGCGGGATAAAGCCGAACATCGCGCCCGCCCCAAGAATGATGAAAGCAATAATCGTGATCACTTTGATCAGTGAGAACCAGAACTCTCCTTCCGCAAAGAAGCGAGTTGAGATGACATTCAACAGATAAATGGCGATACAGAAGACTAAACACCAGATCCAGACTGGCACCTGCGGGAACCAATACTGCATGCAAAAACCCGCGGCCGTCAGGCTTGAACCCAGTGCCACCGTCCAGGTCAGCCAGTAAAGCCAGGCCACGGTATAACCGGTTGCCGGGCTAAGATAACGCGCAGCGTAAACGTGAAATGCGCCTGTTTCGGGCATTGCCACCGACAGTTCGCCAAGGCACACCATCACCAGCCAAACTACGAAAGCGCCAATCAAATAGGCCAATAATGTGCCTGCTGCGCCCGTGGTTGAAATGATGTAGCCGGTGTTAAAAAACAACCCAGTACCGATTACACCGCCCAGCGATAGCATCACCAGGTGGCGCGCTTTCATGGTTCTTTTGAAGGGATCCTGTGAAGGATTATTTTGCTCGCTCATAACTTTATCCGTATGGACGTCTAAACATCTATATCGAACAGCGTTATACGCGTCACAGCCAGGAATTGCAACGTGATGAAAGGTAAGGATTTGACAGCAGGCGGGTCAGAGCCCCGTCGCGGCGGGGCCTGATGCGTTAGCCAAAAACACTTTGCAGGTAGCGTTCAAGCGCCATGCGTGAACTGAAACCATGAGGAATACCATAATGTTCCTGCGAATCACCCGCCAGATAGAGCGGAAATTGGGTGTAATGATCACAGGTTTTCATTTCTGATGCCGGTTCAGCAAAAGGTTGGCTTTTCTCTTTTAGCGTCGGATGAATGACCAGCGCCGTGCGCCCCATTCGCGCTTCGCGATTAACATAAACGTAGTTGTCACCACGACGATATCCGTACGCGCGTGGCGTGATTTCATCCACTTCGAAACCCGCTTTTTCCAGTACGCGCGCTACCTCATCTGGTCGTAAATACATGCTTAATTCTCTCCTCTTCAAAAGCCTCGCAACCTTACAACAGCATGACAGACCTGGCGTTCGGAATTTTCCCTAAAGGCCACTCTCGCGTCTCGTTTAGCAAAAGGTCGTCTACACTCAGTATTACGTTTTAAATCAAAGGGAGCCAAAAAATGTTTAATCGAACCAGCAAAAACGATGACATTGATATTAATCAGGATGTGAACGAGCTCGCAGATTCACTCGAAGCATTGCTGAAATCTTACGGCAGCGATGCAAAAGATGAAGTGACCAACGCCCGCAGCCAGGCAGAGACACTGCTTAAGCAAACGCGCGCTAAACTCAATGGCAGCGGAAATCGCGTATCCCAGGTCGCACGCGACGCAGGCTATCAGGTTGACGCTTACGTGCATGACAAACCGTGGCATGGCGTAGGTATCGGTGCAGCAGTAGGTATCGTGCTGGGTGCGCTGCTGGTTTCTCGCCGCTAACACCTGAAGTATTGACTAAGCCTCGCATTTTGCGGGGCTTTTTTATGCCTGTTTTTTGACCTTCTCTCTTTACAAAATAATTTTTTAAATGCGAAAGGCGCATGGTAGCTGGCGTTAGCCGCTTTCTGGCAGTGCAAATCTCAAATCCCTATATATAGTGCGCTTGATCTCCACAAACACTACATCTAGTATTTAACTCATCAGCACGACACAAGATGTCAGCAAGGACGAAGCCCAAAGCAAACGGTATTTGCTTCGTATCTCGCGACCTGAACCCTTTACAGAGAGGAATACGAATCATGCGCATTATTATTTACACCAAAAACAATTGTGTCCAGTGTAATGCCACTAAAAATGCCATGGATCGTAACGGCATCGATTATCAGTTGATCAATCTCGATAGCCAACCCGAGGCTATCGACAACCTAAAATCGCTGGGTTATCGCCAGGTTCCAGTGGTTATGGCGGATGACGATCACTGGAGCGGTTTCCGTCCCGATAAAATTGCCAGCCTCCGTCAGCTTGCCGCTGTCGGCGGATAACGTCATGTTCCCACTGGTCTATTTTTCCAGCCAGTCGGAAAACACCCATCGATTCGTGACCCGACTGGGCTTGCCCGCCCGCCGCATTCCGCTTGACGCAAAACAACAGCTGCACATCGACCAGCCTTATATTCTGGTGGTGCCCAGCTATGGCGGTGGGAGCAGCCGTGGCGCTGTACCCAGGCAGGTCATTCAGTTTCTCAATGATGAAGCTAACCGACGCGGTATTCGCGGCGTCATTGCTGCCGGTAACCGCAACTTCGGCGAAGGATACTGCCTTGCGGGCGACATCATTGCGAAGAAATGCCAGGTTCCCCGTCTCTACCGATTTGAATTGATGGGAACCCCCGAAGATATCGCTAATGTAAAAGCGGGAGTAACCCAATTTTGGCAACAACAGACACCCTCAATAATCTGACGCTGGATTATCATTCGCTCAATGCCATGCTGAATTTGTACGATGCCGATGGCCGTATCCAGTTCGACAAAGATCATGAAGCGACGCGCCAGTTTTTCCTGCAGCACGTTCAACCCAACACGCTCGCCTTTGATTCGGCCGCTGAGCGTTTGCGCTACCTGGTGGCGGAAGGTTACTACGAAGCAGATGTGCTTAATCAATACGATTTCACTTTCTTGTGTGCTATCCACGACGAAGCCGATGCCTGGGGTTTTGAGTTCAAAACTTTTCTCGGCGCCTGGAAGTATTACACCAGCTACACGCTGAAAAGCTTCGATGGCAAACGCTATCTGGAAACCTTTGAACAGCGTGCTTGCATGGTGGCGCTGACGCTGGCGCAGGGTGATGAAGTGCTGGCGCGTGCGCTGCTGGAAGAGATCCTCAGCGGCCGTTTCCAACCTGCAACACCGACGTTTCTAAACTGTGGCAAACAACAGCGCGGCGAACTGGTTTCCTGTTTCCTGCTGCGTATTGAAGACAATATGGAGTCGATTGGCCGGGCGGTGAACTCTGCGCTGCAACTTTCGAAGCGCGGCGGCGGCGTGGCTTTTCTGTTGTCCAACCTGCGTGAAGCGGGTGCCCCCATCAAGCGTATTGAAAACCAATCTTCCGGCGTGATTCCGGTAATGAAAATGCTTGAAGATGCGTTTTCTTATGCTAACCAGTTGGGTGCACGTCAGGGCGCGGGTGCAGTTTGGCTCAACGCGCACCATCCCGACATTTTCCGTTTCCTTGATACAAAACGTGAAAATGCTGATGAAAAGATCCGCATTAAAACCTTGTCGCTTGGTGTCGTTATCCCCGACATCACTTTCCAACTGGCGAAAGAAAACCGCCCGATGGCACTGTTTTCACCGTATGACGTTGAGCGCATTTATGGCCAGGCATTTGGTGATATCAGCATCAGTGAGAAGTATGACGAAATGCTGGCGGACGATCGCATCCGTAAAACCTATATTCAACCCCGCGACTTCTTCCAGACGCTGGCTGAAATCCAGTTTGAATCGGGTTATCCCTACATCATGTTTGAAGACAGCGTAAACCGCAGCAACCCGATTGCCGGTCGCATCAACATGAGCAATCTCTGTTCTGAGATTTTGCAGGTCAACAGCGCCAGCGAATTCAATGACGATCTCGGTTATCGCCGCATCGGTAAAGATATCTCCTGCAATCTCGGTTCATTGAACATTGCGCATGCGATGGATTCCCACGATTTGGCACGCACAGTGGATGTCGCCGTGCGCGCGCTGACGTCGGTGTCGATGATGAGCCAGATCGATTCGGTGCCTTCGGTCGCCGAAGGGAATCGTCGATCACATGCCATTGGTTTAGGGCAGATGAATCTGCACGGTTACCTGGCGCGTGAAGGCATCGCCTACGGTTCACCTGAAGCGCTGGATTTCACCAATCTTTATTTCTATTGCGTCACCTATTATGCGCTGCGTACCTCGAACCATTTGGCGGAAGAGCATCAGCAAACGTTTGAGGGTTTTACCGCGTCGAAATACGCCGATGGCAGCTACTTTGATAAATATTTGCAGCGCGAATGGTTGCCGCGTACCGAACGCGTGACACAGCTGTTTGCAGAGGCTGGCTTGACGTTACCGACGCATGCCGATTGGCTGGCGCTACGTGACGCAGTTATGAAACACGGTTTGTACAATCAAAACCTGCAGGCGATTCCGCCAACCGGTTCGATTTCATACATCAACCATGCAACCTCCAGCATTCACCCTATCGTGTCGCGCATCGAGATTCGTAAAGAGGGCAAAACGGGCCGTGTTTATTACCCCGCGCCGTTTATGACTAATGACAATCTCGACCTGTATCAGGACGCTTATCAGATTGGCCCGGAAGCGATTATCGATACTTACGCTGAAGCGACGCAACATGTTGACCAAGGCTTGTCATTGACGCTGTTTTTCCGCGATGACGTCACCACGCGCGACATCAATAAAGCCCAGATCTATGCGTGGAAGAAAGGCATCAAGACGCTGTATTACATACGACTTCGTCAAATGGCGCTTCAAGGCACAGAGGTTCAAGGCTGCGTTTCTTGTGCGTTGTGATGAAAACTATTGAACTGAAAATTATGAAACTAAAACAAATTCAAGCGATTAACTGGAACCGCATTCAGGACGATAAAGATCTTGAGGTGTGGAACCGCCTGACCAGTAACTTTTGGCTGCCAGAAAAAGTGCCACTGTCCAACGACCTGCCCGCCTGGCAGTCGCTGGATAAGCAGCAGCAGCAGCTGACGATCCGGGTGTTTACTGGCCTGACGCTACTCGACACCATTCAAAACGTGATAGGTGCGCCGGGGCTAATGGATGATGCGATAACGCCGCATGAAGAGGCGGTACTGTCGAACATCAGCTTTATGGAAGCGGTACATGCACGCTCCTACAGCTCCATTTTTTCGACGTTATGCAATACCAATGATGTGGATGCCGCTTACGCGTGGAGCGAACAAAATGAACCGCTGCAAAACAAGGCGCGTATCATCCTTGAGCATTATCGTGCCGATGATCCGCTAAAGAAGAAAATCGCCAGCGTGTTTCTGGAATCATTTCTTTTCTACTCCGGTTTCTGGCTGCCAATGTATTGGTCGAGCCGCGGTAAACTCACCAATACCGCCGATTTGATTCGCCTGATCATTCGTGATGAAGCCGTACACGGTTATTACATCGGTTATAAGTTCCAAAAAGCTTTAGAAAATGTCGATGAAGGCCGCCGCGAAGAGCTGCAACAGTTTGCTTACGATCTGCTACTGGCGTTGTATGAAAATGAGGTAGCCTACACCGACGCGCTGTATGCCGATGTGGGCTGGGCTGATGAAGTCAAAACCTTCCTGCATTACAACGCCAACAAGGCGTTGATGAACCTTGGCTATGAAGCGTTATTTCCGGCGGAGTTGACCACGGTTAACCCAGCAATTCTTTCTGCACTTTCACCTAACGCAGACGAAAACCACGACTTTTTCTCGGGTTCAGGTTCTTCGTACGTAATGGGAAAAGCGGTAGAAACCGAAGACGAAGACTGGAACTTCTAATTCCCGCATTCGGGCCACTTTAGGCCCGAATAATTCTGCATTACACCCCGCATTCATTCGGAAAATCCCACTCTATTTTTTTTAATATATCCGTTCAATTAAATCATCATTTCACCGCCCATTCCGCTGCAATACGGCCTCTCTTTTAGCCGCTTTCACAACCAAACAGGCTGAAACAGGATTAAATTCGCTTTGCGATTTCAAAAAAAATAATCTAGCCGCATCCCTTACAGGCACTAGGAATATTCGCCATTGACACGCTTTCAGGGCGCGCCAATATCTGACTCAGGGTTGTCAGATAATCTGAGTATGCTACGGTATGGCCTGCTTAAATTTCATCGGGAAAGCAGTTTGATATTAAAAAATTTAACCAGGATTGTATTACTGCATGGCAATTAAACTCGAAGTAAAAAATCTCTATAAGATATTTGGCGACAATCCAGAACGCGCCTTTAAATACATAGAAAAGGGAGAAGGAAAGGACGTTATTCTCGAGAAAACCGGTTTATCTCTCGGGGTTAAAAATGCCAGTCTGGCCATTGAAGAAGGCGAGATATTCGTCATCATGGGGTTATCCGGCTCAGGAAAATCGACCATGGTTCGCCTTCTCAATCGTCTGATAGAGCCCACTCGCGGCCAGGTCATCATTGATGGTGTCGATATTGCCAAAATATCGGACAGCGAACTGCGTAAAGTGCGCAGAAATAAGATCAGCATGGTATTCCAGTCATTCGCGCTCATGCCACATATGAACGTGCTAAATAATACTGCTTTTGGCATGGAATTAGCGGGTGTTGATGTTGTTGAACGTCAGGAAAAAGCGTTAGATGCGTTACGTCAGGTTGGCCTGGAAAATTATGCACATGCTTACCCCGATGAACTTTCTGGTGGTATGCGTCAACGCGTTGGATTAGCCCGCGCCTTAGCGATCAATCCTGACATATTATTAATGGATGAGGCCTTCTCTGCACTTGATCCGCTTATTCGCACCGAGATGCAGGATGAGCTGGTAAAATTACAGGCTAAACATCAGCGTACCATTGTGTTTATTTCCCACGATCTTGATGAAGCGATGCGTATTGGCGATCGCATTGCCATTATGCAAGGCGGTGAAGTGGTTCAGGTGGGAACACCGGATGAAATCCTCAATAATCCGGCCAATGATTATGTGCGCACCTTCTTCCGCGGCGTGGATATTAGCCATGTTTTCAGCGCCAAAGATATTGCTCGTCGCAGCGCTGGCGCGTTAATTCGCAAAGCGGCTGGTTTTGGTCCTCGTTCCGCCATTAAATTGCTGCAAGATGAAGATCGTGAATATGGCTACGTACTGGAAAAACAGAAATTTGTCGGCGTTGTTTCAACCGATTCACTTAAAGCGGCTTTAGCGGCGGGAGAAGGCCTCGACAGCGCCCTGCTCTCGCTTCCTGCTGCGGTTCCTGCGGATACCTCGCTAAATGATTTGCTCTCGCATGTGGCTCAGGCGCCTTGCGCCGTACCGGTTATCGGAGAAGAGAATCAGTACGTCGGTATCATTTCAAAGAGCATGCTATTACGCGCTTTAGATCGTGAAGGAGCCCAGCAATGAGTAAAGATGCAAGCAATCCGTGGGATGCTGCCAGCACACCCGCACAAACACCCCCACCAGCAGCCGATCAAAGCAGCGATCCCTGGTCAACTCCAAGCAGTGCTACATCGCCTGCCGACAGCAGCAATGCTGCAACACCAAGCGATGGAGGCGGCGCTGATGCATGGGGTGCTTCAGGCAGCAGCGGTGGGCATGATGCCGCAGCCAGCAGCAGCGACTGGTTAAACAGCGCGCCTGCGCCGCAGCCCGAGCATTTCAACCTGATGGACCCGTTTCATAAGACATGGATTCCGCTCGATCATTGGGTAACTGAAGGGATTGATTGGGTAGTGACCCATTTCCGTCCGCTGTTCCAAGGCATTCGCGTACCGATTGATTACATTCTTAGCGCGTTCCAGCAGATGCTGATGGGTATGCCTGCGCCTGTCGCGATTGTGCTGTTTGCACTCATCGCCTGGCAAATTGCCACGCCGGCAATGGGAATCGCCACGCTGATTTCACTGATTTTGATTGGTGCGATTGGTGCATGGTCACAAGCGATGGTGACGTTGGCGCTGGTCTTAACCGCGCTGCTGTTCTGTATCCTTATTGGATTGCCGTTGGGGATTTGGTTAGCGCGCAGTGAACGTGCGGGACGTATTGTGCGTCCGCTGCTGGATGCGATGCAAACCACACCCGCCTTCGTTTATCTGGTGCCGATTGTAATGTTGTTCGGTATCGGTAACGTGCCTGGCGTCGTGGTGACCATTATCTTTGCTTTGCCGCCCATTGTGCGCCTGACCATCCTTGGCATTAAACAGGTGCCTGCCGATCTGATCGAAGCGAGCGAATCTTTTGGTGCCAGCCCGCGTCAAATGTTGTTCAAAGTACAGTTACCGCTGGCGATGCCAACCATCATGGCGGGTGTCAACCAGACACTGATGCTGGCGCTGTCAATGGTGGTTATCGCGTCGATGATCGCCGTGGGCGGCTTGGGACAGATGGTATTACGCGGTATTGGTCGTCTTGATATGGGCCTCGCCACTGTTGGCGGCGTGGGCATCGTGATCCTCGCCATTATTCTTGACCGACTCACGCAATCAATGGGCCGCGATAGCCGCAGCCGTGGCAATCGCCACTGGTATTACTCTGGCCCGATTGGCCTGCTTTTATCCCCTTTCCGCAAAAAATGATTTTTCGGGCGGCACGCTGTGCCGCCAGCCTTGAAGCGACACCTAAAAATAAGGAATGACTATGCGCAAGACAGCTCCTCTGCTCGCCGCCGTGTTAACGACTTTCGCCGTTTCACACGTCTCCGCTGCCGACCTGCCAGGCAAAGGCATTACAGTTAAACCGGTTCAAAGCACCATTTCTGAAGAGACTTTTCAGACACTGCTGGTTAGCCGTGCGTTAGAAAAACTGGGTTACACCGTCGAAAAACCGAGTGAAGTCGATTACAACGTTGGCTACACCACCATTGCTGCGGGCGATGCCACATTCATCGCGACCAACTGGAAACCGCTGCATGATGATATGTATAAAGCGGCTGGCGGCGATGCAAAATTTTATCGGGCAGGAACTTATGTTACAGGTGCCGCGCAAGGCTACCTGATTGACAAGAAAACGGCTGAACAGCACCACATTACAAATATTGAGCAGTTGAAAGATCCGAAGATTGCCAAGCTTTTCGATACCAATGGTGACGGCAAAGCCGATATGACCGGCTGCACACCGGGCTGGGGCTGCGAAGCGGTCATCAATCATCAGATCAATGCTTTCGGCCTGAGCAATACGGTGGAGCACAACCAAGGTAATTACTCTGCGATGATTGCCGACACCATCACGCGCTTCAAGCAGGGTAAACCGGTTCTCTATTATACCTGGACACCGTATTGGGTCAGCGATGTATTAAAACCAGGCCGTGACGTGGTGTGGTTACAGGTGCCTTTTTCATCCATGCCGGGTGAACAGAAAAATGTCGATACCAAGTTACCGAATGGCTCAAACTACGGCTTCCCGGTGAACACCATGCATATCGTGGCAAACAAAGCCTGGGCTGAGAAAAACCCAGCCGCCGCGAAACTGTTCTCCGAAATGAAACTGCCGCTGGCCGATATCAACGCAGAAAATGCTGCTATGCACGATGGACAATCTTCTGAAGATGCTATCAATGGTCACGTTGATGGTTGGATCAAAGGCCATCAGGCTGAATTTGATAAATGGGTAACCGATGCCCAGGCTGCTGCTAAATAAAAAGCCACACAACGATCAAGGGCGGAACTTTCCGCCCTTTTTTGATCTTTTTTCCACTGGTATGTCCTGTTAATTAACACAACATTGAAATAGTTTTTTGAGTTACTATTAACTCATTATGATTATTACCCACCGTTCCCCTCAATGAATGCTTCCCGCCAGCGCTTAACGCCTGCATTAGTCCTGCTGATGTCGATCGCTACAGGTTTGTCGGTAGCTAGCAATTATTATGTGCAGCCTCTGCTTCATACCATCGCTCAACAGTTTGATCTCTCAGTCAATCTAGCGGGATTTATCGTGACAGTCGCACAACTCGGCTATGCCTGCGGATTACTGCTGCTGGTTCCGCTGGGCGACATGCTGGAGCGGCGCGGACTGATCGTTGTCATGAGTTTGCTGGCCGCAGGCGGCATGGTGATCACGGCCTTCTCCTCTTCGTTTGCCTTGTTACTGCTCGGTACGCTGATTACTGGCCTGTTTTCGGTCGTCGCACAAATTCTGGTGCCGCTGGCCGCCACGTTGGCCGATCCAGATCGGCGCGGGAAAATTGTCGGCACGGTAATGAGCGGCCTGTTGTTAGGCATTTTGCTGGCGCGAACTGTTGCAGGTTTATTAACGCAGTTTGGCGGATGGCGTACCGTTTACTGGACCGCCAGCCTCTTAATGGCGCTGATGGCCGTGGCCTTGTGGCGCTTTTTGCCATCGACCAGGCAATCGGTTTCGCTGAATTATCCTCAACTGTTACGGTCCATTTTCCGTTTATATGCTGAAAATCGAGTGATTCGCACCCGCGCTTATACCGGTTGTCTCTCTTTCGCGAACTTCAGTGTAATGTGGACTTCGATGGCATTTCTGATCTCTTCGCCACCTTACAATTTTTCGGAAAGCCAGATAGGTCTGCTGGGTTTGGTTGGCGCGGCAGGTGCGCTGGCGGCACGTCAGGCGGGTGCGTTAGCCGATAAAGGCAAAGCAAAACTGACGACCAGCGCTGGCCTACTGATCATGCTGGCATCGTGGGCCGCTATTGCGTTGGGAGCACATTATCTTACTGCGCTGATTATCGGTATTTTGCTGCTCGATCTGGCTGTGCAAGCCGTTCACATCACCAATCAAAGCGTAATTTATGCGCAAAAGCCGGAGGCACGTAATCGCCTCAACGCCGGTTACATGACCAGCTATTTTATCGGGGGTGCCTTCGGTTCACTCTTGTCAGCCAATGCTTACCATCTTGCGGGTTGGTATGGCGTCTGTGCTGCAGGTGCCTTAATGACATTAGTGAACCTTTTGATTTGGTGGCGAGGACACCGTTTTGAGAATGTTTAGGAAACGTAAAAGCGCCACCAAACTTTTGGTTGTGTCTGGTCACATTTGATTGGCTTTGTTATTGTTAGGCATAAAGCTATTCACTAAAGTTATTTTTTCTCGCGAAATTATTTGCTTTCGCACCGTTTTGATAGCGCATGCTGCCGCTGTTTGGCGCAGCGGGCGCGGGTTTCGCGCCCAAGGTCAGGGATAGACCTGGAATCACCCGATGTTGACAGTGTGATCGTTCCCAATCACCAGCGGAAAATATGACCACGATTATTCTGTCACCATAGTTATTATACTAGTTGCAATTAGTGAGGTTTTTTTAAATGGAAAGTTCGTTTACTCCCATTGAACAGATGCTAAACATCCGTGCTAACCGCCATAAAGATTTCCCGTTGCAGGAGATCATTCTGACGCGCCTGTGTATGCACATGCAGGGAAAGCTGTTAGACAACCGCAACAAAATGCTCAAGGCGCAGGGAATTAACGAAACCTTGTTTATGGCGCTGATTACGCTGGATGCGCAAGAAAACCAGAGCATCCAACCCTCAGAACTCAGCTCAGCGCTGGGCTCGTCGCGCACCAATGCTACGCGCATTGCCGATGAGCTGGAAAAGCGCGGCTGGATTGAACGTCGTGAAAGCGAACACGATCGCCGTTGCCTGCACCTGCATCTGACCGAAAAAGGCAATGACTTCCTGCGACAGGTTCTGCCGCCACAGCATCAAAGCCTGCAATATTTGTGGTCATCTTTGTCGGTAGATGAGAAGTCACAACTGGAAGGGATTACCCGTAAGTTGCTTAACCGCTTAGATAAAATGGACGAAGATCAGCTTATCGCCTCGCTGTCGCGCTAATAGCAAGAAGTGCGACACAATCACCTTTCGAAACCGTTATTTTAATCCCCTTTTTATCAGGCCAGCGCTCAGTCGCTGGCTTTTTTCGACTCGGGCGTCTGCGAGAAGGGATCCCCGCACCCCGGTTAAATGGAAAACGTGGAGAACGACATGAGTGCAACGGCAGAAGCACAAAGCCCGCAACAGCCTGGAAATAAAAAGAAAAAGCGCAAAGTTGTGCTAACAGGGCTGGCGATCATCTTTGTGCTGATCGGTATTGCGTGGCTGGTTTATTGGTTTTTGGTGCTGCGTCACTATCAGGAAACAGATGACGCTTATGTTGCCGGTAACCAGGTGCAGGTGATGGCACAGGTTTCAGGTAGCGTGAATAAAGTGTGGTTCGACGACACTGATTTCGTCAAAAAAGGAGATGTGCTGGTTTCGCTGGATAAAACTGATGCCGAACAGGCGTTTGAAAAAGCGCAAACGGCGTTAGCCACCAGCGTACGTCAAACGCATCAGCTGATGATTAACGGCAAACAATACCAAGCCAGCATCAAGCTACAGCAAACTGCTTTGCAGCAAGCCGAAGCCGATCTAAAGCGCCGCGAACCACTAGGCGCTTCTAACCTGATTGGTCGTGAAGAGCTGCAACACTCGCGTGATGCAGTAGCCACAGCCAAAGCACAGCTCGATGTCGCTGAACAGCAATACAACGCGAATCAGGCGATGATTCTCCAGACCTCGCTGGAAAACCAGCCAGCGGTAAAACAGAGCGCCGCAGAGCTACGTGATGCCTGGTTGGCGTTGCAGCGTACCGATATTCGTAGCCCAATGGATGGATATGTTTCGCGTCGTAGCGTGCAAGTTGGTTCACAGATCAGCACCAGCACGCCGTTAATGGCAGTGGTGCCTGCCACCAATTTGTGGGTGGATGCCAACTTTAAAGAGACTCAGCTGGCAGGCGTGCGTATCGGCCAGCCCGCCACCGTGGTCGCTGATATTTATGGCGATGAAGTGGTTTATCACGGCAAAGTTGTGGGGCTTGATATGGGCACCGGCAGCGCCTTTTCGCTGTTGCCCGCGCAGAACGCAACCGGGAACTGGATCAAAGTGGTTCAGCGTCTGCCGGTACGTATCGAGCTGAATCAGCAAGATATTGCTCAACACCCGCTGCGTATTGGCCTTTCAACTTTGGTGAAAGTGGATACCAGCGTGACGGGCGGCAGTGCGCTGGCCACCAGCGTACGCCAACAAGCGGCTTACAGCAGTAATGCGCTGGCGATTGACCTCATGCCGGTTAATCAGCTGATCACCGATATCGTCCGCGCCAACGCCGGATGATGATGCGGAGGCTGTAATGGCACAAAAACCGCTTGAAGGGATGCCGCTGGTCTTAATGACCATCGCGTTGTCGCTGGCGACGTTCATGCAGGTACTGGACTCGACCATTGCTAACGTGGCTATTCCTACTATTGCCGGTAATCTCGGCGCCTCGAACTCACAAGGCACATGGGTCATTACCTCGTTCGGGGTGGCAAACGCTATCTCGATCCCGATTACCGGCTGGCTGGCAAAACGCATTGGTGAAGTGAAGCTGTTCACGTGGGCGACCATCCTGTTTGCTATCGCCTCTTGGGCGTGCGGCATGTCAGAAAGCCTGGAAATGCTGATTTTCTTCCGCGTGATTCAAGGCATTGTTGCTGGCCCGCTGATTCCGCTGTCGCAAAGTTTGCTACTGAGTAATTACCCTCCGGCGAAGCGCAGTATCGCGCTGTCGCTGTGGGCGATGACGGTGATCGTGGCCCCTATTTGTGGCCCGATTCTCGGTGGCTGGATCAGTGACAATTATCATTGGGGTTGGATCTTCTTCATTAACGTGCCAATTGGGGCGGTGGTGGTGATGTTAACGCTGCAGACCTTGCGTGGCCGCGAAACCAAAACCGAAATACGTCCTATTGATATGGTCGGGTTAGTGTTGTTGGTGGTCGGCATTGGTTGTTTGCAGGTGATGCTGGATCGCGGCAAAGAGCTCGACTGGTTTAGCTCAACGGAGATCATTGTGCTAGCCGTTGTGGCGGTGATTGCCTTGGCTGTGCTGCTGGTTTGGGAGCTGACTGACGACCATCCCATAGTCGATTTGTCGTTGTTTAAATCACGTAATTTCACTATCGGCTGTTTGTCGATTAGCCTGGCTTACATGCTCTACTTCGGCTCAATTGTTTTGCTGCCGCAGCTATTGCAGGAGGTATATGGCTACACGGCAACCTGGGCAGGACTGGCGTCAGCGCCGGTCGGGATTATCCCGGTTATCCTGTCGCCAATTATTGGCCGCTTTGCCCATAAGCTGGATATGCGTCGTCTGGTGACCTTCAGCTTTATTATGTATGCCGTCTGTTTTTACTGGCGTGCTTACACGTTCGAACCAGGCATGGATTTTGGCGCATCGGCATGGCCGCAGTTTATTCAGGGCTTTGCGGTAGCGTGCTTCTTTATGCCGCTGACGACGATTACTTTGTCGGGTTTGACGCCGGATCGCCTGGCGGCAGCCTCAAGTCTGTCGAACTTTGTCCGAACGCTAGCGGGCTCGATTGGCACGTCGATTACCACTACCCTGTGGACCGATCGCGAATCCATGCATCACAGCTATTTGTCGGAATCTGTAACGCCGTATAATGTTAATTCGCAGCAGATGTACGATAAGTTGGAAAGTATGGGCATGACACATCAGCAAGCGTCAGCTTATATCGCGCAGCAAATTACCAATCAGGGATTGATCATCTCGGCAAACGAGATTTTCTGGGCATCGGCGGGAGTATTTTTGATTCTGCTGGTGCTGATTTGGTTTGCGCGTCCACCTTTTGGTGCGGGTGGCGGCGGAGGCGGTGCGCACTAACGCTAAAAAGCAAAACGGGCCTTTCGGCCCGTTTTTTTATGCGTTTTGACGCCACCATTCGGCGAGCAATACGCCGGTCGCAACCGAGACGTTGAGGCTTTCAACGTTACCGGTTCCGCCGATTGACACACTCATGTCGCCCTGCTGGAAAGCACTGTCCGACAAGCCTTCGCGCTCTTGGCCCAATACCAACACCATTTTGGCCGGCAATTTAGCCTTCGCCAATGGCGTACCTTCATGGCTTGACGTCGTGACAATGGTGTAACCGGCTTTACGGAACGCTTCAAGTCCTTCGTTGAAGGAATAAGCACTGATGGATTGCACGTGCTCTGCTCCACCTTCTGCGGTGCGAACAGCCGCACCCGATTCCAGCAGCGAGGCATCATTCACCAGCACACCTTTCACACCGAAGTGTGCGCAGCTTCGCATAATGCCGCCGAGGTTGTGTGGGTTGCTGACATCTTCCAACGCTAAGATGCAATCTTTTTCATCGGCTTTGCTCAACCACTCTGATACTGCCATGCCCATGCGTTTTTTAATCAGGAAGCAAACGCCGCCATGATGTTCAGTGCCTGAAGCTTTGGTGATCTCAGCATCTTCTACTACATGGTAGGCTTTGCGGTTTGCTGCTAACCAGCGCAGCGCTTCACGGAAACGCGGCGTCACTTCCTGAACAAACCAGGCGCGTACAATCGCTTCCGGGCGGCTCTGGAACAGCGCCTGACAGGCGTTTTCACCATAAACACGCGTCTCTTCTAAACGCTGACGGCGAATCTGTTCTGGATCGACAAAACTTTTACCGCTGATGCCGCCGTGATCGGGTTTGTCATCTGCTGCTTCAGTTGAAGCAGACGGCGGACGGGAAATGGTACGCCAAGGTGAATCTTCGCCGCCACCGCGTGGTTTACGGCTGTCGTCGAAACGGTCATTGCGTGGACCTGAAGAGCGACCTTCGTTGCGGTCGTTGCGCGGGCCTGAAGAGCGGCCTTCATTACGGTCACTGCGAGGGCCAGAAGGACGCGCTTCGCTGCGATCACCATATGGACCGGAAGAACGGCCTTCATTACGGTCATTGCGTGGACCTGAAGAGCGGCCTTCATTACGTTCAGTGCGGGGACCAGAAGAACGACGAGTATCTTCCTGGCGGGCAGCGGGACGGCCACCTTTGCCTGTACGAGGATTGGGTGCACGTGCACTTTTATCGTCCTCGCCACGCACATACATCACTTTGACCTTACCACTTTTGCCTTTAAATTCGTCGTTCATTTGTTCCTCCTGCATTGAGAGCGCGAAGATTACCTGATGTGCTGGCGCTTAGCTATCAACTATTGAACCTATTGGGAAATCCAAATTGAGCGGTTCTGTTACCCCTTTCATAATGGACAATAAATACCAGACTGACACGTTCCAACCTCAGAGGTTCCTATGAATACGGTATGTGCTTCCTGCCAGGCAACCAATCGCGTTCCGCAAGAACGACTTGCCGATGGAGCAACATGTGGTCGCTGCGGCACCGCGTTATTTAATGGCGAAGTGATTAGCGCTACTGCTGCCACGCTAGACAAGTATCTGCAAGATGATTTGCCGGTTGTGGTCGATTTTTGGGCCCCTTGGTGCGGGCCTTGCGTGAACTTTGCGCCGGTATTCAAAGATGTTGCCGGTGAACGAAGCGGACAAGTGCGCTTTATTAAAGTTAACACCGAAGCCGAACCTGCGCTTAGCGCGCGTTTCCGCATTCGCAGCATTCCTACTATTATGCTGTTTAAGAAAGGCGAAATGGTTGACATGCTTAACGGTGCAATGCCAAAAGCGCCGTTTAATGAATGGCTCGACGAATCGCTTTAATCCTCAAAGGCCAGCCACGCTGGCCTTTTCCTTTTCTGTTGCGCTTCGATTACACTGACGTTTTTCCTGTCCCGAATAATCATGTCTGATAACGCCGTATTACGCCTGCGTACTCAACGCCTGGCGCGCGCCACGCGCCCTTTTCTCGCTCGCGGTAACCGTGTGTTGCGCTGTCAGGGTTGCCTGTTGCCAGAAAAACTCTGCCTCTGCTCCTCAATCCAGCCACAAACGGCACGCAGCCGCTTTTGTCTGGTGATGTTTGATACGGAACCGATGAAACCAAGTAATACCGGGCGTTTGATTGCCGATATTCTGCCGGAAACGCAGGCTTTTGGTTGGTCGCGCATCGAACCGGATCCGTTATTACTGCAAGCCGTGGCTAATCCCATGTATCAACCGCTGGTGGTTTTTCCTGCTGCCTATGCTGATCCTGACCGCGAAGTGTTAACTGCCCCGCCGCTGAGCGGTAAACCGCCACTGTTTATTATGCTGGATGGTACCTGGAGCGAAGCGCGTAAAATGTTCCGCAAAAGTCCGTGGCTGGATGCGTTGCCGGTGATGTCGCTCAATGTCAGCACACCGTCGCGTTATACCCTGCGTGAAGCGCACGGTGAGGGGCAACACTGTACCGCCGAAGTGGCGGCAGCGCTGCTTGAACAAGCAGGAGATCGATTCGCAGCCGATGCACTACTTAACCATTTCGAGCAATTCCGCGCCGCCTACTTAGCCGGTAAACCGCATCATCCTGGCCAGGCAACAGAAATCTGAAGAAGATCTGTAGCTTGCGATCTGCCGGGCGGCAGGGTCGCTAAAAAGCGTTTACAATCATGCAAATCCTGAGCTCTGGAGAGCGAGATGAGCCAACGCGGACTGGAAGCGCTGTTACGACCTAAATCGATTGCGGTGATTGGTGCTTCAGTAAAGCCCGGGCGTGCCGGGTATTTTATGATGCGCAATCTGTTGGCGGGCGGCTTTAGCGGCCCGGTTCTGCCGGTCACGCCAAAATACAAAGCGGTCAGCGGCGTACTCGCCTGGCCCACCATCGACAGTTTACCTTTCGCACCCGATCTTGCAGTGATCTGCACTCACGCCCGACGCAATTTTGAACTACTGCAACAGCTCGGTGAAAAAGGCTGCAAAGCCTGCATTATTCTCTCCGCTCCTGCCAGCCAGTTAGAAGAGCTTAAAGCCTGTGCTAGCCGATGGCAGATCCGTTTGCTCGGCCCCAACAGTTTAGGCTTGCTCGCGCCGTGGCAAGGTTTAAATGCCAGCTTTTCGCCAGTACCGATTGAAAAAGGCCGTATCGCGTTTATTTCGCAATCCGCTGCCGTTTCCAACACTATTCTGGACTGGGCGCAGCAGCGTAACTTGGGATTTTCCTGGTTTATCGCTTTAGGCGATAGTTTAGATACTGATGTTGACGATCTGCTCGACTTCCTCGCTCGCGACGGCAAAACCAGCGCCATACTGCTCTATCTTGAACACCTAAGTGATGCGCGACGCTTTGTCTCTGCTTCGCGCAGTGCATCGCGTAACAAACCCATTTTAGTGATAAAAAGTGGCCGCAGCCGGCAGGCACAAGCGCTACTCGGCACCCACAGCGGGCTGGATGCCGCCTGGGATGCTGCAATTCAACGCGCCGGATTGCTGCGGGTGCAGGACACACATGAACTCTTCACAGCCGTGGAATCATTGAGTCATATGCGTCCACTGCGCGGCGAGCGTTTAATGATTGTTAGCAACGGCGCTGCGCCGGCCGCGCTGGCGCTTGATGAACTTTATGCGCGTAACGGCAAGTTAGCGACGCTGAATGCAGAGACACTACAGCAGCTCGCCGACGTATTACCAGAAGGGACCGGCTACGGTAATCCATTGGATTTAAAAGACGATGCTACGCCAGAGCGCTACGTTGCCTGCATCAATATTCTGCTGAATAGCCATGATCTTGATGCATTGATGATAATCCATGCACCTAGCGCCGTTGCGCCTGCTACGGAATCAGCAGAGCAGTTGATCAACGCGATTTCTCAGCATCCGCGTGGCAAGCTGGTTACGCTGCTGACCAACTGGAGCGGTGAGTTTTCATCGCAGGCTGCACGACGTGCTTTTACCCAAGCAGGGATCCCAACCTGGCGTACGCCTGAAGGTACGGTGACGGCATTTATGCATCAGGTGGAATATCGGCGTAATCAAAAGCAGTTACGTGAAACGCCAGCCCTGCCCACCAGCCTGACGCAAGATAGCGCGCAGGCACATCAGTTACTGTCTCAAGCGTTGGAAAAAGGCATTACCTCGCTTGATACGCATGAAGTTCAACCCGTCTTAGACGCATACGGTTTAGCGACATTACCTACATGGATCGCCAGCGACAGCGCGGCGGCGGTGGCCATTGCAGAGCAGATTGGTTATCCGGTAGCGCTTAAGCTGCGCTCGCCAGATATCGCGCATAAATCAGATGTACAAGGCGTGATGCTTTATTTGCGTAACGCTGCAGAGGTGCAAGGTGCGGCAGACGCGATTTTTGATCGCGTTAAACACACTTTGCCCCAGGCACGTATCGAAGGTTTATTAGTGCAAAGCATGGCGAATCGCGCGGGAGCACAAGAACTGCGTGTGGTTGTTGAGCATGACGCCCTGTTTGGTCCCATTATCATGTTGGGAGAAGGTGGCGTTGAGTGGCAAGCCGATAAACAAGCTGCCGTTGCGCTGCCACCGCTGAACATGACGCTGGCGCGTTATCTGGTGATTCAGGCGATTAAAAGTGGCAAAATTCGCAGCCGTAGCGCGTTGAACCCGCTTGATATTGCTGGCTTGAGTCAATTGCTGGTGCAGGTATCTAACCTTGTGGTGGATTGCCCGGAGATTCAGCGGCTCGACATCCATCCGCTGCTGGTGTCTGGCAATGACTTTACCCTGCTCGACGTGACGCTAAACCTTGCCCCTTTCAGCGGTGACAATGAAGCGCGCTTGGCCATTCGTCCTTATCCTCAGCATCTTGAAGAACAGGTTGAATTAAAAGATGGTCAATATTGCCTGTTCCGGCCTATTTTGCCTGAGGATGAGCCGCTGCTACGCGATTTTATTGGACAGGTCACTAAAGAAGATCTCTATTATCGCTATTTTAGCGAGATCAATGAATTTACTCATGACGATCTCGCCAATATGACGCAGATTGATTATGACCGTGAAATGGCGATTATTGCCCTCCGACAGCATCAGGGGCAGCCAGAAATTATTGGCGTGACGCGGGCCATTTCTGATGCAGATAATGTCGATGCGGAGTTTTCGGTGCTCGTGCGCTCTGATTTGAAAGGCCTTGGCATGGGACGACGTTTACTGGAAAAGATGATTCGCTATACCCGCGATCACGGTCTGCAACAATTGAACGGTATCACCATGCCCCATAATCGCGGCATGATTACTTTGGCGCGAAAACTCAACTTTCATGTTGATATTCAATTGGATGACGGTATTGTCAGTCTTAAATTGTCGCTGCAGGATGATATCAACTAACCTTGTAGAGAAAGGTAAAAATCGCCCCGATCGGCGTCGTTGATGTTATTATTTATCGTTATGACCCTGATTTGATGGCAAAAGGCCATGCAATGAACAGAGAAGAAGTGCACTGTGATGTTGTCTAAATTTAAACGTAATAAACACCAACAACACCTCGCACAGCTGCCGAAACTGTCACAATCCGTTGCGGATGTGTCGACACTTTACTCGCCTGCCGAATTTCGTCAGACGCTGCTGGAGAAGATCGCGGCAGCGCAATCCCGCATTTGCATCGTTGCGCTTTACCTGGAAAATGATGATGGCGGTCGCGCTATCATGAATGCACTCTATGCGGCGAAACAAGCGCGCCCGCATTTGGATATCAGCATTCTGGTTGACTGGCATCGTGCGCAGCGTGGACGTATTGGCGCCGCTCGCGGCCTGACCAACGCTGACTGGTATTGCGAGATGGCGACGCAGCATGCGGATATCGCTATTCCCGTTTACGGCATTCCGGTAAATACGCGTGAAGCGCTCGGTGTACTGCATCTTAAGGGCTTCATCATTGATGATACGCTGCTTTATAGCGGTGCCAGCCTGAACGACGTCTATCTGCATCAGCATGATAAATACCGTTATGACCGCTATCAGATAATCCGAAATCCAGTGCTGGCTGATACCATGTTTGAATGGATGAATATCAACATAAAGCAGGCAGAAGCAGTAAATCGGCTGGATTTTGCTGAACGCCCTTCAAGCCCGGAAATTAAAAACGAAACTCGCCAGTTCCGTCAGGATCTGCGCGGTTTTAATTATCAGTTTGAAGGTAACGGACATAATGAAGAGCTGACGGTAACGCCGCTTGTGGGATTGGGCAAACGCAGCTTACTGAACAAGACCATCTTTCATTTGATGCCTTGCGCGGAGCAAAAACTGGTAATTTGCACGCCTTACTTTAATATGCCCGCGATTTTGGTCAGAAATATCATCCTCTTACTGCGTCAGGGCAAGAAGGTTGAGATTATTGTTGGCGATAAAACAGCTAATGATTTCTATATTCCTGAAGATCAGCCGTTTAAAATTATCGGCGCTCTGCCTTATCTCTATGAAATTAATCTTCGCCGCTTCTTGAGTCGCTTACAGTATTATGTGGATAACGATCAGCTAGTTGCGCGATTGTGGAAAGATGGCGAAAACAGCTATCACCTGAAAGGGATATGGGTCGACGATGAATGGCAGCTGATTACCGGTAATAACCTTAATCCGCGTGCATGGCGACTCGATCTTGAAAATGCAGTATTGATTCACGATCCGCTGCAACAGCTTACGGAGCAACGTGAAAAAGAGTTAACGTTGATTCGTCAGCATACGACTGTGGTGAAACATTATCGCGAGCTGGAAAGTATTGCCGATTACCCTGCAAAGGTGCGCAAACTTATCCGCCGCCTGCGTCGTATCCGTATCGACCGTTTGATCAGTCGCATTCTATAATCGGCGTGGGCTTTTCAGTAAAACCCACCCGTATTTTGCTGTTTGCTGCCGTGCTCTGTAGCGGTTGTGCTCACGTCGCTGAAGATCGCTGGACAGGCAAGGATAAAGCAGAGCATTTCTTTGCTTCAGCGGCTTTGGCTGCGGCTGGTAGCGAATATGGCGATCATCAGCACCTCTCCATGCGTCAAAGCAGCACGATAGGAATGATGTTTTCTCTGAGTTTTGGCGTCGGGAAAGAGTGGTTTGACAGCCGCCACGATGGCAGCGGCTGGAGTTGGAAAGATTTAGCCTGGGATGTTGCCGGAGCGTCTAGCGGCATCGCTTTGTGGAATTGGAGCCATTAAAGCTTGATGCCCTTGCCACGTTTGTGCAGCATTAGTGAGACTAAAAATGCCAGCGCGCCCATTGCCGAAACGTACCAGAAGAAGGTCGTTTCAATTCCCTGTTGCTTCATCAACAAGGCAATGTATTCTGCCGATCCTCCAAAAATTGCATTCGCAACCGCGTAAGATAAACCCACACCTAATGCTCGCACCTGCGGCGGAAACATCTCAGCCTTCAAGATGCCACTGATCGCGGTATAAAAGCTGGTGATGAGTAAGGCAAGCATAATCAGTAGAAAAGCGATCCATGGACTTTGTACATTTTGCAGCAGAGTCAGGATTGGAACAGTACAGATCGCTGCACCCGCCCCGAAGATCATCATCGATCCACGTCGACCAATCTTATCTGACAATGCCCCAATGGCGGGTTGCAACAACATGAAGAACAGCAATGCGCCAGTCATCAATCCGCTCGCTGTTTTAGCATCCATACCTGCTGTATTAACTAAATACTTCTGCATATAGGTTGTGAAGGTATAAAAGC
This sequence comes from Pantoea phytostimulans, assembly GCF_046118715.1. NCBI lineage: Bacteria > Pseudomonadati > Pseudomonadota > Gammaproteobacteria > Enterobacterales > Erwiniaceae > Pantoea > Pantoea phytostimulans. The sequence goes on from NZ_CP173698.1 coordinate 2,174,079, forward strand.
TGAGTGAGCCGCCGGCTGTAAAACCTAAGACCATTAAAAAAGCACGCGTATGATTACGCAGCAATCCACCAACGCTGCCTGCATCTTTATGTTCACGGCTTTTCTTGTCAGAGGTTTCTTCCAGAGATCGACGCAGCCATAACGCCACAATAGCCAGTGCTGCACCAAGGAAAAACGGGATACGCCATCCCCAGTTACGCAGTTCCTCGTCACTGAGGGTGAACTGCAATATGACCACCGTCAACACTGCCGTTAATTGGCCACCAATCAGGGTGACATATTGAAAAGAAGCGTAGAATCCTTTACGTCCTTCAAGCGCGACTTCACTCATATAGGTTGCGCTAGTACCGTATTCGCCTCCCACTGATAAGCCCTGAAACATACGTGCCAGCAACAAAATAATGGGTGCAGCAACCCCGATGCTTTCATAGCCAGGCAAACATGCAATGACCAGTGATCCAAAACACATCATGCATACGGAGATCAGCATTGATTTCTTTCGGCCATGGCGATCTCCAATATAACCAAATAACCATCCCCCAATGGGTCGCATTAAAAAACCAGCGGCAAATACGCCGGCTGTTTGCAGCAACTGCGTTGTGGTATCGCCTGCCGGAAAGAAAATATGTGCGAAGTAGAGTGAGAAAAATGAATATACATAGAAATCAAACCACTCAACTAAGTTGCCCGATGATGCACCTACGATGGCCCAAATGCGTTTTTTTGTTGAATCAGGATGCGAGCTTTCGTCGCTTTGGTTTTTGATGATATCTGTCATGCCTTGCCTCTTTTCCTTGCTGATAAGCAGCGTTAAAGGATTGAGTAAAGCATTTGTTAAGGGCATACGGGAAGTGGATCAACTCTGATATTGCGATTTGTGACTGGACCGATTATTTGCTTGTAACACATGCAATTTTTACAGGGAATACCTGTATAAATTGTTGTTGAGAGCTGGCTATATTGAGTGATTTAAAAACAAATAGGTACCAGAAATCGCTTTATGGCGGGAGGGTACTGAGGAAAGCGCTGAGGCCTTAACCGGCGGGCACGTTATTGCCGTGGCCGGCGATGCCTGCCCGGCGCTTCACGTCCCCGTTCTGAACATCAGCCGGCCTGACCGGGTGGCTGACTTTATCGCCGGCTGGCTTGCCGGCCGCTGAGCCGGCGGTATTTAGCGCTTGCCGCTGCCGTCTGCCCGGATGCAGGACGTAAAAAAGCCCTTTGCGGATGCAAAGGGCTTTTTTACTTATTTGATGCCTGGCAGTTCCCTACTCTCGCATGGGGAGACCCCACACTACCATCGGCGCTACGGCGTTTCACTTCTGAGTTCGGCATGGGGTCAGGTGGGACCACCGCGCTACAGCCGCCAGGCAAATTCTGTTGTCCCGCGCCGCCTTCGCCGCGCAGGGTTATCCGCTGAACAAGCTGAAAATCTCTGTCTCTACAACCAAAACGCCTCTGGCGTTGTAAGGTTAAGCCTCACGGGTCATTAGTACCGGTTAGCTCAACGCATCGCTGCGCTTACACACCCGGCCTATCAACGTCGTAGTCTTCAACGTCCCTTCAGGACCCTCAAGGGGTCAGGGAAAACTCATCTCGGGGCAAGTTTCGTGCTTAGATGCTTTCAGCACTTATCTTTTCCGCACTTAGCTACCGGGCAGTGCCACTGGCGTGACAACCCGAACACCAGCGGTGCGTTCACTCCGGTCCTCTCGTACTAGGAGCAACCCCCCTCAGTTTTCCAGCGCCCACGGCAGATAGGGACCGAACTGTCTCACGACGTTCTAAACCCAGCTCGCGTACCACTTTAAACGGCGAACAGCCGTACCCTTGGGACCTACTTCAGCCCCAGGATGTGATGAGCCGACATCGAGGTGCCAAACACCGCCGTCGATATGAACTCTTGGGCGGTATCAGCCTGTTATCCCCGGAGTACCTTTTATCCGTTGAGCGATGGCCCTTCCATTCAGAACCACCGGATCACTATGACCTGCTTTCGCACCTGCTCGAGCCGTCACTCTCGCAGTCAAGCCAGCTTATGCCATTGCACTAACCTCACGATGTCCGACCGTGATTAGCTGACCTTCGTGCTCCTCCGTTACTCTTTAGGAGGAGACCGCCCCAGTCAAACTACCCACCAGACACTGTCCGCAGCCCGGATTACGGGCCTACGTTAGAACATCAAGCATTAAAGGGTGGTATTTCAAGGTTGGCTCCACGCGGACTGGCGTCCGCGCTTCAAAGCCTCCCACCTATCCTACACATCAAGGCTCAAGGTTCAGTGTCAAGCTGTAGTAAAGGTTCACGGGGTCTTTCCGTCTTGCCGCGGGTACACTGCATCTTCACAGCGAGTTCAATTTCACTGAGTCTCGGGTGGAGACAGCCTGGCCATCATTACGCCATTCGTGCAGGTCGGAACTTACCCGACAAGGAATTTCGCTACCTTAGGACCGTTATAGTTACGGCCGCCGTTTACCGGGGCTTCGATCAAGAGCTTCTCCTTGCGGATAACCCCATCAATTAACCTTCCGGCACCGGGCAGGCGTCACACCGTATACGTCCACTTTCGTGTTTGCACAGTGCTGTGTTTTTAATAAACAGTTGCAGCCAGCTGGTATCTTCGACTGGCTTCAGCTCCGGGAGCAAGTCCCTTCACCTACGCGCCAGCGTGCCTTCTCCCGAAGTTACGGCACCATTTTGCCTAGTTCCTTCACCCGAGTTCTCTCAAGCGCCTTGGTATTCTCTACCTGACCACCTGTGTCGGTTTGGGGTACGATTTTGTGTTACCTGATGCTTAGAGGCTTTTCCTGGAAGCAGGGTATCAGTTACTTCAGCACCGTAGTGCCTCGTCGTCACGCCTCAGCCTTGAGGCCGTCCGGATTTACCTGGACTGCCAGCCTACACGCTTAAACCGGGACAACCGTCGCCCGGCTAACCTAACCTTCTCCGTCCCCCCTTCGCAGTAACACCAAGTACAGGAATATTAACCTGTTTCCCATCGACTACGCCTTTCGGCCTCGCCTTAGGGGTCGACTCACCCTGCTCCGATTAACGTTGAACAGGAACCCTTGGTCTTCCGGCGAGCGGGCTTTTCACCCGCTTTATCGTTACTTATGTCAGCATTCGCACTTCTGATACCTCCAGCAGACCTCACAGTCCACCTTCGACGGCTTACAGAACGCTCCCCTACCCAACGGCGCTTGCGCGCCGCTGCCGCAGCTTCGGTGCATGGTTTAGCCCCGTTACATCTTCCGCGCAGGCCGACTCGACCAGTGAGCTATTACGCTTTCTTTAAATGATGGCTGCTTCTAAGCCAACATCCTGGCTGTCTGTGCCTTCCCACATCGTTTCCCACTTAACCATGACTTTGGGACCTTAGCTGGCGGTCTGGGTTGTTTCCCTCTTCACGACGGACGTTAGCACCCGCCGTGTGTCTCCCGTGATAACATTCTCCGGTATTCGTAGTTTGCATCGGGTTGGTAAGCCGGGATGGCCCCCTAGCCGAAACAGTGCTCTACCCCCGGAGATGAGTTCACGAGGCGCTACCTAAATAGCTTTCGGGGAGAACCAGCTATCTCCCGGTTTGATTGGCCTTTCACCCCCAGCCACAAGTCATCCGCTAATTTTTCAACATTAGTCGGTTCGGTCCTCCAGTTAGTGTTACCCAACCTTCAACCTGCCCATGGCTAGATCACCGGGTTTCGGGTCTATACCCTGCAACTTAACGCCCAGTTAAGACTCGGTTTCCCTGCGGCTCCCCTATACGGTTAACCTTGCTACAGAATATAAGTCGCTGACCCATTATACAAAAGGTACGCAGTCACCCCATAAAAGAGGCTCCCACTGCTTGTACGTACACGGTTTCAGGTTCTGTTTCACTCCCCTCGCCGGGGTTCTTTTCGCCTTTCCCTCACGGTACTGGTTCACTATCGGTCAGTCAGGAGTATTTAGCCTTGGAGGATGGTCCCCCCATATTCAGACAGGATACCACGTGTCCCGCCTTACTCATCGAGCTCACAGCTTGTGCACTTTTGTGTACGGGACTATCACCCTGTACCGTCGGACTTTCCAGACCGTTCCACTAATGCACAAGCTGATTCAGGCTCTGGGCTGCTCCCCGTTCGCTCGCCGCTACTGGGGGAATCTCGGTTGATTTCTTTTCCTCTGGGTACTTAGATGTTTCAGTTCCCCAGGTTCGCCTCGCAACACTATGTATTCATGTTGCGATGATGCACTGAGTGCACCGGGTTTCCCCATTCGGACATCGACGGCTGTAGCGGTTCATATCACCTTACCGTCGCTTTACGCAGATTAGCACGTCCTTCATCGCCTCTGACTGCCAGGGCATCCACCGTGTACGCTTAGTCGCTTAACCTCACAACCCACAGGCGTTTTGCAACGCTGCGTGCTGTAAGCATTTGAGAGACTCGAACGCGTCGCCTGTGCACCCCTTATTACGGAGGGATGCGGCGCGCGTCGTTTCAATTTTCAGCTTGTTCCGGATTGTTAAAGAGCAGTAAAACTTCGCAATGCACTCGAAAATGCATTCTGAAGTTTTGTTTGGGTATCAACGGGGGAGTTGATGGTGGAGCTAAGCGGGATCGAACCGCTGACCTCCTGCGTGCAAGGCAGGCGCTCTCCCAGCTGAGCTATAGCCCCAAAAGTCTGGTAAAACCCGTCGACCAGTGATCCTGACGAACAGGATTTGGTAGGCCTGAGTGGACTTGAACCACCGACCTCACCCTTATCAGGGGTGCGCTCTAACCACCTGAGCTACAAGCCTGCCGGGGTTTTACTGCTTCTTTACTTTTCTATCAGACAATCTGTGTGAGCACTTCGCGGGAGGTATCTTCAGGTAAGGAGGTGATCCAACCGCAGGTTCCCCTACGGTTACCTTGTTACGACTTCACCCCAGTCATGAATCACAAAGTGGTAAGCGCCCTCCCGAAGGTTAAGCTACCTACTTCTTTTGCAACCCACTCCCATGGTGTGACGGGCGGTGTGTACAAGGCCCGGGAACGTATTCACCGTGGCATTCTGATCCACGATTACTAGCGATTCCGACTTCACGGAGTCGAGTTGCAGACTCCGATCCGGACTACGACGCACTTTGTGAGGTCCGCTTGCTCTCGCGAGGTCGCTTCTCTTTGTATGCGCCATTGTAGCACGTGTGTAGCCCTACTCGTAAGGGCCATGATGACTTGACGTCATCCCCACCTTCCTCCGGTTTATCACCGGCAGTCTCCTTTGAGTTCCCGACCGAATCGCTGGCAACAAAGGATAAGGGTTGCGCTCGTTGCGGGACTTAACCCAACATTTCACAACACGAGCTGACGACAGCCATGCAGCACCTGTCTCAGAGTTCCCGAAGGCACCAAAGCATCTCTGCTAAGTTCTCTGGATGTCAAGAGTAGGTAAGGTTCTTCGCGTTGCATCGAATTAAACCACATGCTCCACCGCTTGTGCGGGCCCCCGTCAATTCATTTGAGTTTTAACCTTGCGGCCGTACTCCCCAGGCGGTCGACTTAACGCGTTAGCTCCGGAAGCCACGCCTCAAGGGCACAACCTCCAAGTCGACATCGTTTACGGCGTGGACTACCAGGGTATCTAATCCTGTTTGCTCCCCACGCTTTCGCACCTGAGCGTCAGTCTTCGTCCAGGGGGCCGCCTTCGCCACCGGTATTCCTCCAGATCTCTACGCATTTCACCGCTACACCTGGAATTCTACCCCCCTCTACGAGACTCAAGCCTGCCAGTTTCAAATGCAGTTCCCGGGTTGAGCCCGGGGATTTCACATCTGACTTAACAGACCGCCTGCGTGCGCTTTACGCCCAGTAATTCCGATTAACGCTTGCACCCTCCGTATTACCGCGGCTGCTGGCACGGAGTTAGCCGGTGCTTCTTCTGCGGGTAACGTCAATCGACGCGGTTATTAACCGCATCGCCTTCCTCCCCGCTGAAAGTACTTTACAACCCGAAGGCCTTCTTCATACACGCGGCATGGCTGCATCAGGCTTGCGCCCATTGTGCAATATTCCCCACTGCTGCCTCCCGTAGGAGTCTGGACCGTGTCTCAGTTCCAGTGTGGCTGGTCATCCTCTCAGACCAGCTAGGGATCGTCGCCTAGGTGGGCCATTACCCCGCCTACTAGCTAATCCCATCTGGGCACATCCGATGGTGTGAGGCCCGAAGGTCCCCCACTTTGGTCTTGCGACGTTATGCGGTATTAGCTACCGTTTCCAGTAGTTATCCCCCTCCATCGGGCAGTTTCCCAGACATTACTCACCCGTCCGCCACTCGTCACCCAGAGAGCAAGCTCTCCTGTGCTACCGTCCGACTTGCATGTGTTAGGCCTGCCGCCAGCGTTCAATCTGAGCCATGATCAAACTCTTCAATTTAAGTTTGATTTGCTTAAACAAGTTAAGCGGTGCTCATCTGTAAAACGTCATAATGAATTTCATTATGTGTTCACTCGTGAGGCTTGATATTTTTTACGTCCTAAGACGCTGATATCCATCCTGCGAGTGCCCACACAGATTGTCTGATAAATTGTTAAAGAGCAGTGCGAACAGCGGCTTAGCCGGTCTGTCGCGAGGGGCGTATAATACGCTTTCCCTCCTCAGAGTCAACCTCTTTTTCAGAAGCTTTTCTCCGGCGACCCAGTTTCCTGTGTCTCCTGAACCGCCATCCCGTTGCCGGTTTGCCGTGTCAGTGGAGGCGCATTATAGGGAGTTCTTCCGGGCTGACAAGTGCTAATCTCAAGTTTTTATTCAACCGCTCAATATTTAAACCACCTGCTTATTTTATGAACCAATTATCGCTTTTTACCCATAAAAAACGGGCCAAAAGGCCCGTTTTTATTTGAGGAGTGTTATTGATGAGCTGTTATTACACCGTCTTTAACATCCATTTCGATAGTTTTGCCCGGAACCAATGCACCGGAAAGTATTTGCTGAGCCAGCGGATTTTCAATCTGCTGCTGAATAGCTCGTTTAAGTGGACGCGCGCCATAAACCGGATCGTAGCCATTCTCACCAAGCAATTTAATCGCTTCACTGGAAATGTGCAGTTTATAACCGCGATCTTCCAGACGCTTATACAAACGCTGCAACTGAATATGCGCGATTGAAGCGATATGTTTCTCAGCTAATGGATGGAACACAACCACTTCATCAATACGGTTAACAAACTCAGGGCGGAAATGCTGCCCTACTACTCCCATGACGATATCTTTCATTTCGCCATAATTGAGATTGCCGAAACGCTCCTGAATCAAATCCGATCCCAAATTCGATGTCATGATGACAACTGAATTGCGGAAATCCACAGTTCGTCCTTGTCCATCGGTTAAGCGCCCATCATCGAGAACTTGCAACAGGATGTTGAACACATCTGGATGTGCTTTCTCTACTTCATCCAGAAGAATGACTGAATAAGGACGACGACGAACCGCTTCTGTTAAATAGCCGCCCTCTTCATAGCCAACATAACCAGGAGGCGCACCGACCAGTCGCGACACAGAATGTTTTTCCATGAATTCAGACATGTCGATACGTACCATCGCGTCATCGCTATCAAACAAGAAGTTCGCCAATGCCTTGCACAGCTCAGTTTTACCTACCCCTGTCGGCCCAAGGAATAAGAAAGAACCGATCGGGCGATTAGGATCCGACAATCCCGCGCGGCTACGGCGAATAGCATTCGATACAGCTTCAACCGCTTCGTCCTGGCCGATGACACGTGCGTGCAGTTCTTGCTCCATACGTAAAAGCTTATCGCGCTCGCCTTCCATCATGCGCGCCACAGGAATGCCGGTCCATCGTGCTAACACATCGGCAATTTCAACGTCGGTAACTCGATTACGCAGCAGCTTCATCATCTTGCCTTCAGCCTGAGTCGCTGCAGCCAGCTGTTTCTCAAGCGCTGGAATCTTGCCGTACTGCAACTCGGACATTTGGCCGAGGTCGCCTAAGCGGCGAGCCTGCTCAAGTGTAAGGCGCGCTTGCTCAAGTTCAGCCTTGATGTTCTGCGTACCGGATAAAGATGCTTTTTCCGCTTTCCACTCATCTTCCAGTTCAGCGTACTCACGCTCTTTTTGATTTAGCTCACTCTCTAACATCTCAAGACGTTTGATGCTGGCGTCATCCGCTTCTTTCTTAAGTGCCTGCTGCTCCAGTTTCAGCTGAATAATCCGGCGTTCAAGACGGTCAAGCGATTCAGGCTTAGAGTCCATCTGCATGCGGATGCTTGAAGCCGCCTCATCAATCAAGTCAATCGCCTTGTCGGGTAGCTGGCGATCAGCAATATAGCGATGCGATAAGGTTGCGGCCGCGACGATAGCCGGATCGGTAATTTGAACGTGGTGATGCAATTCATAACGCTCTTTCAGCCCACGCAGAATAGCGATGGTGTCTTCAACGCTTGGCTCAGCGACGTAGACTTTCTGAAAACGACGTTCTAACGCAGCATCTTTCTCTATATATTGACGATACTCATCCAGCGTCGTCGCGCCCACACAGTGCAACTCACCACGCGCCAATGCAGGTTTAAGCATATTACCAGCGTCCATCGCGCCGTCAGCTTTACCCGCGCCAACCATAGTATGCAGCTCATCAATAAACAGGATGACATTTCCCTCCTGTTTAGAAAGATCGTTCAATACACCTTTTAAGCGCTCTTCAAACTCACCACGGTATTTTGCGCCCGCCACCAGCGCGCCCATATCCAACGCCAGTACGCGGCGGCCTTTTAAACCCTCCGGTACTTCACCATTAATGATGCGCTGAGCCAGTCCTTCAGCAATAGCCGTTTTACCCACGCCAGGTTCACCAATAAGCACGGGATTGTTTTTAGTGCGCCGTTGTAATACCTGAATAGTCCGGCGAATCTCTTCATCACGACCGATTACTGGATCGAGTTTGCCTAATTCAGCACGCTCGGTTAGATCGATGGTGTATTTTTTCAATGCCTGCCGCTGATCTTCAGCCCCTTGATCACTCACGTTTTCTCCTCCACGCATCTGGTCAATGGCCTTGGTTAGCTTTTCATTGGTTGCGCCAGCAGATTTAAGGATATCTGCCAAAGAACCACGTGAATCGAGGGCCGCCAGAACAAATAATTCAGATGAAATAAAATTGTCGCTGCGCTTCTGCGCCAGCTTGTCACATAAATTGAGCACACGGACTAAATCAGATGAAGGCTGAACATCACCTTCAGTCCCTTCCACTTGAGGCAGACGATCGATCGCCTGCTCTACCTGCGTGCGTAAGGTTGCAACGTCCGCACCTGCAGACGTTAATAATGGACGTACCGTTCCGCCTTCTTGATTAAGCAACGCGCTCATCAAGTGCAGAGGTTCGATAAATTGATTGTCATGTCCCAGAGCGAGGGACTGCGCATCGGCGAGAGCCAGTTGGAATTTGTTGGTAAGACGATCCAGACGCATGATTCCTCCCATTACAGGTCAAAATGCTACTGGAGATTAAATGAGGTCATCCCTCAAAATTTCAAGGTTAATGACCTGAGATGAGAGTAAAAAACATACTAACCGGATCGTCTTATGGCGTAAGGTTATATCAGCCAGATCAAAGTTGCCATACGACCGGTAACACCATCACGGCGAAAGGAGAAGAAATTGTCTGGTTCGCTGAAGGTGCAACGCTTCACAGCGCTAACAGATTGCACGCCTGCCGCCTGCAGACGCTGATGCGCTAATAACACTATATCGGCATAAAATTTATTGCCAACGGGACGGAATGCCGCTGCCGCCTGAGGAGCTTTAGCCATGAAGGCACTGCGTACCTCTGCGCCGACTTCAAATGCATTCGGACCAATTGCTGGTCCAAGCCATGCATGAATCTGATTAGGAGATGAACGAAACTGCGCCAGCGTGTTTTCTAATACGCCATCGCAAAGCCCACGCCACCCCGCATGTGCAGCGGCGACTTCCGTTCCATCCGCCGAGCAGAACAACACCGGTAAACAATCTGCTGTCATTACTGCACACACTACGCCTGCTTGATTAGTAATACATGCATCTGCACGCGGTATCTCTTGTACGGAATGTGGCAGCCGGACAATATCGGTTGTGTGAACCTGATCCAGCCATTGTGGCATTGCGGGCAAGCCCGCTAGCTCCACCAGTCGTTGGCGATTGCTTTCGACATGTGATGACGAATCCCCGACATGGCTACCCAGATTCAGCGATTTCCAAGGTGCTGTACTCGTGCCGCCATAGCGTACAGAGGAACACGCTCGCACGCGGGACGGTACGGGCCAATCGGGGATAATCAAACTCATAACCAGTCCATTTGATCCTTGAACTCTTCAGTATCCGCTTTCAAAGCGTTAACTAAATCGATCATGTCTTGCGGGATTGGTGCATGAAATTCCATTTCAATACCGGTGATAGGGTGATACAGACGCAGCATGGTGGCATGCAGTGCCTGGCGATCGAAGCCACGTAATGTGGAGATGAACGCTTCAGATGCACCTTTTGGCGGACGTGGACGACCACCATAAAGCGGATCGCCTACCAGCGGATGGTTAATATGCGCCATGTGGACACGAATCTGGTGGGTACGTCCCGTTTCCAGACGCAGGCGTAAACGCGTGTGTGCACGGAAATGCTCCATGATTCGATAGTGAGTAACCGCAGGTTTGCCCATCGGATGCACAGCCATATGCGTGCGCTTGGTTGAGTGACGGCTGATTGGCTCATCAACGGTGCCGCCCGCTGTCATCGTACCGATTGCTACCGCTTCGTATTCACGCGTGATTTCACGCAGCTGTAGCGTTTCGACCAAGTGCGTTTGTGCAGGAACGGTTTTAGCTACCACCATTAATCCAGTGGTATCTTTATCAAGGCGATGGACGATGCCTGCGCGCGGAACATCCATTATGGCGGGGTAATGATGCAGCAACGCATTCAGCACCGTACCATCAGGATTTCCCGCGCCCGGATGCACCACAAAACCACGCGGCTTGTTAATCACCAGGATATCATCGTCTTCATAAACGATGTCGAGCGGCAGATTTTGCGGCTCCCAGCGTTGCGCTTCTTCGATCTCAGCGTCAATGGCGACACGTTCGCCACCTAACACTTTCTCTTTTGGTTTGTCGACAATCGTGTCGTTAACACTAACGCGACGGTTAAGGATCCATTCTTTTATACGAGAACGCGAATAATCAGGGAACAATTCTGCCAAAGTCTGATCTAAGCGTTGTCCGAGTTGTGATTCGGATACCGTTGCGGTGAGTTGAACTTGTTGTGCCATATACAGCTTCTTCGTTAACGTTGGGTTTTCACGGCGATGCCGTTTAATATAATGTGCTATCGTACCTGGTCATTACCGGGAGCTATACGGACAGCTTCCGCCATAACATTTTGAGGATAATCATTTCGTCATGACGCGTATGAAACATCTGGTGGCTGCTGCCACACTGAGCCTGGCCCTTGTGGGTTGTTCCGGCTCTAATGACGCGGTACCGGACAGCCCGCCTTCTGAAATCTATGCCACAGCGCAGCAAAAGCTGCAGGACGGTAACTTTAAAGCGGCGATTAAGCAACTGGAAGCGCTGGATAATCGTTATCCGTTCGGTCCTTATTCACAGCAGGTTCAGCTGGATTTGATCTACGCGTATTATAAAAATGCCGATCTGCCATTAGCACAGGCGGCTATTGCTCGCTTCATGCGTTTGAATCCTACTCATCCAAACATCGACTATGTTATCTATATGAAAGGCCTGACGGATATGGCGTTGGATGATTCGGCGCTGCAAGGCTTCTTCGGCATTGATCGTTCTGATCGTGATCCGACCCATGCCCGTGATGCATTCCGTGACTTCTCGCAGCTGCTGCGCAGTTATCCGAACAGCCAATATTCAGCTGACGCGCAAAAACGTCTGGTCTACTTGAAAGATCGTTTAGCGAAATATGAACTGTCCGTGGCGCAATTCTATACTAAGCGCGAGGCTTATGTCGCGGTCGTTAACCGTGTGGAAGGTATGATGCGCGATTATCCTGATACGCAGGCCACGCACGATGCGCTGTCGCTGATGGAAAATGCCTACCGTCATCTACAACTAAACGCAGAAGCAGATAAAGTGGCAAAGATTATTGCTGCTAATCAAGTCAGCTAATTTTTATTCCGCTTGAAACTAAAAAAGCAGCCTTCAATGGCTGCTTTTTTTTATGCTCGGAAAAACATTAAAACCAGTGTTTTCCCGTTGAGCTAACCCATCAACAATGCGCTTTTAACGGCTACGCTTCAAGCCTTTTAACCCGCTTTCTCAGCCTTTCTCACAAATAACTGGCCTTGACAAAAAGTGACATTTTTTCGTGATCTAAATCACACATTTTGTCTGTTTTCGCGTTATGCTGAACTTACCAAGACGGAAATGACAGAGAGGTAAGAAATATGATTCTCAACATTACCAGTAAACAAATGGAAATCACTGCGGCTATCCGCAACCATGTCGAAGACCGTCTCGCCAAGCTAGAAAAGTGGCAAACCGACCTGATTAATCCCCATATTGTCTTGTCCAAAGAACCAAAAGAATTCGTGGCTGATGCCACTATAAATACGCCAAACGGCACTTTGGTGGCCAGCGCCAAACACGACGATATGTATACCGCAATAAATGATTTGATTGCTAAGCTCGAACGACAGCTCAATAAAGTTCAGCATAAAGCCGAAGCTCGCCGCGCAACGACCAGCGTAAAAGACTTCACACCGGCCAGCTAATCACTTCAACGACAAGTTTAACGCGCCTACGGGCGCGTTTTTTATTGACAGCTTCAAATCAGTACGGTTACTCTCAGTTCACTATTTTTGTGGAATTAATCATGAAACAACCTCTGTTTTTCTTCGCTTTCTTTTTTACCTTCCCCTAATTGGGAGGCAATTCGTCGTGTGAAAACGAAAGCGAAGACGAACAACAAAGCCTCCCAACTGGGAGGCTTTTTTATTGGACAGCTTACAGGTGATCCCTATGAATCCCGATAATCCATTACTGGCGTTGCGCGACAGAATCAGCGCGGTCGATGAAAAACTACTGACTCTTTTAGCAGAACGCCGTTCGCTGGCCGTTGAGGTTGCACAGGCTAAACTTGAAACCCATCGCCCTATTCGTGATGTAGAACGCGAACGCGCTTTGCTGGAGCATTTGATCGTACTGGGCAAGAAACACCATTTGGATGCACACTACATCACTCGGCTTTTCCAGTTAGTGATTGAGGATTCTGTATTAACTCAACAGGCGCTCCTGCAAAAGAATCTGAACCATCCTCATGCGCAGGCTGCCCGCATTGCTTTTTTAGGTCCAAAAGGTTCCTATTCTCACCTTGCTGCACGTAAATACGCAGCGCGCCATTTTGACAATATGGTTGAAAGCGGCTGTCTTAAGTTTCATGACATTATTAAACACGTTGAAAATGGCTTAGCCGATTACGCGGTATTGCCAATAGAAAATACCAGTTCGGGTTCGATCAATGATGTTTACGATTTGCTTCAGCAAACAAGTTTGTCGATTGTGGGCGAGCTGACTTTGCCCATCGAACATTGCGTGTTGATCAATGGCACTACCGATCTTCAGCAGATTGAAACGGTCTATAGTCATCCCCAGCCTTTCCAGCAATGTAGCCAGTTTATTAATCGTTTCCCACATTGGAAAATTGAGTACACCGAAAGTACTGCAGCAGCGATGGAGAAAGTCGCTGCACTCAATTCACCTAAAGTTGCAGCCTTAGGCAGTGAGGCTGGTGGGGAGCTTTATCAATTACAGGTTCTTGAACGAAATCTGGCGAATCAGCAACAAAACCAGACGCGTTTCATTGTTCTGGCTCGTAAACCGATCGACGTTTCTGATCAGGTTCCCGCGAAAACCACACTCATCATGGCAACAGGACAGCAAGCAGGTGCGCTGGTTGATGCCCTGTTAGTCTTGCGACAACACAACCTGATCATGAGTAAACTTGAGTCACGTCCTATCAATGGAAATCCGTGGGAAGAGATGTTTTACATTGATGTGCAGGCAAATTTGCAGTCGGAAAAAATGCAGCAGGCATTACAAGAATTGAAAACGATGACGCGATCGCTGAAGGTATTGGGATGTTATCCAGGCGAAAATATCGTGCCGGTTGAACCTGGCGAATAAAAGAAAGGCATCCAACGGGATGCCTTTTTATTTACTGCCGGCTGTCGTTCGCCGAACGTAATAAGCTGCGGCTTTCCACCAGGAAGCGTTTGGCATGGTCGCCAAACCAGTGCTCGACCCGATTAAAGCTGTCAATGAAGGCTTGCTTATCACCCTGCTCCAGCAAGGTAATCGCTTCGCCAAAGCGTTGATAATAACGTTTTATCAGTGCCAGGTTATTTTCTGAAGACATAATAATGTCAGCATACAACTGCGGATCTTGGGCAAACAAGCGTCCAACCATCGCTAATTCCAACCGGTAGATTGGCGACGACAGCGCCAATAACTGATCGAGATTAACGTTTTCTTCAGCTAAATGCAGACCATAAGCAAAGGTCGCGAAATGCCGAAGCGCCTGTATGAACGCCATGTTTTGATCATGCTCTACAGCGCTAATACGATGTAAGCGAGCCCCCCAAACCTGCATTTGTTCCAAAAACCATTGATACGCTTCAGGTTGACGGCCATCACACCAAACCACAACCTGTTTCGCAAGGCTACCGCTGTCAGGCCCAAACATCGGATGCAACCCCAGCACCGGTCCTCCATGCGCGGCCAGCATCGCCTGAAGCGGGCGATTTTTCACTGAAGCTAAATCAACCAAAATGCAGTCATCAGGCAGCTGCGGCAGCTGCGCTATGACTTGTTCAGTTAAATGAATCGGAACACTGATAATCACCATGCCGGCATCGCTTAGCAGCGATTCAGCCTGCTCCCAATCCGCTTTATCGAGTATTTTTACGGTATAACCTGACAGGGTCAGCATCTTTTCAAATAGCCTGCCCATCTGGCCATTTCCGCCAACGATCACCACTGGACGCAATTCAGGACAAAGCGTTTTGAAACCTTTGTCATTTTCGCTGGTGTAGGATTCACGCATTACGCGGCGCAGCACATCTTCGATAAGATCAGGCGGCACACCCAACGCTTCCGCTTCCTTACGGCGCGACGCCAGCATTGAAGCTTCACGTTCTGGCACATAAATAGGCAAGCCATAACGGCTTTTGACTTCGCCTACCTCAGCGACCAGTTCAAGCCGCTTTGCCAGCAGATCGAGCAGCGCCTTGTCTACATTATCTATTTGATCGCGTAACGCGGTCAGTTCAGCAACCATTGCTCATTACACCTCGTGTGACAGACGCGCCGACAGCACTCCTTGCAGATCCTGATGCATATCACGTAGCAAAACTTCAGTGACTTCCCAATTGATGCAGGCATCAGTGACGGAAACGCCATATTTCATTTCACTGCGTGGTTGCTCAGAAGATTGGCTCCCTTCATTGATATGGCTCTCCAACATCAAACCAATAATCGAACGGTTACCATCTTTGATCTGGGCGACAGCTGACTCAGCTACCCCAGGCTGGCGACGGAAGTCTTTATTAGAATTACCATGGCTGCAATCTATCATTAAGGCTGGACGCAGTCCCGCCTTGAGCATCTCTTTTTCGCATTGTGCAACATCTTCTGGCCCGTAATTTGGCGTTTTTCCACCACGGAGAATGACGTGACCGTCTGGATTGCCTTGAGTTTGCAGCAAGCAAACTTGACCAGACTGATTGATACCGACAAAACGATGTGGCATTGCAGCTGCGCGCATTGCATTGATGGCCGTGCCAAGACTACCATCTGTTCCGTTTTTAAAACCAACCGGCATTGAAAGACCTGATGCCATTTCACGGTGAGTTTGCGATTCAGTCGTACGAGCACCAATCGCCGACCAGCTGAACAAATCGCCTAAATATTGTGGACTGTTAGGATCAAGGGCTTCAGTGGCCAATGGCAGACCCATTTCCACTAAATTCACTAACAGCTTACGTGCAATGTGTAAGCCCCCTTCCATATCAAACGAATTGTCCATATAAGGATCGTTGATCAAACCTTTCCAACCTACGGTCGTACGAGGTTTTTCAAAATAGACGCGCATAACGAGGTACAGCTGATCCTTCAACTGTTCAGAAAGGGTTTGCAGACGGCGAGCGTAATCAAGTGCAGCTTCTGTATCGTGAATTGAACATGGGCCACACACCACCAAAAGACGCGGATCGCGGCCTGCGATAATGTCAGAAATCGTCTGGCGAGATGCAGCAACCTGCTCTTGTTGCTGGGCATTTAGTGGGAATTTCGCCTTTAACTCTTCTGGCGTGATCAATATTTGTTCATCTGCGATATGCACATTATTCAGCGCGTCTTTTTGCATGATTACGATCCTTTTCTCGTTTATGCGGTCCAGGGATCCTCTAAGAGGATGTCGCACACTGTATCATAAAGAGTACGCCTTGCAATTAGTCTGTACATTTTTAATTACTGCAAATAAAAATAACGCCTAATAAATAATTTAATTAGTTTAAAATGAACAACTTATATTTAAATTGCGCTTAGCCCACACCATCAAAACTGTAAAGTTATAATTACAATGCTGAGCATGGGCGCTTAAGTGACCTGTGTTAATCTGACGCCACTTCTTGCTTAATTCAGTAATTTCATATGACCGCTCATTTCGCTTCTATTACATTACGTCCATTCACCCTAGAGGATATTTCTGCCTTCACTGCCGCAGTCAATAACTCGCTCGACACTTTGCTTCCATGGATGGTCTGGGCACATGAAAATTATGAGGAAAAAGAAGCAGCCAGCTGGATCAACTTTACTCACTTGCAAAGAGCAACAGGTGAAGCGCATGAATTTGCCATTGTTGATGAGCAAGATCGGCTATTAGGTGGCGCAGGTATTCGCTTTTCTCGTTTTCGAGGTGATTTTAGTGCGATGGGATATTGGGTTCGCAGCGATGTTCAAGGAAAAGGCATTGCCAGCCAGGCGGTAAACCAACTGCTTAAGTTTGGATTTGAACGTCCTGCTATTAAAACGATTGAGATCCTGGCAGCAGAGGCCAATACAGCAAGCAGGAGAGTGGCAGAAAAATGCGGAGGGCGTTTTGTTGATTACCGCTACGGGTTGATCATTTTAGACAGCGGTCCGGTTAATACCGCGATTTATCATTTTCATCGGCCTCAGAAATAAGCTCACAGAGATTCTGGCGTGATGATGACATTGTGTCCGCAGGTATTTTTCCCTCATTATAATAAAAAAGGGGCTGGCATTTCGCCAACCCCTTGTTTGCTATTAACTTTTAGATGTCGCGCTAGCGATACCTTAGTTAAGACGCTCTTTGATACGAGCAGACTTACCAGTACGCTCACGCAGGTAGTACAGTTTGGCTTTACGCACAGCGCCACGACGTTTAACAGCGATGCTGTCAATTACTGGTGAGTGAGTTTGGAAAACACGCTCAACGCCTTCGCCGTTAGAAATTTTGCGAACAGTGAATGCAGAGTGCAGACCGCGGTTACGAATAGCGATAACCACGCCCTCGAATGCCTGCAGACGTTTTTTAGAACCTTCAACGACCCATACTTTCACTTCCACGGAATCACCCGGACGGAAAGAAGGTACGTCCTGTTTCATCTGCTCTTGTTCAATTTGCTTAATAATGTTGCTCATAATTAAATCTCTTATCCTGGGTAAACTGATAGTCGGGGAAGATCACTCTTCCACATCATCGTTTTGCTGCTGCTGAAATTCACGTTTGAATTCCTTTAGCAACCTTGCTTGCTCTTCAGTCAGAGCCAGGTTTTCCAGAAGTTCAGGTCTTCTTAGCCAGGTACGGCCTAGCGACTGTTTCAGGCGCCAACGGCGAATATCGGCATGGTTGCCTGACAGTAAAACTGCCGGAACTTCCTTGCCTTCTAACACTTCAGGTCGGGTGTAGTGTGGACAATCCAGCAAACCATCCGAGAACGAATCCTCATCGGCTGACGCTTGCTTACCCAGCACACCAGGAATAAACCGGGCAACTGAGTCAATCAACGTCATGGCTGGTAATTCTCCGCCACTGAGTACGTAATCGCCGATTGACCATTCTTCATCAATTTCGGTTTGGATTACGCGCTCATCAATCCCTTCATAACGACCACAGACCAGAATTAACTTGTTCTGCGTCGCTAACTCACAAACGCCCTGTTGGTCGAGTTTGCGCCCCTGAGGTGAAAGATATATCACCTTAGCCCCGTCTCCCGCCGCTGCTTTCGCTGCGGAGATGGCATCCCGTAAAGGTTGTACCATCATTAACATTCCCGGTCCGCCGCCATAAGGACGATCATCCACGGTGCGGTGCCGGTCAAGCGCGAAGTCACGCGGACTCCAGCTTTGAATACTAAGCAGGCCATTTTTTACTGCCCGGCCAGTTACCCCGTAATCGGTAATAGCGCGAAACATTTCTGGAAACAGGCTAATAACACCAATCCACATTGTATTCGCCGTTACGTTACCCTGTGATTCGGAGATCAAAAACCAGGATCCCAATCTACTTCGATGAGGCCAGTAGTGAGATCGACTTTCTTGATAACCTGTTCATCAAGAAACGGAATCAACCGCTCCTGAGCACCGAACGCATCTTTCAGGTTTGCCTTAACAACGAGTACGTCGTTCGAGCCGGTTTCCATCAAATCAATGACTTTGCCCAACTCGTAGCCTTCAAGGTTAACAACCTGGCAACCCATAAGGTCTTTCCAGTAATAGTCACCGTTATCCAGCGCTGGCAACTGCGTCGAATCAACCTTGATTTCGCAATTGGTTAATTGAGCCGCCGCATCCCGATCATCGAAGCCTTTGACTTTGATAATCAGGTCCTGATTGTGGTGCTTCCAACCCTCTAGCTCAACCTGATGCCATTTACCGGCACGCTGGATAAACCAAGGTTGGTAGTCGAAGATGCTTTCAGCGTCTTCAGTGGAGGAAAACACTTTGAGCCAACCGCGGATGCCGTATGCGGCCCCCATTTTACCCAAAACAATGGGATTAACGGGAGGCTGTGCGGCAAGTTGTTTGCTCATGCTCACCACCGTGACAGATTAAGCTGCTTTCTTTGCTTCTTTGATCAGCGCGTTAACGCGATCAGAAAGCGTAGCGCCCTGGCCAACCCAGTGCTCGATGCGATCCAGGTCCAGACGCAGACCTTCAGCCTGACCAGAAGCGATCGGGTTGAAGAAACCTACGCGCTCGATGAAGCGACCGTTGCGTGCATTACGGCTGTCAGTAACGACGACCTGATAGAACGGACGCTTTTTAGCGCCGTGACGTGCCAAACGAATTGTTACCATAACATCCTCTTCAGTTAATAAAACACCCGGCTCCATCGGGGAATGGAGTCCGGGTGCTGTATAAAAAGCCCGAAAATTTTACTCATTTTGGCGAAAAAAGCAACCTAATAGCGTTTCTTTCGGGCTTTTTTGTGGAACGATTAACGTCCCGGGAAACCTGGCGGCATCATGCCTTTCATACCGCGCATCATTTTTGCCATGCCACCTTTCTTCATTTTCTTCATCATGCGCTGCATATCATCAAACTGCTTAAGTAAGCGGTTAACGTCCTGCACCTGCATGCCTGAACCGGTCGCAATACGACGTTTACGCGACCCTTTAATGAGTTCCGGCTTTTCGCGCTCTTTGCGCGTCATTGAATTAATGATGGCTTCCATGCGCACCAGCACTTTGTCGTCCATTTGCGATTTAACGTTATCTGGCAGTTGGCCCATGCCTGGCAGTTTGCCCATCAGACTAGCCATGCCGCCCATGTTGCGCATCTGCTTCAACTGCTCAAGAAAATCGTTTAAATCGAAACCGTCACCGGTTTTTAATTTTTTCGCCAGCTTTTCAGCTTGCTCGCGGTCAACTTTACTCTCGATATCTTCAATCAGCGACAGCACGTCGCCCATGCCGAGAATACGTGATGCGATACGTTCTGGATAAAAAGGCTCCAGTGCCTCGGTCTTCTCACCGACACCCATGAACTTAATCGGTTTGCCGGTAATATGACGAATTGACAGCGCAGCACCGCCGCGAGCATCACCATCCACTTTGGTCAGAATAACGCCTGTCAGCGGCAATGCTTCGTTAAATGCTTTAGCCGTGTTAGCCGCATCCTGACCGGTCATGGCATCAACCACAAACAGCGTTTCAACCGGATTAATCGCGGCATGAACCTGTTTGATTTCGTCCATCATCGCTTCATCAACGTGCAAACGACCGGCAGTATCCACCAGCAACACGTCGTAAAACTTCAGTTTGGCTTCTTTCAACGCATTGTTAACAATGTCGACGGGTTTCTGACTCACGTCGGATGGGCAGAAATCAACCCCAACCTGTTGAGCCAAAGTCTCAAGCTGTTTAATCGCTGCAGGACGATAAACGTCAGCAGAAACAACCAGGACTTTCTTTTTATGCTTTTCACGCAGGAACTTACCCAGTTTCCCGACGCTGGTCGTTTTACCCGCACCTTGTAAACCGGCCATCAGCACAACAGCAGGTGGCTGCGCAGCTAAATCAAGCGCATTATTCTCTGCCCCCATTGCTGCAACCAGTTCGTTGCGGACGATTTTGATGAACTCTTGGCCTGGCGTCAGGCTTTTATTGACGTCATGGCCTACTGCACTCTCTTTTACGCGACTGATAAAGTCACGTACAACTGGCAGTGCAACGTCAGCTTCGAGCAACGCCATGCGAACTTCACGCAGCGTGTCTTTAATATTGTCTTCGGTCAGCCTTCCGCGACCACTGATATTACGCAGGCTTTGCGACAAACGATCGGTTAAATTATCAAACATTTTCTCTCACTTAAAAAATCGCGAGGCGCCTGATCGGCAGAATGCGGCGGATTATAACACGAAGCATCAGCGATCTCTGCAATTGACCCTCAGATCGTTTGGAGCATACTGCTGCTGGCGCTATACTGCTTTTTTCCTTATATCTGACTGATACCCGAAAGGATCTATGTCCGTTTTCTCGATTGTGGCGCTGTTCGCCTACTCCCTAAGCCTTGCACTGATCATTCCCAGCTTGTTAAAACGTAACGGTGGCTGGCGGCGGATGGCGGTGCTTTCTGCCTGCGTGGCGCTGATTACCCACGCGGTGGCTCTGCAGCAACGCATTTTTGCCGTTGATGGTGGACAAAACTTAAGCCTGTTGAACATTGGATCGCTAGTCAGCTTACTGATCTGCGCCATCATGACGATTGTCGCCTCACGCAATCGTGGCTGGCTGTTGTTACCGATTGTTTACAGTTTTGCGCTGATCAACCTGGCTTTTGCTACCTTCGTTCCCAACGCGTTCATTACTCATCTTGAAACCACGCCGGGCATGATGATTCACATCGGCCTGTCGCTGTTTGCCTACGCCACACTCATTATCGCGGCCCTCTACGCGCTGCAGCTGGCTTGGATTGACTATCAGTTAAAAAATAAAAAATTGGCGTTTACCCAAGATATGCCGCCGCTGCTTACCATTGAGCGCAAGATGTTTCATATTACCCAAGTGGGCGTTGTGCTGCTGACACTGGTGCTTTGTACCGGTTTGTTTTATATGCATAACCTGTTCAGTGCCGAGAATGTTGATAAAGCAGTACTTTCCATCATTGCATGGTTCGTCTATATCGTTCTGCTTTGGGGACACTATCATGAGGGTTGGCGCGGTCGTCGCGTAGTCTGGTTCAACTGCGGCGGCGCGTTGCTGTTAACCATGGCTTACTTCGGCAGCCGTGTTTTACAGCACCTACTCACTTCTGCCTCACATTAATTAAGGAAGTCCTGCGTTGGAACATGTTTCGACCACCACGCTGATCGTAACGCTAATCATTATGGTACTGGTTTCGGCTTATTTTTCAGGTTCAGAAACTGGCATGATGACGCTTAACCGCTACAAGCTGCGTCATCAAGCTAAAAGCGGGCATCGCGGAGCGCGTCGCGTTGAAAAGTTACTGCGACGCCCCGATCGCCTGATTAGCCTGGTGCTGATTGGCAATAACCTGGTTAATATCCTCGCGTCGGCCTTAGCGACCATTGTTGGAATGCGCCTGTATGGCGATGCCGGTGTCGCTATCGCTACCGGTGTGCTCACGTTTGTCGTTTTGGTATTTTCCGAAGTCCTCCCTAAAACCATCGCCGCACTTTATCCAGAAAAAGTGGCCTATCCTAGCAGCGTACTGCTTGGGCCATTGCAATATGTCATGCTGCCCTTGGTCTGGCTGTTAAACACCATAACGCGTATTTTGATGCGTATGGTTGGGATGAAAACCGATGGTTCTATCAACTCCGCACTAAGCAAAGAAGAGCTACGCACTATCGTTTATGAGTCACGTAATTTGATATCACGCCGTAACCAGGACATGCTTCTTTCGGTGCTTGATTTGGAAAAAGTCAGCGTTGACGACATCATGGTGCCGCGTAATGAGATTGTTGGCATTAATATCAACGATGACTGGAAATCCGTGGCCCGCCAGCTCAGCCATTCGCCACACGGACGCATCGTATTGTTTCGTGATTCGCTCGATGATTGTGTAGGCATGCTGCGTGTACGCGAAGCCTGGCGCATGATGACAGAAAAAGAGTTCAACAAAGAGACGCTGCTACGCGCTGCTGATGAAATCTATTATGTACCGGAAGGCACACCATTGAATGTGCAGCTGGTTAAATTTCAGCGCAACAAGAAGAAAGCCGGTTTGGTGGTTGATGAATATGGTGACATCAAAGGTTTGGTGACTATCGAAGATATTCTTGAAGAGATCGTTGGCGATTTCACTACCTCTATGTCACCTTCACTTGCAGAAGAAGTGATGCCACAAAACGATGGTTCAGTCTTGATTGAAGGAAGCGCCAATGTGCGCGAAATCAACAAAGCCTTTAACTGGAACCTACCTGAAGAAGAAGCACGTACCATTAATGGGATGTTGCTTGAGGCGCTGGAAGAGATTCCACAAATGAAGACGCGCATTCAAATTGGTCACTACGACATTGATATTCTGGATGTGCAGGACAATATGGTGAAGCAGGTCAAAATCACACCAAAGACGCCATTGAAATCTTCCGTCGGCTCCTAAATTGCCTATAAAAAACGCCGCTAAATGCGGCGTTTTTTGGCAGGTAATCGCAAAACTAGATGTGCAGTTCCTGCAATTTCTCTTTTGGTAGTTTCAGATCTTCGTTGTGATTAACGCCGATATCATGTGCCAGAACATTGCGGGCAATTTGCTGCGCTTCATCTAATGAATGCAGTTTGTAGCTACCACACTGATATTCGTTGAGTTCAGGGATTTGATTCTGATCTTTTACCTTCAGAACATCTTCCATCGCCTCTTTCCACGCTTTCGCTACGCGTTGCTCATCTGGCGTCCCGATCAGACTCATATAGAAACCAGTACGGCAACCCATCGGTGAGATATCAACGATTTCGACACCGTCACCATTCAGGTGATCGCGCATGAATCCTGCAAAAAGATGCTCAAGCGTATGAATACCGCGCTCAGTCAGGATCTCAATGTTAGGTCGGCAGAAACGCAGGTCGAAAACAGTAATTGTATCGCCGTTTGGCGTCTTCATGGTTTTCGCTACACGCACTGCAGGCGCAGCCATGATGGTGTGATCAACAGTAAAACTATCCAGTAATGGCATTACGTCGCCTCCTGTTCTGAGAATTTTTTTTAAAACAATGAAACTTTTCTGTTCGCCCAACGTCTGAATATATGAAAGACGCGCATTTGTTATCATCATCCCTGACAACACAGAGATGTTAATTTGGCCACATTGATGTGGCCTTTTTCTTTTTCTACCCTTCCCGGCTCGCCAGATACGCTTCCAGATCCAACGTATCATTCGCTTCAAGCTGCTGCTGTTTAGACACAGACTCTTGCGCCTGACGCGTGAAGTCTTCTTCGCTTAACACTTCCAAAGATTCTTCACACAGCAAATGACGATATTGTTCTGCCAATGCTATACCGGTTCCGGTCAAACCATTATCCTTCATCGCGTGAAGGATGCGCGCTGAATAGGTTAGCTCAGGATCATCAAACGATGCCACCAGTTGATCGCAAACTTGTTGATATTGCGTGCTGCCCTGATTGCTGTCTAACACCTCAGCGACACGACGCAGATCTGCAAACAATGTTTTGCCTACTTCTTGCAGCGAATGCTCCGCTTCACCACATCCTACCGCAATTTTTTGGCCCGGCTTACGCCCTTCCAATACAACACGATTCCAGTTTTGACGAGTGCACTGCAGCTCTTCAGCGCTCATTTCAGGCGCATCTGCCAGCGTGCACCAAATCAGGAACAGATCAAGGAAGCGTACCTGATTTTCATCGACGCCAATTGCAGAGAAGGGATTGATATCAAGTGAACGGACTTCAATGTATTCAATGCCGCCACGCAGCAGCGCATCAGATGGCGCTTCGCCAGAGCGCGTAACACGCTTAGGACGAATAGGTGCATAGAGCTCGTTCTCAATTTGCAGGACATTGGTATTAAGCTGAAGCCAGTTACCCTCTGCATCTTTAGTGCCCATCTCTGCAAACTCTTCTGATGGCGTTTTAATCGCCTTCTTGAGTGCCGAAACATAACCGTCCAGAGAATTGAACGTGATACCCAACGAACTTTGAGATTTGTTGGTATACCCAAGGTCGCTCAGACGAAGCGACGTTGCATAAGGCAGCCACAACATACCTTCGTCATTGGTTTCAAATGGCAGCGCGCTTTCACGCCCTTGTAAAAAGCTGGAGCTGACAGCAGGTGATGCACCAAACAGGTAAGGAATCACCCATCCGAAGCGATAGTAATTTCGAATCAGGCGCAGATAACCAGCAGAAATGGTTTCTTTACCGCTTTCCACATCCTTCACATCGGCCCATTCCTGCCAGAAAGACAGCGGCAGTGAAAAGTTGTAATGAATGCCGGAGATGGTTTGCATCAGCGCGCCGTAGCGATTTTTCAGCCCTTCACGGTAGAGCGTTTTCATCCGGCCAATGTTGGAATTGCCGTATTGCGCCAGCTCAATTTTATCTGCATCTTCAATCACGCAAGGCATACTGAACGGCCACATGCGCTCCTCGCCCAACTCACGCGCAACATGGCGGTGAATATCGCGTAGAAAAGCCAGCATGTGGTCGATGCTGTGATCAACCGGCGTGATAAATTCGAGCAGAGTTTCTGCGAAATCGGTGGTAATCCAGTCATGCTTAAGCGCAGACCCCAGAGATTCCGGGTGACCGCTCTCAGCAAGATGACCATTTGGCATTGATCGTAATGTTTCACGTTCGATACCACGTCCAATGCCTTTTAAAGCATTAGGGTGCGCTTCCAGCCAGGACAGCGCTTTAGATACGTCCGGGATCACATTAACCTCCCGCTGTGAGAATAATTTATTTTTGTTCAGCATAATGTTAACCGTAGCCTCGAATCTGTGCGAATCAATGCCACCATTGCATGCCCTGTAATGTGGCGGTCGCGATAACGATATAACGCAGCGTTTTACCGACGGCGAGAAACAGCATTGCCGGGAGCCAGGCGAAACGTAACCAGCCTGCGAGAACGCAGAGCAGATCACCTACCACCGGCAACCAACTGAATAGCAGTGCTGCAGGCCCTAATCGGTGTAACCACGTCATTGCTGTGTCATGCCATCGCCCCTGACGTTTTAGCGGCAGTAAGCGACCAAGAAGAATGTTGGTTAAGCCGCCCAAGGTGTTTCCCAACGATGCGGCCACAATCAACCCATAAACTGATGCTTTTTTAGCAATCAGTAAAGCAATCAGCAGTGCTTCAGAGCTTCCCGGTAAAAGCGTCGCGCTTAAAAAACTGCTGCCAAACAAAGAGGCGTAAACAAGGATTTCACTCACAGTAAGCGAACATCTACCACGTCCATACCTGCAGCTTTCGCTGCCTGTACGCCAAAATCAGCGTCTTCGAAAACAATACAACGTTCCGGCGCTACGCCCATGAGTTCTGCGCAACGTAAAAAAGTATCCGGTTCTGGTTTGTGGCGCTGCACGTCATCTGCACCAACCACTGCTGTAAACAACTCGCGTACACCCAGTTGGTTTAGCAAAGCCTCTGCCATGCTGTGCTCACTGCCCGTTCCAACTGCCATGGGACGACGGCCATAATAAGCCTTGACGACGTCCATTAAAGGAAGTGGATGCACGTTTTCCAACAGCATGGCTTTTACGGCAGCTGTTTTTTCAGCAGCGAGAAGAAGAGGATCATGAGTTGACTGATTTATTTCAATAATAAACTGCGCCAGTTGCCAGGTTGGCGCACCATTGAAACTCACCATGCGTGCTTCATCCAGCGTCAATCCGTAGCGCGCCAGTACCTGATGCCACGCTTTTCGATGTGTCGGCTCGGTGTCAAGAATTGTGCCGTCCATATCGAAAATCAGGGCGTCATATTGATCGTACATTGTCACTCCGGACATTCAATAAATGAGCCATTACTTTAGCTTAATGTGTGCAGGTTGTCGCCAGGTGGGATGAACAGCAAATGCTTTGAAAGCATTAGATATTTTTCTTTTCAGAAAAAGGTGATCCGGCGGGACGGCGTATAACCGTGTGGAATCACTGTAGATTTTTTAACAATTTGAGGAGGGTATAACATCATGGGAAATATTTTGGGTGCGTTATGAAATAACTCAACGCTGTTGGTTTTACTGAATTGCAGAAGGGTTAAGGCAGAGGTTTTTGCTTTAAGCAGTGTTGACGGGTGTGGCAGCGTGCTATGGAGGTAGAGGTAGAGGTAGAGGTAGAGATTGAGAATATGGTGCATCCGGGAGGATTCGAACCTCCGACCGCTCGGTTCGTAGCCGAGTACTCTATCCAGCTGAGCTACGGATGCATAGGTAAAAACAGGTATAACAGAAAGGAGATAACTATTGGGTATAACGAAAAAGCGAATGGTGCATCCAGGAGGATTCGAACCTCCGACCGCTCGGTTCGTAGCCGAGTACTCTATCCAGCTGAGCTATGGATGCATGGGTAATTCGTTTTTATTGGACTTTCAGAAATCAACCTGGGAATGTTACGAAGAATGGTGCATCCAGGAGGATTCGAACCTCCGACCGCTCGGTTCGTAGCCGAGTACTCTATCCAGCTGAGCTATGGATGCATTTACTAAATTCTTGTACAACGCAGGGTGCTAACTACTCACCAAGAAAGGAACTGCTAATTCACTTTTAAAATTTCCGATGGTGCATCCAGGAGGATTCGAACCTCCGACCGCTCGGTTCGTAGCCGAGTACTCTATCCAGCTGAGCTATGGATGCATCGGAAATGGCGGTGAGGGAGGGATTCGAACCCTCGATGCAGCTTTTGACCGCATACTCCCTTAGCAGGGGAGCGCCTTCAGCCTCTCGGCCACCTCACCAAACGCGTTCTTCCGAACTGTGCTTCTGAACTTTACAACTGCTCATCGGCACTGCGTGGCGCACATATTACTTTCTGGGACTTATAAGTCAAACAAATTTTTCCCACTGCTTGTTCGATTGAACAAATGACAGGCAATTGGCGCAAAATGACGGCAAAAAGAGTGAATAATCAACAAAGAAAGCATGCTGAAGTTAAAAAAGAGGGGAATATTGGGACAAAGAAAAAGGTAGGGATTGGGGTGAAATCGGTAGCGCCTCGCAAAATGCGAGACGCTGAATCCGTTAAACGCTCGTTTGCTGAGTTTTTTCGGCCTGGATACGCTGATAGATCTCTTCGCGATGCACAGACACTTCTTTCGGTGCATTAACACCGATACGAACCTGGTTACCTTTAACACCCAGCACCGTTACGGTCACCTCATCACCAATCATGAGGGTTTCACCAACTCGACGAGTTAGAATAAGCATTCTTTGCTCCTTGAAAGATTAAAAGAGTCGGGCCTGTTCGGACTCCCGGCATTATCCATCATTAAACGCTGAACATAGACTATGACAATTACACCAATGTAGATCGATGCGCCAATACATTCTGCTGATAGTTAGTTTAGCCGAAATACACTACATCAACCTGACTTTGTCATTACCTACTGTACATCGCATGAAAAAGCGCCGGAACAACCGTTCTGACGCTTGCTGCGATGCATTGTTTTATTTCATTACAAACGGCTGGAAACCCATGCTTCAACGCCTGCCAACGCACCATTCAGTGCTGCGGCATCAGTACCACCAGCTTGCGCCATATCGGGTCGACCGCCACCTTTACCACCTACCTGCTGCGCTAACTCTGCGACAAGTTCGCCAGCCTTTACACGATCGGTTAAGTCTTTGGTAACACCGGCAATAAGAGATACTTTCCCTTCGACTACTGTAGCCAACACAATCACCGCTGACCCCAGTTGATTCTTCAGGTCATCAACCATTGTGCGCAGCATTTTTGGCTCTACGTTGCTGAGTTCACTTACTAATAGCTTCGTCCCTTTAACGCTTATCGCATTGCTGCTCAGTGAAGCACTTTCCTGAGCCGCCTGCTGATCGCGTAATTGCTGCAACTCTTTTTCCAGTGCGCGGACATGATCAACCAAACCGCGGACTTTTTCATTCAGGTTGCTGCTATTCGCTTTTACCAGCTGTGCAATGTCATGCAACTGGGTACTTTGAGCATTGACCTGAGCCAATGCGCCCTCGCCCGTTATCGCCTCAATACGACGAATACCTGCAGCTGTTCCGGATTCAGCCTGAATACGGAACAAGCCGATATCTCCGGTGCGTGCTGCGTGCGTGCCACCACAAAGCTCAACAGAGAAATCACCCATCGTCAGTACACGAACGCGCTGGTCATACTTCTCACCAAAAAGCGCCATTGCGCCTTTAGTTTTCGCAGCATCAAGATCCATGACTTCAGTTTCGACTGGCAGGTTACGTCGAATCTGGGTGTTTACGATATCTTCTACCTGACGAATTTCATCCGGTTTCATCGCTTCAAAATGTGAAAAATCGAAACGAAGATATTTGTCATTTACCAGCGAACCTTTCTGAGCAACATGGTCGCCCAATACCTGACGTAGTGCTGCATGTAACAGGTGCGTCGCTGAGTGATTCAGACGAATTCGCGCACGGCGCGCTGCATCCACTTCGGCATGAAGACGATCGCCTACGCGTAACTGACCTGAAGCCAGCTTACCGATATGACCAATAGCCTGACCATACTTTTGTGTATCGTGAACATTAAATTCAGCATTATTCCCTGTCAGCTTTCCGGTATCACCTACCTGGCCGCCAGACTCACCATAGAAAGGTGTTTCGTCCAAAACCACAACGGCATCTTGCCCAGCGCTAACTTCTTCAACCGCTTCGCCAGCGACATAAAGCGCTTTGACAGTCGCGGCTAAGTCGAGATGGTCGTAACCCTTAAAAGAGGACGCTGCGTCAATACGAATCACATTACTGTAATCTGAGCCAAACCCGCTCGCTTCACGAGCGCGTTGGCGCTGCTGTTCCATCGCCTTTTCGAAGCCGGCTTCATCAATTTTCAGATTGCGTTCACGGCAGACGTCAGCGGTAAGATCAGCCGGAAAGCCAAAGGTGTCATACAGGCGGAAAACTGTTTCACCATCAAGCGTATCACCTTGCAGTTTTGCCAACTCTTCATCCAACAGCGTTAATCCACGCTCAAGCGTCTTAGCAAACTGCTCTTCTTCGCTTTTAAGAATGTTTTCAACCTGTGTCTGCTGACGAGCCAGCTCTTCCCCCGCCGTGCCCATCACTTCAATCAATGGTGCGACAAGCTGGTAGAAGAATGCATCTTTGGCACCCAGCATGTTTCCATGACGTACGGCACGACGAATGATACGGCGCAATACATAGCCACGGTTTTCATTAGACGGGATGACGCCATCGGCGATCAGGAAAGCACAAGAACGGATATGGTCAGCAATTACACGCAAAGATTTATTATTAAGATCGGTTGCGCCGGTGACTTTTGCTACTGCTTGAATCAATTTCTGGAACAGATCGATTTCATAGTTGGAATTAACATGCTGAAGAACCGCCGAGATGCGCTCCAGCCCCATACCCGTATCAACGGAGGGTTTCGGCAGCGGCAGCATAGTGCCGTCAGCCTGCCGATTGAATTGCATAAAGACGATGTTCCAGATTTCAATGTAGCGATCGCCATCTTCTTCGGCACTTCCTGGCGGCCCGCCCCAAATATGATCACCGTGATCATAAAAAATCTCGCTGCATGGGCCGCAAGGACCGGTATCACCCATTTGCCAGAAGTTATCTGATGCGTAAGCGCTACCTTTATTATCGCCAATACGGATTATACGCTCATGAGGAACGCCGATATCATTGGCCCAAATACTGTAAGCCTCATCATCGGTCTCATAAATGGTTACCCATAAACGCTCTTTCGGCAGTTTGAACCACTGCTCGCTCGTTAACAGTTCCCAGGCAAACGCAATCGCTTCTTTTTTGAAATAGTCACCAAAACTAAAGTTACCCAGCATCTCAAAGAAGGTGTGATGGCGCGCAGTGTAGCCCACGTTTTCAAGGTCATTATGTTTACCACCCGCACGCACGCAGCGCTGCGACGTCGTTGCACGTGAATAATCACGTTTATCCTGACCGAGGAAAACATCTTTAAACTGGTTCATCCCAGCGTTCGTGAACAGCAACGTTGGGTCGTTATTCGGTACGAGGGAGCTGCTGTCTACAACCTGATGTCCCTTGCTATTAAAAAAGTCGAGAAACGCTTGACGGATCTCAGCAGTGCTCTTGCTCATAAATATCCTGAATCACGCTAACGAACGTTCCGCCTCTTCAGGCAAGCCGTAACCGTACGGCTTACATGTTCAGAGGAACAAAAAAGTGGGAATAAGATAAATTTTCTTCAGTGGGAAGTAAAATTACATCGGCTTTTAGCCATCAATATTTCTAAAAATGGATTGAATATCTTCTGATAAAAAGCCTTTCGACTGTAGAAAGCGCTGCACTTTCGCCTTCTCTTTCCATTCTTTCGGTAAGGGGAGGCCAAATTTACGCTCAGCCAGTTGCGCAGCACACTCAGCCCAATCGATATTTGTTTCCTCCATTGCTATATCAATGGCATCACGACCGATTCCTTTTTGCGTCAACTCCATGCGTATGCGTTGCGGGCCATAACCTTTGCGACTACGACTTTGTATAAAGCGCTCAGTAAAGCGCTCATCATTTAGCCAGCCATTCTCTTGACACCAATCCAGCACCTTCTCCATTTGCTCTTCAGTGATGGTTTCGGGCGTTTTTTGCTGCATGTAGGCTGTTCGCTGTACTGACTGCTGCAGCTTGCGTTTTAGCTCTTCACGGCTGTGATCGCGCATGCCAAGTACGCGCATCGCACGATCGAGGAGACGAGGAAAAGAGATGATTTGTGGTTGAGGTTGTTCAGACATACTGCTCACCTTATACAAACGGAGTGAAATTATGGCGGCAGAGCAAAGCAGATGGAAGATAAAGAAAAGAAAGGCAGGAAAAACAAACGGGAGTGAATTTCTTCACTCCCGTAAACGCATTAGAAATCTTCGTTAGCTTCGCTCGCAACGTTTTCAGCGTCATCAACAGACTCAGTTGCTGGCGCAGATTCACCGCTATTATTAAGCAGCATATCACGCAGTTTCTGATCGATTTCGTTTGCGATTGCTGGATTCTCTTTCAAGAAGTTACCCGCATTCGCTTTACCTTGACCAATCTTATCGCCGTTATAACTATACCACGCACCCGCTTTTTCAATCAGCTTGTGCTTCACGCCCAAATCGACCAGTTCACCAAAGATGTTAATGCCTTCGCCATACATGATCTGGAATTCGGCCTGTTTAAATGGCGCAGCGATTTTGTTTTTAACCACTTTAACGCGCGTCTCACTACCGACGACGTTGTCGCCATCTTTAATCGCACCAATACGGCGGATGTCCAGACGAACAGAAGCATAAAATTTCAGTGCGTTACCACCGGTAGTGGTTTCCGGGTTACCGAACATCACACCAATTTTCATACGGATCTGGTTGATGAAAATCAGCAGAGTGTTGGACTGCTTAAGGTTACCAGCAAGCTTACGCATCGCCTGGCTCATCATACGTGCTGCAAGGCCCATATGTGAGTCACCGATTTCACCTTCGATTTCCGCTTTTGGTGTCAGTGCAGCAACGGAGTCAACAATGATAACGTCAACAGCACCTGAACGTGCTAACGCATCACAGATCTCTAATGCTTGCTCACCTGTATCTGGCTGAGAACACAGCAGATTATCAATATCGACACCAAGCTTTTTAGCGTAAACCGGATCCAGTGCATGCTCTGCATCGATAAAGGCACAGGTTTTACCTTTACGCTGTGCTGAGGCAATAACCTGCAATGTCAGCGTCGTTTTACCTGATGACTCTGGTCCGTAGATTTCCACCATACGTCCCATCGGTAAACCGCCTGCGCCCAATGCGATATCCAGAGAAAGCGAACCGGTAGAGATGGTTTCCACGTCCATTGAGCGGTCTTCACCCAGGCGCATGATAGTGCCTTTACCAAATTGCTTCTCAATCTGGCCCAGCGCGGCAGCTAAAGCCTTCTGTTTGTTTTCGTCAATTGCCATTTCTACTCCTAATCATGCCGGGTAAACACGCACTCTGGGTGCCTGCTCTCTTTCTGTTGCCGATAATTATACTGTATAGTCATACAGTATCAAGTTTAATTTACCAGAAATTCGCTATACAACGTTTGCAGTGCCCAAGCCACTGATTGGCGTCTTACGGCTTCACGATCGCCAGAGAAATGCTGACAAAAAGCCTTCACTTTTCCTTGCGGCGCCGCAAAACCAAACCAGACAGTACCGACCGGTTTTTCATCACTGCCGCCGTCCGGGCCAGCAATACCGCTAACCGAAACCGCAAACTCCGCCTGTGCTTCACGTTGCGCGCCCAAAGCCATTTCAGTCACTACAGCTTCACTTACCGCCCCATGCTGCGCCAATGAATCTGCCTTAACGCCAACAAGTTGCTGTTTCGCATCATTACTGTAGGTAACAAACCCACGCTCAAACCACGCTGAACTACCGCTGATGTCTGTTAATACTTTGGCAATCCACCCTCCAGTGCATGATTCCGCACAGGTTACTGTTGCTCCAATTTGCTTTAATCGTTCCCCAACTTGCGTACTCAGTATTAGCAGTTGTTGATCATTCATCGCTTATCTCCGTTTAGCTGTTAGCAAAATGGTGGAATGCACCCTTTTTTTCAAGCGCAGCGGCTCAAGGAATAATCAATTTGCGCACTGCTCCCCATAATGTTTAACGTATTTTCATCGCTACGATAAAAAGTCGTGGAAAGGCCAGCAAAACTTGACCATCAGCGCGCTTAGGATAAGCCCGGCTCAATTGCTCATGATAATCTTTAAGAAACGCGTCCCGCTGAGTCTCATTAAGCGGTTGCAGAAAGGGGCGCAATCCCGTCGCTTGTAACCATGTGATAATAGCTTGAGCATCCGACATAACGTGATAATAAGTAGTGCGCCAAATGTTGACCTCACATCCTGCCTTGGTCAGCAAATCATAATAATCATCGCTGGTAAGCAACTGCTTACGCTCTGCAGCGTGCGCACTCATTAAGGAATTCCAGGGCGCTTTTTCGGCAACTTTTCGCATCATCTGATGCGAAGGTTCATTAAGATTGTCTGGCATCTGAATCGCCAAAGTACCACCAGCGGCAAGCTGTTTAACCAAATGCGGTAATAAGGTTGAGTGTTCGCTTAACCATTGCAGTGATGCATTAGCATAGATAACGTTCTGCGGCACATCAGGCTGCCAGGTCTCAATATCAGCATTGAAAAACTCACATTGCGGTAAACGTATGCGCGCTTGAGCGAGCATCGCCTCAGAAGTATCGATGCCCGTAACCAAAGCCAAAGGCCAAGAATCGACAAGTAGTTCAGTGCTGTTTCCGGGGCCGCAACCTAAATCGGTAACCTGTGAGACCTCATCTGCGTTGATTTGTGCCAGTAACTCTCTGGCAGGACGGGTTCTTTCTACTTCAAACTTGCGATATAGCTCTGGGTTCCAATCGTGCACGGCTCACCTCTCTCTTATCAGCTGATGCGCGCAAAAACGAGATGCTTAAAAAATGAAAAGTGCGATACATACTCCATTTTTGCATTGAGCGCTGGCAGGAAATTTTTTACTTCATTAAATTAAAACATCGTTTCATTTATATCCCTGATTCAGGAGTAGATCGTGACTACACCTTCAGAATTTGCTGGCGTCTGGTGCCCTTCCGTAACCCCTTTTGATGAAAAAGGCGCTGTAGACATTGAGGCGTTAGGCCGCCATTTTTCACGCCTGAATGCCTCAGGAATCGATACTCTATTACTGATGGGAAGTATTGGAGAATTTGCCTCATTAACACAGCAAGAAAGGCTTTTTTTGATTCGTGAAGCTCGCCAACTTTCTCCGCTAAAAATGGTGGCTAATGTCTCCAGCACTTGCATGGCCGATATTGTTGAGTTGGCTGATGCAGCCTGGAAAAGCGGATTTGATGCGGTAATGGTCTTACCGCCCTACTATTATGGGCAGACGCAGAATCAGCTATTGCACTACTTTGAAGCGCTTGATCAGCAGTTAGGGGGAAAATGGTTTGCTTATAACTTCCCTGCCCGCACAGGCTGCGATCTTACACCAGCATTGATCAGCGAGCTGGCATCAAAGTTACCCAATTTTGTAGGTATAAAGGATACAGTGGACTGTTTGTCGCACAACCGAGCCTTGATAGAGGAAACAAAAAAGGTGCGCGGCGATTTTGCTGTGCTTTCTGGCTATGACGAATATTTGTTACCGAATCTACTGGCGGGGGGTTCCGGCGTCATTTCTGGATTAAATAACATAGTGCCAGAACTTTTTGCCAGCGCTAAACAGGCTTGGCGTAGCGGTGATCTTACCGAACTGGTACGTATCCAACAACGTATTGGCAAACTCATGGCGATTTATACGGTTGGGGATGATTTTGTGACAACCATTAAAACAGCGGTTTCACGCCGTTTCGATTCGATGACAAGTCACTCACGTAACTATGGTGGTGCGCTGAGTATTGAGCAATGCGCTGCGATTGATCGTCTGTTTGAATGACTATCTGAACGGGCGCATAACTGCGCCCACTCAATTTAGTTCTTTTTAACAAACTCTGATTTCAGTTTCATTGGTCCGAACCCGTCGATTTTACAATCGATGTTATGGTCGCCTTCAACCAACCGAATTCCTTTCACTTTGGTGCCGATTTTAAGCGGCGCTGAGCTGCCTTTTACTTTTAAATCCTTGATCACAGTAACGCTATCACCATCAGCAAGAAGATTTCCGTTGGCATCTCGCACCACTAATTCATCATGACTGCTTTGGTCTTCAGTTTGACTCCAAACGTGTCCGCACGAAGGGCAGTTGAGATTATTACCGTCCTGCCAAGTGTAATCGGCGTGACAAAGGGGGCAAGCGGGTAAAGACATAACAACTCCTGAAAACATTTAGGCAATAAAGATGAAATTAATGGCGCGCCATCATATAACCTTACGGTTACTAAGGACAGCCTTTACAACATCGAACCCTGCCGTGCTTTACTTACCGCTTCACCTAATTGCCATACTGCCATTGCATAATGTGTGCTGTGGTTATAACGCGTGATGACGTAAAAATTAGGCAAACCATACCAATATTGATAGCTTGTCC
The DNA here is from genome assembly GCF_046118715.1 of Pantoea phytostimulans. Lineage (NCBI taxonomy): Bacteria > Pseudomonadati > Pseudomonadota > Gammaproteobacteria > Enterobacterales > Erwiniaceae > Pantoea > Pantoea phytostimulans. The sequence continues at coordinate 2,209,809 of NZ_CP173698.1, forward strand.
CTAAGTCAAGTCGCAGCAAGCTAACTTGATTATTGCCATTCAGCGATCCTTGTGGGGAAAGGCCGGATGCGGCAAGCATGCTCACGCTGTAACTGGTTTTGAAACCGTCCTGAAGTAGAGGTGCCTGACCACTTGCCGGAACAGCAATGTTTTCGCCACTCCGCCAGCCATGCTGCTGGAAGTAATGCGCCACGCTACCAATCGCATCAACCGGATCCCAGAGATTGGCATGCCCATCGCTATTAAAATCAACCGCATATTGCTTATAAGATGATGGCATGAACTGACCATATCCCATTGCACCGGCAAAAGATCCGCGTAAATCCAATGGATCATCTTGTTCATTACGCGCCATTAGTAAAAAGGTCTCAAGCTCGCTGCTGAAGTAAGCTGCTCGACGCGGATAATTAAATGACAGCGTTGCTAAGGCATCCAAAATGCGCGTTTTTCCCATCACTCGGCCCCAGCGTGTCTCTACGCCAATAATACCGACAATGATCTCTGGGGGCACACCATAAACCTGCTGCGCCCGCTGTAACGCTTCTTGATATTGATCCCAAAACGCGACGCCATTTTGAACGTTATCCGGCGTTATGAATTTATTCCGATAACGAATCCATGCGCCGTTTGGTCCACTCGGTGGCGTATAGGAAGGGGCTTGACGATCCATAAGGCGCAAAACATAGTCCAGTCGCTTAGCCTGACCAATTACCGCATGAAGCTGTTGGCGGTCAAATCCATGTTTATCCACCATTTGGTTGATGAACTGCTCTGCTGCAGGATTGCCGGCAAAGTCACCAAACATGGGTTGAACCGCATGGGAAGGCTCAAGTAAAAATCCGCCTTTAGGCGCTTTTTCAACGGCCATTTCCTGGGGTGTTTGAGGCTTACTGCTACAGGCAGCAAGCAGAGCGATAAGCGGTAGATAAGCAACCTTAAAACGCATTCGACATCCATAAGCAGACTCAAAACGAACCGTCATGGTAATCGTTAGAACCAGCGACATACAGGCCAAATCGCTAAAAAAAGCGGATTTTCTATCATCTTTACGTATCACATGACGCTTTTGTGAGACATCTCGGCACGTTGTATATCTGTATCAAAAAAGCGTTTTCCCACGTAACGCCCTTTGTTAAGTTCTTCGCTGAAAAGGGATGTCAGATGAAGCGCTGGCGTGAATAGTGGTAACATTCACAATTTGCACTCGACCAACCGGTTGTTGCACACATCCCCATAGAAACACTTTTTCAAGCGTGGCGGGAAAGAGGAAGAGGCAACTTTGAGTAAAAATGAGATGAAAGGAGCAGAGCAAATGGACTTCAGCACCCATACGCCAATGATGCAGCAATATCTACGCCTCAAGGCTGAGCATCCCGACATCCTGCTGTTTTATCGCATGGGCGATTTCTATGAGCTGTTTTTCGACGATGCAAAACGCGCTTCGCAACTGCTGGAAATCTCATTAACCAAACGTGGCGCTTCAGCAGGTGAACCCATTCCTATGGCTGGCGTGCCCTACCATGCCGTAGAAAACTATCTTGCAAAATTGGTGCAATTGGGTGAATCAGTCGCGATTTGTGAGCAGATTGGCGATCCCGCTTTAAGTAAAGGACCCGTTGAACGCAAAGTAGTCCGTATTGTGACGCCGGGTACGATCAGTGACGAAGCGCTATTACAGGAACGTCACGATAATTTGTTGGCCGCTATTGTGCAGAGCGCGCAAGGCTATGGCTTCGCTACGCTGGACATCAGTTCAGGTCGTTTTCACCTGAGCGAACCCGCTGACCAGGAAACGATGGCTGCGGAGTTACAACGCACAAATCCGGCTGAACTGCTCTACCCTGAAGATTTCCAGGCAATGTCTTTGATTGAGCAACGTCGTGGCTTGCGTCGTCGCCCATTATGGGAATTTGAAATTGATACCGCCCGTCAGCAGCTCAATATGCAATTCGGTACGCGCGATCTCAGCGGTTTCGGTGTTGAGCAGGCCCATTTAGGTTTACGCGCTGCCGGATGCTTGTTGCAGTATGTCAAAGATACACAGCGTACCACCCTGCCCCATATTCGTTCGCTTAGCATGGAACGACAACAAGATAGCGTCATCATGGATGCTGCTACGCGTCGCAATTTAGAAATTACGCAGAATCTAGCGGGTGGCACAGAAAACACCTTGGCTGCGGTGTTAGACAAAACCGTTACGCCAATGGGTAGCCGCATGCTAAAGCGCTGGCTACATATGCCACTACGCGATGCTCGGATTATTAATCAACGTCAGGAATCTATCGCTGAATTGCAGGATCTCTGTGAATCCCTGCAGCCTGTATTACGTCAGGTTGGCGATCTGGAGCGTATTTTAGCCCGTCTGGCTTTGCGCACAGCACGCCCACGCGACTTGGCACGTATGCGCCATGCATTTCAACAACTGCCTGAACTTAACGTTCTGTTAGGTAGCGTAGAAACTACGCAGTTAAACACGCTACGTGAGCAAATGGGTGAATTTACCGCGCTACGAGAATTGCTCGAGCAAGCGGTCATTGAATCACCACCGGTGTTGATTAGAGACGGTGGCGTCATAGCACCTGGTTATAACGCTGAGCTCGACGAGTGGCGAGCACTGGCTGATGGCGCTACCGACTATCTCGACAAGCTAGAGATTCGTGAGCGAGAAAAGCTTGGGCTGGACACATTGAAAGTAGGATTCAATGCCGTTCACGGTTATTACATTCAGGTCAGTCGCGGGCAAAGCCACCAAGTGCCAATGCACTACGTACGCCGCCAAACGCTCAAAAATGCTGAGCGCTACATTATTCCCGAACTGAAAGAGTACGAAGACAAAGTCCTCACGTCAAAAGGCAAAGCGCTGGCACTGGAAAAAGGGCTATATGAAGCTTTGTTTGACCAGTTACTGCCCCACCTTGAAGCGCTGCAGCTCAGTGCTTCCGCATTAGCCGAACTGGATGTGCTCAGTAATCTGGCCGAACGCGCCTGGACGCTGAATTACTGTCGCCCAACGTTACAAGATAAGCCGGGAATTAAAATTACAGGCGGACGACATCCAGTAGTTGAGCAGGTGCTGAAAGAACCTTTTATCGCTAACCCACTCTCTTTAGCACCGCAGCGCCGTATGTTGATCATTACCGGACCCAATATGGGCGGTAAAAGTACCTATATGCGCCAGGCTGCACTTATTGCGTTGATGGCCTGGATTGGTAGCTTCGTACCCGCTGAAGAGACTGTAATCGGTCCGTTAGATCGTATTTTTACGCGCGTAGGTGCAGCAGATGATCTCGCCTCGGGCCGATCAACCTTCATGGTGGAAATGACCGAAACGGCTAATATTTTGCACAATGCCACCGAACACAGTTTGGTTCTGATGGATGAAATCGGGCGAGGTACTTCAACCTATGATGGCTTATCACTTGCATGGGCTTGTGCCGAAAATCTGGCAAACAGAATCAAAGCTATGACGCTGTTTGCAACCCATTATTTCGAGCTAACAACGTTGCCAGAAAAAATGGAAGGCGTCGTCAATGTGCACCTTGATGCAGTGGAACACGGCGATACGATTGCATTTATGCACAGTGTTCAGGAAGGCGCGGCAAGCAAGAGTTACGGCCTTGCTGTGGCTGCGCTGGCAGGCGTTCCTAAAGAAGTGATTAAACGTGCAAGAAACAAACTAAAAGAGTTAGAAACGACGTCGACACTAACGGCATCATCAACAGTTGATGGCTCTCAGCTCCCATTATTAGTTGAGGAAACCTCCCCAGCGGTAGAAGCACTTGAAGCACTTGATCCTGATACGCTGACACCGCGTCAGGCACTTGACTGGATATATCGCCTGAAATCGTTGGTTTAATTTTTCCCGCACACGAGCATTATCGTGTGCGGGTACTTGTTATTCTGGGTTCTTTCTCTGGTGGATTTACTGCTTTTCTCAAATTCTGTCGTGACACTATTTACACGCACTAAACGACGCTTTATCCACCATCAACGACTCAATTTTGCCCAATGATGTGTCTGCTTCCGAACTGCGGGGATATAAAACCGCGCTGACTATTTATTCAGGTAAAGCAAAACGATGTGCGGGATTTTTAACTTCATTTGCTCGGCACGCCAGTAACGCTGACTACGTTCCGTTTCAATGTTTTTTGGCGAAATCGCATGGGCGGTAATACCGAACGGCCCAAGTTCAGTAGCCATTTCACGTATGAAAAAAATCATCCCCGCCTTATTGGTGTAATAAGCCGTATGTTCGCTCAAAGCAATCATGCTCGCCTGAGGGACAATGTAACGATTCTACCGAAACCGCATGCTTTCAGCTTATTGACGCAACGCTGTACAAGGAAAAAAACAGGTAGGTTTTATGCTGCCATGTGAAATATGAGCATAAAAAAAGCGGTGATTAACATCACCGCTTTTCGCATTAAAACAGTACTAATTATTCATGAAACCGTTATTCACGAAAAAGTGCTTCAATGTTGAGGCCCTGCGCCTGCAGGATTTCACGCAGACGGCGTAAACCTTCAACCTGAATCTGACGTACACGCTCACGGGTTAAGCCGATCTCACGGCCTACATCCTCAAGCGTTGCCGCTTCATAGCCCAACAGGCCGAAACGACGCGCCAACACTTCACGCTGCTTGGCGTTCAGTTCGAACAACCATTTGACGATGCTTTGCTTCATATCGTCATCTTGCGTGGTATCTTCTGGACCATTGTCTTTTTCATCGGCCAGAATGTCCAGCAGCGCTTTTTCAGAATCTCCGCCCAGTGGCGTATCAACTGATGTAATGCGTTCATTGAGACGCAACATACGGCTTACGTCATCAACAGGTTTATCCAGTTGCTCCGCAATTTCTTCCGCACTTGGCTCATGATCAAGCTTGTGGGAAAGTTCACGCGCGGTGCGCAGGTAAACATTCAGTTCTTTAACAATGTGAATCGGCAGACGAATCGTACGGGTTTGGTTCATGATTGCCCGTTCAATGGTCTGACGAATCCACCAGGTGGCGTATGTTGAGAAACGGAACCCACGTTCTGGGTCAAACTTCTCTACGGCACGAATCAGGCCAAGATTACCCTCTTCAATCAGGTCCAGCAAAGCCAGTCCACGATTGCTATAACGGCGGGCAATCTTTACCACCAGGCGCAAGTTACTTTCGATCATGCGGCGACGAGAAGCAATGTCACCTCGTAATGCACGGCGGGCGAAGAAAACTTCCTCCTCAGCCGTTAACAAAGGAGAATAGCCAATCTCCCCGAGATAGAGCTGCGTCGCATCTAAAACGCGCTGCGTCGCACCTTGTGACAATAACTCTTCTTCCGCTACGTCATTATCACTAGGTTCGTTTTCAACGAGAGCTTTCTCATCAAAAACCTCAGCTCCGTTCTCCTCGAATTCCGCATTCTCATGTAACTCGTTTACTTTCAGCGTATTCTGGCTCATAAGCGGCTCCTACCCGTGATTCCAAGGCAGAACACCATAGGTTCTGCCGGATTATCGCTGCGGTAAATAACGCAACGGGTTTACGGATTTCCCCTTGTAACGAATTTCAAAATGTAATCTTACTGAACTGGTACCGGTGCTACCCATGGTAGCGATCTTTTGCCCCGCCTTAACTTCCTGTTGTTCCCGGACCAGCATTGTATCGTTGTGGGCGTAGGCACTCAGGTAATCATCATTGTGTTTGATGATGATTAAATTACCGTAACCCCGGAGAGCGTTACCTGCGTAAACCACCCTTCCCGATGCGGTGGCGACAACAGATTGTCCGCGCGATCCAGCGATATCGATACCTTTATTGCCACCTTCCGCAGCAGAGAAGTTATCGATAATCTTCCCATCAGTCGGCCAACGCCAGCTTCCCACCGGCGTTGAACTGTTGGTCGTACTACTGACCGTGGGTGGTGCGGTAACGGCAGGAGCTGTTGTCGTTGCAACATTTGCTCCTTTCGATGGCAGAAGTTTACTGCCGCTCGAATTACCCGAATCATCAGAATACGTAATAACAGGTTGCTGTGCAACAGCGGCAGATTTAATTTGTGGCGATGTTGGGACGCCCCCCTGCGTTGCATCGGCGACGGTAATGGCATTGCCACCCGTGATCGGCTGACCAGAGGCATCACCGATCTGCAAAGTCTGCCCTACATTCAGGCCATACGGGGCTGAAACGTTGTTACGTTGGGCTAAATCGCGGAAATCGTTACCGGTAATCCAGGCAATGTAAAACAGTGTATCACCGCGTTTAACGGTGTAAGTTTCACCTGAATAGCTACCTTTCGGAATGTTCTGATAACTGCGGTTGTAAACAATTCGCCCATTTTGCGTCTGTACAGCGTTATCTGCGCTAATCATTCCACTATTGCTTTGTTGGGAAGCTGTATTATTGCTTAACATTCCTCCCTGACTTGGCATTGCGGGTACACCGCCAGAAGGGGTGTTTGTCTGATCAGAAGCCGTGTTCATACCGCCGCCATCACCAATTTGGCTAATGGGTGCTTGTGAGTTATCGCCTGAGCTACAGCCCGCCAGCCAAAAACCTACCAGTGAAAGCGCCGCCAAACGGCGTAATTGAAAAATAGTGCTTCCCGTGCTCATTGATCCCCCGTGATGGCAACCCTGCTGTACCTGTCCTACTCTACTCGCCAGCACAATACTCTGTGCGGCGCGTTAAAATCTGATTTTTCATTGATGAAAAGGGATAGTAACAAGATCAAGTACGTGGTGCTATGAAACAGTTGTGAAGAAATACGTAGCAGAGGCCTTAAGCTAAATCGCCCTGAACTAAAGGAACAAACCGGACCGGTTCAATTATCTCTTCAACAAATTCCTCTCCCTTACGACGCAGGCGTTTCAGCACTTGCTGATCCTCGCCGACCGGGAGCACCATAATGCCGCCATCTGCTAATTGCGCCATCAGCGCAATCGGAATTTCGGGTGGGGCAGCCGTCACTATGATGGCGTCATAGGGGCCACGTGATGGCCAGCCTTGCCAACCATCGCCGTGACGTGTGGAGACGTTGTGCAGATCAAGTTGCTTTAAGCGGCGTTTGGCCTGCCATTGCAGACCTTTAATGCGTTCGACCGAATAAACATGATCGACGAGATGAGCGAGAATTGCAGTTTGATAGCCAGAGCCAGTGCCAATTTCCAGCACGCGAGAGTGCGGCTGTAGCTCAAGCAGCGCAGTCATGCGAGCTACCATGTAAGGCTGAGAAATGGTTTGTCCTGAGCCAATCGGCAGTGCCACGTTATCCCAGGCTTTGTGTTCAAACGCTTCGTCGATGAATCGCTCACGCGGCACATCAGCAATGGCTTTGAGCAGGCATTCATCGTCAATGCCCTGCTGACGAAGTTGTGTCAACAACGTTTCGATGCGCCGGTTCACCATGCCAGATTTACCTCAGCGTTAACCAGCCAGTCAGAAAGAATATCCTGAGCCGCGTGTGCGGTAAGATCAACATGTAATGCAGTGACAGAGACGTAACCTTGATCCACCGCCGCGAAATCCGTATCTGGGCCTGCATCTAATTTTTTCCCCGGCGGTCCAATCCAGTAGAGCGTATTACCCCGCGGATCTTGCTGAGGAATAACTTGATCGGCCGGATGACGACTGCCACAACGCGTCACACGAATACCTTTGATCTGATCAAGCGGTAAATCGGGTACGTTGATATTGAGGATGCGGCCGGTCCGCAGCGGCTCACGCGTTAATGCTTTGAGCAGCGCGCAGGTTACCGCAGCGGCAGTGTCATAATGCTGATGACCATCCAGTGAAACCGCCAATGCTGGCAGTCCCAAATGTCGCCCTTCCATTGCCGCCGCGACAGTGCCGGAATAAATTACATCATCACCGAGATTAGGACCCGCATTAATACCCGAAACTACAATCTCAGGACGCGGTTGCATTAATGCGTTTACGCCAAGAAATACGCAATCCGTTGGCGTTCCCATTTGCACCGCAATATCCCCATTTTCATGGGTAAAGGTGCGCAGCGGCGTTTCCAGCGTCAGGGAGTTTGATGCACCACTGCGATTACGATCGGGTGCGACGACCTGAACGTCGGCAAATTCCCGTAATGCCCTGGCAAGCGTTTGAATGCCCGGCGCATGAATTCCGTCATCGTTGCTGAGGAGTATCCGCATTTCACCCTGACCTTTTTTGATTCAATCTAACCTCGCGGGCAGACAAGCAGAGATGCCTGTCAGCGAAAAAAGCCCATGTGGGGGTCTTTGCATTCTAGCGGCGGGAGAGGGGAAGTGGTAGACGTAAATAGTCCCATAACAGCGCTTTGCCGCAACATTACCCGATGAACGAACAATGTTACGGCAATCACCAAAGACGTTTAGCAGGACTTATGCGGCAAGCTGGCAACATAAAAACACCCAACACAATGCGGTAGGTCGCTCTTACGTTCAGCAATCGGCTAACTTTATTCGTCCAGGTTGGTGTTGTCAGCCGTATTGTTCAACAGCTCGCGTACCACGCTGGTGGCAAAGCTTCCGGCAGGAAGCCAGAACTGCATTTCCAGCGTTACGTCATCCCACCACGCCCAGCGCAGGTCGCGTGGCACCACTAACATTGCGCGACGGCCCGCATCAACGCGTTCACGATCGAGCAGAGAAATCAGCGTCGATGAGTCCGCCAACGCTTGCTGCTCAAAGGCTAACGCTTCTGCTTGCGGACCCGGTTCACCGCGTCCTGGCATTGGCGCGGTAACGCGCAATTCATGCTGATCAACGCGCGCCTGCAATGCTTCAAGTTCGTCTGCCTGGGCGACAAACCAACTGCCGCGCCCGGCTAGCTGCATTGCGTCGCCAGTCAATACATGGCTCAATCCGCCCTGCTGTTGCATGCGGGCGCTAGTGACCTGATTGAACAGCGCACTGCGAGCAGCAGAAAGAATCAGGCTGCGCTTATTACGATCGCGTAAGCGGATTTCATCGCGCGCCCATTGCTGCGCTATCGTCAGGTTATTACCGTTGTGACCAAAGCGCTGTTCGCCAAAATAGTTAGGCACGCCGGCATCGCGGATTAAAGCCAGCCGATGTTCAACCGCTTCGCGCTGGCTGACCTGACGGATCACAAGACGAAATGCATTACCCGCCAGCGCACCAATACGCAGTTTGCGCTTATGGCGCACAACCTGAAGAATTTCAACGCCTTCAAGCTCAAAGCCACGCAAGTCGGGCATGGCATTACCTGGCAGGCGGAAACAGAGCGTTTGTTCGGTAACAGCATGGCGATCTTTCATGCCCGCATAGCTCAGATCGCGCAGATGAATACCAAGATATTTCGCCAGAGCCTCAGCAACAAAGCGGGTATTCGCGCCTGTTTTACGAATACGCACCAGCAGATGCTCACCTTCACCGTCTGGGCTATAACCGAGATCTTCCACCACCACAAAATCTTCTGGGTTGGCTTTAATCACACCGGTTGCGGTTGGCGTGCCGTGTAAATAGTGCAGCGTCATGCGGGCTCCGCTTTCAGCAGCAGCGCCACTGCTTCACACGCGATGCCTTCACCGCGTCCAGTAAAACCCAGTTTTTCAGTGGTGGTGGCTTTTACGTTAACCTGATCCATATGACACCCCAGATCTTCGGCAATATTTACCCGCATCTGCGGCACGTGCGGCAGCATTTTCGGCGCTTGGGCAATGAGAGTGACGTCAACATTGCCTATCTGATAACCCTTGGCCGCAATGCGACGCCAGGCCTCACGTAGCAAACCACGACTGTCAGCGCCTTTGAATGCTGGATCGGTGTCAGGGAATAGCTTACCAATATCACCCATTGCTACCGCGCCTAACAGCGCGTCGGTTAACGCATGCAGCGCCACGTCGCCATCGGAATGGGCAATAAAACCGTGCTCAAACGGAATTCGCACGCCGCCAATCACCAGCGGACCTTCTCCACCAAAAGCGTGAACGTCAAAACCGTGACCGATACGCATCATGCGCTCTCCTTTAATTGAATCTGACTGAGATAAAAAGCTGCCAGCGCCAGATCTTCTGGCCGGGTAACTTTGATGTTATCACTGCGTCCACTGACCAATACCGGATGATAGCCGCAATATTCCAACGCCGAGGCTTCATCAGTAATGTTGGCATTTTCATTCAAAGCCCGCGTCAGGCAAGCGGTCAGCAGCGCGTGAGGAAAGTATTGTGGGGTTAATGCATGCCAGAGGTCTTCGCGTTCCACGGTATGAGCAATGGCTACTTTACCGGGTTCGCCGCGCTTCATGGTGTCGCGCACCGGTGCGGCCAGAATGCCGCCAACACGGCTTTGCTCACGAATTTGCAACAGACGCGAAAGGTCATCCAGGTGCAAACATGGACGCGCCGCATCGTGCACCAGCACCCAACTCGCGCCCTGCGCAGCCTCTAATCCTGCCAGCACCGACTCAGCACGCGTCTCTCCGCCCACCACGCGAATAACGCGTGGATCACTTGCCAGCGGCAGCGAAGCAAAGTGTTGGTCATCCGGGCTTACTGCAATGATGACCTGCTTGATAGCAGGATGCGAAAACAGGCGTGCAATGCTGTGTTCCAGAAGGGTGTGCTGACCAATCGTCAGATACTGCTTAGGACAAGTCGCCTGCATGCGGCTGCCGATACCGGCCGCCGGCACCACGGCAATCACATCCGCAAAAGAGGACACAGTGTTCATGTTTTATCGTTGTTGGTTTTGCGCAGCTTGCGCGTTACGTTTGTTCTGATCAGGAACCAGACGAAAGAAGGTTTCACCGGGTTTAATCATGCCCAACTCATTACGTGCGCGTTCTTCGATCGCTTCGGAGCCACCATTGAGATCGTCAATTTCGGCGAACAGCTGATCGTTACGCGACTTAAGTTTGGCGTTATTCGCCTGTTGAACCGCGACGTCATCATCAACGCGCGTATAATCATGGACACCGTTTTTCCCCAGCCACAATGAGTATTGCAGCCAGCCTAACAGCACCAATAGCAGTAACGTCAGTTTTCCCATCCCGCCCCCTAAAAACGGCCCAATCATCCCATAACTTTGCGCAGGACTCCACAACAGCAACGAAAATGGTCCGCTTTGCTGCATGTGTGTACAAAAGTGACGTCAAAGAAGTGAAATTAGCGGGTAAAGTTTTGTAACCAGCCGATGCGTTTGCACATCAACGTAATCACCAGCCGGAGAGGAAAGTGAACAATAGCCAGAACAGGCAGATAACAGAAATGACGGTAGCAAGTAAGGTCCACAGCAATTGACCCCGTAGCAACATGCTATACACGATCCCCATAATCACCGATACCGGCAGCAGCGCGAGAAAGAATGGCCAAGTATAGAGAAAGAAGAATAGCGTGTTGGAACCGTAGAGCAGGAAAGGGATTGCCAGCGCGCACCAGTAAGAAAGGAAGCCGATAATACCGCCTGGCAGTGACGAGCGAGGCTCATCATCAGGGCGTTCATCTTTGCGAGCCAACATAGGGGTAATATTCTGCATAAAAATCCTGGTGACCGAATGCGGCAAATCACAGGCGATTTGCCGCTCTCTTTTCAGGATCTGATGATATCGCGGTCACGCAGCAGGTCTAACAATTGGGCGGCGAGTTTTGTAACCAATTGTTCGCCATCAAGCTGAATTTCTGGCTGTTCTGGCGCTTCATATACGCTATCAATGCCAGTGAAGTTACGTAACTCACCGGCACGCGCTTTTTTGTACAATCCTTTCGGATCGCGCGATTCGCATACTGACAAAGGCGTATCAACAAACACTTCAACAAACTGACCTTTATCTAACAGATCGCGCACCATTTTCCGCTCGGCACGGTGGGGTGAAATAAAGGCAGTTAACACCACTAAACCCGCATCGACCATCAGCTTCGCCACTTCGCCAACCCGACGAATATTCTCTTTGCGGTCGTCATCACTAAAACCGAGATCGCGACACAAGCCGTGACGCACATTATCGCCATCGAGCAGATAAGTGCTGACACCAATACGATGCAGCGCCTGCTCAAGCGCCCCTGCCACGGTGGATTTTCCCGAGCCCGAAAGCCCGGTAAACCACAGCACCACGCCTTGATGGCCGTGCTGCTGCTCTCGCGATTCACGCGTTACCGGATGATCGTGCCACACCACGTTATCATCGTGTTGCGCCATTATTGACCACCCAACAGATCGCGGGCGTTCCAGTGTGGGAAATGACGGCGCACCAGCGCATTCAGTTCCAGCTCAAACGCACTGAACTCGCCAGTCGCGCGTGGCGCATCGACTTGCGGTTCATGGATCATGCCTGCGCCCACAGTGACGTTGCTGAGGCGATCGATAAAGATCATACCGCCTGTCACCGGATTCTGCTGATACTTATCCAGTACCATCGGCTCATCAAACGTCATCTCAACTAAACCAATACCGTTCAGCGGCAGGCTGTCGACATCGCGTTTTTCCAACGAGTTGATCTCAACCTGATGAATCACTTTTTCTACGCGACCGCGCGCTTTCTTACCGGCGATTTTAATGTCGTAACTTTGGCCAGCCTGCAGCGGCTGTTCAGCCATCCACACCACGTCAATAGTGGCGGCTTGCACTACATTTAGTTCAGCGCTGGCATCCACCAGCAGATCGCCACGGCTGATATCAATTTCATTTTCCAACACCAACGTGATCGCTTCACCCGCGCCCGCTTCTTGCAGATCGCCATCAAAAGTCACAATGCGCGAGATGTTCGACTCAACGCCAGACGGCAGCACTTTTACACGCTGGCCCACTTTCACCACGCCAGACGCCAGCGTACCGGCGTAGCCGCGGAAATCCAGGTTGGGGCGATTAACATACTGCACCGGGAAACGCATCGGTTGATGATCGACCACGCGATTTAGCTCAACCGTTTCCAGCACGTCCAGCAGCGTGGGTCCGCTGTACCACGGCATGGTTTGGCTCGGTGACGCAACGTTATCCCCTTCCAGCGCCGACATCGGTACAAAACGGATATCTAAATCTTCCGGCAGCTGCGCGGCAAAATCGAGGTAATCCTGTTTGATCTGCTCGAATACCTCTTGCTTGTATTCCACCAAATCCATTTTATTGATCGCCACTACCAGATGTTTAATCCCCAGCAGCGTAGAAATAAAGCTGTGACGGCGGGTTTGATCCAGCACGCCTTTACGCGCATCGATCAACAAAATTGCCAAATCACAGGTTGAGGCGCCGGTTGCCATATTACGCGTGTACTGTTCGTGTCCAGGCGTGTCGGCAATGATGAACTTGCGCTTTTCCGTAGAGAAATAGCGATAGGCTACGTCAATGGTGATGCCTTGCTCACGCTCAGCTTGCAGGCCATCCACTAGCAGCGCTAGGTCGAGTTTTTCGCCTTGGGTGCCGTGACGTTTGCTGTCATTGTGCAGCGATGAAAGCTGATCTTCGTAAATCTGTCGCGTGTCATGCAGCAGGCGGCCAATCAGCGTACTTTTACCGTCATCAACGCTGCCGCAGGTCAGAAAACGCAGCAGGCTTTTATGTTGTTGTGTGGTCAGCCAGGCTTCAACGCCGCCCTGGTCGGCAATTTGTTGTGCAATTACAGTATTCATCTGGCGTCTCCTTAGAAATAACCCTGACGTTTTTTCAGTTCCATCGAACCGGATTGATCGCGGTCAATCATGCGGCCCTGACGCTCGCTGGTAGTAGAAACCAACATCTCTTCGATGATCTCCGGCAGCGTTTGCGCTTGCGATTCAACAGCACCGGTCAGTGGCCAGCAACCAAGAGTACGGAAACGCACCATGCGCTGCTTGATCACTTCGCCAGGTTGCAGGTCAATACGATCGTCATCCACCATCATCAACATACCGTCGCGTTCTAACACCGGACGCGGCGCGGCCAAATACAACGGAACAATGTCGATGTTTTCCAGAAAGATGTACTGCCAGATATCCAGCTCGGTCCAGTTCGACAGGGGGAAGACTCGAATGCTTTCGCCTTTGTTGATCTGGCCGTTGTAGTTGTGCCACAGCTCAGGACGCTGATTTTTCGGGTCCCAGCGATGGAAGCGGTCGCGGAAGGAGTAGATACGCTCTTTAGCACGCGACTTCTCTTCGTCACGACGAGCGCCACCGAAGGCCGCATCAAAGCCGTACTTATTCAGCGCCTGTTTTAAGCCTTCGGTTTTCATGATATCGGTATGCTTTGCGCTGCCGTGAACAAAGGGGTTGATGCCCATTGCCACGCCTTCCGGGTTACGGTGAACCAGTAATTCAGCACCCATCGCTTTCACGGTACGATCGCGGAACGCGTACATTTCCTGGAATTTCCAGCCGGTATCCACGTGCAACAGCGGGAACGGCAGCGTGCCCGGAAAGAACGCTTTGCGTGCCAGATGCAGCATCACTGAAGAGTCTTTACCGATGGAATACATCATCACCGGATTGCCGAACTCCGCCGCAACTTCGCGAATGATATGGATACTCTCTGCCTCTAACTGACGCAGATGAGTGAGTCGTTTTTGGTCCATCGTTTTTCCTCTCAAGCCAGATTGACAACGGCGGACTCGCGAGTCCCCTGCTGTGCTGAATGTTGAAACCAGGCGAGCTGCCCGTGCAAATTGACCACTTCTCCAATCACTAACAGTGCCGGAGTGGGCGCAGATGCAGCCAGCGCCTCAAGCTGTTCTAAGGTACCGGTCAGCACCTGTTGATCTTGTCGCGTGCCGCGGCTGATGACCGCGACCGGCGTAGACGCGGCGCGCCCATGCTGAATCAACCCTTCGCTGATTTCAGCAGCCTTCACCGTGCCCATATAAATTGCCAATGTCTGACGCGAACGCGCCAAAGATGGCCAGTCGATGCCATCACCATCGGGACGGCAATGCCCGGTGATAAACAGCACGCTCTGCGCATAATCGCGGTGCGTTAACGGAATGCCTGCATAGGCTGTCGCGCCTGCCGCCGCAGTAATGCCAGGCACCACCTGAAACGGAATGCCTGCCTGCTGCGCCGCCTGTAACTCTTCGCCGCCCCGACCAAAAATAAACGGGTCGCCGCCTTTCAGGCGCACCACGCGCTTGCCTTGCAGCGCCAGTTTGACCAGCATCTGATTGGTCTCTTCCTGCGGCACCGAATGCGCACCCGCGCGCTTGCCAACACAGATACGATCGGCATCACGGCGAACCAGTTCCAGCACTTCATCGCTGACCAGATGGTCATAAAGCACGACATCTGCCAACTGCATCACCTGCAAGCCGCGTAAGGTCAACAGACCGCTGTCGCCAGGCCCCGCGCCGACCAGAATAATTTCGCCCTGCTGATTCGGCTCGTCGTTGAGTTCGCGATCAAGCGTCAGCTTCGCTTCATTCACATTGCCTGCTGCCATTTGGCTGGCGAACAAACCGTTAAAAGCGCGCTCCCAGAAACGACGGCGATCGGACATCCGCGTAAAGCGCTGTTTCACTTTATCCCGCCACTGTCCCGCAACCTCTGCCATTTGGCCTAAGTTAGCGGGCAATAATGCTTCGAGTTTTTCACGGAGCATACGCGCCAGCACTGGCGCGGTGCCGCTGGACGAGATCGCTACCACCAGCGGTGAGCGATCAACGATAGAAGGAAAAATAAAGCTGCACTTCGGTTGGTCATCGACCACATTGACCAGTTTTTGCCGTGCATTAGCCGTTTCGAATACCTGTGCATTTAGCGTATTGTCGTCAGTTGCCGCGATCACCAGAAACACGCCATCGAGCTGGGCGGGATCAAAATGCGTCGCCAGCCATTCCAGCTGTTGCATTTCCAACAGTTCATGAAGCTCGGGGCAAAGTTCGCGAGCAGCAATCTGCACGCGCGCACCCGCGCGACGAAGCAGTTCAATTTTCCGCGCCGCGATATCTCCACCGCCGACAACCAAAACCGGGCGGCCTTTGAGATCGGCAAAAAGAGGCAAATAATCCACGTTAACCTTAGTGTTGTAACTTTGCGTTAACGCGACTATACGTCCCGGTGTTAATCCAGATGAAATTACGAATTGGAATGAGTAGTTACTGAATGGAATAACGAATGCGAAAAGCTCAGAACAAAATGTGCTTAGCAAATGATCTTACTGGGCTTTCAGAGCGATTGAAATTGTGTAATCGGGGTCACAGTTTCATACTAAGCACAGAAAATTTTCGCTAATTTCTGTCATGAGATGAATTACAAGGAACGCCGTATGTTTGCCTCTTTCCGCCTGACCGCGCTCACTGCGCTGCTCTGTTGCGGTTTTATTTTTTCTGCCCAGGCTGCGACTGACACGCCGGGTCAATTTGCTGAACAGCAAGTCCGTCATATTGCCACCTATTTCCCCGGTCGCATGAGCGGCAGTCCGGCCGAATTAATGGCCGCCGATTATTTAAAACAGCAGTTCACCTCGCTGGGTTTTCAGACTAATACTCGTCAGTTCAATACGGGTTACGACTGGCACGACGCTGACGGGAAAGCGCGTTGGCATAAACTCACCGCAACCTCGGTGATTGCGGCCCGTACAGGCAGCGAGCCGCAGGAAATTTTAATCGTCGCCCACCTTGATACATGGACACCACAAAACAGCAGCCAGGCGAATCAAAATATGGGCGGCCTGCGCCTGCAAGGTGTAGACGACAACGCTTCAGGTTTAGGCGTCATGCTGGAACTGGCGGAAAAGCTAAGCAAAAAACCCCTGCATTATGGTGTGCGTTTTGTGGCGCTTAGCGCTGGTGAAGTTGGTCTGCACGGCATGGATGATTACGTTGCGCGCATGAGCAATAAAGAGAAGAAAAATACGCTGCTGGTTATCGACCTTAATAGCCTGATAACCGGTGATCATCTTTATTTCAACAGCGGCCTGAATACACCACGCGCGGTGCGCAAGCAAACCAGCGAGCGAGCACTTTATCTGGCGCGTGAATTTGGTATTTCGGCAGCGAGTCATCAGTTAAACCGTAAAGATTACCCCGGCATCAATGCATTCGATAAAGCGGGCTTTCCGCTAATGGATGTTACCGCCAGCAACTGGGCATTAGGGGCTAAAGATGGTACTCAGCAGCGCAGCCGCACACACCACTTCCCAGACGGCACCACACGCCATCAGACCGAGCGTGATAATCTGGCTTATCTGGACCGCTGGTTACCGGGCCGCATTACTCTGCGCACCCGAGACAGCGTAAAAGTACTGCTGCCGCTGCTCAGCGAACTCACCAATCCCAAAGTATGAGGATCTGATATGTACGTGGTTTATCTGACCTATTTTCGCCCGGTAGAAGAAGTAGAAGCGTTGCTTGAGCCGCATATTCAGTGGCTGGATCGCTATTTTGATGCTGACGTCTTTATTGCAGCCGGAAGAAAAGATCCGCGTACCGGTGGCATGGTACTCGTTAAGGATATCGATCGTGCCCGACTGGATACTATCCTGGCGGAGGATCCGTTTGTCGCGGTGGCGAATTATGATGTCACAAAGATCAATGTAACGCGCGCAGCAGAGGCATTTGCTGCGTTAAAAGGAATTTAAGTTAAGGCGCTGGCTGTGGATTTTTGGATCTGTGCTGGCTTTCCCCCATCCCTACCTTCCGCTGCTTGCGGGGGAAGGAGACGCTGCCACATGCCGCTTCATCACTAACATATGGCAGCATCGTCCTCCGCCATTTATGGGGGAGGAGCGAGGAGGGAAGCAAATGACTATTAGCCTTCGTGCAATCCGCACTCACGCTTTAAACCAAAGAAACGCGTCTCTTCTTCAGCCATGCCGGGTTCCCACTTGCGCGTGGTATGCGTATCGCCAACCGAAAGATAACCCTGATCCCACAGCGGATGATATTTAAGATTATTATCCTGCAAATATTGATGAATCTGTCGGTTATCCCAGTCGATGATCGGCAGCACTTTGAACACGCCGCGCTGCACGCCCAGCACGGGAAGATTCGCTCGGCTGCCTGACTGATCGCGACGCAGACCTGCAAACCAGGTTTGCGCGCCCAGCGTATCCAGACCGCGATTCATCGGCTCAACTTTGTTGATCTCGTTGTACTTCTCAATTCCTTCAACACCCTGCTCCCACAGCTTGCCGTAACGCGCTTCCTGCCAGGCAGGCGAAGTCTCTGCGCGAAACACTTTCAGGTTCAGGTTGAGCTGGTCAGCCAGCTCATCAATAAAACGATACGTTTCCGGGAACAGATAACCGGTGTCGGTCAGGATAACCGGTATATCCGGCTGTTGACGCGTAACTAAGTGCAGCGACACCGCCGCCTGAATACCGAAGCTGGATGAGAGCACGTAAGCGCCCGGTAAATTCTCCAGCGCCCAACTCACGCGCTCTTCAGCAGAAGATTTTTCCAGCTGAGCGTTGGTTGCGGCCAGCGCCATTGAGCGCTGTACCTTGGACATCTCATTCAGTGCTGCGAGGTCTAACTGACTCATTTTGCCTCCTGATCCCAAAAATCACGTGCTGGGTCCACTACCGGCGTCACAATCCCGGCGCGGATAACGAAGTCGCCAAAACCTTCTTCGCCCTGACGCTCTTTCGCCCAGCGTCCAACCAGCTCATCGATACTGCCAAGGATTTCATCCTCAGTAATATTTTCTCGATACATACGCGGGATGCGCGTACCTATGCGATTACCGCCGATGTGCAGGTTATAACGGCCTGGCGCTTTGCCCACTAAGCCGATTTCAGCCAGCATGGCACGGCCACAACCGTTGGGACAACCGGTAACGCGTAACACTATGTGCTCTTGGCCAACACCGTGTCCGTGCATGATCTCTTCGACTTTAGTGACGAAAGAAGGCAGGAAACGTTCAGCCTCAGCCATCGCCAGCGGACAGGTCGGGAAAGCCACGCAAGCCATGGAGTTTTCACGCTGTGGCGTGACGTTTTCCATTAAGCCATGTGCACGGGCAATCGCTTCGATCGCTGCTTTTTCGCTTTCCGGCACACCTGCCACAATCAGGTTTTGGTTCGCGGTCAAACGGAAATCGCCCACGTGTACTTTGGCAATTTCGGCGATGCCACTTTTCAGCGGACGGCCTGGATAATCGAGCAGACGGCCGTTTTCAATAAACAGCGTTAGATGCCATTTGTTGTCGATGCCTTTGATCCAGCCAATACGATCGCCGCGTGTAGTGAATTCGTAAGGACGAATCGGTTCGAAAGTTAAACCGGCACGCTTTTCCACTTCCGCTTTAAACGTCTCAACACCAACGCGTTCCAGGGTGTATTTGGTTTTCGCATTTTTGCGATCGGTACGATTACCCCAGTCACGCTGGGTCGTTACCACCGCTTCCGCCACGTCGAGAATCTTCTCAACCGGCAGATAACCAAACTCACTGGCGGTGCGCGCGTAAGTGGCTTTGTTACCGTGCTCAATCGACAAACCGCCGCCGACCAGCAGGTTGAAACCAATCAGTTTGCCTTTCTCTGCCACAGCAACAAAGTTCAGATCGTTGGCATGCAGATCCACATCGTTATTCGGCGGGATCACCACAGTGGTTTTGAATTTACGCGGCAAGTAAGTTTCACCGAGGATCGGCTCTTCGTCGGTGGTCGCCACTTTTTCCTGATCCCACCAGATCTCCGCATAAGCGCGGGTACGTGGCAGCAAATGCTCAGAAAGTTTCTTCGCCCATTCGTACGCTTCCTGATGCAGCTCCGATTCAACCGGGTTTGAGGTGCAAAGCACGTTACGGTTCACATCGTTAGCGGTTGCCAGCGCATCAAGACCCACTTCATGCAGCATCTGATGCGTCGGCTTAACATTTTTCTTCAGGATGCCGTGAAACTGAAAAGTCTGACGGTTGGTTAAACGGATGCTGCCGTAAAGGGTTTTATCGGTGGCAAACTTATCGATAGCCAGCCACTGCGACGGCGTAATGATGCCGCCAGGCAAACGGCAGCGCAGCATCATAGCGTGACGCGCTTCCAGCTTTTGCTCAGCACGTTCGGCACGAATATCGCGGTCATCCTGCTGGTACATGCCGTGAAAACGGATCAGCAGAAAGTTGTCGCCAGTAAAACCGCCGGTCAGGCCATTGTCGAGATCGTCGAGGATGGTGCCACGCAGATAATTACTCTGCTTTTTCAGACGCTCGGCGTCCGCTAATTTGCCTTCGACAACCAGCGGTCCAGGGTGTTTTTCGCTCATTAGTAAACGTCTCGCTGATAACGGCGCTCAATGCGCAGCTCACTTAAAAATTCGTCGGCCGTTTCACGATCCATTCCACCGTGTTCGACCACCACATCCAGCAATGCCTGCTCGACGTCTTTTGCCATTCGGTTAGCGTCGCCGCAGACATAAAGGTGCGCGCCCTCTTCAATCCAGCGCCACACTTCCGCCCCTTTGGCGCGGATTTTATCTTGTACGTAAATCTTTTCCGCCTGATCGCGTGACCATGCCAGATCGATATTGGTCAACAGGCCATCTTTCACATATTTCTGCCATTCAACCTGATACAGGAAGTCTTCGGTAAAATGGGGATTACCAAAGAACAGCCAGTTCTTACCCGAAGCATCTTCATTCTCACGCTGCTGCATAAAGGCGCGGAACGGTGCAATACCGGTACCTGGCCCAATCATGATCACCGGCGCATCCGGGTTGGCTGGCAGACGGAAGTTATCGTTGTGTTCGATAAAGACGCGAATCTCGCCATCTTCTTCAATGCGATCAGCAAGCCAGGTTGAAGCTCCGCCGCCACGCTGGCGCTCTTCGATATCGAAGCGCACTGCACTGACGGTGATATGCACTTCCGTCTCTGTTTCGGCCTGTGAAGAAGCAATTGAGTAAAGGCGCGGCGTCAGCGGACGCAGCAGCGTAGTTAGCTGCTCGGCACTCAGCTCAGCCGGTGCCAAACGAATCATGTCGACAATCGGATAACACTGCGCATATTTCTGCAGTTTAGCTTTGTCATCCACCAGCGACAGCAGCTCTTCGTTGCGCGACAGCGCCGCGTACTGCGCCACAATCTGCGCGGTGTTCACTGTCAGTTCGAAATGTTTTTGTAATGCTTCTGCCAGTGGCAAAGATTTCCCGTTAACGTCAACCGGTTCATCGCCTTTCAGCCACACCAGCTCAAGCAGTTCCTTAACCAATTCCGCATCGTTTTCAAACCATACGCCAAGCGCATCGCCAGGCTGATAGCGCAAGCCAGAATCACCCAGATCAATTTCGATGTGGCGAACGTCTTTGTCAGAATCACGGCCCGTGATTTTCTGGTTTACCGCAAAGCTGGCGGTAAGCGGCGCTTCTTTAGTATAGGGACTGCTGGAAACTTCATTTACGCTGCCTGCGGCTGTGGCAGCAGCTTGCGCTGGCGACTCAGTAGGGACACGTTTTTTCAGAATTTCTGTCAACGCGCTGCGCCAGGCCGTGGCCTGATCTGCGTATTCAACATCAGCATCTACGCGATCCAGCAGCCGCTCCGCACCCAGCTCCGCCAGGCGGCTATCAAAATCTTTACCGGCCTGGCTAAAGAATTCGTAAGAGTTATCACCCAGACCAAACACCGCAAATACGGTGCCGTCCATTTTCGGGGCTTTTTTCGACATCAGGAATTTATGCAACGCCACCGCTTCTTCTGGCGGCTCGCCTTCACCTTGAGTCGACGTCACGACCACCAACAGTTTTTCCTGACCGATCTGCTTGAATTTATAATCGCCCGCGTTCACAAGGTTGACGTTCAGTTTGGCCGCCAGCAAGTCGTCACGCAGTTGCTCCGCCAGTCGGCGTGCATTACCGGTTTGCGAGGCTGAAAGCAGTGTAATAGCTGGAATTTCAGCCTGCACAGGCGCCGCGCTGACGGCTACGCTGCCAGGCGTTTGATTGACCATTCCCCAGAAATAACCTGAGAGCCATGCCATTTGGGTAGTGGAAAAATCCGTCGTCGCCGCTTGTAAGCGAGCGAGTTGCTCCGGCGAGAGTGGGAGCATTGAACCTGGTGCCTGAGTCGTCATCGCGTTAAAAATTCCAGTATCAGAAGTCCGAACCGTAAAATGGCGGAAGAGTGGGTAGGTTACCGGGCCGTATATTAACGATTAAATACGCCTTCGACATAATAAATAACCAAAATGACTAAGTGGTTTTTCAGGTAAAGATAATCGGCAAAAGTGGTAAAAAAAGCGCTTATTTATCAGGCTATTAAACAAGCAGATGCAGAGAGAATTGAGCGAAAAAAGCGGCTTTGCGCTTTGCGGGTGCGAAAAATCTGCCTTTCAGGTAGAATTCAGCGGTTTTTAAAGTCTGAGAACCCTTATGTCTACCACGCTATTTAAAGAATTCCAGTTCGAAGCTGCACATCACTTACCGAATGTGCCTGAAGGACACAA
The DNA here is from genome assembly GCF_046118715.1 of Pantoea phytostimulans. Lineage (NCBI taxonomy): Bacteria > Pseudomonadati > Pseudomonadota > Gammaproteobacteria > Enterobacterales > Erwiniaceae > Pantoea > Pantoea phytostimulans. The sequence goes on from NZ_CP173698.1 coordinate 2,232,088, forward strand.
ATGCGGCCGTTTACATGGTCATTCCTTCCTGGTTCGTCTGGAAATTACCGGTGAAGTGGATGCGCATACCGGCTGGGTAATGGATTTTGCCGAACTTAAAGCGGCGTTTAAGCCGATCTACGATCGCCTTGATCACTACAATCTCAATGATATTCCCGGTCTGGAAAATCCTACCAGTGAAGTGCTGGCAAAATGGATTTGGGATCAAATGAAGCCGCGCTTGCCGCTGCTGAGTGCGGTGATGATCAAAGAGACCTGTACCGCAGGCTGCGTCTACCGCGGCTGATAAACGCTTTGCCTTTCACACTGCAGGTGCGCTAACCGCATTAATCGCGAGTTCGATAGGTTCTACTCGATTTACCGCCCGGTTGCCGCTTTCCTGCAGTTTGAAACGTCTGATCTCTGATTAAATGACTGCCTTCATCTTACTGTCATCATTGCCCTCTACGTTGTGGTCTCTTTCATTAAAGATCAAGAGAATCAACGATGAATCTGGTAAAACGCCTTTCAATTATTGCTCTGCTTGTTTCAACCTCTGCAGCCGTCCAGGCGGAAAACGTGCTTCATTTCCCGCAGCCTGACAATGTACCGGAAGAGTTTTTCGCGGTAACCGAAATCCCGGCGGGTGGAGTAATCAAATATGAAACCGATGCGAAAACCGGTTTTATCGTTGCCGATCGTTTTCAGTCGATGCCTGTTGCCTATCCCGCCAATTACGGTTCGCTGACGCAATCATTGGGCGGCGATAATGATCCACTGGATGTGATCTTTTACACTCGCGCGCCCTTGCAGCCAGGCACGTTGATCAAACTGCGTCCGATTGGTGTGTTGAAGATGATCGACGGTGGCGAAGAAGACGATAAAATCGTTGCGGTACCTGCCAGCAAAATCGATCCCACTTACGATGAGATCCAATCGCTAAGCGATCTGCCGAAGGTTGAAGTGCAGCGTTTAGAAGCGTTTTTCCGCGTCTATAAGCAGTTGCCGGATGGCCGCAAGAAAGTGGAGTTAAATGGTTTTCAAGATGCCGCAGCGGCGAAAACCGAGATTAAGAAAGCGTATGACGCCTGGAAGGCAAAACAGTAACGATCAGGGCGGCGCATTGCCGCCCTATCCACATCAGGCAATATTCAGATATTTGTGCGTTTGCATCGACAAGCGCCAGTTGCGCGCTATGCACGTTTCGATACAGAGCTTGGTCGCTTCATCTTTGCGGCTAATAGGCTGCAACGCAATGATGCGCGCCTTGCTGTCTTGCAGACCCGCCAGCAATTCATCTAATGCTTCCACATCGCGCTCACGTGCCACAGGATGTTTGATCTCATCGGCTCGGCTCAGCGCCTGCGCCAATACATCATAACCACCCCGCATGTTCACCTTCGGTGAAACGGTCACCCAGGTTTTTTCAGAGCACTGAATCTCATGCGTGCCGCTGGTTTCAATCTGACAATTAAAACCGGCTGATTCCAGCGCTTCAGTTAAGGGTCGCAGATCGAAAATTGCCGGTTCGCCGCCGGTAATCACCACGTGGCGGGCCGTCCAACCTTGCTGCTCAATGGCATTTAACAAAGTAGCCGCGTCAGCGTCGCCCCAGGCATCGCTTTCCACGGTTTTCACTAAAATATCGCCCAGCGACGTTTCCCGATCTGCTCGCTTTTCCCAGGTATGCTTGGTATCACACCAACTGCAGCCCACTGGACATCCTTGTAAACGGATGAAGATGGCTGGCACACCGGTGTAATAGCCTTCGCCCTGCAGCGTTTGGAACATTTCGTTAATCGGGTAGAACATTTTTTACTCGCTCGGAAAAATCAGGGCGCTGATTATGGCAGATTTGCGCCTCACAACAACAGCTGCTGATGCTAAAAAAACAAAAGCCCCGCTCGCTGGCGGGGCTTTATCATCAGGCGTTGCCGCTTTTATGCGGCATCAGCAGCCGATTACTGACCTTTAACTTCTTTCAGGCCATTGAACGGTGCTTTTGAACCCAGCGCTTCTTCGATACGAATCAGCTGGTTGTACTTAGCAACGCGGTCAGAACGGCTCATTGAACCGGTTTTGATCTGGCCCGCTGCAGTACCTACCGCCAGGTCAGCGATGGTTGCATCTTCGGTTTCACCTGAACGGTGTGAAATCACCGCGGTGTAGCCTGCGTCTTTTGCCATTTTGATTGCAGCCAGGGTTTCGGTCAGAGAACCGATCTGGTTGAATTTGATCAGAATGGAGTTCGCGATGCCTTTATCGATACCTTCTTTCAGGATTTTGGTGTTAGTAACGAACAAGTCGTCGCCCACCAACTGAATTTTGTCGCCCAGCACTTTGGTCTGGTAAGCGAAGCCAGCCCAGTCAGATTCGTCCAGGCCATCTTCGATTGAAACAATCGGATATTGCTTGGTCAGATCTTCCAGGAAGTGGGTGAATTCTTCAGAGGTGTAAGCTTTGCCGCCTTCACCTTCCAGCACATATTTGCCGTCTTTGTAGAATTCTGATGCTGCGCAGTCCATCGCCAGAGTGATATCTTCACCCAGTTTGTAACCTGCTGCTGCTACCGCTTCAGCGATAACTGCCAGCGCTTCGGCGTTAGAACCCAGGTTTGGCGCGTAGCCACCTTCGTCACCTACCGCAGTGCTCATGCCTTTGCTTTTCAGCACTTTTGCCAGATGATGGAAAACTTCAGAACCCATACGGATAGCTTCTTTCAGCGTTTTCGCGCCAACCGGCTGGATCATGAACTCTTGAATATCAACGTTGTTATCTGCGTGCTCACCACCGTTGATGATGTTCATCATTGGCAGCGGCATAGAGAATTTGCCTGGCGTGCCGTTCAGTTCAGCGATGTGCTCATACAGCGGCTGGCCTTTAGAGGCAGCAGCAGCTTTAGCAGCAGCCAGTGAAACAGCCAGAATGGCGTTTGCACCGAAGTTGGATTTGTTCTCAGTACCGTCCAGGTCGATCATGATTTTATCGATGTTCGCCTGATCTTTCGCGTCTTTGCCTTTTACCGCTTCAGCAATCGGACCGTTTACCGCAGCAACAGCTTTGGTTACGCCTTTGCCCAGGAAACGAGATTTGTCACCGTCACGCAGTTCCAGCGCTTCGCGTGAACCGGTAGAAGCCCCTGATGGCGCTGCTGCCAGACCTACGAAACCGCCTTCCAGATGCACTTCTGCTTCAACAGTCGGGTTACCACGTGAGTCGATAATTTCGCGACCGATGACTTTTACGATTTTGGACATTACGATTTTCCTCAGTACAAGTTAGTCAATCCTAAGACAAGCAACGCGCGAAAAGTTCGCGCGTTGCTCGTGAAACTTACTTCGCTAAACGCTTCTGGTACTCATGCGCGGCTTTTACAAAGCCAGCAAACAGCGGGTGACCATCACGTGGGGTCGACGTGAATTCCGGGTGGAACTGACAAGCTACAAACCATGGGTGATTCGGGATCTCAATGATCTCCACCAGCTGGTCGTCGCCAGAACGTCCCGCAATACGCAGACCTGCAGCCTCAATCGGCTTCAACAACATATTGTTGACTTCATAGCGATGGCGATGGCGCTCAACAATGGTGTCAGTACCGTACAGCTGACGTACTTTGCTGTCTGGCGTTAACTGACAAGGCTGGCTGCCAAGGCGCATGGTGCCGCCGAGATCGCTCTGCTCAGTACGGACTTCAACGTTGCCGTTTTCATCACGCCATTCGGTAATTAACGCAACCACCGGATATTTACAGTCTGGCACAAATTCCGTGGAGTTGGCGCCTTCGAGGCCAGCAACGTTACGGGCAAACTCCATCAGCGCAACCTGCATGCCAAGACAAATACCTAAATACGGTACGTTGTTTTCGCGCGCATATTGCGCGGTCATCAACTTGCCTTCGACGCCACGGTAACCAAAGCCACCCGGGATCAGAATCGCATCTAAATCTTTCAGAATTTCGACACCGCGTGATTCAACATCCTGCGAGTCGATCAATTTGATATTTACAGTGACGCGATTTTTCAGGCCACCGTGTTTCAACGCTTCAATAACAGATTTATACGCATCCGGCAGTTCAACGTACTTGCCAACCATACCAATGTTGACTTCGCCGCCTGGATTCGCTTCTTCATAAATTACCTGCTCCCACTCAGCCAGATTGGCTTCCGGTGCGTTCAGGTTGAAGCGCTTACAGATGTAATCATCCAGGCCCTGCGATTTCAGCATGCCCGGAATCTTGTAAATGGAGTCAACATCTTTCAGCGAGATAACGGCTTTTTCCGGCACGTTACAGAACAGCGCAATTTTAGCGCGTTCGTTGGCAGGCACAGCGCGGTCGGAACGACAGATCAACACGTCCGGCTGAATACCAATGGAAAGCAATTCTTTCACTGAGTGCTGCGTCGGTTTGGTTTTCACTTCACCGGCTGCTGCCATGTAAGGTACCAGCGTCAGGTGCATGTACATGGTGTGTTCACGGCCCACATCAACTGCCATCTGACGAATGGCTTCAAGGAATGGCAATGATTCGATGTCACCGACGGTACCGCCGATTTCAACCAGAACCACGTCATGGCCTTCGCCGCCTTCAATAATGCGTTCTTTGATGGCGTTAGTGATGTGCGGAATGACCTGAATCGTCGCACCCAGATAGTCGCCACGGCGCTCTTTGCGCAAGACTTCTGAGTAGATTCGGCCTGTAGTGAAGTTGTTGCGACGCGACATGTGCGTGCGAATAAAACGCTCGTAGTGACCCAAATCCAGATCGGTTTCGGCCCCATCGTCGGTAACGAAGACTTCACCGTGCTGCGTTGGGCTCATGGTACCCGGATCCACGTTGATGTACGGGTCCAGTTTCATGATGGTCACGTTCAGACCACGTGCTTCGAGAATGGCTGCGAGGGAGGCTGCGGCAATGCCTTTACCCAGAGAGGATACAACCCCGCCGGTCACAAAAATATAATTCGTTGTCATGCTGAACCTGAGAGTTTAGGTTTAAAGACGGTGGAATAACCAGGACGGGAAAACAGTATACTGGAAACCGCTATCAGCCACAATTGATGAATCACTGCCATCCTCCAACGCAATGCTGCGGCTAACATAACGGATAGCAGTAAATGAAAGTTTGATGTATGTCACAAAGTTACTGTGACGCTGAATCGTGTAAGCTTAATTGGCTATTTTATGCGCAGAGGTGGAATAATCAGCTTTTCTCTCGCGTTTTAACCTGTTGCCAGGCTTCTTCCATTTGTTCCAGCGTTGCACCCGGCATGCTCAGACCTTGCTCAGCAATGATTGATTCAACCTGACGAAAACGACGTTCGAATTTATCATTGGCTTTTTGCAGGGCGGTTTCTGCTTTACTGCCCAAATGCCGTGAAAGATTCACCGTAGCAAACAGCAGGTCACCAATCTCCTCTTCCAGCTTTTGCTCATCAATCACCGATTGCTGCGCTTCATGCATCACTTCGTCGATCTCTTCATGCACTTTATCGACGACCGGGCCTAATGTCGTCCAGTCGAACCCAACGTTGTGACAACGCTTCTGAATTTTGTGCGCGCGCATTAACGCCGGCAGCGCTTTGGGAATGTCGTCGAGCGCGGAATGCTGCGCTTTTTCTGCACGCTCGGCGGTTTTGATGGCTTCCCAGTTTTTCAAAACTTCAGCGCTGTTATCCGCTTTGACATCAGCAAAAATATGCGGGTGGCGACGCTCCAGTTTATCGCTGATGGCGTGGCAAATATCGTCAAAGTTAAAGCGATGTTGCTCGTTGGCCATTTGCGCATAGAACACAACCTGAAACAGCAGATCGCCCAACTCGCCACGCAGATCATCAAAATCTTCACGCTGGATGGCATCGACGACTTCGTACGTCTCTTCTAATGTGTAAGGCGCAATGCTGGCAAAGGTCTGTTCGCGATCCCACGGACAGCCGTGTTGCGGATCGCGCAGGGTTTTCATAATGCCCAGCAGGCGATCAATTGAATTCATGGGGAAGATCCTTTGGGGAATGATTTTGAGTTGGATTTTATGCGTTTTATTACACTGTCTGTCTTTTGAAGTGCGAGGTTGTTTGTCCCCCACCTCGGTCCTCCCCCATAAATGGGGGAGGAAGATGCTGCAATATGCCCGCTCTGTACCTGCATGTGGCAGCGTCTCCTTCCCCCGCTGCGCGGGGGAAGGTCGGGATGGGGGACAGCCAGCACGCTCTTTCCTGACAGCACACTCTTTCTGACACCAAACTAAACGCGCATCATCAATGCAAACGGCGGGCATCAATGATATCGGAGACCTGATTCAGGCGCGCCAACACGCGGCCCAGCACCTGCTGGTTATAAATCTCAATATCCATATCAATCGTTGCCAGCTGCTTTTTAGTATCGCTGCGGCTGGAGACGCCCAACACATTCACTTTTTCATTGGCGAGAATGGTGGTGATGTCACGCAGCAACCCGCTGCGATCGTTGGCCGTCACGCGCACCACCAGCGAGTAGCCGCTGGAATAGCTTTCTCCCCACACAGCATCAACGATGCGCTCTGGTGCATGGGAAATCAGCTCAGCAAGCTGATCGCAGTCGGCGCGATGAATCGAAATACCGCGTCCGTGAGTAATAAAGCCCACAATGTCATCGCCAGGAATCGGCTGGCAGCAGCGTGCAATGTGATGCATTAAATTGCCGACGCCTTCCACCACCACGCGTCCGCTCTCTTTACGCGACGGCGCTGAGTAGGATTTTTGCGTCAGCTGGCGCAGCGCTTCACGATCCTGCTCTTCAGCACTCGGCTTGTTAAGCTTGGCCTGCAGGAAGTTTGCCATCTGATTAAGACGAATATCGCCCCCGCCAATCGCGGCGAGCAGCTCTTCTAGCGAGGTGACGTTATAGCGCGGCAGCAGCAGTTTTTCAGCTTCTTTCAGGCTGATATCCATCTGGCTCAGTTCGTTGTCCAGAATCTGCCGTCCGGCGAGAATATTCTTGTCGCGATCCTGCTTGCGGAACCAGTTATGAATTTTAGAGCGACCGCGGCTGGTGGTGATAAAACCCAGATTAGGGTTGAGCCAGTCGCGGCTTGGATTCGGCTGTTTCTGGGTGATTACTTCAACCTGATCACCCATCTGCAATTGATACGTAAACGGCACAATACGACCGCCAATCTTCGCGCCAATGCAGCGATGACCGATATCACTGTGTATGTGATAAGCGAAGTCCAGCGGCGTTGAACCCGCTGGCAGATCAACCACGTCGCCTTTGGGTGTAAAGACATAAACGCGATCGTCAAAGACCTGGCTGCGCACCTCTTCCAACAGCTCGCCAGAGTCAGCCATCTCTTCCTGCCAGCCGATCAGTTTACGCAGCCATGCAATGCGCTCTTCGTGGCCCGCTGAGCCGCGCGCATTGCTGGAAGAAGGCCCTTCTTTATATTTCCAGTGCGCAGCAACGCCCAGTTCGGCATCTTCATGCATCTGGCGGGTACGTATCTGAATTTCAACCGTTTTGCCTTTCGGGCCCAGCACCACGGTGTGAATGGATTGATAGCCGTTGGGCTTTGGATTGGCGACGTAATCATCGAACTCGCTGGGCAGATGGCGATAAAGCGTATGCACCGTGCCTAATGCGCCATAACAGTCTTGCAGACGCTCAGCCACAATACGCACTGCACGCACATCAAACAGTTCATCAAACGCCAGCGACTTTTTCTGCATCTTACGCCAGATACTGTAGATATGTTTTGGGCGCCCGTACACTTCAGCGCGTACGCCCTCTTTTGCCATCTCTTTACGCAGATTATCGACGAAATTTTCGATGTACTGTTCGCGGTCAATGCGGCGTTCATGCAACAGTTTGGCGATGCGCTTGTATTCATCAGGATGCAGATAGCGGAAGCAATAATCCTCCAGCTCCCACTTCAGTTGACCTATGCCGAGTCGGTTGGCCAACGGCGCATAAATATTGGTGCTCTCTTTTGCTGCCAGCACGCGCTCATCTTCCGGCGCGTCTTTCATTTCGCGCAGGTTCATGATGCGTTCGGCTAATTTCAACACCACGCAGCGGAAATCTTCTACCATCGCCAGCAACATGCGGCGAACATTATCCACCTGCTCGGAGGCCATTGAGTCATTATGAATGGCTTTGAGCTGGCGTATCGCATCCATGTCGCGTACGCCGTGTACCAGCGAGACAATGCCTTTGCCGACCGCTTGCTCAAGTTCCTCTTCACTCACCACTTCATCATTTGCGAGCGGGAAAATGAGCGCGGCGCACAGACTGTCGATATCCATACTGAGCATCGAGAGGATTTCGACCATCTCAATACCACGCCACAGCAGCAGAGATTGATCCGGATGGTTGTGCGTTTGGGCTTCACAATAGCGCCAGGTTTCGGCAAGTCGTTGACATGATTGCGGGTTGATCATGCCAAGACTGGCGATCCACTGGTCGAGGGCAAACTCCCCCGCCGTATTTAAATGCGCACTTCTAACCGCAACCATATCCTCTCCTGCACACCGATCTTAATGATCGCTTATGTTTTTTTGAACAGCACCATGGATTCGAGATGACGGGTATGTGGGAACATATCCAGCATCGCGACCCTTTCCAATTGGTAGCCCGCCAACAGCAATGTCTGGCTGTCGCGAGCGAGTGTCGTGGGATTACACGAAACATAGACCACACGTTGTGGTGCAAGTTTAACCACATGCGTCATCACGCCTGCGGCACCGGCACGCGCCGGATCGAGTAATACCTTGTTAAATCCTTGCGCCGCCCACGGCTGGCGCGAAACATCTTCCTCCAGGTTATGCTGGAAAAAGCTGACATTTTTAAGACTATTCAAGTCCGCATTATACGCTGCCTGCCGTACTAATGCTGCAACGCCCTCCACACCAACCGCATTTTGTACGACTTTTCCTATCGGAAGTGTGAAGTTTCCCATGCCGCAAAACAGATCTAATACGCGATCGTCTGGTTGCAGATCCAGCCAGTCAATTGCCCGGGCTACCATCTGTTGATTGACCGCATCGTTTACCTGAATAAAATCTTGCGGACTGAAGGTTAACTTAAGTTTGTGTGATTGATAGAACGGTTGGTTATTACTTAGAGCCGTTAAGTTTTCGCTGCCGTCATCCAAAAACATCATCAACTGATGCTTATGCGAAAAGCGTTCCAGTTTTTCTCTGTCGTCGACATGCAGCGCATCAAGATGACGTAAAACCATCAGCGGGCCATTATCTGCCTGTACCAGCTCAACATGTCCCAGCCTTTTAACCGCTTTTAACTCACGCAGACACTGGCGTAACGGCGTGATCAACGCCTCAAGTTCGGGCGTCAAAATGGGGCATTGCTGAATATCGACCAGATCGTTACTGGCTTCCTGACGAAACCCCATTCGCAGCTGTTGGCTTTTGTTTTGCCATTGCAATCCCAGCCGTGCTCGGCGGCGATAGCCCCAAGGTTCTCCGGCAATAACTTCATCCACGGCCACTACGCGTTGCGCTTCTTTACTTAACATCCGGCTTAGCGCTTGCGCTTTACTCTGCTGCTGTAAAACAACATCAACATGCTGCTGTTGGCAGCCACCACAGGTATTAAAATGTGGGCAGCGCGGTGTAACGCGTGCCGGGCTGCTGCTTAACAAGCGCGTGACTTTCGCTCGGGCAAATTGGCGCTTATCCTCAGTTAAGGTAATTTCTGCCTGTTCGCCTGGCAACGCACCGCTGACAAATATCGTTTTGCCTTGGTGCCGTGCGACACCTTGTCCAAATGGATCAAGGTCTTCGATGGTGACGGTAATCCGTTGTTTGGTCGTCACACGCTGTTTTGCGGTGTAAAATTGCGCCATAGTGTTGTTAATTCTCTTTCTCAAAAATCGGCGTGCATGGGTTTACCGACGGGATGCACAAGGATGTAAATGCCGGAGTCAGCCGTATTATGACGAAATACAGCCTGCGGGCGCGAATGATGATTTTAATATTGGCCCCAACCTTAATGGTGGGCCTGTTGCTCAGCTCTTTCTTTGTCGTGCACCGCTATAACGAACTGCAGCGACAAGTCATGGATGCCGGCGCGAATATCATTGAACCCCTGGCAATTTCCAGCGAATACAGCATGACGTGGCATAACCGCGACACGATGCGCGAGCTGGTTAGCCTGCTGCATCGGCGTCATTCCAATATTGTCCGTGCGATTTCGGTTTTCGACAATAATAACCAACTCTATGTCAGCTCAAATAACAAACAAAACCTCAGCCTGTTGCAGAAAGAAGATATCAACGCCCTGCCAGATGATGTCTCAATGGAACGGCACGGTAACGTCTTAATTTTACGCACACCCATAACGTCTGAACGTTATGCGGTAGATGAAATCCCCAGCGAAGATGCAAAACCTTCTGGCAATCCATTGGGATATGTCGCGATAGCGCTCGATCTGCAATCAGTGCGCTTGCAGCAATACAAAGAAGTCTTTGTTGCCACGCTGATGTTGCTGTTCTGTTTATGCATCGCCATGCTGTTTGCTTATCGTCTAATGCGTGACGTAACCGGCCCGATTCGCAATATGGTCAGCACCGTTGACCGCATTCGCCGCGGCCAACTCGACAGCCGCGTTGAAGGCTACATGCTGGGTGAGTTAAGCATTCTCAAAAATGGCATCAACGCGATGGCGATGTCGCTGACTGCTTACCACGAAGAGATGCAGCACAATATCGATCAGGCTACCTACGATCTGCGTGAAACGCTGGAACAATTAGAGATTCAGAACGTTGAGCTGGATCTTGCGAAGAAGCGTGCACAGGAAGCGGCACGCATCAAATCTGAATTTCTTGCCAATATGTCGCACGAGCTACGAACGCCGTTAAATGGCGTGCTCGGTTTTACCCGCCAGATGCTGAAAACCCCGCTGCGCACTACGCAACGCGACTACATGCAAACCATTGAGCGCTCTGCCAACAATTTGCTAAGCATCATCAACGACGTGCTCGATTTTTCAAAACTGGAAGCGGGCAAACTGGTACTGGAGTCTATTCCGTTCCCCCTTCGCGCCACGCTGGATGAAACGCTGGTGTTACTGGCGCCTTCTGCGCATGACAAAGGGCTGGAATTAACAGTGGTGTGCGACAGCAGTGTGCCAGACAACGTGATTGGTGATGCGCTGCGCCTGCAGCAGATCCTGATTAACCTGATTGGCAATGCGATCAAATTCACCGAAAAAGGCACCATCGATCTCAAAGTAGCGCAACGCGCTATTACCCCTTCGCGTATCGAACTGGAAATTCAGGTACAGGATACGGGCATTGGTATTTCTGAGCAGCAGCAAATGCAGCTATTTCAGGCGTTTCGTCAGGCTGACGCCAGCATTTCACGTCGTCATGGCGGCACTGGCTTGGGTTTGGTCATTACGCAAAAGTTGGTGAATGAGATGGGTGGTGAAATCACCTTCCACAGCCAACCGGATCAAGGTTCCACCTTCCGAGTGCGAGTGCAGCTTGATCTCAATCCCAATGCCCCGAGCATGCCTCGCGTGTTAGACGCCTTGTCTCATTCGCGCATTGCTTATGTAGAAGCCAATACCCGTGTGGCGAAAACCGTGTTGAAGATGCTGAGTATGACGCCGTTGCAAATCGATTACAGCGAAACACTGGAAGGGCTGAGTGAAGATCACTACCCGCTGCTATTAATGGCGATGCCAGTGAATGTTACTCAACATCAGTTGCTGGCCGATGAGCTGATTAATGCGCTGCTAGATCGCGCTGACAACGTACTGCTGGCGCTGCCAAGCCCAATGATGCTGCTGGCCGACGAGCTAAAAGTACGCGGTATTGATGGCTGTATAGCCAAACCGATCTCGCAGACGCGCCTGCTGCCAATGCTACTGGATTTGCATACCCGTCAGTTAAACGAACTGCCCGCCTCACCGCGTTTGCCGCTGGCAGTAATGGCCGTGGATGATAATCCTGCCAACCTTAAATTGATCGGTGCACTGCTGGAGGAGCAGGTGCAAAAGATCGTGTTGTGTAACAGCGCAGAACAAGCGATTCATCAGGCGCGTTTACAGCCGTTAGATGTCATTTTGATGGATATTCAAATGCCGGATATTGATGGCATCCGCGCCAGCGAAATTATTCGTACCCTGCCTCAGCATGCGCATACACCGATTGTTGCCGTAACTGCGCATGCAATTGATGGCGAGCGCGAACAGCTTATCAAAGCGGGAATGAACGATTACCTTGCCAAGCCAATTGATGAGAGCAAGCTCAGCCAACTGCTGGCACGTTACACGCCAACGCCAACCGTGCAGACGCCAGAGCTGCCGCAAATTCTGCCCTCGCTGGATTGGGCATTAGCGTTACGTCAGGCCGCCAATAAGCCCGATTTAGCCCACGATATGCTGCGTATGCTGCTGGAGTTTTTACCGGAAGTGCACGAGAAGATTGCGCTGTTTATCGCTGCTAACGATGTGACTGGGTTGCGTGAAATTATTCATAAACTGCACGGTAGTGCCAGTTATAGCGGTGTGCCGCGCATGAAGCAGTTGTGTCATCAACTGGAAAAGGAGCTGCTGCAGGCCAGTGATATTGATGCGCTTGAGCCGGAGCTGCTGGAGTTGCAGGATGAGATGGAGAATGTTGCAAAAGAAGCGCGGCGAGTTCTGCGTTTGGCGTAAAAATAAGCGTGATTTCTTAAGCTTTGTCAGGTGCTGTTGATTTCGCTTCTCGGTCCGTTAAGTATGAGGGCATTTATCCCCCATCCCGGTCTTATCCGCTGAAGCGGAGGAAGGCGACACTGCCGCATGCAGGCATCGAATTGACAGGTTCAGCACAGGTGTAAGTCAGTGCAGAGGTGACTTAGGGCAGCGTCCTCCTCCCCACGGGTAGGGGAGGATTAAAATTGGGGAGAGCGCACACCAGCAAAATACTTATTTAAACCCACCAATCTTCAACGTCGCCGCAACATTACGCGCTGTCAGGTGAACATTTTTTTCAGCATTCGCCAGCGCATCGTCCAGTGAACAGATGCTGTAAAGCACGCTAAACACCGCGTCTAGTCCGTGTTCATGCACCACACCCACGTCAGCCGTTAAACTGCCTGCAATGCCTATCACTGGCTTGCCAAAGCGTTTGGCTACACTCGCTACGCCAATGGGTACTTTACCGTTGATGCTTTGACTATCAATACGCCCTTCGCCGGTAATGACTAAATCAGCGTCTTTAACCTGCTCCGCCAGCCCCAACGCCTCTGTGACAATCTCAATGCCGCGTCGCAAATCAGCCTGACAAAATGCATGCAGTGCCGCACCCATACCGCCCGCCGCGCCGCCGCCGGGAATGTGCAGTACATCAATATCTAAATCCCGCAGAATGATCTGCGCGTAATGCGCCAGTGACTGATCGAGCTGTTTAACCAGTTCCGGCGTTGCCCCTTTCTGCGGACCAAAAATCGCGGATGCACCCGCATCACCGGTTAAGGGATTGGTGACATCGCAAGCCACTTCAAATCGGCACTGCTTGATTCGCGCATCTAATGCTTCAATATCAATGCTGGCTAATTCTGGCAGCGCTCCGCCGCCATAACCAATCTCTTTGCCTTGCTGATCCAGCAAGCGTGCACCCAGCGCCTGCATCATGCCGGAGCCACCGTCATTGGTAGCACTGCCGCCAATACCGATAATAATGTGCTCCACGCCCTTATCGAGCGCGTTTTTAATCAACTCGCCAGTACCAAATGAGGTCGTAGTCAGCGGATCGCGCTGCGCCGCAGGCACCAGCTCCAATCCGCTTGCCGCCGCCATCTCGATATACGCGGTACGCTCGTCACCAGAAAGGCCATAGAAAGCCTCAACCTGTTTGCCAAGCGGACCTGTAACCTTCAACCTGACGATTTTCCCTTCCGTCGCCGCCACCATCGCTTCAACCGTGCCTTCACCACCGTCGGCGACCGGTATTTTGACGTAATGCGCATCAGGAAAGATCTCACGGAAACCCGCTTCAATCGCTGATGCCACATCCAGGGCGGATAAACTCTCTTTATATGAATCCGGTGCGATAACGATTTTCATAGGCAATCCGAGCGCTGTTGATGGTCTGAAATGATTTCATAGCCAGCCCGGTATCCGCAGATACCGGAACCCCCTTTAGCGGGAAATCTCAACCTTCGCTAACTTCTCATAATAGCAGGCGAGCGCGCTGTGGTCGGAGGAGCCCTGTCCATCGTTGCGCAGCGCCTGCATCATTTCCATCACGGCGGCCGTTAGCGGCAAGTGCGCGCCAATGCCGTGCGACGTATCGAGTGCATTGGCGAGATCTTTGATATGCAGATCGATACGGAAGCCCGGTTTGAAATTACGATCCATCACCATCGGTGCTTTAGCATCCAGCACCGTGCTGCCCGCCAACCCACCGCGAATGGCCTGATAAACCAGATCCGGGTTTACCCCCGCTTTGGTTGCCAAAGACAACGCTTCAGACATCGCCGCAATATTCAGGGCAACAATCACCTGATTCGCCAGCTTGGTTACATTACCCGCGCCAATATCGCCGGTGTGCACCACCGAGCCCGCCATCGCTTTCATGATGTCGTAGCACTGATCAAACACCGCCTTGTCGCCCCCAACCATCACAGACAACGTGCCTTCAATGGCTTTGGGTTCCCCGCCGCTGACTGGCGCATCCAGCATTTTGATCTGCTTTTCTGCCAGCGCATCGTGAATCTCTCGGCTCGCCAGCGGTGCAATTGAACTCATGTCGATCACAATCAAGCCAGGTTTGGCGCCATGAATAATGCCGTTTTCGCCAAGGCAGGCTTCTTTTACCTGCGGCGAGTTCGGCACCATGGTAATCACCACATCCACTTGTTCGGCGACCTCTTTTGGTGATTTCGCCACTGTCGCACCTAACTCAACCAGTTCAGCTTCATTTTCTGGATGGTGATCGCGTACCACCAGCGAATAGCCCGCTTTCGCCAGGTTTTTACTCATTGGCTTGCCCATGATACCCAGGCCGATAAATCCAATTTTCATTATGTTGCCTCTTGGTTGATTACTTCTTAAATTTGTCGCACAGCGCCTGCGTTGCGTTGCGGAAAACACCTAAATCACTGCCGACCGCCACAAAGCTGGCGCCCCACTCCAGATAGCGCCGGGCATCGGCTTCAACCGGTGCCAGAATACCGCTGGGTTTGCCCGCTGCTTTAGCGCGCTCGAAAACGTGCTTAATCACTTTCAGCACATCTGGATGCGCTGGCTGGCCGAGATAGCCCAGCGCCGCAGAAAGATCGCCAGGCCCAACAAAAATACCGTCCACGCCGTCAACCGCCGCGATAGCATCAATATTGTCTACTGCTTGCTGCGTTTCGATTTGTACCAGCACCGTGATGTTGTCATTGATGGTGTTGTTGTACTCCGGCAAGGTTCCGTACATGTTGCTGCGGTGCGATACCGATACGCCGCGAATACCCGCGGGTGGATAACGCGTAGAGGCAACAGCGCGGATCGCTTCTTCTTCGGTCTCAACAAACGGCACAAGGAAGTTATAAAAACCGATATCCAGCAGACGTTTGATGATCACCGGTTCATTACAGGGCGGACGCACGACGGGCGCGCTGTGGCTGCCTTTCAGCGCCATCAGTTGCGGCACAAAAGTGGTGATGTCGTTGGGCGCATGTTCCCCATCCAGCACCAGCCAGTCGAATCCGGCCAGTCCTAACACTTCGGTGCTTAATGGATTTGCCAGTGCACACCAACTGCCAATCAGGGTTTCACCTGCCAGCAAACGACGACGAAAGCTGTTCGGCCAGGCTGCATTACTCATGGTTTTACTCCTGTTGCATCGGCTCCCCTGCGGAAGCCAAAAAGGTTAGCGCACAAGGCACGGACGTTTATTGTCAAAGGTCCAGCCTGGCACCAGGAACTGCATTGCTTGCGCATCGTCGCGCGCGCCGAGACCGTGTTTTTGATACAACGCATTAGCCTGCATCACCTGATCCATATCCAGCTCAACGCCCAATCCCGGTTTTTGCGGCACCTGTACCATGCCGCCTTTGATCTGGAACGGTTCTTTTGTCAGGCGCTGATTGCCTTCCTGCCAGATCCAGTGCGTATCAATGGCGGTAATTGCGCCGGGCGCTGCCGCAGCAACGTGGGTGAACATCGCCAATGAGATATCGAAGTGGTTGTTGGAGTGCGAACCCCACGTCAGGCCAAAATCGTGGCACATTTGCGCCACGCGCACGGAACCTTGCATGGTCCAGAAATGCGGATCGGCCAGCGGAATATCCACTGATTGCAGCGAAATGGTGTGCCCCATCTGTCGCCAATCGGTGGCAATCATGTTGGTTGCGGTTTGCATGCCGGTTGCGCGGCGGAACTCCGCCATGACTTCGCGTCCTGAATAGCCTTGCTCTGCGCCGCACGGATCTTCTGCATAGGCCAGCACATCTTTCAGCTGCTTACCCAGCAAAATAGCTTCATTGAGTGACCACGCGCCGTTGGGATCGAGCGTTATGCGCGCTTCGGGAAAACGCTTCGCCAGCGCGGTCACGGCTTCAGCTTCTTCGCCACCGCGCAGTACGCCGCCTTTCAGTTTGAAATCATTGAAGCCATATTTTTCATATGCGGCTTCAGCTAAACGCACCACGGTATCGGGCGTCAGCGCTTCTTCATGACGCAGGCGATACCAGTCGCACTTGTCGTTTTCCTGGCTTTGATAGGACAACGACGTTTTATTGCGATCGCCAATGTAGAACAGATAACCCAGCATTTCGACGCGATCGCGCTGCTGACCATCCCCTAACAAAGAGGCGACATTGACACCCAAATGCTGGCCCAGCAGATCCAGCAGTGAAGCTTCAATGCCGGTTACCACATGAATGGTGGTGCGCAAATCAAAGGTTTGATTGCCGCGACCGCCTGAATCACGGTCAGCAAAGGTACTGCGCACCAAATTAAGAATATTTTTGTATTCACCCACCGTTTTGCCGATCACCAAAGAAGCGGCATCTTCCAGCGTTTGACGGATCTTTTCACCACCGGGAATTTCTCCCACCCCGGTATGGCCGGCGTTGTCTTTAATGATAACGATATTGCGGGTGAAAAAAGGGGAATGCGCCCCGCTCAGGTTAAGCAACATGCTGTCGTGACCGGCAACCGGGATGACCTGCATGGATGTGACTTTAGGGGTAGAACTCATCTGCTGCTCCTTAAGCTGTCGCACGGCCAAATGCCGGGCGTTTGCGGTCGAATGTCCAACCAGGAATCAGATACTGCATCGCCGTGGCATCGTTGCGCGCCCCGGCGGGCAGTGATTTATACAGTTCGTTGGCTTTGCGCAGTTGATCCCAGTCCAGCTCAATGCCCAGCCCAGGCGCATCCGGCACGGCGATTTTACCGTTGCGGATTTGCAGAGGATTTTTGGTCAGGCGCTGATCGCCCTCCTGCCAAATCCAGTGGGTATCAATTGCGGTAGGTTTACCCGGCACCGCCGCGCCAACGTGGGTAAACATGGCCAGTGAAATATCGAAATGGTTATTAGAGTGACAGCCCCACGTCAGGCCCCACTCGTCACAGAGTTGCGCCACGCGAACGGCCCCACTCAGCGTCCAGAAATGCGGATCGGCCAGCGGAATGTCTACCGCATTGAGCATCACGGCGTGGTTCATCTCACGCCAGTTGGTGGCAATCATGTTAGTGGCGACCGGTAAACCGGTGGCACGACGGAATTCCGCCATCACTTCGCGACCTGAATAACCTTGCTCTGCACCGCACGGATCTTCAGCGTAAGTCAGCACATCCTGCATGCCTTTACACAACCCGATGGCTTCGTCCAACAGCCAGGCACCGTTGGGATCGACGGTAATACGCGCATCCGGGAAGCGCTTTTTCAGTGCGGTTGCGGTTTCAATCTCCTGCTCGCCTGGCAGCACGCCGCCTTTGAGTTTGAAATCTTTGAAACCATATTTATCCTGCGCGGCTTCGGCTAAACGCACCACCGCGGCGCTGTCGAGCGCCTCCTGATGACGCAGGTGATACCAATCATGGCTGGCATTTTCGCCCGTCAGATAAGGCAAATCGGTTTTGCGTCGGTCGCCGAGGTAAAACAGATAACCGAGCACGGTAACTTCATCGCGCTGCTTGCCCGGTCCAAGTAATTCCGCGACCGGCACGCCAAGGCATTGCCCCAGCAGATCGAGTAGTGCGGCTTCCAGTGCAGCCACTGCATTGACGCGCAACTCGAAAGTCCATGCGCCTTTGCCGAAGGTATCGAAATCTGCCGACTGATTACCTTTGTGCACCTGCTGTACCAGCCGATTCATACGGGCAATCTGCTGGCCTTTGACCTGCGGAATGGCTTCTACCAGCGTCTGATAAATGGTTTCACCGCCCGGCGCTTCCCCTACGCCGGTATGTCCGGCGTTGTCGGTCAGCACCACGATGTTGCGGGTAAAGCAGGCGTTATGCGCACCACCAATGTTCAACAGCATGCTGTCGTAACCCGCGACCGGAATCACCTGCATATCAGTGATAATCGGCGAACTTTGCGTAGTCATGTTCCGTCCTTATGGCCTGGTTTTCAGTTCAACGCGTTTGATATCGCCCGCAATCACCAGGAAGCTAAATGCGGCGACAAAGGCATGGATACCGACATAAATCAACGCGCCTTCGAAGGAACCGCTGGTGGCAATGATGTAACCGATGGCGATAGGCGTCACGATGCCGGAGAAGTTACCGAACATATTGAATAAACCACCGCTCAGGCCGCTGATCTCTTTTGGTGCGGTATCTGCCATCACCGCCCAGCCCAGCGCACCGATGCCTTTACCGAAGAATGCCAGCGCCATGAAGAACACCACGACCCATTCGGTGTCGGTGTAGTTACACATCACCATCGAAATAGACAGCAGCATGCCGAGCACAATGGGCGTTTTACGCGCAATATTCAGTGAACCGGTTTTACGCATCAGCCAGTCCGAAATCACGCCACCTAACACCCCACCAAGGAAGCCGCAAATTGCCGGGATTGAGGCGATAAAACCGGCTTTCAAAATCGACATACCACGCGCCTGAACCAGATACACCGGGAACCAGGTAATAAAGAAGTAAGTTAAGGCGTTAACGCAATATTGGCCGAGATAAATCCCCAACATCATGCGCGAAGTCAGCAGTTGTTTGATTTGAAACCACTTCTCGTCCCAGCTCACTTTGTGCTCGGACTTTTTGGCATCCATGTTGATCAATGCACCACCCTGCTCCATATACTCCAGCTCGGCTTTATTCACGCCCGGATGATCGGTGGGATCGTGGATCACTTTCAGCCAGATAAAGCTGAGGATGATGCCCAATCCACCCATGAACCAGAACACGTGTGCCCAACCAACCTCAGAGACCAGCCAACCCATGATAGGTGCGAAGATCACTGTGGCGAAATATTGCGCTGAGTTGAAGATAGCCACTGCCGTACCGCGCTCCTGTGCAGGGAACCAGGCGGCGACAATGCGGCTGTTTCCAGGGAAGGATGGCGCTTCAGCCAAGCCGACCAGGAATCGCAACATAAACAGCGAAACGATGATGCCAAAGCCGCTGAACACATCGACGAAACCCTGTAGCAAGGTAAACAACGACCAGGTAAAGATGCTCCAGAAGTAGACGCGTTTTGAGCCGAAGCGGTCGAGCAGCCAACCGCCAGGGATCTGACCAATGACATAAGCCCATGAGAACGCAGAGAAGATGTAGCCCAGTCCGACCGAATCCAGACCGATATCTTTGGACATCGCTGAACCGGCAATCGAAATGGTGGCGCGGTCCCCGTAGTTGAATGAGGTGACAATAAATAACATCACCACAATCCAGTAACGCGCATGGGTACGTTTTTGTACCGACTCCGCGGTCTGGCTATAACTATTCATGATGCACTCCTGAATTGCATACCCTTAATAATTCGAGTCGCAGGAAGACGGCAAGCTCGTGAAACCCTGGAAACTTACTTGGTAAGTGCCCGGGGTGAGCAAGCGCAGGCAACACACCAGCGGCTCGAAGTGTGACGGGTATAGCGTTCACGACTTTCGCTCTGACTGCATACACATCGCGTTGGGTATCAGAGAGAAGTTGGGTTAAACACGGCGATTTTTTTATTGGCAAATCGAAAGTACGTCGTGACAAATAACCTAACGTTGGATAACGGAAATCAGTATATGAACAGGATTTAGCGCTGACACTGGATAAACGCCTGAGAATAACGCGGCGTTAATATCAATTATCTGGCGTTTGCACATATGGCTGCGGCACGGCTCACGGAACCCGGAAATAACCTCCCGATTTGGTGCAAAACAGCGTTCAAAGAATGGGCTTTGTGAGATTCTTCACTTGCTTTTGGTTGTTCACACTAAATCAGCGTTTGAAAACGCCTCAAAGCCAGACATTTGCACAATGCGTGGCCAGCAGCGTCTCCTTATACTGAAGTCGGCAAATACTGAGCGTGTGACAAGTAACATCATTACACCGCGCCGCAAAAGTACGGCGCGAATGACTGGAAGGTGAGCGATGACCCTGAACCCGACTGAACAACCGCTCTACATCAAAGTACATGAAGCGGACAACGTCGCCATTGTGGTGAACAATCAAGGTTTACCGGCAGGCACGACTTTTGCCGATGGCCTGACACTGACCGAGCATGTGCCGCAAGGTCACAAGGTGGCGCTGAGCGCGATTGCTAAAGATGGCGAGATCCTGCGCTACGGCGAGGTGATTGGCTATGCGCTGCGAGACATTGCACAAGGGAGCTGGATTGATGAATCGCTGGTGGCGTTACCCGAAGCGCCACCGCTGGCCAGCTTGCCGCTAGCCAATAATATTCCCCCCGATCTTCCTGCACTCGAAGGTTATACCTTTGAAGGCTACCGCAACGCAGATGGCAGCGTCGGTACGCGCAATCTTTTGGGCATTACCACTAGCGTGCATTGTGTCGCGGGCGTGGTGGACTTTGTCGTGCAGCTGATAGAGCGCGATCTGTTGCCTAAATATCCCAATGTTGATGGCGTGGTGGCGTTGAATCACCTTTATGGTTGTGGCGTGGCGATCAACGCACCCGCTGCGGTGGTGCCGATCCGCACCATCCATAATCTGGCGTTAAACGCTAACTTCGGTGGCGAAGTAATGATTGTGAGTTTGGGCTGTGAGAAGTTGCAGCCGGAGCGCCTGCTGACCGGCACGCCTGATGTGCAGGCTATTTCATTAGATGACAATGACATTGTGCGTCTGCAAGATGAAAAGCTGGTGGGATTTGGTGCGATGGTCGATGAGATTTTGCAGGTCGCGGAACGCCATTTAAAACGTTTGAATCAGCGTCAGCGCGAAACGTGTCCCGCTTCTGAACTTATTGTGGGTATGCAATGTGGCGGTAGCGATGCCTTTTCCGGCGTGACGGCTAATCCCGCCGTTGGATTTGCTTCTGATTTGCTGGTGCGCTGCGGTGCAACGGTGATGTTTTCTGAAGTGACTGAAGTGCGTGATGCTATTCATCTGCTGACGCCACGCGTAATAAATGAAGAAGTTGGTAAGCGTCTGTTAGAAGAGATGGCCTGGTATGACAATTACCTCGATCAGGGACAAACCGATCGCAGCGCCAATCCTTCGCCAGGTAATAAAAAAGGCGGTCTGGCGAACGTGGTGGAGAAAGCGCTGGGGTCAATTGCTAAATCGGGTCGCAGTCCTATTGTTGAAGTGTTGTCAGCGGGTCAACGCCCGACGCGTCGGGGATTAATCTATGCGGCAACACCCGCCAGCGATTTCGTTTGCGGCACGCAACAATTGGCATCTGGCATTACGCTGCAAGTTTTTACCACCGGACGTGGAACGCCTTACGGTTTGGCGGCGATTCCGGTGATCAAAATGGCGACGCGTAATGCGCTGGCTGAGCGCTGGCACGATCTGATGGATATCAATGCTGGTACTATTGCGACCGGCGAAGAGTCCATTGAACAGGTTGGCTGGCGGTTATTCACGTTGATTCTGGAGATTGCCAGCGGCAGGAAACAGACATGGTCAGATCGTTGGGGAATTCGTAATCAGCTGGCGGTATTCAATCCTGCTCCGATAACCTGATGATAAAAGCGCGCTTTCCAGGGTGAAAGCGCGCATCTCATTACAGCAGTTTGCCCCAGCTTTCGACCCACGGTGATGTCACCGTTTCAGGCTCAGGATTCTCTGTGGCATCTACCAATAAAATCTCACCCACGCGTTGTGCACTTTGCTCTTGCAACAGTGCATCGAAGGTTTTACCTGCTCCACAGAAATGATCGTAGCTGCTGTCACCCAACGCAATCACGCCATAACGCAGCGTTGGCTGATAACCTAACTTCTCTTTCACCCCGTTGACCAGCTCGGCAATGCTGTCTGGAAAATCGCCCTGGCCTGTGGTGGAAGTAATCACCAACACCACATCATTGCTGTAATCATTCCACTCCGCCAGCGTTGGGTCCTCAAACACGTTTACGTTGTGGCCTTGCTCTTGCAAAATCGGTTCTGCTTCTTCTGCGACCAGCAGCGAATTACCGTAAACCGTGCCTACAAAAATGCCTATCTTTGCCATGAGCGCTCTCCTTATTCTGAACTGATATCCTGGCGTGGCTGCGGCTCAAACTCAACCCTCGGAACCTCAGGGATGAGATTCTGCCAGCCAAAGTGATTCATCAGGTTTTGCCACACTGAATCCAGTCCGGCGCGGATCATCAGCGGTTCACCCGTGATGGGATGTGTTAGCGATAAACTACTGGCGTGCAGCATTAATCGGTTTGCACCAAAATGCGCAGCCGCACCGCGATTCTGCTTTAAATCTCCGTGCGCGCTGTCGCCGATGATCGGATGGCGCAGGTGCGACATATGGCGTCTTAGCTGATGTTTGCGCCCGGTTTTCGGCGATAACTCGACCAGGGTGTAACGTGCGGTGGGGTAACGCCCTACCGGCAGCGGCATTTCTGCTGTTGCTAACGCCCGGTAATCGGTGACGGCTGGCTGCGCGATACGCTCTTCATTGGCAAACTTATCGGCGATTTTGTCCCGCTCTTCCATCAGCGGATAATCCAGCGTGTCGCTGCTTTCCAGCCAACCTCGCAGTACTGCGTGATAGGTTTTTTGTATCTGATGATGTTCAAATTGCAGCGAAAGCAACCGCCCTACCTCGCTGGATAACCCCATCAGAAGCACACCGGAAGTAGGTCGATCAAGACGGTGAACAGTAAAGACGTGCTGGCCGATTTGATCGCGTACCGTCTGCATCACAAAGACTTTTTCATTGCGATCGAGCCAACTGCGGTGTACCAGCCAGCCTGCGGGTTTGTTAACCGCCACCAGCCACTCATCTTGATAAAGAATTTCTAACATCAGACGGCATCGTCCATAAACAACGCGTCGAGCTGACGCAGCGTAAGTAATAACAGCGGGCGGCCCGCCTGCGCAGGCGCTAACGCCATCTCAAAATAAGGGGCGATAGCGAAGTTCTTCGGCAGTGGTTGCTGTGCGGCGATTAAAGCGTGCATGTGGGGAATAAGCACCCATTGCAGCCATTCCAGTGGTTCCAGGGTGTCGAGACAAAAAGGTTCACGACTCTCGAAAGCGCTGGCCTGGGGCGACGTCGTTTGCCAGAGATCGTGCTCATGCATTATCGCCTCAACCTGCTCCAGCCGTTGCGTAATCAATTGTTCCGGCGTCATGCGCCACCTCCAGCGAGCAGTAAAAAAAGGGGCGGCAAGCATATCACTTGTTAACGTAGGCACAAAAAAAGGGAGCACTGTATAAACAGTGCTCCCGGTTCGTTTGCAGCTTTCCTGCTACGTTTATGCTCCCTGCTCTTCCATGACAACTGGTCCACGTGCATTCCTGCCGCCCATCTTCTTGATGAATCCTTAGCATCCTGGCCCGCCACCTATTCTAAGAGGCTCTCATTCTCCATCCTGGAGGTGTCCCTGTCTCAATCCTGAGTGTCCTGCTTCATCCGGTGAAGCCTTCCTTGTGCCGTAAACTCCGTTACGTTCCCGCCTCATGGCTTAACATCATCCTGACGATATCTTTTGTCCTTAGCGTCCTGCTAGTGCGAAACATTCTGACAGAATGCTTCGCGTAAACAAGCTACTAAAAAACGTAACGCCATTAACTTATTGCTACTATTTCGGACTAATGCCATTAAGTCGATGATTCACAATCTTTTTACATTGGAGACATCTAGAAGTCTTATGCATTTTAAGATGATCTCTCACAGCGCCTGTAAGAGATATCTCACAAACAAAGCGGGCAATCTCTGCATCTCATAGACTAAACGGTTGTAAATGCTTAAGAAATATCTCAATATTTTCTGAAAGAATGCGATGATTTTTACGGCCAGGCTGTTCAAGAATAATTTCGCCGCTCAGATTACTCAGCGAGATGATTTCCTCTTCCGATTCTGTCGTGGCTATAAACAGCGTGGGCGGTAATTTCAGTCGGCGTTTCATAACCAAATGCCCGATCAAATTTTCCTGCAAACGCAGGAAGTCTTCTTCACTCCAGACCTGTAACAGGGTCAACTGTTGCTGTTCGAAACGCGCTTGCATATCTCCGGCAAACTGACTGGTGTAAAAGGCCGTGATGGCGGGCTGCAACTCAATATCCAACGCCCTTTCCACTGCATCAAGCGAAGGTGGCAGGCTGAATGGCTGAGGTTGCCACAGTACGCGATCGTTGCGTTCTTCAATAACGCACGGCGACGGAACACCAGTAAGCTCAGCACTGGCAGGAGCATGACCATAAAGTTGTTGCCAAACCTGGCAATATCGGGTGGTAAAGTCGTGTAGCGCTTCAGCAGTTTGCTGCATCGTTCATATTCTCACTTCTGATGGGTTACACTTACCCACTTTGTTTAATTTTGATGGAAACCGTTATGTCTTCTCACGAACAGGATCAGGCGTTAAGCAACCTGACGCTGGGCAAACCCACAGCCTATCACGATCGCTATGACAACAGCTTGTTGCAGGCGGTTCCGCGTAGCCTGAACCGTGAACCGCTAGGCCTTTTTCCCGATAGCCTGCCGTTTTCTGGCTCAGACATCTGGACGCTGTATGAGCTGTCGTGGCTCAACAACAAAGGCCTACCGCAGGTTGCTGTCGGTGAAGTGGTGCTCAGTGCAAGCAGTCGCAATCTTATCGAGTCAAAAAGCTTCAAGCTTTATCTTAACAGCTTTAATCAGACCAAATTCGCCGACTGGGGCGAAGTCCGTCAAACGCTAGAGCGCGATCTGCGTGCCTGCGCAGAAGGTGACGTAACGGTCGCGCTGTTTCGACTCAGCGAAGTTGAGGGTCAGCCCATCGGCCATTTCGAGGGTTACTGCATTGATGAACAAGATATCGAAATCGACGATTATCGTTTCAATGCTGATTATTTGGCCGATGCAACCGGCAGCGAAGTGGTTGAAGAGACGCTGGTAAGCCATTTACTGAAATCCAACTGTTTGATCACCAACCAGCCTGATTGGGGTTCGGTGATGATTCACTATAAAGGCCCGCGCCTCGAACGTGAAAAGCTGTTGCGCTATCTGATCTCTTTCCGCCAGCACAACGAATTTCATGAACAATGCGTTGAACGCATTTTTAATGACATTCTGCGCTTCTGTCATCCAGAACAACTGACGGTCTATGCACGCTATACGCGACGCGGTGGATTAGATATCAATCCGTGGCGCAGCAATGTGCCTTTCTCTCCAGGTTATTCACGCCTGGTTCGTCAATAGTTTGCGAGATCACTCGCAGGCTGTGCTTAGCGCATACGGATCCGCTTGAGCTGTTCCTGCTGACAAGGCTACTCTGAACACGGCGGCGAACGTTGGGTTCGTCGTCCAGAGAGTTTTAATCAAAATAATTCGGGTTGCAGGGCGACAGCAAACGGGCACATCGCAGACGCTGAATCAAATCGGCAAATGGGAAAACAAGTGATGCTAACGCCGCTGTGGCTTGAAGCGTGAAGGGTATTTCGTCACTGCATTTGCAGTGCCACCAATCACCCAGGCGGGTGTAAAGGAGTTTACATGATCACTCATATCAGCCCACTTGGCTCCATGGACCTGCTCTCTCAGTTAGAAGTCGACATGCTGAAACGCACGGCCAGCAGCGATCTTTACCAGCTGTTCCGTAACTGTTCTCTCGCCGTGCTCAACTCCGGTAGCCAGACTGACAGTAGCCATGAACTGCTTTCCCGCTTTGAAAACTTTGACATCAATGTGTTGCGCCGTGAGCGCGGCGTAAAACTTGAGCTGATCAACCCGCCGGAAGAGGCGTTTGTGGATGGGCGCATCATTCGGTCATTACAGGCCAACCTGTTTGCCGTATTGCGCGATATTTTGTTTGTGAGTGGCCAGCTTTCGGGTTCGGGACGCTTTCAAAATCTCGATGCGGATGACTCAGCCAATATCACCAACACGGTCTTTTCAATTCTGCGTAATGCGCGTGCGCTGCATATCGGTGAATATCCCAACACTGTGGTGTGCTGGGGCGGCCACTCGATTAACGCGGTCGAATATCAGTATTGCCGTAATGTCGGTACGCAACTCGGCTTGCGCGAACTGAATATTTGCACCGGCTGTGGTCCTGGCGTCATGGAAGCGCCGATGAAAGGCGCGGCGGTGGGCCACGCGCAGCAACGCTATCGCGACAGCCGTTTTATTGGGTTAACTGAACCCTCTATTATTGCCGCCGAACCGCCGAATCCGCTGGTGAACGAATTAATCATCATGCCGGACATTGAAAAACGCCTTGAAGCGTTTGTGCGAATGGCACATGGCATCATTATCTTTCCAGGTGGTGTGGGCACAGCGGAAGAACTGCTTTATCTGTTGGGTATCATGATGAATCCACAGAACAGCGATCAGGTGTTACCGCTGATTCTGACGGGACCGAAAGAGAGTGCTGACTACTTCCGTGTACTGGATGATTTCATTGTCAGCACCTTGGGCGAGCAGGCACGTAAGTATTATCAAATCATCATTGAAGACGCCCACGAAGTTGCGCGCCTGATGAAAAAAGCGATGCCAGAAGTGAAAGAATATCGCCGCGAAACCGGCGATGCCTATAGCTTCAACTGGTCCATTCGCATTGCGCAAGATTTACAGGTTCCGTTTATGCCGACGCATGAAAACATGGCCAATCTGAATCTTTACACTCATCAGCCGCCGGAAAAACTGGCTGCAGATTTGCGTCGCGCCTTCTCAGGCATTGTAGCCGGTAACGTCAAAGAGATGGGCATTCGTGAAATCCGTGAAAAAGGTCCCTACAAGCTGCATGGTGATGCGGATATCATGCACCGCATGGACGAGCTGCTACAGGGATTTGTCGCTCAGCAACGCATGAAACTGCCGGGCACCGCTTACATTCCTTGCTACGAAATCATCAAATAAATCAGGAGGCAGCTTTCGGGCTGCCCATATTCTCATGCCTCTTCATCTTCTCATTATTGATGCACTAAACCTTATCCGCCGTTTACATGCCGTACAGGGTTCGCCTTGTGTTGATGGCTGCGTAGCTGCATTACGACAGCTGCTCGGTCATACGCAACCTACCCATGTTGTTGCGGTTTTTGACGGAGAAACCCGACATCAAGGCTGGCGTCACGATTTATTACCGGACTACAAAAGTGGACGTCCGCCGATGCCGGAAGACTTACAGGCAGAAATGCCTACACTGCAGGAGGCCTTTCGCGCTGCGGGAGTGAGCTGCTGGATTGCTGATCAGGACGAAGCTGACGATCTCGCCGCCACGCTGGCAGTAAAAATGGCTGAAGCTGGCCATCAGGCCACCATCGTTTCTACAGACAAAGGATATTGTCAGCTGCTGGCCCCGGCAATCCGCATTCGTGACTACTTCCAAAAACGCTGGCTGGATGTGCCTTTTATCGCAGCAGAATTTGGCGTTGCGCCACAGCTTTTGCCTGATTATTGGGGGTTGTGTGGAATCAGCAGCAGCAAAATTCCGGGCATTGCCGGTATTGGGCCCAAAAGTGCCAAAGAATTGTTACAGCAGTTTGGAACGCTGGAAGGAATTTATCAGCAACTGGATCAAGTCCCCACAAAGTGGCGCAAAAAATTGCAGGCAGAACAGCAAATGGCGCAAATCAGCCGGCAAGTTGCCACGCTCAAGCAGGATTTAGTACTACAAGGGAATTTAAAAACGCTGCGTTATGAAGGCTGAGTGCCGCAGCACTCAGCCTCATTAAATTACCGCTCGTCGCGACGCCCACCAACCGCAGCCCAGATGCGACGAATATGCACCGTCACTTCTTCGCGATCGTGATAGAGGTGACGTGCACGAATCTGCGCATTAATACCGTTCTCTTGAAAACGCTCTTCGATCATCGCCAGAATTTGCGTAACCTCTTCGTAACGCTTTTTCATTGGCAACTTCAGATTGAAGATCGCTTCGCGGCACCAGCCGTTTACCAGCCATTCTGTCATCAGGTTTGCCACGCGCACCGGTTTTTCGACCATATCGCAAACCAGCCAAGTGATATTGGTACGCGGCGGCCGGAACTTAAAGCCGTCTGCTCGCTCATGCATTACCTGTCCGGTATCCATCAGGCTTGGTGCCATTGGACCGTTATCAACCGCATAAACCATCATGCTGCGTTGTACCAGTTGATAGGTCCAGCCCCCCGGACAAGCACCGAGATCAACGGCGTACATGCCGCCTGTTAAACGTTCATCCCATTCATCAGCAGGGATAAAGACATGAAAAGCCTCTTCCAGCTTTAGCGTTGAACGGCTCGGCGCATCAGAAGGGAACTTAAGCCGCGGAATGCCCATATAAAGCGGAGAATTGTTGTTCGGATAGGAATAGCCTACATAACAGGTGCCCGGAGCGATGAAAAAAACATGCACCACCGGACGCTTAGAACTTTCATAACCTAACAAAATTCCGTTTTCGCGCAGACTGGCCCGCAGCGGCACGGTAAATTTGCGACAGAACTTAGTCAGCTCTTTAGCTTCGTTGGTGTCTGGCACTTCTACACGCAGTTCACCCCCTTTCTCAACCACACCCGTCAGCATGCCGACTACCGGAGAAATACGATCTTCTTGCGGCAGGTTACGCAATAGCTCACCGACAACTAACATCTGACGCGCGAAGATAAGCTCCTCAAAAGGGAGTTCCTTTATCAGGCGATCGGCATCTTCATACTGGTAGCACTCAAACAGCACATAACCTGAATCTTCTTTAACGCGAGGAAATCCATAGATTTCGCGTTCCGCTGCTTTAGCGGCAATTTCAGCCGCACACTCTTTTTCAAAACCGGAACGGCAATACAGCAATACTTTATTCATGGCGATCTGCCTTTCGTTTAAGACGCAGCGCGCCAATCAACATCAAAAACCAACCGGCGAGGAAACAAAGCCCGCCAACTGGGGTGACAAAAACCCAAAACTTCAAATGCGACAGCGCCAGACAATAAAGGCTTCCGCTAAACAACACGATGCCAAGTGCCATCAATGCGCTGCTCCAGTAAAACCAGATATTGGCGCGACGCAACATCGCAGCGCCAAGGCCAATCACCGCTAAGGTGTGATAAGCCTGATATTCAAGACCGGTATGAATCCACGCCATCTCGGCTGGCCCGAGTGAACCGCTTAAAACATGGGCGCCGAAAGCACCAAAAGCCACCAGCAAAAACCCACTGATAGCAGCAAAAATCAACATGGCACGACTGGACATTAAACAATCCTCAAGGTGCATCTGCATTCATTCTGAATCAATCGCTTGTGCAGAAATCAATTATGTAGAAATCAAACTTTGCAGAATCAAAACGTTACTGGTCATAGCGGAAGCGGAATTTTTCTTGTTCGGTTGCTGCTTTGGCCAGAATCCACTGTCGAAAGGCGGCTATTTTACCCAGTTCTGCCTGACTGTCATGACAAACCAGATAAAAAGCGTTTTTACTGACTAATACATCGTTAAAAGGACAAACCAATCGGCCTGCTTCAATTTCACTTTGCGCCATCACATTGTTGGCTAATGCCACACCCTGACCATGAATCGCGGCCTGTAAAACCATTGCGCTATGACTAAAAATCGGCCCTTGCTGGACGTTAATGTGCTGCACACCTAACTGACGAATGTAGGATTGCCAGTCACGACGCGAAGCATCATGTAGCAAGGTAAAGCGCGACAAATCCATTGGCGTTTTAAGTGGATTATCGCCCGTCATTAATGCAGGTGAGCAAACAGGCAACAGATATTCAGCGTACAATTTTTCGACTCGAAGGCCCGGCCAGTTGCCGCGCCCATAGAAAATAGCCACATCAACATCATCAGCTAACTTCTCTTCATCACGGTCTACGGCCTGAATACGCACATCGATTCCCGGATAAGCCATATTAAAGCTGGAAAGACGCGGAACCAGCCATTGAATGGCAAAACTGGGTAGCAAACTGACCGTTAAAGCGCCCTTGGCGCTGCGTGCCTGTAATTTGCGTGTCGCTTCGTTAATCGCAGAGAAAATCTCTTTGATGTCTAAATAGTAGCTTTGCCCTTCTTCTGTCAGTAAAAGCGAACGATTTCTCCGGCGAAATAGCTTTAAACCAAGGAAATCTTCCAGAGATTTTATCTGATGGCTTACAGCTGCCTGGGTGACGAAAAGCTCTTCAGCGGCTTTGGTAAAGCTTAAATGGCGTGCAGCGGCGTCAAAAACCCGCAGCGCATTAAGAGGAGGAAGACGTTTTGACATGGTTTTCCGTATCCGGATCGGCAACAAATACCAAAGCTTATACAAAGCCTTTACGTATTAGAAATTTTAATCCGAGACATTATAATTTGTCCGTTGAGGAAGCTCCAGCAAATACCTATAGTTGCCGCACTTCCTGAGCCGGAACGAAAAGTTTTAGGATTTGTGAGTGAGTTCGCAGATTTTCCGAAAGCTTTTGGCTTGTGGTCGTGATGTTGTGTTTGCATTTTTGATCTGACCTTTGCAGATCAAGCTTTTAATTCCTGTAGATTTACCCTGTCTGTCCATAGAAATTTTTTAAACAGCACCGCAAATTGCGGTGCTTTTTTTTTGCCTGCTTACTGGCCCATCTCAACCATTTCTTTCACATCAGTACGGTTGATCTGCTGTTCGTTGCCATTGGCATCTTTATAGCTGATCATACCGGTTTCATCATCTACCTTGGGTTTACCATCAGCGACGATGGTGCGACCATCATTAGTGTGCATAACGTAGTTGCTTGAACAAGCAGTCAGGGTAAAAGCCATGGTACAAACGGCCAGCACTGCGGTGAGTTTATTCATCTTCTATCTCCTTGCAGATTGATTGCATTAAACCACCCGCGTTACGCTGACCAGAAGCAGCAGATAAGTGAGATCAACTAAATTAGGTCGCATCGTTATGCGGGTTTGGTTCAAACCTTGCAATATTCAGCATAACGCGCTTTTTCAGCTTTGCCAGGCGGAACCCTTTCTTTCGGTCTGGTCCTATTTATTATCATCATGAGTCATTATCAAGAGACGCGCATGACCGCATTTAATCCCAGTGCTTTTCGCCAACAGTTTCCTGCGCTAGACGACGCTGGCGTCTATCTCGATAGCGCAGCAACTACGCTGAAGCCGCAAGTCGTCATTGATACCACACAGCAGTTTTACAGCCTGAGCGCAGGCACCGTTCATCGCAGTCAGTTTGCAGCCGCACGCCAGCTTACCGAACGTTACGAGCAGGCCCGCAATCAGGTCGCTCATTGGTTGCACGCGGCCGATCCTCGGCAGATTATCTGGACACGCGGCACCACCGAAGCCATCAATTTAGTGGCCAACAGTTGGTTGCTGCCACGTTTACAGGCTGGTGACGAAATCGTGGTCAGTGAAGCCGAACACCACGCGAATCTGGTCCCGTGGTTAATGGTGGCGCAAGCGCGTGGCGCAAAAGTGGTGAAATGGCCGATTGGGGCTGATCGCCTGCCCGATATTTCGCTACTGCCTGCTTTGCTTAACAACCGCACGCGCTTGCTGGCAATTGGACAAATGTCGAACGTTACGGGCGGCTGTCCCGATTTGGCGCAGGCGATTCAGCTAGCACATGCGTTCGGCGCGAAAGTGATGGTTGATGGCGCGCAAGGCGTGGTGCATTGCCCGCCGAACATGCAGGCGCTGGATATCGACTTCTATGCATTTTCAGGACACAAGCTTTACGGCCCGATGGGCATTGGTGTGCTGTACGGTAAAGCTGAACTGCTGGAAGCGATGAGTCCCTGGCAAGGTGGCGGCAAAATGCTGACACAGGTTGATTTCAGTGGCTTTACGCCTCAACCGGTGCCGTGGCGTTTTGAAGCAGGAACGCCGAACGTGGCAGGCGTGGTGGGGTTAAGTGCAGCATTAACCTGGCTCAGTCAGCACGACCAAAGCAAAGCGGAGATGTGGAGCCAGCAGCTTGCCAGTCTCGCAGAAGAACAACTCGCCGAATTGCCCGGCTTTCGCAGTTTCCGCTGTGGTAACGCCAGTCTGCTGGCTTTTGACTTCGAAGGCATTCATCACAGCGACATCGTTACGCTGCTAGCGGAGCACGGCATTGCGCTGCGAGCCGGCCAACATTGTGCTCAACCGTTGCTGGCAGCGTTAGGTGTCAGCGGCACGCTGCGTGTTTCGTTTGCGCCCTATAATAATCTGCAAGATGTTGATGCGCTGTTACGCGCCATGCGTAGCGCCATCGCGTTGTTATCGGAGCCTTGATATGAGTTCATCAATGTTAGCGCCACACCCGTTTGGCGATCTGATCACCATTGAAAGTTTGAAAGATAAATTTGCGCATTTTCATCAGTGGGAAGATCGCTATCGTCAGCTGATTCAGCTCAGCCGCCAACTTCCCGCGTTAGAGGAAGCGTTGAAAACACCGGAGATTGAATTAAGCGGCTGTGAAAATCGCGTCTGGCTAAGCAGTCAGATGCGCCATGACGGCACTTTGCACTTTTACGGTGATAGCGAAGGCCGCATTGTGCGCGGCCTGCTGGCGGTTTTGCTGACCGCCGTTGAAGGTAAAACGCCACAAATGCTGGTAGATGAAGATCCTTTGCAGCTGTTTGAGGATTTAGGCTTACGCGCTCAGCTTAGCGCTTCACGCAGTAGCGGGTTACAGGCGCTAGCCGATGCGGTTAAGCATCAGGCACACGAAGCGTTGCGTTAAGCCTGACGTGCCGCACGCGCCATGAATTTCTTCAGCGCATGTGAAACAGCCACAAAACCAAAGCTCGCGGTCACCATCGTGGCCGCACCAAATCCTGAGGCGCAATCCATGCGTTTAGGGCCTTCCGCCGTACTGCGAGAGGCGCATACGCTGCCGTCCGGCTGCGGATAAACCAGCGCTTCGGTAGAAAAAACGCAATCAATGCCTAACTTGCCTTTGCTGCTCTTAACGACGCCAAGCTGTTTTAAACGCTCACGTAATTTTGCAGCCAGCGGATCCTGAATCGTTTTCGCCAGATCGGCGACTTGGATCTGGGTAGGATCGATCTGCCCACCCGCACCACCGGTAGTGATCAGCGGGATCTTGTTACGGCGGCACCACGCGATCAGCGCCGCTTTTGGACGCACGCTATCGATCGCATCAATCACATAGTCGTAACCTGCAGCCATCAGCTCAGCGGTATTTTCAGGCGTGATGAAGTCATCAATACAAATCACTTCGCAATCTGGATTGATAGCGCGCATGCGATCGGCCATGACTTCAGTTTTTGCTTTTCCCACATTGCCATTCAGCGCATGAATCTGCCGGTTGGTGTTGGTGATGCAGACATCATCCATATCAATCAGCGTAATTTTGCCGATGCCGGTTCGCACCAGCGCTTCCGCTGCCCATGAGCCAACGCCACCGATACCAATTACGCAGAAATGCGCATCAGCAAATTGTTGCAGCGCATCCTGACCATAAAGACGCGCAGTGCCGCCAAAGCGTTGGCGCCAGGCGTCGTTAACCCTACTCATAATTTAACCTGTAAAGTCGTGCGGGCCGATTGGCCCGCAGATAAGACATTAATTAGAACCCAATAACAGAGAACCATTATTACCATTTTGCGGGTTACTGAACACAGGCTGCCCAGTGCCTGGCGCGGCTTTCAATACCCATACGCGACCATAGTGATTATAGAAGCCAGCAAGGTGAGCAGCATCGGGGCCAATGCCTTGGTAAATATCAAAATGCTGGCCTTTGATTGCGCCACCCACATCCAGCGCCACCATCAAACGCATCTCATATTTGCCATTGAACTTGCCCTTCTCGTTCAACTGCGGCACTTCTGCCAGCAATACTGTTCCGGCAGGAATAATTGAACGATCGGAGGCCACCGAAGCTTTCGCTATCAGCGGTACTGCGCTCGCACCGCGCACTGGCGTATATTCTTCTGCCTTGAAGAAGACAAACGAAGGGTTGGTTTCCAGCAGTGTGCGGACTTCCTGTGGAGAGTGTTCCTGCGCCCATTGGCGGATCGCCTGCATCGACATATCTTCACGCTTCACTTCGCCGCGATCGATCAGTTCTTTACCAATGCTGTGATAGCCCCAGCCATTTTTGCCGGCATAGCCGAAGAAACGCATTGGGCGTCCGTCACCAAAATCAACGTAGCCGCTGCCCTGCACATCCATCATGAAATTGTCGATTAGCGAATTGCTGTAAGCGATGATGTAACGATCGTCGATGCCACCACTATATATAGAGGCGCGGCTAGGTAATTTCTCGCCACGCTTGCGAGGAGGTAAGCGATAAATCGGGTACTGGAACTCACCCTGGCGGGTATAACGTGCTTCAACAACTGGCGTGTAGTAACCGGTGAATTGTACATTGCCGTAGTTATCGGTGCCTTCCATCTGGAATGCATTCAAACCGAACTGGCGCAGCTGACGCGTATCGGCACCCGCCATTAGCCAGCTTTCAATGGCGCTGTAAGTGCCATTCTGGCGGCCAAACAGTCCAGAAGATGCATATTGAACCTGACGCACCTGCTCACCGAAATCTTTGCCGTTAACCGGGCGCCCTTTAGCGTTAGGCTGATTCACCAGCGCTAAAGGCTGTTCAAGCTTACCATCTTTATATTGCTGTCCACGATCGGTGGGTTTGGAACTACAGCCAGCCAGTAGCGCTAAAAATGCGCCAGTAAGTGCATACTTCGCCCAACATCCTTTCATCATCATCTCTTTTTATAAACTGTTCGCACGGCGACGATAGCAAAGCGCCCGTAAGAATGAAATCCATCCTCTCTGTCACTGCCTGCATCAGTTCACTATTTCAACAAATGGTCTATTCTTTCAGCAATCGACTGTAAATTTAAACTTTCCTTCCGAAAAGGGGTTGCAACAATCAGCACTCAGCGTATAGTGCGCTTCCACGGACGCGGGGTGGAGCAGCCTGGTAGCTCGTCGGGCTCATAACCCGAAGGTCGTCGGTTCAAATCCGGCCCCCGCAACCAACTCTTCTTCGGAAGAGAAAAAGTAAAAAGTCGCAAAGCGCAGTACGGACGCGGGGTGGAGCAGCCTGGTAGCTCGTCGGGCTCATAACCCGAAGGTCGTCGGTTCAAATCCGGCCCCCGCAACCAACTCTTCTTTGGAAGAGACAATGTGAAAAGTCGCAAAGCGCAATACGGACGCGGGGTGGAGCAGCCTGGTAGCTCGTCGGGCTCATAACCCGAAGGTCGTCGGTTCAAATCCGGCCCCCGCAACCAACATTTAAACACCTGAAAGGGTGTTTTTTTGTATCTGGCCTTTGTTAACGCCTCGATTATCCCCGCTTAGCCTTATCTTTTGCATAACATCCTTTCTTATTAAGCGGTTAACAAAAAAGCTAAAAATTTAAGACGCAATTTCTATCATAGAAATAAAAGCTTTCTTGAATAACAAAACGGATAGCTTCAGCTACCCGTTTTTA
Source organism: Pantoea phytostimulans (assembly GCF_046118715.1). Lineage (NCBI taxonomy): Bacteria > Pseudomonadati > Pseudomonadota > Gammaproteobacteria > Enterobacterales > Erwiniaceae > Pantoea > Pantoea phytostimulans. The sequence goes on from NZ_CP173698.1 coordinate 2,267,950, forward strand.
TTTCTAGCGATGTGCAAGCGCCGCACCCTTCTCAAAGTACGCCTTGATACCGTGAAAAATGGCATCGGCCACTTGTTGTTGGTAGCGCGTCGTTCGCAGTTTTCGCTCCTCTTCAACGTTACTGATGAAAGCGGTTTCGACCAAAATCGACGGAATATCCGGCGCTTTTAATACGGCAAAGCCAGCCTGATCAACAGTCCGTTTATGCAGATGATTGATGTGCCCCATCCGACTCAGCACTTCTTTGCCGAACTTCAAACTGTCATGGATAGTTTGCCGCTGCACCATGTCGAACATCGTATGGTCAAGATAACGGTCGCCGCTCATGCTAACGCCACCAATCAAATCCGCTTCATTCTGCGTTTGTGCTAAAAACCGTGCGGCTGCAGAGGTTGCTCCGCTGGTTGAAAGCGCAAACACAGAGGAACCGCGCGCGGCACGGCTGGTAAACGCATCGGCATGGATTGAGACAAACAGATCGGCCCGCTGCTTACGCGCCTTAGCGACCCGCACGCGCAGTGGAATAAAGACATCTTCATTGCGCGTCATGTAGGCTTTCATGTTCGGCTGTTTGTCGATCAGCGCTTTCAGGCGGCGTCCAATTTTCAGCACGATATCTTTTTCGCGCGTTTTATATTTACCGTGCGCACCCGGATCTTCACCGCCATGTCCGGGATCGATCATGATGATAATCGGTCGATCGCGCCCAGCCTTGCCCGGCAGCGGTGCTTGCACCTGCTCATTTTTCTCAAGATCGCCTTGGTTATAATCTTTTAATAACGCCAGCAGCGGATCATCTTCGATGCGATCCTGGCTTGGATAGAGATCCACAACCAGCCGGTTTTTGATCGTGGCGACAGGCGGAAGGCTAAAGATTTTTGGCGACACATTGCGCTTTAACTCCAGCACGATACGTACCGTATGGGTATCAAACTGCCCTACTCGCGCATTTTTGATAAAGGGATCGTCCACGCGAACCAGTTTATTGACGCCCTTAAGAACCGTGTTGAAATGCAGGCCCTCAATATCGATAACGAGGCGCTCAGGATGACTCAGCGCAAACTGTTTGTATTTGAGCGGGACATTCGATTCCAGCGTCATACGGGAATAGGTTGAGGAAGGCCAGATGCGTACCGCGACGATATGGCTACTGGCTGCCATGCCAACACGGCTGACACTCAACAGCAGCAATGCGCCGGTACTCTGCAAGAATCGTCTACGTGAGAAATGGGAATTAACTTCGGACATGCCGCTCCAACTACAGTGTAATGTCTAAAAAAACGCCAGTTAATAATTAGGTGGCGAAAACTTTATCCAATCCAGAATGCGATGTCACCCCGGAAACCCCAAATAATGCAGGCTGTTAGCGGCTTTGGCATGCGGAAAATCGTAAATTAACGTCAGGATTAGCGCTTGCAAAAACAGCCATAAAAGAATAAAAATACAAAAAATTCGAATAATCATTCACTGAGGGTTGGCCGTGAAGGAACGTAGTACTGAACTGGTTCAGGGTTTTCGCCATACCGTTCCCTATATCAATGCGCATCGGGATAAAACGTTTGTCATCATGCTGGGCGGTGAAGCCATTGAGCATGAGAACTTCTCCACCATCATTAATGACATTGGCCTGTTGCACAGCCTTGGCATACGTTTGGTGGTGGTTTACGGCGCACGTCCTCAGATCGATGCCAACCTGGCCGCGCACCAGCTAGAGCCGGTTTATCATAAGTTTACCCGGGTTACCGACGCGCAATCGCTGGAATTAGTGAAACAAGCTGCCGGTCGTCTTCAGTTAGATATTACTGCCCGCCTCTCAATGAGCCTTAACAACACGCCGCTGCAAGGCGCGCATATCAATGTTGTTAGCGGCAACTTCATCATCGCTCAGCCACTAGGCGTGGATGATGGCGTAGATTATTGTCACTCCGGCCGTATTCGTCGTATTGATGAAGAAGCGATTCATCGCCAGCTCGACAACGATGCGATTGTGCTGCTGGGTCCGGTTGCGGTTTCAGTCACTGGCGAAAGCTTTAACCTGACTTCAGAAGAAGTTGCGACGCAGTTGGCCATTAAACTCAAAGCGGAAAAGATGATTGGTTTTTGCTCTGAGCAAGGCGTGATCAACAGCGAAGGCAATATTGTCTCCGAACTGTTCCCTAACGATGCGCAGGCGCGTATTGAAGAGTTCGAGCGCGAAGGTGATTACCTTTCTGGTACGGTTCGCTTCCTGCGTGGCGCAGTGAAAGCATGCCGCAGCGGCGTGCGCCGTAGCCATTTGATCAGCTATCAGGAAAATGGTGCGCTGCTACAGGAACTGTTCTCGCGCGACGGTATTGGTACGCAGATTGTGATGGAGTCGGCTGAACAGATCCGGCGCGCCAATATCAACGATATCGGTGGCATTCTGGAATTGATTCGTCCACTGGAACAGCAAGGCATTTTGGTACGCCGCTCGCGTGAACAGCTGGAGATGGAAATCGACAAATTCACCATCATTCAACGCGACAGCCTGACCATTGCCTGCGCCGCACTCTATCCTTTCATGGATGAGAAAATCGGCGAAATGGCCTGCGTTGCAGTACATCCTGATTATCGCAGCTCATCACGCGGCGAAATGCTGCTGGAACGCGTCGCCTTGCAGGCTCGCCAGATGGGATTGCAGAAACTGTTCGTGCTCACCACGCGCAGCATTCACTGGTTCCAGGAACGTGGCTTTACGCCAGTAGACATCGAATCGCTGCCGGAAAGTAAAAAAGAGATGTACAACTATCAGCGCCGTTCCAAAGTGTTGATGGCCGATTTGACGTAACACTTTTCGGGCGGCAATCATGCCGCCTCTTTCTCTCCTGACCGGCTGTAACTAACCTAATTCAGCCAGACGTTCAACCAATCCACTGCGTCGCTGAGTTTGCAGCGCAACCGCCCGCTGAAAAACGCCAAGATCGCTGTAAAGCGTTAGCTTATTACGCGCGCGCGTGATCGCGGTGTAAACCAGCTCGCGGGTTAATACCGGCAAGAATTGGGCTGGCATGACAAATGCCGTGTGATCAAATTCCGATCCTTGGGATTTATGCACTGTCATCACCCAAGCTGTTTCATGCGAAGGCAAACGACTCGGCTGAACAGCTTTGATCGAGCCATCCGGCAGCGGGAAAAAGACTTTTAGCTGGCCCTCTGCATCTCGCAGCGTAATCCCAATATCGCCATTAAACAGCCCAAGCGCGCTGTCATTACGGGTAATCATCACCGGACGGCCCAAATACCAGCGGCTGCCCATGCCGGGACGACGAATGCGTTGCAGCTGCATTAATCGCTGCTCAACACGCTGATTCAAACCCTGCACGCCAAAAGGCCCTTCGCGTAATGCACACAGCAGTTGATAACGACCAAATGCAGTGATGATCTCCGCAGGCGGCGCGTTTTGCTTAATCAGTTTCAGGAAGGGGCGATAACCTTGCGCCACGTCGTCCAACATCAGCTGATAGGCTTCGCCGCTGTCGAGCGATTGATAGTGAATATCGTTAAATGCAGCAGCAAACACCTTTTCAACCTGGCGCGTGTCGCCCAGATTTATGGCACTTGCCAGCTGACCAATGCCTGACGTCGCATCAAAGCGATAGCTCTTTTTCAGCAGGCAAATGCTGTCGCGTACTACAGGCGCTTGATGATGATCTAACCCTTCCAGCGAGCAGCCGGTTAGCAACGCCAACTGTTCCGCACGCGCTAAGCTGTAACCGCTTTCGCTACAGCGACAAATATCGCCCAGCACAGCGCCCGCTTCGACTGAAGCCAACTGATCGCGATCGCCTAGGAAAATAACGCGAGCATGCGCAGGCAGCGCTGAAATCAATTTCGCCATCATCGAAAGGTCAACCATCGACGCTTCATCCACCACCAGCACGTCGAGATGCAGGCGATTACTGGCGTGATAACGCAAACGCTGCGTGTCGGGCTGCGCGCCTAACAGGCGATGTAACGTGGTGGCTTCGGCGGGGAAACGTGCCCGCTCCTCTTCGCTAACGGACAAACCCTGCAACGCTTTACCCAGCGACTCCGTCAAGCGCGCCGCAGCTTTCCCGGTAGGTGCCGCGAGCTGGATGCGTAACGCGCCATCATTCAGGCGAATCATCGCCGCCAATAATTTTGCTACCGTGGTGGTTTTACCGGTGCCGGGCCCACCTGAAATCACCGCGGTTTTTCGCGTAAGCGCGACGGCCGCAGCAATTTTTTGCCAGTTATCCGGTTCGTTACCGAATAAGTGATTAAGCACTTCGCTGGCTTTATGCGCATCAAACTTAGCGCTGTGATCCTGAAGTGAGAAGAAGGTCGCGATCTCTCCTTCGCTCTGCCACAAACGATGCAGATAAAGTCGCTGATTATTCAGCACCAAGGGTGTGACGAGGCTACCGTCGCTCAACGCTGACCAACCGGCTAAACGTTCTGTCCAGTTTTCAGGTGCGCCCGCCGCTTGCCACAATGCCTGCGCCAACGCGGGCTGGCGTCCGGCAAACAGTCGCGCCTCACTCAGGTTTTCCAGCGGCAAGCAGACATGCCCTTCTCCTGCCTCTGCACTCACGCAAGCTGCCGCCAGTAATAAAGCGGGTTGCGATTCATCGGCCAGCAGCCGGGCAAACTGGATATCTAAAGGACGCAACAGACGCTTTTCCATCGCCTGCATTAAAAGTGACATCATTTCACTCATGACATCTCCTCGGTCTTGCCAAATAACATGTCGATCTCTTCAACAAATGCTTCGCTGGGACGGGTGAAAAAAATACCATTGTCTGGTGAAGTGCCATCCATGCCGCGCAGAAACAGATAAAATACCCCACCAAAATCGCGCTGATAATCGTAATCGCGCAGACGATGCTGAAGGTAGCGATGCAGCGCCAGCGTATAAAGCTGATACTGCAAATCGTAGCGGTGATCGATCATGGCCTGTTCCATTGCCTGCGGCGTATAATCGACATGACTGTTACCCAGCCAGTTAGATTTGTAATCCAACAGGTAATATTTACCCTGCCAGCGGAAAACCAGATCGATAAACCCCTTCAACATACCTTGTACCTGTCGAAAATCGAGCGCCGGCGCACGTTGCGATAAATCATCGTGACGACGTAGTAGCGCATCCAGATCCGTGGCGGTGAGCAGGTTGCTGATAGGCAGGTAAAACTCCATCTCAATCAGCCGTTGATTCATGCTGATTTTACTCAGCATCACGCCATCAGCATTAAGTGGCGTATGCAGAACGCGCGTTATCCACGCTTTAACCACTGGCAGCCAGTCCAGCGAATAGCCGCTTTGCAGCAACTGATCTTCCAGCCAGATATCATCGGGTGTTTCGGCAAAGTCGATGGATTCGAATAAGCCATGCAAAAAGGTACCCGGTGCTGCGCCGCGTGGGAAGTGATGTGGCGTCAGCGTCATCTCTTCATCACTGCCTTCTTCACCCGCCGCATCAATATCAAAACTTGGCATGACATCCAGTAACGGTGAACTGCTGTGCTGCTGTAATCCTGAATAGCTGGTCACGCGCCAGCCATCGGCGAGTCCTCGCGTCACATTGCGGCTGCTTAGCGCTTCATCGGCAGCCAGACCCTCTTGCCAGGCTTCGCCAGCTTGTAACTCGCCTGCGACCACCTCAATACCTGCGCCATTTAATGCCTGCAGCTGCTGACTTAACTGCGTAGAATCCGCTGCTTCGCCGCGCTGCACCAGATAGCCCAATGCGCTTTTATGCAGATCGCTGTCACCTTCTTTTTTACGCGTACCTTTAATCAGCGGCGCAATGCCAATGCTGCAATGGTGAACCGATCGCGTTAGCGCCACATAAAGCAGGCGTAGATCTTCTGCCAACCGCTCTTCCTCTGCCAGCGCCATACTCTGCTCATCGCCCTGCACGTCCAGTAACGCGGCAAAGCTTTCGCGATCGTGATAAAGCGCGCTGGCTGCTTCACGGAATCCGGCGGCAAAGGGCAGCCAGACCAACGGATATTGCAACCCTTTGGACTTATGGATAGTGACAATCTGTACCAGATGTCGATCACTTTCCAGACGCAGCTGCTGATTCGCCGCCTGGCTGTTAGGCCGCGCAATCTGCTGTGCGAGAAAACGCACCAGCGCATGCGGGCTGTCGAGTTGAATCGCCGCTTCCTGCAACAGTTCGCCAAGGTGCATTAAATCCGTTAGCCTGCGCTCACCATTGTCAGAAGCCAGCATGTTTTCTGCCAGCTGACGCTTGATCATCACATCACGAAGCATCGGCAAAATGCCGCGCTGATGCCACAGCTGTTGCCATGCGGCAAACTGCTCAACCAGTGCATCCCAGTCACGCTCGTTCTGACTGAACGCGTCGAGCGTAGCGGCATCAATCGCAAAGATAGAGGTCGCCAGTGCGCTGCGTAACAGTCGTTCCTGTTCAGGCGCTTGTACAGCTTGCAGTAACCACAGCAGTTCACGCGCTTCAGGCGTGGTGTACACGCTGTCGCGACTGGAAAGGTAGACCGAAGGAATCGATAACGCATTCAGCGCATCGCGAATCAGATTTGCTTCGTTACGGCTGCGCACCAGCACGGTGATGTCAGAGGCTTGCACCTTGCGCAGCGTCTCTCCTTTACCTAGCAGCGCGCGACCTTGCTGCCCAGCAAGCAGCCAACGGCTGATATCAGAGGCGCACTGCTGCGCCATAAACTGTTGGTAATCGCTGACGCCAACACCTTCACCCGGCTGAAGCCAAAAGCGCAGCGCCGGTTGTAGCTGCTCGTCGAATAGCAGTTTCAACGCCTGATTCGACGGGGCGGGATTAACCGGTAAAAAAGGAATTGCTGAAAACAGAAACGGGGCTTCCAGTTGCGAAAACAACCGGTTAACGGCATCGACCATTTCCGGCGATGAGCGCCAGTTGGTATCAAGCGTATAGTGAGCACTAACCTCGTTTCGTGCGCGCAGATAAGTAAAAATATCTGCGCCACGGAAAGCGTAAATGGCCTGCTTGGGATCGCCTATCAGCAGTAACGCCTGCTCAGGTTGATTAATATAAAGTGCGCGGAAAATGCGATATTGCTGCGGATCGGTGTCCTGAAATTCATCGATCAGCGCCACGGGAAAACGGGCGCGAATAGTTTCAGCCAATAAAACACCGCCGGGTTGCTGCAGTGCCTCATCCAGCTTGCTCAACAGGTCGTCGAAACCCAGCAATGCACGCAAACGCTTTTCGCGCTGCACAGCATCACGCACTTCAATCAATGCCCGAGAAATGATGACATCACGCAGCGACAGAGGCTCCGCGAGAAACGCATCTATCGCCTCGAAAAGCGGATGCTGCGGCGCTTCACCTTTCTTGGTTTTTTCAAAAAGCACCTGTTGCCCGAAACGCTCAAGCTCTTTGGGCAATTGGTAATCCAGCGTTTCACTGCCCGCCCACTGCGTTACTTTGCTGATCCAATTAGGCAGATGTTTGCTGCTGTAGCTGCGTTTATCAACACCTGATTGCGTGATGATGCTTTCGACTTCACTGCTCAGCGCCTGCCATCGCTGCTTGATTTCCGCTATGCGCGCCTGATTTCTGGCATGACGGGTTGCCAGCGTCTCTTCGGCTGTTGGCGGCCGCTTAAGCCTGGGCGATTCACCCTGCAACCACGGACGCAGCGTGAGCAACAAGTTGTCTGGACCGCTCCATTCAGCCGCGATAACGCGCGCAACATCAAGCGACAAAGGATAACAGTGGCGACGCCAGAAATCGGCAGTCGACTGTTTCAGTAGTGCCTGTTCATCTTCAATCAACTCCTGCTCAAACAGCATGCCTGACTCAAAGGCATTTAAATTAAGCATGCGCTGGCAAAAGCCGTGAATAGTAAAAATGGCCGCTTCGTCCATTTGCCGTTCGGCCGCCAATAGCTGTGAGGCGGCTTGGGGCAAATCGGGGATCTGCCCCAGCAGCGTTTGCAGCATGGGATTACTGCTTTTGCCGCGCACACATGCCAGTCGCAGCTGATGGATGTTATCGCGGATACGCCCACGCAGCTCAGCCGTGGCGGCCTCGGTAAACGTCACCACCAATATTTCTTCTACTGAGAGCGGGCGGCTGTATGCATTTTCTTCACCCAAGCCCAGCAACAAGCGCAGATAGAGTAATCCAATGGTAAACGTTTTTCCGGTTCCCGCTGACGCCTCAATCAGCCGCTCGCCTCGTAGCGGCAGCGTCAGTGGATTCAATGATTCGGGGCGTGACTGCGTCATTGGGTCTCACTCTTCACCGGCAGCGATTGCTGCAATTTCGCAACTTCATTCCAGGTTTTCCACGCTGGCAGCTGAGCAAACTCCATTTTACCGACGCCGCTACCTGCAATTTGCGATGTCATCGCCATGCCATTTTTACGGACTACCGCTTGATGGAAAAAGTCCGCAAGGCTGGAAGCCGTGATCAGCTGGATCTGCTCTATGACTTTTTGACGTGTATCAAATGCGTAGTTCTGGCGATCGAAGTCACGGCTATAACGTGTGGCTTCCTCGTCCAGCGTTTGTGGTCGCTGCTTCAGTTCGTTAATCATTGCCTGTTGATACTGAGAAAAATCGGCCTTATTCATCTCGCGCAGCCGCCGCTCTGCCTGCGGGTAGAAAGCCTGATAACGCTGCAGCAAATAGGCGGGCTGTTTGCTGTTACTTTGCAGTAAGAATCCGATTCCCCACTGGCGTCCTACCGGCATTTGAAAGGCAAAAACGGCGTAACCGAGTTGTTCTTCGGTACGCAGTTGGTTATAGAACCACGGCTGAACAATTTGGCTCAACATTGAGCTGTTAGCCATACTCTGATATTCGCCGTAACCCAGCGGTATATAGAGCGCTGCCAAGGCTGAATCGGTGCTGCTGCCTGTTTGTTGCAGGTTAGCTTTGATCGGTTTTTCAAATGCCACATATTTGCTGTGCCAGTAATGCGTACCATCATTTTGCATCTGCTGTTTTAGATCGCGGCCTAGCTGCGTCACGCTGTCTGCACTCAAATTACCCACTACCAACATTTCGGGTCTGGCATTTCGGATCAACTTGTCGCGATAGGTCACTACATCTTTTAACGTAATCGCGCTGACCAATTTACGACGCGTTTCGCGTTGAGTATAAGGCAACTGCGACAGCATCTGCATCGGCTGAATCGCCTGCTCAAACGCTTTGCCTTTCTCTGCCGCTTCCAGGCGCTCCAGATACCAGGATTTTGCCTGCTCAAGTTCCTGCGCCGTTGGCTGGAAGGTTGAATAGCCTTCCACCAGCTTCTTCAGCAATGTGGGTAAGCGCTGAGTAAAGCCGCTGGCGCTAAACACCAAACCATCATCTTCGCCAGTAGAGAAGCTAATGCCGCCGACGGAAGCCTGCGAGCTCAACTCATCCAACGCCAGGCTGGAAAGATAGTCGTTCAAACCGAATAGCACTTGTTGCCGGGCATCGCTAATAGATTGCTTATTGCGCAGCGCCAGGGTGATGGTGGCTTTGGGTTCACTGGCGTAAAACTGGCTCGGCATCCAGTAAATCCGCATGCCGTAATCATTTTCCAGCTTCACCGGATGGCTGTAAGCCTTGTCAGTAGGCGTAATTAAGGCGAAATCATCGGGAATATAAGGATTAAGAGTCGGCAGTGAGAGCTGAATTTTGCTGGCGCGCTGCTGCCAGTTGTCAAATGTTTGCTTATCAATGTGATCCACCTGATAAGGCGCATTCACAAAATAGGCTTGCTTGTTATGCGGCTCCTGCGGGCTGATGTACCAGATGCGTGCTTTCTCTGGCGTCATCTCATCAAGGCGTGATTTGATCGCAGCTTGATCAAATTGATCGGCTAAATAAGGTGCATCTAATGTGTGCTCTATCGGCACACGCAACATGGTATCGGCCAGCCACTCAATGTAATCCATGTCACGCGTAATTGAGGGGTAGCGGAAATCCAGCGCCAGCACATGTGACACTTCGTCGAAGTAGCGTTTATCAACGCCCTGCTCACGCAGCATATTAAGGTAGCTAAAAATAGCCGCCACCACTTCGTCACGCTGCGCCAAACCTTTGTCGGTTAACGACACAGTAATCGCAAACACGCCGCTATTACGGTCAGTCATTGGATCTGCACCTGCGTTAACGCCGTCAGCTAACCCTTGTTTTTGCAGCCAGTCTGTTAAGGTATTTTTGCTGCGATTGCTCAGTAAATAACTGATCAGCGTGTCCGTTTTGCTTCGGAAACGTTCGCTGTTATTCGGGATGCGAAATTCAATTTTAAGCTGTTTACGCGGCTGCGCAGGCACGTAGTGAATGACGATGCCTTGCTGCGCATCAGTGACCACCGGCATATTAATCGCTGGAACGGTGGCATTGTGATTGGTTACACGCCCAAACGTTTTGGCTGCAATCGCTGCCATTTCCGTCAGCGGTTTATTGCTGTAAATCACTGCCTTCATCAGGTTGGCAGAATAGTGGGTATGATAGAAATCCGTCAGCGTTTGATGCAGTTTGCTGTCCGGCTTATCTTTCAGTGTCTCAAGGTTACCGCCGGAAAAGCGCGAACTCGGGTGCGCCGGATTCAGGGTTTCTGCCCCGACCTGTGCCATGCGCAATCCATCACGCGAACGCGCCATGGTCAGTTCCGCATTGACCGCGTGCCGCTCGCGATCGGCATTCACGGGATCGAGCAACGGCTCAGCCACCGCATCCGCCAGGCGATCCACCGCTGGCTCAAGCGAATCGTTTTCAACTTCCAGGTAAAAAGCGGTGCGATAGGACGCAGTACTGGCGTTGTGGCTGCCCCCGTGTTTCTTAAGAAACTCAGCAAGGTTATCAGGCTGGGGATAGCGTTTTGACCCCATCAAGACCATATGCTCAAGGTAGTGGGCTAAACCCAATTGCTGATTGGGATCATCCAAAGAACCAATGGGTAAGGTCAATGCCGCCAGCGATTTTGGGGCTTCGTTATCTGAAACCAGTAAAACGGTCATGCCATTGTCGAGCGTTATCGCTTGATACTGACGCGGATCGTGCTCACTTTTATGAATGGTGTCATTGATTGGCTGCCAGCCCGATTCTGTCTGTGCTAATGCTTGCAAAGCCGCAAAGCTCAACAGAAGCGCTGCTATCCAGCGTGCGTGTGTACGCATGTAAACCCCTTACTTTACCCAAGAAGCTAGCGCGCCAAACACGCATAGCTGAAGTACAGCAAACTTACTGTTTTGCCATTAAGCGCATGCGCTCTCTGACCTGCTAATCATCATCCTGATGCGCCTGCAACACGGGCAGATACCACTGTGTTGCGGCCTCAGTTATTTGTTGTAACTGTGTCTCATCTAATACCCGACACAGGCGTTGCAAATAAGGATCACCACCTTCTCCCTCGACTTGATAACCGCCCACCCACGCTTGCAGTAACCGGTTACGGGCTTTAAGTTGCGTGGCTTCGTCCGTCATCAACTGCTGGCTTTTTTTGTCGTAGCTTGCCTCTAACCAGGCGCCTCCGCTTTTGTTAAGCAACATCAACGGCTGACTCATGCCGTGGCGGAAACCTTCAACGTAATGCGCCAACGCTTCTAACGCGGCGTCTGCGGCAATGGCGGGGAAACGCCAGCGACTGTGATTACGTCCATACATCCGGCTAGTGCCTGTTCCGCCCAATGCGCAGTAGACCAAGTGCTCCAACCACAATAACAAACCATCGTTCATATTGAGCACGCCAGGGCGCCAGCGCAACAGACCATCGCTTTGCACCTGCGTCAGCCAACCGGTTAAGGGAACATTTCCAGGTTGCAGCGTTATCTCCCAGTTTTCTCCGTCGCTACGCTGGGAGGAAACTTCTGCCGCCACTTCCTGCATCTCCTCACGCTGCGCTTGCCAGAACAGTTCGCCAAACGCGCCGTAAGGCAGATTACCCGCAGCGCGATGATGCGCATAAAGTCGCTCGGTATCGTCACCTTCAACCAGCGCATTCAGTAATTCAGCGTTGATTTGATAGCGCTCCAGGTTGTCGAGCGCAAACGGCTCGGTATCCGGCAACTCGCTATCTTCCAACCAGAAATTTACGCCCAGTCGCTGATGAAACCATGCCCGAACCGGATGACGCCAGAAACGTAAAAAGGCATCCAGCGTCAGTGACTCCAGCGTTGGTACATCCAAAGGTTTAACAAAGTCTGGCTGGGGCTGACCCTCACCCAAAGCGGCGGGCAGCCACTCACGGGCAAAGCTCTGGCTGCGAGAATCGGGCTGAAAGTTTTCTGCCGCGAAAGGCATCCGGGTATGAAGATGTTCCAGATGTGCACGCACGCGTTCGGCGCTCTCATCTAACTCACACTCTTCATCGCCGTCGAGATAAAAACTTTGCCCGATATATTCCAACAGTTCTGTGACCAGCACGGAGGGATAGCGTTCCGTATTATCCTGGATTGCCCGACCAATGTAGCTGATGTAAAGCTGGTGCTGAGCCGAAATCATCGCCTCAAGAAACAGGTAACGGTCGTCGTCACGTCGGCTGCGGTCGCCTTTACGCGACTGCTGCTGCATCAGGTCAAAACCCAGCGGTGCCAATGTTCGTGGATAAACGCCATCATTCATTCCCAACAAACAAACCACTTTGAAGGGGATTGATCGCATTGGCATCAGCGTACAAAAATTAATTGGACCCGCCAAAAAGCGCTGGCTAATCCGTTGTTGATCAAGGCGTCCACGCAGATCATCGCGCAGCAGCGTCACGGGAATCGCCTCATCAAAACGTGCACTCATCCCATACTCGATCAATTGCTTCCACTGCTCTTCAACCAACAGCAATGCCGCTTCGGCTTCTGCATCCGCACTGAAAAAGGCATTAATCATTTCACGGCACAGCGGCAACCATTCATCTAACGGACGGGATTGCGCCAGTATTTCGCGCCAGTGATTCAGTCGCGCCAGCAATTCGGCCAGATGCCCTGCCAGTTCACCCACCAGCCCGCTGGATTCGTCATAGGGCAGTATGCCTTCCCAGTCGCCATTATGACTCTCCATGGCATAGCCCAATAACATGCGTTGCAAACCAAAGCGCCAGGTATGTTGACCGGTGATGGGCAGCGAAAGCGCTTCAACACTGGCATCATCCAGCCCCCAGCGTACGCCCGACTCGCTAACCCAACGGCGCAACAGCCGTAATCCGCTTTCATCAATGGAAAAATGGTTAGCCAGCGCGGGGACATCCAGCAGCGCCAGAATATCTTCTGAAACAAAGCGGCTGTCGGGAAGTGCCAGTAAATGAAGGAAAGCGACAATCGACGGGTGCGCCTGACTGGCGCGGCGGTCAGAAATAGCAAACGGCAGATAACGTTCCGCCGGTGCATTCGCAAACACCGCCTGGATGAAGGGCGCATAGCTGTCGATGTCCGCCACCATCACAATGATGTCACGCGCTTTGAGATGCGGATCAGCCTCCATCAGCGACAACAAATGATCCTGTAACACTTCCACTTCTCGCTGAGCGCTGTGACACACCTGTATCGAAATAGAACGGTCATCAGCCTCAAGGCAGCGTTTATTACCGCTGTAGGCCAGTTCCTCAGCATTCAAACCAATAATGGCATTGTCTTGCAGGTTAAGAAGATCGTGCTGTATGCAGTGCAGTACATTGTCTTGTTCAACATCGACAAAGGCATCAATGTCGTCGTTTGATTCCATCTGGCTAAGCAGAAAAAGATTATCGCGGCCAAGCTTGCCCCACGATGCCAAAAGCGGATTGGTAAGCTGCTGTTCGCCCGAGGCGTTGAACAGCGCCGGTGCTTGTGCCGCATCGCGGAATAAACCACGCGCCTCATCGGCATCATATCGACGACGCTGACGGCTTTGCAGCTTTGCCAGAAAGGCATAATCCTGAATGTCGCCCCAATAATCGCGACATGGATTGGTGAACAGCAAATGAATATCGACGTGGCGGCTTAGCGCCTGTAACGCTTGAAGATAAACCGGCGGCAACGCCGAGATGCCGCAAATAAATACGCGCTTTGGCAAATTTTCCGGCGTACTTTGGGCCGTTTCCAGCGTCTGAATAAAACGTGCATAGAGATTAGCACGATGCCATTTCGGCTGGCCCAATGCGTCCGTATAGACGACCAAATCGCGCCACAATGCTGCCTGCCACTGCTGCGCCTCGCCTAATCCCTCAATCATTTCGCCACGTTCCCAGCGGTTAAGCCAGTCGGCGCGATACACCAGATACTGGTCAAACAGGTCCGCTACGCGTGAACTGAGCTGGAATAATTTACGCTTATCGGCGTCATCGGTGAGGTAGTGCCGCAGCGAGAGAAACTCATCCTGCTGCAATAACACCGGCAAACGGTGCATAAGCTTCCAGCTCATGCTGGCTTTGCTGAAAGCGCTTTCAACCGGAATGTCCGGCAGCACGCAAACAAACATTTCCCAGATGAAGCTGGCTGGCAGTGGGAATTCGATGTTAGCCGCAATACCAAAGGTTTGCGCCAGTTCCATTTGCAGCCACTGCGCCATACCCGGGCTTTGCACCAGCACCATCTCTGAAGCAAAAGGATCATCAAGAGGATCATGTTTAATCACCGCAGCCGCCAAAATCTTAAGAACATCAAGCTGATTAGAGTGATAAACGTGAAACATGAAAACTCCTGGTGATGGAACGAGGCATTACTGCTGTTGTGCTGTACGAATAGCGCATCAAATGCGGCGGGATAACTCTACCGCGTATCGGGATTGATGCCCATAAAAAGGGGCAATTTGCTTGCTGATACCCTAAATAATGCGAGCTGCAGAAAGAGGGTAAGCTCGCTTATCGTCGGAAGCTGGCTCAGATAGGTGGGCGGCGTCACGGCAAGCGCAGCCAACGCGCGGGTAGCTTGAAGTATCACCGCTATATTAACTGGATTAACAACGTAGCCGTGACAAGGTTGCAGAACGCTGATGCGGTCCGCTGACTTCAGCGCGCTCCAGCGTACAACCGTTTGGTCCACCGCTGCGCTGTAAGCTGCTTTGCCATCCTGTTGTTTCTCGCCCAATCAAACGTTGTCCGGCAACGCGCCAGGCTTCACGCTGCTGCCACTGCTGGCTAAAACCGAGGCTTAATGCCCGATGATACTGCAACAGCGCGCTGCTGCTTAATGCCATTAACAGCAGAGCAAATAACGCTTCTGGCAGGCTGAAGCCACCCGCATTACGGACAGAGTTCAGGTTTCGATAGCGGGCAATAATCAATCCAGCCATGCGGTAGCGCCTTGATGTGATTTTCCTGCGCCGATACCCAATGCCAGAGCGCCAGCTCGCTGCCGCTGCCTTCACCTTTGAGCAGGACATCTCCATTTTCACCTCGCATAATACAGCTACGCCAACCGTTGTTGGTCTCCTGTTGGCAATGCAACGCTTTCGTGGCGGGCCAGTTCAGCGTCATACCCCATTGCAGTGCAGACTGAGCACGCCAGAAATCCTGAATGAAATGCTGCTCATCTGCCACCAGCCCCATCCCCTGCCCTAACATTTCGCGGCTGGCATGCAGCGTGATACTTCCCATGAGTAGAATCATCAGCACCATGCCCAGAGCACTATTGCCGCGTTGATTCACAAGTTTTCGCCCTCAATCCAGCTTTCGCGTGTTTCAAGCCAGGGACCGGCGCGGCCCTGCAGCAATACTTTGATCAGCCTACCTTCCTGCGCCACGCTGAATGTTTCCACAGTAAGAAAAGCGGGATCGGAAATTCGTTCCCAGCCGTTGCCATTGCAGGCATCAACACCACGTTGCATTTCAAGCTGATTCTGCCGCAGACGATAGCCGTAATAATCGCTTTCACTGTGGTTAATCGCCTCCCATTTACCGTTGCTGTTCTCATCCCAACGTACTAACAAGCAATTGCTGGAGATCTTGATTCCATTGCCGCTGCACTCGCCGTTGCAATAACCGGCACGCCGCACTGCTTTTTCCAGCGTTGAGATCATTTGCATTAGCTCCTGCCGAAGCTGGACTCGCTGCTGCAACTTTAGATTTTCTCCCAGCAGCAGCGGCAGAAACCGCCCGGCACTGATCATCATTACCGCGCTAATTGCCATGGCGATGAGCATCTCAAGCAGGCTGAATCCGGCCATCTTCATTCACACCCCTCTT
The DNA here is from genome assembly GCF_046118715.1 of Pantoea phytostimulans. Lineage (NCBI taxonomy): Bacteria > Pseudomonadati > Pseudomonadota > Gammaproteobacteria > Enterobacterales > Erwiniaceae > Pantoea > Pantoea phytostimulans. The sequence goes on from NZ_CP173698.1 coordinate 2,284,049, forward strand.
CACCAGCCTGACACACGCGAATACGGGCTCTGGCTGAAATGATGAGCCGCAACCGACCCGCTTCATTGCCGATTTCGATGCTGCCGGCCTTCGCCACATTACGTCGGCCATAAAAACCAGGCTCACCGCGAACCTCCATCAGTTTTACGCCGTTGTCAGGCACGATGAAGTGCAGTCGCTTGCCCATAACGCAGCCTTCGGGTTGCCTGGCTCCGCTGCCAATGCACCAAGGGATCGCCGTTTGCGACCACAAAATCAGGTTGCGGTTCTGCCAGTTGGCCTGCGCTCTCAAGCGCAGCAAAAAGCCCTGCAACTGCTGTGCAGTGTCACGTAATTGCTGGCGCTGCTGCCAACGTTGCCAGCCCTGCAATGCGCCAATGCTGAGAATGCCCGCGATCACCATAACAAACAGCAGTTCAGGCAGTGTAAAACCGTAGGGGATTTTTGTTTTCATGGCGGCAGCTTGCTCGCTGTTAACCCGTCCAACAAGGGTGTCTGTCGAGTTCTGGATGAGGTTTCTCAACCTCAGCGAGGGGATTACAACGCGGGACATCGCGCTGCGAGCGAGCTCGAAAAAATGCGCAGTAAAACCATAAAAAAAGCCCCGGCGTGGTCAACAACGCCGAGGCTTGAATCTTGAAGATTAACGTTTAGATAGCGACCGGCGCTTTAATTGCAGGATGCGGATCGTAACCTTCAATCTCGAAATCATCGAACTGATAATCAAACAGCGAAGCAGGTTTACGCTTAATTACCAGCTTTGGCAGCGGACGCGGTTCGCGGGTTAACTGCAGACGCGCCTGCTCCAGATGATTGCTATACAGGTGCGTATCGCCACCGGTCCAAACGAAATCACCCACTTCCAGATCGCACTGCTGCGCCACCATGTGCACCAACAACGCATAGCTGGCGATGTTAAACGGCAGGCCGAGGAAGATATCGCAAGAGCGTTGATACAGCTGGCAGGAGAGCTTGCCGTCTGCCACATAAAACTGGAAAAACGCATGGCAGGGTGCCAGCGCCATTTGATCCAGCTCACCAACATTCCACGCTGAAACGATAATACGACGCGAATCGGGATCGCTTTTCAGTTGTTCAACAACCTTGGTGATTTGATCAATCTCTTCACCTTTAGCCGTTCCCCAACTGCGCCATTGTTTACCGTAAACAGGGCCTAAATCGCCCTTCTCGTCAGCCCACTCATCCCAAATAGAGACCTTGTTTTCTTTAAGGTAGCCAATGTTGGTATCACCCTGCAGAAACCACAACAGTTCATGAATGATAGAACGCAGATGACACTTTTTGGTGGTCACCAGCGGAAAACCTTCTTGCAGATTGAAACGCATCTGGTGACCAAAAATTGATAACGTGCCGGTGCCGGTACGGTCAGCTTTCGGCGTGCCTTCATTCAGCACATGTTGCATTAGGTCCAGATACTGTTTCATTTTTCCTCACGAAATTGTTGCTGTGGACGACGGCGATACGCCCAAATCATCATAATAATCCCGGCGACAATCATCGGTATGGAGAGAATTTGCCCCATGCTGATGCCGCCGTCGAACAGGCCAAGCTGTGAATCGGGCTGGCGGAAAAACTCCACAATAATGCGGAATGCACCATAGCCGATCAGGAACAAGCCAGACACGCTGCCCATCGGGCGCGGCTTGCGAATAAACAGGTTGAGGATGATGAACAACACCACGCCTTCAAGAATCAGTTCGTAAAGCTGCGAGGGATGACGCGGCAGCACGCCGTAAGTATTCAGCAGCGCCTGATATTGCGGGTTGGTTGCGGCCAGCGCGACATCTTCGCTGCGTGAACCCGGGAACAGCATCGCGAGTGGGAAACTGGGATCGACACGTCCCCACAACTCACCGTTGATAAAGTTACCCAGACGGCCTGCGCCCAATCCAAAAGGAATCAGCGGAGCAATAAAATCTGAAACCTGGAAGAAAGTGCGCTTAGTACGACGCGCAAACCACAGCATCACGACGATAACGCCAATCAAACCGCCATGGAACGACATGCCGCCGTCCCAGACCTTAAACAGATAAAGGGGATTTTCCAGAAACAGTGGCAGGTTATAAAACAAGACGTAACCGATACGGCCACCGAGGAACACACCCAGGAAACCCGCATAGAGCAGGTTTTCCACTTCCTCTTTTTTCCAACCGCTGCCTGGCTTATTGGCGCGACGCACCGCCAGCCACATGGCGAAAATAAAACCGACCAGATACATCAAACCGTACCAGTGAAGCGAAACTGGTCCGATCGAGAAGATCACCGGATCAAATTGAGGAAATGCGATATAGCCGTTATTCATCATTCACCGTTCATTTTTCAGCCCTTAAAAAGCGGGCGACAGGCACATAAAGTAAAGGCTGCGCATAATAGCACAGCCGGTTTTGCGAATTGGCGCACAAATGTAAACGGGATTATCGGTCAGCGACCGCCACGGATCAGACCACCTAATCCACGCCGCTCCATAAATGCTGAGACCAAATGACGTACCTCAGTTGCGGTATGCGCTTTCAATCCTTGCTCACTCAGCTTCTGCACTTCTTCATAATCAAGATGGCGCAGCAGATACTTCACTCGCGGTACATTTTTACCGTTCATGCTGAGATGGTGATAACCCAACCCGACCAGCAGCGCAACGCACATCGGATCGCCAGCCATTTCACCACACAGGCAGAGCTCCAGCTTCGCTAAATGGGCTTCCTGCGCGATAGTCTGCAGCGCTCGCAGCATCGCTGGATGCAAGGAATCATAAAGGTTCGCGACGCGGGTATTATTGCGATCAACCGCTAGCAGGTATTGCGTGAGATCATTGGTACCAACAGAGACGAAATCGACACGCGATGCCAGATGCGGAATCATAAACAGCATCGACGGCACTTCAATCATGATACCAATGCGCGGTTTCGGAATGGTGTAACCCAACATCTCTTCGACTTCACGACCGGCGCGCTCAATCAGGCGCTTTGCGTCGTCGATTTCGTCGATATGGCTAATCATCGGCAGCAAGATACTTAAATTACCGGACGCCGCGTTGGCACGCAGCATCGCCCGCACCTGCACCAGGAAGATTTCGGGCTGATCGAGCGTCAGGCGAATTCCGCGCCAGCCGAGGCAAGGGTTCTCTTCGCTGATGGGCATGTATGGCAGCTGTTTATCGGCGCCAACGTCCAACGTGCGCAGCGTCACGGGTTTATTGTGGAACAGCTGCAACATGCCTTGATATTGCGCGACCTGCTCTTCTTCAGAAGGGAAGCCGTTTTGCAACATAAACGGAATTTCGGTGCGATACAGACCAATGCCATCAACCCAGCTGCCTAGTGCTTGTTCATGCTCGGCGCTTAAACCGGCGTTGAGCATGACCTGCACGCGTTCGCCGCTTTTCATTTCACCGGGCTGATCAACGCCACCTTCGGCCATCTTGCTCAGCGCGTTTTCTTCGCTGATTAGGCGTTGGTATTCCTGCACCAGCACCGGTTCAGGATCAATCAATATTTCGCCGCGATAGCCATCAACGATCAGCAAACGCTTATTGAGCTGATGCGGTTGGATATCCGCGCCCATGACCGTTGGAATGCCCATCGCGCGCGTCAATATGGCGGCGTGAGAATTGGCCGCGCCATCACGTACGACTACGCCAGCGATACGCTCCTGCGGCAGTTCAGCTAACGTCGTTGCAGTGAGTTCATCCGCGACCAATACAAAACGTTCCGGCCAGGCATTGGCGCCAATCAATGAATCATCAAGGTGAAACAGCAATCGTTGGCCTAACACGCGCAGATCGCCTGCCCGCTCGCGCAAATAGCTGTCGGTTAAACTGGCGAACTGCTCAGCGAACTTCTCGATTACCGTTTTAACGGCCCACTCAGCGACCGAACCGCGTTCAATCTCGTCAAAGAGATCCTTTTTCAGCCGCGCATCGGTCAACAGATGCGAATAGAGATCGAAAATCGCGGCGCTCTCTTTTTGCACGCTGGCGCTAAAGCGCTTACTGAAACGGCGGAATTCGTTGGCGGCTTCACTCATCGCCAGCGATAAGCGCTCGCGTTCCCGCTGCGTATCTAATGTCGAGGCAGCAGAAACTTGATCAAGCAGCGGCTGGGTTTCATCCACCCAACCAGGCGCTACGGCGACGCCGGGCGCAGCGGCAATCGCTTTGATCCGTGTTTGGCGAAATTGACCAAACAGCTGGCCCAGCTGTGACTGCGACAGCAGCGCTGCCATTTGCGTGGCTAGCGTGACAAGGAAAGATTCTTCGCTTTCGTCGAACTGACGATGTTCGCGCTGCTGTACGACCAACACGCCAAGCAGCTGACGACGACTGATAATCGGTACGCCGAGGAAAGAGCGATAGCGCTCTTCTTTTACCGAGGGGATAAATTTGAAGCTGGGATGGCTTTGCGCATCCGCGAGGTTGATCGGTTCGGCTAAGCGGCCAACCAGCCCAACGATGCCTTCGTCAAAAGCCAGTTTCACCGTGAGGCCACGCGGTTTTTTGAGTCCGCGCGTAGCCATCATGTAATAGCAGCGACGATCGTGATCGGCGAGGTAAACGGAACAGACTTCCGTTTGCATCGCCAAACAGATCTCATTGACCAGAATGTCGAGTGCTTCATTCAGACGCGGTGCACTCGCCACTTTTTCTACTATTTCGCGCAACTGAGTGAGCATAAAGGGCGTGGCCTATCCTCTCTTACGTCGATGGGCAGGATTATTTCGCTGCCCTGCACTCTCCTGCATAGACATCACCACGCCAGCGAATTCCTTCATTACGCGGCGATAAACATCGCGCTTAAAGGAGACAACCTGACGCACCGGATACCAAAAGCTCACCCAGCGCCAACCATCGAATTCCGGCGTGCTGCTGTGTTGCACATTAATATCCGCGTCATTACACATCAACTGCAGAAGAAACCACTTTTGTTTCTGGCCGATACATACCGGCTTTGTGTCCCAACGCACCAAACGTTTTGGCAACTTGTAGCGCAACCAGTTACGGGTAGATGCAAGTATTCGAACATCTTTACGGTGTAACCCCACTTCTTCGAACAGTTCGCGATACATCGCCTGTTCAGCGGTTTCACCAGGATTGATGCCTCCCTGAGGAAATTGCCAGGAGTGCTGTCCAAAGCGCCTGGCCCATAATACTTGTCCCTGCCTGTTACAAATTACGATACCAACATTCGGGCGGTAGCCATCATCATCGATCACCGGACTACCTCAAAGCTAAATTTGAATAGCCTGATTGTTTCACACTCCTTACAGACGGTAAACCACTGGATTAGCGGGGTGAAACGGAATAACACAGGGATAACTCACAGCGTGACCCCAAGTTATAAACAATTAAGGGTCGAAAAAAGGATCTTATTCACCTTTTCTGTGGATAGCTTTGTGCAGAACGCGGGAGTTAACTGAATAACATGTTGAGACGATTCTTATCTCACCCACTTAAAAAAACACTCATTTATTTGATATATAAATAAAAAGTAAGTCACAACCCCCTTTATCCACCTTAAATTTACAGGGTAAAAACCGTCAATTCTTACAATTGGTGAAAGATCCACCGCATACCTTTTTATCCACAGATAAGTGCTTAACCTTAGGCCAAACCGGTCAAAATCTGTTAACAAAACCAGAAGTCAAGGCTGTAAATGGAACCAGTGCTTGCTTTAAAAGGGTGTTATCCCATTTTTCTGTGGATAAGTAGGGTTGTGATCCTGTTCATTGTTGGTAGCAAGTTGGGATAACCTTTCGTGCAGCCTGAGACGGAGAAATAGAGGGCAGCAAAAAAGCACGATCTATCATGCTATTATGCGCACCCAATGCAGCTAATTTTTGTGGAAAAGAAACCGCCACGGAAAATTGCTCATTTTTTAACCAATTCGAGTTATTAACATGAATCATCTTCCCGGACCACCTGAAGACGAAGCGACCTTGTTGAAACGCGCCCAGGGATTGGCCGGTTTAACGCTGGAAACGCTTGCTGCAAAAGCAGACTTGCCAATGCCCGCTAACCTCAAGCGCGACAAAGGATGGGTTGGCATGCTATTGGAGAGACATCTGGGAGCAAGCGCGGGAAGTAAAGCGGAGCAGGATTTTGCTCACCTTGGTATCGAATTGAAAACCATCCCCATTGATGCATCTGGCAAACCGCTGGAAACCACTTTTGTCTGTGTGGCACCGCTTACCGGTAACAGCGGTGTCACCTGGCTAACCAGCCATGTGCGTCATAAGCTGGCGCGGGTATTGTGGATTCCAGTTGAAGGCGAACGGACTATTCCCTTAAGTGAACGACGTGTCGGTGCTCCGCTACTGTGGAGCCCAAGTCCTGACGAAGATGAAATGCTGCGTCAGGATTGGGAAGAATTGATGGATATGATTGTGCTGGGTCAGGTCGAACGCATCACAGCACGTCACGGTGCCTGGCTACAAATACGTCCTAAGGCAGCTAACAGCAAAGCGTTGACCGAAGGCATTGGCGATCACGGCCAACCCATCCTGACATTACCGCGTGGATTTTATCTCAAGAAAAGTTTTACCGGCCCGCTGCTGGCCCGCCACTTTTTGCTTTAATGTGCTGTTCCAACCAGTGAAATGTTACATTTTGGCGAAGAGCCACCTGAAGTGATTGCGTATAATTACCGTTTACTTTTCGTTTAGGATTGAATGTACGCATGTTTGAGTGGATTGCCGATCCCAATGCCTGGCTGGCTCTGGGAACTTTGACCATTTTGGAAGTGGTGTTGGGAATTGATAACATCATTTTTCTCTCTTTAGTTGTTGCAAAACTGCCCCAACATCAGCAAGCCAGCGCACGTCGCCTCGGTTTAGTGGGTGCCATGGTGATGCGCCTGCTGTTGCTTGCGTGTATCGCTTGGGTCATAAAACTCACCCATCCCCTCTTCAGCATAATGAATCACGCCTTCTCGGCGCGTGATCTGATCTTATTGTTTGGTGGCCTGTTTCTGCTGTGGAAATCCAGCAAGGAGATTCACGAAACCATTGAAGGTGGTGAAGAAGAACAGCAAACAAATGTGCACTCCTTTTTTGGCGCGATTGTACAAATCATGATGCTTGACATCATTTTGAGCCTTGATTCTGTTATTACCGCGGTGGGCCTTTCCGATCATCTGTTCATTATGATGGCCGCCGTCGTGATTTCTGTGCTGCTGATGATGTTTGCTGCGCGCACTATTGGCGAGTTTGTGGCGCGACATCCTTCGGTAAAAATATTGGCACTCTCCTTCCTACTCTTGGTGGGCTTTACTCTGATTTTGGAAGGATTTGCCATCGATGTACCAAAAGGTTACATCTATTTCGCCATGTTCTTTGCCATCGCGGTAGAGTGCCTGAACTTATTGCGCAGCAAGAAAAAAACGGCGTAACGTTGTCAAGGGCGAGCATGCTCGCCCAATGCTTTTCGGATTCATGCGATTAACCCAGCCAGCAAAACAATTTATTACTACACTGTTTGCTGTTGATTTAGCGTGAGGACGAAGAGTGATGAAAGGGTTGGTTGGCGTACTATTTTTGGTGGTAACCGCAGCGACATTAAGCGGATGCAGTTCAGATTATGTGATGGCGACGAAAGATGGTCGAATGATCATGACCGAAGGCAAACCGGCCATTGATAAAGAAACCGGGCTGGTGCAATACACCGATCAGTCAGGACATGATATGCAGATTAACGGTGATGAGGTCTCGACCATCATTGAGCGTTAAGTGCGAAATTACGTAGCCTGCCGCAAATTCCCCGCTGGCAGGCAATTTCCCCGAATTTCCCCCCTTCCTTCCCCGCTGTTGCTCGCGCTATAGTCCTTGAGGACACAACATTCCATTCCATAAAGAAAAAGGAAGCCGGCAATGCATTATCACCGTATCCCCCACAGCACGCTGGAAGTGAGTCAGTTGGGATTGGGAACTATGACGTTTGGTGAGCAAAACAGCGAAGCCGACGCCCATGCTCAGCTGGATTTGGCGGTTAGTTCCGGCATCAACTTAATTGATACCGCCGAGATGTACCCGGTGCCGCCGCGCCCGGAAACTCAGGGTTTAACCGAAAGCTACATTGGCAGCTGGCTGAAAAAGCGTGGCAGCCGTGACAAAATCATTCTGGCCAGTAAAGTTTCGGGTCCTTCGCGTGGCAATGATGCGTCGATTCGTCCGAACATGGCGCTGGATCGTAAAAACATCCGTGAAGCGCTGGAAGCCAGCCTGAAACGCCTGAATACCGATTACCTCGATCTTTATCAACTGCACTGGCCGCAGCGCCAAACCAACTATTTTGGCAAACTCGGCTATCACTACAGCGACAACACCGCATCGGTAACGCTGCTTGAGACGCTTGAAGCTTTAACGGAGCAGGTGCGCGCCGGTAAAATTCGTTATATCGGGGTTTCAAACGAAACGGCATGGGGCGTGATGCGCTATCTGCAACTGGCTGAAAAGCATGAGCTGCCACGTATCGTTTCCATACAAAACCCGTACAGTTTGCTGAACCGCAGTTTTGAAGTGGGTTTGGCGGAAATCAGCCAGCATGAAGGCGTGGAGCTTTTGGCTTACTCCAGCCTGGCGTTCGGGACATTGAGCGGTAAATACCTCAACGGTGCTAAACCGGCAGGCGCACGTAATACGCTGTTTAGCCGCTTTACGCGCTACAGCAGCGAGCAGTCAGAAAAAGCGATTGCGGAATATGTGGAACTGGCGAAAAAGCACCAGCTGGATCCTTCCCAAATGGCGCTGGCTTACGTGCGTCAGCAGCCATTTGTGGCCAGTACCTTGTTGGGGGCCACTACGTTGGATCAGTTGAAAACCAACATCGACAGCTTCAACCTGACGCTGAGTACCGACGTGTTAGAAGAGTTAGAAATAATTCATCGCCGCTATACTTATCCGGCACCGTAAGGCTTATTTGCCAGCTGCGGCTTCGTGGCTGGCAATTCATTCTCCAGTCAAAGCGCGGGTATATAGCCGCACCGATTTATTCGGATATTCCAGCGCGTCGCCCGCGGGTATCCAGCCAAAGCGTTCGTAATAGTTACCAAAAGTGGACCACAACCATAAATGCGGATAGCCACGTGCCTGCGCGAACTCAATGACATGTTGTTGTAACGCTGCACTTAACCCTTTGCCGCGTGCGTGTTCATCCACATACAACGCTGCCAGCCAGGGAAACAGATCTTGCCGACTGATCAAATCGCAACGCCAGAACCCCGCCGTACCCAGCGCTTTTCCCGCCTCAACCGCCACGAAAGTGATGGGAAACTCTGCGCCCGTCATGCTGCTGGCGACAATGCTGGCAAAAAAATCCCGACTGTTCTCTTCACCGAATGCGCGCCATTGCCACTCAATAATCTGTTCAGCAAAATGCGGCACTGCGCTGAGTGGCAGGATTTCTATCACATTAGCTTCCCTTGAAAAATCGGCACTGATTCAAACAGAAAACCATCGAAGTCTGGCGCATCGGCATCAGAGAGCTCCAGCAAAGTGTTTTTCACATTTTCCAGATGTTGCCAGGTTGCCTGCCAGGAACCCATCACGTCACGACGGCGCAGCGCAGCAAGAATGGTTTGGTGATCGCCAAGCCATTTTAGACGGTAAGCGCGGGTTTCGAATTGCGGGCGCAGTTGTTGCCACAGCGGGCTGCTATCGTGATGGCGCCAGATGCTGGTTACGGTATCGAGCAGCATCTGATTTTGACTGGCCCCCGCCAGCAGCAGATGAAACAGCTTGTCATTATCCTGGCTGCTGTCGTTGGCGGCGATAGCGCGTTGCTCTTGTTCCAATGTGCGACGCAGGTTTTCAATATCCGCTTTGGTGGCCATTTTGGCGGCAAAGGCAGCAATGTTACTTTCCAGCAGTTGCCGTGCCTGCAACATTTCAAAGGGGCCGACATCACTGCGGAAAAAAGCCTCTTCTTCGTCATCGCTGGCGGAGGGAATGCGCATCACATACACGCCGGAACTTTGGCGGATATCAACGGTGCCCTCCAGCTCCAACATCAGCAAGGCTTCACGGACGATGGTGCGGCTAACGCCCCAGGTTTCGGCCAGCTGACGCTCGGGCGGCAAGCGCGATCCCACGGGATAATGACCTTCACTGATTTGCTGACGCAAATGCTGACCAATTTCCTGATACTGTTTTTTTTCTTGTGGCGCTACGGCTTTATCCACGCTGTCACCCTTAACAATCAATGCGCTGAGGATATCGCCGCCTCCCTTGTGCGGCAATATCAGCGAACCCTGCGAGAAGGCTCACAAACTGAGGCTCAGTGTATCAAAGCCAGCGCCTGATCGAGTACCTTTGCACCGTTTAGGGTGCCATAAGCGACGGTATCAATCACCGCAATCGGTAACTGGTAGCTGTCAGTAAGCTTTTTGTTCTCTTCCAGCTTGAAGCGCACTTGCGGTCCCAGCAGCACCGCCACCACTTCATTACCGTAATTTTGTAGTTCTTCTCGTAGGTTCTGTTCAGGAATCGCATAGATTTCAAATTCCAGACCGCGCGCGGTGGCTTCTTTTTCCATGCGCGACACCACCATTGAGGTCGACATGCCTGCTGCGCAGGCCAATACGATACGTTTCATCGTCTGTTCCTTCTGTTATTTGGGCTGATCATCAAGGGTCAAGGTAAGTTGCTGGCTGTCGCGTAACTGGCGAAACCAGTGCGCGGACTTTTTCATGCGGCGCTGGCGCTGATTATCCAAATCGATCTCAATCAAGCCGTAGCGGTTTTTAAAGGCATTCATCGGCGATACGTTGTCAGTAAATGCCCACAGCATGTAGCCCTGACAGTTGATCCCTGCTTCATGAGCGCGGATCGCCTGATAAAGATGCTCGCTGATAAAGTCGATGCGGTAATCATCCTGCACTTCGCCTTCGGCATTTTTAAACTGCGCTTCGTTCTCAATTCCCATTCCGTTCTCGGCAACAAACCACGGCACGTTGCCATACTCATCACGCATCCGCAGCGCCATATCCCAGATGATGCCCGGCTGAATCTCCCACCCGCGTGAACTGTTCATGCGTCGGCCCGGCAGCGCGAAATGTTCGTAGTAACAGGCAGGATGGAACGGCGTGTCAGGATGCCAGGCGTGCGACGGCGCTTTAACGCGATGCGGATAATAGAGATTCAGCCCAACCTCATCGACGGTGTTGGCAGCGATAATCGCCAGCTCTTCCTGCGTCACATCCCACTTCACTTGATGCTTGTCCAGCAGCGCTAACAGCTCCGCCGGGTATTCCCCTTTAAGCGCCGGATCAAGAAACACCCGGTTGTAGAAGAGATCGTAGATATTCGCTGCTTTTACGTCATGCGGTGCAGAAGAGCGTGGATAGGTGACTTCTGGATTCAAAATAGTGCCAATGCTGCCGCTGTAACCCTTTTCGCGAAACAGCTTTACCACCTTCGCCGTGGCGAGATTTTTGTGATGATTCCACTGCATCCATTTGTGGGTGTTCTGTTCATAAGGCCAACGCAGCGCATCAAGGTAGACGCGGGTTTGCACTACAATCGGCTCATTGAATACAAACCAGCGCGTCACCTTACCGGCATAGCGTTTAAACACCTGCTCGGCATAGCGAGTAAACAGCTCAACCACATGTTTTGACTGCCAGCCGCCATATTGCTCCAGCAAGATCGCTGGCAGTTCATAGTGTTCAAGGCACAACATGAGTTCAACGCCCTGCCGCTGCATCTCATCTATCAAATGATCGTAATAGGCAGCGTATTCTTCATCCACCGTGGCGTTTTCATAATCCGTCAGAAAGCGCGACCAGTTGATTGAGGTGCGATAATGCGTCAGTCCGGTAGCCTTCATCAACGCGACATCTTCACGAAAGCGATGGATAAAATCCGTGGCGACGGCTGGCCCATAACCGTTGTGCCAGACATCACGATCGTTCTGATACCAGGCATCTAGCCACGAATCCTGCCCAGGCTTTTTGCCGCTCCAGCCTTCGGTTTGCCAGGCCGAAGCCGCTGCGCCCAGAATAAAATCTTGCGGCACCTTAAGGGTCAACTTACTCATGACATCTCCTGTGAGTTTTGCGCCAGTTCAGGCTGCCTGTTTTTGGCTTCTGCAGCTTCTGCACGTCGCGACGCCACTTTGACAAACGGCAGATAAATCAGCACCGAAACCAAAATGCAGACGATTTGCGTCACTACCGCACCCATTGAACCGGCAGTCGACAGCCACGCATTAATGATCGGCGGCGTAGTCCACGGCACCATCACCACGGCTTTTCCAGCAAAACCCATCACCGTAGCGAAATAGCCAATTGAGCCGGTGACCAGCGGTGTAATAATGAAAGGAATGGCCAGGATCGGATTGAGCATTATCGGCATACCAAAGATCACCGGCTCATTGATGTTGAAGATACCTGGCCCAAACGACAGCTTGGCGATTTCACGCATCTCTTTGCGCTTGGTGGCAATCATGACTGCGGTTAACAAGCCGATCGTTAGGCCCGATCCGCCAATACTCATATAGACATCCCAGAACGGCATAGTGATGATATTCGGGGCTTCAATGCCTTGCTCAAAGGCGTTCATATTGACCAGAATCGCCCCTAACAGCAGCGGCTCGCGGATCGGTTTCACCATCTGATTTCCGTGAATACCGATGACCCAAAACAGCTGTGCGACAAACATTAGAATCAAGATGCCCCACAGGCTCTGTACCACCGATTCCAGCGGTTGCTGTACCACTTTGTAGACCGCGTCATACAGATAGAGCCCGGTAATGCGGTGGAAAATAAAGCCGAAAGTTGCCACCAGCGTGACGGTGAATATTGACGGAATCAGCGCTGAAAATGAGGCAGCGACATTGGGCGGCACGGTGTCCGGCATCTTGATTTTCAGACGTTCAACCCTTTCCAGTCGGCAATAAATCTCCACCGACAGGATGGCGATAAACATGCCGAGAAACAGACTTTTCGTGTCCGAAAACTGTTTCGCCAGCACATCTGTGACCAGCTGCATTTCGCCATTGACCATCATCTGCAAGGTGGTTGGCGTAACCGAGATAAAACAGATAATCGCCAGCAGACCGGGAAACAGTGTTTTCACACCATTGATGCGGCCCAGTTCTATCCCGATCAAGAACACCGCGCCAATATTCAGGAAACTGAGCGTGGCGTAATTGATACTGCTGGTAATCGGTTTGAGATCCGCCAGAAACGACAGCGCGGCGAAGCTGGCTAAACCATTTTTGCTGTCGAGCACCATGTTGGAGATCAGCACTGAGAAAGCGCCGACGATGATCACTGGCATTAACGTTATGAAGGAAGCTTTGATCGCCATGATGTAGCGATAACTGTTGAAGCGTGTGGCAAAGCTTCCCAGAGAATCGATAAGACGGTCCTGTAAAGACATGGGTCATCCTCAGAGATAAAAGATCAGCATTCCTGTATTGGTCGATATCTTCCCTGTCATTGGCATACCAAAATGACGATTTATCTCATCCGTTTCTGTGACCGAACTCGCGGAAACTCTTTTTGGCATTCCAGTAAGATAAAAAACACCAATTTGGCATACCAAAAGCGAGAATCGTATGGATTTTGAACAAACTATGATGGAATTACTGATCAATGCTGGGGAAGCGCGATCTCAAGCCATGATGGCGATCCAGTTTGCGCGCAAGCGTGAATGGGCAGCCGCAGACGAAGCGCTGTTAGCCTCGTCAGAAGCCGCCAAGGGCGCTCATCATATTCAGACGCAGTTGATTGGTGTCGATGAAGGTTGTGGCAAAGTGCCGGTGACGTTGATCCTGGTGCATGCCCAGGATCATTTAATGAACGCGATGTTGTGTCGGGATCTGGCGGAAGAGTTAGTGATGCTGCGCAAAGAGATGTTTAGCTGAGCCTCGAGGCTACCATGCAGCGTTAACCCAGCTCCAGCGCCAACAGTTCCTGGATAGTTTGCGCCCGGCGAATTTCGCGTGGTTTTCCCTGCTCAAACAGCACTTCCGGGATCAGCGGGCGGCTGTTGTAATTAGAGGACATCGACGCGCCGTAAGCGCCGGTATCGTGGAAGACCAGATAATCGCCGACCTGCGCCGCAGGCAGCGCACGGGTTTCCACTTTGCCGCCCTCTAGCTGAGTAAATACATCGCCGGATTCACACAACGGGCCAGCCACCACGCACTCAACACAATTCTGCTCATTGATCTGGCGATCGTCGCCCGCCATCAGTGAAATGTGGTGATAACTGCCGTACATCGAAGGACGCATTAAATCGCTGAAACCGGCATCCACCAGCACGAAATGACGGCTGCCCATCTCTTTCACTGCGCGTACCTGAGAAACCAATACGCCCGATTCTGCCACCAAAAAACGGCCAGGCTCGATCTCCAGTTTCACCGGATGCCCTAAATGCGCAGCAATACGCTGGCGTGTGGCATCCCACAAGCCAAAGTAGTGCGCGGTATCAATCGCCTCTTCATCGTAGCGATAAGGAATAGATAAGCCCCCGCCCGCTGAGATCGCTTCCAGATCTTGGCCAAACTCAACGACCTGATTGACCATCGCGTCGCACACTTGTTGCAGGTGTGCGTAATCTACGCCAGAGCCGATGTGCATGTGAATACCAACTAAACGCAAGCCATATTGCTGGATGGCCGCCAGCGCCAGCGACAAATCGGCATGCCAGATGCCGTGTTTGCTGTTTTCACCGCCGGTATTGGTTTTTTGGCTGTGACCGTGACCAAAGCCAGGGTTAACCCGTAACCAAACCGCATGACCTGGCGACACGTTACCCAGCTGATGCAACATATCCACTGAACCCGCGTTAACGGGTACTTTCAGCTCCGCAATACGTGCCAGCGTTGGTGTATCAAAGACATCAGCAGTAAAAACAATTTCATCGCCGCCCGCTTGATAACCGGCTGCCAGTGCGCGCTCAATTTCGCCCAGCGACACCGAATCGACCTTCACACCCGCTGAATGCATCAAACGCAGAATGTGAATATTTGAACTCGCTTTCTGAGCAAAACGTACCACGTCAAACGCGTGCAGCTGTCCAATTCGCGCCAGGATAACCTGCGCATCGTAAGCCCAGAAAGGGCCGCTGTACTGACGCGCCAGAGGCAGCAGATTTGCGCGGGTTAAGGCGGTTTCGGTGTTATCTAACGGACGTGGCATGATAATTCTCCTGTGGCAATTCGCTGGCTATGCGCGGCTTATTCTTTTATTAAGCCAGAATCGCACCATGCCGAAAAATATCTGTTTAAATAGCATCTATGCAGAATGGATATAGGTAAACGTGTGGCAAAGATTAACTGGCGACATATAGAAATTTTTCACGCGGTGATGACCAGCGGCAACTTAACGCAAGCTGCCACGCTGCTGAATACGTCTCAACCCACCGTGAGCCGAGAACTGGCACGGCTTGAGCAGCAGTTAGGATTGCAACTTTTTGAACGCGTGCGCGGGCGTTTACAGCCCACGGTGCAAGGGCTGCGGCTGTTCGAAGAAGTGCAGCGCTCATGGTATGGGCTGGATCGCATTATGGATGCCGCCGAAGGTTTACGGCAGTTTCGTCAAGGCGAGTTATCGATTGCCTGCTTGCCGGTGTTTTCACAATCGCTGCTGCCGCTGTTGTGCCAACCCTTTCTACAGCGTTATCCCGACGTCAGTATGAATATCATCCCGCAGGAATCGCCGCTGCTGGAAGAGTGGCTTTCAGCTCAGCGCTACGATCTTGGCTTGACCGAAACCCAACACGCGCCAGCGGGTACCGAGCGTCTGGCGCTGCTAACGTGCGATGAAGTCTGTGTATTGCCGAAAACCCATCCGCTGTGTCAGCGTGATTGCCTTACGCCGCAAGATTTTGCCGGAGAGAATTATGTCAGCCTGTCACGTACCGACAGCTATCGGCAATTGCTCGACACGCTGTTTCATGAGCAAGGCGTAGAACGTCGGTTGGTGCTGGAAACGCACAGTGCGGCATCGGTATGTGCAATGGTAAAAGCGGGCGTGGGAATTTCAGTGGTGAATCCGCTGACGGCGCTGGATTACGCCGACAGCGGAGTGGTAATGCGCAAGTTCAGTATCGCGGTGCCGTTTACCGTTAGCCTGGTAAAACCGCGTCATCGACCGGCATCGGCGCTGCTGGATGCTTTTATCAGCCACCTGCAATTGCAAGTGGCCGACTTTCCAGCACGCATCGCTGCGCGGCTGACTTAAGCCTGTACGGTGGCAGCGGTGCCACCCGATTTGCGGAAGGTAATCAAACAGATCACCAGGCCAACCGCCGCCAGCGCTGCCGCTGCGACCGGCACTGCCGTTAAGCCGTAACCACGACCAATAACCGCGCCACCCACCCAAGCACCCAATGCGTTACCTACGTTAAAGGCTGAGATGTTCAGGGTTGAGACCAGGTTTGGCGCTTCTTTACCGTGGCGCACGACATTGATTTGCAATCCCGGCACCGTGGCAAATGTTGCCATCGCCCACAGGAACAAGGTAATTTCCGCCAGCCACAGCGCATGACTGGTCCAGCTAAACAACAACGAGAACAGCGCAATCAGTGAAAAACTGAGGATCAGGCTAAAAGAAACTTTCCAGTCCGCCAGTTTGCCGCCAAGAATATTCCCCACGGTTAAGCCTGCGCCAATCAAGAAAAGTGTCCAGCTAACGCCGCGATTAGTTATGCCCGTCACCTGCAGCAACAGCGGAGCGATATAGCTAAACAGCGCAAACATTGCTGCCGCGAAAAATACCGTCATCAGCAGTGATAGCCAGAGTTTGCCGTTCGCCAGCGCACCGATTTCACTCGCCAGATGAACCGGTTTTTCCTCTTTATTGGTGGGTAAGCTGATAATCAGTCCGATGAATGCCAGAATCCCGATGATGGCCACGCCCCAAAAGGTTGCACGCCAGCCGAACAGTTGACCGAACCAGGTTCCCAACGGCACACCTAATACGTTAGCCAGGGTTAAACCGGTAAACATCAGCGCCACCGCCGAAGCCTGCTTACTCGGTGCCACCAAACTGGCCGCCACCACCGAACCGATGCCAAAGAAAGCACCGTGACACAATGCGGTAAACACCCGCGCCATCATCAGCAAGTTGTAGCTGTAAGCCAGCGCACACAGCACGTTGCCAATGATAAAAATCACCATTAACAAAACCAAGGTGCGTTTACGCGGCAGTTTTGCGGTTAACAGCGCCATGATCGGCGCGCCGATCGCCACGCCCAAGGCATAGCCGCTGATCAGCCAACCCGCCGACGGAATTGTCACCTGTAAATCGCCCGCCACTTCCGGTAGTAGGCCCATGATCACGAACTCAGTGGTGCCGATGGCGAACGCACTCAGCGCCAGCGCCAATAAAGCAACAGGCATAACACTCTCCCAATAAAATTGAAAACGCAGGCGATCCACGCAAGATTTTACGTGGTGCGATGGACGCTTATTAAAATTTGATCTTCGTCACGGTGTGTATTAAATCATAGCCTTCTCTTCTCATACACCCTGATGCCTGCAAAGCTCATTTGCCTGGTACGCAACAAACGCGATAAAAGCTGATTTATTAAGCCTTCATGTCTGTCGACTAAGACAGATTAGCGTTTCCACGCTACGCTAAATAACGAGTTGGCTACGACCAATCGCCACTTTTTCATGCGTTATCAATCAATAAAGTTATAGCGTTGCCGATACCCCTAATGGATTGCCAGGTGATGTAATGTGAATCTGACATGGGGAAAGAGAATGCAACGGCTTATTGCCTTAATGGTATTTGGCTTAACCGGCTGCTCGGTCGGTCATTATGAGTACAGTAAGGAAGCAGCGAAACGCGTCGATATGACCGTAACCGGCATTCCAACCGTGTTGGGCTTAGGCACACTCGGCACCACCATTCCGCTGACGGCAGATTACAGCCTGACCGCTGCGCATGTGGCTAAGTTTTCGCTTTACCGGGTGAAAGCCTGGCATCCCGAATGTGATCTGGCGGTGGTTTACCACAAAAACAGCGAAGCCAATCTTCCGCCCATTTTCCGTAACAGCCACATTGGCGATCGCGTTAATCTTTACGGCTACAGCTTTATCTCGGCGCTGCCGGTCAGCTCTAGCGGACAGAACCTGATTAATACCACCTTAGCTAACACCTGGAATAAAGCCGCTTGCGTTGTTGTGGCCGCGAATGCGGGCGTGGTGAAAGGCATGTCAGGCGGCGCGGTGTATAACGCCTCCGACGATACGCTCGCGGGGGTGATTGTCGGCTACAGCGACCGCATCAATGACAACCAGAGCGGCAAGGCGTTATACAAAAATGTGGCGCTGTATGTGCCCTATGCACGTTTTGAAACCTGGCTGAAACAGGCGGTAAAATCCTGATTATTGCTTGTCAGGCAAACCGTTATGATCGCCCATATTCTGTTCCGGCGGATTTAGCCAGCGATCTTCACGCGTGGCTTCATAGACGGGATTAAGGGGATAGCAGATCTGGTTGTCCGGTTTGTTTACTTCACCCACCACTAAAAAGTGGGCTTCTGCTTCGCTGTTGTTGATAAAGGTATGGCAGATGCCGGTGCCTGCCGGAAAGGCCACCGCGTCACCGGGCGTGAGTGGATAGAGTTCACCATTGATCCAGACATCCGGCGATCCCTGAATAACGTACACGAACTCTTCTTCGAGACGTTCGGCATGGGGATAGGACATTCTACGGCCTGGCAGCAGCCGTTCATGATGGATACCAAGACGAGTCAGCCCCAACTGGCGCGCCAGCGGTGCGCCAATCGACATTAACACTTCGCTATCGGGATAGTGCTCATTGTCTTCGCCTTCCAGCTCACGCCAGTGGCGAATAAAGTCGGGACGCTGCTTGCTCATGTTTATCGGCTCCAGAGTTGAAGTGTTCAGCCTGGCAGATGATGGGATGTTGCTCAAGACAGGGAGAGATTGTGCGGGTGGCAATTGCGATGCGGTTCTGTGCAGTCCAGCAATTCATAGCGACGTGCATCGCCCGCTGCCATAAAGGTATCGTGCACGCCCGGCGAAGTATCGGCCAGTCGCTGTTCATGCAGCGAAAGCTGATCCCAATGTTGTCGGATACGGCCTTCTAACGATGCCGGTTTTGCGCTCATTACAAATCCCTGAAAAACAAAAGTCTCATCCTGCACAGAGCGCGCCGGAATGTCATCAGGAATTTAGTTTGATGTGTCCCCCACCTCAATCCTCCGCCATAAAGGGGAGAGGATGCTGCCACAGGTGAGTAATGACACTGTATGGAGCAGCGTCTCCTGCCCCGGCAGATGGAGGACAGCGCTCAGAGCAGCAAAACGCACGCATAAAAAAGGCCGGGAAGCGTCCCGGCCTTCATCAACAGCGGTTCAGCAAAAATTACTTGCCGGTTGGGCGCAGCGCTGGGAACAGAATCACGTCGCGGATGGTGTGGCTGTTGGTAAACAGCATCACCATACGGTCGATACCAATGCCTAAACCGGCAGTTGGTGGTAAACCGTGTTCCAGCGCAGTAACGTAATCTTCGTCATAGAACATCGCTTCGTCGTCACCGGCATCTTTTGCATTAACCTGTTGCAGGAAACGTTCAGCCTGATCTTCCGCATCGTTCAACTCCGAGAAGCCGTTACCGATTTCACGACCACCGATGAAGAACTCAAAGCGGTCAGTGATTTCTGGGTTGTCGTCATTGCGACGCGCCAGTGGTGACACTTCAGCCGGATATTCGGTGATGAAAGTCGGCTGGATCAGATGCGCTTCTGCGGTCTCTTCAAAGATCTCTGTCACTACGCGGCCTAAGCCCCAGCTTTTCTCAACTTTAATGCCGATTGACTGCGCAATCGCGACCGCTTTGTCAAAATCTTCCAGGTCGGTCAAATCGGTTTCCGGGCGGTATTTTTTGATCGCTTCGCGCATGGTCAGCTTTTCAAACGGCTTACCAAAGTCGAACTCTTGTTCGCCGTAAGGCACCACAGTGGTGCCCAGCACATCTTGTGCCAGCGTGCGGAACAAACTTTCCGTCAGTTCGATCAAATCTTTATAATCCGCATACGCCATGTAGAGTTCCATCATGGTGAACTCAGGGTTATGACGCGGCGAAATACCTTCGTTACGGAAGTTACGGTTGATCTCAAACACGCGATCAAAACCGCCAACCACCAAACGCTTCAGATAAAGCTCCGGCGCAATACGCAGATACATATCAATATCCAGCGCATTGTGATGGGTGATAAAAGGACGCGCAGAAGCACCGCCTGGGATCACCTGCATCATTGGGGTTTCCACTTCCATAAAGTCACGGCCAACCATGAACTGGCGAATACCTGCCATGATTTGCGAACGAATTTTGAACGTGTTACGTGATTCATCGTTAGCGATGAGATCAAGGTAGCGCTGGCGATAACGCGTTTCCTGATCGGCAAGGCCATGGAATTTGTCTGGCAGCGGACGCAGTGCTTTGGTCAGCAGGCGCAGTTCAGAACAGTGAATCGACAGCTCGCCGGTTTTGGTTTTGAACAGCTTGCCGCGGGCACCGAGGATATCGCCAAGGTCCCATTTTTTGAACTGCTCGTTGTAGATGCCTTCGGCCAAATCGTCACGCGATACATAGAGTTGGATACGGCCACCCACATCTTGCAGGGTAACGAATGAGGCTTTACCCATGATGCGGCGAGTCATCATACGACCCGCGACACTGATCTCGATGCCGAGATCTTCCAGCTCTTCGTTGCTCTTCTCATCGTAGCTGGCGTGCAGCAGATCAGAAGTGGTGTCACGACGGAAATCGTTAGGAAACGCCACGCCGGTTTCACGCAGCGCGCCAAGCTTCTCGCGACGTGCTTTCAGTTCATTATTTAACTCAAGTGCGACGTCAGCGCTCTGCGGTTGTTGTTCAGACATGTCGGTTCCTTATAACCCTGCTTTTAAACTTGCTTCAATGAATCGATCCAGATCGCCGTCCAGCACCGCTTGGGTGTTGCGGGTTTCAACGCCGGTACGCAAATCTTTGATACGTGAATCATCGAGAACGTAAGAACGGATCTGGCTACCCCAACCGATGTCGGATTTGTTGTCTTCCAACGCCTGCTTCTCGGCATTTTTCTTTTGCATCTCAAGCTCATACAGCTTCGCCTTCATCTGCTTCATCGCTTGATCTTTGTTTTTATGCTGAGAACGGTCGTTCTGACATTGCGTCACGGTATTGGTTGGAAGGTGGGTAATACGCACCGCGGATTCAGTACGGTTAACGTGCTGACCACCCGCACCCGATGCGCGGTAAACGTCGATACGCAGATCGGCTGGGTTGATTTCGATATCAATATCGTCATCTACTTCCGGGTAAATAAAGGCCGAGCTGAATGAGGTATGACGACGACCACCCGAATCGAACGGACTTTTACGCACCAGGCGATGCACGCCCGTTTCAGTACGCAACCAGCCAAACGCATAATCACCTGAAACACGAATCGTGACCGATTTAATTCCGGCTACGTCACCTTCAGATTCTTCAATAATTTCAGTTTTGAAGCCTTTGGCTTCAGCCCAACGCAGATACATACGCGCCAGCATGCTGGCCCAGTCCTGCGCTTCGGTGCCACCAGAACCGGCTTGCAAATCGATATAGCAGTCAGCGCTGTCATATTCGCCAGAGAACATGCGGCGGAATTCTAATTCGCCCAGCTTGCCTTCCAGCACATCCAGTTCGGTAACGGCTTCGTTAAACGTTTCTTCGTCGTCCGCTTCTACCGCCAATTCCAGCAAGCCCTGTACATCTTCCAGGCCTTGAGTCATTTGGTCGAGGGTTTCAACGATAGCTTCCAGTGAGGAGCGCTCTTTTCCAAGCGCCTGTGCACGATCTGGCGTGTTCCAGACATCTGGCTGCTCCAGCTCGGCGTTTACTTCTTCGAGGCGTTCTTTCTTAGCATCGTAGTCAAAGATACCCCCGAAGAACGTCGCTGCGCTCGGTGAGGTCTTGAATACGGTTTTTAACCGGGTTGATTTCAAACATGGCTTTAGCGTCTTTTTAGCGTTCGATGGGTGAGAAATTAACGCATAAGTTTACCCGAAATCGACGCCAGTTTGTAGCGCTGAGACCGTCTGCGACGGGAAGGCATTTCGCAAACCTGAACAACAGGAAAAAATTCGCGCTTAATTACTGGAAACATCAGAGAGGTTGATTTACAGATAATTAAGGAAAAACCTGTTTCACAGACCGCGTTATGCTAAAAGCCACAAGAAAAGCCTGCATTTTTTACGGTTAAAAGGACACCCACCTAAAAAAAGTGGCTGAAAAATAAATAAAAAATGAATGTCGGGTTTTCAAATTACGTTTTATCGATGAAAAACCCATAACACCCAGCAAGATCCAATAAAACATCCACACGCGTCAAAAACGGTTTTCTTAACTTCTGTTTTCAATCGTCAATTCAACATGTAAGCAACGGATGCCGCTCTCAACACGGAACGACTTTTTAGCCAATACCACGTGGAGAGTGAAACACTTCATTCCAGGTGATGAAGTGTGTATATCTCTATTATTTAGTACCCTGCCACTCGGATCACGTCGAATTTCATCTGTCTTGTTTCTTTTTAGCGTGCGGGCGCGCTCTTTTTTAGCCCAGCGGCCACAGATGATCAATAATCAGCTGAACCGTCCGGTTGCCGCGATACTCATTGATATCGAGTTTGAACGCCAACTCGACATGACGCACGCTGCTGTCCGGCCACAAGGTGGTATCAACGTTAAACGCGATGCCATCAATCAGCGGCCCTCCATCCAGCGGCTCAACCATCACTTTCAAATGGCGCTCGCCAACCAAACGCTGTTGCAGTAGCTTGAATTTTCCGTCAAAGGCAGGTTCAGGGAAAGCTTGTCCCCAAGGCCCCGCTTCACGCAGCATTTCTGCGGTTTGCAGCGAAAAATCCGAGGGATGCAGCGCACCATCCGACCAGATAATGCCCTGCAAAGCTTCCCCCTTCAGCCACTCACCTACCAGCTCGGCAAAGCGCTGCTGAAACTCGTCGTAACGCGCCTCTTCCAGCGACAATCCTGCTGCCATGGCGTGGCCACCAAACTTCAACATCATGCCAGGATAAAGCGTGTCCAGCCGCTCCAGCGCATCACGCAGATGCAAACCGGCAATCGAGCGGCCCGAGCCTTTCAAGGTGCCGTCTCCGGCAGGGGCAAACGCAATGACCGGACGATGAAAGCGCTCTTTTAACCGCGAGGCCAAAATCCCTACCACGCCCTGATGCCATTCAGGATGATAAAAAGCCAACCCCAGCGGCAAATCGGTTTGTTCGCGCTCTAATTTCTGACACAGCGCCAACGCCTCGCTTTGCATCCCCTGCTCAATCTCTTTCCGCGTTTGATTAAGCGCATCGAGTTCGCTGGCCAGCATGCGTGCCTGGCTGAGATCGTCGGTGAGCAATAACGCCACGCCAACTGACATATCATCCAGCCTTCCTGCGGCATTCAGGCGCGGGCCGAGCGCGAAGCCCAAATCGCTGGCCACCAACTGGCGTGCCTCACGATTAGCAATTTCCAGCAGTGCGCGAATGCCAGGACGGCATTTCCCCGCGCGGATGCGGCTTAAACCTTGCCACACCAAAATACGGTTATTCACATCAAGCGGCACGACATCGGCCACCGTGCCGAGCGCGACTAAATCCAGCAAACCGGCCAGGTTTGGCTCCGCTCGCGCCTCGCCGAACCAGTTAAGTGACCGCAAATGCGCACGCAGCGCCATCATTAGATAAAATGCTACGCCAACGCCCGCCAGCGAACGCGAAGGGAATGCACAATCATTCAGGTTGGGATTAACGATGGCATCAGCATCCGGCAGCGTTTCACCAGGCAAGTGGTGGTCGGTAACCAGCACAGGAATGCCATGCTGATGGGCATATTCCACACCCGCATGTGACGAGATGCCGTTATCAACCGTCAGGATCATTTCAGCGCCACGCGTACGCGCCTGTTCGACTACTTCAGGGCTGAGTCCATAACCATCTTCAAAACGGTTTGGCACCAGATACTGCACGTTGCCGCCGCCCATGCTGCGTAATGCCAATACGGTTAGCGCGGTGCTGGTTGCGCCATCGGCGTCAAAGTCACCCACTACCATAATACGGCGACCATCCAGCAAAGCTTGATGCAGCAGCGCAACCGCTTTATCGATACCGGTTAATGCCTGAAAGGGCAGCAAATTTTTTGCGCCGCGTTCCAGATCGACCGGATCGCACACGCCGCGCTGCAGATAAAGACGCTTTAAGAGCGGCGGAAGATCCGCCGGTAAATTGTCCGCGATCTGTACCTCGCGGCGACGCAATTCAACTTCTTTATTCAACACCGGTTAACCACCACGTTTTTGACTATCCAGTACTTGCTTCAGCTCTTTCGGGCCTTGATAACCAGGGATCATCATGCCGCTGTCGGTAAGAATCGCAGGGGTTCCCTGAATTCCGAACAGAATGCCCAGCTTGTAGTGCTGCTCGATATCGATATTACAGGAGTCGGGTGCAGACATTTTTGGTGAATCGCCCTTCATGGCTTCATCAAAGGCTTTATTGCGATCGGCGCTGCACCAAATCGCTTTCATGGCGGTTTCAACCTGCCCTTGCACACCTTCACGCGGGAACGCCAGATAACGTACGGTGATGCCCAGCGCGTTGTAATCCGCCATTTGCTCATGCAGCTTGCGGCAATATCCGCAGGTAATGTCGGTAAAAATCGTCACGACGTGCTGCTCTTTCGGCGCTTTATAAATGATCATTTGTGGAACCAGCGCTTCCACTTTTTTATCCAGCAGCTTGTTGGTTACGTTAACAGGCTGCGCTCCGCTCACGTCATACAGCGGGCCCTGGACCATATGTTTGCCATCGTCGGTCACATACAACACGCCGCTTTCGGTGAGCACCGTTTTAAACCCTGCCACTGGCGCGGGTTGAATTTCAGCTTGCTGGATACCTATCTTTTTTAACGATTGCTGTATGGCGGCGTCGTCAGCCTGAGCCAGGCCGGAAAAGGTGCCAGCCAACAAGGCCAGCATGGCAAAATGCTTGTTCATCGTCTTCCTTATTTCCGCCGGTTATGCACGCGGATGATGTTGTTGGTGTAACAGACGCAGGCGCTCAGTCGCGACATGCGTATAAATTTGAGTGGTCGAGAGATCGCTGTGACCCAGCAACATTTGTACGACACGCAAATCGGCCCCGTGGTTCAGCAAATGGGTCGCAAATGCATGGCGCAGCACGTGTGGCGACAGCTTTTCGCTGTCAATGCCCGCTAGCGTGGCATAGTGCTTGATGCGATGCCAGAAGGTTTGCCGCGTCATTTGCTGCGCACGATTGCTAGGAAACATCACATCCAGCGTCTGCCCATTCAGCAGCCAAGGCCGACCGTGATCCAGATAGTGCTCGATCCAGTAAACCGCTTCTTCACCTAAAGGCACAAGTCGCTCTTTATTCCCTTTACCGATCACGCGTACCACGCCCTGACGCAGGCTGATATCGCTCATCGTCAAGCCAACCAGTTCGGTAACACGCAGGCCGGTGGCGTAAAGCAGCTCCAGCATCGCTTTGTCGCGTAGTTCCAGCGGCACATCAATGTTGGGTGCCTGTAACAGGCGTTCAATCTGCGCTTCACTGAGATCTTTTGGCAGCCGCTGCGGTAATTTGGGCGCAGAAAGCATGGCGCTGGGATCATCCGTACGCAGCTTCTCACGGTAGAGATATTGAAACATGCGCCGCATGCAGCTCAGCAGACGTGCTGAACTGGTGGCTTTGTAGCCGCCTTCAACGCGCTCAGAGAGAAACTGCTGGAGATCGAGTGCGCTGACGTTGAGCAGCGTGAGCTCATGATGCCCAAGCCAGCCGGTCAGCGTTTGCAAATCCTGACGGTAAGATGACAAGGTATTTTGCGCCAGATTACGCTCAATCCAGAGCGCATCAAGAAACTGTTCTGTCAGTTCGCTGTCTTGCACGTTATCCCCGCCATTCGATGTGAAATCGTGCTCATTATGCCTGATTCAAATCCACTTCTGATACAATTGCGCCAAAGTCAGCCTAAACAGAGCATTAACTGCATGAAGATCGGTCTTTTTTACGGTTCCAGTACCTGTTACACCGAAATCGTAGCGGAGAAAATGCGTGATTTTATTGGTGAAGAATTGGTCACGCTGCACAACGTAAGGGACGACGATCCCAGCCTAATGGAGCAGTATGATCTGCTTATTCTGGGCATTCCGACCTGGGATTTCGGCGAGTTGCAGGAAGACTGGGAAGCGATTTGGCCGCAATTACCCGGGCTTAACCTGCAAAACAAAATTGTCGCGCTGTACGGCATGGGCGATCAGATTGGCTACAGCGAATGGTTTCTTGATGCGCTAGGCATGTTGCATGAGCTATTGCAGCCAATGGGCGTGCGCTTCGTGGGTTACTGGCCGCTAGAGGGTTATGAATTTACCAGCCCGAAACCGCTTACGGCTGACGGTAAACAGTTCGTGGGTTTGGCGCTCGACGATGTGAATCAGTTTGAAGTGACCGACGAGCGAGTCGAACAGTGGTGCGAGCAGGTGTTAACCGAAACGGCCGAGCTATTTTAACGGAGCCGTTGCAGCCGGTTCGCTGAGACAGCAGGCGCGTAAGGCGCGCCATTCAGCGGGCTGCATGTTGTCTTGCATCAGCCACATCCGCAGCTTTTTTCCCTGCTCACTCTTTCCCACCAGCAACACCGCGTTGGGTAACCAGCGCAGCGGCTGTTGCAGCTGCCAGCGGATGCCTTGCCAGCACCAGCAATGTGCGCTTTCCCGTTGCAGCCAGCCCTCTCTTTGACGTAAGCGACGATCATTGCGCCACCCTTCCCAAAGCATTAATGCTAACAACGCCATCTTGAAGAGCACACCGTTTTCAGCCGCAGGCATAAGCGCAACAAATATCATCGCGCCGCTTAACAGCGCCCACTGAATATGGCGTGCGCGGCGCGAAGGGTGCAGCTTACATTGCCACTGGGCCACGTTCACGATTACGCTGCTGGATAAGATTTACCATCCGCTTCAGTTCAGGATCGCTGGGTTCACCGTGATTCATCATCCAGTTAAACAGATCGGGATCGTCACTTTTTAATAACGCGATAAAGACCTGCTTGTCGATGTCCGACAGCGAGTCAAATTCGTACTTGAAGAACGGCATAATAGCGATATCCAACTCCAGCATGCCACGACGGCAAGCCCAGTGAATACGCGATTTTTCATGAATATCCATGCGTCAATTTCCACAGTTCAAACAATGACGGCTAGTGTAACCTGGATTCCGTTGGGCTGCAGGCGCTCCACACAGTGCTGTGCAGCAGGCCGCAATTTATGACTATGATTTTCAGGGTTATCACGCGATTTGTGCGGCGTTTTCGGTAAACAGGTTGCAATGCCTCCCGGCTCTTTTAACATTGAAGACATTACAGTGAAAAACACCGTTTCGGATGAACCTTTCAACTCAGGATATCCCCATGCCTACTTATACTTTACCGCCGCGCCAACCTGCCGCGTCGTCACGTCTGCCTTTAACGCTGATTTCGCTCGAGGCTTGGGCATTGGTTTCTGTTTATGGCGCTGACAGCACCAGTTATCTACAAGGTCAGCTAACGCTGGATGTCGCTGGACTGGACGCCGCGCATCACTCGTTGGCGGCGCACTGCGATGCCAAGGGCAAAATGTGGAGCAACCTGCGTCTGTTTCATCGCGGCGAAGGTTACGCTTATCTGGTTCGACGCGAGTTGCGCGACACCCAGTTGCCAGAGCTGAAAAAGTACGCGGTGTTCTCCAAAGTGACGCTAACCGCTGATGATGACGCCGTGCTGCTGGGCGTCGCGGGTTTTCAGGCGCGCGCCGCCTTAGCCAATCTGTTTGACACGCTGCCAGACAGTGAAACGCCAGTGGTACAGCAGGGCGAAACCACGCTGCTGTGGTTTGCGCATCCGGCGGAGCGTTTCTTAGTGGTGACTTCGCTGGAACAGGCCGAAGTGCTGAAACAGAAACTGGCAGATGATGCACAGTTAAATGACAGCACCCAATGGCTGGCGCTGGATATTGAAGCCGGTATTCCGGTGATTGACGCCGTAACCAGTGCGCAATTAATTCCGCAGGCGACTAATCTGCAAGCGCTGGATGCCATCAGCTTTAAAAAGGGCTGTTACACCGGGCAGGAAATGGTGGCGCGCGCCAAATATCGCGGCGCTAACAAGCGTGCACTTTACTGGCTGGCAGGCCAGGCAAGCCATATCCCGGCGGCGAGTGATTCACTGGAACTGCAAATGGGCGAGCGCTGGCGCCGTACCGGCACCGTGCTTAGCGCTGTGCAGTTGGATGATGGCGAATGTTGGGTGCAGGTGGTGATGAACAACGATCTTGAGCCAGACAGCGTGTTGCGGGTTGAAGGTGATGAAGGTGGCAAGCTGACTATTCAACCGCTGCCTTATTCATTAGCCGAGGGTTAACGCTGCCTGGTTGCGATCAAGCTGCATGTGGCAGCGTCTCCTTCCCCTATTTATGCGGGAAGGTCGGGATGGAAAACAGCCAGCACAACCCAATAAAGTCAGTCGTCGCTTGTCCCCCACCTCTGTCCTCCCCCCTTTATGGCGGAAGGTCGGAATGGAAAACAGCCAGCACAAGCCAATAAAATCAGGCGTCGTTTGTCCCCCACCTCTGTCCTCCCCCACATGTGGGGGAGGAAGATGCTGCCAGATGCGAGTATTTAAGCCGCATGCTGCAGCGTCTCCTTCCCCCAATTATGGGAGAAGGCCGGGATGGGGGACAGCCAGCACAACCCAATAAAGTCAGTCGTCGCTTGTCCCCCACCTCACTCCTCCCCCACATGTGGGGGAGGAAGAGGCTGCCACATGCGAGTAGTGAAGCTGCATGTTGCAGCGTCTCCTTCCCCCATTCATGGGGGAAGGCCGGGATGGGGGACAACGCGCAGAGGACTACTGCGTCATATTCAAAATGGTGCGGATATTCTGCGCGGTAGTGGCAATAATATCGATCGCACCCGTACGCAATGCACCAAGAATCGCCAAGGCTTTGGTGTTCTCTGAAGCAATTGCAATCACGCAGGGGATCTTGCGTAACTCATCAATGCTCAAGCCAATAACCCGGTCATTCATCACCGTGTCAACGTGCTGGCCCTGCGAATTGAAAAAGTCGTAGCCCGCGATATCACCGGTCACGCCCTGGTTCAGGCTGGCATCAATGATTTCGTGCGGACTAAACCAGCCCAGCTTGACCATATAACTGTTTTCATTCATGTCACCGATACCGACCAGCGCGATATCCGCTTTACGCGCGCGATCCAGCGTCTCTTTAATGGTGCCGTTCTGCATAAAAGCTTCTTTCAACGCACGGTTTTCCACATACGCCGGGGCATACAGCGTTTCGCTAATACCACCAAATTTTTTCGCCAATCGACGGCTGATATGGTCGGCATTGATCGCATCGCCGGGCCGATGTGTACCGCCAATGCCGCTGATAAAGTGGCAATTACGCGTTGGCACCTGGCCAGGATGATCGGCAATCGCCGCCACGTTGCGCCCTTGACCTACCGCAACCACTGAATTTTCTTTCAATGATTGCTCAAGATGGGTCGATACCAGCGCAGCCAGTTGGCGACGTTGCTCATCGCTGTCCTGTAAATCCAGCGCAATCAGCGCACGTTGTAACTGGGGAAAACGATCAAGAAGTTGTTGCTCGAGGCGGGTACTGAACACCGGATGGTAACGCACATTAATTTCAACAATGCCCTCTTCCCGGGCGCGTTTCAGCAATCTTCCGACTTTGATGCGTGAAATGCCAAACTTACGCGCTATCTCTTCCTGGGTAGTTTCGTCCTGATAATAGGCGACCGCGATTTCCGTCAGCAGTTCTGAATCCTGAGAAAGCGTGTGTTTTTCCATGCGTTATCTGTCTCGCAGTGAGTTACCTGACTAAGCACAGGCGTTTCAGGAGGGGATTTATATCACTGATGCGGCTCAAATCGCCAGGCATAGGCAATATGAGCCGCGACAACTTCACAGATTAGCGACGAATAGCATCGATTTTCAGCATGCGGGCAATCACGATATCGAGTTCTTTCTGATCGAAGATCTGTTTCCAGTCTGGCTTAACGATTTTCTCGCGTCCATATTCCATGGCGATCATGCAGGCATCGGAGAACGGGTTGGTAGCGCGGAATGCAACAGCCAAGGCAATCTGAATATGGCCATACAGCATCGCTTTAGCTGCTTCTTCCGGCACGCCGCTGTGCTTAACGGTTTCATCCAGCGCTTCTTTCATGAAGGCACCCACCATGCAGGCCACGGTTTCAACCAGCGTAGGCTCAAGGTAAGCCAATTGGGTAACGGTAACCCAATGTACCTGCTCAACCGGGCCATACATCACGCTGATGACGTTGCTCAGTTCCGCTTTCTGCTCGTCGCTGCCTGCTTCATAAGAGGCCGCAACGTGCTGAATAGCCGCAATGCCACCAAAGGCGTCGGCGTGCTCCTCTTTGGTATAACGCTCCAGGAACACGGAGGGATGACAGGGGTGCGCCACGGCGTAATCAATGTCATCGCGGTGTGCAATCAGGTTGGCATAG
Source organism: Pantoea phytostimulans (assembly GCF_046118715.1). Taxonomy (NCBI): domain Bacteria; kingdom Pseudomonadati; phylum Pseudomonadota; class Gammaproteobacteria; order Enterobacterales; family Erwiniaceae; genus Pantoea; species Pantoea phytostimulans. Next base: position 2,314,653 of record NZ_CP173698.1, read on the forward strand.
GCCGCTGCGGGATCAAGGGTTAACAGCACCGCATCTTTCTTCATCTGCGGTACAACGCCTTCCGACACTTTACCCAAGACAATATCCGGCACCGCCAGAATCACAACATCACTCAAGGGGACAACGGAAGCTGCATCGGAAAGCTCCCGGCCCTGCGCGGTAACTTGCTCCTGCGCCTTGGGTGAGTTCTCGCAATAAAAGACCTGGTAATCACTTTTCTGGAAGTTGGCAGAAATGCGCATGCCCATTTTGCCGCCTGCGCCAATCACGGTGATGGTTTTTAATTGGTTCATTATTATGACTCCTGAGCTTGTTTACTACGTAAGAATTCCACGGTGCGAAGTGTCCACTCGGCTTCACGCTGGCAGGTGATCGCTGCATCTTCCTGCCACGGTAGCCAGTGTTCGACGATTTGATTGATGCCTTTTTCTGCCGGGCGCACGCTGGCGATCATCCGGTCATAGTCGAGTAAGCCGTCCCCCATCAGACAACCGGCGTAGGTGAATCCCACCCAACCGTCACGACGGGAAAATGCAAAATCTTTGATGTGCAGATTACCGACGCGTGCAGCGGTGTTGGCGATAACCTGTTCCGGTAGCTCCAACCCAGCGACGCAGTTGGCGGGATCAAGGCAAACGCCAAGCCAAGGTGACGGAAATTGATTGATCACCGACATCATGTCGGCGGTCTTGACCTGCTCGTAAGTTTCCAAACACAGCATCACCTGCTGGCGCTCATAGTCCGGCAGAATGGCGCCGATCAACTGCGCGGCCTCTTCCAATGACGGACGATGGCTGGCGGTATAGAACATGGAGCGAACAACGTGGGCATCCAGAATATTGGCCATGTGCAGATAACGTTGCAGATGTGCCGTACCCAGACCGCGAGTGCCCAGTTCCAGTGTGATGCCCAGCGCATCGGCCTGCTGACGCAACGCCTGTAGCTGTGCATCAGGCCAACTCTCGATCGCCGGATAATCACAAATTTGAAAGACAGAAACATCAAGCGCGGCCGTTTGCTCCAGCATCTGCGCCAACGTTAACGGCTCCGGCACTTGCGATGACATGCGCCAGAAAAAAGCATACGTGCTGAGTCCGATACGGCTCATTAACGGATCTCCTTAAGCAGCGCGCTGGCTTCATCAATGATTTGCGCCAGCGCTTTGGGATCGTGGGCGAAACGTCCGAGAAACAGTCCATCGACATCACCCGCCAGGCGCTGAATCAGGCCGGGACCGGCGCTGCCGCCGTAAATCACCTGCAAATCGATGCCATCGGGTGTTTGCAGGTCACGCAAACCGGCACACACCGCCCGAATGTAGCTGTCCGGCGCGGGTTGCGGAGCGCCAATCGCCCATTGCGGTTCGTAAGCGAAGAACACGCTGCCCTGCAAACCTTGCTGCCCGGCATTGTCCAGGGCCTCAGCAAGCTGCTGTTGGCACAGCGCAATCGCCTGCGCCGGTTCGCCTTCTTGCTCTTCACCGATGCACAACACCGGCGTTAAGCCGTGGCGTAAAGACATCGCCACTTTGGCCGCGATCTGTGTTTTGTCTTCATGGAAATGACGACGGCGCTCAGCATGACCAATCTCAGCCAGCGAACAGCCCAACTCCTGCAACATGCTGGCGCTGACTTCACCGGTCCAGGCACCATTTTCTGCCTGGCAGACATCCTGGCCGCCAAAGCGAACAGGCGTATCGGCAAAAATCTCAGCAACCGCCGGAATAGCCGGATAAGCCGGTAACACAAACAGCCCAACCTCACCTTGCTGGATGGCTGGATGACGACGCGCCAGCTCGGCGACGTCACGGCACCATGTCAGCGTTTGCTGATAGCTGAAGTACATTTTCAGGCTGACGCCCAGCCAGATGGCAGGTTGAGACATGCTTAAACTCCTTGATCTGCGGTCGCGTTATCGTTGAGCAGGTTTCCCACGGTGTTGACGATCATCGCTAGCGAAATGGCGCCAGCATCGGGTGTTCCTAAACTTTTTTCTGCCAGCGGACGGGCACGGCCCATCTTTGGCAATAATTGTGCGGTCGCTTGTGCGGCGCTATCCGCCACCTGCGCCGCTGTTAACCAGGCATCGGTTAATGAGGCGCCTTGCGCCACAGCGTCGTTCAGGCTGTCGGCAAACGGCACCAGCACATCGACCATGGTTTTGTCGCCCACTTTGGCTTTACCAAAATGCATAATGCCTTCTTGCGCGTGACGTACCCCGCTGGCAACACGTTGCGCATCAGGCTGATGTTGATCGCCCAACGCCGTGCCCAGCGCGGTCAGCGCAACGCCCCATAATGCTCCCGAGGTGCCGCCTGCTTTATCTGCCCAGGCATCCGCCGCACGACACAGCAGCGTTCCCGCGCCTGCGCCACGCGCCGCCACTTCACGGGCTTTTTCTACCGCGCCTAATACGCCGCGCTCCATACCAATACCGTGATCGCCATCGCCGGCCACTGCATCAATATCACCCAGTTTCTCGGCGTTGGCTTGCAGCATTTGCGCTACGGCTTCCAGCAGTTGCAGCACGCGCTGTGCGCTCTCCTGCGATTCTGCGCTCGCCTGCGGTAACGTTTCCTCTGTCTGCTCTACACATTCCGCTGGACTTAGCGCTTCAGCAACGATCACGCTGCCTTTGCGATAGGCTGGAGCATTAGCGGGTGCGCACCAGAAGGTTTCCAGCTCTTGGTCAAGCCACATCAGAGTTAATGATGCGCCTGCCATATTGAAACTGGTGACGAACTCGCCGACATCAGGTTCAACGACGTGTAACTTCGCGGCATCCAGCAACTGCGCGACGCGACGGTAAACCACAAACAGCTCTTCGTATTTCACCGTACCTAGCCCATTGAGGATCACCGCGACCCGCTGACCTTCTACCGTATTGATGCCTTGCGGCAGCTCGCTCAGCAAGCGATCAACGAAAATCTCAGCCAGCTCGTCGGCGGTCGGCACGTCGGTTTCTTTGATGCCCGGCTCGCCGTGAATGCCCAGTCCTAACGCCATGCGCCCTTTTTCCACTTCAAACAGTGGATGAGACGCGCCAGGTAAGGTACAGCCTGAAAACGCGACGCCAAAAGAACGCGTGCGGTCATTGGCGTGGCGTGAAACGTTGAGCACGCGGGCTAAATCGTAGCCCGCTTCCGCGGCGGCGCAGGCCACTTTAAACACGGTGAGATCGCCCGCTACGCCACGACGTTTTTCAATTTCATCAACGCTGGCGCTGGAGATATCATCAGTTACCGCCAGCACTTCGCAGGGAATGCCTTCGCTGCGTAGACGCTCGCAAGCCTGACCAAAATGCAGCACATCGCCCGCATAGTTACCAAACATCAGCAGCACGCCGCCACCGTTATCTGCGATGCGCGCCACGTTGTAGATTTGCTGCGCGGAAGGCGAGGCAAACAGATTGCCCATCGCCGCACCGTGCGCCAGACCTTGTCCGACTAATCCGGCGAAGGCGGGATAATGACCTGAACCACCACCGACAATCACCGCGACGCTGCCCGCCTGGCTGCGTGTACTGCGTACGACGCCGCCAGGTACCTGCCGCACTTTGTCTGCATTCGCGGCGACAAATCCTTCGATAAGTTCGGAGGCAAAGGCTGAAGGTTGGTTAAACAGGTAGGTCATTGTTCGTGCTCCTGGCTAAAGGGGTCGGCTGAATCTGGCGGCGGCGGTTCAACAACAGCATCAGCACGGCTGACAGCAGCATGAATCCACCCACCACAAACATCGGGATGGTGTAACTGTTGGTCGCATCGTGTAGCGCACCGGTGATGTAACCTGCCGAGAATCCCGCCACGTTGCCCAGCGTGTTGATCAAGGCAATCGCCGCGGCGGCAGAGGCACCGGTCAGAAACTGCGTCGGCAAAGTCCAGAAGTTAGGTAAGGCAGCGAAAATCGAGCTGGCGGTAATCGCAATCACCAAAATGGTGGTGAACGGTGAATCCATGTAGAGCGCCAGCGGCACGCTGATTGCGCCGGTTAACGCCGGGATAGCGATGTGCCAGGTTTTGCAACCACGACGCGAAGCATCTCGTGACCAGAAGAACATCACCACCGCAGCAACCAGATAAGGCACGCCAGTAATCATTCCTTTTTGCATCACGTTAAAAGTGGTGCCGAACTGCTGCTGGAAGCCGCCGATGATGGTTGGCAAGAAGAACGCCAGCGCATACAAACCGTAAATGAAGCCGAAGTAGATCAGGCACAGCATCCATACGCGACCGTTGCCCATCACCGTGCGCACACTCTGATGACTTTTCTGCTGTTTCGCGTTGTTTTCCGCTTCCAATTCTTTGGTCAGCCAGGTTTTCTCTTCACTGGTCAACCATTTCGCCTGACGCGGTGAATCCACTAGCCAGAACAGCGCCACGAAACCAATCAGAATGGCCGGGATGGAGACGCCCAGGAACATCACACGCCAGCCTTCCAGTCCAAACAAACCATGTTGCTCAATAAAGGCTGCCGCCAGCGGCGCACCGAACACCACGGTCAACGGTTGGGCGAGATAGAACAGCGACAGAATTTTGCTGCGATGGCGTGCCGGAACCCACATGCTCAGGTAGAGAATCGCACCCGGGAAGAAGCCCGCTTCAGCGATACCCAGCAACAAACGCAAGCCGTACAACCCTTGCACGCTGCTCACCCAGGTAAACAGCAGCGAGACGATACCCCAGCTGATCATAATGCGCGCCAGCCAGCGGCGTGCGCCGAAGCGATGTAGCGCCAAATTACTCGGCACTTCTAACAGGATGTAGCCAATAAAGAACACGCCTGAAGCCAAACCAAACTGCACCGCAGTCAGGCCGAGATCCTGGGTCATGCCGTTCGGGCCGGCGAAGGAGATTGCGGTACGGTCCAGGAAGTTAATAAAGAACATCAAGGCGACAAACGGAACCAGTCGCCAGGAGATTTTACGAATGGCGGATTGTTCAACCGCCGTCATGGTTGTCTGGGTCATGACGCACCTCCGATACGGGCGCGATAAGAGAAAGTTGGTGTTGGCAATACGCAGTACGCATTGTCGATGCAGGTGCATTGAGTAGGGTTTGGGTAACGCATGTTCGAGTCCTCGATGGGTCTTCTTGTACATTGGTAACACTGCGCGAACAAATGAACACTACACGTATAATTGCTCATCACTCAAGCGCACTTCCCAAAACTGTGAACCCGTTCAAATGATTTGAAATAGGTCAATTTTCAGATTCACGTCACCATTTCAGCCGCAGGGCAGGCGTAGCATGGCGTGGAGTAAAGGGGGTGATCAGAAAAATCGGCCAAAAACAAATGAACGCATATTGAACATATGAACAAGTTTGTGGCAGGCTAGTGATGAACATCTTTTAGCCTGCATCTGATGCAGGTTGAACCGCGTAACCTGCTGGAGAAAACGATGAAAACAATCGCTATTGGCGCTGATGATGCAGCCATTGAACTGAAGAATTTGATCAAACGTCATTTAGAAGAGAAGCAGTACGACGTGCTGGATTACAGCAACGATGCGCAAAACGATCGCCCAATGTACCCGGATGTCGCTTTTGCGTTGGCTAATGCCGTTAAAGAGGGCAAACACGATCGTGGGATCCTGCTGTGCGGAACCGGTATCGGCGTGGCTATCGTTGCGAACAAAGTGCCGGGCGTGCGTGCTGCGCAATGCCATGACACTTTCTCTGCTGAACGTGCACGTAAAAGTAACAATGCACAGATCATGACCATGGGTGCGCGCGTTATTGGTTCAGAGCTGGCGAAAAATATCGTCAACGCCTGGATGGCGTCAGAGTTTGAAGGTGGCGGTTCAACCGCTAAAGTCGAAAAAATCGAGTATTACGAACAGGCGTGCCAGAGCAAATAAGCACCCTTTTCTCACCCGGCGAAACCCGATATTTACCTGCGGTTTCGCCTGATTCAGGCGTCTTCAGCTCTCGCTCATTCCATTGCGACATCGCTTTCGCAGGGATAAGTGCGCGCGTCTTTCTGTGGCCGCCCTGTTCTCTCGTTACGGAGTAAAATGATGAACCAGCTAGAGGCGTTAAAACAGTACACCACCGTGGTCGCGGACAGCGGCGATATCGAGTCGATTCGGCATTATCATCCGCAGGATGCCACCACGAATCCGTCGTTGATCCTTAAAGCCGCCAGCCTTGAAGGCTATAAGCACCTAATTGACGACGCAATTGATTACGCCAAAACCCAAGGCGGCAGCAAGCAAACGCAAATTATCAATGCCAGCGATCGCGTAGCGGTGAATCTGGGACTGGAAATTTTGAAAAGCGTACCGGGCCGCGTCTCGACGGAAGTGGATGCTCGCCTCTCCTTTGATCGCGGCATGTGCGTGACCAAGGCTGAAAAGTTGGTGCGCATGTATGAAGATCAGGGTATTAGTCGCTCGCGAATTTTGATCAAACTGGCCGCAACCTGGGAAGGCATTCGCGCCGCCGAAGAGCTGGAACGCAACGGTATTCAGTGTAATTTAACGCTGCTGTTTTCCTTTGCTCAGGCACGCGCCTGCGCCGAAGCGGGCGTTTTTCTGATTTCGCCTTTTGTTGGCCGCATCTACGACTTCTATCAGAGCCGCGAGCCGCAAAGCATTTATGACGCTGAAAACGATCCTGGCGTGGTATCCGTGCGTAACATTTATCAGTATTACAAATCCCATCGCTACAACACGGTTATCATGGGCGCCAGCTTCCGTAAAATCGAACAGATTCTGGCGCTGGCGGGCTGCGATCGCCTGACGCTGTCGCCTAATTTACTGCAAGAACTTGAAGCCAGTGATGCGCCACTTGAACGTAAACTTACGCCATCAACTGCGGTACTGAATCCACCTTCGCCGCTAACAGAGGCGGCTTTTCGCTGGGAACATAATCAGGATGCAATGGCGGTAGAAAAGCTGGCAGAAGGGATCCGTCAGTTCGCAGTGGATCAACAGAAGCTGGAAGATCTGCTGGCCGCGAAGCTTTGATCCGCATTTACGGGCTTTAGGTTTTAATCGATCTGTTTGATGCTCAGATAAGAGGCGGGAGTGGCTCCCGCCTTTCTTGTTGGCTAAAAAGTTACATTACGTAGAAGTAGATTGCGCAGAAATGACACACGCTGCCGCCCAACACAAAGCCGTGCCAGATGGCGTGGTTATAAGGAATGCGGCGCGACACGTAAAAAATCACGCCCAGCGAATAAATAATGCCACCTGCGGCCAGTAGCCAAATCCCGCCGGACGAGAGTTTCATCGCCAGTTGATAAATCACAACCAGCGACAGCCAACCCATACTCATGTAAGTCACTAGCGACAGCACCTTGAAGCGATGCGCGATGGTCAGTTTAAAAATAATGCCGGCCAGCGCCAGGCCCCAAATCACGACCATCAATCCATGTGCCAGCGGCGATTTCAAACCCACCAACAGGAATGGCGTGTAGGTTCCAGCGATCAGCAGGTAAATGGCGCAGTGATCGAGCTTTTTTAGCCAAGGCTTGGCACGTTTATGGGGAATTGCGTGATAAAGCGTTGAGGCGAGAAACAGCAAAATCATGCTGCCGCCATACAAGCTGTAGCTGGTGATTGCGGTGGCATCTGCGCCCATATCAATCGCCTGATTGAGCAGTAACACCAGCCCTACAATGCCGAACAAGCAGCCCAAACCATGACTGATGCTGTTGGCAATTTCCTCTGCCAATGAATAACCCGGTAGCAATACGCGGTTTTCGGTCATAAAAAAGGGAGCCCTCAAAGGTATATACCCTCATTAATTCGCGTTGCAGGCAGTCGGCAAGGGAGCCAGTCCCGAGAACTTATTGGGGTAAGTGACCGGGCCGAGCAAGCGTAGCCAACGCATCTGCAGCTGGAAGTATGACAGGTAGAGTGATTGCAAATATCTGCGCACCAGAGTAACCGGGAACGATTTCAGTGTACACTTGTACGCTAAAATTAATCTGTGAACCGTTGTAACCATCCACACGCTGACTGAATCTGATAAACTGCCTGCCGGTTCACTGCACAATGAGCACTTTCTGATGTTCTCGCACCGCGATCTAGCCAGTCTCAATGACCTCGAAATGCAGGTTTACCAATTCATCATCAAACACCGTGAAAGCGTCAGCTATATGACGATTCGCGAGCTGGCGGAACAGGCCGAGGTGTCTACCACCACTGTTTTACGTTTTTGCCGCAAGATGCATTGTGACGGCTGGTCAGAATTTCGCATTCGCCTGCGTCTGGCAGATGAAAAAACTCAGCCACTGATGAACACCTCCGGCGTGAATGAGATGCTGAGCTTTTTCAAAAGTATTAATAACGCGGAGTTTGAGCAGTTAATTAGTCAGGCCGCGCAGATGATTAATCAGGCTGAGCATATATTTTTTATTGGCGTAGGAACCTCCGGGAGCTTAGCTAAATATGCTGCGCGTTTTTTCTCTAACGTCGGGAAATTCAGCCACGCCATCGACGATCCTTATTATCCGGTTAGCCCAAGTCTGAATGAAAATGCAGTGGCGATTATTTTGTCGGTATCAGGCGAAACGGAAGAGATCCTGCGACTGGCCAGCCAGTTCAGCCAGCATCAGTGCAAAACGCTCTCTATTACCAATAATGAAAGCTGTTCGCTGGCAAAAATCAGCGACTTTAATCTCTCTTATCACGTGCCTCTTATTCGCATGGCAGATAATTTTGATATCACTACTCAGGTGCCGGTTATCTATATTCTGGAAGCGATTGGTCGGCAGCTTAATAAATAAAACATCCTGTTTTTTAGCTGTAACAGATTACCATTCTAACACGTTGTTATATCGTGACTTTAAAGAGTGCTTTGCTACACTCAGGCCAATTTATTTTATCTCTGTCTGATATTGAGGGCTAAACATGAGTGAAGCATTACAGTTACCAAAAGGATTCCTTTGGGGCGGCGCGGTCGCGGCACATCAGGTTGAAGGCGGCTGGGATCAGGATGGCAAAGGCGTCAGTATTTGTGACGTACTGACCGGCGGCTCACACGGCGTGAATCGCGTGATTACCGACGGCGTGCAGCCCGGCAATTTTTACCCCAATCATCAGGCAGTCGATTTTTATTCTCACTATAAACAGGACGTCGCGCTGTTTGCTGAAATGGGCTTCAAATGCTTCCGCACCTCCATTGCCTGGACCCGCATCTTCCCGAATGGCGATGAACAGCAACCCAACGAAGCGGGCCTGCAATTTTATGACGACCTTTTCGACGAACTGCTGAAATATGGCATCGAACCGGTGATTACCCTTTCCCACTTCGAAATGCCCTATCATTTGGTGAAAGAGTATGGCGGCTGGCACAACCGCAAAGTGGTCGATTTTTTTGTACGCTTTAGCGAAGTGGTATTAGAGCGATACAAAAATAAAGTGAAGTACTGGATGACTTTCAACGAGATCAATAACCAGCGTAACTGGCAATATCCCCTGTTTGGTTACTGCTGCTCAGGCGTGATCTTTACTGACCATGAGAAGCCGGAACAGGCAATGTATCAAGTGATGCACCACCAGTTTGTTGCCAGCGCGAAAGTAGTGAAGTTAGGCCATGACATCAACCCAGACTTCCAGATTGGCTGCATGATTGCGATGGTGCCGGTTTATCCTTTCTCCTGTCATCCTGATGATGTGGTAATGGCGCAGGAAGCAATGCATCAACGTTATGTTTTCAGCGATGTGCAGATGCGCGGTTATTATCCCGCCTATGCGCTGAAAGAGTGGGCACGCAAAGGCTACGAGATTCAAATGGAAGCCGACGATGCTGAAACTCTGCGTAACGGCTGTGCTGACTACGTTGGCTTCAGCTATTACATGAGCAACGCGGTGAAAACCGACGCCCGCGGCGTTGATGACCCGATTACCGGTTTTGAAGGCGTGGTGAAAAACCCACACGTTAAAGCGTCCGATTGGGGCTGGCAGATTGATCCAGTGGGTTTGCGTTACGCGTTAAACGAACTCTACGAGCGCTATCAGAAGCCGCTGTTTATCGTGGAAAATGGCTTTGGCGCCATTGATAAACCAAACGCGCAAGGCGTGATCGAAGATGACTACCGCATCGACTATTTGCGCGCGCACATCGAAGAGATGAAAAAAGCGGTGACGCACGATGGCGTTGATTTAATGGGCTATACACCGTGGGGCTGCCTGGATTGCGTCTCTTTCACCACCGGTCAGTATGATAAGCGTTACGGCTTTATTCACGTGAATAAAAACGACGACGGCAGCGGTGATTTTTCACGCTCGAAGAAGAAAAGCTTTAACTGGTATCAACAAGTGATTACCAGCAACGGTGAAGTTCTTTAACGCAGAAAATTAGAACGATTGCTTAAAGCGAAAACGCCGCAGCTTATCTCTGCGGCGTTGTTGTCTTAGCGACCGCCTGCAGCATCAATAAAGCTTCCGGTGATGTAGGAAGCGGCATCGCTGGCTAACCAGACTATCGCTTCAGCAATCTCTTCCGCCTGACCGCCGCGCCCGATTGGAAGTGCACTGCCTAGCCGATCAACTCGGCCCGGTTCACCCCCATCAGCATGCATTTCAGTGTAAATCAGTCCTGGCCGAACCGCGTTTACCCGAATGCCCTGCTGCGCAACTTCCAGCGATAGCCCTTTTGTTAGCGTGTCCATTGCGCCTTTTGAGGCTGCGTAATCGACATATTCATTCGGCGCCCCCAACCGTGATGCCGCAGAAGAGACATTGACGATGGCTCCTCCTTTTCCGCCATGATGGGTTCCCATACGTTTTACCGCTTCACGACAGCAGAGAAAGGTGCCTGTGACATTGGTAGCAAACACCTGTTGAATACGTGCCGCATCGAGTTGTTCCACGCGACACTGCTTGAACAGAATACCGGCATTGTTAACCAGCACGGTTAACGGCGCGTCTTGTTCATCCAGCCGTTCAAACATCGCCATCAACTGATCTTCATTGCCGATATCAGCTTGTACCGCAAAAGCGTCGCCGCCCTGCTGCTGAATTTCTTCCACCACACGTAACGCTTCCGCTTCACGCTGACGATAATTGACCGCTACCCGATAGCCTTTTGCTGCCAGCATTAACGCTGTCGCGCGACCAATACCTCGACTGGCACCTGTGACTAATGCAAGTTCCATTATTGCCTCCATAAAAAAGGACCGAAGATTCGGTCCTTAAATTAAAGGAAATCACATCTTTTACCCTAAATAATTCATAGCCAGTACATCTGCTGCACTAAGAATGGCGAGTAAATCTTGTTCATTAACACAATATTTACCCTACGTAATTCGCGTTGCAGGAAGGCGGCAAGTGAGTTCATCCCCGGGAGCTTACATAAGTAAGTGACCGGGGTGAGCTAACGCAGCCAACGCATCTGCAGCGTTATGTATGACGGGCTTACCCTAAATAATTCGCGTTGCAGGAAGGCGGCAAGTGAGTTCATCCCCGGGAGCTTACATAAGTAAGTGACCGGGGTGAGCTAACGCAGCTAACGCATCTGCAGCGTTATGTATGACGGGCTTACCCTAAATAATTCGCGTTGCAGGAAGGCGGCAAGTGAGTTCATCCCCGGGAGCTTACATAAGTAAGTGACCGGGGTGAGCTAACGCAGCCAACGCACCTGCAGCGCGAAGTATGACGGGTAGGACGGGTAAATTATTGGTACTCGCTCATCGGTACACAGGAACAGAACAAATTACGATCCCCAAACACATCATCCAGACGTTTTACCGTCGGCCAGTATTTGTTGTGATTACCTGCCGGGAATACCGCCAGTTCGCGGCTGTACGGATGCGCCCATTCGCCAACAATTTCCATCTGGGTGTGCGGCGCGTTGATCAACGGGTTATCTTCCGCAGGCCATTCGCCGTCGGCTACGCGATCAATTTCCATGCGAATTGAAAGCATCGCGTCGATAAAGCGATCCAACTCCACTTTGCCTTCAGACTCGGTTGGCTCAACCATCAGCGTGCCGGCAACCGGGAAGGACATAGTTGGAGCATGGAAGCCGTAGTCGATTAGACGCTTAGCGATGTCCAGCTCGCTGATGCCGGTTTGCTCTTTCAGCGGACGAATGTCGAGAATACATTCATGCGCCACGCGACCATCACGGCCGGTGTAGAGAATCGGATAAGCGGATTGCAAACGGCTGGCGATGTAGTTGGCATTCAGAATCGCGACAGAACTCGCCTGCTTCAGACCTTCAGCGCCCATCATGCGGATATACATCCAGCTGATTGGCAGAATTGAAGCGCTACCAAACGGGGCAGCGGATACTGCGCCCTGCTGTGTCAGTACGCCGTCAATTTGTACTACGCTGTGGCCTGGCACAAACGGTGCTAAATGCGCTTTCACGCCGATCGGTCCCATGCCTGGGCCACCGCCGCCGTGTGGAATGCAGAAGGTTTTGTGCAGGTTCAGGTGCGAAACATCCGCGCCGATGTAACCTGGCGTGGTGATGCCGACCTGAGCGTTCATGTTTGCGCCATCAAGGTAAACCTGACCGCCGTACTGATGAACGATCTGGCACACTTCACGAATGGTTTCTTCATACACACCGTGCGTTGACGGATAAGTCACCATGATGCAGGAAAGTTTATCGCCAGCCTGCGCGGCTTTCTCGCGCAAATCGCCCAGATCAATGTTGCCCTGCTTATCACACGCCACCACCACCACGTCCATGCCTGCCATCTGCGCAGAAGCGGGGTTAGTACCGTGTGCTGAACTTGGGATTAGGCAAAGGTGGCGATCGCCTTCGTTGCGACTTTCGTGATAACGGCGAATTGCCAATAAACCCGCGTATTCGCCCTGCGCGCCAGAGTTCGGCTGCATGCACAGTGCGTCGTAACCGGTAAGTTGCACTAACCACTGCGACAGTTGACCAATCATCTGCAGATAACCGGTTGCCTGCTCAGCCGGGCAGAATGGATGAAGTTCAGCAAACTCAGGCCAGGTAATAGGGATCATTTCCGCTGCGGCGTTGAGTTTCATGGTGCAGGAACCTAGTGGAATCATCGCCTGGTTCAGCGCCAGATCCTTTTTCTCCAGGCTGTGCATGTAACGCATCATCTCAGTTTCGCTGTGATGACGGTTGAAGACCTGATGGGTCAGGATTTCACTTTGACGTTGCAGACCTGCCGGGATTGACTGGCTGTCTGCGGCGACTTCACCGTCGAGCTTATCGATATCTTGATTGTGCGTATCACCTAACAGAATGGCGAACAGCGCGCTGATGTCTTCACGACAGGTGGTTTCATCCAATGTGATGCCAACAGCATTATGAATGTCGCTGCGCAGGTTAACGCCAAAGCTGACAGCACGACTCAGCACCGCTGCTTTGTCCGCAACTTCAACGGTTAACGTGTCAAACCAGTGATGATGACGCAGCTTCAAGCCACCATTTTGCAGGCCCGCAGCCAGAATATTGGTGAAACGGTGAATACGCGAAGCGATGCGCTTCAAGCCGACCGGACCATGGAATACCGCATAAAGGCCCGCGATATTGGCCAGCAGCACCTGCGAAGTACAAATGTTGGAGTTAGCTTTCTCACGGCGAATATGTTGCTCACGGGTTTGCATCGCCATACGCAGCGCAGTATTGCCTGCAGCATCACGAGAAACCCCGATAATGCGGCCTGGCATAGAACGCTTGTGCTCATCACGGCTGGCGAAGAAAGCGGCGTGTGGCCCGCCGTAGCCCATCGGAACACCGAAACGCTGCGCAGAACCGAAAACGATATCTGCACCCTGCTTGCCTGGCGCTTCTAACATCACCAGTGACATAAAGTCGGCGGCGACACTGACAATTACTTTGTGCGCTTTCAGCTCGGTAATCAGTTTGCTGTAGTCATGCGCTTCGCCAGTTGTGCCCACGTGTTGGAGCAATACACCAAACAGATCGTCGTGATCCAACGCTTTATCGGCGCGATCGATGATCAATTCGAAACCAAAGGTTTCTGCACGGGTACGTACGACATCCAGAGTTTGCGGATGAATATCATCGGCAATAAAGAATTTGTTCGCGGTTTTCAGCTTACTGATGCGCTTTGCCATCGCCATGGCTTCGGCAGCGGCGGTGGCTTCATCGAGTAATGATGCAGAGGCGATATCCATACCGGTCAGATCGATCGTTACCTGCTGAAAGTTCAGCAACGCTTCAAGGCGACCTTGTGAAACTTCAGGCTGATAAGGCGTGTATGCCGTGTACCAGCCTGGATTTTCCAGCATGTTACGCAAAATAACGGGCGGTGTGATGACCGCGCTGTATCCCATGCCGATCCAGGATTTGTAACGCAGATTCTGGCTGGCAATAGCTTTCAGCTCCGCCAGCGCCTGCTGCTCAGTAGCGGCTTCACCTACAGCTGGTGGCCCCGGGAGTTGGATATCCGCAGGAACGATGGAGCCGATTAACGCCTCCAGCGAACTGGCGCCGATAGCGTCAAGCATCACCGCTTGTTGCTCAGGTGAAGGACCGATATGGCGCTCAATGAATGCACCGTTATGTTCAAGCTGGCTGAGAGTCTGGGTCATTAGCAGTAAATCCTGAATCGGGCTGGGGAACTGAAAGTGCAAAAATAATGGCGGCCTCTGCATGAGGCCGCTCAACGATTACTCGTCGATGGACGCTTTATAAGCATCAGCATCCAGCATCGAGTCGAGCTCTGACTCATCGCTGGCTTTGATTTGGAACAGCCAACCACCTTCATAAGGATCGCTGTTAACCGTTTCAGGCGAATCGCCCAAGGCTTCGTTGACGGCAACAATTTCACCGCTGATTGGCGCGTAGATATCGGAAGCGGCTTTAACAGATTCCGCTACCGCGCACTCTTCACCTGCGCTAAACGTTGCACCAACTTCTGGCAAATCAACGAACACCATGTCGCCAAGTAACTCTTGTGCGTGCTCGGTAATGCCAACGGTATAAGAACCATCAGCGTTTTTACGCACCCACTCGTGGCTATCACGGTACTTCAACTCACTTGGCACATTGCTCATCGCCATTTCTCCTGAATAAAATTTATTGTGCGACCGGTTTACCGGCGCGGACAAAAATGGGTTTGGTTACTTTCACCGGCATTTCGCGGTTACGAATTTCTACCACTGCGCTGTCGCCTACGCCAGCCGGAACGCGGGCAAGGGCGACGCTGTAACCCAAAGTGGGAGAAAAGGAACCACTGGTAATAATGCCTTGTTGTGGCTGACCTTGTTCATCAGTAAAGCGAACTGTTAAGCCGTTACGCAGCACCCCTTTTTCAGTCATGACCAGACCCACCAGTTTTTCAGTGCCCTGCTTACGCTGCGACTCCAGCGCTTCGCGACCGATGAACTGACGATCGCTGGGTTCCCAACTCACCGTCCAACCCATGTTGGCCGCCAGCGGAGAGACACCTTCGTCCATTTCCTGACCGTAGAGATTCATCCCCGCTTCCAGACGCAGCGTATCGCGCGCGCCCAAACCAGCAGGTTTAACGCCAGCGGCGACTAAACGCTGCCAGAAATCTGCTGCTTCGCCTGCAGGCAGTGCAATTTCATAGCCCGCTTCGCCGGTATAACCGGTCGTCGCGATAAATAAGTCGCCCGCCTGCACACCGAAGAATGGCTTCATGCCCTCTACCGCTTGACGCTGCTCGGCGCTGAACAGCGTCTGCGCTTTTTGCTGCGCCTGTGGCCCCTGAACAGCAATCAGCGCTAAATCGTCACGCTCGGTCAGCGAAATTCCGTAGCCCTCCGCGTGTTCAGCGATCCAGGCGAGATCTTTCTCACGCGTCGCGGAGTTCACCACTAAACGGAAAAACTCTTCGGTCATAAAGTAAACAATTAAATCGTCAATAACGCCACCCGATGCGTTCAGCATCCCGGTGTAAAGCGCTTTGCCAGGTTGGGTCAGTTTCGCGACGTCATTGGCCAACAGATAGCGGAGGAATTCACGCGTGCGTGGGCCTTTAAGGTCGACAATAGTCATATGGGAGACATCAAACATGCCCGCATCATTACGCACGGCATGATGTTCATCCATCTGAGAGCCGTAATGCAGCGGCATCATCCAGCCATGAAAATCCACCATGCGGGCACCGCAGGTTTGATGCTGTTCAAACAAAGGGGTTTGCTGAGTCATAACCATCCTGTGCAAAAGCGAGTGAGGTTCAACGTGCGTCAAATTTAGCGCCGACGCAAACGTTCTCTTTGGGTTGACGTTACCACCGAATGTGGCGTTTAACCATAAGCAGAACGAGGTCGAAACGAGGCACCTAGCGTAGCGAACTTTTTATTGTGTCAGGATAAAAAACCACAATTTTGTGATTTATCACGCATTAAATGCAGTTGTGGAGTTTATATGCAGTAAATTTATGCGTAATGACTCGAAGGATGTTAAAAAATCACTTTGGCGAAAAAGCTTTTGGATAAATAAAAGTAATGCGAACAAGCGCGCAAAATTAGAATAAATCAAACGAGGCACAATCGCGGTGCGGGCCTGCCTTTTTATGGTGCAATGCCTTTTTAGGCATAAAAAAAGCCAGCAAAATGCTGGCTTCATAAACAATGGGATAAGGAATTAACGTAGCCAGTCCGGCATATCGTTCAGGCCCATCGCCTGCTTTAACATCATTGGTTTCACACCTGGTAACGTGTCTGCCAGTTTCAGGCCAACGTCACGTAGCAGCTTTTTCGCTGGGTTATTACCCGCGAACAGTTCACGAAAGCCCTGCATGCTCGCCAGCATCAGCGCCGCGCTGTGTTTGCGACTGCGCTCGTAACGGCGCAAATAGAGGTGCTGGCCGATATCTTTACCTTCCTGATGAAGGCGACGAATTTCGCCAATCAACTCTGCCGCATCCATAAAACCGAGATTTACCCCTTGGCCTGCCAACGGATGAATGGTGTGCGCGGCATCGCCGACTAACGCCAGACGGTGTGCTGCAAAGTTACGTGCATAGCGCGCCGTAAGCGGGAATGATTTGCGCTCACTCTCCAAATGACACAAGCCAAGACGCATATCGAACGCCACCGCCAGTTGCTGATTAAACAGCGCTTCAGGCATGGTTTCAAGACGGCTTGATTCTTGCGGTGACAGCGACCAGACAATGGAACAAAGATGCGGATCTTGCATAGGCAGAAACGCCAGAATGCCGTCGCTATGAAACACCTGCCGCGCGATGCCATCATGCGGCAAGTCGGTGCGAATATTGGCAACCAAAGCGTGATGATCATAATCCCAGAAGGTGACGGGGATATCGGCTTTGTTGCGCAGCCACGAATTAGCACCGTCAGCGGCAATCAGCAAGCGCGCGCTTACCATGCTGCCATCTTGCAGGGTGATAAAGGCTTCATTGTCACCAAAAGCGACCTGTTGCAGCTGTGAGGGTGCGATTAACGTGACATCACTGCAGGCAGTGGCGCGTTGCCACAAGGCGCTGTGGATCGCCGGATTTTCAATAATATGGCCAAGATGCGACAACCCTTGGTGTTCATCGTCAAATGAGATGGAGCCAAAGCTATCCTTATCCCAGACTTCCATGCCGTGATAAGCGCTGGCGCGCAGCGACAAAATCGTCGGCCAGACATCCAGCTTTTGCAGCAAGCGTTCGCTCGCGGCGTTGATAGCCGACACGCGAATCGAAGGCAAGGCTTTGGCAGTAAATTGCGGTTCAGCCGCCTTCTCTAGCACGGCAACGCGCAGTCCACTGCCCTGCAAACCACAGGCAACGGCCAGACCTACCATACCGCCACCGGCGATCACCACATCAAAAGTTTGCATCGCTGCCCCTTAAATTAACGCTTAACCCAGCCAAGCGTGCGCTCAGCCAGTTGATTTCGCAGCCACGGCAGATGATCCATCGCCAGTAAGCCCAGATTTCTGCCAACAATCAGCGGCGCGTGACTATTGGCGAACAGGCGCACTAATCCATCCGTGATACCAATTGTGGTGTCGCGATCGTGCTGACGACGCTGCTGATAATGGTGTAATACCGCGTAACTGCCAGCATCCTGCTGGTGACGATGCGCCGCCGCCACAGTTTCCGCCAGTGACATCACATCACGCAGTCCAAGGTTAAAGCCCTGTCCTGCAATTGGATGCAGCGTTTGTGCTGCATTGCCCACCACCGCGACGCGATGCGTAACCTGCTGCGTCGCCTGCTGTAAGGCCAGCGGATAACATTCGCGCTGACCCGTTTGAATAAACTTACCTAAACGCCAACCGAATGCGCGCTGTAGCTGAAAAAGAAATTCGCTGTCGCTCCAGCTTTCAATCTGGCTGCGTGCAGCAAGCGGATGGCACCACACCAGCGATAGCCGATTGTTTGACATCGGTAATAACGCTAAAGGACCGTGTTCCGTAAAACGCTCGAAAGCGCGGCCCTGATGTGGAAGCTGCGTAGTGACGTTGGCAATCAACGCCAACTGATGATAATCCTCGGTTTGCCACTGAATGCCGCATGATGCAGCAAGCGCAGAACGTGAACCGTCTGCCGCCACTAATAAAGCGCTTTCCAGCTGTTCGCCGTTATCCAGCGTCACCTGCACCTTATCTTGCGTGCGCGTCGCCTGCATAACGCGGGCCGGGCAACGCAAGGTCACACCAGGCGCCTTTTTCAACGCGGCAAATAAACGTTGCCCAACATCAAACAGTTCTACCACCTGCCCCAGCGCCGGAATAGCCTGCTCTTCTGCGGTCATGGAAACAAAGCCGAGATGGCCCCGATCCGAAACGTGAATGCGCGTAATCGGCGTTGCGCAGCTTTCAAGGCTGCGCCAGATATTGATATCCGCTAACTGCTGGCATGTTCCTGCGGCAAGCGCAATTGCACGTCCATCATAACCGGGATGGGCGCGACTGGCGGGTTCGATACTTTCAATCAACGTCACCGGCAGCGTGCCTTGCGTAAGATGTGAAATCGCCAGCGCCAGCGTTGCGCCGGTCATACCGCCACCAGCAATGATAATACTCATGCGCGCTGTGCCGCCGCCATCAGGGCTTCAATCGCTTCCGGGTCTTTCACTATGCTGTCGGTGAGATTTTCGTTACCGGTTTCAGTGATCACAATGTCATCTTCGATACGGATACCAATGCCGCGGTATTCGGCTGGCACGTCTGCGTCTGGCGCGATGTAGAGACCCGGTTCGATGGTTAACACCATGCCAGGTTCAAGGATACGATCGCGACTTGGGGTGCCGTAATGCCCCACGTCGTGGACATCCAATCCCATCCAATGACTCAAACCGTGCATGTAGAATTGACGATGTGCATCTTCAGCGATCAAGGCATCAACATCACCTTGCAGTACGCCCAACTCGACCAGGCCGGTGATCATGATACGCACCACTTCATCATTCACTTCGCGAATGCTGATTCCGGGACGGAACAGCGACAATGCGGTGTAGAGCGAAGCGAGTACGATGTCGTAGATTTCGCGCTGTGGCTGGCTGAATTTACCGTTTATCGGGAAGGTGCGGGTGATATCACCTGCATAACCGTGGAATTCACAGCCGGCGTCAATCAGCACTAAATCGCCGTCACGCAATTCAGATTCATTTTCGGTGTAATGCAGAATGCAGCCATTCTCGCCTGAGCCGACGATAGTGTTATAGGAAGGGAAACGTGCACCGTGGCGACTAAATTCATGAAGAATTTCGCCTTCCAGCTGATATTCAAACATCCCAGGACGGCATTTTTCCATGGCGCGGGTATGCGCCAGCGCACTGATTTTTCCTGCCCGGCGTAGGATCTCAATCTCATCCGGGCTTTTGAACAAGCGCATTTCATGCACCCAAGGACGCCAATCGGTGACCGTTGCGGGCGCACTCAAGTTCTGGCGAAAACCACGACGCAATTTTTCGAGAGCGTTAAACACCAAAGTGTCGCTTTCGGCATACTCGCCTTGTGCGTGATAAACCACGTCCAGGCCATTCAACAGCAAATGCAGCTGATCGCCGATATCGTCCCAGGGTAGCGCACGATCCACGGCCAGTTTAGCGGGGGCAGCGTCTTGCCCCAGACGGCGTCCAAACCAGACTTCAGCAGTGAGATCGCGGACACGGTTGAATAACACGCTGTGATTATGCGTTTCATTGCTTTTAATCAGCACCAACAACGCCTGCGGCTCGTTGAAACCGGTGAAATACCAAAAATCGCTGTTCTGACGAAACGGGTATTCGGTGTCATTGCTACGCGTCACTTCCGGCGCGGCAAAAATCAATGCTGCGCTGCCGGGTGCCATCTTAGCTAACAGCGCCTGACGACGCTGCTGAAAAGTTTCCAGTGAAATCATGTCTGCACTCCCTGTTGATAAGAACGCGGTTTACAAGCACGCGGTTAAAGAAGACGCTGTTGAAATGCGCCCGTCGGCGTCCTGAAATACCTGGCTTAGTGTAGCGTTGGTTTCTGCATTTCAGGCGCAGTCGGTTGCGGTCGGGTAAAGGTGTCATGACACAGCAGTGCCGCTACACGCACATACTCAACCACCTCTTCCAGCGACTGCTCTAGCTCTTCCTGATCTTCATCTTCGTCATAACCAAGCTGCGCAATGGTGCGTAAATCATCAATCGCTTCGCCGGTTTCGCCTGTGACTTTATCAAGCTTAGGCTGCGTCACACCAAGGCCAAGCAGGAAATGATTTACCCAGCCAGCCAGCGCGTCGGCGCGGTCAAATACCGTGATGTCATCTTCATCTGGCAACATCAGTTGAAAGAGAAAACCGTCATCTTCCAAGGCAGTGGCAATATTTTCGTGCAGCGATTCCAGCGGCAGCGACAGGCTTTGCGAAAAAGCCATGCCTTCGTTGGCCAGATCGTGGACCAGCGCTTTCCAGCTCGTGTCCTGATTTCCGCCACACAGGATGCCGCTAATCAGTCCGTGCATTTCTGCCGGTGTCATGCCAACACCCTGCTGAGAGAGCGCCGCCGCTAGTGCGTTGTAATCAGGAGTTGCGTTCTGTAAGGACATAAGTTTTCATCGTCGTTGGCGGAATAAGTTCGTGTTATGCTACCACTAGCTGCCTCAAGGTTTCCAGAAAAGGGGTTGTAACTTATTTCGCGGGTCTATATAGTTGCCCGCCTCCCAAGCCATTGACTGCTAAGGGAGTTGCGGGCTAAGTAATCAGTCAGGAAGGGTGGCATGTCTGCACAACCGGTAGATTTACAAATTTTTGGTCGTTCGTTGAGAGTGAATTGTCCGCCTGAACAGCAAGATGCGCTGAATACTGCGGCCGAAGATCTCAATCAACGGTTGCAAGATTTAAAAGTTCGCACTAGAGTCACCAATACAGAACAACTGGTGTTCATCGCCGCGTTAAACGTCTGCCACGAGTTGGCACAAGAAAAAGGCAAGACGCGCGATTATGCTGCTAATATGGAACAACGTATTAGAATGTTGCAGCAGACGATTGAACAGGCATTAGTTGAGCAAGGTCGCATTACTGATCGCGAAGATGCGAAGTTCGAATAAAACTTCATGGTTGCTATGATAGAGTAACGGTGAGGTAAATTTTCTCTGAGATGTTTGCATGTGGGCCAGTCCCCTGAGCCGATATTTCAAAAAAACAGAATGTGACGCTCCGTAACCTGTGAGCATGCTCGGTCCGTCCGAGAAGCCTGATGGTTGCGACGGCATATTCACCTTGAACCAAGGGTTCAAGGGTTACAGCCTACGGCGGCATCTCGGAGATCTCTTCTTTGTAGTCCCGGTTTTCTTCCCCACGTTGCATGATTGCAATGCATGATATAGTTTGCTTCTTCAGCGGCTTATCCTGTGGGGAAACCATGTCAGAACCCTCTTTTTTACTGCGTCAGGATATTCGTCAACATGTGCGTCATTTGCGCCGTGCCTTAACCGACGATCAGCAAGAAAATGCTGCTGACCTTCTTGCCGAACATGCCATCAATCTCGCCCCCATCACTGAAGCACAAAACGTCGCCCTGTTTTTATCGGTAGATGGTGAACTCAACACGCGCCCGCTGATTGCTAAACTCTGGCAACAAAGAAAACAGGTTTACCTGCCGGTGCTGCATCCCTTTTCACCCGGAAATCTGCTGTTTATGCGCTACACGCCAGAGACCTCACTCACGCTCAACAAGCTGCGCATTCCTGAGCCACCACTCGATATCCGGCATCTGATTACGCTTGATCAAATTGATGTGATGATGGTGCCTCTGGTGGCGTTTGATCGTCAGGGACAACGGTTGGGCATGGGCGGCGGTTTTTATGACCGCACGTTGCAGAATTGGAAACAGCATGGCTTTTTACCGGTTGGTTTGGCGCATGATTGTCAATTGGTCGATGCGCTGCCGGTTGCGGAATGGGATGTACCGCTGCCTGCGGTGTTAACACCGTCAAAGCTCTGGCAATGGGAATAAAAAAAGAGGCGCTAAACAGCGCCTCTTACCGTATGTATATCCGCTTCTATACCCTAAATAATGGGCGTTGCAGGAAGGCGACACGTTAGCTCATTCCCAAGAGCTTACACAAGTAAGTGACCCGGGTGAGCTAACATAGCCAACGCATCTGCGGCTTGAGCTATGACGGAGATAATGATCAGTAAAGCAAACGAGCGCGTATCGTGCCCGGAATGGCTTTCATCAGGTTCAGTGCTTTATCAGCCAGCTCTTTCTCAGCATCAATATCAATCACCACATAACCCATATATGGCGACGTTTGTAGGTACTGCGCAGCGATGTTAATGCCCTGTTCAGCAAATATTTGGTTGATTGCCGTCAGCACGCCCGGACGGTTTTCGTGGATGTGCAGCAAACGGCTGGCGCTGACACCATGCATTGGTAGCGACACTTCTGGGAAATTCACCGCAGAAAGCGTAGAACCGTTGTCGGAATATTTCGCCAGTTTACCGGCTACTTCGATCCCGATATTCTCCTGCGCTTCTTCGGTAGAACCACCAATGTGTGGCGTAAGAATCACGTTATCAAACTCGCTAAGCGGGGAGATAAATGGATCGCTGTTGGTTGCTGGTTCAACCGGGAATACGTCGATTGCAGCACCACCGACATGCTTACTCGCCAATGCATTACACAGGGCTGGAATATCAACAACCGTGCCACGTGAAGCGTTAATCAGCAGCGCGCCTGGCTTCATCTGCGCCAGCTGATCTGCACCGATCATATCTTGCGTCGACAGTGTTTCAGGCACATGCAGCGTGACAACATCGCTCAGGTTCAGCAGTTCATTAAGACCACGAACCTGTGTTGCGTTGCCCAACGGCAGTTTATTTTCGATGTCATAAAAGTAAACATGCATGCCCAGGCTTTCAGCCAGCACGCCTAACTGCATACCGATATGGCCATATCCAATGATGCCAAGCTTCTTGCCGCGAGCCTCAAACGAGCCTTTCGCGTTTTTGTTCCAGATACCGCGATGCGCTTTGGCATTGGCTTCTGGAATACCGCGCAGCATCAACAGCATTTCACCAATGACCAGTTCGGCTACCGAACGGGTATTTGAGAATGGCGCATTAAAGACCGGAATACCGCGTTTGGCAGCAGCATCCAGATCGACCTGGTTGGTCCCAATGCAAAAGCAGCCAACAGCGACCAGTTTTTCAGCTGCTGCAAAGATCTCTTCAGTCAGTTGGGAGCGGGAACGGATACCGATAAAATGCGCATCGCGGATGGATGCTTTTAACGCCTCCGAATCCAATGCACCTTTGTGGAATTCAATATTGGTGTAACCTGCTGCACGCAGATTATCCAGCGCGCTCTGATGGACACCTTCCACCAGCAGGAACTTAATTTTGTCTTTTTCCAGTGATACCTTTGCCATTTCCCGACCCTATTCAGTATTCAACGAGGGCTACCATAAGCCAGCCTTCTGTCAAAATATCAAAATTTACGCGTCCGGCAATACAAACGATTGCCTGGCTACCAGCACGGCAACGTCCAGCAGCAGCACATTGCCGTACAAAATCGGGATCTGAGCAATTAAGGGAGAACGAACCCGCTGTCAATGCCGCTTATGTGACATAAGTCACCAAATTTCATCCCTGTAAGAAAAGATGTTTCACGAGAAGAAATTAGTGGCATACCGACAGTGCCGGGCAGATCATTTTTTGATGGTTCTAACGCCATCTGGGCCGCCGATCAGTGCAATATCCGCGGAGCGTGCAGCAAAAAGTCCAACGGTCACCACGCCAGGCAAAGCATTAATCGCTTTTTCTAAAGCAATAGGGTCAAGGATGCGGAGATTATGCACATCAAGAATGATGTTGCCGTTGTCGGTAACCACTTTCTGACGGTATTCAGGCAGGCCGCCCAGCTTAACCAGCTCACGCGCCACGAAGCTACGCGCCATAGGAATGACTTCAACCGGCAGCGGGAAATGGCCGAGTACATCCACCTCTTTAGAGGTGTCGGCGATACAGATAAAGGTGTCCGCTACCGCAGCCACAATCTTCTCACGCGTAAGTGCCGCACCGCCGCCTTTGATCATTTGCATCTGTGGATTGATTTCATCGGCCCCATCAACGTAGATCGATAAGCTATCGATTTCGTTCAGGTCAAATACCTGAATGCCTAGGCTTTTCAGTTTCTGGGTAGAGGCTTCCGAACTCGATACAGCGCCTTCAATTTGATGCTTCATCGTAGCAAGCGCATCAATAAAGTGTGCAGCGGTCGAACCGGTGCCAACGCCAACCACTGTTCCTGGCTGCACATAATCGAGTGCAGCCCAACCTACGGCTTTTTTCAGTTCATCCTGGGTCATGATATGTTTAAAACCTGTGCGACAACGGGGTGCGCGTAGTATAAAGCAAGGCTTGTTAAAAATGCTCGGGTGAGTGTGCTGGATTAATCGCTTTGGAAGCCAGCCCACAAAAAAGTTAGACATCCGTCACATGTGGCACTTTTATGGCATAGTAACGTCCATCCTGAAGGAGAGAGAACAAGAATGAAACGCCCCGATTACCGAACGCTTCAGGCGCTGGATGCTGTGATTCGTGAACGCGGCTTTGAGCGCGCCGCACAAAAATTATGTATCACCCAATCTGCGGTCTCACAGCGTATCAAACAGCTGGAAAACCTGTTTGGTCAGCCACTGTTAGTGCGTACCGTACCGCCCCGCCCAACCGAACAAGGGCAAAAATTACTTGCGCTGTTGCATCAGGTAGAGTTGCTGGAAGAAGAATGGCTCGGTGGCGATGATAACAGCGGTACTGCGCCGCTGCTGCTGTCGCTGGCAGTTAACGCTGACAGTCTGGCCACCTGGCTGTTACCCGCACTGAAAGATGTACTGGCTGATTCGCCGGTGCGACTCAATTTACAGGTCGAAGATGAAACCCGCACGCAAGAACGCCTGCGTCGCGGCGAAGTGGTGGGTGCAGTGAGTATTCAACCTCAGCCGCTACCCAGCTGTCTGGTTGATCAGCTTGGCGCTTTAGATTATCTGTTTGTCGCCTCACCCGATTTCGCCGATCGCTTCTTTCCAAATGGCGTGACGCGTTCAGCGCTGCTAAAGGCGCCTGCGGTGGCATTTGATCATCTTGATGATATGCACCAGGCATTTTTGCAGCAGAATTTCGACTTATCACCGGGCAGCGTGCCCTGTCATATTGTGAACTCATCGGAAGCGTTTGTGCAGATGGCCCGTCAGGGTTCAACCTGCTGTATGATTCCGCACCTGCAAATTGAGCGTGAACTGGCTAGCGGCGAGCTGATCGACTTGACGCCGGGCCTGCAGCAACGTCGTATGCTTTACTGGCATCGCTTTGCGCCAGAGAGTCGTTTGATGCGTCGGGTAACTGATGCGCTGATTGCGCATGGACATCGCGTTTTGCGACAGGATGATGTTGCAGCGTAAGATGAAGAAACGGGGCGAAATGCCCCGTTTTGCTTTATGGCGTATTGGGTTTGATTTCAAACACCACATCAACCTGATCATCAAAGTTGATACTTTGCTGATCATAAGTTTCCTGTGCAGAGGTATCCGCAGGTGCCGCCGCCGCTTTATACATACGGGCCA
This sequence comes from Pantoea phytostimulans, assembly GCF_046118715.1. Taxonomy (NCBI): domain Bacteria; kingdom Pseudomonadati; phylum Pseudomonadota; class Gammaproteobacteria; order Enterobacterales; family Erwiniaceae; genus Pantoea; species Pantoea phytostimulans. The sequence goes on from NZ_CP173698.1 coordinate 2,340,580, forward strand.
TTGGCATCGGTTGATAATTTGAAACCTGATAACGAATGCTGTAAATCGAGCCCAGCTTGGCATTAAATCCTTCTGCAAGTTCTGAGGCTTGCTGAGTTGCATTTTTAATCGCGGCTTTACGCGCTTGCTGTTTATAGTCGTTTGGATTGGCTACGCCCAACTCAACACTGCGAATCTCATTCAGACCCGACTTCAGTGCCCCATCCAGCAAATCATTAAGCTTATCGAGATGACGTAACGTCACCTGCACTTCACGCACAGCACGATAGCCTTTCAGAACCGATTTACCCTCTTTGGTATAGTCGTATTCTGGCTGTGTGCTCAGATTTGCGGCATCAATATCTTTTTTCTCAATGCTGTTTTTCTGCAGAAAATCAAAATATTGCTGAACGCGCCCATCTGCTTGTTTTTTGGCATCAGCGGCGTCTTTTGACGACACGTTCACCACAATTGATAAGGTCGCAATATCCGGGCGGGCATCAACCGTTGCCTTGCCTGAAGTGACGACATGCGGTCCATTAGGTAATTCATCAGCTTGTGCGCTTAAAGGTAATCCAGCGCTCATCATTGCGGCCAAAGCCAATGCTTTCAGTTTCATGAAAGTCCTCCTTGAAGATGTCAATTCAATAGCTTCCAACGTGGCGAAGCCCAAAACGCATAGCGATGCGCCATGCTTTGAGTGGTGATTATGGCAAAAGTTCTGCTCAACGCCGCTTAAACGTTAGAACTATCGCAGTGACGTGTGCACATAACGCTAATTCAGTGACGTCATGTTTCGAGCAGTGTTCTTATGAGCTGAAGGCTGGCTTTTTGCGGGGTTGAAGTTTTAAAACGTAGCAAGCGCAGGCGATTTGCCTGCGCTTGAGAAACAGCAGTTAAATTAGAAGCTCGTTATGCTCTGACTTGCCAATTGGAAGGCGATGAACCACATGATCGTGCCCACCAGCAGGTTGATAATGCGCTGAGCGCGTGCGGTGCGCAGCAGCGGAGAAAGCCAGGCCGCTAACAACGCCAATCCAAAGAACCACAGAATAGAGGCGCTAATGGTGCCGAACGCGAACCATTGTCGTGCTGATTCTGATGCAAACTGACTGCCTAAACTGCCCAATACCACAAAGGTGTCCAGATAAACATGCGGATTAAGCCATGTAACCGCCAGCACGGTGGCAATGATGCGCCAACGGCTCTGCTTGATGGCTGTCTCCTCTGATAACGTCACATCGCCGCTAAAGGCCGTACGTAACGCTCCCCAGCCATACCACAGCAAAAACGCGACGCCAGCCCAAGTAATTAGCATGAGCAGCAGTGGCGATTGGCTCAGTAATGCGTTTCCGCCGAAAATCCCGGCACAAATGAGCGCGATATCGCTCAACGTGCAAAGGGCTGCTGTCATAAAGTGATATTGGCGCTTAACACCCTGATTCATGACGAAAGCATTTTGGGGGCCAAGCGGCAGAATAAGTGCTGCGCCAAGCGCAACCCCTTGAAAAAATACAGATAACACAGGGAGATATCCTTACATCGGTGCGATGCAAAGGATTATAGTGACGCGAGATGATTAGTGGAAATTGAAAAATTTAATGTTTGATTAGATAAATTAATGGGCGGCATCGCACCGCCCATTGTGTCATTAAATGTTCGTTTGCACGGGTTGTTCCGCTTTGGCGGGTTCAGCCGATTCTGCTGCGTCGGCTTGCTTGGTGTGATGGAAATGCACATCCATCTGCGGGTACGGAATACCGATACCTTTTGCATCCAGTGCGCGTTTAAAGTTCTTCAGCAGGTCCCAGTAAACATCCTGCAGATCACCGCTGTTGCTCCAGCAGCGCACCACAAAGTTAAGTGATGATGCAGCAAGCTCATTCAAGCCAATCTGGATGCCCTTGTCTTTCAAGACGCGATCGTCAGCTTCAACCACTTCCTTCAATAGCGCGATCACTTCATCCACATCCGCGTCGTACGCTACACCAATGATGAACTCATTCCGACGAACCGGTTCACGTGAAAAGTTAACAATGTTGCCACTGATAATTTTGCCGTTTGGCACCACAACCATCTTGCCATCAGCACTTCTCAGCGTAGTAGAGAAGATCTGCACATTCAGTACGGTACCCATTACGCCGCCGAGATCGACAAACTCGCCAGTACGGAACGGACGGAAGGTTACCAGCAGCACGCCAGCCGCGAGATTCGAAAGCGAACCCTGCAATGCCAAACCTACGGCTAAACCGGCAGCACCCAGTACGGCAATGACGGAGGCGGTTTGCACCCCAACGCGCCCCAGCGCAGCAATCACGGTAAAGGCGATTACGCCATAGCGCACCAGCGCAGAAAGAAAGTCCGCTACGGTTGCATCAATGTGACGTGCCAGCAGCAGGCGATTCACCCCATTAGATATAATGCGGGCGATGATCATCCCGACGATAATAATGGCAATTGCCGCCACAATATTGACTGCATAGCTCAGAAGCAGCGCCTGGTTACGTACCAGCCAGCTACCTGCAGTGTTGATACCATTGACGACGTTTAAGTCTTCCATTAGTAAGCCCTGTTGTTAATTCCCGTCGGGAAAGCACAAAAACTGCCAGATGTAATCCGACACCCGTGATCAAGGGTAATCAATTATCCAGCGAAGCGCCAAACAGCAGAGGAATTAAGTGAAATTTCCAGAATAACGGGCATAAAAAAAGGCCCTTTCGGGCCTTTTTTGTACTGTAACGTAGAATTAATTACAGTACGTCAACTGCGTTGAGCTCTTTGAATGCTTGCTCAAGACGCACCACCATGGATGCCTGAGCAGAGCGCAGCCATACGCGTGGGTCGTAGTATTTCTTGTTCGGCTTGTCAGCACCTTCTGGATTACCCAGCTGCGCTTGCAGATAGCCTTCGTTCTTTTTGTAGTACTGCAGGATGCCGTCCCAGGTTGCCCATTGGGTGTCGGTATCGATGTTCATCTTGATCACGCCGTAGCCGATAGACTCTTCGATTTCTGCAGCAGATGAACCTGAACCACCGTGGAAAACGAAGTCCAGTGCGTTATGCGCCAGGCCATGTTTCTTGGTCACGAATTCCTGAGAATCACGCAGGATGGTTGGCGTCAGCTTCACGTTACCTGGCTTATAAACGCCGTGAACGTTACCGAATGACGCAGCGATAGTGAAACGTGGGCTGATGGCATTCAGTTTTTCGTAAGCGTAGTTAACGTCTTCTGGCTGGGTGTAGAGTGCAGATGCGTCCATATGGCTGTTGTCGACGCCATCTTCTTCACCGCCGGTGCAGCCCAGTTCGATCTCCAGCGTCATATCCAGTTTGGCCATACGCTCAAGATATTTGCTGCAAATTTCGATGTTTTCTTCCAGTGATTCTTCAGACAGGTCGATCATGTGTGAAGAGAACAGCGGCTTACCGGTTTTCTTGAAGTGCTCTTCGCCAGCGTCCAGCAGGCCGTCGATCCACGGCAGCAGTTTCTTCGCACAGTGGTCGGTATGCAGAATAACAGGCACGCCATACTGCTCAGCCATCAGGTGAACATGATAGGCACCGGCGATAGCGCCGAAAATTGCCGCGCCCTGTGGCTTGTCGGTTTTGAAACCTTTACCGGCGATAAATGCAGCACCGCCGTTAGAGAACTGAACGATAACGGGCGCTTTCGCTTTCGCTGCCGCTTCCAGAACCGCGTTGATAGAATCGGTGCCGACGCAGTTTACCGCTGGCAGGGCGAATTTATTCTCTTTCGCCACTTTGAAGATCTTCTGTACGTCGTCACCAGTGACTACGCCGGGTTTAACGAAATCAAAAATTTTAGACATGATTGTGTCCTGTTTCGTGATCGTGCTTCCCCTTAAACGGGGTACGATTTAAACGCCCAATCGGGCAAGTCTTCAGGCGACGCCATCTGGCATCGCCCCCAAAGGATTACTGCTTCGCACGCTCTTCCAACATGGCAACCGCTGGCAATTTTTTGCCTTCGACGAATTCCAGGAACGCGCCGCCGCCGGTTGAGATGTAGGAAATTTTGTCTTCAATGCCGAACAGGTCGATTGCCGCTAAGGTATCGCCGCCGCCTGCAACAGAGAAAGCTTCGCTGTCTGCAATGGCGTTGGCAACGATTTCGGTGCCTTTACGGAAGTTCGGGAATTCGAACACACCCACCGGGCCGTTCCACAGGATGGTTTTCGCATCTTTCAGAATGGCAGCCATCGCCTGTGCAGTTTCGTCGCCGAAGTCCATAATCTCTTCGTTATCCGCCACTTCGGAAACCTTTTTCACGGTAGACGGGGCAGTTTCAGAGAATTCTGTGCCAACGCGAGAATCAGTTGGAACCGGAATACCGTACTGATCGCGCAGCTCTTTTGCTGCGGCTACAAAGTCTGGCTCGTACAGCGATTTACCGACGTTGTTGTCGATTGCGACGAAGGTGTTAGCGATACCGCCGCCGACGATAACCTTGTCAGCGATTTTAACCAGTGACTGCAACACGTCGAATTTGGTCGATACTTTTGACCCACCCACGACTGCGACCAGCGGACGCTGCGGGTTGTTCATCACTTTACCCAAGGCTTCCAGCTCGGCAGAAAGCAGCGGGCCTGCACATGCGATAGGCGCGAATTTACCTACGCCGTGGGTTGAAGCTTGTGCACGGTGCGCAGTACCGAAAGCGTCCATCACGAATACGTCGCACAGTGCAGCGTATTTTTTAGACAGTGCTTCGTCATCTTTCTTTTCGCCTTTGTTAAAGCGAACGTTTTCCAGAACCACCAGCTCACCTGCGCCGACTTCAACGCCTTCAAGGTATTCTTTAGCCAGGGTAACGTTGGTGCCGCTCAGCTTATCTTTCAGATAGTTAACGACCGGCAGCAGAGAGAACTCTTCGTTGTATTCACCTTCGGTCGGACGACCCAGGTGAGAGGTAACCATCACTTTCGCGCCCTGTTTCAACGCCGCTTCGATGGTAGGCAGAGAAGCACGGATACGTGCATCAGACGTCACTTTCCCTTCTTTCACTGGTACGTTGAGATCGGCACGGATCAGAACGCGTTTGCCAGCAAGATCCAGATCGGTCATCTTAATTACAGACATGGTGAATCCTCTCGTTGATTCTCGTAAGTTTTGCCAGACGCAGACCGCGTCTTACCTGAAACCGCTTGCGGCCATTGCTAACGTCGTGTCGAGCATTCGGTTAGCAAAGCCCCATTCGTTGTCACACCAAACCAAGGTCTTGATCAGGTGCTGACCGCTGACCCGCGTTTGCGTACCGTCCACAATGGCACTGTGCGGATCATGGTTAAAATCGACTGAGACTAACGGTAATTCTGTATAGTCAACTATACCACGAAATGCACCCTCTGCCGCGCTTTGCAACAAAGCGTTAACTTCACACGCCTTTACGCCCTGACGCACAGAAACACTGAGATCAATGGCTGTCACGTTGATGGTCGGCACACGCACCGCTATCGCTTCAAAGCGGTCGTTGAATTTCGGAAAAATACGGGTAATGCCAGCCGCTAAACGCGTATCCACCGGAATGATTGACTGACTTGCCGCACGCGTGCGGCGCAGGTCGCTGTGATAAGCATCAATCACCTGTTGATCGTGCATCGCCGAGTGAATTGTCGTTACTGTGCCAGATTCGATGCCAAAGGCGTCATCCAGCAGCTTGATCACGGGGATAATGCAGTTCGTGGTACAGGATGCATTGGACACGATGCGGTCAGAATGTTTAAGAGCCTGTTCGTTAACACCGAACACCACTGTTGCGTCGAGGTCGTTGCCACCCGGATGGGAGAACAAGACTTTTTTCGCACCCGCTTGCAGATGTGCTTCACCATCCGCACGTGATCCGTAAACGCCAGTACAATCCAGCACCACATCCACGTTCAGTTCGCGCCACGGCAACCCCCTCAGTTCAGCCTGATGCAAGATGCGAATGGTGTCATCACCCACCCACAACAGATCGCGCTCCTGACGCACATCAAACGCGAAACGACCGTGGCTGGTGTCGTACTTTAGCAAATGCGCCATGCCGACAGCTTCTGCCAGCTCGTTGATCGCCACCACGGTGATTTCAGCACGTCGCCCTGTTTCATACAGTGCGCGCAATACGTTGCGTCCAATACGGCCAAAACCATTTATAGCTACCCGGACGGTCATCTTTCTCCTGCCAAATCTGACTGAAAAAACGTGCCGTTAGCCTGAGCGTTCTCCTGCGTTTTGTACAGGAGATTATTACCCGGCATCGTCCGAAACTGGATTATCTGGAGCAATAACTGAAACGGTTCAGCGAGGATAAGGGAAGGAAGGAATAACAGGAATGATTGTGATCAATTACGCTGCTTATATTTGGATCTGCGTCACAAATATGCATAAAAAACGATTATTACTGTAGGAATAAAGCGTCAAAAAAGGGACGAATGTGCTCGTCCCTTATAAACAGGCTAAACAGCGCGGCTGCGCTGCTTTAGTATCCCGTTACGCTAACAGCGCTTTGGCTTTTGCCACGACGTTGTCGACGGTAAAACCAAACAGTTCAAACAGCTGGTCAGCCGGAGCGGATTCGCCGAAGCTGGTCATACCGATGATTGCGCCGTTCAGACCGGTGTATTTAAACCAGTAATCTGCAATGCCCGCTTCGATTGCTACGCGTGCGCTGACGGCTTTTGGCAGCACAGACTCACGGTATTCATCGCTCTGCTTGTCGAATGCATCGGTAGATGGCATAGACACGACGCGCACTTTACGGCCTTCGCTGGTCAGCTTGTCGTAAGCAGCTACGGCCAGCTCAACTTCTGAACCGGTGGCGATCAGGATCAACTCAGGCGTGCCTGCAGAATCCTTGAGCACGTAACCACCACGCGCTACGTTTGCCAGCTGCTCAGCGGTACGTTCCTGCTGTGCAAGGTTCTGACGCGAGAAGATCAGCGCGCTTGGGCCGTCTTTACGCTCAATGGCATATTTCCATGCCACTGCAGATTCAACCTGGTCACATGGACGCCACAAGCTCATGTTTGGCGTGGTACGCAGGCTCGCCATTTGCTCAACCGGCTGGTGCGTTGGGCCATCTTCGCCCAGACCGATAGAGTCATGGGTATAAACCATGATCTGACGGATCTTCATCAGCGCCGCCATACGCGCCGCGTTACGCGCATATTCAACGAACATCAGGAAGGTTGCGGTGTAAGGCAGGAAACCACCGTGCAGCGCCAGACCGTTAGCAATTGCGGTCATACCAAATTCGCGCACGCCGTAGTGAATGTAGTTACCGGCTGCATCTTCATTGATTGGCTTGGATCCAGACCAAATAGTCAGGTTACTTGGCGCCAGGTCAGCGGAACCGCCTAAATATTCTGGCAGAATCTTACCGAAAGCTTCGATAGCATTCTGTGACGCTTTGCGGCTGGCGATTTTGGCTGGATTAGCCTGCAGCTGCTCAACAAATTTCTGCGACTCTTCCTGCCAGTTAGCAGGCAGTTCGTTGCTTACGCGACGCTTGAATTCAGCCGCCAGCTCTGGGTTTTCTTTAGCATAGGCCGCAAACTTCTCGTTCCAGGTTGCTTCTTTCGCCTGGCCAACTTCTTTCGCATCCCATTCAGCATAGATTTCTGAAGGAATAACGAACGGCGCATGTTCCCAGCCCAGCTGTTTGCGGGTCAGTGCGATTTCGTCGTCGCCCAGCGGTGCGCCGTGTGAATCGTGCGTACCGGCTTTGTTTGGAGAACCGAAACCGATCACGGTTTTGCACATCAGCAGTGAAGGCTTGTCGCTAACCGCTTTCGCTTCTTCGATGGCTTGAGCAATTGCATCTGCGTTATGACCATCAACGCCGCGCACCACGTGCCAGCCATACGCTTCGAAGCGCTTAGCGGTGTCATCGGTGAACCAGCCATCAATGTGACCATCAATAGAAATGCCGTTGTCATCATAGAAGGCAACCAGCTTGCCTAATTTCAGCGTACCCGCCAGCGAGCAAACTTCGTGTGAGATGCCTTCCATCATGCAACCATCGCCCATGAATACGTAGGTATTGTGATCTACGATGTCATGGCCTGGACGGTTGAACTGCGCTGCCAGCGTACGCTCGGCAATGGCGAAGCCTACTGCGTTAGCGATGCCCTGGCCCAGCGGACCGGTGGTGGTTTCAACGCCAACGGTGTAGCCGTATTCCGGATGACCTGGAGTTTTAGAATGCAGCTGACGGAAGTTTTCCAGCTCGCTCATCGGCAGATCATAGCCGGAAAGGTGCAGCAAGCTGTAAATCAGCATGGAGCCATGACCGTTAGAGAGGACAAAACGGTCGCGATCGGCCCACAGTGGGTTAGTTGGGTTGTGATTCAGGTAGCCACGCCACAGTACTTCGGCGATATCCGCCATGCCCATTGGGGCACCCGGATGTCCCGATTTAGCTTTCTGTACTGCATCCATACTTAATGCGCGAATGGCGTTGGCGAGCTCTTTACGAGAGGGCATTTTCTACTCCAGGTCGGATTAATGCTTAGCGTCTTAACTTATTGTAATTAATCAGTTATCAAGCGAAGCAAGGAAAAAGTTGCACATCAATGTACATGAAACTAAGGGCAAAAGTACATGCTGCAAATGGCTAAATGTCTCCGCTTCGTCTGGCTTTCTCAGCGTAGTCTGCTAGCAAAGTGTGAGACACCGCGTTATAAAAAACACCTTTAAATACCTGCCTATGTTTCAGGTGTTTGTTTTTCTTACCTTGTTACCAAAAGGACGATGGAATGAAAATCCAAAAAACGGCTGTAGCTCTTGGAATTGCAGTGCTGCTGAGTAGCTGCGCCGGGTTTGACAATAATGCGCTACTGCAATCTGGTGCGCAGGCGTATCAGGCTTACACGCTGAGCGATGATCAGGTGAAACAGCTGAGCAATCAATCTTGTGAACAGATGGATAAAGAGAACCAGATTGCGCCTGCCAACAGTGAATATCAGCAGCGTTTAAATAAGATTGCCGCCGCACTCGGTGACAACATCAATGGCGTTCCTGCCAATTACAAGGTTTATCAAACCAAAGACGTTAACGCATGGGCAATGGCCAACGGCTGTATCCGTGTTTACAGCGGCTTGATGGATATGATGACCGATAATGAAGTAGAAGGTGTACTCGGCCACGAAATGGGTCACGTTGCCTTGGGCCATACGCGCAAAGCGATGCAGGTTGCTTACGGCACTACCGCTGCGCGCACTGCAGCCGCGTCGGTGGGTGGCGTAATCGGTTCGCTTTCGCAATCTCAGTTAGGCGAGTTGGGTGAGAAACTGGTTAACGCGCAATTCTCGCAGACGCAAGAATCGCAGGCTGATGATTACTCCTATGACTTGATGAAGAAACGCAACATCGATCCAAATGGATTGGTCACCAGTTTTGAGAAATTAGCGAAGCTAGAGGAAGGACGCCAAAGCACAATGTTTGATTCGCATCCTGCCTCTGAAGAGCGTGCGGAGCATATTCGCGATCGTATCGCGGCAGACAGTAAGTAGTTTTCTGTTTGAGATAGTGCGTGCTGTCCTCTATCCCGGCCTTCCCCCGCCAAGCGGAGCAAGGAGACGCTGCCAAAAACAGCTTCAATGCTTACATAAAGCAGCGTCTTCCTCCTCCCTATATGGGAGAGGACCGAAGCGGGGAAAAGTCAGCACAATGCCGTTTCGAAAGGAGATGCTGCCAAAAACAGCTTCAATGCTTACATAAAGCAGCGTCTTCCTCCTCCCTTTATGGGAGAGGACCGAAGCGGGGAAAAGTTAGCACAATGCCGTTTCGAAAGGAGACGCTGCCAAAAACAGCTTAAACGCTTACATAAAGCAGCGTCTTCCTCCTCCATTTATGGGGGAGGACCGAGGTGGGGGAAAGCCAGCACATACTCATTAAAGCCCGCTTTTGACTAACGTTTAAACAGTTGATCAACCATCGTTCCTAAATCCAGTTGCTTATCATGCAATGTCTGTTCATCCATCTGCCCTTGTGGCGACATCTTATCAATTAACTGCGGCAGCAGCGCGGCTAACGTGCCGGATGCACCTTGCACATCAGTGCCCAGCTTATCTGCCAGCGACTGCAATTCACCTTGTCCAAACGCAGACTGGATATCGTTCCCACCCACTGGCTGATTATTCCCAGTACCGATCCATGAACCCAGCACTTCACCCAAACCGCCTTGCTGAAATTTATGCAGCAGCACTTCTATACCGCCCTGCTCCTGCACCCAATTCCAGATCGCCTGCAACTGCCCAAGCTTGTTGCCCTGCCCTTGTCCGTTCCCCAGCGATCCAACCAATTCGTCAAGAAAACTCATAACTGCCTCCAGAGATTAATCTTCCGCCAGTAAGTCTAGTTGCTGATCACCTGTCACGCTGCTGACATCCATCCCCGAGCAGTTATTTAAGTTTCGCTTAAATTGAGTCGATGAAGTAACTGCAGTAGCCCACACTCGGAACGCAAATGAAAACGGTCATCACTTTTGGTACTTTCGATGTATTACATATTGGGCATATCAATATATTACAACGTGCTAAATCGCAGGGTGACAGGCTAATTGTTGGCATTTCATCGGATGCTTTAAATTTCGCGAAGAAAAATCGTTATCCGGTTTATCCAGAACAGGAAAGAAAAGCGATCATTGCATCGATAGGTTGTGTGGATGAGGTGTTTATAGAAGAATCCCTCGAGCTTAAAGCGGAATACATTAAGAAGTACGCGGCGCATACCCTTGTCATGGGCAATGATTGGGAAGGGAAATTCGACAACTATAAAACTATATGCGAAGTGGTTTACCTGCCGAGAACGGAAAATATATCTACCACGCAAATCATTACGCAAATTAGAAAATACGCTTAATTCATCCCTTCTATTCTTAGATAGATGTCATTATTCTCACTACGCATTATTGGCTGATTAAAACTAAATTCCTCTCTTAAAGCTGCCAGCCATTGTTACCGGATATATGAATACCTGATAGAGGCTTATTAATAACCCTATCAACCCTTGCCGGGGTCAACACCGCCGGCAAGGGACTTTACGCCAAATCAGCCTTTGTTCGCTGCTTGAACATGCAGCATATCCAGCGCCAGGGTAGCCGCAGCCAGCGCAGTCAAATCAGCGTGATCGTAACCCGGCGCGACTTCAACCAAATCCATCCCGACGATATTCATACCTTGCAGGCCGCGAATCAGCTTGGTCGCTTTATCAGTGGTTAATCCACCAATTACCGGCGTGCCGGTGCCAGGCGCATGCGCCGGATCCAGACAGTCGATATCAAAGGTGAGATAAACCGGCAGATCGCCAACAGTGCGTTTCACTTCCGCCAGGATGTCGTCCACGCTGCGATCGTTAACCTGCGCCGCATCCAACACGTTAAAGCCCAGGCTCTTATCAAATTCGGTACGAATGCCGATTTGCACCGAGTGCTGCGGATCGATCAAACCTTCTTTCGGCGCGGTGAAAAACATTGTGCCGTGATCAAAAGTTGGGCCATTGGAATAGGTATCGGTGTGTGCATCAAAATGCACCAATGCCATCTTGCCGAAATGCTTCGCATGGGCACGCAGCAGCGGCAGCGTGACGTAATGGTCGCCACCAAAAGTCATCATGCGCTTGCCGTTTGCCAGCAGTTTTTCGGCGTGTGCCTGCAGCTTGTCTGAGAGATCCTGTGAATCACCAAAGGCGTAAACCAGATCGCCGCAATCCACGACATTTAAACGCTGACGCAGATCGAAATCCCACGGCCAGCGGCAGCCTTCCCACGCCAGGTTGGTTGAGATCTGACGAATCGCGCCCGGTCCAAGACGGCTTCCCGGACGGCCCGACGTTGCGGCATCAAAAGGAACGCCAGTGATGACCCATTCAGCATCGCTTTCGTAGGGTTGAAAGTTGATCGGGAAACGCATGAAACCGAAGGCGTTAGAGACCAGGGAGTTATCGTACTGATTGCCCAGGGTGTTATACATAAATCGTCCTCTATATATCCGTGAGTCGGGCCAAGCCCGCATGCAGCTTAAGGTATAGATGAAAAAAATCCCCTCCGCGTCGTTAAACCCGACGAGGAAGGGATAGGTATTAGCTAGATTATCGACGTAGAGAAAACAGGCTGCAACGGGATTTTCATCCTGTGCAGCACTACTATTACTCGTCTTCTAAATAGGTATAGCCGTAAAGGCCGCTTTCGAACTCTTGCAGGAATTGTTCGCGCAGCTCCTCATCCAGTTCAGTTTCAGTAACCTGATTACGGAACAGCGTCATCAGCTCGTTGGGATCAAGCTGAACGTAGCGCAACATATCCGCAACGGTATCGCCTTCGTCAGAAAGCTGCACTTCAACGTCGCCATTTGGACGCGCATAGACATCAACCGCTTCGGTATCACCAAACAGGTTGTGCATGTTGCCCAAAATTTCCTGATAAGCACCCACCATAAAGAAGCCCAGCATAGGCGGATTATCAACGTCGTATTCCGGCATCGGCATGGTGGTAGCAATGCCGTCGCCATCAACGTAGTGATCGATAGTGCCGTCGGAATCACAGGTAATGTCGAGCAGCACCGCACGGCGCTCCGGCTTCTTGTTCAGCCCTTCCAGCGGAAGCACCGGGAATAGCTGATCGATACCCCATGCATCCGGCATCGACTGGAACAGCGAGAAGTTGACGTACATTTTGTCCGCCATGCGCTCTTGCAGTTCGTCGATAATCGGACGGTGTGCGCGATTACTTGGGTCAAGATGCTGCTGAATGTAATGACAAATGCTGAGATAAAGCTGTTCAGCCCATGAACGCTGTTTAAGATCGTAAGTGCCGGATGAGTAACCGGTGTGGATATCAAACAGATCCATCTGGCTGTCATGCAGCCATTCACGTAGCGAGCGACGCGTGCTCGGCTCGTGCATCTCTTGCCAGGTTTCCCACATGCTCAGAATCGGGCGCGGCGCATCTGCTGCTGGCGTTTCAGGCTCGCTGAACTCGTTGCGTTCGACACCGATGATATTCGACACCAGCACCGTGTGATGCGCTGTGACGGCACGACCCGATTCGGTGATCACCGTTGGATGTTCCAAACCGTGTTCGTCGCACGCATCGCCAATCGCCCAAATCACGTTGTTGGCGTATTCGTTCAGGCCATAGTTCACTGAACAATCTGACTGCGAACGCGTGCCTTCATAATCGACGCCCAAACCACCGCCGACGTCAAAGCACTTAATGTTGACGCCCAACTTCGCCAGCTCAACATAGAAACGCGCCGATTCACGCACGCCGGTCGCGATATCGCGAATATTCGACATCTGTGAACCGAGATGGAAATGCAGCAGCTGCAGGCTGTCGATACGACCTGCGTTACGCATGATCTCAACCAGTTTCAGCACCTGGGTTGCCGACAGACCAAACTTCGATTTTTCACCGCCGCTCGACTGCCATTTACCGGAACCCTGAGACGCCAGTCGTGCGCGGATGCCCAGACGCGGAACCACGTTCAGACGCTCCGCTTCCTCCAGCACCAGACGCACTTCGGTCATTTTCTCGAGCACCAGATAAACTTTGTGCCCCATCTTTTCGCCAATCAGTGCCAGACGAATATATTCACGATCTTTATAGCCGTTACAGACGATCACGGAACGGGTTTGACCCGCATGTGCCAGCACCGCCATCAGCTCCGCTTTGGATCCCGCTTCCAGTCCCAGCGGTTCGCCGGAGTGGATCAGCGACTCAATGACGCGTTTGTGCTGGTTAACTTTGATCGGATAAACCAGAAAGTAATCGCCCTTGTAACCGTAAGATTCACGCGCGCGTTTAAAGGCGGCGTTAATTGAACGCAGGCGATGCTGCAGAATCTGCGGGAAACAGAACAGCGCGGGCAGGCGTTGGCCTTGCGCTTCGCGCTCTTTCACCAGGTTGGCTAAATCGACGCGTACGTCCGGCAGATCCGGATCCGGGCACACACTGATATGGCCCAGTTCGTTGACGTCGTAATAGTTATTGCCCCACCAGGCGATGTTATAAGTACGCAGCATTTTGCTGGCATCTTGATCGTTCATTGCTACCTCCTGCATTGAGCGGAGTGCACCTTGTTCGCCAGCTGACGAACCCTTGATATTCTTCATGTCGTCAGACATCACGAACCTCAATTTTCCGTTGAAAGATGAAACTGTTAATCGGCTTAACTGCCGCTAAGTTAGAAATTCGTTGCCACATGTGACGCAATGTCCTGTTCACCTGACGTTGCCGTCAGCGCGATTAACGCATGAAAGTAAGTGTAAAACACCTTGGCCTGTCCGTTTAAATAGAAAACGTTTAAAAGAGAAACGTATAAAAAGGACCACGGATAACGTGCGTCGTTCATCTGCATAAGCACAGAGAAGGAACAAAAACGTAAGGATAGCAGTACAGATTAACGGGTACTCGTGTCGGTAGAATGACCGCTACGAACACAATGTCGGCAGGACACTGAAAATGATGGGAAACAGGAGAAAGCCAGCGCGGCGCAACAGCGCAGAGAACCGAAAGGAAAGAAAGCGTGGTTCATTACTTGAATCACCTCCACATATGCCAAAGACACATGGAAAACAACCTGGGTGAACGCCAGAAGCCTCACTGTTCTGACGGGCGCGACGCGTGGTGACGTCATCCTTTTTGCTGCCTAAAAGCAGCGGCGTTTTATACAGTTTGTGGTCAAAAATAGCAAAAAGATTATTTGGTTATTGCGTGTACTGTCAGGAAAATCTTCCAGTTTTGCCGTTGCGTAAAATGCTGAAACAGAAAAAGGGCTGGTAATTCGCGCATTCTGTAACCTAAAATAGACGTCCAGATGGTTTTCCATCTAAACAGGTTAAACTCCAGGCGATGTTAGCCTGATGTGCTGATACTTCCTAAACTGCTCGCGGCTTTGCCTGAAGGGGCGTTAAGTCAGGTTCAGCCTCACTTACGCTATGCAGTCGAATTCAAACCATTTGTAAGGTAAAGAACAGAATGGCTAAACACCTTTTTACGTCCGAGTCTGTATCAGAAGGACATCCTGATAAAATCGCTGACCAAATTTCTGATGCCGTACTTGATGCGATCCTCGAGCAGGATCCTAAAGCGCGCGTGGCCTGCGAAACTTACGTTAAAACCGGTATGGTTCTGGTTGGGGGTGAAATCACTACCAGCGCCTGGGTTGATATCGAAGAGATCACCCGTAACACCGTTCGTGAAATCGGCTATGTTCATTCCGATATGGGCTTTGATGCCAACTCTTGCGCCGTTTTAAGCGCGATTGGCAAGCAATCACCTGATATCAACCAAGGCGTTGATCGCACCGATCCGCTGGAACAAGGCGCGGGCGATCAGGGCTTGATGTTTGGCTACGCAACCAACGAAACTGACGTGCTGATGCCTGCGCCAGTGACTTATGCACACCGTTTGGTGCAGCGTCAGGCTGAAGTCCGTAAAAATGGTTCACTGCCGTGGTTGCGTCCAGATGCGAAAAGCCAGGTCACTTTCCAGTACGATGACGGCAAAATCGTCGGTATCGATGCTGTTGTCCTGTCAACTCAGCACGCTGAAGATGTTAGCCAGCAAGATCTGAAAGAAGCGGTAATGGAAGAGATCATCAAACCGGTTCTGCCAGCAGAATGGCTGAATGCTTCAACCAAATATCACATCAACCCAACGGGTCGTTTCGTTATCGGTGGCCCAATGGGCGACTGTGGCCTGACGGGTCGTAAAATCATCGTTGATACCTACGGCGGCATGGCACGTCATGGCGGCGGTGCGTTCTCAGGTAAAGATCCATCAAAAGTTGACCGTTCAGCGGCTTATGCTGCGCGCTATGTGGCTAAAAACATCGTGGCTGCGGGTTTGGCGGATCGTTGTGAAATCCAGGTTTCTTACGCAATTGGCGTCGCTGAACCGACCTCCATCATGGTTGAAACGTTTGGTACCGAGAAAATCTCTACCGAACAGCTGACTTTGCTGGTGCGTGAGTTCTTCGACCTGCGTCCATACGGTTTGATTCAGATGCTGGATCTGCTGCACCCGATCTACAAAGAGACCGCAGCTTATGGTCACTTTGGTCGTGAGCACTTCCCATGGGAAAAAACAGACAAAGCTGCTCAACTGCGCGACGCTGCGGGCCTGTAATTTTTCTCTCGGGTCCCATCCGAAAACCCTGTTGATGAAGCAGGGTTTTTTTATTGCCTGTTTTTTGCTAACCGATCGCCTTCTCATCCCTAACGCTACAAAGTTACGAGTCAAAAAAACGGATTACGCTGCTTTCAAATCTCTTCAGACAGCTTTTTTCGTTATCTCAACTACACTTCTTTCGCCAATCCTGACAACAAAATGTTAACGATTACAATTTGAAACGCTTTAGTTATCTGCAATTTAGGAATTAAACGGCGTAGTTATTGTAATAAAAATGCGTTATTTTCAGCGTCATCTGATTGCCGATAATAAGAGCATTGTCAGAAACTTAAAGAGTGCTATACCTCTCTGGTTACTTGACCTTTCCGGGTTATAAATGCTGAATTTCAGGGTTTCAGCTTGTGTAAGC
The DNA here is from genome assembly GCF_046118715.1 of Pantoea phytostimulans. Lineage (NCBI taxonomy): Bacteria > Pseudomonadati > Pseudomonadota > Gammaproteobacteria > Enterobacterales > Erwiniaceae > Pantoea > Pantoea phytostimulans. The sequence goes on from NZ_CP173698.1 coordinate 2,357,100, forward strand.
GATTACACTGATGTGATCGCCCTCACTTTTTTCCGGCAAAAGGTTTTTTAACATTGATAAAAACAACGATGGATAAACTTGGAGGCAACAATGCCTGGCAATACACAAAAAAGCAGAACTTCAAATAAGGCGATGACCTTATTTGTCTGCTTTCTGGCGGCTCTCGCTGGCCTGCTGTTCGGTCTGGATATCGGCGTTATTGCCGGTGCACTGCCGTTTATCGCTAAAGACTTTAACGTTACGGCACACCAACAAGAGTGGATCGTCAGTTCCATGATGTTTGGTGCGGCTGTGGGTGCTATTGGTAGCGGCTGGATGTCTTCGCGTCTGGGCCGTAAGAAAAGCCTGATGGCGGGTGCGATTCTGTTCGTTATCGGTTCTTTGTGGTCGGCAATGTCGCCGAACCCTGAAATGCTGATTTGGGCACGCGTGCTGCTGGGCCTGGCGGTGGGCATCGCTTCTTACACTGCCCCGCTTTATCTTTCCGAAATTGCGCCAGAAAAGATTCGCGGCAGTATGATCTCGCTGTACCAGCTGATGATTACCATTGGTATTCTTGGCGCGTATTTGTCTGATACCGCATTCAGCTTTACCGGCAACTGGCGTTGGATGCTGGGTGTAATCACCATTCCAGCCCTGCTGCTGCTGATCGGCGTTTTCTTCCTGCCAAACAGCCCGCGCTGGCTAGCGGCTAAAGGTAACTTCCGCGATGCGCAGCGTGTACTGGATCGTCTGCGTGACACCAGCGAGCAAGCAAAGCGTGAACTGGATGAAATCCGTGAAAGCCTGAAAATCAAGCAATCTGGCTGGGGTCTGTTTAAAGAAAACAGCAACTTCCGTCGTGCGGTGTTCCTCGGCATTCTGTTACAGGTGATGCAACAGTTCACCGGTATGAACGTCATCATGTATTACGCACCGAAAATCTTTGAGATTGCGGGTTTTTCTAACACCACTGAGCAGATGTGGGGCACAGTGATTGTGGGTCTGGTCAATGTGCTGGCGACCTTCATCGCGATTGGTCTGGTGGATCGTTGGGGCCGTAAGCCAACGCTGATTCTGGGCTTCATGGTGATGGCGGCAGGCATGGGCATTTTGGGTACGATGCTGCATATTGGCATTGATTCTCAGGGCGCGCAGTACTTCGCCATTGGCATGCTGCTGATGTTTATCGTTGGTTTTGCAATGTCTGCCGGTCCGCTGATCTGGGTACTGTGTTCTGAAATTCAACCGCTGAAAGGCCGCGATTTCGGTATCACCGTGTCCACCACCACCAACTGGATTGCGAACATGATTGTGGGCGCTACCTTCCTCACGATGCTGAACACCTTGGGCAACGCGTCGACCTTCTGGGTCTATGCCCTGCTGAACCTGTTCTTCATCCTGCTGACGGTAATGCTGATTCCGGAGACCAAGAACATCTCGCTGGAACACATCGAACGCAACCTGATGAAAGGCAAAAAGCTGCGTGATATTGGTTCTCAGAACTAATTAGCAAGCAACAACGGCGGGAAAGTCCCGCCGTTTTCTTTTCCAATATTGAGTTCCCGCCCGCGCCCGCTTATTCTTGGCCCCATGAAAACACCTCGTCTTCCCATCGCGCTACAGCAAGCCGTGATGCGCTCGCTGCGCCACTCGCTTGAGTTGGCTAATCAAAAATTAGCGCGCAGCTATCCCGAACCCAAACTGATTTATCAACAGCGTGGAACCGCAGCTGGCACCGCCTGGCTAGAAAAGTGGGAAATCCGTCTCAATCCCGTTTTGCTGTTAGAGAATCAACAAGCTTTTATTGATGAAGTGGTGCCGCATGAGCTGGCTCATCTGCTGGTGTGGAAACATTTTGGTCGCGTTGCGCCCCATGGCAAAGAGTGGAAATGGATGATGGAAAGCGTGCTTGGCGTGCCTGCCCAGCGTACTCACCGCTTTGAGGTGGAATCGGTGCGCAGTCGCACCTTCAACTACCGCTGTCAGTGCCAGCAGCATCATCTCACTGTGCGTCGTCATAATCGCGTCGTGCGTGGAGAAAGCGAATATCGCTGCGTGAGCTGCGGCAGTCTGTTAAAGCCAGGCGACTATTTGCCATCCTGACCAGGATTCTCATTCCGCGTGATTCCTCATTCTGTTACCCTGCCGCCCTTTTTTGGCTCTACGTAGATTGTTGGAATATGTCTCGCAAAATTATTGTTGCTGTTTCGCTGTTATTTGCCCCGTTTGTTGCCAGCGCCCTAAGCCTGAATAACTATCATCAAAACAACTTCCAGCAGGCCAAAGCCTATGCGGCGCAAATCAATGCTGATGCGCCAGGAACGTTTTACTGTGGCTGTAAAATCAACTGGCAGGGGAAAAAAGGCGTCCCCGATCTCAACAGCTGTGGCTACAAGGTTCGTAAAAATGCGAATCGCGCCAAGCGGATTGAATGGGAACACGTCATGCCAGCGTGGGAGTTTGGTCATCAGCGCCAGTGTTGGCAAAACGGTGGACGCAAGAATTGCAGTAAAGATGCTGAATATCGCCGAATCGAAACCGATCTGCATAACCTGCAACCTGCGGTGGGTGAAGTAAATGGTGATCGCGGGAATCTGGCATACAGCCAATGGAACGGCGGTGAGCAGCCTTATGGACAATGCGGTATGAAAGTCGATTTCAAAAATAAGATTGCCGAGCCGCCAGCGCGCGCGCGGGGGGCTATTGCGCGGACCTATTTCTATATGCGCGATCAATATCATCTGCGCCTTTCTCGTCAGCAAACCCAGCTATTTACCGTATGGAACAAGCTTTATCCCGTTACGCCATGGGAGTGTGAACGTGACAAACGCATCGCTCGCATACAGGGTAATCACAATCCTTATGTGCAGCAGGCTTGCCAGCGCTAAAATCCCTGCCCTAAACTAGTTGTTTCTTCTATTCCGCCGCGTAATACAGCGCGGCGTTCAGTTCTCAGGAACCTTATGCGCATACCTCGCATTTATCAGGCCGAACCGCTTAGTGTAGGCAGTGAAATTACGCTGGATGAAGACGCATCCAATCATGTAGGCCGCGTGCTGCGCATGACCAGCGGTCAACGCCTTGAACTGTTTGATGGCACTAATCTGACTTTTGCAGCAGAGATCACGCATGTTGATAAAAAGCGTGTAAAAGTAACTGTTTTAGAGAGCCAACCCGATGATCGTGAATCACCGCTGTTTATGCATTTGGGCCAGGTGATGTCACGCGGTGAAAAGATGGAATTCACCATTCAGAAATCGATTGAGCTCGGCGTTAATGTCATCACGCCCTTGTTTTCCGAACGCTGCGGCGTAAAGCTGGATGCTGAAAGGCTGGCGAAGAAGATTCAGCAGTGGCAGAAAATTGCGATTGCGGCTTGCGAGCAGTGTGGTCGCAACCGCGTGCCGGAAATTCGCGAAGCCATGACGCTGGAAGCCTGGTGTGCAGAAGCAGACGAAGGATTGAAACTTAACCTTCATCCACGCGCCAGCCACAGCATCAACACGTTGCCGCAACCGGTTAAGCGAGTACGCTTGTTGATTGGCCCAGAAGGCGGCCTTTCCGCAGAAGAGATCGCAATGACAGCGCAACACGATTTTACTGACATTCTGCTCGGCCCACGGGTGTTACGCACCGAAACAACCGCGCTGACGGCCATTACGGCACTTCAGGTGAGGTTTGGTGACCTGGGTTAAGCGATAATTTCTAAGACGCACGCAGCACACACGGCGTCCTGACTGTTCAGCCCAACGCTGACGCATGGAACGAGACGGTAAATGCCGCCTCATTGAGGAGATAATAATGATTAAGCTTGGCATCGTGATGGACCCCATCTCGTCCATCAACATTAAAAAAGACACCAGCTTCGCCATGTTGCTGGAAGCACAGCGTCGTGGTTATGAAATTCACTACATGGAGATGGGCGATCTCTCGCTGCGTGGCGGCGTCTCCTATGCTCGCACGCGTCTGCTGAGCGTCGACCAAAACTATGACAAGTGGTATGAGTTCGGCAGCGAGCAAGAGATTGAACTCTCTGAGCTGAATGTTGTACTGATGCGTAAAGATCCGCCGTTTGATACGGAATTCATTTACGCGACCTATATTCTGGAGCGCGCAGAAGAGTTGGGTACGCTGATCGTGAACAAGCCGCAAAGCCTGCGTGACTGTAACGAAAAGCTGTATACCGCATGGTTTGCGGAGTTCACGCCAGATACGCTGGTAACTCGCAATAAAGAGAAGCTGCGCGCGTTCTGGCAAGAGCACGGTGACATCATCATGAAGCCGCTGGATGGCATGGGTGGCGCGTCAATTTTCCGTGTGAAAAAAGATGATCCTAACTTTTCAGTGATTGTTGAAGCCCTGACTAACCACGGAAGTTACTTCTGCATGGCACAAAACTTTATCCCGGCGATTAAAGAAGGCGACAAACGCGTTCTGGTCATCGACGGTGAGCCTGTGCCTTATTGCCTGGCGCGCATCCCACAAGGGGGTGAAACCCGCGGTAATCTCGCCGCTGGCGGACGTGGCGAAGCGCGTCCGTTAAGCGAAAGCGATTGGGAAATTGCCCGTCGCGTGGGTCCAACGCTGAAAGCAAAAGGGCTGATTTTTGTAGGCTTGGACATCATCGGTGATAAACTGACTGAAGTGAACGTGACCAGCCCAACATGCGTGCGTGAAATTGAAGCAGCATTCCCGATCTCCATCACCGGCATGTTGATGGATGCTATCGAGAAGCGTCTGGGCTGAGCATGACGTCGGAGCTCTGCTCCGTGATCAACCCAACACCGGCGCGGCAACTGCGCGCCGGTTATTTTTGGTACATCGAGTGAGAATGAATTTACAGCATCATTTTTTGATTGCCATGCCTTCGCTGCAAGACCCTTTCTTTAAACGTTCTGTGGTTTACGTGTGTGAACACAATGAAGAAGGGGCGATGGGACTGATCGTCAACAAACCCATGGAAAACCTGACGGTGGAAGGCATTCTTAAAAAGCTCAAGATCTCTTCTGAAGATCGCGATCCTGCTATTAAGTTGGACAAACCGGTGTTTACCGGCGGTCCGTTAGCGGAAGATCGCGGCTTTATCCTGCACTCTGCACAACGCATTTTTACCTCCAGTATTCGCATCTCTGATACCACCATCATCACCACCTCGCGTGATGTGCTGGAAGCGATTGGTACACAATCACAGCCAGAAAACGTGTTGGTAGCACTGGGTTACTGTGCCTGGGAAAAAGACCAACTGGAGAACGAACTCATGGAGAATGCCTGGCTGACCACGCCCGCCAATAGCAATATTTTGTTTAAAACGCCCATTTCTGAGCGATGGCGTGAAGCAGCGCGCAGTATTGGCGTTGATATTCACAACATGGCCAGCGACGCCGGACACGCCTGATGTCAAATCAAACACTGTTAGGTTTTGATTTCGGCACCAAGAGCATTGGCGTGGCGATAGGTCAGCAACTCACCGGTAGCGCCCGCCCGCTCGCAGCGCTTAAAGCGCAGGATGGCACGCCAGACTGGCTACAAATCGAAAAGCTGTTGAAAGAGTGGCAGCCCGATTTTGTGGTTGTCGGATTGCCGCTGAATATGGACGGCACCGAGCAAGAGTTAACCGCGCGAGCACGTAAGTTTGCTAATCGGCTGCATGGCCGCTTTGGCGTTCGTGTTGAGCTGCAAGATGAACGTCTAAGTACGGTAGAAGCACGTGCTGGCTTGTTTGAACGCGGCGGTTATCGTGCGCTAAACAAAGGTTCAGTCGATTCGCAATCAGCGGCGATCATTCTGCAAGACTGGTTTGAAACGCACTACTAAGCACGTTATTCATCATCACCTAACTTATCCATGACCCGCACCCCGCGCTTACTAAGCAATGAAGCGCGGCACGTCACGGTGTGTCCTTAATGAGCCCTTCCGCCTTTCGTGCCAGTAAACTTTGCTCAAAGGTCTGCATACCCGCTTGCGCGCCGGTTTGGAGAACACCAGGAATTTGATGCATCTTGCCTTCCCTGATTAAATTCGCCACTGCGGGCGTTGCTATCAGGACTTCAAACAAGCCAATGCGTTGACCTTCGAGTGAGGGCACTAATCGCTGAGCGATCACCGCTTTAAGACTGCCCGCCAGTTGCGTACGCACCAGATTTTTCTCCTCAGCGGAAAAGAGATCGACCAACCGATCAACCGCCTGCGCAGCGCCGCGCGTATGCAACGTTGCCAGCACCAGATGCCCGGTCTCTGCTGCTGTCAGCGCCTGTCGAATCGTGTCGCTGTCGCGCAGTTCGCCCAATAAAATCACATCAGGATCTTCACGTAATGCCGCTTTAATCCCTTGGTTAAAAGCAGTGCAATGCACACCAATTTCTCGCTGCTGAATCAGTGATTGCTGGCTGTTATGAATAAACTCAATGGGATCTTCTAGCGTGATGATGTGCCGCGCCTGCTGTCTGTTGAGCGCATCGACCATCGCTGCCAGCGTAGTGGATTTGCCGCTGCCGGTCGCGCCAGTGATCAAAATCAGTCCCTCCTCTTTTTCCAACAGCAAGGGCACAATAGCGGGTAAGCGCAAGCTCGCCAGCGTTGGACACTGGTTGGCAATAGTGCGTAATGCCAAAGACAAGCCTTGCCGCTGGCGGAAGAGATTGGCACGCAGTCGCTGTCCACCCGGCAAACTCAAGGCGAAATCAAGCTGACCTTCGGCTTCAAGCTGCCGCCGCTGCGGATCGTCCAGCCATTGCTCAATAAACGTATTCATCCACGCCGCGCTGACTTTCGGCCAGTCGGGTATCGCTTCCAACCTGCCCTGCCGTCGCCAGTAAGGCAAATGTCCGCTGCAAAGGTGCAGATCGGCGGCGTTATGCTTTACACTAAGGCCCACCATTTCATCCAGATCCATAATTTCTCCTGACTATGACCTCAATCCAGCACAACCTACAGCAAGTGCGGCAGCGTATCGCTGCCGCTGCCGCGCGTTGCGGCAGAGCGCCAGAAGAAATCACCTTACTTGCAGTAAGCAAAACTAAACCTGCGAGCGCCGTCGAAGAAGCCGCCGCAGCCGGACAAATTCCCTTTGGGGAAAATTACGTGCAGGAAGGGGTTGAAAAGGTTCAGGCACTGGCCGCACATCCTCATTTGGAATGGCACTTCATTGGTCCGTTGCAGTCCAATAAAAGTCGTTTGGTGGCGGAAAACTTTGCCTGGTGTCATACCGTTGATCGCCAGCGTATTGCGCAGCGCCTGAATGACCAGCGTCCGTTAACGTTGCCGCCGCTTAATGTGTTAATTCAGGTAAATATCAGTGACGAGAACAGCAAATCTGGCATCATGCTGGAGGCCCTTTCCGAGCTGGCGCAGCAAATAGCAGAATTGCCGCAGCTGCGATTGCGTGGATTAATGGCCATTCCCGCACCAGAAAGTGATTACGATCGGCAGTTGGCGGTATGCCAGCAGATGGCCGACGCGTTCCAGCAGTTGAAACAGCATTATGCCGATGTCGACACACTCTCTTTGGGGATGAGTGATGATATGGAAGCCGCTATTGCCGCAGGCAGCACCATGGTGCGCATCGGCACTGCAATCTTTGGCGCGCGAGATTACGCGAGCAAACCACAACAATAATTGAGGAACTTCATGTTAACAATGACGTTTTTAGTCAAAACGCTGATCGATCTCTACGTCATGGTGCTGCTGCTGCGTATCTGGATGCAGTGGTCCCGCTGTGATTTTTACAACCCGCTGGCGCAGTTTGTCGTCAAGATTACTCAGCCTATTATCAAGCCGTTACGCCGTATCATTCCTGCGTTAGGGCCGATTGATACCGCTTCGCTGCTGCTGGCTTTTGTGCTGACTACACTCAAATATCCGATCCTGCTATTGATTCAAGTGGGCGTATTCTCGCTTGATCCTACTAACCTGCTGGTTGGCCTGCTGTCACTGGTGAAATCTGCCGGTTATCTGGTGTTCTGGGTCATTATCATTCGCTCTCTCATGAGCTGGATTAGCCAAGGCCGCGGCCCTGTCGATCAGGTGCTGATTCAACTGACCGAACCCTTGATGGCGCCCATTCGCCGTATTCTGCCTGCTATGGGCGGCATCGACTTCTCAGCGATGATCGTGATTCTGGTGTTGTATGCCCTGAACTTCCTCGGCATGGACCTGTTCCCAGGTCTCTGGTATTTGCTGTAATCGAATTAACTGGAACTGTTATGCAAAAAGTTGTGCTCGCTACCGGTAATCCCGGCAAAGTACGTGAACTGGCGGACCTGCTGTCCGCCTTTGGCCTGGATATCGTGGCGCAAACCGAGCTTGGCGTGGAATCCGCTGAAGAAACCGGTCTGACCTTTATCGAAAACGCTATTCTCAAAGCGCGTCATGCGGCGCAAATTACTGGTTTACCCGCCATTGCCGATGACTCGGGTTTGGCGGTAGATGCGCTTGGCGGCGCGCCGGGCATCTATTCGGCCCGCTACGCTGGCGAAGAGGCCAGCGATCAGCAGAACCTTGAGAAGCTGCTCGCAGCGATGGAAAATGTTCCCGACGATCAGCGTCAGGCGCAATTCCATTGCGTGCTGGTTTATCTGCGCCATGCTGAAGATCCTACACCGCTGGTGTTTCACGGCAGTTGGGAAGGTGAAATCACGCGTGCTTCAGCGGGTGTCGGTGGCTTCGGGTACGATCCCATTTTCGCCGTTCCGGCTTTAGGTAAAACCGCCGCTGAGCTGAGCAAAGCGGAAAAAGGCGCGGTTTCTCATCGGGGTAAAGCATTGACGCTGTTGCTGGAAGCGATGCGTAATGCCTAATTTGCCGCCACTCAGTCTCTATATCCACATTCCATGGTGCGTACAGAAATGTCCCTACTGTGATTTCAATTCCCATGCGTTGAAAGATGAGATGCCGCACGTTGAGTATGTACAGCATTTACTCAACGATCTGGATAACGATCTGCCGCTGATAAATGGACGAGAAGTCCGTACCATTTTTATCGGTGGCGGCACGCCAAGCTTGTTAAGCAGCAGCGCGATGCAGATGCTGATGGACGGCGTACGTGAGCGTCTGACGCTGGCGGTTGGCGCTGAAATCACCATGGAAGCGAATCCTGGCACGGTAGAAGCCGATCGTTTCAGTGCTTACCAGCGCGCCGGTATCAACCGCATTTCCATCGGGGTGCAGAGCTTTAGCCCGCAGAAGCTTCAACGTCTGGGGCGCATTCACGGTCCAGAAGAGGCGAAGCGCGCCGCTCATCTCGCTGAAGGGCTGGGGCTGCGCAGCTTCAATCTTGATTTAATGCACGGCTTGCCTGACCAAACGCTTGAGGAAGCGCTCGACGATCTGCGTCAGGCAATTGCGCTGAATCCGCCGCATCTGTCGTGGTATCAGTTGACCATCGAGCCAAACACACTGTTTAGTTCGCGTCCGCCGGTACTGCCCGATGACGATGCGCTGTGGGATATCTTCGAGCAGGGAGATCAACTCCTGACCGCAGCCGGTTATCAGCAATATGAAACCTCGGCTTACGCCAAACCGGGTTATCGCTGTGAACACAATCTCAATTATTGGCGTTTTGGTGATTACCTCGGTATCGGGTGCGGTGCACACGGCAAGTTAACCCAACCCGATGGCCGCATTGTGCGCACGGTGAAAACCAAGCATCCACGCGGTTTCATGAAAGGCACTTATCTGGATAAACAGTACGAGGTTGCCGATGCCGAAAAGCCGTTCGAATTTTTCATGAATCGTTTCCGTTTGCTGGAAGCGGCACCACGCCATGAATTTTCGCTTTATACCGGCTTAGCGGAAGAGGTCATTCGTCCACAGATAGACGCAGCCATTGCGGCAGGCTATGTGATTGAGACTGAAGAGCACTGGCAGATCAGTGAGAAAGGAAAATTGTTTCTGAATTCGCTATTAGAACTGTTTTTAGCCGAAGAATAGCGGCGAAAAGAAATAATGAAGCCTCAGTCCGAACTTTCAGGCTGAGGCTTTTATTTATTTTTTCAGACCGCTAACCAAGCCCTTACGCTGATCCTCTAGCGTAATAACGCGATTACATACTTCATGGCCGAAGTTCTTGAAATCCTGCTCCTGATTGCTCCACTCAGCCTGAATTGACTGCTGAAGCCCGCCAAGATTTCCCATAATCGCCTGCAACGGATTGCTGCCGTTGACGGCCTGCTTACTGCCCATCTCGTTCAGGCTGTCCTGCATCACGCCGCCTAACGTGGTTTGCACCAGTTGTTCGCCGTCTGCACGTACTTGATCAATCGCCTGATGATGGAAGGTTAAACCATCGGCACGATGTTCAATAATGCGGTTCATCTGCTGCTTCAGCTGACTATTGAGCGTAGTCAGGCGATTACGCACGTTGCTGTTCGCACCCAGTTTCTCAACAATGACGCGATCCAGCGCCACGCGGCTCTTTTCAAGCCGTGACGTTGCGCCACTATCGATCCAAGGCAGATCACGGCGTAAACCATTCTGGTAATCAATTGCTTTCTGGCGGCTGGCATTATCCACTGTCACTGGCTGACCATTGAATGTTATGTCACCCTGCGGCGTGATTTCCAGATTGCCGTTAGTCCCCACCACCTGCACGCTCTGCGGCTTAATGACGACATCATCTTGAGGTTTCACGCTGCATTCATAGGCAGCCTGAGCCTGTGTTGCCGCCAGCAGCAGCGCAGCAAGAACCGTTTTACGAACCATAAACTCTCCCGATCTCACTGAAACTATAACGACAGGTCTGCCGTGCGTCGCAGCGAATTGGATGCCGACCAGCGCAGCGCATTCGGCGCGTACATAAATACGTGAGAATGCGAGCCCTGCACGATGCTCAAGTCGCCAGTAAGCCAGGCAGATATAGAACTTAGTCCCACCAGATATCGAAGAGTTCAGTCACTTGCACATCGTGCAGGTTGCGATCCTGTAACCATTTGCGCACCAGTTCACGGTGCTCATCGGTGCATTTACCGTCTTTCTGCAGGCAAACCAGCCCTTCCCACGCCAGATAACCACTGCCGTCAAACGCCAGACCATTTGGATCAATCGCTTCATTAATAAACTGATTCAGCGTTTCATCGATTTCAGTTTCAGACGTGCCTTCGGCAAAGCGCCAGGCAACAGAAAAACCGAGTTCCTGAAATTCATCGATATGCATTTTTTTACGTAAACGGCGGCTGCGTTGTGTGGCCATTATTTCACCCTCTCAAACATTAAATCCCATACGCCATGGCCTAAACGCTGCCCGCGTTGCTCAAATTTAGTCAATGGACGCGTCTCAGGACGCGGCACGTAATCCTGACTTTCGGACTGATTCTTATAACCGTCGATGCTGTTCATGATTTCCAGCATATGAACCGCGTAGGCTTCCCAGTCAGTCGCCATGTGGAACACGCCGCCCAGCTTCAGCTTACGCATAACCAGCTCGGCAAACGGCACTTGTACAATGCGACGCTTGTTGTGGCGCGCTTTGTGCCATGGATCGGGGAAAAAAAGTTGCACCATACGCAGCGAATTATCTGGGATCATCTTCTCCAGCACTTCCACCGCGTCATGGCACATCACGCGCAGATTCTCTACGCCCGCCTCTTTTGCTGCACCCAGACATGCGCCTACGCCCGGCGCATGAACTTCTATACCCAGGAAGTTCTGATGTGGTGTGTTTTGCGCCATAGTCACCAGAGAAGCGCCCATGCCAAAACCAATTTCCAGGGTAATCGGTGCTTCACGACCAAAGAGTTGCAGCAGATCGATGGGCTCCGGCTGGTATTCCACGCCCATCTCCGGCCAGTAATTATCGAGCGCCATCTGCTGGCCTTTGGTCAAGCGGCCCTGGCGGCGTACAAAACTGCGAATGCGGCGCAATGGGCGTCCATTCTCATCAAATTCTGGGGTGATGACGTCATTAATCATGTCGAAGCCTGCTGGTTAGCCTGTTCTGGGAAACGGGCATTATGCAAAGTTCATAAGCAGAAGCAAGCCTTTGCCATCTTCCGGTTTACACTCAGATGCGCATGTGCTGGAATTCCTGCCTGAGTGTAGAGTAACCACGGAAAATTTCCTTCTTATGATGCAAGCGCCGCAGTTCGCGCAACAGGTGCTGGATTGGTATCAGCGCTTTGGCCGCAAAACCCTGCCGTGGCAGCTGGAGAAAACACCTTATAAGGTGTGGCTGTCCGAAGTGATGTTACAGCAAACCCAGGTTGCTACTGTTATTCCCTATTTCGAACGCTTTATGGCACGTTTTCCTACGGTCAGCGATTTAGCCGCTGCGCCGTTAGATGAAGTGCTGCATCTGTGGACCGGTTTAGGCTACTACGCGCGCGCGCGCAACCTGCACAAAGCGGCGAAACAGATTGTTGATGTGCACAAAGGCGTATTTCCACGCAATTTTGATGATGTCGCGGCGCTGCCTGGCGTAGGCCGTTCAACGGCAGGCGCGGTGTTGTCGTTGTCGCTTGGACAACATTTCCCCATCCTCGATGGCAACGTGAAGCGCGTGCTGGCACGGTGCTACGCGGTGGCGGGATGGCCGGGCAAAAAAGAGGTCGAAAAGCGCTTATGGCAGATCAGCGAAACCGTTACGCCTGCTGAAGGCGTCAGTGAGTTCAATCAGGCGATGATGGATCTCGGCGCCATCGTTTGCACCCGCTCAAAACCGAAATGCGAAATTTGTCCGCTTAACAGTGGTTGTATGGCTTATGCCGACAGCAGCTGGTCGAGCTATCCCGGTAAAAAGCCGAAACAAACCCTGCCAGAGCGCAGCGGCTGGTTCCTGATGATCCAGCATGGCGATGACGTCTGGCTAGAGCAGCGTCCGCCAGTGGGATTATGGGGCGGCCTGTTTTGCTTCCCGCAATTCACCACCGAAGAGGCGCTGATTGACTGGTTAATCGCGCGGGGTATTCACGCAAAACCGCAGCAGCTGACCGCGTTTCGCCATACCTTTAGCCACTTCCATTTGGACATCGTGCCAATGTGGCTGGCATGGCCTTCTGTCGGGTCGGCGATGGATGAAGCGGACGGTCTCTGGTATAACTTAGCGCAGCCACCGGCAGTGGGATTAGCCGCACCTGTCGAGCGACTTTTGCACGAGTTGCGCCATCCCCAGCAACTGGCTTTGCACAGTTGTGAGATCAATGAGGAAGAATAATGAGCCGCACTATTTTTTGTACCTTTTTACAACGCGACGCTGAAGGCCAAGACTTTCAGCTCTACCCTGGCGATCTGGGTAAACGCATTTACAACGAGATTTCCAAAGAAGCCTGGCAGAAATGGATGGCCAAGCAGACCATGCTAATCAACGAGAAAAAGCTCAGCATGATGAACCCAGAAGACCGCAAAGTGCTGGAAAAGGAGATGGTTAATTTCCTGTTTGAAGGCAAAGACGTGCACATTGAAGGCTACACGCCGCCAGAAGCGTAAACATTTTTGGCCTCCTCGTTGAGGCCGTTATCCAGGTCAGGCATATATTTCCAATGAATAAAAGATTGATAGCCCTGCTGGTGATTGCACCACTTTTGGCTTCCTGCTCCGGAAAAAAACAGCAGTCTCACGAAGAATGGGTTAAAGACACCAACGGGTTTGACATTTTGATGGGGCAATTCGCCCATAACATCGAAAACATTTGGGGTATTAATGAGGTTCTGATCGCCGGACCGAAAGATTACGTCAAGTACAGCGACAACTATTACACCCGCAGTCACATCAACTTTGAAAGCGGTAGCATCACGATTGAAACCATCGCGGGCACCGATCCCATGGCCAGTTTGCGCCAGGCGATCGTTACCACGCTGTTGATTGGTGAAGATCCTGGCAACGTTGACCTCTATTCAGATGCCAACGATATCGTGATCAGCAAAGAGCCGCTGCTGTATGGTCAGGTGCTGGATAACACGGGACAGGCCATTCGCTGGCAAGGTCGCGCTGAAAACTTTGCTGACTATTTGATCCAAAATAAGCTGAAGCGCCGCACTTCGGGCCTGCATGTGATTTACTCGATCACCATTCCAATGGTGCCGAACCACCTCGACAAACGTGCGCATAAATATTTGCCGATGGTGCGCAAATCGGCTGAAGAGTATGGCGTGGATGCCTCACTGATTTTAGCGATCATGCAAACTGAATCGAGTTTCAACCCCTATGCGGTTAGCCACTCTGATGCGCTGGGTTTGATGCAGGTTGTGCAGCATACCGCCGGCGTTGATGTGTTCCGCATGAAGGGCAAATGGGGCAAACCGAGCCGCAGCTATTTGCTTGATCCCGAGAACAACATTGATGCGGGAACGGCTTATATCTCGATTCTGCAGAAGAGTTATTTAGGCGGAATTCAGGATCCGTTGTCACGTCGCTATGCGGTTATTACCGCCTATAACGGCGGTGCAGGCAGCGTATTACGGGTCTTCTCCAGTGATAAGGATCGTGCGTTCAATATTATCAATGGTATGTCGCCGAACGAGGTTTATCAGACGCTGACCAAGCAGCACCCCAGCTCTGAATCGCGTCGTTATCTGACTAAGGTGAGCACTGCGCAACGCAGCTACCGGCAGTTTTAATCACTCTCGGGCTCGAGCCCGAGAGACAACAGACGTTTCGTTCGTCAGGCCGTGGGAAAAATGAAACTGCCTAATTGCCGGGCGAACGAAACGAGCTCACCCGGTTACGGCAATAACAAAAGGCTGGCGGGCCACAACCCGCCGCAGCCCAGGCTCGTCCTAGCGGCCAGCCACCATCATATTTGCGACTAAGTATTTGTTTCCAGTTCTATCTTCTTCAGTGTAAACCCCCTGCAATTCAGGTGAGAAGCCTGGTAACAACTTCACGCCCTCTTCCAGAGCCAGGAAATAACGCTGTACCGCTCCGCCCCATACTTCACCCGGCACAACGCACAGCACGCCCGGCGGATACGGCAACGCACCTTCAGCAGCAATTCGCCCTTCGGCTTTGGCAATCGGCACCAGTTCAACGTCACCGCGAATGTACGCCTGATGCGCATCCTGCGGATTCACTTTCACCGCTGGCAGACCCTCCTCACGGAACATCATGCGCTGCAAACCTTTCACATCATGACTGACATAGAGATCATGCATCTCCTGACACAAGCGGCGTAGCGTGTAACCAGCATAACGTTTAGCATTCTTGCGATAGATAGTTGGCAGCACTTCAGCCAGTGGCGCATCCTCTTTCACATGCTGCTCGAATTGTGCCAGCATCGTCACCAAATGCGCCATTTTCTCTGGGCTTTCCGCAGGCGTCAGCAGGAACAGAATTGAGTTAAGATCGCACTTTTCTGGCACGATACCATTCTCGCGCAGGTAGTTAGCCAGAATGGTTGCGGGTATGCCGAACGCTGCATATTCGCCGCTCGCTGCATCAATCCCTGGCGTGGTCAGCAGTAATTTACAGGGATCAACACGGTATTGATCGCGATCGTAACCGGCAAAACCGTGCCATTTCGCGCCAGGTTCGAAGCTGAAATAGTGCAGATCGCGAGCGATCTCTTCTGTGGGTGCATCTTGCCAGGCTTTACCTTTTACGGTTTCCGGTACGAACGGCAGGATCATTTCACAGCGCTCAAAGATCGCTTTACGCGCCTCAATACCGATCATCACGCACTCATCCCACATGCGACGACCTGCATCGCCCTGATGCATTCTGGCGTTGATATCCAGTGCGGCGAACAGCGGATAAAACGGGCTGGTCGAGGCGTGCAGCATGAACGCGTTGTTCAGGCGTTTGTGCGGACAAAAACGCTTTTGCCCACGAATATGGTTATCTTTTTTGTGAATCTGCGAGGTCTGCGAAAAGCCCGCCAGCTGCTTATGCACTGACTGCGTGACAAAAATGCCGGGATCGTTTTCGTTCAATTCCAGCGTCAGCGGTGAACACCCTTCCATTAGCGGAATAAACTGTTCGTAGCCCAGCCACGCTGAATCAAACAGGATGTAGTCGCAGAGATGGCCGATGCGATCCACCACCTGACGCGCGTTATAAACCGTACCGTCGTAAGTACCGAGCTGAATAATGGCAAGTCTAAACGGACGTGCATCGCTGGCACGCTGCGGGGCAACTTTCTGGATTTGCTGACGCAGATAATCCTCATCAAAACAGTGCGCATCAATGCCGCCGATAAAGCCAAACGGATTGCGGGCTGCCTCCAGATAAACCGGTGTAGCACCCGCCTGAATCAGCGCACCATGATGATTGGATTTGTGATTATTACGATCAAACAGCACCAAATCACCCCGCGTCAGCAGCGCGTTGGTCACCACTTTGTTGGCACTTGACGTGCCATTCAGTACGAAATAGGTTTTATCCGCGTTAAAGACTTTGGCCGCATACTTCTGCGCGTCTTTCGCTGAGCCTTCATGAATCAGCAGGTCGCCCAGTTTTACATCGGCGTTGCACATGTCTGAACGAAATACGTTTTCGCCATAGAAATCATAAAACTGCCGTCCTGCCGGATGCTTTTTAAAGAACGCCCCGCCCTGATGTCCCGGACAGGCAAAAGTACTGTTTTGCATGTCGACATATTTGGTCAGGGTTTCAAAAAATGGCGGCAGCAGCTCAGATTCATAGGCCTGCGCAGCGGCTTCCAGCGCAGCCCACTCTTCGGGCTCGCCGTTTAATTCGCCAGTGACGCCAGGTAAATGCAGCACTTCTTCTTCAAAGGCATTGGTCACGAAGACCGGCAAATTGAAACCGGTGTGGCGTAACAGTGCCAGCACGCCACTGCGCGTATCAGCCAAAGAGACGACGACAGCCGCCACGTCGGTAAAATCAGTGTTGTCCAGCGTCACCACGTCGCGCGCGGTGTTGAGAGTCAAGTTAGGCGCCACAGCGGCGCTGGCAGCAATTTTTAGTGGTGTCATAGCACAAATCCCTAGCGTCAAGGATGAGTGGGTGCCAAAGGCACAGCAATGGGGATGATTCCCCGGCGAATAACGTCAGACGGATTAAACCGATAGACATCAGTAAAGTCAGATGAGCTCTGCCCTTACGCATGTCCAACAGCGTGCGTCAGGCTGGCCTCACCGCATGGTGAGCGAGGAGTGTGTCACTGAAATGATCGAGGGAAACAGCGCGCGCTTTCGCAGTAGCGAACGGGAACAAGTGCAAATGCGCATTGTACCGGCCATGGCGGCGTCCTCTGTAAAGATGAAAATGGGTGTCAAAAATTGGCGGTCATGATGTCACTTTTTTTAAACAGCGACAACCCGCCAGCGATAATTAATCAGTCAAAATGATAAATACACAACTCGTTGATAAATAATGTTTTATTAAAATAACCCGAGAGTAAAACGCTTAAATATCTGCACCTTATGCAAATTTATGCAGCCGCGCATAAGGTGCAGTTACGTGCTACAACCAGTGTTGCGCCCGAATCCGTTCACCGTCACTAAAGCGTGATAAGCGGAAAGGATGAGGATCTACCGAGGGCGTGCTGCCTAATACGAGATCAGCCATGAGCTGCCCAGCGCCTGGCGCAATACCAAAGCCGTGACCAGAAAATCCGGTAGCGACGTAAAGTCCTTTCACTTCATCTACCGCAGAGATCACGGGGATCGCATCAGGCAGAGTATCGATCAAACCGCCCCAACTTTGTGCTACCGGCAAATTGGCCAGCGGCGGCAACACCTTGCCGAGAGCCTCCCGCATCCGCTGAACAATAGCCGGATCGATTTGCGGCTCCAGCACGCGAACCGCCTCATACACCGATCGCTTATCTTCCACGCCAGGCCGCCAGTTAACTAATTCATCGACAAAGCGTTTGCCTAAACGCAGCTTCAGCGCCTGGCGCTCAACCCAGTACGCCGGCATAAACAGTGGGCTGAAACGCAGCGAATCGGTCGTGATATCAGCGGTATTGGTGGCAGAACTGGCAACGGTTAACCCCCCATCCAGCCGTTTGCGTAACGCTACGCTACCAAAACTGGCGCAAACGCCTGGATCGAAATCCACTGGCCGGGTGCGCAACACGGTAGATAAAACCTTAAGCTGCGGAAGCGTGACATCCAGCCCTTGCAGCAGCAATCGCGTCCAGGCACCACCCGCCGTGACCACTTGCTGACAGCGTATCGCGCCATGTTCGGTGATCACCGCATTGACGCGTCCATTGGTGCGTTCAATGGTGCGTACTGCACAATGTTGTTGCAGATTCAGGCCATGCTCCATTGCTTTCAACACCATCGCCGGTGCCGCTTTTTGCGGTTCTGCGCGACCATCCAGCGCGGTAAACAATCCGCCAATGAACTCGCCTTGTAACTGCGGCAGATGCTCACGTAATTGTGACGATGAGAGTAATTCACTGTGAATATCGTGCTGTTTAGCTTCGGCAATCCAGCGTTGATGGCGCGCATATTGCGCTTCGGTACGCGTCCCATAAACGATGCCGTTACGGCGAAAACCGGTTTCACGCCCCAGCGTGGCGTTCATGTTTTCCCATAACTGCATACTGAGATTGATCAGCGGCAATTCACGCAGATCACGGCCTGTGCGACGACACCAACCCCAGTTACGACTTGATTGTTCTGCCGCTACGGTGCCTTTTTCCAGCAGCACCACACGAATGCCGCGCTGAACCAGCGACAGCGCCGTAGCAACGCCAATGATCCCACCTCCAACTATGACGACATCGGTTTCCGTTGGAAAGTTATCTGATGAAGCCACCGCATCAACGCCTGGACCCATGATTGACCTCGTCAGTTAGTAGCTATCTTCTACCGTCCAGTTAACGGGAATTTCGGCGATGCTGGTGGTGCTCGGCAGCTCAAGCACAGTACGCACCAGATGCGCGATATCTTCCGGCTGCGTCATTTTTTCGGCTGAGATTTCAGTGAGTGCTGTTCCCATATCGGTGGCGACAAAACCAGGACAAATCGCCGTGCAGCGGATGCTATCGACATCGCCAATTTTGCGTAATCCGTGGGCCAGCGCTAAGGCGGCAAATTTACTCATTGAGTAGAGGCTGGAGCGCTCTGCTTTAACGCGTTTGCCCGACAGCGACACCAACATCACGATGCGTCCGGCGCCGCTGGCTTGCAGATGCGGCCAGACCAGGCGACTCAAGCGCATTGGCGATTTAACGTTGACGTCAAAAGTACGATCAAACTCATCATCACTGGCTTCAAGGATTGAAACGGGCAACATCATACCGGCGTTGTGAACCACGGCATCGATGCGGCCAAATTTCTCGATAGTCGCGCTGATCCAGGCTTTTTCGCTGTCGGGGTCAAAGGCGTCAAAAGCGCAGATCAGCTGGCTTTCTTCGTCGGTAATCGGTACATCGTTTGGCGAGCGACACCCCAAACTCACCGCCCAGCCGTTGGCCAGTAAGTTAGCGGCAATCGCTGCCCCAATACCGCGGCTGGCACCGCTGATGAGTGCGACTTTCTTGCCAGAAATAGACATGTTTTAGCTCCTGATGTTTGTTATGAGGAAGACGCTGCCTTGGGCTCGCTCTGAACGTGCATATGGCAGCATCGCCTTCCCCCGCTTCACGGGAAAAGGCCGGGATGGGGAAAAGCCAGCACAATCCTCTGAGAAAGATCATGCAAAATCCTCGCCTACATCGACGCACGTAACCGCGTATCGAGTGGACTTAGCAGCGGCTCAATTTCTGCCACTTCCTGTTTAAGCAGCGCTACATAGCGCTGACAAACGTCATCATTAAGCCGTGGGGACAAAAAAGTCAGGCCGAGCGAACCGACTACGCCCGCCCCTGCCACGCGGATTGGCACTGCGATACCGGCAATACCCGGAATCAGTTCGCCTGTATCCAACGCGTAACCCTGTTCTGCTGTCTCCGCAATCCAACGCGCTAAACGTGGCGGTGTCAGCATTGGCCAGCTCTCGAGCCGCGCCTGATTTCGCTGCAACATCTCCTGCTGCTGTTCAGTGTCGAGAAACGATAAAATCGCCAGGCTTCCCGGCCCTAATCCCAGCGGCACCGAACCGCCCACCGAGCCGGTCAGCGTTTGCATTTGATATTCACTGTCATAGCGATCAATACAGACAGAATCATCACGATCGCGTGCCATTAACATGGCCGTTTCGCCGGTCTGCTTGCGCAATCTTTCCAGCGCTGGCTGAAACTGACGGCGCAATCCCGGGCCACGCGCAGCCTTCGCCCCGAAAATGAGTAATTTGGTGCCCAGCCGATAGCACTTGTCACCCTGAATTTTGTGCAGCAACTGATGCTCCACCAGCGAATTTAAAATGCGATGGCAAGTCACTTTATTCAGTCCCGATAATTCGCATAACGATTTCAGCGTTAAGCCTTCACTGCCCGCATCTGCGACAAAATCGAGCAGCGTGACTGCCCGATCAAGTAACTGCACGCCATTTTTTCCCGCGCTATCGCTCATCCTATTCGCCCCAATAAGTTCCATAATGTGAAACTTTTAATTATAAGATTTCAATATATGGTTTTTTGTTGACTAAATATCTATCAGATTTCATATTCGATTGACAAGTGAGTCGCACTTTTTGCCCATCTGCGAACCCTAAATTGTCTTTAAGACGACAGTGACGCAGTGCAAAAACAACGCGTATCCCTATAAAAAACATCATAAAACCTGCAAACCATCACTACCGAAGGATAAGAAAATGACAAAACATCGTATGCGTTTTCTGGCCACGTCACTGTTGCTGCTGGCTGCTCCCGCCATTACCTATGCCGACACGCTTTCTGATATCAAAAGTCGGGGTGTGCTTACCGTCGGCGTGAAAAATGATTATCCACCTTACGGCTACATGGATAACGACGGCAAAACCGTGGGCTTTGAAATCAGCCTGGCGCGCTATATCGCCAACGAATTGTTGGGTTCACCAGACAAAATCAAATTGGTGCCGGTCAACGCGTCGAACCGCATCCAGTTTTTAAACGCGGGTCAGATCGACATGATCATGGCCACGCTGGGCGTGACGCCTGAGCGTGCCAAAGAGATCGACTTCAGTGAAGAGTACGTCTCCGCAGCGGGCCCTTCTATCCTGGCGCGTAAAACTGCGAAATTCACCCAGTGGGAACAGCTGAAAGGCCAGAAAATCTGCGGCATTCAAGGCTCTTACTTCAATAAAACCGTGACCCAGAAGTATGGTCTGCAACTGGTGAACTTTACCGCACTGCCAGAAGCCTATCGTGCATTGCAGGACAACCGTTGCATTGCGATGGTGTTCGACGACATGACGCTGCAAAACAAAACCCATGAGGCGGGCTGGACTGATTACAAAATTGCCGTAAAGCCCTATGAGTTCACCCCAATGGCGGGTGGCGTGCGCAAAAATGACACCGCTTTCCTGGCCGCAGTGAACAAAGCGATCGTGAAAGCCGAAGGCGAAAACAAGCTCATCGAATGGGAAAAAGCGTTCGACATGCCGAAATCGCCGTACCTTGAAAAACGTGCAGAAGCGGCTCGCACAGCGGCGAACTAAGGCCTGACTATGTTTGGACTCGACTATTCCTGGCTGCTGGATCCGGTGTATCAGCAGTGGCTATTTCAGGGGGTGATACAAACGCTGGAGCTGGCAGCGCTTTGCTCACTGCTGGCGATCCTCATTGGTCTGGCAGGCACGCTGGCGCTGACGTTAAAGCTGCCGTGGCTGGATGCCGCCATTGAGCTGTTTGTTGAGCTGTTCCGCAATACGCCGCCGCTGCTGCAAATGCTGTTCTTTTATTTCACGCTGACGCAGATCGGTTTTACGCAGGAGGATCCGCTAACCGGCTTGCAGGTGCCGATGGTCAGCGCCTTTATGTCAGCGGCCCTTTCACTCAGCCTGTTTGGTGGCGCGTTGTGCATAGAAGCCTTTCGATCAGGATTCGATGCTATTCCTAAAGCCACGCTGGAAGCGGCGCGTTCACTCGGCTACTCGCGCTGGGGCCTGTTTCGTCATGTACAGGTTCCCATTGCATCACGCATCTGCCTGCCGCCGCTGACCAATGTGTTAACCAATCTGTTTAAAACCACCTCGCAAGCGTCGGTGATTACCGTACCGGAACTGATGTACGCCGCCGGACAGATTTATAACGACACCTTCCGCACGCTGGAAGTGATGCTGTTGGTACTGGTGATTTACGTGGTGCTGGTGAGTGCGCTGGTGTGGCTGATTGGCTGGGTTGAACGTCGCCTCGCCTACCCAGGATATGGAGGCTAAACATGGACATGCTTTACCAAAAACGCAAAACCCAGACCAAGCAGGCCTTTTTCATCCTGACGCTGCTGGGTTTGCTGTTTAGCATCTTCAACGATCCCGGCGGCGAATGGCATCAGGTTTGGCAGAAACTGCCGCTGCTGCTGACCGGATCGATGCAGGGCTGGCCGCTGAGCGGCGGCTTCGTGCTTAACATCTTTATCAGCATCGTCAGCATGGCGTTCGCCACCGTGCTCGGTCTGTTTCTTGGGCTGGCGATGATGGCGAAACGGCGCTGGTTAAGCCTGCCCGCGCGTGCGGTGATGAACTTTCTGCGTAACGCGCCGTGGTTGGTGCTGCTGTTTTCAATGCTTTATCTGCTGCCTTATCGCGTGGAATTGCTGGGTATTCACTTCACTTTTTCGCCGCTGTTCAAAGCCATTATTGGCTTGAGTTTGCCTACTGCCGCTAACTTCGCCGAAGTGATCCGTGGTGCGGTGAACTCGGTGCACAGCGGACAATGGGAGTCTGCACGCTCGTTTGGTTATAGCCAGTGGCAGATTTATCGCATCGTGATTTTACCGCAGGCGCTGCGCCGCATCATTCCCGGCTGGATGAACCTGTATGCGCTGCTGGCCATTTCCACTGCGCTGGCTACCGTCACTGGCGTGCAAGAGGTCGTTACGCTGCTGCGCACCACGCTGGCAACCGAAAGCGAAAGCACGCTGGTTTATTTCTACGTCACCGTGCTGCTGATGTTCTTCTGCTATTGCTACCCGATCGCCCTGCTGGCGCGTCGACTGGAAAACAACACCAAAGGGGATGCCCTATGATCGATCGCGTTTCGTCCCTGATTGAACTGGACACCATTTATAAATCTTTCGGCAAAACCGAGGTGTTGAAAGGCATTTCGCTGGAGGTCGCCAAAGGCGAAGCGGTCTGCATTATCGGGCCTTCCGGCTCGGGTAAATCCACCATTCTGCGCTGCATAAATGGTTTGCTGCCGATTGATGAAGGCTTTGTGCGCGTGGGTGAACATCGCGTTCATGAGATCAACAGCGAAAAAGCGATGCGCCCGCTGCGTCATCAAGTGGCGATGGTGTTTCAGCAGTACAACCTTTTTCCGCATCGCACGGTACTCGACAACGTGATGATGGCACCGATGCAAGTATTGAAACATGAGCGTGAAGCGGTGCGCGAGCGCGCGATTCGTCTGCTTGAAAAAGTGCGGCTAAGCGGTAAAGAGAGCCGCTATCCCGGGGAACTTTCAGGCGGACAGCAACAACGCGTCGCGATTGCGCGTGCGCTGGCGATGCAGCCGGAAATCATTCTGTTCGATGAAGTGACAGCCGCACTCGATCCAGAAACCGTGAAAGAGGTGCTGAATACTATTCGCGAACTGGTGGATGAAGGGCTGACCTGCCTGCTGGTGACGCACGAAATGCGTTTCGCCCGCGAAGTCTCGCATCGGGTTTGCTTTACCGATGCCGGCAAAATTGTGGAGATGGCGCCACCGGCGCAGCTCTTTGACGACCCGCAGGATGCACGCACCCGCGAGTTCCTCGGTCAGGTGTTGTAACAGTGAAGAGAGAGATCATGTCCGATCAGGCCATTTTTACTGAAGATTTCAAAACCACGCCCTATTGGTGGGACGCTGCGCCACCGGAAACCTGTCTGGATGCGCTGCCTGCCCGCGCAGACGTCGTTATAGTTGGCTCCGGCTTCGCCGGTTTAAATGCAGCCGTTGAGCTGGCGCGTCACGGGAAAAACGTGGTGGTGCTGGAGGCTAATGAACTCGGCAGCGGCGGCAGCACGCGCACCGGCGGCATGATCAGCAGCGGACAAAAATTGGTGGTTGGCGGCGCGATAAAAGGCATTCCACCCGACCTGTTTCAGCACATGATTGCCGACTCCATCGCGTCGTTCGCGTTTATTCAGACGTTAGTGCGCAGTGAGCAGCTGGATGCCGACCTGTTTATCGGCGGACGCTACTTCGGCGCGCATACGCAGAAGCAGCTTGCCAGCCTATATGAAATGGGCGATATCCTGCACCGCGTGACGGGCGTGACGGTACACAAAGTGGATCAGGAAAATCAGGCGGCGATCATCGGCTCACGCTTTTATCACGGCGGCATTCTGGTGGATGAATATGGCGGCGTGCATCCTGGCAAGTACAATCGGGCGCTGCGGGCGCTGGCGCGTCAGCACGGCGCGCAGCTGTTTTCACATGCGCGAGTAAAAAGTGTGAAAGCAGAAGGCGGCGGCAAAGTGGTGTATACCGAACGCGGCACCGTTCAGGCCGAATCGGTGATTTTCCTGACCAACGGCTATACCGAAAAGGACGCCACGCCAAATCTGGCGAAACGCATTGTGCCGGTGAAGAGTTATCAAATTGCTACTGAGCCTTTGCCGCGAGAGTTACTGGAAAGATTGATTCCCAGCGGCAGAATGATCACCGACAGTCGCCGCGATCTCATTTATACGCGCCCTTCCCCGGACGGCACGCGCCTGCTGTTTGGGTCGCGCCCCGGCATAATGGATTGCGATGAGAAAACGGCGGCGATTCGCATTCGCCAACGCATGCTGGCGATCTGGCCAGAACTCGCACCCTATCGTATCAGCCACGCGTGGAGCGGGTTTGTAGGAATGACGCGTGATAAAACGGCTTACGCCGGTGAAATGGACAATGCGCGCTTCGCCGTGGGTTGTAACGGCAATGGCGTGGCGCTGATGAGCTGGCTGGGCTTTCGCGCCGCGCAGAAACTGCTTGGCACCGAACCGCGGCCCTTATCGTTTGAACGCAGCAACTTCCGGCCTATTCCACTTTATAACGGTAAGCCATGGTTTGTTCCGCTGGTCAGCGGATGGTATCGACTGCGCGATGCAATTGATAAGGTACGAGATTAGGTTAGTTGGCGAGTTTGTGCTGGCTGCTCGTGAGTTGGTGCTGGCTGTCCCCCACCTCGGTCCTCCCCCACACGTGGGGGAGGAAGATGCTGCTATATGTTAGTAAGGAAGTAGCTTGTGGCGGTGTCTCCTTACCCACTCGTGGGGGAGGAAGATGCTGCTATATGTTAGTGAGGCAGCGTCTCCTTCCCCCGTCAAAACGGGGAAGGTTGGGATGGGGGACAGACGACGCCTCACGTTAAAGGCGCGACGCTGAGATTAACGACGCCAATCCCTACCGAAATCCGCCATGGAAGCGTAAACTCGTTGATCTCTTTCCAAACCTGCCGGAGGCTGCATGTTTAAGGCACTGGTCATTGAAAATGACGAACAAGGTTACCGTTCACTGCTGAAAGATCTCCCCGAATCACAACTGCCCGATCAAGACGTCACACTCGACGTTAGCTACTCCACTCTGAACTACAAAGACGCCTTAGCTATCTGCAATAAAGGCCCTATCGTGCGTCAATTCCCGATGGTACCCGGCATCGATTTTGTTGGCCGTGTAACCTCAAGCCGCCATCCCGACTGGCAACACGATGACGTTGCGTTACTCACCGGTTGGGGCGTTGGAGAAAAATATTGGGGCGGGCTGGCGCAAAAAGCCAGCGTATCCGGCGACTGGTTAGTGCCGCTGCCGAGCACGCTAAGCCCTTTGCAAACCATGGCGATCGGCACCGCAGGTTTTACCGCAATGCTGTGCGTGCTGGCGCTGGAGAAACAGGGCGTTAAACCCGATCATGGCCCGGTATTGGTGACAGGTGCCAGCGGCGGCGTGGGCAGCTTCAGCGTCAACTTGCTGGCTCGACTCGGTTTTAACGTCATCGCGTCCAGCGGTCGCGCCAGCGACGAAGAGTATTTGATCACTACACTCGGCGCATCGTCAGTTATCGATCGCGCTGAACTGGCAGAGCCCGGCAAACCGCTGGCTAAAGAGCGCTGGGCGGCGGCGATTGATAGCGTCGGCAGCCATACCTTAAGCAATGTGCTAGCCGCAACTCAGCGCGACGGCGTGGTCGCCGCTTGCGGCATGGCGCAAGGTCTGGATCTGCCCACCAGCGTGGCGCCGTTTATCTTGCGCGGCGTCACCTTAGCGGGCGTTGACAGCGTAATGTGCCCTAAAGCGCTGCGCCAGCAGGCGTGGCAACGCCTTGGTGAAATCCTCGACACCACGCAGCTCAGCAAATTTACCCACGTCATTCCGTTGAGTGAAGCGCGGCAAGGTGCGCACGATCTGCTGGAAGGTAAAGTGCGCGGTCGGTTGATTGTCGATTGCCGCTGAGGCTTTGCGGTTGCCCACATATTGCTGTTAACCCTTCACAGCAATAATGGTTTCGTAAAAATGCGCCTGAATGTGGCGCATTTTTCTGGCTTCAGCGGGAAGGTTGAAGGCGTTTGATTAAACCGTTGATAGCAAACAGCGCGCCCTGCTCCATCACCTCTTTTGGTTCGCCGTCAAATTGCTGACATTCCGCGTAGATGTCGCCGTTCGCCAGTTTCCAACCGACCCAAATGGTGCCTGCGGGCGTGCCATCTTCGCCCCCGTCAGGTCCTGCATAGCCGCTGATGGCCAAACTAACGGGCTCTTTGGACCGATCGCAGGCCCCCTGCGCCATCTCGCGTACGGTGTGTTCACTCACCGCGGTGTATTGTTCAAGCACCCTTTCGCTCACACCCAGCAAACGCACTTTTGCGCTCTCGCTATAGGTGACAAAACCGCTGGTATAAAAGTTGCCGCTGTTTTCAACCGCCGCCAGCGTCATGCTGATGAGACCGGCAGTACAAGATTCTGCGGTGGCAAGATGCAGACCAGAAGATAATAAAATTTTACCTAACTTTTCAGCAGCCTCGTTTAGCGTATTCGCCATCGTTTTCTCCCTGTTTATTGACTGTTTATTGACTGTTTAGAGAAAAGTATGGCTGAAAAAAACAGTTGGCAGCTAAGACAAGGTAATGTTTTATAAGCGAAACGGCCTAAACCCGCAGCTGAATATGTGGTCGTCCACTTTCAGCATGTGGCGTTACCTGTAATTCGGCCTGATACCAGCGCATCAGTGTTGCTTCCGTCATCACCTGCTGCGGTGTGCCCTGCGCCACTAATTTGCCCTGATGCAGCAGCAAAATACGATCGGCCCACAGCGAAGCCAGATTGAGATCGTGCAGCACGGTGCAGACGCTAAAGTCACCTTTGCGCGTGAGTTTATGCAGCAAGCGCAGCGTCTGCTGCTGCCAGAACAGATCCAAGGCCGAAGTCGGCTCATCGAGAAAAAGCCAGCCTCGCGGCGCGCCATCCTGCCACAGCTGCGCCAGCACGCGCGCCAACTGCACGCGCTGCTGCTCCCCGCCGGAAAGCTGACGATAATCGCGCTGCGCCAGCGCATCACACCCGGTCAACATCATCACCTCTGCAACAATCGCAGCCGACTGCGTTGATGGCCAGGGCGCGCGACCCATTGCCACCACTGACGCCGCCGATTGCGAAAAGGTCATGGTGTTTTGCTGACGCATTACCGCGCGTCGTCGTGCCAGCTGCTCACGCGGCCACTGATCTAACGGGCGATCGTCAAGGCGGCATTCCCCATGATCCGGGGACAGGAAACCGGTTAACAGGCGTAACAACGTTGATTTCCCCGCGCCATTGGGGCCGATTAGCGCCACCATTTCACCGGCGTTAAGCGTGACATCCAGATTATCGATCAGCATCCGTGTGCCGCGCGCAAAATGCAGTCCACTAGCCTGAAGCTGCTTCATCATTCCGTTCCTCGCTGCTGGCGCAGGATCAACCAGAGAAACCAGGGTCCACCAATCAGGCTGGTCAGTAATCCCACCGGCATTTCAGCGGGGATCACCACCGTGCGCGCCAGCGTATCCGCCAGCAGCAACAGAATACCGCCTGCCAGCGCCGAGCCCGGCAACATCCAGCGGTGATCGTTGCCCAGGCAAAAACGCATCACATGTGGCACCACTAAGCCAACAAAACCGATAATCCCGCTGACCGATACGGCGGTGCCAACCAGTAACGCGCTGAGCACCAGCAGTTGGCGCTGGGTGCGTTTGACATCAATACCCATGTAATGCGCATCTTCTTCACCCAGTTGCAGCAAGTTGAGGCGACGCGCACGCGTCTGCAGCAGCAGCAGCGCTGGCACAATCAACAGCGCACAAACCAACAACGAAGGCCACTGCGCCTGACTTAAACTTCCCATGCCCCATAGCGAAAGCTGACGCAGTTGCTGATCGTTGCTCAGCCATGAAAGCACGCCGACCGCTGCACCACACAGGGCATTAATGGCAATGCCGACCAGCAGCAACCGCGACAAATTGCCGCGCGCCAGACGACTAAAGCTGAAGATCAGCAGCGTCACCAACAGGCTGCCAAGAAACGCAGCGACTGTCGGGAGCCACATCGCTAACATTGCTGGCAGCGCCAGCGGGATGACGATGGCTAGCGCCACCGCTAAACCCGCGCCGCTGCTGATGCCAAGCAATCCGGGATCGGCCAACGGATTGCGAAACAGCCCTTGCATCACTGCACCCGATACCGCCAACGCCATACCCAACAGCACCGCCAGCAACACGCGCGGCAAACGAATGTTCAGCCAGATTTGCCAGCTGATGTCGCTGAGCGGCGCTTGCCACAGCGCACGCAGCGACAGCGACATGGCACCGAGATTCGCCGCAATCACCATCGCCACCAACATGCTGATCAGCATCAAGAGCAGCCAGCGCAGATTAATCATGCCGGATGGCTTCTGCCGCACGGCGCAATTTGACAATAGCCTGCGGCGTATCCAGACCAAAACCCAGCAGCGCCATGGTATCGATCACCAGCAGGTTGTGGTGCTGCCCGGCGGGCGTTAGTGCCAGCCCTGGCAGCTGCCACAGTTTCTCTTCGTTGCCGAACGCTTTCAGTCCATCATCCCCAATCACCACTAAATCGGGCGCAGCAGCGACCACGCCTTCCTGTGACAGCGCCTGATAATGCGGTACTGAAGCCATGGCGTTCACCAAGCCCGCACTGCGAATGGCACTATCTGCAGCAGTTTGATTACCCGCCGCCAGTGATTTCATGCCGCTGTTCGCCATGATAAAGAGCACTTTGACCGGTAATGTCTGTTGCGGAAGTTGCGCCAGCTGCTTCTCAACCTGTGCTTCCAGGGTTTGTGCCTGAGCGTCACGATTCAGCGCTTTGCCAATGGCAGCAATCTTCTTCGGAATAGCTTGCACGCTGTTTTCGCCGGTTATCTCCACCACTTTCACACCCGCTTGCTCTACTTGCTGCAACACCAGCGAAGGCTTAGCCAGCTCACTGCTTAACACCAACGTCGGTTTCAGCGCCAGAATGCCCTCGGCGTTGAGCTGGCGCATATAGCCGATGTTCGGCAATCTATTCGCCTGCGCCGGTTGCTGGCTGGTGCTGTCGCGGGCGATCAGATTTTGCTGAGCATCCAGCGCATAAACGATTTGTGTGACGTCACCGCCAATCGACACCACCCGCTCCGCCGCAAACGAGGGAAGCGCCACCAGCACCATCAATAACAGCGATTTCATGCGCCGTCTCCTGCCGCACGCAGCGAGTTGACCTGCTCACGCCAGCGCGCCTGCTCCGGCGTGCCTTCGCTGCGCTGACCATACAGCTGCGCAATTTGCGTGCCGTCGGCGGCGAACAGTTCCAGACTTGTGACAAAACCATCGCCGCTGGGTTTGCGTGTTACCCAGCTTTCGCTAATGTGGTTTTCCATCAGGTGCAGCGTAAATTGCGGATTGAAGATGTTGATCCAGTTTTCCATTGGCATCAGTTTTTCTACAACGCCGGTAAAGATCTGAGTGCAGCCGCGATTGCCGACAAAAATCATGATTTCATTGGCATCCTGCAACGTCAGATTCAGCACTTTCGCCAGCGCATCATTGCTGACTTGCCAGGCGAGATCGTCACCCGCAGCGCGGAATGCCTGCTGGCGCGAGACGTTGTGACGCTTCAACAGGCCAAAGAATTGATGCACGTCAGTCATCGCGCGCCATTCGTTGTCGATAGCTGCTGCATCAACGTTGCGATTGCGTTCCGCAGCCGTAAACGGCTGAACACTAATCGGTGCGCTATTTTCTTGAGCAAAATTCGCGATCAATGCCTGCCACGCGGCTTTGTCGCTGTTGTCTGTCATATAGACTTTCAACACGGCATCGCCGTGGCGATCAAAGATCTGAATGCTTTGGCGTTCGCCATGCGCAGTTTGCTCACGCAATGCGAACGCGCTCTGCCACTGCGACGGAAACAGGCGCAAATCCAACGCGCGTGGATTAAGAACCAAACCACCGTGACCGCCTAAATGCAGATTTTTATATTCTCCGAGATGCTCATGTACCGCATATTCATTGCGGGTGATGCTTTTGGTTTCACCGACCGCTTCCAGCGTAGCCAGCAGCGCCGGGAAATCACTTTTTATCGCCTGCGCGTCGTGCCCGATACGCGCTTCGCAGAGCTGTGCTTCGCTGATGCCCATCAGCGCTGCCAGATCGCGGGCATACTTCTTCGGCTGTTCACCCTTCAGGGCTAAATAGTGTTGGTAAGTCTGGTTCATTGCGCGTTGTTCCCATGAATGAGCCCTGCTTTATCGCAGAGCTAAATTATTATCAGAAGTCGACGTTAACACCCAGTTGGAAGGTGCGGCCTGGCATCACCGCCAGCGATTGATCGTTGCGATCCTGCTGTGAATCACTGGTCAACTCACGGCTGCTGAGGTAATCCCAATATTTACGATCGGTGAGGTTATAGAGGCCGCCGCTCAACTTAACGTTTTTAGTGACGTTCCAGTACGCGGTCATATCCACCATGCCATAACCCGGCACACGCATATAATCAGTGCTGGAATCCGTTATGGCGTTACCCGTATTGGTGAAGCTTTCCCGGTTCGTCGCTGTCGCTTTCTTGCCTTTCACGAAAGTAGCGGTGACTGCCGCACCATAACCGCGATCAACGTCATCCCACGCCAGGCCAACGATGGCTTTCATCGGCGCTACGCTCTCCAGATCGACATAACGGTCGCCAAGGTAGCTCGACTTCGCTGCGCCTTGGGTGTAACCGAAGGCCAGATTGGCGCTCAGACCATCGACCTGCTGGAACCAGGTGCCGAAGTTAATTTTGCTACTGATTTCTGCACCGTAAATGTATGCCTTATCGCGGTTCTCAGCTTCATAAGTGGTGTAGATGTTGCTCGGTACATTAACGAATTTATCGGGATTGCCTGAACGGGTGTAACGGGTAAAGGCAATGAAGTTTTTATAGTCGTTATAGAAGGCAGCCGCGTTGATGCTGACGCCTTCGGTCAACAGACCTTTCACGCCCCATTCGTAGTTATTGCTGGTTTCGGTTTTAAGATCGGGATTACCTATCAACGCATATTGCGCTGTGCCGGCATAGCTGGAACCCAGGTTCCACGAACCATACAGCTGGGTGTCATTCGGGAACTGCGCGCCACGGCTATATTGCAGATAGGTCATTAGCGTTGGTGTCAGATCATATTGGAAAGCAATTGACGGCAGAACCTGTGTATCGGTGTTCGCAGATCCGTACAGCGCTGACACGTCTGAGGAGTCGAGCGCGCTGCTGTTGGTGGTCAAGGTGGAGACATCTCGCGGCTTGGTGTTCTGGTACATCACACGTACGCCCGGAATCACCGCGAAATTATGACTGTCGAAGTCAACGTTGATCTTATCCTGTACGTAACCGCCCACCGTGTAGCTACGGCTGTTGGCCTGCGGCTGCATGATCACACTATAAACACTTGGCGTAGGCGATTGGCGGAACGGACGTTCGGTTTCGATCAGACGTGCGTTAAGGCCGCCGCTCAGTTCATGACGACCTATACTCTTCGCCAGCCGCGTGTCAAAGCCGTAAGTATCGCTGTTGTAATCGGAGTAAACCGTTTGATAGGCGCTGGCGCTCGACGGCATGTAGGTGTTGTCATGCGCTTCAGTTTTCTGCCAGTAAACGCGCGTGATCAGGCTGTCGATAACATTATTATACGGCGTGTATTCATCACTCAGGCTCGCGCCGAAACGGCGCGTGTCACTTTGCTGCTGCGCAGTGCCCCAAACGGTATTACCGGATGTATCCCAACTGTCGTAATGCGAATGATTGGTTTTGTGGTAGTAATCCAGCGTCGCGCTGAGTTTGTGCTCATCATTGGGTTGCCAGATGCCGGAAGTCATAAAGGCATCGGAATGCCAGTTCGCTGGGTAAGCGTCAAGCTCGCCGCTGTTGTTTTCGGTTTCCTGCCCGTCGCGACGGCTGTAAACGAAAATACCGCGCAGCTCATCATCGCCCGCCGCAGCGGTAATGCCGTTGTGCCAGCTACGGTTCGAAGAGTCATAATCGCTTTGGTAACCGAAGTAGGTTTCCTTACCCGGACGCAGGTAATCATCCGCTGTTTTGTTGCGGAAAGAGACATTGCCGCCGATTGAGGTGTTGGGTTGATCGACCGCCGTTGCGCCCTTTTCAATGTCGATGCGGCCAAACATGTAGGGATCAATGTAATCACGACCGATGCCAAAGCTGTCAAGGCCGGCGCGTCCAACATAGCTGCGTCCGGTGGCTTGCGGCAGCGGAATGCCATCTACGTCCAGACCTACACGGTTACTTTCCAGCCCACGAATGTTGTAACCCGTATAACCCGCGCGGTCGAAACCACTTTTTCCAGCAGACGAACCGCCGCTGGAGCCGGTTGCGCTGATTAGCGGTTCGTAACGCATGATAGAACCAAAGTCGTTTGCGCCACGCTGACGCAGCTCTGCCGCAGAGAGCGAGATTTTGCTGCCCGCCCGTTTTTCGTCTTGGGGTGCGTTAACGGTCATTACCGGTTCGCTGCTGCTGCTTTTGCTGGCTGAAAGTGCAAGAACCGAAGGATCCGAGCTGGCGGCGTAGCCGCAGGCTGTATGAATTGCAGAGGCGATCAGCGCCGTTTTAAACAGCCGCTGTGGCGTAATTCCCTGAAAAAGTAGTGACATGAGCGCGAAAGTCCTGATTAATTGTTAGTATTCGCTCACACGCTTGCAGACAGTATCAAAAGATGGCTTCGCACAATAAAGCCATAAAAAAATTGAACTTATTTTTAGGTATGAATTATTTGCCGAGAATCTAATGCAAGTGGTAATCATTATCAATAGCATTTACATTAAGAGGGTTCTTACAGCGCACATTTTGTTAATCTGCACTTCTAAGTGAATAATCAACATCTTATTGAGGTAATCCCCATGACGCCGAAACCGACCATCGAAATACATTACTGCACGCAATGTAACTGGCTAATGCGTTCAGCATGGATGGCGCAAGAGCTGCTGCACACGTTTGCCGACGATCTCGCGTCGGTGACGCTGAAACCAGGCACTGGCGGGATATTTGAAATTAAGGTCGATAATTTTTTGTTGTGGGAGCGCAAGCGCGATGGTGGCTTCCCCGATGCTTCAATGCTGAAACAGCGGGTGCGCGATTACTGTTTTCCAGAACGCTCGCTGGGGCACGTTGACAGGAAAAAGCCTGACGCCAACGCATAACATTGAGGTGAATGAGAAGATTTACTTAGTGCAGCGCTAAAAACAGAGAGATCACAACCAGACGTGTTAATCAGCTGGTTGTGATTTTTTTTGCCGCTTCGTTGAGGGTTGAAATGATGCTCTGCAACGTCTCTTCTGAAATATCTTCCTGCGAAAGACGACTATTTAACGCCGCTTTCATCTGATGGATCGCCTGATCAACATCAGGAATAGAACGATTATTCACCAAAATCGCCAGCGACGTTAAGCGTTCAATCAGACTAGCGATATGCTCGCGGTTCTCTTCCAGCAATACACGTCCGGCCGCCTTTAACGCATAAGCTTTACGTGATGCCTGCGCATCAACCACGCGAATGGCGTCCATCTCTTCCAGCAGCGTCAGGTTCGGATAAATAATGCCGGGACTGGGGGAATATTCGCCTTTGGACAGTTCCTCAACTGATTTAATCAGTTCGTAGCCGTGCGCGGCATTCTGCCCAAGAAAGTGCAGCATCAACAGGCGAATATCACTGGCATCCAGCATTTTTTCCCGACGTTTACGACGCCCGCCACAGCTTCCTGAACGCGGTGCGCTGTCGCGATGACATGAGAATGCTGAGTCCTGTTTCATTGCCTGCCTGGAGATGGGGAAAAGGAGGTTGATAGTAGTCTGCCGCCTGGCAAAATTCAACACAGGCGGCGGGGAGCGCTACTTCTGGTGCCAATAGGCAACGGCGCGTACGTAAGCGGGATCGATACCGCGATCTACAGTGAAATAATCACTGAGCGTTTTGACGAAATTGCCTTCACCGGTCAGCCAGATGAAAGACTCATCCTGCGGAATAGCGATATTATCCAGCGCGGCGATCAGCGTGCCCAGGTTTTCACTTTGCATGGTGCCGTTACCGAGCCAGCTGACATTCACCTCGGCCAGATCCGGCAGATAACCGCGCCCGGTTTGCTCGTCGGTGTAAGCGAAAAGATGCAGCGCTTCAGCCTGCAGATCTTTTTTACGACGCTTAAAAGCCGGTAAACCGGTTTCGTCACAGACATAAAGCTGGAAAGCGTAATCCGTTGGAACCACCAGCGAACCACGCGGGCCGCCCATGATTAGCGTGTCGCCAACGTTTGCTCGCGTTGCCCAATCGCTGGCGACACCGCTTTCATGAATATAAAAATCGATAGTGAGGGAAGATTCACCATCAAACTCCAGCGGCGTATAATCACGCGCCGGAGGACGCACGCCCTCTTTCCATACGATGCCTTCATCAGTCATCTGCGGCAGCGCTAACTCGCCGCTACCCGCTTCAGGGAAAAAGATTTTGATGTGATCATCAAAACCGGGCGAGTTAAAGCCAGCCAGATCGCTGCCACTAAAAACGATGCGCCAGAAATGATTAGCGACCTTGGTTTTACTCGTCACGGTGATGTGGCGAAAACGTAATTCGTTGCGCACGCGCTGTGGCGCACGACCTGGGATCTCTTTCTTGTTATCTCGCAAAATTCAGCTCCTGTCACGATGCAGATTGTCAGCGCCACAGCGCATTACACCGCTAGCCACCGCAACCCATTTTCCGGTTATGAAATCAAAATCATTCTCATCTAACGCCAGTAAGATAGCTATGATATATCTTAACCACAATGACGAAAAATGCGATCGGCACGCCTAAAACATATTTTATGAATTGGGAGAAGCGCAATAAAAGGTGTGAAGTGACGCAGGAAGAGGCGTCTTAAAGAGAGGAGGAGAAGCGCGTCGAAGTACAGAAAAAAAGTACAGAAAAGCGGGTCAGAAAGCCTGATTTACGGCTCGCTAATAACAGATGAGCGCGTAACAGGACTCAGGTAAAAGCCGTTCATGCGTTTGTGCCTGAAGCGGAGCTTAAAGCACATATCACGTTTGCACGCGCGCGTGTTCTGTCAGATTAAAACGTATCGGCAAAACCTGCTGTAGCGGGATTACCCTGACTGTGTTGCGGCAACTGACCATCACCCAGAATTTCATGCTGAGTACCCTGCGAATGCGGGTGCAGCCCAGCAGGCGGATTAAAAGGTTCAGCCATCTGCGCCATAGCAAGAGCTGGGATGGCAGAAAGCGCCGTAACAAGGAACAACATTGAGAGTCGCATAATTGAGGTCTTTATCATTTTTAGCCGGAAGCGGCCTGAATTGCAGATGAATATTCCAGCCCTGAAGGATGGTTGCCCGATGAATGCGCAACGTCAGGGTTTCAAGAGAGGATTTTACGCCAGAATCGGCGATTTTTTTATAAAATCGTGCGGTTAGTCACAGATTACCGCACGAATTATGCATTTAGTCTTTTGTTACCGGAATGGCGAACACGCCGATCAGCCAATCTGGCTTGGAGGCTTTAAGATCTAAACGCAGCAAATCTTTACCCGGACGGCGCGCCACACCCAGTGCTGGCAGGTGCAGGTAATAAATATCGGAGATAAAACGCGTGAGCTGTTCCGGTGTACCACTCCAGCGGATCATCGCATACAGGCCGCGATTCGCCGTCCAGTTCACGACTTGCGAACTCAGCTTTTCAGCATGCTGACTTTCCAGGGCTTGAAACAGACTGATATGTTGCTGTTCAGCGGAAGAATTGCCCGGGCTGTATTGAAAACCGAGCCAACCGCGTTCGACATATTGCCCAGCGAAACGGACAAAATGCCGCGCCTGCTCGGCAACACGCTGCTCGCTGTCGTGAATGTAATCGCCAAACTTACATTCCCATTCCACCACTTCACCACACAATTGCAGATCGTCTTCACGCATCACCAATTCAGCCTGCTCAATGGGTGAACGCACCGGAATGCGACCGTGGAAATGCTTCACCGGCAGATCGGGAATACGGCGAAATGCACCTGGCGTGACGGAGAAATGGTTCTTGAATACGCGAGTGAAATTCTGCTGATTATCAAAACCAAAGCGCACCGCAATGTCGATCAGCGGCATCCGGGTTAAACGCAGCGCCATTGCAGACAGGGTTAAACGGCGCTTGCGCGTATAAGCCGCCAGCGTTTGTCCGGTCATCTCTTTGAACATGCGCTGCATGTGCCATTTAGAGTAACCAGATTTCAGGGTAATCAGATCGATGTTGAGATCGTCGGTCAGATTCGCCTCTATCCAGTCCACCAAATCGTTGATGTACTGTTTCTTAAGGGTCAGGCTGAGCATGGTGGTTTACGTCGAAGTGAGTTGTACTGCGAGATTCGTCACAAAAGAATAACAAAAACGTATAAAGAATGTAAGGAAGGGTAAAGAAACCGTAGGCTTCTCAAGCATAAATCGCATTAATTGCTTAGGGTACTAATTAAAAAAGGCTGGCAGAGCCAGCCTTTACAGCAGAGTTCGTTTAATGACTTCGCATACCTGCCGCTGTCATCATCATACGAAACAGTGATGCCACCACACCAAGTGCCAGCACGCTTGCGCCGTAGATGATCACCAGCCACATTATACGTTTCCACCATGGGGCTTTCGTCTCATTGTGGGTTTTCGTGCTGCTGACCTCGGTTTGCATATCAATGGTATCCTTCGTCTGCTTTGATTTTCCCGCGGAACACGTAGTAGCTCCAGAAGGTGTAACCCAGGATCATTGGAATGATCAGCAGGCTACCCACCAGCATAAATGCCTGGCTTTGCGGCGGTGATGCTGCCGCCCAGATGGAGACCGACGGCGGAATAATGTTTGGCCAGATGCTGATGCCTAAACCGGAGAAGCCCAGGAAAACCAGCGCCAGCGTTAACAGGAACGGCGAATAGTGCGCTTCACGCTTGATAGCCCGCATGATGCCCCATGAACACAGCAGCACCAGCACTGGAACGGGCAGGAACCAGAACAGATTCGGACGGCTGAACCAGCGATGCGCGATATCGGCATGCGAGAATGGCGTCCACAAGCTGATAATGCCCACAATCACTAACAGCGTAATCACCAGCGGTGTCGCCAGTGCTGACATCTTACGATGCAGCTCGTTCTCGGTTTTCATGATCAACCACGTGCAGCCCAGCAGCGCATACGCCACCACTAAGCCCACACCACAGAACAGCGGGAATGGCGCGAACCAATCCATTGCTGAACCGGCGAAAGCGCGGCCTTCAACCGGAATGCCGTTCAGCATCGCGCCGACTGCTACGCCCTGACTAAAGGTGGCCAACAGCGAACCGGCGATAAAAGATTTATCCCAGAACGCGCGATGCTCTTCGATTGCCTTGAAGCGGAATTCAAACGCCACGCCCCGGAAAATCAGGCCAATCAACATGGCAGTCAATGGAATCGACAACGCATCGGCAATCACCGAATACGCCAGCGGAAACGCGCCGTACAGGCCCGCGCCGCCCAACACCAGCCAGGTTTCGTTACCATCCCAAACCGGTGCAACGGTGTTCACCATCATGTCACGCTCAACCGGATCTTTGTTGAACGGGAACAGAATGCCGATACCGAGATCGAAGCCATCCATCACGATGTACATCAGCGTGGCGAAGACGATAATCGTGAACCAGATAATAGAGAAATCGATCATCTTAGAGGTCTCCTTCCTTATGCGTTGCTGCAGACAGCGGACGCGCAGGGGTTTTCTTCTGACCCGGACCACCGTGTTCAACCACGTGACCTTCGCCAGTAATCGGACCCTGTTTAATCAGACGCATCATGTAGTGATAACCGACACCAAATACCGAGCAGTAGACCACGATGAACGCCAGCAGGCTGATACTCATATGCAGGTCGCCATGCGCGGAGACCGCATCAATGGTGCGCTGCACGCCGTAAACCACCCAAGGTTGACGACCAATTTCTGTGGTGAACCAACCGGCTAATATGGCCAGCAGACCACTCGGCCCCATGAACAGGGCGAACCACAGGAAGGGACGCGACTCATACAAGCGACCTTTAAAACGCAACCACAGGCTGACCACGCCAAGCGTAATCATCAGCAGCCCCATCGCGACCATCACGCGGAACGACCAGAAAATCACGGTGGAGTTCGGACGATCCTCTTTCGGGAAAGTCTTCAGCGCCGGAACCTGCTTGTCCAGGCTGTGCGTCAAGATCAGGCTGCCAAGATAAGGCACTTCCAGCGCATATTTAGTGCGCTCTTCTTCCATATCCGGGATGCCAAACAGGATCAGCGGCGTGGCTTCGCCTGGCGGGTTTTCCCAATGGCCTTCAATGGCAGCGATTTTCGCCGGTTGATGCTCCAGCGTATTCAAGCCGTGCGCGTCACCGATCATCGCCTGAATTGGCGACACAATCAGCGCCATCCACAGCGCCATCGAGAACATTTTACGAATGGCTGGATTATCATTTCCTTTCAGCAAATGCCACGCAGCCGAAGAGCCAACAAAGAAGGCGCTGGCAAGGAATGCCGCTGTAGACATGTGCAACAATCGATACGGGAACGATGGGTTAAAGACAATCTTGAACCAGTCTTGCGGGATCACAATACCGTTTTCGATGATGTAACCCTGCGGCGTGTGCATCCAGCTATTAGACGCCAATATCCAGAAAGTGGAGATAATGGTGCCGAGTGCAACCATGCAGGTGGCAAAGAAGTGCAGGCCCGGACCCACGCGGTTCCAACCAAACAGCATCACTCCAAGGAAGCCCGCTTCAAGGAAGAATGCGGTTAATACTTCATAGGTCAGTAACGGACCGGTGATACTGCCCGCGAACTGCGAGAAGCCGCTCCAGTTAGTCCCGAACTGATACGCCATCACCAAACCGGATACCACGCCCATACCGAAGTTCACGGCAAAGACTTTGGACCAGAAATGATAGAGATCGCGATAAGTTTGATTACGGGATTTCAGCCACATACCTTCGAGCACTGCCAGAAAACTGGCCAGGCCGATGGTGATGGCGGGAAAGATAATATGGAAGGAAACAGTAAATGCGAACTGTATCCTGGCCAGATGAAAGGCATCTAATCCAAACATTGCTTACCTCTTTGCCACATAGAACACCATATATTTACTTATAATTAACAAGTTAAGCACAATGTAAATATTTCACATTGCGCTTAATTAAATTTCCGCCGCGAAATGTAGAACACTTCGCCTAAGAGAAACAGAAACAATCGGGAGAGCAAAAACTATAACAGTCTTTTTTGATTTTGGTCATTGTTTTTCGCGGCAATTATCTATTTAAAAACAAGGCGCAAAAGTTAATTCAAACACCTTTATGTGACATAAATGTTATATCAAATAGCAGCAAAAACGCTGATTTCGCAAAGAAAAGCTTAGGAATAAAAATCATGACAACATCCTGTTTTTACGGTTTATTCTGGTATAAACCTTGTCAAAAACAGGGGCTTAATCGTAGAGCTTGTTATGCAAAAATCCTATTTTTTAATGCGTTAGACAGATTTCCACTTCAACCAGCGCCTTAGCCTTTTTTTAGGTGCTTAAGGTTAATTTGCCACGATTATAAAGGGGTGCGGAATGAGCCAATTCATACGCTTTCAGCAAACGGCTAATGTTAATAAATTGAGTTTATTTCCTTTACTAAATTAACAGATTAGTTTGTAAAGAAGCTTATTGGCGCGTAGCAGATAAATCCACCTGGAAATAGCCAATAAAAAAATTTGCGTGAGCGATCACGTTATTTTCACCTACCGTTACGTTAATTACATTTAACCCGATGAGTCATCCCGGTTGCCTCAGCTGACAAGCTGTGCTTTGTTAAAGCGGCATCGCCTCCTGTTAATCTGGGTTAAGGAATTGTTATGACACGTCTAACAGCACAAGATTTCCCTCAGGAATTACTCGAACTCTACGATTACTACGCACACGGCAGAATCAGTAAACGCGAATTCATTTCTATGGCAGGCAAGCTGGCGATTGGCGGCATGACTGGCGCTACGCTGCTCGGCATGATGAGTCCTAACTATGCGCTGGCCAGTCAGGTTGAATTCACCGATCCCGACATCAAACCGGAATACATTCACTACCCTTCGCCGCAAGGTCATGGTGAGGTGCGCGGCTATCTCGTGAAACCGGCCAATGCCAAAGGCAAAGTGCCTGCGGTGGTTGTGGTGCATGAGAATCGGGGATTGAATCCCTATATAGAAGACGTGGCGCGCCGTGTGGCGAAAGCGGGCTATATTGCGCTGGCACCGGATGGATTGAGTTCGCTAGGCGGCTATCCAGGCAATGACGATGAAGGCCGAGAAATGCAGGCCAAAGTGGATCCCACCAAATTGATGAACGATTTTTTCGCCGCGATCGATTTTCTCATGCACCACCAGGAAGCGACCGGGAAAGTCGGCATCACCGGATTTTGCTACGGCGGCGGTGTGTCAAATGCGGCAGCGGTGGCCTTCCCGGATTTAGCCTGTGCCGTACCGTTTTATGGTCGTCAGCCCAAGGCTGAAGATGTGCCACGGATCAAAGCGCCGCTGCTGCTGCATTACGCTGAGCTGGATAAGAATATCAATGCTGGCTGGCCTGCGTATGAAGCCGCTTTAAAGCAGAATGACAAAGTCTATGAAGCGTATATTTATCCCGGCGTGAATCACGGTTTCCATAATGATTCAACGCCACGCTATGACAAAGCCGCAGCGGAGTTAGCCTGGAGCCGAACGCTGGCGTGGTTTGAAAAGTATCTGCACTAAACCTCATGCTTGATTTCACGCATGCGCGCTGTGGAAGCAGCGCGCATTTATCGATTCTCACCACTGCCCTGCTCTTCACATTGCATCCGCTTATCGGTCAATTAATTCTCGCGCTGCGCCAGAATGCGACTGAGATTCTCCTCCAGCCAATCGGCAAGTCCGGTGACTTGCGCTTCGACTTCACGCCCCAGCGGCGTAAGGCGATATTCCACGTGCGGCGGCACCACTTCGTAAGCAATACGCTCAACAAAGCCATCCTCTTCCATATGACGCAGCGTCTGCGACAACATGCGTTCACTGACGCCACCCACGGTGCGCCGCAGTTCGCTA
Source organism: Pantoea phytostimulans (assembly GCF_046118715.1). NCBI lineage: Bacteria > Pseudomonadati > Pseudomonadota > Gammaproteobacteria > Enterobacterales > Erwiniaceae > Pantoea > Pantoea phytostimulans. The sequence continues at coordinate 2,398,631 of NZ_CP173698.1, forward strand.
AACCGCAGCGTTTCCTTTTTCAGTGCCAGCAAAATCAGCACGCTCCAGCGACTGGTAATACGCTTTAACACCTCACGGGAAGGGCAATTTACGTTTAACAGCGCACCACGGTTAAATTTTTCACTTAGCTTTTCAGACATTTAATCTGTTCTCTTGATACTAACAATTAGGTAAGTACTTACTAAAAGTTAGCTTATCTCGTAGGCTGTTTTTCACCAACAGCAAAATTAAAGGGAATACCAAAATGATTGCAATAACAGGCGCGACTGGCCAATTAGGCCGTTTAGTGATTGAAGCATTAGTGAAGAAGATTCCTGCCGGACAGCTGATTGCCGCCGTACGCTCACCGGAAAAAGCCGCTGACCTCGCCAGGCAAGGTGTGCAGGTGCGCGCAGCCGATTACAATAAGCCAGAGACGCTGGTTGCCGCGTTTGCGGGCGTTGAAAAACTGCTGCTGATCTCTGGCAGCGAAGTCGGCCAGCGTGAAGCTCAGCATAGAGCGGTGATCGATGCGGCCAAAACCGCAGGCGTAAAATTCATTGCCTACACCAGCCTGCTGCATGCCGATAAATCGCCACTGGGATTAGGTATTGAGCACCGCGCTACCGAAGCCTTATTACAGGCTTCAGGCGTGCCGTTCGCGCTGCTGCGTAACGGTTGGTACAGCGAGAATTACGCCGCAAGTATTGCTCCGGCGCTGGCACACCATGCGTTTATCGGCGCAGCAGATAGAGGCCGCATCGCGTCGGCATCACGTCAGGATTATGCCGAGGCCGCCGCAGAAGTCATGCTACGCGACGATCAGGCCGGTAAGGTTTATGAACTGGCTGGCGATGATCATTATACGCTGGCACAGTTCACCGCAGAGATTGCGGCACAAAGCGGCGAGAAAGTGGATTACATCAATCTGCCACAAGCGGAGTTTGCTGACGCACTCAAAAACGCAGGCTTACCAGAAGGGCTGGCTGATATGCTGGCGGATTCTGACGCTGGCGCAGCGCAAGGCGGTTTGTTCGATGATTCCCATACGCTGAGTAAACTGATTGGTCGCGCAACCACCCCTTATCAAGATGTGATTCGGGCAGCGATGAAAAAATGAGTCAGTGCGATGTTCCCTTTCGTGGGAACATCGTGCTTAATAGCATTATTCCTCTTCAGCTTTCCCCATGCTGAACAATTGGCCTCATTACACACTGATAAATGACATCGCCTAAGCACTTAATTTATTGCATTCGTCGCTTCGTATGCCACGTTATGCACCCTTTTTTAGGCTGTAAAACTTGTCTAAATGTTAATAAATACCCATTTTTGTCAGACTAAACTGATTTCTTTAGTTACCTAAGAGATTCATCTGAAATGCATTTTTTGTGAACCACCGCATATTTAGTTGATATGGCTATAATTTATGCAAAAAAACCGATTAATAGACAATTTTTATTACGTTCATAGGCAATCTGCATTGTTGTTTGGCAGGTTGAGAGGTCTATAATTTTCTCTTTATGCAAACCGGACTGCTCTGGAGGCCGCTATTAATACTAATCGCCAGCAACTCAATGCATTCGAAGAAGTTCGTGCAGGTGCGGACGTTGAGTATCTATACGATCCCCATGAACTGAAATTGGACGGCATGCAAGATTCTGAACCAGAGCCCGAGCTGATCGAAGGCTTACCGGCTCCAGACGCGCTGACGCCAGCAGATCGCTACCTTGAACTGTTTGAAAATGTTCAGATGTCGCGCATTTTTGAAGATAGCAAAACCTTTCCTGACTGTTCGCCAAAGTATGATCCGCTCGACGTGCTGATGCGCTATCGCCGTCAAAAACGCAGCAGCGACTTTGACCTGTCGCGTTTCGTGGCCGATCACTTCTATTTGCCAGGCGTTAACGAGAGCTTTTATGTCTCGAACCCTGACAAAACGCTTAACGAGCACATCGATGATTTATGGCCGGTGCTGACCAAAATGCCGCAGCAACACATGCCGCATTCCTCACTGCTGCCGCTGCCAAAACCTTATGTCGTGCCAGGCGGACGCTTCGGTGAAACTTACTATTGGGATTCCTATTTCACCATGCTGGGCCTGGCGGAATCAGGTCGTGACGATTTACTGCGTCACATGGCGGATAACTTTGCCTGGTTAATCGACAATTACGGCCATATTCCCAACGGCAACCGCACCTATTATCTCAGCCGTTCTCAGCCGCCGGTATTTGCGCTCATGGTTGAGCTGTTTGAAGAAGATGGTGTGCGAGGCGCAAAGCGCTATCTTGAGCAGCTGATGAAGGAATACCACTTCTGGATGGATGGCGCGGGTGAGCTGATGCCAAACCAGGCTTATCGTCATGTGGTGCGCATGCCAAACGGTTCATTGTTGAATCGTTACTGGGATGACCGCGACACGCCGCGTGACGAGTCGTGGATTGAAGACGTGGAAACCGCGCGTCAGTCAAAACGTCCGGCAAGTGAGGTTTATCGTGACCTGCGTGCTGGTGCCGCATCCGGCTGGGATTACTCTTCGCGCTGGCTGCGTAATCCAAAACGTCTGTCAAGCATTCGCACCACGCAATTTATTCCCATTGACCTCAATGCGTTTCTTTACAAGCTTGAGTTGATGATTGCCACGTTATCGCACGCCAAAGGTGAAGAGTTAACTGCACTCGCCTGGCAAAAGAAAGCTGAGGCGCGTAAACGTGCGATTACCCGCTACTTGTGGGACAGCACCGCAGGCGTGTTCCGCGATTATGACTGGCGACGTGCGCGCTTCGGTGCTTTTACCGCGGCTTCTGTGGTGCCGCTGTTTGTTGGCCTTGCTACGCCGCATCAGGCGCATCTGCAATCTATCGCCCTGCGCCAGCTGCTACTGAGTAATGGTGGATTATTAACATCTATGGTCGACAGCGGTGAGCAGTGGGATGCACCCAACGGTTGGGCTCCCATGCAGTGGATGGCGGTGGTTGGCTTAAATAACTACGGCGAAGAGACCCTTGCCAGCGAAATAGCGGTGAACTGGCTAAACACCGTCAATAATTTCTATCAGCTACACCATAAGCTGGTTGAGAAATATGATATCAGCGGCGATCGTGCACGTCCTGGTGGCGGCGGTGAATATCCTTTGCAAGATGGGTTTGGCTGGACCAACGGCGTTACCCGCCGCTTGATGGTGATGTACGGCCACTTAATGGCGGATTAATCGTTGCGCAGCGAGTTATCTGCTGCGCGGCAAAGCTTATGAGAAAACGGCGTTTAGTGGATAGAGGACCCTCCCCTATTATCGCCTGAGGCTTAGTAACTCATAAGGATGCATCATGACCCGCCTTAACGCTCTTGGCGGCGCCCTGTTGGTCGCCGCCTTGTTTTCCTTTCCACTCCACGCCGCAGAACAAACCCTACGTATCGGTTATCAAAAATCATCTACCTTGCTGACGCTGATTAAACAGCGTGGCGAGCTGGATAAATCTCTTGCCAGCCAAGGGGTAAAAGTCAGCTGGCATGAATTCTCTAGCGGCTTACCGCTACTCGAAGCGCTCAATCTGAATAATGTTGATTTATCTGCTGATGTCGCCGATACCGTACCGGTTTTTGCGCAGGCGGCAGGCGCTAATCTGACGTATTACGCCCGCGAAACACCCTCACCAGATGCGCAGGCGATTTTGGTTCCGGCGGATTCATCGATTAAAACACTGCAGGATTTGAAAGGGAAAAAGATTGCTGTCACCAAGGCGGCAGGCAGCCACTATTTGCTGATCGCTGCGCTGAATAAAGCGGGTTTGAAATTCAGTGATGTTTCCCCCGCTTGGTTAACGCCTGCTGATGGGCGGGCTGCAATGGAAAATGGCAGCGTCGCAGCTTGGGTAACCTGGGAACCTTATGTGACCAGCGCGAAGGCTGAACAGCATGTGCGGGTATTGACGAGCGGCAGAGGTTTGGCGAGTTATCAACGCTATTATCTGGCATCGACAGAGTATGCTAAAGCGCATCCTGCCGTGTTAAATGCTGTCTATAACGCGTTGGAAACCCAAGCTGAATGGCTGAAAGCGCATCCTGCTGAGGCAGCGAAACTGCTGTCACCGCTGTGGGGAAAATTACCGATATCAACCGTAGTACAAGCCAATGCGCAGCGTAGTTATCACATCGAGCCAGTAAAATCAGCCGATCTGGCAGAACAGCAAAAAATTGCTGACGCTTTTTATCAGGCGAAGCTGCTGCCAAAACCGATCGACACGCAAGCGGTTAATACCTGGCAGCCCGCCTCGCCTTAATCTATTTGCCGGGGATGCTGATTAAACGCATCTCCAGCCTTTCAAACTTATTTCTTCGCTTCTACTCCCGACTGTGACGAGCGCAGTAAAAACTGCTGCGTCACATCAGGCAGATGCGTATAAAGCCATTCCGCCATCGCGATTTCCTGCTCACGAATCTGCGTCAGGATAGTCACGCCTTCCGCATCACCGACATGCTCTGCAGCGGCAATCAGGCTGGTGTAGCTAGCGATTTCGAAATTCTCAAACACATAGCCACTGATACCGCCTTTAACCACTTCATCTGGCGTGGTCATGCCGCCCACGGCTTGGCCAAATGCAGCCATTTTGCCCATGGCATCTTTAAGGGTGGAGTTGTGGATATCATGGCGATCCAGCAGCTGCTTGAGCAGGCTCTGCTGTTGTTTGGTTTCCTCAATGTGTTGGACAATACGCTGTCTCAACTCAGGATAATGCTCAAGGCGATCGGCCATTTTATTGAGCATGCTTTCCGCTTGCTCTTCCATGGCATGCGCATCGCGTAGCCAGTCATGATAGTGCTCTTCTGGGGATGTAGACATGGTCTCTCTCCTTATCAGGAAGCCACAGTGATGGACTCAGCGACATCAGTCAGCTTTTGATCCGTTTGTTTCTCTTCATTCAACGTCTCTGCCAGCAGCTCGGCAGCTTTGGTATAACCTAGTTTAGTCGCTAACGCATAAAGCGTACCGTAGGTGGCAATTTCGTAGTGCTCAACTTTCTGTGCTGCACCGATCAATCCTTGATCCCGCACTTCACCTTTTTCCACAGAATCAATAATTTCCTGCGCTTCTTCGACTAAGCCTTCCAGCGCATGACATTTCATCCGTCTAATTTTAAGTTCTGGCGTTACTTCAACGATTTCATCCAGCCGCTCTATTTGGCCTCGTGTCTCTTCGAGGTGCTGATTAAACGCGGCGATAAGTTTTTCATCAGTGGCTGCACGCGCCATTTTAGGTAAGGCGCGGGTAATTTGTTTTTCAGCGCTGTAAATATCAGAGAGGTCATGGATAAAGAGATCGTTCAATGTCTTAACTGTCATCACTCTTGCCTCATATTTTGTTTCGATAGGGTAATTGTTAACGCCGCTTGATGGTCATCAAGGGAACTCAATAAAACTCTAGCGTATTAACGCCATCTTGCGAGTCGCTGCTGCTGGAATTGTGAACAAAACTGGCATATAAAATGCATTTTTCTTTTTGCACCATAGAGTTAGTGGCATTAAATAGTTAACTTTGTTGAATCAGTAACCCTCGACTTTATCGGCTAAAGTTGTACAGACTTTTGTTAGACCGTATACATATAACGCCTAAATAAATAGTTTCCGACGTTATTTTATTTTTATAAAATGTGTACGCAATTACTTTTTCCTGTACAGATTATTTTTTGAAAAACAAAAAAACCGGAATAGAGTTCTATTCCGGTTCAAATAAGTTATGACTGAAGGCAATAAGCCGCTCAGCCATATTGGATTAGCTGGCTTTTATCAGAAAGGGAAGGGAAATATAAAAATAGCCACCTTGATATTTACATAACTTATTGTAATAAAAGAGTTATGTAGACTCAACTGCGACGGCTGATCTTACCTCCTTTTCGACCTGCTTCAATAGCGCGCTCAGGATCGTTCTTAAAGTTACCGCCGCTCTTCTGGCCACCCTTGCGGCCAGCTTCGGCTGCGCGCTCTTTGTCTGCAGCAAAGTTTCCTGCCCCACCACGATATTGAGTCATCCTGTATTCCTCATGAGGTTTAATAATATAGCAATCACAGACAATACTTCGTCAGGCTGGTAATACAAAGTAAATGTAGCCATAAAATTTACATGATCAAGCGGATTAGCTTACTCAGCCATGCAAAATTTTGGTTAATTTACGGCCCTAACATAATGATCAATGATTTAGCCATGAAATTATTTTGTCATGACATCACAAAAAAGAATCGGGGAAATTTACATTCAATTTCCGATCATTTCCGTTTCGTATTAATCGATCATTTCGTCAAAAAGTCCACTACAAACTCCTATAAACGAAGCGGCATGCTTCGCTTATTCAGCATAAAATTTGATCAACAAATTATCTTTTTAGCTAAAAGAAGCAATAAATTAGTAATTAAAGCGCTGATCAAGAGGATAATTATAAGCGAAGCGGTAAGCGTGCTATCGAATGTTCAAAAAAATGCAATCTGATCAATAAATGATCAATTATTTCTCGGAATGAATTAAATAAGCGAATAGTGAAAAGAAAAGATCGACCAAAGATCGATTTGAATAAGCGAAGCGGCAAGTATAAATAAACAAAACGCCCAGATGGGTGCTTTTAGGAATAGTTCTTAGAAGGGTATTTCTGTAAGAAGGCTAACAGAGCCTTGTTCCGCTGATCTGGATGCGTAGCAGCGAATCCGGGCGGACCATTCTCATAAACTTTAAGATCTAAACCGGCCATCATTTCGTGTACACGTTTTCCTGTGGCTTTGAACGGAACGAGTGGGTGTTTGCTGCCGTGAATCACCCACGTCGGCCTGCCCATTTTGACGATGTCGCTAAGGGAATATTTTGGTAAAAGCGGTGACGTAATCCCTGTTGCTCTTCAGCCAGGCAAGCAGGGCAAATTCAATGTCTGCGTCAGCATCAGTGAGCCTCGTGCCGATGCCGAGCTACAACGTGACGTATTGCACTATCATCAGGGCGAGGATGCGCCGAAAGCGAATCATTTAATCCTGTTGCGCACTGCACTCCTCTTTACGGAGCGCAGTGCGCATTTTTTATGCCGCACTATAAATGTCGCGTAATCCCGGTAGCGTCTGCAATTTCTCGCGCCACCAGCGGGCCGCATTGCCGCTGGCATTCTCATTCCATGCCAGATACGCCATATCACGGCGGCATTCGCTATCTAACTGACGCGCCACGAGTCTGCCATCCGCCAAATAGGGTTCAGCTAAATAGCACGGTAGAAAGCCACATCCCAGCCCCGCCAGCTGCGCCTGCAGCTTTGTAGAGAAATCATGGACGCTGAGCGTCTTTTGCTCATCCAGTACCCGTAAATCAATACCAGCGCTGTGACGTGATGAATCATGCACCGTTACCGCGCGATACTGCCGGATCTGCTCACGCAGCAGCGGTTCCGGTGCCTGCGCCAGGGGATGTTCAGGTGCAACGGCGAAGACATAATCCAGCCAACCCAGCGCCACGCAACCAATATCTTTGCGCGTCGCCGGTTCTTGTACTGCGCCAAAGACGATATCCGCTTCGCCATAGCTTAACGCTTCCCAGCAGCCCGCCAGCACGTCGTGGCGAAATTGCAGCTGCGTATGCGGATGTTGCTGATAAAACTCATCAACTAGCGGTGTGAGCAGCGAAAACGGCACCGACGCATCAACGCTGATCACTAAATTGCTCTCCCAGCCGCTCTCGACATAGCGCGCCTGCTGCTCCAGCTCATTGACTGCACGCAACAATGCTCGCCCTTTATCTAGCATTAAGCGGCCAGTCGGCGTAAAAGTCGCACGATGCCCGGAACGATCGAGCAACGTAATTTTCAGATCACTCTCCATTTTTTGTACGGTATAACTCAGCGCAGACGCAGTTTTAAACAGCCGTGCCGCGGCAGCAGCAAAGGTGCCGTGGCGATCCAGCGCATCTAAAATCAGCAGCGCCTCAAGGTTTAACCGCATGTTTCCTTTCCTCAAAAATTGTTGAACAACAACCCAAAAACATTCCGCTAACAATAAGCGGTGTTATCTCGTATTTTTTATTCAACGGCAGACGCTCTGCAAACCTTTTTCACTGATGTCGCGCATTCAGGAGAATGACATGATCAATCCACAACAGGCTAATCACGTCACGCTGGTTATCACTCACAGCGTGCAGCCCGGTAAACAGTCCGATTATGAAGCCTGGCTAGAACTGATCATGCCGCAGGCGGCGCAGTTTCCAGGGCATTTAGGGGTTAACGTCTTGCGTCCGGTGCATGGCGAAAACACTTACACGGTATTGATTCGCTTTGACAACCTCGACAACCTGTTTAAATGGACGCAATCCGCTGAGCGTAAAACGTTGATCGCCACACTGCCCGCCATGCTGGCCGCGCCTGAACATACTGAAGTGCGTCCCGGTGCAGCGTTTTGGTTTACGCCTGTAGACAAAGCGAAACCCGGCCCCGCCAGATGGAAGCAATTCCTGCTGACATTGGCCGTTATCTTTCCTTCTACCTTGCTGATTCCTCAGCTTGTAGATGCGCTGCTGCCGATGAGTCGCGGCACGTTGTGGGGACATTTTTTAGATGATGCGTGTGTGGTGGCTTTAGTGGTGTGGCTGTGGATGCCGCTGCTGACGCGGTTATTAAGAAACTGGCTGATCCCACGCCGCTAAGAGAGGTTTCTGGACGCGGCTTTCTGCTTCTGGCACTTTAATCCTGCCATTCAAAAAAACAGCGTATCAGTCGTCGGTGCCGGTGTCCGACCACAAGATATTCGGCGTCGTGCCAGGTTGTTCCAGCTTCGCTTGCTGATAATGCCGCAGCGTAGTCACACTCCCCAGCGCGACGCCGCGTTTGCCATTCTTTTTAATGCGATACATCGCTTCATCAGCGCGCGCTAACGCTTCATCAAAGCTCTCTTTTGCGTCAACCTGTGCAACACCAACCGAAGCACCGATATTGGCGCTGCCGTTGGCCATGTCGAATGGCGTTAGCGCGGCATCCAGGCAGGCGTATGCCATTTGATGTATCAAGGGATTATCCAGCGCATAAGGCATGAGCAGAACAAACTCATCACCGCCTAATCGGCCAATCACCACTTCAGATGGGCACGCTTCAAGCAAGCGCTGACTCAGTTGAATCAATACTTCATCGCCGCTGCGATGTCCTAAGGTATCGTTGACGTGTTTGAAATTGTCTAAATCGATAAAAGCCACGCACAACTGACCTTGCGCTTTCAGTTCGCGAAAGTGAGTTTGCAGCGCATGACGGTTGGTTAATAACGTGAGGGGATCGTGCAGCGCCAACGTTGAGAGTTGCTCTTCATATTGCTTCTCTTTCGTCATGTCGATATGCGTGCCGGTAACTCTGACAGGTCTTCCTGCGTCATCCCATTCGCTAATGCGGCCGCGATCCAATACCCAAGTGACTTTTCCGTTTTTACCGATCATCCGATGCAACGCCTCATAGTAAGGCGCAATGCCTTCAATATGGTCGTAAAAGGCTTTTAACACCTCAGCGGCGTCATCAGGGTGAAGGCTCTCTTTCCACGATTCAAAGTTGGCATCGGTCTCTTTAGGCTGAAAGCCAAGCATTGCGCCCCAGCGACGATTAAAAATCACTAACTTTCCACTGGGAATATCGAGTTGCCACAGACATAAACCGGTGCCATCTAGCGCTGCGCTTAATTTGTTGCGCGCGTCATGCGCTATACGCTTAAGCCGCGCATTGTGCTTTTTCAGATTCTGTATCTGTTGGTGCAGCGCTTCGTCAGACATGGCTATTAGGCTGAATATTAAAAAGGGTATTTTGCCTGCCCGTTTATTTCTGTAAAGAGAGCGCATTAAAACACGATTAGCAGCGGATAATTGCAGACCGAACAGGATATTAGCCGGTTAGCCACAGGCAAATCAGCACAGAGCAATGCCCACTGTTGCGTTTATCGGCGGTTCTGGTTAATAAATCCTGACTACGACAAATTCCTTTATTCATTCATTTATTAAATTGCCGGGCGTGTTGTCACCAAGAAGGGTCCGTAAGAATTGATGTGTAGGGCGCTGGCGGCTTCGTTTAAAAAGTACCTTTATCCTTATTGCGAGCCTGCAACGCAGGCGCAGCCTAAACGCATTTGATAAATAACTCTAATAACTGATGGCTCTAAAGTTCAATTATCGATATGGTAACGCATGGTTACTATATGGATATTGGATGAGCTATGGCTTTGAATGGAACACTGATTCTGAACGGCGCAGATTACGTGCCTTTTAACCTATACGGCGTTGGCGTTTTCATGGCGTTCTCCGGCAAAGGCGTATACATGAATAACGCTGCGTGTGGAGCAATCCCTGATGAGGGACCCATACCACCGGGTAAATACTGGATTGTAGAGCGCGGTGGTGGAGGGATCTTCTCGCGGTTAAAAGCGCAGTCACAAGATCTCTATAACAGAATTTATAACGGCGCTGAGTTTGGTCGTGACGAATGGTTTGCTTTGTTCAGGGATGACTGGACTATTGACGACCACTCATGGATTGAGGGAGTCAAACGCGGATTGTTCAGGTTGCACCCCGGGCGTATATCGGAGGGATGTATCACCTTAGTCCATAACGCCGATTACGCGCTGATTCGTGACGCACTAATGCAGACTACACCTATGCCGGTTCCCTGCATGAAATCATTGATGGCGCGCGGATGGATTGAGGTAATTGCCAGTGGCAATAACAACACTTGTCCGTAGAGCATCAAAAGTTATTTTCTATTTCGCTATCTCTTTAATCGTCGGACGAATGCTGGGCAGCCCTGAATTATGGTTTGACCAAGATTTAGCCACTCGCATTGCGAAATTCCTTTATGGCGACGGTGAAATAGGGGCTGACAACTTTTACGACCTGTATTTTTATATCTCAATAATCTCTGTGTTTTCTATAACCCTAATTATTTACATTTTAACAATGAAGTTAATACGAAAAATAAGGAGCAGTTAAATGCCAATCCCTCCGTATATGTGGCTTAAAGACGATGGCGGCGCAGACATTAGAGGTCCTGTCGATGTGCATGATCGTGAAGGCAGCATTGAGATCATCGGATTAAGTCACGGCATCAGCCTACCGGTTGACACCGCAGCCGGAAAAATCAATGGCACCCGCCAGCACTCTCCATTGCGGATTGAAAAGGAAGTTGATAGCTCAACGCCGTATCTTTATAAAGCCGCCGCTACCGGGCAGACATTAAAAAGTGCTGAAATCCGCTTCTATAATATCAGCGATGCGGGGCAAGAGGTCTGTTACTACACGGTGCTACTAGAAAATGTGAAAATTACTAGCGTTCACTGTGGTGTACCCAATGTGAAATTGTCTGGCAACGATAAGATGAATCACTCGGAAAGCGTCAGTATGCAGTATGAAAAAATCACCTGGTGCATTGTGGATGGCAACATCCAGTACACTGATGCATGGAATGAACGTCCTACTGCTTAGTTAGCAAATGCCTATGCTGTAGCAGGGCTAGAGGGGGATGCTTATTCCATTAAATCTGAGCTGGCTACAGCATACTAAGCTCGGCTTTGTGCGCTGTAGCCAGCAGCTAAGACGCAGGGCGAGCCACAGGGATGTGGCGAGATCATCGAACGTTCGAGAACGGGTTCGACCCGCAAAAATGCAAAAACCCGCCAGAGGCGGGTTCTTTAAATAGGGTGCCCGAACCTGGACAAAAATGCCGGGAGCATTTTTGCTCAGCGCGCCTGCGCGATGACCCGCAGGGCGAGCCACAGGGATGTGGCGAGATCATCGAACGTTCGAGAACGGGTTCGACCCGCAAAAATGCAAAAACCCGCCAGAGGCGGGTTCTTTAAATAGGGTGCCCGAACCCGGACAAAAATGCCGGGAGCATTTTTGCTCAGCGCGCCTGCGCGATGACCCGCAGGGCGAGCCACAGGGATGTGGCGAGATCATCGAACGTTCGATGAACGGGTTCGACCCGCAAAAACGCAAAAACCCGCCAGAGGCGGGTTCTTTAAATATGGTGCCCGAACCCGGAATCGAACCAGGGACACGGGGATTTTCAATCCCCTGCTCTACCGACTGAGCTATTCGGGCAACGGGGCGCATTAAACCCTAACTGACTTTTAGCGTCAAACGCTTTTAACAAAATTGAAATCGACTGACGCCTTTTCCATCAACCCTAAGAATCATGGGTGAAATTTTGTGTAAACAAGTCGACATCCGCTGAATTTTTAAACGCAACCGCCGATAAAATGTAATGAAGACTAACACTAATAAAAAGGTTCAACCATGTTCTCCACCATTACATCAGGAGTCGTTTCACGCCTTGCCTGGCAAAAGCGTGCGCACTCATCGGCAACAATGCATTCATTAAAAGATTCGATTGCTATGATCGAATTCTCACCAGAAGGCACCATTCTCACCGCCAACACGCTGTTTCTTGAGCGTATGGGTTATACGCTGGATGAAATCAAAGGCCAGCATCACAGCATGTTTTGTACGTCCGATCTGCTTCAATCCAGAGCGTATCGCGATTTCTGGCAGCGGTTGAATCGCGGCGAAAGTTTCAGCGATAAGTTTCTGCGCGTAGCCAAAAACAGTCTACCGGTGTGGCTCGAAGCCAACTATGTGCCGGTACAAGATCGCAGCGGCCGCGTGTTTAAAATTGTCAAACTCGCCAACGATATCACCGAACATATTATTGATGCGCAAGAGCAGCGTTCAATGACCACCGCTATCGAGCGATCAATGGCGGTGATTGCTTTTAACCTGAAAGGCGAAGTGCTCAAAGCCAACGATAACTTCCTTAAAACCATGGGTTATCGCATCGATGAAATCAAGGGAGTGCATCACAGCATATTTTGCTCGGCAGAGATGCGTACAAGCGCCGAATACAAAGCACTTTGGCAACAGTTGAACCGGGGTGAATTTGTCTCTGGTCAGTTTCCACGCGTTGATAAGCAAGGCCGCACCCTGTGGTTGCGGGCAACCTACAATCCGGTTTTCAACGAAAACGGTGAGCTGTATAAAGTGGTGAAATTTGCCACTGATGTCACCGCACAGGTTGAGAAAAACCAGCAAGAGCGTAAAGCTGCACAGCAGGCTTATCAAACTGCGCTGCAAACCAGTGAAAGCACCAAACTGGGCGCTGACGTTATTGCTAACAGCGTGCAAACCATGAACGAACTGGCAGGCGAGTTACACGGTATTTCGGGGGATATCTCAGGTCTGAGCGATTCATCCGATCGCATTGGCTTTATCGTTGAGAGCATTCGCCGTATTGCTGATCAAACCAATCTGCTGGCACTTAATGCTGCAATTGAAGCTGCACGTGCCGGAACGCATGGACGTAGCTTTGCCGTTGTCGCTAATGAAGTACGCACTCTGGCTGCCAATATTAACCGTGCCACCACGGAAATTGAGAACAGGGTGCAGCAGAACCATCTACTGGCGAATAAGGCATTAAAAGGAATTGAATCCAACCTTAAACGCGCCGATCAAGGTGTGATTCTCGCACAGGAAGCGGGCGGCATGATTGCCGATATCCGCAACAGTTCTACCGAAGTGGTTCGTGCCATTAGCCACGTCACTGAAGCGCTTAAAAAATAGGGTAAACAGCCGGTAGCCAACCGGCTGTTTTTATGTTTATCCCACCTCTATTTTTGATACGCCCCGCAGCGCGGGTAATGAGATCGTTACGTCTGGTCTTCATGCCTTGACCTGAGTAAGAGCCTGGAAACTTTCGACATACAATCGCTCTTACTAATGCGCCTGATACCTGAATTAGAAGCTCAACGTGTGACGTTGCTTATTGATTAGGCGAAGCTTTCAAGACCTTATACTTCAAATATATTTAATTCTTTTTTTTGCCAGTCATTTAAATTGGCGCTGTAAAAACAGCATCAATTCAATAAAATTTATTAAACCCACATCGCCCATAATTTAAGTAAAAAATGAGAACGGATATAGTTTAATTAAAAAAGGGGCTAAGCCCCTTTTTTCATGGCTTCTGCTGCGCCATTTGCACCGGCGGTGGCGTGGTCGGCGGAATGAATATGTGATCAAGAATCTGCCGCATGACGGGTGCGGCCGTTACGCCTTCGCCGCCGCCATTCTCCAGAATCAAGGCAACTGCCACTTTGGGATCGTTGAATGGCGCAAACGCGGTGTAGAAAATATGGTCACGTAAGCGAACCGGAATCATTTTGGCATTATAGGTTTGGTTCTGTTTCAGGCTAAACACCTGCGAGGTGCCGCTCTTGGCTGCAATGCCATACGGCGCAGTGTGAAAGTATTTATAACCGGTGCCGTTTGGCGCATTCGCCATGCCAAACATCGCGTGGCGCACCAGCGACCAGTAAGGTGAATTAGCCTCACCAACCTGGGCTTGCGGCAGCTTCGGTTGATACATCTCAACCAGCTTACCACGCTGCGTTTTCTCCAGCAGATGCGGTGCGATTACGTGACCATTGTTAATCAGCGTGACCATCGCTTTAACCATCTGAATCGGCGTCGCTATCCAATAGCCTTGCCCAATGCCTACCGACACCGTATCGCCTTGATACCACCCTTTTTTATGGACCTTCAGCTTCCATTCACGGCTCGGTAACAGGCCATTATACTCTTCGTTCAAATCGATGCCGGTGGGTTTGCCGTAACCAAACTGGCTGAGCATGGTGTGAATACGGTCGATGCCCATCATAAACGCCACCTGATAGAAGAAGGTGTCGGCAGATTCCTCAATCGCTTTAGTGACATCCAACATGCCGTGACCGCTCTTTTTCCAGTCACGATAACGCCGATCGGTGCCGGGCAACGTCCAGGTTGGTGCGCCAAAGAAACTGGTTTGCGGCGTAATCACTTTTGTCAGCAGCGCCGACATCGCCATATAAGGTTTAACCGTCGAGGCCGGAGGATAAAGACCTTGAGTAACGCGGTTGATCAGCGGCAGGTTTTTATCCTGTAGCAGCGTTTCATAGGCTTTATAGCTGATGCCTTTGACGAAAGGATTCGGATCGTAGCTGGGGCTGGAAACCATCGCCAGCACCGATCCATCATGGGGATCTTCAATTAACAGCGCCGCACGCTGACCCGCAAGCAGGCTTTCAACATACTGTTGCAGGTGCAGATCCAGCGTCAGCGTAATGTTTTTACCCGCAAGCGGTGGCACTTCTTTTAGCACTCGCACAATGCGTCCGTGGTTATCCACTTCCACTTCCTGATAACCCGTTTTACCGTGCAGCACCGACTCGTAATACCCTTCAATTCCCTGCTTGCCGATGTTGTGATCGGCTGCGTAGTTTTCCGCTATGCCCTGCGCATTCAGCCGTTTGTAGTCGTTATCATTGATTTTAGAGACATAACCGAGCACGTGCGCTAAATCAGCGCCATAAGGATATTGGCGGTCCTGATAAGTATCGATACTAACGCCGGTGAAATTGAACTGATTTACCGAGAAACGGGCAACCTGTTCGTCGGTGAGCTCGGATTTCAAGATCACCGGCTTGTAACGGCTGCTCTGTTTCAGCGTGCGTTGGAAGCTTTCCAGGTCGTCGGGTGTGAGATCAACCAGTGGCGTCAGCGCTTTCAGCGTGGCTTGCATGTCATTGATTTTATAGGGTGTCAGCGTGATGTCGTACCAGGAAACATTGCGCACCAAAGGAATGCCGTTGCGATCGTAAATTAACCCGCGCGTTGGGGCGATTGGGATCATTTTGATATCGTTTTGATTGGATCGCGTCTGGTAATAGCTGTGATCGCGCACCTGTAAACGATACAGGTTGATACCCAAAACAGTAAAACAGATAACGACCAGCGCAAAGGCCGCCGCCGCGCGACGGACAAACAGCTTTTCTTCAGCTTCGAAATTACGAAAATTCATCAGGAGGCATTATTTAGCGGTGTGTTTATTATTCGTTGTCGCGCTAATAATAAAGCGCTCTCCCCACAGCGCCAGCGCGAAGATGCACAAGCCTGGGCAAAAGTGTGTCATTTAATGAAGATGTTACGAGAGGGAAGGTGCGCGCTGTCCCCCATCCCGGCCTTCCCCCGCAAAGCGGGGGAAGGAGACGCTGCCACATTTAGCTTCAATATTCGCATATGGCAGCATCTTCCTCCCCCACGCGTGGGGGAGGACCGAGGTGGGGGGCAAACGACCTCGCACTTAAGAGGACCGAGGTGGGGGACAAACTATCTCATCTGCGCGCTGTCCCCCATCCCGGCCTTCCCCCGCGAAGCGGGGGAAGGAGACGCTGCCACATTTAACTTCAATACTCGCATGTTGCAGCGTCTTCCTCCCCCATGCGTGGGGGAGGACTGAGGTGGGGGACAAACGACCTCGCACTTAACGCGCGATTAATCGCCCAGCAAGACAGACTCTAATGCGATCTTAATCATGTCGTTAAAGGTGGTCTGACGCTCAGCCGCAGTGGTCTGCTCGTGCGTGCGAATATGGTCAGAAACGGTACAAATAGTCAGCGCTTTAGCGCCAAATTCCGCAGCTACGCCGTAAATGCCCGCCGCTTCCATTTCAACGCCGAGGATGCCGTACTTCTCCATCACGTCGAACATTTGTGGATCTGGGGTATAGAAAAGATCCGCAGAAAAGATGTTACCTACGCGCGCATCAACGCCCAGGTTTTTAGCCGCGTCAACCGCGTTGCGCACCATGTCAAAGTCAGCAATCGCTGCAAAGTCATGATCTTTAAAACGCATACGGTTCACTTTCGAATCGGTACATGCACCCATACCAATCACGATATCACGCAGTTTCACATCTGCACGTACCGCGCCGCAGGAACCCACACGAATAATCTTTTTCACGCCGAAATCGGTGATCAGCTCTTTGGTGTAGATCGAGCAAGACGGAATGCCCATGCCGTGGCCCATCACCGAAATTTTGCGACCTTTGTACGTGCCGGTGTAACCCAACATGCCGCGCACGTTGTTCACTTCAACCGGGTTCTCCAGAAAGGTTTCTGCAATGTGCTTGGCACGCAGCGGATCGCCAGGCATCAGTACGACGTCCGCGAAATCACCCATTTCTGCATTAATGTGAGGAGTTGCCATTGTTCGTTATCCTTTTTAAATAGCTGCTTTACAGCATGTTCTTGCCGTAGTCCATGCTGGACAGGCCAAAATAGTGTGCAATTGTCTGGCCGATATCCGCGAAGGTATCGCGGTAGCCAAGCGAGCCAGGCTCTACTTTAGGGCCGTAGATCAGAATGGGAATGTGCTCGCGCGTATGTTCAGTGCCTTCCCAGGTAGGATCGCAGCCGTGATCGGCGGTCAGGATCAAAATGTCATCTTCTTCCACCAATGCCATCAGCTCCGGCAGACGACGATCAAACAGCTCCAGCCCCCCTGCGTAACCGGCAACATCACGACGATGTCCCCACGTTGAGTCAAAATCAACGAAGTTAGTAAACACAATGGATTGATCAGGCGCTTGCTTCATCTCTTTGATCGTGGCATCAAACAGCGCATCAAGTCCGGTGGCTTTAACCTTTTTGGTAATGCCTTGCTCGGCGTAAATATCCGCAATTTTACCCACGGAAATCACGTGACCGCCCTTCTCATCTACCAGTTTTTTCAGCATGGTCGCCGATGGCGGTTCCACAGCTAAATCGTGGCGATTGCCGGTACGCTCAAAATGCCCCGCTTTATCGCCCACAAACGGACGAGCAATCACACGGCCGATGTTGTAGCCCCCTTCGGTCAACTCTTCGCGCGCGATTTCACACAGCGCATAGAGGCGATCCAGGCCAAACGTCTCTTCGTGACAAGCGATTTGGAACACGGAATCCGCAGAGGTGTAGAAAATCGGCTTGCCCGATTTCATGTGCTCTTCGCCCAGTTGGTCGAGGATCACCGTACCCGATGAGTGGCAGTTGCCGAGATAGCCCGGTAACTCTGCGCGCTCAACCAGTTTATCCAGCAATTCCTGCGGGAAACTGTTTTCTTTGTCGCTGAAGTAACCCCAGTCGAACAAAACCGGCACACCGGCAATTTCCCAGTGGCCAGATGGCGTATCTTTACCGGAAGAGAGTTCGCTGGCGAAAGCATAAGCGCCAGTGATTTTTGCCTCTGGATCGAGGCCAGCCGGGAAGCGTCCGGTAGATAATTCTGCGGCTTTACCCAAACCTAATGCGGTCAGATTCGGCAGATGCAACGGACCTTTGCGTCCTTTGTCCGCTTCACCTTTTAAACAGGCTTCAGCGATATGGCCTAAAGTGTCTGAACCTGCGTCACCGAATTTTTCAGCGTCTTTGCTGGAGCCGATTCCAAAGGAGTCGAGAACCATTATAAAAGCACGTTTCATGCAAGTCTCCTGCGCCTGTGCGCGTGACAAGTCAAAAAAAAGCGATCAGATCAGTATACCCGAATGCTTTGCGGCTGGCACCGATTGTATTATTTAACCGGCTTCAGTCACGCGGCGATAGACCACCGGCGTGGCGGCGGGCGCCCTGTCGCTAAGTTTAATGGCGGCTTTAAGGGCTTTTGCCGCTTGCTGCCAGTTAGCTTCGCTGCTGGCATGAATCACCGCCAGCGGTCGCTCGGTATCGGCACGCTCGCCGAGCATGATCATATCGCTCAGGCCAACGCTATAATCGATGCTGTCGCTGGCCCGTTGACGCCCGCCGCCCATGCCCACCACGGCCATGCCAAGCGCACGCGTATCCATGCTGCTAACAATACCGGGCTGATCGGCGTAAACCGCTTTACTCAGCGTGGGTGCCGGCAGATAAGCATCGTAACGCTCAACAAAGTCGACTGGCCCTTTCTGCGCGGCCACCATGCGACCAAAAATCTCCGCAGCAGCGCCGTTGTCCAGCACCTGCATCAGTTTTTGACGCGCTTCGGCGTCATCTGCCGCCAGTTTGCCCGAGATCAGCATCTCGCTGCACAGCGCCAGCGTCACTTCCAGCAGGCGTGGATTACGCTGCTGGCCGGTGAGGAAACGCACCGCTTCACGCACTTCCAGCGCATTCCCGGCGGTAGATGCCAGCACTTGATTCATATCGGTAAGCAGCGCGGTGGTTTTACAACCCGCGCCATTGGCCACACCAACGATCGCCTGCGCCAGGTTTTCCGAGGCTTCGTAAGTGGGCATGAAAGCACCGGAACCGACTTTCACATCCATCACCAGCGCATCTAAACCTTCGGCGAGCTTTTTCGCCAGAATCGACGCGGTGATCAGCGGAATAGAGTCAACGGTGGCGGTGATATCGCGCGTGGCGTAAAAGCGCTTGTCAGCCGGTGCCAGTGAATTAGTCTGACCGATAATTGCGACGCCGACTTCCTTGATGATCTGGCGGAAGCGATCGTCGCTCGGGAAGATGTCAAAACCGGGAATTGCTTCCAGTTTATCCAGTGTGCCGCCCGTATGCCCAAGGCCGCGTCCGGAGATCATCGGAATGTAACCGCCGCAGGCAGCCACCATGGGGCCAAGCATCAGTGACGTAACATCACCTACGCCGCCGGTTGAGTGCTTGTCGACCAGCGGACCATTTAAATTCAGTGATTTCCAGTTCAATACCGTACCGGAATCACGCATTGCCATGGTTAACGCCACACGTTCAGGCAGCGTCATATCGTGAAAATAGATGGTCATCGCCAGCGCGGCAATCTGACCTTCGGAAACGCTGTTATCGCGCACGCCGTTGATGAAAAAGCGAATCTCTTCTTCACTCAGCGCGTGGCCGTCACGTTTTTTGCGGATGATTTCTTGAGCCAGGAACAAGGTAGCCCCCTTACAAAGGGAAGGTCGGTGTTAGAAAGGCGGCCAATGACCGCCTAAAGAATTAATAACCGGATTTGCTGGTTTCGCTGTTATGGCCCAGCGTATTCAGCAGGTTAGCCAGCAGGCTGGAAGCACCAAAGCGGAAATGGCGCGCATCGGCCCAGTCGGCGCCCAGCGTCTCTTCCGCTATCTGAAGATAGATCGCAGCATCTTCCGCCGTACGCACGCCGCCAGCGGGCTTGAAGCCAACTTGCTGCTTCACGCCTTTATCGCGAATGACACTCATCATGATCTGCGCCACTTCCGGCGTCGCGTTAACCGGTACTTTACCGGTTGAGGTTTTGATGAAGTCTGCACCCGCATCAATGGCAATTTCAGAAGCTTGACGAATCAAGGCTTCTTCTTTAAGTTCGCCCGTTTCGATAATCACTTTCAGCAGCACATCCGCTGCGGCACAAGCTTCTTTACAGGCTTTCACCAGATCGAAACCGATCTGCGTATTGCCGGCGATCAGCGCACGGTAAGGAAATACCACATCGACTTCATCGGCACCGTAAGCAATGGCGGCGCGGGTTTCAGCCAGCGCGATATCGATATCATCATTGCCGTGTGGAAAATTGGTCACGGTCGCAATGCGAATCTCTGGCGTACCCTGCTCGCGCAGCGTTTTGCGTGCAACAGGAATAAAGCGCGGATAGATACAAATCGCGGCCGTGTTGCCAGCCGGTGACTTCGCCTGATGGCACAGCGCAATGACTTTTGCGTCGGTGTCATCTTCATTCAGCGTGGTTAAATCCATCAGTTTCAGCGCGCGCAGTGCTTGCGCTTTAATATCGGTCATGATGCTCTCCAACAGGTTCGGTCGCGGCCAGCAAGCGGGCCGAGTGAATGTGACAATACTAACAAATGCAGCCGATGGTTTATGTGGTGAGAGTCACATCAAGGTAAGGTCAGACTGCAAATTCGGTACTGATAGAGTGATAAATATCACAAATAACAGCTTGCCAGCGTAACAATACGCCAACAGCGACAATGTTATTATTATCACATTTGCCGAATAATCGTGCCAGTATTTGTATTCAGCTTAGTCAATCACACGGCCGAATGTGGGAAAGAAGGATTATAGCTGTATGCCGCACAGCAGAAGATGAATTGCCTGAGCAAGATTCAGTGATTTCAATGATTTAGGATTTAGCAGGAGAACCGAAATACCGTTTGGCTGTTTAGCCACAGTGCATCGGCAATCTGCTGCGGGGATTCATTGCGCAGGCTACACAGCGTTTCCCACACCAGACGTGCCCGTTCGGGACGATTGGGTTGGCCCTGAAAGCCGTTTAACGGCATATCCGGTGCATCGGTTTCCAGTAACAGCGATTCCAGCGGTAACTGGGCAATGGTCTGGCGAGTTTTACTGGCGCGTTCATACGTAATGGTGCCGCCCACGCCAATAGCGTAACCAAGTTTGATAAACGCCTGCGCCTGCTGCAGGCTGCCAGCAAATCCATGCACCACGCCGCGCCGGGGCAAGTCGTGGCGGCGCAGATGCAGTGCGAGCTTGTCGTGCGTGCGACGTGAATGCAAAATGACCGGCAGATCGTAATTTTTTGCCAGCCTGAGCTGTGCATCCAGCAAACGCTCTTGCTTGTCGAATTGCGGATCCTCGCGATAGAGATCCAATCCGATCTCACCAATCGCCACCAGCTTTTCGGGTGGCTGCTTGAGGTAGGCTTCCAATTTATCCAGATGCACATCCTGGTGCGACTCAATTACAATCGGATGCAGACCCAACGCGGCATAGAGCGCCGGATGATCGGCAGCCAGCTGGCACACCACGGCGAAACGGCTGACATCTACCGCAGGCACAATGATTTTTTCTACGCCTGCTTCGGCGGCGCGGGCGATGCTCTGTTCCGCATCATCAACGAAGGGCGGAAAATCGAAGTGACAATGGGTGTCGATAAATCTCATGCCAGCGATCCTTTATCGTAATCGGCGTCGTTACCCGCCAACGGCGGCGTGATGATGGCACGCGTGTCCGGCGCGTTCGCTACCGGCGCAGGCGGCGTAATCGCCGCATGCTGCATAAACGGCTCGGCATCACTCAACCATTGTCCCAGCGTGGCGAGAAAGTAGCGACCACAACGACGTCCCAAATGGTAATCCTGATTCAGCGACGATATGCGGCTACCTAACGCATTGCTGGCCAGCGCACGCGGCGGAAAGATCTCAATAATACGTAAGTTATCGGGCGGCTGTTCGATGAATTGCTGAATTTCCCGATAACTCTGCTCATGATGATTAAGCACATGGATCATCGGCTTCAGCGCGCTTTCACCTAACCAACGCTCCATCCGTTTGAACCATTTAGGCGTATAAGACATTTGCGACGGCACAGTGCGTATCACCACAATGGTATCTGCGCCGCGCTTCGCCGCTTCCCGCACCGGAATGGCGTCGCTGATACCGCCATCCAGATAACTGATGCCTTCAAGATCAACCCCAAGCCGGTAAAAGCCAGGGATCGCGCTTGACGCTTTAATGATGTTTAGCCAGTTGTCGCGGGTAGGCGCAAAGTAGCCCGGTGAATAGTCGTCGCTGCGGCACGCACACATATAAAACTCGCGGCCGCTACTGAACAGGGTTTGCGCAGTGGCCATTTCAAGCGGGAATTCACTGCGGGTGGTTTCAATGAGCCAATCAAGATCGATCAGATTGCCGCCACGCACAAAACGCAGGGGATCAAAAAAGAGTTTACTGGTGGTGTAACGCGTAATAACGCGGCGAGCGTAGCCCGGTTGCGCGCAGACAAATGCTGACAAGTTTTGCGCACCCGCGGAGGTGCCAAGCATTAAGTGAAAGGGATTGAAGTTAGCGCGTTGAAATTCATCTAGTACACCGGCAGTAAAGATGCCGCGTTGTCCGCCACCTTCACATACCAACGCCATTTTTTTTGCTTTGAACGGTGTAAGCGCAAGGGGTTCGATCGCCCCAAGTGTGACAGGTATGCGTATGCCCAATGTCTGAACCTCGAAAGGGGTTCTCGGTCAGAATGGCTGAGGGATTTTTTCCGTTGTTGTTCGCAGCATTCCGGAGAACCAGTCATGATTTCCTTAACCGGGCAGGCGGCTTAATGCCGCCTGCCCATTGTAGCGTGATGAGGATTTCCGTTCCTCACACCTTTCGCTACAGATGACTGGTCTCCGCTTTATGCGTACTTGGTTCGCATTAAACTGCAAGACTCATCGGCTAAAGTTTTTTACGGCCAGTGAACAGGCTGATGAGGAACAGGATAATACCAACAACGAAGACAACTTTAGCCGCCCATGCTGCTGTGCCGGCTAAACCACCAAAACCTAACGCTGCGGCAATCAGCGCGATTACCAGAAAAATAATGCCCCAACGAAACATAAGCCTCTCCTTACCAATAGTGAAAATCGAACTGCTTATTTGAGCCCAGGATGGGTTTTCTTATTCGTGCGGCATTCGAAAATGCCGCACGTTCACCATTAAGATTTAACCGTCAGGTCATTCTTAACGCTTTTCACGCCTTCGATAGCTTTTGCGATACCTTCAGCACGATCTGACTGAGCTTTGTTCTCAACGGTACCTGAGAGCTGAACAACGCCATCGGTTGTTTCAACTTTCACCTTGCGCGACGGAACAATGTCATCCGCTAATAGCTTAGCTTTAATTTCGCTGGTTGTTGCAGCATCGCCTGCATAACCTTTCATTGACTGAGATTTGCTGTCTCTAACGTGTAGTTTATCGCTGACGGATTTAACACCTTCAACCTTCTGCACCAGGGCCACCGCTTTTTCAGCCTGATCCTGTGAAGTGACAAAACCGCTTAACGTCACAACGCCTTGATGCGTTTCAACTGAGATATCCGTACTTTTAATGGCTTCGTCATCTACCAGAGCGGCTTTAGCTTTGGCAGTTACGCCGCTGTCGTCCATAAAACCATCGACTTTTTTCATAGAACTATCGATTTTCGAACCCGTGCTGTCTGCAGTCTGCTGTGCTTTTTGCGACATTGAATCTTCAGCCAGCGCGCTGCCGCTCAGTAAAGCAGAACCTACCATCGCGGCAATCAGGGTTTTAGCAATCTTAGTATTCTTCATCGATATATTCCTTCTATCAGTTAACTCACCCACAACCGTAGGCGCGACAGTAGCAAACGGCGCTACTGCAATACTGGACGCAAGGAGAAGAAACGTCTCTTTCGCCGTCCGATAGAACAATGATAGTCGGTATTTTGGATTTTGCCGGAGTAACTGGTTGATAGCTGGTCGAAATAGGCGAAACGGTGTGTTTTTAGGAAGAGTCTGTAACAGGGGAAAACAGAGCCACTCTTAAGTATACCCATCCACCTTCAAGCGGCAGAGGCGTTAACGGCTGTTTCTCACCCGAATCACCTACAACGGTAAGATCATCGGGCTTTACGCGTTTGCCGCCTTGCTGCAACTCGAATTATTTAGCGTATAGAATGGCTACTGTGAAACGATTAATGCTCGCGTGTTTTGCGGAATTTCACTTCAGGATAACGTTCCTGAGTGATGTTCAAATTCACCATGGTGGGCGCGATATAAGTCAGATTATCGCCGCCATCCAACGCGAGGTTAACCTCATTTTTACGTTGGAATTCTTCGAACTTCTTCGCATCGCTGCATTCAACCCAACGCGCGGTCGACACGTTGATCGCTTCATAAATCGCTTCAACGTTGTATTCACTCTTCAGGCGCGCGACGACCACGTCGAACTGCAACACACCAACCGCACCCACAATCAGATCGTTGTTATGTACAGGACGGAACACTTGTACCGCGCCCTCTTCAGAGAGCTGAACCAAGCCTTTCAGCAGCTGTTTCTGCTTGAGCGGATCGCGCAGACGAATGCGGCGGAACAGCTCTGGCGCGAAGTTCGGAATGCCGGTGAACTTCATGTTTTCACCTTGGGTAAAGGTGTCACCAATCTGAATGGTACCGTGGTTGTGCAGCCCGATGATATCGCCCGGATACGCTTCTTCAACGTGAGAACGGTCGCCTGCCATGAACGTCAGCGCATCGGCAATGACCACGTCTTTTCCGGTCCGAACCTGACGCAGTTTCATGCCTTTTTCATATTTACCGGAGACCACACGCATGAACGCTACACGGTCGCGATGTTTTGGATCCATATTGGCCTGGATCTTAAACACGAAGCCGGTGAACTTCTCTTCTTTAGCTTCGACTACGCGGGTGTCGGTTTTGCGCGGCATTGGCGTAGGTGCCCAGGCAACTAAACCATCCAGCATATGATCCACACCGAAGTTACCTAACGCGGTGCCGAAGAACACCGGCGACAGCTTGCCTGCAAGAAAAGCTTCGCGCTCGAACTCGTGCGAGGCGCCCTGCACCAGCTCCAGCTCTTCACGCAGCTGAGCAGCCAGCTCTTCACCGATCGCTGCATCAAGATCGGGGTTATCCAGTCCTTTTACAACGCGCACTTCCTGAATGGTGTGACCTTTACCGGTCTGGTAGAGATAGGTTTCATCGTTATAAAGGTGATAAACACCTTTAAACAATTTGCCGCAGCCAATTGGCCAGGTAATGGGCGCGCAGGCAATTTTCAGCTCGCTCTCAACTTCATCCAGCACTTCCATCGGATCGCGGATGTCACGGTCAAGTTTGTTCATGAAGGTCAGGATCGGCGTATCGCGCAGACGTGTCACTTCCATCAACTTACGGGTACGATCCTCGACGCCTTTCGCGGCATCAATCACCATCAAACAGCAGTCAACGGCGGTTAGCGTGCGGTAAGTATCTTCCGAGAAGTCTTCGTGTCCTGGGGTATCCAGCAGGTTAACCAGGCTATCACGATACGGGAACTGCATCACTGAGGTGGTGATGGAGATGCCGCGCTGTTTCTCCATTTCCATCCAGTCAGATTTGGCGTGCTGGTTGGAGCCACGGCCTTTTACTGTACCGGCGGTTTGGATTGCTTGTCCGAACAGCAGGACTTTTTCGGTAATAGTGGTTTTACCGGCATCGGGGTGCGAGATGATCGCGAAGGTGCGGCGGCGTGCCACCTCTTCTAAAATGGGATTAGACATGAGTGAATTCTTCTCAACGGGGCAGCGCGGCGGCATAGTGTATTGCCAGGCGCTGCTGATAAATCACGATGGCCGGTAGAACCTTACCGGCAGGTAATCGGTGCCGAATGCGATTATTTTTCGTCGGCATTTAAGCGCGAAGTTACATTGGCGGCAATCCCGGTTACCCAGTCAGCATTAAGGCGGCATAGCATACAATATTTTGTTGGCGCGGCCTACAGGCTGTTGCGGTGAGGTAGAGTGAATGTGTGTGAGGTGTGCGCTATCCCCGTGAGGTGCGCGCTATCCCCTATCCCGGCCTTCCCCCGCGAAGCGGAGGAAGGAGACACTGCCGCATGCGAGTTACGAGCTAACATAAAGCAGCGTCTCCCTCCCTATTTATGAGAGAGGATTGAGGTGAGGGCAAACGACCTCGCCCCCAAAAAAGCACAATCCCGCTTATCCCAGCACTTTACCCACGCATGATTTAAAAATCTTAACGCCAATCTCCAGCGAGTTCAGGTCAAAATGCATATCAGGATGATGCAGCCCCGGCACCAAATTCGTCCCTAATCCCCAGAAACCGGCTTTCACGCCCGGACGCTTCACGGGGTAATAGAAAAAGTCTTCACTGCCAGGTGTGGTTTTAGTGTCCAGTAAGCCATCTTCACCCAACACATCAACAATTGCGTCACGAATAATCGCTGTCGCCTCGTCATGAATTTCTGCGGCAGGCATCTCTTTCAACACGACTACGTCAGCCTGAGCGCCCAGCGCAGCCACGCTGTTAATAATGGCTTGCGTCACCTTCTCTTTCAGCAACACCATTGGCCCATTCTCTTGTGAACGCAGATCCCAGACTACGCGCGCTTCATCGGGCACTGAGTTGGTGACGCCAGCATCGCACAGAAAACGCGTTGCTTTTACACTCCAGTTTAAACCAGGCGACAGATGAATGGTGTTCACTGCCTGCACCGCCTGAACCGCGGCATCCAGCGCGTTAACGCCCAAATGTGGACGCGCCGCATGAGCAGGCTGACCTTTAATCGTCGCTTCTAGCGTGCTGCAAGCGGAATAGAGCACCGCTGGTACCGCCTGCCCTACAACACACTCTTCCAGCGGACGAACGTGGAAACCAAAAATCATATCCACATCGTCAATCGCGCCGCCTTCAACCATGGCCAGCGCACCGGCGCCCAGCTCTTCCGCAGGTTGAAACAGAATTTTTAGCCGCCCACGTTTTACCGCACCCTCTTTTAATAATTCCTGCGCGGCGGTAAGCACCACGGAAGAGTGACCATCATGTCCGCAGGTATGTCGCGCACACGGCACACCGTCAATGATATGGCCAAGCGCGTCCATATCGGCACGCAGCGCCAGCACCGGGCCAGGCACGCCGCTGTCAATTTCCGCCACAATGCCGGTGGTGTTATTGATGCCGCGCGTGACTTTTAAACCCGCTTTTTCCAGCTGGTCGGCGATATACGCTGAGGTTTTGATCTCTTCAAATCCCAGCTCCGGGATTTCGTGCAGATAATGGTAATGCTCTAAAACGTTAGACACGGCTTCTCTCCTAGACAAACAGGCGCATAACAAACATGGCAATCAGCGCGTTGACGATGCTCACCAGCATCAGCAGCGGCCAGTATTTTTTGGGTACATCCGCAACGCCCAGCAGGCGTCCCATATATTGCAGCTGCGAACCCATCAGGAAAATGGCGGGCGCTAAAATGGTGATATCCGCACCCGTCAGCAAGCCTTTAGTCAACAGGCTAACCGCAACGCCGGTTCCGGCAGACGAGGAAAGCCACGCGGTAAGCAGCACGGTTATCGCTTCACCTGGCAGGCCAAACAGCCCCATCAACGGTTCAAATACGTGCCCCAGAAACTGCATGATGCCAAGCAGATTCAGCACTTCCGCCAACACATATGCCATCACCACATTCGGCATCAGGTTGTGAATGGCAATATGAAAGCCCTTGCGTGCACCCGTGACGAAAACATCGAAAGGATTTTGACTGACTTTGACGGCGTTATTATTTTCCATCGATGAAATCCTTCTTATAAACACTGTTTAACACGAAGCGGGTTATTGCCGCACCGACAAATTTCAGGACAAACATCAGCGCTAGCGGAATAATGATCGGCAGCGTCATTGAGGCAAACAGGGCTGAACCGATCGCAAAATAATTATTAATTAATCCGGCCCCGGAATATTGCCAGGCGCTCATCACCACAATGTCTTTTTTCGTCACCTGTTTTTGGTCATACATCTCTTTGGTTAATGCCGCGCCCGCGTCGGTGCTTTGCAGATCCGTGATCAGTGCCAGGCCACAGCGTCCCGGTAATCCCATCAGCGGTTTTAATAAGGGGGTCAGCAGCTTGTGCGCCGCACGAATCGCGCCGTAATGGGTAAAGATTTCCAGCACGCCCAGCGCCAGCATCACCGTGGGTGTCAGAGAGAGCGCGAACAGGAATCCCGCTTTTGCACTCAGACCGCCCGCGCCGAGAAAGGTATTGCTGGCGGGATCTTTCATCGTACCGAAACTGCCGCCCAGCGTGGTGAAGTCAAAAGCGCCAAGCCATGACAGGCCATCAACTTTGTATAAGAGTCCTGAAAAAAACAGAATGGCAAAGAT
Organism: Pantoea phytostimulans; assembly: GCF_046118715.1. Classification (NCBI taxonomy): domain Bacteria; kingdom Pseudomonadati; phylum Pseudomonadota; class Gammaproteobacteria; order Enterobacterales; family Erwiniaceae; genus Pantoea; species Pantoea phytostimulans. The sequence continues at coordinate 2,427,046 of NZ_CP173698.1, forward strand.
CAGTGCCAGATAACTGCCTTTGCTAGCCGTAACCTTTTCTGACGTGGTTAATATATTTTCATCTGACATAACATCTCCTGCATTTTCAGCTTTGCCGTTATCTATCCAGCGACAAGTTGCAATATATGGAACTGAGTTCTAAGCAGGATTTATGCCAGAGACTGTTATTTACCGACTTATGAAATTAATGTTTTCCCGTGCTGATAATTTTGGATAAATAACGCCCAGCTTTAGCGGATTATTATTTATCTTTTTACTTTGCCGTCATCGGTATTATTTCTGGATGAAATCACTTTGAAGGAAAATAAAACAGTTTTTCGCCAGACGCACTATTATTGAACAGTCGCGATGCACTAATAAGGTGCGGAGAAAGATAAGAGGCGACAAAGGCTAAAAACGGACAACAATGATAATCGCTCGCATTCAAAACATGGAATAATTCTTTTTAAATCAATATGATAATCTAGCCGTTTTTAAGGAAAAGGCTTCACTTTCTTAACCGATTTGATGCATAATCCACCGCATCTCACCTGTTTAATTAACCTATTCTAAAAGGACGCGATCATGCTAACCGCCGAAATGACCGGGCGTTTGAACGACCAGTTAAATCTGGAATTTTTCTCCGCCAATCTTTATCTGCAGATGAGCGCCTGGTGCAGCGACAAAGGTTTTGAAGGTGCCGCCTCCTTCCTGAAAATGCACTCTCGTGAAGAGATGGAACACATGCAGCGCCTGTTTGATTACCTGAGTGATACGGGTGCCATGCCGGTTCTTGGCACTATCGCAGCACCGCCGGTTGCTTTCACCTCACTGAACGAAATTTTAGAGCAAGCGCTGGCACATGAGCAGCTTATCACCAGTAAAATCAATGAACTGGCGCATTTTTCGATGACCACGCAAGATTACTCCACCTTTAACTTCCTGCAATGGTACGTGTCTGAGCAGCACGAAGAAGAGAAGCTGTTCAAAACCGTGCTGGATAAACTGGCGCTGGTCAGCAACAGCGGTAACGGTTTGTTCCTGGTCGACAAAGATCTGGCACGCATGAGCACCGAAAACCACACCGCGTAATGCGAATCGGCCCACTGAAAAGTGGGCCGATCTGTTTATACCGCCTTGCGTTGACTTAACGCATACCTAAACACCACGACAAAACAGAGCAGCGGCAAGCTGTAAGCCGATGCTGTGCCGAAATGGTCGGCCATTGAGCCCATAAACCACGGCATAATCGCCCCGCCTACAATTGACATGATCATGAATGAGCTGGCACGTTTAGTCTGCGCGCCCATATTTTTGACCCCCATCGCAAACAGTGTGGGAAACATGATCGACATAAAGAAGAACACCGCAATCAGCGCCACCACCGCCACGCGCTCAATACCTGAAACTACCAACGCGCACAGCGCCACGTTGATGATGGCGTACACAGCCAATAGCGTGGCTGGACGAATACGCCCCATCAGCCAGGTTGAGAAGAAGCGGCCAACCATAAACGCGATCATCGCCACCGATAGCAAATAAGCGGCTGTTGCGTTGCTGATATCTGCCCAATGCTCAGTAACGTAGTTAATGAAGAATGCGCCAACGCCAACCTGGGCCGCTATATAGAAAAACTGGGCAATCACCGCGCCGGTAAAGTGTTTATGCTGCCACAAACTGCGGGTCGCACCTTGCTGCAGATCTTTTTGATCTTGCGCCTCACGGACATCCGGCATCGTCGTGCGGCTAAACAGAAACGCAATCAGTAACACCAGCACCGCAATCGCGACATAGGTGAATTTCACGCTCTCCTGCGCCCCGCTGGCGGGTTGCTGAGAGGAGAAGAACATCGCGCCGCCAATTAACGGCCCCATAAATTGACCTAATCCATTAAACGATTGCGCCAGATTAAGCCTTCGCTCAGCCCCGTTGGGATCGCCTAAAACCGTAGCGAATGGATTCGCAGCCGTTTCCAGACAACCTAATCCGCAGGCAATGACAAACAGGGCAAACAGAAACAGCGCGAAGCTGTTGGCGCTGGCCGCCGGGATAAACAGCAGCGCGCCCGCCGCGTAAAACAGTAATCCCAGGATAATACCTGCGCGATAGCCGCGACGATCCATGAAATAACCCGCAGGCAGCGCAACGATGAAATACGCGCCAAAGTAGGCCGCCTGCAATAAACCCGACTGCGCTTTACTGACATTAAGCGTTAACTGAAAGTGTTTGTTTAAAACATCGAGCAGCCCATACGACAATCCCCACATGAAAAACAGGCTGGTTACCAGCATGAACGCCCAACGCGTGCTGACGCTTGCGCTGCTGGCCCGACGACCGCGTAGCGACTCTTTTTGTGCAAACATAGAATTTCCTCACCAAAGTGTTTTATTCCGACTGCGTGCTGAGGGCAAAGATGCGTGGCATCAGCGCCCATTTTTCGCCCGCTGCGCTCCATGGCGTAGGCTGCTGAAATTTCCACATCAGCGTTTCCCAGCGTTGGATCACCGGATCCTGTTGGCAATGCGTTGCATACTGCTGCCCGTTAAACGTGTCGTTTACCTCCACCACCATAAACAGGCGGTTGCCGAGGCAATAAATCTCCATCTCCTCAATGCCATGCTGCCGCATCGCCGCAGCCACTTCTGGCCAGATGCGCTGATGCAGCTGTTGGTACTCCGCGATAAGTGCCGGATCGTCGATCAAATCCAGCGCCTGACAGAAACGGCGACTCATCCTCCTAATGCTCGATCAAGGTGAACGTAGCCGCCATCGACAAACAACCATTGCCCGGTGGTATGCGACGCGCGTGCGGAAAGCAAAAACACCACGCTGTTGGCGATCTCCTGCGGTGTGGTCATGCGCTGGCCGAGCGGAATACGGCGAGTGATCTCTGCCAACTTGTCATCAGGCTGGTCAAAGGTGGCAATCCAGCGTTCATAAAGTGGCGTCATCACTTCAGCCGGGATCACCGCATTGACGCGAATGCCATCCTGCAACAGCGAGGCGGCCCATTCACGCGTCAACGCCAGCACCGCCCCTTTTGACGCGCAATAACCGCTGGTATCACCTTGCCCAGTTAGGGCAGTTTTGGAGCCAATGTTGACGATGGCACCTTGCGATTGACGCAGCGCAGGCAAACAGTCGTGCGCCATTTGATAGAAATGGATGAGGTTCTTTTCCAGCGAGGCGACAAACGCGCTGCGCCCCGCTTCAAGGCTGACGCCATCATTCACTCCCGCGTTATTTACCAAGCCATCGATACGATCAAAACGTGCCCGCGTCTGTTCTACTGCAGCGCGGCATTGCGTTTCATCACTCAGTTCGGCGGCGATAAACAGCGCCTGCGGTTGTTGCTGTTGCAGTTGTTCAAACCAGGCGTCAGCGGGCGGTTGATTGGCGACAATCACCGGAATCGCGCCCTCCTCCACCAGTTGCTGGCTAATGGCGGCACCGATGCCCGAACCGCCGCCGGTCACGATCACCACTTTGTTGGTCAGAAACAGATTCATGCTGTATTCCCCTTGAGATAAACACGCTGAGCGGTTCCGCCCCAAATCGCCTGCTGCTCGGGCTGCGACAGCGTTTGTGTCAACTGCTGGCACAGATCACACACCTGTTGATAGCGGGCTTCGCCCTGCGAAACTGGCCAATCGGAGCCAAACATCAAGCGTGATGGCCCGAACAGCGCCAGCGCCGCATCAAAAAATGGCAGTAGCTGCGCGCCTTGCCAGCCCGCGCCCGCTTCCGTGACTAACCCTGACAATTTGCACACCACATGAGGCAACGCCGCCAGCGGGGCGATCTGCTGCTTCCACTGTTCAGCTCCCGCCGCAATATCGGGTTTACCGAGGTGATCAAGTACTATCCAGTGCGCATCGTGGCGTTGAGCAAAAACAGCGGCCTGCTGCATATGGTGATGAGTGACCAACAGATCCCAACTGAACTGCTGCTGTTGCAACTGACGCATGCCACGCGCCACTACGTCAGAAGCCAGCCACGCCACAGGATCGGCTTCGTCCTGCACCGGATGACGAAAGCCGCAGCAGCGCGGATCCAAGGCGACCGGATCGGGCTGCTGCAGATCGATCCACCCCACTACGCCGAGGATCTCGTCATGGCGCGCCGCCAGGTCGCATAAGAATTGATTTTCCGCTTCACAGGGCCGTGCCTGCACCGCAATGCAGCCGTCGATCTTCGCCGCGCTCAGCTCGGACCGTAATTGCGCGGGCAAGAAATCCTGCTTTAGCGCCGAATTGTCGACCCAGCTAAACGCCTCCGGCTGGTAATGCCAGAAGTGTTGATGTGCATCGATCCGCAGCATTAAACATTTCCCCGAAAGCGATATTCGGCGATGGATTCGGGATACATCTCAATGGAATAGCCCGGTTCACGCGGCGGCATGTAGGCGGCGCCACGGATTTCACACGGCGTTTTGAAGTGCTGATGCAGATGGTCAACATACTCTATGACGCGTCCTTCGTGGGTTCCGGCGATAGCAACATAGTCAATCATCGACAGATGCTGAACGTATTCACACAGCCCAACGCCGCCCGCGTGTGGGCAGACCGGCAGATTGTATTTCGCCGCCATTAGCATCACTGCCAGCACTTCATTGACGCCACCAAGACGACAAGCATCAATCTGCACCACGTCAATCGCACCGCGCATCATCAGCTGTTTAAAGATGATGCGGTTCTGGCACATTTCGCCGGTCGCGACTTTCACCGGCAGCACCCCTTCGCGGATTTTACGGTGACCTTCAATGTCGTCCGGGCTGGTGGGTTCTTCGATAAACCACGGGCGCGCAAAGGAGAGCGCTTTTACCCAGCGAATCGCCTCATCCACTTCCCATACCTGATTCGCGTCGATCATCAGTTGACGATTCTCGCCCAGCACCTCGCGAGCAATGCGCACGCGGCGAATATCATCCTCAAGATCCTGCCCGACTTTGAGCTTCACAAAGTTAAACCCGGCATCGACTGCCTGCTGGCAAAGGCCGCGCAGCTTTTCATCGCTGTAACCCAACCAGCCAGCCGACGTGGTGTAACAGGGATAACCGTTCTGTTCGAGGCTGGCGATGCGTTGCGCCTTACCCGATTCCTGTCGTTGCAGGAGTTGCAGCGCTTCCTGCGGCGTAATCGCGTCGCTTAAATAGCGGAAATCGATACAGCGCACCAATTCTTGCGGTGTCATGTCAGCCACCAATCGCCACAGCGGTTTTTGCTCGGCACGCGCCCATAGATCCCAGACAGCATTCACCACCGCACCCGTTGCCAGGTGGATCGCGCCTTTGTCAGGTCCGATCCAGCGCAGCTGGCTGTCGCTCGTTATATCGCGCCAGAACTGCCCCATATTGTCGCGGATACTTTCCAGCGTGCGTCCAACCACCAGATGTTGCAGGCTGCGAATCGCCGCGCAGCAAATTTCATTGCCGCGCCCAATGGTGAACGTCAGCCCATAACCGGATAACGCCGGATCGTCTGTTTCTAGCGTCACGTAGGCCGCGCTGTAATCAGGATCGGGATTCATGGCATCCGAGCCGTCGAGCTGCGCGGAGGTCGGAAAACGAACGTCGTCGACGCGAAGAGCGGTGATGGTTGTCATGATTACCTCATAAAGTACTCACTAAAATCCGGTGTATTTAGAGAAGTAAAAGGCCCAATGGTCAGGCCATTGAAGCCCATTAAAATGGCCTGAGTGATTGAACCTAAGGCTCAAAGGTCAGGCCAATAAACGCGTTTCTCTACCCACATAATCAGGTATGCTGATCTGCACACCGCGCTTAAGATGTAACCAGCGCGTTTCAGTAATGACACAAGTTTCTAACATGCCACAATTCAGCGATCTGCAAAATGCGCGCTGAATCGCATAAAATTTTGCGAAGGACGTTGCCCATGCCGATCACCCGACTCGAAAATCCGCGCATCTATCGCCAGATAGCCGATCAGCTACGTGGCCTGATCGAGCGTGGTGAATTTCCGCCCGGCAGCCGTTTACCGGCAGAACGGGAACTGGCTAAACAGCTGCAGGTGAGCCGTGCATCAGTACGGGAAGCGTTGATCGCGCTGGAAGTGGTGGGTTTGGTGGATGTGAAAGTCGGAAACGGCGTGGTGGTGAAAGCGCTGCCGAAGGCCACAATGTCGAGCCGCACGCCACGTCAACCGTGGCAGGAAATGGACAGCGAACTCAATATTGATATCGATTTTAATGCTGAATTAGCGCCTTTTTCGTTGCTTCAGGCCCGGCGTTTGATAGAACCCGAAACTGCAGCGCTGGCTGCGCGCAATGCCAGCAGCGAACAACTGCTGCAAATCCGTGCCGCCTTTGAACAGAACTGCAAAGATAACCGCGCCAATTCGCAAACCCATCCCGGTGACCGTCTGTTTCATATTCGGATTGCCCAAGCGAGCGGCAATCAGACCTACGGCTTTATCATTGGCCAACTGCTGGGACATCGCTATGGCACCATGTTTCGTACCCTGCAACAGCGCTTTACGCCAGAAGATATGCCGCACCGCTCTGAGCAGGAACATTTGCAGATTCTTGAGGCGCTGGAAGCGCGCGACAGTCGCCGCGCGCGTCAGGCCATGAAGGCGCATCTTGATCAGGTGATTGCGATTTTCTCCCGCGCCTAAACCAAGCGATAACGCGCGGTTTTTTCTCCATTCACCCACAACTCACGCGTTTCTCCTGGCGGCAACAGAATCGTCATTTCATGCCATGCCGGTTGGTAGTCACCGCGTTTTTCCAGCGTCAGATCCAGCCGTGTTGCGCTGCCTTTTAACGACCAGCTCAGCCACAGCGCATTGCCTTCACGCCAGCCATGGCTTTCACCATCATCATCAAATAGCTCGCCTTGAGTAGTCACTTCACCAGGCGCAGGCCACAATTGCAGTTCACGTATATTATCCAGTTGCGCATTGGTGGTGCTTTCACAACTTCCGAGTGGGATTGCCGCGCCAGCACGCACCAACAGCGGCAAGCGATCAATCGGCGCGTCCAGCGTCACCTGCTGCCCACCCGCAAACCAATTTCCGCTGTGCCAGTCATACCAACCGTGTGCGTTATGCGGTAGATAAACTTCACGCTCACGTGCACCCTGCTCCACCACACTCGCCACCAGCACATCGCGGCCCAGCAAGAAGTCGTCGCACTCTTGGTAAGTCTTCTCGTCCTCTTCATGATCGAGAAACGTTGGGCGCAGCATCGGCTCGTCTTGCGCGCTGGCCTGCCACGCCAACGTATACAAATAAGGCATCAGCCGATAACGCAGGCGAATCGCCTCGCGGATCATCGACGTGACTTCGGGGTACATCCACGGCTCATTTACGGTGTGATCGTCATTCCACGAATGGATGGTAAAACGGGGGTGCATGACGCCATTTTGCACCCAACGCACAAACAGCTCAGCATCGGGTTTATCACCCGAAAAGCCGCCGACATCATGCCCAACGTTGAACAACCCAGACAAACTCATGCCCAGTCCCATACGAATGTTGTAACGCAGCGTCTGCCAGTTGGTGCGGTTATCGCCGCTCCAGGTTTGCACGTAGCGCTGCATACCGGCACAGCCAGAACGTGAAATCAAATAAGGCCGTTTCTCCGGTGCAAAACGCTGCTGCGCTTCCATTGAGGCACGCATCATGAGCAGCGGCATCACCGGGCGAATATGCTTGATGGCAATTTCAGTGCCAAAGCCATGGCAGCGCGCTTCGCCATCCCACACTTCATATTCGTTGTTATCATTCCAGGTGGAATCAATGCCTTTTGCCAGCAGCTGCTCCGTCACATTGTCCTGCCACCAGCGCACCGCTTGCGGATGGGTAAAGTCGAGGTGCGAGCCTTCGTCATCCCAAAAAACGGAGCGTTCAGGGCGATCCCGCTCTGAGTCACGAATGAACAGCCCTTGCGACGCCACTTCCTGATAGCGTGGATGATCCTGCAACAGACAAGGTTTGATATTCGCCGCCAGCTTCATACCGGCGCGGTGAAACGCCTCACTCATCGCATTCGGGTTAGGTACTTTGTCGTAGTTCCAGTTGAACACGTAACGCTTGTTGTTGATTGAGGTATAACCGGAAGAGAGCTGGAAAGAGTCGCAGGGAATTTCGTGCTCGCGACACAAGCGAATAAACGACTGCAGCTGCTGCTGCGCATCGGGCGCATCGGTGTAATGCATGGTTGAGCCGCTGTAACCCAGGCTCCATTTTGGCTGAAACAGCGTGCGCCCGGTCAGCCGCACAAAGGCTTTGGTCACATCCAGCAGTTTTGGACCGAGCATGAAGTAATAGTCGAGATCGCCCGCTTCAGCGCGATAACGGCGATAGGGCAGATGATAATTATCCAGCTCATTGCCCAAATCAAGCCAGCTGCTGCTGAGGTTGTCGTAAAACAGACCAAAGCTCACCCCATCACGCTGCGTCAGGGTAAACGGAATATGTTTATAGAGCGGATCGGTACTCTGCGCGTTGTAACCCATCGCATCCAGATTACGCATTTCATAGCGACGATTGACTCGATTGAGATCGCCACTTTTCTCCCCCAATCCATACACGCGATCCTGTGGCTGGCGACGCTGATAATGTTCAACGCCATCGCCATGCGCGTTAAGAAGATAGGCGCCGGTGTGGCGATCGGCGGCCAGCGGCTGCCAGGTGGTGCCATCAAAATGTTCCCAACTCAAACAGAGCGGCTGATGCACCGTGACGCGCAATCTATCGCTGCTGACGCGCAGCTGCTGCGCATCGTGTTCAACCTTGAAATCAGGCAGCGAAAATCCCGCCAGTGATTCACGATCGCGTCCTTCCCACGGCACATCTTCTTCCGGCGCAATGCTCCAGGTACGATTCAGCGCCAGTTCGCCATTACGTTTTAACAGCACGCGCATCAGTCCCGATTCCAGCACATACAGGCGCAGAAGGTGGCGATCTTCTACATTCAGTTCAACGAAGTGATCAGCCTGTTGCTGCAGCGTCCAGTTTTTCAGGGTTTTCATCGTGCTTTCCTTATTGATTCGCAGTGCGTTGGCGACGTTCGGCGATAAACATCACCAGGAAAATCGCGCCAATTAAGTCAAAGAAGCCCATGGCAATAAACAGCGGATTGAAGCCAAGGGTGTCGGCGGTGACGCCGATGATCAGGGAGAAGATAAAGCTGGCGATCCAGGCGCAAGAGCCACGCATACCGTTGACGGTGGCCATCTGACGGCGGTCAAAACGCTCAACCACCAAGGCGCTGAGCATGCAGGAGATCACCTGATGTCCGAAACCGCCGACGGAGATCAGCGCGATAGCTAAATAGGGATCGTCGACCAGCGTCATCAAGCCCAGCGATACCATCAACACCGCTCCTGTCACAGAGCTGGCAACAATGGAATTCACGCGCGTCAGGCCAAACCAGCGTACATAAAGTTTGGTCAGATAACCGCTGGCCACGCTGCCGAGATCGGCGGCGAGAAACGGCAGCCAGGCAAACATCACAATCTGCTTTAGATCCATGCCGCGCTCATTGGCGAGATAGAGCGGCACCCAGAAACTCAGCACCGCCCACGCCGGTTCGGCGAGAAAAGCTGGGATCGCAATGCCGTAAAATTTTTTCTCTTTGCCGATGACTTTGAGCGCGGTGAAGAACGGCAGCTTTTCGCCGATCTCCTCATTGTCCTGATTAATAAAGGCGCGCTCCTCATCGGAAAGGCGCGTATGTTTTTCTGGTGATTGATAACCCCACCACCACAATACGACCCACAGCAAACCCAGGCCGCCAGTCAGCAAAAATGCGCCCTGCCAGCCAAACGAGATATGCGCAATGTAGATGATCGGCGGTGCCAGCATCGCGCCAACAGAGAAACCAACGCCTGCCCAACCTGCTGCAACCGGGCGCTCTTTTTTCGGGAACCAGTCGCCAATCGCTTTGGCGTTAGCCGGCGTGGCCGCAGCTTCCGAAGCGCCCATGACAAAGCGCAGCAGCGCCAGATGGAGCCAGCTTCCTGCGCCAGCGTGCAGTAAGCAGGTCACAGACCAAATCACCGCACAGATGAGAAAGCCCATCTTCAAACCGATCACATCAATCAGCCAGCCGCAGATCGGTTGAAAAAGGGTGTAAGCCAGCTGAAACGTCGCCACTACCCAGGAATATTGCTCGGTGCTCATGTTGAGGCTGGTTTTCAGTTCGGGTGCCAGAATGCCGAGCGAGTTACGGGTGATGTAATTGACGGTCACACCCAGCAGAAACATGCCCAGCATCCACCAGCGCAGATTTTTTATCGTTCGCACCGTGCGCGAGGCGCTGATGGGCTTAGTTGTTGAGTCGAGGCTCATGATGCAACTCCTGTGAAAGCCGAGATGGCCGTGAATTCTTCACACCGTCGTCCGACGTACCGCGTGACCTGCATCGAACATAGAAAAGTGCAAAACGTGGGTACAGCCACTTTTTTGCAAGCTTTTTCATGCCAGGCTATTTCGCCACGTTAAATCCGCAGTAAATTGCGATATGACCCGATTCAGCAGCGTATGAAAAATTTTTCATTTAGAGATTTGAAGGCGATCACAGAATGAAACAAAGGCTTAAAGTCAGCGAAATTGCGGCGCTCAGCGGCGTGTCGATCAGCACGGTTTCGCGGGTGCTGGCGGGAAAATCCAATACCCGGCCCAGCACCCGCGACAAAGTGTTGGCGATCGCGCAGCAGCAAGGCGTGCTGGATAATCTGCACAGCGGACGTTTGCTGCTGAATAATCTGATGGTATTTGCGCCCCCGCGCGCCTTTGATGTGCGCAGCGATATCTTCTATTACAAGGTGATTCAGGGCATTAGTCAGGCGGTTGAACCGCATGAAGTACGGCTGCGTTACTGTCCACTAGAAGAAGTGGAAAGCGACGCGGCCTTGTTTATTGAAAAAATGCAGCAGACCGAAGCCGCGTTACTGGTGGGGATAGATGATGAGCACATTCATCAGCTAGCGGCCGAAATGAACAAGCCGTGCGTACTGATTAACGCCCTGGATCGCCGCATGCGTTTGCCTTCTGTGGCGCCGCATCATCAGTTAATTGGCGAGTTCTCGGCCCGTTATCTGTTTGAGCAAGGTCATCGCCAGATCCTGTCGCTGCACTGTCTGCGGCGTTACACCATGGAGCAGCGATTGCAGGGCGTGCGCGATGCCTGGCATGCGATGAATCTGCGCTTCGACAGCCGCCAGCATCTGTTAACCCTCAACAGTTTTAGCAGCAATGAAGCCGCAGAGCGTTTAACGGAATATTTGCGGCATTGTCCGCAGGCACAAAGGCCGACAGCGATTCTGGCCAGCGGCGATTACATTGCCGCTGGCGCGGTGACGGCGCTGCAACAGGCTGGACTACGCGTGCCACAGGACATTTCGGTGATGAGTATGGATGGCTTTAACCTTGCCGCGATACACGATATTCCACTGACGTCGGTGCAGGTGCCCCGCGATGAGTTGGGTGAAGCGGCGGTACGCATGCTGCAACAGCTGCGGCTGCATCCCGGCGCTCCGCCCGGTACCTTGCTGCTCAATGGCAAGCTGGTGGTGCGCGAATCGGTGCGCCGGATACGCGATAACCTCAGCCATGCGCCCGTTCAGCAGTATGGCTTATACGATTAGCTGAGCGCTTTTAGGCGCAATTCCGAAGGCTGTGGACGACCAAACAGATACCCCTGGAACAGGGTACAGCCCTCTTCGCGCAGTTTGGCAAACTGCTCGCTGCTTTCGACGCCCTCAGCCGTGATCTGAATATCCAGACTGCGGCTCATCCCCGTAATGGCGCGAATAATTGCCAGCGCTTCGCGACTGTCGCCCATGTCATTAATGAATGACTTATCGATTTTAATCTTGTCGAACGGGAACGAACGCAGATAGCTCAGCGATGAATAGCCGGTGCCGAAGTCATCCAGCGCAATCTGTACGCCCAACGCTTTAAGGCTTTCAAGCGTCCGGATGTTGCCCAGCGAATCATCCAGTAACACCGATTCGGTAATCTCCACTTCCAGTCGGCTTGGATTCAGCCCAGATTCTTGCAGCGCACCTTCAACCACCGACACCAGCGAGCTGTTTTTGAACTGCAGCGGCGACAGATTCACCGACACCGATTGTTCCCCTTCCCAACTGGCGGCTTCACGACAGGCGTCATACAACGCAAAAGCGCCCAACATGTGAATCAGCCCGGTCTCTTCCGCTATTGGGATAAAATCATTCGGCATGATCAGCCCCTTAATCGGGTGATGCCAGCGCATCAGCGCTTCATAACCGATAATGGTTTTGTTATCGCCGTTGGTGATTGGCTGGTAATAGAGTTTGAGCTGGCGGCCGCTGATGGCTTCGCGCAGATCATTTTCAATTACGCGACGGCTGCGTGCTACATCATCCATCGCCAGCGTAAAGTGTTCGTGTCGGTTGCGGCCGTTGCGTTTAGCCTCGTACAACGCCATGTCAGCACAGCGCAGCAGCTGCTCCGGCGTGTTGGTAATGCTGGCGCTTAGTGCAATGCCGACGCTTAACCCAACCGATAAGTTATGCCCTTCGATATTAACCGGCGGACGAATCGCTTCGATCAGACGCTGCGCCACAATGCTGGCTTCATCTGCATTGCTAACCGACGGCAGCACGACAGCAAATTCGTCACCGCCAATGCGCGCCAGCGTATCGTGGTCGCGTAAGGTATTACGCAGGCGTTTCGCCACCACGCGCAGCAGGTCATCACCAATTTGGTGGCCGAGTGCATCGTTGACGTTTTTGAAGTTATCAAGGTCGAGGCACAGCGCGGCAGTCTGCTTTTGATTGTGTCCATCCTGCCGCAGCGCTTCGCTCAGACGCTGGCGGAACAGGATGCGGTTTGGCAAGCTGGTGAGGTTATCGTGGTGCGCCATATGATGAATGCGTGCGTCGGCGGCACGCTGATCGGTGACATCTTCCACAATCAGCATTAGATAATTTTGGCGCGCATCCTGACCGCTAATTGCCGTGGCGCGGGTGTGCAAAATGCGCTCGCCGCTAGCGGTGATCATCAGCTGCTCACGCTCATGAATACCTTCGCTGCGCAGCGCCATATCGGCCAGGCTGTTGAAATAATCACTCAACTCTGGCGACATGCACTCATGCGGCCGCTTGTTTACAATCAGCGATTTGGAGAGGCCAAACAGCTTTTGCGACTGGTCGTTGACCAGCAAGATTTCGCGGGTAATCGCGTCTTCCACAATCACGCAGGAAGGAATATGGGTAATGATGTTATCGAGGAACTTCGACAGTGCGGTTTTTTGCGCGCTTTGCGCCTCAGCCTGATCTTTGGCGCGTAGTAACAGCTGCTCCTGCTCGCGGCGATCGGTGTTGTCGCGGGTAATTTTAGCGAAGCCAAGCAGCTTGCCCTCTTCGTCATGAATCGCGTCGATGACCACATGCGCCCAAAACGCGCTGCCATCTTTGCGATAGCGCCAGCCTTCATCCTCAAAGCGCCCGGTTTTCATCGCAATACCCAGGTTGGCTTCAGGTAAATTCATCGCGCGGTCTTGCGAGCTGTAAAACAGGGAGAAGTGCTGTCCGACGATCTCCTCAGCAACATAGCCTTTGGCGCGCTGCGCGCCAGCGTTCCAGTTCACCACGTGGCCTTTAACGTCGAGCATATAAATGGCGTAATCGGTAACGCCTTCGACTAACAGACGGAAGCGTTCTGCCTGTTCGTGCTGCTCGCGGCGGATACGTTGCTGCTCGGTACAGTCGCGGGTGATTTTAGCGTAACCGATAAGTTTGCCAGCCTCGTCGCGTATGGCATCGATGACCACATGCGCCCAAAACGCGCTGCCATCTTTGCGATAGCGCCAGCCTTCATCTTCGAAACGTCCGGTCTTAAACGCGGTTTGGAGGTTCTTGTTGGGGATGTGCTCCAGCCGATCCTGTACGCTGTAAAAGCGCGAGAAGTGTTTGCCAACAATTTCTTCTGCTACGTAGCCTTTGGCGCGCTGCGCCCCGGCATTCCAGTTCACTACGTTGCCGTCGTGATCCAGCATATAGATCGCGTAATCGGTCACGCCCTCGACCAATAAACGAAAACGGGCTTCGTCTTCGCGCGCTTTACGCTGCTGCTCTTGCTGCTGTGTGCAGTCGCGGGTGATTTTGGCAAAACCCAGTAGCTGGCCGTAATCGTCGCGAATAGCATCAATGATGACATGCGCCCAAAACGCGCTGCCATCTTTACGGTAGCGCCAGCCTTCGGTTTCAAAACGTCCAGTGATAGACGCTGTTTCCAGACTGCGCTGCGGCATGCCTTTTAGACGGTCTGCCTCGCTGTAAAACAGCGCAAAGTTTTTTCCGACGATCTCTTCTGGTGTATAACCTTTGGCCCGCTGCGCCCCTGTATTCCAGTTCGCCACGGTTCCGTCCGGCTTCAACATGTAAATAGCGTAATCGATCACGCTTTGAACCAGCATTCGATACATGACATCAGAATTATTATCCATTTTTATTTGCCTGCTGCTGCTAAGCCCTGGTGTGGCTTAAGAATGTTCTTAATTTGACATCGAACTTAAGACCAAATGCGGACTAATAACAAGCTCAATGAGTCAAATGACAAAAGTTAGTAGGCTGTTTATCGGCAATGGCGAGAAAACGTTCAATTGTCATGCAGTGGGTCATGTTTTGGAGAGGTCAGACAATACCTTTCCGGCAAGAGTAAAGCGAAAAATACGCTGCAACACAGTGGCACAGTGCAGCTTGCCAGCTGACCATTGCCCCTTTTTTATCTCAGCAAGAACGCTTAGCATCCAAATCAGTGCACGCCGTTTTTAGCAGACATCACCCTGACCCTGTCATAAATTAACAACAAAGTAAGCCAATGGCCTTTTAATGCGTAATCAATCGGGCAGCGAATAGACTGCACACCTTTTACTTGGGTTTATGCCGTGGGCGTCAAAAGAGGTAAATACGATACTGTGATTATTTCATGTCATTAATTGCGATACTGTTCAAATTTAAGACAGAGCTTAACGCACTTATTCCAGCAGGCTGGTAATAAACAGGTCAGACCATCATTCCTGTTTTATTATTTTTACCGCAGTTCATTTTGTGCGGTGTAGACTCTGGAAAAGTGCAATGACTAATACGATTTATATTGTTGATGATCACCCATTGATCTGCGATAGCATCCAACTTTATGCTCAGGCTAATAATTATCGGGTGGTCGGTACTGCGAATAAAAGTGATTCTTTATTTCTGGATATTTTCCATCTTAAGCCCGATGTTTTAATCCTGGATCTCAATTTACCTGGCCATTCAGGCATTGCGTTAGTTAAAGACCTAAAACAAGTCTTATCTAAGCAAAAAATCATCATTTTTACCGCTTCAGAAAGCCTGTTTTATCAGCGCTGCTGTTTACAGCTAGGTGTCGAAGGCTACCTTCGTAAGCGCGACGAGCCAGAGGAGTTGCTCAATGCCTTAAACGATGTGATACAGGGTAAGCGCTGTTATCCGATGTCTTCATCCGATTCGCTGCTCTGGGCCCATTATGAAGATGATAAATTAATGAGCCTGACACGGCGTGAATTAATGGTTTTAGTCAAGCTCGCTGCGGGTTATTCCAATAAAGAGATCGCTGCGCTGCTTCATCTCAGCAATAAGACAATTAGCACGTATAAAATCGCTATTCAGCAAAAACTGGAAATTAAAGGAATCCGGGAAATTATTGCTATAGCTGAACGCAATGACCTTATTTAACGAACAATCAATGCCGTAACTGGGCGTTGCCGCCGTCAATAATCCGGCGGCAACAAGATTAAAGCTGTAGCGGCGGTAATTGAGAAAATACGCTCAGTAACCCTTTACTCCACAGTTGCCGGATTTGGGAGAAATAAGGATGCTGATCGGTGATGTGATACTGCTCGCTGTCGCTAAAACTGTCGCTGCGATACACCATCGCATCCAGCGGTAATCCCACCGAAATATTACTCGCCAGTGTTGAATCCATTGAAATCAGGGCACACTGCATCGCCTGGCTGAGCGGTGTTTCAAAACGCAATACGCGATCAATAATCGGTTTACCGTATTTGCTCTCACCAATTTGGAAGTATGGCGTATCCACGCTGGCTTCAATGAAGTTGCCCTGCGGATAGATTTGAAACAAGCGCGGTTCTTCACCCCGAATCTGCCCGCCTAACAGCAGCGATCCGCCGAACTCTTCACCGTCACGCCGGATCACTTCTCGCAAGGTATCACCCACCAGCAGCGCCACGTCATACAGCGATTTACCGTTGAGCAAATTGGGCTGATTATCATCTTCACAGTTTCGCCGCAGTAAGCTCATAACGCTTTGCGTGGTCGCTAAATTGCCCGCGCTTTGCAGCACCAGCGTGCGTTCATCGTTGACCTGAAAAACGTGCAGTTTACGGAAAGATGAGATGTGATCCACGCCTGCATTGGTGCGTGAGTCAGAGACGAAAATCATTCCAGACGATAAACGCATTGCCACACAATAAGTCATCATTACGCTCGTAAAGGTTTATTGCTGCGGAATTATTTTTTGCACCGCAGCGATTGCCAGCATATCTTCACCGCCGCCGCCTAAACGCATTCCGCGTACCGGGCAGGCATCCAGATAATCCACGCCAACCGCCAACCGTAAATGCTGGCGCGTGCTGCGGGTATTATTGGTGATATCAAAGCTGTGCCAATTGCCATCCAGCCAGGCTTCAACCCAAGCGTGAGTAGCGACGTGTTCAACATTGTCAGTATAAAGGTAGCCGCTGACATAGCGAGCGGGGATGCCCAGCGTACGGCAACAGGCGAGAAACACATGACTGTGGTCCTGGCATACGCCTGAACCGGCAGCAAAAACTTTTGCTGCTGCATCCGTAACCTGCGTACTGCCTGGCCGATAGGGCATTTTCAACAGTAATGCATCCATCAACTTTTCCAGGCTGGCGATCGGCGCTTCGGGCCGCCAGTAGCGCAAGGCAAAGTCCATGATGGCACCGTCTGGCTGAGTCAGTGGCGTGGCACGCAGAAAAATCAGCGGTGATAAAGCGCAATCGGGATCGGCTGCCATTTCGCCGCCGTCAAGAATCTCCACTTCACCCCGCGCGGCAATCTCCAGCTTTTGATGGGGCGTATCCAGCGTTAAAACGTGCATCACGTTACCGTAGGCATCTCGCGTGCGCGTTGCCTCGCAGGGCAAGATCAATTCCCATGAGATGATCTGTTGATGCACAGAGTCTTGCGGCGTCAGGCGCAGATACTGGGTGCTGAGTTTTACCTGTTGCTCGTAGGCATACCAGGTTTTGTGCTCAATGTTCAGTCTCATTTCGCCTCCAGATAGGTTTGATTGATGCTTTCAGCCAGTTCGTTGCAGCTGTCCAGAAAGGTGTTCAGCCAGTTTTGCAGGCCATTTCGCGTCAGGCTTTCCCAGGTACTGAAGCGCAGCTGCGCCAGCAGCACGGTAATCAAATAGCGTGGACGATCTTCCCCACTGCTACCGATCATTTCCAGTTGGTTAGCGATCTCTTCAATACAAGAGTGCAGCGATCGTGGGCTTTCACTGCGCAGGATCAGCATCTCATTGACGTTGTCTGGAAACAGCTGCTCTTTAAAGATCGCGTTGTAGGCTTCACGCGCAGACACCGCACGCAATAGATTGTCGAGACAATAGTATTCGCGCACCGAATCAGGATCTTGTTCCAGCAGTTGCTGATTCACACTCAATAACCTTGCCGTACCTTCACTGCGCTCTAGCAAAGTGCCGATGCGGATAAAGCACATGGCATCACCGCGCAATAAAGTGCCGAACATCGCACCACGAAACAGATGTGAGCGCTCTTTTACCCAATCAAAAAAAGTGTCTGCGCCTGCGCTGGTTAATCCGCGCTGACGGATTTTACGCATCTCTATCCACGTCGAGTTTATGCTTTCCCATACTTCTGAAGAGAGGCTCCCGCGCACGGCATGTGCATTGTTCCACGCCGACTGCCAACAGTTGAAGATGCTGCTGGGATTGCGATCGTCAAGCGCAAAGAAGTGAAACAGCTGCGCCATGGTGAAGTGTCCGTTCAGCGTTTCGAACAGCTGATTGGTCCCGGTAAAATTCAGCGGCAGCATGAGCTCGTTGTCGTGACTGCCGCGCACGGGCATCAGCGACAGCCGGTTGGTGACATCTAATACGCGGGCGAGTTGTTCTGCGCGTTCCAGGTAGCGCGCCATCCAATAGAGACCGCTGGCTGTACGACTTAGCATGATGCGTCATCCTCCAGAACCCAGGTATCTTTGGTGCCGCCGCCCTGAGACGAGTTCACCACCAACGAGCCTTCCGTCAACGCAACGCGCGTTAAGCCGCCTGGCACCAAGCGGATCTCAGCCCCGCACAAGGCAAAAGGACGGAGATCGATATGGCGTGGAGCCAGACCGTTTTCGATAAATGTGGGACACGTCGAAAGCGCCAGCGTGTTCTGCGCGATGTAGTTATCGGGCCGCGCCTGTAATCGCGCCCGAAAATCGCTGAGCGCTTGCTGGCTGGCAACCGGGCCGATCAACATGCCGTAGCCGCCGGCGCCATGCACCTCTTTCACCACCATTTCATGCAGATTCGCCAGCACATAGGAGAGATCTTTCGGCTTGCGGCATTGCCATGTCGGCACGTTATTCAGGATCGGATCTTCATCAAGATAGAAGCGGATCATGTCTGGCACATAAGGGTAGATCGATTTATCGTCGGCCACGCCGGTACCAATGGCATTCGCCAGCACCACGTTGCCAGCACGATAGACCGATAACAAGCCCGGCACACCAAGCATTGAGTCGGGGCGGAAGGCCAGCGGATCGAGGTATGCATCATCAACCCGCCGATAAATCACATCCACTTTGCAGGGTCCGGCGGTGGTTCGCATCATTACTGCGCCATCTTTAACGAACAAGTCAGCGCTTTCCACCAGTTCAACACCCATCTGTTGGGCAAGGAAACTGTGTTCAAAATAGGCGCTGTTAAAGCGGCCCGGCGTCAATACCACCACCACCGGATCGTTGACTGGCGAGCTTTCACGCAGGGTTTGCAGCAGATGTGAAGGATAACGTTCGACCGGCGCGATGTGCTGCTCGGCAAACAGTTCCGGGTAGAGCCGCATCATCATCTTGCGGTTTTCCAGCATATAGGAAACGCCGGAAGGCGTGCGCAGGTTATCTTCCAGTACGTAATATTCACCATCGCTGTTACGCACCATGTCTACGCCAACAATGTGTGCATAGATATCACGATGCAGATCGACGCCATGCATGCAGGGCTGATATTGATCGTTCACCATCACCTGCTCCGCCGGGATGATGCCCGCTTTCAGGATGTGCTGCTGATGATAGATGTCATGAAGGAAAGCGTTGAGCGCCTGAACGCGCTGGCGAATACCGCGATCCAGCATCGCCCATTCCTGAGCAGGAATAATGCGCGGTACGCTGTCGAAAGGAATTAAACGTTCCGCTCCGCCATCGTCGCCATAGACGTTAAAGGTAATCCCCACCCGATGAAACAAAAGTTCCGCTTCCTGGCGCTTGCGTGCAATCGCCTCTTTGTCCGCGTTTTGTAACCACTTCCAGTAAGTTTGATAATGTGCGCGGTACTGACCATCGCCCATTAACATCTCATCATAGAAATGTGGTGCTATCTGGTAGCTATCTTTCATGAATTACCCGGCGCTTGTCAGAGAAGATAAAACAGAGATTGCACAAAGTGTGCCAGGGCTTGGGCAGGTGTTTTTAGCGTGTGACCGTGTTCACCTCTCTGGCTGTTTCGCTCACGCCTGGCAGAGAAAGAGACCGACATCAGCAACGTTGGCGTTGTTATGCGGCAGCGTCGTCTTTCTCTGCTTAGCCTGTGAGCACCGGGCTAGGGGAAATCAGGCTCAAAATGCACTTTATTGGTGCGATGTCAGATTGGCTACAGGTGCCCAAATCTCTGTCATTGCGCCCGCTTTACCCGTAAAAGGATCGCGGGTTGGCATGGGTACCTGTTTTATCTGTACCAGCGAATGTTGGAGTTTGTCCGGCTCGTCACGCAGCGTTTCGGGTGACATTCCTTCAGGATAGGCGCCGACGGCGATAAAATCGTCGCTGGCATGAATTTGTTTATGCCCAACACCTGCCGGAATTAATACCGCATCCCCAGCCCGCAGCGTCACCATGCGGCCGCTGTCACCGCCAAACAACACTTCTGCCCAGCCTTCCGCTACGCCAAGAAGCTCATGCGTGTTTGGGTGATAATGGGTATAGGGAAAAATAGGATAGCGCCACGCTGGTGGCCAACCATGCTGTGCAAAGGTTTTTTCAAACCACGCAGCTTTGTCTTCCTGGTCATCCGGCACCACGCGCGGCCAGATAATCAGCGGCAAGGGATTGTTCGGCACACCGCCCGATGGCGTCGATAACATCAGATGCTGAGGATTATCAGACGCGCCAGCTGAGAACGTACCCGCAGCGAAGGACATCAGTAACATCAGACTGGAAATTTTAGCAGTCATACAGGTTCTCCTTTTTTGTTTAAGTGTGGCAAATTCCGGGGGTAACGCAATGTGCTCTGCCCGACAGAATTAACATAATTACCTGAATTAACTAACTAAACCCAAATTTGTTGTTAACAGTTTTGTGACTTCCTGGTGAATGCGTTTATGACCGCTGTGATCACTGCTTCTGGTTGCTTTAGTACGTCATGATTCCAGAAGCGCAGCACGTGCCAGCCGAGATAGCTGAGGTAATGTGTGCATTGTGTGTCGTAACGATGCGCGTCGGCATGCTGCGAACCGTCGAGCTCGATCACCAAATGTTGTTCAAGGCAGGCGAAGTCCACAATGTAAGGGGCGATAAGATGTTGTCGCCTAAAACGCTGGCCGAGACACTGTTTATGGCGCAAATAACGCCAGAGTAAACGTTCGGCATCGGTTGCGTTTCGTCGTAATTCACGGCTGCGTTCAATTCCATGGCGCATAGGGGTTCCTCTTTTTGCGCAGCATGAGTGAGAACAGTATTGGATGAAAGTGAGGTGAGTAGAATTCTGGAGCCGGCTCGAGGATTTTGATGAGTGAGGGCGAGGTCGTTTGTCCCCCACCTCAGTCCTCCCTCATAAATGGGGGAGGAAGATGCTGCAACATGCGAATTCGGTGACGGCATGCGGCAGCGTCTCCTTCCCCCGTCAAAACGGGGGAAGGCCGGGATGGGGGGCAGCGCGCAGAGGAGGTCGTTTGTCCTCCACCTCCATCCTCCCCCATAAAGGGGGGAGGAAGATGCTGCAACATGCGAATTCGGTGACAACATGCGGCAGCGTCTCCTTCCCCCGTCAAAACGGGGGAAGGCCGGGATGGGGGGCAGCGCGCAGAAGAGATAGTTTATCCCCCTCCTCGGCTTTTTAGTGCGAGGTCGTTTGTCCCCCACCTCGGTCCTCCCCCATAAATGGGGGAGGAAGATGCTGCAACCTGCGAATTCGGTGACAGCATGCGGCAGCGTCTCCTTCCCCCGTCAAAACGGGGGAAGGCCGGGATGGGGGGCAGCGCGCAGAGGAGGTCGTTTGTCCCCCACCTCAGTCCTCCCCCATAAATGGGGGAGGAAGATGCTGCAACATGCGAATTCGGTGACGGCATGCGGCAGCGTCTCCTTCCCCCGTCAAAACGGGGGAAGGCCGGGATGGGGGGCAGCGCGCAGAGGAGATCGTTTGTCCCCCACCTCGGTCCTCCCCATAAATGGAAGAGGACGATGCTGCAACCTGCGAATTCGGTGACAACATGCGGCTGCGCGCACCTTACCCATCTCACCAAACTGTTATATAAAAACCGTACAAATCTGTGTCTGCTTACCTTGACTGTTATCTGTTTAAATCATCAACAGATGAAAGTGAGGTGAACGATGGAAAACATTAAACAAATCCTGATCGACGAGATTGCCACGCTTAACCGCGAAGAACGCCGCGACAATTTGCCGCGCTTTAGCTTGTCATTTTTGAGAAAGCATCCCGGCCTTTGGGCGGTGATGTATTTGTGCTACGGCCTGTGCGTGGCGTTAATCTTCACCACTGATATGCTCGGCTGGCCCGCGTTTTGGTTCGCAACCGCATTCGTGCTGGTGATGAGCTTTCTGATGTTAATGGACATCAATCCCAAGTACCGCTTTGAAGATATCGATGCGCTGGATCTGCGTGTTTGCTACAACGGCGAATGGTATTACGTACAACCCGTACGCGAGCAAGCGGTGTCGCGCATCTTGTCACTGCCGGAAACACCGGAGCGCGTAAAAATGGGTATTCAGCGTTTGCTGAACCAGAAAGGTGAAGTGGATTTTTACGATATTTACTATCTGACATGGGGCCATCAGGAAGCGGCGCGCGTTTAGCTTTGCGCCATTTCTGCCATTATCCTGCCTAACGTTTCCATTGCCGCCTCGGCCCGCGTATCCCACGGCCAGGCGGTATTCAGCCTGAAACAGTGATTAAATTGATCGCCCGTCGCAAAGAGCTGGCCCGGCGCAATGCTGATACCTGCAGCCAAAGCTTGCTGATAAAGCACTATGGTATTAATGGTTTCTGGTAGCGTCACCCAGAGAAAATAGCCGCCTGACGCTTCAGTCACCGTTGATCTGGCCGGTAACACTTTCAATAAACTTTGGCGCGCCATCTGCTGTCGCTTCGCCAAAATCTGCCGTAAGCGCTTTAAATGCACGTCATAACGACGCGTGGCCAGGAAATCTGCCAGCGCCAGCTGCATCGGTGCACTGGTAGAGAGAGTGCTCATTAACTGTAAACGCTGAATGCGTTGCGCATGCTTTCCTGCCGCTACCCACCCCACACGAAAACCCGCCACCAGCGATTTTGAAAATGAGCCGCAGTGCAAAACATTTCCCTGACGATCCCACGCTTTAGCGGGTAACGGCGGCGTGGTGCCGTTCCAAAGCTCTGAATAGACATCATCTTCAATCATGGGAACCTGATGCTGCGCCAGCAGCTCAACCAGCTGTTGTTTGCGCTCCGGCGTTAAGGTCACGCCAAGCGGATTTTGCAACGTGGTCATTAACCAGCACGCTTTTACCGGCCAGCGCTGAAGCGTCTCTTCAAGCTGAACTAAATCAATACCGTGGGTGGGATCGCTGGGGATCGCCAACGCTTTGAGTTTCAGCCGCTCAATCGCCTGTAGCGCCCCATAAAAACTGGGTTGCTCAATCACGACATAATCACCGGGTTCTGTCAGTGATTGCAGGCTGAGATTCAGCGCTTCCAGCGCGCCGCTGGTAATGACGATTTCATCCGGCGACAACATAATGCCCTGACGCGCATAGCGTTGCGCCAGCAGCTGACGCAAGGTGGCATTGCCGGGAGGTAAATTGTGCAGCGCATCGGAGGCGGTGAGTTGGTGCGAAACATTTGCCAGCGAGCGCATTAACTGACGTTGGGGGAACAGCGCCGGATCGGGAAAAGCGGAACCAAACGGCACAATGCTGGGATCACGCGTGGCCTGCAATACATCAAACACAAAGTCGTTGATATCGACCTTTTCACTGATCG
Organism: Pantoea phytostimulans; assembly: GCF_046118715.1. Taxonomy (NCBI): domain Bacteria; kingdom Pseudomonadati; phylum Pseudomonadota; class Gammaproteobacteria; order Enterobacterales; family Erwiniaceae; genus Pantoea; species Pantoea phytostimulans. Next base: position 2,450,535 of record NZ_CP173698.1, read on the forward strand.
CCACGCTTAACGGTTTTACGGCTAACGCGCGTGGTGCTACGTAGTAACCCGATTGCGGCCGTGAAACAATCCAGCCCTGACTCTCCAGCAATTCATAAGCATGCAGCACCGTCATTAAACTCAATCCTTGCTGCGCGACCTGCTGGCGCAAGGAGGGTAATTTCGTGCCTGGCGGCCAGATTCCCGCCTCGATCTGCTGCTGAACGTCATCCATTAATCGTTGGTATTTTGCCACGCGGTTTTACTCCTTTTTCACGCCGTGACTTTAGCATGTACAAGAGATAATCACCGAAAACAGCCCTTCACTTTTTGTAGATTTAATGCGATTAACTCTTTATAAGCATTCACTATTCAAAGCTGACGTTCATTTTTCTATTCCGCTACTGCTTATACACCGTGATTATCCAGCGTTGCTGCCTGATAAACAAAAAGGCCACATTCTCATGTGGCCTTTTTCACGTTGCTTGCTCAGGTAAGAGATGAGTTAACTGTATGCAGTTCTGTCTTTAATTCATTCTCTTGTGTGCCAACAAAATTATCCAGTTCACTGATCCGTTCAGGTGGAATAGGTTTGCCCAGCAAATAACCTTGCAATGTGTTGCAGCCCAGGCCGGTCAGAAAAGCCTGCTGTTCGGCAGTTTCCACCCCTTCGGCGACAACTTTCAGTTGCAACGACTGCGCCAGCGCCACAATCGCCGAGACGATGGTGGCGTCTTCAGAGTGATGCTGTAACTCATTCACAAACGCGCGATCAATTTTGAGTTCGCTTGCCGGTAAACGTTTCAGGTACAGCAAGCTGGAATAGCCAGTACCAAAGTCATCAATAGAAGCCTTCACACCCAACTTGGTCAACTCAGTGAGGATACGCACGCTTTCATCGGGATCGCGCATGGCCGTGGTTTCCGTCACTTCTAGCGTCAACAGCTCTGGCGGAATCTCATGCTTCGCCAGCGCCTCCGTCACCGTTTCCACCAAATTACTCTGCTCGAATTGCAGCGACGATAAATTTACCGCAACTGACCAATGGGGATGTCCTTGCAGATGCCATTGGCGCAGCTGACGGCAGGCTTCGTTAATCACCCAATTACCGATGCTCACGATCATGCCGGTCTTTTCCGCCATCGGCAGGAAATGGTCTGGCGTCAGTAATCCGCGCGCTGGATGTTCCCAGCGCAGCAGCGCTTCGAAGCCAAGAATCGGGCCGCGCGGCGCGCAATATTTTGGTTGGTAAAACAGGCGCAGTTCGTTGTTATCCAGCGCGTGCCACAGATCGTTGTTCAGCTGGAGTTGACTTTGCGCCTGCATATTCATCGATGGCTGGAAGAAGGTGTAACCGTTGCGGCCATTATTTTTCGTGTGATACATCGCGGCGTCAGCGTTGAACATCAGCTCGCGCTCATCAACGCCATCACCCGGATAAACAGCGATACCGATACTCAGCGACACCACCAGCTCATAGCGCGAAATGTCGAACGGACGATCCACCGCTTTAACCAGATTGTCTGCAACCGCCGCGGCATCGTTGGGATCGTTGATCTCAATCAGCAATACAAACTCATCGCCGCCGAGCCGCGCCAGGGTGTAATAGCCTTCCATCTGCTGGCTCATACGCTCGGTCACACCAATCAATAAATTATCACCGATATGGTGGCCAAAAGCGTCGTTCACCGCTTTGAAGCCATCCAGATCCATGAACATCAGCGCGAAATGGGTACGTTCGCGGTTGGCCTTGTTGATCGCCTGCTCCAGACGATCTTCCAGCAGAATACGGTTAGGTAAACGCGTCAGGTTATCGTGCAATGCCAACTGTGCCAGCTCGCGGTTCGCCTCAGCCAGTGAACTGGCGAGGATTGAAGTGCGTGCCTGCATACGTGCATCCAGCATTGATACCAGCAACGTGATACCGAGGATAGCTATCGTGACAACCGTGACCAGAATCGCCAGCCAGTTACTGTTAACCCCCTCCTGCGTCGGGTGTCCATGCAAAGGAAATTTGGCTGCCATCATCCCGGTATAATGCATTCCCGCGATGGCAAATCCCATTACCACCGAGGCGCCCAATCGTAATACCGTCACGCGGTTGGATGTGCCTTCGCGCAGGTTAAATGCCAGCCACAGCGCAGCGCCTGAAGCGACCAGCGCAATCACTATCGAAACGGCCACCCAGCCCCAGTTCCAGACAATGCCGGGTGAAAACATCAATGCTGCCATGCCGGTGTAATGCATTGCTGCCACGCCAGTGCCCATAATCAGCGCGCCGCCTATCAAACGCTGCATCGGCAACTCACCCTGGCAAACCAACCAGAGCGCAAAAATTGATGCGCAGACGGCAATCGCCGCTGAAATCGCGGTAAAGGTTGGGCTGTAGCTCATCACCATGTCCATGCTCATCGAAAGCATACCAATGAAGTGCATCGCCCAAATACCGATACCCATGGAAAAACCCCCGCCAAGCAGCCAAATAATCGCTGCTTTGCCGGTTGAAGTCGCCACGCGCCCCGCCATGTCTAATGCGGTGAACGAGGCGAGCATCGCCACCAAAATTGAAACAATGACGATAAAAGAGTCGTATGAAGTCACTAACATACTGAGTTCCCGGAGAAAGCCGTGCGAGCAGCTGTGGTGTTAATTATGAGAAACGGATCGCGCACTGTTTTGTTGTACAAGTTATCGGCAATGCTAAACACTTAATTAGCTCTCCACGATGAAAGGTTCCGATGCCTGTGAAAGTTAAAATCAATCGTCAGGCATCGGTTAACGGCATTAAGCGCTCGGTGCGCAACGCGGAGAAAGAGGCGATCGTCATAAATTCACTCACATATTCAGCGGGTGTCGGTTTACCCAGTAAATAACCTTGCAGCGCATCAAAGCCCAAACCGGTCAGTAAACGCTGCTGTTCTTCTGTCTCCACGCCTTCAGCCACCATGCTTAAGTTCAGACTCTGCGCCAGCGTTAACATTGCGCTGACCACTGTCGCATCTTCGCTGTCTGCACGTAGACAGTTGATAAAGCTGCGGTCAATTTTAAGTTCACTGGCCTCAAGATGTTTGAGATGCAGCAGATTGGCGTAGCCGATACCGAAATTATCGATGGCAATTTTGACCCCCAACTGCTGTAACTCACGGATGCGCAGCTGACTAAACAGCGGATCGCGCATGGCAATGGTTTCGGTAATTTCCAGCATCAATGCACCGCTGGGTAACTGATGATGCGACAAGGCCTGCGCCAGAGTGTTGAGCAAATCGCGCTGATGAAATTGCAGTGCTGACAGGTTAACTGATACGGTCCAACGGCTGTTGCCTTCTTTATGCCACTGCTTGAGTTGACGGCAGGCTTCGTTGATTACCCAATTACCCAACGCTACGATTTGCCCGGTTTTCTCGGCTCGCGGTAGGAAAAGATCGGGCATCAGCAAGCCGCGTGTAGGATGTTGCCAGCGCAGAAGCGCCTCAAAACCGATCAGCTCGCTGCCGCTGGAACGGAACTTTGGCTGATAAAATAGCCGCATCTCTTGGCGATCAATGGCTTGCCATAAATCGTTCGCCAGTTCCAGTTGATGTTGCGCAGAGGTACTCATCGCCGCTTCAAACAGGCTCCAGCCATTACGCCCATTGTGTTTGGTGTGGTACATCGCGGAGTCGGCGTTGAACATCAGCTCTTGCTTGTTGCGCCCGTGCAGCGGGAAAAGCGCGATGCCCAGGCTCAGCGAGACATGCAGCGAGTAGCGATCTAACTCAAACGGTGCCTCAATCATTTTTACCAGCTTCTGCGCCAGCGCGATGGCACGCTTTTCATCGCCATCGTCAAACATCAGTACGAATTCGTCGCCACCTAATCGAGCCAACAGCATCTGGTCGGTCAATGCATCCTGCAAACGAGCAGCAACCGCAATCAGTAAGTGATCGCCAACGTGATGTCCCCATGTGTCATTGATCGCTTTGAAGCCATCGAGATCCATGTACATCACCGTAAATCCGCTGTCATCCAGCGTCGCCTTTTTGATGGCGTTCTGCAGTCGCTGCTCAAGCATGACGCGGTTGGGCAGTGCCGTGAGATTGTCATGCATCGCCAGTTGGCGAAGTTCGAGATTGGCACGGTTGAGTTTGGCGGTAAGACGCGCGGCGTGCAGTTGCGCATCCAACATGGAAATCAACAACGTTATGCCAAGGATGGTAAGCGTAATCATAGTTACCCACACCGCTAAACCTTGATCGCTAACGCCATGGCTGTGCATGCTGCTGGCCTGATCAAATTCTGCCGCCGCCATACCAACATAGTGCATCCCCGCAATGGCTATACCCATCACCAACGAGGCGAGTCCGCGCATTAATAACAGGTTTTTCTCGCCTTGACGCAAATGAAAAGCCAGCCACAGCGCGACGCCTGACGCCACAAAAGCAATCAAAACTGAGAGCGCAACCAGCGCAAGTTTCCAGTGCGGTGTAGGCGCGATCAACAACGCATTCATGCCAAGGTAGTGCATAACCACTACGCCTGCGCCAAGAATTAGGCTGCCATATAACAGACGGCGGCGCGTCAAGTGATGCTCGTTGACAGTTTGGTTAAAAGCCCATATTGATGCGGCGATCGCTACCGCCAGCGATATTGCGGTCAGTCGCACGTCATAGCGCATGGTCATCGGCATCATCATCGCTAACATGCCAATGAAGTGCATCGCCCAGATACCAATGCCCATCGCGGTGCCGCTGATCACCAGCCATAAGCGCGCCAGCCAGCCACGAGAAACCGCTACGCGTCCCGCCGTATCCAGAGCAGTAAAAGAGGCAATAAAAGCGACGATCAGCGAAACGCAGATCAAAACGCCATCCCAGGTGACCAGCAGCATGTGCAACTCCTCACCACCTGCGATAAGCAGGTGCTGTGTGTGTCTTAAACAGTCAATCTAAAAACACCGTAAAGGTGAAAGTAACGTGGCCCGATGCATTTAAACGCATTAAGGCCAGATTTTGCTGTCCTTCGATTTTTAGGACTTTTTATCTCAATCTCGTAACATCTTTCTTAAAAGCGTAATCAGGTCTGATTGATGTATGAACATATCACTGAAGCTAACAGGACGGTAGAGGGCTAAATGGTATTGAGTTTAGTTTTATTCGCTGTCCGCAATCCCTTGTGATTATTGGGTTATCGGCGAACAGAACGAATAGATTAATGAAAAAATGGCGCGAAGTTTCCCTGTTACAGTTTTGCTGATCTATAGTAAGTAAAACTGATATAAATCATTTAGCTCATGTCTAAGGCTTTTCTTAGCCTGACGGCACATAAAAGAATAATTAGTGTCGATTTTGCGTTACTTTTTGGATGAATAATTAATTAAAACCAGGCGAAAAAGCACTGACCTTGGATAATCAGTAAGGAATGATTATGAAACTCAAGCTTTTTCTCTTCGCTGCTGCGGCAATGACCACGGCAATTCCGTCGTTAACATTTGCTGCCACCACCACAGGGACCATCAACGCGACGCTGACCTTAACCGCCGGTTGTTTAGTGAATGGTCAGTCGGCCACCACGGGCGTTAACTTTGGTACGTTAGATTTCGGTAGTAGCGCAGCAACCTTTGAAACGCTGAATGCCACGCTGGTCGGTTCAGCGGGTAACGGTATTTTTGTGCGCTGTACTGTAGACCAACCCTTTAATGTTCAGGTGACCAGCAGCAATGCCGCGCCAGGAACGGTATATGGAACGGTTTCAGCTGCACCGCGCTATCTGCTGCTTGGCACCGATAATACCCAAGGTATCGCTTACACTCTGTACAGCGACGCCGCCTTCAGTACCGCCATCGCTAACAACACCGACATTACGCCCAGCGGCACTACCGATCCGACACTCGGCACTAACTTTGCCATTTATGGACGGGTGGTTGGCGGTGGCTTTAATCCGGTTATTCCCGCAGGTACTTACACCGATACAATTAATGTGGCTGTGAATTACTGAGCCGTGTTTTGAGTATTTTCAGGTGGAAGTAAAGCGGTCATTCATTGCGATCGCATGGAGTTTGCTGCTATTGCTGTGGAGTACAGGTGCGTGGAGTATCACCACCAGTTCAACGACCTTTCAGGTCTCCGCTTCAATAGTGGCAGGCTGCGTCATTTCCGGTACCAATACCGGTGTATTCGGCACGCTTAATTTTGGTACGCAATCTGGCGTAGCGACTAATAGCGTGAGCGCCAGCTATGTTCAAAGCTCCACTATCAACCTCGCCTGCACGCCGGGTACAACGCTAAGCATGACCCTCAACGGCGGCAGTCATTACACCTCCACCCGCAATCTGAAACTCGCCAGCAATACAAATACTGTGCCCTATTACCTCTACACCAATGCGGCGCATACCAATGCTATTCCGGTAGGGCAAGCTGTGCCGCTGAGCTATAGCAATGCCAACAACATAACGTTACCGATTTACGGCTTGCTGCAATTACCCGGCCCGACGCGCGCCGGGGTTTATACCGACACCCTCACCGTCACGTTGACCTGGTGAGGCAAAGTACTAAGGAGCTTTATCATGAGATTACTGCGCGCCCTATTTTTTCTCCTCACACTGGTGCTGCTCCCTCACGCACAGGCGGCCAACTCAGTGATGATTTGGCCGATCGATCCAGCGATTAATCCCGAGGATAAAGCCAGCGAACTGTGGCTGGAAAATCGCGGTAATACCACCACGCTGATGCAGGTTCGTATCTTTGCCTGGCAACAAACCGATAATAAGGAACAGTATCAAACCCAGCAGCAGGTGGCTGCCAGCCCACCGCTGGTGCGCATTGAACCTGGTCAGAAACAGCTGGTACGTTTGATAAAACAGATACCGCCTGCAGCGGGCAAAGAAATGGCGTACCGCGTGGTATTAGATGAAATTCCGACGCCGCATTCCGCTGGAGATAATCAGGCAGGATTGAATTTTCAAATGCGCTATTCAGTGCCGCTGTTTGTTTATGGCGATGGCGTGAACCGCGACAACACACATCCAGACCTAAGCTGGCAAGTGGTGAACAGCGGAGGCGAGCGCTACCTGCAATTAACCAATCGCGGCAACGGTCATGCACGGCTCAGCAATCTCAACATCGGTGGACGTAAATTAGGTAACGGCTTGTTTGGTTATGTGCTGGCGAACAGCAGCAATCGCTGGCCGCTTAAAAGTGCCGTCAGCGGCGTACTGACTGCAGAAATGAATAAGGGTCAGTGGCGCAGCACTGAAAGCCGTTAAGTGCGCAACCATGCATTTTAAGCCGCATCCTCTTACGCTGGCTATGGCTGGCCTGTTCTGCCTGACACCCGGTTTGCTCCGGGCGGAGACGTTTTCGTCGCTGCCGCCGCCGCCGACCTTAAACACCAGCGCCAGCGGTCAGCAATATATGCTCGAGCTGGTCGTGAATCAGCGAGAACGTGGCGACATCGTGCCCGTTGAACAGCGTGACGGCCATTTCTACGTGCGTGCAGGCGATTTACAGCGTGCGGGGCTGCCTGCCGAAAAGTTTCAGGGGCAGCAGCAGGTAGACGTGAACCAGCTGGCGGAAGTGAAAGTAGAATATGACGATCGCCGCCAACGCCTGTTACTCAGCGTACCGCCAGCCTGGCTTCCCGGCCAGACGATTGGCGAAGCGCGCAATGGCCCGCGCTATCCTGGCCAGGTCAGTAGCGGTGCGCTGCTGAATTACGACCTCTATGCAACGCGTACCGACACAACCGGCACCCGCCTCTCCGCCTGGAATGAGCTGCGATTCTTTGGCAGCGCCGGGCAATTCTCCAGTAATGGCGTCTGGCAACAGCAGATCGAGGGCAGCAACAGCTATCAAGATGATGGCTATATCCGCTACGACACCTGGTGGAGCAATGAAAATGAAAACGCCATCGTGAGTTGGCGGGCGGGTGATTTAGTCACAGATGCGCTGGCGTGGAGCAGCAGTGTGCGGCTTGGCGGGGTGCAGATTGGCCGCGATTTCAGCGTACGTCCAGACCTGATCACCTATCCGCTGCCCGCTTTTTCTGGGCAGGCTGCAGTGCCGTCCACCGTCGATCTGTTTGTGAATGGTTCTCGCTCCAGCCAGGCCAATGTACAGCCTGGCCCGTGGTCATTGACCAACGTGCCGTTTGTGAATGGTGCAGGTGATGCGGTGATCACCACCACCGATGCGGTAGGTCGTCAGGTGATCACCACCCTGCCGTTTTATGTCTCCAGCAACCTCTTGAAATCGGGTTTGTCGGATTACTCCTTTTCGGCGGGTGCGGTGCGTGAAAACTACGGTATCAGTAATTTCGATTACGGCGCAGCGGCGGCAAGTGGATCGTATCGTTACGGATTAACTGACTGGTTGACGCTGGAAAGCCACGCAGAAGGCAGCGATAACCTGGCGATGGGCGGCGTAGGTGCACAGTTCAAGGTGCGCAGTTGGGGTGTAGTAAACGGGGCGGTGGCGCAAAGTCAGTTTCAGGGCAAACCCGGCACGCAATACAGTTGGGGTTATCAATACAACAACAGCTGGTTTAGCCTCGGCACGCAGCACACGATACGTAATGCCGACTTTGGTAATTTGGCGCTGCTGAGCAACCAAAGTAACACCACCAATCAAATCAGTTACAGCCTGGCGCGTCGGACGTCGCAGTACAACGCCAGCCTTTCGCTAAACCGCTATGGCAGCCTCGGCGCGGCTTACATCGATATCGCCAGTGGTGACAATGAACGCACGCGCTTATGGAACCTTTCGTGGAGCAAAACGCTGTGGGGCAACTCAAGCCTCTACGTTTCTGCCAGCCGCGATCAGGAACAAGGTGAATGGAGCGGTGCGGTGTCGCTAATTATTCCGTTCGGTGAACATGGCAGCGCCTCAGTGAGCATGGAGCGCGATCAGCAAGGGCAGAATAATCAGCGCGTTTATCTGTCACGCGCCATGCCCAGCGACGGCGGCATGTCGTGGGATGCGTCCTGGGCGAACCAGGGCGGTAACAGCGGTGATTACCGCCAGGGGAGTCTGCGCTATCGCAATAACAAAATTGATACCTCAGCCGGTTTCTATGGCGACAATGACAACACCACGCAATGGGCTGATTTAAGCGGTTCGCTGGTGTTAATGGACAACCAAATGTTTGCCGCCAATACCATTAATGATGCATTTGTGGTGGTGAAAACCAACATCCCCGACGTCAACGTGCGTTACGAGAATCAATCAATGGGCCGCACCGATAAAAAAGGCTATCTGCTGGTGCCGTCGATCAGCAGTTATTATCCGGCCAAATATGATATCGACACCCTGGATTTGCCTGCCGACATGACCACGCCAAAGGTTGAACAGCGCTTTGCCGTGAAACGTCAGAGCGGTTTTCTGCTCGATTTCCCTGTTGAGCGGTTACGTGCCGCCAGCGTGATTCTGCATGACAGTGACGGAAATCCACTGCCCGTTTCCAGTCAGGTTTTACGCCCAGGTCAGGCCACCGGTTATGTCGGTTTTGACGGCATCGCCTGGATAGATGAATTAACCAGCACCAATAAAATTCGTGTCGAAACCCCGGATGGCCGCAGTTGCCAAACCGAACTCTTGATTCCCGAAGGGCAGCCGCAAGCGCTGAAAACCTATGGCCCGCTAACCTGCCGATTACCTCCCGCGCCGGCTGGCACGCCGGTGGCCAACCCTGACAATGCGACCTCAGGAATTATTCCATGAAAAAAATAGTGTTACTGCTGGGATTGCTGCTGATACTGCCTTCGCTGGCGCAGGCTGCGTGCGGCCTTCCCGCCTCGAACGCCAGCTTTGGTACCGTCACCACCTTTGCCGCCAATACCACGGTCAGTTCAACCTCAACCAACGCCAATGTTAACTGTGGCGCAGGTGCAGGCTTGTCGCTGCTCGGCGGAAATCAGATCACGTTTCGATTAACCGGGGCAACCAATGTGAACGGCACGCGCGGCACGCTGAAGCGCAGTGGTGATACCGGTACAGATAATATTCCGGTGCGATTGTGTACCGACAGCGCCTGTGCCAATGAGCTGGTTATTGGTGGCGCGGCCTACGTTTATAACTCCACAACGTTGCTGAATCTGGCTGGATTGCTCGGTAGCCTGAACTTCGCAATCCCGGTCTATCTGCGCTCGGTTGCCGGACAAACGGTGGCAGCCGGAACCTATACGGTGACATTGAATATGGCGGTGACCTATAACATCTGCACCAGCGTCAACCTGCTGGGAATTTGCCTGTCGCCGCAAACCGGCAGCGGCGTCATTCCCATCACTGTCACCGTCATTCTCACTAACGACTGCACTGCAATTACCGCGCCCAATGTCAGCTTTGGCAGCGCGCCGCTGGTCGGCAGCTTTTCTGCCGTATCGCAGACCATTAATGTGCTCTGCAGCAAAGGCAGCACTTACACGGTTGGATTGAGTAATGGCAGCTACGCAGCGGGAAACGTGAGGAATATGGCCAACGGCACCAATCGTCTGAGCTACGAGATTTATAAAGGCACCACCAGCAATCGCTGGGGGCCGAGCGGCACGGAGCGCTGGAGCAGCAGCACGTCAACCAGCGTAACCGCTGATGGATTAACGCGCGGCTTTAACTATACCGCGCGCGTCTTAACCAGCCAGAACACGCCGCCAGCAGGAAATTACACTGACAGCGTGGTCGTCGATCTCACTTTCTAAGCGTTGATGGGCGCGCCGCTATGGCGCGCCTGATACTGTTTTACCATCCGGCCAATCAGCAACGTGCCAACCAAGCCGCATATTGCCGCAAAGGTGAGCCAGATGCCCGGCATCGCTTTATCGCCAGTGGCATGAATCAAATAGCTGGAGATTGCTGGCGTAAAGCCACCAAACAGCGCTGTTGCAAGACTGTAGGCCAGTGAAAAGCCCGCTGCACGGACTTCAGCAGGCATGATTTCAGCCAGATAAACCACCATCGCACCGTTATAGCTGGCGTACAGGAACGAGAGCCACAGTTCCGCTTCTAACAAATGGGCGAAGCTGGCCGATCCCACCAGCCAGTGCAGTACCGGCCAGGTGGTAACGATCATCAGCAGGGTAAAAATAATCATCAGCGGACGACGCCCTACACGATCCGACAGCGCGCCCATCAGCGGCAGCCAAATCAGGTTGGAAATCCCGACGAACAGCGTCACCAGAAAGCTCTGCTTATCGCTCATCATCAACACGGTTTTGCCAAAAGTGGGGGTGAAGGCGGTAATCATGTAGAACATCACAGTGGTGGTCACTACCATCAACATACCGGCTAACACCAGCGCCCAATTACTGGCGACCGAACGCATGATTTCCTTCATGCTCGGATGGTGTTTACGCTGGCTAAAGGCTTCGGTTTCTTCCAGCGTGCGACGAATATAAAACAGAAACGGCACAATCAAACAGCCAACCACGAAGGGAATGCGCCAGCCCCATTCGGTGACCGCCTCTTTTGCTAACAGATGATTAAGCAGTAAACCCAGCAGCGCCGCAAAAATCACCGCGACCTGTTGGCTACCCGATTGCCAACTGACAAAAAAGCCTTTACGCCCTTTTGGCGCAACTTCAGCCAGATAAACCGATACACCGCCTAACTCAACGCCCGCCGAGAAGCCCTGCAACAGCCGCCCCAGCAAGATCAGAATCGGCGCCGCCGCGCCTAATGTGGCGTAGCCGGGCACCAGCGCAATGGTCAGCGTACCGATCGCCATTAGACCCAACGTCAGCAGCAGTCCTTTACGCCGTCCATGATGGTCGATGTAAGCACCTAAAATGATCGCGCCCAGCGGACGCATCAGGAATCCCGCGCCGAAGGTCATTAGCGTCAGCATCAATGAGGCAAAAGGGTTGTCGCCGGGAAAAAAGGTTTTGGCAATGGCGCTGGCGTAATAGCCAAACACCATGAAATCGTACATTTCGAGAAAGTTACCGCTGGTAACGCTAAAGATAGTTTTGGCTGTGCCTCGCGACGACTTTTGTAAAGATTGACTGCGGCTCATAACGGCTTCCTGAGGTTTTTTTTCAGTTTTACCCCGCGAACCGCGCGAATGATGTGAGCAGCCTCACCATTTCACTTTACAAAACTATGTGCAAAAGTAACAAATAATCAACATATCAGCACCAAGAGGATAACCACCTTCACAGGCGCTGATTTTTTACTGTTTATGCTGTAAGCCTTTTACCTGAAACAAAAAAGGCAGCTGAATCTGCATTCAGCTGCCTTTCTGTTTAAAAAGCGTCGTTGAGAGGAACGTTACTTCTGTACCGTTTCCATCCCCATCAAACCAATCTTGAGATAACCTGCGGTTCGCAATTTATCCATCACGCCCATCAGGGTTTCGTAATCGACCGATTTATCCGCCTGGAAGAAAATCGTGGTTTCTTTATTGCCTTCCGTTTGGTTATTCAACACGTTGACCAGCGTCTCGGCATTGACCTGCTCGTTACCGATATATAACTGCTTATCGGCCTTGATCGAGAGGTAAACCGGTTTCTCAGGACGTGGCTGCGGCGTACTGGTGGAAGCAGGCAGATTAACGCGTACATCTACGGTCGCCAGCGGCGCTGCCACCATAAAGATGATGAGCAGAACTAACATCACGTCGATAAACGGCGTTACGTTGATTTCATGCATTTCGCCATCAGTGTCGAGGTCGTCGTTTAATCGCATTGCCATGAGAACTTATCCTAAACGCAGTTTTTGCGCTGTCGCAGGACGCGCTGCTTCAGGTTGAGAAGCGACGTTACCCAGATCGATGTCACGGCTTTGCAGCAGCAAAACCTGCGCAGCAACGTCGCCCAGCGACGCTTTGTAGCTGGCGATCATGCGAGCGAAAACGTTGTAGATCACCACCGCAGGAATCGCTGCGATCAGGCCAATTGCCGTTGCCAGTAACGCTTCTGCGATGCCCGGCGCAACCACAGCCAGGTTAGTGGTCTGGGTTTTAGCGATGCCGATAAAGCTGTTCATGATGCCCCAAACAGTGCCGAACAACCCGATAAAAGGCGAGACCGAACCGATGGTAGCCAGAAAACCATTACCGCGACCGGCGTGACGGCTAAAGGCCGCAACACGGCGCTCAAGGCGGAAGCTGGTACGATCTTTAATGCCGTTGGTGTCTTCAGCACCGGCAGAAAGCTCAAGCTCGTTACGCGCATCGTTCAGCAGTACAGCGCTGTGGCTGTTGTCGGTGAACTGCTGGGCAGCACGTGTGGCGTCATTGAGGTTGCGGGCTTCGCCCAGCGCTAATTGTTCGCGTTTCAGGCGTCGTTTGGCCGATGTCAGTTCAGCAAATTTGCCGAAAAAGAGGGCCCACGTCACGACTGAAGCCAACAACAGGCCAATCATCACCACTTTTACCACGATATCGGCATGTTGATACATGCCCCAAACGGAGAGGTCCGTTTGCATCAAATCACTGGCTACCACGCTGCTTCTCCAACTCATGTGCACGGATACGGAACAAGCGCGAATAATAGCAAAAAACCAGCGAATTGATAGTAGTTCTCATTACTATTTACAAACCAAAGATGCGTTTTTTAAACGCAATCTGATTGGATCCTCGACAATTTATAAGGATGTTTTGAAATTGTGACGGTGCATATAAATTTATTAAAACATCGTTTCAAAATGTGATCTTATTCATCCAATCGTTATTGCTTTGTTTCGCCGTACCACATTTTCATGAATGCTGATGCCAAGCGGCCACCCTGCTGGCTAATACCTATGCGCCGTTCCTTTACTGCCCTTCCCATGCTGGAGAAAAAGAATGACAACGATGAAAACACGCCTTGCTGTGCCCCTTTCTGCCGCAGCGATATTATTCAGCGCTGCGGCTTCGGCACAGGTATTGAAGGTGGCGGAAGTTCAACCCGCCGGTTATCCAACGGTAGTGGCGCTGCAAAGCATGGGCGAGAAGCTCAAAACAGCAACCAACGGCCGGCTGGAGATGAAAATCTATGCGGGCGGCGTTCTCGGCGATGAAGATCAAGCGCTGCAGCAGGTTCAACTGGGTGCGATCGATATGATCCGCGTGTCGCTGGCACCCGTGACCACCATCGCACCAGAAACCAGCGTGTTAACGCTGCCCTATATTTTCCGCGATGTCGATCATATGCACAAAGTACTGGATGGCGATGTGGGCAAAGAGATCGTCGAGAAGTTCGATCAGGATCCCAATACCCGCATGGTGTTTCTCGGCTGGACCGATGCCGGTGAGCGTAACATGATCACTAAAAAGCCGCTGGCGAAACCAGAAGACCTAAAAGGCATGAAGATCCGTGTGCAAAATAGTGCGATTTCGCTCGCAACGTTGAAAGCGATGGGCGCAAATCCGGTGGCAATGGGCGTGAGTGAAGTCTTTAGTGCGATGCAAACCGGTGTGGTTGATGGCACGGAGAACAACCCACCGACGTTTGTCGCCCACAACTACATGCCGGTCGCCAAGTACTACACGCTGAGTGGACACTTTATTCAACCCGAGATGATCCTGTTTTCAAAACGCGCCTGGGATCGCATGAAGCCTGAAGATCAGGTGCTGCTGAAGAAGCTCGGTAAAGAGGCGCAGGATGAAGAGCGCCAACTTTGGGCCACCTACACCGACCAGTCGATCGCCAAGATGAAAGCGGGCGGTGTGACCTTCCAGCAAACCAATCGGGACTATTTTGTTAAAGCGACTCAACCGGTACGCGATCAGTTTGGCGGCAAATACCAGAGTCTGATGACGCAGATCGCCGACGTGAAATAACCCTTCCCGCGCCACATTGCCATGTGGCGTGCTCAATCAGGTATCAATTATGACTGCATATTCTCGTCTGATGGATGGGGTTTATCTGCTGTGCATGCTGATCGCCGCGGTCGCGCTATTGATTATGGTGACGGTGATTCCGATCGGGATTTTTGCCCGCTACGTGATGAACGGCGCGCTGGCCTGGCCAGAACCGGTGGCCATCATCTGTATGATCATTTTTACCTTTATCGGCGCGCCGGTTGGACTGCGAGCGGGTACACATATTTGCGTGTCGATGGTCACCGATCGCCTGTCACCAAATACGCAACGCCTGATGCTGCGCGTCTGTGATCTGTTGATGATTATCACCTGTCTGGTGATCTTCCAGGCCAGCTACAACCTGTGTGAAGCGATGTGGATTCAGCCGCTCGCCTCGCTGCCGCTGGTGACCTACGGCGAGATGTATTTACCGATACCGATTGGCGCCATCTTTACCCTGCTGTTTGTTGTTGAGCGGTTGCTGAATGGCGACCAAAGTCAGCGACCCATAGTTACTTTGGGCGGCACCCACTAACAGGAGCAGAAAAATGGACGCACTGATTTTGATTGGCAGTTTGCTGGTGCTGCTGATGCTGGGTTTTCCGGTGGCGTTTGCTGTCGGCCTGAGCGCCTTTATTGGCGCCTGGTGGATTGATCTGCCGCTAGAAGCGGTGGTGATTCAAATTACCAACGGCATCAACAAGTTTTCCCTGCTGACTATTCCGTTCTTCATTCTGGCCGGCGCGATCATGGCTGAAGGCGGCATTGCGCGACGGCTGGTGAATTTTGCCTATATCTTCGTCGGCTTCATTCGCGGCGGCTTGTCGCTGGTGAATATTGTCGCCTCAACTTTCTTTGGTGCAATCTCAGGTTCCTCGGTGGCGGATACCGCCTCGATTGGTTCAGTGATGATTCCGCAGATGGAAGAGAAAGGCTATCCGCGTGATTTCGCCGCCGCCGTGACCGCCAGCGGTTCGGTGCAGGCGGTGTTAACACCGCCGAGCCACAACTCGGTGATTTATTCGCTGGCAACGGGCGGCATGGTCACCATTTCATCTCTGTTTGTGGCGGGTATTTTACCAGGATTGATGCTGGGCGGCTGTTTGATGGTGATGTGCCTCGGCTTTGCGCGGAAACGTGGTTATCCAAAAGGTGAGCGAATTCCGTTTCGTCAGGCGCTGAAGATTTTCTTCGATGCATTTTGGGGCTTGTTTACCGTCATCATCATTATGGGCGGGATTCTCTCTGGCATATTCACCGCCTCTGAATCAGCAGCCATTGCTTGTGTCTGGGCGTTCTTCGTCACCATGTTCATCTATCGCGATTTTAAATGGAATCAGCTGCATATTCTGCTGTTTCGCACCATCAAAACCGTGACCATTGTAATGGTGCTGATCGCGTTTGCCGCTGGGTTTGGTGCGATAATGACCTTTATGCAGTTGCCAACCCTCATCACCGAAGCCTTTACCAGTTTTTCCAGTAATAAGTACGTGATCCTGATGTGCATCAACGTGCTGCTGTTAGTGGTTGGCACACTGATGGATATGGCACCGCTGATTCTTATTCTGACACCGGTGCTGCTGCCAGTGGCAACCGCGTTAGGCATCGATCCGGTGCATTTTGGTATGATCATGCTAACCAACCTTGGCATTGGTTTGATTACACCGCCGGTAGGGACGGTTTTATTCGTTGCCAGCGCGGTGAGTAAACAGAAGATTGAGCAAGTTGTCGGGGCGATGCTGCCGTTCTACGGCATGCTGTTTATTGTCTTGATGCTGATAACCTATATTCCGGCCATTTCGCTCTGGTTACCCCGAATAATGGGTGTGATGTAGCAGGGAAAAAAACGGGCTGAACAGGCCCGTTTTTTACTGCGCCGTGCTCTGATAATCATTATTCAGAGTCAACCCTGCCACCGGTTTCATGTTAACGTGAAGCCTTTGTTGGAAGCGGCAAGGTAGAGAAAAATGACCACCAAAAAGATTGATACCACGCTCGTTAGCGCAGGACGCAGCAAGCGTTATACCCAAGGCTCGGTAAACAGCGTCATTCAACGTGCTTCTTCATTAGTTTTTGACACCGTAGCGGAAAAAAAACAGGCCACCGCAGGGCGCGCCAAAGGCGAACTTTTTTATGGTCGTCGCGGCACGCTGACGCATTTCGCGCTGCAAGACGCGATGACAGAACTGGAAGGCGCCGCAGGCTGCGTGCTTTATCCTTGTGGTGCAGCAGCCGTGTCGAACGCGATTTTGGCGTTTGTTGAAGCTGGCGATCATATTTTGATGAGCGGCGCGGTGTATGAGCCGACCCAAGACTTCTGCGATAAAATTCTAAGCAAACTTCAGGTTTCCACCACCTATTTTGATCACTGCATTGGCAGCGAAATCGGCGCGTTAGTGCAGCCGAATACCCGCGTGGTGTTTCTTGAATCTCCCGCCTCAATCACCTTAGAAGTGCAGGATGTACCCGCCATCGTGGCGGCAGTACGCGCTAAAGCCCCTGACGCGATTATCATGATTGATAACACCTGGGCCGCAGGCATCTTGTTTAACGCACTGGCGCACGGCGTAGATATTTCTATTCAGGCAGGCACCAAGTATTTAATTGGTCACAGCGACGCGATGATCGGCACCGCAGTGGCTAACGCGCGCTGCTGGGATCAACTGCGTGAAAATTCCTATTTGATGGGCCAGATGGTCGATGCCGACACCGCTTATATGGCGAGCCGGGGTTTACGCACGCTGGGCACTCGTCTGCGTCAGCATGAAGAGAGCGGCATGCAGGTTGCTGAATGGTTGGCGGCGCGCCCTGAAGTGGCACGCGTTAATCATCCGGCGTTGCCACAGTGTAAAGGCCATGAATTTTGGCAACGTGACTTCACCGGCAGCAGCGGGCTGTTTTCGTTCGTGCTGAAAGAAAAATTAAGCCACGAGCAGCTGGCGCACTATCTCGATCATTTTCATCACTTCAGCATGGCGTACTCGTGGGGCGGCTATGAATCGCTGATTCTGGCGAACCAGCCAGAAGAGCTGGCCGCTATTCGCCCGGCGGGTGGCGTTGATTTCGACGGCACGCTGGTGCGTCTGCATATTGGTTTAGAACATGTCGATGATTTGCTTGCCGACCTTGCGGCGGGCTTTGCGCGTCTGGCGCGCTAACGAATATCAACAAAACGTAAACCGTGCGACGGCAACCCGCAGAGATCAACAGGTCGCTGCTGGCTAACTGTTAAAATATATCCTGAATAGTTTGAGCGCAGTAGAGCGGCAAGGTTGTTAGCCACAGGAATTGACTCAGCTGCGAGTCAGCATGGTCAACGCGCCGCCGCTTAAAATATGACGGGTATAGAATCCTTGTGACTTGATGGGAAAGCTAATGGGTGTATTACACGAGATTGTCCACGCGCTCTGGCATCAGGACTTTGCTGCGCTGGCTAATCCAGACGTGGTGTGGGTAGTTTACGGCGTGATGTTTTTGACGCTGTTTTTAGAAAATGGTCTGTTACCCGCTTCGTTTCTTCCCGGCGACAGCTTGCTGCTGCTGGCGGGTGCGATGGTCGCTAAAGGCGTGATGGATTTTATTCCCACCATGGTGATTTTGACCACCGCCGCCAGCCTCGGCTGTTGGCTCAGTTATTTGCAGGGGCGTTGGCTAGGCAATACCAAAATAGTGAAAGGCTGGCTGATGCATTTACCGGCACAGTATCACCAGCGCGCCTGGAATATGTTTAATCGTCACGGTTTGATGGCGCTGCTGGTAGGCCGCTTTCTCGCCTTTGTGCGCACCATTTTGCCCACCATGGCGGGCATTTCAGGCTTGCAGAATGGCCGTTTCCAGCTGTTTAACTGGCTGAGCGGCGCGCTGTGGGTGGGCATTGTGGTGGCGTTTGGTTATGGTATCAGTCAGGTGCCTTTCATCAAACGCCATGAAGATCAGGTGATGGCGATTTTAATGGTGCTGCCGATGGTGTTGCTGTTTCTTGGACTGGCTGGCAGCATCGCGATTATTTGGAAAAAGCGTCGGCAAAGCAAAGCCTGACCAGACCACGTGCGTCAGGCAGATGGCTCTGCCACCGTCTGACGCACGCGATTCACCTCTTCTCCCGGCGTCACGCCAAAATAGCGTTTAAACTCCCGCGAAAATTGCGATGGGCTTTCGTAGCCAACTCGCACCGCCGCCACGCTCGCTTTCATCCCTTCATGCAACATTAATAATCGCGCCTGATGCAGTCGATAGCGCTTGAGGTATTGCAGCGGTGAGGTTTGCGTCACAGCTTTAAAGTTGTGATGAAACGCTGACACGCTCATGTTAACTTCCGCCGCGAGCGTATCCACGCTGAGATTATCAGCAAAATGATTTTCAATGCGGCGCAGCGCACGGGCTATCTGGCTGAACTGCGTTTGGCGGCTCACCAGTGACAGCAGCGCACCGCCGATCGGCCCCGTCAGCACGTAATAGATAATCTCACGCACAATTTGCGGCCCGAGCACGCGGGCGTCACGCGGCTGGAGCATGACATCCAACAGACGTTCTGCGGCGCACAGCATCGGCTCTGTCAGCCAGGCTGAATGAATACCCGACGTTTGTGGTTGTGGCTGAAAGGCTTCGTCATCACCAATCTCAATCAGCAGATCCTGCAGGCTGGCGGTATCCACGTTCAGACACAGGCCCGCGATAGGCTGCTCAGGTGAGGCCCAGGTTTCACACTCCACCGGTAACGGCACGGTCAGCATCAAATATTTTGTCGCGTCATATTGGAAGACCGTGCTACCGAGATAGCCGGTTTTGCTGCCCTGAAACAGAATGACGATACCTGGCTGATACATCATCGGCGTACGCGGACGATATTGATTGGCATAGATCAGCGAGACATTTTCAACCGGACACAAGCGGGCGTGGTCGTGGGTCATTAACGCCACCACCTGCTGCGCCAGGCGATGACAAAGAGCGTCGTGCGCCATAAACACTCCTGGATATATAAAACGACCAGTCTGCCGTGCGCGTGCCTGAATCGCCAGCAAAATGGAGAATCAGGCAAGAAGCTAACAGGATCAGGCAGTGCAAAAGCGCCGTTTGCCTACCATGCTGAAAAGCAGCCTCAAAATTGTTGGCTAGACTTAAACACATTGAAAGTCACAGGTTAACTGCAACATAAAGGAGCAAGTATGGCAGACCAACCCATTATCAAACTGCACGATGGCAACATGATGCCGCAACTGGGACTTGGCGTGTGGCAGGCGAGCATTGAAGATGCGCGCAAAGCGGTGCTGAAAGCGCTGGATGTCGGCTATCGCTCCATCGATACCGCCGCGGCTTACAAAAATGAGGAAGCGATCAGGCAGGCCTTGCAGGAAACTGACGTGGCGCGCGAAGATATTTTTGTTACGACCAAACTGTGGAATGACGATCAACAGAACGTGCAACAAGCCCTGGAAACCAGTCTGGAAAAACTCAAACTAGACAAGGTTGATCTCTATTTGATGCATTGGCCGTGCCCAGAAAAAGATCATTATGTTGATGCCTGGAAAAAGATGATCGAACTACAGCAACAAGGCCTGGCCAAAAGCATCGGCGTCTGTAATTTCCATGAAGCACATTTAAAACGTCTATTGGATGAAACCGGTGTGACGCCAGTGGTGAATCAGATTGAGCTGCATCCTATGCTGCAACAGCGCACGCTGCATGCCTGGAATGCAATGCATCAGATTCAGACTGAATCCTGGAGCCCGCTGGCGCAGGGCGGTGAAGGCGTATTTGATCAGGCGATCATTAAAGAGCTGGCGAAAAAGTACGGTAAAACAGCCGCCCAGATTGTGATTCGCTGGCATCTCGACAGCGGTTTGGTGGTGATTCCGAAATCCGTCACACCAGAACGCATTGAGGAAAACTTCAAGGTGTTTGATTTCCGTCTGGATAAACATGAAGTGAGTGAGATTGCCAAACTGGACAGCGGCAACCGTTTAGGGCCGAATCCTGAGACCTTTAACGGCTGATTGAGTGCGAGGTTGTTTGTCCCCCACCTCAATTCTCTGAATTGCGAGGTCGTTTGTCCCCCACCTCAATCCTCTTAAGTGCGAGGTCGTTTGTCCCCCACCTCAATCCTCCCCCATACATGGGGGAGGAAGATGCTGCCCTATGCCGACTCAGTACCTGCATATGGCAGCGTCTCCTTCCCCCGCTTCGCGGGGGAAGGCTGGGATGGGGGACAGCGCGCTCAGAACTCAGCGCGTACCTTCAACATCAATTCGTTGGGTTCACCACCAACTGCCCCGCTGTACCGCGATCGGCTAACTCCAGCGTTTGACTGTAGTAAACAAAAGGGAAATGATCGGACGAACTTTGCGGGAAACTCACTAACAACTCCACATCACCATCCACCCAAACCGTATCTTTCCAGCCGCGATCCTCGCCCATCGGTTGCGCACCGTTCACACTTTTAATCAGGAACATCACACCCTGAATATGCAGTGCTTGCGGACGATCGGCTCGCACGATCCAGCGCTCAAACGTGCCTTGCTGTGTCGTGGTGTCAATGCGATTCATATCCCACATAGCGCCATTAATACCCGGCATGCTATCGCCGAGGCGGAATTCACGCGTACGTGATGCAACGCCATCAAGGATCTGATCCGGCAGTAACCGCATCGGTAACGTGTCTGTCACCAGCGGCAGTAAGCCGGTTGGACGCAGCGTCAAAATCAGCGTTGAGGTCAAAATGGATGAAGGCTCAAAGAAGCCGCGCAGACGATCCATGATGCTTGCTGCTGTACCGGCGGTAATGGAGACTTCATCGCCCTGCGACATATCCACCAGCACTTCTCGGCGTTCGCCTGGTGCCAAGGTTAGCCGCTGCACGGCAACCGGCGCGGGCAAAAAACCTTGATCGCTAGCGATCACGGTAAAGGGACGATTGTCGCTCAGGCTCATTTCATAGCGACGGGCATTCGAGGCGTTCAGCAAGCGTAAACGCACCCAGCCGCGTGACACTTCAACAAACGGATTGCGCACACCATTAACCAACAGCGTATCGCCAAGAAAACCGCCATCTTGCGGCGGGTCATACACCGGCGTAGCAAAGTTATCGAGCCGCTTGTCTTGAATGATGATAGGGAAATCGTCGACGCCATAATGGTTTGGTAACGGTAACTGCTTGCTGACGTCATCTTCAATCAACCACATTCCCGCCAGGCCGTTATAGATGTGCGGTGCCATACGGTTTGGCGTATTGGCGTGATACCAGCACGTTGATGCGCCCTGACGAATCGGCAATACCGGTGCCCAGTCAGCACCCGCCGACATCATGCGCGGTGCGCCGCCCATCAGCGCCCCCGGCAAGAGCAAGCCGCTAACGGTCATTGAAACCGGTTCATTAAGACGGTTGCTGTAGATGAGTTTGACATCATCACCGCTGTAGACGCGCACTGTCGGCCCAAGATACATGCCGTTCAGGCCCCACACCGGGACTTTATTATTGTCGCCGCTAAATGACCAATGGCTGCGCTGTAAAGTCAGAAACAGCGGTTGGCCGCGACGTGATTCAAACAACGGCGGAATCGGAAGCGGCGTTTCACCACTGGGATTTGAGGCGGCACGAGCCGCATGAGGTATGGCACTGGCGCTAAGCGCCACTCCAGCAGAAAGCTGGATGAACTGACGTCTGCTGAAAGACATAAAACTTCTGACCTTTTACGCGTGGCGTTCAAACGCCAACCCTGTTTTTATTGCTGTATTTGCTGTGCTGCGTTTACGGCAGCGACAAAAGAGTCCGCTGCCGTAGGCATCCCTGCAGGATAGTCGGCGATGAACTCGCCGGTCAGATTTTACCGTTTTTTTCGCGTTCTTCGACTTCGGCGTTAAGCTCTTCCAGCTTCGCCGCCATCAATTCACGACAATGCGTAGCCAGTTTACGTACCGATGTGGCCTCAAACTGCTTTATATCCACCGGCTCCAGCATTTCAACGATCACTAAACCGTTTTTCAGGCGGTTTAGGTTAATCTTTCCATGCGTGTTAGACACCACAATCGGGATGATTGGCACACCCGCTGCAACGGCGGCATGAAATGCGCCCGTTTTAAACGGCAGCAGGCCGCGTCCACGGCTGCGGGTTCCTTCCGGGAACATCCAGAACGAGATACGCTTTTTGTTGAACTGATCCACTAACTCACCGATGGTGCCATGCGCTTTAGAGCGATTATCACGATCGATCAGCAAGTTACCGGCCAACCAGTAGAGCAGCCCAAAAAACGGCACCCACAACAGCGTCTTTTTACCGACCGTCACCGTGGTAGGCTGCACGATTTTAGCGGCAGTGATCATGTCGTAGTTGTTCTGGTGGTTCGCGATGTAAATCGCATTACCGTACTTATCCGCGCCCGGCGGCCTTCTTAACTCTACCTTAACGCCAAACACTGTCGACAATTTGCCGAACAGATGACCAAAAGTGGCGACATGGCGTGGATTGCGCGGTGAAAACAGACACCAGATACAACCAAACACACACACCAGGATTGAATAAATCACCACGATAATCGTACGCAGTATTAGTAACATAGCTTCCTCATTGTCCCGAGGCTGACGCGAATGTCAGCCCGGTTGCTTACTCTTCGCTATCCGTATTTCCTGGACGCGCTGGGGCATCCAGCTCCACACGATCAATTTTTTGCAGGCCGCGTGGCAGTAAGGTGCCGCGACGACCGCGATCGGCGCGGAATTTTTGTAACTCTTCACTGCGCAGCAATAACTTACGTTTACCTACGTGCAGCGTGATATTGCTACCTGGCGGCAGAATCATCAGCCACGCCAGCTTGTCTGTACCCGCTGCCGCTTCTGCAGACGGAATAGAGATAATCTTGTTGCCCTTGCCTTTCGACATTTGCGGCAGCTCACCGACCGGGAACATCAGCATCCGTCCAGCTTGGGTGATCGCCAGCAGCATGTCATCTTCATGATGAACCGCCATGGGTGTCATGACGCGCGCATTGTCCGGCAGCGTCAGCAACGCTTTACCGGCGCGGTTACGCGACACCAGATCGTTAAACGTACAAATGAAACCGTAGCCCGCATCTGACGCCATCAACAGCCGTTGGTCGTCAGGCTCCATCAACACTTGTTCAACTACCGCGCCCGGCGGCGGCGTCAGCTTGCCCGTTAACGGCTCGCCCTGCCCGCGTGCGGAAGGCAATGAAGTGGGATCCAGCGTATAGCTGCGCCCCGTGGAATCGATGAATGCCACCGGCTGATTACTCTTGCCGCGTGCCGCAGCCAGATAACTGTCGCCAGCTTTGTAGCTCAAACCGCTGGGATCAATATCATGACCTTTGGCGCTGCGCACCCAGCCCATTTGCGACAACACAATAGTGACCGGTTCTGACGGAACCAGTTCCGTTTCACTCAGGGCTTTCGCTTCTTCACGTTCACGCAGCGGAGAACGGCGATCATCGCCGTAGCTGGCGCTGTCGGCTTGCAATTCTTTCTTCAGCAGCGTGTTCATTTTGCGTTCGGAAGCCAAAATCGCCTGCAGCTGATCACGCTCTTTTTCCAGTTCGCTCTGCTCGCCACGAATCTTCATCTCTTCCAACTTCGCCAAATGGCGCAGTTTCAGTTCGAGGATCGCTTCAGACTGGGTTTCGCTGATATCAAAGCGCGACATCAATATCTGTTTTGGTTCGTCCTCGGTACGGATGATATGAATCACTTCATCAATATTGAGAAACGCCACCAGCAAACCATCAAGGATATGCAAACGACGCAGCACGCGCTCTAACCGGTAATTCAGGCGACGACGCACGGTATCGCGACGGTACACCAGCCATTCGGACAGGATCTCCAGCAGGTTTTTCACCGCTGGACGGTTATCCAGGCCGATCATATTCAGGTTTACGCGATAGCTTTTTTCCAGATCGGTGGTGGCGAACAGATGGTTCATCACCTGATCGAGATCGACGCGATTGGATCGCGGCACGATCACTAAGCGC
The DNA here is from genome assembly GCF_046118715.1 of Pantoea phytostimulans. Classification (NCBI taxonomy): domain Bacteria; kingdom Pseudomonadati; phylum Pseudomonadota; class Gammaproteobacteria; order Enterobacterales; family Erwiniaceae; genus Pantoea; species Pantoea phytostimulans. Next base: position 2,475,237 of record NZ_CP173698.1, read on the forward strand.
GTTGGGTTCTCATGGTTGGATTCATCACGTAAATCCTCCACCATCGGCAGCTTTTTATTGCGCATCTGGTTAGCAATCTGCTCCAGCACGCGCGCACCCGAAACCTGATGCGGTAAAGCGCTGATCACCACTTCGCCATCTTCTTTCTTATAGACAGCGCGCTGACGAATAGAGCCACGACCATTCTGGTAGATTTTACGGATCTCGTCGCGCGGCGTAATGATTTCCGCTTCATTCGGGAAATCAGGTCCCTGAACGATATCCAGCAGATCATCCAGCGTGGTTTTAGGATTATCGATCAGCGCGATCACCGCCTGTGCCACTTCACGCAAGTTGTGCGGTGGAATGTCGGTCGCCATCCCCACGGCAATACCGGTGGTGCCGTTTAGCAGGATATTGGGCAGACGCGCCGGCAACATTTTCGGCTCTTGCATCGTGCCGTCAAAGTTGGGGATGTAATCAACCGTGCCCTGGCCTAATTCGCCCAACAGCACTTCGGCATATTTTGACAGGCGAGATTCGGTGTAACGCATTGCTGCGAACGATTTCGGATCGTCCGGTGCGCCCCAGTTTCCCTGACCATCAACCAGCGGATAGCGGTAGGAAAACGGCTGCGCCATTAACACCATCGCTTCATAACAGGCGCTGTCGCCGTGCGGATGGTATTTACCCAATACATCACCCACGGTACGGGCAGATTTTTTAAATTTTGCGCTGTTGTTTAGCCCCAGTTCCGACATGGCGTAAACAATGCGGCGCTGAACCGGCTTCAAACCGTCGCCAATATAAGGCAAGGCGCGGTCCATGATCACGTACATGGAATAGTTTAAGTACGCATTCTCAGTAAATGTGTGCAAGGCAAGACGCTCTGCACCATCCTGCGTCAATTCACTCATTATGCTTTCATCCTCACATCGTGGCCCACAACAGCGGGACACCCGACGGTTGTTTGGCGAGGATAGTACCTTATTCGCCTGATTTAGTCACAGGGGAAGCGTGGCACGGCAGGCTGAGAATTAATCCTTTTTTTTATGTGACCCAGCGCGTAAATAAAAAACAGAATGAGATAACGCTCACAAAATAATAGTGATAATTAATTGTGATCGCGTTCGCAATTAAAAACTCACCAAGCCTTATCGTATTAACGCTGTCCCGTAACTGGACAAGATTTAGTATTGTCGTTATTTCCGACCCCACCTAAATTTATCTCCATGCCTTACGACCTGATTTTTATTGCACGCTTGTCTCTTGATTTAATTAACTCCGCTAAAGCAGCGAAATGAAATATACGCAGCTTTAAAGATAAGGTGACTCATGCAAAATTTGACGTCAAGACAACATCGCCTGCTGAAATTACTGCTGCAAAACAGCGCCCCGCTTACTTTGCCGCTGCTGGCGCAACAGTTAGAAGTCTCAGAGAAAAGTATCTACCGTGACTTACAAAGTATTGAGCTATGGCTGGTCGACTGGCACATCGCAATAGAAAAATTGCCGGGCCGTGGATTGCGTTTACAGATTGGTGACATGCAGCAAAGAGCACAGCTGGAACAGCATTTGACCAGCGAAGAACATTGGTCAGAAGGGTTTAGTCATAATGCACGTCGCGTGAAGATTGCTTCGCAACTGCTGAGTGAATCACCGCGAGAAACCTCAATCAGCAAGCTTTCAGAGCGCTACTTCATTAGCCATGCGTCAATAGTGAATGATTTAAGAGTGATTGAAGAGTGGCTGCAACCGCTGGGATTGCTGCTGGTGCGCAGCCAGAGCGGCACACACGTTGAGGGCAGCGAGCAGGCGCTGCGTCAGGCGATCGTTTCGCTGATCAATGACGTTATGCAGCATCATACGGCCAGCAACTCACTGGAACCACGCCTCGATCCGGGCAGCTATCAGGCGCTGATTCACTATTTCGGTGAACAGGATGTCGCCTTCGTGCAGGCTTTGCTGCAGCAGATGGAGCAGCAGTTGAGTTATCCGCTCAGCGATGCCTACTACATTAATCTCTGCACCCATATTTTGATCATGATGCATCGTATGGCGCAGGGAAACGCGTTGTCGCTGCCGTCGGCACTGAGTTCACCGGAACTGGATAGTCGCATTTTACTTATTGCTCGCCAGATGGTGACGCGCATTGAGCAACGTATTCAAGCACCCTTGCCCGTCGATGAAGTCGGTTTTATTTATCAGTATATCGTTTCGTCTGGCATTGTCATGGAAGAGCGTGGCAATGAAATGGCTGCGCAATATCAATTCGCCAGTGAAGAGTCGTTAAAAATAACCCATGAATTAATCCGCTGCTTCTCAGAATTAATTCAACGTGACGTGTCCCAGGACCGCTTATTATTTGAAGGGTTACTTATTCATATTAAGCCACTCATCAATCGACTTAAATATCACATTAATATCCGTAACCCTTTACTCGATGATATTAAAAATGAGTTAAGCGAGATATTTTCGTTGACGCAACTCGCCATGCGTCTGACGGCAAAGCACTTCCAGCTCTCAACCGTGGCGGATGATGAAGTGGGTTATCTCTGCGTACATTTCCAGGCCGCACTGGAGCGGCAGATTGCCCATAAACGCATTTTGGTGGTCTGCTCCAGCGGCGTAGGCACTTCGCATCTGTTGAAAAGCCGCATTCTGCGCGCTTTCCCGGATTGGATCATCGTCGGCGTGGTCTCTGCCAACAATCTGAGCCGCTTTTGCCAGCAGGAAACGGTGGATTTAGTGATCACCACGATTCATCTCGATAGCACTGATTTACCGATGGTTTACGTTACCGCCTTTTTTAATGACGACGACATTCGGCGCGTGACGGAAGCGATGATTGGCAGCCAGCTGCCGCACACGGCGCATTGCGCTATGGCAATTAATTGAATGAGGTTTGACTGATGGATATTTCCCGCATTCTTAACCCGCGCCGCGTAAACCTGGCACTGCACGCTACCAGCAAGGAAGAGGTAATAAATGAATTAACCGAACTGCTTTATCAGGACGGCGCCATCAGCGACAAGCAGGCATTTATAGAGGATGTCTGGCTACGCGAGGCGGAAGGCTCTACCGGCTTTGAAAATCATGTTGCTATTCCGCACGGGAAATCCTCTGCGGTGCTGCAAACCACGCTGGCGATTGGCCGTACGCAACATGACATTCCGTGGGAAACGCTGGATGACAGTGCGGTGCGCTGCATCATTCTGTTTGCGGTACGGCTCGAAGATCAGAACACCACCCATATTCGCCTGTTGTCACAAGTGGCCAGCGCGCTGGCCGATGATGAGGTGATTGCCCAACTGCTGGCAGAAAACGATCCCAGCAAAATCATCCGGCTGTTTAGTCAGTACGCCGAAACCGATCTCTGTTAATCCTACAATCCCGAGGTAAAACATGAATATCGTCTGTGTTGCCGCCTGCACGGCGGGCATCGCGCATACCTATATTGCGCGTGAAAAACTGATTAAAGGCGCACACGCGCTGGGTCATACCATCCAGGTAGAAACGCAAGGCACCATCGGTACTGAAAATGCCTTGAGCCATGAAGCTATTGCGGCGGCGGATGTAGTGATTCTGGCGGTTGATGTGAAAATCAGCGGTGAAGATCGCTTTCGCGGCAAACCGATCGTGAGAGTGAAAACCGAAGTGGTGATCAAGTCGCCGGTTAAATTCCTCGAGAAAGTGGCGGATTCACTGGCGCGTGCGTGAGGAGATCCAGCATGAACACTATCAAACGGCAATATGGTCAAGAGATCAAAGGGCATCTTCTCACTGGGATTTCATGGATGATCCCGCTGATCGTCGCTGCCGGGATCTGTATCGCGCTAGGTCAGGTGATCGGGGGGCCCGACGTCGGTAAACAGACCGGCAGTATCGCCTGGATGCTTAACCAGATCGGCGGATGGGGAATGGGATTGATCGTGCCGTTGATCAGCGCGGCGATCGCATATTCGATTGCTGATCGACCCGGTTTTGCACCCGGCCTGATCGTCGGTTTCATCTGCGGGCAGATCGGCACCGGTTTTATCGGCGGCATTCTCGGCGGTTTTCTGGTGGGCTACACCGTGCTGCTACTGCGCCGCAGCATCAAACTGCCGCAGTCGATGCAGGGATTGATGCCCGTCATGATATTGCCGGTGCTCAGCACGGTTATCGCTGGACTGCTGATGATGACGTTTGTGGGCCAGCCCATTGTCTGGCTACAAAAGACCTTGATTGCGCTGCTGGAGTCGATGCAGGGCGGCTCGAAGTTTGTGATGGGGGCCATTCTGGGCGCAATGGCGACCTTTGACTTCGGCGGGCCAATCAACAAAACCATGTCATTGTTCGCCGATGGCATGTTAGTTGACGGTATTTATGGCCCTGAAGCGGTGAAATTTGTCGGTTCGATTATTCCCCCGTTTGGCATCACCCTCTCTTACTTGCTAACGCGTCACAAATATACACAGGCAGAAAAAGAGGCGCTAAAAGCAGCCTTTCCGATGGGTATCTGCATGATCACCGAAGGTGTGATTCCGATTGCTGCCCGTGACTTGTTCCGTGTGGTTGGTAGTTGCGTGGTGGCCTCTTCCATTGCTGGCGGATTGATCATGGTCTGGGGCGTGGAAGCGCCAGTGCCGCACGGTGGCATGTTCGTGGTGCCGCTGTTTACCAAACCTTGGCTGTTTTGTCTGGCGCTTGGTATCGGCACGGCAATATGCGGCGTGATGCTTTCTCTGCTGAAAAAAACGGTTACCCAAGCGGATGAAGAGTTTGACGACGTGGAAGACCACAGTGTTCGCGACGATGACATCAAATTCACGCTGGAATAAGGAGCCATGTATGTATGCAGCAATGAACGACCTGATTACTCAGGCAGCACGCGGCAAGTATGCGGTGCTGGCTATCAACTGCTTCAATCTGGAAACTGCCCGCGCAGCTATTCAGGCAGCCGAGCAGCAGCGTGCGCCGCTGATCCTCAACGTTTATCAGGGGCACAGCGCACACTTCCCGCCCGCCATTGCCGTGCCGCTGGTGCGAGCGCTGGCTGAAGCGGCCAACGTCCCGATTGCGCTGGCACTCGATCATGGCAAAGCTTTTGCGTTGATTGGGCAAGCCTTTCGCGCAGGTTTTACCGGCCTGATGATTGATGCTTCATCAGAGCCGCTAACGGAGAATATTCGGCAGACCGTGCAAGTAGTGAACATGGCGCATACCACAGGCGTATGCGTTGAAGGCGAACTGGGGCATATCGCCGATGCGCCTACCTATGAACGGGCGGATGCGGCGGTGAAAATGACGCAGGTGAAAGATGTGCTGCCCTTTATTGAACAGACTCAAATCGATCTGCTGGCGGTTTCGGTGGGCACAGCGCACGGCCTTTATCCGGCTGGCGTTAAACCGCAAATCGACTTTCAGCGCTTGAGCGAGATACACGCGGCTTCATCCGTTCCACTCGCGCTACATGGCGGCAGCGGTACGCCCGCCGATGATATTCGCCGCGTCAGTCAGCATGGCGTGGTCAAAATCAATGTCGGTGCTGCGGTGTTTGATGCCGGAAAACAGGCATTGCAGCAAGCGCTGAAACAACATCCCGATGCTGAACTGGCGGATTTACAAGGATTAATGGAATCCGCCTGCCGTGAAGTGGTTATTGAATATTTGAGCTGGTCAGGCGCTGCTAACCAAGCCTGATAATCCTTTTTAGATCACCGCAAAAAAGTCTGTGACCACACAGGCGCGGGAATCCTTTGTCGTAAAACAAGCTGAGGAATAGTTAACATGTTGATTTCAATGAAAGAGATGTTAAGCCCTACTCGCCAACACCGTTTCGCCATTGGCGCGTTTAACGTGGCGGATAGCTGCTTTATTCGTGCAGTGGTAGAAGAAGCAGAAGCAACGCAAACCCCGGCCATTATTTCGATCCATCCCAGCGAACTGGAATTTGTCACCGATGCGTTCTTTGGCTACGTCCGCGAGCGTACGCTGAAAAGCAAAGTGCCATTTACTCTGCACCTTGATCATGGCGCTTCGGTAGCGCAGGTGTTGCGTGCAATTCAGTGCGGGTTCACCTCGGTAATGATCGATGGTTCGCTGCTGCCTTATGAAGAGAACGTGGCATTGACCAAAGAAGTCGTGAAACTGGCGCATGCAGTAGGCGTTTCGGTAGAGGGTGAGTTGGGCACCATCGGCGATACGGGAACCTCGGTTGAAGGCGGCGTCAGTAAAGTCATCTACACCGATCCGGCTCAGGCCGAAGATTATGTTCAGCGTACCGGCGTTGATACTTTAGCGGTGGCGATTGGCACCGCACACGGCATCTATCCAAAAGATATGAAGCCAGAATTGCAGATGCATATTTTGCGAGAAATCTCGCAGCGCGTCGATATTCCGCTGGTGCTGCATGGCGGATCAGCTAATCCCGATGCCGAAGTAGCGGAGGCTGTGACGTTAGGTGTCGGAAAAATAAATATTTCCAGCGATATGAAGTTCGCTTACTTCCAGAAAGTCCGTGAAGTGTTAACGCGTGAAACCTGGTGGGACCCGAATGTTATCTATCCAGAAGCGATTGATGCAGCCAAAGCGGTCATTCGCTACAAGATGAACCTGTTTGGTGGTTTGGGTAAAGCCAACCTTTATTAAAGGCAATAAAAGGCCGGGACGATCCCGGCCTGTTCCGTTAACACGTTTTTACTGACTAACGCCCATCCATTGTTCTGCAACGCGCGCGTATTCACCGGTTGCCGTACTCAGATGCAGCCATTGATCGACATACTGTTTCCAGCTGATGTCATCACGCGGAATCATGTAAGCCTTCTCGCCATATTGCAGCGGTTTATCCGCATTCAACGCACAAAGTTGCGGAAAGCGCTTCTGTTGATAAAGCGCTTCTGAGGCATCGGTGATCATCACATCCGCTTTGTTATCCACCAACTGCTGGAAAATGGTGACGTTATCGTGGAACAACGTCAGCGAAGCCTGTGGTAAATGACTATGGACAAAGGCTTCGTTGGTGCCGCCCGCCGGTTCAATCAAACGGACGCTGGGCTTATTTAGCTGCTCAACGGTTTGATATTTTTCTTTATCCGTACAGCGCACCAGCGGAATTTTTCCGTCTACTCCCAGCGGCTGAGCGAACCACGCCGTTTGCTGACGTTTTAATGTCACCGACACGCCACCGAGCGCGATGTCGCAGTGCTTCGCGAGGAAATCCTGCATCAGGGTTTTCCATGTGGTGGGCACCCATTCGACTTTTGCGCCAAGTGAAGCCGCCAGCGACTGCGCCATGCTGATGTCCAGCCCTTCATAATTGCCATCTGAACGCAGATAGCTGTAAGGCTTGTAATCGCCAGTGGTGCAGACTTTCAACGTTTTACTGCTGAGAATGTTATCGAGATGGGATTGTGCCTGCGCGGCACCAGAGGCCAGCAGCAGTACAAATAGAAAGCTTTTTTTCATGGGTTATGCGTCTTATTTGATGTTGATTCGCGCGCTGATGGTGACATAAATGCAGGGATTATTGCTGTACAGGCAAAAGTGTTGTGATCCAAATCCCATTTTTCCCGTGCCGCTTCGCGCGTAAGCTGTGGCCCATAGTCAAATAACGGAGCACACAGTTAATGAGCAAGATTTTAATTATTGATGGTGGCAAAACGTTTGCCCATTCCAAAGGCGAACTGAATCACACCCTGACCGACGTGGCTGCCAGCCAGCTGCGCGACTTAGGACATGAAGTTTCGGTCACCGTTGCGGACAGCGATTATGTGGTTGCCGACGAAGTGCAAAAATATGTAGAGAGCGACGTGGTGATTTATCAAATGCCAGGCTGGTGGATGGGCGAGCCGTGGACGGTAAAACGCTACATTGATGAAATCTTTACTGAAGGTCACGGTTCACTGTATGCCAGTGATGGTCGTTCTCGTTCAGATGCTGAAAAGAAATACGGTTCTGGCGGTCTGCTTCAGGGCAAAAAATATATGCTTTCTCTGACGTGGAATGCCCCGCTGGATGCCTTCACCGATCCAGATCAGTTCTTTGAAGGCGTGGGTGTTGATGGCCTTTATTTACACTTCCATAAAGCCAACCAGTTCCTGGGAATGGAAGCATTGCCAACCTTTATTTGTAACGACGTGATCAAACAACCGGATGTTCCGCGTGATATTGAACGTTATCGGACTCATCTCAGTCACGTTTTTGCGTAAGATAGCGTGAGGTGAAATTCACTGCAAAAGAGGAAGCGCGCATGTTAACTGTGGTTGCTGAAATTTGTATTAAGCCCGGTCGTCGACAGAGGGTGCTGGATATCATCAACAAACTGATTCCCACAGTGTTAGATGAAGAAGGTTGTCATCAATACGATGCCTTAGTGGATCATCAGGCGCAGGTGCCGTGGAAACAAAATTCCCCGGACTCCATTTTTATGCTGGAGCAGTGGGAATCGTTACGCCATCTGGAGCAGCATCAGCAAATGCCACATATGGAAACACATCGTGAGCAGATCAAAGATGATGTCATTGATGTGAAGATTTTAGTGCTGGAGCCGACGGCCTGATTTATTGGCTTTCGCTGCAAACAAAAAAGCCCTTGTCATATGACAAGGGCTTTTTTAACGTTGAAACTCAACCGTTATACATTTATTGCTGATTAGTGACTTCCTGCTGAATCAGCCGTTGTGCATCGCCGATCCCGTTTTCGAATACATCCTCTTCAACGCCCGCCACGGTAACGCTGCCTTCCGCTTGCTACCAGTCCTTTCCTTCCGGCATCCAGCGTCAGCGCTTTATCCTTTTCTACGCTCCCCCTTATCGGGGTTAGTGATGTTACGTACTGAACGCACGCCATGAAGTTAGCGACCGAAAAGAGGAGCTCAATAAATCTTATTGAATGGAGAGGGTTATTTTATGACACGCTTAAAGCAGTTTTTTTGTTTCAATCTGCTCACGCAGAAAGTCTAAAAAGCAGGTAATACGCGAGAAAAGCATATTATTACGGTAATAAACGGCGTGAATGGGGAGACGTAATTCATGCGTTTCGTCTTGCAGAACTTGCACTAGCCGACCCGCCGCGCGGTCTTCCCGACTCACAAAGTCAGATAATCGCGCGATGCCTTGGCCTGCTAATGCCAAATGACGAATGGTTTCGCCGCTTGAGGCAGTGATATTGGGTTTAATGCGAAGGTATTCGCCGTCACGCTGCAATACTGGCCAGACGTTATGTGTCTCTACCTGGCTAAATCCAATTAGCTGATGCGACTCCAGATCTGTTACGTTGGCTGGCGTACCGTATTTCTGAAGGTAAGCTGGGCTAGCAACCAGCAGAATTGCGCTGCTACCCAATTTGCGAGCATGCATGGTCGAGTCGCGCAGCTCTCCAATGCGAATGGCAATATCGGTTTGCTGTTCAAGCAGATCAATCACAATATCGTTGGTATTGAGTTCCAGATTAATTAAGGGATAACGTTTACTGAACGCTTCCACTAACGGCACAATCAGGTGCAACATAAATGGCGCGGCAGCATTTATTCGAAGACGACCGGAAGGCATCCCACTGCGATGTGCGATCTGTTCTTCCGCCTGCTCCACAGATGTCAGTATTTGTCGGGCATGCTCAAGAAAGATCTGTCCCTCTTCTGTCAGCGCCAGCCGGCGTGTTGTACGATTTAACAGCGTTGTTCGCAACTTACTCTCAAGACGGCTCAGAGCACGACTAATCCCGGAGCTGGTTTGCCCCAATTGTTCAGCCGCAGCCGTTATTGAACCGGTATCGACCACTGAAACCCAAGCGCGCAATTCTTCCAGCGTGATTTTCACTCTCTCTTCCTGTCTTTCGTGAACCACATAGGGTTTATCTTGATATTTATCCCAATAAATCAGGCCAGGATTAATCGATACCTCGTTATATCGAACAATTCACTGTAGCAACGGTGGATCCGAATCGTTAATGAATATCAAACAATAATATCGTAAACGGAAAAACAGGCTGAACGTTTTATTATGCCAGGGAACAGCGCTCATCATCATCGTTTAGGTTTGATTTCTGACACGATTTAATAAAGTTTAAAATAACTGACAGGGAAGCCGAAATAGGAACTGAGTAACACTTTAAGGGTCAAGTCTGAAGACGTTACTTTGATTTTTGTTAAATGAAAAATTCACTTCACCTGTCAATAATAATGTCTAAAACTTAGCGTAGCCGGAAACAAATAATAAATCGGGACGCCGCTGCGTCCCGATTTTTACACTTCGATGTCGACCATGTCGCCTTTTTCCTGCAACCAGTTGCGCCGGTCTTCGGAACGTTTTTTAGCAAGCAGCATGTCCATAACGCGTAACGTCTGCTCAACATTATCGTCATCGATAGTTAATTGCACCAGACGGCGCGTGTTTGGATCAAGCGTGGTTTCTCGCAACTGAAGCGGATTCATCTCGCCCAAACCTTTGAAGCGCTGAACGTTGGGTTTTCCCTTTTTGCGCTTCAACTGCTCCAATACGCCCTCTTTTTCATCTTCATCCAGCGCGTAGTAAACTTCTTTGCCAAGATCGATGCGATAAAGCGGCGGCATGGCGACATAAACGTGGCCACCTCTTACCAGCGAGCGGAAGTGTTTAACGAACAGCGCACAGAGCAGCGTGGCGATGTGCAAGCCATCTGAATCGGCGTCGGCGAGAATACACACTTTGCCGTAACGCAGTTGGCTTAGATCTTCACTATCTGGATCAATACCAATCGCGACTGAAATGTCATGAACTTCCTGAGAAGCCAACACTTCGTCGGAAGAGACTTCCCAGGTATTCAGGATTTTACCTTTAAGCGGCATGATCGCTTGATACTCACGATCGCGTGCCTGCTTGGCCGATCCACCTGCGGAATCCCCCTCCACCAAAAACAGTTCGGTTTTATTGAGATCCTGCGCAGAGCAATCTGCCAGTTTGCCAGGCAGCGCCGGGCCGCTGGTAAGTTTTTTACGCACCACTTTTTTTGCTGCGCGCATACGACGTTGCGCACTGCTAATCGCCAGTTCAGCAAGCTGTTCTGCTGCCTGCACGTTCTGGTTGAGCCACAGGCTGAACGCATCTTTAACCACCCCTGAAACAAAGGCGGCACATTGACGCGACGACAAGCGCTCTTTGGTCTGTCCAGCAAATTGCGGATCCTGCATCTTCACCGACAAGACATAGGCGCAGCGATCCCAAATATCTTCCGCAGAAAGCTTCACGCCGCGCGGCAGAATGTTGCGGTATTCACAAAATTCACGCATTGCATCCAGCAAACCCTGGCGAAGGCCGTTCACGTGCGTGCCGCCTTGCATGGTGGGGATTAAGTTGACATAGCTTTCAGTCAGCAGTTCGCCACCTTCCGGTAACCAGAGCAGCGCCCAATCAACCGCTTCAACATCACCCGCAAATGCGCCAACAAACGGCTTTTCTGGCAGCGTTGGCAAGCCATTCACAGCCTCAAGCAGATAATCGGTCAGGCCATCTTCGTAGCACCAGCGTTGTTCCGTATTGTTCAGCTTGTCTTTGAAGACAATCTCCACGCCGGGACACAACACCGCTTTAGCTTTCAACAGATGCGACAGGCGAGAAACGGAAAAGCGTGGGCTGTCAAAGAAGCTTTCATCAGGCCAGAAATGCACGCGCGTGCCGGTGTTGCGCTTACCAACGGTGCCAGAAACAGTGAGATCCTGCACCTTGTCGCCGTTCTCAAACGCCATGTCATAGATTTCACCATTACGACGAACGGTAACTTCAACGCGTTTAGATAAGGCGTTAACCACGGAAATCCCTACGCCATGTAAGCCGCCAGAGAATTGGTAGTTTTTGTTGGAGAATTTGCCGCCTGCGTGCAGACGACAAAAGATCAGCTCAACCGCAGGAATGCCTTCTTCGGGATGGATATCCACTGGCATACCGCGTCCGTCATCAATCACTTCCAGTGATTGATCGGCGTGTAGAATCACTTCAACCCGCTTGGCGTGACCTGCCAGCGCTTCATCGACGCTGTTATCAATCACTTCCTGACCCAAATGGTTAGGTCGCGTCGTGTCGGTATACATACCCGGGCGACGGCGAACAGGCTCAAGGCCAGTCAGGACCTCAATAGCATCCGCGTTATAGTTTGATTGACTCATGGTAAATGTCTGATTAGAAGGGTGAAATAGTTGCGATTTCCGCATCACTTAAGGGTGATTCAAGCCTAGAAAATCCAGAATCTGCGGGAAATGGCGTTCGAATCCGATAAAAGCATGATTACCGCCCTCTTCTACATGATGTCGGCACGCGCTGTAATAGTCGAGCGCCTGACGGTAGTCGAGTACTTCATCGCCGGTTTGTTGTAGCAACCACAGTAAATCCGGCGCTTCCAGCGGGTCAATCTGCATGACTTTCAGATCGTAAATGTGCCGAGACTCTAACACATATTGTTGGCCGGTGTAGGGATTCTGATTGTCACCAAGGAAATCCACCAGCAGCTCAAAAGGACGCACTGCGGGGTTCACCACTACCGCTGGCAACATAAAACATTGCGACAGCCAGGTTGCGTAATAACCGCCTAATGAAGAGCCCACCAGGCCGAGCGTTTCTCCGCTACGACTCAACACGATATCTTCCAGCATGGCAGCCGCCTCAGCAGGGAATGTCGGCAGTTGCGGAATGATCATGTCGATTTCAGGATGATGTGTATTAAGCCATTGTTGAAACTGGGTCGCTTTCGCCGATTGCGGTGAACTGTTGAAGCCATGGAGATAAAGCAGCGCAGCCATCCGTTAATATCCTTCTGAATCAAGATCGGGGCAAAACGCATCAGTTTGCAAACGTTCGACTTCGGTTTCTGCTTTGCCTTGTGGATGGAGCGTAAACCAGCGCCAGCCGGGTGCGACAGTATCAATGGTAAAACTGGTGCAATGCGGTTTGAATTGAACGCAGGTAGAGGGCGTAGCCAATACGCGGCGTCCGCGCCAGTCCATATCCAGTTCCTGATGAATGTGCCCACAGACCAGGGTTTGGGCCAGCGGATAGTTTTGCAATACCGCATCCAGCTGATGCGAATTGCGTAAGCTGTGTTGATCAAGCCAGGTACAACCTGAGGCCAGCGGATGATGATGCAGCAAAATCAACGTGTGACGTTCTGGATGGCGCGCCAGCGTTTTTTCAAGCCATTCCAGCTGGTAATCACTTAGCATGCCGTGTGGAACGCCGAAGACTTGACTGTCTAACAACACAAGTTGCCAATGTTCGCCCAGCAAGACATGTTTCTCGGCGTTGATCTTTGCCTCTGCCAGGGTATCAACCATGGCGGGTTGGAAGTCATGATTTCCGGGCAGCCAGACGCAGGGCTTTGGCAAACGAGCAATGCCCTCAGCGAAATGCTGATAAGCTTGAACAGAGTGATCCTGAGCGAGATCGCCGGTCGCGATAACAAGGTCATAGTCGCGTTGCTGAGCAATGATCGCATCCAATACTGCGTCAAAGCTCGCCCAAGTATTAACCCCAAGCAGCGATTCATGTTTTCCCGCGAAAAGATGGGTATCCGTGATTTGTAAAATCCTGATTTCGGACCCTTTTGCCGCAGGAAGAGTTAGCAGGCTATCCAAAGCGTTTCCTTCATCTCCACGCCATTTGATGCATTATACGCATTCAGCAAACAGGCACTGCCATTGCACCATGTGCCAGGCAATAGCGCAACCAGTCCGCGAGAAACTGATTTATCTGGTGTTTCTCATCACGCTGATGCAATTTTTTATTAGGATAATCATAACGTGCTTTAAAACGATAGATCTGCTGAGTGGAACACACTTCAGCGACCATCGCATCATGGTACAACCTTACGGACATGGAAGGCAGACTCCAGTAACTCACAGATGGCGCGACCTGGCGAATTTCAACCAAGGTGGTATAGCGCGTCGACTCTTCTATTGTCAGCTGATAACGGGCGCCACTCACCTGATAAACCACCGATGCGCCCGCCTCATCACTGCGCGGCAGCAAACGGCGCAACTGAGCGAAATTGGTTTCGCACAGCCGCATCATTTCCGGAAAGTCAGGGGTATAGCGCTGTTTCATTTTTGTGCCCACTCTTCTCTTAATTTCTCATGGTGCAACGCCAGCCATTGCAGTGCGATGACAGACGCAGCGTTATCAATTATCCCCTGTTCCACCCAGCGGTAAGCCTGTTCGCGGCTGACCACATGCACAAGAATATCCTCATTCTCTTCCTCCAGACCATGGCATCCTTGAGCCTGGCTGGCATCCACTTCTCCGACCAAAATCGACAATCTTTCGCTGGTGCCACCGGGACTGGCGAGGTAATTGAGCATCGGTTTGACTCGCCCAACCTGTAATCCCGCCTCTTCGACCGCTTCACGGCGTACCACTTGTTCAACGCTTTCACCTGGATCGATGATCCCCGCCACCATTTCCAGCAGCCAGGGCGTGGAACCCGCATCATAAGCAGGGATGCGGATCTGTTCGATCAGCACCACTTCATCACGTAAGGGATCATAAGGTAGCAGTACGGCGGCATGTCCGCGCTCAAAAACTTCACGCTGCACTTCCGCACTCATTTCGCCATTAAAACGACGATGCCGGAAGCGATAGCGCACAATCGAAAAAAAACCGTCGTAGACTGTTTCGCGTGCAATAATTTCTACATCGTTTTTTGTAAAAGTCACAGGGGATTTTTTTTCTTCCGACATCTTCTTATTCCTTATCCAGATTGGGATGGAGCGAATAAAAGCCAACCTTTATGCTTTATCCGAGTGGTTGTTTCTGAATTATTTACGTAAATTAGGCGTAGAAGGCACGTTCAGCCAACTTATCACACAGTTGCACTCTGCTAGAATCGGCGATAATTTTTTGGCTTATTCGGCAGCGCTACCACTGCAATTTGCTGCAACAAAAGGAATGCAAATGAAAAAACTGCTCCCATTTTTTATTGGGCTGAGCCTGGGCGGTTTCAGCTTCGCCAGTCAGGCAGAAGACCTGCTTCAGGTTTATCAACAAGCGCGACTGAGTAACCCAGATCTGCGCAGTGCTGCGGCAGATCGTGATTCAGCATTTGAGAAAATCAACGAAGCGCGAAGCCCTTTATTACCCCAACTCGGTTTGGGTGCAGATTACACCTACAATAACGGTTATCGCGACAGCAGCGGACTTCACTCCAATACCACTAGCGGAACCTTACAATTAACGCAAACCATCTTTGACATGTCAAAATGGCGTGCGCTGACGCTGCAAGAGAAAGCTGCGGGCATCCAGGATGTCACTTACCAGGTTGCACAACAGGATCTGATCCTGAACACGGCGACCGCCTACTTCAACGTGTTGAAAGCGATTGATACCCTTTCCTACACTGAAGCGCAGAAACAGTCGATTTATCGTGAATTAGATCAAACTACACAGCGTTTTAATGTGGGATTGGTTGCCATTACTGACGTGCAGAACGCCCGTGCGCAATATGACAGCGTCTTAGCGGACGAAGTGACTGCACGCAACAACCTTGATAATACCGTTGAGTCGTTGCGTCAGATTACCGGTATGGATTATTTGTCGTTAGCATCACTGAATATTGATCGCTTCAAAACCAGCAAGCCAGATGCAGTGAACGCACTGCTGAAGCAAGCGGAAAGCCGTAACCTGACCTTGTTGTCCGCACGCCTGAACCAAGATTTAGCGCGTGAGCAAATTCGTTCTGCTGAAACGGGCCACATGCCAACGCTGGATTTGACTGCTTCAACGGGTATGTCTAACAGCAAATACGGTGGCAGCCGTGCGAATCAATCAACCAGTTCAGCTGACTCGATTACAGGCTCGAATCAGGTTGGTCTGAGCTTCTCATTACCGCTGTACAGTGGTGGTTCGGTCACGTCGCAGGTTAAACAAGCGCAGTACAACTTTGTCAGTGCCAGCGAGCAGTTAGAAAGCGCGCACCGTTCTGCCGTGCAAACCGTGCGTTCTTCTTACAACAACGTTAATGCTTCAGTAAGTAGCATTGATGCCTACAAACAGGCGGTTGTTTCTGCTCAGAGCTCACTGGATGCTTCAGAAGCGGGTTATCAAGTTGGTACGCGTACTATCGTTGATGTGTTGGATGCGACCACGACGTTATACAACGCCAAACAGCAACTTTCTGATGCACGTTATAGCTATCTGATTAACCAGCTTAACATCAGCTATGCGCTGGGTACGCTCAATGAGCAAAACCTGCAGACGCTGAACAGCCAACTGGGTAAAGAGATCGCGACTTCACCAGAAACTGTTGCGCCTGAAAATGCTCAGCAAACAGCTCGCGTTGATAATGGCCCTGCTGCTAATGCATCGGCATCAGCTGCACGTCCTGCTGCAGCCAGAAATACCGGAAACCCATTCGGTAATTAATCCTGATGCGGGTCGCTTTGCGGCCCGCTTCTCTTTCAAACGTATAGCTACGTAAAGATCCTTTCCCCTTCCCGGCTTCAGCTTCAATTTCCCCCCTCCATCCCCTATCCTAAGTGCTACCTTTGGGCAAAGGATCATGATAATGAAACGGACAAAATCTATTCGCTATGCTGCTTTTCGCAAAAGCTGGCAAGCCAGACATTTAACGCCAGTCGCTATCGCCGTCTCGGCGGTATTTATGCTGGCTGGCTGCGAAAAAAACGATGAAACCGTGTCGCTCTACCAGAATGCGGATGAATGTGCGAAAGCCAATCCAAGTCAGAGCGCGCAATGCACCACGGCTTACAACAACGCGGTAAAGGAAGCAGAACGTACTGCACCAAAATATGCAACGCGTGAAGATTGTGTGGCTGAATTTGGTGAAAACCAATGCCAGCAAACACCTGCTCAAGCAGGCGTCGGCACGAATAATGCCGAAAACCAACAGAGTGGCAGCTTCTGGATGCCATTAATGGCTGGCTATATGATGGGCCGCATGATGGGCGGCGGCGCGGGATTCGCGCAGCAACCACTGTTCTCACCGAAAGCCGCAAACAGCCCAGCACGAGGCCAGTTTGTTGATGCTTCAGGCCGTAACTATGGTTCTGCCACTTCAGGCCGCACTATGAATGTGCCAAAAACCGCATTAGCCCCTAAACCCGCGACAACGTCAACCGTAACGCGGGGTGGCTTCGGTGAAACCGTCGCCAAGCAAAATGCCATGCAACGCAGCAGCGCCACCGGAACATCCAACCGCTCGCTGGGAGGCTAAAACCGCCATATGCAACGCATTGCTATTTCTGAGCGCCCAGGCTGGCGAGAAAAAGCCACTGAATTTGGTTTTCGTTTTCATACCATGCATGGCGAGCCTTACTGGTGTGAAGACGCTTATTATCAGTTCACGCTGGCACAAATTGACCAGCTAGAGGAGACCACTGCTGAATTACACCAGATGTGTTTGCAGGTAGTGGAGAAAGTGGTGAGCAGCGAGGCGTTGCTGACTAAATTCCGTATTCCCAAACATACGTGGGATTTTGTCCGCGATTCATGGCAACAGCGTCAACCCTCTCTTTATTCGCGTCTCGATCTCGCCTGGGACGGTAAAGGTGATGCAAAGCTGCTGGAAAATAATGCCGATACCCCAACCTCACTGTATGAAGCGGCTTTTTTTCAATGGCTTTGGCTGGAAGATCAGCTTAATGCAGGCCAATTGCCGGCCGGCAGCGATCAATTCAACAGCCTGCAAGAAAAGCTGATTGAGCGCTTCGCTAACCTACATCAGCAGCATGGCTTCCAGTGGTTGCATTTTGCCTGCTGTCGGGACACTGATGAAGATCGCGGCACCGTGCAATATCTGCAAGATTGCGCGACCGAAGCGGGTTTACCGAGCGAATTTCTTTTCATTGATGAAATTGGTTTGGGTGAAAAAGGCGAGTTTACTGATGCTCACGATCAGGTAATCAGTAATCTCTTCAAGCTCTATCCTTGGGAATTCATGCTGCGCGAGATGTTTTCAACCAAGTTGGCAGATGCTGGCGTACGCTGGTTAGAGCCTGCCTGGAAAAGCATTTTGTCGAACAAAGCCTTGTTGCCCATGTTGTGGCAGATGTTCCCAAATCACCCGAATTTGTTGCCTGCCTATTTCGCGGAAGATGATGTTCCACCTATGACGAAGTATGTGGTCAAGCCGCTATTTTCACGCGAAGGTGCCAATATTCGTATTGTTGAGAATGGTACTGAAATTGCTCGCGTTGACGGGCCGTACGGTGAAGAAGGCATGATTGTGCAGGAATTTTATCCGCTGCCAAAATTTGGCGACAGCTATACGCTGATCGGCAGTTGGCTAATAGACGATCAACCCGCCGGGATTGGCTTACGTGAAGATCGTGACTTGATCACCCAAGATCTTTCTCGCTTTTATCCGCACGCCTTTATTGAATAAAAATGAACAGGCCAGATAAATGGCCTGTTCAGTATTTTTACCCAACCTGTACTGACAACATACTGATTGCTCCTAATTCCATACCATCAATGGGAATGGTCACGGGTTCATCCGGCTGACGTGCGCCCAAAACATACAGAAGTGGCAGATAATGTTCCGGCGTAGGATTCGAAAGGCTGGCCCCTTCATGCTGCATAAAATTCACCAATGGATGCGTTTCAGCCTCACTTTGTGATGCCAGATTTTCACGCACAAATTGATTAAAGCGACTTGCCCACGGATAGATGTCATCCCCGCCGCCCCAGCGCACCATTCGCAGGTTATGTACCACATTGCCGCTTGCCACAATCATCACGCCCTGATCACGCAGCGTTGCTAATTTACGCCCCATTTCAAAATGCCAGGCTGCAGGTTTAGTCGCGTCAATACTCAACTGCACCACAGGAATATCGGCTTCAGGATACATTTTAATCAATACGCCCCAGGAACCGTGATCGAATCCCCATTCCTGATCAAGCTGGACCGGAACAGGCGACAGCAATTTAGCAATCTCTTCCGCCAAATCAGGCGAGCCCGGCGCAGGATAACGTGTGTCAAACAGTGCTTGAGGAAAACCGCCAAAGTCATGAATGGTGCGTGGGTTTTCCATCGCCGTTATTGCGGTGCCTCGCGTGTACCAGTGCGCAGAAATAGCAAGAATGGCGCGTGGGCGCGGTAGCGTTTCACCTGCTTCCCGCCAGGCTTCGGTATAACGGTTTTCTTCTAACACGTTCATAGGGCTGCCATGTCCCAAAAACAGCGCCGGCATACGTAACTGACTCATAAACCTTTCCTAAAAAGTGCCGCCTTGATAGCCGTTACGATACGCCGTTTGTGCCGCTAATCACGCGGATAAGCATGATGATGATCATCAGAGAATTTGAATGATCTTTTTTCGACATTTCTTTACGTAACAAAACTCGATCTTTTGTAAGGTTAAAGGTACTTTAACTGGGAATCATTATCATTAAGGAGAGTGCAATGTCAGTACCTTTACTGCTTACCGTGCTGGCAGGTGCCGCGACTTTTATCGGCGCGCTATTGGGTGTGATAGGACAAAAACCTTCTAATCGAGTGCTCGCATTTGCTCTCGGTTTTGCTGCTGGCATCATGCTGCTGATCTCGCTTATGGAGATGCTGCCTGCTGCATTACATGCGGAAGGTATGTCGCCAATCTTGGGTTATGGCATGTTTATGCTGGGCCTGCTGGGATACTTCGCTTTAGACCGCATGCTGCCGCATCAGCATCCACAAGATATGGTCGCGGTTAAACGCCGTCCGACTAATTTGCGTCGTACCGCTATCTTGTTGACGTTGGGCATTAGTTTGCACAACTTCCCGGAAGGCGTTGCCACCTATGTTACCGCCAGCAGTGATATGGAACTTGGTATGGGGATCGCGCTTGCGGTGGCCATACATAACATTCCGGAAGGATTAGCTGTCGCCGGGCCGATGTATGCTGCCACGGGTTCAAAAATGAAAGCAATCTTTTGGGCCTGCGTATCGGGAATGGCAGAAATTTTAGGTGGCATTATCGCTTTTATGCTGCTGGGACCCATGGTTTCGCCAGTGATTATCGCTGCCGTTATGGCGGCCGTTGCAGGAATTATGGTGGCTTTATCCGTGGATGAACTGATGCCATTAGCGCGCGAAATTGACCCGCATAACAATCCTAGTTACGGCGTATTATGTGGCATGACCGTCATGGGTTTAAGCCTGACGCTCTTACAAACCACCGGTATCGGCTGAGCAAGAATCGTCGCAAATCACTGATAAAAAAAGCATTGCTGAATGATTTATACTCAATAAACCTCTAACCGAGACGGGTCTTGTACGGTCGGCCACCTTCACTAATTACACTCCGTTGCACGTCAATAAACCAACGGAGCGTTATGTTAGTCCAAGGTGCCATATTATGCCTGGCGCTGAACATTTATCACGAAGCGCGTGGTGAACCGTTAATGGGACAAATTGCCGTCGGCACGGTAACCATGAACAGGGCAAAATGGGATGTGAAAGAAATCTGTCCGGTGGTGTATGCACCGAAACAGTTTTCCTGGACATCTCTAAAAAAAAATCCGCATTCACATCCCCCAGCACATGACAAAAGCTGGCAGCGAGCGCAAGAGCTTGCGAACAGAATTATTAATGGGGAAGTGGAAGATGTGACGAAAGGAGCAACTTATTTTCATGCTCATCGGGTTAAGCCCGGCTGGCGTCACGCATTTGAACGTACCGTTGTGATCGGTAATCACATTTTTTATGCCAGTAGATAAAAGACAAAACAGGCCGGAAATCCGGCCTGTTTCATTTCATTTATAACGCAGGTTAATCAGCTCGCCTGGCGCGTTTCACGATCGCGACGAAAAGCCACTAAATCTTCAATAGTCACTACCGGCATATCATGCTGTTTCGCAAACACGATAGCTTCAGGTGCATGCGCCATCGAACCGTCATCATTCGTAAGCTCACACAATACGCCTGCGGGTTTAAAACCAGCCAGCGTAACCAAATCAATGGTTGCTTCAGTATGGCCACCGCGCGTTAACACGCCGCCATCGCGAGCGCGCAAAGGGAATACGTGGCCAGGACGATTCAAATCGCTCGGTTTGGCATTGTCAGCAACAGCTGCACGGATCGTTGTGATGCGGTCTTTGGCCGAAACGCCGGTGGTAACGCCTTCAGCAGCTTCAATAGTGACGGTAAAACCGGTGCCGTATGAGCTGGTGTTATTTTCCACCATCATCGGTAAATCGAGCTGTTGACGACGTTCTTCAGTCAGGCACAGACAAACAATGCCGCTGCCGTGACGAATGGTGAGCGCCATTTGCTCAACGGTCATCGTTTCAGCGGCAAAGATCATATCGCCTTCGTTTTCACGATTTTCATCGTCAAGCACCATCACACCGCGTCCATTACGCAGTGCGGCGATGGCACGTTCTACACGCTGTTCCGGCGTGCCAAATTCAGAAAGTAGCGTCTGATTCATGGTAATAAAAACCTTTTAAATGTATTGGGTTACCAGAATCAGGGCGAGCTTAGGAGTGACGTCAACAGACGTGGCAATAACGTGGCGTGGACAAAAAGCCCAGCAGATGTCTTTACCCTCTCCCATCCGGACTTTAACCGTCGGCTCCGGAATTACACCGGATCTGCTGACCTTCACGATCACTTGTGAAGCGCTCGCGGGCTTTCAGCTGACGCTGATTTACCGCCGGTGGGGAGTTTCGCCCCGCCCTGAGAATAAGCAAAATTACTATAGCGCCGATCAACTGGAGCGGCAATCAACAAAACTGCAAATGCTTTGGCATTTCCTGCGTTACCGATTTCAGGTTTAACCTTTTCATTTCTGGCATTACACTTAGCAGATATCGAGTGCGCACAACTGCTGCCATCAGCAACCCGTAACCAGGAAATAATCATGATCGACACGAAAAAAATTGAACAAATTGCACGCCAGGTCCATGAAGCGATGCCGAAGGGAATTCGTGAGTTTGGTGACGATGTCGAAAAGAAAATTCGTCAGGTTCTTCAGGCGCAACTGACGCGTATGGATTTGGTCAACCGCGAAGAGTTTGATGTGCAGACGCAGGTATTACTGCGTACACGCGAGAAACTGTCTGCGTTGGAGCAACGTTTGGCACAGTTAGAGAGCCAAAACGCACCCGCACCGGCACCCGCAGTGATCACGCCACAGGAAGCGGCAGTGATCAAACCGGAAAATACCCCGGAATAAAATGACAAAGCGGGAGAGCCTTCTCCCGCTTATTACATTATTTACTGGCCACGAATGGTTTTAATAATGTTGGTCGTTGAAATACCGTCTTCAAAGTTCAGCACACGTACATCACCGCCGTTGGCCCAAACCTCTTTGCTTCCCGCAATATCTTCAGGTTTGTAATCGCCGCCTTTTACCAGCAAATCAGGCAATATACCGGCGATCAAACGCTGCGGCGTATCTTCTTCAAACACCACAACCCAATCTACCGCTTCCAACGCGCCCAGTACGATCATGCGGTTTTCTTGTGGATTAACCGGACGACTTTCACCTTTCAACCGCTTGGTAGAAGCGTCGCTATTAACCGCAACAATCAAACGATCACCCAGCTTACGTGCATTAGCGAGATAAGAAACGTGACCGGCGTGAAGGATGTCGAATACACCGTTGGTCATCACCACTTTTTCGCCGCGCTTGCGTGCCATTTCAACGGCCACTTTCAATTGCGCTTCGCTCATGATGCCAAAACCCTGTTCAGGGCGGGCGTGGATCGCGTTTTCCAGCTCAACGGTGCTAACCGTTGATGTGCCTAATTTTCCGACAACAACACCCGCTGCCGCATTGGCAAGGAAACAGGCTTCTTCCAGTGAGTTTCCGGCGGCCAAGGCTGCGGCTAATACGCCAATTACTGTGTCGCCCGCTCCCGTAACGTCGTAAACTTCTTGCGCCTGGGTCGGTAAATGCAGCGGCGTTTTGCCCGGCTGAAGCAATGTCATGCCATTTTCAGAACGGGTTACCAGCAATGCCGACAGGTCATAGTCTGCAATCAGCTGCATGCCACGCGTAACGATTTCGTCTTCGCTCTTACACTTGCCAACCACTGCTTCAAACTCTGAAAAGTTAGGGGTAAGTAAGGTCGCACCGCGATAGCGTTCGAAATCAGTACCTTTAGGATCGATTAATACCGGTACTTTCGCTTCGCGCGCCAACTTAATCATTGCCTGCACGCTGCTCAGGGCGCCTTTAGCGTAATCAGAAAGCACCAGCGCACCGGTGGAGGCTAACGACTGACGCATACGCTGATGAATGGGCTCTGGATCGACCTGCTCAAATCCTTCTTCAAAATCAAGGCGGATAAGCTGTTGATTACGGGAAAGTACGCGCAGCTTAGTGATGGTAGGATGACTTTTTATTGCCACGAAATCACAGTTAACATTGACGTCTTTCAGCGCGCTACTCAGTACTCGTGCCGCATCGTCCTCGCCCGTCAAACCGATCAAACGTGATGCTGCGCCAAGTGCAGCAATGTTCATTGCTACGTTCGCCGCGCCGCCAGGACGCTCTTCAACCGTGTCCACTTTCACTACCGGTACCGGCGCTTCAGGTGAAATACGGCTGGTTGGGCCATACCAGTAACGATCTAACATCACATCGCCGACGACCAGCACCGAGGCTTGACCAAACGCGGGCAGAGTCACTTTCATTCCAGACACTCCAGACTGCTGTAAAAATAGTGCGCGGATAATATCACAGTTGCGAAATGTGCTATTAGCCGGCGCTTAGAGAGAAACCGGTGAAACCAGCCAACGCTGCCAGCTCTCTTTCACCGTTTGTCGTTCGACTTCAAATGCTTCTGGCTCAACATGGCCAGGAAGCTCCTGTAAGGCAAGATGATGCAATGCATCACGCAACGCGACGTAAGCCTGCGTCAACGCGAGTGCCTCATCTTCTTGCATGATGTGGTGCTTTGCCATCAGCTCGAAAATTCGCACATTATCCGACCAGCGCGTCAGCGCTGGTTGCTGTGTGGCGTAGCGTAGGACAAGATATTGCGCGATGAATTCAATGTCGGTTATGCCGCCTTCGTCGGCTTTGATGTCCCAACGACCTTTATGCTTGTTACTGAGATGGGTACGCATTTTCTCGCGCATCTCCCGCACTTCAGTTTGCAGGCCACCCGCCTCACGCGACAAACATAAAACACCGCGACGAATTTCGCTAAAACGCTCCCCTAATGCGGGTTCGCCAAACACTACGCGAGCCCGCACCAGCGCCTGATGCTCCCATGTCCAGGCTTCTTGATGCTGATACTCAGCAAAGGCGTCGAAAGTACTGACTAACATGCCTGCTGCGCCCGAAGGCCGCAGGCGGGCATCAACCTCATAGAGAATGCCGGAAGAGGTACGGGTGCTAAACAAATGCATCACCCGCTGCGCCAGCCGCAGGTAAAACTGGCGGCCATCGATACTGCGTTCACCCTCAGTGACTGCATTCAGTGGGCAATCGTGCAGGAACACTAAATCAAGATCTGAGCTGTAACCCAGTTCCCAACCGCCTAACTTGCCGTAGCCTAATACCGCAAAACCACGCTCATTTTCATCTTTAAGGTGTGAAGGTCGACCATAGCGGTGCAGCATCATGTTCCACGCTTGCTGCACCACGGATTCTATAATCGCTTCTGCCAGCCAGGTTAAGTGATCGCTGACTTTCATTACCGGCAAGGTTTCAGCAATATCCGCTGCTGCAATACGCAAAAGCTGGGCCTGCTTAAATTGGCGTAGCGCTTCAAGCTGTTGCTCTTCGTCATCGGTAGGAATACGCATCAGGTATTGGCGTAATTCATCACGATACGCATCAGTGGCAGTAGGTTGATACAGCGTAGCGGGATCAAGCAACTCATCCAGCAGTAAAGGATGGCGCGCCAATTGGCTGGCGACCATCGGTGAAGCGGCACAGAGGCGAATGAGATGGCGCAGCGCACCGTGGTATTCGGTTAGCAACTCAAGGTAGGTACTGCGCGTAATGACGCCGAGTAATAAAGGTGTCAAACGGCTAAACGTCACCGCAGCATCTGTTCGCAGGCAGATTTCACTGAGCAAGCGCGGCATGAGCTGATCAAGCGCCTGGCGTCCACGCGGTCCAATAGTGCGCCGATTAATATCCTGACGGAACGCCTCCAGCGTTTGATGCAGCGAACGACGCTGCTCTTCATTGAGTTGCGGCATTAACGGCACCAGATCATCCTCGTCCAGCTTGTCCTGCCACAGCCCGATGAATTCAGCCAGTTCGCGCTGGTCGTCAATGTCGGGTGTATCTTCACCGATCAACTCATCGAAAATAGCGCGCACGGATGACATGTGCGTCTCCATTTGCGCCATTAACGCCAGCCAGCCATCGGTATTCATCGCCCATGCTAGTCGCGCGCGATTAAGTTCATCGTCAGGTAAGGTTTGCGTTTGTTGATCGCCCAGACTTTGCAGTAGGTTTTCCAGCCGACGTAGAAACAGATAAGCATTACGTAATGCGTCAATTTGCTCAGCGGGTAACAGCGCCAGCTCGCCAATCGCCGCCAACGTTGGCATGAGGGCACGCAGTTGAAGTGAACGCTCACGTCCACCACGAATCAGCTGAAAGACCTGAACAATAAATTCGGTTTCACGAATGCCACCCGCACCCAGCTTGATATTGTTTTTCAGGCCGCGTCGACGTACTTCACGCGCGATCATGCTTTTCATATTACGCAGCGACTGGATCACGCCAAAGTCGATGTAACGACGATAGACAAAAGGTCGCAGCATTTGTTGCAGTTCCTGGCTCCAGCGATCCTGCTCATCGCCCATCAGGCGCGCTTTGACCATGGCGTAACGCTCCCAGTCTCGGCCTTGCTCCTGATAGTAATCTTCCAGTGCGGCAAAACTGAGCACCAGCGGGCCGCTATCACCAAACGGGCGCAAACGCATATCAACCCGATAAACGAAGCCATCAATCGTGGGCTGATCCAATACTTTAATCAGTCTCTGCCCCATGCGCGTGAAAAACTGCGCGTTATCAAGCTCCCGCCGTCCTCCACGCGTCACGCCATTTTCTGGCCAGGCAAAGATTAAATCGATGTCAGAGGAGAAGTTGAGTTCTCCTCCACCGAGCTTACCCATGCCGAGAATCAGCATCGGCTGGGCATCGCCTTCTGCGTTGCAGGGCGTGCCAAAATCCTGGCAGCAATCCTGATACACCCAATCACGGGCGCGGCAAATAAGGACTTCGGCTAAAACGCTCAGCTGCTGCAGGCTTTGTTCGGTACTCGCGTGAGACAAGCACTGCATCCATGCAATGCGAACCAGCATTCGACGACGAAACAGCCGCAGCACACGCATCAATGTTGCTTCGCTGTCGACTGTCTGCATTTCCAACGCCAGCCAGTTAGCGTAATGTCGCCACTCATCCGCTTGCGGCGACTCTCGCTGGATCTCTTGCCACCAGTCGGGATGTTGTTGCAGATTTTCCACCACGAAATCGCTAAACGCCAGGCCCGGGACCTGCTCTGCGCTTAACGAGGCAAAAGGCGCGCCCAATCGCACTGCGGCACTTTCAGCTTGTGATCGTAATAATGCAGGTAATTCTGGCAACATATTCCCTCCCTGATGATGTGTTCGGACTTAACGCGCTGGACCGCTGCTTTTCCAGAAAGCAGGTTGCTTGATGGCCTGCCCAGCCAGCCACGGCAATCCATTTTCCTCGTGCGCCTCAATAGCCAGTTGCAGCTGTTGCCATGGCGCCAGCCAAATCGCCACGGCTTCCTGCACATACGCGCCTGCCAGCAAGTGAACGGTGAGCAGCTGACGAGCAAGGCGTGTCGCTTTGTCATGGTACTCATTGGGCTGCTTGACCGCGCTAAACGTCTCTTTAAGATCGGCATTGATGCGGGCTAACATAATATCGCTGAAACGTTTGAAGGAAGCCTGAAGCTTGGTCTTTCCTTTTTCATCAATCCATTGTTGCCAGTGCGATTCAACCAACCAGCGAGTGAGTGCTAACTGTGTTTCAACAGAGAGTGGAGAGAAGCAAAAATCCTGCGCGTTGACCTCTTCATTCGCTAAGATCTCTTCTAACGTTGTCAGCTTTTGGCGCAGCTCGCTGCTGGCTTTACGTGGTACTAAAGCGCCGAATAAAGCAAACGCCTGACGTAAAACTTCCAGCGCTTCGCGCACGGCATCTTGCGCAGAGCCATTACCCCGTAACCAAACTTCTTCATGGTATTGCCAATGGTTTAGTCCAGCTGACAGCGCGGCAATCATGCCCTCTTCAACCGTGGCTTTTGCATCGGTTTTCAACACGGAGAAAGCACGAACGGGACGAGGCAGGTTGCCCTGCGCCAGTTGATAGCCACGTGCAGCTTTACTCAGGCTGCCCAATCGAAGCCCGCTGACTGCGATCAGCTGTTGAGCGAAAGCCAGCATGTCGCTACGCTCGCCCTGTTTGAGTTCCAGCTCGACTTCAAACAGCGGCTCGCTGAAAGACTCTGTGGCAACCTCACCCCGATCAAATGCGACTTCGATTTCACTGCCGCCGAAGGTCACCAACCAAATTTCGCGTTGGAAATGCGTAGTAAACAGTGGCTGCAAACGCTGCTGCAAGTCAGCTATGTCGGTTTCTTTCGGCCAGATTTCAACAGGTAATTGAGTGATATCGAGTTTCGGCTCAACCAGATCTACGTTATATTCCTGGCGCTGGTGTAAACCACCCAGCGTTTTGCCGCCGCCTTTTAGCGTCATTTCATAGCGTTGATCGACACCACGAATGCGCAAACCCATATCCCAACGACGCAACTGATTGTCGTCGGTTTCAAAATAGATATTGGTTAACTCACGCGCAGCCTGATACTGATGCGGCCACGCCACGAGTGCGTCTGCCAATTTCTCGGCAGCCTGTGATGTCGCAATGAACTTTAGTTCGATTTCAATGGTCATAATTTTTTATTCAATACGCCGCTGGCACTTAAGAGGTTTTCCCTCGCATATTCCAGGCCGCAATCAGCGAATTAATGCAGTTGCAGCTTGAAAGCTAAAGGGGTTATCAGGCGAAGATTAATGCACAGAAGCCGGGCTGTCTCTGCTTTCTTTGTGCTTTCGCAGCCCTTTTCGCAGGTAATTGAGACCAGGATAGTTCTCATTCAGATTTATGCGAAGCCTCTCCAGACTGTGCCGGTAAATTTTTAGTCATCAAGCAAATACGAAATCTAATGAAAAAAATCACACTCGCTGGAATTACTTTGCTGGCTCTCAGCACTCTCGCACCTGCCCACGCCGAAGAAAAACGTTACGTTTCTGATGAATTGTCTACCTGGGTTCGCAGCGGACCAGGCGATCAGTTTCGCCTGCTTGGTAAGCTGAACGCAGGTGAAGAAGTGCAGTTGGTGCAAACCAACAACGACACGAATTACGGCCAGATCCGTGATTCAGAAGGCCGCACTACGTGGATTCCGTTGTCACAGTTGAGCGCCAGTCCAAGCCTGCGTACACGCGTGCCGCAGCTAGAGCAGCAGGTTAAAGATCTTACCGCCAAGCTGGATAACATCGATAACAGCTGGAATCAACGCACCTCTGAAATGCAGAACAAAGTCGCTAACAGCGACAGCGTCATTACCGGTCTGCAAAATGATAATCAGAAGCTGAAAAACGAGCTGATTGTCGCCCAGAAGAAAGTCAGCGCCGCTAACGTGCAGTTGGATGACAAACAGCGCACCATCATTATGCAGTGGTTTATGTATGGTGGCGGCGTACTCGGTGTTGGTCTGCTGTTGGGCTTGTTATTGCCACACATGATCCCAAGCCGGAAGAAAAAAGATCGCTGGATGAACTAACGCGTATCTGTTTGTTTATAAAAGGGGATCGCCAGATGCCCTTTTTCGCATGCCTGCAATCTGGCAAATGTGTGCAACAATAAAACAACATGCACACCTGAATTCAGGAGCAGGAAGCCGCAGGTGCGTAAGTCACTTATTTATCTCTGGAGTTGTTGAGTGAAGACGTTTCTTGTAGGTGGCGCAGTACGTGATGCGCTCTTGAATCTGCCGGTTAAAGACAAAGATTGGGTCGTTGTTGGTGCCACGCCAGAAGCCATGCTTGAGCAAGGCTATCAACAAGTTGGGCGCGACTTCCCGGTTTTCCTCCATCCTAAAAGCCGGGAAGAGTATGCGTTGGCACGTACCGAGCGCAAAAACGGCACAGGCTATACCGGGTTTGTAACGTGGTCGGCACCGGACGTAACGCTGGAGCAAGATCTGCAGCGTCGCGATCTGACCATTAACGCCATTGCCCGCGACGAAGAAGGTCGCCTGTTCGATCCCTATCATGGCCAACGCGACATTGCTGAGCGCCTGCTGCGCCACGTTTCCATGGCTTTTAATGAAGACCCGCTGCGCGTGTTGCGTGTTGCGCGATTCGCAGCCCGCTTCGCACACCTTAATTTCCGCATTGCCGATGAAACCCAAGCGCTAATGCGGGCGATGGTGGAAAGCGGAGAACTTGCTGATCTCACCGCTGAGCGTGTCTGGAAAGAGACTGAGAAAGCCCTGACGACGCGTAATCCTCAGGTTTACTTTCAGGTCTTACGTGATTGCGGTGCACTCAAGGTGTTGTTCCCCGAGATCGATAATCTTTTTGGTATTCCGGCTCCGGCAAAATGGCATCCAGAAATTGATACAGGCGTTCACACCTTGATGACACTGGCTATGGCAGCGGCTTTATCTGATTCATTGGACGTGCGTTTTGCCACGCTGTTTCATGATATTGGCAAGGCCCTGACGCCGCCCGAAAAGTGGCCAAGCCATCATGGACATGGCCCGGCAGGCGTTCCCTTGGTTGAAGCATTGTGTCAGCGCCTGCGCGTACCAAACGCCATTCGAGATTTAGCCTTGGTCGTCACTGAGTTTCATGACGTGGTGCATACTATTGAGCGCCAATCTGCAGAGTCGTTAGTGGCGTTGTTTGATCGCATTGATGCCTGGCGTAAACCCCAACGTGTTGAACAGATGGCGCTGACCAGTGAAGCGGATGCGCGTGGACGTGCAGGTTTAGAAAGCATGCCTTATCCGCAAGGCGACTATTTACGCCGCGCTTTTGCAGTGGCACAAGCTGTACCCACCAAGGCAGTGGTTGAGGCTGGATTTAAAGGAATTGAAGTGCGGGAGGAGCTCACGCGACGACGTATTGCTGCCGTCGCTGAGGGTATTACGACTTCGCGGCCAGCATGACTGGCCGCGAAACGGTTTACATAAAGATCGTGTAAACCACCGCTGCAAGGATGAAGCGGTAGATAGCAAACGAAACGAAAGAGATTCGCTTGATGAGTTCAAGGAAGACTTTGATGGCGATCATCGCGACGACAAATGCAGTAATGAAACCCACCGCAAACATCGGGAAATCTTCCATGGTCAGGAAACCGATGCTCTTGTAGAGGTCTAATCCTGTTGCGCCAATCATCATCGGCACCGCCAGGATGAATGAAAATTCTGATGCCGCATAGCGGCTCACGCCCATGAGCATGCCGCCAGAAATAGTCGCACCTGAACGCGAGAAGCCCGGCCACAGCGCCAGACACTGGAAGCAACCGATCATAAACGCCTGACGATAAGTGATATCGTCAATACCAACCGCTTTAGGCTGCTTAGGTTTGAAAAACTCCGCCGCCAGCAACAGCACACCCCCTACCACTAACGCATACATCACGTTTATCGGGTTAAACAGCGTTTTGATTTGATCATGAAATGCCAGCCCAACCACCACGGCTGGCACCATGCCCAGCAGAATGTGGATCAGCGTTAAATGTCCGCTGCCGATGCCCTCATGTTTCACTTCACCGAAGCGAATACCAATTAAACCAAACAGGCGGCGCCAGAACATCACCACTACCGCCAGAATCGAACCCAGCTGAATCACTACTTCAAACGTTTCAGCCTTTTGCCCTTCAAAGCCCAGCAGGTGGCCAACTATAATCATGTGCCCTGTTGAAGAGACCGGTAAAAACTCGGTTAACCCTTCGACAATGCCCAGGATTGCAGCTACCCAAAGCTGATGAATATCTGCCATCAAATTTTCCCTCTATCCGTGTTAAAACCATTAAAAAGGCGGTAGCGCGAGGGCTATCGCCTGAAATTCTGCCTGCATTCGCCTGAATAAAACCTTACGTTTTTGGGCTAATTCGCGTTAAGCAACGAAACGGCACTTGCTATGACAAACAGTAATTTGGTTTGGTTTCATTGTGATGGCAATCACATCGAGTTTATTTAGGAATAGTCCCGCGCTCAATTCGAACGCCAACCTGCGCTGCCTGGGCTACAGCCCCCGGTTTTGCTACCTTTATACGTACTCCCGGCGAATTGAAACGGTTCATCAACAGATCCGCGATTTCTTCAGCTACGCGCTCAACAAGCGCAAAACGGCTGCCGTTTAAGTGGGTCAGGATGGCTTCGGAGACGTCAGCGTAGCTCAGGCAATCCTTCACATCGTCGCTGCTCGCGGCTAAACGGTTATCCCAAGCCATTTCGACATCGAGCACCAGCTTCTGTTGAATACCTTGCTCCCAGTCGTAAACGCCAATGGTGGTGAACACCGTGAGTTGTTCTATAAATACGATATCCATGATGTCAGTCTCTGTTTTTGGCTAAGCCGGATACCACTTCCGGCGGATTATGCGTATTATCCATGGTTAAAGAGAACAAAACGACCCTAAAGGAAACGGTACTGTGTTATGAGTGCTATCGCGCTTGGTATGATTATTTTCGCGTATCTTTGCGGTTCGATTTCCAGTGCGATCCTGGTTTGCAAACTCGCTGGCCTGCCCGATCCTCGCGCTCACGGCTCAGGAAACCCTGGTGCGACTAATGTGTTACGCGTGGGCGGCAAAGCGGCAGCGATCTGCGTTCTGATTTTCGACGTATTGAAAGGCATGGTGCCCGTCTGGCTCGCTTATGTGTTGCACGTATCGCCGCTCTATCTTGGCTTAACGGCAATTGCTGCTTGTCTGGGTCACATCTATCCGGTGTTTTTCCGTTTTCGCGGCGGTAAAGGCGTAGCAACAGCATTAGGTGCGATTGCGCCGATTGGCTGGGATCTGACGGGATTAATGACGGGAACCTGGTTGCTGACCGTATTATTAAGCGGCTACTCATCGTTGGGTGCGATAATCAGTGCACTGATTGCGCCATTTTACGTATGGTGGTTTAAACCGCAGTTTACGTTCCCGGTTTCGATGCTTTCTTGTCTTATTCTGTTGCGCCATCACGACAACATCCAGCGCCTGTGGCGCGGACAAGAAACAAAAATCTGGAAGCGTAAGAAAAAGCGCGAAGAATAAAAAAGCCGGCTAGCCGGCTTTTTTTACGTCAAATGGCGGGTAATTCCGCTAGCGGCCAGCGAGGACGAACACTTACGCCTAGCTCACCGCGGGTTCCGCCTTTTAAGCGCACCATGCCCGCGTAGGCAATCATTGCGCCGTTGTCGGTGCAGAATTCAGGGCGAGCGTAAAAAACTTCTCCACCGCGCGCCTGCATCATTTTAGCCATCTGCTCACGCAACGTGCTGTTCGCACTGACGCCACCTGCAATGACCAAACGCTTAAAGCCGGTTTGATCTAACGCGCGCTTGCACTTGATCGAGAGCGTATCCACCACCGCATCTTCAAACGCGCGTGCGATATCGGCTCGCGTTTGATCATCGTCATCGTTACCGCGAATCGTGTTCGCTGCAAAGGTTTTCAAGCCAGAGAAACTAAAATCCAGCCCCGGGCGATCGGTCATCGGTCGGGGAAATTTAAAGCGGCCTGCCGTACCTTGCTGCGCCATTTTTGACAGCATTGGTCCGCCCGGATAATCGAGTCCTAACAGCTTAGCGGTTTTATCAAACGCTTCACCGGCAGCATCATCAATCGATTCACCCAACAGTTCATACTCACCGATGCCGGTTACGCTGATCAGTTGTGTATGCCCACCAGAAACCAATAACGCGACAAACGGAAAGGAGGGAGGATTATCCTCTAACATCGGCGCCAGCAAATGCCCTTCCATATGGTGAACAGGCACAGCCGGCACTTTCCAGGCGAAGGCCAACGCACGGCCAATGGTTGCCCCTACAAGCAGCGCGCCGACCAAACCTGGACCCGCCGTATACGCTACCGCATCAATCTGCTGCGGCTGTAAATTTGCCTGTTTCAACGCGGCTTGAATCAGTGGAATGGTTTTGCGCACGTGATCGCGTGACGCCAGTTCAGGCACGACGCCGCCGTAATCGGCGTGCAGTTTTACCTGACTATAAAGTTGATTAGCCAGCAGACCGGCCTGATCATCGTAGATTGCGATGCCGGTTTCATCGCATGACGTTTCAATACCCAAAATTCGCATTGCATCACCTCTTTCTTGCGGCGCGCAGTTTAGCACAGCAAATGTGCAGACAGAGGTGCCAAACCCTGCAAAAAGTGATTTTCTGCCGCCTAAAGAGTGCGCTATACTTCCGCCCCTGAAAAAAAACCGGCAGCCGCACAGGTAATCGCTCCTGTTGGTTTCAAATTATACATGGCGCTTTACAAACCAACTTGAGTTGGAGTAAAATGCTGCACCATTTTGAAATGTGCTGGCGCCGCAGTCAGCAGCAAAACCGAATATTATTGAGGTAAGAGGTTACATGCCGGTAATTAAAGTACGTGAAAACGAGCCGTTCGACGTAGCACTGCGTCGCTTTAAACGTTCTTGCGAGAAAGCAGGCGTTCTGGCTGAAGTTCGTCGTCGTGAGTTCTATGAAAAACCGACTACCGAACGTAAGCGCGCTAAAGCGTCTGCAGTTAAGCGTCACGCCAAGAAACTGGCTCGCGAAAACGCACGCCGCACTCGTCTGTACTAAGTTCTTCTGGAGGTTCGCCTCCATCGCGTAATATACGCAGACAGAGTCAAGTAAAAGGCCGTGCTTTCCGAAAGGAAGCGCGGCTTGTTGCCGTTTATGAGCTAAAAATTTGGGGCGTATGGCTGGACGAATTCCACGCGTATTTATTAATGATTTGCTTGCCCGCACGGACATCGTGGATCTTATCGATGCCCGCGTTAAGCTGAAAAAGCAGGGTAAGAATTTCCACGCATGCTGTCCTTTCCATAACGAGAAAACGCCCTCTTTTACCGTAAACGGTGAGAAACAGTTTTATCACTGTTTTGGCTGTGGTGCCCACGGCAACGCTATCGATTTTTTAATGAACTATGATCGTCTTGAGTTCGTTGAAAGTATTGAAGAGTTAGCCACTTCCCACGGTTTAGAAGTGCCTTATGAAGCAGGCAGCGGGCCAACGCCGATGGAACGTCATCAGCGACAAAGCCTTTATCAGTTGATGGATAATCTGAATGGTTTCTATCAGCAAAGCCTGCAGCAATCCAATGCCCAGCCCGCACGCGACTATCTTGACCGCCGCGGCCTGAGCGCCGACATCATTAATCATTTCGCGATTGGTTATGCTCCCGCCGGTTGGGACAATGTTCTCAAACGTTTTGGTAAGCAGCCGGACGATCGTGAATCATTAATGGAAGCCGGCATGTTAGTGACCAATGATAAGGGCCGCACCTATGACCGCTTTCGCGAGCGCGTCATGTTTCCAATTCGCGACAAGCGAGGCCGTGTCATTGGTTTTGGTGGACGCGTATTGGGTAAC
Organism: Pantoea phytostimulans; assembly: GCF_046118715.1. NCBI lineage: Bacteria > Pseudomonadati > Pseudomonadota > Gammaproteobacteria > Enterobacterales > Erwiniaceae > Pantoea > Pantoea phytostimulans. The sequence continues at coordinate 2,509,780 of NZ_CP173698.1, forward strand.
GACACGCCCAAATATTTAAATTCGCCAGAAACACCCATTTTTCATAAAGGCCGTCAGCTTTATGGCCTGTATGAAGCACTAAAAAATCATCCTGAACCAAAACGACTTTTAGTGGTTGAAGGTTACATGGATGTGGTCGCGCTTGCGCAGTTTGGCGTTGATTACGCTGTAGCGTCGCTCGGTACGTCAACCACAGCCGAACATATTCAATTGCTGTTTCGCAGCACTGATAATGTCATCTGTTGTTATGACGGCGATCGCGCGGGTCGCGAAGCCGCATGGCGTGCCCTCGAGACCGCATTACCTTACATGAATGATGGTCGTCAGCTACGCTTTATGTTTTTGCCGGATGGCGAAGATCCAGACACGCTGATACGCAAAGAAGGGAAAGAGGCGTTCGAAGCGCGTATGGAGCAGGCAATGCCGCTCTCCTCTTTCTTATTTGATTCTTTGCTGCCGCAGGTCGATCTCAGTTCACGTGATGGCAAAACGCGCTTGAGCACGTTAGCACTACCTTTGATTTCACAAATCCCAGGTGAAACCTTGCGTATTTATATGCGTCAGGAACTGGGAAATAAGCTCGGCATTTTGGATGACAATCAGCTTGAAAAGTTGATGCCCAAGCTGGCTACAAGCGGAGCGGCGCCGATTGCGCCGCCGCTTAAGCGAACGACCATGCGCGTGTTGGTTGCCTTATTGATACAGAATCCGCAACTGGCCACGATGGTGCCGTCGCTTGACGGGCTTGCTGAATCGAAAATGGCCGGTTTGCCGCTGTTTGTCGACTTAATCAACCGTTGTAACGAGAATCCTGGCTTGACCACTGGCCAGCTACTAGAGTTATATCGCGGAACAAATTTTAGTCAGACTCTTGAAACCCTGGCAATCTGGAACCACATGATAGTGGATGAGGAAGCTGAAGAGGTGTTTCAGGACTCGCTGGCCAGTGTTTACGACTCCGCGCTTGAACAGCGGCTTGAAGCGCTCATCGCACGCGATCGTACACAGGGATTAAGTGCTGAAGAACGCCGTGAGTTCTGGGCTTTGAGCCAGGCTCTTGCAAAGAAATAACAGTTTCATTGGGCCTGAAGTTGAAGACGCCAGAAATGGCAGTAAAGCAGGCTAATCAGTTTTAAAGGCGCGTCTCGTCAATTTGAAGACGTCGGCATAAAAGCCAAGCCTAATTAACATTGTTCCAGAGAGATCATTACTGCCGCCCGTTTGCCGCGTTGCAAAGGGTTATGAAGGCCATCTCGGACAGCAAGATTTGCGGCTTAAGTGCCGATTACTGATGGGCGTAGCCCACGCCGCGACGAGGGTAGCGGCAAGAATATAATGCCTTCACTGCTATTGTTGGCTCGCTGCCGACCGACACCAATCTAATTAACAGAAGTGTGGATACCGTCTTATGGAGCAAAACCCGCAGTCACAGCTCAAGCTTCTTGTCACCCGTGGTAAGGAGCAAGGCTATCTGACCTATGCTGAGGTCAATGACCATCTGCCGGAAGATATCGTCGACTCCGATCAGATCGAAGACATCATCCAGATGATTAACGACATGGGCATTCAGGTGGTTGAAGAAGCCCCGGATGCTGACGATCTGATGCTGAACGAAAACAGCTCCGATACTGATGAAGATGCTGCAGAAGCGGCCGCTCAGGTATTATCCAGCGTTGAATCTGAAATTGGCCGCACCACTGACCCGGTTCGCATGTATATGCGTGAAATGGGTACCGTTGAACTTCTGACGCGTGAAGGCGAAATCGACATCGCTAAGCGTATTGAAGACGGTATCAACCAGGTTCAATGCTCTGTTGCTGAATACCCGGAAGCGATTACTTATCTGCTGGATCAGTACGATAAAGTTGAAGCAGGCGAATCACGCTTGTCTGATCTGATCACCGGTTTCGTCGATCCGAATGCTGAAGAAGATATCGCACCGACTGCAACGCATGTCGGTTCTGAACTTTCTGAAGCAGATCGTAACGATGAAGAAGAAGATGACGAAGAAGATGACGACAGTGCTGATGACGATAACTCAATCGATCCAGAGCTGGCACGTGAGAAGTTTTCTGACCTGCGTACGCAGTATGAAACTACGCGTACCGTTATCAAAAGCAAGGGCCGCAGCCACGCTGATGCCGTTGCTGAAATTCAGAATCTCTCTGACGTATTTAAACAGTTCCGCCTGGTGCCGAAGCAGTTCGATTACCTGGTAAACAGCATGCGCGTAATGATGGAACGTGTCCGTACTCAGGAACGTTTGATCATGAAGCTGTGTATTGAACTGTGCAAAATGCCGAAGAAAAACTTCATCACGCTGTTCACCGGCAACGAAACCAATGAAAGCTGGTTCAAAGCTGCGCTGGCAATGAACAAGCCGTGGTCTGAAAAGCTGCTTGAAGTGCAGGATGACGTTATGCGTTCCCTGCAAAAACTGGCTCAGATTGAAGAAGAGACCGGCCTGACCATTGAGCAAGTGAAAGATATCAACCGTCGCATGTCGATTGGTGAAGCCAAAGCGCGTCGCGCGAAGAAAGAAATGGTGGAAGCCAACTTGCGTCTGGTGATCTCAATCGCCAAAAAGTACACCAACCGTGGTCTGCAGTTCCTTGATTTGATTCAGGAAGGTAACATCGGCCTGATGAAAGCGGTTGATAAGTTCGAATATCGTCGTGGTTATAAGTTCTCTACTTACGCCACATGGTGGATTCGCCAGGCGATTACCCGTTCTATTGCTGACCAGGCGCGTACCATCCGTATTCCGGTGCATATGATTGAGACAATCAACAAGCTCAACCGTATTTCGCGTCAGATGCTGCAAGAGATGGGCCGCGAGCCGACGCCAGAAGAACTGGCTGAACGCATGCTGATGCCAGAAGATAAAATTCGCAAAGTGTTGAAAATTGCTAAAGAGCCGATCTCAATGGAGACGCCGATTGGTGATGATGAAGATTCACATTTGGGCGATTTTATCGAGGACACCACGTTAGAGCTGCCGCTGGATTCTGCTACCTCAGAAAGCCTGCGTAATGCCACTCACGATGTGTTGGCTGGCCTGACTGCACGTGAAGCCAAAGTTCTGCGTATGCGTTTCGGTATTGATATGAACACTGACCATACGTTGGAAGAAGTGGGCAAACAGTTCGACGTTACGCGTGAGCGTATTCGTCAGATTGAAGCCAAAGCCTTGCGTAAATTGCGCCATCCGAGCCGCTCGGAAGTGCTGCGTAGCTTCCTCGACGACTAAGTCAGCTAAACCCCGGTTCGCCGGGGTTTTTTATTTCAGCGTACTTTTTCCGCCGTTTTTCCTCTGCTATTTCACTCCTGATCCCTTCCCTGCCGATACATTGCTAATGATCAGTCGCGTTGTGCTTTGCTCAGTCACTCTTCATCCGTTTTGCTTCTAACGCATGATGAAGCTGTTGATATGCTTCAACCATTTCTTCCAGTGACGCACGATTTAACCCGCTTGGATTAGGCAGCACCCACACTTGGGTTTTTCCCATAAATATCGGCTGCGCGCCCCACTCAACTTTGTTTTTTCCAAACGCGCGCTTAAACGCATCTTTCCCCAAAATAGCCAAAGCGGCGGGCTGATATTGCAAAACTTTTGCCATCAAACGCTCACCACCCTCTTGTAGCTCATTAACTGCTAGCTCGCTTGCCTGTACAGTCGGGCGCTCAACTAACATTGTGATACCACATCCTGTATCAAGTAAGCGCTGCTCTTCCTCAGGCTTGAGCTGTTGCTGCGTGAAGCCCGCCAGATAGATAACCTTCCAAAATCGATTCCCCGGATGCGCAAAATGGAACCCTTTATGCGCGGTGGAATAGCCCGGATTAATGCCGCAAAAGAGTACGTTTAAGTCAGGCGCAATAATATCGGTGATGGTGTGCTCGCTCATTAAGACTCCAGCCCAGCTCGGGTCATTAAGGCGTAACGACTGCGCGCCAGCATTTCATCAGCGAGCAGATCATCGGGACAGGCTCGCGCTAATGCCAGTGCACCGACCATTTCCGCTAACATGCTGGATGCCAATGCTTCAGGCTGATCGTGCCCCATTTCCCGCAACGGCTTCGCCAGTCGCTCATGAACAGAATGCATTCCCTGGGAAAATATTTGCCGTGCTTCCTCTGGAAGATGCGCCACTTCACTCACCAAAGCGGGCAGTGGGCACCCTTCTGCGGGCGCATTACGGTGAACAACCGAAAGGTAATAATTGATAAAAGCCACCAAGCGCTGTGCAGGCGGTGCATCTTGCGCCGCAGGCTCAACCCGTTGCGCGGAATCCGCAAACATTTGCTTCATCACTTCCTGAACTAAATCATCTCGCGAGCTGAAATGCGCGTAAAAACCGCCATGCGTTAATCCCACACGTTTCATTAACGACGCGACGCCAATGCTTTCCGTCCCCTTCTCGCGCATTACACGAGCGGCCTCTTCAAGAATGCGCTGGCGCGTGCGCGCTTTGTGCGTTTGTTTCTCCATATCATCATTCTCAATTTTGCTGTGCATACGTTATGACAATCATAGTAATTATTATGATCATCATATTCCAGCTTGACGCCATATATGATGACCGTCATATTGAATGAAATTATGACACCCATCATACGAGGAATACATTATGTCGAACGCATCTCCTTTAGGTTTTGCTTTGATCACGGGCGCATCAAGCGGTATCGGCGCGACTTACGCGAAACGGCTGGCAGCACGCGGATATGATCTCATTTTGGTCGCACGTGATAAGGCACGCATGGATACGCTGGCTTCTTCATTGACTCAGCAGCACGGCGTTCAGGTCAAAATCTTAACAGCCGATTTAACGCTCTCTGAGGATCTGGCCCGTGTAGAACATGAACTTACAACCCATTCGCACATTAGCCTGCTTTTGAATAATGCTGGTATGAGCGTTGATGGCGAGTTCATCAATGCCGATATCGAGCGTATTGATACCATGCTCACGTTGAATATTGTTGCTCTGACACGACTTGCTCATGCTGCGGCACAATCGTTCAAAGCGCGTGGGAATGGGACAATCATTAACATTGCCTCCGTGTTGTCGCTGGTACATGAAAATTTCAATGGCGCGTATAACGCTTCGAAATCTTATGTCCTGACATTAACGCGAGCAATGCAGCATGAACTGGCTGAAAGTGGCGTTCAGGTGCAAGCCGTTTTACCTGGCGCAACGCGTACCGAAATTTTTGATCGTTCAGGTAAGTCTATTAGCGAGATCCCAGCAGAGATGCTGATGGATGTAGATGAGATGGTTGATGCAGCGCTCGCGGGCCTCGACAGCGGTGAAGCGGTGACTATTCCTGCTTTGGAAGAGTTGGCTTTGTGGCACGAATATGACCGTGCTCGCGGTGCGATGCTGCCTTTCCTCTCGCGTGATCAGTCAGCATCGCGTTATCGTCAACGCTAAGTTGAAAGCAAATTTTATGGCGAGAGCCGGTTATTAAATAAAACGCGTGTGGCCGGCCAGATGCAGTCCGCGCGTCAAAAAATTATGAATGTTATGTACAGCAAAGCCGCAAGAGCAGATCAATATCGAAGTAAAAGAGTGAACCCTTTATCCAGATTCGAGACTTTTCTGTAATTATTCAGATTATTTCCTATAAAAATCAACCAGTCATCAAATGCTGATTATTTCAGCAACCAACCGTTCAATGCTGGATCGCCCCGAGCAGATACTTTATAATCCCCGCTCCGCTGGCCCCTTAGCTCAGTGGTTAGAGCAGGCGACTCATAATCGCTTGGTCGCTGGTTCAAACCCAGCAGGGGCCACCAAATAAACAAGGAGTTAGATGGGAAATCATCTGGCTCCTTTTTCTTTGGGTGCGATTAAAATGTTGTAGTGGATGATGTAATAGAAGCTGGGTGACGTAAGAAATGACAATTACTCTGATAACCGTTTCTGCAAGTGCCCTACACCTTTAATGAACTGCGCTCTAAACCTATCAGCTGTCCAGGCTTATCAATAATGTATCCTTTAAGCCATTCCTACCTTTCAGGACTAACTTCAAATCATGAGTTTCTAATTCCATTCAGCTACTGCGTAACGAGCAGCGTGCAAACCAAATAGATACTGAGTGATTTGTCAGTATAAAAAACTCATCTAACAGCTTAATTAGCGTTACGTAGATCAGAGCTATGACACTTTATGCGCTATTCAAAACCGAGCTGGAAATTTGGTGTGAAGGTGTAACCGTTTGCAGATAACCGTGAAAAAACCGGCGATGAAGCGCCTCAGTAGAATACTTTCATTGGACTGTTTCCATCACGAATCCGCATGCTATCTTGTTCGTTTGCTTTATTTAGTGGACACAGATTGATGACTAAATTGCGGGTAGGCATTGTGTTTGGCGGGAAGTCAGCTGAGCATGAAGTATCGTTACAGTCAGCAAAAAATATCCTCGACGCCATTGATAAAACGCGTTTCGACGTAGTGATGCTGGGCATTGATAAACAGGGATGCTGGCATCTTAACGATGCGTCGAACTTTCTGTTAAATGCTGAGAACCCAGCAAGCATTGCACTGAATCGTTCAACAGATAACGTCGCGCTGATTCCAGGTCAAACTCAGCAGCAGCTGATCATCAGCCACAACTCACATCCGCTGTCTCAGGTTGATGTCATTTTCCCTATCGTACATGGCACGTTAGGGGAAGATGGTTCTTTGCAGGGCTTACTGCGTATGGCGTCGTTGCCTTTTGTCGGTTCTGATGTGTTAGGTTCTGCGGTCAGCATGGATAAAGATTTTACCAAGCGCCTGTTGCGGGATGCGGGGTTGCAGGTAGCGCCCTGGATTAGCGTCACACAGGCGCAACGCGCGCAGTTGGATGTAAAAGCCGTGATTGCCAAACTTGGGTTGCCGCTCTTTATTAAACCGGCCAATCAGGGATCGTCTGTCGGTGTCAGCAAAGTAAACAGCGTCGAAGAATTCGATGTGGCTTTGGAGCTCGCCTTCTCTTTTGACAGAAAAGTTCTTATTGAACAAGGTATTAAAGGTCGCGAAATTGAATGTGCCGTATTGGGCAACGACCATCCTCAAGCCAGCCCTTGCGGCGAAGTTGTGATTCATGATGCGTTTTATTCTTACGACACCAAATATATCAGCGAGAGCGGTGCACAAACTGTTGTGCCAGCGGTAATCTCGCCCGAAATCAGCGATGCCATTCGTGGCGTCGCGATCAGCGCTTTTAGCGCATTGGAATGCTGTGGCATGGCGCGTGTAGATGTTTTCTTAACAGAGAATAGCGAAATAATCGTTAATGAAGTCAATACATTGCCAGGCTTTACTAACATCAGCATGTATCCAAAATTGTGGCAAGCTGCGGGCGTTAGCTATCAAGATTTGATCACCCGGCTGATTGAGTTGGCGCTAGAGCGCCATCAACAAGCCAGCCAGTTGAAAAACAGCGTAAGCTAAAAGCCCCTTCAGGCAACGTTGCTGGTGAATTCGTGTTTAGCGTTCACCGGTGACGTCTGATTACGGCCATTACGCTTTGATATATAAAGATTTTTATCTGCCGATGAGATTAAACGATTGGCGAGGCTTTGCCATTCACGCTCTTCGGCAGGTCTGTCTAATGCCAGTCCAAGGCTAACGGTGACGGTGACAGTATTCCCATGTAACCAGAACTTCTCTTTCACCATCGTTTGGCGAATCGCCTCGGCTAATTTGTAGAGCTGATGTTGGTTTTGATCAAAGAGCACAACGACAAACTCTTCGCCACCAAAGCGACAAATGTGACCTTCATTACCGACTACGCGCTGCATACGCCGAGCGATCTCTTCTAATACTTTATCGCCTGCATCGTGGCCAAAATTGTCGTTAATTGCTTTGAAATAATCGACATCTAACAAGATCACACCCATATTGCGATCCGCGCTAAATTTCTCTTGTTTCAAACTTTCATACAGACCCGAGCGGGAGAGAAGTTGAGTCAGGAAATCATAATCGGCCCGTAACGCTAAACGCTGGTTGAGTTGACGGATAGCATCCATGCTCACCGCAACGATTAATGGGCTGAGCGCGACGGTGGCGACCCCTAAACGTGCCGAGGTGAGATGACTTAGTGGCAACAAATTTTCGTTGCCCTCAATGTTCATTACGCCATGTGAAACCAATATGATTTCAGCGATGCCCGTGATTAAAATCACCAGACTCGTCATCGGAACGGGCAAGGCAATTGCGCACCATATCAATGCGGGAACCGGAAACGTCAGGCTACCTGCCCCACCCATCATTGCGCCCAGGCCTAATGATAAAATCACAGCAATCACGGGCGAAATTTTGTTGATCTGTAAAAGATGGCGAAACGACGTAGATTGCCAGTGACGAATCAACAAACAAGGCAGCAACATCGCGCCAGTAGAAAATTGCTCACTAAACCAATCCCCCCAAGCGGTAGCCAGTTGCATATTAAATTTCCCTTCTTGCGCCAGTGCGCCCCAGGTTGCGCAGGCAAAAGCAGCCAGCAAACAGGCGGGAAAAATACGCAGCGCGTGGGTAATGCGTTCGCTGCCGGATTGATCCTGAAAATGTTTTATCAGCATCGAAACCGCAACCAGAACAAACAGAATATTGGCAACGTTGAGCGTAAAAGCAGGAAGTGCCCAGCCAGAAAAAACGGTGTCGTTAAAAACCATGGCGGAGAAACAGGCGAGGTAATAACGCGCCTGATGCAAAAAAGGATTGCGTACCATCAACCCGGCAATCAGGGCGTTTACGGGCCAAAAAAGTGACAGTTCTTCTGGGATCCGCAAATGACTGCCGACAAAACAAAACAGCAGTGTGATGAGAAATAGCGAAAGGATATTTTTTTTAAAATTGTGCTCTTCAAACAGCTTAACGCGCATACGTCTGGACCTTGTACCAGGAACACTTGCTGTACACGCCAATATAGAGGTGATTGGCGTCAGAATAATTAAACGCTATTCGCCACCGAAGTTATCCTTTGAAAAGCGCAACTTCATGACCTTACTTCGAAAAAAAGCAGAATTCGATGCAGGTTAAGCCTAACGGCAGCAAGAAACGGCGCCAATTATGCGCCTTAAATAAAAAAATCGGCTATCCGAGATATCCGATTTTTTCTTATGTAATGCCTTTTTCAGCGGCAGTTTATGACTATTTTACTGCTACCGGCCACTGACTAAGTCGAATGCCTCGTTTATCCGCATTATCACCAAAATCCTTCAGCACCGCTTTGACATCCGGATCGATGTATTCAGCATTATCGTTGTCGACAATAAGCACACTGTTCTCTGGTATCTCATCCAGCAACCCTTGCAGCTTAGGGTTGTGCATAAAAGTCAGGTTTTGCTGAAAGCGTAAAACGTAGTGATCGTCATAACGTGTAAGTTGCAGTGCATTATGATGACTTTTATAGATGCTGCACAAAATTTGCGTGGCGATACCGATGCCAATTCCTACCAGCATTCCCAGCGTAATGATGCCGACAATAGTTGCCAGGAATGGCACATATTGTTGCGGCCCCATGCGGAATTGTTCAATAAAGAGACGGGGTGTAGCCAGCTTATAACCGGTATAGAGCAGTACCGCAGCCAGGCTCGCCAATGGAATCGCATTCAGCATTTCACTGAACCACAAGCCGCAAATCAGCAGCAAAGCGCCATGAATAAAGATCGACAGCTTGGTTTGTGCACCAGCACTCACATTGACCGAGCTACGCACGATCACGGCGGTGATTGGCATTGCACCTAAAAAGCCGGCTGTCAGATTACCAATACCTTGAGCAAACATCTCTTTATTCGGCGAAGGCGCAGGGCTTTGCGAACGCAACTTTTTCAACGCTTCCTGACTGAGTAATGTTTCAAGACTCGCGACCAGCGCTAAAGTCACTGCCACAATCCATACCTGCGGATTTTGCCAGGCCATCCAGTCCGGTGTTTCGAGTTGACTCATTAACGCAGATACACTGTCGAAAGCGGGTAATGAGATACGCGGTAAAGCGCCAGCAAGGTCGGGAAAAAAACGTCCACCGAACACAGTTGCCAGACAACCAAACAACACTGCGATCAGCGGTCCGGGAATCCATGCCAGCGCTTTAACGCTTTTCACCACCGATGTCGTCCAGAACCAGAGAATAACCAAGCCAATGGCGGCTACTGCCATCGCGGGTAGCGAAAATGTCATCTCGCCATTGACCACGGAAATGAGCTCAGCATCGCTTGAGGCGCCAAGTGCTACCGGAATTTGCTGCATGATAAGCAAAATACCGATGGCGGCGAGCATGCCTTTAATCACGCTGCCTGGCACCAAAGAAATAAAGCGCCCGGCTCGCAGTAATCCTAGCAGGCACTGCATCGCGCCTGCGATGATCAATGCGGTGAGAAAGGCAGAGAAACTGCCCAGCGAGGCCATCGACGCCACCACGATAGTGACAAGTCCCGCCGCAGGTCCACTTACGGCAAAGCGCGATGGACTCAGTGACGTTACCAGCAGACCGCCAATAACGCCGGTCAGTAAGCCGGCAAATGGGGGTAATCCACTGGCCTGCGCAATGCCAAGACAGAGCGGCAATGCGACCAGAAAAACCACTAAACCGGCGGGTATATCCCGGCGCAAGGTATCAAGGTTCATGGTAAAGGCTCCTCTGCTGATTGCTGAATCAACTCTTTCAAATGGCCTGATTGCAGATCGTAAACGCAACCAAACACAGCCAGTTCCTGGCCCGACTGCCAGGCTTTACGTACCGGTTCTACTGCTACCAGATGGGAGAACTGGGCGATAACATTGGCTTCAACTAAACGATTGAGCTTATCCATTTCATTTTCATTTGAAGCGCTAAGCGCGCTTAGCCCATGTTTTAAATCATTACGTAACGTTGCAATGCGTCTGGCTAATGCAGAGTTCTCGTCTGCCAATGGACTTTCGGGCAAATTCAACGCAGCCTGAACCCCGCCACAACCATAATGTCCGCTCAATACGATGCGCTTTACGCCAAGATAGAAAATGGCGTATTGCAAGACGCTCAGCAGGTTGTCATCGTTGGCAACCACCATATTGGCAATATTGCGATGAACAAAAAGCTCACCTGGATGCGACCCGGTTAATACTTCCGCCGGTACGCGACTGTCCGAACATCCTATCCATAATGAATGCGGTTTTTGCTGATGAAGATATTTTTCGAAGTAATTTGGATTGCGCTGGCGGCGCTGTAATGCCCAACTGCGATTTTTCGCTAATAAGGGTTTAAGTGTCGTCACATTCATCTTCTCTTCACGGCCGGGAATATCGGTTCCAGGTAAAACACGGAGTAAATCAGCTCACCTAATAATGTTGAGCCGTATAGAAATAAGCACTGCATCACAGAAAAAGGTTATAGACGCTAATGATTCAGATTGCACCATTAATGATTCAAGTAATTAAAATACAATTCCAAATGTAAATAATAATTCAATTAATGTCAGCGACAGGTAAAAATCATTAAGCGCCAAACAGGAAGCAAGCAAAAAGAAATAAATAAAAAAAACTTTAAATTCAATAGATTGAAAGGGATAAAAGGCGAAAAGGTATTTTTACTATTGACGTAAAAATACACGTACTAATTATAGCGCTATTCATTACGGGCAATAATGATGCGCTAGTGTTAGGAATACTCTTAATTATAAAAACTTACCATTAGCGAGATGCACTGGGTAAAAACCGGTTTACCAAAATTTTATGCTTGAAGTGCGTTTAATTTAAAGCGAGAGATAGGTATTTTAATTTGCAGGGATATAGTGACGCAGAAAAGTAAATCAGATCCACTTTTTAGAAGAGCCTGAAGAGCTCAGGCTCTTTTTCTTGACGAATTATTTACCGTTCCAACTTTCTAGTCGTGATGCGCGTGTCGAAAGCTGCTGCTCAGGCGTTAACTTATTGTAGTTTTCAGCCATTCCGCTTTCCCAGTCACCGTAAAGCGGATTGGGCAATACAATAAACTGCGTACCAAAATGTTGATGATTGAGGTTCACGAATTCACGGCGTTGTTGATTACCTTGATGCCAGGTTGCACCGCCAAAATCATTCAGGTTATCGCCAATATAAAGTGCCACGTTGTAGCCTTCATTTTTAATGGCATCAAAGCGCGCCTGCTTATTAGATGTTTCGGTATTCAAACGCACGGTTTTCTCGCTCACGCCCGTAAAGCCCAATTGCTGCATGTTGGCCACGGTTGCAGCGTAATCCCGTTGATCGCGGTTAGAGACATAAAACATTGTGCCGCCGTGGCTGTTAACGTAACGCGCAAACTCAACCGCGCCAGGAACTGCTTTAGCCTGCTTTGCCTGCGTCCATGCTGACCAGGTTTTTGCTGTAAAAGGTTGATCCCCTTTCGCCTGCCAGGCGCTATAAGCGCTGTTATCCAACATGGTTTCATCTAAATCGACAATCACTGCTTTAGGTTTACCCGTCAGAGAAGGCGCATGATCAAATGCCAATCGTGCGCTGTTAAACGCTTGCCAGGTCAACGCTTCATATTCACCCGATTGCTGGAACCAGTTAACTGCTGATACTGTTTGTTGGTTAAGCTGCTGTTGTGCCTGGCGTTGAGCGGGTTGCGCGCAGCCAGTTAGCAGCAGCGCCGTTATGCTGGTAACAGCGAAAATCGCTGAAGTTTTCATCGTTTCATCCTTAAGGTGTGAAAGGTCAGTTTGCGTAAAGCTTCAAAAATGTAGCAGTTAACGTAAGCTGTGGGCAGCAGAACACGCGCCGTTATGACAGGAGATTCTTATGTCCGTGAACCCACGCTCACCGTTGCTTAATTCACTCGGTTGGGTCGATTACGCTTTTCAACCTGCAGGAATGCCACCACCCGCCGATGCGGCTTACGGACATCAGCGTCACAGTGCGAACGTGGTTTTAGCGAGTCAGAACTTCCCCCCCAAGCGTTGTGAATCCGATGGTGTAATTGCCACTGATGAAAGGCCAGTAGCGGTGTATACCGCAGACTGCTTACCGGTGTTAATTGCAGATGCTAAACAGCAAAACGTCGCTGCGGTACATGCAGGTTTGAAAGGTACGCTCAAGGGCGTGCTTTATCGCACAGTAGAAAAGCTCTGTGAATTGGGTGCGACGCCACAAAGTCTTTACGTTGCTATCGGACCCGCTATCGCGCCCTGTTGCTATGAATTGGGGGAAAGCATGCTGGCAGAAATCGAACGAACAGAGGGCGTGCCGCAGCACATAAAGTGGCATCAATCACAGCCGAAAAATTCTCATGCTCAACGCAAACAAGCCAATCCCCAACAAAACGGAATTTGGTTTGATCTTCCTGAGTTAGCGAAGCAGATGTTGATTCAGGCGGGCATCCCGGACAGCCAAATCGAGAACGTTAACATTTGCACTTACTGTATGGCAGAAGCAGGTTCAAGTTATCGCTATAACACGCATTTTAATAGTGATTATCAATCACGCTTCTCGTGGATTCGACGGAAATAAAAAGGGCGTACAGAGCCCAGGTACTGTCAATAAATTGGCAAATCTGTTATTCAAATTTTTAACGAGGTGACTGCTTTATGGGCAGCGATTCGCCTGTTGCCTCTCGCTGCCGTTAGGGTTAATTGCCAGACATGAGGTCATGGCTATATTTGAATAATTCTGAGTCTGAACGTAATCCCAATTTTTTGAGTGCCGACTGCTTTTGGCCACTGACAGTTTTGCGACTCCGTTTAAATTTTACCGCGATTTGTGAAACACTTAACCCGTCTAAAAAACAGCGGACAACTTCAACTTCACGCGGGCTCAGAAGTTTGACCTTCTCATACATATTGCCTTTGGTGCCCAGATCGAAATTTTCTTGCAGCGCTTTTTCATTCACTACATAGAGATGTTCAACTTCGTAAGCGACTTCCTGGGAAAGATACAAGCGCCCCTGAGCGACCTGCCGAATTGCATGAATAATTTCCTGCATTTTGTGACTCTTGCCTATAAAGCCTTTTACCCCAGCACTAAGCACCATTTTGACAATGGCAGGGCTCTCCATTGAAGATGAAATTAAAATGTTTTGATCCGGATAATGATTTCTTAATTGTTTCACTAACGCTAAACCGTCTAACTCGTTCTCACCAAGTAAGAAATCAAGTACCAGTACATCAACAGTGGATTGCTTAAGTTGATTAAAAATTTCGCCGCTGGATCCCCACGTTCCGATTAATTCTATGTCTGCTTCTTGTTTCAGACACATCTCAAATACAGTGCGGACCATAGGATGGTCATCTAGTACAGCAACACGTACTGGCTTGTTGTGGGCGTTCATCATTAAATTCCTATTGTTACAGTGAAACCACTCACCCCTATTTGATAACCACACCAATTGAAGCGTAGAAACTTCTTAGACTAAAATTCTCCGGGAGGATTTCGGCCTTTGGAATAAGGAAACAGACATCTTAAATAAAAATAAAAAAATAAAAGCAACTCAGCTTTCATTTCTTATTGGCGTCATTATGTACAAACACGCCAATGCAATAACCCAACAGCCTGCTACATCTTATTTACAAATAATAACCGCCCGTTAGGAAAATCTTTACTGATTGATTTATTTATAAAACCCAACAAACAGATGCTAAATTCGCCGCATAGCTGATGAAAGAAATTCTGACGCAGAAAACAGACAAGACCACACAAGACATTTCTTAAACATGCAATTTAAGCAGCAATTTTATTGCCACAGCCTATCAATTATAATTTTTAACGCAAGAAACGCCCATCCTATAACAGTAATTTGAGAATGGTCGCAAAAAAGCCTAACAAATGAGAAAGCGCTCATAATTTCCTTAGAACTCCTTATAATCACGCCCCATTAGTTATTCAAATCTTTTAATAGCTTAATTTATTCTTTCATATAAAGAGAAACCGCTGTGTATAAGCAAGTTATTTTCTCGCTGCTGTTCGTTTTTGTTAGCGTAATGCTTACGGTGCTGGACACGCATGCTGCGTTACGTCCGCTGCAATTACAGCCCGGATACGACAATGCTCAACCGATACTGCACATGCCTATTTCTGTGCAGAGGGAAATTAAGGATAAAACGGTCAAAGTCGCTATCGCCGGGAAGCCACAACCGCCTCTTTATATGGATGCAGATAGCCGACGCTTTGAGGGCATTGCAGCAGAATATCTTTCACTGTTGCAAACCATGCTGGAAATTGATCTTGAGCTTTATCATTTTGAAACCCAGGAGGAAGCGTTACGCGCAGTTAAGAGCGGTGAAATGCAGCTGATGGCCCTGTATCAACCTCAGCAAACGCCAGAAGCATTACAGCTCATCGCCGGGCCGCCATGGCTGCTGGATTACAGTGTTATTGGCCAAATCACGGCAAACATGGACTCTTCCTCGAAAGACGTAGAGACGCTGGCCTGGACAGGTAGCGAAACATTAAATACTTCGTTGCTGCAGAAATTCACTGCCCTAAAATCTCAACATTATCCCAGCCAGTATGATGCCGTAGCAGCCGTAATTTACAACCAGGCTGACAAGGTATTGGGCAACGCAGCCACTTTAACTCATCTCAATCACTATTTTTTTTCCGATGCCTTAACGCTTTCACGCCATGAAAACTCGGTCCCGTTGAATGTCAGTTTTGGTATCAGCCCACATTTCCCCGAGTTGGCAGAAGCAGTGAATCAAGCAATGTCTATGATTCCCTTAGCAAATCGTATGCAAATTGCTAACCGCTGGCAGCTCAATTCACGCCATGTCATGCAGAGCAATCCGCTGGGATTAACACCGGAAGAGGAGACATGGCTGCAAATACACCCCTCTATTTTGGCAACCATGACAACAGAGTTAATGCCACTGATAAAACAGGAAAAAGATCAGCAGTCGCAAGGTATGGCACAAGACTTATTAAACATGCTCGCACACCAAGGAAATTTAACCTTTATCACTTCAGGGCCCACTGTTCATGATTCACGCCAGGCTCAACTGCCACGCATTAATCCGTTAAAAATCATGGAGAAAACGGATAAAGATCCAACAGTATTGACGCGTCCTTGGTTGGTTTCACATTGGGTTGTTGTCACGCGAAAGGCAATAAAAGAAAAGCAAAAGAGTGCATTATCAGGCCGTAATCGCGTTGCCGTTCTTAAAAACGAGACCACACAAGCGTGGTTAAATGAGCAATATCCTAGACTACAGATTTTACCGATTGAAAAACCACTTGAGGCACTTAATGATTTAAAAGCGCAGAAAATAGATGCCGTAATCTTGCCAAAAATCTTTGCGGATTATCATCTGCACAACCGTTTTTCCAACGTGCTAATTATCGAGAAAGCATTAGATGTTGAGGCTGCACGTTTCGTCATGAGCGTTGATAAAAAGCATCCTGAATTAGTGTCAATTCTCGATAAAGCTTTACTGGCCACGCCACCCCAAACGTTATTCAAGCTGCTGGCAGGATGGCGTCAGGCCGAAACGCCCTTATTAATCACCTCATGGCAAAATTATAAGCAAACCATTTTACTGGTAATCACTATTTCTGCCGGGTTAATGCTGCTGGTCATTCTGTGGAATTACCATTTACGTCAGGTCATTCAAAAGCGAACCCAAGCTGAAAATGCCCTGAAAAATCAGCTTAATTTTACTCACACACTATTTAATGATTCGCCTGTTGCCATGTGCATTCGTGACAAGCAAATGCGGCTGGTTGACTGCAATAAAGCTTACCTCCGCTTTTTTAATGTCGATGAGAAAGATGTGCTAGGTAAAAAGCTTTCAGACATTATTGATAGCAATAATGCGATGATCGACAGCATTGAACAAAGCTACCAGCAAACTTTACTCAGTGGCGAAGTGGTTATAAGCGATATTGAAGTGAACGTTGAGGAACACACTTACTCGCTCTATCACTGGACATTGCCGTTCCGCGATCGGCTTGAAGAGGTTGTGGGTGTTATTGGAGGTTGGGTTGACGTCAGTGAGCGCAATGTTTTACTTCGTGAACTGCAACTGGCAAAAGAAGAAGCTGAAAAAGCTAACCAGTCTAAAAGTGATTTTCTGGCCAGTATGAGTCATGAAATTCGCACCCCACTCCATGCCATTATCGGTCTGCTGGAAATGGAGAACCGCCAGCATCCTGAAAACCTATCAGAAAATGTAAAAGTTGCTTATGGATCCGCACGCGCGCTGCTGGCCTTGTTAGGCAACATTTTGGATCTTTCTAAAATCGAATCAGGGCTTCATCAGCCGACATTAGAAACCGTTTATTTGCCCGATGTGGTCAATAAAATCGCAGCGCTTTTCTACGCCAAGGCGAGCAACAAAAAATTACAGCTTCTGTGCGAGATCGATGTCAATACAGGCTGGATCAAAACCGATCCGCTTATTCTCAATCAAATTCTGTCCAATTTATTAAGTAATGCGATTAAGTTCACCGATCAAGGCGCGGTCAGCATCGTGCTAATACAGGGTATTGACGAAGAAGCCGGCTACGGTGAATTTGTCGTTGAAGTCAGTGACAGTGGCTGTGGGTTAACCGAAGAGCAGCGACAGGCGATTTTTGAGCCCTTTGTCCAGGTTGGATCGCGTCAGCAGCAGCAACTGGGAACCGGATTAGGCTTAAGTATTTGTCGCCATCTGGCCGACCTGCTGAACGGAGAGCTTCGCGTGGAGAGCGAACCAGGGGAAGGATCCGTTTTTTCTTTCGCCTTTCGCGCTTCGCATAGCCAGCCCTCAGAATTTGTTTTCCAACCTGTCGACGCGTCGCCTCATCCAGAACAGTTATCGATTTTGATCATTGACGATCATGCACCAAATCGTCTGTTGCTGGGTAAGCAACTGGAATTCGCCGGTCATCAAGTCATGGTGACTGAAAGTGCCTCGCAGGCGTTAGCTGTGTGGAATGAAGATCCGCAGCGCTTTGACTTGATCATTACCGATTGCAATATGCCCGGCATGAATGGATTCGAATTTGCCCGCGCCTTACGTAAAGAAGAAGCTGAACGCGGCTTAATGCCCGCTACGCTTTATGGGTTAACTGCATCGGCTGAACGTCAAACCATCCAGCGCTGCCTTGACGCCGGTATGGATGACTGCTTATTCAAGCCGTTGGATTTGGGAGCGCTGCAAAATTATCTTACTCGGTGCACCCATAAACGTTCAGGTGAACCCGCGTCAAAACAGTTCATTTCACCACCGGTGAAAGCACCAGGAGAGGCAAACTACACACCACTTTTCTCTCCTCTGCTGACACAACTTGCTGAAAAAGATCCTGCCGGATACCTAATGATGCTGCAAAGTATTCAAACCAGCCATGCAACGTTGCTGAAGGCGATACAACAATCCACCGATCGCGATACGCTCTCAGAGTTAGGCCATAAGCTAAAAGGCGGCGCACAAATACTTAATGCTACCGTGCTTGAACAATTGGGGCGTGAGCTGGAAAACAATCGTACAAACGAGGTTGCGTTAGCGCCATTAATTGAAAACATTACGAATGAAATTAAAAATATCGATCAACAACTGATTAACTCTCAAGGGTGATGCAACTGAGTTAGTTGTAAAATAATAATTTTTTATCGGGACATTTCTCGATTCATAAAATTAAACTCAAGGAGATAATATTTTAAAAATATATAATCCCTGGCACCCCTGATCGTGCCAGCGGAAAGGGGAAGTTATGTTTAATGCAAAAATACTCATCGTCGATGAGCATCGCTTAGTTTCATCGGGTATCCAGGCCCTATTATTAATGTCTGGTTTTAAGTATGTCGACGTTGTGAATACCGTTAACGATGGGATAAACGAAGTAACCCATCATCACGTTGATATTGTGATTCTTGATCCTGAGTTTAAACATAATAATGGCATTGCCTTTTTACGCGACATCGTAAAATCAAAGCGATACATTAAAATAATCTTGTTAAGTCAAAGCAGTAACGAAAACTTGATTATGCAATCTGTTCTCAACGGTACTAATGGCTTTGTCTCAAAACATGAGCACATCCAAACACTGATTACAGCCATTAGTTGTGTCTATAACTGCGTAGACTACTTACCGGTCGAACTGGTTAAACGTAAAAAAGATTATTTAGGTGAACAACATTTACTGTCAAAATTAACCACACGGGAAATGTTGATTCTTCGCCAACTGGCCATGGGGAAAAGTAATAAAATGATTGCGAGTGAACTGGGTTTACACAACAAAACCGTCAGTACCTATAAAACAAAAATATTCCAAAAACTTGAAACTAAAAACCTGGTGGAAATTATCGAGCTGGCTCGCAGGAATGGAACCTGTTAGGTCATTAATTGAGACAGGTCTTGCTGAATATTATCAGTTAACAGATTATCATAAATCATACTGATTTATTTCAGTGTTAAAAACCAGGTTATATTGAAAACAGGAATTCATTACAAACAGAGCTAATCTTATTAGCCGGTCTTCATGCTTTTACAGGGTTCTGAGTATCTTCCCGTGCCTGTACGACAGAAATCCACTTCTGTCGCCTGCGACTCAGAACCCTGCTCTTTTTTGATATCTCTCACAACCTCATATCGTCGCCCTGTTGTTTAATGCAGAACTCGCTAAAGTAAACTCATCCGACCACTTACTTGAGAGTGATGATGACTGAGCGCAATGCATCTTATCCCGCATTATTTTCCCCACTGGATTTAGGCTTTACCCAGCTAAAAAACCGTTTCCTGATGGGTTCAATGCATACCGGGTTGGAAGAACATGCTGAAGGTGCGGCTCGGCTAGCTGCATTTTATGCCGAGCGTGCACGCGAAGGTGTTGCGCTGATTGTCACCGGCGGCATTTCACCCAATGCACAGGGGGTTGGCATGGCACATGGCGCCCTGCTGACTCATGAAGATCAATGCGCCTGGCATCAGCAAATAACCGAAGCTGTTCATCAACATGACGGGAAGATTGCCCTACAGATCTTGCATACGGGCCGCTACAGCTATCAAAAAGATTTGGTGGCCCCCTCTGCTCTTCAGGCTCCTATCAATGCCTTTACCCCCAAAGCGATGAGCGATTCAGAAATTATGCAAACCATTGCAGATTTTGCCCAGTGCGCGCGCCTCGCCCAACAAGCGGGCTATGACGGTGTGGAAATCATGGGTTCGGAAGGCTATCTAATAAATCAGTTTTTGGTTAAACACACCAATCAACGGGACGATCGCTGGGGCGGCGATTTCAATCAGCGCATGCAGTTCGCACTCGCTATCACACGTGCAGTCCGCCAGGCAACCGGCGACAGCTTTATCATTATTTTTCGTCTGTCGATGCTCGATCTTATTCATCAAGGCAGCTCTCTGGAAGAGACGTTATTACTGGCCCATGAACTTGAGCAGTGCGGCGTGACACTCTTCAATACCGGTATCGGTTGGCATGAAGCACGCATTCCCACCATTGCTACTTGTGTACCGCGGGCCGCTTTTGCCTGGGTGACCAAGCGTCTGCGCGCCCATGTTTCTGTACCGGTGATCACCACCAACCGTATTAATCATCCTGACGTCGCTGAACAACTTTTGCAGGATGGCTGCGCGGATATGATCTCGATGGCGCGCCCGTTTCTCGCTGATGCCGCCTTTGTCAGCAAAGCACAGCGCGGCGAACCAGACAGTATTAATAGCTGCATTGCCTGTAATCAAGCCTGTCTCGATCAAATCTTTGTCGGGAAAGTGACCTCTTGCCTGGTGAATCCACGTGCCTGTCATGAAACACTGATGCCCGTGCTTGCCAGCGAAGCGCCGAAAAACCTGGCTGTTGTGGGCGCGGGTCCCGCAGGCATGGCGTTTGCTTTACAGGCGGCACAGCGTGGTCATCAAATCACCCTTTATGAAGCCGCATCTGAAATCGGTGGGCAGTTCAATATCGCTCGCCAAATCCCCGGTAAAGAAGAATTCAATGAAACGCTGCGCTATTTCCGCCACCAATTAGCTGCGGCGGGTGTGACAATAAAAACTGCCTGTCGAGCGGATATCGCGCTGTTAAAGGATGCTGATGAAGTGATTTTAGCGAGTGGTATCAAGCCGCGTACGCCGCTAATTCCAGGCATTAATCATCCTAAAGTGCTCACTTATCTTGATGTAATTCAGGATAAAAAACGGGTCGGAAACCGTGTTGCGATTATTGGCGCAGGCGGGATTGGTTTTGATACCGCAGAATATTTATCGAATCCCAACGGTGAAGAGACCTTGAGTACCTTTTTTGCCGAGTGGGGAATTGACCGCAGCCTGACGCAACGCGGCGGACTGACCGCTCCGCATCCGCATCCGCATCCGTCAACGCGTCAAATCTGGCTGTTACAGCGTAAAGCGGGTAAACCCGGTGCAACACTGGCGAAAACCACGGGTTGGATCCATCGTGCCAGCCTGCAAGCTCGCGGCGTACAGATGTGGGGCGGCGTTGAATATCTATTGATTGATGATGAGGGTCTGCATATTCGGCGAGAGGGAGAAGTGGTGCTGTTACCCGTTGATAATGTGATTATTTGCGCTGGGCAAGAGCCGCAGCGCGAGCTGGAAGCTGCGCTGCGTGAAAATGGGAAAACGGTAAGACTGATTGGCGGTGCTGATGTCGCAATGGAGTTAGATGCGCGACGCGCCATTGCACAGGCCACACAACTGGCATTAACAATCTAAAATTTAACGCATTTTTACTGCACGCAAGATAACGAACTTTTGATTCGATGCCACCAGGGTGCAGTTGCCAAACAGTTTTTTCAACTTATGGTGATAATCGAGGTGGCGATTACCGACAATCCGCAGTTCGCCGCCATATTGCAGGCAACGTTTGGCATCACGGAACATTTGCCATGCCAGATGATCGGTAACGGCGTGCTGCTGATGAAACGGCGGATTGCACAACACCGCATGTAAACGGTCAGAAGGATATCCACTCAACACGTTATTCACGCGGAACTGGCAACGCGCCAGATCGTCTGGACGATTGATCTCTACGTTCAGGCGGCTGGATTCAACCGCCATGTAGGACTCATCCAGGAAATGCACTTCAGCCTGCGGGTTGCGTTCCAACGCCATCAACCCAATCACACCGTTGCCGCAACCTAAATCAACAATTTCACCTTCAATGTTCTCAGGCAGATGCTGAACAAACAGTCGCGCACCAATATCCAAAGAGGATCGGGAAAAGACGTTGGCATGGTTGTGGATCTGGTAAGGCGTATCATCCAGCGGCCAAACGGTCGTGAGCGGCTGCTCACGTAAAGCGGGCTGAGTAAAGGTGCTGTAAATCACTCGCGCTTTTTTCCACGCCAGCGAGGTTTTGGTTTCACCAATGATCTGCTCAAACAATTGCAGCGTCGAATTGTGAATTTCCTTGGCACGCGCGGCAGCCAGAATTACCGTTTCCACGGTAATTACCTGACGTATTGCACGCAGCTGCTGCTCCAGCAAGGCCAGCGTTTTAGGTACCTTAATCAGTACCGCCGCGGGCGCGGCAGGCAATGTCGCAAGGCTATCAAGGAAATGGACTTCACCATCATCAAGTTCATTAAGAATCAGGTTTTGACGCGTCGCCTGCTGGCTTAGCCATGAATCGCTGATATGCCAAACCGGACGGGGATTCAACGCACATGTCAGCGCACCGAAGCTGTCGTTAAATACCAGTATCGGACCTTCTGGCAGCGCCTGCTGCAAAAGGTATTCATCAGCCGCATCCCAGGCTTGTAACGGACTTTCGTCACGCATCTGCGGGAAACGATGCAGGATCAGTGTGCGATCGTTCAGTTCAAGTTGGCTCATGAATTCTCCGGCATGGTACACTTTGGTTGATTTTCGCCCCAAAAAGGGGGGCGCAGTATACTGTCTTTCACCGGGAATCCCTAATGTCCTCACTGATCTACCTTCAGGGTTATCCTGAGCCCATTCTTGAGCAGGTTCATACGTTGATTGAACATCAGCGTTTAGGGACATTTCTGCAAGAACGGTATCCCGATACGCACAATGTTATCAGCGATAAAGCCCTGTATGACTTTACGCAATCGCTTAAAAACCGCTTTATGCGAAATGCACCGCCCATCAGTAAAGTCATTTGGGATAACAAAATTAAAGTGATGAAGCATGCATTGGGTTTACATACCGCCATTTCTCGCGTGCAGGGCGGCAACCTTAAAGCCAAGGCGGAAATCCGTATTTCCACCTTCTTTCGTATGGCGCCCGAACCCTTTCTGCGCATGATTGTGGTTCACGAGCTGGCGCATCTTAAAGAGAAAGAGCACGACAAAGCTTTTTATCAGCTCTGTTGTCACATGGAGCCAGATTACCACCAGCTCGAATTTGACGCTCGCCTGTGGATGACCGATCAAGCCATGCGCGGTAACGCCGCTTAAAGAAACTCCTGCGCTTTCTGAATCAGACTGGTTTTGGTTAGCGCCCCCAGGAAGCGGCGTTCGTGTGGATTATTGAGTACCGGCAAGCGCTCCAGCGTCACCAGCGCGAAGGCTTCCCAGCCTTCTCGCATACTTTGATTCTGATAAACGCAGGGGAAGTTGTCATCCATCACCTGCTGTACCGGCGAATCCAGCGTAATTTCCTGTGCCAGCACTTTGCGCGATATTTCGTGAATCGATACCACGCCAAGAAATGCGCCCTCGTCATTAATCACATAGACATAACGCTCACGCTTTAGTGAGCTCACGGCCAGCGCTTGCCCAACCGACTCTTGGGGTTTCAGGGCCGCGCCAGGTATGATCAGCTCAGCCACTCGCATATTATCAAAGTCATATTTGGCTTCTGAACGGTTGAAATGATTGCTCACGACCGGATAGGTACTGGCGGATTGCAGGCGATAAACCACCATCGATGCCAATACTGCCGCAATCATCAGTGGGAACAGCAAGCTGCTGTTGAGCGTCATCTCCAGCACCATTAATATCGCCATGAGCGGCGCCTGGCTAACCGCAGCCAGCACCGCCGCCATACCAATTGCGGCATACAACAAGCTATTACCAAGGGGCAAATGCAACGCCAGTCCGCACGTCGCCAACACCACACCTAACAACGCGCCAATCAACAGCGATGGCGTAAATAGCCCCCCTACCGCATTTGATCCCACCGACAAACTGGTCGCCAGCGTTTTCAATACCAGCAGCAATAGCAATCCCGGCAACAGATAATCTCCCGCCATGACTTTAACGATGACTTCATATCCGTTACCCAAAATATCGGTTGAGACGATCGCCAGTAAACCCACCGCAAAACCCCCTGCGCCTAGCCGCAGCGGCAGCGAGCTAACACGGCTAAACAACTTTTTGCTGCGCGCAATCAACGTGATCAACAGCCAACCTGCCAGCCCGGCGCAGAGACCGATAATCACCGTCATGAATAAACTACTGGCGTCCATGTGGAAGTTAACATCAGCCAGCGGGTAAAGCGCGCTGCGAAAACCCAGCGTCCACATTGTCATGACCGCGACGGCAGAAGAGATAATGAGTGGGATAAGGCGCTGAAGCGCTGAAATACCAAAGGCGATCTCAGCCACAAAAATCGCCGATGCCAGCGGGGCGTGATAAACCGAAGAGAGGCCAGCCGCAGCGGCCATTGCCACTACATCACTGTTTTTGAGGTTCAGCGAGGCGGGCAAAAATTTCCCTATCATGCTGCCGCACAGCGCTGAAAGCTGCACCATCGGCCCTTCTTTACCGATAGAAGCGCCGCTACCGATACTGGCAATCGAGGATAATGCCCGAAACAGCGACGTTTTCGTCGGCACCGCATCAAGCCGTGCGTTAATCACTTCGAGATAATCAGTTTTAAGCGTTTGCTGCTGCTCAATGTTCACGGCATAACGCAAGAAAAACCCTGCCAGCAATCCACCTGCACCCACCAGCAGCGGCCAGAGGATCCACGGCCAGACATGCATCGCCTCGGTAATTTCACTACTGCTACCAAAAAGCAGATGATTAATCAGCTCAATAATGCCGCGAAAAGCCAGCGTAACCAGTGATGCAGCGAAGCCGACCGGAATGGCAATTAACAAAGTGGTCCAGTTTAGTGCGTGTTTACTTCCTTTCACCTGCGCCTCTTCTTTCTGCCATAAACCGTTGCTTGATCATAATATTGGAATGCGGATCGCAGGATCAAATTCACATTGGTCGACTGCGTTGCGTGACACGTGGGACATGCTACTCTGCCGCTTTACCTCTGCAGGAGAACCATCGTGATTCGTTTTGCCATTGTGGGAACCAACTGGATTACTCGCCAGTTCATTGATGCCGCTCATGAGAGCGGAAGCATGAAACTCAGCGCGGTCTATTCGCGCAGCCAGCAGCAGGCAGACGCATTTATTGAAGATTATCCCTGCAACCAGACGTTTACCTCACTGGAGGCGCTGGCAGCCTGCGCGGATATTGACGCCGTTTATATCGCCAGCCCTAATGCGCTGCATTGCGAACAGGCATTGCTGTTTCTCTCGCACGGCAAACATGTGATTTGCGAAAAACCGTTGGCTTCTAATCTCAAAGAAGTTGAAGCGATGATCGCCTGCGCGCGTGAGAATCAGGTAATCCTGTTTGAAGCCTTCAAAACCGCCAGCTTACCTAACTTTTTGCAGCTGCAACAGGCGCTGCCGCAGTTGGGGAAATTGCGTAAAGCGCTGCTCAATTATTGTCAGTATTCCTCGCGCTACCCACGCTATCTCAACGGCGAAAATCCTAATACCTTTGATCCGCGTTGGTCCAACGGTTCAATTATGGATATTGGCTATTACTGCTTAGCCAGCGCCATCACGTTGTGGGGTGAACCGAAAAAAGTTCAGGCACAGGCCACCTTACTGGATACCGGCGTCGACGCACATGGCGTCGTGGTTTTGGATTATGGTGATTTTGACGTAACCATTTTGCACTCCAAAGTCAGCGATTCCGCCCTTCCCAGCGAAATTCAAGGTGAAGCGGGCGCGTTAGTTATACAAAAAATCTCCGAATGTCAGCAAATTAGCTTTATTCCGCGCGGCGGCGATAAACAAGATCTGACTCAGCCGCAGCACATTAATACGATGCTTTATGAGGCTGAAGCCTTTGTGCGTCTGGTTGAACAACGTCAGGTTGATCATCCTGCGCTGGAAATTTCACGCATCACTGCCGCGCTACTGACTCAAATTCGTCAGCAAACCGGGGTGATATTTCCAGCCGATCAGGGTGGAGTGTAAATATTTCTAAATATGACTGGCCGCGATTGCTTCCTGTCCGTGAAGTCCGTACTTTACGGTTTGCAAAGGGGAGTAACTTGTAAGCTGATTGATCGTCATTACGGTGCGCAAGCATCCGGTCATCAGGCAACCTGGAATAACATTCTGTGTTGTAAGTGAGACCTTGCCGGAAGGCGAGGTTTGCTTACATCAAAATAAGCGGCTGATGTCTTCTGACTTCAGCCTTTTTTATTTCTAAACAGGATACGATTATGCAAACTGTAGGAACGCCATTGCTTTGGGGCAGTTTTGCAGTGGTTGTGCTCATCATGCTGGCGATCGATCTCTTATTGCAGGGACGTCGTGGCGCACAAACCATGTCATTTAAACAAGCTGCCATTTGGTCGTTGATCTGGATTTCCGTCTCGCTGCTGTTTAGCGCCGCCTTTTGGTGGTATCTCGAAGGAAGCGCAGGTCGCGAAGTCGCGAATACACAAACCCTCGCCTTCCTGACCGGTTATGTGCTTGAAAAAGCGCTGGCGGTAGATAACGTTTTCGTCTGGCTGATGCTGTTTAGCTACTTCTCAATTCCCGCCAACCTGCAACGCCGAGTGCTAATTTACGGCGTGTTAGGTGCCATCGTTCTGCGTACTATCATGATTTTTGCGGGTAGCTGGCTGGTTACGCAGTTCAGCTGGATCCTTTACGTCTTCGGGGCGTTCTTGCTGTTTACAGGCTTGAAAATGGCGTTCGCAAAAGAAGATGAAGGTGGCGTCGGAGAGAAGCCGGTGGTGCGTTGGTTACGCAGTCATCTGCGAATGACGGAGTCGCTGGAAGGTGAAAAATTCTTCACCCGTAAAAATGGGGTGCTGTTCGCAACGCCATTGCTGCTGGTGTTAATTATGGTTGAGCTGAGCGACGTCATCTTCGCGGTCGACAGTATTCCGGCCATCTTTGCTGTTACCACCGATCCGTTTATTGTTTTAACGTCTAACCTGTTTGCGATTTTGGGCCTGCGCGCCATGTACTTCCTGTTAGCGAACGTGGCGGAACGCTTCTCGATGCTGAAATATGGCCTGGCGATCGTGCTGGTCTTCATCGGTATTAAAATGTTGATTATTGATCTTTACCATATCCCAGTAGGCATCTCGTTAGGTGTGATTGGCGCTATTCTCGCCTCAACGCTGCTGGTTAACGTCTGGGTTAACCACAGAAACGACCAAAAGAAAATCTCGAAATAATTATCTACAGGGGCAGCTTCTGCCCCTGTTTTATTTTGCATCAGTAAAATCAGTCATTCCTTATCTCTGTCACACTTCCTTTATCCAGCATAATAAAAATTCGACATGGCCCACATTGGCGGAATTATCTCTTTTCTCAACAGATCTTTTCCTTATACTCCGCCGGGCAAACCGTTTTGGCCGCAGGATAGATTGCGACTAAAGCTACATCCCGCGACAAATACAGAAAAAACTATGCAGAAAACACTCTCCGCACGTCTGGCCGCACTGTTCGCAGGAAGCCTGGTAAAACAAATCATGATCGGGCTGATTGCCGGTATTGCTCTGGCCTGGTTTTCACATGATGCCGCTTTAGCTGTTGGTCTACTGGGCGATCTGTTCGTTAACGCCTTGAAGGCCGTAGCGCCTTTACTCGTATTGGTGCTGGTCATTTCATCAATTGCGAACCATCAGCAGGGCCAAAAAAGCAACATCAGGCCCATCGTCATGCTTTATCTGCTCAGCACCTTTTTTGCCGCTGTTGTCGCCGTGATATTCAGTCATTTGATGCCACAAACGCTGACGCTGGCGGTAGGCACCACCGAAATTACGCCGCCATCAGGCATTACTGAAGTGCTGCGCGGTCTGCTGATGAGCATGGTAGCTAACCCGATTACGGCGTTAATGAACGCCAACTATATTGGCATTTTAGTCTGGGCGATCGGTTTAGGACTGGCTTTCCGTCACAGCCAGCCCAGCACGCGTGCGTTTTTAAATGATGCATCGAACGCAGCAACCTGGCTGGTGCGCTGTGTGATTCGCTGCGCGCCGATCGGTATTTTTGGTTTGGTTGCGTCGATTCTGGCATCCACCGGTTTCGGTGCGCTGTGGCAATACGCGCATCTGCTGACGCTGCTGATTGGCTGTATGGTGCTGATGGCATTAGTCGTCAATCCCCTGCTGGTTTACAGCAAAATCCGCCGTAATCCTTATCCGCTGGTGTTTACCTGCCTGCGTGAAAGTGGCGTAACCGCCTTTTTCACCCGCAGCTCTGCGGCCAACATTCCGGTCAATATGGCTATCGCCAAACGCCTGGGTTTGGATGAAGACACCTATTCAATATCCATTCCGCTGGGCGCCACAATCAGCATGGCGGGTGCATCAATCACCATTACCGTGCTAACGCTGGCGGCGGTGCATACATTAGGTATTAGCGTGGATGTACCCACCGCGATTCTGTTGAGTCTGGTGGCATCATTGTGTGCGTGCGGTGCGTCGGGCGTGGCGGGTGGTTCACTGCTGCTGATTCCTGTTGCCTGCAATATGTTTGGTATTCCCAACGATTTGGCCATGCAGGTTGTTGCCGTAGGATTCATCATCGGCGTGCTGCAGGATTCTGCCGAAACGGCGTTGAACTCCTCAACGGATATTTTATTTACCGCGGCCGTTTGTCAGTCTGAAGCGGAGCGCGCGCCAAGTCGCGCTTAAAACAGATGGCGGCCTACTCAGGCCGCCATTTTTATACGCTTTATAGCGTGACGCCGCTTTTAAAAATCGCCAATTCCCTGAAATCATTCTTCTCATTATTTGTCGCCTGACCATTCGCAATGGTTACGATGGTATCGACAAAATCTGCCAGCATCTCATCCATGCTCATGCCGTGGATCAACCGTCCGGCGTCAAAATCTATCCAGTGTGGTTTTTTCTCAGCCAACGGCGTATTAGTTGCGAGTTTGACGGTAGGCACAAATCCTCCGTAAGGCGTGCCGCGTCCGGTGCTGAACAACACCATATGACATCCTGCTCCGGCCAGCGCGCTGGTGGCAACGGCGTCATTACCCGGCGCGCTCAGCAGATTCAGACCCGGCGTTTTCAGTCGCTCGCCATATTTCAAGACATCAACAACCTGGCTTTGCCCCGCCTTTTGCGTACAACCCAGCGACTTCTCCTCCAGCGTGGTGATGCCGCCCGCTTTGTTGCCAGGAGAAGGGTTCTCATAAATCGGCTGTTGGTGATCAATAAAGTACTGCTTGAAATCGTTGATCATCGCCACGGTTTTATCAAAAGTGCTTTCGTCGCGGCAGCGGCTCATCAAAATGCGCTCTGCACCAAACATTTCCGGTACTTCCGTTAACACTGTCGTGCCGCCGTTGGCGATCATCTGATCGGAGAAACGCCCCAGCAGCGGGTTGGCAGTAATACCCGAAAAGCCGTCAGAGCCGCCACATTCCAGGCCGAACTTAAGCTCGCTGAGTTTGCCTGGCTCACGTTGGTCGTGACGCATTTTTTCATACAATGCATGCAAACGCTCAAGGCCGGCCTCCACTTCATCGTCATGTTGCTGGCAAACCATAAACTCTACGCGATCGCTTTCAAAACTGCCCAACGTGTCACGAAACGCATCAACCTGATTGTTTTCACAACCAAGGCCAATCACTAATACCGCGCCCGCATTGGGGTGCCGCACCATATTTTGCAGCATGGTGCGCGTATTGTCGTGATCCTGTCCCAGCTGTGAACAGCCAAAGGTATGGCTGAACAGGAACGCACCATCAATATCCGCGGCGTCCTGCGTTTCCTTCAGAAAACGTTGCAGGATTTGACGCGCAATGCCGTTGACGCAGCCGACGGTTGGCAATATCCATAACTCATTACGAATGCCAACGTCACCGTTGGCGCGGCGATAAATCTGTACCTCGCGGTCGCCCGGCTGAGGCGGCACATCAACGAATTCAGGTTGATATTCATACTCATCCAAATCGCTGAGGTTGGTACGCGAATTTTGTGAATGGATCACTTCGCCTTCGGCGATTGGCTGGGTAGCATGACCAATCGGCAGACCATATTTGATCACTAAATCGCGCTGCGCGATGGGTTGCAGCGCAAACTTGTGTCCTCGTCCAACCTCTTGTTGCAGCGTTACCGCCACATCAGACAATTCAACGGTGCTGCCTGCTTCTAAGTCGCGCAACGCCACGGCAACATTGTCGCGCGAATGAATTTTAATTGCGTCTTGCATAGCGTTATCTCAGTTGGCTCAGCGCCTCACGCATCCCGTGAACGATGATGTTTTGCAGGTGTTGGGTAACCGCTGCGGTCAGTCCCGGTTGCAGGGTTAAATCTTCTCCCCAGTGCTGCGCATTGCTTAAAACGTTGCGCACCAGTTGTTCCGGAGAAATTTCATCCGCTTTCAATGCGGTCCAGCCTTCAGCGAAGCATTGCAGCCATTGCGTGTCGTCTTGCAACGGCCAGCTTTTCTCTTCTGACTCGCCGCGATAAAAAGCGATTAACGCAGCAAATGCGAAGGTCAACCGTGGCGGCCAGTTGCCGGTTTGCTGATGCGATGTCAGCAGCGGCGTCAGGAGGCGCGTACGGAATTTAGTCATGCTATTCAGGGCAATCGACAGCAAAGCATGGCGGATAAACGGATTACGGAAGCGACGCTGTACCGCATCGGCAAAGGTGTGCAGCTCGTCACTCGGCAGATCCAGTGTCGGGATCACTTCATCGCGCAGCAGGCGATCAACAAAGCCCGCAATTGCGGCATCGTCCATCGCTTCGCCCACGCTTTCTAACCCGGCCAGATACGCCACCGGCACCATAGCGGTGTGAGCGCCATTCAGGATCGCCACTTTTTGTGCTTTGTAGGGCGCGATGTCTTCAACTCTGCGCACCTGCGGGGCGAGCACATCCAGTTTAAGCTCATCAACCAGCGCGGCGGGGCCTTGAATCACAAACTGGTAATAGACTTCACCCGCAACCAGATAGCGATCTTCATAACCTAGCTCAGCTTCAATTTGCGCACTTTCCTGCGGAAAACCGGTCACGATGCGATCCACTAGCGTGTTGTAGAAGGCACAATGGTCGCTGACCCACGCTTTAAATTCTGACGAAAGCTGCCAGTGATCGGCATAGCGCAACACCGTTTCACGCAGCATGTCGCCGTTGTGGTCGATCAATTCGCACGGCACGATTAACCAGCCTTTATCGCTCGCACCGCTGAAATGGCTGAAGCGCGCCCACAGCAGTTGAGTGAGCTTGCCAGGAAAGCTTGAGGCGGGTTGATCGGTTAACGTATCCGACTCGACAAACGCAATACCCGCTTCGGTGGTATTGGAGAACACGAAACGCATCTGCGCATTTTCAGCTAATGCCAGAAAATCGTCGTACTGCTTGTAAGGCTGGATTTCGCGATTCAGGCTACGAATCAGGCGTGTTTCACTGACCTGTTCGCCCTGCTCGTTGAGGCCACGAATCAGCGTGGTGTAAAGACCCTCCTGCTGATTCAAGCTGTCGCTGACTTCACGGTTGCGCGGCCGCACCACTACAATCCCCGCATCGGTGCCGTGATGCTCATTCAGCCAGTCGATTTGCCAGTCGATAAAAGCACGCAGAAAGTTACCTTCACCGAATTGAATCACGCGATCGCTATAGCGGGCGCCGGGAAAATCGTTACGATTCAGCCGCTGCATAATCATGCTCCTAACTCAATGCCGAAATAGTCGCGGGCATTGTTGAAGCAGATGTTCTGCACCATTTGGCCTAACAACGCTTCATCTTCCGGCGCTTCGCCCCGCTCAACCCAATTTCCTATCATCTGGCACAGCAGGCGGCGGAAATATTCATGACGCGTATATGAGAGGAAGCTGCGACTGTCGGTCAACATGCCGACAAAGCGGCTTAACAAACCAATTTGCGCGAGTTGTGTCATTTGACGCTGCATACCATCGAGCTGATCGTTAAACCACCAAGCCGATCCAAACTGCATTTTTCCTGCTTCGCCTTCACCCTGGAAATTGCCCGCCATGGTGGCCAGCACTTCGTTGTCGCGTGGATTCAGGCAATAAAGAATGGTTTTTGGCAACGCGTTATGGAGATTTTGCGCACCTAACAAACGCGCCAGCGGTTCAGCCACTGGATGGTCGTTAATAGAGTCAAAACCCACATCCGGGCCAAGCAATTCAAATTGACGTTGGTTGGTGTTACGCAGCGCACCAATGTGATATTGCTGCACCCAGTTGCGACGTGCATATTCGCCGCCCAGCCAGACCAGCACCGCTGTTTTGAACTGTGCAATCTCCTGTGGATTTGGGGCTGTACCCTGCAGGCGACGCGATAAAATGGCATCCAGCGTGGCTTCATCTGCCTCGGCGTAACAAACTACATCTAAAGCATGATCGGAGACTTTGCAGCCATGTGCGGCAAAGTAATCAAGGCGCTTGCTCAACGCACGCAGCAAGTCATCAAAACGCTGCACGTT
The DNA here is from genome assembly GCF_046118715.1 of Pantoea phytostimulans. Classification (NCBI taxonomy): domain Bacteria; kingdom Pseudomonadati; phylum Pseudomonadota; class Gammaproteobacteria; order Enterobacterales; family Erwiniaceae; genus Pantoea; species Pantoea phytostimulans. The sequence continues at coordinate 2,542,371 of NZ_CP173698.1, forward strand.
AACGTCAGCAATGCGCTCCAGCTTCTGAACCCACGGTAAAAATGTCTCGGCTTCAATATTGAACGCTTTATCGGGTCGCCAGCTCGGCAGCACTTTGACATCAAAACTGGCGTCATCGGCGAGTGCGCGATGATGGGACAGATCGTCGAGTGGATCGTCGGTAGTGCCAACCATTTTTACATTCATCTGTTTCATGATGCCGCGTGTTGTGAATTCATCCTGCGCCAGCAAATCATTACAGCGATGCCAAATAGTGTCGGCGGTTTTCTCAGAAAGCAGCGTGCCGGTGATACCGAAGGGGCGACGTAATTCGAGGTGAGTCCAGTGATAGAGTGGATTACCAATGGTGTGCGGCACGGTACGCGCCCAGGCATTAAATTTTTCATGATCGCTGGCTTCACCAGTACAAAATGACTCTGGCACACCGTTGGCTCGCATCGCTCGCCATTTGTAGTGGTCCCCTTTCAGCCAGATATCGTACAGATTAGCGAAGCGATAGTTTTCAGCAATCTGCTGCGGTGGCAAGTGGCAGTGATAATCGAAAATTGGCTGATCCTTCGCATAATCGTGATAAAGCCGACGAGCGAATTCGGTATCCAGCAAAAAATCCTCGGTCATAAAACGCGACATGCTTACTTCCTCTTAGGCTGAACCTTTCATGGCTCAAAGTTATCATACCAATTTTAGCCAACAGCAGAATTCTTTGCGATCACGCTCACATAAACGGCAGTAAATAGCCGAGCTTATGGACGCTTCTGTCGCCGGCAGCAGGCTAAATGGCTGTCTTGACGTGGGTTTAAAGTATCCCACAGGCCTGAAAGGGTTTTTGTGATGGCTCTCAACTTTTAAAGTTGTATAACAAGTTAGGCTCTCGCTCCGTCATTCGTTGTTCAGTGAATGCACTTAAAAGGCAAGGTAAACAAAGGTCGCTAATACGACCTGCGGGCGTGAGCAGAGCTGTATCACGGGTTGTCCCGCTCCAGATAACAACAGCGGCAAGACCGCATACATAACTGGAAGAGGTAGAGAATGCGTAAGATCAAAGGGCTACGCTGGTACATGATCGGCCTCGTTACATTGGGCACGGTACTGGGCTATCTGACAAGAAACACCATCGCAGTGGCAGCACCGACGCTGCAAACTGAATTACATATCACCACTCAACAATACTCCTACATCATCGCCGCTTATTCGGCTTGTTATACCCTGATGCAACCTGTCGCTGGCTATGTATTGGATTTACTCGGCACAAAAATTGGCTACGCGGTATTTGCCGTCATGTGGGCAATTTTCTGCGCCGCCACCGCCATGGCGGGCAGCTGGGGCGGATTAGCTCTGGCACGTGGCGCGGTAGGCGCGGCGGAGGCCGCCATGATTCCTGCGGGACTTAAAGCCAGCAGCGAATGGTTTCCTGCCAAGGAGCGCTCGGTCGCGGTAGGCTATTTCAACGTGGGTTCTTCGATTGGCGCCATGCTGGCACCGCCGTTGGTCGTGTGGGCGATCATGGCGCACAGCTGGCAAATGGCGTTTATTATCACCGGCGTTTTAAGCATGGTCTGGGCGCTCTGCTGGCTGGTATTTTATAAACATCCCAAACAACAAACCAAACTCAGCGCGGAAGAGCGTGATTACATTCTTTCAGGCCAAGAGGCGCAGCATCAAACCGGCAATAATCGCAAAATGTCTGCGATGCAGATTGTGCGTAACCGCCAGTTCTGGGGCATCGCGCTGCCGCGTTTTCTTGCTGAACCGGCATGGGGAACCTTTAATGCCTGGATCCCGCTGTTTATGTTCAAAGCCTACGGTTTCAATTTGAAAGAGATTGCACTCTTTGCCTGGATGCCGATGTTGTTCGCTGATTTTGGCTGCATTCTTGGTGGATATTTGCCGCCGCTGTTTCAGCGCTGGTTTGGTGTAAATCTGATCGTGTCACGTAAATTAGTGGTTACGATGGGCGCGGTCCTGATGATTGGCCCAGGAACCATTGGTTTATTCACCAGTCCTTATGCAGCCATTGCGCTGCTGTGTGTCGGCGGTTTTGCACACCAGGCTCTTTCAGGCGCGTTAATTACGCTCTCTTCAGACGTATTTGGCCGTAATGAAGTCGCCACGGCTAACGGATTAACCGGTATGGCAGCCTGGACTGCCAGCACGATGTTTGCCTTGGTGGTGGGTGCGCTGGCAGATACGCTGGGCTTTAGCCCGCTGTTTGCCGCGCTGGCAGTCTTTGATTTGTTGGGTGCAATTGTGATCTGGACGGTGTTGAAAAATAAACCGGTCTCAGAACTTGAGCAGAAAGTGCGCGCACCCGCTGTTGCAACCGCTCGCAGTTAATCCCTCGGGTGGGCTGAGCGGGTTAACGCCAGCCCAACCCACCCATTTCCTCGCCCGACGCTAAGTGGTATAACAACTTACCCATTTGTCATTCTGGACTTTGTCATGGACATCATCGAATCCCGCCGTCTTTATCAACAGCTGGCCAGCGAATTAAAAAGCCGCATTGAAAGCGGGAGTTACTCCATCGGTGATAAATTGCCTGCCGAACGCCTGATAGCAGAAGAGATGGAAGTCAGCCGCACCGTGGTGCGTGAAGCCATTATCATGCTAGAAGTTGAAGGCTATGTTGAGGTGCGCAAAGGTTCAGGCATTCACGTTATCGCCAGTCAACAGCAGAATCGGGTAACAACATCCAGCCAGCTGGAATTTGCCTCTTTTGGCCCTTTTGAACTGTTGCAGGCCCGCCAGCTCATCGAAAGTAATGTTGCGGAATTTGCGGCCACACAGGTGACGCGCCAGGACATTATCGAATTGATGGCGATTCAGGAAAAAGCCCGTCAGGAAGACCATTTCCGTGACTCGGAATGGGACATGCAGTTCCATGTTCGCATTGCGCAATCCACGCAAAACAGTGCGCTCGCCGCAATTGTCGAAAAAATGTGGCTGCATCGCCTGCATAATCCTTATTGGCTCAAACTCCATGAACACATCGATCAGCGCAGCATCATCAGCTGGTGCGACGATCACGATCATATTCTGAAAGCACTAATGCGCAAAGATCCCGCCGCCAGCAAACTGGCGATGTGGCAACATTTGGAAAATACTAAACAAATGTTGTTTAACGCCACCGCTGATGATTTCGAATTTAACGTCGACCGCTACATGTTTGGTGAAAATCCGGTGATCCTGCCAGATGGCTCCAATAACCCGCGTTAAAGCCGCTGAAATCCTGCTCAAATCGGTCAGTTAATCTGCAATAATGTCAGGTCGTGTAAAGCTACTTTTTACATATTGTCTCACAGGGTAAAACTCCGGGTCGTCGGGCAGTTTCTCCTGTCTCGTGTGCATGATTTTTGTTACAGTTATCGCCCTTTTCTTACCCTTTGCGACAGGGCTTTATAAAGTCGCTGATTTAACAATCAATTTCGGAAGGATCCGGAAAATCCTGCTCAGGCTGCGCTCCTAAAATCGATAACTCAACGCCGGTCTGCGCTTAAGTCCCTTGGGGACATGTTTAACAATGACGTTCAGGAATGATTGATGGATATCTTGCAAGCGTTGCTGCATGCCTTGTGGCAACAGGATTATGAAACCCTTTCCGATCCCACGCTGGTCTGGGCAATTTACGGCGTTTTGTTCATGATTTTGTTTTTGGAAAACGGTTTATTGCCTGCCGCTTTTCTGCCCGGTGACAGTCTGCTGATTTTAGTCGGTGTCTTGATCGCCAAAGGAACAATGAGTTTTCCGCTGACCATTCTGGTTTTGACCACCGGCGCGAGCCTTGGCTGTTGGGTAAGTTACATTCAGGGCCGCTGGCTCGGTAATACGCCCACCGTACAAAAATGGTTGTCGCACCTTCCCGCGCAATATCATCAACGTGCGTACAGTTTGTTTCATCGTCACGGCTTATCGGCGCTGCTTATCGGTCGCTTTATCGCTTTCGTTCGGACTTTGTTACCCACCATCGCGGGTCTTTCTGGCCTGAGCAATACGCGCTTTCAATTTTTCAATTGGGTGAGCGCATTTTTGTGGGTGGTAATTCTTACTGTGCTGGGCTTCGCTTTAGGTAAAACGCCAATCTTCCGCCGTTATGAAGATGAACTGATGTTCTTCCTGATGATGCTGCCGCTGGTGCTGCTGGTGATTGGTTTAGTCGGATCTTTAGTCGTTTTATGGCGTAAACGTCAGGCCAATCAAAACGGGAAAGCCGAGTAATGAACATGCTGAAAGGTTTTCCTAAACGCTGGCTACCTTGGCTAGTCGGCGGTGCTTTTGCGCTGATCGCGTTAAGTTTGGTTCCCACGCTAATGCGCCATGAAACGGTAGTACAGATTCGCGTATCCCACGCTGGCGCACCTTTGCCTGATGGTTTTTATCTGTACCAGCAGCTGACTGCGCAAGGTATTCGCATCAAAAGCATTACGCCTTCGGGTGATGCGCTGGTGATTCATTTCGACAGTGAAGAGCAAAGTCTGGCAGCGCAAAAAGTATTACGTCGCCTGCTGCCGCAAGGTTTCATCGTCGCGCAACACGATCAGGCCGAGCGCCTGTCGCTGGCCTGATCACGCCATCTTTCTCCCCTTCAAGAATCCAGACTGCACGGCAAGATCGCATTGTGGTCTGGAATTTTCTGTATCTCCCGGTGTTCTTTGAACTTTTTCCCGCTGATGTCTATGCTTAACCGATGGCTAGTGTAAAGACAGCCTGGGTCTCCTCTTGTCCGGTAGGTCGCAGGTTAAGTCACAATGGAAGGTAATCAGCCTGATGAAACATAAATTACTGCTGGGATTCGCACTCTTTTCTCTTTCAGGATCGTTGATGGCTGCGGAGTCGCTGTGTCAGCAAAAAGAGCAGGATATCAAGCTTGAAATCGATGTGGCGCAGAAGCACAACAATCAGCGCCGCGTTAATGGTCTGGAACGCGCGTTAACGGAAGTTCGCGCAAACTGTACCGACAAAAAACTTGAAGCTGCGCATCTTGAAAGAATCAATACGCAGAAACAGAAAGTCGCCGAACGTGAACGTGAACTCAAGGAAGAGCGCCAGGACGGCGACGACAAGGATAAGATTGTTAAACGTGAAGAAAAATTGGAAGAAGCACGCCATGAACTGAAAAAGTTGCAGGCGGAGCCTTATTAACCGTATTCAATCTACTGATGTTAAAGGAGTATTTCATGTCAAAAGATACAACGTCTGAACATTTGCGTGCCGAACTGAAAAATTTAGCTGACACCCTGGAAGAAGTGCTGAGCAGCAGCACAGAAAAATCGAAAGGTGAACTGGATAAGCTACGCAGTAAAGCGCGCGTCGCTTTAGACAGTTCACGTGAGCGTCTTGGTGAATCAGGCGAGCGCCTGGCAGCCACTACGCGCGAAGCAGCACAGAAAGCCGAAGGCTATGTGCGTGAAAATCCCTGGCATGGTGTGGGTATCGGTGCAGCCATTGGCGTCGCGCTGGGCATCCTCATCTCTCGACGTTAATTATGGCTGAATCACAGCAGAACCACGGCCCGGGCAAAGGGGTCATCAACATTGGCCAGCGCATCGTTACTACGCTGGTTAGCATGGTTGAGACGCGCGTTCGTCTTGCAGTGGTGGAACTTGAAGCAGAGAAAGCAAACCTGATTCAGTTATTAATCATGGTTGGCTTAACGATGCTGTTTACCGCTTTTGGTTTGATGAGCCTGATGGTTCTGATTATCTGGGCGGTTGATGCACAATATCGCTTGATGGCGATTGGTATCACTACTGCGGTGCTGTTTGCACTGGCGCTAATCATCGGAATCTGGACCTTGCGCAAATCACGTCAATCTACGCTGTTGCACCATACGCGCAAAGAGCTGGAAACTGACCGGGTATTGCTTGAGGAGGATCGCTGATGAGTCGTCGCGAGCGTGAGAAACGCATCCATGAACTGCTTAATCAGGTGCAGCAACAGCGTTTGGACCTGAGCGCAGGGCGCCGTGACTGGCTTTACGGCACGGCGCATTATGATCGTGGTTGGCAAACTTTCCTCGGCCTGCGACGTTATTTGGCAGTGGGCAGCAGCGCTTTGGCAATCTGGTCTGTGCGCAGTCCGAATAAAATTTTGCGTTGGGCCAAACGGGGCTTCGGTTTATGGAGCACCTGGCGCATGCTTAAAACGGCTCTTCCACAGCGTTAACCTCTGTTAAAGCTGGCCCTTTTTAGGGCTGGCTTCACTTCATCAGAATTTCTGAAAAACATCGACAGTATATCTCGCTTACAACCTTTTCTCTGCGCGACTATCATCTCCCTCCATCAGCCCACTGAACTGCAAACGTGCTTTCAGCGGGAAAAATCGATGCAGGCACTTATGCCCTGCCATTTTTTAGCGTTGGAGTAAATGATGAAAAAATTCGAAGATAAAGGTTTATTGCTGGCTCGCATCCTGATGACCATTCTGTTCATTACTGCAGGTTGGGGCAAAATCGTGGGTTACAGCGGTACACAACAATATATGGAAGCGATGGGCGTCCCGGGCTTTATGCTGCCGCTGGTGATTTTGCTTGAATTTGGTGGTGGCCTGGCGATTCTGTTTGGTTTCCTGACTCGCTTTACTGCGCTGTTCACTGCTGGCTTCACCATTCTGACTGCATTTATGTTCCACAGTAATTTTGCAGAAGGTGTTAACCAGTTGATGTTCATGAAAAACCTGTCAATTGCCGGTGGTTTCCTGGTATTAGGTTTAGTCGGTCCAGGCGCTTACAGCATTGACCGTCTCCTTAACAAAAAGCCGCAGCCTGCATTAGCGCGCTAATATTACCAACGGCGAAATGCCACATATACTTAGCAGGGCGGGGACTTTTCCTCGCCCTGTTTGCATGGGAGGCGATATGGGCCAATTAATTGAAGGTGTCTGGCATGACACCTGGTACGACACCAAGTCAACCGGCGGACGATTCAAACGTTCAGAATCCGCGTGGCGTAACTGGGTTACAGCAGACGGCAGCGCCGGCCCCAGCGGTAAAGCGGGCTTTGCAGCCGAGCGCAACCGTTATCACTTATATGTTTCACTGGCCTGCCCATGGGCGCATCGCACTTTGTTAATGCGTAGCTTAAAAGGGTTGGAAAATATGATTGATGTGTCGGTGGTTCATCCGCTGATGCTAGAAAATGGCTGGACCTTTGATGATGGGTTCCCGGACACAACCGGTGACAGCCTTTATCAGAACGAATTTCTTTATCAGCTCTATCTGCATGCCGATCCACACTACACCGGGCGTGTTACTGTGCCAGTGCTGTGGGATAAACAGCAGAATACCATTGTCAGTAACGAGTCTGCCGATATCATCCGCATGTTTAACAGCGCGTTCGACGGCGTTGGTGCGCGCGCTGGCGATTATTATCCGCCTGCATTACGTGAAAAGATTGATGAACTGAATGGCTGGATTTACGACACGGTTAACAACGGTGTTTACAAAGCGGGCTTCTCAACTTCACAGCAAGCTTACGATGAAGCGGTCACGGCTTTGTTCCACTCATTATCGCGTCTTGAACAGATTCTGGGTCAGCATCGTTATTTAACGGGCGATCAGTTAACAGAAGCGGACCTACGCTTGTGGACGACATTGGTGCGTTTCGATCCTGTCTATGTCACCCATTTCAAATGCGATCGCCACCGGATCAGTGATTTTCTTAATCTGAACGGGTTTCTACGCGACATTTATCAAATGCCTGGCATAGCCGAAACGGTCAACCTGCCGCATATTCGCCATCATTATTACTGCAGCCATAAGACCATTAATCCGCATGGTGTGATTTCTGTCGGCCCTGCCTTTGATTGGGATGAGCCGCATGGCCGCGGATAACAGTGCAGTTAAGTAATAAAGCAAAAACCCCGCCGAAGCGGGGTTTTCAATAAAAAGTCGAAGCTGACCGTTAAGCCGCTTTCTTTTATAAAAAGCGTCGTGGGCAGGCATTCATCTGCCCGCCTGCTGCACAAAGCAAAAACCCCGCCGAAGCGGGGTTTTTAGTAAAAAGTCGAAGCTGACCGTTAAGCCGCCTTCTTTTATAAAAAGCGTCGTGGAAAGGCATTCATCTGCCGGCTGCACAAAGCAAAAACCCCGCCGAGGCGGGGTTTTAAGTAAAAAGTCGAAGCTGACCGTTAAGCCGCTTTCTTTTATAAAAAGCGTCGTGGGCAGGCATTCATCTGCCGGCTGCACAAAGCAAAAACCCCGCCGAAGCGGGGTTTTCAGTAAAAAGTCGAAGCTGACCGTTAAGCCGCCTTCTTTCATAAAAAGCGTCGTGGACAGGCATTCATCTGCCAGCTGCACAAAGCAAAAACCCCGCCGAAGCGGGGTTTTTAGTAAAAAGTCGAAGCTGACCGTTAAGCCGGGTTCTGTCGTGGACAGTCATTCATCTAGGCCAGCAATCACTCACTGGCTCAAGCAGCCTACCCGGGTTCAGTACGGGCCGTACCTTGTGAACCCCTATTTGGCCTTGCTCCGGGTGGAGTTTACCGTGCCACGAACTGTTGCCAGTCGCGCGGTGCGCTCTTACCGCACCCTTTCACCCTTACCTGATCCCATTACTGGGCCATCGGCGGTTTGCTCTCTGTTGCACTGGTCGTAGGCTTGCGCCTCCCAGGCGTTACCTGGCACCCTGCCCTATGGAGCCCGGACTTTCCTCCCCTTTGCCCGTCTCCCCACAAGTGAGGACGACGACAAAGCGGCGACTGTCTAGTCAGCTTCGGCGGCGGATGATAGGACATTCGCCCGCGTTTGTCACGCCTCTTGCTGATCTAGCGCGAAGCGATAGAGTGCGTTTTTCTTCACACCGTGGATCTCAGCGGTTAACGCCGCCGCTTTTTTGAGCGGCAACTCTTTTTGCAATAACGCTAAAGTGCGCAGTGCATCTGCCGGCAAGGCTTCCTCATCCGCTTTATGGCCTTCGACGATCAGCACCATTTCGCCTTTACGGCGATTTTCATCCTCTTTCACCCACGCCAGCAGTTCGCCGACTGGTGCACCATAAATCGACTCCCACGTTTTTGTCAGTTCACGCGCCAGCACCACGTAACGATCTGCACCCAGTTCCGTGACCATATCCTGCAAGCTGTCTAACAGGCGATGGGTCGATTCGTAGAAAATCAGCGTGCGCGGCTCCTCTACCACAGCGCGCAACGCATCGCAGCGGCCCTTGGTTTTAGCCGGCAGAAATCCTTCGTAACAGAAACGATCGGACGGTAATCCCGCAGCGCTTAATGCTGCTATCGCCGCGCAGGCGCCAGGCAGCGGCACAATACGAATGCCCGCTTCACGACAACGGCGCACCAGATGGTAACCGGGATCGTTGATCAGTGGCGTACCGGCATCGGAGACCAATGCTATGCTTTGACCTTCCTGCAGCTTCGCCAGCAGCAGTTCGGCTTTCTGCTGCTCGTTGTGGTCGTGAAGTGCGAAGAGCCGCGCATTGATGGCGAAATGTTGTAGCAACAGCCCGGTATGACGTGTATCTTCCGCAGCGACCAGATCGACGCTCGAAAGCACCGTCAGCGCCCGCTGGGTGATGTCACCCAAATTACCAATCGGGGTTGGAACGATGTAGAGCGTGCTGGCAGAAATGTCTGCCCGATCGTGTTGTTTCATTGTTTCATCCGAATTGCCGATTTAATATTGAGCATCTTGAAAAAAACATCACTGGATACAGTATGCTTCCTTCAAAAATCGTTCGTCATAAAGCAGGACGCTTTGTGCCTGTCCTTCTTGCAGCGCTAATTTTAGCCGCGTGTAGTGGTCAAGGTCCGCAAGCCCCAACCGTTAATATTCAAGGCCCCGCTACGGGCGCATCCGCTTACTATCTACAGCAAGCGCAGCAAAGCAGCGATGATAGCAAGACCGACTGGCAATTACTTGCAATCCGCGCCTTGTTGAAGGAAGGAAAGTATCCGCAAGCTAACCAACAGTTGAATCAACTCCCCTCGCAGCTCTCGGATATCCAACAACAAGAGTTGCTGCTGTTGAAAGCGCAATATCAGATCGCGCAACAAAATAGGAACGATGCGTTACAGCTGCTGGGCCAGGTAAAAACCGATGCCCTGTCTAAGGATGAGCTGGCGCGCTATTACGGTTTGCAAATTGCCGCCTCACAAGGCCAACCTTCTCTGGCGCTGCTGCGTAACTACATTGCACAAGAGCCCTTGCTCTCCGGGACCGATCATCAAAACAACATTGATGCGATGTGGCAAGCGCTGACGCAAATGCCTCAGCAACAGGCAAATAACCTGGTTATCAACGCTGATGAAAACGTCCTGCAAGGCTGGCTCGATTTACTGGCGGTTTGGCGTGCCAATACGCAAGATGCTGAAATGCTGAAAGCCGGTATCAAAGATTGGCAGACGCGCTACCCGCAAAACCCAGCGGCGAAAAATCTTCCGACGCAACTTACTCAGGCGCAGAACTTCACTAAAGCCTCAACCAGCACCATTGCCCTGATGCTGCCGCTGAATGGTCAGGCACAGGTATTTGCCAATGCGATTCAAAAAGGCTTTAACGACGCGAAAAATGGCGTCCTGACTGCTGCACCGCAGCCGGCTCCAGCCCAACCTACATCCACCGATCCTAACGCCGCTGCCCAGCCCAACGCTGATCCGAATGCGGTTGTCAGCCCTTCAGCGCCAGAAGCCACGCCGGCAGACCAGCAGAATAGCGCTGAGACGCAGCCACAAGCGCAGCCCGCTGTTGCCAGCGATCCCGCCAGCAACGCTCAGGTCAAGGTCTATGACACCAGCAGCCAGCCGATTCAGCAGCTGTTACAGCAAGCCCAGCAGGATGGTGCCACCCTTGTGGTCGGCCCCTTGCTGAAAAGTAACGTTGAAGCGGTCGCCAATAGTCAAACACCTTTAAACGTGCTGGCGCTTAACGAACCCGAGCAGATCCAGAACCATCCGAATATTTGTTATTTTGCGCTTTCTCCTGAAGACGAAGCGCGTGATGCCGCGCACCATATCTGGGATCAGGGCAAACGCCAGCCTTTGCTGCTGGTGCCGCGTAACAGCTTTGGCGATCGCGTGACTAAAGCCTTTGCGCAAGAGTGGCAAACGCTGGGCGGTAGCACTGCAATGCAGCAGCGCTTTGGTTCCGTTTCTGAGTTGAAACAGGGCATTAACAGCGGCGCAGGCATTGCCTTAAGCGGCACGCCGATTAACGTGACGCCAGACCAGCCGCAAGGGATTGCCATTGCGGGATTAACCATTCCGGTACCGCAATCGAGCACGCCGGATGTGGCCTCTACCAGCGGTGGCGGCAATGTTGATTCGGTGTATATCGTCTCAACGCAAGAAGAAATGCAACTGATCAAACCGATGATCTCCATGCGCACCGGCAGCCGCAGCAGCGTTTCGCTGTACGCCAGCTCACGCAGCTTCCAGGCGGGCGCAGGCCCAGATTTCCGTCTGGAGATGGATGGTTTGCAGTTTAGTGATATTCCGCTGCTTTCGGGTACTAATCCGGGCTTAATGCAGCAGGCGACAAAATCGTTTAATAATGATTATTCTCTGGTGCGCCTGTATGCCATGGGCATTGATGCCTGGAAGCTGGCGAATCACTTTAACCAGATGCGTCAGGTGCCTGGATTTGCGCTGGATGGCAATACAGGCAAACTCAGCGCCGACACGGATTGTGTGATCAACAGGAAGTTGACATGGAACCAGTACCGCCAGGGCGAAATCAGGTCGGTGAACTAAACCGCCGACAGATTGGTGCCGAGCAAGAACAACGCGCCCGCCAGTACCTTGAGCGGGCCGGGTTAAAATGGGTAGCCAGCAATGTTCACAGTCGCGGTGGTGAACTTGATCTTATAATGCGCGACGGACATTGCTGGGTATTTGTTGAGGTGCGCTATCGGCGCGATGCGCGTTTTGGTGGTGCCCTTGCCAGCGTTACCCGCCAGAAACAACATAAGCTGCTACGTGCTGCTGCTTTTTGGCTGGCGCAACGTGGCGGCAGTTTTGAAACAGTGAATTGCCGTTTCGACATCATTGCTATTACCGGCACGGCGCTTGAATGGTTGCCGAATGCCTTTAATGCAGACGTTTAGAGCCAGGTGGTCGTGTGCAGGAAAGAATTAAAGCGTGTTTTACTGAAAGTATTCAAACCCAAATTGCCGCAGCCGAAGCGCTGCCCGATGCGATTTCTCGTGCGGCAATGACTCTGGTGCAATCGTTGTTAAACGGCAACAAAATCCTGAGTTGTGGTAATGGTGCCTCTGCGGCTAATGCTCAACATTTCGCGGCCAGCATGATCAATCGCTTCGAAACCGAGCGCCCAAGCCTGCCCGCGTTGGCGTTGAGCGCAGATAACGTCATGTTAACGGCCATTGCTAACGATCGTCTTCACGATGAGATCTACGCCAAGCAGGTACGCGCGCTGGGTCAGGCGGGTGATGTGCTTTTGGCCATCTCTACGCGTGGCAATACACGCGACATTGTTAAAGCGGTGGAAGCGGCCGTCACGCGTGATATGACTATCGTTGCGCTTACCGGTTATGATGGCGGTGAGCTTGCTGGATTGTTGGGGCCGCATGATGTGGAAATTCGCATTCCGTCACATCGAAGCGCACGTATTCAGGAGATGCATATGTTGACCCTCAACTGTTTGTGCGATCTTATCGACAACACACTGTTTCCACACCAGGAATGACTGAAGGAGCAATAATAATGAAAGCATTGAACGCTGTAGCCATTCTTTTAACCGCCATGATGTTGCAGGGCTGTGTCGCTGTCGTCGCGGGTAGCGCCGCTGTTGCAACCAAAACCGCTACTGATCCGCGCTCAGTAGGAACCCAGGTTGATGATGGCACGCTGGAATTACGCGTTACTAACGCATTGGCGAAAGATCAACAGATCAAATCTGATGCACGCATTATTGCAACGGCTTACCAGGGCAAAGTCTTGCTGACCGGCCAATCGCCTACGCAGGAAATTGCTAACCGCGCCAAACAGATCACCATGGGCGTAGATGGCGCGACTGAGGTTTATAACGAAATTCGCATTGGCCAGAAAGTCACGCTCGGCACTTCATCTTCTGATACCTGGATTACGACTAAAATCCGTTCGCAGTTGTTAGGCAGCGATCAGGTGAAATCCTCAAACGTGAAAGTCACGACTGAAAACGGTGAAGTGTTCTTATTAGGTCTGGTTACACCACAAGAAGCGCAGGCCGCAGCCGATGTTGCCAGCCGCGTCAGTGGCGTGAAGCACGTTACGACCGCCTTCACGATGCTGAAGTAAATTAAAAAAACAGCAAGGGCGGCCACTGGCCGCCCTTTTTTATGCCTGAATTTTATAGCAGAGATCTTACACCAACGCTTTAAGCAGGCTTTTATACCCACTCTTTATACAGGGATATCAATCACCAGCGCCCGCGTCGGCGTGGTCGCTTCTAGCCTGATTTGATGTTCTTCCTGCAAAAACGCCCCATCACCACAGCTCAGTTTTTCCTGATGATCTGCACCCGTTGAAGCAGAGAGCGAGCCATGAATTGATTGCAGATAAGCGCGAGGACCATGCAGCGGCAATTGATGCTGCTCACCCGGAGCCAGTTCAATCTGATGAATCCACACCTGCTGGCGCAGCTGCAAGCTGCCTTCAACACCGTCTGGTGAGGCCAGCAGATGCGTGCTTTGTCCTGCCGGCAGCACTATTTTCTGCATACGTGGACTTTCACGCTCCGGGCAGGCTGCCAGCCACAGCTGCATGCGCGTTAACGGACGGTCTTTGCTGGCATTGATTTCACTGTAGCTGACGCCTTGCTGCGTAGAGAGCAGTAAGGCTTCCCCCTCGCGCACCGTGATGTGATTGCCTTCACTGTCGCGGTATTCCGCTTCGCCCTGCAACACAATGTTAAGCACATCGACTTGCGGATAGGTACGCGGTTGAAAAGCAGCGCCGGGTGCCAGCACTTCCTGATTCAAAACGCGTAACGAGGCATAACCCATCAACTTGGGATCAAAATAGTGTCCAAAAGAGAAACTGTAGCGCGCCTGCAACCAACCGAAATCGGCCAGACCACAAGCGGATGCACTGCGTGTCGTAATCATGTTTACCTCCAGCGTCCTGCGACAAAAGGCGGCCGCAGACTTTATACACTTATGGTAAAAGGCTGGACGCCGGATTGTTAGCCAGTTAATCTGCCCAGCATGTTCAAATTTCCTGAAAGAGAACCGGGATGTCCAAAGAACGTGCGTTAACCCTTGAAGCTTTGCGTGTGATGGATGCGATTGATCGACGTGGAAGTTTCGCTGCAGCGGCTGATGAGCTAGGACGTGTCCCTTCTGCTCTCAGTTACACTATGCAGAAGCTGGAAGAAGAGTTGGATGTGGTGTTGTTTGACCGTTCAGGTCACCGTACCAAATTCACTAATGTCGGACGCATGCTGCTTGAGCGCGGCCGTGTGCTGCTAGAAGCGGCAGACAAACTCACCACCGATGCTGAAGCGTTAGCGCGCGGTTGGGAAACGCACTTAACCATCGTGACAGAAGCGTTGGTGCGGACAGAAGCGCTGTTTCCGCTGGTGACAAAGCTGGCAGATAAAGCCAATACGCAGATCTCATTAGTGACTGAAGTGTTAGCAGGCGCGTGGGAAAGACTGGAGCAAGGCCGGGCAGACATCGTGATTGCACCGGATCTCCATTTCCGGGCATCGACTGAAATCAACACCCGCAAGCTCTACACCATGATGAGTGTCTATGTCGCCAGCGCAGACCACCCGATTCACAACGAGCCAGAACCGCAATCAGAAGTCACGCGAGTGAAATATCGCGGTATTGCGGTGGCGGATACCGCACGTGAGCGCCCGGTTTTAACCGTGCAATTGCTGGATAAACAGCAGCGCCTCACGGTAAGCAGCATGGATGATAAACGGCGCGCCTTGCTGGCAGGGCTGGGTGTTGCGACTATGCCTTATCCGCTGGTAGAGCAAGATATTGCCGAAGGACGCCTGCGCGTAGTGAGCCCGGAATATACCCGTGAAGTGGATATCATCATGGCGTGGCGACGCGACAGCATGGGCGAAGCAAAAGCCTGGTGTTTACGTGAAATCCCACGCTTGCTGGCAAAAAAGAACGGATAGTTTTAGGGATGCGCTCAGCATCCCGCTCTCGCATACCTACAAACGACTTAAACAATCCATCGCGACCGCTTTAAAACTGCCAAAATCAGCGCTGTCACGTAATCGGGTCATCGCACGCTCACGCAAGAAGGTCACGAACAGATCATAAATTGCCATCGCCTCTTCATATTCGCTTTTACTGATCGCCAGCAGGAAAATCACATACGCCGTATCATCGCCCCACGCAATGCCTTGCGGAGCCAATACGGTATAGACAACGGTTTTCTTCGCCAGTAAACCCAGCGAGTGTGGCAGCGCAATGCCTTCACCCAACATGGTACTGACAATCGCTTCACGCTCCTCTACCGACGGGTAAAATTCAGCATCAACAAACCCTTCCGCTTCTAACTGTTTGCAGAGTTGACCGAAGAGCTGCGACTGTGTCATCGGACGATCAACGATCAAGAAGTGCTGGGCATCAAAAAATTTCTCTAACATATAGGGACGCGTGCGATCCACCAGCACCAGTTTGCCAATCTGCTCAAGTTGAAAACCGGTGGGAAAAGGCGACATCACCACCACCGGCTTCTCTTTCTCACTGAGACGAATGGTCGAAATGACAAAATCTTCGTCAATGCGCGTGCGCGCCTCATATTCCCGCTGTGATAAACGTGCCGTCACCTGCAACTGCGGGTATTTACGCATCAGCATCGCTTCGATCATTCGTAGCGTTGAATTGCCGCTATCGCAGACCAGCAGCACTTGCGGATGACGCTGATATCCCACGTCATAATGTCGCTCCAGCCCTACGCCGATATGCAGTACCAGGAAGCCAATTTCATTTTCGCTGATGACGTAAGGCGTATATTTCCCCCAGCTGGTTACGGCCGCCAGCGTCACATCATAGGCCATTGGATAATGCTGCTTGATGTTATCTAACAGCGGGTTAGGAATATGAATTTGGTAGCGCACCCGCGTAATCATGGTTTTGATATGCGTAAGCAGGTCGGCGCGCAGTTGTTCATCGCTTTGCAGGTTGAAGTTGTAATGGTTATTGATGTAGCTGAGCAGATAATCCACCAGCGCGTCGGCATCATCGGCATTGATAGCGCTGGGCGCAACATCCTGAATTCGCCGCGCCGCAATATTCACCCGTAGCCAGTTCTCTTCCGCCGGAGAAATAGGTTTGCTTACCAGCGGGCGCAGTTGATTAATCAGATCATGTGCTGCTTCACGCACTTCATCGCCAATATCTTCCGCGCCAGGATCGTTGAGCGGATAACCTTCACTGATCCGCCGTACCGCTACCGCGCAGTAAAGCCGCAAATAGCGCTCACCTTCATCGCTGAGGCGAATGTTGTGACAGGCAAAACAGCGTTGCAGCATCGGCTGTAGGCTCGCCAAAATGCCGCGGTTCAACGCTTCAATTGTCACTAGCGGACTGTCGGGTTGTTCCTGATCGATTTGCCACAGCAGGTCAGTTAAGCAGGTACGAATCGCGACCTCGCTACCAAACAGCTTCATACCGTAATGCGGCTTGCTTTCAATGGTGAGGTGATAACGCCCCAGCCATTCACGGACTTCAGCCATATCGTTCTGAAGCGTGGCGCGGCTGACAAACCACTCTTCTGCCAGATCCTCTAGCTTGAGTGAATAGGCGGCGGTCAGAAAGCGAGTCAGTAGATAGCGAATCCGGTCTGGTGAAGTTCGCGGCACCCGCAACGGCGAACGGGTTTGCTGTTGCAGATGCTGGAAACGCTGCGCATCGTCCACTTTTAGCTGATAGCCCGCTCCGCGATTCAGGACAAACTGTGCGCCATGCTGCTCCAGTAACGCATTGAGCGCGGTGATGTCGGTGCGCACAGTACGCGTTGAAACGGCAAAGCGCCGCGCCAGCTCATCCTGCGGCAGCGTTTCGTTTTTCAAGGCGTCAAACAGTTGCGCAAGGCGTTGATTGGGAAATCTCACAATATTGTCCCTGTTGCAGCAGTTGGAAAAAAGGCTTCCAAAACGTTAGCTTACGGTTATGAAAAATCCAACGTCCATGTTGCTGTACGCCCTCATATTGTGTGTGAAGGCGCGAGATTGATCGTCAGGCCAACAGTTTCTTGCATATCGCCAGAAGCTGGCGCACATCTTCTACGCGCGTTTCGCCGCTGGCTTTATCAATGATCGCGCTGTAGACGTGTGGGATCACTTTGCTGACGCCTGCGTCTAACGCAATACGCAGGATCTCTTCTACGTTTTCCAGATCGATGCCGCCGGTGGGTTCCAGCCAGAAATCGTGTTTGGCGCAGGCTTCTGCCACCGCACGATACTCATCCACAGCCTCCAATCCGCCCATCGGGAAATATTTCACCGAGCTGCCGCCCATGTCTTTCAGCAGCGCGATAGCTGTTTCAATCGGCACAATGCCATCACTGCTTTGCGCGCTGAGCGGCCCGGTAGAGATTTTGACTTTACCTGGCGTTCCGGTCGGTGAAATCAAGCCATTTACCACAGTTTGTGATTGCCCCAACAGGGCGCGGCTGGTGCCCACACCGGTGAAAACCTGGTTGACGTGCTGCGGTTGCAGCACTGCGGAAATCTCGCTCACCATCATGGATTGATGAGGATCGCCCGCCCCTAATCCCACTGACAGCGCGTTATCAATCAGCGCCGCGTACTCGCGCATATCGGCTATCGCCGCCTCATTGCTGGCGTAGTTTTTCGACAGCACACCGACCAAAACATGCCCTTCTGCCGCTTGCCAAATGGCGCGCGCATTCTCTTTCGATCCTGCCAGTACGTTGAGGCACAAACGATCCTGATAAAAATTGGGTGTCAGCGTCATGCTTTTTTTGCCTCGTTTAACAGTGCCTGAATAGACGTGAAAATAACCTGTAACTGCTCGGCACTGACGCTGCGAACATCAGCTTCGATGATGCCTTCGTTGGCTTTATAGCCGCGGAAGTAAATGGCAATGTCGCCGGTTTTCAGCGCCTGAACCAGATCGCCGGTGCGCTGGTTGATCACTGACTCATCAAATTTGATTTCAGCGCGCGCAATATCTCGTCCAGCGGCGTCCCACACCACACGCGCTGTGACGCCGCTGAGGGTGTTGAGATTTTCAATGAAGGGCGTCATTTTTTCTACCATCTGCGCACCGCTGGTTTTCTCGTGTGTCAGGTAGTTTTCAATCGCCTGTGTCAGGCCAAGAATGCCCTCTTTGCCGACTTTCATTGCGCGGCCAATGCCGTTGCTCTGGCGTTTTACCCATTCCACATAATGCTTTTTGCCAATCACCAGCCCGCTGGTAGGGCCTTCAATGGCTTTTGCACCGCTATAGATCACCAGATCTGCACCGAACTGGTAATAGCACTGCAAATCCTCTTCAGCGGCGGCATCAACGATTAACGGTACACCATGCTTACGCGCTACCACGGCGGCCTGCTCAACGCTGAGATGGCTTTTTTGCACGCAGTGATGGGATTTAACATAGAGGATCGCTGCCGTTTGCGGCGTGATGGCTGCTGCCAGCTGTTCAGGCGAGCACTCATTGCTGTAGCCCGCTTCCACTAGCTTACCGCCACCCAACGCCACCATACTGCCCACCGGCGCGCCATAATTCACGTTATGCCCTTTGGGTACGACGATGTCGTGCGGCACGTTAAGCGGCGCGGCATGCAGATTATCCAACAGCCAGTCGTTGTCTTTGACAATAACCGCTGCCACGCTCTGCGCAATACCAGCTGAAGCACAAGACACCACCACAGCATCTTCAACCTGCAGCAAACCGGCAATATAAGCACCGGTCTTGTTCACCAGATCTTTCATTTCGAAGTAGTGATCGAGGCCATACTTAACCGTATCAATGACATCGGCTGATGGCGTAGAAACGCCAAGGATCGTCATGCGCCCCGAGGCGTTGATGACCTGCTTAAGGCCATATTTTTCATATAGTAGAGACATTGGCTTTCCCTTCTTCAGTCAGGATCCACTCTCCAGCCACAACAGCGGCTAGCGGAATCAGATGTTTCTCGCCCTCAACCCGTTCGCCTTCTGAATCGACGAACGGGTGAGCTTCCTCTTTGACGGTAAAAATGGTCAGGTCGGCGTCAAAACCGACCTCAAGGCGTCCTTTGTGCGTCAGGCGTAAGCCATCCGCAGCTTTCCAGGTTACGCAGTCGATCACTTGCGGCAGCGTCATGCCCACGCTGAAAAATTTCGACATCACGTGCGCCAGGTTATGCACGGGGCCGTTCAGGCGATTGCGACAGTAAATGTCAGAGCTGATGCTGTCGGGTAAAATGCCCTGCGCAATGGCCACCCGCGCCACGTCAAAGCTGAAGCTGGCGCTGCCGTGCCCCACATCCAGCCGCACACCACGAGCCAGAGCATTTTTCACGGCTGCCTTGAGTTCACCCTGCGGCGTTAAAATGCGATTGGGCTTGCCGTTGTAACAATGGGTGATGATGTCGCCAGAAGTGAGCAGATCGGCAATCTCGTCGAGATCGGGCGGGTTATTGCCGATGTGTACCATTAGCGGCAGATCGCCAACCGCTTTTTGAATCGCCTTGGCTTTGATCAACGGTTGAATGCCGTTTTCACCCACCACGCTGCTGCTCATCCGGGCTTTCAAACCAACAATAAAATCGGGCAGGCGCGCCACGGCTTGCTCAACCGCGGGGCCATCAATCTGCGTCATGTCCGCGAGTTCGTTCTGGGTGACGATACCGGTACGCGCGATATTAATCAGGGCATAAACCTGAGTTTGTGCCGCACGCGTCAACTGGTAGAAGTCGTCAATGTGTTGTGCGCCGGTGCTGCCCGCATCAATCACCGTGGTCACGCCGTGGTTAACGCCAATGGCATCGGCTTCATCATGGTATATCGGTGATTTGGGATAACAGTGAACGTGGGAATCGATCCACCCTGCGCTGAGGTAATAGCGTCCCGCCAGATTGCGTTCGCTTTTCGCTTTGCCCTGCACATCACCAATGGCGGCGATTTTTCCGTCCAGCACGGCGATATCGACCCGCTGCTCATCGCTTAATCGCGCGTCACGAATAATCAAGTCGAACATGGTTACTCCTTAACGGCGGCCCGCTGACGAGCCGCCTGATGCATCAAAGCGCAATCGGGAAAATGGCACCCAAAATCATCGCGCCGAGAATCGCGCCACCGGTAATCGGTTTGTTCCAGAGATAGAACAGCAACGCGCCCAGCAGCGAACCCAATCCAATAGGAATCGACGCCGCCATGGCAGAAAGAATGATTAAAGGGCCGAGAAAGCGGCCAGAAGCGTTACCGGCACCCATCATCACGTCCGCACCGTAAGTAGAGTCGCTTTGATTGATGGTGAATTTACGCGCCAGAATGATCAGGTAGCCGATCGCCAGGCCAATCACCAAACCGGTTACCAGCGAAGCTGCAAAATTCGCCACTGGAAACACAATGCCCGCGCCCAGCAACAGCGCCGGAACGCCGAGGCCAACGCCGGTTTGAATCGCACCACCGATGTCGAGAATGCCCACCAGCGAACCTTCAATAATGCGAGCGAACAAGAAGCTGGCACCAAACGCCGCCACCGCGCCGTAGACGCCGGTTTCCATGCCGGCACGCAGCATCGAGACAAACGCCACTTCGTTGAACGCACCGATCCCGTAAAGGTAATACATGTGCGTACCGGCGAAGACGCCAGAAGAGAGCAGACCGACAAAAATCGGGAAGGACCAATCGGCGTACCAGAAGCTTTTATTTTCGTTCATCTTATTTGCCACTCATGGAGTTGTGAATGGAATCGAGCCAGCCCGGAATGCCTAACTGGAAAGATTGCAGCAGCTTCATGTCGAAGCCACGGAAGAAGCCGCTGAGCACGAACAGCAGAACGATGACAAACATCATGACTTTGGTAACTTTGTTCCAGCCGCTCTCTTCTACCCCTTTACCAATCAGAATACCCAGCACCAACCCCGGTACAGCATTGCCCATGATCAGCTGCGCCAGGCCGCCAAAAATCGTGGCCCAAAAGCCCGATTTCTTGCCCGCATCGATGGCTGCCAGCCAGAAGATCACCGGCATCACGGTGTTCACCAGCAGATTGGCTGCAGGTACTAATACTTTTACCGCCGTGACCTGCAATGCCGCGGGCACCGCCGATGCGGTTGAGTTAAGAAAGGCCACCACGATCATGCCGATAATGCCGCAGGCGATAGCCATTTTTTTCGGATCGTGCAGCGTTTCTGCCACGTTGCGATTCTTCACCATCAACGCTGCCGCGCCCCAGTTTGGAATGATGCGATGATCAACATCTTGCGTGAAGGAACCCGCCGCAACGGAAGAAGCCCAGGCGTTAAAGAAAAAACCGAGACCAAAGGAGAAGTGGGAAGCGGGATCGCCCTCACACGAGTTCAACTCGCCTAAGGTACGAAAAGCGCCCATGCCCTGCGTAGTGGGCGCATGGAACATACGTGCCGCACCCGCGCCAACGCCTACCCCCACTAATCCACCAATGATCAACGACTTAAACAAAATGATTAAAAACATATTTTTTTACCTTTGTTGTCGTCACTTACCCAAATACTCTGCGTTACTTAAAGGCGGCCAGCCTGAACCTCCACGCGTTGACTCAGTAAAGGAGTGGGACGCGAAGCTAACACCTCTGCAACCTGGAATTTGACGGGTAAATTTAGGGAGCCGCCGTGAACGCAACCTGTTCGGTATCGATCACGGTAACGCTGACGGTAATCTCCAGTTCAACGCTGTAGCTCCGCCGTTGGCGCGCCAAAAAGAAAAACAGGAATTTTTCGTTTTTAACGCTTTCCTGCGCACGTAAAACCCGCACATCTTCGGGCTCAATGCGCAACAGAATCTTTTGCGTCGCGCGCAGAACCTGGTTCTGCACGTGACTCAGCGCATCGGCGAATGCTTTCGCTTTGGTCTCGCCTTTACCCTGCACCGTCACCTGAGTAACGTATTGTTCTTTCATGGTTAGCTGCCGTATTTCTTGTTCCACGCCTGCACTAAGCGCTCGCCTAACTCTTCTTTGTCCATGAAGCCAAAACCTAAAACGGTTGCACCTTCATTAATGGCGGTAACGCCTTCGTCAATCGAACGCATGCCGTGCTTCGCTTTGTAGCCATATTTGTTCTGTGCGGTGATGGCACCTGCGCCGCCGCTGCCACAGAAGGAGATGCCAAAATCAGCGTTTTCCGCTTTCATGACGTCGCCTAACTTCATATCTGCCGCAACACCAGGAACAACCACCGCCCGGCCACCGGCTTTCTCAATGCCTGCCGCCACTTTCTGACCTTTACCTAAACGATCGCCAATCACTACAGTTACCATGTTGTGTTCCTCGGGTTATGTCTGCCTGGGCCGGATGTTTCTGCCCGTAACGTTTTCTTCGAGCCTTCACCGTCTTTGGTGAAGCCAGGTGAATTAATGGGTGCGTGCCACTTCGATATGAACGGACAGTAACCACGCCTCTTCGCGCGGCAAATTGCCAAACAGATCCACCACCTGCTGCGACAGTTGCATGGTTTCTGGAGAGATATCCTCAAACAAGTCAGCTTCAACCTCTGGCAGCGGCTCGCCGGTTAACGAGCGTGATGCCATCGCACGTACGTGAGAAACCAGCATTTGCTGCTGAACCGCATTGGGTTGAATACCGTGTTGCGCATAGATCACAGCGATCTGCTGCAGCACTTTGTCTGCCAGCTGCTGGACTTCCTCCGGTGGTGCGTCTTGCACCTGGACGCCGTTTTTACTCACCTTGCTACTCCTGTTGAAACCGGATAATTCGCGTTGAAAATAAATTACGTGGAAGCAGGCAAGCTTTGGAGACGCATCTTTTCCAGATGGAAGTGGAAATCGACGTGAGCACAGTGCGCCAGATCGCAGGGTGCGTGTTTAGTGTGATAAAGGTCGCGTTATGCGTGATGTGCAGAAAGGAAGCGATGATTATGCGTAAGTCATGCAGGTGAATTCGATTGGCAACCTGTTGAACCGTGAGGAAATAAGCAAAAGTTATGACAAAAAAAAGCCGGTCAGACGACCGGCACAGGAATTAGCGAAACTTCTTATGGTTAGCCGTGCGAATATCGTCCAGCTTTTTTGCTTCCGTTTTGGCGCCATCAATATTGTTTGATTTTGCCAGCTCGTTCACCACGTCGATCTGAGCAATTAGCGAATCCAGACCCGCATGGAAATCTTTGATCTGTGCACTGTCAGCCGGTTGGCCTTCCAGTTTTTCTGGCGTTGATTTCTTCGCATCCTGCGCCGCCGAACGCATTTCACTTAACGCTTTTTGCATCTCCTGCGCATCGTCAGTTTTCTTGACGATTTTAAGATTGGCATTCAGCGTGTCCATATCGTGTTCCAACTCAGCCGCGTAGAGGCTGGCGCTGGAGAAGAGCAGAGAGAGAGACAACATTGCAATCACATGCTTACGCATCGTTTTTTCCTTTTTATTGTGGTCAAAAAAAAGCAGCCAATTGGCTGCTTTCAGGAATCGATGTCTTTATTGCCCGGCAATTTTCATCTCAGGCAGTAATACCGAGCCGCACTGAATATTGCTGCGGGTTTCGATATCGTTACCGACAGTGACCATGTTGCGCCACATATCCTTGAGATTACCGGCGATGGTGATTTCGCTTACCGGATACTGAATCTCACCATTTTCCACCCAGAATCCTGCGGCACCGCGTGAGTAATCGCCGGTAATGGCGCTCACGCCTTGCCCCATCAGCTCGGTTACCACTAAGCCAGTACCCATTTGCTTCAGTAAATCGTCAAAGCTATGGCCCTGTCCGGCGATGCGCCAGTTATGAATGCCGCCCGCGTGACCGGTGCTGGTTAAACCTAACTTACGTGCGGAATAGCTGGTCATCAGCCAGGTTTGCAGCACACCTTCTTTGATGATGTCACGCGCCTGGGTGCGCACGCCTTCGCTGTCGAACGGCGTAGAAGCCAGCCCTTTCAGCAGATGCGGCTGCTCATGAATGGTGAGCCATTCAGGCAGGATTTGCTGACCCAGTGAATCCAACAGGAAAGTGGATTTACGGTAAACGCTGCTGCCGCTGATAGCGCCAACCAAATGACCAAACAAGCCGGTCGCGACTTCAGGGGCGAAGATCACCGGCGCTTTCATGGTAGAAAGTTTACGCGGTGCCAGACGCGACAGCGTACGCCGTGCGCATTCTGCACCGACCCATTCAGGGCTTTTCAGATCCTCGAAAGCGCGACCAATGGTGTAAGCGTAATCACGCTCCATGTTGCCATCCTGCTCAGCAATCACACAGCTGGAGAGCGAATGGCGGCTTGAGCAATAGCTTTGCAGCATGCCGTGGCTGTTGCCAAAAACTTTGATCCCGACGTGGCTGTTAAAGCTGCCACCTTCGGTATTGGTGATGCGCTTGTCCGCTTGTAACGAGGCTTGTTCCGCCTGCGCGGCCAGCTCAATAGCGCGATCGGCATCGATCTCCCACGGATGGTAAAGATCGAGATCCGGTGCGTCATAGGCCAGTAGATCGGCATCAGCCGGACCGGCAAAGGGATCGGGGGACGTGTAACGCGCAATATCAATCGCTGCCTGCACAGTACGCTTGATAGCGTCTGGGCTGAGGTCAGTCGATGAAGCGCTACCTTTACGATTTTGATGATAAACGGTGATGCCAAGCGCGCCGTCGCTGTTGAATTCGACATTTTCCACTTCACCGTAGCGCGTGCTGACACCGATGCCGGTCGTTTTACTTACCGCCACTTCTGCGCTGTCAGTACTTGCTTTAGCCAGTTCGAGCGCCTGTGCAATCGCCTGTTCCAACACTTTACGCTGTTCTGCAACTTGAGTAGATACGTTCATCGACCTGCCGTCTAATCTTATGGTTGAATAATTTGAGTCTATCAGAGTCAGAGAACAATTTCGCAGTCACCCGATAAACTGGTAGGATTAGCCTCTTTTTTTTGGGAGCCCAGAAATGACCAAACAGCCCGATGAGTGGCTCGACGATGTGCCAGATAATCAGGAAGAAGAAGATGAAGAGATTATTTGGGTCAGTAAGAGCGAAATTAAACGCGATGCTGAAGAGCTAAAACGCCTGGGTGCCGAACTGGTCGATCTGGGCAAAAATGCCCTCGATAAGATTCCGTTGGATGAGCGTTTGCGTGCCGAGATCGAACTGGCGGGGCGAATTAAGAAAGAAGGTCGCCGCCGTCAATTGCAGTTAATCGGTAAGATCATGCGCAGCATGGACGTAGAACCGATCCGCCAGGCGCTGGATAAGCTGAAGAACCGCCACAACCAGCAGGTTGCGCTGTTCCATAAGCTGGAAGCGCTGCGTGACCGTATGATCGAACAAGGCGATGACGCAATGACAGATGTGATTGCGCTCTATCCCCATGCTGATCGTCAGCAGCTGCGCAGCATGATCCGTAATGCGCAGAAAGAGAAAGCCGCTAACAAGCCGCCTAAATCCGCACGACTGATTTTCCAGTACTTGCGTGAGTTAGCTGAAGGTTAAAAAAATGGCGGGTTAATAAACCCGCCATTTTTCTTTTTATTGAGCTAAGACGCTATTTTTGTAACCTATCCAGCAGTTTCTGATGTATCCCACCAAATCCGCCGTTACTCATCACCAGAATCGAATCACCGGGTTGTGCAGCTTTTGCCACCATTTCCACCAGCGTATCAATATCTGCCGTGCAGTGTGCCGGTTGCATGCAGGCTTCTGCGACATCTGAGACTTGCCACGGAATGTGATGCGGCTGGAACAAGAAGACTTCATCGGCGCGTGCCAGCGAAGGGGCTAACTCGTTTTTATTCACGCCCATTTTCATGGTATTGGAACACGGCTCCAGCACCGCCAGAATGCGTGCCGTACCGCCGACTTTGCTGCGCAGCGCGGCAAGCGTTGCCAGAATAGCCGTCGGGTGGTGAGCAAAATCGTCGTACACTTTGATGCCATTAACATCACCGCGCAGCTCAAGGCGACGGCGGGCATTAATAAAGCTGTCCAGCGCCTGGCCCGCATCTTCTGGCTTTACACCGACATGACGGGCGGCAGCGATCGCCATTAAACCATTATGCATATTGTGTTCGCCAACCAGCGCCCAGTTCACCTCACCTACTTTTGCGCCATCGAGATAGATTTCCCAGTGTGACGCATCAGGTTTCAGCTTTTTCGCCTGCCAATGACCATTATCGCCAACGCTCTCTTGCTCGCTCCAGCAACCCATCGCCATCACCTGCTTCAGGTTATTATCGTGTTCTGGCAGCAGGATCTTGCCCTGGCCCGGCACGATGCGGATCAGATGATGAAACTGCTTCTGGATCGCTTTCAGATCGTCAAAGATATCGGCGTGATCGAATTCGAGGTTATTCAGGATCAAGGTGCGTGGGCAGTAATGAACAAACTTGGAACGCTTGTCGAAAAACGCGCAATCGTACTCATCCGCTTCAATCACGAAGAATGGACTTTTTCCTAATTTTGCCGACACATCGAAGTTGCCCGGTACGCCACCGATAATGAAGCCCGGTTCGAGGCCACAAGACTCAAGAATCCACGCTGCCATGCCGGCTGTGGTGGTTTTCCCATGGGTTCCGGCGACAGCCAGCACCCAACGATCGCGCAAGACAAAATCATGCAACCATTGCGGGCCGGAGAGGTAAGGAATGTTACGTTCCAGTACCGCTTCCACACAAGGATTGCCGCGCGTCATCGCATTGCCGATGATCACCAGGTCCGGTGCCGGATCGAGCTGGGCGACATCGTAACCTTCTGTTAATTCAATGCCTTGCTGCTCAAGCAGCGTGCTCATTGGTGGATAAACGTTGGCGTCTGATCCCGTCACCTGATGACCCAACGAACGCCCCAGCATCGCCAATCCGCCCATAAAAGTGCCACAAATCCCAAGGATGTGAATGCGCATATCAAAGTCCATTACCTAAAAGTTCGGCGCACAGTGTAACGCCGGTCGCAGACGGAAGAAACGGATTAGGACTATGGTTTTTAAAGTTCAATCGGCTAAACTGCGTACGCATACGTTGGTGGTTTGTTACGCATGCTGCCACTCCATCGAAGATTCAGGGAATGTGTTATGAAAACGTTAGGCGAATTTATCGTCGAGAAGCAACACGACTTTCCGCACGCCACAGGCGAACTGACCGCATTGATTTCAGCGATCAAGCTTGGGGCCAAAATCATCCACCGCGACATTAACAAAGCCGGCTTAGTGGATATTCTGGGCGCAAGTGGTGTTGAAAATGTTCAGGGTGAACAGCAGATGAAACTGGATCTGTTCGCCAACGAAAAACTGAAAGCAGCATTGAAAGCACGTGGCATTGTTGCTGGTATCGCGTCTGAAGAAGAAGACGAATTCGTTATTTTTGAAGGTGAAGAGAACGGTAAGTACGTGGTGTTGATGGATCCACTGGATGGCTCTTCCAACATCGACGTTAACGTTTCTGTCGGCACCATCTTCTCGATTTATCGCCGCGTGAGCGAGCCCGGCACGCCCGTTGTCGAAGCTGACTTCATGCAGCCAGGAAACAAGCAGGTTGCTGCGGGTTACGTGGTTTACGGCTCATCCACCATGATGGTTTACACCACCGGTTGTGGCGTGCATGCGTTTACTTACGATCCGTCGCTCGGCGTGTTCTGCCTGAGCCACGAACGCATGACCTACCCAGAAAAGGGTTACACCTATTCTATCAACGAAGGGAATTACATTCGTTTCCCACAGGGTGTGAAAAAGTATCTTAAATTCTGTCAGGAAGAAGATATTGAGACCAAGCGCCCTTATACCTCACGCTATATCGGCTCGCTGGTGGCGGATTTCCACCGTAACCTGCTGAAAGGTGGCATCTACCTTTACCCGAGCACGGCCAGTCATACCAAAGGTAAGCTGCGTTTACTGTACGAATGCAACCCAATGGCGTTTCTCGCGGAGCAAGCAGGCGGTAAAGCCAGCGATGGTCAAAACCGTATTCTGGACATTCCTCCTGTCACACTGCACCAGCGTTGCCCGTTCTACTGTGGCAATGAAGCGATGGTCAATGATGTGGAGCGCTTCCTGCGCGAATTCCCAGATTGCCGTCAAGGTTAATCATGAAGGGCGCGATGATCGCGCCCTTTTTTGTATCAGGCTTCCTGCAATCGAAATTGCGCCATCGTTGCCTGTAGATGTTCAGATTGTGCCTCAAGCGATTGCGTTGCCGCCGTTGCCTGCTCCACCAGCGCCGCATTCTGTTGCGCCACTTCATCCATTTGCGTCACCGCCTGATTAACCTGCTCGATACCGCGACTCTGCTCTTCAGATGCCAGCGAAATCTCTTTCATCAATGCTGTCACGCGCATCACTTCGCCCGAAATCTCATCCATGGTTTCGCCCGCTTTGGTCGCCATATCGCTGCCTTCTTTAACGCGCGTCTGCGAATCACTGATCAAGGTACGAATTTCTTTCGCCGCATTAGCACTGCGTTGTGCTAGCGTGCGCACCTCATTGGCAACGACGGCAAAGCCTCGTCCTTGTTCGCCCGCACGTGCGGCTTCTACCGCCGCATTCAGCGCCAGGATATTGGTCTGGAAGGCGATGCCATCAATCACGCTAAGAATGTCACCAATGCGATGGGCACTTTCAGTGATTTCACTCATCTTCTCCATCACATAACTCACCACTTCCGCGCCGCGATCGGCGGTATCAGAAACGCTCTTGGCCAATTGGTTCGCTTGCTGCGCATTGGTGGCGTTGAGGCGCACAGTAGCGGTTAACTGCTCCATACTGGCGGCGGTTTGCTCCAGCGAGGCTGCAGATTCCTCAGTACGCTGCGAGAGATGAACATTGCCTGCCGCCAGCTCCCGGCTGCCAACGTCAATTTGCATGCTGGCTTCACGCACCTGATTTACAGAGGTACGTAACGCTTGCTGCATCTCGGCCAGTGCATTATTCAGACGCCCTAATTCGTTGTTACCCGCCAGCGGCAAGGTGTGCGACAAATCGCCAACCGCCACTTGCTCCAGATGCAAGATGGCGCTGTTCAGCGGCTGCAACAACATGCGGCGCAACAGCTGCCAGGCCAACACCAACAGCAGCAGCGAGAGCGCCACCGCGACGGCGATCAGCACTTTCATCTTGGTTTCGTTATAGGCCGCCTGCTCCAGCTGCGCAGCGGTGACGCCATTGGCGTATTGCCCAAAATCTGCCACCGCTTTGCTGTATTTGTCCGCCAGCGTAGGGAGATCGCCTTCCAGCAGCTGGTAATATTCGTCGTTGTACTGTTTATCCAGCGCGCTCATCATCGGTGTAATGCCCTGATCCAGATAGGCTTTGTAGCTTGAGACCACCGCATCAGCCAGTTTTTTGCCGTGCTCAGTAACAGTGCCCGCATCAATAAACTGTTTTAGACTTTTTTGCGAATCGATGACATCGGCTTGCGCCTGTTTCGTCACGACTGCGCCCTCGTCCAGCAAACCAATTTCAATTTTTCGCACGGCCAGCGCCGCTAAAGTGCGGGCGCGCATCAGCTCAGCATTGCTCTGGTAAAGATTGTTCAATTCGATGCCCTGAATGCGATTGATTACATCCAGCGATCGGTTCCCTTTGTTGATTGCCACAATTCCCATAAAACTCACCGCCAACAGCAGCAGTGTCATAAATGCCAGCATAGCCAGCAACCCGGTGCGTAGTGATAACTGTTTCATCTCGATAGATTCCATGTGTGTAGTAAAGGCAAAAAAATCCAAAAGCCCTAAAACGGGAAAGGTATCGGCTATTACGTGGCGAAACTTTAACCTTGATAGATGGTCAGCTGCTTGACCATCACAGATACATCAATCAAGCTGAACTCTGCCTCATCATTTAGAAAGAGAATGACAATGAAAAAATGGCTTCCTTTGGCGCTGACTCTCGTTAGCAGCAGCGCGATGGCGCAGAAATCCGCGATTGACGATACGCTGGATCACTGCATGGAAGGCGCATCCACAACCTCAGCAATGACGCAATGCTACGGCGATGCAAATCAAGCCTGGGACAAAGAGTTGAATAATCAGTATGGGAAACTGATGAAAAAATTGAGTGGTGAGCCTAAAGCCAAATTACGTGCTGCACAGCGTAATTGGCTAACTTATCGCGACAGTTGGCTGGACGCCGGTCGCAGCCGTTATCGCGATCAGGGCACCTTGGGCACGGTGTCGCTCAGCGCGCAAAGCGTCAGTGTGGTGCGTAATCAGGCGATGTTGCTGCAATCAATGAATAATGGGAGTTGCGCCAACCCTGATGATTGTTGATAAATGGACGCGGTAAAATCGCGTATGTGCTGACATGGGTTGGCACACTCATCCATTTTCAGGGAGAAAACATGGCTGCTTATGCCTCGACTTTTATTTTAATCTGCCTTGCCGTCCTCAGTTATTTCGTCCACAACAGCGCCGTGACGATTTCCATTCTGATTTTACTGGTGATCAAAATTACGCCCCTGGCACAATTTTTCCCCTATGTGGAAAAACAGGGCATCACGTTGGGCATTATTATTCTTACCGTTGCTGTGATGGCCCCGCTGGCCAGCGGTTCACTGCCCGCCTCAAGCCTGATTAAATCTTTTGCTAACTGGCAATCACTTGTGGCGATTGTGGTGGGCATTTTTGTTGCCTGGCTCGGTGGACGTGGCGTGAGTTTAATGAGTCTGAACCCTACCATTATTGGCGGATTGCTCATTGGCACAGTGATTGGCGTAGCCTTCTTTCGCGGCGTACCGGTCGGACCACTGATAGCTGCGGGCATTGTCTCGCTGTTTGTCACGCAGAAGTAGCGTTGAGGCGCATTCCGAAACGCCAAAAAGGGGGCATACTTTCAGAGTCAGTTGGCTATAATAGCCGACACTCAACATACGACTACTGAAGGAATGCCCGATGAGTTTGAACCAGGTGCCAGCAGGTAAAGACCTGCCAGAAGATATCTACGTAATCATTGAGATCCCGGCCAATGCCGATCCGATCAAATATGAAGTTGATAAAGAGTCTGGTGCCCTGTTTGTAGACCGCTTTATGTCTACCGCCATGTTCTATCCGTGCAACTACGGCTACATCAACCACACCTTATCTTTGGATGGTGATCCGGTTGACGTGCTGGTACCGACCCAATATCCACTGGTACCAGGCTCCGTAATCCGCTGCCGTCCAGTTGGCGTGCTGAAAATGACCGACGAGTCTGGCGAAGATGCCAAACTGGTTGCGGTTCCGCACACCAAACTCTCTAAAGAGTACGATCACATCAAAGATGTGAACGACCTGCCAGAACTGCTGCGCGCACAGATCACCCACTTCTTTGAGCACTACAAAGATTTGGAAAAAGGCAAATGGGTGAAAGTTGACGGCTGGGATAACGCCGAAGCTGCGAAAGCAGAAATCATTGCCTCTTATGAGCGCGCTCAGAAGAAATAATTCTGTTGCCGAGCCATAA
The DNA here is from genome assembly GCF_046118715.1 of Pantoea phytostimulans. Taxonomy (NCBI): domain Bacteria; kingdom Pseudomonadati; phylum Pseudomonadota; class Gammaproteobacteria; order Enterobacterales; family Erwiniaceae; genus Pantoea; species Pantoea phytostimulans. Next base: position 2,573,872 of record NZ_CP173698.1, read on the forward strand.
AAAAACACCGTCCAACTGGACGGTGTTTTTGTTTAGGCTTCTGGTTCCTCATCGCGCTTTAGCCAGTCGCCGCTGGTGATACGCTGGCGTCCAGCCACCGAGCGTTGATAAACATAAAGCCATGCACTGCCAAACGGCGTCTGCATGAGATGACGTTTGTACTCTCCACCCTTGGTACGTAGCGCATCCAGCTCGCCAAGAGTGGAAGCATCGATGCGGTACACTTCGCAGTGTACCGTTCCATTGCCCTGGATGACGCCGGGATAATGACCAAGACTGTAGAGCTCGAAGCCCTCAATCGGGTAATCACCCAGCCATTGCGCGTTCGTCATCCAATGACTGTTTCCCTGTTTGCGCCTTAAACTGCCGTAAACAATTATTCGCATTGCTAAAACTCAAACTGATAGAGCAAATCGAGAGCCTGGTCCACGCCGGACACGGCTTCCAGATAGAGTTTGGGCATCAGGCGGTAACGCAAGGTTAACGTCGCCAGTGAATCAAAAATGCCAACACCGTATTTTACTTGTAGACCCGGCAGCACATAACCGCTGACCTGCACCTGCTGGCTGTCGCCAACACCTGCGGTATCAAGGGCAAGGTTGCTGACACCGAATGTCTCGCCGATTTTACCCACAACCTGCCCACTTTGTGCAACCCCTAAGCCAACCAATGCTGAAGTCAGTGCATTACTGTCACCATCACTGTTGAGTCCCTGACCACGTAAAAGGTAAGAAAGCGCTTCCTGCTGGGACATCGCCGGATCAGCAAAGACCTCGACTTTCGGCTCATCCGCCAGACCAGTAACACGCAGGCCCGCCGTGACATCATCCTCTGTGGCTTCCGGGTTACGAATGGCTTCAAGGTTGACGTAAGGTTGATCGGGTGGTCCGGCAAACTGCAACTCACCTTTACGCACAATCAGATCCTGACCATACGCATGGAAACGACCAGAGGGAATATTGATTTGTCCGTTTAATCCCAATCCTGACTTATCCTGCACCAGTTTCAGATCGCCGTTCAGTTTCGCTTTCAAGCCAAAAGCAGAAAGCCGCACATCGTTGCCGACGTTAATAACCAGATTACTGTTGATCGGAATCGAGGCGGTTTTCGGCTGAATAGGTTTGAGGTTTTCATCCAGCATCACTGCATCGGATGAAACGCCGGTCGCACTTTCAGGTACTTCTTGCACCGTGATACGCGCCCAGGGAATATCAACACGTCCATCCAGACTGAAAGCAGCAGGTGTGGCTTCGAATACCAGATCCGGTGAGACATCCATGCGCACCATTGGCGGCACGGTAACGCGTATGCGGCTACCCTGCGCGGCGACTCGGGCGCGCCAGTTATCCAGCTGGCTCCAGTCAGCATTACCATTCAGGTTGATGTTACCCTGCGCGGTTTGGATCAACCCATTGAGCGTTGAACTCATGCCATTGAACACCAGGTTTAGGTTCGCCGCAGTGAGATCAACGGGCATGAAGCTGCCATCAACATCGACATCCTGCAGGCCAAGCTGACCAAACACCTGCGGCTGCTGCACGCTGCCGCCAAGGCGTAAACTGCTGTTGAGCTTGCCTTTGATCTGCTCGCCCTGCATCAGGGCCGGATTGATCATCGCCAACGAAATATTGCGAATGTTGACGTTACCGCCCAGCGTACGGCGATTTTCAGGATCGTTGATTTGGACATTGCCATCGAGCTGACCGTTATTCGCGATGCGAATCAGCCAGTCAAGCTGCGCGCGACCGTTGCGCAGTGCGGCATTTAGATTAAGCGTATCGAAGGCAATTGGCAGCGTGTTGCCCTGCACATCCTGCTCAACTTTGACGCCATTACCCTTCAATGCCACTGTGCCGGTTGGCAAGCTACCGTCAGCACTCCAGTTTACGCGCACATCACCGCTGAACACGCCGTTGAGTTTGGTCGCATCGGGCATAAACGGTTTGATCATGGCCAGATCAAAGCGATTAAGCACCACATGCGCTTTTCCGCTCGGGCCCGCTTCAATCGGCTCCGGCACGCACAACTGCGCATTGGGGTTCTGCCAGCAATGCGCGCCAATGGTGGCGGTTTGTTTGGCGTTGAGATAATCGATCGCCATCGCCCGTGTCAGTCGCCATTCGCCTACTGGCGTGTCGAAGTGCGTGTTGTTCAGTGAGCCTTTCCAACGCTGCTGCTGGCGATCAAAGCTGCCGCTCAACGCCAGCTGACCGGAAACCGGTTTACCCTGAACATCGAGTTTGAGCTGATGCTGCTTTTCGTTACCGTCGGCGTTCAGCGTCAACAGGTTAATGCTCAAGGCATCCTGTTTAAGCTGTTCAACGCGTAATTGCAGCTTACCCGCGATTTGATCGCTGGAACGCACGTCGCCATTCAGCGTAACGCGGTTGATTTGCAACTGTTGCCAACGCAAACCGGTGGCATTGAGGTCAGCCAATACCTGTGGCGCCTGCAATGTTCCGCGTGCTTTAAGGGTGCCTTTCACCACGCCGCCTAAGCCCGGCAAGGCATTATTGAGCTGTGGCGCATCAATGGTTGCGTCAAGGTTTACCGTATCGCCTAGCGCACCTTTTACGTCTAAATGGTTGCGGCCTAATGCCAGCTTGATACCGGGCACCGTCCATTGATTGTAGCTGTTGCCGCTCAGTGAGCCGTCTGCGGTTACTGCGTTTTGCTTCACGTTTCCTTTCAACTGCAACTGCGGCACGCTGACTTGCCAGGTTCCGCCATACAGGCTGCCGCGCGTAGCGATCTTACCATCCAGCTTCGCCGGCCAATCGGGATACTGTTTTGCAGTATCAATTCCTGACAAGGTCAATTCACTGCGCCAGCTGATCGCTTTGCTCCAATCCACCAGCGCGGTGAGATCGACGTTGCCTTGCAGCGCGGCGACACGCAATTTATCCAGACTAAACTGCTGCACGTTGCCTTTGCCGTCGAGCGAGATCGTTGCTGGTGGCACCGCTTCGCCTTTCACTGCGGTACGCAGCGACATCACGTAATCAGTGGCTTTGCCTTTGAATTGATAATCAAGATTGTCAGCCTGATACAACACCGGACCGGTTAACGGCCAACGCAACTGTGGGCTGGTAAGTTTCAGCGAAAGGGGTAAACCCGCTACCGCTGGTTGCGTGGTCGCATCAAGTTGCGCACGCACCGGGCCGGATAAATTCAGCGCTAACGTCAATTCATCACGCATCGCCCCGTTTAGCTTCAATACGATGTTTTCGCCTTTAAGCGGATCCACGTTTGCCGTGCCGTTGAGCGAGAAATCCACCGGCCAGTTATCCGCTAACGTAGCCTGACCGCTGCCGTTGAGCTGCCCCAGATTAGAATCAACCTCCAGCGTGTGCAGCTGCATCTGGCGATCGGTGGTTTTCGCTTTTACCAGCAGGCGTTTAACGGAAATATCGGTGTCGCCAGTAATGCGCAGCTGTTCGCCCAGGATCGTCTGCACATCAATATCCAGCGGCAGCTGAAAATCGGGTAGCTCTGGCAGTAGCGGTTTGGCAAACATCGCCTGCAGCGTTTCACCCAGCGGTTTCTCATCTGGCTGCGGTTGCTGAACTTTGGGCTGAATCACCTGCTCATTAGCCACTTTCGCCGCTTTTGGTAAGGCGATCAGCAGGCTTTGAATATGGGTTGGACTCAACGTTAACGCCCGATCCTGCCACTGCAAGCCGGTGGTGAAATCCATCAGCGAAATCGCTGTATCATCCACTTTGACATTGACGTTGTGCAGGCCAAGATGGCGCAAGGTGATCGGATAAGGCGTGCTGAGATTGGTGCTACCGCCCTCTTCTTCTGGCGGTGGCGCGCTGGATGGCGTCATTTTTTTGCTGTCGACCACCACGCTAATATCTTTGAGCGTGACGTCATTAACGCACACCGACGAGTGCAGCAGGCAATTTAAATCCACCGCTAAATGGATATTGCCAGCATCAACGCTGACGCCGGGCATTTCATAACGCAGACCGTTAATCGACAGATTACGCCAGCCGCCTTCGACCTGTTTGATCGACAAGCCCGGCACCCAGCGTGATGCGCCATTTAGCACCAGATGTAAACCTGGTGTGGTGCCAATCAGAAATGCCACACCACCCACTAACAGCACCAGAAAGATCAGAATACCTATCAGGACCTTTTTCCACAGCTTCATAGTTCAGGCCCCAGTCCTACGTAAAATTGCAAACCATGTTCCTCGCGATCGCCAATCGGTCGGGCAATGTCGAACTTAATCGGCCCTACCGGCGATGACCAGCGCACGCCAACACCTGCGCCAGTTTTGAAATTACTCTGTTTGATGTCGTTAACGGCTTCACCAGAATCGACGAAGACCGCACCCCACCATTTTCCTGTCACGTTGTATTGATACTCCAGCGATCCTGTCGCCATTTTTGATGCGCCCGTTAGCTTGCCGTCATCATCACGCGGAGAGATATCTTTGTATTTGTAACCGCGAATACTGCGATCGCCCCCCGCAAAGAAACGCAGATCGGGCGGCACTTTTTCGAAATCGTTGGTTTCAATCCAGCCAACATTACCGCGTGCGACAAAGCGGTGATTATCGCCCAAGGTACGGATCCAGACGTTTTGTGCCTGAAGGATCAGGAAATCTACGTCTGAGCCCCAGGTTGTGTCAGAGACGTCCACGGAATAGCGCTGTGAATCGCCCCAGGTTGGCATCAGGCCGCCACGCGAACGGGTGCGGTTCACGCTAACGCCCGGATAGAGCAACATTGTGGTGTTAGTGACGCTGCCTTGGGTAAAGTGATCGAGGCTCCAGCGCAAGTTAACCGCTCTTTGCCAACCGGAACTGCTGTCCCAGTTACGCGAAACGGCTAACGTTGATGTATCAGATTGCGTGTCGTTGAGATCGGTACGCTTCAACCCGCCCGAGAAGGTGTAATACTGCTCCAGCGGACTTTTCAGCAGGGGAACTTTATAGCTGAGATCGAGCTGCTGCTCCGGTGCAGACACATAGGCGCTGGCTACCAGGCTATGACCCCGATCGTTTATCCAGGGTTTTCTCCAGGTGCCTTTCAGACGGGGACCGACGTCAGTGGAATAGCCAACACCGGTTTCAATGGTATTTTCGGTACGTGGCGACACCACCGCGCTCAGCGGCAGCACTTTGGTTTTTCGGCCTTCATTAAATTCTGGCGCCACCACCACGGAATTAAACCAACCGGTTGCAGAAAGACGACGGTTGAGTTCGGCTAAATCACGTGAGCTGTAGTAATCGCCCTTTTTGAAGGGCACCAGATTGCGCAGGTATTCGTCACGGATTTGCGATTTTTCGAACGTCACGTCGCCAAAACGATAGCGCGGGCCGCTGTCGTAATCGATATCCCAAAAGGCTTCACGCCGTTCTACAGATATGCCGAGCTGGCTCTGTTTGAAATCACCGTCGAAGTAACCGTTACGAAGAGCAAGGTTGGAAAAACCGCTTTTGAATTTGTCATACTGGCCGTGATTCAGCTGGGTGCCGACTTTCGGGCGGCCTTGTTCAACCCAGGCTTTGTAATCGGCATCGTTTCTGGCATCGCCTTCAACCACAATGGTGCTGCCGCCGATTCTTACCGGCTCTCCCGGCTTCACATGGGCAATCAATACTGGGCGGCCGCCCTGTGCAGGTGCCGGACGTGATTCAAAATCGATATCGGGTTCATAATAACCCAGTGCACGCAGCCCTTCTTTTACCGCTTCCGAAACGCGCGCGCGGAAACGGCCATCATTTGAGACCTCATCGCTGCCAATGGTGGACAAGCGCGCTCTGACATTTTTTTGCAAATCCCCGGTTAACCCTTCTACCTGCAATCGTACTGTCGCAGCCCCAAGGGAAGGCGCGGCAAGCAGCAGGCTGGCCATACAATAAATATGAAATCGTGGCACGGGTACTCCTGTTAATCATGCCGGCCCCTTTTCCGCAGGGCACTCATTAATCTTCTTTGCCTGCTCTTACGGCAAGGCAACACCATCATCATAGCCACACTTTTTTGCTAACGGTGGCGTAAAGGCGACATCTAAGTCAAATCGCCGACTATTGTCGGTAAATGCCGGGATCGATACAACAACCGTGCGGCCGATCGGCTTGTTCAGGTGCCTCACTCAGATTAATCTTACGGTTCTGTTCCCGGTTTCGCCTGACACTTCCCGCTTATGCTGCTATTCGCCCTCTGGCGGCAACATTGTGGCTGCTGCTATAATCAGCCACCACAGGCATATCGCCTGTTTTCATTTCTGCCCCGACAGTGATTTTCTTTGTCGAATTGGCGCAGACATTTTTGGCACGGATAGCCCAGATCGATGGGTAAGTACATGAAGTACGATCTTACCTCGCGCTGCCCAGGCCAAAAATGACAAGTGGATAACCCTTTGGATCTCATATGTTAGATAGCTTGCTTGTCATTCTTTTGCTGATCGTAATCAGTGCTTTTTTCTCCCTCTCGGAAATCTCGCTGGCCGCCGCCCGTAAGATCAAACTGAAACTGCTCGCCGATGAAGGCAACATTAATGCACAACGTGTGTTAAAGATGCAGGAAACGCCCGGAATGTTCTTCACCGTAGTGCAAATTGGTCTGAATGCGGTGGCTATTCTCGGCGGTATCGTCGGTGACGCGGCTTTTTCTCCCGCTTTCAACAGTTTGTTTAGCCGTTTTGTTGCCCCGGATCTCGCCGAGCAGCTCAGCTTTATCTGCTCCTTCACCATTGTCACCAGCCTGTTTATTTTGTTCGCCGACCTGACGCCAAAACGCGTCGGCATGATTGCGCCGGAAGCCGTTGCCTTGCGTATCATCAACCCCATGCGCTTCTGTTTAATGATCCTGCGCCCGCTGGTGTTTTTATTTAACGGTTTGGCTAACGTCTTCTTTCGCATCTTCAAGCTACCGATGGTGCGCAAAGATGACATCACCTCTGATGATATTTATGCGGTAGTTGAAGCCGGTGCACTGGCGGGCGTGTTGCGTAAGCAAGAACACGAACTGATTGAAAACGTGTTTGAACTGGAATCACGTACCGTTCCTTCTTCAATGACCTCACGCGAAAATATCGTCTGGTTTGATTTGAATGAAGAAGAGAACAGCCTGAAAACCAAAATCGCGGAACATCCACATTCTAAGTTTTTAGTCTGTAGCGGCGACATTGACCACATCGTTGGCTACGTCGACTCCAAAGAACTGCTGCTACGCGTGTTGGGCAACCAAAGCATGACGCTGAACAGCGGGCTGCAAATTCGTTCGGCGTTGATTGTGCCAGACACGCTGACGCTTTCGGAGGCGCTGGAAAGCTTCAAAACCGCTGGTGACGATTTTGCCGTGATCATGAATGAATACGCGTTAGTCGTCGGTATCATCACGTTAAACGACGTTATGACCACGCTGATGGGCGATTTGGTTGGCCAAGGCATGGAAGAGCAAATTGTGGCGCGTGATGAGAATTCATGGCTGGTTGAGGGTGGTACGCCAATTGATGATGTGATGCGTGTGCTGCATATCGACGATTTTCCGCAGTCCGGTAACTACGAAACCATTGGCGGCTTCATGATGTTCATGCTGCGCAAAATCCCGAAACGTACCGATTTCGTGAAATTTGCTGGCTTCAAGTTTGAAGTGGTGGATATCGATAGCTATCGCATCGATCAGCTATTAGTGACGCGGATAGAGGAACGCCCGCCGGTCTTGAACCTCACAAAAACCACTGAAGAGTAAAAATATTAAGGGCGCCGTTGGCGCCCTTTCTTTTGCATACTGCTTACTGCTATTTTTTTTGATTAGTTGAACTCAAGCTTCAGACGAACAACCTGACGGTTAATTTCTGACATTACGCTCAGATGCTGTTTGTCTTTGACGCGGGGAATCAACACTTTTCCCTTGTCGAACTCGAACGCGCCAACGTCCTTGATATACAACCTTCCTCGGAACAGCGTTTTTACGTATTTCGCTATTTGCAGCGGATTATAGCGCTGGAAGATCTTCATTCTGTCTAACTCCTAAATTTTTATAAACACGCTTCGCCGTTGCCAAAATCGGTACGAGCCCTTGAAGCGCAAATTGCGAATAAACTATAGAACACTGTGCGTTACTCGTGTTCCGAAAATTGAATTTATTTACTGAGTTGACACACCATTACAGAACACTCTGTTACTGCCGTGACACAACCCAGTATAAACCTTCAGTCGTTAAGGAATTGTGGCGTTGATAACAAACCTGACACTTTGCCGCGACAGCTGCATCATCACTGCCTACTATTGCAATAAAATGACTAACTGGTCTGATCACTTAAGGATGTGTTTATGCGGACAACATGGGCGGCGATATTTTTAACCCTGATAATGCCGGTTAGCGCACTTGCTCACGATATCAAACAGGGCGAGCGCGTTCCCGCAGTAGGCATTAACGACAAAGGCGAACTGCTTTGGCATCAAAATGAGTTTAGCTATAAAAGTTGGAACAGTGCACAGCTGATCGGCAAAGTACGCGTGATTCAGCATATTGCCGGTCGTTCATCAGCAAAGGAAAAGAATGCTGCGCTGATAGAAGCGATCAAAGCCGCGAAATTTCCGCACGATCGTTATCAAACCACCACCATCGTCAATACCGATGATGCAATTCCGGGCACCGGCATGTTTGTGCGCAGCAGCATTCACAGCAACAAACAGCAGTATCCGTGGTCGCAGTTTATTATTGATAGTAAAGGTAATATTCAAAAAGCCTGGCAGCTTGAAGAAAGCAGTTCGGCGATTGTGGTCGTAGATAAGACGGGACAGGTTCGATTTGTAAAAGATGGAGCGCTCACGCAGCAAGAGTTGCGGCAGGTAATGATATTGCTGAAAACGTTGTTAAAAGAATAAGCAGTGTTAATAAACGGGAGGAAAACCTCCCGTTTTGCCTATCAGAACAGGGACACACGGAAACCCGGATTGAGGAAAGATTCACGTGGCGCGTAATCCAGTGTTTTACCCTGCCAGTCGTGAACATGCGCACCCGCCGCCATCGCTACTGCGTGACCCGCTGCGGTATCCCAGATATTGGTTGGCCCAAAACGCGGGTAAAGCTGAGCTTTACCTTCTGCGACCAAACAGAATTTCAATGAAGAACCGGTAGCAACTGTTTGGTGCTCGCCCAGCTGTTTCAGGTATTGTTTCATCTCATCATCATCGCCATGTGAGCGACTGACCACCACCAGCGGCGGACGTGCATCCTGCGCCTGAATTTGCACATGCTGACCGCCCTCTTCTTTCCAGGCTTTACCTTCTGCGGCGGAATACATCACGCCCAGCGCGGGCGCATATACCACCCCCATCACCGGTTTACCTTGCTCAATCAGTGCAATGTTGACGGTGAACTCGCCGTTGCGTTTGATAAACTCTTTGGTGCCATCCAGCGGATCGACCAGCCAGTAATGCTGCCAATGCTGGCGAACATCCCAACCTTGCGGATCTTCTTCTGATAATACCGGCACATCAGGAGAGAGCTGTTTTAAACCCTGAATAATGACGTTGTGTGCGGCGATGTCTGCCGCCGTCACAGGCGAGTCATCGGATTTGTGAGAAACGTCAAGCGGTGCCGCGCCATTATAAACGTGCATGATGGCATCGCCCGCTTCACGCGCCAGTTGGCAGATTTGCTCTAACATTTTTCACCTCGTTTTATGCGGCTGCTGCGCGTATGACTCAACGCCAGACCGATTACATGTCAACAGTTCCGCTATCTGCGCCGACTTTTCGGCATGCAGCGGAGCATTTCATAGATATATCAATATCATAGTTCATACAGCATCGCTATGCTTGCCACGTGGCGGCAAAATCTGAATTCTGCGAGCCGCCTTCCAAAGCCTGAAAGCGTTACATCCATCACGTTTTAAAATGACCCTTGATCAAGCTTTTACATTATTTTGAGAGCTTCGATCTTTTGGGAGCAGGAGCCTACATGTTTAAGCCTGGCATAACGTTACTGGCGCTTGGAATTTCCAGCGCATTATCGGCAGCAACCGTGGATTTGCGCGTACTGGAAACCACCGATTTGCACAGTAATATGATGGACTTCGATTACTACAAAGATACGCCCACCGAGAAGTTTGGCTTGGTACGTACCGCATCGCTGATTCATGCTGCACGTCAGGAAGTTAAAAACAGCGTGCTGGTTGATAATGGCGATATTATTCAGGGCAGCCCGCTTGGCGATTACATGGCCGCGAAAGGGCTTAAAGCGGGCGAGATCCATCCCGTTTATCAAGCGCTCAATACGCTGGACTACAGCGTGGGTAACCTGGGTAATCACGAGTTCAACTACGGTTTGCCCTATTTGAAAAAAGCCCTTGCTGGTGCCCGCTTTCCTTACGTTAACGCCAATGTGATCGATAGTAAGAGCGGCAAGCCACTGTTTACGCCTTATCTGATCAAATCCACTGATGTCGTCGATCGCGATGGAAAACGGCAAACAGTGAAAATAGGTTATATCGGCTTTGTTCCGCCGCAAATCATGGTGTGGGATAAAGCGAATCTTCAAGGCAAAGTGCGGGTAGACGACATTACCGAAACGGCTCGTCGTTACATTCCTGAAATGCGTAAGCAAGGCGCGGAAGTGATTATTGCCATTCCGCATTCTGGCCTGAGTAGCGAGCCTTATCATGCCATGGCGGAAAACTCGGTTTACTATCTCAGCCAGGTCGAAGGCATAGACGCCATTCTGTTTGGGCACGCACATGCCGTATTCCCAGACAAAGATTTCGCCAACATTAAAGGCGCCGATATCGCTAACGGAACCCTGAACGGCATTCCTGCGGTGATGCCGGGCATGTGGGGCGATCATCTTGGTGTGGTCGATCTGGTGCTGAACAATGACGATGGGCGTTGGCAGGTGAGCAGCGGTAAAGCGCAGGCGCGTCCCATTTACGACATCGCGCAGAAAAAATCGCTGGTGGCTGAAGATCCGGCGCTGGTTAGCGTGCTGGCGGATGCGCACCGTGCTACACGAGAGTTTGTTGCCAAGCCGATCGGTAAATCAGCAGATGTGATGTACAGCTATTTGTCGTTGGTGCAGGACGATCCCACCGTGCAGATCGTTAACAATGCACAGCGCGCCTATGTAGAACATTTTATTCAGGGCGATCCTGACTTAGAACGTCTGCCGGTGCTTTCTGCTGCTGCACCGTTTAAAGCGGGTGGACGTAAAAACGATCCGGCAAGCTATGTTGAAGTTGAAAAAGGAGCGCTAACCTTCCGCAATGCCGCGGATTTGTATCTTTATCCCAACACGTTAGTGGTGATGAAGGTCAGCGGCGCGCAGGTAAAAGAGTGGCTGGAGTGCTCAGCTGGCCAGTTCAATCAAATTGATCCCGCCAGCAGCAAGCCACAATCACTGATCAACTGGGATTTCCGCACCTACAATTTTGATGTGATCGATGGCGTGGAATATCAGATTGATGTGACGCAACCTGCGCGATATGACGCGGAGTGCCAGATGATTCACCCTGAGGCTTCGCGTATCAAGCAGCTTAGCTGGCATGGCAAACCGGTTGATCCGAAGGCGACTTTCCTTGTAGCGACCAACAATTACCGTGCGTATGGTGGCAAATTTGCCGGAACCGGCGATAAGTACATCGCTTTTGCTTCACCGGATGAGAACCGTTCAGTGGTGGCGGCTTATATCAGCGCAGAGACCAAGAAGCATGGAGAGGTTAAGCCACAGGCCGATAACAATTGGCATTTGGCACCGATTGCTTCCACTGCGTCCGTCGATATCCGTTTTGAGACTGCGCCGGGAGAAAAAGCCAACGGCTTTATCAAACAGCATGCGCAATATCCGATGCAGCAGAAAGGCAGTGATGAGATTGGCTTTGCGATTTGGCAGGTGAATTTGCAGCAGCAGAAGAAGTAAAACAGAGAGGGCGGCATGATTGCCGCCCTTGGGTATTACAGGATTTCGAGCAGCTCGACTTCAAACACTAACGTGCTGAAAGGTGGGATGGATGCGCCCGCACCGCGCTCGCCGTAAGCGAGGTTGTGAGGAATAACCAGTTCCCATTTTGAGCCGACCGGCATCAGGGTCAATGCTTCAATCCAGCCTGCAATCACGCCGCTAACCGGGAATTCCGCTGGCTCGCCACGTGCGACTGAGCTGTCAAACACGGTGCCGTCAATCAGTTTACCGGTGTAGTGAACGCGTACGCGATCCTGACGAGATGGGATTGGGCCTTCACCTTGAGTGATTACGCTGAACTGCAGACCTGATTCGGTGCTGCTCACGCCTTCACGCTGTGCGTAGTCAGCCAGGAACGTCTGACCTTGTGCTGCCATTGCTTCTGTACGCTCACGACGTACGCCTTCCGCACGCTCATGCACTTCACGCAGCGCGCGATGTACCACATCTACCGGGACCGCCGGTGAATTCCCTTCCAGCGCGTCGCGCAGGCCCGCGAGCAGTGCTTCTGGTTGCAACCCTTGCAGACCAGATTCCAGCAACTGCTGGCCAACCTGTAAACCAATACCATAACTTGCTTGTGCTTCGACGCTGTCGAAAGAAGGGGTTGTCATCTTCGTTCCTTTCACTCTGGTAAAAAATTCGAGCGGGCAGCATAGCAGCGCAGGCCGCTGGCGTAAAATGCCCTGCATCGCGGATGACTTTTCGCGATGAAAGAGAAACAATACGCAGGTCAAATTTATCAATGCTGGCGGGCACTTCGCGTCCACATTGCCCATACTGTATCTCAGAACGTTCGAATTGCAGGAAAGCAGCAAGCAGAGAATATCCGGGAGCAAGCAGCCTGGGTATTCGATCCACTGCATATGCAAGTTGAAAAGATGAAAGGTATATCACAACAGACAAGGCTTCTCTTGTCTGTGGCACATAATGAAGAGAGAGAACATGGGCCAGATCGCCCCACGACGCCGCAGGACGCACGCACCGCGTATTTTATCCCGGCTGCAAACCTGGCTGCATCAACGCAAGCCACAGCAATCCGCCGGAGAGGAGGAACCACGAATGGCTTCAGACGCGTCATCCCGCTTACCTAACTGGCTGCATCGTATTTGGCACCTGACAGACACGATTCGCTGGATGGACCCACTACCTGCCCCGCATCGCCGTGGCATTGTTATTGCCCTGCTGCTAATGCTGCTGGCGTTTCTCTGGCCGAGCAGTACGCCAAAATATCCGGTGGAACGTCCTGTGACCTCATCCTCTGAGCAAGAGACGCCGATGCAGGCGGATATCTACGAAAACAAGGCAGCACCTTCACAGCAGCAAACTCCACCGAAAAGTGATTCACAAGGTGCGTGGCGCAGCTATACCGTGGCATCAGGCCAGACGCTGGCGCAGCTGTTTCGCGATAATAATTTGCCGGTGAATGATGTCTTTGCCATGGCGCGTGTCGAGGGCAACGATCAGCCGCTGAGCGCTTTACAAAGTGGACAACAAGTGAAGATAAGACAAGATGCGCAAGGCGCAGTGACAGGATTGACGGTTGAGAGTGCAAATGGCCCGGTGCTGTTTACGCGTCAGCCAGATGGCAGCTTTCTTCGCGCGCAATAAACAAAAACGCCGGCACAAGGCCGGCGTTTTGCGTTGCTGGGTAATAAATTACGCAGCCACTACTTTCACGATCAGTTTCGCGAATACATCGCTGTGAACCTGGAAGTCCACTTCGTGCTCACCGGTGGTGCGCAGAACGCCGTTCGGTAAACGAACTTCGCTCTTAGACACTTCAACGCCAGCTGCAGTTACTGCATCTGCAACGTCGCGGGTACCGATGGAACCGAACAGTTTACCTTCGTCGCCTGCTTTAGACGCGATGGTAACGGTGTCCAGTGCGTTGATTTTCTCAGCGCGTGCAGTCGCTGCAGACAGAACGTCAGCTTGTTTCGCTTCCAGTTCTGCGCGGCGTGCTTCGAAGAATTCAACGTTTTTCTTGGTAGCAGGGACAGCTTTGCCCTTAGGAACCAGGAAGTTACGAGCGTAGCCCGCTTTAACGTTAACCTGATCACCCAGGTTACCCAGGTTTGCTACTTTATCAAGCAGAATAACTTGCATTACCTTATCCTCTTAAAGTCGTTAATGGACAGTTGCCGATTACTGATGACGATCAGTGTACGGCAGCAGGGACAGGTAACGCGCGCGCTTGATAGCACGAGCCAGCTGACGCTGGTATTTAGCGCGAGTACCAGTGATACGGCTTGGGACAATCTTGCCGCTTTCAGTGATGTAGTTTTTCAGCGTTGCGATATCTTTATAATCGATCTCTTGAACGCCTTCCGCGGTGAAACGGCAGAACTTGCGACGACGGAAATAACGTGCCATTTGGCTAGTCTCCAGAATCTATCAATTCAATCTGCTCGGCATGTAACACCATTTTACTCTGGCCATTTCGCGCCTGATGGCAGCTAATGAAACCTTCGAGAATGAGTTGCGTGCCGACCGTTATATGTTGAGTAATCACCTGATGGGTGCTGCCGCTGATAATCACCGGCATCCGACACCAGGCTTGCCGGTGAAACCCGGCTTCCTCCTGCACTGAGTTGTGCTCAAGCACAAACTGACAATGCGGGATTCCTGACGGACTTATTTTTCGAACCGGTGTCTTGCACACGGTGCCAGACAAACGCAGTCGATTAGCCGTCACGATGGATTACTCTTCAGAATCCCCAGCATCTGAGTCATCAGCGGATTCGTTAGCAAAATCTTCGCGACGATCACGACGCTCATCTTTCGCTTTAACCATCGGTGATGCTTCAGTTACCGCGTTTTTAACGCGCATAACCATGCTACGGATAACGGCGTCGTTGAAGCGGAAGTTCGTTTCCAGCTCGTCGATCACTTCCTGCGGAGCTTCTACGTTCAGCAGAACGTAATGTGCTTTGTGCAGTTTGTTGATCGGGTAAGCCAGCTGACGGCGGCCCCAGTCTTCCAAACGGTGGATCGTGCCTTCTGCACCAGTGATAGCACCAGTGTAACGCTCGATCATGCCTGGAACCTGTTCGCTCTGGTCAGGATGGACCATAAATACGATTTCGTAATGACGCATCGAAATTGCTCCTTACGGATTATTCAGCCTCCTGTCTGGGTCAACCGCGGCCCGTGGAAGCAAGGAACGTTATAGACCGTGCCCCAATTTTCATGGGTCACAGCCTGAGAATGCGGCTGAAAAATTGACGCGTAATCATACTGATGTCCCCCACTAAACTCAAGAGCACATTTCAACAAATCGTACAGAGCGTGCCAAATACCGATACCTTTTGTGCTATCTCTGCTAATACAACGGGTTGTATAAGAATTGTTCAAATTAGCTGAAGAAGAGCATCAAAAGGCCGACTGGCGACATAATGACCAGCCACTAAACTTTATTCAGACGTCGCGGCCTTTTTGTCGGCGTCCTGCCAGAGTGTTTTCCCTGTAGTGAGGAGTCGAGCATGAAAACGTTCGTCATCGCCACCTTACTGGGTCTCTTCCTGTCTCCACCCGCCCTTGCCAGCAGTGCTGACTGTGCGCAGCAGATGAGAAGTAACAGTAGCAAAGCGGCTTCAGGCTATGTTTACGTTAATCGATTGGATACGCCAGGCAATAGCAATGCCAACGTCACCATCAGCGCAGCGGAGCGGTTATCGAATTCGTACTAATGCCCTGTAACGTAACGGGCTGGCAGCGTGCTACCAGCCCAATTTCATTTACAGCCGGTGTTTAAAGAAACTCACTAGCGCGGTCAGGCCTGAGGGCGTGATTTTGTGGCCGATATGTTTTTCGGACAGCGAGGTCAAATTAGCGTCCAGGCCTTGTTCGCGCAGGGCCGTGTCAAGCCTTGTGGTTTCAGCAAAAGGCACCACTTCATCAGCTTCACCATGCCACAACAGCAACGGCCGATTAGCCAGCTTATCCAACTGTCCGCAAGGATCGTAACCCGCTAGCGGAGCCATGCGTTCGGCAAACTGCGCCTTTTGTTCTGTCGTGCGCGCCACCAGCGGCGGGAACAGCGTATTGCTGAGCTGCATAAAATAGCCCGACCCCATCATACAGGCGACGCTGTGAATCTGCGGATAACGCGCCATTGCACCTAATGCTGTCATTCCTCCCATCGATGCCCCTGCGACCGCAAAGCGATCATGACTAATCAAGTCATTCTCGCGCAGCGCGGCTTCCAGTTGAGGGACTTCATCAATGTTCTGTTTCAGGATGTCCCAGAAGTGGCTCATTCGAGACTCGGCATCACCGTGGTAGCGCGCCCCATGCATATCCGCATCTGGCATTACCGCACGAAAACCAGCCTGAGCCAGCGCTACGGCGAAATAGGCATAGACCTCTTTAGACGACGTAAAGCCGTGGTAAAACAGCACGGTCGGCAGCCTGGCGTGGCGCTGCCCTGCGGGTGCTGCGTGTAGGCATTCAATACCGGCCAATGTTTCCGTGGTGAGTTCAATCATGTGCTCTCCTGAGTAAGGGGCAAAACCTGCTTTGACGTGTACATTCTGCCAATAAAAATATTAATCAGCCCACCCTTGATCTAGATCAATGCGTCCTAAACTTTTCTTCTTACCTGCCGTTGATCTTGTACCCTCCTATCATAATCAAAGGTAATTTATGAAGCGTCTCTCTCTCAGCAGCCTGAGCCTTGGAATAAAGCTGTCTGTACTGACGTCTCTTAGTGTAGCGCTGCTGTTATTTGTCCTGACTCTCACGCAAAGTCATAACGCATCTCGTCAGCTGGAAAGTCTGGCAATGGACGATATGCATAACCAGGTACAAGGCATCAGCGAAATGGCGACGATGTTTAACGCCACACTGACCGAAGAGGTCAGCAGCTACACCCAACTTTTCGCCAGTTTCCTGCCTAAAAATTTTAGCCGCGACGACAGTGCTCGTATTCAGGTGGGTAACTTCTCGACCCCGACGCTGAGAGCCGGACTGAAGACGCTTAACCTTGATCAAACGGCAGTGGATGATTTCACCGAGCGCACTGCTGCGGTTTCCACCATCTTTGTGCGTGATGGCGATGACTTCGTGCGTATTTCGACCTCACTGAAAAAGGAAGATGGCAGTCGCGCAATCGGTACTCAGCTGGATCGCACCAGCGCCGCGTGGAAAAGTGTGAATCAGAGTGAGGTTTATCGCGGTCTCGCCACGCTGTTTGGTCATCGCTATATCACGCAGTATCAGCCGGTGAAAGATAGCAGCGGTACGGTCGTTGCCATTCTGTTTGTCGGCGTACAGATTGATAAAGAATACGCCTTAATGCGTGAAAAAATACTGGCGCGTCGACTCGGCGAAAGCGGCCACTTTTACGTGCTAAATGGCACGTCAGGCAAATTGCAGGGCCAATACCTGTTTGATAAGCAGCGTGAAGGCCAGCAGCCCGCTTGGGATAAAGCGCTTCTGCAGCAGCTGGTCACTCAACCACAAGGTATCCGTGAAGCAGAAATTGCGGGCGAGAATAAGATGCTTGCCTGGCAGCAGTTGCCTGGTTGGAATTGGGTGATTGTGGGTGAAGTCAACCGCGCCAGCCTGCTGGCTCCTATCACCCATAGCCGCAATCTGTTTATGATCACCGGTCTGGTTCTGGTGGTGATCTTCGCGCTTGGTTTTGCCTGGTACAGCCGACGCGCCATTACTCGCCCATTACAACAGGTTATCCATCTTGCAGAGCAATACGCTGCGGGCAATCTGCAGGTTCATCTTGATACGTCGCGACGTGATGAAGTGGGTCAGTTGATCACGGCCATTAACGGCATTGGTGACGGTTTAGAAAAAATTGTGGCGCAGGTGCGCGGCGCGGCGCAAGAGATCAGCGATGGTACTGACACTATCGCCGCCAGTAGCCAGGATATCAGCGCCCAGATAAGCCGTCAGGCCAGCAGCGTTGAAGAAACCTCGGCCAGCATGGAACAGTTTGGCGCGACGGTGGAACACACGGCGGACAGTTTACGCCAGGCGATGTCGCTGGTATCGGAAGCCACCAGCATGGTGAATCACGGCAGCAAAACAGTGGTGCGCTCGGTCAACACTATGTCGGCGATTAAAGTTTCGTCACAAAGCATTGCCGACATTACTCACGTGATTGAATCGATCGCTTTCCAGACCAATATTCTGGCGCTCAATGCCGCTGTTGAAGCCGCGCGTGCCGGTGAGCATGGCCGCGGCTTTGCTGTTGTCGCGGCTGAGGTGCGTGCGCTGGCGCAGCGTTCGGCACAGGCCGCCAAAGAAATTGATGGCCTGATTGCGACTTCCATCAGTAACGTTGCTGAAGGCCATACCTTGTCTGAGCAAACACGCGAAGCGATGACTAACATTGTGACGCACATTGAGCAGGTTCAGGCATTGATGGGTGAAATCAACGTTGCCGCGCAGCAGCAGGCAGCGGGCATTGGTCAGGTGAATCTGGCCATGAATCAGATCAGCCAGGCGACGCATCAGAACAGCGATTTAGTGGCGCAGGCAGAAACCACTGCACAGAACCTGAGTCAGAAAGGGCATCATCTGACGCAGTTGGTCAGCGTTTTTAACCTCAAATCGTAATTGCCTGCGGGACGGTGTGACATACACTTAATACATCGTCCCTCAGGAGGATTTGCCATGCGTTACGCTTTCCTGTTGTTTTTTGCCTTACTGCTCAGCGGCTGTTCAGTTTTTAAAGATACGCCGGAAGCGCCGCCTGCGCCGACCAGCCATGCACAAGAAATTTCACGATCGCAAACTCACGGCTTGCCGAAGCTGGGCACGATTAGCGTTAGCGTGCGCGGTTCGCCAGATGACGCTGAGCGTGAAATCGATGCGCGAGCAAATCAAGCGGGTGCGATTTACTATCAGATTGTGATGGTTGATGAAACGGTAATGCCAGGCTTATGGTACGCCACGGCAACGTTATACGGCGCTTCAACTGCCGCTCGCGCGCAGTAATAAACGATCGGTAAGCGCGTTTTCTAACGGACGCGATCCGCGCAAATCGAGCCATTGGCGACACCATGCATCAGCAATCGGCGGCTCAGCATATTTCAGCAGTTGCGCCGCCGTTGCCAGTTGTAGCAGCTGATGCGTGAATTCATGCGCCTGCACTTCCTGCGCTTTATGCAGCCGCAGCTTGAGTTGACGCCAGCGCGCATCAAAATGGCGATTACTGCCTTTTACCGCATCAAATTCCTGATTCAACATGTCGATGATGCCAGATTGCCGGGTGAGCACCCGCAGCACATCCAGGCACATCACATTCCCGGATCCTTCCCAAATGCTGTTAACCGGCATGTCACGATACAGGCGCGGCAGTTCACTCGCTTCGCAATAGCCGATGCCGCCTAATACTTCCATCGCGTCGGCGACAAACGGCATTCCCGCTTTGCAGATGCCATATTTCGCTGCTGGCGTGAACAAGCGAGCAAAACTGACTTCATGCGGTTGGGCTGGCTGCGACCAGGCGCGAGCCAGACGTAATAAAAATGCGGTTTGCCCTTCTAGCTGCAGCGCTTGCGTCGCCAGCATCTGTCGCATCAAAGGCTGGTCCACCAAATTTTTTCCCTGCACCTGACGCTGATGTGCATGATAGAGCGCCACAGAAAAAGCGCGCCGCATTTGACCGTGGCTGCCAAGAGCACAATCGAAACGCGTCATGCTGCCCATTTTCAGGATCATCCGCACGCCTTCGCCTTCTTCGCCCAATAGCCAGCCAATGGCATCTTTAAACTCAACTTCTGCGCTGGCATTCGAGCGATTACCGAGTTTGTCTTTGAGTCGTTCAATAACGATCGCGTTGCGCTCGCCGTCAGGAAGCAGACGCGGCAGAAAAAAACAGCTTAACCCTTGCTGGGTTTGCGCCAGAATCAGATGCGCATCGCTTTGAGGCACGGAAAAGAACCATTTGTGGCCGACGATACGATAGGCTTCGCCAGGCCCGCGCTGCTCCAAAGGCTCTGCGCGAGTGGTATTGGTCATGACGTCGCTGCCGCCCTGTTTTTCCGTCATGCCCATGCCAATCAACAACCCACGCTTCTGTTCGCCAGGTTGTGCATGCGTGTCGTAACGATCGTTCAACAGGGGATCGAGCCAACCTTCAAACGCGGCGGGAAGCGTCCGTTGTAGCAAAGGAATGGCAGCGTGCGTCATGGTCACCGGACAAAGCGTGCCGGCTTCCACTTG
The DNA here is from genome assembly GCF_046118715.1 of Pantoea phytostimulans. Lineage (NCBI taxonomy): Bacteria > Pseudomonadati > Pseudomonadota > Gammaproteobacteria > Enterobacterales > Erwiniaceae > Pantoea > Pantoea phytostimulans. The sequence continues at coordinate 2,593,986 of NZ_CP173698.1, forward strand.
CGCATGGAGAATAAAGCGCGCCGCACGCGCCACGCTGGCGCGTTCAAGCACATTGGGCTGCCAGGTAAGATTATGCAGACGGCTGGCGCAAACGCCCTGCATCAGTAAATGCCAGGCTGGATGGAAGCGCACTTCATCAAGACGCGCGCCACGCGCATCGTAACGCAGCAGTTCGGGTGGCTCAGCGTTGGCTAAACGGCCCAGCTCCAGTGATTCGGCGCTGCCAAGCTGCATACCAACCGAGGCGAGCCAATCGCGATCCCATTCACCGCCTTCACGCAGTAGCGCTTCACATAACGGCGTATCGGACAGAAAGAGATTACTGTTGCTAAGAGGTTGCGGCTGATTGAATACGGTGTGGGTTGTCCAGGTCATAACGGCTCCTCACGGATTTCACTCCCTAATTATGGGAGTGATGCGCAGTTATGCCTGGTACAGAAACTTTTTTGCGGTGGCGATCACGCCATCAGCGATTACAGCGCGCGTTGACGCACCGCTTCAAACAAACAGACGCCGGTTGCGACTGACACGTTCAGCGAGGAAACGCTGCCCGCCATTGGAATGCTGATCAGCTCATCGCAATGCTCTCGCGTGAGGCGACGCATACCTTCACCTTCCGCGCCCATGACCAAGGCCATTGGACCGGTCATTTTGCTCTGATACACAGTGTGATCGGCTTCGCCGGCGGTACCCACTACCCAAATGTTGTATTCCTGCAGCAAGCGCAAAGTACGCGCCAGGTTAGTCACGCGAATTAACGGCACGTTTTCGGCTGCGCCGCTGGCCACTTTTTTCGCTGTTGCGTTGAGTGTCGCGGAGCGATCTTTTGGAACGATGACCGCATGCACACCCGCAGCATCGGCGCTACGCAGGCAAGCACCCAAATTGTGCGGATCGGTGACGCCATCCAGCACCAGTAAAAATGGTTTTTCCAGGCTTTGCAGCAGATCCGGCAGATCGCCTTCCTGATACTGGCGGCCCGGCTTCACGCGCGCGACAATACCCTGATGCACGCCACCTTCAACCTGGCTATCGAGCCATTGACGGTTAGCCAGTTGAATCACGATACCTTGAGCTTCCAGCGCGGTTACCAACGGTTGCAGACGACGATCGTCGCGGCCTTTGAGGATAAAGACTTCCTGGAAACGTTGTGGATCGTTTTCCAGCAGCGCCTGCACGGCATGGATACCAAAAATTATTTCGCTCATCGATCTGCTCAGTATTGGGAGAATGAATGGATTACGAACCGCCCTTGCTCTTCGGAGCAAGGGCGGAGATGCGCATCAGACAGGATTTGCCTTCTTCGCGGCGCGCTTGGCCTTAGTGGCGGCGGCGATTTTACGGGTTTTCTCCGAGACTTTTTTACTTTTTTTCTCGGTGCTTGCAGCAGCAGGCTTTTTCTTTTCACCAGCGGGCTTTTTCTTCTCACCGCGGAACGCGGAATCTGGCTCGAAGTTAGCCTTCTTACTGATTTCACGACGACGCTTCGGCGGTGCTTTGCCTTCACGTTTATCGCGCTCACGAGCCGTTTTACCTTCGCCGCGTGGCTTGCGAGAGCTGGAAATCAGGGCAAAGTCGATTTTACGCTCATCCATGTGCACCGCTTCAACTCGGACTTCTACGGCATCACCCAGACGATAAGTACGCCCGCCTGATTCGCCAATCAAACGCTGACCAATCGGGTCGAAACGATAATAGTCATTGTCGAGCGTTGATACGTGTACCAGACCATCAATGAACAGATCGTTGAGGCGAACGAAGAAGCCAAAACCGGTGACGCTAGAAATGACGCCATTGAAGACATTGCCGACCTGATCCTGCATGAAGTCACACTTCAGCCAATCAGCAACGTCGCGGGTGGCTTCATCAGCACGGCGTTCAGTTAAGGAGCAGTGCTGGCCCAACTGCAGCATTTGCTGCATCTCGTAGTGATAACCGCCAGTTTCGGTAGTAATGCCTTTCACTTCGCCCTGCTCTTTTGCCAGCAGATATTTGATTGCGCGGTGCAAGAGCAGGTCTGGGTAACGGCGAATCGGTGAAGTAAAGTGCGCGTAAGAGGTCAACGCCAGACCGAAGTGACCACGGTTTTCTGGATCGTAAACGGCCTGCTTCATTGAGCGCAGCAGCATGGTTTGCAGCATTTCCGCATCAGGACGATCGGCAACTTGCGTGAGCAGCGCTGCGTAATCGATGGGTTGCGGCTTAGTCCCGCCCGGCAAGGTCAGCCCCAGCTCGTTTAATACGGTGCGGAAGCTTTCAATACTTTCATCGGTAGGACGATCATGATCGCGGAACAGCGCCGGCTCTTCATTTTTTTCAACAAAGCGTGCCGAGGCAATGTTCGCCAAAATCATGCACTCTTCAATGAGTTTGTGCGCATCATTACGCGAAGTGCGCTCTACACGTTCGATACGACGTTCAGCGTTGAAGATAAACTTGGCTTCTTCCGTTTCAAACGATATACCACCACGCTCTTCGCGCGCCGCTTCCAGCGCCTGATACATATTATGCAGCTCTTCAAGCTCTTTGACTCGCGGCGCATATTGCTCGCGCAGTTCCGCATTGCCTTGCAGAATATTCCACACTTTGGTGTAAGTCAGACGCGCATGCGAATTCATCACCGCTTCGTAATGCTTAAAGCCTGTCAGCTTGCCTTTGGATGAGACGGTCATTTCGCACACCATACACAGGCGATCGACCTGTGGGTTCAGCGAACATAATCCGTTGGAAAGCACTTCCGGCAGCATAGGAACGACTTGAGACGGGAAGTAAACTGAAGTGCCACGCTGATGGGCTTCATCGTCAAGCGGCGTGCCTGGACGTACGTAATAGCTGACATCCGCAATCGCAACCCACAAACGCCACCCACCGCCACGCTTTTTCTCACAGTAAACGGCATCATCAAAGTCTCGCGCATCTTCACCGTCAATAGTGACCAGCGGCAGCTGTCGCAAATCAACACGCCCAACTTTGGCCTCTTCTGGCACCACTTCACTTAGCTTGCTTACCTGTTTCTCTACTTCTGGCGGCCAGGTGTGTGGAATCTCATGGGTACGTAATGCCATATCGACGGCAAGGCTAGTGCCCATATCATCGCCAAGAATTTCAGCGATTTTACCAATGGCTTTCGTGCGGCGTGTTGGACGTTGTACCAGTTCGACCACCACCACCGAACCCATGCGGGCGTTCAGGGTTTCTTCTGGTGGAATGAGAATATCGAAACTCAGGCGGCTGTCGTCAGGCACCACAAATCCGGCTCCCGCATCAGTGAAGTAGCGGCCCACGATTTGATTGTTACGCGGCTCTTGCACACGCACAACGCGCGCCTCACGACGGCCTTTGCGATCCGCGCCCAAAGGCTGAGCGAGAATGACATCGCCGTGCATGCAGAACTTCATCTGTTCTGCAGAGAGGTAGAGATCGTCTTTCTGCCCTTCTGCGCGCAGGAAACCGTAGCCATCACGGTGGCCGATAACTTTGCCGCGCAGCAGATCGAGACGTTCAGGTAAGGCGTAACATTGACGGCGAGTGAACACCAGCTGGCCGTCGCGCTCCATTGCACGTAAGCGGCGACGTAATGCTTCAAGGTGTTCTTCTTCTTGCAAATTCATTTCTTGCGCCAGCTCATCGCGGCTGGCTGGCTTTTCGCGTTTTTCTAACAGCGCCAGGATAAATTCCCGGCTTGGAATTGGGTTTTCGTATTTTTCAGCTTCTCTATCCTGATAAGGATCTTTTGACATAACGGTTCCTCCGATGTCATTTAATTTTCATTGCCACCGGCGGTTCGGACAATATAATTTCATATAAAGGTGTATTTCCTTCAACGAGATCCGCCAGGGTATAGCTATCCAGTTCCCGTAAGAATACCTGCACCGCAGCATGGAGTGCATTCCTTAAACGGCAAGCTGGCGTAATGGCACACGCGCTGCAATCTACTAATTGTAGCGGTTCCATCTTACGAACGACTTCACCAATGACGATTTGATTGGCTTTCATGCCTAAACGAATGCCGCCATTTTTACCGCGCGTAGCTGCCACAAACCCAGCACGGCTTAATTGATTGATGATTTTGACCATATGATTACGCGATACGCCATAGGTATTGGTTACTTCGGTAATGTTAGTCAACTTGCCTTCCGGCAAGGTAGCCATATATATCAAGGCCCGCAGACCATAATCAGTAAAACTTGTCAGCTGCACATTAACCTCGGTGAATCATCAAAAGTGGCATTGATTCGTGTGTTCGCCTTGCGATTAATTTCAATTGTTAACCGGTTCGCTTTTTAATTAAGTAAGATGATAAACCAGAGTCTGGGCAGCTGTGCGTTTTTTTAAGCCAGAGGGTGATTTGATAAGCGAAGGGATATTCAGGGGCGTCAAAGCGCGGAAAAACAAAGGCCGGAGATTGTCCGGCCTCAATGTGATTATGCGTCGAACGGATCGCGCAGAATCATCGTTTCACTACGATCAGGGCCAGTAGAGATGATATCAACCGGCACGCCAGTGATCTCTTCTACGCGTTTGATGTAGTTACGGGCAGCTTGTGGCAAGCCTTCCAGTGTTTTCACACCAAAAGTCGTTTCGCTCCAGCCTGGCATTGATTCGTAAATCGGCTCAATGCCTTCCCAGTTTTCTGCCGCCAGCGGTGTGGTGGTTGTTTCACTGCCATCTGGCATGCGATACGCTACGCAGATTTTCACTTCTTTCAGGCCATCCAACACGTCCAGCTTGGTCATGCAGAAACCTGATAAAGAGTTGATCTGAACGGCACGACGAACAGCAACAGCGTCCAGCCAACCAGTACGACGACGGCGACCCGTGGTAGCACCAAATTCGTTGCCTTGCTTACACAGGAACTCACCCGTTTCATCAAACAGTTCCGTTGGGAACGGGCCTGCACCTACGCGAGTAGAGTAGGCTTTAACGATGCCCAGCACATAATCAACGTAACGAGGACCAATGCCTGAACCGGTAGCAACGCCGCCTGCGGTGGTGTTTGATGAGGTTACATACGGATAAGTACCGTGATCGATGTCCAACAACGTACCTTGCGCGCCTTCGAACATGATCAGGTCGCCACGCTTACGCGCGCCGTCCAATAGTTCAGACACATCAACAACCATGCTGGTCAGGATGTCGGCAACCGCCATCACATCACTCAGCACTTTGTCGAAATCGACAGCTTCTTCTTTGTAGTAATGCACCAGCTGGAAGTTGTAGTAATCGACCACTTCTTTCAGTTTGGCTGCGAAAGTTTCTTTGTTGAAGAGATCGCTAACACGCAGAGCACGGCGAGCCACTTTATCTTCATAAGCCGGGCCAATACCACGGCCGGTGGTGCCGATCGCTTTGGCACCACGCGCTTTTTCGCGCGCCATGTCCATCGCAACGTGATATTGCAGAATCAGCGGACAAGCTTCAGAAATCAGCAGACGTTCGCGTACCGGAATCCCACGCGCTTCCAGGCCTTTCATCTCTTTCATCAATGCTTCAGGAGAGAGAACCACGCCATTACCAATAATACTGGTAACGTTTTCGCGCAGAATGCCAGAAGGGATCAAGTGGAGAACGGTTTTTTCACCGTTGATGACAAGTGTGTGGCCCGCATTGTGGCCGCCTTGATAACGCACAACGTAATTCGCGCGTTCAGTCAGAAGGTCTACAATCTTACCTTTACCTTCGTCACCCCATTGGGTGCCCAGTACGACGACGTTCTTACCCATTTCTCAAAATCACCGATTGCTTAAAAATGGATTCTACCATCTGATCGGGTCGCTTTCAGCACTTTTAGCATACGATTGCGCGCTTTTTTGCCTGAGTTTTGATCACTACAACATGTGGGGGGAAACGCGCCTTAAAACCACAATTTAGGCTGTGAGCGATCGCGCATCAGATATTGCCGTGCATGCTTAACATGCAATAAATCACTACACCCGCGACCACTAAGCCGCCGCCAAAACGATGCAGCAGGCGATCAGGCAGTTGCGTCATGGTTTGAATTAACCGCCGCCAGGCACGTGGCATAAACATCGGTCCTAAGCCTTCCAGCACCAATACCAACGCTAATGCCATCCAGATACTCGTGTTCATTCCTGTAATCCAAAAAAAAGGCCGACAAAAGTGTCGGCCCGTAGGTTATATCAGTTCTTATCGCGTTGCGTTAGAGGGCGCTTTCATATATCGGAAGAAATCGCTGTCTGGACTCAACACCATGATGTCCTGATTTTCGTTGAAGCTATTTTCATAAGCGCGCAGGCTGCGGATGAAAGCATAGAAATCCGGGTCCTGACTAAACGCATTTGCAAATAACTTCGCCGTTTCAGCATCACCATCACCGCGGGTAATCAACGCTTCACGCTGTGCTTCTGCGATGGTACGTGTTACCTGATAATCGGCCTGAGCGCGCAATTTCTCCGCCTCTTCCTGACCTTGTGAACGCTGACTACGCGCTACCGCTTCACGTTCTGCACGCATACGGTTAAAGATGGCGTCAGACACTTCGGTCGGCAAGTTAATTTGCTTAATACGCACATCAACAACCTGAATACCTAACGCCGCCATGCTGTTCGGGTTTGGCGCAGGTTCACTGCTGTTGGTTTCACGCTCAACGCGCGCTGCCGCGTTAGCAATCGCATCATCAGCGGCGGGTGTCGCAATTTCGTCGTCGTTGCCCGCGCTACCGGTATTCAGTGCATCACGCACGTCAGTGGTTAAGCGGCCACGCGAATCCGTCACGATGTCTTTCACATCCAGACGACCCATTTCAGAACGCAAACGGTCACTGAACTTACGTTTCAGCAGCACTTCAGCCTGTGAAACGTCACCGCCGCCGGTTGCCAGGTAATAACGGCTAAAATCACTGATGCGCCATTTGATATAAGAGTCAACGATCAGGTCTTTTTTCTCTTTGGTTACAAAGCGATCGGCTTGGTTATCCATGGTCTGAATACGTGCATCCAACGATTTAACCGTTTCGATAAACGGAATCTTGAAATGCAGACCCGGTGAAAACACCTGTGGTTTGTTTTCATCATCGCGCAACACTTTACCGAAACGCAGCACAATGCCCCGCTGGCCTTCTTGCACAACAAACAGCGATGCGTAAAGCGCCACCAGCACAACAATAAGTAAAAAGATTATGGGCTTACGCATCGATTACTCTCTCCCTTCGCGCTGGGTATCGTTGCGCTGAGCATTCACTCGACGCTGATCCAGGACGCTGTCTGGACTGTATGACGAACTTTCACTGCGGCTGGTATTACGGTCTGAAAGGGGTGGCAGCGTTGATGAACTCGTGCCTTTTTTACCACTCTGACCGGAAGAATCCATGCCACGCATCAGTTGATCAAGCGGCAGCACCATCAGGCTATTACCACGATCATTAACCAGCACCTTACGAGTGTGACTCAACACGCGTTCCATGGTTTCGATATACAGACGCTCTTTGGTGATCTCTGGCGCGGCTTTATACTCCGGCAGAATCTTGGCAAAACGCGCTACTTCACCTTGTGCTTCCAGAACAGTACGCTCTTTATAAGCACGTGCTTCTTCAAGCAGACGTTGCGCCTGGCCATTGGCTCGCGGCTGAACTTCGTTGGCGTAAGCTTCCGCTTCACGTACGTATTGCTCGCGGTTTTCACGCGCTGCAATTGCATCATCAAACGCTGACTTCACCTCTTCCGGCGGACGTGCTGCCTGGAAGTTGACGTCAAGCACCGCAATACCCATGTTGTATGGACGAATGGTTTCATCGATTTCACGTTGGGTATCGCTACGCACCACGGTACGGCCTTCAGTCAGAATGCGGTCCATGGTTGAACGACCAATAACGCCACGCAGCGCACTGTCAGTTGCCTGACGCAGGCTGTCATCGGCGCTGGTCACTGCATAGAGATAGCGCTCTGGATCGGTCACGCGGTACTGCACGTTCATTTCTACGCGCACCACGTTCTCATCAGACGTTAACATCACGCCAGAAGCCGCCAGTTCACGTACCGCTTCAACGTTAACCGCGCGGACCTGATCGATAAATGTCGGCTTCCAGTTAAGGCCCGGCTCAACCAGATGGCTGAATTTACCGAAGCGTGTAACCACGCCGCGTTCCGCTTCTTTGATGGTGTAGAATCCGCTGGCGGCCCAGATGACCACAGCAGCAACAGCTACAATGCCAACAATTTTTCCACCGCTGCCGGAGCCGCGCTGACCGTTGTCACTCTGTTTGCCACCGCCCAGTCCACCGAGCTTCTTGCTCAGCTTACGGAAGATATCATCCAGATCAGGTGGCCCTTTATCTCGACCTCCTTTATTTCCCCCAGAGTTGCCGCCTTGATTATTGCTGCTTCCCCACGGGTCGCGGTCCTGTCCGTTATTTCCGGGCTGATTCCACGCCATGTCTCTACTCCATTTATTGTATTTGCGGCTTACCTTCATCTTTCATGCTGGCGCGACGTTAGCTGCTCTCGCTTACCCCAATGACTTACCGCAGTATGCTTTATGGGATTCGCTCAATGACTGCCTTGCTACAACCTGAAATCTATTGGGTAAGTTCGATTGGGCAACATGTCAAACAATGTAACTGGTTAATGACGGCTCTTGTTTACATAAACGACGCCAGTCAACAATTGGCATCCTGATCTGTAAACCGACACTGCCGTCTTCTTCATTCCACTCTTTTTCAATCGCCTGCAACTGATAGAAACGGCTGCGCAAGCGCCCCGCATCTGGTGGCAGACGCAAATCATATTGGGCAATTTCACCCGACAGGCGCTCTGACAACGCTTGCCACAACAAAGGAATGCCCACGCCAGTCTGGGCTGAAAGCCAGACACGAATTGGCAGGTTTTCTTCGTTGCGATCAATACGCGGTTCAAAATTATCGAGCATATCGATTTTATTCATGATCAGAAGCTTCGGTATTTCGTCCGCTTCAATCTCTTCAAGAACCGTATCTACGGCTTCGATATTCTCATTCAGTCGCACGTCTGCACCGTCAATGACGTGAAGCAGCAATGCTGCCTGACGCGTTTCTTGCAGTGTAGCTTTAAACGCAGCGACAAGGTCATGCGGGAGATGGCGAATAAACCCAACAGTATCCGCTAATACCACCTCGCCAACATCAGCCACATTCAAGCGACGTAAAGTAGGATCAAGGGTCGCAAAGAGTTGATCCGCAGCGTACACATTGGCAGAGGTAATGGCGTTAAACAGAGTGGATTTTCCGGCGTTGGTGTAGCCTACCAGAGAAACGGTGGGTACATCGGCTTTAGCGCGCGCCTGACGTCCCTGCTCGCGCTGTTTTTCAACACGCTCAAGTCGGGAAAGAATCTGGCTTATGCGGCCACGTAATAAACGGCGGTCAGTCTCTAGCTGCGTTTCACCCGGGCCACGCAGGCCAATACCGCCTTTTTGGCGTTCAAGGTGCGTCCAACCACGCACAAGACGCGTAGCAAGATGACGTAGCTGAGCCAACTCGACCTGCAATTTACCTTCGTGGGTGCGGGCGCGCTGGGCAAAGATATCAAGGATTAAGCCTGTGCGATCAATCACACGGCATTCGCATAACCGCTCCAGGTTTCTTTCCTGAGCGGGCGTTAAGGCATGATCGAATAATACGACCGATGCTCCACTTGATTTTACCGCATCGGCAATTTCAACGGCCTTTCCTTCACCGACAAAATACTTCGGGTGTGGCGCTTTACGACTGCCGGTAATGACTTGCAGCGCTTCGACGCCAGCAGAAGAAACCAGGGTTTCAAATTCCTGTAGATCTTCTACCTCTTTGTCTTGGGAGAACCAGATGTGTACCAGTACGGCCTGCTCACCGGCATCATAACGGTCAAACAAGCTATAACCTCGCTAAAAATAAAAGACCAGGACGGAAAACGATTAACGTTCTCCAGTCCTGGCTGAACGGCGGCGCCTTATTCTGCGCTATCACCGTCTTGTTGTGGCTGCGGCTGCGCTGATGGCGTGCTGCCGCTATGATGGTAATTATTCGTGCTGCCGCCGGTATTATTGCTATGGTGAGAAACCGGACGTGAAGGCACTACGGTAGAAATGGCATGCTTGTACACCATCTGACTGACCGTGTTCTTCAACAGAATCACAAACTGATCAAATGACTCAATCTGACCTTGCAGCTTAATACCGTTAACCAAATAAATCGAAACCGGAACACGTTCACGACGCAATGCGTTCAAAAACGGGTCTTGTAATGATTGCCCCTTAGCCATTCTATCTTTTCCTTATATGCTTGTTGTTTGTTGCTTTTAGAACCTAGAGTTCTGAAAAAACTGCGTAAAAATTTGCGCACGATAACCAGCCAATTGTACACAATCACCCATGCTTCGCACTAAGAACCTGTAACACCGTTTCGCGGGCTAATTGGGGTTCGTCGCTGTCTAACCAGTGAACGTTTTCCCAACCACGTAGCCATGTCATTTGGCGCTTAGCGAGCTGCCGGGTCGCGCAAATTCCCCGATAAACCATCTCGTTGTAATCAATTTCGCCAGATAAGTAAGACCACATCTGACGATATCCCACACAACGAATGGAAGGCATGTCCGTATGCAAATCACCTCGTGCAAACAGGGCCCGAGACTCCGCTTCAAATCCTGACGCTAACATCTGTTCGAAACGTAAAGCGATGCGCTGGTGTATCAGCTCGCGGCTCGCGGGGGCGATGGCAAACTGGTACACGTCGTAGGGTAACGCTTCGCCGGACGTTTTTGTCAGTTCCGTTAAAGTTTTACCCGAAATAAAAAAAACTTCCAGTGCTCGCGAAAGTCTCTGCGGATCATTCGGATGAATACGACTGCCGGCAACCGGATCGATTTCACACAGTTGGCGGTGTAAGGCTTCCCATCCATCATCACGCGCCATTTGCTCTATACGCTGACGAACCTCCGGATCGGCCGAGGGCAGCGGCGACAATCCTTCAAGTAACGCCTTGAAGTAGAGCATAGTTCCACCAACAAGCAACGGAATACGTCCGCTTCGGACAATATCCGCCATTTCTGCTAAAGCATCGCGACGAAATTCCGCAGCCGAATAGGCCTCTGCGGGATCGCGTATGTCTAACAAACGATGGGGTGCCAACGCTAACTCTTCAGCCGACGGTTTCGCCGTGCCAATATCCATCTGACGATAGATTAAGGCAGAATCCACGCTGATAAGTTCCACAGGCAACTGCTTGCGCAGCTCAATCGCTAAGGCGGTTTTGCCCGAAGCGGTGGGTCCCATCAAAAAAATAGCCTTGGGCCGGCCAGCCTGGTTTAGTTCACTCATGCTTCAACGCGTTGATCGCGCTCTCAGTTTCAAGGGCTTGTAATAAGCCTGAAGGCGGCGATTTTAATAGCTGTGGGCAAAGCCGTTCCAGCTCAGCCAACAATGTAATCGCCTGCGAGTGATTCCAGTTTTGAGACTCTGCATCTTCGCGTCGTGCCAGCCATTGAGCCAGCTGCGCGGCAGAATTCTCTTGCTGTCGGGCCAAATAGCCTAACAGCTCAGGAATCAAGATTTGTAAATTTTGTGTTCGTAACGGTAAAGGCACTGCGCGTAAGGTCACATGGTCGCCTTGTGGCTGCAAATCAATTGCCATCTGATTGAGTAAGCTGGCATTTTCTTGCGCCGCCTTGCGCTCAACCTGTGCAATTTTCAGCCGGACCGGAATCAACAACGGTTGCGGTTTCAATCCCGCTTCGCCAGGCTGAAGCTGGGCCTGTTTCAACCAGCGAGATGCAACCGGTAGCGCCATAAGCATCAGGGTTTCATTTTGTTCCAGCAGCGCATATTGGCCCTGTATTACCGTTAATACGCGACCAAAACTTTGTGCATGCGCTGCCAGCGGAGCTTCTTTTACGGCTGGACGAAGCGTGGTTTCTGGCGCGCTAACCTGCGGCGTTTTCAGCAATTGCTGATACACCGAGCCTTCACGCTTACTGTAACTGTTCTCTTTCGTTTGCCACGCGGGAACCTGAGCTGGAGCTGGAGCTGAGACATTTTCACTGCGGCGCGGCGCGGGCTGGGCAAAATGGTTGCCCCCCGCCGCCTGGCGGTTTTCGGGCTGCCAGCGCGGAGCCGGTTCTTCAGCTTGCAATGTAGGCAACGTTGGCGCGGCGCTCGCCTGTAAAGCGCTGATTACGCCCTGATAAATAAAATCATGCACCAGTCGCGACTGATGAAAACGCACTTCATGTTTTGCCGGATGAACGTTCACATCGACCTGATGTGGGTCGATCTCCAGATAAAGCACATAAGCGGGTTGTTGGTCGTCCTGCAGCTGCGTTTGAAAAGCCTGGCGAATGGCATGATTGATCAACTTGTCACGCATCATGCGGCCATTAACATAACAATATTGCAGCTCGCTAACCTGACGTGAACCGGTGGGATCGGCGACCCATCCGCGTAAAGAGAGATCATCATGTTGCCAGTCAATACGCATCGCATGTTGCATAAAGGTGGTGCCGCAAATCGCGCCCAGACGGCGTTCGCGCTGCCCTTCATCAGTGACAGCACGATATTGGCGCATCAATTTGCCGTTGTGGCTAAGTGAAATAGCCACGTCAAAACGCGCCAGCGCAATGCGACGGACAACTTCATCAATATGCGTAAATTCGGTTTTTTCGGTACGCATAAACTTGCGGCGTGCAGGTGTGTTGTAGAACAGGTCGAGCACCTCAAGCGTGGTGCCGCAAGGATGTGCCGCCGGTTTGACTGTGACCGCCATATCGCGCCCTTCTGCATAGGCCTGCCAGGCTTCATTTTGCTCAGCAGTACGTGAAGTCAATGTCAGACGCGAAACGGAACTGATACTCGCCAGCGCTTCGCCACGAAAGCCCAGGCTCATAATGGCTTCAAGATCGTCAAGGGAGGCGATTTTACTGGTGGCATGACGCGCCAGCGCCATCGCCAGTTCTGCCTTGTTAATGCCGCAGCCGTTATCGCGGATGCGGATCAGCTTGGCACCCCCCTTTTCAATATCCACATCAATGCGTGTCGCACCCGCGTCGAGGCTGTTTTCCACCAGCTCTTTTACAACCGATGCGGGACGCTCAACCACTTCGCCTGCGGCAATTTGATTAGCCAGCTGCGGCGGTAAAATTTGAATCGGCATGATGGATATCCTTTTAGCGGGTAGCCCGGCGCAGTGGCCGGGCAAACAATCAGGACGTTGGAATCTTCAGATTTTGACCTAGCATCACATTGGTCGATTTCAAATTATTCGCCTGCATAATCGCTTTCGGGCTAACACCGTAATGCGCAGCAATGCCCGTTAACGAATCACCTCGAACGACTTTATGACGTACCGGTTTTTGTGCGGCCGTCGTGCGGCTGGCTGCGGCGCTGGCGGGCACTTTTAAACGTTGGCCAACCCAAACTACATCACGCTTCAGGGTATTCATCTCACGCAATGTCGCCATGCTAACGCCATATTTTTCCGCAATCCCGGAAAGCGTTTCGCCGCGTGTCACCGTATGACGCTGGGTCATGCCCGTGTACTGCGTTACGCCCGTGGCCGGATTACTGGCAACACTAATCGTCGGCTGCGAGCCGACTGGGCGGTTTTCCTCCTTTGGGACCGATTGTAGCGGGTGCGCCAGGAAATAAGTGCGCAGACCTTTATAGATCGACTGCGCAATTTTTTCCTGGTGTGCGCTACTGCCAAGCAGTCGCTCCTCCGAGGTATTACTGATAAAACCGGTTTCCACTAACAGTGAGGGAATATCCGGCGAACGCAGCACGCCAAGGCTGGCATGCTCAGGTAGACGCTTGTGAAGTGTTGCGACACCCCGCATCTGTTGCAATACTTTTACCGCAATGTCATATCCCACGCGCTGCGAATGACCAAATTGCAGATCAAGCACCGCCTGGCTGAGATAAGGATCGGCCTGACTATTTGCCAGCAAATCACCCGCGCCGCCGAGCAGTTCAGATTGCTTCTCTTTCTGTTCTAGCCAGTTTGCCATTTCGCTGTTAGCACGCCGATTCGACAATACCCAAACTGACGCACCGGTCGCCGCATGGCTTGGTGCCGCATCGGCGTGAATCGAAACCAGCACGTTGGCATTGGCCTTACGCGCAACATCAGAGCGTCCCATGACCGAGATAAAATAGTCACCGTCACGTGTCAGCACACCTTTGAACATTGGGTCAGTGTTCAATAACACTTTCAGCTTGCGAGCAATCGCAATGGTGACATTCTTCTCTTTTAAGCCATTCTGCCCCATCGCGCCGGGATCCTGACCGCCATGCCCGGCATCAATCGCCACAATTACCGTATCGTTAAGACTGGATGCGGAGCCAGGCCGAACCGTGCTTGCAGTACTGGTTACGGCGGTCACCGGACTCGCATCGAAAGGATTACTGGTTGAGGTGCTTTGCGTCGGAACGCGAGAAGGTGTTAGCGTGCGGGAAGGTGTGCTTCGCGTTGCAGGGCGCGTACCGTTGATGGTGAACACCACGTTGTAATTGTTGCCATTGCGCTGCGTCACTGCACGCGTTTTGCCTGGCTGCGTTAGCTCAAGCACCAACCGAACGCTTTGCTTATCTTTCGGCGTGCTGGTGCGAATGCGTTTAACGATGTTTTCGCCACTGAAATTCAGCGGTAAACCTTGAATAACGCCGCTTTGACGAATATCCAACACCACGCGATCGGGATTACGCAGCGGGAAGAAACCGTAAACCGGTTGGCCGGCAAAGCTGAGTGTCACCGTTGCCTGACTGTCGCCATTCGCCACTTTAATATCAGAAAGATTCGCGGCAAACAGCGGTGTGGCAACCAGTAACAACAGTGTTACCAGCGCGATTTTCATCCGTGACATCATGCTTGATTCCTGCCTTGCTCAATCTCATCAATCCATGTTTGACCCAGTGGCGATTGCGCCACCAGCTCAGCTTCACGTGCAGTGTCAACGTAGCGCAGCGTCAGTGCCAAATCGGGCGGCGGCAAAACGCCTGCACCCTGCTGCGGCCATTCCACCAGGCAAATTGCGTCTCCCGTGAAATAATCACGAATTCCCATGAACTCAAGCTCCTCGGGATCGGCAAGACGATAAAGGTCGAAATGGTAAAGTGAACGATCGCCCAAGATGTAAGGCTCAACCAGTGTATAGGTTGGACTTTTTACATTGCCTTGATGGCCTAACGCTTGCAGAAAACCACGGCTAAAGGTGGTTTTACCCGCCCCGAGATCGCCATACAAATAGATAACCGCCGCGCGGTGACATGCGCGAGCGAGTTGTGCACCCAATTCCAGCGTTGCCGCTTCGTCAGGCAGAGAAATAACACAGGTTTTCATGCTTTATTATTGATTCATCTCTGGATTAACAAACTGCCACAGCAGATCGAATAAGTCTGTCGCTAACATGCCGCGGGTGCCGCGTTTCGCTGCCACCGCATCGGCTGCAGCGCCATGCGCCACACAACCCGCACAAGCCGCATCGAACAGCGCCAATTTCTGCCCCATCAGCGAGGCGATGATACCGCTCAGCACATCGCCCATTCCGCCTGAAGCCATCCCTGCGTTCCCTACATCAGCAAAAGCCATTTCACCCGCTTCGCTGGCGATAATCGTTCCCGCGCCTTTTAATACCACAACACCACCATAGCGATTTGCTAAAGCTTGCGCGGCATGTAAGCGGTCACTCTCAATTTCGCTGGTCTTTATTCCCAGCAGGCGAGCCGCTTCACCTGGATGTGGCGTAATGATGCGATTCTGACGTTTCTCCGCACTGATTGCCAGCAGGTTAAGAGCATCAGCATCCCAAAGCATCGGCTTTTCGCTTTCAGCGACGCTTTTCAGTGCCTTCTTACCCCAATCACGCTGTCCTAAACCTGGGCCAATGGCAATCACATCTGCCCATTTCAGCGCCTCGCTCAACCGTTCATCGGTTAATTCATCTACCATGATTTCTGGCCGTGCAGTCAGAATCGGCGCGATATTATCTTTGTGAGTGAGTACTCGCACTAAACCACTGCCGGTACGCAGTGCGGCTTCTGAAGTCATGCGAATAGCGCCTGCGGTTCCTGCATCGCCGCCCACGACCAGCAAACGTCCCTGATTGCCTTTATGTGAGGTAGGTTTACGTGGTTTCAACCAGTGTGACAAAAAGCAGGCGTCAAAACGTGCCATAGGTGCTGTTTCACCGGATAAATAGGCGCTCAAGCCTAAATCTGCATAATTCAGCTCGCCAATGTAATCGCGGGCTTTACCGGTAATTTGACCCGGTTTCAGCGCAATAAAGCTCAACGTATGGGTTGCATCAACGACATCGCCAGACGCACTGCCGGTGGCGGCAGACAGACCGGAAGGCATATCTATTGATAAAACCGGCGCAGCATGCCTGTTCACCTGCTGAATCAAAGTGGCATAAGGTTCCGCTGGTGCCCGATTGATTCCGGTGCCCAATAGCGCATCAATAATGAGATCAACTTTTTCGGGCCAGCTCGCATCGGCTGCATGGATTTCGCCCCCCGCCTCAAGCCAGGCGTCACGCGCGGATTGTGCTTCTTCAGGAAGCGGCTTTTTCCCTTCACAGGCCAACAGCGTAACCTGTTTTCCCGCCGCCTGTGCCAGCCGCGCCACCACATAACCATCACCACCATTGTTACCGTGACCGCACAAAATTAACCAGCTCTGCGCCTCAGGCCAATGGGTTTGACTGTGCTCATAGGCAGCCTGACCGGCGCGCAGCATCAGTTCATATAAGGTAATCCCGAGCGTATCGGCGCCTTCATGCTCTAGCTGCGCCAGTGCCTGCGCAGGCCAGACAGAATATGGTAAACTGCCCCTGTTTTTCTTCGAATCCTGGTTACTCATGTCATACCCTCTCGATCTTCATCAACTCGCTCAACACATTAAACAGTGGGGATTAGATCTCGGCTTTCAGCAGGTCGGCATTACTGATACCGATCTCAGCGCGGAAGAGCCGCGTCTGCAAGAGTGGCTAGATAAGCAATATCATGGCGAAATGGATTGGATGGCGCGCCACGGTATGATGCGTGCCCGGCCGCACGAGCTGTTGCCCGGTACACTGCGCGTCATCAGTGTCCGCATGAATTATCTTCCGGCAAAAGCCGCCTTTGCCAGTACGCTAAAAAATCCCCAACTGGGCTACGTCAGTCGTTATGCTTTGGGACGTGATTACCACAAAGTATTGCGCAATCGACTGAAAAAGCTCGGAGAAATGATCCAGGCTAACTGCGGCGAGCTTAACTTCCGCCCGTTTGTTGATTCTGCGCCGCTGCTTGAACGCCCGCTCGCCGCCAAAGCGGGCTTGGGCTGGACCGGCAAACATTCACTGATTCTCAACCGGGAAGCGGGCTCATGGTTTTTCCTTGGTGAATTATTAATTGATCTGCCGTTGCCGATTGATGCGCCACAGGAAGAAAACTGCGGACGCTGCGTAGCCTGCATGACCATTTGCCCAACCAATGCGATTGTCGAACCCTACGTAGTGGATGCACGCCGCTGTATTTCCTATCTCACCATTGAGTTGGAAGGGGCGATCCCGGAAGAGTTCCGTCCGTTAATGGGCAACAGAATTTATGGCTGTGACGATTGCCAGCTGATCTGCCCATGGAATCGCTACGGGCAATTAAGTGATGAACCCGATTTTTCACCGCGAGCAGCGCTGCATGCGCCTGAGTTGATCGATCTTTTTGGCTGGGATGAAGCAAAATTTCTGCGTATTACCGAAGGTTCTGCCATTCGCCGGATTGGGCATTCCCGCTGGCTGCGTAATATTGCTGTCGCGTTAGGCAATGCACCCTGGTCAACGGAAGTGGTAGCAGCGTTACAACAGCGTCTGGGAGAACAGGCTTTGTTAGATGAGCATATTGAATGGGCATTACTACAGCAGCAGCAGAAACGTGAGCAGCTGGCTATTGAAGTGCAGCCGGCTCAACAAAAACGGCTGGTTCGTGCAGTGGAGAAAGGATTACCGCGTGATGCATGATTGAGCAACATGCTAGTCAAAAAAGTTTTTCCACACCTTGTGAATAAAAATAAAAAGCTGTTGTCATTCAAACGACATAACATTATCAAGTCGCTTAAATAACAAATTGAAATATTTTCATTAACTTATTATTCAATAGGTTACACTGAAATTGTGTTTATTTAAGAATTGGGCTATCGCTTGGCTTGCTAATCAAAGCTGTGGATAACTCTGTTTAAAAGAGTTTTGTAGATCGCTGTGAATGGCATAGATGACGGCGTGTAGCGCTGTGGATAACCTTTAGAAAAGCGTCGACAGCAATAACAATCAACGTGTTATATAACTGGCTGATTTTATGTCATCAAAAAAAATTTGGAGCGGGAAACGAGACTCGAACTCGCGACCCCGACCTTGGCAAGGTCGTGCTCTACCAACTGAGCTATTCCCGCATAGAAGGGTACTGCAACTGCTAAACACATTTTGGAGCGGGAAACGAGACTCGAACTCGCGACCCCGACCTTGGCAAGGTCGTGCTCTACCAACTGAGCTATTCCCGCAAAGAGGATACTGCTACTGCTAAAAAAATTTGGAGCGGGAAACGAGACTCGAACTCGCGACCCCGACCTTGGCAAGGTCGTGCTCTACCAACTGAGCTATTCCCGCGCCTTGTACCGTTAATAAATTCTTCACCGGTACGGGGTGCGCATTATACGAGAAATCGTTGCTGCTGCAAGTGCCTGAAAGCAAAATTTTCCGCTTTCGATGCGTTTGCTGATTAAATCAACAAACTGGCGATTTCCTGCGCACCGCCTGACGCTTAAAGCTGCAAAAAGTGCTCGCGGTAATAAACCAGCTCGGCAATGGATTCACGAATATCATCCAGCGCCTGATGCGTTCCGGTTTTTTTGAAGCCTGGCAAAATACCCGGCTTCCAGCGACGCGCTAACTCTTTCAGGGTGCTGACATCCAGATAGCGGTAATGGAAGTAGGCTTCCAGTTCCGGCATGTATTTGAACAGGAAGCGACGATCCTGCCCAATGCTGTTACCACAAATAGGCGAAGTATTGGCTGGCACCCATTTTTTCAAAAACTCAATGGTCGCCAACTCTGCCGACCGATCGTCAAATTCGCTGGCTTTTACGCGCTCAACCAAACCGCTGTTGGTATGGGTACGCACGTTCCACTCATCCATCAGCGCCAGTTGCGCATCAGACTGACGCACCGCCATCACTGGGCCTTCTGCCAGGATATTCAAATCGGCATCGGTCACGATGGTCGCGATTTCAATAATACGATCGCGTTCCGGATCGAGGCCGGTCATCTCAAGATCAATCCAGATCAGATTGTTTTCATTTCCAGTAGCCATGCTGTTACCTGCCGTTGCTGTAGTCGTCATTAACTGTGATTAGGGTGTATCATAGACGTTTTGCCCAGCGGGGCGAAACCAGGCGAAAGCCGTGTGAGGGTTAGTGAGCAAAAATAAACTGTCGAAAGGTCAACAACGTCGCGTAAGTGCTAACCACGATCGTCGTCTTAATCAGCGGAAAGATCGCCCGGAAGCTGACGACAATCTGTTTGGTGAAGCTGCTGATGGCGTGGTGGTCAGCCGTTTCGGGATGCATGCCGACGTCGAAGACAGTGCGGGCATCGCCCATCGTTGTAACATTCGCCGCACCATCCGTTCATTAGTGACCGGCGATCGCGTTTTATGGCGTCCTGCCCACAGCGGTGGCAAAGGGATCGTCGAAGCGGTGCATGAACGCACCAGCGTATTGACCCGTCCCGATTTTTACGATGGCGTAAAACCCATCGCTGCCAATATCGATCAAATCATTATTGTTTCGGCGATTCTGCCAGAGCTGTCGCTTAACATTATCGATCGTTATCTGGTCGCCAGTGAAACGCTGGATATTGAGCCGCTGTTGGTGCTGAACAAAACCGACCTGCTGGACGAAAAGGCACGCGCCTTTGTTGATGAGCAGATGGATATCTATCGCCAGATTGGCTACCGCGTGTTGATGGTGTCCAGTCGGGCAAAAAACGGCCTTGATGAACTGCAGGAAGCGCTGAACGATCGCGTCAGCATTTTTGCCGGCCAATCGGGTGTGGGTAAATCCAGCCTGCTGAATGCGCTGCTCGGCCTTGATCGCGGAGAGCAAACGGCCATTCTGACCAAAGATGTTTCAGATGCCTCCGGCCTCGGCCAGCACACCACCACCGCTTCACGTATGTATCACTTTCCCAATGGCGGCGATGTGATCGATTCACCGGGCGTGCGCGAGTTTGGTTTATGGCATCTTGAGCCGGAACAAATCACCCGTGGGTTTGTCGAATTCCGTGAGTTTCTTGGCGATTGCAAATTCCGTGATTGCAAGCATGACACCGATCCGGGTTGCGCTATCCGCGAAGCGGTAGAAGCAGGTAAAATTAACATTTCCCGTTTCGAGAACTATCACCGCATTTTGGAAAGCATGGCGCAGGTAAAGACGCGTAAAAACTTCGCCAGCGAAGAATAACGGCCGGTATTCGCCATCTGACCGGGGCGCTGCTACAATCCGCCCCCATTTTTCTTAACGTCACGATAAATAGCCAGGAGGCTAAGGTGTTTGATCGTTTAAAACTCGGCTTGAATCATGTTCTCCCGAAAAAATGGCTGACTGAACTTGCCGGTTGGGGCGCCAGTCGCCGCGGTGGTTGGTTGACCAAACTGGTCATCGACATCTTCGTCTGGTTCTACAAAGTTGACATGGCGGAAGCGCGCAAATCTGATACCGCTAGCTATCGCACTTTCAACGATTTCTTTGTTCGCCCGTTGAAAGATGACGCGCGCCCGATTGACCTTGATGCAAACCTGATCGCCCTGCCCGCCGATGGCGCAATTAGCCAGCTTGGCCATATTGATGGCAATCAGATTTTTCAGGCTAAAGGCCATCATTACACCCTCGAAGCACTGCTGGCCGGTAATGAGCAGATGGCGGCGAAGTTCCGCGATGGCGAGTTTGTAACGACTTATCTGGCACCGCGTGATTATCACCGTGTACATATGCCGTGCAATGGCATCCTGCGCGAAATGATTTACGTGCCTGGCGATCTCTATTCAGTAAACCCGCTTACCGCGCGCAACATTACCAATCTTTTTGCTCGCAACGAGCGCGTCATCTGCTATTTCGAGACGGATATTGGCCCAATGGTGCAGATCCTGGTGGGTGCCACCATTGTCGGCAGCATTGAAACCGTGTGGGCAGGTACCATTACGCCGCCGCGTGAAGGTGTGATTAAACGTTGGCACTATCCTGCGGCTGATGATGAAGGCGCAGTGGTGTTATTGAAAGGTCAGGAAATGGGCCGCTTCAAGCTGGGCTCGACGGTCATTAACTTGTTCGCACCAGGCCGCATAAAACTGGCAGAAAGCCTGGAAGCTGAAAGTAAAACACGTTTGGGCCAACCGCTGGCGATGACGCTACCGATGGCGCCCCACGTTTCTGACGTTATCGTCGACTAAATTGAGTGTTCCCTTTGCGTTCGATCCTCTTCTTGCTGCTGAGCCTGTGGCTCAGCACCTCAGCCTTGGCGGCCAGCGTTCCGGAAGCCAGTTCTTTAAAACAGCAGCTGGAAGAGGCGAAAGCCGCTAAAAGCTCTCCGGCACAGGCGGAACAGATTCAGTCGCTTGAAGCTGCGCTAAATTCCCTTTCTGAACGTGATGAATCACTGGAACGGGCCCGGCAGTATCAGCAAGTTATTGATGACTTCCCGCGCCTTTCCCGTGAAATACGCCAGCAAATTGCCTCGCTAAACGACAGTCCTAAAACCCTTCGAACGACGATGAGCAGCGCTGAATTGGATCAAGAGATCCTGCAGGTCAGCAGCCAGTTGCTGGAAGAGGGACGGCAGGCTCAGCAGGAACAAGATCGCGCGCGTGAAATCAGTGACTCCCTCTCTCAACTGCCGCAGGATCAGACAGAAGCGCGTCGCGCCATGACTGAAAGTGAGCGTCGTTTGCAAAGCGCAGGCAACGGCGGCACCACGCCGCAATCACAGACGCAATTGGCCGCACGTCAGGCAGAAAATGCCGCGAACAAAGCGCGCGTTGATGAGATAGAGCTGGCACAGTTGTCAGCCAATAATCGCCAGGAGCTGGCACGCATGCGCGCGGATGCGCATCAACGCAAAGCCGCGCAGTTAGATAACTATCTTCAGTTACTGCGTAATCAGCTCAACGACCAGCGCCAGCGCGAAGCTGAACTGGCGTTAGCGCGGACAGAGCAGTTGGCGGAAAACAGTGGCGATCTCCCGCCATCAATCAGCGATCAGTTCCGGGTTAACCGCGATCTTTCCGGTGCGCTGAATCAGCAGGCGCAGCGTATGGATTTGGTGGCTTCGCAACAGCGACTGGCTACCAATCAAATTATTCAGGTGCGTCAGGCGCTCACCACGTTACGCGAGCAGTCGCAATGGCTGGGTGCATCGAGCTTATTGGGCGAAGCGTTACGTGCTCAGGTTGCCCGCTTACCGGAGATGCCGAAGTCCCAACAGATTGATAACGAGATGGCGCAGCTGCGGGTGCAGCGCCTCTATTATGAAGATTTGCTGGAACGTCAGGATGCGTTGCGTAAAGCGCATCAGGCCGATGGACAGCCTTTCACCAATGATCAAAAACGTATTCTTGATGCGCAGCTGAAAACCCAGCGCGAACTGCTGAATTCGCTGATCTCCGGCTGCGATACCTTGATCCTTGAAATCACCAAGCTGAAGGTCGCTAACACGCAGCTTCAGGATGCGTTAACAGAAGTCAAAGACGCGACACATCGCTACCTTTTCTGGACTGCCGACGTCAGCCCCATTAGTTTGAGTTATCCGCTGGAGCTGGCTAAGGATCTGTCGCGTCTGCTGTCGCTCGACACCTTAGGCCAGCTCGGCAAAGCGCTGGCGATGATGTTTACCAGCCGTGCCACGGTGCTGCCTATTATCGGCGCGGTTTTATTGGTGGGTTTCAGTATTAGTTCACGCCGTCATTTCAACGGCTTCCTTGATCGCTCTGCCAGCAAAGTCGGCAAGGTAACGCAGGATCGTTTTCGCCTGACGATTCGCACCGTGTTTTGGTCGATTCTGGTGGCGTTACCGCTGCCGGTATTATGGGGCGCACTGGGATATGGTTTGCAAAATGCCTGGCCTTATCCGATCGCAGTTGCGATTGGCGATGGCATTACCGCCACGCTGCCGCTGCTGTGGGCGTTTATGATCAGCGCTGCGTTTGCACGTAAAAACGGTTTGTTCATTGTGCACTTCCGCTGGCCCCAGAGCCGCGTGGCGCGCGCAATGCGTTATTACTCGCTGAGTATCGGCCTGATTGTGCCGCTGATTATGTTGCTGATCGCCTTTAGCAACCTCGAGGATCGCCAGTTCTCCTCCTCGCTAGGCCGCCTCTGTTTTATCCTGATCTGTGGTGCAATCAGCCTGGTTACCGTTAGCCTGAAACGCGCCGGTATTCCGTTACATCTGGATAAAGAAGGCAACGGCGAAAACATCATTAACCGCGTGTTGTGGAATTTGATGATTGCGATCCCCCTGCTCGCCGCCCTCGCCTCGGCGATTGGTTATCTGGCGACCGCGCAGGCGCTGTTGGCACGTCTGGAAACCTCGGTAGCGATCTGGTTCTTGTTGTTGATCATTTACCACATTATTCGTCGCTGGATGTTGATTCAGCGCCGTCGCCTCGGCTTTGATCGTGCCCGCGCACGCCGTGCCGATATATTGGCAAACCGCGCACGCAGCGAAGAAGAGAAAGAGCAAGGCGCGCAAAATGTGGATGCGATTGAGATAGAAGAACCGGTCATTGATCTTGATGCCATTAGTGCGCAATCGTTGCGGCTGGTGCGTTCTATTCTCACCTTGATTGCTTTGGTTTCGGTGATTGTCCTGTGGTCAGAAATTCATTCGGCCTTCGGCTTCCTTGAGAATATCCGTCTGTGGGATGTGAACACTTCTATACAAGGCGTCGAGAGCATTCAACCGATCACGCTTGGCTCAGTATTGATTGCGATCCTGGTGTTTATTATCACCACGCAGCTGGTACGTAATATGCCCGCACTGTTGGAGTTGGCTCTGCTACAACACCTTGATCTTACGCCTGGCACCGGTTACGCCATTACCACGCTAACCAAATATGTGTTGCTGTTAATTGGTGGCCTGCTGGGTTTCTCATTGATTGGTATTGAGTGGTCGAAACTGCAGTGGCTGGTCGCCGCACTCGGTGTTGGATTGGGCTTTGGTTTGCAGGAGATTTTCGCCAACTTTATTTCTGGCCTGATTATTCTGTTTGAAAAACCTATTCGCATCGGTGATACCGTGACAATTCGCGATCTCACCGGCAGCATTACCCGAATCAATACCCGTGCGACCACCATTACCGATTGGGACCGCAAAGAGATTATCGTGCCTAACAAAGCGTTCATTACCGAGCAGTTTGTTAACTGGTCCTTGTCAGATTCAGTAACACGTGTGGTGTTAACCATTCCAGCGCCTGCGAAAGTGAGCAGTGAAGAGGTTACGACCATTTTGAAACAGGCCGCCGAGCGCTGCAGTTATGTTCTGGATACTCCACCACCAGAAGCATTCCTGGTTGATTTACAGCAGGGCATTCAACTGTTTGAATTGCGTGTTCATGCCGCTGAGATGGGGCATCGCATGCCGCTGCGCCATGAATTGCATCAGCTCATCCTGCAAGGCTTTGACCAGCACGGCATTGAAATGCCCTTCCCTCCATTCCAGATGCGAATGGAAACGTTGGGCAAGAAAGCGCCAGCGACCAATGGCGCGCCCGCGTCACGTAATTTCAAATCAGGTGGTTTGTAGAAAAAGGTTTGTAGGGACAAAGAGCAAACAAAAACGCCCGGTTAAGCCGGGCGTTTTCCTGTTTATCTCACACTTACGCTTACTGCTTCACAAACTCTTCACCCTGCGCGATATCTTTCTTCAGGGTTTCTAACATGCCATCCAGTGCCTGCTGCTCAAAACTGCTTAAGTTACCCAATGGCTTGCGTTCAGCGACGCCATTTTTCCCCAGCAGCAGCGGTTGTGAGAAAAAGCGCGCATATTCCCCATCGCCTTCGACATAGGCACATTCCACCACGTTCTCTTCGCCTTGTAAGGCGCGTACCAGTGACAAGCCAAGGCGCGCTGCCGCTTGTCCCATGGATAACGTTGCTGAACCACCACCCGCTTTGGCTTCTACCACTTCAGTACCTGCATTCTGAATGCGTTTGGTTAAGTCCCTGACTTCCTGATCGCTAAAGCTGACGCCTTTAACCTGTGACAGCAGCGGCAGAATAGTCACGCCCGAATGCCCACCGATGACCGGAACTTCAATATCGCCCGGTGATTTGCCTTTTAGTTCAGCAACAAAAGTATTGGCGCGAATGATATCGAGCGTAGTGACACCAAACAGGCGGTTTTTATCATACACGCCATGTTTTTTAAGCACTTCAGCGGCAATGGCTACCGTAGTGTTGACGGGATTAGTGATGACGCCAATTAACGCTTTAGGTGCAGTTTGAGCAACCTGATCAATCAGGTTACGGACAATGCCCGCGTTGACGTTAAACAGGTCAGCGCGATCCATGCCAGGCTTACGTGCAACACCTGCAGAAATTAATACTACGTCAGCGCCTGTCAGGGCTGGCGTGGCATCTTCTCCACTGAAACCTTGAATTTTTACCGCAGTAGGAATATGGCTGAGATCGACAGCGACGCCAGGCGTAACCGCGGCGATATCATAAAGGGTGAGTTCTGAACCCGCAGGAAGCTGCGTTTTGAGTAAGAGTGCGAGCGCTTGGCCAATGCCACCTGCAGCACCGAGGACGGCAACTTTCATTCGTGACTCCTTATTAAGGTGGGGCAGAGAAGAGCCGAAATTCCATCTGAGTCAGACCTTAATCAACAGCTCAGGCGATGACGATTATCCGCGCTCATTCTACGTGCTAACGCGCTTAATCTCCGGATTCAATAATTACTTATCATCTCATTACCTGAATGACCGACAACTTCGCCGTCTGCAGACAGAGAACGGCTGTGTTCGTTATCTGTTGCTACATCTCCAATAGTATAACAACTTTGCAACCTTTGCCCTGATGCGTCATAAAGCGCGGTTTTGGTCTGAACAAAAATCTTTGCTATTATCCACGCCCGCTGGCCGCTTCAGATAGCTCACTTGCTAACCAATTGAATAAAAATTCATTTAAATGCATAATCATCGCTCTGCCGTGGGCTGAATCCCGGTTATTCCCCTTTTTTATTGGTAACCTATGCGAAACCCATCCAAACAAGACGATCTGATTAAGGCCTTTAAAGCCTTATTAAAAGAAGAAAAGTTCAGTTCCCAAGGCGAGATTGTTCAGGCGCTGCAGGATGAAGGCTTCGAGAATATTAACCAGTCAAAGGTTTCTCGTATGCTCACCAAGTTTGGCGCAGTGCGTACTCGCAACGCCAAAATGGAGATGGTTTACTGTTTACCTGCAGAATTAGGCGTGCCCACCACCACCAGTCCACTGAAAAATTTGGTGCTGGATATCGATTACAACGATGCGCTGGTGGTGATTCATACCAGTCCCGGCGCGGCTCAGTTGATTGCACGCTTGCTGGACTCCTTAGGAAAATCAGAAGGTATTCTTGGCACTATTGCAGGTGATGACACCATCTTTATCACCCCTGCCCGCGCCTTCACAGTTAAACAACTGCACGACGCTATTCTGGTTTTATTCGAACAAGAGCTATAAACCCCGCTTTGGCTGCCGGCAGTTAACCTGCCGGTTACGCGTTCTTTTCTCTCTGTTACACAAGAAACTCAATTTTTTTCTTAAAATTCAGTACATTGAAATTAAATTGCTTCATATTTAGCGCTGCGCGAAAATGGTTAAACCTTTGCGCCAACTTAACCTTTTGCGCTATTTTACACTGCTTTACATCACAGACTTAGCGTCATTACCCAGATCTAAATCAACCTGTAGCCATATCGACCATTACTTTTCGCACAAAAAGACAAAGTGATGCATGTCACTGTTTTAACGTGAAATTAACCACCCAAGCTCATTTTATAACCACTTTTTATAACTTAAGGTTATTAAAATATGTCATAAGGATAAAGAATCGCAAAAAAACATTATTAGCAGAGTATTAATTTCTTCCGTTATTAGTTCTATACTTGTTTTCGTGATGCGAATCACACAAACAAAAAGATAAAAACAGACGACGAGGAAATATATATGAACGTTAAAACCACTATCGCCACCCTGAGTATTCTATCTGCCCTGTCATTTGGTGCTGTTGCAGCTGATTCTATCAATACTTCGCAAGCGCAAAATTTGCAGTCCGTTGGCACCATAAGTGTTAGCGGTGTCGCTGGCTCGCCAATGGATATCAACCAGAAGCTGAGTGATAAAGCCGATCAGCAAGGCGCAAAAGCCTATCGTGTGATTGAGGCTTACAACAACGGCAACTACCACGCGACGGCTGAACTTTACAACTAAGTTCAGGCGATAAGACAACAGATAACGGGCGGCCTTTTTGAAGCGCGCATATGCACTTCGGGTTGCCACCTCAAATTTCAGGAGAGTGAATCATGAAAACCAAATTAACCCTTGCCGTATTAAGTCTGGCTTCTGTTCTGTCATTTGGCGCTAGCGCTGCCAGCTTGGTTTCAAATCAACAGGCGCAGACTCTACAGCCTATGAATCAAACCATTACCGTAAGTGGTCGTGATGGTGATCAGACGAATATCCGTGAAGTGCTTTCTGAGAAAGCCGATGCGCAAGGTGCCAGCCACTATCGTGTTATCGAGAACAATCAAGACAACACCTATCACGTGACAGCTGAGCTGTATAAATAATTAACCGAACCGGTGTTTAAACGACACCTGACACATATCGACGACCCGCTTCATCTTTGAATTCCGCAGGTTGTTGATTGTAATGAGGAGACGAATTATGAAAATCAAAGCAACCATCGCTACAGTTAGCCTGCTTTCAGTTATCGCTTTTGGCGCATCTGCTGCCCAGCTAGTGACTGAACAGCAAGCACAAAATATGCAGCCTGCGGGAACCATCACCATTAGTGGTACGGCTGGCGCACCAATGGATTATCGTGCGCAGCTTTCTCAGAAAGCCGATGAGCAAGGTGCCAGCGCTTATAAAGTGATTGAAGCACGTACCGGTGACAATTATCACCTCACCGCTGAGCTCTATAAATAATTCCTCGTCAGTTTCTTGACGAACCCTTTGGCCCCGCTCGTCGGGGCCCTTTTTCGTTGTTATTTGACATTGAAATGGAGTTGACCTTCCAGCTCTTCTTCTGCTTCATCAAATAATAAAATTAGCGCGCCGTAGCGTCTTTTCTGTCCCTTGCCTAAGTTCACAAATTCGATGTGTAGCGGCATAGGCAGTATTTCACCCGTAACAACCTCCCATAATCCATCCAAATCGCAGATACGCCGATCTTCCAAAGCAAAACGCTCGCTGAACTGGCGAAAGAAATGGGCCTGATCAACGATCTCATTAAAGTCAAAACACTCGTTTTTCATGCGGACAGCTCCCATCCTCCCACTACGGACGACCGCTTTCGTCGTCCGTAGTGATGAAACTAGTTCAGACCGCCCAGATGCAGCGCTTTGATTTCCAGATATTCTTCCATGCCAAGCACCGATCCTTCGCGCCCCAATCCAGACTCTTTAACGCCGCCAAACGGCGCCAGTTCAGTTGATACCGCGCATTCATTAATACCAATCATGCCGCTTTCCAGCGCGGCTGAAACGCGGAAAACGCGCTGCAAATTCTGCGTATAGAAGTAGGCAGCCAGGCCAAACTCTGTGTCATTAGCGCGGCGAATAACGTCATCTTCATCATCAAAGCGGAAGCATGCTGCCACAGGACCAAACGTCTCTTCCTGTGCCAGTTTCATCCCTTCATGCGCCTCAGTAATGACCGTGGGTTGCCAGAAATTGCCACCCAATGCGTGACGTTCTCCTCCCACCAGTACTTTGCCGCCTTTCGCTACCGCGTCTTTAACATGCTGTTCTACTTTCTCTACCGCTGAAGACTCAATCAACGGTCCAACAATCACACCCTCTTCCATGCCATTGCCTACTTTGAGTTTTTTCACTTCGTCGGCGAGTTGGTTAACAAAGCGGTCGTAAACGGCATTATGGATATAAAAGCGATTGACGCTGACGCAGACCTGCCCGGCATTGCGGAACTTATTGGCTATCGCGCCTTGTACCGCTGCATCAATATCTGCATCATCAAACACGATGTAAGGCGCGTTGCCGCCCAGCTCCATCGACACTTTTTTCATGGTTTCGGCGGCGTTACGCATCAGCAGCTTGCCGACTTCCGTGGAGCCGGTGAAAGAGATCTTGCGCACCACTTTGCTGGCCATGATCGCGTCGCTGATAGCATGTGTGTCGCCAGCGACAGCATTCAATACGCCATCCGGCACGCCCGCTTTTTTTGCCAACGCCAGCAAGGCAAACGCACTCAACGGCGTGTTATTTGCGGGTTTAATAATACCGGTACAGCCCGCTGCCAGTGCGGGGCCTAGCTTGCGCGTCAGCATTGCCATGGGGAAATTCCATGGCGTGATAGCGGCCACCACACCAATCGGTTCACGTGTAGCAAGAATGCGCGATCCCGCTTTGGCCGGAGGAATAATTTCACCATTTGCACGCTTGGCCTGCTCAGCAAACCACTGAATAAAGCTGGCGGCATATTCCACTTCGCCTTCGGCTTCTTTTACAGGCTTACCTTGTTCAGCCGTCATTAGCTGACCAAGCCAGTGTTTGTTCTCAATCATCAGCTGATACCAGCGATTAAGAATGTCTGCGCGGGCTTTAGCCGTTTGCGCTCGCCAGGCAGGAAAGGCGCGTTCAGCCGCAGCAATCGCCTGTTCGGTTTCGCTTTTCCCTGCTTTTGCGACCTGCGCTATTACCTCGCCTGTAGCGGGATTGGTCACGTCAAAGGTGGCGGCAGCGTGATGCCATTTGCCATCAGCCAGGTAGCCGGTCTGAAACAGTTCGCTGTCTTGTAGTGAAGTACTCATTGATTCGCTCCTGTCAGTTTCACTTTCCGTTAAGAAAGTATAGTTGGCAAAAGCGACAGGTTTTATGAAGGAATGGTATTGCGCAGGCCGCTGCGGTACGCAGCGGCCAGTTTCAGATTTGGATGAGCGTATTCTGGTATTTACTTAACATCAGCGCCAGCCGTTTTACCGGCTCAGTGACGCTAGCTGGCGCTTCGTACTGCTGCAATTTTTCTTGATAAACATCCAGTTCTTGCAGCAAACGCTCAAAGTAATAACGCCGCTTGTCATCGCTGCTGGCAGAGATCACTCGATCAGCGGTATAGCGAAGCTGGCGATGATAGGCCGATAAGTCAGCATTAACCGGCACTTCGGCATTACGTAGACGCTGATGACCGATAATCAACGTGAGCGCGATGCGGTACTTATCTATATCGCCAGGAAACAGATTCAACAGTAGAAAGAGTTGCTGATAGAGCGCAGGCAGGTGGTTTTCACGACGTCGTGCCTGATTGGTGGTCATCGCTGATACGGCTGCATACATGAAGCGGTTCAATAATTTGCGGCCGGTGCGCTCTTTTGATTTATCGCGAATCAGCAGAATTACCATCATCGCCACAAAACAACCAATGACCTGGCCCAGCACGTTATCGAGGAAAACGTTGAACTCGAACTGCATCGGATTATCCAGCACCAGCACGTTGATGGTGCCGATCAGCGCACCCAGCGTACCCAACTGGCGTCGCTGAACAAAGATACCGCCGATGAAACCCAGCAATCCAATGGCAATACACAACAGGAGCGCGCTTTGCTGGGTGCCCGGCAACACATACATAAAGTAGAGTGCACCCAATGGCACCGCCACCGTCATGCCATACAGAAAGTCTTTGGCCATCATCAACGGATTTGGCATACGCATCGCCAGCGCGGTAATGACTGCCAGCATCACCATGCAGCCGCTACCAGAAGTCCATCCGGTATAGAGCCAAAACAACGAGCCCAGCGCCGTTGCTACAAAGGTACGGATACCGTTGATCATTGCATGATGCGTTTCTGCTGATCGTGCCTGAATCACTACCTCACGCTGTAAAATCTCCTCTTCCAGCGCGGTGATACGACTATTACTTCTGATGCCGTTGATCAACAGCAAATATTCTGTGGCTGCGCCGACCCAGCTCGCCAGCGTGAGCGGCGAGGTTTTACTGCTGACGCCCAGCACCCGACGCATAATCTTCATACGCTGGTGCACGTCTTCGACGCTTTCAACCTCTTTTTCAATCAGCAAACGATACTGCGGCGCGATGTAATCTGGTCGGGCGTTTTGTATCAAAAACGTTTCCGCCGCTTGGGTAATCAGCGTCAGCGATAAGGTATTCAGCATTTGCAGGCGGCGATTAGCGTTCTGCCAGCGCGAAGATTCCATCATCAGCTGGCTGCGCATGCTGTTAAGTGCAGTGGTACGACGCACCAAGGCGGCCCACGCTTTATCCACTTCTTCTTTATCACCATGTGCAACGCAGAGTTGCAGCAATTTGTAGTGCGCCACCAGCAGTGAATCAACTTCCTGATCGATCACTTTTTTAATCGATCGCGGTGAGAAGATCATGTCGGCGAGGATCGCACACAAGATCCCTAAAACGATTTCGCTGCAACGCTCTACGGCATATTGCGGTGCTAACGTCAGGCCGCCGCTGGCATCCGCAGTAACCACGATAATCAACGCGGTATACCCGGCTAATCCCAGCGCATAAGAATTTTCAACTTTAATCAGCGAGGAGAGCCAAACGCATAAACCGGCCCAGATGCAGCACAGTAGTAGCATCACCACCGGCGCACGCACGGTCGCAATCATGATGGTTAGCGCAGCGATACAACCAATGAAAGTACCGATAATACGGAGGATGCCGCGATAGCGCAGCGCGCCAGAATAGGGATCGCCACCTGCAGCAAAGGCGGTGCCGCCAGCGACAATCCCTGCGGTCATCACCGCCCAGCGTGGCGTTTCAAGATTGAGGTGAAAGCCGATCATCAACGCTGCGACCAGCGCGAAACTGAGCTTTACCGGGAAACGCAGAAACTCAATCATAACCCTTAACCGAACTCACGCAGGCGATTGAACAGCTTGCTCATCGGCGAGGCATTGGTATGTTGGCGATCCTCTTTTCCGGTGATAACCACTGTTGCGGTGGTGCCCGCCGGGAAACGATTACCGGGCTGCTGATCGAGACGAATACGTACCGGCACACGTTGTGCCAAACGTACCCATTCAAGATTTGAATCCACGGTTGCCATACCTTTGGTATCTACCGAACTGCTGCTGTTTGTCACACCCGCGGCAACGCTGTCTACCGTGCCGCGTAACACCACGTTACTGCCTAAAGGTGTGACTTCTGCGCGGAAACCTTGCTGAACGCCGTGCAGCTTGGTTTCTTCAAGATATGCCAGCACATAGAACGAATGTTGCTGCACCAGCGCCACCGCGACTGAGCCGCGCGTGATGTATTCACCTTCAAAAACGTTAAGGTTGGTTACCCAACCGTCAGACGGTGCCTTGATCGTGGTGCGGTCGAGATCAATTTTCGCCAGATCGCGCGTAGCAATGGATTTCGCTAACTGATGCTCGCTGGTTTGCAGATCGTTGTTGGCTTGATCAATCGCTTCACGCGACATCGCAGAAGTGCCCAGCTGATTACGTCGTCCAGCTTCACGGCGTTTTTCGCTGACCAACGCCTGATAATACTCAACATCCGCCTGGGATTGATCCAACGCCTTTTGATAGCGCGGGCGATCCACCACAAACAGCGTGTCACCCTTCTTCACTAACTGGTTGTCGTGAATCGGGACATCTGTGATCAAACCAGTGACATCGGGTGAGATCGCTACGATATCGGCTGAGAATTTGGCATCACGCGTCCACGGCGATTCGGTGTAAAACACCCAAGCGCGAAAAATGATGATGACTGCGATGATGACTAACAGAATGGTAATCGCGTAACGCGCGATTTTTCTTATGAGCGTTTTCACTTAAACCTCAGACAAATAGACGGGATACAAGGTAAAACACACAGCAGTAAAGTGCTGTATTAAAAAGTGCCGGATGCCAGACAAGATCGTAAATACCGCTGGGCGTCAGCACACGCTTCACCAACCAGAACAGCATCAGTGAAATAATCAGTTCAATGAAAACGGGCGGAAAAGAGAGCCCAAACATGACAAATACCGGAAGCACACTCATCAGAAATCCTTAGTTCGACCTTGCCGGGATAATCCGTTGCCTAATTGAACCCATTAATGTTATCGAAGATAACAAACAGCTGAACACCACATCCGAACCACGGATGGCTTAATAATAGCGTATCATCGGGTGATATCAGGCAATGAAGAATCACCGGGTAATACCCCGGCGCGCATATAGTAACGCGCTTGACTATACGTTTTCTACCGAATGTGATCTAAATCACTTTTTAGCCAGAGTAAACAATGGAACGACTAAAAGGCATGTCCATTTTCGCCAAAGTGGTTGAAATGGGTTCTTTTACCGCCGCTGCACGTCAACTTCATCTTAGCGTTTCGTCTATCAGTCAAATTGTTGCGAAACTGGAAGATGAGCTGCAGGTTAAACTTCTTAATCGCAGCACGCGCAGTATTGGACTGACTGAAGCAGGAAAAATTTATTATCAAGGCTGTCGCCGTATGCTGGCAGAAGCGATGCAGGTTCATGAGCAGCTTTATGCCTTCAATAATACGCCCATTGGTGTACTGCGCATCGGCAGTTCATCCACCATGGCGCAGAACGTTCTCGCCGGCATGACCAGCGATATGCTGCGTGAATATCCCGGGCTTAGCGTTAATTTGGTCACCGGTATTCCCGCGCCAGACTTAATAGCGGATGGGCTGGACTTAGTGATTCGTGTCGGTGCATTGAAAGATTCCAGCCTGTTCTCCCGCCGCCTTGGCGCTATGCCAATGGTGGTCTGTGCAGCAAAAAGTTATCTGGCGCAGCAGGGAACGCCGGAAAAACCCAGCGATATCGATAACTTTGCCTGGCTGGAATACAGCGTGCGGCCTGACAACAATTTCGAGTTAATCGCCCCAGAAGGTTTGGTTACGCGGTTATCACCGCAGGGACGTTTCGTCACTAATGATTCACTGACGTTGATTCGCTGGTTAAAAGCGGGCAATGGCATCGCTTACGTGCCAATGATGTGGGTGATTGAAGAGATTAAAGCAGGCGAGATCGATATTTTATTTCCGCGGTATCAATCCGATCCGCGTCCGGTTTATGCGTTATATACCGAAAAAGATAAACTGCCGCTTAAGGTACAGGTCTGTATCGATTATCTGACAGAGTATTTTGAACAGGTCGCCGAGCAGTATCAGCAGCACCGTAAAAGCTAACAACCCGCCGGGTGGCGGGTTGTTTTTAACACATCAGGCGGTGCCGCCGATGGTGAGCTTGTCGAGTTTCAACGTGGGCTGACCTACGCCAACAGGCAGGCTTTGGCCTTCTTTACCGCAAACGCCAACACCTTTATCCAGTGCCAGATCATTACCGACCATGGAAATCTGCTGCATAGCTTCAATGCCAGAACCGATCAGCGTCGCGCCTTTCACCGGTTTAGTCACTTTACCCTTTTCAATCAGATAGGCTTCCGACGTTGAGAACACAAATTTCCCGGACGTGATATCGACCTGACCACCACCGAAGTTTGGCGCATACAAGCCGTACTCAACGCTTTCAATGATCTCTTGCGGGGTAGATTTACCCGCCAGCATGTAGGTGTTTGTCATACGCGGCATAGGCAGATGCGCATAGGATTCACGTCGACCATTGCCG
This sequence comes from Pantoea phytostimulans, assembly GCF_046118715.1. Lineage (NCBI taxonomy): Bacteria > Pseudomonadati > Pseudomonadota > Gammaproteobacteria > Enterobacterales > Erwiniaceae > Pantoea > Pantoea phytostimulans. Next base: position 2,628,822 of record NZ_CP173698.1, read on the forward strand.
GTTGGCTTCACACCCATTAAGCGCGCATTGAGCTTGTCCTGCATGTAACCTTTCAGCACGCCGTTTTCGATCAGCACATTGTATTGGCCAGGCACACCTTCATCGTCAATTGCCAGCGAACCGCGCAGGCCATCAATCGTGCCGTCATCAACCACGGTACAGAGATCGGAGGCGACCAGTTGCCCCATTTTACCGCTGAACACAGACGTACCGCGGCGGTTGAAATCACCTTCCAGACCATGTCCAACAGCTTCGTGTAACAGCACGCCCGGCCAGCCTGCGCCCAACACCACCGGCAAGGTGCCAGCAGGTGCGGCGACGGCAGAAAGATTAACTAACGCCATGCGTACCGCTTCACGCGCCCAGGCATCAGCACGTACGTCACCGTTTTCATCGGCGAGGAAAAATTCATAACCTGTGCGACCACCGCCACCGCTTGAGCCACGCTCGCGCTTGCCGTTGTCTTCCACCTGAACACTGATAGAAAGACGAACCAGCGGACGGACATCCGCCGCCAGCGTACCGTCGGTTGCGGCCACCAGCACTTGCTCGTAAACACCACTCAGGCTGGCGCTGACTTCCTGCACGCGCGCATCGGCAGCACGCGCAACCTGGTCAACACGGTGCAGCAGTGCAATTTTGTCTTCACGCGTCAGACTATCCAACGGATTAGTCGGTGCATAGAGCGAGCGGTTTATCACCGCTGACAGCGTATGCGCTTTGCCATCACCTTGCTCACGCACGATACTGCGTGCTGCTTCAGACGACAGACGCAGCGCATTCAAAGTGATTTGGTCAGCATAGGCGAAACCGGTTTTCTCACCGCTAACCGCGCGCACGCCAACACCTTGATCAATATGGTAGGAGCCATCTTTAATGATTTTGTCTTCCAGCACCCAGGATTCGTGGAAACTGGACTGAAAATAGAGATCGGCATAATCCAGACGACGTTCTGAAAGCTGCCCTAACAGGGAAAAAAGGTCCTGCTGATTAATGCTGTTAGCAGTTAGCAACTGCTCACTTACCAGGTTCAGAGTCATCGTTTCTCACTCATTATGTGCTCGGATAATCATAGCCTGCGGCAATTCCGGTACGGCGTCAAATTCACTTGGTGCCGTTTTCACGCGGTTTGCGCAGCACTTCATTGATTTCCGGTTTATCCAGCGGTCCGCTGATGTGATAACGCAGCAGCGATATTTTGTTCCATAGTGGTCCCAATACCTTACTGGCGGCAAATACCGCGGCACCCACCACCGGATTCACGACAAATGCCGCCGCAACGCCGACCGAGGCGGAAATTTCCGGCGCAACCACCGCTTCCATATCAATGCGACGCTGCACTAAATCCATCTTGCCTTGCATGGCAATGTCCGCTTCAAGCCCGTCCACCAGCAGGTTATCCGTTCTCATCACGCCATTTTCAATCCATGCGGTGCCATTAATTGAATCGAAATAGAATCCCTGATTGAAGGTGTCATTGAAATCAAAGCGGAGCTTGCGTAGCAGCGCGTCAAAGCTGAACAGCCGCAGAATTTGACCGGCGGTACCGGTATTCACATCAGCGATTTGGCCTTTGCCGAAATGCGTTTTTAACGTGCCGCTCAGCGTTTTCTCTGAAGGCTGCCACGGCGCTGAACGCCAGTGCAGATCGTAATCGATGTTAAACGGTGCGTCGCGCAGCGGCGTGTTCATCCCAAACCAGTTGGTCGCATTATTGATGTTTTGGCCTTTCAGGGTGCCTTTTAGTGAAGTGCGCTGGTCGTTAGGTCGGTTTACCCATTCACCCTGAATGTTGAGTTTTGAGCTACCCGTGTCCACTGAACCGTTAGTAAGCGCTAACGTATCACCTTTAGGTTGCAACGTGGCCTGCATGCGGCCATATTTTTGCCCCATTAACCAGCACTCGCTGCAGCGAAGTTGTAACGCCGGCCAGCCACTGAAATTAATTTGGCTGGATTGCTGCGACAACGGTGACGCGCTTTTCGCCTGACTATCACCCCACTGTGGATTGTAATAAAGGTAATCGAGTGCAATCTGCCATGGCGCAGAAGGTGATATGGCCAGTTGCCCTTGGATTTCTTTACCTTTTACTGAAACCTGCGTATTACCGTTGGCATTTTCTGCCAGCGTCGCATCAATATCGTGCCACTGCTGTCCCGCCAGCTTGACCGCTGGGCTACGTAGAATGATGTTGCCAGGAATAGTCGCACCGCCAACTTGTCGCGCACTTTGCGTCGTTTTAGTGCCGCCATTACCGTCGCTGCTACCGGCCATCAACGCCGTCCAGGCTTCGCCATCCAGCGCCGGTAAGTTCAACACCATGCCGGTGTTTTCAGGCAGCGCGGGTGTACGTTTCGCATCATTCAGCCAGATGCCGCGATCAACGCGCAACTGCGGTTCCAGCAACCACCGGCTGTTAAAGCGATGGCGCTCATCAATGCTGCCACTGAGTTCAAAACGCTTCAGATCACCGCTGGCTTTGATAGTGATCGGCATCGCTTCGCCGCCTTTTTTATCCAGCGGCGCAGGTAAGCGACTACTTACTTCTTTCGCTTCGCCTTTAATCCCAATCTCATAACGTGCGCCGCCTTTATGCGGCAGCGTAATATCAACATTGCCTTGCCATGGCAAATGGCCGCCGAGCTGGCTACGAAATTGCTGTGGAATTTGCGTGATTTTGCCCGGCTGCCAGTCGCCCAACAGTTTGACGTTAACACCAAAATCGTCTGGATTTTCTTTGGTGCTGAAAGTGACGCCCAGCGGCTGACCAAACCAGTTCGCCTGCATTTCCTCACTGTCTAAATTACCGTTGTTGTAACGGAATCGGCCCGTCAGGTTGGTCAATGTCGTGTTGAGCGGCTTGATATGTAGCGAGTTATTATTCATTACCACGTTACCGCTGGCATGCACCAGTTTGCCATTCAGCGGGATATCCAGATTAAGGTGGCCGCGTGTATTGCCGCCAATCTGTAACTGCTCTAATGCCGCGCCCAAAGAGCTTTTCAACGGCGTTTGCTGGAAGTAGTCAGCAATTTGGCTGCCCTCGCCGCTTACGTCGCCATCAATAATCAGCTTCTCTTTGAGATAATCAGGAATAATAGCGCTGATATTGCGAACATTAACGTCGCCCAGCTTTGCGGCTGGCGCATTCATCCACAAACCGTCATTGATGAAGTTGAGATCGATGTCGAGATTATTGATAGCTGGCCATTTAGGCTGGAAAGCATACGTTGCCTGACGCAGCGGCACCCAAACCTGGAACATGCCATCGTTATGTTTGAACGGGAACAGTTTGGGATTACCGGCAAACAGCAGCGTGGCATTGTCCACCTTGCCGCCTTTAATCGCACCGCTGAGATAATGGGTTAAGTTATGCCCCATCAGCGGAACCGGGAAATAGCGCCATGCATCTCCGGCATTGGTCAGGTTAATGCCAGCAAGAATATCCAGGCGTGGCTCGCTGCCACTGTTCTGTTGATAACGGAACCCGCCACGCGCCCAGAGCGAACGTGCCTGCACGTCGAGATCTTTGCCATCCAGGGTCAATCCATGATCATCACGTAGCCAGCTCATTGACCCCCTGATGTGATCAATTTCCAGCGGAGCCTGGAACATGTCGCCATACGGCACATTGGCACGGCCCATATCCACTTTCACTTGACCATTCACCAGGCTGCCGCGTGCTTCACCGTTCAGCTTGCTGATCCCTGGCAACAGCTTCCAGTGTTGCCAGCTAAAATCGCGCCATTTTACCTGCATGCGGGTATTTTCTGGCTGCTGTAACGGGATATCCAGTGCCAGTCCTTCAATGATGCCTTGCGGTCGCACGGCGCGCCAGTTATCGAACAAGGCTGGCGATAACGGCGCAAAAAGCGGCACCAGCGGCGCAATGTGCTCTAAATTTAACTGCGTCGCACGGACGCGCACTTCAGCCTGCTGATTCGCTCCCAGCAATTGTTTGTCTTCAGGTCGCCACAGCAACGCGAAATGTCCCGCAGGCCAGGCTATACCATCGGTGCTGAGTTTGGTTTGCGGCACATTCACCGCCCAGCCATTTTGATAACGTGAAAGATGTGCAGTCAGACCATCAACCTGCAGCTGATGCGGCCCCCCTTCGCCCTGCCAGCGCGCGCCGCCTTTGCGCAACAATAAATCACCTGCATAGATTTCGCCTTCACGCAAATTAACCCATGCCGCAAGGCTAAAGCGCGCGCTGTCGAGACGCGTGTTATCGCGCATCCAGCGTCCTAACCATGGCCGTACATCTACGTCGTCCGCCTGCATCCAGATGCGCCCGTCGTTAAGTAAACCTTCGCTATCGTTGAGATTGAGGCGCACCTGCACCACGCCATGTTGGCCGGTAAAACTGGAAAGACTGACTTCACCTTCGGCGCGGTGACGCGTTTTTTCGTTTACCCAGGTGAGCTTAGGGATCGCCAGTTCGGCGTGTTGGCCTGAAGGGGTGAGAAAGCGTATTGAGCTGTCGCGCAGATCGAAGTGATCAAACTGGCGCAAAAAGAGTTCGTTGATTTGGGCTGGCTTGAAGCTATTTTTCTGTTCATCACTCGCCAGCAGCGGGCGGTTGCTGTCGAGATGCAGCTGCCAGAAGGTCAGATCGCGGAACTGCCAGCGCCAATGCAGCAAAGATTGCCACACATCCAGCGCCAGATTAACCCGGGCAATGGCCAGCTTGTCGCTGTCCTTCATGTCTACGTTGAGGTCGTGGATTTCCAGCGTTGGGCCGAAGTTCTCCCATTTGCCCTGCAGCTTGCTCGCCTTTATCGGCATGCCGCTGGCATTGGAAGCAAACTGCAAAATGTTACTGCGATAGCTGTCGAGATGCGGCATCGCCAGACGCAGCCCACTGACAAGCAGCGCGACAATCACGATGACTGTCGCGACCAGCAGTAACAAGATCCTCGGCAACTGCCTCACTCACACTTCTCCTTGCCTTCCGCGAATGACGGAGGATTCATTCTCATACCCAACCGTCATCAGACAAAAATAAGCGGTATGAATGTGCATTTTAACCCAAACATGGGCGCTTTTTTAGCCCGACCAACTTGGTCAGGCCAGCGTTAGCAAGACGCTACATCATCACAACATCAAACTGCTCTTGGGTGTAAAGCGCTTCGACATGCACCTTAACCTGTTTCCCGACGAAAATTTCCACCTCGGCCAATGCATGTGACTCATCGGTTTTTAAAGCTTCACCGACGGTTGGCGAGACATAGACCAGGAAACGATCGGCGTCGTAAGCATGGTGAACGCGGACTATCTCACGCATGACTTCGTAGCAGACGGTTTCGACGGTTTTCAAGGTGCCGCGCCCTTTGCACACCGGGCAATCTTCACAGAGTACGTGTTCAATGCTTTCGCGCGTGCGCTTACGCGTCATCTCCACCAGCCCCAACGCGGAGAAACCGCTGATGCCGGTCTTCACCCGATCTTTATTTAGCGCACTTTCCAGCGAATGTAGAACGCGTCGGCGATGATCTTCATTACTCATATCAATAAAGTCGATGATAATGATGCCGCCGAGATTACGCAGCCGCAGCTGACGAGCAATAGCCTGCGTTGCCTCTACATTGGTATTAAAAATGGTTTCGTCGAGATTACGATGGCCGACAAAGGCGCCGGTATTAATGTCAATGGTGGTCATCGCTTCGGTTTGATCGATGATCAGATAACCGCCAGACTTCAACTCGACCTTGCGATCCAGTGAACGCTGAATCTCATTCTCTACGTCAAACAGATCGAAGATTGGCTGTTTGCCGTTGTAGAGCTCCAACTTACGGGCCATTTCTGGAATATATTCGCTGGTAAATTCCAACAGCAAATCGCAGGTCAGACGTGAATCAACACGAATGCGATCCAACGCTGCATCCGTGAAATCGCGCAAAATACGCTGCGCCAGCGCCAGCTCACCGTAAAGCAGGCAGCGTGTTTGGTTGCGCTTTTTACGCTCGCTGACTTTGGTCCACAAACGTTTTAAAAAGGCGGCGTCTTGCGCCAGCTCTTCGTTGCCGATGCCTTCTGCAGCAGTACGAATAATGAAGCCACCGAGATCGTCACAATAATCAGCCACTACGGCTTTCAGCCGTTCGCGCTCGCTTTCGCTTGCAATGCGTTGTGAGACACCTACATGCGACGCACCAGGCATGAACACCAGATAACGCGACGGCAGTGTAATATCGGTAGTCAGACGGGCACCTTTGGTGCCCAGTGGATCTTTCACCACTTGCACCATCAGATCCTGGCCAGGACGTACCAGTTCAGCAATATCGCGTACGATAAAATTCTTTTTCTCATCGCCGGCTACGCATTCGGTGTGCGGCATGATATCGGAAGCATGTAAGAAGGCGGCTTTTTCCAATCCAATATCAACAAAAGCGGCCTGCATGCCAGGCAGTACGCGACTAACGCGTCCTTTATAGATATTACCAACGATACCGCGGCGCGCTTCGCGCTCGATATGGATTTCTTGCAGAATGCCGCCGTCAATATAAGCGACGCGCGTTTCGGATGGCGTGACGTTTACCAGCAGTTCAGCCGTCATTGTTGTCCCCTTAAGGCACGCAGTGACTGAAAATGGCTGAATAACTCTCCTGTCTCAACCAAAGGTAATCCGACAACCGCGTGATAGCTTCCATTGATTTTGCGGACAAAGTTTCCACCTATGCCCTGAATGCCGTATGCCCCGGCTTTATCCATTGGCTCGCCGGTCGTAATGTACTCGCGAATATCTGATGCGGTTAAGTTTCGAAACGTGACATCAGTTGTAACCAGACAATCCAGCGCTTGCTGACGATCAACCAGCGCGACGGCGGTCATCACTTGATGCGTTTGCCCTGAAAGTTTGCCCAGCATTTCTGCCGCATGTTCTGCGTTGCGCGGTTTTTCGAGCACTTCGCCGTTTAACACCACGATCGTGTCCGCGCCCAGCACGGGTAAATCATGCTCAGCCAACATAACGCCCGCGCGAGCTTTGTCATTCGCCAGACGGCGAACATAGGCATCAGCCGCTTCATTCGGCTGACGCTGCTCTTCTACATCGGTAATGAGACGTTCAAATGTGAGGCCAAGCTGAGTCAACAGCTCACGCCGACGCGGTGAACCGGAAGCCAAATAAAGGGATACCATAAATTTCCTTATTGAACAGCGAACTGACGACGAATCTTTCTCATTAATAAGAATAGCCAAGGCCAGAGAATACCGTCGACGACACTGCTCCAGAAAATCTCGGGTCGAAATGAGACGTTGATCACTAAGAATTCCGCCCAGAATACAATTACATCCATCGCCAGCGACAGCACCATAACCATTAACGCCTGCTGCCACAACGCTAAGTTACGGAAAAGCTGGAATTTAAAGGCTACAAGGTAGGCGATGATGCTCAGCGCTAACGCGCGTACACCGAGCGTCGAACCGGCAATCAAATCCATGATTGCGCCCATCAAAAATCCACTACCTACGTTTACCCGATGCGGTAGCGCTAAAACCCAATAGATGAGAATTAACAAAAGCCATGAAGGCCGGAACATATAGAGTTGGTCCGGCCATGGCATGATTTGTAAGATGAGAGCAACCAGAAAAGACAGCCAGATGACCCAACGTCCCTGGCTGCGATATCGACTCAAGGCTGACCTCCGCGTGAGCGGGCTGGCGTACCTTGTGTGTTGCCTTCGTTACGCGTTGGTGCTGGAGGTCCCATCTGCACCGCAGGTGCGGGTGGACCCATTTCTCCCGCAGGCGGTAAAACTTGCGGCATCATCTGCATCAATCGTTCGTTAGCAACACGATGGACATCTGCCGGCGCCATAGGCATATCCCCATTGCGATCGGCTCCCCACAGCAGCAGCAAATAGCGCAGACGCTGCAAACCTGCGGCTGGACGCGCCTGAATCACGGTGTAAGCACGTTGCGTATCCACTTTCACGGAAGAGACCACACCAACCGGATAACCTTCCGGGAAGCGCCCGCCTAATCCTGATGTGACTAACACATCACCTACACGGATATCAGTATTACCTGGCAGATGCTCAAGTTGCAGATCTTCGGTGCAGCCATTGCCGGCCGCAATAACACGAATATCGTTACGCAACACCTGGATAGGTAACGCATGCGAGGCATCACAAATCAGCAACACGCGGCTGGAGACTTGCCCTACGGCAATCACTTGCCCTACTACGCCTTTATCACTGATAACGGGCTGACCTTCATAAACACCGTTAACACTGCCTTTGTCGATGACCACTTGATCGGTATAAGGATCGGTGCCGGTGGAGATCACCTGCGTCACCATTTTTTGCTCATCCTGACGTAGCGGTGAACCCAACAGTTCACGCAGACGTGCGTTTTCCTGCTTATATTGCCCCAGCATTAACAGGTCACTATTTTTCAGGAAGAGTTCGCGACGTAAGGCTTTGTTTTCCAGCTCAAGCTGCTGACGCGATGCCAGCGTTTCTGACACGCCGTCTAAAAGCTGGCGTGGCCCGTTAGCCAGAAAGTAAAACGGACTGACCGACGTATCCAGATAGTTGCGTATTTGATTGAATGAACTCACACGGCTGTCGGCAATAATGATAGCTATTGCCACAATCACCGCCAAAAAAAGACGCAACTGCAGGGAAGGCCCCCTGCTAAAAATCGGCTTCATATAATCTGCGTGTTCCTCGACAACAGGTAAGGAAGCACGGTAATGACCGTACTCCCTTGGGCTGGACGTATCTAACCGACGCGTGCCGCGCCGGTTTACACGCTATTCCCTGCGCATGATAATTCACGGTCTCAGCCGGTTGAGGCGATTATTCTTCGCTGAACAGATCGCCGCCATGCATGTCGATCATTTCCAGTGCTTTACCGCCGCCGCGTGCTACGCAAGTTAATGGATCTTCTGCGACAACCACCGGAATACCGGTTTCTTCCATCAGCAGACGATCCAAATTACGCAGCAACGCACCACCGCCGGTCAATACCATGCCGCGTTCGGAAATATCAGACGCCAGTTCTGGCGGACATTGTTCCAACGCAACCATTACCGCACTAACGATACCGGTCAGTGGCTCTTGCAACGCTTCAAGAATTTCATTGGAGTTCAGCGTAAAGCCGCGCGGTACACCTTCAGCAAGGTTACGACCACGCACTTCAATTTCACGCACTTCATCGCCCGGATAAGCTGAACCGATCTCATGCTTGATACGTTCTGCGGTCGCTTCACCAATCAATGAACCGTAGTTACGACGCACATAATTAATAATAGCTTCATCGAAGCGGTCACCACCGATGCGCACGGAAGAGGAATAAACCACACCGTTCAGGGAGATCACAGCCACTTCTGTCGTACCGCCACCGATATCAACCACCATTGAACCGGTTGCTTCAGAGACAGGCAGGCCAGCACCGATTGCCGCAGCCATTGGCTCTTCAATCAGGAACACTTCACGCGCACCAGCACCTTGAGCAGATTCGCGGATGGCACGACGTTCTACCTGCGTCGCCCCCACCGGCACGCAGACCAGCACGCGTGGGCTGGGACGCATAAAGCTGTTGCTATGAACTTGTTTAATGAAGTGTTGCAGCATTTTTTCGGTGACGAAAAAATCAGCGATTACGCCGTCTTTCATCGGGCGAATAGCAGCAATATTACCTGGCGTACGGCCAAGCATCTGTTTTGCGTCATGACCGACGGCCGCAACACTTTTCGGTGAACCGGCTCGATCCTGGCGGATAGCAACCACGGAGGGCTCGTTCAGCACGATGCCTTGTCCTTTCACATAAATCAGGGTATTCGCGGTACCCAGGTCAATGGACAAGTCATTGGAAAACATGCCACGAAATTTTTTAAACATACTAAGGGATAATCCTGCAAGCTGGGGGCGGAAAATAAAATCCGCTTACTTTACCAACCACACGAAGCTGCCACAAGGCGCAAAAACGTTCTGCTTCGGTGAAAAAACACGCCAAATTGCGTTTAAGTTATCTGTACGAGGCTTCTGCACCAGCGGAATGGCGAAATGACGCCCTGTTAGCCGCTTTTAGCTGCAATGTTTCAGAAGAGCTTCGACATAAACTTTAACATTTCCGGCCAGATATTCTGGACTCTGCGTTAGGTTCATTGGCAAAAAAGCGAGTGTAAAGCCTATAAAGCGGCGCAATGGGCTAAATACGATAACGTTGAGAATACTTTTTAACGTTACTGTTTACCGGTTGAGATGGCGCAAATAGGTCGCCTTGTCCCCCTGCTACACCTAAGCCCACCAGCGTTTGCCATTCGGCGCGCGTTCGTACGCCTGTGGCAAAAACTTGGGTCTGCGTCGATTTACACACTTCCATCAAATTCTGCACAAAAAGCTGGTTTTCAGTTCGGTGCTCAATGTTGCGAACTAAGCCGGGATCAAGCTTGATCAATTCCACCGGTAATTGCTTGATATAGGCGCTGCTTACCACCGTCAATCCAGCCTGGCTTACCGCAATACGGCAACCAAAAGCTTTTAACGCACGAAAAACTGGCGTTAAACGGTTGATGTGTTGACAGACATCTGCCTCAGCAAGTTCAAATAAAAATCGTTTTCTTTGTCCTTTTGGACATTGCAGCAGCATATTCTGCAGCCAGAGCACAAAAGAACGCTGTAACAAAGAGTCTATATTCACGGGCATGACCAGCGTTTCTTCCGGCCACCATTCTGATAAAGCCGCGATTCGCGTCACTAATTGGCGGTCCCAAACCTCTGCCATGCCGAGCTGCTGTACCAGCGGCATATACTCTGCCGCTTGCACCTCTTTATCGCCATCAAAGATGCGCGTCAGCATTGTCCGGTGCTGCACTTTGCCTTCTCTGTTCACTGCAGGTTTTTGATATAAGCGCGGCCCACCGCGGCTCAGCGTATTTTCCAATAAAGTGCGCCAGCGCACGCTACCCCGCCCGGCATCTAGAGGATTGCCTTCGCCATTCGACCAGTTATTCCCGCCAAGTAGCGTTGCCCGCCGTGTCGCCATTTCGACATTTTCCATTACCTGCGGCACGCTTTGTCCGCTATGCCAGGCGCTGATACCGATATGTATTAGATCGTCACGATTCACCATGCGCATGGGTGGCAGCGAATCGACGGCATTAATCAATTTATCGGCAATGCCATTCGCCTCTTTTAAGCTGCGATGCGGCAGTAATACGGCAAAATCACTGCGGAAATAACGGGCCAGCAGCGCGCCTGGATAGCGCAACACAAAAGTCGACAACATGTTGACCAGATCGAAAAGATATTCTTCGACTAAGGAGGGACCCAGTGTTTCATTCAGGATATCGAAATCGGGCAGGCGCACCATCATAACCACCCCGTGCGTGCCGACAGCCTCCTGATCTTCAAGCAGCGTAGCCAGCTGGTTATCGAAAAACAGACGATTATTCAAACCTGTGCGGCCATCCTGAGCGGCAAATGTGCGAATCAGGGTATCGATGCGAAGCCGCTGCTCACCCGCTTCCTGTAAATCTGTCAGCAGCACGTCCAGCGCACGACTGGCTTTGGGTGGCCACTCGTCGATATGGCTGTTGCGCATTATCTGGCGCTCACCTTCAATAATTGCATCTGCACGTACTTCTAAATGTTCCATGCCTCGCCATTGTCGGGTTAACCAGCGATGCATAATGAACAACAGTAGACTCATCACCAGCACAACGGAGAGTAAGGCACCAAGCGTATAAGCCGCGGTAATAGAACGCAGCCAGGTTTTCGCCGGATCGAGCATCAGGACACGTAAACTCACGCCTGTTTGGTGCATTAATGGCACATCAAATTGAATAAAACGATTGGGTTGATCTTCAATCATTTGATGTTCGTGGCGAGAGAGTGTGAGCAGCGTGTGACTACCGCTGTGCAAGGTGAGTTGCTCGGCATTCATGACCGGCATCAAGCGAGATAGCCAACCGTTGAGTTGATCGGGTGTTTGGTTAAAAAGTGATTTATCCACTTCGGTCGCCAGCACTTGTACTCTGTTTTCAACCCGCTGATGGCTCAGCCAAAAAACGCTGAAAGCACAGCCTACCAGCATAAGTAACATCGCCAGTACGCTGAGAAATGTAATAAACGCGGATAGTTTGGTGGTTAATCGCATCCCTGTGCCTGTATTACTGCGGTGATAACCAGATCACGTTCCTGTATGGCATCGCCGAGCCGATGAAAACGCGAGCAAAATAGCATAATTTGCGTCAGGCGGCAGCGTTGCAATGTGTGAGCGATCAGTATACCGCCGGCAGATGACCGCTGAACTTTATCGCGAAACTTTTCGGTGTATTCTGATTGGCAAGGCTTGCCAGGAAATTTCACATTTTCGCGGCGAAATTCGCCAGCATCAGGGTTTTTAGCCATGCTGGAAGACAAAATCGAGTCTGGAGAATAGAGCATGAAAACAACCAAAAGCCTGACTGAAAACGACGTTACCCCTGAAAGTATTTTTAATATGCAGCGCCGTCAGGTCTTGAAAACTTTAGGTTTGAGTGCTGCGGCCATGAGCGTACCCAGTATGGCGAATGCAGATATCCTCAGTTGGTTTAAAGGCAACGATCGTCCTGCAGCACCGGCTGGCCGCCCTCTGGATTTCAGTAAACCAGAGCAATATCAAAATAATCTGACATTAACGCCAGAAGATAAAGTGTCGGGTTATAACAATTTCTATGAATTTGGTCTGGATAAGGCCGATCCTGCCGCTAACGCTGGCACACTGAAAACCGATCCCTGGAAACTGACGATAGACGGTGAAGTGGCTAAACCCATTACGTTAGACATGGATGAGATTTTTAAACGCTTTGCTATGGAGCAGCGTATCTATCGCATGCGCTGTGTCGAAGCCTGGTCGATGGTCGTTCCATGGGTTGGTTTTGAGTTAAACAAACTCATTAGTCTTGCGGAGCCCACCAGCAATGCGCGTTTTGTCGCTTTTCAAACACTTTATGCACCAGACCAGATGCCGGGCCAAAAAGATCGGTTTATTGGCGGCGGGCTGAACTATCCCTATGTTGAAGGATTACGCTTAGATGAAGCCATGCATCCGCTGACCCTTCTCAGTACTGGCGTCTATGGCAAGGCGTTGCCCCCTCAAAACGGTGCGCCAATTCGCCTGACCGTGCCGTGGAAATATGGATTCAAAGGGATTAAATCGATCGTCAAAATTACGTTAACGCGTGAGCAGCCACCGACAACCTGGAACCAGATCGCCAACAACGAATATGGCTTTTATGCCAATGTGAACCCGCATGTAAATCATCCACGCTGGTCGCAGGCCACCGAGCGTTTTATTGGTCCCGGCGGATCCTTGAAAGTCGAGCGTCAGCCAACACTGCTGTTTAATGGTTATGCGGATCAAGTCGCCTCGCTCTATCGTGGACTCGATCTGCGGGAGAATTATTGAGTGCGCCTTTCTATTAAGCAGATTACCTGGCTAAAGGTGGTGCTGCATTTAGTGGCATTTTTACCGCTGGTTTATCTTTTCCTGGCAGCCAGCCAGGGAGGATTGAGCGCTGACCCAGCCAAGGATATCCAACATTTTACTGGCCGTATGGCGCTTAAATTGCTGCTGGCAACGCTGTTGGTCTCACCCTTGACTCGCTACGCTAAACAGCCGCTGTTGATCCGCACACGCCGCCTGCTTGGCGTCTGGACCTTTGTGTGGGCTTGCCTTCACTTACTGAGCTACTACCTGCTGGAACTTGGCGTTGATAATCTCCGTTTGTTGGGGAGCGAATTAATTTCCCGTCCTTATCTTACGCTGGGAATTATTTGTTGGTTGATACTGCTGGCACTCACTGTCACTTCATTTCAACGTATGCAGCGCAAGCTCGGCAAACGCTGGCAAACTTTGCATAACTGCATCTATATCGTGGCCATACTGGCACCTATTCACTACATCTGGTCAGTGAAAACTGTGTCGCCGCAACCGTTGATTTATGCCGGTATTGCTGCACTGCTATTAGCGTGGCGTTACAAAAAATTCATTAAATGGTGGCCTTTTTAACCCTTCCTGCGTTGTTTTCTACCTCTACTCTCTGATAAAAGATGTGGCCCTTGGGCCACGTCCAATCATCTTCGCAGATAAGACCAGTATTTTGCTGCGAAATGCTACGAAACGGATATAATGCCCGGCTTTATTGCAAGCCATGTCTTCTTTTTTACCCTGACGGGTGACAAACGAAGAGAGGCAAGGTATTTTACGCGATGCCTCAATGATTGCGGGAGATGGCAGCAAGATGGCGCATAAATTACACATTCTGCTCTTAAACGGTCCCAACCTTAATTTGCTGGGAACGCGCGAGCCTGAGAAATACGGTCACACCACGCTAAATCAGATTGTCACCGATCTGACGCAGCAAGCAAACCAATTGAATGTGACGTTAAGCCACTTGCAATCCAATGCTGAATTCCAGCTTATTGATCGCATTCATGAGGCCAAAGGCAATGTGGATTACATCATTATTAATCCTGCCGCGTTTACGCATACCAGCGTAGCACTGCGTGATGCACTGTTGGCGGTAGATATTCCGTTCATCGAAGTGCATCTCTCAAACGTGCATGCTCGCGAGCCCTTCCGTCATCATTCCTATCTTTCTGATGTTTCTGCTGGCGTGATTTGTGGACTTGGCGCTGACGGCTACGCATGGGCTTTACAAACGGCAGTAAAACGCCTGTCTCAAACAAATTAATCAAACTGAGTACGGAACCCCACTCATGGATATTCGTAAAATTAAAAAACTGATCGAACTGGTTGAAGAGTCTGGCATCTCCGAGCTGGAAATCTCCGAGGGCGAAGAGTCCGTTCGCATCAGTCGTGCACCTGCAAATGTTGGTTATCCGATGATGCAGCAGGCTTATGCTGTTCCTGCTCCGCAACCTGCCCTGGCTAACGCTATTGCACCGGTTGCTACCGTGGCGGAAGCCGCGCCAGCGGAAATCAGCGGCCACATCGTGCGTTCTCCTATGGTCGGTACTTTCTACCGCACCCCGAGCCCAGATGCCAAAGCCTTCATCGAAGTGGGTCAGAAAGTGAATGCCGGCGATACGCTGTGCATCGTTGAAGCCATGAAAATGATGAACCAGATCGAAGCCGATAAGTCTGGTGTAGTGAAAGCGATCCTGGTGGAAAGCGGTCAACCGGTTGAATTCGACGAGCCGCTGGTCGTCATCGAATAACGAGGCGAACCATGCTGGATAAAATTGTAATTGCTAACCGTGGTGAGATCGCGCTGCGTATTCTGCGTGCCTGTAAAGAACTGGGCATCAAGACCGTAGCGGTGCACTCTAGCGCGGATCGTGACCTCAAGCACGTGCTGCTGGCGGACGAAACCGTCTGTATCGGCCCGGCTCAGTCGGTCAAAAGTTACCTGAACATCCCGGCCCTGATCTCCGCAGCGGAAATCACCGGCGCCGTGGCGATCCATCCCGGCTACGGCTTCCTCTCTGAGAACGCCGATTTTGCCGAGCAGGTTGAACGCTCAGGCTTTATCTTCATAGGCCCGAAAGCGGACACTATCCGCCTGATGGGAGACAAAGTCTCCGCTATCAACGCGATGAAGAAAGCAGGCGTGCCAACCGTACCAGGCTCTGACGGTTCGCTGACCGACGACATGGAAAAGAACCGTGCCTTCGCGAAGCGCATCGGCTATCCGGTGATCATCAAAGCCTCCGGCGGCGGCGGCGGTCGCGGCATGCGCGTCGTGCGCAGTGACAAAGATCTGGAAGAATCCATTAACATGACAAAAGCGGAAGCCAAAGCGGCTTTCAACAATGACATGGTTTATATGGAGAAGTTTCTGGAGAATCCGCGCCACATCGAGATTCAGGTACTGGCCGATGGTCAGGGCAACGCCATCTATCTCGGCGAGCGCGACTGCTCTATGCAGCGCCGTCACCAGAAAGTCGTAGAAGAAGCGCCAGCGCCGGGCATCACGCCTGAAATGCGCAGCTTCATCGGCGAACGCTGCTCTAAAGCCTGTATCGAAATTGGCTATCGTGGCGCAGGTACTTTCGAGTTCCTGTATGAAAACGGTGAATTCTACTTCATTGAAATGAATACCCGTATTCAGGTTGAGCATCCGGTTACCGAGATGATCACTGGCGTCGATCTGATCAAAGAGCAGCTGCGTATCGCTGCCGGTCAACCGCTGTCGATCAAGCAATCTGACGTAGAGATTCGCGGTCACGCAGTTGAGTGCCGAATCAACGCCGAAGATCCCAATACCTTCCTGCCGAGTCCGGGTAAAATTACCCGCTTCCACGCGCCGGGCGGTTTTGGCGTACGTTGGGAATCGCACATCTACGCTGGCTATAGTGTGCCGCCGTACTACGATTCTATGATCGGTAAACTGATCACTTACGGTGAAACCCGTGACGTGGCCATTGCGCGCATGAAAAACGCGCTGGCGGAACTGATCATTGACGGCATCAAGACTAACGTCGAGCTGCAGATGAAGATCATGTCCGACGAAAACTTCCAGCACGGTGGTACCAACATCCACTATCTGGAGAAAAAACTCGGCCTGCACGATAAATAAACGCAACGCTGAGACAATGAGAGGCCGGTTAATCCGGCCTTTTTCTTTTGCCGCTGGGATTGGGGTGAATGATGGATCCTCGCTTTTTACAGGCACATAAAGAAGCGCGCTGGTCGCTATATTTGACGCTGGCCTGGCTAGTCGTTTGGGGCTTATCTGCCTGGCTGGGCGGTAATCAAATCGGCATTATTGGCTTGCCTCGCTGGTTCGAACTTTCCTGCGTTTTTGCGCCGCTGCTGTTCATTTTTTTATGCTGGTTGATGGTGCGGCTGATATTCCGCAATATGTCGCTGGAGGATGAAAATGGAAACTGAAATTGTCCTTCCTTTATTAGCCTACCTGGTGGGGATCGCCGCTCTGTCAGTGTTTGCCGCGCGTAAACAGCGCCAAGGAAATTTCCTTACTGAATATTTCCTCGGTAACCGCTCGATGGGCGGCTTTGTCTTGGCGATGACCATTACGACTACGTATATCAGTGCCAGCTCATTTATCGGTGGCCCCGGCGCAGCCTATAAATATGGTTTAGGCTGGGTGCTGCTGGCGATGGTGCAAGTTCCAGCGGTATGGCTTTCGTTAGGCGTATTAGGCAAAAAATTCGCTATCCTGGCGCGACGATACAACGCAGTAACCCTGAATGACATGCTCTATGCGCGTTATGGCAGCACACTGCTTATTTGGTTAGCCAGCCTGAGCCTTCTTATTGCTTTTATTGGGGCGATGACAGTCCAGTTTATTGGTGGTGCACGCCTGCTCGAAACAGCGGCCGGCATTCCTTATGACACTGGATTGCTCATTTTTGGCGGCACCGTTGCGCTCTATACCGCTTTTGGTGGTTTTCGCGCCAGTGTACTCAACGACGCTATGCAAGGCGTAGTGATGCTGATTGGTACTTTTCTGCTGCTGTTTGCTGTTATTCATCAGGCGGGTGGCTTACACGCAGCGGTGGAAAAACTTCATGCCATCGATCCTAAACTGCTGTCGCCAGAAGGGCCGGGCGATATTATTAACCCCACCTTTCTCACGTCGTTTACCGTGCTGGTCTGCTTTGGCGTTATTGGCCTGCCGCACACCGCGGTACGCTGTATCTCCTATAAAGACAGCAAAGCAGTACATCGTGCGATTATTCTTGGCACCATCGTAGTGGTGATCTTGATGCTTGGCATGCATCTGGCGGGTGCCTTCGGGCGGGCCGTTTTGCCCAATCTCACGGTACCCGATAGCGTGATTCCAACATTGATGATTACTGTGCTTCCACCGTTAGCCGCTGGAATTTTTCTGGCAGCGCCCATGGCGGCTATCATGTCGACGATTAATGCGCAACTGCTGCAGGCTTCAGCAACGCTGGTAAAAGATCTTTATTTGCGTGTTGCGCCGCACCAAATGGAAAATGAAGCGCGACTGCGCGCCTTGTCTGGCACCATCACTTTTGTGCTCGGTATTCTGCTGCTGGTCGCCGCCTGGAATCCGCCCGATATGATCATCTGGCTCAATCTGCTGGCCTTTGGTGGCCTGGAAGCGGTGTTCTTGTGGCCTCTGGTTCTGGGTCTGTATTGGGAGCGCGCCAACGCCGCAGGCGCGATCAGCGGTATGGTGGTAGGCGGCGGCTGCTACGCTTTTCTGGCGAGCCTGAACTGGCAAATAGGGGGATTTCATCCCATCGTACCTGCCCTGCTTTTAAGTCTGCTGGCATTTTTAGTCGGCAATCTATTTGGACGTGTCCCGCAACCGGTTGATGCGCCACAACACTGAATTTAAGAGAGACATTATGCCGTGGATTCAAATTAAAATTAATAGCGCAGGTGAACATGCGGAGACGCTGAGCGATGCGTTAATAGAAACAGGCGCGGTGTCAGTGACTTTTCAGGACACCAATGACACACCCGTCTACGAACCGTTACCGGGCGAAACGCGCCTGTGGGGCGATACCGACGTGATTGGTTTGTTTGACGCAGAAACGGATATGAAAGCGGTCGTCGCTGAGCTGTCACAACATCCGGTATTAGCAGCTGATTTCCGCCACAAAATCGAACAGATTGAAGATAAAGACTGGGAACGTGAATGGATGGAGAACTTCCACCCAATGCGTTTTGGCGAGCGTTTGTGGATTTGCCCAAGCTGGCGCGATGTGCCGGATCCCAACGCAGTCAATGTGATGCTTGACCCCGGTTTGGCTTTTGGCACCGGAACACACCCAACAACCGCGCTATGCCTGGCTTGGCTGGATGGATTGGATCTAACCGGTAAAACTGTGATCGATTTCGGTTGTGGTTCAGGGATCCTGGCGATCGCTGCCTTGAAATTAGGTGCAGCGCAGGCGATTGGTGTTGATATCGATCCGCAAGCGATTCAAGCCAGCCGCGATAATGCGGAGCGTAATGGCGTTTCTGAACGACTTTCTCTTTATCTGCCGCATCAACAGCCAGAGAATCTTCAAGCTGACGTTGTGGTCGCGAATATCCTTGCGGGTCCGCTGCGTGAATTAGCGCCGCTGATCAGTGTGCTGCCAAAACAAGGAGGCCATTTGGGCTTATCGGGTGTTTTGGAAAGCCAAGCTGAAGGTGTGTGTGAAGCTTATATAGAGCAGTTCGATTTGGATCCGGTTGCCGTTAAAGAAGAGTGGTGTCGAATTACCGGCGTAAAACGCAACGCTTAATAATTTAGGCTCATTATCAAGTCAGTTAGCAGTGATAATAAGACCCTTTTCAAAACGCCTTGGTAATAAATTCCAGGGCGTTTCCTTACAATTTCTCCATTAAACTCCCCGCACAGGTACAGCGCCATCACTATTTATAGGGCCATCAACCGGCACCGCAATCTCAGTTTTTTATTCGATTAAAATATGAAATTTAAATTGAGCATAGCTGCGCTATTATTGGTTCTGGCACCGTTATCCTATGCCCATAATATTCACTCCCCTGAGCATTAGGGTGATTTAGGTGCTGCTTATTGAACCTGTAAAACCACGGTAAATCAGTTGCCTGTTGATATTATCAGCGTGGTTAACGGCACGCTGAATCCTCTAAATTTGGACTATTATGCCAAAAAAACATTGTTAATAATGGTCATACTATTCAGGTTTGTATTAAAGGTGGCGGCACAATTAAATGAGATAGAGAGACTTTTACATTACGCCCATTCCATTTCCATGCGGCAAGTGAAAAGCGCATCCAGAGTAAATCTCTCCCGTTAGAAGTGCATTTTTTTCATGCAAGCGAGCAAGGTCAATTGCCCGTTATCGGTGTCATGTTCGAAGCAGGTCAAGCAAAATCTGCTGTTGAGGCGGTTTAAAAGCATGTTCCTTCTAAAGTGAATCAAGAGAAAATGCTTAATAAACCATTGAGTCTCGCTGAACTGATTCCAGATAATAAATATTACTATCGCTTCAATGGCTCACTGACCACATTTCCTTGTTCAGAAGGCGTACGCTGGATCGTAATGAAAAATTCAGTAAGCGCTTCGCCTGCGCAATTACCGCCCTTTGTCCGCTTATTAGGCGATCACGGCAATAACCGTCTGGTTCAGCCACTGGACGGTCGCCTTATAGTTGAGTAAAGCGTTGACGTCGCCTGACTGCATCCTGACATGCGACATGACCGAACCCTCTTCTAAACCCTTTTCTTCCGCCACATGTATCGTTAATCACGCTAAGTGACGTTTAATATCTGGCATTTTGTTGAACTTTATCGGAAAAACGTTTGTTCACAATTCCATCATAAATCAGTAACTGTTTGAATTTAAATAATAAAAGTTAATGTAAGCTTACAACATCCCGATTCGCTTGATCTTTCCATGCTTATTGTTCAAAGTTTGGCCTTTCATCTTCCTGAAAAAATGCGTAATATACGCCGCCTTGCAGACACAGTATGGCATCCCGACTTCATGCGTATTGGAAACCTTCAGCTGAGAAATCGATTGATTGCAGCGCCTATGGCCGGTATTACCGACAGGCCTTTCAGGACGCTCTGTCATGAGATGGGTGCAGGCATGGCGGTTTCTGAGATGCTGTCATCAAACCCTGAAGTTTGGGCGAGTGACAAATCTCGGTTACGTATGGTGCACAGCGATGAGCCAGGCATTCGTGCCGTACAAATTGCCGGTTGCGATCCCAGCGAAATGGCCCAAGCTGCACGTGTTAACGTTAATGCCGGTGCACAGGTCATTGACATTAATATGGGCTGCCCTGCAAAGAAAGTTAACCGTAAAATGGCGGGTTCGGCCTTACTGCAATACCCCGAGACAGTGGAATCTATCCTCTCCGCGGTGGTTAATGCAGTGGATGTGCCGGTAACGCTTAAAATTCGTACTGGTTGGGATCCTGAAAACAGGAACTGTGTCGCGATTGCCCAATTGGCTGAACGCTGTGGCATTCAAGCCCTGACGATACATGGCCGCACTCGTGCCTGCCTGTTCAACGGGGAAGCTGAATACGACAGCATTCGGACAGTTAAGCAGAGTGTCTCTATTCCGATTATCGCGAATGGAGACATAACTGACCCGCATAAAGCCCGAGCGGTGCTCGACTACACCGGAGCCGATGCTCTGATGATAGGACGTGCTGCTCAGGGAAGACCGTGGATCTTCCGGGAAATCCAGCATTATCTGGACACTGGGGAGCTGCTTGCTCCGCTGCCCTTGGCAGAGGTGAAGCGCTTGCTTGTTTCGCATATACGTGAGCTGCACGACTTTTACGGTTCAGGCAAGGGATACCGTATAGCGCGAAAGCACGTCTCTTGGTATCTCCAGGAGCATGCCCCGAATGACCAGTTTCGGCGCACATTCAACGCCATTGAGGATGCCAGCGAACAGCTGGAGGCGTTGGAGGCATACTTCGAAAATCTTGCGTAACGAAATAAAGAGCTGAAAGAACTATGTTCGAACAACGCGTAAATTCTGACGTACTGACTGTTTCTACCGTTAACTCACAAGATCAGGTAACGCAAAAGCCGTTACGTGATTCGGTAAAACAAGCACTGAAGAACTATTTTGCTCAACTGAATGGTCAAGACGTTAGTGACCTGTATGAGCTGGTTTTGGCTGAAGTCGAGCAGCCTCTGTTGGACATGGTGATGCAGTATACCCGTGGCAACCAGACTCGCGCTGCCTTGATGATGGGTATCAACCGCGGTACGCTGCGTAAGAAATTGAAAAAATACGGTATGAACTGATTTTTAGTTCAACCTGCTAATCACGCCAACCTTCGGGTTGGCGTTTTTATTTGTGCTTTATGCAACAAAGCCAAATAAAAACGCGTGAAACGATCAAGCGCCTAATGGTTACGAGTGTTGCAATCGCAAACGTAATATTTTCTCATCGCCTTGCTTGTCTCCCCTTTCTGTTTCTTCCCCTATGTTGCCGCTTATTGCGCGGTCTATGAGCTTTTGTGATCCCTCCCGACCTTATTAGCAACAAGTCCTGTCTGTACATTTTATCCTGAGGCTCTTCTCACACTGCTTCCATATAGTGAAACTAATTGCACTAAATGTGATCGAGTCGGCTCGCTATGCTTCCTTTTGGTGCGCGATATTAGCGGAACTTTCTAAGTGCTTCGGAGTATTAACAGATCTTTCTAAGGAATTCATGATTCTGCAAACCTGGCATCAGCTTTGCAAAGTCGTGAATGGCTGACTGCCGCAGACAGGAAAAAACGCACAAAAAAGTGCGCAATACATAACAACACGATTCCGCCACACAGGATGCTTTATGAAAAAGATGATGCTCTCCACTTTGGTCGCTGCTGCTTCTCTCTTTGCCGTTGCTCAGCAAGCGCATGCAGGAACCACATTGGATGCGATTAAAAAGAAAGGGTTTGTTCAGTGCGGTATCAGTGACGGCCTGCCGGGCTTTTCCTACGCTGATTCCAACGGCAAATTCACGGGAATTGATGTCGACGTCTGCCGTGCAGCGGCGGCGGCAGTCTTTGGGGATTCCACTAAAGTTAAATATACCCCGCTGACGGCTAAAGAGCGCTTCACAGCGCTGCAATCAGGTGAAGTGGATATCCTTTCACGTAATACGACCTGGACCTCCGCGCGTGATGGCGGCATGGGCTTTTTGTTTGCTGGTGTGAATTATTATGATGGCATCGGCTTCCTGACACATCAGAAAGCGGGTCTCAAAAGCGCTAAAGAGCTGGATGGCGCTACCGTATGTATTCAGGCAGGCACCGATACCGAGCTGAACGTGGCGGACTTCTTTAAAGCCAATAAAATGCAGTACACACCTGTCACCTTTGATCGTTCTGACGAATCAGCTAAAGCGCTCGACAGCGGCCGCTGCGATACGCTGGCTTCTGATCAGTCTCAGCTCTATGCATTGCGCATTAAGCTGGGTAAACCAGACGAATTCATCGTGCTTCCTGAAGTCATTTCAAAAGAGCCGTTGGGACCGGTGGTACGCCGTGGTGATGATGACTGGTTCACCATCGTGAAATGGTCGCTTTACGCAATGCTAAATGCTGAAGAGATGGGCATCACTTCTAAAAACGTTGATCAGATGACGGCCAAACCTACCACGCCGGATATGGCGCACTTGCTGGGTGCTGAAGGCGACTTTGGCAAGGATTTGAAGCTTGATAACAAATGGGCTTACAACATCATCAAGCAGGTTGGTAACTATCAGGAAAGTTTTGACCGTAACGTTGGTAAAGACAGTGCGCTGAAAATCGCACGTGGTCAGAATGCGCTTTGGAACAACGGCGGTATTCAATACGCGCCACCGGTACGTTAATTACACCTCGCCAATCGGGCACCGTATTCTTCGGTGCCCCACCAAAGCTTTTGTCATTGAGGTTTCAACATGTCGCAACGCCCAATCGTGAAAAGGGATTTTTCATTCGGTAATCCCAAAGTTCGCGCCTGGCTTTACCAAACAATCGCGATAGTAGCGGTCATTGCGGTGGTGGGGTATCTCATCCACAACACAGTGATCAACCTGTCTAATCGCGGGATAACATCCGGTTTTGGTTTTCTGGAACGTAATGCTGGCTTCGGTATCGTCCAACACCTTATTGCTTATACAGAAGCAGATACCTATGCGCGTGTCTTTTTGGTTGGTTTAACTAACACTCTGTTGGTCTCCGCCCTTTGCATCGTGTTTGCCTCTTTTTTAGGTTTTTTTATTGGCCTTGCTCGCCTGTCTGAAAACTGGCTGCTGCGTAAAATCTCTAATATCTATATCGAGACCTTCCGTAATATTCCGCCACTGCTGCAAATTTTCTTTTGGTATTTTGCCGTGTTGCGTAATTTGCCGGGACCGCGCCAGGCGTTAAGTGCATTTGATATGGCTTTTGTTAGTAATCGAGGTTTATACGTTCCCTGGCCTACGTACGCAGCTGGAACCTGGCCTTTTGTTATCGCATTGCTGCTAGCCGTTGCCGCTAGCTATGGGATGTTTCGTTTTAATCGGACGCATCAGCGCAAAACCGGCCAATTGCGTCGTACCTGGCCCGTAGCGATCGCTATGCTAGTCATTTTTCCATTCATTGCACATTTGGGATTTGGGGCCGCTACCCATTGGGATTTACCACAACTGCGTGGATTTAACTTCCGCGGTGGCTTCGTGATGATTCCTGAACTGGCCGCGTTAACGCTGGCATTGTCGATTTATACATCGTCATTTATCGCTGAAGTTATACGCTCTGGTATTCAGTCAGTACCGTATGGACAGCATGAGGCTGCGCGTTCGCTGGGCTTACCGCATCCAGTCACGTTACGTCAGGTCATTATTCCACAGGCGATGCGCGTCATCATTCCACCGCTGACCAGCCAATACCTCAACATAGTGAAAAACTCCTCTCTGGCCGCAGCTATCGGTTATCCCGATATGGTGTCGTTGTTTGCCGGGACCGTGCTCAACCAAACTGGCCAGGCGATCGAGACCATTGCGATAACTATGGGCGTTTACCTGATTATCAGCTTGTTGATTTCATTATTGATGAACCTCTACAACCGCAAAATTGCGCTGGTTGAGCGTTAAGAGAACGGGATAACTATGTCTGTTACTACACATGAAACACCGCCCGTACCTACCACGCCAATAAGTCGCGCCTGGAGTTGGGCACGTAAGAATCTGTTTTCAGGTTGGGTGAACTCCCTGCTTACCCTCTTTTGCATCTGGGTGATGTGGAGTGTGATTCCACCGGCATTAAATTGGTTAATCTTTCAGGCTAACTGGTTTGGTACAACCCGTGCTGACTGCACGAAAGAAGGCGCATGTTGGGTATTTATCCATTCGCGCTTTGGTCAGTTTATGTATGGGCTTTACCCCCATGAGCAGCGCTGGCGTATTAACCTGACGCTGATTATTGGCCTGCTTTCAATTGTTCCGATGTTCATCAAGAATTTGCCATACAGAGGGCGCTATATCGCTGCTTGGGCGGTTACTTATCCCATTATCGTCTGGTTCATGTTGTATGGTGGATATTTTGGTCTTGAGCGCGTGGAAACGCGTCAATGGGGTGGTTTAACGCTAACGTTAATTATCGCTGCTGTTGGGATCGCCGGTGCATTGCCATTGGGTATTTTGTTAGCGCTAGGACGCCGTTCACACATGCCAGTTGTACGCTCGCTTTCAGTCATATTTATTGAATTCTGGCGTGGTGTTCCGCTAATTACTGTGCTGTTTATGTCTTCGGTGATGTTGCCGCTGTTCATGGCCGAGGGCACCACTATCGATAAGTTAGTGCGCGCATTGGTTGGCGTCATACTTTTCCAATCGGCTTATGTCGCAGAAGTGGTAAGAGGCGGATTACAAGCGCTGCCGAAAGGCCAATATGAAGCTGCGGAGTCGCTGGCGTTAGGATACTGGAAGACTCAGATGCTGGTTATATTACCTCAAGCATTGAAGCTAACTATTCCCGGCCTGGTGAATACTATTATTGCGCTATTTAAAGACACCAGCCTGGTAATCATTATTGGCCTTTTCGATCTCTTCAGCAGCGTTCAGCAGGCAACTGTCGATCCAGCATGGCTAGGTATGTCCACTGAAGGCTACGTATTTGCCGCACTTGTTTATTGGATTTTTTGTTTCAGCATGTCGCGTTATAGCCAGTATCTGGAAAAGCGCTTTCACACCGGGCGTAAATCGCACTGAGGTTTTTTAAATGACACAAATTATCACTCCATCTGCCAATGCTATGATGATTACGCTCGAAAATGTGAATAAATGGTACGGACAATTTCATGTTCTCAAAGATATTAATCTTCATGTAAAACCGCGTGAGCGCATTGTATTGTGCGGCCCTTCCGGTTCAGGTAAGTCGACGACTATTCGTTGTATCAATCATTTGGAAGAACATCAGCAAGGTCGAATTGTGGTAGATGGCATCCATCTCAACGATGATGTCCGCAATATTGAGAAAGTTCGAACAGAAGTAGGTATGGTATTTCAGCACTTCAATTTATTTCCCCATCTGACAGTTTTGCAGAACTGTACGTTGGCTCCTTCATGGGTACGTAAAATGCCAAAGAAGGAAGCTGACGAGCTGGCTATGCATTATTTGGAGCGAGTCCGTATTGCTGAGCATGCCCACAAATTTCCGGGTCAGCTTTCAGGTGGCCAGCAACAGCGTGTAGCCATTGCTCGCTCTCTGTGTATGAAACCGAAAATTATGCTTTTTGATGAACCTACCTCAGCACTCGATCCCGAAATGGTAAAAGAGGTTCTCGATACCATGATCGGTTTGGCTGAAGATGGTATGACAATGCTATGCGTCACGCATGAGATGGGGTTTGCTCGTACCGTGGCTGATCGAGTGATCTTTATGGATCGTGGTGAAATCGTTGAGGTTGCTCCACCTCAGGAGTTCTTTGCGAACCCTAAATCGGAACGCACGCGCGCTTTCCTGTCGCAGGTTATCCATTAACAGGATGACAATTATGCCGTTCACACCCGGCCACGCGCCGGGTTTTTTATGTGTATTTTTGCGGTGTCTCGATCACGTCAGCCTTTCCATCCCATTGATTAAATAGACGTTATTTTACCGTAGGATTTATAGACGCAAGGACAGGAAAGGATTAAAAATGTTCTTTTTATTAACGTACAAAACGAAAAAAGCCCTTTGCAAATGCAAAGGGCTTTTTCTTATTTGATGCCTGGCAGTTCCCTACTCTCGCATGGGGAGACCCCACACTACCATCGGCGCTACGGCGTTTCACTTCTGAGTTCGGCATGGGGTCAGGTGGGACCACCGCGCTACAGCCGCCAGGCAAATTCTTTAAAATCGAACTCATGCTTATACTACTGGTGCTGATACCCAGAGTCGAACTGGGGACCTCACCCTTACCAAGGGTGCGCTCTACCAACTGAGCCATATCAGCACACTAAATTTGATGCCTGGCAGTTCCCTACTCTCGCATGGGGAGACCCCACACTACCATCGGCGCTACGGCGTTTCACTTCTGAGTTCGGCATGGGGTCAGGTGGGACCACCGCGCTACAGCCGCCAGGCAAATTCTGTTGTCCCGCGCCGCTTCTGCCGCGCAGGGTTATCCGCTGAACAAGCTGAAAATCTCTGTCTCTCAACCAAAACGCCTCTGGCGTTGTAAGGTTAAGCCTCACGGGTCATTAGTACCGGTTAGCTCAACGCATCGCTGCGCTTACACACCCGGCCTATCAACGTCGTAGTCTTCAACGTCCCTTCAGGACCCTCAAGGGGTCAGGGAAAACTCATCTCGGGGCAAGTTTCGTGCTTAGATGCTTTCAGCACTTATCTTTTCCGCACTTAGCTACCGGGCAGTGCCACTGGCGTGACAACCCGAACACCAGCGGTGCGTTCACTCCGGTCCTCTCGTACTAGGAGCAACCCCCCTCAGTTTTCCAGCGCCCACGGCAGATAGGGACCGAACTGTCTCACGACGTTCTAAACCCAGCTCGCGTACCACTTTAAACGGCGAACAGCCGTACCCTTGGGACCTACTTCAGCCCCAGGATGTGATGAGCCGACATCGAGGTGCCAAACACCGCCGTCGATATGAACTCTTGGGCGGTATCAGCCTGTTATCCCCGGAGTACCTTTTATCCGTTGAGCGATGGCCCTTCCATTCAGAACCACCGGATCACTATGACCTGCTTTCGCACCTGCTCGAGCCGTCACTCTCGCAGTCAAGCCAGCTTATGCCATTGCACTAACCTCACGATGTCCGACCGTGATTAGCTGACCTTCGTGCTCCTCCGTTACTCTTTAGGAGGAGACCGCCCCAGTCAAACTACCCACCAGACACTGTCCGCAGCCCGGATTACGGGCCTACGTTAGAACATCAAGCATTAAAGGGTGGTATTTCAAGGTTGGCTCCACGCGGACTGGCGTCCGCGCTTCAAAGCCTCCCACCTATCCTACACATCAAGGCTCAAGGTTCAGTGTCAAGCTGTAGTAAAGGTTCACGGGGTCTTTCCGTCTTGCCGCGGGTACACTGCATCTTCACAGCGAGTTCAATTTCACTGAGTCTCGGGTGGAGACAGCCTGGCCATCATTACGCCATTCGTGCAGGTCGGAACTTACCCGACAAGGAATTTCGCTACCTTAGGACCGTTATAGTTACGGCCGCCGTTTACCGGGGCTTCGATCAAGAGCTTCTCCTTGCGGATAACCCCATCAATTAACCTTCCGGCACCGGGCAGGCGTCACACCGTATACGTCCACTTTCGTGTTTGCACAGTGCTGTGTTTTTAATAAACAGTTGCAGCCAGCTGGTATCTTCGACTGGCTTCAGCTCCGGGAGCAAGTCCCTTCACCTACGCGCCAGCGTGCCTTCTCCCGAAGTTACGGCACCATTTTGCCTAGTTCCTTCACCCGAGTTCTCTCAAGCGCCTTGGTATTCTCTACCTGACCACCTGTGTCGGTTTGGGGTACGATTTTGTGTTACCTGATGCTTAGAGGCTTTTCCTGGAAGCAGGGTATCAGTTACTTCAGCACCGTAGTGCCTCGTCGTCACGCCTCAGCCTTGAGGCCGTCCGGATTTACCTGGACTGCCAGCCTACACGCTTAAACCGGGACAACCGTCGCCCGGCTAACCTAACCTTCTCCGTCCCCCCTTCGCAGTAACACCAAGTACAGGAATATTAACCTGTTTCCCATCGACTACGCCTTTCGGCCTCGCCTTAGGGGTCGACTCACCCTGCTCCGATTAACGTTGAACAGGAACCCTTGGTCTTCCGGCGAGCGGGCTTTTCACCCGCTTTATCGTTACTTATGTCAGCATTCGCACTTCTGATACCTCCAGCAGACCTCACAGTCCACCTTCGACGGCTTACAGAACGCTCCCCTACCCAACGGCGCTTGCGCGCCGCTGCCGCAGCTTCGGTGCATGGTTTAGCCCCGTTACATCTTCCGCGCAGGCCGACTCGACCAGTGAGCTATTACGCTTTCTTTAAATGATGGCTGCTTCTAAGCCAACATCCTGGCTGTCTGTGCCTTCCCACATCGTTTCCCACTTAACCATGACTTTGGGACCTTAGCTGGCGGTCTGGGTTGTTTCCCTCTTCACGACGGACGTTAGCACCCGCCGTGTGTCTCCCGTGATAACATTCTCCGGTATTCGTAGTTTGCATCGGGTTGGTAAGCCGGGATGGCCCCCTAGCCGAAACAGTGCTCTACCCCCGGAGATGAGTTCACGAGGCGCTACCTAAATAGCTTTCGGGGAGAACCAGCTATCTCCCGGTTTGATTGGCCTTTCACCCCCAGCCACAAGTCATCCGCTAATTTTTCAACATTAGTCGGTTCGGTCCTCCAGTTAGTGTTACCCAACCTTCAACCTGCCCATGGCTAGATCACCGGGTTTCGGGTCTATACCCTGCAACTTAACGCCCAGTTAAGACTCGGTTTCCCTGCGGCTCCCCTATACGGTTAACCTTGCTACAGAATATAAGTCGCTGACCCATTATACAAAAGGTACGCAGTCACCCCATAAAAGAGGCTCCCACTGCTTGTACGTACACGGTTTCAGGTTCTGTTTCACTCCCCTCGCCGGGGTTCTTTTCGCCTTTCCCTCACGGTACTGGTTCACTATCGGTCAGTCAGGAGTATTTAGCCTTGGAGGATGGTCCCCCCATATTCAGACAGGATACCACGTGTCCCGCCTTACTCATCGAGCTCACAGCTTGTGCACTTTTGTGTACGGGACTATCACCCTGTACCGTCGGACTTTCCAGACCGTTCCACTAATGCACAAGCTGATTCAGGCTCTGGGCTGCTCCCCGTTCGCTCGCCGCTACTGGGGGAATCTCGGTTGATTTCTTTTCCTCTGGGTACTTAGATGTTTCAGTTCCCCAGGTTCGCCTCGCAACACTATGTATTCATGTTGCGATGATGCACTGAGTGCACCGGGTTTCCCCATTCGGACATCGACGGCTGTAGCGGTTCATATCACCTTACCGTCGCTTTACGCAGATTAGCACGTCCTTCATCGCCTCTGACTGCCAGGGCATCCACCGTGTACGCTTAGTCGCTTAACCTCACAACCCACAGGCGTTTTGCAACGCTGCGTGCTGTAAGCATTTGAGAGACTCGAACGCGTCGCCTGTGCACCCCTTATTACGGAGGGATGCGGCGCGCGTCGTTTCAATTTTCAGCTTGTTCCGGATTGTTAAAGAGCAATATCTCAAACACGGCTGAAAAGCCGGCTTTGAGATATTTTGTGGAGACACCTTTCACCTGTCACCAAGCAAGTGGCGTCCCCTAGGGGATTCGAACCCCTGTTACCGCCGTGAAAGGGCAGTGTCCTAACCGCTAGACGAAGGGGACACAAAGGTGTGTCACGACTTCGCAGCCGTCTTGCTCATTACTTTTCTATCAGACAATCTGTGTGAGCACTTCGCGGGAAGGTATCTTCAGGTAAGGAGGTGATCCAACCGCAGGTTCCCCTACGGTTACCTTGTTACGACTTCACCCCAGTCATGAATCACAAAGTGGTAAGCGCCCTCCCGAAGGTTAAGCTACCTACTTCTTTTGCAACCCACTCCCATGGTGTGACGGGCGGTGTGTACAAGGCCCGGGAACGTATTCACCGTGGCATTCTGATCCACGATTACTAGCGATTCCGACTTCACGGAGTCGAGTTGCAGACTCCGATCCGGACTACGACGCACTTTGTGAGGTCCGCTTGCTCTCGCGAGGTCGCTTCTCTTTGTATGCGCCATTGTAGCACGTGTGTAGCCCTACTCGTAAGGGCCATGATGACTTGACGTCATCCCCACCTTCCTCCGGTTTATCACCGGCAGTCTCCTTTGAGTTCCCGACCGAATCGCTGGCAACAAAGGATAAGGGTTGCGCTCGTTGCGGGACTTAACCCAACATTTCACAACACGAGCTGACGACAGCCATGCAGCACCTGTCTCAGAGTTCCCGAAGGCACCAAAGCATCTCTGCTAAGTTCTCTGGATGTCAAGAGTAGGTAAGGTTCTTCGCGTTGCATCGAATTAAACCACATGCTCCACCGCTTGTGCGGGCCCCCGTCAATTCATTTGAGTTTTAACCTTGCGGCCGTACTCCCCAGGCGGTCGACTTAACGCGTTAGCTCCGGAAGCCACGCCTCAAGGGCACAACCTCCAAGTCGACATCGTTTACGGCGTGGACTACCAGGGTATCTAATCCTGTTTGCTCCCCACGCTTTCGCACCTGAGCGTCAGTCTTCGTCCAGGGGGCCGCCTTCGCCACCGGTATTCCTCCAGATCTCTACGCATTTCACCGCTACACCTGGAATTCTACCCCCCTCTACGAGACTCAAGCCTGCCAGTTTCAAATGCAGTTCCCGGGTTGAGCCCGGGGATTTCACATCTGACTTAACAGACCGCCTGCGTGCGCTTTACGCCCAGTAATTCCGATTAACGCTTGCACCCTCCGTATTACCGCGGCTGCTGGCACGGAGTTAGCCGGTGCTTCTTCTGCGGGTAACGTCAATCGACGCGGTTATTAACCGCATCGCCTTCCTCCCCGCTGAAAGTACTTTACAACCCGAAGGCCTTCTTCATACACGCGGCATGGCTGCATCAGGCTTGCGCCCATTGTGCAATATTCCCCACTGCTGCCTCCCGTAGGAGTCTGGACCGTGTCTCAGTTCCAGTGTGGCTGGTCATCCTCTCAGACCAGCTAGGGATCGTCGCCTAGGTGGGCCATTACCCCGCCTACTAGCTAATCCCATCTGGGCACATCCGATGGTGTGAGGCCCGAAGGTCCCCCACTTTGGTCTTGCGACGTTATGCGGT
Organism: Pantoea phytostimulans; assembly: GCF_046118715.1. Classification (NCBI taxonomy): domain Bacteria; kingdom Pseudomonadati; phylum Pseudomonadota; class Gammaproteobacteria; order Enterobacterales; family Erwiniaceae; genus Pantoea; species Pantoea phytostimulans. The sequence continues at coordinate 2,660,560 of NZ_CP173698.1, forward strand.
ATTAGCTACCGTTTCCAGTAGTTATCCCCCTCCATCGGGCAGTTTCCCAGACATTACTCACCCGTCCGCCACTCGTCACCCAGAGAGCAAGCTCTCCTGTGCTACCGTCCGACTTGCATGTGTTAGGCCTGCCGCCAGCGTTCAATCTGAGCCATGATCAAACTCTTCAATTTAAGTTTGATTTGCTTAAACAAGTTAAGCGGTGCTCATCTGTAAAACGTCATAATGAATTTCATTATGTGTTCACTCGTGAGGCTTGATATTTTTTACGTCCGGAGACGCTGATATCCATCCTGCGAGTGCCCACACAGATTGTCTGATAAATTGTTAAAGAGCAGTGCGAACAGCGGCCTGGCCGGTCTGTCGCGAGGGGCGTATAATACGCTTTCCCTCCTCAGAGTCAACCTCTTTTTCAGAAGCTTTTCTCCGGCGACCCAGTTTCCTGTGTCTCCTGAACCGCCATCCCGTTGCCGGTTTGCCGTGTCAGTGGAGGCGCATTATAGGGATCCAATTTCTTAGCACAAGCCTTTTTCTGGATCTTTTTTCTAAGTGGCGAGAAAACATTCATATTGATGAGATCGTCATCGATCTCAGGCAGAATCCCCTTGCCTGACGCTCAAAATCACACCAGGCTGCAAAGAAACTAAGTAAAGGAGAGCTTTTATGTCATCAGCCTTACGTCCTTACAAACGCCTTTATCCACAGCTGGGCCAACGCGTAATGATAGATCCGACTAGCGTTGTCGTTGGGGATGTCATCATGTTGGATGATGTTAGTATTTGGCCCTTGGTTGCTATTCGTGGAGATGTGAATCAAGTGCGTATTGGTGCCCGTACTAACATACAGGACGGCAGCGTTCTGCACGTCACTCATAAATCAGCATCAAATCCCGAAGGTTACCCTCTAATAATTGGTGAAGATGTCACGGTTGGGCATAAAGCAATGCTACACGGCTGCACTATAGGTAATCGTGTTTTGGTTGGGATGGGGTCTATTTTGTTGGATGCGGTCGTTGTAGAAGATGATGTGATGATTGGTGCAGGAAGCTTGGTGCCTCCAGGTAAACGTCTCGAAAGCGGTTATCTATATTTAGGAAGTCCGGTAAAACAGATTCGACCGCTTAACGAAAAGGAAATTGAAGGGCTGCTCTATTCGGCTAATAATTATGTCGGATGGAAAGATGACTATTTGACAGAAAGCCAAACCCAACCCTGAACATCAACTTCATCTCGACGAATACAGCGTTCGGCTTCTTCTTCCAGATCCCAGCGGTGGTTGCTAAAAAGCGTCATCGCTTCCTCGTCGCCAAACCGTTGATGTAACGCCTCTGTATGGATGGCACAGGTCAGCCCCATGCCATTAACTAATACAGGAAAACAAATAGCGTTTAAATTCGGATCGAGATGCTCTCGATCGGGAAATTGAATCGCCTGATTCATAGCTCTAGCTCTCTTTTCAAAGATTCAATTACTGCCGCGGTATCAGGCATAACGCCATGCCATAAATGAAAGGCGTGTGCCGCTTGTCCCACCAGCATGCCCAGACCGTCAGCTAAATGAAGTGCACCAAACTGTTGGCACCAATATAAGAACGGCGTTTGCCCAGACTGATAAAACATGTCATAGCAGCGTAAGTTGGGATGCACTAACGAAACAGGTAAGGGTGGAGTTTGCCCATCAACGCCACTAGACGTAGCATTAATGATGAGTTCGAACGCTTTGCCTTCTAATTCATCAAAGCTACAAGTATTGATTGCACCGCTGTGTTTAAAGAGATTTGCTAATTCATCTGCTCGCGAGCGCGTACGATTAGTCACGGTTAATGCAATGCCCAAAGAAAGTAAGGGTAGAATTACGCCACGTGCAGCGCCGCCTGCCCCGACCAGAAGAACTCTGTCTCCCGGCTTAATCATCGAGAGACGTTCGAGATCGCTCAATAAACCAATACCATCAGTATTGTCGCCGAGGATAGTGCCATCTTTGCGCTTCTTTAATGTATTCACTGCGCCGGAAAGGGCTGCCCGCTCGCTAAGCTCGTCTGCCAATTTCCACGCCTGCTGCTTAAAAGGCAGGGTGACATTTGCCCCTACGCCTTCTTGAGCAAAGAACTCAGCGATTTCCTGCGGAAATCCATCTAGCGGAGCACAAATACGGCCGTAGCGATGTTCTATTCCCGTCTGTTGGGCAAAGGCTTGGTGAATGAATGGTGACTTACTGTGGCTAACAGGGTTACCAAAAACAGCATAGTTATTCATAAATTATCCCTGTCGTATGAGATCACCGGTGATGACGTCGCGAATTTCGGAAGGATTTTGCCTCCCACCGGTTAATCCCGGGAGGACAGGAAAGTCATTACCAAACTGCAATTTTACTTCTTCTATTGTGCGGCAAGGCGGTTGCCCCGAAAGATTAGCGCTGGTTGAAACTAAAGGTTTACCAAATGCGCGGCATAATGCTTGTACATCAGGATGATCACTGACTCGTATCGCCAATGAATCAAATTTTCCCGTTAACCAACGGGGAGTATGCGGCGGAGCCGGCACAACAAATGTTACTGGTCCAGGCCAGCAGGCAAACATCCGCTCTCGCTGGATGACTGAAAGCTCTCGATCGGACACATAGGGTTCTAATTGCGCATATTCAGAAGCAATCAGGATCAACCCTTTTTCGACGGGTCTTTGTTTAAGAGCTAATAACGCCATTACTGCACTTTCATTATCCGGATCGCACCCCAGCCCAAAAACAGCTTCAGTAGGATAGGCGATTACGGCGTGACGTTTAAGGTGACCTACGCAATCATTTAACGAAGTAGAAAGATCTTGGTTATGCATGTTGAACTCTTAATTCTCTTGAGCGATAGCTTTGCCGCAACTTTTACTGGCACAGAACAGCTTTACGCCCTGCGCAGTTTTTTTCTCAACTAATAAAGGAAACTGGCAATATGGACACACGCCTGCAATTGGGGTGAGATTTACTGCAAATTGACAGGCCGGATAACGATCGCAGGCATGAAACGTTTTGCCGAAGCGCGATCGGCGCTGTACAAGCTTGCCTTTCTGACACTGAGGACAATCAATCGTAGTCTCATCTGGTTTGTCGATGGTTTCCGTATAAGCGCATTCGGGATAATGGCTGCAACCGATAAACATACCGTAGCGCCCTTGGCGCAGCACTTTATCGGCTCCACAATCCGGGCAAGCATGCCCCTCCAACACTTTAACGATATGGCCATCAGCCTGATTTTTCAGTGGGCGGATATAATCGCAAGCAGGATAATTTGCGCAGCCAAGAAAAGGTCCATGTTTGCCAGAACGAATAACAAGTTCTGCCCCGCAAGCGGGGCAGGGATCCTGTTTTCGCACAGCGAAGAGTGCAGTTTTACTCATAACGATAGAGATGTATGAAAAGGAATTTAATGCAGCATACCTTCATTGACGTCGAATAGCAGTTCTTCCATCTGCTGATAAGCGTTTTCACATCCAGGTATATTAAATAAAACCATTAATATTACCCACTTAAGGTCCTCAAGATCGAAGTCTGGAGTATCAAGCGCCATGACACGTTCAATGACCATTTCACGTGTTTCCAAATTCAAAACTTGAATTTGTTCCAAAAATAACAGGAAACCACGGCTTTCAGCATCTAAACGTTTGCTCTCTTCATCTGTATAGATACGCATGGAGAGCGGATCATTTGTCAGTAAAATTGGCGCAACCAGCCCTTCTTGATAGTCCGCCAACTTCTCTAACCAGTTCAACGCATTATAAATATCTTCACGATGAAAACCGGCATCCGTCAAGTCATCTGTCAATCTGTCCTGATCAACACCCATTTCTGCTTCGTTGTGGATATATGTCTCAAACAAGTACATGAGTACGTCGAACATGGCATGCCCTCCTCAATCGGACATAGCCGCCGGGTACAGCTGCGATCCATCCTGCTAACTCCAGTTCCAGCAACTGAGCTGAGATAACTGGCACAGGTTGGCCGGCACGTTCAGCGACAACGTCAACAGGTGTAACCTCATCACCTACGTTAGCCAACACATCGGCAAATGGCAATGGAGCATGAACATTGTCATCACAATATATTTCATCTGATTTTGTAACAGGTAACCAGTTAAGCGCACTGCCCAAATCTTCGAGAATATTATTGGGGTGCGCCACTAACATTGCGCCTTGTTGGATTAGCCAATTTGTACCTTCGCTGCTGGGATTACCCAATGACCCGGGCAAAGCATAGACGTTACGATTTTGCTCAAGGGCATAACGTGCGGTAACAAGTGAACCGCTCTTGAGTGAGGCTTCAACCACTAACACACCTTGGCTCAGGCCACTGATAATACGATTACGTCGAGGGAAATGGGTGGCGTTAGGTGGTGCATTTAGCGGGAATTCTGAGATAATCGCCCCACCTTTTTCTACGATTTCTTCAGCGAGTGCGAAATGAGATTTCGGATAGAGGTGCTTCAAACCGCTACCCAATACTGCCACCGTTTTGCCTTCGACATTAAGTGCAGCATGATGTGCAACGCCATCAATGCCACGGGCTAACCCACTCGTTATAGTCAAACCACTTAACGCCAATTGTTGAGTAAACCATTCGCACCAGTGTCGTCCATAATGTGAGCAATTACGGCTCCCGACCACAGCCAACTGCGGTGTATTTAGAGCTGCAGGATCGCCCTTGATATAAATAAGCGGCGGGAAGCGATCAGTCTCAGTAAGCAAAGCGGGGTAATGGTCATCAAGCGCCGTAAGGAAATGGTGTTTGCGATGACTGGCGAGCCATGCCTGTAGCTCTTTGAAATTAGCCTGCTGGAAACTATTGAATTGTTGTCGTTGGCGCTCATCAAATTTAAGCTGAGACAAATGTTTAGCGACATCACCCCCGCTTAAAAGCAGGTTTGCGGCTTCAAGCCAACGCTTACCAACCATTCCGCTAACAGCGGCTAATTGTAGACATAACGCCATCTTTTCCATTTTTTAGCATCCATTTTCGCTGAGGCTTCCTGCGGTGGAATGCTGTCAATCATGCCCCAAAAAGTCTACAATATGAGGTAGTAATCTTTACTTAACCGAATACAGATCTGGAAATTTATGTCAGTTTTGCAGGTATTACATTTCCCTGACGAGCGTCTGCGCAAAATCGCCGCGCCAGTTAAAGAAGTTAACGCAGATATTCAGCGTATCGTGGATGATATGTTTGAAACGATGTACGCCGAAGAAGGCATTGGGCTGGCCGCTACGCAAGTCGATATTCATCAACGCATCATAGTGATTGATGTTTCTGAAAGCCGTGAAGAACGCTTGGTGCTGATTAATCCCGAGTTGCTGGAAAAAAGTGGCGAAACGGGAATTGAAGAAGGTTGTCTCTCTATACCCGATCAACGCGCTTTCGTACCGCGTGCTGAGCGTGTAAAAATTCGTGCGCTCGATCGCGATGGTAATAGCTTTGAGCTGGAAACCGGTGATTTGTTGGCAATCTGTATCCAGCATGAAATTGATCACCTGGACGGCAAACTTTTTATTGATTATCTGTCGCCGTTGAAGCGTCAGCGAATCAAAATGAAATTAGAGAAGCTGGCGCGTCAAAACACGCGAGAATCTTAAGCTCTTTAGAAGGGATAAATGTGTCTGCCCCATTAAAAATAATCTTCGCTGGCACACCTGACTTTGCAGCGCGTCATCTTGACGCGCTGCTCGCTTCTGAGCATCAGGTAGTGGCTGTATTTACACAGCCCGATCGCCCTGCAGGCCGCGGTAATAAATTGACGCCTAGTCCGGTAAAGGTTTTGGCTCAGTCAAACGACATTCCAGTCTTCCAACCTAAATCATTACGCCCTGAAGAGAGTCAGCAGTTGGTTGCCAATCTTCAGGCAGATATTATGGTTGTCGTTGCCTATGGTTTGATCCTGCCAAAAGCGGTTCTTGATATGCCACGATTAGGATGCATTAACGTGCACGGCTCGCTACTCCCTCGCTGGCGTGGTGCAGCACCCATTCAGCGTGCGCTGTGGGCTGGAGATAACGAAACGGGTGTCACTATCATGCAGATGGATGTCGGCCTGGATACCGGCGATATGCTGTATAAGCTTGCCTGCCCTGTCACCGCTGAAGATACCAGTGCAACGCTTTATAACAAACTTGCACAGCTTGGGCCGCAAGGATTACTGGATACGCTGTCGCAGCTTGCTGATGGCCGTGCGCATCCAGAAAAGCAGGATGAAGCATTAGCCAATTATGCAGAGAAATTGAGTAAAGAAGAGGCGCGTCTTAACTGGCAGCTCCCCGCGATGCAGCTTGAGCGCTGCATTCGCGCTTTCAACCCATGGCCAATGAGTTTTTTCAACATTGATGATCAGCCAATTAAAGTCTGGCAAGCAAGCGTGCTTCCGCATGCTGATAAGCAACCCGGTGAAATCATCCAGGCTGATAAACAAGGTATACAAATAGCAACAGCAGAGGGCGTGCTCAATTTGCTCCAGCTTCAACCTGCTGGGAAAAAGCCAATGTCTGCACAAGATCTTCTCAACTCGCGCCGTGAATGGTTTGAACCTGGAACTATTCTGGCCTGACCCTTTAGCCCGGTAATCACCGGGCTTTTTGTTTGATGACAAAAACCTATGAACAAAAATACCAATCTACGTAGCCTTTCAGCCCAGCTTATCGAACGTGTTGTCGACAAAGGTGAATCACTCAATACCGTATTGCCTCAGGCACAAAAAAAACTGTCCGATAAAGACAGCGCACTAGTGCAAGAAATTTGCTTCGGTGTACTACGCACTTTGCCACAGCTTGAAGCCTTGATTGGTAAATTAATGGAACGCCCCCTGACGGGTAAACAACGCGTTTTACATTATTTGATCATGGTTGGATTGTATCAATTACTCTACACACGCATACCTGCTCACGCTGTTTTGGCAGAAACTGTTGCGGGTGCAGAAGTTTTAAAACGCGGTAGCTTGAAAGGCTTATTAAATGGCGTGCTTCGCCAGTTTCAGCGACAGCAGGATGCATTGCTTGCCAGTATAAAAGAGGGTCCACAGCGCTACCTCCATCCTGGATGGCTACTGAAGCGTTTGCAAATTGCCTGGCCTACACAATGGCAACAAATTGTTGAAGCAAACAACGTTCGTCCGCCAATGTGGCTACGCGTAAACCAGCAACATCATTCTCGTGATAGCTGGCTTGCTTTATTAGCTGAAACTCAAAAAACAGCCTTTATAGATGCTGAAGTGCCTGAGGCTTTGCGACTCGAATCCCCTACGTCTGTGACCCAACTGCCAGGGTTCGATCAAGGCTGGGTAACAGTTCAAGATGTTTCAGCTCAACGCTGCGCTTTATTGCTTGAGCCTAAAAATGGTGAATACATTCTCGATCTCTGTGCAGCACCGGGTGGAAAAACCACTCATATTTTAGAAATCGCACCTGAAGCTCGGGTGCTTGCAGTGGATATTGATGCACAGCGTCTGGTGCGCGTGCATGAAAATTTACAACGGCTAGGGATGAAGGCTGAAGTGAAGCAAGGCGATGGTCGCTCTCCCCAAGATTGGTGTGGCGATGAACTGTTTGATCGCATTTTACTTGATGCGCCTTGTTCAGCGACTGGTGTCATTCGTCGACATCCAGATATTAAGTGGCTGCGCCGCGAACGCGATATTGCCGAACTAGCCAAACTTCAATCTGAGATCATTGAAGCTATTTGGTCCCAGCTCAAACCCGGCGGAACGTTACTGTATGCGACATGTTCCATACTCCCGGATGAAAATCAGCTGCAGATAAGCGCATTTCTGGAACGCCATAATGATGCTGTCGCGTGCTCACTTTTTGGTGCGCCTGAAACAGGCTTGCAAGTATTTCCAACTGTCGATGGTGGCGATGGTTTCTTCTACGCTAAGCTTGTGAAGAAACCTGAGGTAAATTGAAATGAGCATTCTTAATCGATGAAAATCATTATTCTTGGTGCCGGTCAGGTAGGTGGCACACTGGCAGAGAACCTGGTCGGCGAAAATAACGACATAACGGTAGTTGATACCGATTCAACGCGTTTACGTCAGTTACAAGATAAGTTTGATCTGCGTGTTGTTCAGGGCCATGGTTCTCATCCGCGTATTTTGCGCGAAGCCGGCGCGGAGGATGCTGACATGTTGGTTGCTGTCACTAACTCTGACGAGACCAATATGGTTGCCTGCCAAATCGCCTATTCACTTTTCAATACGCCTAACCGTATTGCTCGTATCCGTGCTGCTGATTATTTGCGTGATGCGGATAAATTATTTATTCCAGAAGCCGTGCCCATTGACCACCTTATCTCTCCAGAGCAATTAGTGATCGATAATATTTATCGATTAATTCAGTATCCTGGCGCATTGCAAGTCGTTAATTTTGCTGAAGGGAAAGTGAGTCTTGCCGTAGTAAAAGCTTACTATGGTGGGCCTTTAGTCGGGAATCCACTTTCTATCCTACGCGAACATATGCCGCACATTGATACGCGTGTCGCCGCCATTTTTCGTCAGGATCGCCCTATCCGTCCGCAAGGTTCAACCATTGTAGAAGCGGGCGATGAAGTGTTTTTTATAGCGGCCAGTCAAAATATTCGTGCTGTTATGAGCGAAATGCAGCGGCTCGAAAAGCCTTATAAACGCATCATGCTTGTTGGTGGTGGAAACATTGGTTTTGGTTTAGCCCAAAGACTTGAGAAAAATTACAGCGTCAAATTAATAGAGCGCAATCCACAACGCGCTGCAGAACTGGCAGAGCGTCTTGAGGATACGATCGTGTTTTATGGTGATGCTTCTGACCAAGAGTTACTGGCAGAAGAACATGTTGAACAAGTTGATTTGTTTATCGCTGTTACCAATGACGATGAAGCTAATATCATGTCTGCGATGCTCGCGAAAAAGATGGGCGCGAAGAAAGTCATGGTGTTGATACAACGTCGTGCTTATGTTGATTTAGTGCAGGGAAGCGTTATTGATATTGCGATATCACCACAGCAAGCAACTATATCAGCCCTGCTGGGTCATGTGCGTAAAGCTGATATCGTAGGCGTTTCATCTTTACGCCGTGGTATTGCCGAGGCAATAGAAGCCATAGCCCACGGTGATGAAACAACATCACGTGTCGTTGGGCGTCCAATTGATGATATTAAACTGCCACCTGGTACTATTATTGGTGCCCTAGTACGTGGCGATGATGTCATGATTGCTAATGACAATCTGCGTATAGAACAAGGCGATCATGTCATCATGTTTTTGACAGATAAAAAGTTTGTTCCTGATGTTGAACGGCTATTCCAGCCTAGCCCTTTCTTTTTATAGTAGAAATGAACGTTAAAATACTAACTCAAGATAATTCTGCTAATTGCGCATCGATGATGGCAAATACAGGAAGCTTTGTTAGACTTTAGGTCATTGGCCAGGGCAAGGAGAGAAGAATGAGTTTATTCAAAGAGTTTCGTGATTTTGCAATGCGTGGAAACGTGGTTGATCTCGCGGTAGGTGTGATCATCGGTGCAGCATTCGGCAAAATCGTTTCATCTTTAGTCGCAAACATAATTATGCCACCCCTAGGATTGCTGATTGGTGGCGTTGATTTTAAATCATTTAGCTGGGTGCTCAAACCTGCAGAAGGAGAGACGCCGGCAGTAATAATGCAGTATGGTATTTTCATTCAGACAGTTTTTGATTTCATTATTGTTGCCTTCGCGATTTTTATGGCTATTAAATTGATGAACAAACTGCACAAGAAAAGAGAAGTTGAAAAACCAGCTGCAAAACCGAGTAATGAAGAGGTTCTGCTCACTGAGATTCGTGATTTGCTTAAACAGCAAAATACAAAAATCTAAAATAGGCCGCCAACGAGGCGGCTTTTTTATAGTTTAAAGAAGGGCAGTGATAAATTTTGGATTTATCACTGCCCTCCCAAATATTTTCCTTATTCGATTTTTCTTTGCGCTTAAAGCTGCCTTTCCCTTTACGCTGTTTCACAATACGCTGACGGTACAGCGGATCGTGAAGCAATGCTTCAATAGCATTGTCTCTAATTATCCCTTTGGTATGTTTATAACCACTCATATATTCTCCTGTAACGTATTCCTGTTTTGTATCTCGCAATCTAACACAGCCTAACTTTCATTCAACACTGGACCACGTTCTAACGCTTCCAGAATTGAGCAGGCAACACTTGTATGACTATCACCGCAACATGCTTCTGATAAATGAAGGAGCGATTGCTGCATTACTTTTAACTCAGCCATCATTTTATTAACTTCATTAAGCCTTTTTTCAACTATGGCTTTTGATTCCTGGCAGGTGTGTTTAGCAGGTTCGACTCGAATAGAAAGCAACTCTCTGATTGATTCGAGGCTAAAACCTAACTGGCGGCCATAGCGAATAAATTTTAAACGTTGAAGATCGCTACTGCTATAAAGTCTAAAACCACCCTCCGTTCGAACCTCATGATCCATCATATGTTGCTTCTCGTAAAAGCGAATCGTATCTGGCGTAACATCCGCTAGCTTTGCAAGCTGACCAATACGGTACATTTAATTTTCCCCCAAGCGTTGGCGAATGGATTTCCTATATTCGCTATGAAGAAAGTCTGTATTCATTCCCGCTTGATGAAGTTTAAATTCTAGCAACATTAGGTGCTTACAATGATTTGAATATTGAGGATCTTCAGGATCGAGTTGCTGGAGAAGATCGTTGATTTCTATAGCCTGACGGCGTATTTCAAGTTCTGGCGGTAAAAAGCCTGAATTTTTAAGCAGCCGATAGCCCGCTCGGAGTTCTGAAGGTACGTGACTATCATCATCGAGCTTGAGAGGTTTACCCTCCCCGGGAAGATGACTAAGTTCACCTTTATCCTGTGCTGCTTTTATATGCTGCTCAACAAGTTGATCGAGTAACCACATAAGTGCCTCCAAAATCGCATGATGATCAGAATAGTTAATTTGCTTAACGATAGGCAATAAAAAACCCGCCGAAGCGGGTTCTTTACGTTGCTACAGATTACTCTGCAACAGCTTCTGCTTGAGCTTCTGGACGATCAACCAGCTCGATGTATGCCATCGGAGCGTTGTCACCAGCGCGGAAGCCACACTTCAGAATACGAGTGTAACCACCGGCACGGCTCGCGAAACGCGGGCCCAGTTCATTAAACAGTTTTGCCACGATCTCGTTATCACGAGTACGGGCGAATGCCAGACGACGATTAGCTACGTTGTCGGTCTTGGCAAGAGTAATCAGCGGCTCAACTACGCGGCGCAACTCTTTGGCTTTCGGCAGAGTCGTCTTGATGATCTCATGACGAACCAAAGAGCCAGCCATGTTGCGAAACATAGCCTGACGATGGCTGCTGTTGCGGTTCAGTTGACGACCACTCTTACGATGGCGCATGACCTTATCCTTCTCAGTGAAACCTTAACCTGTGATCCGGTTATTCATCAGCAATGCTTGCCGGCGGCCAATTCTCGAGGCGCATGCCCAAAGAAAGACCACGTGAGGCGAGCACATCTTTAATCTCGGTAAGAGATTTTTTACCCAGGTTAGGCGTTTTAAGCAGCTCAACCTCAGTACGCTGTACCAGATCACCGATGTAGTGGATAGCTTCTGCCTTAAGGCAGTTAGCAGAGCGGACAGTCAATTCCAAATCATCAACTGGGCGCAGCAAGATCGGATCGAATTCCGGTTTCTCTTCTTTAACTTCTGGCTGACGTACATCACGTAAGTCAACAAAAGCTTCAAGTTGTTCAGCCAGAATGGTAGCTGCACGACGAATCGCCTCTTCAGGATCGATTGTGCCGTTAGTTTCCATTTCGATGACCAGCTTATCCAAATCAGTACGTTGTTCTACACGCGCTGCTTCAACATTGTAGGCGATACGGTCTACAGGGCTATAGCATGCGTCAACCAACAGACGGCCGATTGGGCGCTCATCTTCTTCCGAATGAATTCGGGCAGAAGCCGGCACATAACCACGTCCACGCTGAACTTTGATACGCATGCTAATAGATGCGTTCTCATCGGTCAGATGACAGATTACATGCTGAGGCTTGACGATTTCGACATCACCATCATGGGTGATGTCGGCTGCAGTCACAGGGCCAATGCCAGATTTATTCAGCGTTAAGATAACTTCATCTTTCCCCTGAACTCTTACCGCCAGCCCTTTCAGGTTGAGCAGGATTTCCAGGATATCTTCCTGTACGCCCTCTTTGGTGCTGTACTCATGCAGTACACCATCAATTTCAACCTCGGTCACCGCGCAACCCGGCATGGAAGAAAGCAGAATACGGCGCAGTGCGTTACCAAGAGTATGGCCAAAGCCACGCTCTAACGGCTCAAGGGTCACCTTGGCGTGCGTCGAACTCACTTGCTCGATATCTACCAGGCGCGGTTTTAGAAACTCTGTCACAGAACCCTGCATTGTGTCCTCTCTTTGGTACTAAGCTTTACTTGGAGTAAAGCTCGACGATCAGGTGTTCGTTAATGTCCGCAGACAGATCAGTACGCTCAGGAATACGCTTGAACACACCTTCCATCTTAGTCGCATCAACTTCCAGCCAGGTTGGCTTTTCACGCTGCTCAGCCAGCTCCAGAGCGGCCTTCACGCGAGATTGCTTTTTGGCTTTCTCACGGATGCTAACAACATCATTCGGAGATACCTGATAAGAAGCGATGTTAACAACGCGGCCATTTACCAAAATAGACTTGTGGCTTACCAACTGACGTGATTCTGCACGCGTTGCACCAAAGCCCATACGATAAACTACGTTGTCCAGACGGCCTTCCAGCAGAGCCAACAGGTTTTCACCGGTGTTGCCTTTCAGACGTGCTGCTTCTTTATAGTAGTTACGGAACTGACGCTCAAGAACACCGTAGATACGACGAACTTTTTGCTTTTCACGTAACTGACCGCCGTAGTCAGACAGACGCGGTTTACGCGCACCATGCTGGCCAGGGGCTTGTTCAATTTTACACTTGGTGTCAATCGCGCGAACGCCAGACTTAAGGAATAAGTCAGTGCCCTCACGACGGCTCAGCTTGAGCTTAGGACCCAAATATCTTGCCATTTTCTTTCTCCAACTATCCTAAAAAACGAGGGCGTTATACGCGACGTTTTTTCGGCGGACGACAACCGTTATGAGGGATAGGAGTCACATCAGTAATATTAGTGATGCGGAAACCAGCGGCGTTCAGAGCACGAATAGTTGATTCGCGACCCGGACCCGGACCCTTAACCATAACTTCCAGGTTCTTAATACCGTAATCTTTTACCGCTTCTGCACAGCGCTCTGCAGCGACCTGAGCAGCAAACGGAGTAGATTTACGTGAACCGCGGAAACCGGAACCACCGGCGGTTGCCCAACCCAATGCGTTACCCTGACGATCAGTAATAGTAACGATGGTGTTGTTAAAAGAAGCATGGACATGAGCCACGCCATCTGAGACTTGTTTTCTTACACGCTTGCGTGCACGAACTGGTGCCTTTGCCATTATTTACTCACCCCGATTATTTCTTGATCGGTTTACGCGGACCCTTACGGGTACGTGCGTTGGTCTTAGTACGCTGACCGCGAACCGGCAGACCACGACGATGGCGCAAACCACGATAGCAACCAAGGTCCATAAGACGCTTGATGCTCAGGGTGATTTCACGGCGCAGATCACCTTCTACAACGAATTTAGCAACTGCATCACGCAGCTGATCAATTTGTTCTTCAGACAGCTCACTGATCTTAACATTTTCAGCAATACCCGTTGAAGCGCAGATGGCTTTTGAACGAGTCTTACCGATACCGAAGATCGAAGTTAATGCGATAACGGTATGTTTTTGATCAGGAATGTTAATGCCTGCTATACGGGCCACTATGCACTCCTATTATTAAATAAGCACGTCCCATGCTGAAAAGCCCGTTTTCAGGATACTCAAATGGCAACGTACTGACATACAAAAGATTGGCTGGCTAATCTAGCCAGCTCAACCCGACTTTGCAAGAAAAATATGTGACAATATCAGCCTTGGCGCTGTTTATGCTTTGGCTCGGCACTGCAGATCACACGAACGACACCGTCGCGACGAATGATTTTGCAGTTACGACATAATTTCTTGACGGAAGCACGAACTTTCATTTTTACTCTCCGTAACTTCTCAACCACCTGAATTAACGGCCATAGCCCTTCAGGTTAGCTTTCTTCAGTGCAGACTCGTACTGACTTGACATCATTAAAGTTTGCACTTGAGCCATAAAGTCCATGATGACGACCACTACGATGAGCAGTGACGTACCGCCAAAGTAGAAGGGGACCTTCATCGCATCACGCATGAACTCCGGGATAAGGCAGATAAAAGTAATATACAGAGCGCCAATTAAGGTCAAACGTGTCATTACTTTATCGATGTACTTCGCCGTTTGCTCTCCCGGACGAATTCCCGGTACGAATGCACCAGACTTCTTCAGGTTATCTGCTGTTTCACGTGGGTTGAAAACCAACGCCGTGTAGAAGAAACAGAAGAAGATGATTGCAGTCGCATAGAGTAGCACATAAAGCGGCTGTCCTGGTTGCAAATACAGCGAAATAGTTGTCAGCCAGTTCCAACCGGTCCCGCCCCCAAACCACGATGCAATCGTTGCCGGGAACAGAATAATGCTGGAAGCAAAAATAGCTGGGATTACGCCCGCCATATTCACTTTCAACGGTAAATGTGTGCTCTGTGCAGCGTATACACGACGACCTTGTTGACGTTTTGCATAGTTCACCACAATGCGGCGTTGACCACGCTCAACGAAAATAACAAAGAAGGTCACTGCAAATACAAGAACTGCAACCAACAGCAACAGAAGGAAGTGCAGGTCACCTTGCCGCGCTTGCTCGATGGTATGGCCAATGGCCGGCGGTAAACCCGCAACAATACCTGCGAAGATAATGATCGAAATACCGTTACCGATACCCCGTTCAGTAATCTGTTCGCCTAGCCACATCAAGAACATCGTTCCTGAGACCAGACTCACAACAGCGGTAAAATAGAAGGCAAAGCCCGGATTCATCACCAGGCCCTGCATTCCAGGCATATTCGGCAAACCGGTAGCAATACCAATCGACTGAAATATGGCTAATACCAACGTACCGTAACGAGTGTACTGACTAATCTTACGACGGCCAGCCTCCCCTTCCTTCTTAATTTCCGCTAACGCTGGATGAACCACCGTCAATAACTGGATGATTATCGATGCCGAAATATACGGCATGATACCCAGTGCGAAAATAGAAGCACGGCTAAGAGCACCACCAGAGAACATGTTAAACATTTCAATGATGGTGCCACGCTGTTGTTCAAGCAGTTTGGCAAGTACAGTGGCATCAATACCGGGGATTGGAATAAAAGAGCCAATACGGAAGACAATCAGTGCACCGATAACAAACAAAAGTCTGCGTTTCAGTTCACCAAAGCCGCCTTTGGCGCTTTGAAAATCTAATCCCGGTTGTTTAGCCATCTGCTACTTATTCCTCAATTTTACCGCCAGCAGCTTCGATTGCAGCACGCGCACCTTTAGTGACACGTAAACCGCGAATCGTTACCGGTGTAGAAACTTCACCAGACAGAATTACTTTTACGAATTCAATCTGCACACCGACAATGTTGGCCGCTTTCAGCGTGTTCAGGTCTACGATACCGCCTTCAACTTTCGCCAGATCAGACAGACGAATCTCTGTGGTGATCATTGATTTGCGAGAGGTGAAGCCGAATTTCGGCAGACGACGGTACAGAGGCATCTGACCGCCTTCAAAACCGCGACGTACGCCACCGCCAGAACGTGAGTTCTGACCTTTGTGACCACGACCACCGGTTTTACCGAGGCCAGAACCAATACCACGACCTAAACGCTTAGGTGCGTGCTTAGACCCGTCGGCCGGAGACAGAGTATTTAAACGCATCTCTTACTCCTCCACTTTAACCATATAGGAAACCGCGTTAACCATACCGCGTACAGCAGGCGTATCTTCACGCTCAACGGTGTGGCCAATACGACGCAGACCCAGGCCAACCAGTGTGGCTTTATGCTTAGGCAAACGGCCAATTGCACTGCGGGTTTGAGTGATTTTAATAGTGTTAGCCATCGTGATTACCCCAGAATTTCTTCAACGGATTTACCACGCTTGGCAGCGACCATTTCCGGAGAATTCATATTGCCCAGGCCATCAATCGTTGCACGAACCACGTTAATCGGGTTGGTGGAACCATATGCTTTAGCCAGAACGTTATGTACTCCAGCGACTTCCAGGACGGCGCGCATTGCACCACCGGCGATGATACCGGTACCTTGAGAAGCCGGCTGCATGAACACGCGGGAACCCGTGTGAGCACCTTTAACAGGGTGCTGCAGAGTGCCGTTGGTCAGCGCGACGTTAATCATATTGCGACGGGCTTTCTCCATCGCTTTCTGGATCGCTGCTGGAACTTCACGCGCTTTACCGTAACCAAAACCAACGCGGCCGTTACCATCACCCACTACAGTCAGTGCGGTGAAGGAAAAAATACGACCACCTTTTACAGTTTTAGAAACACGGTTTACCGCGATCAGTTTTTCCTGCAGTTCGCCAGCTTGTTTCTCGATGTGTGCCATCTTAGACCTCTACCTTAGAACTGAAGGCCAGCTTCACGAGCAGCATCTGCCAGTGCCTGGACGCGACCATGATATTGGAAACCGGAACGGTCGAAAGAAACACCAGTGATGCCTTTTTCGATTGCGCGTTCTGCAATAGCTTTACCTACAGCAGCTGCGGCTTCTTTATTACCGGTATACTTCAGTTGTTCAGTGATAGCTTTTTCTACAGTAGAAGCAGCGACCAGAACTTCGGAACCGTTCGGGGCGATTACCTGTGCGTAAATGTGACGCGGGGTACGATGTACCACCAGGCGAGTAGCACCCAGCTCTTTGAGCTTGCGACGTGCACGGGTCGCACGACGGATACGAGCAGATTTCTTATCCATAGTGTTACCTTACTTCTTCTTAGCCTCTTTGGTACGCACGACTTCGTCGGCGTAACGGACACCCTTGCCTTTATAAGGCTCAGGACGACGGTAGGCGCGCAAGTCAGCTGCAACCTGGCCGATCAACTGTTTATCTGCACCTTTCAGTACGATTTCAGTCTGAGTCGGACACTCTGCAGTGATACCCGCGGGCAGCTGGTGATCTACTGGATGAGAAAAACCCAGAGACAGGTTAACTACGTTGCCTTTAATGGCAGCACGATAACCTACACCAACCAGCTGCAGCTTCTTAGTGAAGCCTTCGGTAACACCGATAACCATTCCGTTAAGCAGCGCGCGAGAAGTACCCGCTTGCGCCCAGCCATCAACGAAACCTTCGCGTGGAGCGAAAGTAAGAGCGTTGTCAGCATGCTTAACTTCAACAGCATCATTGATAGTACGAGTCAGCTCGCCGTTTTTACCTTTAATCGAAATTACCTGACCGTTGAGTTTTACCTCTACGCCGGCAGGAACAACGACAGGTGCTTTAGCAACACGAGACATAGTATCCTCCGATTACGCTACGTAGCAGATAATTTCGCCACCAAGACCAGCTTGGCGCGCTGCACGATCAGTCATGACACCTTTAGATGTAGAAACTACAGCGATGCCCATACCAGCCATTACCTTTGGCAGCTCATCTTTTTTCTTATAGATGCGCAGACCAGGACGGCTTACTCGCTGAATGCTTTCTACAACAGCTTTTCCCTGGAAATACTTAAGAGTAAGTTCCAGTTCCTGCTTGATGTCGCCTTCGATTTTAAAATCTTCAATATAGCCTTCTTCTTTCAGCACGTTGGCAATTGCCAATTTCAGCTTGGAAGAGGGCATGATGACCGCAACTTTGTTTGCGGCCTGACCGTTACGGATACGGGTCAGCATATCCGCGATCGGATCTTGCATGCTCATCTGTGTTACTCCCGTGATTCAATTGGTGACAATTACCAGCTAGCCTTTTTAAGACCCGGGATTTCACCGCGCATTGCGGCTTCACGGACCTTGATACGGCTCAACCCAAACTTCCGCAGGAAACCGTGCGGACGACCTGTTTGACGGCAGCGGTTACGCTGACGTGAAGGGCTGGAATCACGCGGCAGACTCTGCAGCTTCAGAACAGCATCCCAACGATCTTCGTCGGAAGCGTTCACATCAGAAATGATCGCTTTCAGTTCAGCGCGTTTTGCGAAGAATTTGTCTGCTAAATTCGCACGCTTAACTTCGCGTGCTTTCATAGATTGCTTAGCCATTAAGTAACCCTACCTTACTTACGGAACGGGAAGTCAAAGGCAGCCAGCAGAGCACGGCCTTCATCATCAGATTTCGCAGTAGTGGTAATGGTGATATCCAAACCACGAACGCGATCGACTTTGTCGTAGTCGATTTCTGGGAAGATGATCTGCTCACGTACACCCATGCTGTAGTTGCCACGACCATCGAATGACTTAGCGGACAGGCCACGGAAGTCACGGATACGTGGAACAGCAATGGTGACCAGACGCTCAAAGAACTCCCACATGCGTTCGCCACGCAGAGTTACTTTACAGCCGATCGGATAGCCCTGACGGATTTTGAAGCCTGCAACTGATTTGCGTGCTTTGGTGACTAACGGCTTTTGGCCGGAGATTGCTGCCAAGTCAGCTGCTGCGTTATCCAGCAGTTTCTTGTCAGCGATCGCTTCACCTACACCCATGTTCAGGGTGATCTTCTCGACCCGAGGGACTTGCATGACAGAATTGTAGCCAAACTCTGTCATGAGTTTCTGGACTACTTCGTCTTTGTAGTAATCATGCAGTTTCGCCATCGTACTACTCCAAATTACTTGATAGTTTCGCTATTAGATTTAAAGAAACGGACTTTTTTGCCGTCTTCGAATCTAAAGCCTACACGGTCTGCCTTGCCAGTTGCCGTATTGAACAGTGCAACGTTAGAAACCTGCACTGCAGCTTCCTTTTCAACGATGCCACCTGGTTGGTTCAGAGCCGGAACCGGCTTCTGATGTTTCTTCACCAGGTTGATACCTTCAATAATGACCTTGCCAGAAGACAGGACATTCTTAACTTTACCGCGCTTACCTTTATCTTTACCGGTTAACACGATAACTTCGTCGTTACGACGGATTTTAGCTGCCATTGTTCGCTCCTTAGAGTACTTCTGGTGCCAGAGAGATAATTTTCATGAACTTTTCAGTACGAAGTTCACGAGTTACCGGCCCAAAAATACGCGTACCGATAGGCTGCTCACTGTTATTGTTTAAAATAACGCATGCATTACCATCGAAGCGAATGACAGAACCGTCCGGGCGACGAACACCCTTCCTGGTGCGCACCACTACCGCCTTCAGGACATCACCTTTTTTCACCTTACCACGCGGAATTGCTTCCTTGATGGTAACTTTGATGATATCGCCGACGCCTGCGTAGCGACGGTGCGAGCCACCCAGAACCTTGATACACATTACGCGACGTGCACCGGAGTTGTCGGCGACGTTCAGCATAGTCTGTTCTTGGATCATTTTAGTGCTCCGCTAATGTCAACTACTACTTCGGGACCTAGACCTCAGGTCGTTAGAAAGCCCCATAATTGAGGGCGCGGCATTATAACACCGGTTCTCGCAGATGGGTAGAAAAAATGAACGGCTCTTGCGAGCCGTTCATCAGATTTTTAAAGAGGGCGAATTCTATTACAGAATCGCTTTCTCTACAACGCGAACCAGCGTCCAAGACTTAGTCTTAGACAGTGGACGGCATTCGCGGATTTCAACCACGTCACCGATACCACATTCGTTGTTCTCGTCATGGATGTGCAGCTTGGTCGTACGCTTAATGAATTTACCGTAAATTGGGTGCTTCACGAAACGTTCGATAGCGACAACTGCAGATTTCTGCATTTTGTCACTGATCACACGACCTTGCAGAGTACGGATTTTATCGGTCATTACGAACCCGCCTTCTCAGTCAGTAAAGTCTTAACGCGTGCAACATCACGGCGAACTTGCTTCAGCAGATGGGTCTGCTGCAGCTGGCCAGATGCTGCCTGCATGCGCAGGTTAAATTGCTCACGCAGCAGATTAAGCAGCTCAGTGTTCAGCTCTTCAACGCTTTTTTCACGCAGCTCAGTTGCTTTCATTACATCACCGTCTTAGTTACAAAGGTGGTTTTGATAGGCAGTTTTGCTGCTGCCAGCTTGAATGCTTCACGGGCCAGCTCTTCTGGTACGCCGTCCATTTCATACAGGACTTTACCAGGCTGGATCAGGGCAACCCAATACTCAACGTTACCCTTACCTTTACCCATACGCACTTCCAGCGGCTTCTCGGTGATCGGTTTGTCCGGGAATACACGGATCCAAATCTTACCTTGACGCTTAACTGCACGGGTCATAGCACGACGTGCTGCTTCGATCTGACGAGCAGTCAGACGACCACGGCCAACAGCTTTCAGACCGAAAGTACCGAAGCTGACATCCGTACCGGCAGCCAGACCGCGGTTACGGCCTTTGTGCACTTTACGGAATTTCGTACGCTTTGGTTGTAACATCAGCGACTCTCCTTACTTACGGCCTTTACGCTGCTGCTTTTTAGGTTGAGCAGCCGGTTCCGGTTGTTCAACAGCAGCCATACCACCCAGGATCTCACCTTTGAAGATCCATACCTTAACGCCGATTACACCATAAGTGGTGTGCGCTTCTGAGGTGTTGTAGTCGATGTCAGCACGCAGAGTGTGCAACGGCACGCGACCTTCACGGTACCATTCGGTACGTGCGATCTCGGCGCCGCCCAGACGGCCGCTAACTTCAACTTTAATACCTTTCGCGCCCAGACGCATGGCGTTCTGAACAGCACGCTTCATCGCACGACGGAACATCACACGACGCTCCAGCTGTGAAGTGATGCTGTCAGCTACCAGTTTCGCGTCCAGTTCCGGTTTACGGACTTCGGCGATGTTGATCTGTGCAGGAACGCCAGCGAGTTTCGCGACGACCGTGCGCAGTTTTTCAACGTCTTCACCTTTCTTACCGATAACGATGCCCGGACGAGCAGTGTGAATAGTCACACGGATGCTCTTCGCTGGACGCTCGATAACGATACGAGATACAGACGCTTTAGCCAGTTCTTTAGTCAGGAACTGACGTACTTTAAAATCGCTGTCCAGGTTGTCAGCGAATTCTTTGGTGTTCGCAAACCAAGTAGAGTTCCATGGTTTTACAATACCCAGGCGAATACCATTAGGATGTACTTTCTGACCCATTGCTAGTCTCCAGAGTCTCAGCGATCGGACACAACCACAGTGATGTGGCTGGTGCGCTTCAGGATGCGATCTGCACGACCTTTGGCACGCGGCATAATGCGTTTCATGGTCGGACCTTCATCAACGAAAATTTTCGTGATTTTCAGATCGTCGATATCAGCGCCATCGTTGTGTTCAGCGTTAGCAATGGCAGATTCCAAGACTTTTTTGACCAATACAGCAGCTTTCTTATTGGTGTAGGTCAAAATATCCAGAGCCTGCGACACTTTCTTACCGCGAATCAGGTCAGCCACCAGGCGTACCTTCTGAGCAGAAGAACGAGCATGGCGATGTTGAGCAATAGTTTCCATCTCTTCCTCCTACTTATTTCTTCTTGGCTTTTTTATCAGCCGCGTGACCGCGATAAGTACGTGTCGGCGCGAATTCACCCAATTTGTGACCAACCATTTCGTCGGAAACAAAGACAGGAACGTGCTGACGACCATTATGGACAGCGATGGTCAAACCGATCATGTTAGGAAAGATCGTTGAACGACGGGACCAAGTGCGCAAAGGCTTCTTGTCACCGCTTTCCACCGCTTTCTCTACCTTCTTCAGCAAGTGCAGGTCAATAAAAGGACCTTTCTTGAGAGAACGTGGCATGGCTTATCCTCTAATATTATTTGCTACGGCGACGTACGATAAATTTATCGGTACGCTTGTTGCTACGGGTCTTCTTACCTTTGGTCTGAACGCCCCACGGAGTTACCGGGTGCTTACCAAAGTTACGACCTTCACCACCACCGTGCGGGTGATCAACTGGGTTCATCGCGGTACCACGAACGGTCGGACGAATACCACGCCAACGGGTTGCACCGGCTTTACCCAGAACGCGCAGCATATGCTCAGCGTTACCGACTTCGCCCAGAGTTGCGCGGCAGTCAGATTCGACTTTACGCATTTCACCTGAACGCAGACGCAGGGTCACGTAGGAACCTTCACGCGCAACGATCTGCACGTAAGCACCAGCAGAGCGAGCAATCTGACCGCCTTTGCCTGGTTTCATTTCTACGTTATGAACGGTAGAACCTACTGGGATGTTACGCATCGGCAGGGTATTACCTGCTTTGATCGCAGCATCAACGCCAGATTGAATCTGGTCGCCAGCTTTCAGGCCTTTAGGGGCCAGGATATAACGGCGCTCGCCGTCTTTGTACAGAACCAGTGCGATGTTCGCAGAGCGGTTCGGATCGTACTCAAGACGTTCAACAACTGCCGGGATACCATCTTTGTTGCGTTTGAAGTCAACCAGACGGTATGCCTGCTTATGACCACCACCGATGTGACGGGTAGTGATACGACCGTTGTTGTTGCGGCCACCGGATTTGCTGTTTTTTTCCAGCAACGGGGCAAACGGCTTGCCCTTGTGCAGCTCTGGGTTCACCACTTTAACAACGTGACGACGACCCGGAGATGTCGGTTTACATTTAACAACTGCCATTGTCTTTCTCCTCCGACTTACTCAGCGCCGCCGACGAAGTCCAGATTCTGGCCTTCCTTCAGGGTGACGTAAGCTTTTTTCCAGTCGCTACGACGACCGATACGCTGTCCGTGACGCTTAACTTTACCTTTAACAACTAAGGTGTTTACGTCTTTAACTTCTACTTCGAACAGTTTCTCAACAGCAGCAAAAATCTCTGCTTTAGTCGCGTCTTTAGCTACTTTGAGTACGATGGTA
Organism: Pantoea phytostimulans; assembly: GCF_046118715.1. Classification (NCBI taxonomy): domain Bacteria; kingdom Pseudomonadati; phylum Pseudomonadota; class Gammaproteobacteria; order Enterobacterales; family Erwiniaceae; genus Pantoea; species Pantoea phytostimulans. Next base: position 2,683,562 of record NZ_CP173698.1, read on the forward strand.
TTGGTTTTTTCCATCGCGCTAGATGCTTTTTCAGATACATGCGGCGCGCGCAGTACTTTCAGCAGACGTTCTTCACGGATCATGCCAGCATCTCCTCAACTTGCTTAACTGCATCAGCAGTCATAACGACTTTGTCGAAGGCGATCAGGCTAACTGGATCGATACCTGCTGCATCACGCACGTCAACCTTGTACAGGTTACGCGCAGCCAGGAACAGATTCTCATCCAGTTCACCGGTGATGATCAACACGTCTTCCAGCGCCATGTCTTTCAGTTTCTGTACCAGCAGCTTGGTTTTCGGTGCTTCTACAGCAAATGATTCGACAACGATCAGACGATCTTGACGTACCAGTTCGGACAGGATGCTTTTCAGCGCGCCGCGGTACATCTTTTTATTAACTTTTTGACTGTGATCCTGCGGCTTCGCAGCGAAAGTCACACCACCTGAACGCCAGATTGGGCTCTTAACAGAACCTGCACGAGCACGGCCGGTGCCTTTCTGACGCCAAGGCTTTTTGCCTGAACCGGTTACTTCTGCGCGAGTTTTCTGCGCGCGAGTACCCTGGCGGGCGCCTGATGCGTAAGCAACAACAACCTGGTGAACCAGCGCTTCGTTAAAATCACGACCGAAGGTAGTTTCGGAAACAGTCAGCGCGCTCTGCGCGTCTTTCAATACTAATTCCATTGCTATCCCCTTACGCCTTCACAGCTGGTTTAACAATCAGGTCGCTACCGGTCGCACCGGGAACTGCACCTTTAACCAGCAGCAGGTTGCGCTCAGCGTCAACACGTACTACATCCAGGCTCTGAACGGTTACGCGCTCGTTACCCAGCTGACCTGCCATCTTCTTGCCTTTGAACACTTTGCCCGGAGTCTGGTTCTGACCGATTGAACCCGGAACGCGGTGTGACAAGGAGTTACCGTGAGTAGCGTCCTGGGTACGGAAGTTCCAGCGCTTAACGGTACCAGCGAAACCTTTACCTTTAGAGGTGCCAGTTACGTCAACTTTTTTAACTTCAGCGAAAATCTCAACGCTGATGCTCTGACCTACAGAAAACTCTTCACCTTCAGCGGTGCGGAATTCCCACAGGCCACGGCCAGCTTCTACGCCAGCTTTAGCAAAATGACCAGCTTCAGGTTTGTTCACACGGTTTGCTTTTTTAGCACCGGTGGTAACCTGAATTGCCTGGTAACCATCGTTCTGCAGGGCTTTAACCTGAGTAACGCGGTTCGCTTCAACTTCGATTACGGTGACGGGGATAGATACGCCATCTTCAGTGAAGATGCGGGTCATGCCCACTTTTTTACCGACTAAACCAATCATTGTTTCAACCTCTCAATCGCTCGATGACCTGATTAACCCAGGCTGATCTGCACGTCAACACCGGCAGCCAGATCCAGACGCATCAGAGCATCAACGGTTTTTTCAGTTGGCTCAACGATGTCTACCAGACGCTTGTGAGTGCGAATTTCGTACTGATCACGCGCATCTTTGTTAACGTGCGGAGAGATCAGAACGGTAAAACGCTCTTTGCGGGTTGGCAGCGGGATCGGACCACGAACCTGCGCACCAGTGCGCTTGGCGGTCTCAACGATTTCCGCGGTTGATTGATCGATCAGACGATGATCAAACGCTTTAAGACGGATACGGATTCTTTGGTTCTGCATGAGACCAGAGCTCCAAACTTTTTATAGACGAAAAAAATTACTACTCGAACCCATTACGATTGATGGGAGAGTGTAATCGTTCAGCATATAACTCCCCAATTGGGAGTATTGTCAGACGGCCCAAAATTCTGCCGTCTACGATTCTGCTCGAATCGCGCCTACCAATGTCGGCAGGCCCGCGCATTATACGTAAATCTGTTCAGGAAGCAACCCGCGTTCTTGTTATAACCCCCATTCTCACGAAAATATTATCCGCTCACTCCTCCCCTTTGCATGGCTGGTAACATAAGAAGGGGTGATTTGATGGGTAGCTTAAGGTGAATTTCTCTATACCTGTTCTGAGGCAGCTGCGTGCTGCAGCGAAAATATGTAGAGATTTTAATGAGGGATTTTTTGGCAGGCTAAAAAGATTAACCACTTAACAAGCCCGCGATTTCGTATCTTCAATGATTCGCGGGCTTGGCGTAGTGTTGGTTTGAGTCAGATTCATTCGTCTTTTATTTGTGCCAGTAGGTAATTTTGAATACCCAATTTTTGTATCAGATCGAGTTCCGTCTCTAGCCAGTCAATGTGATGTTCTTCTTCAGCTAAAATTTCAATCATCATATCGCGGCTAACGTAATCATGAATTTTATCTGCGTAGGTAATGGCTTCACGCAAATCCTTCGCTCCCTCAAGCTCAAGAGCCAAATCTGAGCTCAACATCTCAGGAACATCTTCGCCAATTCGAAGTCTGCCTAGATCTTGTAAGTTGGGTATACCTTCAAGGAACAAAATTCGCTCAATGTACTTGTCCGCATGCTTCATCTCATCTATTGATTCATGATATTCGACATCATTGAGGCGTATCAGGCCCCAATTTTTAAACATACGCGCATGAAGAAAATACTGATTGATAGCAACCAATTCATTTCCCAGCAATTTATTGAGATGACTTATGATTTTGACGTCGCCCTTCATTTTGCTTCCTCCGCTTCCAGTTATCTTGAGCGTAGATGCGTATAAAAAGAAGTCAAAAAAACGCGACAAATATTGTGGGTATTTAGCAGGAATTTAAAACAGCAATTTAAATAGCTTCTTTGTACAGCGGTACAAGCTGCATCTCTTCGTCCATTATTTCACGTGTGGCACGAATGCATTTCCCGCATTGCTTCCCCACGGGGACAATTTGGCGCAGTTGCTGGATAGATTTTGGCTGGTAGCGGCGAACCGCTTCACGGATAGTTTTATCGCTGATGGCATTGCACAGGCAGACGTACATTTACTCTTCACTCTGGTACATTTTCTATACGTAGTGTAAATGCGAATAGTTTTTATTTCAAACCCAGGCTTTGTGGGGTAATTAGAAAAAGAGCAAAAAAAAAGAGCACCGAAGTGCTCTTTCTGCATAGTGGCTGCAATACACAGCCACTTAAGCAATCACAATTAAGCGATAACTTTAGCAACAACGCCCGCACCAACGGTACGGCCGCCTTCACGGATTGCGAAGCGCAGACCGTCGTCCATTGCGATTGGGTGAATCAGGGTAACAACCATTTTGATGTTGTCGCCCGGCATTACCATCTCAACGCCTTCTGGCAGCTCTACTGAGCCAGTCACGTCAGTTGTACGGAAGTAGAACTGTGGACGGTAGCCTTTGAAGAACGGAGTATGACGGCCGCCTTCGTCTTTCGACAGAATATAAACTTCTGATTCGAACTGGGTGTGTGGCTTGATTGAGCCTGGCTTAGCCAGAACCTGTCCACGCTGGATGTCTTCACGCTTGATACCGCGCAGCAGAACACCACAGTTTTCGCCAGCCTGACCCTGATCCAGCAGTTTGCGGAACATTTCAACGCCGGTACAGGTTGATTTCACGGTATCTTTGATACCAACGATTTCAACTTCGTCGCCGACTTTAACGATGCCGCGCTCAACACGACCGGTAACAACAGTACCACGGCCAGAGATTGAGAATACGTCTTCGATTGGCAGCAGGAACGGCTTGTCAATTGCACGCTCTGGCTCTGGGATGTAGGTATCCAGGAATCCAGCCAGTTCGATGATTTTCTCTTCCCACTCAGCTTCGCCTTGCAGCGCTTTCAGAGCAGAACCACGAACGATTGGAGTATCGTCGCCTGGGAAATCATACTGAGTCAGCAGATCACGGACTTCCATCTCAACCAGTTCCAGCAGCTCTTCATCATCAACCATGTCGCACTTGTTCAGGAACACGATGATGTAAGGAACGCCAACCTGACGACCCAGCAGGATGTGCTCACGGGTCTGAGGCATTGGGCCGTCAGTCGCAGCAACAACCAGGATCGCGCCGTCCATCTGCGCAGCACCGGTGATCATGTTTTTCACATAGTCGGCGTGGCCTGGGCAGTCAACGTGTGCGTAGTGACGAGTCGGGGTTTCATACTCAACGTGAGAAGTGTTGATGGTGATACCACGAGCCTTCTCTTCTGGCGCGTTATCGATCTGATCAAACGCGCGAGCCTGGCCGCCGTAAGTTTTAGACAGAACGGTAGTGATTGCTGCAGTCAGGGTGGTTTTACCGTGGTCGACGTGACCGATGGTGCCCACGTTTACGTGCAGTTTGTTACGCTGAAATTGCTCTTTCGCCATGGCGATAATTCCTTACGTTATGCCTTCATCATTTGGATGAAGGCATCAGTTCAAATTTAAACCGTAGCCTTATTTGCTACGAGCTTCAATAACGGCCTGCGCTACGTTGTTCGGCGCATCGTCATACTTCAAGAACTCCATGGAGTAAGAAGCACGACCTTTGGTCAGAGAACGCAGCTGAGTTGCGTATCCGAACATCTCAGACAACGGAACTTCAGCGTGAATCTGAACGCCAGTAGCGTTAGATTCCTGCCCTTTGAGCATACCACGACGACGGCTAAGGTCACCGATGACATCACCCGTGTTCTCTTCTGGCGTTTCAACTTCAACCTTCATGATAGGTTCAAGCAGAACAGGTGTCGCTTGTTTAAAGCCTTGTTTGAAGGCAATAGACGCGGCCAGTTTAAACGCCAGCTCTGAGGAGTCGACATCGTGGTAAGAACCGAAGTGCAGACGCACGCCCAGATCCACAACCGGGTAACCAGCCAGAGGGCCTGATTTCAGCTGCTCCTGGATACCTTTGTCAACCGCAGGGATGTATTCACCAGGAATCACACCACCTTTGATGTCGTTGACAAATTCGTAGCCTTTCGGGTTCGAACCTGGCTCCAGTGGGTACATGTCGATAACAACATGACCATACTGACCACGACCACCAGACTGCTTGGCGTGTTTACCTTCAACATCGGTAACTTTGTTGCGAATCGCTTCACGGTAAGCAACCTGTGGTTTACCCACGTTTGCTTCAACGTTGAACTCACGCTTCATACGGTCAACGATGATGTCGAGGTGCAATTCACCCATACCGGCGATGATGGTCTGGTTAGATTCTTCATCAGTCCATACGCGGAATGATGGGTCTTCTTTTGCCAGACGGCCCAGAGCCAGACCCATTTTTTCCTGGTCAGCTTTGGTTTTTGGCTCAACGGCGATAGAGATTACCGGCTCCGGGAACTCCATGCGCTCAAGGATGATGACGTTATCTGGGTCACACAGGGTGTCACCAGTGGTCACATCTTTCAGGCCGATCGCAGCTGCGATATCACCCGCACGAACTTCTTTAATCTCTTCACGCTTGTTAGCGTGCATCTGAACGATACGGCCCAGACGCTCACGGTTTGACTTAACCGGGTTGAAGACGGTGTCACCCGTGTTAACAACACCAGAGTAAACGCGGAAGAAGGTTAAGTTACCCACGAACGGGTCGGTAGCGATTTTGAACGCCAGTGCAGCAAACGGCTCGTTGTCATCAGAGTGACGAACAGCCGGCGTGTCTTTACCGTCGTCCAGCATACCGTTGATCGCGGTAACGTCAGTCGGTGCTGGCAGATATTCAACAACTGCATCCAGCATCGCCTGAACACCTTTGTTCTTAAATGCAGAACCACAGGTTACCAGGATAATTTCGTTGTTCAGAACACGCTTACGCAGAGATGTTTTGATCTCTTCTTCAGTCAGTTCTTCACCACCGAAGAATTTCTCCATCAGCTCATCAGAGCCTTCAGCAGCGGCTTCAACCAGCTTCGCATGCCATTCTTCAGCCAGTTCCTGCATATCAGCTGGAATATCTTCGTAGTCGAAGGTTACACCCTGGTCTGCGTCGTTCCAGTTGATTGCTTTCATTTTCACCAGGTCAACAACACCGGTGAATTTCTCTTCTGCGCCGATAGCCAGCTGCAGAGGAACTGGAGTTGCGCCCAGACGAACTTCCATCTGCTTAACAACTTTCAGGAAGTTAGCACCCATGCGGTCCATTTTGTTAACGAACGCAATGCGTGGAACTTTATATTTGTTAGCCTGACGCCATACGGTCTCAGACTGTGGCTGAACGCCACCAACTGCACAGTAAACCATTACCGCGCCATCAAGCACACGCATAGAACGTTCAACTTCGATGGTGAAGTCAACGTGTCCTGGGGTGTCGATGATGTTGATGTGGTGTGGTTCAAACTGCTTGGCCATACCAGACCAGTAACAGGTGGTCGCAGCGGAAGTGATGGTAATACCACGTTCCTGTTCCTGCTCCATCCAGTCCATGGTTGCTGCGCCGTCATGTACTTCACCGATTTTGTGGTTTACACCGGTGTAGAACAGAACGCGTTCGGTAGTGGTAGTCTTACCGGCGTCGATGTGCGCACTGATACCGATATTACGGTAGCGAGCAATGGGTGTTTTACGAGCCATTTGATTCCTCTGATTCTCGGACGTTCAAAGTAAGTTGAACCCAGCGGGTTAGCTTTTTGAGCGCCCGCTGGTTTAACAACAACTACGTGGCTATTACCAGCGGTAGTGAGCGAACGCCTTGTTGGCTTCTGCCATGCGGTGAACGTCTTCACGTTTCTTAACTGCAGTACCTTTGTTCTCTGCAGCATCAGAAAGTTCGTTCGCCAGGCGGAGAGCCATAGATTTATCACCGCGTTTACGAGCAGCATCTACGATCCAACGCATTGCCAGAGCATTACGACGAACCGGACGGACTTCTACTGGTACTTGGTAAGTAGAACCACCAACGCGACGTGACTTAACTTCGACAGTCGGACGCACGTTTTCGAGGGCTACTTCAAAAGCTTCCAGGGAGTTTTTACCAGAACGTTGAGCCAGGGTCTCAAGAGCGGTATAAACGATTGTTTCTGCAGTAGATTTTTTACCATCTACCATCAGGATATTTACAAATTTGGCCAGCAGCTCTGATCCGAACTTAGGATCTGGCAGAATTTTACGCTGACCAATGACGCGACGACGTGGCATGGAAATACTCCGTTGTTAATTCAGGATTGTCCAAAACTCTATGAGTTTATTTTGACATTTAATTTAAAACGTTTGGCCTTACTTAACGGAGAACCATTAAGCCTTTGGCTTCTTCACGCCGTACTTGGAGCGAGCCTGCTTACGGTCTTTAACACCTGAGCAGTCAAGCGCGCCACGAACGGTGTGGTAACGCACACCTGGCAGGTCTTTTACACGACCGCCACGGATCAGGATCACGGAGTGTTCCTGCAGGTTATGACCTTCACCACCAATGTAGGAGGTAACTTCAAAACCGTTGGTCAAACGCACACGGCAAACTTTACGCAGTGCGGAGTTTGGTTTCTTAGGAGTGGTGGTGTACACACGAGTACAAACGCCACGTTTTTGCGGGCAAGCTTCCAGCGCCGGCACGTTGCTCTTTGCAACTTTGCGGACGCGTGGTTTGCGAACCAGCTGGTTAACTGTTGCCATTAAATAGCTCCTGGATTTGCTTTTGCTTCGTAAACACGTAATAAATCGCCTCGTAGAATTACGAGGAGGCAGAATTTTAGGGCTGAGTCAAAGGGGTGTCAAGAAATAACCAGGTTTTACCTCATTACCAGGTCATTTGTTGTGAATGCTTTTCTGTCAGCGCGACGAAACCATTATAGTTCACTGGCTGTATTTTGGTTGAAGTTTGTTCAGCCAGGCCGCGCGCCATCAGGTCTTCTTCCAATACCCACAAGGTTGCTGGTGTGCTTAACAGCCGTGCCAGCGCCCGACTTCCATTCAATGCAGCGAAAACGCCATCCTGCATGAGCAAGACATCATCTTCAGCGTTAAGGAGCAAAAGTAAGGTATCAAGATCGCTATAAGCAGGAGAATGCATCAAGGTGTGCAGCATGAGTCTCTCTTAAAAAGTCAGAATGCGATCATACTGTGCCAGCTTTTGACGCAGCGCAGCAGCGGCAACGAGTTCTACATCCAATATGCGCGATTGCTCAGCAGCCAGTCCCCGCGTCTTGAGGGAATCCAGGCAAAGATAGCAGTGTTCAATATCATAGAGTGCTAGCACGCCGAACGTTGCAGCATAGTGACGACTAAGAATCGCATCAGGTTGCTGGTTCATCATTAATTGCAGCACGCCATCACCTATAAAAAACAGGCCGACCTGATCGCTGAGCGCAGCGGTGGCCAATGCCGCATCTAAACCTTCTCGCCCTGCACTGCTACCATGTGGGCCGCGAGTAAAAACAAAAGCCACGCGATTCATTAAAGAAGCACCTTGTTAAAATTGCACCAGACGGTCGCAGCTCAATGCAGCTTCTGCCAGCGCACCCAAACCACTTAACTCAAAACCGGGCTGCAGATTATTTCCTGAAAGCTGTAAACGCTCCGCCTCTTGCGCATCGGCTACACCGCGTCGCAATGCCGCCGCCACACAAATGTTCAATGCCACGCCCTCTTCATTACTTAGCTTCTGCCAGGCCCGCACCAGATCATATTCATCATTTGCCGGTGCAGTGAGCTGATTAGCGTTCAACACACCTTCGCGATAAAAGAAGACGCTTTCCAGGTGATGCCCTGCCGCTAATAACGCCCGGGCAAACAGCAGCGCACTGCTGGCTTGCTGCGTACCATAGGCAGGACCTGTCACCAACAAGGTGTAGCGCATCAACGATCCTGTCCCTGAAAATCGCCATTCTTGAACTGGCGAATATAAAGGTAAACCGTATGCTTTGAGATATTAAGGCGATCGGCGACTTGGTTGATGGCATCTTTAATGTCAAAAATACCTTTCTCGTACAGATTCAACACTATCTGGCGATTCTTAGCATTGTTTGAAACGTTACGATCGGCGCTCACTTCTTCAATAGTGAACTCCAGCGTTTGCATTACCAAATCGTCCACTGAGCTGGCAAAGTTAACATTCGAATCAACCTGCTGCATTTCGGGTGGCATAAACGTCGACATGATTTGCGAGAACGGCACATCCAGATTCATGTTGATACACAGCAAACCAATGACACGTTGCTGGCGATTGCGAATGGCAATAGTCACCGATTTCATTAGCACGCCACTCTTGGCGCGTGTGAAATAGGCACGGGAAACGTTGCTGTCTGCGCCATGCATATCGTGCAGCATGCGCAGCGCCAGATCGGTAATCGGCGATCCCACTTTACGTCCCGTGTGCTCACCATTTGCGATGCGCACGGCGGAACATTTCAGGTCTTCCAGAGAATGCAGGACAATTTCGCAATGCGAGCCAATTAACATCGCCAGACCATCAACAACGGCCTCGTACGACTTTAAGATATCGTAATCGCTTTGTTCGAACGGACGCTGCTCCAGAAGATCGAAGTCGCTTAGTTCGCCGGGATTGAATGGATTAGACATTGAAGACATCACCCTAAGTGGCTGGAGCCTGTCACAGCGCTGCAGGGCAGACTCAATATTGGGATAGTTATGCAGGCGCTAGTCTGGCAAATGTCGCCCGCTTATGCCAGAGGTTTGTGGTGATGCGGAAATGAAACCGCCGCCCGAAGGCGGCGGTGAACAGATTACTGCGATTTTTTCGCGTCAGCCGCAGGAGCCTGCGCTTTTTCATCTGCTTTAGGTGCAGGTTTGATGTCGAGCAGTTCTACATCAAATACCAGCGTGGAGTTTGCCGGAATACCCGGAACGCCGTTTTTACCGTAAGCCAACTGCGGTGGGATAACCAGTTTGATCTTGCCACCTTTTTTCACGTGCTTCAGACCTTCGGTCCAGCCAGGAATCACGCCGTCTAAACGGAATGACAGCGGCTCGCCACGTGTATACGAGTTGTCGAACTCAGTACCGTCAGTCAATGTACCTTTGTAGTTCACAACCACAGTGTCGCTGTCTTTCGGTGCGTCACCGGTACCTTCTTTCTCGACTTTATACAGCAGACCACTTTCAGTCTTCTTCACACCGCTTTCTTTAGCAAATTTGGTCGCATAAGCGTCGCCTTTGTCGGCATTTTCTTTTGCGTCTTTTTCCATCTTCGCTTGGGCTGCGCCTTTCACGCGGCCTTCGAATGCTTGCAGAGTCTGCTCAATTTCTTCATCGGACAGTTTGCTTTTGCCACCAAACGCATCCTGAACACCAGAAATCAGCTGATCTTTATCCAGTTTGATGCCCAGTTTTTCCTGCTCCTTCAGGGAGTTGTCCATGTAGCGACCCAACGAGGCGCCCAGCGCGTAAGCGGATTGCTGATCTTCATTTTTGAAGGCCGCATTTTTTGGAGCCTGAGGTGCAGACGTCGCTGCTGCTGCTGGTGCAGCGGCAGTTTCTGCAGCCATTGCCAGCGGAGCATTCAGCGCGACGGCCATGGTGGTAGCTAACAATGTGACTTTTAACAGTGATTTCATCCTTTCTCCAAAACCGAAGCCTCTAACCTCGGGAATCATTGCAGACTTGAGGGCCCACACTATAACTGTACGTGGCAGTGGCGAACACTCCCACAACGTAATTACCCGGTTAACCTCCGACCTTTTTTGCGACAGGAAGTTTCATCAGAGATGATGCCGTAATGTGCTTTTTCAAGCGTAACGCCAGAGAATGGTAAAAAATCGGGTAATTCTGTGCCGTCAGGCCGTAGAATCACGCCCTTAGCCAATCACATCACCCATATTATGAGGAGGGGTCATGCAACAATCAGAGTGGGAACAACGTCTCGAAACGCTGGAAAGCAAACTGGCCTTTCAGGAAATGACCATTGATCAACTGAACACCACCGTGGTGCAACACGAATTGGAAATGGTAAAAATGCGCGAACAGATGCGCATATTACTGGATAAACTGAAAGCCAGCGCGCCATCAATGATTGCTTCGCAATCGGAAGAAACACCGCCACCTCATTATTAAGTCTGGCGCGGCCCGCGCAGTCACGAGACAAGCCCTTACGATACCAAAAGAAAGGCCACCCGAAGGTGGCCTTTTTATCACGCTTTACTTAGTGGCTGCAGCCACAACCGCCCGTACCGCAACCACCTTTACCGTGGTCATGGTCATGGTCGTGATCATGGTCGTGGTGATGACCATCAGCACCGTGAACGTGGCCATGAGCCAATTCTTCCGGCGTTGCTTCACGAATCGCTACCACTTCAACATTGAAGTTCAGGTTCTGACCCGCCAGCATGTGGTTACCGTCGACCACGACGTGATCGTCTTCCACTTCGGTGATTTCAACCGGAACGGGACCTTGATCGGTTTCTGCCAGGAAGCGCATGCCAACCTGCAGTTCGTCAACGCCCATAAATACATCTTTTGGTACACGCTGAACCAGGTTGTCATCGTACTGACCATACGCATCGTTAGCGGGAATATGCACGTCAAACTTATCGCCTGCTACGTGATTTTCCAATGCGTTTTCCAGACCAGAAATCAGGGAACCATGACCGTGCAGATAGTCCAACGGTGCACTCACCGGTGACTCGTCAACCAACACGCCGTCTTCTGTACGTACCTGATAGGCCAGGCTTACCACCAGGTCTTTTGCTACTTTCATGATATCTCCTAACCGTTGAGAGCTGAGATCCCGTCTCATTGGTCTATTTTTGCGTGCAATAACACCAACCAGAAAGGTTCGGGGCTGGGTACGAGAGGGTTTTACTTTCTCTCGCGACCTCAGCGTTAATGGCGCCAATTGTAACGGAATTCAATCCCGCTGTAAGTTCAAGCTTAAAAAAAGCTGCGCCATTCCGCTACTCAGGATGGAAAATTCCAATAACTTGTTCATTGCTGCGAACCTGATCGCGAGCCTGCTTATCAGCCTCACGCATCTGATGGCCGCATTTTACACACTCAACCACATCAACATTATTTTCACGCCACATCGCTAGCGTGTCTTTTTCCTGACAGTGCGGACAGACCGCACCAGCAATAAATCGTTTACGCATTGTGTCCTGCCTGTGTTGTCTTTTTACTCGTCATCATCCCAACCATCCAGCTGACGCTTCTCCTGTTGCATCTCACGGCGGAAGATATCTTCCAGTTCACGACGCGCCTCACGAACACGAGAAACCTGCGCGCTGTCCGCATGGTTAGGCATAAGCTCACGTAACATGCGCATATCCAAACGACGGAAGTGCAGCTGCGCGCGCTGTGCCTGATGTGGATGCATGCCTAACGACATTAATGCCTTACGGCCCAGCTCCAGCGCACTGGAGAATGTCTCACGTGAGAATTGTGTCACGCCCGACAGTAGCAGTTCGTGAGCTTCAACACGTCCACGCGCGCGCGCCAAAATCTGCAACTGCGGAAAATGCTGTTGGCAAAGATGAACAATAGTCATAGTGTCTTCGGGTTCATTACAGGTAATCACAATGGATTGGGCGCTGGCTGCACCTGCTGCACGCAGCAACTCCAGCTCAGTTGCATCACCGTAATAAACCTTGTAACCATATTTGCGCATCAGGCTGACCGCGCTGATGTCACGTTCCAAAACGGTAATCCGCTTGTTATTAGCCATCAACAAGCGTCCGATAACCTGACCAAAACGTCCAAAACCGACCACAATCACCTGCGGCTGGTCGTCTTCAACAAAATGCTTCTCTGCATTCTCATCCGTTTCGTTGAAACGGCGCGCCAGTAGCCGATCAATTCCTTTCATCAGCAGCGGCGTGGTCATCATTGATAAGGTTACTGTCACCAGCAGCAACGGCAGCTGATCGCCAGAGAACAATTTTGCCGATGAAGCGGCGGAAAAGAGCACGAAGGCGAATTCACCGCCTTGACTTAACACACCGGCAAACTGCTGACGCTCTGAACTGCGCAAGCCGAACATTCTGCCCAACACATACAGCACCAGCGTTTTAACCACTACCAGAATCAGCACGCCGAGTAAGATGGTAAAGATATGGGTATAAAGCACGCCAAGGTTTAACGCCATGCCCACGGAAATAAAGAACAAGCCCAGCAGCAAGCCCTTGAAGGGATCAATAGCCACTTCCAGCTCATGACGATATTCGCTTTCCGCCAGCAGAATCCCGGCGATGAATGTGCCAAGCGCCATAGACAAACCCAGCGCGTCCATAAACAGCGCCGATCCCAGCACCAACAGCAGCGACGCGGCAGTAAACACCTCACGCACGCCCGAAGCGGCGATGTAACGGAATATCGGGCGCAGCAAATAGCGGCCACCAATCAACATGCCCGCAAACGCCAGCACTTTCATGCCAAGTTTTAGCCAGTCGATGTGTCCGCTGTCGGTTCCGGCTAAAAGAGGAATCAATGCCAGCGCTGGAATAACCGCGATGTCCTGAAATAGCAGCACAGAAAAGCCCAGCTGCCCTGACTCGCTGCGGTTCATGCCTTTGTCACGCATCAACTGCAATGCCATTGCGGTGGAGGACATGGCTAAACCAATCCCGCCAATCACTGCAGCTTGCCAGTCAAAATGACTCAACCAGAGCAGCGTGCCAAGAATCGCGGCTGAGAAGATAACCTGAGCGGCACCTACGCCAAAGATTGATCGACGAAGTGACCAAAGCTTTGAAGGGTTCAGTTCCAGCCCAATGATAAACATCAGGAAAACAACGCCAAGTTCGGAGAAATGCAGAATTTCTTCGACGTCGCTAATAAATCCTAATCCCCACGGGCCGATAGCGATGCCCGCCACCAAATACCCCAAAACTGCACCAATACCGAGGCGAGCCGCCACGGGTACAATCAGCACCGCCGCAACCAGATAAATCACTCCTGCGGTCAGCAGCGTTTGTCCTCCCATTACAACCCTCCATTCGACAGCGGTGCTGCCAGCCAATCGCCATAGGCGCGGGCATAATTTTTCATCAACTCGGGATTCTGGCGGCGCGCCCAATAGATAATCATCGGTGGCATCCAGTGCATACTGCACATCTGCGCGGTCAGCTCAAACGGCAGCATGATGTCATTCATGCGATAGCGATTCAGGCCCTGGCTTTGAAAAGCGCCTTCAGGTTCCCCGGTCGTCACCACGCTGCGCCAATATTTCCCTTCCAGCGCATTGCCATCGATACCATTGGCAAACCCGCGCGACAATACGCGATCCAGCCACTCTTTCAGCAGCGATGGACAGCTATAAGTATAAAGTGGGTGTTGAAAAACAATGACCTGATGTTCACGCAAGAGTTCTTGCTCGCGGTGAATATCAATAAAAAAGTCCGGATAGATCGCGTAGAGATCGCGAACCGTGACATGTTCCATTGCCTGAGCCGGTTGCAGCAAAATCCGATTAGCAACCGAATCCTGTGATTCCGGGTGGGCGTAAAGCAGCAAAATCTTCGGTGGCTGCGACATCGTTACCCTCCAAATCGTCGTCATTGGTGCGCTTTTCCGCTACCATGCACGACCAGCAAAATCTTATTATGTTGCCTGTAAATTAACATATTCTGACGATACGGCGCTTATGATTGTCTTTTCAGCCTTACAAATACGCCGCGGCATCCGCGTCTTGCTCGACAATGCCACCGCCACCATCAATCCTGGCCAGAAAGTCGGATTAGTGGGGAAAAACGGCTGTGGTAAATCCACACTGCTGTCGCTGCTAAAAGGTGAGATCACCAGCGATGCCGGCAGCATGACCTTTCCTGGTAACTGGGCATTGGCTTGGGTTAATCAGGAAACACCTGCCTTGAGCAAACCGGCTCTTGACTACGTTATTGATGGCGATCGCGAATTCCGCCAGCTTGAATCTGAATTAGCTGACGCGAATGCACGCAACGATGGCAACGCCATTGCGCTTTTGCACGGCAAACTGGATGCGGTTCAGGCGTGGAGCATACCGGCTCGCGCCTCAAGTCTGCTGCACGGTTTGGGCTTTAGTCAGGAACAATTGCAACGTCCGGTAAGCGACTTCTCCGGTGGCTGGCGTATGCGCCTCAACCTGGCACAAGCGCTGATTTGCCGCTCCGATTTGCTGCTGCTGGATGAACCAACAAACCACCTCGATCTTGACGCGGTGATTTGGCTGGAGCGCTGGCTTAAAAGCTATGAAGGCACGCTGATCCTGATTTCCCATGACCGTGATTTCCTCGATCCCGTTGTGGACAAGATCATCCATATTGAACAGCAATCGCTGTTTGAATATACCGGCAATTACACGTCGTTTGAGCGTCAGCGCGTCGCCAAACTGGCACAGCAGCAGTCGCTGTATGAAAGCCAGCAAGAAAAGGTGGCGCATTTACACAGCTACATTGATCGCTTCCGCGCCAAAGCATCTAAAGCTAAACAGGCGCAAAGCCGCATCAAAATGCTGGAACGCATGGAGATGATTGCGCCTGCACACGTGGATAACCCGTTCACCTTCAGTTTCCGTCCACCGGAAAGCTTGCCAAATCCATTACTCAAAATGGAGAAAGTCACCGCCGGCTATGGTGATCGCATCATTCTTGACGCCATCAAACTGAACCTGGTGCCGGGTTCGCGCATCGGTTTACTGGGCCGTAATGGCGCGGGTAAATCAACGCTGATTAAGCTATTGGCAGGCGAACTGGATGCGCTTCAAGGTCAGATTGGTTTAGCAAAAGGCATCAAACTGGGCTACTTCGCTCAGCATCAGTTGGAATTTTTGCGCGCCGATGAATCACCATTGCAACATCTCGCCCGCATTGCGCCCAAGGTATTGGAACAGCAGTTGCGTGATTATTTAGGCGGCTTTGGTTTCCAGGGCGATAAAGTCAGTGAAATTACTGAACGCTTTTCTGGCGGTGAAAAAGCGCGTCTGGTGTTGGCACTGATTGTCTGGCAGCGCCCTAACCTGCTGTTGCTTGATGAACCGACCAACCACCTTGATTTAGACATGCGTCAAGCGCTGACTGAAGCATTGATCGACTTTGAAGGCGCGCTGGTGGTGGTGTCGCACGATCGTCACCTGCTCCGCGCCACCACCGACGATCTCTATTTAGTTCATGACGGTAAAGTTGATGTTTTCCCGGGCGATCTGGAAGATTACCAGCAATGGTTGAGTGATTTGCAGAAGCAGCAGGCGCAACAAGATAGCGCGCCCAAGCAGGATAACGTCAACAGCGCGCAGTCGCGTAAAGATCAAAAGCGCCGTGATGCCGAATTGCGTAGCCAAACTCAGCCGCTGCGTAAAGAGATCGAGAAGCTGGAAAAGCAGATGAGCAAATGGCAAAGCCAGTTGGCTGACGCTGAAGCGCAGCTTTCCGACAGCGCTATTTACGATCAAAGCCGCAAAGCCGATTTAACCGCCGCGCTGCAGCAGCAGGCAGAGAGTAAATCGGCGCTGGAAGAGGTCGAAATGGCGTGGCTTGATGCGCAAGAGAAGTTAGAGCAGATGATGGCGTCAATTTAAGACGCTTTGCGTGCGAGGTCGTTTGTCCCCCACCTCAATCCTCTCAAGTGCGAGGTCGTTTGTCCCCCGCCTCAGTCCTCCCCCATACATGGGGGAGGAAGATGCTGCAACATGCGAATTCGGTGTCAGCATGCGGCAGCACTTTACCAGCATGTGGCAGCGTCTCCTTCCCCCGCTTAGCGGGGGAAGGCCGGGATGGGGGACAGCGCGCAGAGGACCGAGGTGAGGGACAGCCAGCACTGTCTGAGGCACAAACTTCGAATCCAGCCCGCAAAATCAAACCGGTTTATCGCCTAACACTGTCGCCCGATGCATCACCCGCCGCGCCGGATAATAATCCGCATTGGCATAATGCTGTGTTACGCGATTATCCCAAATAGCGACATCGTTCGGCTGCCAGCGCCAGCGCACCTGAAACTCAGGTTTAGTCGCATGGGCAAACAAAAAGCCTAACAGCGCCTCGCTCTCTTTCTCACTCAAATCAACAATCCGCGTAGTAAAGCCTTCATTAACGAACAACGCTTTTTTACCGCTGACCGGATGGGTACGAATCACCGGGTGTTGTACCGGCGGATGCTTCGCCACCGCTTGCTGCCAGCGCTGATGCTCTTCTTCACTCTTGCGGTATTTAAATTCCTGAAACGATTTTTTGAAATCGTGTTCGGCATGCAATTCCGCCAGCAATGTTTTAAGCGGCGTAGAAAGCGCTTCATAGGCGGCAATGCCGCTGGTCCACAACGTATCGCCGCCAGACTCCGGCAACACCTTTGACGCTAAAATCGCAATCGCGGGTGGCGTATCGATAAACGTGACGTCGGTATGCCAGTTATCGTTGTCTGGTGGATTATCCTGATGCGTATCCAGCACGATAATCTCTTCCACGCCTTCAGCATGCGGATAAACCGGATGAATATGTAAATCGCCGAATCGTATTGCCAGTGCCCGCTGCTGCTCCGGGGTAATCACCTGATCGCGTAAAAAAAGCACCTGATGGCGCAGCAAGCCATGATAAAGCTGCTCAAACTGCGCATCGCTTAAGGGACGCGCTAAATCAAGGTTAGCAACCTGCGCACCAATGTTCGGGCCCAGTGCAGTGATATTCAGACGTTCGTTCATTGTTGTTCTCCATTCCAGGGCGTCAGGCGGCGCTGCAATGCACGCAGCCCGAGTTCTAAGCTAAAAGCAATCACGGCAATCACGGCAATTCCGGCCAGCACCACATCGGTAGCGAGGAATTCTCCGGCTGACTGCACCATAAAACCAAGTCCACGCGTTGCAGCGATCAATTCAGCAGCCACCAGCGTTGACCAGCCCACACCCAAGCCAATACGCAGACCGGTAAGAATTTCTGGCAACGCACCAGGCAAAATAACCCAGCGCAAGATTTGCCAACGGCTGGCACCGAGCGCTTGCGCGGCACGAATACGCACCTGCTGCGCATTACGTACGCCAGCCAGCGTTGACAGGGCAACCGGCGCGAATATCGCCAGGTAAATCAGCAAAATTTTCGAGGTTTCGCCGATGCCAAACCAGATCACCATCAGCGGCAAATACGCCAGCGGCGGTACCGGACGATAAAGCTCTATTAGCGGATCGAGTAACCCACGCACTGCAGGACTCAGCCCCATCGCAATGCCAACCGGGATACCGATTGCCGCCGCCGCCAGCAAAGCAATGACCATGCGCGTCAGGCTCGCGGCCAGATGCTGCCACAGCGTGGCGTCCATAAATCCTTGGGCGCTGGCAATCAGGAACAGCTTGCTCAGCACCTGCTGCGGTGAAGGCAAGAACAGCGGCGCAATCAGGCCAAGCGCCGTGACGCCCCACCACACCAGCAACAGCGTCAGTAAACTCAGCAAGCTCAGGCTGAGTTGCATGGAGAGCGGCCAATGCAGGCGGCGTCGTGCCACGCTGGTTTTGTCGTTGATTAAGGCGCTCATACAAAAGCCTCTCGCTGGGCAAAGACGCGGCTCAGCACATATTCGCGTTGAGCAATGAACGCTGGATCAGATTTGATACTGCGGCACGCTTCACCGCTGGCAAAGCGCTGTCCAAAATCAAGATGCAGTCGCTCAACAATGCGGCCCGGCCCCGGTGAAAGCAGAATCAATTCGCTGGCGAGAAAAATGGCTTCTTCGATATCGTGGGTAATCAACAGAATCTGTTTGCCGCTGTCGCGCCACAGCGTCAGTAGCAACGTTTGCATCTGTTCGCGGGTAAAGGCGTCAAGTGCCCCAAACGGTTCGTCCAGCAATAACAGTTGTGGATCGGCAGCTAAGGCTCGCGCAATCCCTACACGCTGGCGCTGTCCGCCGGAAAGCTGCCAAATCTGGCGTTTTTCCGCGCCTTCCAGTCCCACTTTTTTGATCAACCGGCGCGCAATAGTTTCGCGTTCCTGACGCGCCATGCCGGCTAGCTGTAAGCCAAACGCAACGTTGTCGAGAACATTGCGCCAGGGCAGCAATCCTTCATTTTGGAATACCACGCCACGCTCCGCGCCCGGGCCATTGATCGTCTTGCCTTCCAACGTGATGCTGCCAGATTCAACCGGAAGAAAACCGGCAATCAGGTTGAGCAGCGTGGTTTTGCCGCAACCCGATGGGCCCAGCACTACCAGCAGTTCGCTTTTATCCACTTGCAGATTGATGTCCTGCAAGGCGGGTTGTCCGGCGTAACGAGCATTAAGATGCGCGATGCGTAGCATAGTGACTCCTTACAAGGTGACTTAGGGTTTAGCTAACGGCGCAACAAAACGCGTGGTGACGAAGCTGCTGTAGTCACTCTCCGCCTGCGGCACGCGGCCCTGCTCTTTCAGGAACTGCGCGGTATCGACAATCGCCTTGTTAACCGGCTTGCCTAACTGCTCAACCTGCTGCTGTGCTGTGAGGTAAGTGTTGCCTTTCACCAATCCCGCAACTTGCGCTTCCGGCACGCCGCTCAGACGAGACAGCTTGCTCAGGTTGTCTGGCTGTTTCAGCCATTCATCGGGGTTATCGATGTAAGGTTTCTGTGCTGCCAATGCACTACGGGCGAAAGCCGTTACGATATCGGGATGCTGTTCGGCGAAGTCTTTGCGTACCACCCAAACGTCGAGGGTTGGCGCGCCCCAGCTGCCCACTTGTGAAGAATCTGTCAGCACCTTGCCCTCTTTCTCCAGCTGGTTAACGGCGGGAGCCCAGACGTAAGCGCCATCAATATCACCACGCTGCCAGGCGGCAATAATGGCGGGCGGTTGAAGGTTAACAAGCTGAACCTGCGAAGGCTTGATGCCCCAATGCTTAAGTGCGGCCAACAAGCTGTAATGCGTCGTTGAAATGAAAGGAACAGCGATGCGTTTACCGATCAGGTCTTTCGGGCTGGTAATGCTTTTTTTCACCACGAACGCTTCTGAATTTCCAAGCTGAGAGGCCAGCAGGAATGCTTCTATGGGTAACTGCTGCGTCGCCGCAACTGCTAGCGGGCTAGAACCGATATTACCGATTTGTACGTCACCCGAAGCGAGTGCACGCAACACGCCTGCACCACTGTCGAATTTGCGCCAGTCAACCGTTGCGCCGCTCTCTTTCGCAAACGTATTGTCCGCCTGCGCAACTTTGGCTGGTTCCGCTGAAGTCTGGTACGCCACTGTGACGTTTACCGCTGCCGCCTGGAAAGTCAGCAGCGCCAATGCCGCCGCTAAAATTGACAATCGTCCTTTTACTACCATGATGCTGCACCCCGATGTTTTTATGATGCAGGCAGTTTCACTGAGACGTTTAATTTCATGAAGGAATTAAAAATTATCCCTAATAGAAATAAGTTCTTAGATCAAAATCCGCAAAACTCATGCACTGGATGCAATTAGAAAAGCAGTCAAGACTGCAGTTGATAACGTTAAGAAAGCGTAAAGGCGGAAATAGGTTATGCGCTCACATTCGGGTTGTGATATTGGTATATCCTCTTTTTTGCTGGCGAATGAAGGGCTTTGTGTTCGATGTCGATAGAGAAAGTTGCTCAGTTGGCTGGCGTATCCAAAGCCACCGTTTCAAGGGTTCTGAACCAACATCCCGGCGTTAAACCGGCTACCCGCCAAAAGGTCTTATCAGCTATTTCCGCCAGCGCTTATCAGCCAAATTTGTTAGCGCGCCAACTGCGTACGTCACAAAGCCATATGTTAATGGTGTTAATTTCTGACATCACTAATCCCTTCTGTTCACGGGTAGTTCAGGGGATTGAAGCTGAGGCTGAAATCCACGGTTATCATATTTTGCTCTGTCATTCGGCTTCACAGCTGCAGCGCGAAGCGGCCTATCTGGCCTTGCTGACCGGGAAAGTAGTGGATGGCGTGATTACTATGGATGCGGCGGCAGGTTTACAAGATCTCAACACCATCATCGGCAATGCGCCTTGGGTGCAGTGTTCGGAATTCGATCCGCTGATTCAGGCTTCTTCTGTCACCATCGATCATCTTGGTGCCGCACGTGACACCGTGCATTATCTGGCAGGCAAAGGACGTAAACGCATCGGGCTGGTAAACGGCGATATGCGCTATCTCTACTCACATCATCGTGAAAAAGGGTATCGCCAGGCGATTGAAGAACTGGGTTTGGATTGGATGGGCGTGGCCTATGCCGAAAATATCTCCTGCGAAGCGGGTAGCAAAGCGTTACGCGAACTGATGACGAAGCCGGAACCACCGGATGCGGTGTTTGCCGTTTCTGACGTATTAGCGGTTGGCGTGATTCATACCGCGCTGGAAGCCGGGTTTCGGATACCCGAAGATTTAGCCGTTGTGGGCTTTGACGGTATTCCTTTTACCAGCAGCCTGAATCCGCCGTTGACCACTATCGAACAGCCGATGTATCAGCTCGGCGCGCGCAGCGTGCAGCTGCTGCTGGAAAAAATTCGCCATCCACGTGCGCCGATTATTCGGGAAGTGTTGCCCTGGAAGCGCGTTGAACGCGCTTCCAGTTAACTCAATGCCAGATCAACAGCACGCAGGCTGCGGTTAATGCGCCCATTGCCACGTTGAAAATTGTCCAAGCCCGGCGGCTGCGAAGGATGCGGCCAATCATCGCGCCAAACCCCATCCAGATTACCCCTGACAGCAAATTCACAATGAACATGCCAAGGCTAATTGCCATCACGGAATGGCGGTACGCCTCGCCCGCCAGACTAAAGCTGGCTACCGCGCCCAACGCCATTAACCAGGCTTTGGGATTGATTAACTGTAATAATCCGCCCTGCCAAAATGGCATGGGTGCTGCGGGTGCATCATCGGTTTCCAGTTTTTCATAAGCTGCGGTCGCAATCTTCCATGCCAGCCACAATAGATAGAGGCTACCGGCAATCTTAAGGAATAAATGCAGTGAAGGATAAAGCACGATCAGGCCGCCCACACCGAACGCCACCATCAGTAACATGACCTGCATGCCGATCATGATGCCAATCATCAGCGGAATGGTGCGCATAAAGCCAAAATTGGCGCCCGAGGCGGTGAGTAACATATTATTAGGGCCTGGCGTGATCGCGGCGACCCAGAGAAAACCCAACATCGATAAAAAAAGGCTCAGTTCCATGAAAATCGGGTGCTCCTCACCCCATCAAGCAAAAAACCTATCGAAGCTAACAGTGTGATATGGAACAGACAAGCCTTTACGACATGAAATTTACTGGCAGTGCAGATGAACGTTTTAACGCACCCGCGGGCTTACGCAACCCGCATCTGCAAACCGTGCTGCCGCGCCTGCTCAGACGCCATGTAACGTTGCAGCCACACTGGCAGCGGCTCGATCTGCCGGATGGCGATTTTGTTGATCTGGCGTGGAGTGAAGATCCGCAGCAAGCGCAGCACAAGCCGCGCGTGGTTCTGTTTCATGGCCTTGAGGGGAGTTTTACCAGCCCTTATGTACATGGTTTGATGCAGATGTGTCAGGCGCGCGGTTGGCTGGCGGTGGTCATGCATTTTCGCGGTTGCAGTGGCGAGCCAAATCGCCTGAACCGTATTTATCACTCCGGTGAAACCGGCGACGCCAGCTTTTTCCTGCACTGGTTACGCGCGCGCTGGGGCCATGTTCCCACCGTGGCGGTTGGTTTCTCGCTTGGCGGTAATATGCTGGGCTGTCTGCTGGGTCAACAAGGCAACGAGGCCGCACTGGATGCAGGCGTAATCGTTTCGGCCCCACTGATGCTTGAGCCCTGTAGCCTCCGGCTGGAGCGAGGTTTCTCACGCTTCTATCAATATTACCTGCTCGCTCAACTCAAGAAAAACGCTGAACGCAAGCTGCTTGCCTGGCCGGAAACGCTGCCGGTGGATTTAACTCAATTGAAGGCGTTGCGCCGTTTACGTGATTTTGATGATGCGATCACCGCACGTGCCCACGGCTTTACGGATGCCAGCGACTATTATCGTCGTGCCAGTGCTTTGCCTTTATTAAAGGCGGTGCGTAAACCGCTGCTGATCATTCATGCCAAAGACGATCCGTTTATGAGCGATGAAGTGATACCGCGCAAAGAACAATTATCTGCCACTATTACTTATCAGCTGACGTCACATGGCGGCCATGTTGGTTTTGTCGGTGGTACGCTGCGTCAACCGCAACTGTGGCTGGAACAGCGCGTGCCGCAATGGATTTCCCCTTTTTTGGATTGCTAACCCGTGATTATTCCCTGGCAAGATGTTTCGCCCGAAACACTCGAAAATCTGATTGAAACCTTTGTCCTGCGAGAAGGTACCGACTACGGCGAGCATGAGCGCAGTCTGGAAGACAAAGTTGCTGATGTACGCCGCCAGCTTGAGCGTGGCGATGTTGTGCTGGTGTGGTCTGAACTGCATGAAACGGTAAATATCATGCCGCGCAATGAATTTCGCAGCTAATGCGCTAACGAGAAATTCATGCTAACAATGCTCTTCGCCCGACCTCACAGGGAGTTTTTTTATGTCTGCTCGGCATCCAATTATCGCGGTGACCGGCTCCAGCGGAGCCGGAACCACCACCACCAGCCTCGCCTTTCGTAAGATTTTTCAGCAGCTGGATCTGCACGCGGCAGAGCTTGAAGGCGACAGTTTTCACCGCTTTACCCGCCCGGAAATGGACATGGCGATCCGCAAAGCGCGCGATCTTGGACGTCATGTCAGCTATTTCGGTCCCGAAGCCAATGACTTCGGCCTGCTAGAACACTCTTTTATCGAATACGGTAAAAGTGGTCAGGGTGAGTCGCGCAAATATCTGCATACCTATGATGAAGCGGTGCCGTGGAATCAAGTGCCCGGCACGTTTACACCCTGGCAGCCGCTGCCGTCGAATACGGATATTTTATTTTACGAAGGCCTGCACGGCGGCGTTATGACAGCGCAACACAATGTGGCTGAAAACGTCGATTTACTGGTTGGCGTAGTGCCGATTGTGAATCTGGAATGGATTCAGAAGCTGGTGCGTGATACCAGCGAGCGCGGGCATTCACGTGAAGCGGTGATGGATTCAGTGGTGCGTTCAATGGAGGATTACATCAATTTCATTACCCCACAGTTTTCCCGCACGCATATTAACTTCCAGCGCGTTCCTACCGTAGACACGTCAAACCCGTTTGCCGCACGCACCATTCCGTCGCTGGATGAGAGCTTTGTGGTGATCCATTTTCAGGCGTTGGAAGATATCGATTTTCCTTATCTGCTGGCGATGCTACAGGGATCGTTCATTTCGCACATTAATACGCTGGTGGTGCCGGGCGGCAAGATGGGATTAGCGATGGAGTTGATTATGGGGCCATTGGTAAAACGATTAATGGAAGGTAAGCGGATTGAATAAATATCTACCCTAAATAATTCGAATCGCAGGAAGATGGCAACGAATGAATCCTGATGAGCTGATTAAAGTAGATGTTACCGGTGAATGCGGGCAGTCAACGCACCAGCAATTTGAAAAATGATGGATAGAGAGGCCGAGAGTCGGCCTCCAGCAATTACCGTTCTTTCACTTCATAGCTGTGGGTCATTTCTACCCCTTTACCCAACATGATCGCGACTGAGCAATACTTCTCAGCCGAAAGATCGACAGCACGTGCAACCGCTTTGTCAGCCAGCGCTTTGCCGCTGACAATAAAGTGCAAATTAATATGCGTAAAAATACGCGGCGCTTCTTCGCGACGTTCGGACGTCAGCTTCACCTCGCAATCCACTACATCATTGCGGCCTTTCTGCAAAATGGTGACCACATCAATCGCGCTGCAACCGCCCGCTGCCATCAACACCATTTCCATTGGGCTAGGGGCTTTATCGCCGGCGTTGCCGTCCATCAAAACCTGATGACCAGAAGAGGATTCACCAAGAAACGTTAGACCTTCAACCCATTTCACTCTTGCCTGCATGATTTAGCTCCCAGAATATGCTGATTTGCCGCCAGAGTACGCTTTCACCTGGTAAACAGCAATCCAGAGAAATCCGCACTTTGCTGAAGCGAGACAACACAAGACAGTCGGCAAAAGCTGTGCTACAAACAGAGCTGAAAATATTTTTCGTCACTCGATGACGGAGCCGGGAAGAATTAAGCGCACTGCGCCAAATGCAGCCCGAATAATTTCCAAAATGGAAAATGCTTTACGCTTTCATCGCCTGACAGGGAAACTGTCCCCTGTATTTTGGGCACGATTACAACAGAGGATAATAGCGAATGGTTCTCGGCAAACCGCAAACAGACCCTACACTCGAATGGTTCCTGTCCCATTGCCATATTCACAAATATCCATCCAAAAGTACGCTGATTCACCAAGGTGAAAAAGCTGAAACGCTTTACTACATCGTGAAAGGTTCCGTTGCGGTTCTGATCAAAGATGAAGAAGGCAAAGAGATGATTCTCTCCTATCTGAATCAAGGCGATTTTATCGGCGAGCTTGGCCTGTTTGAAGAAGGTCAGGAACGCAGCGCTTGGGTACGTGCGAAAACCGCGTGCGAAGTGGCGGAAATTTCTTACAAGAAATTCCGTCAGTTGATTCAGGTAAACCCGGATATTTTGATGCGACTGTCGTCGCAGATGGCGCGTCGCTTACAGGTAACGTCAGAAAAAGTGGGTAACCTCGCTTTCCTCGACGTGACTGGACGCATTGCACAAACACTGCTTAATCTGGCCAAACAGCCAGACGCCATGACGCATCCCGACGGCATGCAAATTAAAATTACTCGTCAGGAAATTGGCCAAATTGTTGGTTGTTCACGTGAAACCGTGGGCCGTATTTTGAAGATGCTGGAGGATCAGAACCTGATCTCAGCACACGGCAAAACCATCGTCGTTTACGGCACCCGCTAATTCCTGTCACTCCCGGCGTGATGGCAACATCACGCCGTTATTATTTGCGCTGAGCTGATGTGGCGTCGAATCATTTATCATCCTGAGATCAATTATGCCCTGCGGCAAACGCTGGTCCTTTGCGTGCCCGTTGCGCTCGGCTGGCTGTTTGGCGATCTGCAAAAAGGTCTGCTGTTCTCATTGGTTCCCGCTTGCTGCAATATTGCTGGCCTTGATACGCCCCACAAGCGCTTCTTCAAACGCCTGATCGTTGGCGGCGGCCTGTTTGCACTTGGCAGCTTTCTTATTCAGTGGCTCACGCTGAAAGGCATTCCCCTGCCCGCGATTCTGTTTGTCGTGCCGCTTTTGCTGGGTGTAACGGGTGAGATCAGTCCACTTCACGGGCGTTTACTGCCCGGCGCGCTGATCGCCTCTATCTTCACCTTAAGCCTGATGGGGCACATGCCTGTCTGGGTTCCGCCGCTGCTCTACATTGGCGGTACGCTGTGGTATGGCCTGTTTAACTGGTTCTGGTTTTGGTTGTGGAAAGAGCAACCAATGCGTGAAAGCCTGAGTCTGGTCTATCGCGAGCTGGCAAATTATTGCGACGCGAAATACACCTTGCTGACACAACTCACCGATCCTGAAAAGGCGCTGCCACCTCTGCTGGCGCGTCAGCAAAAAGCAGTGGATTTGATTAATATCTGCTATCAGCAGATGCATATGCTGTCTGCCAACGGTGATGAAACCCATAAACGCCTGAAGCGGGCTTTTCAAGTTGCGTTGGATTTACAGGAGCATATTTCGGTCAGTCTGCATCAGCCGGAAGAAGTGCAAAAGCTGGTTGAGCAAAGCCATGCCGAAGCGGTGATCCGCTGGAACGCTAAAACCATTTCTGCACGGCTGCGCGTCTTAGCTGACAATATCCTTTATCACCAGCTTCCCGATCGTTTCTCAATGGATAAGCAGCTGGGCGCACTGGAAAAAATTACGCGCCAGCATCCCGATAACCCGGTCGGCAATTTTTGTCTTTACCATTTCAACCGCATCGCCCGCGTGTTACGTACGCAAAAGCCGCTCTATCAACGTGACTTAATGGCCGATCGCCAACGTCGCCTCCCGCTTCTGTCTGCGTTGCGTAGCTACCTAAGATTCAGATCCGCCGCACTGCGCACCGCCGGACGGTTTTCTGTGATGCTAATGTTTGGCAGCGCGTTGGCGATGTTTTTCAATATCCCCAAACCCTACTGGATTTTGATGACCATTATGTTCGTCAGCCAGAACAGTTACAGCGCCACGCGGGTTCGTATTCAGCACCGTGCGCTGGGTACTTTTGCTGGATTGGTGATTGCGGCCGCCACGCTGCGCTTCGCCGTCCCGGAATCGCTGGTGCTGTTGATCATGCTGGCCATTACTTTTATCAGTTATGTCTTCACTCGCCAGTTTTATGGTTGGGCAACGATTGGTTTTACCGTCACAGCGGTTTATTCGTTGCAGTTGCTGTCACTGAATGGCGCGCAATTTCTGCTGCCGCGCCTGATGGATACCATAATGGGCTGCCTGATCGCCTTTGGCGGTATGGTGTGGCTGTGGCCACAATGGCAGAGCGGTTTATTGCGTCAAAATGCGCATGATGCGCTGGAAACTTACCAGGATGCGCTGCGCATGTTGCTGGGGCCTGAACAATCGGCTGAAAAACTGGCTTATCAGCGGGTGCTGGTTAATCAGGCACATAACGCCTTGTTCAACTCGCTCAATCAGGCGATGCAGGAGCCGGGTTTTAATTCGCAATATTTAAAAGATATGCGCATGTGGGTGACACACAGTCAGTTCATCGTTGAACACATTAACGCCATGACCATTCTGGCGCGTGAACATACCATGTTGCCCCCTTCACTGGCGGAGAGCTATTTGCAGTCGTGTGAAATTGCCTTGCAGCGTTGTCAGCAGCGGCTGGAGTATGACGGGAACAGTTCTCAGACCAACGTGTTGGAAGCCGCAGAGAACATCAACGAAGGCCCGATTACGGTGTTAGAGCAGCATGTTAAACGCATTCAGGCCCATCTGAGCGTGATGCATACCATCTCGTCTTTGGCCTGGAGCCAGCGCCCGCAACACGGTCGCTGGCTGGTGAGGCATTTGCGGAAAAGCTAATTCACGGAGAAAAGGCGTTACGCGTTAAGCACCTTTTCTACCGCTTTGGCGAAACGCATCATGCCTTCTTCAATATCGGCGGGCTCGATCACCAGCGATGGCGCAAAACGAATCACGTCGGTGCCAGCCACCAAAATCATTAAACCTTCTGTTGCGGCAGCATTCAGGATGTCTCGCGCTTTGCCTGCGTGCTGCGGTTTCAGCGCCGCGCCAATCAGCAAACCTTTACCGCGAATATCTGAGAACAGATCGTGCTTCGCATCAATAGCCTTCAGCGCTTCAACATATTGCTGACGACGCGTTTCAACCCCGTCCAGGACTTCCGGTGTGTTGATGATGTCCAACGCAGTTTCGGCAATGGCGCACGCCAGCGGATTACCGCCGTAAGTGGTGCCATGCACGCCCGGCGCCATGGTCGACGCGATTTCATTGGTGGTCAGCATCGCGCTTACCGGAAAACCGCCGCCCAACGCTTTGGCCGAGGTCAGAATATCTGGCGTCACGCCATAATGTTCATAGGCAAATAGCTTGCCGCTGCGACCCATACCGCTTTGTACTTCATCCAACACCAGCAGCGCCTGATGTTGATCGCACAATGCGCGTAGGCCTTGCATAAATTCCGGCGTGGCGGGCATCACGCCGCCCTCACCCTGGATCGGCTCAACCACGATGGCACAGGTGTGATCGTCAATCACCGCTTTGACAGCGTCCAGATCGTTGAAAGGCACATGCACAATATCCGCCGGTTTTGGACCAAAGCCATCGGAATACTTCGGCTGCCCGCCAACCGATACGGTAAACAGCGTGCGGCCATGAAAAGCATTGTGGAAAGCGATGATTTTGCTTTTGAAAGGACTATGACGCTTATAGGCATAATAACGCGCCAGCTTGAAGGCGGCTTCGTTAGCTTCTGCGCCAGAGTTGGCGAAAAAAACGCGGTCAGCAAAGGTGGCGTTGATTAACTTGCTGGCAAGACGCAGCGCCGGTTCGTTAGTAAAAACATTGCTGGTATGCCACAGCGTTTCACCCTGGCTTTTCAGCGTTTCTACCAGCGCCGGATGGCAGTGGCCCAACGCAGTCACCGCGATGCCGCCTGAAAAGTCGATATACTCTTTGCCTTGCTGGTCCCATACGCGACTGCCTTTGCCTTTCACCGGCACAAACTGCGCTGGTGCATAAACAGGCAAAATAACGTTATCGAACGTTTCCCGCGTTACCGCAATTTTTTCCGCTGCCATTGACGACCTCATTTGATTGTTTGTTGAGCCAATGTGAAATAATAATCACAAAATATGCATAAAAAATCATTCAAAGGCAAACAGTGTTTTACTGATCAAGGAAATTGCGCAGCAGTTGATGCCCTTGTTCGCTAAGAATGCTTTCTGGATGGAACTGTACGCCTTCCAGCGCCAGGGTTTTGTGGCGGAACCCCATAATTTCATCGGGTTGCCCGTCGCGCAGGCTCCAGGCGGTAATCTCAAATTCGTCTGGCAACGTATCACGCTGGACGATCAAAGAGTGATAACGCGTTACGGTAAGGGGATTATTCAGATGGCGGAACACGCCGCAGCTGGTGTGTTGAATGGCAGAGGTTTTCCCGTGCATCACCTGACGCGCGCGCACCACTTTGGCTCCATATGCTTGCGCGATAGCCTGATGACCCAGACAGACGCCCAGTATCGGTATACGTCCGGCAAAATGGCGAATCGCCGCCAGCGAAATCCCCGATTCATCCGGTGTACAAGGGCCGGGCGAAATCACCAGATGCGTCAAAGGCAGCGCCTCTATCTCTTCCAGCGTGATGGCGTCATTGCGCACCACGCTGACTTCTGCGCCGAGTTCGCAAAAGTATTGGTAGAGATTCCAGGTGAAAGAGTCGTAGTTGTCGATGAGCAGCAGCATGACCAATCCTGAGTGGTTAAAAGCGCCGCCATTCTACAGCTGTTACGCTATCTCACTCACCACTTTCGTAAAGACCTTCTCAAGCGGCTTGAGGTCGCCGGAAGCACCCGCCTGATTTGCAGCGTTCCATGCTTCAGACTCGATTTTTTCCCACTCCAGCAAATAACCTGCATGCAGCGCTAACTGTTCGAAGAAGATGCGTTGCGCGCGGCCATTTCCCTCACGGAAAGGATGCAGCACGTTGATCTCGCAATAATAATGCGCCATACGCTGCACAAACGCTTCTGGGGAAAGATCGGCTAAACCCTTCTCCTCCTCCAATGCGCTCATGAGGGTATTCCCCTCTTTTTCGATATATTCGAAATGGCAAAATGGCGTATCGCCGCGCCAGATATCGATAGTACGTAGCTCGCCTGCCCAGCTGTAAACATCCTGGAAAAGGGTGCGGTGAATATGACAAAGATAGGGCAAACCCAGCGTATAGGTGCTGAGCTCTAACGTAGCAAGCCGCGCTGCGCTGAAGCTTAACTCCGCTTTGCGTAGCTGAGCGGCATCGTGAATATCAAGGCGATTTTTCAGCACATCATCGTTATGCCACAGATAAGGATCGCGGGCGGCAGCAATATTATTGGCCATATTGCCTCCTCAACGATTCCAGTCGCGCCTGAGCATCTTCACCTTTCAAAGCCAGCTCATTTAACGTGAAGCCTTCAAGCCGACAGCTCGCCTGATAGCTGGCAGCACGCCGCTGTTGCCAGAGCGCAGATTTTTGTTTGTCTGTGAGTTTATGTGCCATGTCGCCTCCTGCTGGGATTTGCCCTAAGTATAAGAGCAAAATTTTCCTTTGCCGGAGGCGGATAGGGTTCGCCATCGGGAGATGGCGATATAAGTGCGTTAAGGCAGGACTTTCGCGGAAATGATAACTACCGGTTTTGACGGTACATTCTGGTATGGGCCTACATCTTTCGTTGGCACCTGAGAAATTTTATCGGCCACTTCAATGCCTTTCACAATTTTACCAAATACCGCATAACCAAAATCACGCTGGCCGTGATCGAGGAAGGCGTTATCTGCCACGTTCAGGAAGAACTGGCTGGTGGCGCTGTCTTTATCAGCCGTACGCGCCATTGAAATAGTGCCACGCAGGTTACGCAAGCCATTGTCCGCTTCATTTTTAATTGGCGCATTGGTCTGTTTCTGCTGCATATCCGTGGTGAAGCCGCCCCCCTGAACCATAAAGCTCGGGATCACACGGTGAAAAATAGTATTGTTATAAAAACCGCTGTTCACATAATCGACAAAATTTTTCACTGAAACCGGCGCTTTTTGGTCGTTCAGTTCGAGTTCGATATTGCCGGCAGAAGTAGTAAGCAGAACGTGTGTATCGCCTTTAGCGGCTAATGCCGAGGCGGAAACTGAGGAGAGCGCTAACAGGGCAACTGCCGCTGTCAAAGTACGTTTAAACATGAAAGATTCCTTACCTTGGAGAGCGAGCTCAAAACGTGATTGATTGTAAAGAGCATGTAATACAAGAGCCAGCGTTTTACCTTAATTTACGCTGAGCTCAACGAAACAGCGCAAACGTTAAACCCAACGTCTTACGTGACTAAAATCACACATTCAATGAAATATGGATCCTGATTTTCACTGGTTGTTTATTAAGATCACAGTTGCGTTTACACTTTCTGACACTTTTGCCGACCTTCCGGTTCTTAACAGGTTCAGAACATGACAAACCGAAATCGACTAGGCCTTACCTGGATCAGCTTCTTTTCGTATGCGCTTACCGGCGCGCTGGTGATTGTCACCGGCATGGTAATGGGTGATATTGCGAAAGATTTCCAGATCCCTATTTCTAGCATGAGTAATACCTTTACCTTCCTTAATACCGGCATTCTGGCGGCAGTTTTTCTTAACGCCTGGTTGATGGTTATTATCCCGCTGAAGCGCCAGTTGATTTTCGGCTTCATATTAATGGTATTTGCCATCATTGGCCTGATGACCAGCCGCGATCTCAGCATCTTCTCGCTATGTATGTTCGTGCTGGGTGTGGTCAGCGGCATTACTATGTCGATTGGTACTTTCCTGATTACCCATATGTACGAAGGTCGTCAACGCGGTTCACGCCTGCTGTTTACCGACTCCTTTTTCAGCATGGCAGGCACGCTGTTTCCGGTGCTGGCAGGGATTCTGCTGGCGCGTCAGTTGCCGTGGTACTGGGTTTATGTCTGCATCGGCGTTATCTATGTGGCTATTTTTGTTCTGGCGATGTTTATTGAATTCCCCGTGCTGCGCAAACCAGAAAACAGCCCAACCGTCGAAAAAGAGAAATGGGGCGTGGGCGTGCTGCTGCTTTCCGTTGCCGCGCTGTGCTACATCCTCGGCCAGCTTGGCTTTATCTCTTGGGTGCCAGAATACGCGACCAAAACCATGGGCATGGATATCGCCAGCGCAGGTCAGTTGGTCGGTAACTTCTGGACAGCCTACATGGTTGGCATGTGGGTGTTCAGCTTCCTGCTGCGTTTCTTCGACCTGCAACGCATTCTAATGGTGTTAGCGGGCCTCGCCACGGTATTGATGTACTGGTTTGTCAGCAGCAACGACGCCAGCATGTTGAGTTGGATCATCATGATTCTGGGCTTCAGCTCCAGCGCAATTTACACCACCATCATCACGCTGGGTTCGCTGCAAACCAAAGTCGCTTCACCGAAGCTGGTGAACTTTATCCTGACCTGCGGCACCGTTGGCACCATGTTGACCTTTGTGGTTACCGGTCCGATTGTTGAAAAGAGTGGCGTACACACTGCGCTCTCTACCGCGAATGGCTTGTATGCTGTGGTGTTCGTCATGTGTGTGCTGCTGGGTTTTGTTACCAAGCATCGCCAGCATGGTCACGTTACGCATTAATCCCCGAGGGCGGCGTTACGGCGCCGCCCTGCCTCGTTCAGCGTTTAAAATCCACCCGCTCTGCTTCCCGTAAATAAATCTCGCTCTGCGCCGGTTGGGTCGCCGCAATCAATGCGCCACCACGAATCGAATAGCGTACGGGAACCTGTCGCCTTACTGCATCAAAACCGTTCTCTGCCGGTAGAATAATCAGGTTGGCATCATTACCGACCTCAAGACCGTAACCGCTGAGATTCATGGTCTTCGCGCTGTTGTGAGTAATCAGCTTCAGTCCTGCATCAATCTGCTCATATCCCATTAGCTGACAAACATGCAGCCCCATGTGCAGCACCTGCAGCATGTTGGCGGTGCCAAGCGGGTACCAGGGATCAAACACATCATCATGACCAAAGCAGACATTAATATCCGCTTCCAGCAGCTCTTTTACCCGCGTAATACCGCGTCTTTTGGGATAGGTGTCGAAGCGTCCTTGCAGATGAATATTCACCAGCGGATTTGCCACAAAGTTAATGCCTGAAAGGCTGAGCAAACGAAACAAGCGTGAAGCATAAGCGCCGTTATAAGAGTGCATTGCCGTGGTATGACTGGCGGTTACGCGCGCGCGCATGCTATCTCGATGTGCCAGCGCCGCCACGGTTTCAACAAAGCGTGACTGCTCATCATCAATCTCATCGCAGTGCACATCCACCAGCTTGTCGTAACGATTAGCAAGGGCAAATGCCTTATGCAACGACTCCACGCCATATTCGCGGGTAAATTCATAATGGGGGATCGCGCCGACCACATCCGCGCCCATGCGCATCGCCTCTTCCAGCAACGCTTCACCATTGGGATAAGAGAGAATCCCCTCCTGCGGAAACGCCACAATCTGGATATCAATCCACGGCGCCATGTCCGCTTTCAACGCCAGCATGGCTTTCAGCGCGGTCAAGGTGGGATCAGAAACATCTACGTGGGTACGCACAAACTGAATGCCATTCGCGATTTGCCACTTCAGCGTTTGCATCGCGCGCTGCTTTACATCTTCATGGCTGAGCAACGCTTTGCGCTCAGCCCAGCGCTCAATGCCTTCAAACAGCGTGCCGGATTGATTCCACGTCGGTTCGCCCGCCGTTTGCGTGGTATCGAGGTGAATATGCGGCTCAATAAATGGCGCACTGGCTAATCCGCCTTCTGCATCCAGCACCGCATTCATCTGCTCGGCGTGCTGCGACTGCTGATGAATAGCGGCGATCTTGCCTTCAGCAATATCGATCTGCCACTCTCCATCACGCCCGGGCAGGCGCAAATTGATAATCGACTTCAGGGACGGTTTGGTCATAGCGATGCGTTCTCCATTCAGACGTATTCGCTTAAAGCTAGCACGATTCAGCTTCATGATGAGAGCGAGCCAGATAACGCTTTTTTCAGCAATATAAGCGAGTTAGATAAAATCTTTCAAAATCAGCCATATAACTCTAAATAGGTATATAAAGCCCTTATTGATATACATCAATAAGGGCTAAAAACGTCGCGCTATTGTAGCCGCAGATATCGCAAATTTGAGGCAACAATGAGCAAGCACAATGTCGTCATTATTGGTAACGGCATGGTCGGCCACCGCTTCATAGAAGAGCTGATCGACAAAGCTGATCCTGGCCAGTTTTCGTTGACCGTTTTTTGTGAAGAACCCCGCGTCGCCTATGATCGCGTTCACCTTTCTGCATACTTCTCCCACCACACCGCCGAAGAACTTTCCCTGGTTCGCGAAGGCTTTTACGAAAAACATCAGGTCAAGCTGCTGCTTGGTGAACGCGCCATTACCCTCAACCGGGAAGAGAAGCTGATTCACTCTAACACCGGTCGCGCCGTTCATTACGATACGCTGATTTTTGCCACCGGTTCTTATCCCTGGATTCCGCCCATCAAAGGGGCCGAGGGCAGCAACTGCTTTGTTTATCGCACGATTGAAGATCTCAACGCTATCGAAGCCTGTTCACGTCGCAGCAAACGTGGCGCGGTGATTGGCGGTGGATTACTGGGTTTAGAAGCCGCAGGTGCGCTGAAAAATCTGGGTGTCGAGACGCACGTTATTGAGTTTGCGCCCGTCTTAATGGCGGAACAGCTCGACAAACAGGGCGGCGAACAGCTGCGTCGCAAGATTGAAGAGATGGGCGTGCAGGTACATACCGGCAAAAATACCCAACAGATTCTTCATCATGACAAAGGCGGCAAAACGCTGCAGTTTGCGGATGGCAGCGAGTTGCAGGTCGATTTTATTGTCTTCTCAACCGGTATTCGTCCGCAGGACAAACTGGCGAAGCAGTGCGGACTTTCAATCGGTACGCGCGGTGGCATTGCCATTAATAACCGCTGCCAAACCAGCGATCCCACCATTTACGCCATCGGTGAATGCGCCGCCTGGCAAGATCGTGTATTTGGCCTGGTTGCGCCGGGCTATAAAATGGCGCAGGTCGCCTGCGATACGCTATTGGGCCGTGATAACGCTTTTTCTGGCGCGGACATGAGCGCCAAATTAAAACTGCTGGGCGTAGATGTCGGCGGCATTGGCGATGCTCGTGGCAACACGCCGGGCGCGAAAAGTGTTGTCTGGCTGGATGAAAGCAAATCTATCTACAAACGCCTGATCCTCAGCGAAGATCAGAAAACGCTGCTTGGCGCAGTGCTGGTCGGTGATACCAGCGATTATGGCAATCTACTGCAACTGGTCCTGAATGCGATTCCTTTACCTGGCAATCCTGAAGCGTTGATTCTTCCGACCGGCAGCGGCGAAAAGCCGTCAATTGGCGTGGATGCGCTGCCTGACAACGCGCAGATTTGTTCCTGTTTTGACGTCACTAAAGGCGACATCATCACAGCAGTAAAAGGCGGATGTCACACCGTGGCGGCGTTAAAAGGGGAAACCCGTGCCGGCACCGGATGTGGCGGCTGCATACCGCTGATTACGCAGGTGCTTAACAGCGAGCTTAGCCGTCAGGGCATTGAAGTGAATAATCATCTTTGCGCCCACTTCCCTTATTCGCGCCAGGAGTTGTATCACCTGATTCGGGTAGACGAAATTAAAAGCTTTGATGCGCTGTTGGCTAAATATGGTCAGGGTTACGGCTGCGAAGTGTGTAAACCCACGGTGGGATCGCTGCTGGCTTCTTGCTGGAATGATTATGTCCTGAAACCGCAACATACGCCGCTGCAGGACAGCAATGATGTTTTCCTCGGCAATATCCAGAAAGACGGCACTTATTCAGTGATCCCGCGTTCACCGGGCGGTGAAATCACCCCGCAAGGTCTGCAAGTGATTGGCGAAGTCGCACAGCAGTATAACCTCTACACCAAAATCACCGGTTCACAACGTATTGGCCTGTTTGGTGCCCAGAAAGATGATCTTCCGGCGATTTGGTCCCAGCTGGTTGCTGCGGGTTTTGAAACCGGTCACGCCTATGCGAAAGCATTGCGCATGGCGAAAACCTGCGTTGGCAGCACCTGGTGCCGCTTTGGCGTCGGCGACAGCTTGGGCTTTGGCGTGATGCTGGAAAATCGTTACAAAGGTATTCGTACGCCTCACAAAATGAAATTTGGCGTGTCGGGTTGTACCCGTGAATGTGCTGAAGCTCAAGGCAAAGATGTCGGCGTGATTGCGACTGAGAAAGGCTGGAATCTTTATATCTGCGGCAATGGCGGCATGAAACCCCGCCATGCAGATCTGCTGGCAGCCGATCTCGATCAAGCCACCTTAGTGACCTACCTCGATCGTTTCATGATGTTTTACATCCGTACCGGCGATCGCCTCCAACGCACGTCGTTGTGGCTGGAGAGTCTGGAAGGCGGCGTTGAGTATCTGCGCAGCGTGATCGTTGACGACAAATTAGGCATCAATGCGCAGCTGGAAAGTGAATTGAACCGCCTGCGCGGCAGCGTGAGTTGTGAATGGACCGCCACGCTACAGGATCAACAAAGCCAGGCGCGCTTCGCCCACTTTATCAATTCGCCGCAACGCGATCCCAATGTACAAATCGTGACTGAACGCGATCAACATCGCCCGGCGCGCCCATCTGAACGTATTGCCGTCACGCTAATTGAGGAGAGTGAAGCATGAGCCGGTGGACTGTCGTGTGTCAGTTGACACAAATCTTACCCGCGACCGGCGTCTGTGCGTTGGTCAATGGTCAGCAGATTGCCATTTTCCGTCCACGTGATGATGAGCAGCTGTTTGCCATCAGCAATATCGATCCTTTTGCCGACGCCAGCGTGCTGTCGCGCGGCATTATCGCCGAGCATCAGGATGCATTGTGGGTGGCGAGTCCGCTAAAAAAGCAGCGATTTCGCCTCTATGATGGCCACTGTATGGAAGATGAAGCACGCTCGGTCGCTGCGTATCCGGTGCGCGTTAGCGCGGGCCAGGTCGAAGTTTGCGCCTGAATTTCACTTTATGAGACAACACCATGTTTACTGACACACTGAATAAAAGCGCGGCCAACGCGGCGCGTATTGTCCGTACCGCGCAGGAGAGCCCGCTGGCTTTCTGGATTAGCTCGGCGATGGCGGGTGCTTACGTCGGTTTGGCGATCATTTTGATCTTCACGCTGGGTAATCTTGTCGATCCTGCCCTGCGACCCTTGGTGATGGGTGCCACTTTTGGCATCGCGCTGACGCTGGTGATCGTTGCGGGTTCGGAACTTTTCACCGGCCATACGATGTTCCTGACGATCGGTGTTAAAGCAGGCAGTATTTCGCAAGGCCAGTTGTGGTGTGTTTTGCCGCAAACCTGGTTGGGTAATTTAGTCGGCTCCGTTGCGGTTGCCCTGATTTACTACTTTGCCGCTGGCCCGCTGCTGCCTAATGCTAATTCGCTTATCCACGCGGTTGCACTGGCGAAAACTGCCCAACCCGCCATGGCCCTGTTCTTCAAAGGCGCACTCTGTAACTGGTTAGTTTGCCTGGCGATTTGGATGGCATTGCGTACTGAAGGCGCAGCGAAAATGATTGCGATTTGGTGGTGCCTGCTGGCGTTTATTGCTTCCGGTTTCGAGCACTCCGTGGCTAACATGACGGTTTTTGCACTCTCCTGGTTCGGTCAGCATAATGAGAGCCTGACATTGGGCGGCATCGGTCACAATCTGCTTTGGGTGACGTTGGGTAACATGCTTTCCGGCATGGTGTTTATGGGGCTCGGTTACTGGTATGCCACACCGCGTGCACAGCGCCCACAACCTGATCTTTCAGTCGGATCGGTTAAAACAGCTTAATCCCCCTATTTCAGCCCGCTTAACGCGGGCTTTTTTCAGGAGTTTTCATGGAGTATTTCCCCCTGTTTTGTCGTCTACAAGGTAAACGTTGTTTACTGGTGGGCGGCGGTGATGTCGCAGAACGCAAAGCGCGTTTGCTGCTGGCAGCGGGTGCAGACCTGTATGTCGGCGCGCTGGATTTCTCTCCGGCTTTCCAACATTGGGCGCAACAGGGAGAGCTGACTTTACTGGATGGCCATTTTGATCCCCGCTGGTTAAAAAATTGCTGGCTGGTTGTCGCAGCGACTAATGACAACAACATCAATCAGCAGGTGGCAGATACCGCTGAAGCCCAACAAATTTTCTGCAATCTGGTCGATGCCCCCGAACAGGCCAGCGCCATCATGCCATCAATTATTGATCGCTCACCGCTGATGGTTGCGGTGTCGTCGGGGGGATCTGCCCCGGTGTTGGCTCGCTTGTTGCGCGAAAAACTCGAAGCGATGCTGCCACAGCACCTTGGTCAACTTGCGCAGTTCGCCGGTAAACTACGCGCTCGGGTAAAAACAGAATTTCATTCAATGGGTCAGCGCCGCCATTTTTGGGAACGCTTTTTCAAAAGCGATCGTCTGGCGCAAACCCTGGCGAATGGCGACAACCCGCGCGCTCAACAAATAACGGAAACGTTATTCAATGCCGCGCCCGAAGCGCCAGGTGAAGTCGCGTTGGTCGGTGCCGGACCGGGCGATGCGGGATTGTTAACGCTGAAAGGTTTGCAACAGATTCAGCAGGCCGATGTCATTGTTTATGATCGGCTGGTATCAGACGACATTCTCAATCTGGTACGCCGTGACGCTGAGCGGGTATTCGTGGGTAAGCGCGCCGGATATCACTGCGTTCCACAGGATCAGATCAATCAGCTGCTGTTGGAGCAGGCGCAGCGCGGTAAACGCGTGGTGCGATTAAAAGGCGGCGATCCGTTTATCTTTGGTCGAGGCGGTGAAGAGCTGGAAGTACTGGCGCAACATAAGATCCCGTTTAGCGTGGTGCCTGGTATAACGGCTGCGTCAGGCTGCGCAGCGTATAGCGGCATTCCACTTACCCATCGCGATCATGCGCAAAGCGTACGGCTGGTCACTGGACATCTACAAAAAGAGGGCAAACTCGGCTGGCAAAAACTGGCTGCCGAGCAACAGACGCTGGTGTTTTACATGGGGCTGGCGCAAGCCACGGAAATTCAGCGGCAATTGTTAACGCACGGAATGCGCGCCGATATGCCTGTTGCCTTGGTGGAAAACGGCACCAGTGCTCGCCAACGCGTTGTGACCGGCACGCTGGCACAGTTGGGTGAACTGTCGCAGCAGGTGATCAGCCCGAGCCTGATTATTGTGGGCAGCGTAGTGAGTTTACGCGAAACATTGCGTTGGTTTTAAGCACGACAAAATGCTGTACAGAAAAAACGTAATGCGCGCCTGTTTTGGGAGGGTGCTGAGTATTCGCTGCATCGAATAAAATCGGAATAAATAAAAACGGCGGGCTATTTCAGCCCGCCGTTTCTGTTTTTACCGATGAACGCTTATGGCTGCGCAACAAACCCCACAGCCTGATACACCTTCTTCAATGTCTCTTGTGCCTGCGCGCGCGCTTTGCTCGCGCCATCACGCATGATCTGTTCAAGCAGCGCTTCATCATTACGGAAATGGTTATAACGCTCCTGCAACTCTGTAAGCATGCCAGAAACCGCATCAGCAACCGCGCCTTTCAGATGGCCATACATTTTGCCTTGGAACTCTTGTTCCAGCTCGGCGATGGTTTTGCCGGTGACGCCGGACAAGATATCCAGCAGGTTAGAAACGCCCGCTTTCTCTTTAATGTCATAACGCACCACTGGCGGTTCTGCTGAGTCGGTCATTGCACGTTTGATCTTTTTCACCACCGACTTAGGATCTTCCAGCAGACCGATAACGTTGTTACGGTTTTCGTCAGACTTGGACATTTTCTTGGTCGGCTCAAGCAGCGACATGACGCGCGCGCCCGATTTTGGAATAAACGGCTCAGGCACTTTGAAGATATCACCATACAGCGCGTTAAAGCGGCTCGCGATGTCGCGGCTCAGCTCAAGATGCTGTTTCTGATCTTCGCCTACTGGCACCTGATTAGTTTGATAAAGCAGAATGTCTGCTGCCATCAACACCGGATAATCGAACAAGCCCGCATTGATGTTTTCTTCGTAGCGCGCCGATTTATCTTTGAACTGCGTCATACGGCTGAGTTCGCCGAAGTAGGCATAGCAGTTCAGGATCCAGCTCAGCTGAGTGTGTTCTGGCACATGCGACTGAACAAAAATGGTGCTTTTCTCAGGATCAATACCGCAGGCGAGATAAAGCGCCAGCGTATCCAGCGTGGCTTTACGCAGCGCTGCAGGATCCTGACGAACGGTGATGGCGTGCAGATCGACGATGCAGTAAATGCAGTGGAAATCATCCTGCATCTGCACCCACTGACGCAGCGCACCCATATAGTTGCCAATGGTCAGTTCGCCGGACGGCTGTGCGCCGCTGAAAACAATGGGTTTGCTCATGCTTATGTCCTGATAATTACAGCCCGATAGCGGGCAAAAGTTCTTCGAAAGAGTCGAGTGTTAAATCGGGCTGGCTAGTGGCAATGGGTTCACCATAGTTGTAGCCAAACGTCATGCCGATATTCGGTACGCCAGCCGCCTGGGCAGCGAGAATATCATTGCGAGAATCGCCGACAAACAGCAATTGTCCGGGAAGTACACCGAATTTGCCCAGCACCAGGAAAATGGCTGCGGGATGCGGTTTTTTCACAATCACATCATCACCGCCGATCACCAGCGGAAACGCATCGGCAATACCCAGGGATGCCAGCAAAGGCGCAACAAAAGGCGTTGGCTTGTTAGTCACGATTGCCATCGGAATCCCTTTGGCTTGCAGCGCTTCCAGGGTCGCTTTTACTTGTGGAAACAGCGTACTGCCCGCTTCCACCGTGTCAGCATAATGCTTGTCAAACAGCGCACGCGCATCACGTTGTTCATCGGGTTGCGGCTCGCGGCCCAACGCATAGGTCAGCGCGCGCGACATCATCACGTCGGCCCCATTACCAATCCAGGTAGAAACGCGCTCAATACCTGCGGCAGGCAATTTTAAATCGGCCAGCGCAAGATCGATGGCATCCGCCAGACCAGGCGCGCTGTGCACCAGAGTGCCATCAAGATCAAAGGCCAGCGCACGAATATCAGTGAAATGAGCCATTGGCTTTCTCCAGTTCATTGCGCATGTCATCAATCACTTTTTTGTAATCGGGATGACCAAAAATGGCAGAACCCGCGACAAACATGTCGGCACCCGCCGCAGCGATTTGTCCAATGTTATCAATCTTTACGCCACCATCAACTTCCAGGCGGATGTTGTAGCCGCTCTGGTCGATGCGTTTACGTGCTTCGCGCAGCTTGTCTAGCGTACCAGGAATAAAGGATTGTCCACCAAAGCCTGGATTCACTGACATCAACAGAATGATGTCTAGCTTATCCATTACATAATCGAGATAGCTAAGTGGCGTTGCCGGATTAAACACCAGACCCGCTTTGCAGCCATGTTCTTTGATTATCTGTAGCGTACGGTCAACGTGCTCGCTGGCTTCCGGATGAAATGTGATGTAGGTAGCGCCGGCTTTGGCAAAGTCAGGGATCAGAGAATCGACCGGTTTCACCATCAGATGCACATCGATAGGTGCGGTGATGCCATAGTCGCGCAGCGCTTTTAGCACCATCGGCCCCATGGTCAGATTGGGAACGTAATGGTTATCCATGACGTCGAAGTGAACCACGTCGCCGCCAGCCGCCAGGGCTTTTGCGGTATCTTCACCCAGACGGGCAAAATCCGCCGAAAGGATTGAAGGGGCCAGCAAATATTGTTTCATCCGATTCTCCCACTGTTGTGGCCAACCATACGGTTGGCGTAATGCG
This sequence comes from Pantoea phytostimulans, assembly GCF_046118715.1. Taxonomy (NCBI): domain Bacteria; kingdom Pseudomonadati; phylum Pseudomonadota; class Gammaproteobacteria; order Enterobacterales; family Erwiniaceae; genus Pantoea; species Pantoea phytostimulans. The sequence goes on from NZ_CP173698.1 coordinate 2,725,320, forward strand.
TTGGTCGCGGACGAAACAGACTAGCTATAGAGCGCCAGCAGTTCGTCGACCTTCGTGCGACCGCTTATGCTTCGGCTAATAGAACGCCGGGCTTTAACCACATGTAACACTGCATCCTGATACCACAAACGCGTTAGCGCAGTATCGTGATTGGAAATCAATACAGGAATTTGGCTTTCAGTCGCCAATTTGCCCGCCAACTCCGCCAGATGCTGCTGTTCACGCAGGCTAAAACTGTTGGTGTGATACGCCGTAAAATTAGCCGTTGTCGAGAGCGGTGCATACGGTGGATCACAATACACCACGGAGCCTTTAAGGGCATTGGTCAGGGTAACATCGTATGACTCACAGACAAATGTCGCTTTCTGTGAGCGTTCGGCAAACCATAACAGTTCCGCTTCAGGAAAGTAGGGTTTGCGATAACGACCAAAGGGCACGTTGAATTCGCCGCGCAGGTTATAACGGCACAAACCGTTGTAGCAGTGGCGATTCAGATAGAGGAACAGCAGCGCACGCTGATAGCTGTCAGTGCTGAGATTAAATTCGGTACGGCGCAGGTAATAACAGAGTTCGCTGTTCCCTTCTGGGGTGAATAACAGTTGTGCATCACGAATAAATTCTGCCGTGCGGTTTTTGACAATGTTGTAGAGATTGATTAAGTCGTTGTTGATATCAGCAAGGATGTAGCGATCAAATTCAGTGTTAAGAAACACCGATCCGGCACCAACAAAGGGTTCAATCAGGCAGTCGCCTTGCGGCAAGTAGCGATGAATCTCTTCTACTAAGGGAAATTTTCCTCCCGCCCATTTCAGGAAAGCGCGATTTTTCTTCATGCTGTCGTGGTAATACATCTTATGGTAAGGCTGTGGCTGGACCGACAGCAGATCTGCGCTTAAAACGGGGCCAACATCGCTGGCCCCACATCTATTATTGGGCTTCTTTCTTAACCTGGCTCAGCGGTTTGACCCATGGATTCTGCGCACGCACACCGGCTGGCAGCGAGGCAACGGCACGTTTGGCATCGGCTGGTGTCGCATACGATCCACTCACCAGTACGAACCACGACTGACCGTTACGGGTAGTTTTGTATACGTGATAACTGCTTAAATTCTGCTTTTTCGCCCAGGCATTCAGGCTGTCAGCTCGCGATGCCCCGCTCAACTGCAAGGTGTAATTGCCGCCCGGCAGCGATGTGCTGCTCGCGCTATTTGCCGTGCTGCTAGTGCCCGAACCGCTGGTTACTGGACGCGCTGGCGTGGTGTGTGTTTTGCTTTCGCTGGTCGCAGATTTCGAAGCAGTTCTGTGCGGCTGCTGCTGAGCACGCGCTGGCGTGCTGTTTTTTACCGGTGCTGGACGGATAGCAGGCGCTGCTGTTCCACTATTTGCGTTACCGCTTACCGTCGCAGGTGCCGTTGGCAAAGAGCTGGTAGCGCTCTGGGTAGCATTATCAACTTGCTGCTGCTGATTGCTCAGCGCGCTGTTGAGATCGCCTGGCAAAGTAACACGCTGCTGGTTCGCAGGCGCTTCTACCGGTGCGGCTTGCGTGGGTGTAGAAGAGACCGCTGGCATGGAGACATCACGTGGCGCGCTGCTGGCATTATCCGCCACAGGCGCGCTGTTTTCCGCGGGTGCCTCGGTCGCAGGCCTGTTTTGTCCGCCCGCCATGGAGGTCGATTCGGTAAGATCGATATTCCTGTCACCCGTAGCGTTAGAGCCGCCAGAAGATGCAGGATTGTTTCCAGTCGACGCCGGTTTGCTCTCGTCTGAACCGTTTAACGCCGAGCCAATGCCCAACACTAACAGCAGCAAAACCAAAATGCCGATACCCATCATCATGTGTTGACGGGAAACCGGCACTTTAGGTGCAGAAGACGACTTGCGTGGACGCGAGGGACGGCGGTCACTGGCGTCAGGTTTTAACTCATCTTCCGGTTTGAACTCATCCATTTTGCCTCCTCCGTAAAGCGGTTATCGCGTTACGCTTTTACGCGCCGCTTTACCGCTTAACTGCTAAATATCAAGATTTCTGGCAATCGTTAATTGCAGCCAGCACCCTATCATGAGTCACGCCACTACGCACTTCAGAGCGGCCGATCGACAAAGGCAACACCAGGCGCAATTCGCCAGCGAGCACTTTCTTGTCGCGCATCATATGGGGCAAATAATCTTCCGCTTTCATCTCTTCTGGGCCGTGCACGGGTAAACCAGCGCGCTGCAGTAAAGCGATAACACGATCGACATCGTCTGTTTTGAACTGACCTAAACCTTCAGCAGTACGTGCGGCCATCACCATGCCTGCCGCAATCGCTTCGCCGTGTAGCCAGTTGCCGTAACCCATGTGCGCTTCAATCGCGTGGCCATAGGTATGGCCCAGATTCAACAGCGCACGCTGACCATTTTCACGTTCATCAGCCGCAACGACTTCTGCTTTTAACTCACAGCAGCGGCGAATACAGTAAGCCATAGCTTGCGTATCCAGCGTCAACAGCAAGTCAAGATTACGCTCCAGCCACGTGAAAAATTCGCCATCAAGAATGATGCCGTACTTAATGACTTCCGCAAGACCCGACGCCAGTTCACGAGGCGGCAGTGAGTGCAAACAGTCGGTATCAATCACCACCGAAGCGGGCTGATAAAATGCCCCGATCATGTTTTTGCCGAGCGGATGATTAACAGCGGTTTTGCCGCCTACCGAGGAGTCAACCTGCGACAGCAAGGTGGTCGGCACCTGAATAAAGCGCACGCCACGTTGATAGCTGGCGGCGGCGAAACCGGTTAGATCGCCAATCACGCCGCCGCCTAAGGCGATGAGCGTGGTGTCGCGACCATGCGGTTTTTGCAGCAATGCTGTAAAGACTTGATCCATCACGGCGAGCGTTTTGTATTGCTCGCCGTCGGGTAAAATCACCTGATCCACTTTCACGCCCGCCGCTGTCAACAGCGTCGACAGTTTCTCAAGGTAGAGCGGTGCCAATGTCTGGTTAGTTACCAGCATGACATTATCGCCTGCCTTTAACGGCCAAAAAGAAGCCGGATCGTTAAACAGTCCGGCGGCGATAGTGATGGGGTAACTACGTTCCCCCAATGAAACAGTGATCTTCTCCATGATGCTCAATACCTGTTACAGAGCTTTTGGGTGTTGGATCAACTTTTTTCCAACATGTGGATAATCTGATTCGCCACCACTTTCGCACTCTGATCATCAGTACGGATGGTGACATCAGCGATCTCTTCATACAGCGGATTACGTTCGCCAGCCAGTGCTTCAAGCACTTCGCGTGGCGGTGAATCCACCTGCAACAGCGGACGTTTTTTGTCACGCTGCGTGCGCGCCAGTTGCTTCTCGATAGTGGTTTCTAAATACACCACGACACCGCGGGCGGAGAGACGATTACGGGTTTCTCGGGATTTAACGGAACCACCGCCCGTCGCCAGGACAATGCCTTGCTTCTCGGTCAGTTCATTAATGATTTTTTCTTCGCGATCGCGAAAGCCATCTTCGCCTTCGACATCAAAAACCCAGCCCACATCCGCTCCGGTGCGTCGCTCAATTTCCTGATCGGAATCGAAAAACTCCATATTGAGTTGCTGAGCCAACTGACGGCCAATAGTGCTTTTGCCGGCACCCATCGGCCCAACCAGAAAGATATTGCGTTTCTCTGCCATTTTGTCGGTATTACTAAGAATTCGTTAATGATACCCCGCGTTCAGCTTCTCGCTGGCGGGACAGGAACTGAGACCTCATGAGCATTAGCAAGAGTCAGATGGAAAATTATCTCAACACTCAAGGCTGTTTGGCAACCGATTATATTGCTTGCAGCACATCCATTTCTGAATTGGCCTGTCGTTCGCGAAACTGTAACGCGTCAGCACTGCGTTTTTACAACGCGGCTTTCAGAGGAGATTACTGATTCCTTTGCTGGATTTTAACCAACATGGACGGTTACAACGTATTGAAAATCGCTAAACCTTGTATGCTAATTCCTGCGCTGCGTCAACGTAGATGGCATTTAGGGCGCTATTTTCCGGTTTATCCGGCGGTAAGCGCTGCTTCCCTGACCAATCGCGGTGTAATAAAGATAACCAGCTCCTTTTTTTTACGCTCTTCCGTTTGTTGACGAAACAGCGCGCCTAATAGCGGTATATCACCGAGTAGTGGCAGCTGATTTTGCCCCCGGCTTCGCTGCTGCTGAAAAATACCACCGAGCGCTAGCGTCTGACCATCTTTCAACGTCACTTGCGTTTCAATCTCTTGTTTATCAATGGAAAGCACCTCGGTTTCACCCGTTTTAATGCTGCGGCCCGGCACATTCTGACTGATGCGAATTTTCAGCTGAATGCGCCCATTGCCCAACACCGTCGGCGTGACTTCCATGCCCAGCACCGCTTCTTTGAACTCAATGCTGGTCGCACCGCTGTTTCCCGCTGATACTTCATAAGGAATTTCAGTGCCCTGCTTAATAGAAGCGGTTTGCTGATGAGACGTAAACAAACGTGGACTGGCAATGATTTCGATTTGATTCTCTTGTTCCAGCGCGCTTAGCTCCAGGTCAAGCAATTGTCCACCGATTCGTGCCAGCGTAACGCCGACGCTTACGCCAGCCGCATTGATAGCAAGGGGTATATTCAGTTGAGGATTGCGTAAGGCATTAATCACAGCACCTTCGGCAGTGTGCAAACCCCAGTTCACACCCAACTCATGCAAATGCTCCTCACTGATGGTCACAATATGCGCGGCCAGCTCCACCTGCTCCAGCGGCACATCCAGCGCTTGCAGCCAGCGCTCAGTTTCTTTCAACGCCGCCTCGGTATCGCGTAACAGCAACGTGTTAGTACGACTATCGACGGTGGCGCTGCCGCGCGGCGTCATCAATGTCTGGCGTTCTCCCTGCAGGCTGCGATGCACATCGCTGGCATTAGCGTAATGCAGCACGACACGACGCTGTTTCAAGGGTAGCTGATGTTGCTTCTCTTCCTGCTGCGCTTTTTCCTCTTTCTGCTGTTGCTGCTGCCAGCTTTCGGGATAAACCAGTAGGACGTTCTCCTCTTCAATCAGCGTCAGGCGCGCCATACGTGAAACCAGATCCAACGCCTGGGACCAAGGCATATCATCCAGCCGCAGCGTGAGAGCACCTTGTACGTCGGGTGCGATCAGCAGATTGATACCTTGATAATCAGCCAGCGCCTGTAAAATGCGCTCCACCGGCGCATCATCAAAGGCAAGGCTGAGTTTTTCATCATTGGCGAAGGCTGGCGTCAGACAACACAAGGCCAACGTTAAAATGATCGTCCTTATCACGTGCGCGTCCTTTTAATTGGAATGAGATTGTTTGCATTGAGCAGCTGTTTTCAACGCTCAGCGAGACGCTATGCCGCGTTAATGTCTTCACTCTCCACGGCACAAGCGGAAAAGGATCACCTGTATGTACTTTGACGGCTTTTCCCTGTGGGGCGAGCAGCCATGCCTGGAAATGGTTGTCACGGCCAATGATGCCCTGCAAGCGCCAGCCCGCTAGCGGTTCAATTGGCTGAACACAGGCCGCACCCAGAACAGGTTGAAACGGATCGCGTGCCAACACGCTGCAACAACACAGCAGTAAAAGGAGCAGGCTACGGTGCATCTTCATGCTCCAGCCAAAGTTCAGCCACTAAGTGCGTCTGCTGCATAGCCAACTGAAAATGCTGAGGAAAAGGTGCAGAAAATTTAGCCATTTCGGCGAACAGCGGCTGAAATTGCGCCCACTGAAGATGCAATGTTAACGCTCGCGGTTGAGCATCCGGCTGCCATTGTTCCAGTTGCTGACCCCGCGCCGCTAAAAGGGCTTCTAACGCGGGGACTGAAGAAGCGGAACGCAACTGCGCCGATGCTTGCACCCACTGTTGTTGCAATGTTTCCAGTGAGGGATTTTGCGCAAGCTGGTGTTGACGCCGTTGCAAGCTATGTTGCTGCTGTTCCAGAGAAAGCAGCAATGCGCTCTGGGCTACTTTTAGCGGACGCAATATCGCTATCCAGCAAATGAGTAGCAAACTCAGCGCTGCCGCCATTAACAGGATATAGCGCGGCAATGTACTCAGATTTAACCAGCGCTGTATCCACTCATTCATCGGTTATCTCCTGCAGTTGCGCCCGCAATGAGAAACGATAATCTCCTTCTGACTGGCGCTTTACGCTGCCCTGCTGCACTAAAGTGAAAAGTGGATAATTCGCCAGTTGATGACGGAAAGCGCGAATTGCCTGCATATCCTGCGCATGCCCCTCTAAAAATAGCTGGAGTTCGCGCTTTTCCAGCCGTTGAAGCCAGAGCGTGTCAGGCAGTAAGGCCGGTAAATCGAGCCAAAATTGTTGCCAGCGGGCAAGCTGTTGAATCTGAATTTGCTGGTTATCCAGCCGCTTTTGCTGCGTAGCCAGCCGTTGCATCGCCTGTTTTTGCAGCGTCAGGCGTTGAGCGATCTCATCCAATGCCGTGCGTAGCGTCTCTTGTTGCTGAAGCGCGGCTTGCGAAATCGAATGCGTACGCCACGCCTGTAGCGCAACGAGTAACACAATGGCAGACAGCAACAGCGAAACAATACTGAAGCTTTGTCGCCGCTGACGCTGCCAGTGCAACTGACGCCAGGGAAGAAGATTCACTGCGACCATCAGCGATCCTCCGCACGTAAAGCAAGTCCAGCAGCGAGCGTAAAATCGCTGGCGTATTCCGGCATTGGTGGCTGCTTATAGTGAAACAAATCGAAGGGGGAAAACGGCTCTGCGCCAGCAGAAAGGGCATTTTCTCTGTTATCACATAATCGGATATTGATACCTTGCGGCAGTAACTGCTGTTGCAGTTCTGCCAGCGTGGCGAGTTCGCTAGTGCCGTGGCTTGCGGCGCCATCGCTCCACAGCCAGCGCGTCTCATGACGTAAAACCAGTACGCCATTTACAGGTAACCTGGCGGCTTTAGCTGTCACATTAAATGCCTGAGAAGTCAGTTCAAATACCGCGGGTTGTAACCCTGCCTGGTGTAACGGTGCATACCACTGTTCAACCACGGCTTGCCGCGCCGCCGTGACGCAGAGCTGGCCGCTCGCGGGATCGGCACGGTAATCCAGCGCCAGCGCCTCCGGCTCAATGGGAAACAGTTTTCGCGCCGCGGCCTGAACGTAACGCCGCATTGCGGGTTCTCGCAGCAATTGTGTTGGCAGCGGCAAAGGCCGTTGCAGTATCAGATGATCAGGCAGTGCAACGCGTAGCGAATAGCGCTGCGGTAAGCGCTTGCGCCATGTGGTTAACGCCGCGACTAATTCAGGCGAAGATTGCAGCACGCCGTTTCTTAACGTATCTTGCGGCAGCCGCTGCTGCCACCAGTGGCACAACTTCCAGCCTTCTCGATGAGGCTGGATGGCGAGGGCACAAAGCTGCCTATTCTGAATATCCAGTCCAATTTGCCATGTGTGAAAAGCCATGCGCGCGATCTCCTTATCGTCAGGGGAAAATGGACATATCAAAGCGTCTGGCTTGCCTTTATACTACCGCGCGGTTGTTTATAAACTGCCCAATTGACAACAGATGGGAAATCTCAGGTGAAGTTCGTAAAGTATTTATTGATCCTTGCAGTGTGTTGCATTTTGCTGGGAGTCGGCTCGGTTTATGGTCTTTTTAAGTACATAGAGCCGCAGTTACCCGACGTAAACACACTGAAAGATGTGCGCCTGCAAACCCCAATGCAGGTTTACAGCGCAGACGGCGAATTGATGGCTCAATATGGTGAGATGCGCCGTATTCCACTGAGCTTGCAACAGGTGCCGCCTGAGATGGTAAAAGCGTTTATCGCGACCGAAGACAGCCGCTTTTATGAGCATCATGGCGTCGATCCGATCGGGATATTTCGTGCCGTCAGCATTGCGCTGGTCTCTGGCCACGCTTCGCAAGGTGCAAGTACCATTACTCAGCAGCTCGCCCGTAACTTTTTCCTTAGCCCTGAACGCACCTTGATGCGTAAAATCAAAGAAGCATTTCTGGCGATCCGCATTGAACAGCTACTGACGAAAGATGAAATCCTTGAGCTTTACCTGAATAAGATCTACCTCGGCTATCGCGCGTATGGCGTGGGTGCTGCTGCACAGGTCTATTTCGGTAAGCCAGTGGATCAGCTTTCCTTGAGCGAAATGGCGATGATTGCCGGTCTGCCAAAAGCGCCCTCTACCTTTAACCCGCTCTACTCTCACAGCCGCGCGCTGTCGCGCCGCAACGTGGTGCTGGCCCGTATGCTGGATCAGCATTACATCACCCAGCAGCAGTATGATGAAGCGCACAACACACCGCTGGTGGCCAAATATCACGGACCGGAAATCGCCTTCTCCGCACCCTATCTCAGCGAAATGGTGCGTCAGGAAATGGTGAAGCGGTACGGCGAAAATGCCTATACCGAAGGATTCAAGGTTTACACCACCGTGACGCGTCGACTGCAGCAAGCTGCGCAGGAATCGGTGCGCAACAACGTGATGGCTTACGATATGCGTCATGGCTATCGCGGCCCAACCAATGTGTTGTGGCGAGTGGGTGAACCCGCACTGAACCAGACGGAAATCGAAAAAACACTGAAAAAGTTGCCGGTTTACGGTCCGCTGATTCCGGCGGTGGTCACCAATGCGAACAGCGATGAAGCCACAGCCATAATGAAAGACGGCACCAACGTGTCGTTAACGCTGGCCAGCGTGCGCTGGGCGCGTCCTTATAAATCAGACACGCTGCAAGGGCCAACGCCGAAGAGCGTGACGCAAGTGTTACAGGCCGGGCAGCAAATCTGGGTACGCAAAGTCGGTGACAGCTGGTGGCTGGGACAGGTACCAGATGTGAACTCTGCGCTGGTTTCACTCGATCCGACGGACGGTTCAGTTCGCGCACTGGTGGGTGGATTTGACTTCAATCAGAGCATGTTTAACCGCGCAACTCAGGCGCTGCGTCAGGTCGGTTCAAACATCAAACCGTTCTTGTATACCGCAGCGATGGATCGCGGTTTAACGCTGGCTTCAATTCTGAATGACGTACCGATTTCGCGCTGGGATGCAGGCGCAGGTGCGGACTGGCGTCCGAAAAACTCACCGCCAACCTACGACGGCCCGATTCGTCTGCGTCAGGGTTTAGGTCAGTCGAAAAACGTCGTGATGGTGCGAGCAATGCGTGCAATGGGTGTTGATTATGCTGCTGAGTATTTACAGCGCTTCGGCTTCCCTGCACAAAACATTGTTCATACCGAATCGCTGGCGTTGGGTGCAGCCTCGTTTACGCCTCTGCAGGTGGTACGTGGATATTCAGTCATGGCGAACGGCGGCTTCCTGATCAATCCTTATTTCATCAAAAAGATTGAGGATGCACAGGGACAAACCCTGTTTGAAGAGAAGCCAAAAATTGCCTGTCCGCAGTGTAATCTGCCGGTGATTTATGGTGATACGAAGAAAGCCCTCGCGTTAAACGAGGAGAGCGTCGAAAACGTCGCGGCTTCCGATCAGAATCAAAACAGTGCAGTGCCGCAGCCGGAACTGGAGCAGGTTCCCACTCAGTCACAGCAAAATGGCGATCAGCAATATGCGCCACATGTGGTTAATACCCCGCTGTCGTTCCTGATCAAGAGCGCGCTCAACACCAATATATTTGGCGAACCGGGCTGGATGGGAACGGGCTGGCGCGCCTCACGCGATCTGAAGCGTAATGATATCGGCGGTAAAACGGGTACCACTAACAGCTCAAAAGATGCGTGGTTCTCAGGGTACGGCCCGGGCGTAGTCACGTCGGTGTGGATTGGCTTTGATGATGCACGTCGCGATTTGGGTCGTAGCACCTTGTCTGGTGCGATTCCCGATCAGATTTCTGGTTATGAAGGCGGCGCGAAGAGTGCGCAACCGGCGTGGGACGACTATATGAAAGCCGCGCTGGATGGCGTACCGGTGCAACCGTTAACACCTCCCGATGGCGTGGTTACGGTCACTATCGACCGTAACACCGGCAAACTGGCTAACGGCGGAAATACGCGTCAGGAATTCTTCATTAATGGCACGCAGCCTACTGAGTATTCTGTCCACGATGTTGGTACTACCATCATGGATAATGGCCAAAGCCATGAGCTGTTCTGATGTAAAAAGGGACGACTAACGTCGTCCCTTCCGAATGCCGAGGCTGACGATGTCAGCCTTTTTTATGCCTTAGCTTTTTGAAGTTTCGTATTTAATACGGCCCTGCTTCACCAGCCATTCACGCACCATAAAAAGCGCGCTGACGTTGCGTGCTTCGCGGAAGTCGGGCTCCTGCAACAGCGAAAGCATGTCGCTCAGAGGCCAGCGGCGCACGATTAACGGTTCCGGCTCATCCCCTTCCAGCTTCTCTTCATACAAGCCTTCCGCCACCACAATATTCATTTTGCTGGAGAAGTAAGAAGGTGCCATGGTGAGTTTGCCAAGCGACGTCAGCTCACCCGCGCCAAAGCCTACTTCTTCTTTCAGCTCTCGATCGGCCGCTTCATTCACCGACTCGCCCGGATCAATTAAGCCTTTAGGAAAACCGAGCTCGTAGCTTTCCAGCCCGACGGCATATTCCTCAATCAAAATCAGATGATCATCCACGATGGGCACGATCATTACGGCTTCACGTTCCGAAGGTTTCATGCGTTCGTAAACACGATGAGCACCGTTACTGAAGGTTAAATTGACCGCTTCGATCGTGAATAGCCGCGAGCGCGCCACAGTTTCCACCTTGAGGATGTCAGGTTTTTTTAACGTATTTTTCATATCAGCCTCAAACATTGCTGCACTAGCGGTCAGGAGCGGATCAGCATACCTAACCGCGTCCAAATGTGCGACAGTCAGTTAATCGGGGGAAGCAGGAAGCATCAGCACAATGCCATAAACCTCTTAGGTTACTACTGAACACTATTTTTAATTAGTCAATGCTCCACTTTAAAATTCAGATAATACCGATATTTAATTAAGCATTTGCCAGTTACCATTCCGACAAGGCATGTTGTAAAAACTTCTAATTAAATGATTTGCAGCAGTATTTCATCTGGTGTTTAACTTGTCAGCGTTGTTTATTCCCGCATAATTTGTCTTAACTTGTGGGAGCATCCAGGAGTGCGTATTTAACGTGAAGGCAGTATTTTGGCTGAATTGAGCAAAGCATGAGCACAATAATTACCCTATTGGCCGTAGTGCTAACCTGTTCAATTTTGGCAGGCATCGGATTTTGGTACGCTATGCGGCATCGCCCGCCGTTGGCGAAACCACTGCCATTTATCAGTCCGCCTTGCAGAAAACTCTCTGATGAAGAACGCATCGCCGTTGAAAAATATGTCGCGACGCTGGAAAAGCAGCCGCGCGATGCTTTGCCCGGCGAGAAACGCCCTAGCAATGGCAAAATCGCGCTAACCGCGCAAAGTAATAATGTCTATCCCGTTACCCGTGCAATTACGCGCTACGGTTTATCGACCGACGATCCGCACAAGTGGCGTTATTATCTGGATGAAGTCGAAGTTCATCTGCCGCCATTATGGGAACAATACATCGCCGACGAGAACTACGTTGAGCTGATTCGCACCCAATCCATTCCTTTGGTTATTTCGCTTAATGGCCACTCGCTGATTGATTACGCCTTAAATCAATCTGCCCTGCCGACGTTGATGCGGCCCATGTCCACCAACGCCTCCATTCGTAAAGCGGAAAGTGAGAACGTTGAGCTACTGCAGGTGCGCAAAGAGACGCCGGAAGAGTATCGCCTCTCCCGCCCGGATGGCACACGCGAAGCCGTGACTATCTCGTTGGCCTTTTTGCTGTTTTTTGTCAGTCTGCTGCTTCCCACGAGTTTGATGATCTGGCTGCTGCTGGCTGGATGCGCCATGATTGGCGTTAGCCTGTGGTTGTTGTATCGCTTTCCCGCTGAAAGTAGCCTGCGTGACATTCACTGTTTGCGTGGCGCACCTAAACGCTGGGGCTTGTTTGGCGAATCTAATCAAGAGCAGAGCAACATCACGCTAGGCATTATTGATTTAACCTATCCGCCACACTGGCAGCCTTACGTCGCCCACGATTTGGGCCAGGTGACTGATGTCGAGATCTACCTCAATCGACAAGTCGTGCGTCAGGGACGTTTTCTTTCTCTGCAGGACGAAGTCAAAAATTTTCCGATTCAACGCTGGCGTAAGAACGTGGTACTGGCATGCGGGTCTCTGCTGGTGCTGACGCTACTGGTAACCTGGGTTCCACTTAGCATGCCGATCAAGCTCAGCCTTGCCTGGGCGAAAGGCACCGATAGCCTGCAAGTCAGCAGCGTAGATAAACTTAATGGCGTTGCTCTCAATATTGGTGACAGCCTGAAGGTCAGCGGTACAGGCATGTGTTCAGTGCCTGATAATTATCAAAGCAATCGCAGCTACGCTTACATGCCATTCGATTGCTCAGCCGTTTACTGGAACAACGCCACGCCGTTACCCCAGCCGCAATCAGATATTATTGATAAAGCGGCTGCGCTGCTGGATACCACTACCCGACAGTTGCACCCGGAAACCAATACCGATCCCAAACTCAACCCGCAACTGGCTTCAGCCATTCAAAAATCGGGCATGATTTTGTTAGACGATTTCTCAGATTTAGTCCTGAAAACACAAGATCTCTGTAGTCAGCAGCAAGATTGCGTACGTCTGAAAAATGCGCTGGTTAACCTGGGCAATGCAAAAGACTGGGAAGCGCTGGTACGTCGCGCGGACTCGGGTCAGTTGAATGGGATGAACGTGCTGCTGCGTCCGGTCAGCGCTGAAGCGCTGGAAAACCTGGTCAATACCGCCACATCGACTTTCTTCTTCCGTGAAACGCGTCGTGCGTCTGAAAATCTGAATAGCCCGCCGCCGGGTGGTTTCTTGATTGTCAGCGATGAAGGTCGTCAGTTAGTGAATCAACCGCAGCCGGGTGTGTCACTGTTTGATCTGGATGCACCTTCGCAGTGGAATGAGCTGCAGCGTTTGTCCGCTATGTTGCTGCACACTCCCTTTAGCGCCAATGGTATTATTACCAGCATCACCACCGATGCGAACGGCACGCGTCACATTGCCCTGCATAACGAACCTGACGCGATGGCGCAGTGGCGCTATCTCGGCACCGCGCTGCTGCTGCTGGTGCTGGTGACTTGCGGGATCATTAATGGTTTGCTGGCGCTACGCCGCATGCACCTTAATCGACAGCGCATGACCGACATCCAGCACTATTACGATAAGTGCTTCAATCATAACCTCGGCTCTATACAGAGCGTGCGCTCGTTATTCTGAGCCCTCTCCTTCTGTGCTACCCTGTTGCCCAATTTTTTCGGGTAAAGCTTCGGGGTTAAACCAATGACGTTCGACTGGTCTGAAATTGATACCGTGCTGCTCGATATGGACGGCACGCTGCTTGATCTGGCGTTTGATCGCCATTTCTGGCTGGAGCATGTACCGGAAGCACTCAGCCTGCAACGCGGTATTACGCTGGCGCAGGCCGAGCAGATCATTGCGGAAAAGTATCAGGCCGTCGCGCATACGCTAAACTGGTATTGTCTGGATTATTGGGCGCAGGAGCTGGCGCTGGATATTCGTGCCATGACCTGGGAGAAGCGCAGCCGCGCTAAGATGCGCGAAGATACGCTGCCTTTTTTGCAGGCTCTTCGTCGCGCCGGCAAGCGCACCATTTTGCTCACCAATGCGCATCCTTACAATCTGGACGTCAAACTGGCTCAAACCGGTTTAGCGCCACACCTTGATTTATTACTTTCTACCCACACCTTTGGGTATCCGAAAGAAGACCAACGTTTATGGCAAGCGGTACAACAGCAAACCGGATTTATTAATCCGCGTACGCTGTTTATTGATGACAACGAAGCGATTCTGGATGCCGCAAAGGTTTGGGGCATTGGCTGGTGCTTAGGCGTGAGTAATCCCGATTCGGGTCGACCTGAGCAACTCTTTCAGCGTCATGTCGCAGTAAGCGATTACCGCACGCTGATTTGATTCAGGAGCAGCGATGAAAGAAAAAGTTAGCGAGGGCGTGCGCCTCGACAAATGGTTATGGGCCGCGCGCTTTTATAAAACCCGCTCAATCGCGCGTGAAATGATTGAAGGCGGCAAAGTGCATTACAACGGCCAGCGCAGCAAACCCAGCAAACTGGTTGAGCTGAATGCTGAGTTGACGCTGCGCCAGGGCAATGACGAACGCACCGTGGTGATTATGGACGTAAGCGATCAGCGTCGTCCCGCCAGTGAAGCACAACAACTGTATCGTGAAACCGACGCCAGCATTGAGAAGCGCGAGAAAATGGCGCAGGCGCGCAAAATGAATGCACTCACGATGCCACATCCCGATCGCCGACCAGATAAAAAAGAGCGTCGCGATCTGATGAAATTTAAATTATCGGGCGATGAGTAGCGCTACACCTTTCAGGCGCTGAAACGCCTCGCCCTCACCGAGAGAAAACCTATGTCTGTACAAGATCAACTGCATCGTTACCTGTTTGAAAACGCGGCCGTGCGCGGCGAGCTGGTGAACGTCTCCAATACCTGGCATGAGACCGTTAAAAATCATGATTATCCTGCGCCAGTGCAGACGCTATTGGGCGAAATGCTGGTTGCAACCAGCCTGCTGACCGCAACGCTGAAATTTGACGGTGAAATTACCGTACAGCTGCAGGGCGATGGCCCGCTGTCGCTGGCGGTGATCAACGGCAACAATAACCAGGAACTGCGCGGCGTGGCACGTTTTAAAGGTGAAATCCCCGATGACAGCACACTGAAAAGCATGGTGGGCAACGGTTATCTGGTCATCACTATTTCGCCAGAAAAAGGCGAGCGTTATCAAGGCGTAGTGGGTCTGGAAGGTGAAACGCTGGCCGAGTGTCTGGAAGATTATTTCATGCGTTCTGAACAGCTGCCTACGCGTCTGTTTATTCGTACCAATGAAAAAGGCGCGGCAGGCATCTTGCTACAAGTCATGCCTGCACAAGAGACCAATAAAGACGATTTTGATCATCTTGCGGCGCTCACCGAAACCATCAAAACCGAAGAGCTGATTGACCTGCCAGCCAACGACGTGCTGTGGCGTTTATATCATCAGGAAGAAGCCACCGTTTATGAACCGCAGCCAGTCGTTTACAAATGTACCTGTTCGCGCGAGCGTTGTGGTGATGTGTTAAAAACGCTACCACAGGAAGAAGTCGATGAGATCATTGAAGAAGATGGCAAAATCGACATGCACTGTGATTATTGCGGGTCGCATTACATTTTTGATGCAGTAGACATTGCGGCTATCCGCACCAATACGGTCGAAAACAGCGACCGTTTGCACTAATTTTTTGCGGGCGGCCTTGCCGCCCTTTTCAATTCCTGCCACCTATCCCCATAATTTTCAAAGCAAATTATCTTTTTTTACTTTCTTAACAACTTCAAAACGTTCGAAATATCGCCTTAACGCGCCCTGCGTCGCATTTCTGAGGAACAAGACTTTTACCGAGGTTTCAGAAGAGTAAACTGCGCGCGATCGTGCAGTTGCCTGAAAAATGACGGCATGAAAACTGCATGACTCCAACCTTTCTCTGCCTTTGCAGAACAGATACTGATTTGAGGAGCAGTAAAATGCGCGTTAACGGCCTGACCTCGCAAGACCTTGCCGACATGGGCATCATTGATACTACGGAAGTGGTTTATAACCCTGATTACGACACGCTATTTCAGGAAGAGACTCGCCCGGAACTCGAAGGTTTTGAACGTGGCACCCTGACGCACAGCGGCGCAATTGCGGTGGATACGGGTATTTTCACCGGTCGCTCGCCCAAGGATAAGTACATCGTTCGTGATGACACCACGCGCGATACCCTGTGGTGGAACGATCAGGGAACCGGCAAAAATGACAACCAGCCGCTTTCTCAGGAAACCTGGCAAGCGTTGAAAACCTGTGTCACGCAGCAGCTGTCCGGGAAACGTTTATTTGTAATTGATGCCTTTTGTGGTGCCAACCCCGATTCACGTTTAAGCGTACGCTTTATTACCGAAGTCGCGTGGCAAGCGCACTTTGTTAAGAACATGTTCATTCAGCCAAATGAAGAGGAACTGGCGACCTTTAAGCCCGATTTCGTGGTCATGAATGGCGCTAAATGTACCAATCCAAACTGGCAAGAACAGGGCCTGAACTCTGAGAATTTCATTGCTTTCAATCTCACTGAACGCATGCAACTGATTGGCGGAAGCTGGTACGGTGGGGAGATGAAGAAAGGCCTGTTTGCGGTAATGAACTATTTGCTGCCACTCAAGGGTATTGCTTCTATGCACTGTTCGGCAAACGTCGGCAAAGCGGGCGATGTAGCGGTGTTCTTTGGTCTTTCCGGTACCGGTAAAACGACGCTGTCGACCGATCCTGATCGCCAGCTGATTGGTGATGATGAACATGGCTGGGATGATGACGGCGTGTTTAACTTCGAAGGGGGTTGCTACGCCAAAACCATCAACCTTTCTGAGCAGGCCGAGC
This sequence comes from Pantoea phytostimulans, assembly GCF_046118715.1. Lineage (NCBI taxonomy): Bacteria > Pseudomonadati > Pseudomonadota > Gammaproteobacteria > Enterobacterales > Erwiniaceae > Pantoea > Pantoea phytostimulans. The sequence goes on from NZ_CP173698.1 coordinate 2,741,829, forward strand.
CGGAAATTTACCGTGCTATTCGCCGCAATGCCTTGCTGGAAAACGTGGTGGTACGCGCCGATGGCAGCGTGGACTATGCCGACGGCAGCAAAACGGAGAATACCCGCGTCTCCTATCCGATCAATCACATCGACAACATCGTTCAACCCGTATCTAAAGCGGGACACGCAAAGAAAGTGATCTTCCTGACGGCTGATGCCTTCGGCGTTCTGCCAGCCGTTTCGCGCTTAACGCCAGAGCAAACGCAGTATCACTTCCTTTCTGGCTTTACCGCTAAGCTGGCGGGTACGGAACGCGGCGTCACGCAGCCGACACCAACCTTCTCTGCTTGTTTTGGTGCCGCCTTTCTGATGTTGCATCCCACTCAGTACGCTGAGGTACTGGTGAAGCGCATGGAAGCCGCGGGCGCGCAGGCTTATCTGGTCAATACCGGCTGGAACGGCAGCGGTAAACGCATCTCGCTGAAAGATACCCGCGCCATCATCAACGCGATTTTGGCCGGCGAGCTGGATGATGCACCCACTGAAACACTGCCGATTTTTAATCTGCAGATGCCGAAAAGCTTGGGTGATCTGGATGCCTCGAAGCTGGATCCCCGCAGCAGTTGGGAAAGCGAAGAGAAATGGCATGAAGCCGCGCAGGATCTGGCGCAGCGCTTTATTGTTAACTTCGAGAAATATACCGATAACGCTGCAGGCGCCGCATTGGTAAACGCGGGTCCACAACGCTAAAAAACAGAGGCGCGGCGATCACTGCCGCGCCTGATTTAGCTTGGTACGCTCAGGCTGGTGACGGCCGGAGCGGGTGTTTCGACTAACGGCAACCAGGCTCGAATGCGTAACCCTCCGCGTTCGCTTTCACCAATTTCCAGTGAACCCTGATGCGCATCAATAATGCGCTGTACAATCGCTAAGCCTAAACCGGTGCCGCTGGTGCTGCGTGCACTGTCACCGCGTACAAAGGGCTGGAACAGATGCGCAAGCTGATCGGGCTTAATGCCCGGACCATCATCTTCAACCTGAAACCACGCGCGATGCAGTTCATGGCCACTACTCACTTTTATCCAGCCGTTGCCGTAGCGTGCCGCATTCACCACCAGATTCGCTAATGCACGCTTAATCGAAAGTGGGTTGATATTGAGCATCAGCTCTTCTGGCATCACCGCATTTTCAATCTCGCGCTCGTAGCCGCTTTCTGCTGCGACCACTTCACCTAACACGCTGTTCAAATCGGCGCGCTCGGTTTGCATCTCCTGACCCGTGCGAAGGTAGTCGATGAACTGTTCGATGATGGCATTACACTCTTCGATGTCTTTGTTAATCGACTCGGCAAGGTAACCATCCTGCTCGCTCATCATCTCGGTTGCGAGGCGAATACGCGTCAGCGGCGTACGCAGATCGTGGCTGACACCCGCCATCAGTAATGTGCGATCGTCAGCCAGCTGCTTCACGCCAGCCGCCATTTGGTTAAAAGCACGCGTCACCGAACGCACTTCTGAAGCGCCATATTCGCGAAGCGGCGGCGGAATCATGCCTTTACCCACCTGCAACGCGGCGTGTTCCAAATCGACCAAGGGTCGGTTCTGAATACGAATAAACAGCCAGGCGCCGCCAATCGCCAGCAGCATGATGGCTAATGTGTAACGGAACAGTGGCGAGAAGTCGCCTTGATGGATCTCGGTCAGCGGCACACGCACCCAGATATCGGGCGACAGCCAGGTTTTCAGCCACACGACCGGCGAATTTTTGTTAACTTCAACCCGCACATCGGTTGGACCACCGAGTTGCTGGCCCATTTGTTCACTGAGAAATTCATAGTGCTGCGCCCAACGCAATCCGCTCTCCTCTGCTGCCGCGTTGGTGTAGAGCGAAATACCCAGCTCGCGATAGATTTCCCGACGAAACGCCGGTGGCACTTCTAACTGCGTCCCATCTTCCAGCTGCAATCGGTCCGTCATCAACATACGAACTTCGTAAGCGAGGACTTTATTGAACTGCTGCAAACTTGGCAGAATGGCGAAGTTAAGCACCACCAGATAGGTCGTTACCAGGCTGACAAACAGCAAGGTAACGATCAACAGCAAAGTGCGGGCAAAGGAACTGCGGGGCGAGAAGCGCAGCCGCCTCATGCTTTACTGCCGTCCGGCACAAAGACGTAGCCCAAACCCCAAACGGTCTGGATATAGCGCGGGTGCGCCGGATCTTCTTCCACCATACGGCGCAGGCGGGAGATCTGTACGTCGATAGAACGTTCCATGGCGCTGTATTCGCGGCCACGCGCCAGGTTCATCAACTTATCACGCGATAACGGTTCACGCGGGTGGCTAACCAGCGCTTTCAATACCGCAAACTCACCGCTGGTTAATGGCATCGGCTCATCTTCACGGAACATTTCGCGCGTACCCAGGTTCAGCTTGAATTTACCAAAGGCGATAACCGCTTCTTCCTGCGAAGGCGCGCCCGGCAATTCGTTGGCCTGACGACGCAGCACAGCACGAATACGCGCCAGCAGTTCACGTGGATTAAACGGTTTTGGAATGTAGTCATCCGCGCCAATTTCTAATCCAACGATGCGATCAACCTCTTCCCCTTTTGCCGTCACCATAATGATCGGCATTGGATTACTTTGGCTGCGCAAACGGCGGCAGATCGACAAACCATCTTCGCCCGGCAGCATTAAATCCAGCACCATCAGGTGAAAAGATTCGCGGGTTAACAAACGATCCATCTGTTCGGCGTTAGCGACACTGCGCACCTGAAAGCCCTGCTCGGTGAGATAGCGTTCGAGCAGCGCGCGCAAACGCATATCATCATCCACGACCAGAATTTTGTAGTTCTCTTGCATTTTTGTACTCCCAAAGGCGCTATTGCCTGAGCCGATATTGTTAAAAAACATGCCTTATAGTGACAGTCATTAATGGTTTATATTCTAGCCGAAATTGTTACAAAGCATATTAAACAGGAGCTTATATTTAAATTTACCGCTTCGCTGGAGCGTAAAAAGCTCGTTTAACAGCGGGTTGAGATGTTTCCAACAATTCCGAAATTTCGCCAAATTTTCTTTGATTCACTGGCGCCATAATGAAGCCGATTTTTATTCGAGCATGAAATTCAGCGAGTTAGCAGATAATTTGACTTAAACGCGAGCTTTCGATCCCTGTGAACTCCATTTAAGCCACTTCTGCAGCAAAATATCAGCATAAAATCCCGCCAATTAGCGCTTATTCACATTTCCCCTCTCGGATTAATTTCAACGCCTTACCTTTCAAGACCAATATCGATTAAAGCCTAATAAATCAATCAGTAAAGTCATCTTTTCGCCCTGAATAATTTCACTCAGACTGCATTGGCATCACGCTTTGCGATGTCATTACGGGGATAAAACTATGAAAAAAATCGTATTACTGCTGAGTGCGCTGGCGCTGACCAGTGTTAACCCGGTTTATGCCGCTACGGCAACAGGTGAAGCCGCAGGTGCACAAGCGTCGACCACGGCACAAGGTAACTCAAACGCCATTGGCGTGGGTGCAGTCGCCGCGCTGTTTGGCGTTGCGCTCGCAACCGCGGGCGGCGGCGGTGATGGCCACGGTAATGGCACATCAACCACCACGTCGACTCAGGCCGGAAAATAATTTAACAACGTTTAGAATACCCTTTCTGTGTTAGCCAGTTTCGCCACCGGGGAAGTCAACGTGGGTTTTTAACCTTTAAAAACCCTTTCCCCGACTCTTTTTTGCCAGCCCGCATTTGTTTTACACTGCGCTTCTTTAAACACTTTTGGCTGCTGCTGTATGAAAACCCGACTTATTACCCGCGAAGGCTTTAACCAGCTGAAAGCCGAACTCGATTATCTCTGGCGCGAAGAGCGACCCGAAGTTACTAAGAAAGTGACCTGGGCCGCCAGCTTGGGCGATCGCAGCGAAAACGCTGATTATCAATACAACAAAAAACGCCTGCGTGAAATTGATCGTCGAGTCCGTTATCTCACCAAAAGCATTGAGCAGTTACGCATCGTAGATTATTCACCGCAGCAGGATGGCAAAGTCTTTTTTGGCGCGTGGGTAGAAGTTGAGAATGATGCCGGTGAGACGAAACGCTTTCGTATCGTCGGTTACGACGAGATTTTTGGCCGCAAAGATTACATCTCTATCGACTCCCCAATGGCGCGCGCGTTGCTGAAAAAAGAGGTCGGCGATGCCGCAACGGTAGAGACACCAATCGGCCCCGCGCTGTGGTACGTCAACGAAATTAATTATCTGGAATAGCGATTCAGAATATCGCCTAAAGGCGCCCGCATCGCTGGCAATTTCAACCATCAATCCGTATAACTGTCCGCTATTTCTTAACCCTGTAAGCAAGACAGTTGATGATGATGAAAGATACGCTGAGCCACATAATTGCAAGTGAGCTGCAGGCGCGAGCAGAGCAAGTTGATGCCGCCGTTCGCCTGTTGGACGAAGGGAATACCGTGCCGTTTATTGCACGTTATCGTAAAGAGGTAACCGGCGGATTGGATGATACCCAACTGCGCCAGCTGGAAACCCGCCTCAGCTATCTGCGTGAACTGGAAGAGCGCCGCCAGTCGATTCTTAAATCGATTGATGAGCAGGGTAAACTCACCGACGACCTCGCTAAATCCATCAATACCACGCTCAGCAAAACCGAACTTGAAGACCTTTACCTGCCTTATAAACCCAAGCGCCGTACGCGTGGGCAGATAGCGATTGAAGCCGGGCTGACGCCGCTGGCTGAGACTTTATGGCAAGATCCTTCTCACGATCCTGAGCAGTTAGCCGCAGGTTACGTTGATGCCGACAAAGGCGTCGCAGATGTTCGTGCTGCGCTGGATGGCGCACGCTACATTTTGATGGAACGCTTTGCTGAAGACGCCACGCTGTTGGCTAAAGTGCGTAATTACCTGTGGAAAAATGCGCATCTGGTCTCACGCGTGGTCGAAGGTAAAGAAGAAGCGGGTGCAAAATTCCGTGACTATTTCGATCATCATGAAGCGCTAAACAGCGTACCTTCACACCGGGCACTGGCGATGCTGCGTGGTCGTAATGAAGGCGTATTACAGCTATCGCTGAATGCCGATCCACAGTTTGACGAAGCCCCACGTGAAAGCCACGGCGAAACGCTAATTGCTGATCACCTAAACCTGCGATTGAATAACGCGCCAGCCGATACCTGGCGCAAAGCGGTGGTGAGCTGGACGTGGCGCATCAAAGTGATGCTGCACCTTGAAACAGAATTGATGGGCACGGTGCGTGAGCGCGCAGAAGACGAAGCCATCAACGTGTTTGCCCGCAACATGCATGACCTGTTGATGGCTGCGCCCGCAGGTATGCGTTCCACCATGGGCCTTGATCCAGGCCTGCGTACGGGTGTGAAAGTGGCGGTTGTTGATGCCACCGGCAAGTTGGTCGCGACTGATACGATTTATCCCCATACTGGCCAGACCGCGAAAGCCGCTGCCGCTGTTGCCGCGCTTTGTGCGAAACATCAGGTTGAACTGGTGGCGATTGGTAATGGTACCGCTTCACGCGAGACCGAACGCTTCTTCCTGGACGTACAAAAACAATTTCCACACATCACCGCACAGAAAGTGATCGTCAGCGAAGCGGGTGCATCCGTCTATTCCGCATCAGAACTGGCGGCGTTGGAGTTCCCTGATTTAGATGTCTCCATTCGTGGTGCGGTTTCCATCGCTCGCCGTTTGCAAGATCCGCTGGCTGAGTTGGTGAAGATTGATCCGAAATCGATTGGTGTCGGTCAGTATCAACATGACGTCAGCCAAAGCCAGTTAGCGAAAAAGCTGGACGCCGTAGTAGAAGATTGCGTGAATGCCGTAGGCGTTGACCTGAATACGGCTTCGGTGCCGCTGCTCACTCGCGTAGCGGGTTTGACACGCATGATGGCGCAAAACATTGTCAGCTGGCGTGATGAAAATGGCCGTTTCCAAAACCGTCAACAGCTGTTGAAAGTCAGCCGCTTAGGGCCGAAAGCCTTTGAGCAATGTGCCGGATTCTTGCGCATTAACCATGGCGACAATCCGCTTGATGCCTCAACGGTTCATCCGGAAGCCTATCCCGTGGTGGAGCGCATTCTGGCCGCCACTGAGCAAGCGCTGAACGACCTGATGGGAAATCCATCTGGCCTGCGCGACATCAAAGCCGTGGATTTTACCGATGCGCGGTTTGGTCTGCCGACCGTCACTGACATCATTAAAGAGTTGGAAAAACCGGGCCGCGATCCCCGTCCAGAGTTTAAAACAGCGCAGTTTGCTGAGGGCGTTGAAACCCTGAACGATTTGATGCCAGGTATGGTGCTGGAAGGCGCAGTAACCAACGTGACTAACTTTGGCGCTTTCGTTGATATTGGCGTCCATCAGGATGGTTTAGTGCATATCTCTTCGCTTTCCGACAAGTTCGTGGACGATCCTCACAAGGTAGTCAAAGCCGGTGATATCGTTAAAGTGAAAGTGATGGAAGTGGATTTGCAGCGCAAACGTATCGCGCTGACCATGCGTCTTGATGAGCAGCCAGGTGAAAGCAATGCGCGCAGCAGTAACCGCAGCGCACCGCGTGAAAACGCTCGACCAGCGGCGGCAAAAGGACGCTCACGTCCTGCCAACTCGCCGGCGGGTAATAGCGCAATGGGCGATGCATTAGCGGCGGCTTTCGGTAAGAAGTAGTCGCATCGGAAGCCTTTTTAGATTGACGCCGTTTGTCCCCCATCTCCGCCTTCCCCCGCTTTGCGGGGGAAGGCGACGCTGCCACATGTTGACACCGAATTCGCATGTTGCAGCGTCTTCCTCCCCCATGTATGGGGGAGGACCGAGGTGGGGGACAAACGACCCCGCACAATAAAGGACCGAAGTGGGGACAATACCACCACCCAATCCAACCCAAATCTCATTGCCGAAGTGGAAAATCCTCGCTAGCACACTACGCTAAAAACACGCCTGTCATAAAAACAACACCTGCTGTGGCACCCAATTTGCGATGGAAACGATCACTGCTTTAATCGATAAGATTTATGCTGACACCTTTCCACAGGCCTCGCGTGAGCGCCTGCTTGCCAATATTGCCGAGGCGCGCGACGCAGTAAAGTTGCCGCGAAAAGCGCATTGGGATGAACAGGATGTGGTGTTAATTACCTACGCCGATCAGTTTCGCGAGCCGGATAAACCTACGCTCAGCAGTTTCTCACACTTTTATCAGCAGCATCTGCAATCCACCTTTCCGCTGGTGCATCTGCTGCCATTTTTTCCTTACTCTTCCGATGATGGTTTTTCAGTGATTGATTATCACCAGGTTAACCCGCTGTGTGGCGAATGGTCGGATGTCGCCACGCTGCATCAGGAAACCCGGTTGATGTTTGATTTCGTCTGCAACCATATGTCGGCGCACAGTGCGTGGTTTAAACACTTCCTGGCACAGGATCCCGGTTGGGACAACTTCTTTATCAGCATGCCGCCCGCCACCGATCTCAGCGCCGTAACGCGGCCGCGAACGTCACCATTGCTCACACCATTTGAGATGGCGGATGGCGAAACACGCTACATCTGGACCACTTTCAGCGCCGATCAAATCGATCTCAATTTCGCCAATCCCGAAGTATTGATCCGTATGGTGAATGTCCTGCTCGATTATTTGGCGCGCGGTGCCGATTACGTGCGGCTGGACGCGGTGGGCTATATGTGGAAAACACCTGGCACCAACTGCATCCATCTGGAAAAAACGCATCAGCTTGTTAAGCTGTTCCGTGCAATTTCTAATGTGGTCGCGCCAGGCACGGTGATCATCACTGAAACTAACGTGCCGCATAAAGATAACATCAGCTATCTCGGTAACGGCCAAGATGAAGCGCAGATGGTGTATCAATTTTCACTCCCGCCACTGGTGCTGCATGCGATCCATTCTGGCTCAGGTCGTGCGCTGCGTCAGTGGGCTGGCACGCTCGATTTAAGTCATCGCGGTACAACTTTTTTTAACTTTCTGGCTTCGCATGATGGGATTGGTTTGAACCCAGCTCGTGGCATTTTGACGGAGATAGAGATTGTAGCGCTGGTGCGCGATCTGGCACTGGAAGGCGCCTTGGTCTCGTATAAAAACAATGCTGATGGCACCACCAGCCCCTATGAAATCAATGTTACCTATCTCGATGCGTTGAATCGTCAGGAAGATAACGACGAAACTCGCCTCAAGCGCTTCCTGCTGGCACACGCTATTTTATTGGCATTTCCTGGCGTGCCGGCGATCTACATTCAAAGCATGTTGGGGTCGCGAAATGATTACGACGGCGTGCGGGCAGCAGGTCATAACCGCGCCATCAACCGTCAAAAGTATGATTTGCACGAGATCGAATCGGCGCTGGTGGGTGGCGACTGGTTGCGGCAGCAGGTTTATACCCAACTCAGCCAGCTGATTCAGTTGCGCCGACGCCAACCCGCCTTTCATCCCGATAACGCCATGACGCTGTTCGACAGTGAAAATGCTTTACTGGTGCTGAAACGCCATCTGCCTGATAGCGAAGCGGGTTTACTGTGCGTGTTCAATCTCAGCAGTCGAAAAGTAGAAACGCGTTTGCCAGAGGCGCGTACATTGCAGGACGTAATCAGCGGGGAAAAAATAGAAGGCACCCAGCCTTTAACGCTGGATGCCTGGCAGTTTATGTGGCTACGAGGTTAATTATTTATAGACGTCAGCAACGGCGCTGAATTTGCCATGTTCACGACCCGCAATCACCAGATAATAGCGACCACCCTTTTCGTCAGCCATTTTAGAGAGTTCTTTTTTTGCATCCATCGGCGAAGTGGTTTCTGCCGTAGTGGTTACCGTAGCAATTTTCTCAAGATTCATTTTCTGCACATCTTCTTTGGTTACTTCTTTAGCCGCCAGAGCAGAAAACGAAACGGCACTCATCATCACTGAAGCCAAAACCCATTTCATAACCTTCATTTGTTTACCCTCATTCATTATCCATTGTTGAGATGTAAGCAGCCGCAAAATGCGATAAGGCAATATGGAACGGCATAGTCCAATCCATGACTATTCACATATAAATACTCTTCATATTTCGAACCGCAGGCGTGTTGGCTGTTCTCGCTCATCCGAATCACTGACTTTAGTCAGCGCATCGCGATTCACTCCTTTGCCGCCTTCCTGCAATTCGAATTATTTAGGGTATAAGTGCAGCGGCTGTGCTCACGAATGAAGTATTGCCGCTACCTGCGATTTTGCCAGTTTTGTAACACGCTATGTCGGCAAATGTTTGATGAAACACAGGATATGTTGAACGAAAGTGTCGGGATGGGAAATAAAAGGAGCATGGGACGCCTTCTCCATCACGATAGAAGGTGACGCGGGCAGCGCGTCGTCTAGCGGCTGCGCAATACGGCGCGGCACCAGGCCATCCAGCGATCCGTAAAGGCGCAGGAACGGCACATTAATCTCAGGTAATGCGCTGCGCAGATCCACGTGATGCAGAATCTCCAATCCACCTTCAAGCACCTCTACTGCGGGCATCGGTTGCGACAATACGATCTCTTTGAGCTGACGTGCGTCGGCGCGTGCGCTTTCACTTCCCAGCGTCTGCAGCGCTAAAAATCGTTCAACAGTGCGTTGAAAATTATGACTCAACTGCTGTTGAAAGCTCTGAAGCGTTTCTGGTTTGATGCCTGGCCATTCATCGTTGGCGGTAAAACAAGGTGAGGAGGCAACGGTAATCAACGCACGTAGCCGCTCCGGCGCAGTTAATGCTAGCTGCGTCGCTACTAAGCCGCCTAATGACCAACCCAGCACCACAGCGCGTGGCGGCAGCAACGGCAGCAGCTGTTGCACCATCTCATCCAACGTTAGTGCGGAAAAACCCTGACTGCGGCCATATCCCGGCAGATCCACCAGATGCAGGCGAAATTGTGCACTGAGCCGCGGAACAATGCTTTGCCACACTTCCGCATTCAGTCCCCAGCCGTGCAGCAGCACAAGATCTGCATCCCCTTCTCCGCAGGTGTGCCAGTAAAGCGACGTCATCAGTTACTATCCCAAAATTGATAAGGAGGTCGCTATGCTACCAATGCCCGCCCTTTGTTGGCTATGCGCATTACCGCTGCGTTTTGCCCATCACGGTATTTGCAGTTGCTGCTTACGCGGTTTACCTAAGCTGCCCATGCTTTGCCCGCGCTGTGGATTACCCGCTTCCTCCCTGCGTTCGCCTTGTGGCCGATGCCTGCGTGAGCCGCCCGCGTGGCAAGCCTTGGTGTGCGTTACCGGCTATCACGCGCCGCTGAGTCACTGGATACATCAGCTGAAATTTTCTCGCGTTACCGCACTCAAGGTGATGCTGGCGCGGCTGCTTTTGCTAAGCTGGTTGTATGCATACCGCACACGCTTACTCACGCGGCCCGATTTATTGCTGTGCGTGCCGCTGCATCATCGACGTGGCTGGCAGCGTGGTTACAATCAAACTGCCCTGTTAGCTCAACCGTTGGCGCGCTGGCTGGGATGTGAATTTAGCCAAGGCTTGCGGCGTCATTATCAAGGCGCATTGCAGCATCAACTCAGCGCAAAGCAGCGCCGCACCAATTTGCGAGGTGCATTCGGTCTTGAAATTGCGGTACGCGGACGCCATATCGCCCTTATCGACGATGTGATCACCACAGGCAGCACGGTAGAAGAAATTAGCCGTTTTTTACTGGCGCAGGGCGCGGCCAGTGTGCAGGTTTGGTGCCTGTGCCGTACCTTGTAGAGCATCCGTGATGGGCGTATTATAACCAACTAAATTAGTCAACTATTGAGCAATCGACATGATCCGAATTACTGATTCTGCCCAAGAGCACTTTTCAAAACTGCTGTCCAAACAAGAAGACGGCACCCAGATTCGCGTATTCGTGATTAACCCGGGTACGCCAACAGCGGAGTGCGGTGTTTCCTACTGCCCGCCAGATGCCGTTGAATCTACTGATACCGAACTCAAGTTCGAAAAACTTTCTGCCTATGTAGACGAGCTGAGCAAACCTTATTTAGAAGATGCCGAAATTGACTTCGTTACCGATAACCTCGGTTCGCAGTTAACGCTGAAAGCGCCAAACGCTAAAATGCGTAAAGTCTCTGACGATGCGCCGATGATTGAGCGCGTTGAATACCTGCTACAGGCGCAGATCAACCCGCAGCTCGCCGGTCACGGTGGCCAGGTTTCATTGATGGAAATTACTGAAGATGGTTATGCGATTCTGCAATTTGGCGGCGGCTGTAACGGCTGTTCAATGATCGACGTGACGCTGAAAGATGGCATTGAGAAAGAGCTGCTGGCGGCTTTCCCAGAGTTAAAAGGCGTGCGTGATCTGACCGAACACCAGCGTGGCGAACACTCTTATTACTGATCAGATTTAACGATCATTAAGCGCGACAGTTTAGCTGTCGCGCTTTCATTTTCAGTTCGCTTTACGTCGCTGACTCACCGTTTTCAGCAATTTCTGCACCTCTTTATCCGCAAAGATTTCCTCTAACGGCTGCGTCAATTTGCGTCGCCAGTTGGGATATTGCTCAACCGTGCCCGGCACATTGACTGGCGTGGTCATGCCCAACCAATCTTCCGGCTGCAATCCCAGTAATGCACTTTGGGTATCGGCCAAAAATCGATGAATCGCCTGATTAAGCTGCGGCGACATCGCTAATTTATCTGCCTGTTTTGCACTGCGTGCCGGCAGTGATCCGGCTTTATGCAGCGCATTCAGCAGCGCCTGTTTCTGCGCCGTTCGCTGTTCATGCAGCGGCTGCACCGCGTCAGCGGGATACAAACCTATCTTTTCGCCCAACTGCAAATCACCGGCATCCCAAAAACCGCTTAACGTCGGCAGATCGTGGGTGCTGGCGCTGGAGATCGACTGCCGTGGATATTCCTCGGGTGAGCGATACTCCCCGTCGCGCTGTTGTTCAAACCACAGTACCTTCCAGGAAAAAATACCGCTGTTGCGCAGCAGGCTGATAATCTCTTTCGGCACGGTGCCAAGGTCTTCTCCAATCACCATGCAGCGCAAGCGCTGGCTTTCCAGCGCTAAAATGCCCAGCAAATCGTCTACGGGATAGGCGACGTAAGCGCCTTTATCCGCGGTTTCTCCAGCGGGCACCCACCAGAGCCGCAGTAGCGACATGACGTGATCAATACGCAGCGCCCCACAATCGCGCATATTAGCGCGCAGCATATCGATAAACGGCTGATAACCCCGCGCTTTCATCACATGCGGATCCATCGGCGGTAATCCCCAATATTGACCCAGCGGCCCCAGCCGATCGGGCGGCGCGCCGATGGAAGCTTTCAGGCGATAGAGCTCCGGGTCGTGCCAGGTTTCCGCGCTGCCTTCCGCCACGCCAACGGCTAAATCCCGGTACAGCCCAACGCTCATGCCCAATGTTTGACTGACTTGCCAGCATTGGGAAAACTGTTGCTGCGCCAAAAATTGCAGCCATTGCCAGAAAGCGATTTCATCTTCGTTCTGTTCACACCAATGTTGCACGTCAGGAAGCTGGCTGTTGCGCCACCCTTCTGGCCAGGCCGGCCAGCCCCAATGCTGTGCATTGCCTGCACGACGCTCTGCCTGCACACCTTCGTATACCGCCTGATAACGTAGGCTATCTCCGCCTTCACGTACGAAAGCCGCAAAGGCGCGCTTCTCTTCATTTTCTTCATCACGTGGCTGAAATTCTGTCCACGCATGGCGCAGCGCCGTCAGTTTCAGCGCCATCACCGCCTCGTAATCAACCAAATCATTTTCACGAACTTCAGCCAGCGCACGCTGTGTTTTGGCGCTTTTCCACCACTTTTGTGCCGCCGCGCTCTGCTGGAAATCCACCACTTGCGACACGTCTATATAGATGATGTTCAGCCAGCGTCGTGAAGAAGGACTGTAAGGGCTGGCGAAGTCGGGACTGGCGGGATAGAGCGCATGCAGTGGATTCAACCCTACAAAGTCGCCGCCGTTTGCAGCAAGCTGTTGCACCAACTGCTGTAAATCACCGAAATCGCCGATACCCCAGTTTTTAGCTGAGCGCACGGTATATAACTGCACCAGCGCGCCCCAACGCTTTTCACCGTCACGCAGTGCTGGCGGCAGATAACAACGGCGCGGCGTAACGATAATACGCGTTTGCCATTGCTGCTTGCCCTTACTGAGTGTCAGCTGGTGATAACCCTGTCCGAGCGGCGAAGGCAGGGTAAAAAGTTCACCGCCAACAAGTGTTCCCTCAAACTTCTTCCCTGCTTCACTGCGCAGCTGCCAGTGATACTCGCCCCGCCCTTGCGGTGTCAGCTGACGTTTGCGACTACCACTGAATACCGCAACCGGCGGTAAGGGCGTTTTTTTGCCTTTATCGGGGTTATCCATCACCGCCAGTAAAGCGCGTTTGGTTTCATCGCTGATCGCTTCGGGTTGACCTTTGGCATTGATATATTCCAGCGAAATTCCAGCAGCACGCGCTGCCTTATCAAGTGCATTTTCTTTCATCGCCGCTCCTTAGCATTTAGCGTGCTTTGAGTGTTGCCATTGATGGATTAGAGCGGCTTCAAAATGTGCTTTTTCGAGATTTTGCAGCGACATATCACTCCCTTCTGAATCCGTTGGAGGTTACGCGAAACCGGCATGCGCACGGGCTGACCACAACGAGCCAGCGAAGAGTTAAGTAAAGACGCGAGTGCAAAAAAAAGCGACAGCAATCAAAGAAAAACGCCAGCATTATGCTGGCGCTGAGGGGATTAGCAGAGTTCGAGGTGAACTTCGTGTTGTTCAATCACTTTTAATACGCTGGCAGGTGGCGCTTGGTCAGTGTAGAGATAATCGAGCAGGCTCATATTGCCCAGATTAACCATCGCGTTGCGACCGAATTTAGAGTGATCCACCACCAGCATGACGCAGCGTGAGTTCTCAATGATGGCACGCTTGGTACGGACTTCATGATAATCAAACTCCAGCAGCGAGCCATCCATATCAATGCCGCTGATACCGAGAATGCCGTAATCGAGGCGGAACTGCGAAATGAAGTCCAGCGTGGCTTCACCCATGACCGCACCGTCGCGGGTGCGCACTTCGCCACCCGCAATAATCACCCGGAAATCAGGTTTGCCCATTAACAGCATCGCTACGTTAAGGTTGTTGGTCACAACCCGCAAATCGTTATGGTTGAGTAGCGCATGCGCTACCGCTTCCGGCGTGGTACCGATGTCGATAAACAGCGTAGCGCCGTCCGGGATCTGGCTAGCAACACGCTGAGCAATACGCGCTTTTTCTTCCGACAACATCATTTTACGATCTTGCCAGGCGGTATTTTCAGAGCTGGAGGGCAGCGCCGCGCCACCATGATGGCGTTGAATTTTGTTTTGATCGGCAAGGTCGTTCAAATCGCGACGAATGGTTTGCGGGCTCACTTCGAAGTGATCTACCAGCTCTTCGGTACTGACATAACCCTGGCGCCGAACCAGATCGATAATGGCGTCATGACGTTGCGTCTGCTTCACATTGCTCTCCTGTTTTCGGCCGGTGGCCGCTGTTCTTTTTATTACGCCTGACGGCGCTTCGTTTTGCGCGTATCAACAAAAGCCATGGCTAATCCCACCACTAAACCGGCAACGTGCGCCGCGTTGGCAATGGCCAGACCCAATGCGCCAAACCAGCCAATCACTAGCCAGACAAGGGCGAATCCAATCAAACCTCGTTCGAGGTAAATACCGCTGTCGGGATCGCGTTCGCCGCGTAGCCAGCAATATCCCATCAAGGCGTAAACCACACCCGACAAACCACCAAACCAGATACCGCTGAATTTAGCCTGCATCCAGCCACTAAGCAGGGCGGAAATCAGCAGGATGACAAACAGCTTACCGCTGCCTAGCCGTTTTTCGACGGCGCCGCCGAGATACCACCACCACATCAGGTTGAACAAAATGTGCAGCAGCGAAAAATGCAAAAAGGCGTGGCTGAACCAGCGCCACACTTCCAGATATTGATCCGGGCCATCTGGCCAGGCGAGCCAGTACATTACGGTACGGTCGCCAACGATCTGCATCAGAATAAACACCGCAATACAGACCACCATTCCAGTAAGCGTTAGCGGCCCCGCTCGCTCGCGGATATTCGCCCAGAAGTTAGTGCGCTCATAGCGCAAACCGCTGTCGGTTTTGCCGCTGTGCCAGCTGGCTGCTCGATACCGTGGATGATTCGGATCGTGCACAAACTGTTGAAGTTCGTTTTCGACCATCGACAGTTTGCTTTCATCATCCAACATGATGACGTAATGGCTTTCGTGCTCAATACGCAGCGTAACGCCGCGCGTTGCCATGTAATCGACGAACGCCTGCGCCATGCGCGGCTGATTGAATTGGGTAATGCGCATGATACGTAACTCTCCATGTGACGATGTGCTGTTTAAACGCTGCCGTTAGCGACCTGCATCGGGAAAGCAGCACGCCAGGCATCAAAACCGCCATCAATGCTATAAGCCGCCGCAAATCCCTGACTCAACAAATATTGTGCTGCGCTTTTGCTGCTGTTGCCGTGATAACACATCACCAACACCGGTAATGTTTGATCGGCATCCGCAATAAAGGCGTTGAGGTTGCTGTTTGACAGGTGCAAGGCTCCCGCAGCGTGGCCAAGCGCGAAACTTTGTGGATCGCGTATATCCACCAGCAGCGCGCCCTGCTCCAGCTGCGCCTGTGCCTGCTGAACATCAATACATTCGAAGGTTTCCATGGTGTCTCTCATTACTGCGTCACAATTAGCGCTTAGTGTAACCCGAGAATTAGCGCCAATAACCTGACAAACACTGCGGACTTGTATTTTTTTCACGTTCAGAATGTTAGCTATATCACGCAAAAATGTTTTTACCGGGTTAAAAGCTGGCATCAATGTTGGTTTACGATTATTATTATGCTCGAAAACGAACATTAATGAACTATTCCGAACATCGGAGGAGATGACGTGGAAACCAAAGACCTGAT
This sequence comes from Pantoea phytostimulans, assembly GCF_046118715.1. NCBI lineage: Bacteria > Pseudomonadati > Pseudomonadota > Gammaproteobacteria > Enterobacterales > Erwiniaceae > Pantoea > Pantoea phytostimulans. Next base: position 2,757,821 of record NZ_CP173698.1, read on the forward strand.
CGTGATCGGCGGCGGCATCAACGGTGCCGGCATTGCAGCGGATGCTGCAGGACGCGGACTGTCGGTGCTGATGCTGGAGGCGCGGGATCTGGCTTGCGCGACCTCTTCTGCCAGTTCAAAACTGATTCACGGTGGCCTGCGCTACCTTGAGCACTACGAGTTTCGCTTAGTGAGCGAAGCGCTGGCTGAGCGTGAAGTGCTGTTAAAAATGGCGCCACACATTGCGTTTCCAATGCGCTTTCGTCTGCCGCATCGCCCGCACCTGCGTCCAGCATGGATGATTCGTACCGGCCTGTTTATGTACGATCACCTCGGTAAGCGCACCAGCTTACCCAGCAGCAAAAGCCTGCGTTTTGGCGCGGATTCCGCCCTGAAGCCTGAGATCACGCGCGGATTCGAATATTCCGACTGCTGGGTTGATGATGCGCGCATGGTTGTCTTAAATGCGCAGGAAGTGGTGAAGCACGGCGGTGAAGTTAAAACGCGTACTCGTGTGACGCGTGCCTGGCGTGAAGGCGGTTTGTGGATGGTAGAAGCTGAAGATGTCGACAGCGGAAAAACCTTCACCTGGCGCGCTAAAGGATTAGTGAACGCGGCGGGTCCGTGGGTGAAACAGTTCTTTGACGACGGCCTGAAGCTAAAATCGCCTTACGGTATTCGCTTAATCAAAGGCAGCCACATTGTGGTGCCGCGCGTTCATACTGAGAAACAGGCTTATATCCTGCAGAACGAAGATAACCGCATTGTATTTGTCATTCCGTGGATGGATGAGTTCTCGATTGTCGGCACCACCGACGTCGAATACAAAGGCGATCCGAAAAGCGTCAAGATCGATGATAACGAGATCGATTATCTGTTGAAGGTGTACAACGGTCACTTCAAAAAACAGCTGGTTGCTGACGATATCGTTTGGACTTATTCCGGTGTGCGTCCGTTATGTGATGATGAATCTGATTCACCGCAGGCCATCACTCGCGACTATACGCTGGACGTGCGTGATGAAAATGGCCAGGCGCCGTTGCTGTCAGTGTTTGGTGGCAAGCTGACCACCTATCGCAAACTGGCGGAGCATGCGCTGGAAAAACTGACCAAGTATTTCCCGAATGCGGGTCCAGCCTGGACCAAAACCTGCGTATTGCCAGGCGGTAACATCGCGGGAACGCGTGAAGATTATGCAGCTAGCCTGCGTCGTCGTTATCCGTTTATCAGTGAAAACATGGCGCGTCATTATTCACGTACCTATGGCAGCAATACTGAAGTTTTGTTAGAAGGCGCGAAAAGCCGGGAAGATTTAGGTGAGAACTTTGGTCATGAGTTCTATGAAGCAGAGCTGCGTTATTTAGTGCAGAACGAATGGGTTCGCGAACTGGATGATGCAATCTGGCGCCGCACCAAGCAAGGCATGTGGCTGACCAAAGAGCAGCAGGCGCGTGTGGCTGAGTGGCTGGCGGCTAAACCGGCGTTGTCGCTGGCTTCATGATAATGTGAGTCGTCCACTCTTCGGTTAGCCGAAGAGTATTCAGACGATAAAAAAACGCAGAGGACGCTTTTTGTCCTCTGCGTTTTGCATTTTACGCTTCTGGATTCTCATCCACGCGGCAAGATTACAACCTTACCGGCGCAATGTGCCAAATCTCATCCGCATATTCCTGAATCGTTCTGTCCGACGAGAAGTAACCCATCCCAGCAATATTTAACGCGGCGCGACGTTGCCATTCATCCGGCTGACGATACAGCGCATCCACTTTGTCCTGCGTATCCACATAGCTACGATAATCGGCCAGGAGTTGATAGTGGTCGCCGAAATTCACCAACGAGTCGAACAGATTACGATAACGACCCGGATCGGAAGGGCTAAATACGCCCGAGGCAATTTGGGTCAGCACCTGATGCAGCTCCGCATCCTCTTCATAATATTTACGCGGGTTATAACCTCCCCGGCGCAACGCTTCGACCTGCGGCGTAGTGTTACCGAAAATAAAGATATTCTCTTCACCAACATGGTCGAGCATTTCAACATTGGCGCCATCCAGCGTCCCAATGGTCAGCGCGCCGTTGAGTGCGAACTTCATGTTACTGGTGCCCGAGGCTTCTGTTCCTGCGGTAGAGATCTGCTCAGAGAGATCGGCGGCGGGAATAATGATCTGCGCCAGACTCACGCTGTAGTTGGGAATAAACACCACTTTCAGCTTGTTCTTTACCTGCGGATCGTTGTTGATCACCTTCGCGACATCGTTGATCAAATGGATAATGTGCTTCGCGACGTAATAGGCCGACGCGGCTTTACCGGCGAAGATATTGACGCGCGGCACCCAATCTCCATCCGGCTCAGCTTTAATTCGGTTGTAACGGGTAATCACGTGCAACACGTTGAGCAACTGACGTTTGTATTCGTGAATACGCTTGATCTGCACATCAAACAGCGCATTAGGATCGAGCACCACATCAAGATTTTTGGCAACCCAATCCGCTAAGCGACGCTTGTTCTGGTATTTGGCATCAGCCACTTTTTTGATAAAGGCCGGGTAATCAATCTGCGCTTTCAACTCATTTAACTGGCTCAGTTCGGTACGCCAGTTACGACCAATCTCGTCATCTAACACGTCAGACAGCGCTGGGTTAGCCAACGCCAGCCAGCGACGCGGCGTTACACCATTGGTTTTATTGCAGAAACGCCCAGGGAATAGACGCGAGAAATCAGCAAACAGCGACTGCACCATCAGATTAGAGTGCAATTCCGAGACGCCGTTAACTTTATGGCTCACCACCACCGCCAGCCACGCCATGCGAATTCGTCGGCCATCTTTTTCATCGATAATGGAGATGCGCGACAGCAATTCCCAGTCATCTGGGTAATAGTCCTGAATGGTTTTCAGGAAGTAATCGTTGATCTCAAAGATGATGCCAAGATGGCGCGGCAGAATTTTGCCGATCATGTCCACTGGCCAGGTTTCCAGCGCTTCCGTCATCAACGTATGGTTGGTGTAGGAGAAGACCTGACAAATCACTTCAAACGCGTTGTCCCACGTGAACTTGTGCTCATCAATTAACAGGCGCATCAGTTCAGGAATCGCTAACACGGGATGCGTGTCATTGAGGTGAATGGCGATTTTATCCGCGAGATTGTCCCACGTTTGATGCATGCGCCAGTGACGATTAAGAATATCCTGCACCGTTGCCGACACCAGGAAATACTCCTGACGTAAACGCAGCTCACGCCCAGAATAGGTTGAATCATCGGGATAGAGCACGCGCGAGACGTTTTCTGAATGGTTCTTATCTTCAACTGCCGCAAAGTAATCACCCTGATTGAACTTGCCCAGGTTGATTTCATTACTGGCCTGCGCTCCCCACAATCGCAGCGTGTTGGTCGCGTCGGTGTCAAAACCAGGAATGATTTGATCGTAAGCCATCGCCAGGATCTCTTCCGTTTCCAGCCAACGCACCTTGGTGCCCTCATGCTGAATACGTCCACCGAAACGCACTTTGTATCGGGTGTTGAAACGTTGAAATTCCCACGGATTACCATATTCCAGCCAGTAATCGGGCGACTCTTTCTGCTCGCCATCCACAATGTTCTGTTTGAACATGCCGTAATCGTAGCGAATGCCATAACCGCGGCCTGGCATGCCCAAAGTGGCGAGAGAATCGAGGAAGCAAGCAGCCAAACGGCCTAACCCGCCATTACCTAAGCCCGGATCGTTCTCCTCTTCCATGAGTTCAGCCAGATCGAGACCCATTTCGTCTAATGCCTGGCTAAGATCGTCATAAATGCCCATCGACAACAGCGCATTCCCCAACGTGCGGCCCATCAGAAACTCCATCGACAGGTAATAAACCTGGCGTACATCCTGCGATAGCTGAGCACGGCTGGAACGCAGCCAGCGTTCAACCATGCGATCGCGTACCGCCAGCAGCGCGGCGTTGAGCCACTCATGCTTATTGGCAATGGAAGGATCTTTACCAATGGTGAACATCAGCTTATAGGCAATCGAGTGCTTTAAAGCATCAACCGTCAACGTCGGTGAGGCGTAAGTGAAAGGTGCATTCATATCCAGTATCCCATCCGTTACAACAAACGTTGGTAAAGGTCGCGGTAGGCTTGCGCTGCCACCTGCCAGCTAAAATCCATTCCCATCGCCTGACGCTGGACATAACGCCAGAGCGAGGGACGGGACCACAGTACAAAAGCGCGTCTAATCGCCCGTAAAAGTGACCAGGCGTTACTGTCTTCAAAACTAAAACCGCTGGCGATGCCGTCTGCCAGATTTTCCAGAGAACTGTCGTTAACCGTATCCGCCAAACCACCGGTTCTTCTTACCAGCGGCAAGGTGCCATATTTCAATCCATAAAGTTGCGTAAGTCCGCAGGGTTCGAAACGGCTTGGCACCATGATGACGTCTGCACCGCCAACAATGCGGTGGGAGAAGGCTTCGTGATAACCAATTTGTACCCCTACGCTGCCAGGATGCTCCGCTGCCGCCGCTAAAAAGCCCTGCTGCAATTCCGCATCGCCCTGACCAAGCAGCACCAGCTGTCCACCCTGCGCCAGCAGGCCGGGCAACGCTTCGAGCACTAAATCCAGCCCTTTCTGCCGCGTCAGGCGGCTGATGACGGCAAACACCGGGGCTTTTTCATCCACTTTCAACCCCATCGCGACCTGCAGCTGGCGCTTGTTTTCTGCTTTGGCTTCCAGCGTGTCGCGGTTGTAGCGGGCACTGAGCAGTAGATCGTGCGCCGGATCCCAAATGGAGGGATCCACGCCATTTAAGATGCCACTCAACCGCCCTTCGAGCATGCGCTGCGCCAGCAAGGTTTCCATGCCGTAACCAAACTCTGCCGAGGTAATCTCATGCGCATAAGTTGGACTCACTGCCGTAATATGATCGGCATAAAACAGCCCAGCTTTAAGAAAAGAAATTTGGCCAAAAAATTCAAGGCCGTGCATGTTGAAAAACGACTGCGGCAGCTGAATCTCGGCCATGTGATGCGCAGAGAACAAGCCTTGATACGCCAGGTTGTGCACCGTAAACACCGATTTTGCCGGACGCCCGCGCGCTTCCATGTAGGCGCAGGTGAGTCCCGCATGCCAGTCGTGCGCATGCACAATGTCAGGACGCCAGTAAGGATCAAGCCCACACGCCAGCTCGCACCCCATCCAACCCAGTAGCGCAAAACGCATATAGTTATCGACATAGGCGAACTGCGATTCGTCGTGATACGGACTTCCCGGTCGGTTATAAAGTCCGGGCGCATCGATTAAATAAATACCCACACCATCGAACTGTCCAAAAAGTAAGCTTACAGGACCCGCAAAGGTCTGTAGCTCGGCAACGACTTGTGTATCAGGAATGCCTTTACGCAATGCAGGAAACGCGGGAAGCAGCACCCGCGTATCCGTTCCACCTGCAATTTGTGCTTGAGGTAATGCCCCGACTACATCAGCCAACCCGCCAGTTTTTAGCAGCGGAAAAAGTTCTGAACAGACATGTAAAACCTGCATCCTCGACCTCATTAAGTTATCAGACACGATCCGCGTGCCGATTGCGTGTGCCGCTTATCGCTTACTGCCCCGCAGTAGCCAATTTGGCCAACATGGCGCGGGTAACCAGTACGATGCCCTCTTCCGAACGGTGAAACCGGCGACTGTCTTCATCTGGATTTTCACCAATCACCATCCCTTCTGGCAGCACGCAGGCGCGGTCAATCACACAGCGGCGCAGACGACAGGATCGGCTCACTACCACATCAGGCAGCAGCACGGTGGAATCGATATTGCAAAAAGAATTAACGCGCACGCGTGGGAAAAGCACGGAGTTCACCACCACTGAGCCGGAGATAATGCAGCCGCCGGAGACCAACGAATTCATGGTCATGCCGTGGCTACCGGATCGATCCTGCACAAACTTGGCAGGCGGCAGCGGTTCCATATGCGTGCGTATTGGCCAGGTAGAGTCATACATATCCAACTCAGGTGTTACCGAAGCCAGGTCGAGGTTGGCACGCCAGTAAGCTTCCAGCGTCCCCACATCGCGCCAATAAGGCGGCGCGTTGTCATCGTTTTGCACACAGGAGAGCACAAACGAATGGGCATAACCTTCGCCGCTCGCCACGATTTTTGGCAAAATATCCTTACCAAAATCGTGATTCGAATTAGGTTCCTGTAAGTCTTCTTCTAGCAGTTGATAAAGATAATCTGCGTTAAAAACGTAGACGCCCATGCTGGCCAATGCCTTGGTGTCATCACCCGGCATGGTCGGCGGTTTTGGCGGTTTCTCAACAAAATCCACCACCATATTCTCTTCATCTACCGCCATCACGCCGAATGCCGTCGCTTCATGCACCGGCACCGGTAAACAGGCGATGGTGCATTTCGCCTCTTTGCCCACGTGATCCAACAGCATGCGCGAGTAATCCATTTTATAAATATGGTCCCCGGCAAGAATCACGATGTATTGCGCCTGATAGCGACGAATGACGTCAAGATTTTGGGTCACAGCATCGGCGGTGCCGCGATACCATTGGTCGGTGGCTAAACGCTGCTGCGCTGGCAGCAAATCCACAAACTCATTCATCTCTTCGTTGAAGATCGACCAGCCACGCTGAATATGCTGGGTTAGCGTATGCGACTGGTATTGAGTGATAACGCCAATGCGGCGGATGCCGGAGTTGACGCAGTTGGAAAGCGCAAAGTCGATGATGCGAAACTTGCCACCGAAATGCACCGCGGGTTTGGCACGTTTTGCCGTCAGATCGACCAGGCGCGTACCGCGTCCTCCCGCGAGGATCAGGGCCACCGTTTGTGAAGGGAGTTGGCGGGCCAACATCAGGTGTTCTGTTCTATCTAATTTAACCATGTCTGACTCCTTATGATTGCTTTTGGAACACGCACACACCGTGTGCGGGACCATGCCAGACAGTTAACAAAATGGGGTTATCGTCCCCGGCGAAAGGAGGAAGGGCACGCCATTCTCCGTCTGGTAAGGCGATATCACTCACCGATTCCGTGGCGTTTATTGTTATTAACCAGCGGCCGGAGAGCAGGATCTGCAATCTATGCGCCCCCTGCGTCCATTCTTCGTGCTGCAGTGGTTTGCCGCTGGCATTGAGCCACTGCACATTGTCGTCACCCGGCTGCCACCAGCGATCCTTGGTCAGCGCGGGAATGCGCTGGCGCAGATGGATCAATGCAGCGGTGAAATCGACCAAGCCGTTATCGCCTTCCTGCCAGTCAAGCCAACTGAGCGCGTTGTCCTGACAATAAGCGTTGTTGTTTCCGTGTTGGCTGTTGCCACGCTCATCGCCAGCCAACAGCATAGGTGTGCCTTGCGACAGCAGCAGTGTGGTGAGTAAGCCATGCACGCTGAGGCGTCGGCGCTCAATGACATCGAAGCTAACGCTAAGCCCTTCTTTGCCGTGATTGTGGCTAAAGTTACTGCCATGACCGTCGCGGTTGTCTTCGCCGTTGGCTTCGTTATGTTTATTGTTGAAGCTCACCAGATCGCACAGCGTAAAACCGTCATGGGCGGTAATGAGATTAATCGTGGCATGAGGTTGCCTTGCCTCACGCTGATAAAGATCGCTGGAAGCCGCAAAGCGCCGGACAAAATCACTGTTGCTCATTTCGCCGCGTAGCCAATAGCGGCGCGCAGTATCACGAAACTGATCGTTCCATTCAGCAAAGGGCTGCGGATAGTTACCCACCTGATAACCGTGGGGACCGATATCCCAAGGCTCGGCAATCAATTTGCACGTCGACAGCAGCGGGCAAGCGCGTATCGCCTCGAATAGCGGCGCATCGCGCTGGTAATCGGGTGTGCGGCCCATTACCGTAGCGAGGTCAAAACGGAAACCATCAACGTGGCAAACGCGTACCCAATAGCGCAGCGCTTCCAGCGTCCATTCCATTACCCGCGGATGATTAAGGTTGACTGTGTTGCCACAGCCGGTCCAGTTTTCGTAATCGCCCTGCTCGTTGAGCCAGTAATAGCTGGCATTGTCGATACCACGCATCGAGATCGTTGGGCCCGCCTCGTGCAGTTCTGCGGTGTGGTTAAACACCACGTCCAGCAGCACTTCAATACCCGCGGCGTGCAGATTTTTCACCGCCTGTTGGAACTCCTGCAAAGGCGTTACACCATCCTGCCCAGCGGCGTAACGTGGGTCGACAGCCCAAAGTGCAAACGGGTTGTAGCCCCAATAATTGCTTAATCCAAGCCGCAGCAAACGCGGCTCGCTGGCAAAGTGGGCAATCGGCAGCAGTTCGATGGCGGTGATGCCAAGGTGGCTGAGATAATCCACCATAACAGGATGGCCTAGCGCCGCGTAAGTCCCGCGCAGCGTTTCCGGAATATCCGGGTGCTGGAGGGTTAACCCACGCACGTGAGCTTCATAAATAACCGTTTTTCCCCACGGCGTGCGAGGTGCAATATCATCTTCCCAGTCGAAATCTTCCGCTACCACTAGCGACTTAGGCGCTATCGCCGCGTTATCCAAGGGATCGGGTTCAACTTCACCACTTTGAAAACGCGGATCATCCGGTACATCGCCCACCACCTCGCGGGCACAAGGATCCACCAACAGCTTAGCCGGATTAAAGCGATGCCCTTTTTGCGGTGCCCAAGGGCCATGAACGCGATAGCCATAGCGCTGGCCTGGTTTAAGCGCAGGAAAATAGCCGTGCCAGATATCTTCAGTGCGGCCCGGCAAGTCAAAACGGTGTTCAACGCCATGATCATCAAACAGACAAAGTTCGACGCGTTCGGCATGCTGTGAAAACAGGGTAAAGTTAACCCCTTTACCATCGTAAACAGCACCTAACGGTTCAGGCTGACCGGGTCTTAATGTCATTCGGCCTCCCGCACCAGCCACACAGTAGCAAGCGGTGGCAGACTCAGACTCAGCGATTGTGGTCGTCCATGGCTTTCAATCTGATCGGTATGCACTAAATGGTTACGTACATCGCTGCCATGATATTCGTGCTGGTCGGTGTTAAGCACCTCGCGCCAGTTGCCCGCTTGATTCACACCAAAACGGTAACCGGGACGCGTAACTGGCGTGAAGTTACTGGCAACAATCATCTCGTTACCTTCACGATCGCGGCGGATAAACACAAATACCGAATTTTCAGCGTCATCAACCACTAGCCACTCAAAGCCTGCCGGATCGTAGTCAAGCTGATAGAGCTGCGTGTAGTGGCGATAAGTGAAGTTAAGGTCGCGCACCAGGCGATGTACGCCGTGGTGCCAGTTGTCTTCGCCTTCCAGCAGATGCCAGTCGAGGCTGGTATCGTGATTCCACTCTCTGCCTTGGGCAAATTCATTGCCCATGAACTGCAGCTTTTTACCGGGAAACGCCCACATCCAGCCGTAATAAGCCCGCAGATTGGCAAATTTTTGCCATGCATCGCCCGGCATGCGATCCAGAATAGAGCGCTTGCCATGTACCACTTCATCGTGCGACAGCGGCAACACAAAGTTTTCGGTGTAGTTGTACATCATGCCGAAGCTCATCAGATTGTGATGAAAACGACGATGCACCGGATCGAGTTTCATGTAGTCCAGCGTGTCGTGCATCCAACCGAGATTCCATTTGAACCAGAAGCCCAATCCGCCACTTTCCGGTGGACGTGAAACGCCAGGGAAATCGGTGGACTCTTCCGCCATGGTGATCGTGCCTTCTGCCGCATGGCCCAACGTACGGTTGGTGTAACGTAAGAAGGTAATGGCTTCGAGGTTTTCACGGCCACCGAAATGATTGGGAACCCATTCACCTTCAGCGCGGCTGTAGTCGCGGTAAATCATTGATGCCACCGCATCTACGCGCAATCCATCAATGCCAAACCGCTCCAGCCAGTACAGCGCGTTGCCGGAGAGGTAATTACTGACTTCACGGCGACCGAAGTTATAAATCAGCGTGTTCCAGTCTTGATGATAGCCTTCACGCGGATCGCTGTGCTCGTAGAGTTCGGTGCCGTCAAATTTCGCTAAACCAAAATCATCGCTAGGGAAATGGCCCGGCACCCAATCCAGCAGCACGTTCAGGCCCGCCTCATGAGCGCTGGCGATGAAGTCACGGAATTCATCGCGCGCACCAAAGCGACGCGTTGGTGCGTACATACCCAGCGGCTGATACCCCCAACTTCCATCAAACGGATGTTCGTTAATCGGCAGCAATTCAAGGTGGGTAAAACCCATCTCTTTGACGTAGGGAATCAGCTGCTCAGAGAGCTCTTTGTAACTCAGCCAGAAATTGTTGTCGGTGTGACGACGCCAGGAGCCCAGATGCACTTCATAGATTGAGATAGGCTGGTCGAAAGCATTGGCGGCTTTGCGCTCGGCACTCATCTCCACTTTGTTGGGCAGGCCACAAATCATTGACGCGGTTTCTGGACGCATCTGCGCTTCAAAGGCAAAGGGATCAGCTTTGATGCGCAGCTTGTCGTTGGCATCGATGATTTCAAATTTGTAGAGCTGACCGTTAAACGCGCCGGGAACAAACAGTTCCCAGATGCCCATCTCCTGACGCAGGCGCATCGGGTGACGACGTCCATCCCAGAAGTTGAAATCGCCTACCACCGAAACGCGGCGTGCATTCGGCGCCCAGACGCAAAAGCGCGTACCGTTAACGCCATCTATCACCGCGCCGTGTGCGCCTAAGGTTTCATAAGGACGTAAATGCGTCCCTTCCGCCAGCAACCACGCATCCATCTCTTCCAGCAGCGGGCCAAAGCGATAAGCATCATCCAGTAAATTTTGCTGGCCGTGCCAGTTTACCGCCAGCTGATAGCGAAACGGCTTTTTACGACGCGGAATCACGCCGCTAAAAAAGCCACGCGAATCGACACATTTCAGTTGGGCCAGTTTGCGCCCGGTGTTGGTTTCAATAACCCAGACTTCCGAGGCTTCGGGTAGCAAGGCTCGCACTTCAAGTCCTTGCTCAGTCTGGTGCATCCCTAATAACGAAAAGGGATCGGCGTAATTACCCGCAAACAGGGCATTGATCGCCTGGCGATCGGGAAGCTCTGACATGACTTTCTTCCTGTGATATTTGGCAGGCGAAATGGATGCGACTTGTCTCGCGCAACAGATGCACTGCTCTTCATTGAGCCATGAGTACAACGGCAAGGGAGATAAGCCAGTCCGTGGGAAAGAGTCTTTGCCGTGTACAACAACCATTCAGTTCAAAAATCAAAACAGTTTACTAGCGGCACATCATTGTTAAATCATAGCTTGGCGAGAGAAGTTGCCAGGGAAGAAACCAAAAAAATTATTAACTAACAGACAAAAAGGGGAAGCGGATCACTTCCGGGAGGCAAGCTAATTGACTTATTACAGGATAAAAAGAGAAAAGGCCGAAGTTTTTCGGCCTTTGAAAGAGGTTTTCAGAATTAGTCGACCAGCAGGCGCAGCATACGACGCAGCGGTTCAGCAGCGCCCCACAACAGTTGATCGCCAACCGTAAAGGCGGAAAGGTATTCCGGTCCCATATTGAGCTTGCGCAAGCGACCCACTGGCGTAGTCAGCGTGCCGGTGACAGCGGCAGGCGTGAGTTCACGCATCGTTAATTCACGATCGTTTGGCACGACTTTTACCCATTCATTGTGCGAAGCCAGCAGTTGTTCAATTTCGGCCAGCGGCAGGTCTTTTTTCAGCTTCAGGGTAAATGCCTGACTGTGGCAGCGCAGCGCGCCGACGCGCACGCACAAGCCATCGACTGGAATAGTGTGCTGCGTGCCCAGAATCTTGTTGGTTTCGGCCTGGCCTTTCCACTCTTCGCGGCTCTGGCCATTGTCCAACTGCTTGTCGATCCATGGAATCAGGCTGCCCGCCAGCGGCACGCCGAAGTTATCGGTTGGCAGCGTGCCGGAGCGAGTGAAGTCAGTCACGCTACGTTCGATATCAAGAATCGCGGAGGCGGGATTCTGCAGCGATTTCGCTACATGATCGTGCAACATGCCCATTTGTGTCAGCAGTTCGCGCATGTGACGCGCACCGCCACCTGATGCAGCTTGATAAGTCGCCACCGAGGCCCACTCAACCAGATTTTGCGCAAACAGACCGCCGAGCGACATTAGCATCAGGCTTACGGTACAGTTCCCGCCGACAAAGGTATTGAGACCACTGTCAATGCCCTGACGAATAACCTGTTGGTTTACCGGATCGAGGATGATGATGGCATCCTCTTTCATACGCAGCGTGGACGCCGCATCAATCCAGTAACCTTTCCAGCCGCTGGCGCGCAGCTTAGGATAAACTTCACTGGTATAGTCGCCGCCCTGGCAGGTAATAATGATATCCAGCGCCTTTAGTGCATCGATATCAAACGCATCCTGCAGCGTGCCATGGTGTTTACCGCCAAACTCTGGCGCCGCCTGACCATGCTGCGAGGTGGAGAAGAAGACCGGATTGATGACATCAAAATCGCGTTCTTCGATCATGCGGGACATCAGCACAGAGCCGACCATACCGCGCCAACCAACTAAACCTACATTCTTCATGTTGTGTCCGTCTCAGGCTGTGTTAACGACCTGACTTTTATCGATGGGAAGAGCGGAATGCCACTTTCACTCCACTCTGCGTAATAATGAGAATTGCCGTTACCCTACAGACTTCGCGTTGCAGGAAGGCGGCAAGCTGATTCAGCCCCAAGCGCTTACTCTGGTAAGTGACTGGGGTGAAGTCGTGCAGCCAACGCACCGGCGGCGTGAAGTCTGTAGGGTATATGACGACCAACTCTACAAAATGCAGCACATCTGGCAAGTGAATTAATTCGATGGCGCTAACTTTTTCAGCAGCGCACCTAATAATAGTAATTTATCGACAATAAGATGATGTAAAACGAATGACTGAAATGATCTCTGCGACAATATTATTGTGGCTAATTATGGATCCGCTGGGCAATTTACCGATTTTTATGTCGGTTTTGAAGCATCTGGAACCCAAGCGGCGGCGTATTGTGTTGATCCGCGAAATGCTGATCGCCCTGGCAATTATGTTGCTGTTTCTGTTTGCGGGTGAACGCATCCTGGCGTTTTTGAATCTGCGTACGGAAACCGTTTCAATTTCGGGTGGCGTGATCCTGTTCCTGATCGCAATAAAAATGATTTTCCCTTCTCCTGAAAGCAGCAGCACCGGTTTGTCTGCGGGAGAAGAACCCTTTCTGGTACCGCTGGCGATTCCGCTGGTTGCAGGCCCTTCACTGCTGGCAACCTTGATGCTGCTATCGCATCAATATCCCCATCAAATGTCGTATCTGGTAGGCGCGCTGCTGATCGCCTGGGGCGCTACGGTGGTAATCCTGCTGTTGTCAGGCCTGTTTCTGCGGTTACTGGGTGATAAAGGTGTGAATGCGCTGGAACGTCTGATGGGATTAATTCTGATCATGCTGGCAACGCAGATGTTTTTGGATGGGATTCGGGTTTATTTAAAGTTGTAGTTTGGGTAGGTTTTGCTTACTGCATGTTATTGGCTTCTGCGCGTTATTGGCCTCTGCGCGCTGTCCCCCACCTCAGTCCTCCCCCATTTATGGGGGAGGAAGATGCTGCTTTATGTTAGTGATGAGACGGCATGTGGCAGCGTCTCCTTCCCCCGCGATGCGGGGGAAGGCCGGGATGGGGGACAAACGACCTCGCACTTGAGAAGACCGAGGTGGGGGACAAACGATGCCTCATTACGACAACAACGTAAACGCGATCATACCGACAATGGCACCGACCGTGCCGAGGATGGTTTCCATCAACGTCCACGTTTTCAATGTTTCCGCTTCGCTGGCACCGGTAAAGCGCCCGAACAGCCAGAAACCCGCATCATTCACGTGACTGATAATGATCGACCCGCCGCCAATACAAATCGACAATGCAGCCAGCTGCGCGCCACTGTAATGCAGTGGCTCAATCACCGGCATGATCAACCCCACCGTGGTTAAGCACGCGACGGTCGCCGAACCTTGAATCACACGTACCGCCCCAGAGAGAATAAAACAGGCCAGCGCGATCGGCAGACCAGCTCCGGTCAGCGCATTGCCCAACACCGGGCCCACGCCAGAATCGACCAGCACCTGCTTAAATACACCGCCCGCACCAATCACCAGCAGAATAATCCCCGCCGGTTGCAGCGCACTGCCGCATACCTGCATCACCTTCTCTTTGTCCATGCCCTGACGATAAGCCAGACCATAAATCGCCACCAGGCAAGCCAGTAAAATCGCAATAAACGGATGGCCAATAAACTCCAGCCATTGATACAGCGAAGTGCCTTCGGTGGTAAAGCGCGCGCCAATGGTTTTCAGGCCAACCAACACCAGCGGAAACAAAATCAGCGACAGGCTAAAACCAAAGGATGGTAGCTTGTTTTCATCAACATCAGGTTGATGATCTTCCGGCGGCGAACTGAAGGTCACGTGATTACCGATGAAGTTGCCGAACAGCGGACCAGCAATCAACATGCCCGGAATGGCGGCGCATAGGCCCAGCAAAATCATCCAGCCGAAATCGGCGTGCATCTGTGAAGCCAGCAACATTGGTGCAGGTCCCGGCAGTAGAAAAGCCGCCGCCGCCGCAACGCCCGCAAACAGCGGGATCACCAGTTTCACCAGATTACCTTGAGTGCGACGTGCCACCGCGAAAGCGATGCTGATCAGCAACACCACCGCGACTTCAAAAAACAGCGGCAGCGCACAGATCAATCCTGCGATACCCATCGCGTAGTGCGCACGGCTTTCGCCAAAAGCTTTCAACATGCGAATGGCGATTTGGTCAACTGCGCCAGTTTCATGCAAAATTTTGCCGAACATTGCGCCCAACGCCACGACAATGGCCAAAAAACCGAGCGTACCGCCCATCCCTTTCTGCATGGTTTCAGCGATTTGATCCAGCGGCATGCCGGAAAACAAACCCGCCCCCACAGAGACAATCATCAAAGCAACAAAAGCATGCATGCGGGCTTTCATCACCAAAAACAGCAGCAGCAGGACTGAGCCTGCTGCCGTCAAAACGAGTGTTGCGGTATTCATTGCCTAGCCTTGATTGATTGCTTCCTTGATGGTCGCAACCGTAGCCGCTACAACCTCGTCGAGTGAATGATCAATATTCACTGATAGTACGTCCGGCTCGTCACTGCCCGGCTCTTCCAGCGTGGCGAACTGCGTCACCAGCATTTGCGGCTTGAAGAAGTGGCCTTTGCGCGCTTTCAGGCGTGACTCGATGGTATCGAAATCCCCTTTCAGGTAGACAAAACTCAGGTTGGCATTGCCCTGACGCAGGATGTCACGGTAACGCTTTTTCAGCGCGGAGCAGACAATAATGGAGATCTCTTGGGTGCGCTGCATCGCAAACGCTGCATCATTAAGGGCTTGTAGCCACGGCTGGCGATCGTTGTCATCCAGCGGATGACCCTCTGCCATTTTCATGATGTTGGCACGCGGATGGAGAAAATCACCGTCGAGAAAGGCGGTATTCAGTTGATGCGAAACCTGGTTGGCGACGGCAGATTTGCCGCTGCCTGAAACGCCCATCAGGATAAAGACGTGATGCGACGGGGAGTGCGTTGTCATTTTTCTTCTCCGGCAGGTGGAATTGCCAATGTTACCGATAACAATGTCATTTCTCATTGTCTTGACCGCTTAACAGCCTGGCAACCCTTTTACCCGGAAAAGCACAAAAGTGTGAACTGACTCAAAGATTCGACAGAATCAGATGCTGCCGCCTTCCGCTATTTCAAAACCCACATCCAGCGGCTGGCTTACACTGTGATCGCCCGCAATACGCGCCAGTAACAGCGCGGCAGCTTCACGTCCCATACGGTCGCGTGGCGTCAGCACTGTCGCTAAAGGCGGCGTCACCACTAGCGCAATATCATGTCCGTGGAATCCAGCAATCGCCATTTGTGTCGGCACGTGTAATCCCTGACGCTGGCACTCAAACATCGCACCAACCGCCAGGTCATCATTGGTACAAAACAGGCTGTCTGTTTCAGGGTAAAGACGTTGCGCTTCACATAACAACTCACCACCGGCACTGAACGAAGAAGCATCTTCCATCATCACGCTGTGCGGCGTGAGGCCCGCTTCCTGCATCGCTTTTTCGTAGCCACGCTGCTTTTGCAACGTACGTTCATCAAGGCGAGCACCTAAATAGACGGTGTGTCGATGGCCTTTATTCAGGATAGCCTGTGTCATCTGACGTGCCGCTTCGACATTGTCAAAACCCACCGCCATATCCAGGCAAGGCGTAACGCTGTCCATCACTTCTATGACCGGGATCCCCGCCACTTCAAGCATACGCAGCGTGCCCGGCGTATGGCTGCGTTCCGTCAGGATCACCCCATCAATATTCCAGCCCAACAGCGATCGTAGCTGCAACTCCTCTTTTTGCGGGTTATAGCCAAAGTGCGCCACCAGCGTCTGGTAGCCCGCTTCATCGGTAACGGCTTCGATACCACGCAGTACATCGGCAAATACCTGATTGGTCAGCGAAGGCAGCAGCACGCCGATGGCGCGACTGGTGGCGTTAGAAAGCATATCGGGGGCGCGATTGGGGATATAACCGAGCTCATCCAGCGCCACGGCGATCTTCTCGCCCAGCGCAGCGGAGACCTGCTGGGGATTGCGCAGGTAGCGGCTGACGGTCATTTTAGTAATGCCGACGCGATCGGCAACGTCCTGTAATACCGGTCTTTTTTTCTTCATCGTAAGCGCCTGGAGTCAGCTGAAAGCTAATTTACGATGAGTCTAACATTAAATTGTCATGGAATTGCCAATGGGGCACGACGATGCGCGCCCCTTAACGTTTTAGACTGGCGGCAGATCAAACAGCAGCACTTCGGCAGCGCTGTCCGCTTCAATTGTCAGTGTATTTTCATCCCAAATAGCGAACGCATCGCTGGTTCCAGCGGGCTGACCATTGACCTTTACATCGCCCTTCACCACTTGGATCCAGACGCGGCGACCCGCTTCAATCTCCACGCTGTCGCTATCCCCGGCGGCAAACAGCCAACGCGATAGCGTCATATCCTGATAAACCTTCAACGAGCCGTCACGCGCATCCGGTGTCAGGACAAATTGGCGACCTTTTATATCCGGGAACCGGCGCTGATCGTAGCGCGGTTCAATGCCGGTGCGCTCAGGGATAATCCAGATCTGATACAGATGCAGCGCATCCGTTTTGCTGGCGTTGTATTCCGAATGACGCACACCGGTACCGGCGCTCATGATCTGGAATTCACCAGTGGGAATCTGCTCTTTATTGCCCATGCTGTCTTGGTGCTCAACGGTGCCGGACAACACATAAGTCAGAATTTCCATGTCTCTGTGCG
The DNA here is from genome assembly GCF_046118715.1 of Pantoea phytostimulans. Classification (NCBI taxonomy): domain Bacteria; kingdom Pseudomonadati; phylum Pseudomonadota; class Gammaproteobacteria; order Enterobacterales; family Erwiniaceae; genus Pantoea; species Pantoea phytostimulans. Next base: position 2,775,133 of record NZ_CP173698.1, read on the forward strand.
GATGAGTGCCAAAACCCTGCCCTCCATCGATCACATCTTCGTTGATCACGCGCAGCGCCGAGAAGCCCATAAAGTTGGCATCGTAATAGTCGGCAAAGGAGAAAGTGTGCCAGCTATCCAGCCAACCGTGATTGGCATGGCCGCGTTCTTCAGCTTTACGTAAATAGATCATGTTCAAATCTCCTCAATGTTTTATGTAGTCTGTGCCTGAGGGGAAAAGATTGATAGCTGAAAAACTTCATTCCTCTGTTCAAAAAAAATGATGAAGATGGCGTCCCGTAGACGCGCTTTTTGTACGATACCGTCATTGGGGCTGGCGGGTGGGAACGAAGGTCAGAAACCGCTTATACGCAGTAAAAAAAAAGCCAGCACCCGGGCTGGCTAAATAATACTGGAAGCAATGTGAGCAATGTCGTGCTTTCTAAGGACGTCGTTGGAGTCCCGAGAACGCATGGCAATAATAATCATTATCATTCGCGTCTGTAAAGTGTTTTTGAGAATAATTTTCATTTAATTAATTCAAAAAACCCTTGATGTTAAAAGGGATTATTCGAATCCAAACGAAAACCTTTCTGTTATTCCCCATAAAAAAGGCACCTAACCGGTGCCTTAAAGACTTAATAACCTGCGCTGAGATCGTCCACGCTGCGCGGATCGGATGCGCCATATAATGTGCCATCTGGCCCAATCATAATGCTCTGGGTGCTGCCCATAGCGGGCAGAACTTTTACGTGCTGACCTTTATTCTCCAGCAGGCGCAGCGTATCCGGGCTAAAGCCTTTTTCAACGCGTAGCTGATCCGGCAACCATTGATGATGGAAGCGCGGCGCGTTAGTCGCTTCTGCCACATTCATACCAAAATCGATACTGTTCACCACCATTTGCAGCACAGTTGTGATGATTCGACTACCGCCTGGACTGCCAGTAACCAGCCAGGTTTTACCTTCTTTCGCCACAATGGTCGGAGACATCGATGAGAGCGGACGTTTCGCCGGTTGTACAGCATTCGCTTCTCCGCCAACCAATCCGTAAACGTTTGGCGTGCCGGGTTTGGCAGAGAAATCATCCATTTCGTTGTTCATCAGGATGCCGCTGTTGCCCGCCACAATGCCGCTGCCGAAATAGGTGTTGAGCGTGTACGTTACCGCGACCGCGTTGCCGTTCTTGTCCACCACCGAGAAATGGGTGGTCTGATTGCTTTCATAAGGCGCGAGTTTGCCGGGTTTGATCTCACTGGAAGGACGCGCTTTTGCCACATCAATCTGCTGCGCCAGCGATTTCGCATAGGCTTTGCTGGTCAACGCCTGCCAAGGAACTCTGACGAAATCTGGGTCGCCAAGATATTCAGAGCGGTCAGCGTAAGCGTATTTCTCCGCTTCAGCCATTACCTGCATCGCATCGGCGCTGCCAAAGCCCATCTTCGCTAAATCAAAGTTTTCCAAAATATTGAGGATTTGAACGATGTGAATGCCACCGGAAGAAGGAGGCGGCATCGAAAAGACCTCATAACCGCGATAGGTGCCACTGACGGGCTTGCGCTCAACCGCGCGGTAAGCCGCTAAATCCGCTTTGTTGATGAGACCACCGTGCTGCGCCATTTCTCCGGCGATTTCGTCGGCAATATTGCCTTTGTAAAATGCATCCGGTCCCTGCTGCGCAATTAACGTTAAGCTACGCGCCAGATTCTTCTGCACCAGACGATCTCCCTTCTGCCACGGCGTACCGTCCGGCTTGTAGAAAATAGCTTTGCTGTTGGCGTGGGTGATCAAGACTTCTTTGCCGTAGGTTTTCAGATCATCAGCCAGCGCATCGTTAACCACAATGCCGTCGCGCGCCAGTTTAATGGCCGGTGCCAGCAAGGTGCTCAGTGGCAATGTGCCATATTTCTGCGCAGCTAAGGCAAAACCGGCCACGGTGCCTGGCGTACCAGACGCGAGATGAGAAGTCAGTGAAAGCTTGCTATCAGCGTTGCCTTGCTTGTCGAGGAACATATCGCGTGAAGCGTGGCCCGGCGCCATTTCACGAAAATCGATGGCAGTGGTGCGGCCTGATGCAGTGCGCAGCAGCATAAAACCTCCGCCCCCCAGGTTACCTGCCTGCGGATGGGTCACGGCTAAGGCGAATCCCACGGCAACGGCCGCATCAACGGCATTGCCGCCCTGACGCAGAATATCAACGCCGACGTTTGTTGCCATCGCATCTACTGAGGCCACCATGCCGTGCTGCGCTTTTACCGGGTGAAAGGTGTCACTGTCGACGCCATACGAAACCGGTGGCGTCGAACCAGGGGCTGCGCTGGCCCCACTCACCACCACAAAACTCATTAACAACGACCAGCCGAGCTGGCGCACCTTGCCTTGAATTTTCATCCTGCCACCATCCTCTGTTATTTACATTTTTTTATCATTTCTTCAAGTGATTACAAATACAGCAAATTATTGAGGGTTAAGTCAAATTCGGCACACTCTTAAATGTGGAGTTTGTGATATCTAATAAACTAGAAGAGGTAATCTAAAGGTTGATTTCAGCCTATTGCACACAGCAGCGATCGCGCTTACGGAGGATTTTTTATGAAGAGATGGCTAATTGTTTTTGCGGCGCTCTTGCCGTTAACCAGCATGGCGAACACGCTGAACAGCACTAATGATCCGAACAAACCGGGCTACAATCCGAGCCAGCAGCGGATGCAGTCGCAGATGCAGAACCAGCAGCAACAGCAAAAAAGGAAGTTGCAGCAGGATCAGCAGCAGCAAAATCAGGACGTGCAGCGCAAAATGCAGGAACAGCGTGACAGTGCCCAGCAGCGCGTGATTAGAACGCAGCCAGGCCAGCAGCAGAATCAGAACTAGGTAAAATCGGGGCCAATGATGTCGATGCGATCGGTACAGATGGCATCGACGCCCCACTTCAGCAACGCCCGCGCCCGCTCAGGGTTATTTACGGTATAAGCCAAAATGCGTAAGCCTGCTGCTTTGAGTTCAGCAACGCGAGCAGCACTTAACACCTTGTGATTAAGGTGTATCGACACGCAATCCAGCGCGGTGGTCTTCTCCTGCCACTGTTTATCCCAACTGTGCAACAACAATCCGCGCGGCAGCTCAGGTTCAACCTGCATAGCGGCTTCCAGCGCTTCATAAGAGAAAGAAGAAAGTAACGGTGCGGTTTGACCTTGCCACAGTTGCGCCGCAGCCTGTGCGATAGCGCGACCGGTTTCAATTTCGCTGTTAGTCGTAGGTTTGATTTCGATATTCGCCATCATCTGATGCTGACGGCAGCGCGCGGCGACGTCGGCCAACAGCGCCAGCGGTTCACCGTTAAAGTCGCGGCTAAACCAGCTGCCCGCATCGAGTTTCGCCAGCTTGTCCCAGGACAACTCTCCGGCGATGCCCCAACCGTTACTGGTTCGATCAAGCGTGTCATCGTGCAGCAGAAAAATTTGCGCATCGTTCGACAGTTTGGCATCGAACTCAATCATCAAATGACCATATTTCGCACCGATATCAATCGCCGCTAAGGTGTTTTCCGGTGCCAGTTTACCGCCACCGCGATGCGCGACGATGTGCGGGTAAGGCCAGTTTTTTTGACTCATTCCAGACGCTTTCCATGGGTTGAATCGAAGAAGTGTAACGCATCTGCTGGCAGATGCAGCCACAGCGTGCTGCCCACCTTGGGACGTTCGCTGTAGGGCAAGCGCACCACTAAACGTGACTCGCCAATACGCCCATGTACCAGGTTGTCCGCGCCCAGCATCTCCAGCGTTTCGACCACCATCGGAATGCCTACCTGCTCGCGGCTGCTGATCTGAATGTGTTCCGGGCGAATGCCGAGTACCATTGGCCGGTTTGCCCATTTCGCTTTATTTATGCCAAGCGGCAGCGCGCAGGAGGGATTAAGGGTGAAACGCGTGCCGTCGCTGTTGATGTCTCCTTTCAGCAGGTTCATGGCCGGCGAACCGATAAACGCGGCAACGAATTGGCTGGCGGGCCGTTCATAGACATCAACCGGCGTGCCGATCTGCTCGACAATGCCTTTGTTCATCACCATCACTCTTTGCGCCAGCGTCATCGCTTCCACTTGATCGTGCGTGACATACAGGCTGGTGGTTTTCAGGCGGCGATGCAACTGTTGCAGTTCCAACCGCATCTGCACACGCAGCCGTGCATCTAAATTGGACAGCGGTTCATCAAACAAAAATACCGCCGGTTCGCGCACAATCGCCCGGCCCATCGCAACGCGCTGGCGCTGCCCGCCAGAAAGCTCACGCGGACGGCGGCTTAAAAGTGGATCCAGCTCAAGACTGCGTGCGGCATCCAGTACGCGCTGGCGGATCTGCTCTTTGCCCATGCCGCGAATCTTTAAGCCATACGCCATGTTCTCTTCTACCGACATGTGCGGATAGAGCGCGTAATTCTGAAACACCATCGCGATACCGCGATCTTTCGGTTCTTCGTGGGTGACACGTTTGCCATCGATATAAATATCGCCTGAGCTGACGCGCTCCAGCCCAGCGACCATGCGCAGCAGGGTTGATTTGCCGCAGCCGGACGGCCCCACCATTACCATAAATTCGCCCTCATTCACCGTGACATTCAGCGGTTGAATGACCTGATTTTTTCCATCGTAGGATTTTGTCACCGCCTGAAGCGTTACACCTGCCATCTCTTATTTCTCACTCTCAACCAAGCCACGCACAAAGGCGCGCTGCATGACGAATACCACCACCACCGGTGGGATCAGGGTTAATAGCATTGCTGCCATGACTTCGTTCCACTGCGTGGGCGAACCGCTGCTGGAGATCATGCTTTTTATCCCGGCTACTGCAGTTCCCAGGCTGGCGTCGTTGATCACCAGCAGCGGCCAAAGATATTGGTTCCAGCCGTAGATAAAGGTGATGACGAACAGCGCTGCCAGATTGGTTTTGGAGAGCGGCAGTACGATGTCCCAGAAAAAGCGCATCGGGCTGGCGCCATCAATGCGTGCCGCTTCAACCAGCTCATCGGGTAATGACATAAAAAACTGGCGAAACAGGAATGTCGCGGTCGCAGAGGCCATCAGCGGCAGCGTTAAACCGCTGTAGCTGTCGAGCATGTTCAGATCCGCGATCACCTGCACGGTAGGGAAAATACGCACTTCAACTGGCAACATCAGGGTGATGAAAATCAGCCAGAAGAACAGCGTGCGCAGCGGAAAGCGAAACCACACCAGCGCAAAAGCGGAGAGGATCGACACCACGATTTTGCCGAAGGTGATGCCGAGCGCCATGATCATGCTGTTGAGCAGCATCATGCCAAAAGCCGGGCCGTTACCGTTGACGCCCTGTGTCCAGATGCGCGAGACGTTCTCCCATAAATGCGTGCCGGGAATTAGCGTCATTGGCACCTGATAAACCGCTTCGTTATCCAGCGTGGCGGCCACGAAAGCGACATACAGCGGAAACAGAATGGTCAGCACGCCAAGCACCAAAACGATGTGGCTAAAGATATCCAACCCGCGTCGATTTTCAATCATTGGTATTGCACCTTACGCTCCACAAAGCGGAACTGAATCACCGTTAAGCCAATCACCAGCAGCATCAGCACCACGGATTGCGCCGCCGAGGACGACAGATCCAGGCCAGTAAATCCTTCGCGATAAATTTTGTAGATCAGCGTGGTAGTGGCCTGAACCGGACCGCCGCCGGTGGCGGCATCGATCACCGGGAAGGTATCGAAGAAGGCGTAAATCAGATTCACGACCAGCAGGAAGAAACTCACTGGTGTTATCAGCGGCAGCGATAAATTAAAGAAGCGGCGCACCGGGCCTGCGCCATCGATTGCCGCCGCTTCCACCAGCGACTTAGGGATAGATTGCAGTGCAGCGAAGAAAAACAAGAAGTTATAGCTCATCTGCTGCCAGATAGAGGCCAGCACAATCAGGAACATCGCCTGACCGCTGTTTTGCGCGTAGTTCCAGTTATAACCGACATGGTTCAGCAAGTAGCTGAACAGGCCAAGCCCAGGATTAAACAGGAACATCCACAATACCGCTGCAACAACCGGCGCGACGGCATAGGGCAGCAGCAGCAGCATTTGATAGAGCTTGCGCAGGCGAATGACGTAATCCACCAGCGCTGCCAGCAGCAGCGAAAAGGTCATGCCGCACACCGTGACCAATCCACTGAATTTTAACGTGGTCCAAAACGACGCCAGGTAATACGCATCAGCGAACAGGCGCTTGAAATTATCTAAACCGACAAAAGTGCTGGAGAGGCCAAAAGGATCGAGGTTTTGTAGCGAATACCACAGCGCTTCTCCGGCAGGCCAGAGAAAGAAAATAGCCGTAATTAGCAATTGCGGCAGCACCAGAAGATAGGGCAACGCGCTGGTGCGAAATACCGGACGAGTTGAAGACATAGCGTGCTCTGCGTAAAGGAGAACAAGGGCCAGGATAAGCTGGCCCTGAAGGGCAATTACTTAACTTGCTGTTCGAAGCGACGCAGCAGATCGTTGCCACGTTTCACGGCGTTATCCAGCGCGTTTTGTGGTGACTGCTTGCCGGTCCAGACGCCTTCCAACTCCTCGTCAATCACGGTACGGATCTGCGGCATGTTGCCCAGACGCATACCTTGGGTAAACGGCAATGGCGGTTTGTTCAGCATCTGACGAGTGGCGATATCGGCACCTGGATTTTTGTCATAAAAACCCTGCTGCTTGCTCAGTGTATAAGCCGCGGTGGTAATAGGCAGATAACCGGTTTTCTGATGCCATTCGGCTGCAATTTCTGGCTGCGCGAGGAACTGCATGAATTCCGCAACGCCTTTATAAGTGCCTGCATCTTTGCCCTTCATCACCCACAAACTCGCCCCGCCGATGATGGCATTTTGCGGCGCGTTCGCGACCTTTTCGTCATACGGCATCATGCCTACGCCGAAATTGAATTTCGCATAATGGCGGATGTCGGCCAGCGAACCGGAAGAAGCGGTGGTGATAGCGCAATCGCCGTTATAAAACTTGGCGGTGGATTCGTCTTTACGACCAAAGTAGGTGAAGTCACCTTTTTTGTTCATCTCTTCCAGCATCTGGATATGACGAACCTGAACCGGTTTGTTGAACTCCAGCACCGCGTCAGTGCCATCGAAACCGTTGTTTTTGGTTGCAACCGGCAACGCGTGCCAGGCGCTGAAGTTTTCAATTTGGATCCAGCCTTGCCAACCGCTGGCGTAGCCACAGCTCATGCCCGCTTTACGCAGCGCATCGGCGCTTTTCGCCAGTTCTTGCCAGGTTTTTGGCGGTTGATCGGGATTCAAACCCGCTTTTTTAAACGCGTCTTTGTTGTAGTAAAGCACCGGCGTAGAGCTGTTAAACGGTTGTGAGATCAGATGGCCGCTTGAGTCACTGTAATAGCCGGAAACGGTAGGAACGAACTGTTTTTCATCAAACGCGATGCCTGCATCCTGGAAGAGCTGATGCACGGGCACAATGGCTTTCGATGCCATCATGGTGGCAGTGCCGACTTCATAAACCTGCAAAATGGCCGGCGCTTTGCCGGTACGCACCGCCGCAATGCCTGCGGCCAGGCTCTGCTCGTAGTTACCTTTGTAGGTCGGAACAATTTTGTAATCGGGGTGCGCCTGGTTAAAACGCTGCGCCAAAGAGTCAACTTCTTTGCCCAACTCGCCCTCCATTGAGTGCCAGAAAGGAATTTCAGTGGCGGCGAGCGCATTGCCGCTGAGCGTCAGGCCCAGCACCGCACTCATCAGGCTACGACGAAAAGTAAACACGGACATATTGTTTTCCTGTGCAGGTAAGTACGCGCAAGATCGCGCATTTTTTTGTTCGCGACGTAACATGACACGGGAAAATGACGGATAAATAACGGCTTAATGACAGAGAGGTTACAGCGGGATTTCAGGATTTAAGCAGAGTGAAGTGGATCGAAGCGTTTTTTGATGGTGCGCGCTGTCCCCCATCCCGGCCTTCCCCCGCAAAGCGGGGGAAGGAGACGCTGCCATATGCAATTTCAGAGCGAGCATATTGCAGCGTCTTCCTCCCCCATTTATGGGGGGAGGACTGAGGTGGGGGGCAAACGACCTCATCTGCGCGCTGTCCCCCATCCCGACCTTCCCCCGCGAAGCAGGGGAAGGAGACGCTGCCATATGCAATTTCAGAGCGAGCATATTGCAGCGTCTTCCTCCCCCATGTATGGGGGAGGACTGAGGTGGGGGGCAACGACCTCGTACTTGAGTTAGAGCAACAGGAAAACTAGGCGCCTAAATAAGCACTGCGTACCGCTTCATTGGATAACAACGCAGCGCCGGTATCTTCCAGCACCACATGGCCGTTTTCCAACACGTAACCCCGATCGGCCAGTTTCAATGCCTGATTCGCATTCTGCTCCACAAGGAAAATGGTCATCCCTTCGCTACGCAGCTGCTCAATGGTATCGAAAATTTGCTGAATAATAATCGGGGCCAGACCGAGTGAAGGCTCATCCAGCAGTAACAGACGCGGCTGGCTCATCAATGCACGACCAATCGCTAACATCTGCTGTTCGCCACCGGACATAGTTCCTGCGCGCTGTAATCTGCGCTCATCCAGACGCGGAAACAGCGCATAAACGCGCTTGATGCGCTCCTGATACTGCTGACGGCTGGCAAAAAAACCACCCATCGCCAGATTTTCTTCCACCGTCATGCGTGAAAAGACGCGACGCCCTTCCGGCACAATCGCAATCGCTTCACGCATGATGCGTGCAGTTTGCCAGTCGGTTATGGCTTTACCGTCAAAGGTGATGGAACCCTGCGTGGCGCGAGGTTCGCCACACAACGTGCCGAGCAGCGTGGTTTTACCTGCGCCGTTCGCGCCAATTAAGGTGACGATTTCGCCTTGGTTGATATACAGGCTGACATTGTGCAGCGCCTGGATTTTGCCGTAATGCGCGCTGACGTTCTCAATGGTTAGCATCGTGTTGGCCATGTTACGCCTCTCCTAAATAGGCACGGATCACATCCGGGTTATTGCGAATCTCTTCCGGCGTGCCGTTGGCTAATGGCGTTCCTTGGTTCACCACGTAAATACGATCGGAAATACCCATCACCAGCTTCATATCGTGTTCAATCAACAACACGGAAACCTTGTGATCACCGCGCAGTTCAGCAATCAACTCATCCAGTTCGTGGGTTTCTTTGGGGTTCAAACCCGCCGCGGGTTCATCCAGCATCAGAATTTCTGGGCGTGTCACCATGCAGCGGGCAATTTCCAGACGACGCTGCTGACCATACGCCAGGTTGCCCGCCTGCCGGTTTGCCATTTCCAGCAAGCCCACGCGATCCAGCCAGGTTGCGGCGCGATCCAACGCTTCACTTTCGCTGCGGCGAAACGCTGGCGTTTTCAATAATCCAGAGAACACGCCACTTTTCAGGTGCTGATGCTGCGCCACTAACAGGTTTTCAATCACCGTCATTTCGCGGAACAGACGCACATGTTGGAAGGTGCGAACGATACCCATGCGCGCAATCTTTTGGCCCGGCAACCCTTCAAGATGCTGATCGCGCAACTTGATGCTGCCGCCGGTGGGTTTGTAGAAACCGGTCAGGCAGTTAAAAACGGTGGTTTTGCCGGCGCCATTTGGGCCAATCAAAGAAACGATCTCTTGCGGACGCAGTTCCAGCGCCACGTTATTCACGGCTAACAGGCCGCCGAAGCGCATCATCAGGCCTTCAACGGCTAACAAAGGCTGACTCATGCCTGCTCTCCTTTTTTACCCTGCTTGAGTTTCAGGTGTGGACGCTTCATCGGCAGCAGACCTTGCGGGCGCCAAATCATCATTAGCACCATTAATCCACCCAGCACCAACATGCTGTATTCATTGAGATCGCGCATAAGTTCACGCGAAACCACCAACAGAATGGCGGCGAGAATCACGGCAAACTGCGAACCCATGCCGCCCAACACCACAATCGCCAGTACAAAGGCGGATTCAACAAAGGTAAAGGATTCGGGGCTAACAAAGCCCTGTCGTGCTGCAAACAGGCTACCGGCAAACCCGGCAAAAGCGGCGCTGATAGTAAAAGCGGTGAGCTTGATGCGCGTTGGGCTGAGGCCCAGCGAGCGGCAGGCAATTTCATCTTCACGCAGCGCTTCCCACGCACGGCCCAGTGGCATGCGCAGCAGACGATTGATCACAAACAGCGTGAGCACCACCAGCAGTAGCGCAACCAAATAGAGGAAAATGATGCGGTCGCTGGGATCGTATTTCAGGCCAAAGACGTTATGGAAGGTATCCCAGCCGCCATCACGCGGGGTGCGGTTAAACTCCAGCCCGAAAAAGGTAGGTTTGGGGATCTGGCTGATGCCGTTTGGACCACCGGTGATGTCGGTGTTATTGAGCAGCAAAATACGCACAATTTCGCCAAAGCCAAGCGTCACAATCGCCAAATAGTCGCCACGCAAGCGCAGCACCGGGAAACCCAGCAGTAGACCAAACATCGCTGCCACAATGCCCGCCAGCGGCAGACATTCCCAGAAACCTAAACCGAAATAGTGATTAAGCAGCGCGAAAGTGTAAGCGCCAATCGCATAGAAACCGCCGTAGCCCAATACTAACAGGCCAGAAAGGCCAACCACTACGTTGAGGCCAAGGCCAAGCATGATGTAAATCAACGTCATGGTGGCGATATCGACGGTGCCGCGTGAGACCAAAAACGGCCAGGCAACAGCGGCCAGGATCATGATCCCCATCACCAGTTTCTGCTTTGGCGTGGAACCATCAATGCCGGGTAATACGAAAGCGGGCAACGAGACTTTCTTCATGCCGCTCTGCCACACTGGGCGCATCAGCTGGAACAAGAATACCACCACGCAGGCGACAGCGATCCATTCCCACCGCAGACTACCGGCGTTCTGTACTATCAAATTCGTGCCATCCAGGTTCAGGCGCAACCCCATGAAAAAGGTGGCGAGAACCAGCAGCATCAGCGAGGAGATAAGTGCATTAACGAAGGAAGACTTCATACTTTTTCGACCTCCGGACGCCCCAGAATTCCGGTCGGCATCACCAACAGCACCACAATCAGCAAGGCAAACGAAACCACATCTTTATATTCAGTGCTGAGGTAGGCCGATGTCAGTGCTTCAGCAATACCCAATACTAATCCGCCAATCATCGCGCCGGGAATGCTGCCAATGCCGCCTAAAACCGCCGCGGTAAACGCTTTCATCCCCGCCATAAAGCCGATAAAGGGGTTGATTGAACCGTAGAACTGGCCTAACAGCACACCTGCAACTGCCGCCATCGCCGCACCGATCACAAAGGTCAGCGAAATCACGCGGTCAGTGTTGATCCCCAACAGGCTGGCCATTTTCAGGTCTTCAGCGCAGGCGCGACAGGCGCGGCCCATGCGGGAATAGCGGATAAACGTGGTCAACGCCAGCATCGCCAGGAAGGTCACAATCCAAATAACAATTTGCATGGTTGAAATGGTGGCGGCAAAGCCGTTGCTTTCGCCTACCGTCCATTGCCCGGTAATCAAGCTTGGCAGCGCGAGGTCGCGGGAACCTTGCGTCAGGCTGACGTAGTTTTGCAGAAAGATCGACATACCGATCGCGGAGATCAGTGCGATCAATCGCTTAGAAGAGCGCACCGGCTTATATGCCACGCGCTCAATGCTCCAGCCGTAAGCGCTGGAAATGATCACCGCCATCACGAAACCGGCGGCAATCATTAGCCACGTAGTGTCGATGCCCATCATCATCAGGGCGGCAATCACGATGAAGGAGACATAGCTACCGATCATGTAGACCTCGCCGTGGGCGAAGTTAATCATGCCGATAATGCCGTAAACCATGGTGTAACCGATGGCGATCAGCGCGTAGGTGCTGCCAAGGGTAACACCGTTGAACATTTGCTGAAGGAAATAGAGGAATTGCTCGGACATAGAATGTACCTTAAAAAAAACGTCCGTGAACTGAATGCGTTAGCGTGAATCTTTGACAGCCAGGCGGAAAGTAAAGCCGTGTTGATAAAGGCGGCATTAAAGCCGCCCCTAAAACTTATTTCACCGCAGTAGACGTACCGTCGGCATGCCACTTGAACACACCAAATTCAAAGCCTTTCAGGTCGCCCTTCTCATCCCAGCTCAGGTCGCCCATCACGGTCGGCACGGCTGCGCCCTCTTTCAGGTTCTTCACAATATCTTCTGGCTCTGCGCTCTTGCTGCGCTCCATACCAGCCACCAGCGATTGCAATGCCGCGTAGGTGGTCCAGACGAAGGGGCCGGTTGGATCGAGCTTTTTGGCTTTCAGAGCATCAACAATGGTTTTGTTGGTTGGCACTTGATCGTAACGCTTCGGTAACGTCACCAGCATGCCTTCAGAGGCAGCACCAGCAATGTTCGACAGCGAGGCATTGCCCACGCCTTCTGGCCCCATAAACTGGGTTTTCAGGCCCGCTGCACGCGCCTGGCGTACGATCTGCCCCATTTCTGGGTAGTAACCGCCGAAGTAGACGAAATCGACGTTATCTTTTTTCAGGCGGGCCACCAGCGTAGAAAAATCTTTATCGCCTGCGGTGATACCTTCAAACATCACAATGTTAGCGCCTGCGTCTTTCAGACTTTTTTGTACTGAACGCGCCAGGCCTTCGCCATATTGCTGTTTGTCATGAACGATAGCGATACGCTGTGGTTTGATCTCGCTCATCGCATATTTTGCCGCCGTAGGGCCTTGGTCAGAATCGAGGCCGGTGGTACGCATAATCAGCTTGTATCCGCGAGAGGTTAAGTCTGGCGCGGTAGCGGCTGGCGTAATCATCAGTACGCCTTCGTCTTCATAGATGTCAGAAGCGGGCTGAGTTGAAGAGGAGCAAAGATGGCCAATCACATAGCGGATGCCATCGTTAATCACTTTGTTCGCCACCGCGACCGCTTGTTTTGGGTCACAGGCATCGTCATATTTTACCGCAACCAGCTTGTCACCGTTGATGCCGCCTTTCGCGTTGATGTCTTCAATGGCCTGCGTTGCGCCTGCGAACTGCATATCGCCATATTGTGCAACCGGACCTGACATCGCCCCAACGATGGCCACTTTAATGTCTTTTGCCAGCGCAGCATGGCTCATCGCCAGTGCAACGCATCCTGCCAGTAACGCGCGACCTTTCATCTTCATCCGAACTACCCCATCTGTTATGTCGTGTTTGTTGTGAGTTGCTTTATTTTCTGCCAGATAAAGTTGAAAACTGATTAAACAATAATGAGTTAGCACGCTTTTCTGGCATTTATTGGTAATAAGGCTTTATTTTTCAGCTCATTAAACAGGATGTTTCTTCGGTAAATCAACTGACATATTCAGTAACGGCAGGGTTACGCAGCATAATCTACTGGATGCAATGGCCGTATTTTCACCATTTCTCCAGCGCATTATGCTGGTTTATGCCTCAGGTTTACCTGTTTACAACTATCATTCTGGCATCCAGGCCAACTTTTGACCTGTTTTATTCGGGAAAATCTGTTGGCGCTGTGGTTGTATAATTTCGCTACACTTCCTCTTTTAAACCAACAGGTGTTTGTCATGAAACTCACTATCCTGCGCTTAACAGCGTTTACAACGCAGGACCGCATCGACTTAGGCAAAGTTTGGCCTGAACTGGACATAGAAAAGTTAGAGCAGTCGCTGAGCGAGAATCATCGGCTGTATGCGGCGCGTTTTAATGACCGCTTATTAGCTGCGCTGCAACTGGAAATTTCGGGGATACACGGAAAGGTACATCGCTTAAGGGTGCGGGATGCCACGCGGCGTCGCGGCGTTGGGCAATATCTGCTGGAAGAGACCATGGCGCAGAATCCGTCGCTGGCGGATTGGTGGATTGCGGATGATGGCAGTGATGATCAAAGGATTCGTGCGGCGTTTATGCAGGCCTGTGGATTCAGGGCGCAAACCGACGGCTGGGTGAAGTGAGTTTCAGGCTATAAACCACAGGCAACAAAAAGGGCGACATGTTGTCGCCCTCTTTCATTAACGCTTCGCGTTATTACGCTTCGATCGCCATACGCAGTTTTTTCATGGCATTCTTCTCGAGCTGTCGCACACGTTCTGCTGACACGCCGTACTGATCGGCTAACTCTTGCAGCGTGGTTTTGTTGTCTTCATCTAACCAACGTGCACGGATAATGTGCTGGCTGCGTTCGTCGAGGCCTTCCATCGCATAGCTCAGCTTGTCTGCCGCATGCGAATCCCAGTTATCCTCTTCGATGCCGTCCGCGAAGTCTGAGGTTTTATCCTGCAGATACAACACGGGTGCCATGGATTTACCTTCACCGCTTTCATCGTCTGCGGACATATCGAAGGTCATATCCTGTGCGGCCATACGTGATTCCATTTCACGCACGTCTTTACTGCTTACGCCCAGTTCACGCGCAACCATTTCAACTTCATCCTGGTTAAACCAGCCCAGACGCTGCTTGGTTTTACGCAGGTTAAAGAACAACTTACGTTGTGCTTTCGTGGTAGCGACTTTCACAATACGCCAGTTACGCAGCACGTATTCGTGAATCTCGGCTTTAATCCAGTGCACGGCAAAAGAAACCAAACGCACACCCACTTCAGGGTTGAAGCGACGCACGGCTTTCATTAAGCCGATGTTGCCCTCCTGAATCAGGTCCGCTTGCGGCAGGCCGTAACCGGAATAATTACGAGCGATATGAACTACAAAGCGTAGGTGAGACAGGATCAGCGTCTTTGCCGCATCCAGATCGCCCTGGTAATGCAGCCGTTCAGCCAACGCTTTTTCCTCTTCTGCCGACAGCATCGGCCAGACATTGGCAGCCCGAATGTATGATTCCAGGTTACCAAGAGGAGCAATAGCTAAAGTTTGCATTTCTTTGGTCATTCAAACCCTCACAAATCAAGTGGAATAGCTGCACAGTTCTTTGAACCGTCGTCCTTGAGCAGACGCTACAGTATGTCAACGCCGCTAAAAGTTCGAAAGCAATCTGTGCTACTTATTGGATGATAAAGTTATCCACAAGTTCAATATTAGCGGTGCATATTTTACACACAGATGACAAGAAGGAAAGCGGGGAAAAGATCCTCTGCTTTCCCTTGTCGATAGCAGAGGACCATTATAGCAAAAAAATGTTGCAGGCGTTTACTGGGGCGTAAAACGACGTAAATGTTGAACTGTCGCCAGCCAGGCGGCGATCCAACCAATGATCGCGGCAATCAGTAATAGCAGCAACGCTTCATCCCAGGAAAAACCTTCCAGCAAGAATGTGGTGCCAAACACCGATGCAACGTTAGCCACTACCGATTGTAGCCTTAACACCAATACTTCCGACAGGATCAAGGATAATACCGCGCCGCTTAGGCCTAACAATGCGCCGCCGTATAAAAAAGGACGCAGAATAAAGCCGTCGGTAGCGCCTATCAGTTTCTGCACATTGATGGTGTCGCGCCGGGCAAAGATGCTGAGCCGCACGCTGTTGCCTATCACCAGGAACACCGCGATGATCATCAGGATGCCAATCATCGACGCAATTTGACCGACTAATCCTGTTAATGCCGCTAACCTGGCAAACCAGCTGTCATCCATACGCACTTCATCCACGCCCTGCACTTTCGCCACGCTGTCGCGCAGATTTTGCATAGTGTCTGAATTTTGGAAATTAAGTTTCGGCGTGATGATAGCCACTGCCGGCAGCGGATTTTGCTCCAGCATATCCATTGCACCACCAAACCCAGACCAGTTGCGGAACTCGTTCAACGCTTCTTCGCGGGTCAGATAATTGACGTTATCCACACCATCGACTTGCTTAAGCTGTGCCACCACGTTTTCTGCTGCTGTATCATCCAACGTTTTGGAGAGATAAACCGTCAACTGCGGCGCGGGATACCATTGCGTCGCGGCCTGACTCACATTTTTCCACACCATGTAGCAGACGCTGGGCAAGGTAAGCGAAATCGCAATGACCATCACCGTTAACAGCGTTGCCAGCGGTTGACGCCACATATCTGACAGCGTGCCGCGCAGGGCATAACGCCACTGTTCCTGCCAGCCGCCTTTCAGCGCTTTGCTTTTTGACGGCTGCTTCGCTTTTGGCGCCGCTGGGCGTTTATTGCGTTTATTGACCATCGTGGCCTCCATGCAAACGTCCCTGATTCAGCGTCATCACACGATACTGACGACGCGCAATCAAGCCGCTGTCGTGCGTTGCCATCAACACCGTTACGCCAACGCGATTAAACTCCTCGAACAGCCGAAGAATATCTTCCGACAGTGCATCGTCAAGGTTACCGGTTGGCTCATCCGCCAGCAATACAGCGGGTTTGTTAACCACTGCGCGCGCAATACCAACGCGCTGCTGTTCACCACCAGAAAGCTGAATCGGAAAACTTTTCGCTTTGTCGAGTAAGCCGACTTTATCCAGTGCCGCTGACACGCGACGACGAATATCTTCGCCGCTGGCACCCGAAATGATCAGCGGAATCGCCACGTTTTCATAAACGGAACGATCCATCAGCAGATGGTGATCCTGGAAAATCATGCCGATTTGGCGACGCAGGAATGGCACCTCGCTGTTGCGCAGGCGAGAAATATCATGACCGCTAAACCAAATTTGTCCGGCGCTTGGACGTTCAATGCCGCATATCAACTTCAGCAACGTACTTTTACCGGCACCAGAATGGCCGGTCAGGAACGCCATTTCGCCGGGACGCAGATGAAAATCCACGCCCTGCAACGCCTGACGTCCACCGAGATATGCCTTACTCACCTCTTGAAAGCGAATCATCCCAATTAGTCCTCTCGGGCAAACAGTGCCTCAATAAAATCTTCAGCCTTGAACGGCCGTAAATCCTCAATGCCTTCCCCAACACCGATATAGCGAATCGGAATACTGAACTGATCGGCTATCGAGAAGATCACGCCGCCTTTGGCCGTACCATCTAGCTTGGTGAGGGTAATACCGGTTAAACCCACCGCTTCATGGAACAGTTTGGCTTGGCTAACGGCGTTCTGCCCAGTGCTGGCGTCCAGCGTCAGCATCACTTCGTGCGGCGCAGAATCATCCAGCTTCTTCATGACGCGAGTGATTTTCTTTAGTTCTTCCATGAGATGCGCTTTATTCTGCAAGCGACCCGCAGTATCGGCAATCAACACATCTACGCCGCGTGATTTGGCAGCCTGAATCGCGTCAAAAATCACCGAGGCGGAATCAGCGCCGGTATGCTGAGCTATAACAGGAATGTTGTTACGTTG
Organism: Pantoea phytostimulans; assembly: GCF_046118715.1. Lineage (NCBI taxonomy): Bacteria > Pseudomonadati > Pseudomonadota > Gammaproteobacteria > Enterobacterales > Erwiniaceae > Pantoea > Pantoea phytostimulans. Next base: position 2,792,362 of record NZ_CP173698.1, read on the forward strand.
GCCCCAAACCTGAAGCTGTTCAACAGCAGCAGCACGGAAGGTGTCACCCGCCGCCAGCATCACTGATTTGCCTTCGGCCTGATACTGGCGCGCCATCTTACCGATGGTGGTGGTTTTACCCACGCCGTTCACGCCAACCATCAGGATGACGAAAGGTGTTTGACCGGTCACATCCAGCGGCGCATCAACTTTAGCCAGAATATCGGCCATTTCAGTTTTCAGCAGACCGTATAGCGCTTCAGCGTCACGCAGCTGTTTGCGGTTTGCCTGTTGCGTCAGATTGGTGATGATGCGACGCGTGGTTTCCACGCCGACATCAGCGATCAGCAGTTGCTCTTCCAGTTCTTCAAACAGCTCGTCATCAATTTTCTTGCCGCGGAACAGACTGATAAAGCCCGAGCCAAGATTCTGACGGGTTTTAACCAGGCTACGCTTCAGGCGCGCAAAGAAGCCCTCTTTAGTAGGACGTTCCTGCTCGTGGGAAATGATGGGTGCGGCCGCTAACGGCAGATCGCTGACGGTATCTTCCGGCTCAACGACTTCCGCCTCTTCGATGATGCCTGCATCGGCGAGTGCCAGCGCTTCCAGCTCTTCGTCGCTGAGTGGCGCGTCGTCTTCGACGTCTTCCACGTCGATGTCGACAACTTCAGCCACGTCTGGCTCTGGCTCAAGTTCAACTTCTGGCTCAACTTCAAGCAGCGCTTCAGGATCGGCTTTCACCGCTTCTGGTGTCGCCAAAACGTCGGGTTCAGCGACGATCAGTTGAGGTTCTGGTTCAGATTCAGTTTCGAGTTCAGGTTCAATTTCCGCTTCGCGTTGCTGTTCGGCCACCGCTTCGGTAATGGCGACAGTCTCTTCCGCGTCCGCTTCGGCCTCGTTTAGCGCCTGGGATGGATGTTCCGGCTGCTGAACCTCAGCTTCAGCAGGCTGTTGTTCCTGCTCCTGCTCTGGCGTCTCAACCGGTTTTTGCGTTTCTTCCTCTTTGCCAAATCCTAGCCAGGAAAAAAAGCCACGTTTTTTCTCTTTTGCCATTGTGTGACTACACTCCTCGATGGCTTTATCCCGGTCGCACACTGTTCCCAGGTGTAAAATCAGTAGTGGTATTAAACGCCAGACCGGCGCAAAACCGCAGAATTATGCATGACTTCAGCAACTCAGTAGTCTAACACTTTCCAGCCAGCTCACCACAGCACCCTTTTTTAACGTTTCTTCTCATCGTTTCGCCCGTTAAACTACGCAACAAATTATGACGAGTTGTGAGCAAGATGATAAAAAATCCCCGCAATACGGGCGGTGCCGGGCAGATCCGCATTATTGGCGGTCAATGGCGCGGACGTAAATTGCCGGTGCCAGACAGCGCCGGTCTGCGCCCCACCACCGATCGCGTGCGTGAAACGCTGTTTAACTGGCTGGCGCCCGTGATTCAGCAGGCTAATTGCCTGGACTGTTTTGCCGGCAGCGGCGCACTGGGCCTTGAAGCGCTGTCGCGCTATGCAGGTGCGGCAACACTGCTGGAGCTAGAACGTCCGGTCGCGCAGCAGTTGGAAAAAAACCTGCAAACGCTGCGTGCCACTCACGGCAAGGTGATTCAAACCAACGCGTTGACCTGGCTCGATCAGCCTGGCCAGCCTTTTGATGTGGTGTTTATCGATCCGCCGTTTCGTAAAGGCTTGCTGGAGCAAACATTACTGCTGCTGGAGCAAAACGGTTGGCTGGCAGAAGAGGCGCTGATTTACGTCGAAAGCGAAGTAGAAAATGGCACGCCGCCAGTACCGGCGAACTGGGATTTGCACCGCGAAAAAATCGCAGGTCAGGTAGCTTATCGTTTATATCAACGTCAACAGGAGACGCATGATGTTACTTAATTTAGGACGCCTGTTGATGCTGTGCGTTTGGGGATTTCTACTGTTCAACGTGATACATCCGTATCCGAAGCCGTTGACCTATTTCATTAACGTCGCACTGTTTTTCATGATTATGATGCACGGCTTGCAGTTGGTGTTACTGCGCGCAACGCAAACCAAAGATGCGCCGCCCATTGACCGCTTAACGCAGGCAAAAGTTTTCCTGTTTGGCGTGTTTGAACTGGTGGCCTGGCAAAAAAAACATTTCCCCAGAAAAAAATAATTACTATTCTCATAGAAACATTGGTCAAACAATTTGAACAATGTTTCTATTTATTTTTCTTAAGTAAAGCCAGCTCAACAGACTTACGTCGCATTATCAATTGATTGCTGCCATTTACAGAAAAGATCAAGCCAGTCGCTAACGGGTGTTGTTTTACCGGCTCCTGTGGAGAAGCCGTGCCCTCCCTCATGAAACAAATGAAGTTCAACATTTACTCTCATTTTGCGCAAAGCATCAAACATCAGCAGTGAATTTTGTGGCGATGCGACTTTATCATCCAAAGCTTGAGCGATAAATGTTGGTGGTGTCTGTTTTGAGACCAAATTTTCCTGCGAAAACTCGTTGCCAATTTGTTGGGATGTACTTTTCCCATATAGAGCCTGCCGGGTGCCTTGATGCGTTATTCCCGTTTTCATAGAGATAACGGGATAAATCAAGGCAGTAAAATCAGGTCGGGCACTTAGCCTATCTATTGCATCATTGTTATGGCCATAGTTTTCATTAGGCTTATTACTTACATTTGCAGCCAGATAAGCGCCAGCAGAAAAACCCATCACGCCCACTTTGTTTATGGATATTTCGTTATTTACACTCATCGAGCGGATTTTTCTTAGGGAGCGTTGTACATCCGAAAATGCATTATTTCTATTTTCATCACTACCGCCTTTTGGCATACGGTAAATAAGCACAAATGATGAGTAACCTCTTTGACTTAAATAATCAGCAACTCTTAGCCCTTCAAGATCTTTCATGATATAGGAAAAACCACCACCGGGAACTATTAGAATGGCTGTATGATTGTTATGAACTTTCGGTGGTACATATATGAAGTTTGGCGAAGAAACACGGGTTATTGCACGATTAGGTACAGTGGAATTCTTACTGAAATCAACTACTTTATTTTTTCCTGAGTTAGCTCCGGGCCAAATAGGAATATCCTCATTAGCGGAGGACATTTGTGAATAAAAAACTAAAGCACATAGCAAAAAAGCAAGGAATTTAACTATAGACACATTAGGAAAACAAACCAAACGCCCTCTGGCTATTTGTATATAATTCTTACTTATGTTCACTTTCACGCTCCACCTCAAATTTATTAGCCTAAACTATTACACTTAATTAACACCACTATTAAGTACAGTAAAATGATTATATGTAAATTAAATTCACTGATAAACAAGCCTTTCTAAGCATAAAAAATTAGAATTTTCTCATGTTTACGCAGGCAGTACCATATGGTATAAAAACGTTTTAAAACTATTAGAATGTTGAGCTATGGGAATTTACTGGATCATAAGCTTAACCCTGACATTCTTTGCGATTGTTGAGGTTGTGCTTAGTAATAACGAAAATTCTAAGTCGATAAGATTATATTTCTACATTATCGCTGTAGGTGTTCTCTTTACGTTCGGTGGGATTCGTGGGCTTGGCACAGGGCTTGATGATTTCCAGTACCGTGACTTCTATTCACAGTTCACATCCAAAATTACAATTAAAGGTTTTTGGGAAAGTTTAAATGATTTCCGTTATGAGCCCGCTATTTATTTCATTGCGCTCATTTCAAGAATATTTTCAAAAAATGCTGACATTTTTATTTTCATATATTGCATGATTGCAGTATGTGTTAATTCATTTTATTTCAAAAAGCTATCCCCATTACCAATGGTCGCATTGGCTGTCTATTCCGCGCACCTCTTTATAAATAAAGACATGAACCAGATCAGGTTTGGTTTGAGTTCTGCATTTCTACTGGGCTTTGTTTATCATACCTGTAATAAAAACAAAAAAGGTATGATAAAGCTTTTTATCCTATCATTTATTAGCCACGCAACTGCGATCACGGCGTTATTGATACCGCTCAGTTTAATTGTTAAGCGAAACAAATTTATCCCTATTGCCATAGTTCTGGTAAGTATACCAATGGCATTTATTGGAAGCTCTGCAATTATCTCGCTCGTATCGAGCCACATTGGTTCTATCGGTGAAAGGGCTATGGGTTACGCGAACCAAGATTCCGCACAAGAACAAGGGATTTTGACGTTATCTAATCTAAAAAACATTGGCTTCGTATTTATTTTTAGTTTTATGCTTTTAAGCAATTCACTGAAAAAAATTGCTCCCGAAAAATTCAATTTCTACTATGTAATAGTTATTACATTTGCAATTGGCAGTGGTCTAAGACTTGCACTGCAAGATTATGCCTCTGGTGGTCGACTAGCCAACTACCTTCTTCAGGTCGAACCTGTTTTAATATCCCTTTGTATTTATGAATCATTTAAACTTAAAAAGGTTGCTGCCGTGTCAGTAACTATTCTTATGGTTCTCTACTATCTTTATTACAACACTATTTCAAGCAAGCAGTCTGTGGTAGGATATGAAGTAGCTCAGTCTTACCAGTTGTTAAAGTAATTAGTTATTGAATGAGCGCTAAATTTTTATTTTAGCGCTCTGCTCTTAGCCTGAGAAAATTCTGATTCTTACTATTCGAAAAATACTTTCTTGCTTTTTAGAATGATTAAAATTCTAATGGCTTTAAGATCCTCTCTATAAAAAAACCCTACACAAGCGTTGTTCTAATCACTCACTCATCAGCATATGTAAGAAATTAAAAATGAACTCAAAAAACAACTTTGATATAGTAAGACTAATCTTAGCATCTGTCGTCATGTTAGTGCACACAGCAGAAGTAACGCGAAATGCTGACATACGCTTTCTTGCTCATATCCTGAATAGTGATTTTGCTGTAAAAGGATTTTTTGCAATAAGCGGATTCCTTATTGCAAAAAGTTACTTAAGAAGTAACTCGATTAAATCTTATTTTGTCAAGCGCGCTCAAAGAATCCTTCCTGCTTATATTTTTGTAATAGTGATGTGTTTAATCATTGGAGTTTGTCTAACAAGCCTCCCGCTTAAAGAATTCGTCACTAATAAAGAAACAATAAAATATGTCATTGCAAACTTTTCTTTTATGAATTTTATTCAGCCTTCTTTACCGGGTGTTTTTACGGATAACCCGAACCAACCGATGGATGGTTCTCTCTGGACGATTAAAGCAGAAATCACTTTGTATGTGCTTTTGCCTTTTATCGTGCCATTACTCGTGAAAAAGCCATTTAAGACTTATGCTGCTATCTTCGCTATCTCATGCTTGTGGTTTTTCTATTTTACTTCTGTCTATACTGGACCTAAAGCTGACACTTTGGCGAAACAATTTATCGCTTTGTCGTCGTATTTCTTCTTCGGCAGCTTACTGGCTACGAATCAAGCTATTTTTGATAAGCTTAAAGAAATCACTATCGTCTCACTCGTGGCTTTCGTGATTTTTAAAAATACATCCTTCTCTTATCTTATTGAGCCTGTTGCATTCTCATCCGTTGTTATTTTGTTCTGCACTGGACTTTGCAGAGAAATTAAAATTAGCCAGTTCGGTGATCTTTCTTACGGAATGTATTTATATCACTGGCCAATTATTCAGGTTCTTACGCATTTCGGTGTATTTGACAGGAATGCTTATCTCGGCCTAATGCTCACTATTATATTAACCGTAACACTTGCGTTTACTTCATGGAACTTGCTGGAAAGCCGGTTTCTTAAAAGAAGTCATGGGCATATTCCTAAAGCGACCAGCCATGAAGCTTAAGCACTGATTACGCCTCAAGCGAGTGATAAAAAAGGGTTCATGATTTCTCATGAACCCTTTTGCATTTAATGTTTAACCGCTATTGTAAGCAATAATTTTTGTCTTAAAATACCTGTTCTCTATGAAAATACGTGGCGTATATTTTTAATGCACAGGCGTAAAACTCACAAAACGCGAACCCTGCATTTTTAGCTCGCCTTTCGATCCTTTATCCATTTGATGATAATCATCTTCTTTTACCTGCACTTTTATATCACTCGCCCCGTTCAGTGGGTGAAACCAGGCTTCGTAACGCATCTCTTCACCAGCAATCACTTCTCGCTGACGTGAGCGGCGATTGGGTGCTGGAAATTCGCGTTTAGTCTTCACTTCAACCGTCAGACTGCGGATCGGTGAAACATCATTCACGGCAGCTTCACGCCGTTGCTTAATGAACTGACGGGTCGCCAACACGGCGATAATGGCCAGGACGATAAAAAAGAGTAGCGGTGGTTTGCTCATATTTTCGCTCGTTCTTAATCGGTTACAGGAGAGATTTATTGCGCGGCAAGCATACAACCAGAGTTGCCTGATTGTCACATTGCTGAGGCGTAACCTAAACTGAGATCGACATTTTGGGAACATTCACCATTTTTGGTTAAAAGGGAGAAACAATGCTCTGGTCTTTCCTCGCTGTACTTTTCTCCGGTTGGCTGTATGTCGATGCCTCATATCGTGGTCCACAATGGCAACGCTGGCTGTTTAAACCGGTTACGCTTCTGCTGCTGGTTGGCCTGGCATGGCAAGCACCTACGCTTAATACCACCGATTATCTGATCCTTGCCGGGTTAATCGCTACCTTGGTTGGCGATGCCCTTACACTGCTGCCGCGTCAGAAAATGCTCTATGCGCTGGGTGCGTTCTTTCTTTCGCACCTGCTTTATACGCTGAGTTTTGCCGCTAACATGACGATGAGCTTCTTCTGGCCGATTCCCCTTACGCTGCTGATTATTGGCGTGGTGGTGATTGGTGTTCTTTGGAACAAGCTGGCCGATTTGCGGTGGCCAATCTGTACCTTTATTGGCATGACATTGGTCATGACCTGGATGGCGACCGAGCAATATTTCTTCCGTCCAACCGATTACAGCTTTTCGATCATGGTCGGTGCCGGCCTGTTGCTGTTAGCCAATATTATTTGGTTTATCTCTCATTATCGCCGCCGTTTCAGCGCCGATAGCGCCATCATCGCAGCCTGCTATTTCGCCGGTCACTTCATGATTGTGCGTTCACTGTGGCTCTACTGAAGAAAAAATGACCAAAGGCTTGACTCTGGAGTTGACTCCAGAGTGTAGGATATCAGAGCGGGCACTTCCGCCCGCTTCTGGAGGTCATATGCATCAACATCAATCCTGTGGCTGCGGTAAATCCCACACCATGCATGCTGCATCAAAGCCCCTTTGCAACCTAAGGCACATTCGCCCGACAACACTTTCTATTAGCGCTGCCACGCCGATTTCATCAGATACGCCTGCCTGCTGTTCTGGCGATAGCCCTTCCGGCCCCGCTAGCGAAGCTGAAGAGGAAAGCGACCGGCGAGTCGCCAGAACGCAGCAAAGTACGCAACAATTCAGCTGGCGCGTAAGCGGCATGGATTGTCCCAGCTGTGCCCGCACGATTGAAACCGCCGTTCGCCATTTACCTGACGTTGCCGCCGCCCGCATCCTTTTTTCCAGTGAAAAACTGGTGGTCGATGCCTATCGTGATGTGCAAATTACCGTTGAAAATGCAGTAAAAAAAGCCGGTTTCACACTGTCATCATCTCAAACCCAGACGTCTCCCCCTTCGCACTGGCAAGCCAATCGCAGTTTCATTCTGCTTGGTGTGCTGATGGTTGTCAGCGCGTTAGTTAGCCACTTTGACGCCGTTTGGGGCGATCGCCTGTTTGTTGTCACCACACTGATTGGGCTAGGCCCAGTAGCATACAGCGCCTGGCTTCGACTGCGCAGCGGCTCTGCCTTTACGATTGAAATGTTAATGACGCTGGCCTCTGCGGGCGCATTAATCATTGGCGCGCATATAGAGGCTGCCATGGTACTGCTGCTGTTCCAGCTGGGTGAACGCCTGGAAGCCTATGCTGCCTCACGCGCGCGCAGCGGCGTCACTAGCCTGATGGCGCTGCGCCCAGAATTCGCCATGCGTATTCAAGGCAGCACGCGCTCACAGATTGCACTGGATGCGTTGCAACCCGGCGATGTGATTGAAGTTGCTGCGGGCAGGCGTTTACCGGTCGATGCGCGTTTGTTAAGCGGTAGCGCCAGCTTTGATGAAAGCGCATTAACCGGAGAATCATTGCCGGTCTCGCACGAAAGCGGCGAAAAAATTATGGCGGGTGCCATCAGCGTAGATCGGCTGGTGACACTGGAAGTCACGTCGAAACCCGGCGAAAGTGCCATTGACCGCATTCTGCAACTGATCGAAGAAGCCGAAAGCCATCGCGCGCCCGTGGAGCGTTTTATCGACTCTTTCAGCCGCATTTATACGCCCGCCATTATGTTGTTATCGCTACTGGTGATGGTGCTGCCGCCGCTGCTGGGCTACGGCGACTGGCAACCCTGGATTTATAAAGGGCTTACGTTATTACTGATTGGCTGTCCTTGCGCGCTGGTGATCTCAACGCCCGCCGCCATTACTTCCGGGTTAGCCGCTGCCGCTCGTCAGGGCGCGTTGATCAAAGGTGGCGCAGCGCTGGAACGGCTGAGTTCGCTACACATGCTGGCGTTTGATAAAACCGGTACGCTGACCGCCGGGAAACCGCAGGTTACGCGCATCTTACCGTTTATCGGGATCAGCGAAGCACAGCTGTTAACACTCAGCGCCGCCGTGGAGCAAGGTTCCACGCATCCGCTGGCGACAGCGATTATTGCGGCTGCACAGGCACGTGATCTGCAGATTCCGCAGGCCAACTCACAACAGGCACTCGCGGGAAGTGGTATCGCCGCACAGGTCGCAGGCCAACGAATAGAATTACTTGCCCCGGCACGCGTGACGACACTGACGCCAGCGCAGCAGACGTTGATTGCCGAGCAGGAGGCGCACGGTCAGACGCTGGTGATTGTGCTGCGTGATGGCGAAGCGTTGGGTGCATTGGCGTTGCAGGATCAGCTGCGTAGCGATGCGATAGCAGCAATAGCCGCGTTGAAAAAACTCGGCATTAAGAGCCTGATGTTAACCGGTGACAATCCGCGTGCCGCAGCGAGCATTGCTCAGCAGCTTGGCATCGATTACCGCGCCAGCCTGCTGCCCGCCGATAAAGTCGAGGCGGTTCGTCAGCTCAGTCAATACTCTTCATTGGCGATGGTCGGCGATGGCATCAACGATGCGCCTGCCATGAAAGCCGCAACGTTAGGCATCGCCATGGGCAGCGGCACAGACGTCGCACTGGAGGCTGCCGACGCCGCATTAACCCGTAACCAACTAACGAATCTGGCACCCATGATTGCATTAGCCCGCCGAACACGCAGCATCATCCGCCAAAACATCGCGCTGGCGCTGGGGCTGAAAGCGCTGTTTCTGGTGACAACGCTGATGGGATTAACCGGATTATGGCTGGCGGTTTTAGCCGATTCTGGCGCTACCGCGCTGGTCACGGCAAACGCCTTGCGGCTTCTGCATTCACGAACGCGGTAAAATCGACGGCGGTCATCTGCCGCCGTTAACCTTCCAACCCTTTTTGCAGCAGAAACTGGTAAGGCAAGGTTTCCGTCTGCTGGGCTAAAAGCCGATGTTCCATAAAGCGGCAGAAGCCTGGAATATCACGTGTCGCCGCCGGATCATCGGCAATGATCAGCAGCGTTTCTCCATCCTGCAAGTTGCGGACGGTTTTACGCACCATCATTACCGGCTCAGGACAGCGCAGGCCGCGCGCATCGAGCTGGTGGTCGGCAGAAGTAAAAGCATCGCTCATAATGGACTCAGTTTTGATGTGGGTCGGCTATTCTAGCGCGTCAATAAACCGACGCAAGACGATAACGATTGCGTTAAAATTAGCCATTGCATAAATAGCACAACGCGGTAAGATGCCGCCGCTTTTTCATCCGTTTAATCGCAGGATATTGCTGGCAATCTTCTGCAATGGGTTCCCTCACCCCAACACTAAAAAGGCTTATTATGATCGCATTCTCATCGCGTCAGCGCATGCACGCGCTGTTTTGGTTGTCGTTGTTTCATTTGTTGGTGATCACCTCCAGCAATTATCTGGTGCAATTGCCGGTTTCCATTTTTGGCTTTCACACCACATGGGGCGCTTTCAGCTTCCCATTTATCTTTCTTGCTACCGATCTCACCGTGCGCATTTTTGGCGCGGCGCTGGCACGCCGCATTATTTTGGCGGTGATGATCCCTGCGCTGTTTATCTCTTACGCTGTTTCTAGCCTCTACTATCAAGGCGAATGGCAAGGCTGGCATGCGCTGGAAGAGGTAAATCTTTTCGTCGCCCGCATCGCCTGCGCCAGCTTTATGGCTTACGCGCTGGGCCAAATCCTTGATGTGCATGTGTTTAATCGCCTGCGTCGCTTGCCACAGTGGTGGATTGCGCCCGGCTGCGCGATGTTCCTCGGTAATATCAGCGACACGCTAGCCTTCTTTTCTATCGCCTTCTATCAAAGTCCCGATCCGTTTATGGCGCAGCATTGGGTTGAGATCGCTTTAGTGGATTACACTTTTAAAGTGTTGATCTGCATGGTGTTCTTCCTGCCCGCTTACGGTGTCCTGTTGAATGCCACATTAAAACGCCTGGCCGAGCACGCCAACAGTGCACACGTTAATTTCGGCTAAACGGAAATAGAGCTTTTTGCCACGACAGGCTAAGATTTCCTGACAATCATCGGGTTGCGTTTGCAACCTGATTACTGTTGTATACCCGTCATACTTCAAGCTGCAGGTGCGTTGGCAGCGCGCGTTCACCCAGTCACTTACCCGAGTAAGCTCTCTGGGATTCACACGCTTGCCGCCTTCCTGCAACGCGAAGGGTGTAAGGTATATAAACGGCTGTCTGGAAAGATAAAAGGGATTCTGATGCGTAACCTAGTGAAATATGCGGGAATGGGTTTACTGGTTTTAGGCTTAGCCGCCTGTGACCAGAAAAAAGACGAAGCGGCGAACGACAACGGTGTGAGCGCCAGCCAATCCAGTCAAAACGTCACGCTGATGGATGGCAAGCTGAGCTTCTCGCTGCCGCCAGGCATGTCTGATAAGAGCGGCAAACTGGGCAATCAAACCACCAACATGCATGTTTATGCTGACGAAACAGGTGCACGCGCCATTATTGTTATTGCGGGTGACGAAACCACCGATGGTCTGGATGTGCTGTCGCAACGTATGGAGCAGCAGCAACGTAACCGCGATCCGCAGTTGCAGGTGGTATCGAACAAATCCGTTACCCTGAAAGACCAACCCGCACAGCAGTTGGATACGGTAATTTCTGCCAACAATCAGACCTCATGGTCCTCCGTGATTCTGGCAAAAGTGGACGGTAAGCTGATGACGATGCAGATTACGCTGCCAGGCGATAATCAGCAGCAAGCGCAAAGCGATGCCGACAATATCGTGAAGAGCGTAACGCTGAAGTGATTTGATGGGGAGTTCCGACTCACCGAAGGGCTTATCGGGCGCGATATCGCGCCCGATCCTCTCTTTAACCTCGCGCTTCGCGCCAGTAACCAATGAGGCGCAAATAATTACCTTTCACCGTATCAATCAGCGCCTGATCGTCCAGCTCACCTTGCAGCCACATGCGTGAAGGCTGACCAAAAATGGTCCGTCCGACAGCAAAGCCTTTCACCCACGGTGCCTTAGCGGCGGCGGCAAAGCCTGCTTTCAGCTTTTCTTCTGGCGCATCAAGTCCCAGTAACAGAATGCCGCGGCAGTATGGGTCTTGCTGCTCAATCAAGCCGCTTATCGCCTGCCAGGTTTCTGCTGACATCGGTGGCAGTTTCCACCAGTCTGGCTGAACGCCCAGGCTGTAGAAATGGCTCAGCATCTCCAGATAATAGGCTTCTTTATGGTCCGGGTTGCTCTCTGGCAAAATCACTTCCAGCAGCAGCTCATGCCCGCTTTTGTTACAACCTTTCCACACGTCAAGGATCAGATCATCCTGCTCTTTGCGCAGTTCGGCGCTGTCATGCGGATGATAAAACACCAGACATTTCACCACGTGTTCAGTAGGCCAGTCGATAAGCTGAGAACCGATGTTTCCATGCTCAAGACGTAGCGGCCGTGAACTTGGCAGTTCAATCGGACGGCCAATCCACCAGTTTTTTCCGGTAATCGCATTCAGCGCTTTCTGCCCATATGTGGTGTCGGCCAAAATGCCGCTCTTGTTCTCCAGGCCCGCTTCTTGCGCCGCTTCTTCTGCTGCTCTTAACAGCAGGACTTTTAACTGCGGAATTTTGCTTTCATCAACACCGGCTTCACGTGCCATATCCGCGAGCTGCTTGCGATGGTCAAAGGCAAAAACATTCAGTTCTGGCCATTGCTGCTTACGTGTTGTAACGCGGTGCAGATGGTTCAGTCGGCTGTCGAGATCGGGGCGTTTAACGTCTTTGTCACGGCTGAGGAAATCATCCAGCTCCGCTTTGGTCGGCATGGCTGGCGCACAACCGTGACGTGACACCACCAGCGCGCCGCAGGCATTGGCGTAGCGGCAAGCTTGCTCCCAACCTTCATCATTCAACCAGCCGCGCAGCAGGCCAGACATAAAGGCATCGCCTGCGCCCAGTACATTTAGCACGTCTACGCGTACGCCAGTTTGCAGTTTGGTTTGTTCCCAGCTGTCAGGAATATCGCCTTCAAACACCACGCATCCCATTGGACCACGCTTACAAACCAGCGTCGCCTGACTCGCCTGACGCACATTTTTCAACGCGGTTAACGTGTCAGTGCTGCCACCAGCGATATGAAACTCTTCTTCGGTTCCAACAATCAAATCGAAGTAATGCACCACTTCTTGTAGCTGCTGCGTGACCTGAGCCGATTCGATGAAACGCGTTTCACCGTCACCCAACGAGGTCAAACCCCATAAAACCGGGCGATAATCGATATCCAGCGCGGTACGTAGGCCATTGCGCTTGGCAATATCCAGCGCTTTCAGTACCGCTTCACGCGTTTGCGGATGCGATAAATGGGTTCCCGTAACCGCCACGGCGCGAGAAGCAGTGATAAATTCCTCTTTAATGTCTTCTGGCACCAGACCCATATCGGCGCAGTTATCACGGTAGAAAATCAGCGGAAAGGTCTCTTCATCTTTAATGCCAAGGATCACCATGCCGGTAAGACGTTTCTCATCGGTAATCAATCCCTCGGTATTACAGCCCACGCGCTGTAACTCTTCACGCAGGAAGCGGCCATTATGCTCATCACCCACCCGCGCCAGCATGGCGGATTTCAAACCCTGAATGGCCGTACCGTAAGCCACGTTCCCTGAAGAACCGCCAAGGTATTTAGCAAACGAGGTGGCATCCTCAAGGCGAGCGCCAATTTGCTGACCATAAAAATCGACGGCGATGCGTCCGATACAAATCACATCAAGCCGCTTCTGTTGTGTACTCATACCTGTGGTTTCCTTCTGTGATAAGCAGACACTGTCGGCGAAAAGCCCGATAACGCGCGCTTTGCTTCCGGGGTCTCAAGGTGCCTGATTGGCTATTTCCGAAGTATGGGGAATAAAAATTCCAAATTCAATATGAAATGAAATATCCATCGCGATTTTGTGAACCAGGTAAAACTCTGGAAAGCTATCAATACTGGAAAGATTCAACCCCGCCAGTACCCGCTGTTGCAGGGTTGTGAGACAGATCGCAGGAAAAGCCTGATTAAAAGGGGAATCTACTGAAATGAAATGAAATTTTTCATATGGCAGTGAAGCCTACCGGGCGTTCCACTTTACGGCGTGACAAAAACGATCAAAGGCCCGTTCTGGCGTTAAATTTGATCTCACTCGCAAAATGAAATGTTTCTTCTGTAATCGTGTTTTATGAAAAATATATTTGTTTATAATCGCTTCACGTTTCAATTACCCCCGGTCGCCTTTTCCGAGGTTCTACATCGCCTACCGCGCTCGGATTTCAGGCACCACCAGCATGTAAAGGAAGAGCATATGGGCACAATCAGACTGACCACTGCACAGGCGCTGGTTAAATTTCTTGATAACCAATTCATTGATGTTGATGGCGTTGAGACGAAGTTTGTCAAAGGCATCTTCGCCATCTTCGGTCATGGCAACGTTCTGGGTTTGGGTCAGGCGCTGGAGCAGGATAGCGGCGATCTGGTAGTGCATCAGGGACGTAACGAACAAGGCATGGCGCATGCTGCGACGGGTTTTGCTAAGCAATCGCTGCGTCGTCAAATCATTGCTTGCACCTCTTCCGTTGGGCCGGGTGCGGCAAACATGATTACCGCCGCCGCTACCGCCACGGCAAACCGTATTCCTCTGCTGCTGCTGCCGGGCGACGTGTTCGCGACCCGCCAGCCCGATCCGGTGCTGCAACAAATTGAACAAGCGCACGATCTCAGCATCAGCACCAATGACGCCTTCCGCGCCGTCAGCAAATACTGGGACCGTGTCAGCCGCCCAGAACAGCTGATGACCGCCTGCATCAATGCGATGCGCGTGCTCACCGATCCGGCAGAAACCGGCGCGGTGACAATCTCTCTGCCACAAGATGTACAAGGCGAAGCCTGGGATTACCCGGAATATTTCTTCCAAAAACGTGTTCATCGTCTCGATCGCCGCTTACCCACCGCGGCACAGTTAGAAGATGCCCTTTCGCTGATTGTGCGTAAACGCAAGCCAATCATTGTTTGTGGCGGTGGCGTGAAATACTCCGAAGCGGGCGAAGCGCTGCGTCAGTTTGCTGAACGCTATCAAATCCCTTTTGCTGAAACCCAGGCGGGTAAAGGCACAATCATTTCCGATCATCCGCTCAACGTGGGCGGTGTCGGCGAAACCGGCTGTCTGGCCGCCAACTTGCTGGCGAAAGAGGCTGATTTGGTGATTGGCGTGGGGACGCGCTACACCGATTTCACCACCGCATCGAAATGGATTTTCCAGAACCCCGAGGTCAGCTTCCTCAACGTTAACGTCAGTAATTTCGACAGCTACAAGTTAGATGGCGTGCAGTTGCTAGCGGATGCGCGTGAAGGATTAACGGCGCTGAGCGCGGCGCTGGTTTCCCAAAATTACAGCAACGATTGGGGCAACCAAATCGAGCAGGCTCAAAGCAAACTGCTGAAAGAGACGCAGCGTGTTTATCAGGTTGAATACAGCGAAGGCTTTACCCCAGAAATTGCCGATCACATCGATCGCGAAGCGGTATTTGCTGAGTTCAACCGTTTGACACAATCCCTGCTCACGCAAAGCAGCGTGCTCGGCACCTTAAACGAGCAGCTCCCAAAGGATGCAGTGATTGTGGCAGCCGCGGGCAGCTTGCCGGGCGACCTGCAACGCGTGTGGCGCACCAAAGATTACAACGCGTACCACGTTGAGTACGGCTATTCCTGCATGGGTTATGAAGTGAATGCCGCACTGGGCGTCAAACTGGCGCAGCCGCAGCGTGAAGTTTACGCGCTGGTCGGTGATGGTTCATTCATGATGCTGCACTCCGAGCTGGTCACATCCATTCAGGAAGGCGCCAAAATCAACGTGGTGCTGTTGGATAACATGACCAACGGCTGCATCAATAACCTGCAAATGGAACACGGCATGGATAGCTTCACCACCGAATTCCGCTTCCGTAACCCGGAAGGTGGCAAGCTGGATGGGGGTTTTGTCCCGGTTGATTTTGCTTCTATTGCCGCCGGTTACGGCTGCAAAACCTATCGTGTGACCACGCTGGATCAGCTCAAAGCGGCGCTGGAAGATGCGAAGAAGCAGACGGTATCGACGCTCATTGATATTAAAGTCTTACCAAAAACCATGATTCATAAGTACTTCAGCTGGTGGCACGTGGGCGTGGCGCAGACGTCGGATTCAGAACGCACCCAAAGCGTCGCCGACAGCCTAAACGCGCACCTGGATCAAGCCCGTAAGTATTAATCTCAGGGCCGGTTCCCGGCCCCTTTCTCTTATCCGAATGAACCCTACAGGTATAATTATGACTTTGAAACTTGGCGTAATCGGTACAGGTGCAATTGGTCAGGAACACATTCGCCGCTGCAATAACGTGCTGCAGGGTGCGAAAGTGGTCGCCGTATCTGACATCAACGTTGATGGCGCACGCGCAGCGTTGCAACGCCTGAATATCGAAGCAGAAGTCTATCAAGATGGTCATCAGGTGATTCAATCGCCTGAAGTCGACGCCATATTAGTGACTTCATGGGATCCGACTCATGAAGAGTTTACCCTGGCTGCGATTGCTGCCGGTAAACCGGTGTTCTGTGAAAAGCCGCTGGCAATGAGCGCTGAAGGCTGCCGTCACGTGGTAGAGGCGGAGATCAAACACGGCAAGCGTCTGGTGCAGGTAGGCTTTATGCGCCCTTACGATTCTGGTTATCGCGCCCTGAAAAAGGTGATTACCGATGGTGAAATTGGCGAACCGCTGATGCTGCATTGCGCCCATCGCAACCCAACGGTGCCGGAAAATTACACCACCGATATGGCGATTACTAACACCGTGATTCACGAACTGGATGTGCTGCGCTGGCTGACCAACGACGATTATAAAAGCGTGCAGGTGGTCTTCCCACGCGTGACGTCGAAGAGCCACGCCAAATTGAAAGATCCGCAAATTGTGCTGTTTGAAACGCAAAAAGGCGTGCGCATCGACGTGGAAATTTTTGTTAACTGCGCTTACGGCTACGACATTCAGTGTGAAGTGGTTGGCGAAACCGGTATTGCCAAACTGCCTGAGCCCTCTTCTGTTCAGCTGCGTAAAGATGCCAAACTTTCGAATACCATTTTGGTCGACTGGAAAGATCGTTTTATTGATGCCTATGACGTTGAGCTGCAGGCGTTCATCAATGATGTGAAAGCGGGCCAGTTAACGGGCCCCTCAGCCTGGGATGGCTTTGCTGCTTCCGTTGCTGCCGATGCGTGCCTGAAGGCGCAAAACAGCGGCGCGATTGAGCCAGTAGAAATGCCGCCGCGTCCTGATTTTTATAACCACTGATCCCGCGCTTTCATTGTGGGCGGCACTGGCCCGCCCTTATCAAAAGGATTACAAGATGAACAAAGATAACGTGAAGCTGGCAATAGCGCCGATCGGTTGGACCAATGATGATATGCCTGATTTGGGCAGTGAAAATACTTTTCAGCAGACGGTGAGTGAGATGGCGCTGGCAGGATTTACTGGCAGCGAAGTGGGCAGCAAATACCCGCGCGATCCGGCAATTTTAAAGCCGATGCTGGATATTCGTGGCATTGAGATCTGTAACGCCTGGTTCAGCACCTTTTTTGCCAACGGCGACAAAGCTAAAACCATCGACGAGTTTGTGAACCACATGAACTTCTTGCACGCGATGGGTGCACGTGTCATTGGCTGCTCTGAGCAGAGCAAAAGTATTCAGGGCACCACGCTGGCGGTGCTGGAAGAGAAGCCTGTTTTCACCGATGAAGAGTGGCGTTTAACGGCGGAAGGTTATAACGAGCTGGCGGTTATCGCAGCTGAAAAAGGCATGCGCGTTACGCTGCATCATCATATGGGAACCGGCATTCAGACCACTGAAGAGATTGACCGTTTCATGGCGCTGACCAACGAAAACGTCGGTCTGTTGTATGACACTGGCCATGTTTACTACTCAGAAGGCTCACAAGAGAAGATGCTGGCAGTGCTGAAAAAATACCTGCCGCGTATCTTCCACGTCCATCTGAAAGATGTGCGCGATGACGTAGTGGCAGAGGTGCGTCAAAATAAACTCTCTTTCCTCGATGGGGTGAAAAAAGGCACGTTTACCGTACCCGGCGACGGCGTGATTGACTTCAAACCGGTGTTCAAAATCCTCGACGATTACGGCTACAAAGGTTGGATGGTGGTAGAAGCGGAGCAAGATCCCGCGCTGGCTAATCCCTTTGAATATGCAGTGAAAGCGCGCAAATACATTCGCGAAAATGCAGGTTTGTAACGTTTAATCCTTCTTTAACCTGAAATCTGATCGTAATAAAATGGTGGAGATGTCGTGCTTCGTCACGCATCTCCACGGATTCTGTGAGGTATTTCATAAACCCATGAAATAAAGCCCTCATTACACGCAAAGAAATGAAATTTTCCATCCATCTGGTACTATAGCGCTCATTATCCAGCCATTATTCTTATTAAACGGGCAGAAGTAATGACCAATAATCCCACCCAACTTTCCTTGCTGCAGGACGATATTCGTCGCCGCTATGAAACACTGAGCAAGCGTCTAAAACAGGTCGCTCGTTATATCCTTGATAACAGTAACAGCATTGCTTTTGATACCGTGGCTTCCATCGCATCCCAAGCGGATGTACCGCCTTCCACACTGATTCGCTTTGCCAATGCGTTTGGCTTCAGCGGGTTCAACGAAATGAAACAAGTTTTCCGTCAGCATCTGATGGAAGAAACGGTGAACTATACCGAGCGCGCCCGCCTGTTTCGTCAAACCTCTACCGATGACAGCGCCAGCGCACCAGAAAGCCCAGCCGAAATCCTTAACGTTTTCACTATGGTAAACAGCCAGGCATTGCAGCAGCTGGCGATGCAGGTGAATCCGGACCAGTTAAATAAAGCCGTTAAGCTGCTTAATGAAGCTGAAAACATTTACGTTATTGGCCTGCGCCGCTCGTTTAGCGTGGCGTCCTATCTGGTTTATGCTCTGCGCCACCTTGAACGTCGTGCCTTCCTGATTGATGGTCTGGGTGGGATGTTCACCGAGCAGCTCAGCCTGGTAAACCCGAAAGATGTGGTGATCGCCATTAGCTATTCACCTTACGCACGTGAAGCCGTTGAAGTGGTTGAATTAGGGGCTAAACGCGGCGCGCATCAAATCGCCATTACCGACAGCCAGGTCAGTCCGCTGGCCGCTTTCAGCGATGTCTGCTTCGTGGTACGTGAAGCGCAGGTTGATGGTTTCCGTTCTCAGGTCGCTTCGTTGTGCCTGGCGCAGACGTTGGCCGTTTCGCTTGCCTTGAATAATGCGGATAAGAATGTCGAAAAGAAGTCATAACTGATTAGAGATCATTGCTGAGCAGGGTGTTTTATCAAACATTCGCGTTCAGGCATAAAAAAGGCAGCCATTTCAAGGCTGCCTTTTTGTTTTCCGCCATTATTTGCTGCGCGGATAGTCATCGCTGTTTACCCAGACGTGATCTTTCTCCCAGGTAAACTTCCACAAACGTTCCGGGCCAGCCATCACGTTGAGGTAATAGTTGTTATACCCCGCCAGAGTCGCGACCGGATGATAACCGCGCGGCACAGTAACCACATCGCGGTTATAGGGCGCCATGCACTCATCCAGCGAGCGATCTTCGGTATAAACGCGCTGCATCGCAAATCCACGCTCTGGATCGAAACGGTGATAATAGGTCTCTTCCAGATAGGTTTCGTTTTCGCTGTTTTCCTGATCGTGCTTGTGGCTTGGATATGAGCTGGTGTCGCCCTCATCGGTATACACTTCCACGACCAGCAGGCTGTCGGCGGGTTCATTATCCGGCAGAATATTATGTACCAGGCGTTTATTGCGCCCTTTTCCGCGCTGTTCAACGCCGACGTCAGCGGGCGCAATCAGGCGAGCCGGTAAACTGCCCTGACTTGGCGCATTACATACCGCCAGCTCAAGATCGCTGTCCGCCTGAATCTCGACTTCATCGTTGTGCGGCACATACACCGAATAGGGGGGAACGCGTTCAAAGGGTGACATGCGTTTGCCGATGCCAGGAAACTCAGCGTGGCGCGTTTTCACTGATGCCAGCCCCGCCACTAACACTAAACAAAGCTCTTTTTCACCGCTGCTCAGACGCAGGATTTCTCCCTTTTTCAGCAGGTAAGCGTCAAAGCCAACATAACGCCAGCCTGCACTTTCCGGGGTGACATGCTGAATACGTCCCTGGCTGTCAGGCTGTTGTGCTTTAGAAAGTAAAGACATCCTAATCCTCCTTCTCCGTCATCATTCAAGCGACAACTGCGTTAATAGCGTCTGTTTACCTCTATCAAGGATTGAGGATGCAAACGCATGTTCCACTGCTGTCGCCTGAAGGTTTTCGGGTATAAAAATGAATTAGCCCAGCGTCGGCATGCTGAATTCAGAAACGGTTTGCTGACCACTCGGCCAACGGGCGGTTGCGGTTTTCATGCGGGTATAGAAGCGTACGCCGTCTGGGCCGTGCACGTTCAATGCACCAAAGACCGAACGTTTCCAGCCGCCAAAGCTGTGGAAGGCCATCGGCACAGGAACCGGTACGTTAACACCCACCATGCCCGCTTCAACATCCTGCACAAATTCGCGCGCGGTATTGCCGTTGCTGGTAAAGATAGCGCTGCCGTTGCCAAATTCGTGGCTGTTAACCAGTTTCAGTGCGCTGTCGTAATCAGGCGCGCGCATAATGCTCAGCACCGGTCCAAAAATTTCTTCACGCCAGATCACCATGTCAGACGTCACGTTGTCGAACAGCGTGCCGCCAACGTAATAACCTTCAGCATGGCCAGGCACCTGGAAGTTACGGCCATCCACCACCAGTTTTGCACCTTCCTGCTCGCCTTTATCTATGTAGCCAAGCACTTTTTTCTGATGTGCCGCAGAAACCACCGGCCCCATCTCATTCTCTTCTGAACCTTTGTTGATGCCAGGGCCGACACGCAGCGCTTTCACCAGCGGAGTCAGGCTCGCAATTAACTTATCAGCCGTATCATCGCCAACAGCAACCACAACTGGCAACGCCATGCAGCGTTCGCCTGCGGATCCAAACGCGCCGCCCATGATGGCGTTCACGGTGGCATCCAGATCGGCATCCGGCATCACAATAGCGTGGTTTTTCGCTGCACCAAACGCCTGAACGCGTTTGCCGTGGGCGCTGGCTGTTTTATAGATATGTTCTGCGACGCCGGAAGAACCCACAAAGCTAACAGCAGCGATGCGTGGATCTTTATACAACTGCTCTGCATCGTCGTTGGAACTGTGAACCACATTAAAGACACCGTCCGGCAGACCCGCTTCGGTCAGCAGTTCTGCCATGCGAACAGCGGCAGAAGGATCGAGTGCAGCCGGCTTAAGAATGAAGGTATTACCGCACGCCAGCGCGATAGGGAACATCCATAACGGCACCATCGCCGGGAAGTTGAACGGGGTAATACCCGCCACAACACCCACCGGCTGCATCAGCGAGAAGCTGTCAACGCCAGTGCCGACGTTAGCCGAATATTCGCCTTTAATCAGGTGTGGAATACCGCAGGCAAATTCAATCACTTCGATGCCGCGCGTCAGTTCGCCCAGCGCATCTGACCAGACTTTACCGTGTTCAGAGACGATCAATGCCGCCAGCTCATCGCGATGTTGTTCCATCAATGCTTTAAAATTGAACAGCACGCGCGCACGACGTAGCGGAGAGGTTTTTGACCAGGCTGGAAAGGCATTGTGTGCAACTTCAATCGCCTGAGCGACTTCATCAGCGGTACTTTGCGTCAGTTCGCGGACCACTTTGCCGGTTGCCGGATCATAAACAGGAATGGTTTCGTTGCTGGCGCTGTGGGTGGTTTTACCGCCAATAAAGTTTCCTACGATATTCATGTTGTTGCCTCTTTGAATGTTTACGTTCCCTGCAGACTGCGCGTGCTGGAAGTCACGTTGCCTGATCAGGCGAAGCCTAAAGCGTGTTATGAAGCTATTACAGTGGAACAAATTTTTCAAATAGTTCTTTTTGGAAAATTTCTTTTTAGCGGCACAGATCGCATTTTTCTTCGCGGCTTTGCGTGTTGGCATCAAAATGCATTTTAGCCAGTGATAATGCGCCTCCAGCAGCGGCAGCAGTGCCATAAAATCTTATGTGTTTTTTCAAAGAAACAGGGTGGAGGAGCTGTGCTATGGAACGAAATATGAAATTATTGCGAAGCAGATCTAATAATACGCATTCCATTATTCACTATTAATGAAATAAATGTTTTCTTTGCTGCATCTTATCTCCCCTAACAGGAGCCGCAGCATGGCCATTGATCCCACTCGTTTCTGTATTAACCGAAAAATTGCCCCTGCCCTTTCGCTGGAAGCCTTCTTCCAGTTAGTACAGCGCCTGGGATTAAGCAAAGTAGAGCTGCGTAATGACATGCCGAGCGGCAAAGTGACAGATGATTTATCACCTGAACAACTGCGCGCGCTTACCGAGAAATATCATATTGAAATTGTCACTATTAATGCGCTTTATCCCTTTAACCGTGCCGACGATGCGCTGTTGGAAAAAGCGGAGGCGCTGTTAAAAGAGGCGAAAAGTATCGGTGCGAAAGCCTTGGTGATGTGCCCACTGAACGAAGGCGTTGCCATCTCACCTCAGCAGACGCTGGAAGCGATGCAGAAACTCGCGCCGCGTTTTGAACATTATGGCGTGCAGGGTTTAGTTGAGCCGCTGGGTTTCCCGATCAGTTCGCTGCGTTCTGCCGTACAGGCACAGCAGTTGATTCGTGATGCCAACGTACCGTTTAAACTGCTGCTGGATACTTTCCACCACCATCTGTATGAAAATGCCGAACAAGAATTTCCGGCAGAGATTGATGTTAACCAGATTGGCCTGGTGCACTTGTCCGGCGTGGAAGATACCCGCCCAACGGCTGAGTTGACCGACGAAGAACGCATCATGTTGAGTGATCACGATGTGTTGAACAGCGTGGCGCAGGTGAAGCGCCTGGAGATGCTTGGTTATAAAGGTGTCTACGCGTTTGAGCCTTTCTCATCCGAACTAAACCGCTGGACGCCAACCGAAATAGAACGCCAAATTCGTTTCAGTATCGAACTGCTACAAGCCTAATCCCCTGCGCGGCGCTGACGTCTTTGCGCCGCGTGACCTTACCCTTATCTGTGTCTTGTGACACATTTTTTGGCCTCGGTCGGAGGCCGCTTTTTTACTTTTCCTCTCTTTCACTCTTCAGCGCGGTGGGCTGATGACGAATCATGCGTAATGTGCAAAACAGCGCAAAGCAGACCAACAGCGCGGTGAGCAGATAGACCAGCGGCACACCTGCGTAGCTCATGATAAACCCGGCAATTGGCCCGGTGATCCCCAGAGATAAATCCATAAACGCCGTGTAGGTTGCTAACGCGCTGCCCTGATTTTGCTGCGGCACCACTTTTACCGCCACCACGCCAATTGCCGGGAATACCAGCGAGAAGCCTGCGCCGGTGAGAAACGCCCCCGCTTTTGCCATCCAGGGCTCAAATGCGCCCGCCACCAGAAACAGACCAACCGCTTCCACTGCCAGGCAAACGCTGGCAACGCGCAGTCCACCGTGACGAGTAATCGCATTGGGAAACAGCAAGCGTGCACCGACAAAAGCGGCACTAAACAGCGTGAGCGCAAAGGCGGCACCTTCCCAGCCTTTCGCCTTGTAGAACAGCGTAATAAAGGTCGCAATAACGCCGAAGCCCGCGGATCCCATCGCCAGGATCAGGCCAAATCCATACACTTTTCCCAACACGGCGCGAAACGGCAGTGGCCTGCCTTTGCTCGCTTTTACCGCTGGGCGCGGTATTGCCAAAGCAATGGCGACCACAGAAATAGTGATAATAATGGCGGAGAGCCACAATAAGCCGCCCATACGAAAAATCATGACGCCGAGCGGCGCACCAATCGCCATCGCGCCATAGGTGACGATGCCATTCCAGGATATTACCCGACCAATATGCAGCGAGCCGACGCGCGCCACGCCCCATAGCGAGGTGCCCGTTCCCGAGAAACTTTGGCCCACGCCAAGAATTAATCGTCCCACACACAGCAACACCAGGCTCAACGTTGGTGTGCTGAGCGTCAATGCTGCCGCCAAAATGCATAACCCGCTGATCAAACACCCCACCAACCCCCAAACCACCACTTTTTTTGGTCCCCAGAGATCGGCGTATCGTCCAGCATGCGGACGACTCAGCAGCGTGGCGAGATACTGCAAGCTGATGACTAATCCCGCCCAAAAAGCGCTGTAGCCGAGCGTGTCGTTGACAAAACCCGGCAGCACCGCTAACGGTAAACCGATAGTGAGATAAGTAGCAAAGTTGTACATCACAATGGAGATAATCAGGAGGGTAATCTGCGAATGACGGGGTGCAGATTGCGCTGCGGGTTGGTCTGGCATGAGTGATTGCGCTCGTCTTTAGCTGAATTTTTTAGGCTCAAGAAATGACTATACCTTAAATAATTCGGATTGCGGCAAGGCGGTGGCTGATCGGCCCCGCTTACAGACAACAATAGAGAGGAGGTTCGCTATTGTGCTCTGCGAGCGGTTTACCGTACCGATTTGCGTCAGCGGCAACGCAAACCATCACGATTTTATCTGGCGACAGTGTGAACAGGGTGTGGTGGGACAATAGCGGCAGTCACATTGCTTTCCCGTCTGACATTGATAGTGGGCGCGCGGGCATGACTGCGTCGCCACGTGAGTGAGCTCTTACCGTTTCTCTGATAAATCAGTTTGTTAATCCGGCTTAGGCTACACTTCTCTCAGCCAATTTTATTTCAGGAGAGGGAATGAGCGAGCTACAGCAGGAAAAAATTGGGCAAAATATTCTGATTAAACTGGCGATGCTGGTCATCGTTCTGGCGGGTATCCGCGCAGCTTCCGATATTCTGGTTCCGCTGTTACTCGCGGCCTTCTTCGCTATTGTGCTTAATCCGTTGGTGACGATGTTGATGCGGCGCGGGTTACGTCGTGGAGTGGCGATCACCTTGGTTATTACGGTGATTATGTTGGTGATGTTGCTGCTCATCGCGGTAATAGCCAGTTCGGTGAGTGAATTTTCGGATATCTATCCGCAATTACGCGCCACCCTGGAACAGAAAATGACGGTTGTGCAGCATTTAGCAGCGCAGTTTCACCTTAATATCTCCACCGAGTCTCTGGTACAACGCTTCGATCCCAGCATGATGATGAATCTGGCCACCAGTGCGCTAACCCGTTTTTCCGGTGCCATGACCAATATTGTGCTGCTGGTTCTGACGGTGGTTTTCATGCTGTTTGAAGTCCACCATCTGCCTTACAAAATGCGTAACGCACTGGTCAATCCCAAAATACGCATCGCGGGATTGCACAAAGCATTGAAAGGCGTCACGCATTATCTGGCATTAAAAACGCTGGTTAGCTTAGTTACCGGCGTTGCCGTCTGGCTCAGCTTAGTGTTGCTGGGCGTGAAGTTCGCGCTGCTGTGGGGCGTGGTGGCGTTTATTCTCAACTTCATTCCTAACATCGGTCCAATCCTTGCGGGTATTCCACCGTTTATTCAGGCGCTGCTGCTGAACAGCCTCTTTGATGCCGTGATGGTGGCGGCGCTGTTCTCTGCCATTCACATGGTGTTCGGCAATATGCTGGAACCGCGCCTGATGGGGCGTGGACTGGGTTTATCAACGCTGGTGGTCTTTTTGTCGTTGATTTTTTGGGGCTGGTTGCTGGGGCCGGTCGGTATGCTGCTATCGGTGCCGCTGACCAGCATTACGAAAATATTGATGGAGACCACGCCGGGCGGTAGCCGTCTGGCGATCATGCTGGGTACCGGACGTCCCAAACGCGCGAAAGGATTAACCAAGTAAACGCTGCTGCACGTGTTGTAGATGCTTTTCCATCGTCGCACGTGCAGCGGTTTCATCACCCGCGACAATCGCCTCGGCAATGTGCTGATGATCCTCATTCATTTCTTGGGCAAATGCGTTATCTGCGTAGTGCCGCTCCAACCGTTTAAAATGCGGACTTTGACGCTTGTTCCAGAGATATTCCATCATGTCGCGCAGCAGATCGTTGCCGCTCATTTCGCTGATTAACAGATGAAATTGTTTATCTTGCTCCAGAAACGCGGCGTCATTTTCATTAAACTGCTGCAATTCTGCTGTCAACGCCAGCAAGGCGGCGCGCTGTTGTGCAGTGCCATGACGCGCTGCAAAGGCAGCTAACATCCCTTCAAAAGCTTCACGCGCCTGAAGCAGGTCGTGCAGACTGAAGCTTTCTGTTTCTCTGATGTCATTTTTTATGCCGCCCTGCGGCAGCGCTTGCGCCACATAAATGCCATTTCCGGTACGGATATCCACCCAGCCCGTCATTTCCAAAACAATTAAGGCTTCGCGTACCGATGAGCGACTCACACCAAGTTGCTTCGCCAGCTCACGTTCCGCAGGCAATAATCCGCCCGGCACAAATTCGCCCTTTTTAATGCTGTCCATAATCGCGTTAGCGATTTGACGATATAAACGTTCTGCTTTCAGTACAGGTAGCGCCATCTCTTTCTCCTTTGCGTGCGCAGAAGACCGACGTGTCGCAGCGCTCACATTTTTTCATGCTGCGATCCCGATCACGGCCTTTTATAGCGCACTATCTTACTCTTGGTCCAGCGGCCTGACCACTGGGCCAAATCACAAAGGGAGTGAAAATGGAACACACTTGGCGTTGGTATGGCCCGAACGATCCGGTTTCTCTGGATGATGCACGTCAGGCGGGTGCAACAGGCATTGTGACCGCGCTGCAT
Source organism: Pantoea phytostimulans (assembly GCF_046118715.1). Lineage (NCBI taxonomy): Bacteria > Pseudomonadati > Pseudomonadota > Gammaproteobacteria > Enterobacterales > Erwiniaceae > Pantoea > Pantoea phytostimulans. The sequence continues at coordinate 2,818,760 of NZ_CP173698.1, forward strand.
CACATTGCGAATGGCGAAGTCTGGCCGGTGGAAGAGATCAAAGCGCGTCAGGCGTTACTGGCGGAAAAAGGCTTGATCTGGTCGGTGGTCGAAAGCATTCCGGTGCACGAATCCATTAAAACCCAGCGCGGCGATTATGCGCGTTACATCGCTAACTATCAGCAATCGATCCGCAATCTGGCGACCTGTGGCATTGATACGGTGTGCTACAACTTCATGCCGGTACTCGACTGGACGCGAACCGATCTGGCGTGGGAATTGCCCGATGGCGCAAAAGCCCTGCGCTTTGATGCGGATGCTTTTGCCGCCTTTGAACTGTTTCTGCTGCAACGTCCCGGTGCCGAAAAAGATTACAGTGCTGAAGAGCAGCAAGCTGCTGCTAACCGCTTCGCCGCCATGAGCGAAGAGGAAAAAACCACGCTGGTACGTAATATTATTGCCGGTTTGCCAGGCGCCGAAGAGGGCTATACGCTGGAACAGTTCCAGGCGCAGCTGGCGCAATATGACGGTATCGATAAGGCCAAACTGCGTGAACACATGGCGACTTTCCTGCGTGCCATCGTGCCGGTGGCGGAAGAAGTGGGTATTAAACTGGCGGTGCATCCTGATGATCCCCCGCGCCCTATTCTCGGTTTGCCGCGCATTATTTCGACGCAGGAGGATATGCAATGGCTCAAAGAAACTGTCGACAGCCTGCATAACGGCTTCTGCTTCTGCACCGGTTCATATGGCGTGCGGGCAGACAATGCACTGGTCGAGATGGCGGAAACGTACGCTGACCGCATCAACTTTATCCATCTGCGCGCCACCAAGCGCGAAGAAAATCCCAACAGTTTCCATGAGGCGGCGCACTTGGCCGGTGACGTCGATATGGTCGGCGTGATCAAAGCGATTCTGACAGAAGAACAACGTCGCCGCCGGGCGGGGAACCAACGCGCGATTCCGATGCGTCCCGATCATGGCCACCAAATGTTAGACGATCTGCACAAGCGTACCAATCCCGGCTATTCAGCCATTGGCCGTCTGAAAGGATTAGCGGAATTGCGAGGCGTTGAAGTGGCGCTGCGCCAAACGTTTTTTCAGGATTAAAGGCCATAAAAAAGCCCCGAACAGGTTGCGCTGTTCGGGGCTTTCTTTCAGCGATTAAGGGGCTGCGTTAAATACGGTTCTATCCGTAATCGCCTGCACGTTCACGGCGTTTGGCAAAATCTTCAATTCGCTGAAGAGATTCGAGACTTCCTGCACTTTGGCAATATCGTCCGGTGTCACAGGGCGAATACCGTGGGAAATACGGGCGGTAATTTTCTGCGCATCCTGTGGTTTCAGGCGCGTTAGCTGTGCATAAACGTTGTTGTACGCTTCTGGATGGCTGATCGCCCATTTACGGGCTTTTTCGAGTCGCTGGGTGAAATCAGCAATCGCCGCACGCTTACCCGGATCGTCGAGCGATGCTTGCGTAGCAGTCACAAATGACAACGCTGTGGTAAGCCCTTTTCCATCACGCAACACGCGTCCACCCTGTTGTTCCGCAATACCTAAATAGGGATCAAACGTTGCCCAAACGCCGATTTGACCGGAGTTAAAGGCTGCACTGGCATCGGTAGGCAACACAAAACGTACCGGCACGCTGTCGCGTTTTACCCCCGCTTCATCCAACGCCTGATACAGCAAATACTGCGAGATACTGCCGCGTGCCGATGAGACCACCACTTCTTTACCCGTTAAATCTTTTACGCTGTGGATCGGCGAGTCGGCGGGAACCACCAAACCATTTGAGCCGCCATCACCAACATTGGTGGCAATTATTTTCAGCGGCACGCCGCCGGAGGCGGCCATCAATACCGGCAGGTCGCCCGCGTAAGAGGTATCAACCGCGCCCGCCCGCTGTGCTTCAAACAAAGGTGCAGCACCCTGAAAATTCGCCCAGCGGTAGTGATAAGGCGCATCTTTCATTACGTCTGCCGCTTCTACCAGCGAGCGCAGATTGCGAGCTTGATCGCCCAACACCAGCGTCACCTTACTCAAATCCTCTGCTGCCTGCGCACTGAGATTCACACTGACTAACAGGGCGACGAGCGCCACTCTGATGATTTTCATCTTTATCCCTTACAGCGCGTTACGGTTGAGCTGGCGGATGTAGGCATCCCAATGCAGTAGATATTTTTTATTGGTAATGCTGTTCTCAAACGTCTGCGCGGCTTTCTCTGCCACCGCATCCGGCAGAATCAGTAATTCAGCGCCGCCAGACTGCGCCGCAAGCTGCGCCTGGCACGCTCGCTCAAGGTAATAAAGGTTGTAGAAAGCTTCTTCGATGCTGCCACCGCTGGTCAGCAAGCCATGATTGCGCAGGATCAGCGCATTGAGAGAACCGAGGTCGGCGACGATGCGCTGCTGTTCATCCAGATCGAGGGCGATACCTTCATAATCGTGGTAACCCACGCGCTGGTGAAAACGGGTGCTGTGCTGAGAAATCATCAGCAAACCCTGTTTTTGTGCCGATACGCCAATTCCTGCGGCGGTGTGGGTATGCATTACCGCATGTGCATCTGGGCGCGCACGATGAATAGCACTGTGAATAACAAATCCCGCAGGGTTAATTCCCAGCCCTGTTGGGTCGTCAATAATATTGCCGTCAATATCAATCTTCACCAACGTTTCAGGCCGAATTTCATCAAACGTTTGCCCATAAGCATTGATAAGAAAGTGGGGTTGATCGCCCGGCACACGCAGCGAAAAATGGGTGTAGATGTGATCGGTCCAACGGAGTTTTGCGGCTAATACGTAGGCTTGTGAGAGCTTAACGCGAGCCTGCCATTCGGCATCGCTTACGCGCTGTTGTAAGGAAGTTGAGGTCAGAATTGCCGTGCTCATGTCCGCTCCTTGTTGCTGAATATGTGCTTGCGGTCATCGTGACACAGCCTTTTCACGTCAGGGAAATGCCAAAAACGGCAAAACATTGTCAATATTTGCAATGAACGGTCGATAATTGACCTTAATCAGTTTTGATCTTAATCAAAACGCTACCCTGCATCGCCCGAGGACATGCTATGCTGCGCTGACTCATTAGCACCTCCTCAATATGGATCACCTTTAGAGGATTTTGCGGTGCCGCCACTGAAACGAAAACGTGATTACGCCAGGCTCATCATTCTCCTCGCTGGCGCATTGCCATTGATTCTTGGCACTATTTTTACCGTTATCGATGCTCACCATACGGTCCGCCAGCAACAGGTGAGCGCCGCAAAAACGCTTTTGTCTCAGGCCGAAAAAATGAGCGATAGCGGCTGGGATATGATCACTTCTCTGCGTAAATACCATTACCAACCTTGCAACCAAATCGAAGATAAATTACAGCTTGCAGGCACGCTAAGTGCCTATTTCAGGGCTATTGGGAAGTTAAAGGATGACAGGGTGGCCTGCTCATCCGCGTATGGCTTAAACCCGGGTTCGCTCAAAGAGATGATCATGCGCGATCCGCCGGTAACAGGCCGCGCCTGGTGGAGTTTGTCGATTGCCGGCACTGCAGGCGTGCCCAATCGCCCTGCGGTGATCTTTGTGCGCCAATTGCCAGACGGTGAAGGCTTTTGGGCGGTGATTGATGGTCAATACTTGATGGATTTCATGGAGGCCATCGGTGAATCGCGCAGTTATCAGCTCTCAATGCGTTTCAACGACGGCGCGCCTATTTCTGTCGGTAAAGTTGAGACGGTGAAAAATCGTTTTTTTGATGCTCAAACCTATCAGACGACCTCATTGCGCTACCCGATTAGCGTCAATATCGTGGCACCAGGCTCTGAATTAGCCCGTGCCTGGCGTCAGGTTCTGTTTGTCTTTCTGCCGATGGCTGCCATTTTTTCAATTCTGTTGATGATCCTTACCGCTAACTGGCTGCAACGGCGGATATCATGGCGCGATGAGATACGCCGCGCCATTAATGGCCGCCAGTTTACCGTGCATTATCAACCGGTTTACAACGACCAACTGCAGCGCTGCTCCGGTGCCGAAGCATTAATGCGCTGGACGTTGCCTAACGGCACCGTGATCCGTCCCGATATTTTTATCAGCGCGGCTGAAGCCGAAGGCATGATTGTGCCGCTAACACGCCACTTAATAGAATTAATCGCTGAAGATGTGCAGGATTGGGAAGTTGAGCCGGGTTTTCATTTAGCCATTAACGTGGCCGCTGAACATTTACAGCATCCTGAATTCGTCAGCGATATGCTGCAATTTGTCGAAAAAGTAAAGCATCAACAATTTGTTATTACGCTGGAATTAACGGAGCGCAGTCTGATTAAAGATGGCGACGCCGTGGCGCGTAAACTTGATGCGTTGCGTGAAGTCGGCATTAAGGTCGCGATTGATGATTTTGGCACCGGTCATTGCTCGCTGAGCTATTTAATGACCTTCTCGCTCGATTATTTAAAAATTGATCGGGGTTTTATTAACGCTATTGAATCGCTGGGCGGTGAAACACCGGTACTGGACGCTATTATCAATCTCAGCTTTAAATTGCGTTTACAGGTTTTGGGTGAAGGCGTGGAAACGCCGTTACAGCTTCTTTATTTGCAACAACGCGGCGTGGTGTTTATTCAGGGCTACTATTACGCTCAGCCCATGAGTAATAGCGCGCTGAAAATCTGGCTCAAAGAAAAAGGCCCCTTGCCCATTCACGTTGAGGATCATGATGCGTCTGAATTGCACCCTTCTTGATGATTATCAGAATATCGCCTTATCACTGGCGGACTGGGAATCGCTGCAACCCGTTGTCACTTCGCGTAGCCTGCAACAACATATTGATGAACCCGACCAGCTGGTTGAGCAACTTGCCAACAGCGATATTTTAGTGGTGATGCGCGAACGCACAGCCATTGATGCGGCGCTAATAGCGCGTTTACCTGCATTAAAACTGATTGTGACCTCTGGCATGCGCAATGCCGCGATCGATCTGGCTGCTTGCCGCGAGCGTGGCATTGAAGTGTGCGGCACCAGCAGCAGCAGCGCGCCGCCAATGGAGCTGACATGGGGACTTTTACTCGCACTGGCACGGCGCATTACCGACGAGAATCAGGCGCTGCGCACCAACGGCCCTTGGCAGCAATCTCTGGGCATGACGCTGCAAGGTAAAACGCTGGGATTAGTGGGTTTAGGCAAAATAGGCAGCGCGATGGCAAAAGTCGCGCAGGCATTTGATATGAAGGTCTGTGCGTGGAGCCAGAATCTGACGGCTGAACGCGCAGCAGAATGTGGCGTAACCCAAATGCCCACGTTACAGGCGCTGCTGGCAAACAGCGATGTCGTCTCACTTCATCTGGTGCTTAGCGATCGCACGCGTAACCTACTGGACGCCAGCACGTTGGCGCACATGAAACCGGGCGCGCTGCTGGTTAATACTTCGCGTGCTGGGCTGGTTGATCAATCCGCGATGGTTGCTGCTCTCAAATCGGGGCAACTTGCGGGAGCTGCACTGGATGTATTTGAAACTGAGCCGCTTCCTGCCGATCACCCTTTGCGCAATTTGCCTAACGTCGTGGCTACGCCGCATCTGGGTTACGTCGCCGACAGCAATTATCAGGCTTACTTTGCTCAGGCGGTAGAAAATATCGCGGCGTGGCTGGATAACAAGCCGCTGCGTTCTCTACTTAAATAGTGGCGCGCGGCGCTTCATGGCGACGCGTAACGCCACTTCAACGGAATCTTCATTCCCTGCCTGCAGCGGCGCGGCGGATTGCGCCTGAAGGCGCTGATTAATCCGCTCCAGCGTCGGCATTAATTGCCCCACCAAGCGCTGATATTCATCCAGTTGAGCGCTATTTTTGCCGGTACGGGTAGAAATGTGTAGCGCTTCGCCTAATTGCTGCAATTGTCGGATGCAATCCTTGCCCTGCCTGGTCAGCCAATCGTTTGCGCGTCGAAGTAAATCATCAGGATTTTGTGCTAGCTGTTGCAGTGCTTGTTCAGCGCGATCGTCACACTGAATCCAGAACTGCGGAATCACCTTAGTAGCAGGCTTTCGTCGAGAGAGGGGCCGATAATTGATTAATTTTCTTTCTATGGTGTCAAATTGAGACAGCCAGGAGTTCTTGAAGGGCTGAAGCGATATCCGTGTCATTTATCCTCCTTACGTCATGACGCGCAGAGTATTACCGAATGTTTCAAATCTGGCAAGTTTCAATAAGCAGTCAAAATATACATTACTTTAACTTAAGATTAACCTTATTAAGCGCAGTACTGGCGCTTTTCAGCACTGCGGAAAAATCCATCAATCGTCATCAGACACCGCCATTTTTAACCCACTAGCCTGCTGCTTGTTACCCGGCCAAAACGGTCATTATCAGGTCAAACATGACAAATATCACACTAAAACGGTATACTCTGTCGCTTGAAGCGATAATTTCGACAGGAATTATTGCTTTTACCGCCAGGGGAAAAGGCACTTTTCCGGCTATGCTTAAATTTCCTCAACGCAGCGGTCTGAATGCATTTGCTCGGTTCGCGCCGTTGAGGACTTTCATGTTCCATTACAGGGTAATTCTATGAAATTGCGTAGGAAGCGTGTAAAACCAATTGGGCTTGATGATGTCACCATCATTGATGATGCCCGTTTACGTAAAGCCATCACCGCGGCATCTTTGGGCAACGCGATGGAGTGGTTTGATTTTGGTGTATACGGCTTTGTAGCCTATGCGCTGGGCAAGGTGTTCTTTCCAGATGCTTCTCCCAGTGTGCAGATGATTGCTGCGCTGGGTACGTTCTCTGTTCCTTTCTTAATTCGTCCTTTGGGCGGCTTGTTCTTCGGTAGGCTGGGCGATAAATATGGTCGCCAAAAGATTCTCTCTATTACCATTATCATCATGTCGATCAGTACGTTCTGTATCGGCCTGATACCGTCTTACGCCTCAATCGGCATTTGGGCACCTATTCTGTTGCTGTTGGCAAAAATGGCACAGGGCTTCTCGGTGGGCGGTGAATATACCGGTGCATCGATCTTCGTTGCCGAATATTCGCCGGACCGCAAACGCGGCTTCATGGGCAGCTGGCTCGACTTCGGCTCTATCGCGGGCTTTGTGTTGGGTGCAGGCTTAGTGGTGCTGATCTCCGCCATTATTGGTGAAGAGAGCTTCCTTGAATGGGGCTGGCGCTTACCGTTCTTTGTGGCGTTACCGCTGGGCATCATTGGTCTCTATCTGCGTCATGCGCTGGAAGAGACGCCGGCGTTTCAGCAGCACGTTGAAAAACTGGAACAAGGCGATCGCGAAGGCCTGCGTGACGGTCCAAAAGTCTCTTTCAAAGAGATTGCCACTAAACACTGGCGCAGCCTGCTGGCATGCGTAGGGCTGGTGATTGCAACCAACGTAACCTACTACATGTTGCTCACCTACATGCCAAGTTACCTGTCGCATAACCTGCATTACTCCGAAGATCATGGCGTATTGATCATCATCGCTATCATGATTGGTATGCTGTTCGTTCAGCCCGTCATGGGAATGTTGAGCGACCGCTTCGGTCGTCGTCCCTTTATCATCATTGGCAGTATCGCGTTACTGATCTTCGCGATTCCGGCGTTCATGTTGATTAATAGCGGCGTATTAGGATTGATTTTTGCGGGTCTGCTATTGCTTGCTGTGATTCTGAATGCTTTTACCGGCGTGATGGCATCGTCGCTGCCCGCCATGTTTCCAACGCACATCCGTTACAGTGCGTTAGCCAGCGCCTTCAACATTTCGGTACTGATTGCGGGTCTGACGCCCACCTTTGCTGCCTGGCTGGTTGAAACCACCAACAACCTTTATATGCCGGCTTACTACCTGATGGTCATCGCCGTGATTGGTTTAATTACCGGTATCTACATGAAAGAGACCGCGAACAAACCACTGAAAGGCGCTACGCCTGCGGCGTCTGACCTTAATGAAGCGCGTGAAATTCTTCAGGAACATCACGATAATATCGAGCAGAAAATCGAAGATATCGATGAAGAAATTACGCGCCTCGAAGCGAAGCGTAAAAACCTGGTGCAGCAGCACCCAGACATCAACGAGTAATCTTTTCTCTCCCGCCGCCCGGCGGGAGATTTTTTTCTGTCTCTGCTCTCCGCCGCACACAAACCTTCATCCCTTGCTGCCAAAGGGAGTAAACTATCGCCACTTTTTTATACTGGTAAGCAATGAATATGTCTGATTTCTCCCTTATTCAGCGCCCTAGAAGGCTGCGCTCTAGCGCGTCAATGCGCGCAATGTTTCAGGAATCCTCTCTTAGCGTGAACGATCTGGCGTTGCCAATCTTCGTTGAGGAAGGTGTTGATGATTACAAAGCGATTCAGGCAATGCCTGGCGTGGTTCGCATTCCAGAAAAACGTCTCGCTTATGAAATCGAACGTATTGCGAAAGCGGGCATCCGCTCAGTCATGACATTTGGTATTTCTCACCACCTTGATGCCACAGGCAGCGACGCGTGGAATGAGAACGGTTTGGTGGCGCGTATGTCGCGTATCTGTAAAGACACCGTGCCGGAAATGATTGTTATGTCTGACACCTGTTTTTGTGAATACACCAGCCACGGTCATTGCGGCGTGCTGTGCGATCACGGCGTCGATAACGACCAAACGCTGATCAACCTGGGCAAGCAGGCGGTGGTTGCCGCAGCAGCCGGTGCTGACTTTATCGCGCCTTCAGCGGCGATGGATGGCCAGGTGCAGGCGATACGTCAGGCACTGGATGCAGCTGGATTCACCCAAACAGCTATCATGTCTTACTCAACCAAGTTTGCTTCATCGTTCTACGGCCCGTTCCGTGAAGCTGCGGGCACGGCTCTGAAAGGCGATCGCAAGACTTATCAGATGAATCCGATGAACCGCCGCGAAGCGATTCGTGAGTCGCTGTTGGATGCCGCAGAAGGCGCAGATTCACTGATGGTGAAACCGGCTGGCGCTTACCTCGATATCCTGCGTGATATCCGCGAGCGCACAGAGCTGCCGCTGGCTGCGTACCAGGTCAGTGGTGAATACGCGATGATCAAATTCGCTGCGCAGGCTGGTGCTATTGATGAACGTAATGTGGTACTGGAAAGCCTCGGTGCGATTAAGCGAGCCGGTGCAGACCTGATTTTCAGCTATTTTGCCCTTGATCTCGCAGAACAAAAAGTGCTCTGATCCCCTCTCTCAAAGACAGCGTACTGCATCGCTTCAGTCGCTGTCTTTTTCTTCGCCGCAAGGCAAACACCAGAACCTGGCTTCAGCTAAAAAAATAAAAGGTCTCTGTGATGAAAGCACCTAAGTTTGCTGCCGACGAGGCACAACGTTTATCGCAACTGCGTGCGTTAAATATCATGAATACACCGGCGGAAGAGCGTTTTGATCGTTTAACCCGCCTGGCTCGCCGCCTGTTTAACGTTCCTATCGCGTTAGTCAGCCTGCTGGAAGCCGATTATCAATGGTTTAAATCTTCTCAGGGATTTGACCAAACCCGTTCCCCGCGCACCACCTCATTTTGTGGACATGCCATTCTCCGGGACGACGTTCTGGTTGTCGAAAACGCATTAGAAGATCAGCGTTTTCACGATAATCCTCTGGTCACTGGCGATCCCCACATCCGCTTTTATGCGGGATGTCCGTTGCGGGCACCGGGCGGCGCAAAACTAGGCACCCTGTGCATTATCGGTCGGGAGCCGCGTCAATTTACTGAAGATGATGAGGTGACCTTGCGCGATCTGGCCGCCATGGCTGAAGCGGAGCTGGCAGCATTTCAGACCGCAACCTGCGATGAGCTGACACAAATTACCAATCGTCGTGGTTTTATGACGCTGGGCCAGCTGGTGTTGAATGAGTGCATTATCAAGCAAAAGCCTGCTTGTCTGACTTTTCTCGATCTCGACAAGTTTAAGCAGATCAATGACACGTTAGGACACCGTGAAGGCGATCGCGCCCTCATGGATTTTGCCGATGCGATGAAAGTGGTTTTTAATCACTCTGATCTTTTCGCCCGCCTGGGCGGAGATGAGTTTGTGGTGCTATTTAATGGCCTGAAGCAACCGCAGGCAGAAGCATTGTTGCAACAGTTCTCACGCTATTTGCAGCAGCAATTTAGCCACCTTAACCGCCGATATAACCTGCAATTTTCAGCTGGCGTGGTGGAATTTGATGCAGCCCAGCCGCAGACGCTGGAACAACTGCTGCATAACAGTGATGAACAGATGTACCTGAATAAAAAGAGCAAGCAAGCGCTGATATCCGCTATTCAAGCGCCGTAGCGCCTGAACGGGTTTACCTGGCCAGATCGTCTATCAACGTCTGGTTAAACTTAGCTGGCTCTTCCATTTGCGGCGCATGTCCCATACCAGGAAGCTCAATCAATCGCGCCCCTGGAATCAGCTTCGCAACCTCTTTGCCCAACACCTTATAGTTGCCCAGCGTCGCTTTCACCGCCGGTGAGGCGATATCGCTGCCGATAGCAGTGGTGTCTGAGGTACCGATGATTAACGTAGTCGGCACGTTAATCTCTTTAAATTCGTAATACACTGGCTGGGTAAAAATCATGTCGTAAATCAGTGCTGAGTTCCAGGCGACCTTTTTATGTCCTGGCCCGCTGTTCAGCCCAGCCAGCATATCAACCCATTTGTCATATTCTGGTTTCCAGCGTCCCACATAATAGGTTTGCTGCTCATATTTTTTAATGCCTTCCGCGCTTAATTTTAACTCACGCTCATACCATTGATCGACGGTGCGATAGGGTGCGCCTTTGGCTTTCCAGTCTTCTAAGCCAATTGGATTCACTAACACCAATTTTTCCGTTTGATTGGGATACATCAGCGCATAACGTGTTGCCAGCATGCCGCCGGTTGAATGCCCAATAATGACCGCTTTTTGGACGCCCAGTTTAGTCAACAGTTGATGGGTATTTTCAGCCAACTGTTGAAAGGTGTACTGGTAATTAGCGGGTTTGGTCGAGCTACAAAAACCAATTTGATCGGGGGCAATCACGCGATACCCTTTTTCACTCAGATCACGGATTGTCTCTTCCCAGGTGGCCCCGCAAAAATTCTTCCCGTGCATTAGCACTACAGTTTTCCCATTGGCATTTTGCTGCGGCTTTACATCCATATAGCCCATGCTAAGCGATTGCTGTTGTGATGAAAAATTGAAGTGCTGCAACGTATAGGGGTAGGTAAAGCCTTCAAGCTGCTCGCCATAAACATTGGCGGCAAAGGCAGGTGCGGCGCTGAGTAAGGTCAGCGAGGTGAGCAAAGCGGCAAGCGGTTTCTTCAACACGTATGTCGGGCCCATCCGAATTTCTCCATGCGATAAAAAGAGCACTAAGCCTGGCACGACCCACCTGAAAATGTATTGATACGCCGTGCTATGTGGTTAATTCAGATTCAACCGTCATTTAACCCGGCGATGCCCTTGAATAGATAAATTATTTTGGAATAAGCAAATTAATTCCATCATCTAATTCCTCTATTCCTTCAGAATTTATAACATCCAAACAACAAAAGCCCTTAAAAAATCACCATTTCAAAGACCGGTCTTATATCTAAAAAATAAAAATTCATTTCCTGATAAATCTTTACTAAAGCAGCGTGTAGAGAAAGATAAATTATTCTAAACTTCCCGCATCTTAAATGAGGTGGCTTATGAACGAGAATAAATACAATGAAGGTGTGATTATCTCCATCACTGAATGGATTAATAACAATCTCAATCAGCGCTTGAGTATTAATGACATTGCCGAGAAATCCGGTTATTCCAAATGGTATTTACAAAAACTGTTTGCGCGTTATCACCATGAAACGCTGGCACGCTATATTCGCAAGCGGAAATTAGCCGCCTGCGTGCATGATTTAAAAAACAGTAACGCGCCGATTATTAGTCTGGCCGTGAAATACCATTTTGAAAGCCAGCAATCTTTTACTCGCTCGTTTAAACAGGTTATGGGATGCACACCGAGCGTATGCCGTAAACGACAGCTGAATGCAGAAACACAGGCGCAACTGGAGAAAAGTCATAACCCTTGTGCGCTCTGCTTTTACTCGACTAAGCAAGAGATTATGCGCTGCGGGTCATCACAACGCATGGCACTCGCTTCCACGCGACACCTTATTCCGTCGCGCTACGTTTCCTGATTAAGATTCGTCAGGCTGATAATATTGCACACCAATCTGAATACGCTCGCGACCATTGGCAACGCGATGACGATTGGTGTCGCGCAATGAATAAACGCAACCACAATACTCCTGTTGATAAAAGTGTTCGCGCTTGCTGATTTCAATCATGCGCGCTGCACCTCCGCCTTTACGCCAGTTAAATTCCCAGTAACTCAGATCGGGATAATGCGCCGCGGCGCGCACGCCACAATCATTAATTTGCTGCATATTCTTCCAGCGCGAAATCCCCAGCGAACTGGTGATCACCGGAAAACCATTTTCATGGGCGTAAAGCGCGGTGCGTTCGAAACGCATATCAAAACACATGGTACAGCGTGCGCCGCGTTCCGGTTCCCATTCCATACCGCGCGCCCGTGCAAACCAGTCATCACGATCATAATCCGCATCCACAAACGGCACGCCAAATTTTTCGGCAAACCGAATATTCTCCTGCTTGCGCAGCTCATACTCTTTAAGCGGATGAATATTTGGGTTGTAGAAATAGAGGGTATATTCGATGCCAGATGCCAGCATCGCTTCCATCACTTCGCCGGAACAGGGCGCACAGCAAGAGTGCAACAGGACTTTACGATGCCCACCGGGCAGCGGCAGCGGTGATCGTTGAAAGGGTTGAGTCATAAGCACCTTCAATGTAAAGCTTGAAAGCGGCAGTGTAGTTTCCGGCGCGTTATGTTGCAAAATTTCGCTTTATAAAGGCAGTAAACCACCGTCCTTTGCGCATTTGTGCGGCAGCGCAGCTGAGCAAATCGTTGTTAACCTCTTTGTTCTCTAATGCTTTTCCCGCCATATCACTTACCTCGACGCCGCTAAACTGACTTTTATGTGACCGGCAACACGTCTGCATCAGCTATGTTTACATAACATTAACAATATTGACAAAGCTGAACCTTCAAGGAGAAATGCATGAGTGCCGCTCACAAAAAAACCAGCCAAAATCGTTTTACCTGGTTCGTCTGTTTCATGGCCGCATTGTCTGGCCTGCTGTTTGGATTAGATATTGGCGTGATTGCGGGAGCGCTGCCATTTCTTTCCGACGACCTGCATATCTCTAATCACGAACAGGAATGGGTAGTCAGTTCAATGATGTTTGGCGCAGCAATCGGTGCGCTGGGTGCAGGCTGGATGTCTTCCAAGCTGGGACGCAAAAAAAGCATGCTGGCCGGCGCCACGCTTTTTGTCATCGGCTCATTGTGGTCAGCGTTTTCTCCTGATGTTGAATCGCTGGTGTGCGCCCGTGTGATGTTGGGTTTAGCAGTGGGAATCGCCTCTTACACCGCCCCCCTTTATCTGGCAGAAATCGCGCCAGAACGCGTGCGTGGCTCAATGATTTCGATGTACCAACTGATGTTAACCACTGGCATTGTCGTGGCTTATCTGTCGGATACCGCTTTTAGCTACAGCGGTAACTGGCGCGGAATGCTGGGTGTGATCGCTATTCCTGCGGTGATCTTATTCATTGGCGTGCTTTTTTTGCCCAACAGCCCACGCTGGTTGGCAGCGCATGGCCGCTTCAATGAAGCTCAACGGGTGCTAGACCGGCTGCGTAATAGCAGCGAACAAGCGAAGCAAGAGCTGGAAGAGATTCGTGAAAGTCTGCAAGTGAAACAACGCGGCTGGTCACTGTTTAAAAGCAACAGTAACTTTCGTCGTGCCGTGTGGTTGGGCATGCTGCTTCAGGTTATGCAGCAGTTCACCGGTATGAACGTAGTGATGTATTACGCGCCAAAAATATTCAATATTGCTGGCTTTTCCAGCACCAGCGAGCAGATGTGGGGCACGGTGATTGTCGGCCTGGTAAACATGCTGGCGACGTTGATTGCGATTGGCTTTGTCGATCGCTGGGGACGTAAACCGATGCTCACCACCAGTTTTCTGGTGATGGCGGTGGGTATGGGCGCGCTAGGCACGCTGCTGCACATGGGGGTTGAAACGGACTTCCGCAAATACTTCGCCATCGCCATGCTGCTGATGTTTATCGTTGGTTTTGCCATGGCAGCAGGGCCGGTGATCTGGCTACTTTGTTCTGAAATCCAGCCGCTAAAAGGCCGTGACTTTGGCATTACCGCCTCAACCACCACCAACTGGGTCGGTAATATGATTGTTGGCGCGACCTTTTTAACCCTGCTCGACAAGCTGGGCAATGCCAACACCTTCTGGTTCTATGCGGCGCTGAACCTGGTGTTTATTTTACTGACGATGCTGCTGGTGCCAGAAACCAAACACGTCACGCTGGAGCACATTGAGCGCAATTTGATGAAAGGAAAAGCGCTGCGGGATATCGGGGCGTAACCGCCCCGCTTTTTCTACCATTGCAGCGTATGGCCGGCGTAGTCAACAAAGTGATGACCGCCGCGCCCGCGCCAGGTATTGAGCTGCTGGATAATACCGGCAGCACTCTCTTCCGCCGTCAGCGGCGCAGATTCACCGCCCATATCCGTTTTTACCCAGCCGGGATGTAGCGTTAGCAGCGTGCCGCGTTGTGCTTCGACTTCACCCGCCAGCGTGCGAGTCAGCATGTTTAACGCCGCCTTACTGGCAGAATAGATCGGCATCTCTGCATCTGGGTTTTCATTCAGGCTACTTAACGTTGAGGAGGTAAAGGCAAGCACGCCTTTCTCATCACTCAGTAAAGGCAGCAGCACTTCTGCGGTGCGCACCGGCGCCACCGCGTTGGTAAGGAACAGCTGAGCCAGCTCATCATCTTCGCTTTGCGCCAGCTTTTGATGTGAAGGGCCAAAAATGCCCGCATTAATCAGGATCAGGTCAAACCGTTGCTCACCAAGCTGCGCCGCGAATGCGTTTACCGCCTGCGGCTGTGTCATATCCAGCCGGTGCCAGTCACTCTTCGCAACATGGCCCGCCGCAGGAATTTCACTGCGGTAAGTGGCTGTCACATCCCAGTTTTGAGCTGAAAATGCTTGAACAACTGCCAAGCCGATACCGCGTGACGCCCCTACCACTAATACTTTGCCTTGCTGTGCCATAACCGTTCCTCTTTTTTACGTTAACTGCCAGCTTAGCTTTTCATTCATGAGGCATTGATTCGCAAATGCGGTTTGACGGGCGCATAGCACGAGGTGTAAACACCCTATTTCATCACTCAACGATATTTATAATTTTGCAGCAGTATTAAGAGAAACAGCGGTGCAATATCAGGGGTAATCATCCAGCCAGGATTTTATCCTGGCTTACTTTTAAAGCGGATCGGTGCGGTTACCTTCACCTAAATCACGCTGCATGATAACGGTGTCAAGCCAGCGGCCGTGTTTAAATCCTACCGACTCTAGTGTGCCAATAAGCTTATATCCGCTGGCATAATGCACATTGAGCGAGCCTTGATTAGCGCTGTCGCCCACCACCGCCAGCAGTTGACGAAAACCTTTCTGCTCCGCCCAGCTAATAGCGCACTCCAGCAGCGCACGGCCTGCGCCACGCTTTTGAAAATCGACGTTGATGTAGATGGAATCTTCGAGGGTGAAACGGTAGGCAAAGCGTTCTCGATAACGGCCAAGGTAACAGTAGCCTTTTACCTCGCCGTCATGAATGACCACCAACCACAGCAAGCCTGCTTGCTGAATTTTCCTCAGCCGATTAAGCATCTCAGCTTCGCTGGGCGGTTCGGTTTCAAACGTTGCCGTGCCATGCAGCACATGCCAGGCATAAATTTTTTGTATTGCAGGAATATGGTGTTCTTCTGCCTGAATAATTTCCATCTCGACGACCCCCTTAGCGGCTTTTTTCACAGCCTACTCCTGTTGCGATTAAGAGAGGAGCGTCGTCGTGATAAGAAAAATTTATAACTCTTCTGGTGACTCTTCTGACTGCGGACTTTTAGTCACCGCTTGCGGATCGCCATAGGCCAAAGCGCTGGCGCTGGCCGGATCGAACAGGGAAAGGCTCTCTATCTGATCAACCATAAGCACTTTACGAAAAGCCATGGCATTTTTAGGTTCAGACTCCAGCGTAATATTATGCTCCGCGTACCATTTGCTGTAGTTGTGTTCGACCGCTAATTTCAGCGTTTTGCTGTCACGGTAGCCGCTGAGCATCGGGATCAATACGATATTGGCCGTGTTTTCATATTCAAACGTGGCGGCGTGTATCATGCCAATATAGATACGACGTGATTTTAAGGTAATCCAGGCCAGTTCACCCTCTTCCATACATTGAAACAGCAACTGCTCAACGCCGTTAGAACGGGACAACTTCTGGTAGAGATCTTTGCGTCCCGGCGCATTAAGACGTGCGCTGCCGGACCAGTTGGAACGATAGAGGCAAAACAGTATCGCGAATGCCAGCATCACCACGACCGGCGCCTGGATGCCGAGGAAACTCCAGTTCATGAACTCGATTTGCCATTTTAAATGCACGCCGGGGATTTCCTGCAGTGCATTCGCAATCGCTGAGATACCTAACAGCACGATCCAAATAATACCGGTGGCAAACACGCCTTGTAATACGAAGATGCAGCCGTAAAGCGCGACCAGAAAGTAAACATCCCAACCCGATGATCGCCGAATTTTAAAGCGGCTAGAGAGATCGCGGCTGGTGTACCAATACCCGCTGACCATCAACACCATAAAGATTGCCGTACCCATGTCACACTCCTTTTAAAGCGTTCACATGGCGAGCGAAATCTTCGCGTACCTCATCACTGGTGACGTTAACCGACGCGTTGCCATCCTCATCAATGATGATGCGATCACCATCAGCGATGGATTCGTTGATGTCCTGGCGTGACATGAGTTGAATGAATTTTTCTGGGCTGGCAAAAACGGAAAGAACATATCTAAACATATTTCTCACTTCATTTGGCTTAAAGTGAAAGTATGTGATCGGATACCCATTCTTGCCATTTTATTAAGGGTAAAAGTTCCTAAATTCAAATAATTAACCAAGCGGCTAGCACTTAATTCAGGGAATACTGAGGCTTACGTAGCGCTGTTTTGCAGCGCGCTCTGTGTCGTGCAAAATCTGTTTTGCTTTGCCGAGGATAATGTCCCCGGCGGCGGAGAAACAGCGGGGATTATCGCCCCTTCTTTTTACGTCCCGGCTGGTTAAAACGTTTACGCGATGCAGCATTGCTCTCCGCTTTTTCTGCGATTTTAGGGCGGTTAACGCCCGGCTTTTTAGCCGCGCCTGATTTAGCCTGCGTTTTCTTCGCCGGTTTGGCTTCTGAGGAGGAGTTTTCAATCAGTTTAAACAACGCAATTAGCTCATCGTCATTTAAATCGCGCCATTCACCCAGCGGCAGCCCTTTAAGATTGACGTTCATGATACGCGTGCGTTCAAGCTTGGTGACTTCATAGCCAAAGTGTTCACACATCCGACGAATCTGTCGATTAAGCCCCTGTACCAGCGTAATGCGAAACACAAAAGGCGCTTCTTTCTTCACTTTGCATTTTTTTGTCACCGTTCCCAGCATCGGCACGCCCGCACCCAAACCGTGAATAAATTCATCGGTTATCGGCTTGTTGACGGTGACCAGATACTCTTTTTCGTGATCGTTGCCGGCTCGCAGAATTTTGTTGACCAGATCGCCATGGTTCGTCAGGAAAATCAGCCCTTGCGAATCTTTATCCAGACGACCAATCGGAAAGACGCGTTTGCTGTGGTTAACGAAATCAACAATATTGTCTCGTTCACCCTCTTCCGTCGTGCTGACGATTCCCACTGGTTTATTCAGCGCAATCAGCACTAAGTCCTCTTCGTCGCGCGGCTCAATAAGCTGACCATTGACTTTCACCACATCCCCAGCCTTGACCTGGTCGCCGATTGCGGCTCGCTTGCCGTTAATAAAAACATTTCCCTGTTCGATGTAACGATCGGCATCGCGACGAGAACAGATACCGCTCTCGCTAATGTATTTGTTAAGACGAATGGATGAATTGATCAGCATGATGCCTCCTTAAAAATCGAACGATACATTAAAGCGCCTGCGCACATGCCCAGGCCGAGCTCCACGCCCATTGAAAGTTATAGCCACCTAACCAACCGGTTACGTCTACCACTTCGCCAATAAAAAACAGTCCAGGCACATCACGCGCTTCCATGGTTTTCGAAGAGAGTTGAGTGGTATCCACGCCACCCAGCGTGACTTCCGCCGTGCGATAGCCCTCAGTGCCGTTTGGCTGAACTCGCCATTGATGGAGCGTTTGTACCAGCTCGGCCTGCTGTTTGCTGTTGAGCTGCTTCAGGCTGGCGTCCGGCACGACCTTCATCTCTTGCAGAATTTCGACCAGACGCTTAGGCAGCAATTTTGCCAGGCTGTTTTTTACACTGAGATTGGGATGCGCCTCGCGCTGCACGTTAATAAACGCGTCCAGATCGTTGGCCGGCGATAAATTGATAGTGACGAATTCACCGGGCTGCCAGTAACTTGAAATTTGTAATACTGCCGGTCCCGACAAACCGCGATGCGTAAAGAGCATCGCCTCTTTGAACAGCGTGCCGTCCTGCGCTTCAATGGTACTGTCGATGGCGACGCCGGAAAGGGTTTGCAGCTGATCCAGCAACGGCTTGTGCAGCGTAAACGGCACCAGCGCGGCGCGAGTGGGAAAGACGCTAAGGCCGAACTGCTCGGCAATTTTATAGCCAAACGGGGTTGCGCCCAATCCTGGCATCGACAATCCGCCGCTGGCGATCACCAGCTTTTTAGCCCGCACCGTGTCGCCATTCAGTTGCAGCGTATAGCCAGATTCATCACGGCTGACACTCAATACTTCCGAGCGTAGACGCAGCGTAACCTCTGCTTTTTCGCACTCTTTCACTAACAGTTCGACGATTTGCTGCGCCGAATCATCACAAAACAGCTGCCCTAAGGTCTTTTCATGCCAGGCGATGCCATGTTTGTTCACCAGATCGATGAAATCCCATTGGGTATAACGCGCCAGCGCAGACTTGCAGAAGTGAGGATTGTGCGACAGATAAGCCGCGGCTTCGGTATAGAGATTGGTGAAGTTGCAGCGGCCGCCGCCCGACATCAAAATTTTACGGCCCGGCTTCTTACCGTTATCCAGCAGCAGCACGCGACGGCCACGAAGGCCAGCCTGCGCGGCACAGAACAGGCCTGCGGCACCCGCACCAATGATGATAACGTCAAACTGTTCCACTGCTTCTTACCCACTTTATCTGAAAGGCGCAGATTGTAGTGATCTGCTCACTCCGACGCCAGCGTCAAAAATTTGCCGTAAATGTGTCATAATGTAACTGACTAATTTTTAGACCTTTTTACCCCGTTATATCGTGTAAATTACAACTTAACGGTAAATTAGGACTATATTTTCCTTTCCCATACAGCACGTTGTCGCGGATAATGCGCCGCGTTCATGTCCTCCCAAAATGGCGTAACGTTTATGCTACATCTGTTTGCTGGCCTAGACCTCAGTACCGGCCTGTTATTGGTTCTTGCCCTGCTGTTTGTATTGTTTTACGAAGCAATCAACGGTTTTCACGACACGGCCAACGCAGTTGCGACGGTCATCTATACGCGTGCCATGCGTGCCCAGCTTGCTGTGGTGATGGCGGGTGTATTCAACTTCTTTGGTGTGCTGCTCGGTGGTTTGAGCGTTGCCTATGCCATTGTTCACATGCTTCCCACCGACTTGCTGTTGAATGTCGGATCGGCTCACGGTCTCGCTATGGTGTTTTCTATGCTATTAGCGGCGATCATCTGGAACCTCGGCACCTGGTATTTAGGGTTACCGGCTTCCAGCTCCCATACCTTGATTGGTGCCATTATCGGTATCGGTCTCACCAATGCGTTGATGAATGGTACTTCGGTGGTTGATGCACTCAACATCCCGAAAGTGATCAACATCTTCCTGTCACTGATTCTGTCGCCCATCGTGGGTCTGCTGATAGCGGGTGGATTGATTTTCATTCTGCGTCGCTACTGGAGCAACACCAAGAAGCGCGCCCGGATTCATATGACGCCTGCTGACCGTGAAAAGATCGATGGCAAGAAAAAGCCGCCTTTCTGGACGCGTATCGCGCTGATTGTTTCTGCAATTGGGGTGAGTTATTCGCACGGTGCGAATGATGGTCAGAAAGGCATTGGCCTGATCATGCTGGTCCTGATTGGCGTTGCGCCTGCGGGATTCGTGGTGAATATGAATGCGTCGGGTTATGACATCACGCGTACCCGCGATGCAGTTAATCATCTCGAACAGTATTATCAGCAGCACAATGAATCGCTGACGCACATCATCCAGATGGCTCCGCCTGCGCTGCCAACCCCGGAAGAAGTGCCGTCAGGCCCGCAGCAGTTCCATTGTGATAGCGCACGTGCGCTGCAAGCCGTTCAGCGTGCGCAAAGCTTGCTGAATAACCTGCAGAGCTACGATCAGCTTTCTGTGGAACAACGCAGCCAGATGCGTCGCCTGCTGCTGTGTATCTCTGATACCGCAGATAAAGCGGCTAAGCTGCCGGAAACCACTGGCGATGACAAACGCTTCCTTAACAAGCTGAAAAGCGATCTGCTCGGCACGATTGAATATGCGCCGGTGTGGATTATTGTGGCAGTTGCGCTGGCATTAGGCATTGGCACGATGATTGGCTGGCGTCGTGTTGCGACCACAATTGGTGAAAAGATCGGTAAAAAAGGCATGACTTACGCACAAGGGATGTCCGCGCAGGTCACGGCTGCGGTTTCAATTGGTGTGGCCAGTTATACCGGCTTGCCGGTTTCCACCACACATATCCTCTCTTCTTCTGTCGCGGGTACCATGCTGGTAGACGGCGGCGGCTTGCAGAGTCGAACCATCAAGAACATTGCCATGGCGTGGATATTCACCTTGCCTGTCTGTATTGTTCTTTCAGGCTCGCTGTACTGGATAGCGTTAAAACTGGTGTAAATCAGTTTGAATAGAGGGCGACGCAAGTCGCCCTTTTTTAATGCCAGATAGCCATCGCTATCAGGCTAATCACCACTAATCCGCACAAAGAACTGGTCAGCATAAACTGCCCACGTACCCGCTCGCAGCGACGAATAAACTCTTCATCGTGGTGATCAAGATAACGCTTAGCCCAGATATAACGTACCAGCCGGACTTGTTTGCTTGGCTGCCCATGAGAAGTGAAAAAGCCCGCGCCATCGACATATTGATAGAGCAGCGGATCGCAGCCTCGTAATACCGCCAGCAAGGCGCGCAGAGAAGAGAAATAGCGCGCCATATTCACAATACAAACCACACACAGAGCCCAAAAAAGCGCGATGGTGCTGATCATCATGTTCCCCCTCCCGGCTGGAGCCGCGGAGACGCTTGCAGCGGAATAACGCTAAATACGCCCCACAGAAATTGCCAACCACTGAATGAACCAGACTGCGATATTGTTCTGACAAGCTCGGGCGCTCAGTACCATACGTGAGTAACCGTCATTTTCAGTGTAGGAGAAATGTTTCATTTTTTTCCAGCGATGATTTTCGTTCGGCGCGAGCAAAAATAGCGGACCTTTGATCTTATTCACAACCGTAGCGGCCGCGGAAGCATTTGTTAACATTCGCAGCTATACTCAACGGTAAAACAATATGACGCCTGCCTCGCAGGCAAACACTTTGGTGGCGCTCATCGCCCGTTCGCGCAAAGGATTTCGCCCAGCTGTGACGCGGCAGGAATACCGGTTGCCATCCTTAATCTCGTGGAAGGAGTTATATCATGGCTTATAAACATATCCTGATTGCAGTAGATCTTTCTCCCGAAAGCCAACTGTTAGTGGATAAAGCCGTTTCGTTGGCTCGCCCTTATGATGCAAAAATTTCTCTGATTCACGTAGACGTGAATTACTCCGATCTCTACACCGGTTTGATTGACGTAAATCTTGGCGATATGCAAAAGCGTATTTCTCAGGAGACGCACCAGGCATTAAGAGGCTTATCTGACTCGGCGGGTTATCCAATCAGCGAAACCCTGAGCGGCAGCGGCGATCTTGCCCAAGTGCTGGTAGACGCAATCAAAAAATATGATGTAGATATGGTGGTCTGCGGTCATCATCAAGATTTCTGGAGCAAACTGATGTCCTCAGCGCGTCAGCTCATCAACACCGTTCATATAGACATGCTGATCGTGCCGTTGCGCGATGAAGAAGACGAATAACGCGTTTTTTCGCCTAAAAAAGCCGGTTGAATAACCGGCTTTTTTTATGCTTATTTTGCCAAGGGCGGATAGATATCGAAGCGATGGCTTTTTGTCACCACCGCCGATTGCGTCTCAATATTTGCCAGCGGCGGTGCGTAATCGGGGCGTTTCACCACGATGCGCTTTTTCGCTAAGCGCCGCGCCGGTTCCAGCAACGCGTCAGCATCCTCATCGGCACCCACCAGGGACTGAAATACCCGCATCTCTTTCTTCACCATGGCGCTTTTCTGGCGATGCGGATACATCGGATCGAGATAGACTACGTCAGGTTGTGGCGATATCTCGCTTAACGCCAGGGCGCTGGACGCATGGATCAACGTCAACCTTTCACGTAGCCAACCCCCGATTTCGGCATCCTGATAGCCGCGCTGTAAACCATCTTCTAACAGCGCTGCCACCACCGGATGACGCTCAAGCATCCGCACCCGGCAACCTAACGCTGCCAGCACAAAGGCATCACGTCCCAGACCGGCTGTTGCATCAACCACATCAGGCAAATAACCGCCTTTAATGCCCACCGCTTTCGCTACCGCTTCACCGCGTCCGCCGCCAAAACGGCGACGATGCGCCATCGCACCGGAGACGAAATCGACAAAAATGCCGCCCAGCTTCGGTTCATCGCGCTTACGCAGCTCAAGATGCGTAGGCGTTTGTACCAGCGCCAGCGGTGCATCGTCGTCATGCTCTAACTGCCAGCGCTGCGCTAAAAGTGATAAGGCGCCGTCTCCGGCGCCTGATTCATCGATCAAACAGATTTTCACGTAACGACTTATCCCTGAATGCCGTAATGTTCCAGCATCGCATCCAGCTGCGGCTCACGTCCACGGAAGCGTTTAAACAGCTCCATCGGCTCTTCAGAGCCGCCGCGCGTCAGGATGTTATCAAGGAAGGATTGACCGGTTTCGCGGTTAAAAATCCCCTCTTCCTCAAAGCGTGAATAGGCATCTGCGGCCAGTACATCTGCCCACAAATAGCTGTAATAACCTGCGGCGTAACCGCCGGCAAAGATATGGCTGAACGCGTGCGGGAATCGGCCCCATTCTGGGCTTGGCACCACGGCAACCCGGCTTTTCACTTCGCGCAGGGTTTCCAGAATTTGTGCACCTTTCTCTGGATTGAATTCCGTGTGCAAGCGGAAATCGAACAGGCCAAACTCCAGCTGACGCAGGATAAACAGCGCCGCCTGATAGTTCTTCGCCGCCAGCATTTTATCCAGCAATTCTTTTGGCAGCGGTTCGCCGGTTTCAAAGTGACCCGAAATAAACGCCAGCGCATCCGGTTCCCAGCACCAGTTTTCCATAAACTGACTTGGCAGCTCGACCGCATCCCAAGGCACACCGTTGATACCCGCCACGCCGGGGGTTTCCACGCGCGTGAGCATATGGTGCAAGCCATGACCAAATTCATGGAACAGCGTGATCACTTCATCGTGCGTGAACAGCGCAGGTTTCCCTTTCACCGGGCGGTTGAAGTTACAGGTGAGATACGCCACCGGTTTTTGCAGATTACCATCCGCTTTACGCATCTGGCCGACGCAATCGTCCATCCATGCCCCGCCGCGTTTGTGCTCGCGCGCATACAGGTCAAGGTAGAAGCTGCCGCGCAGCTCGCCGGTTTCATCAAACAGGTCGAAGAAACGCACGTCTGGATGATAAACATCAACATCGGTACGCTCTTTAGCGGTAATGCCGTAAATGCGTTTTACCACTTCAAACAAGCCCGCAACCGCGCGTGATTCTGGGAAGTAAGGACGCAGTTGTTCATCGCTGATGGTATAAAGATGCTGCTTCTGTTTTTCGCCGTAGTAAGTGAGATCCCAAGGATTCAGGCTTTCAACGCCATGCTCTTTTTCAGCAAAGGCGCGCAGCTGTTGCAGCTCTTTTTCACCCTGTGGACGAGCGCGTTTTGCTAAATCATTCAGGAAGTCGATCACCTGCGATGGGCTTTCCGCCATTTTGGTGGCCAGTGATTTATGGGCAAAGGAATCAAAGCCCAGCAGCTGTGCCAGCTCATGGCGCAGCGCCAACTCTTCTGCCATGATCGGACCGTTGTCCCACTTACCGGCGTTCGGACCTTGATCAGATGCACGCGTTGAGTATGCGCGATACATCTCTTCACGCAGTGCGGCGTTATCGCAATAGGTCATCACCGGCAAATAGCTTGGGATATCCAGCGTCAGCAACCAGCCCTCTTGCTCTTTCGCTTCGGCTTGAGCTTTGGCCGCCGCCATTGCGCTTTCCGGCATACCGGCAAGCTCGCTTTCATCGGTGATCAGCTTGCTCCAGCCCATGGTGGCATCGAGCACGTTGTTGCTGTAGGCAGAACCCAACTCAGAGAGGCGCGCGGCGATTTCGCCATAACGTTTCTGCTTCTCTTTATCCAGACCAATACCGGAGAGTTCAAAATCACGCAGCGCGTTATCGACCGCTTTTTTCTGTGCTAAATCCAGTGCCGCGTAATTTTCGCCCTCTTTTAGATTGCGATACGCCTGATACAAACCTTCATGCTGTCCTACCCATGTGCTGTATTCAGAGAGCAGCGGCAGCGTTTGTTCATACGCCTGACGCAGCTCCGGGCTGTTTTTCACTGAGTTAAGATGGCTAACCGGCGAGAAGATGCGGCCAAGACGATCATCGGTTTCCGCCAGCGGCTGAACAAGATTATCCCAGGTGTAAGGTGCGCCTTGCGCCACGACTTTTTCCACCATGGCACGACAGTCGGTCAGCACCTCGGTAACGGCGGGAACCACATGTTCAGGTTGGATGGCAGAAAATGGCGGCAGATCAAAAGAAGTGAGTAACGGATTGGTCATAGCGCAGTCCTTTATCGATGTATGAGGCGCGACAGGTCGCGCAATGCAATCAAAGTAACATGCGGTTAAGTGTAGCGAAAATCAATGGCGGCTATGATGAGGCGCGGAAGAAACGGACAGCGACGAGGCGCAAGGCATAAAAAAGCGTCGTGATACAAAAGCACAATTCACACATCTGGAACGGGTAGCGCGACATCACCCGATTGTTGAGTCACCGCTAACCGAATCTTTAATTTGCAGATATTTATTGGTTTGTGCGCCGGATTTCTGGAATTCAGCCACGTCGTACAGGTCGAAAGGGCCATAAAATGACTAAACTTAAGCTGCAAGCGCTGTTGAATAGCGCGAAACGTCAGCAATTGTTCGCATCTGACGTTATAATCCAGCGCACTCGCTGTATCCCTTTTTAGCTGCAACCTCGGAAATCCCATTTTTTATGCTGAGTTATCGCCACAGTTTTCACGCCGGCAACCATGCTGATGTGCTGAAACACACCGTACAAAGCCTGATCATCACCGCCCTTAAAGAGAAAGAAAAACCGTTTTTCTATCTCGATACGCATGCGGGTGCAGGACGTTATCAATTGAGCGGTGAGCACGCTGAGCGCACCGGCGAATACCTGGAAGGAATTTCGCGTATCTGGCAACAGCCAGACGCACCCGAGCTGTTGCAACCTTATTTCGATGCCATTAAATCGCTTAATCGTGGCGATACCTTGCGTTATTACCCCGGTTCGCCGCTGATTGCCCGTCATTTGCTGCGTGAAGATGACAAACTGCAACTGACCGAACTGCATTCCAGCGATTACCCGCTGCTGCGTAACGAGTTTGGCAAAGATAGCCGCGCCCGCGTAGAACGCGCCGACGGTTATCAGCAGTTAAAGGCCAAGCTGCCGCCGCCTTCACGTCGTGGCTTGATTCTGATCGATCCGCCGTATGAGATGAAAAGTGATTATCAGGCGGTAGTAAAAGGTATTCAGGAAGGCCACAAACGCTTTAACACTGGCGTCTTTGCGCTGTGGTATCCAGTGGTTATGCGTCAGCAGATCAAACACATGATGCGTGATTTCGAAGCGACCGGCATTCGCAATATTTTGCAGATTGAACTGGCGGTGCGTCCTGACAGCGCTCAACGTGGCATGACAGCATCGGGCATGATTGTGATCAATCCGCCATGGAAACTGGCTGGCCAAATGAACACGTTGCTGCCTTGGCTGCATAAAAAGTTGGTTCCTGCTGGCACCGGTCATTTCAGCGTGACGCAGGTCGTACCCGAGTAACGCATAACGCTGCCGCGATGTTAACGTCGCGGCAAATGTCATCTGTAGGCTTCTGTCATGTGGTTAGTTCTGGCTGGCGCGCTGATTTCACTGGCGCAGGCAAAACGCCTGGCGCTGCTGCTGCTGACACTCTCACTTTTGCTGGGACTTTATCAGGGTCTATTGAGCTGGCCAGCCGGCGTATTGATTTTACTTTCGGCAAGCCTCGTCGGGCTGCGTTTACGTTACCCAGCCAATCCTCAACTGCAAAGCAGCACCGAAGCGCTGTTAGTCTTCATCTGTATTGGGCTGTTTCTGCATCTTTTCCCCGGATTTCATCAGCCGCCGCACGTCGAAGCGGTGAGAGCAGGCCCGCAAAGCGTGCCTTTTAGCTTCTCGTTCAATCTTGATAAAGCATTAATTCCTTTTCTGCTGCTGGCCTGCACGCCCACGCTGTTCAACACTGCCGCCCATCCGCCACGGCATAACATCGTTTGGTTTGCCTTGGTGGCTGCTATTCCCCTGCTGCTTTGTTTGGCGGTGATGCTGGGTGGATTAGGATTTGAACCTCATTTTCCCGCGTGGATTTGGGCGTTCATGTTGGCCAATCTGTTTTTCGTGGCGCTGGCTGAAGAAGCTTTTTTTCGCGGTTATTTGCAGCACCGCTTGCGCCAGCGAGTAGGCGGAGACAAAGCCCTGTGGATAACGTCACTGCTGTTTGGATTGGTACATTTTCCAGGCGGTGTATTGCTGGTGATTTTTGCCACGCTCGCCGGGATAATTTACGGCCTTGCGTGGCACTGGAGCGGCCGCTTGTGGATCGCAACCGCATGCCACTTCACCCTCAATATGACGCATCTGCTGTTTTTTACTTACCCTGCGCTGCAGCATTAAAAGGTGAAGACCGCCAAATCATGCGCTATCTCAGTCGCCGGAAAAATGGTCTGACATTCTGCCAGCAGGCGCGCCATATCCTGCGGCAGGTAGCGTGAGCTAAAGTGCGTGGCAATCAAACGCTTAGCCCCTGCGTCTTTCGCCGCTTGTGCTGCCTGAAGCGTGGTTGAATGCCCACGTCCGTTTGCCTTTTCAATCATCGCGGCTTCAAGCGTGGTTTCATGCACCATCAAATCAACATCCGCCGCGAGCTGAAGCGCAACCTCAGTCGGTGCAGTGTCGCCAAATATCGCCAGCGTTTTGCCTTTGGTCGCAGGCCCCAAATAGTGTGCGCCATTAATCACGCGGCCATCTTCCAGCGTCACTTTTTGGCCCAGCTTCAGCTGTTGATACCACGGCCCGCGCGGCACACCTTCCGCTTTCAGACGCGGCGCATCCAGAAAACCCGGTTTATCGTACTGTTCAATGCGATAACCAAAGCATTCAATGACGTGATTCAACGGCCAGGCCGTCACCCGAAATTCGCCATCATCCAAAACCGTTCCGGCTTCAATCTCAATAATGTCCAGCGGATAGCTGGTAAAAGATCCGCTCAGTGACAGCGCAGTTTCAATAAAGGTTTTGATGCCTTTTGGCCCATAAACGGTAAAAGGATCAAGCAGTCCCGCCATTGAGCGGCTGGTTAATAAACCCGGCAGGCCAAAGATGTGATCGCCGTGCAGGTGCGTAATGAAAATCTTATCCAATCTGCCCGGTTTCAGCGCAGTGCGCATGAATTGAAGCTGGGTCCCTTCACCACAATCGAAGAGCCAGGTTTCGCCGCGAATTGAGCGGGTAAAAGCGATAGAGGTTACGTTGCGTTGCAGGCTGGGCGCACCGCCGCCGGTACCAAGAAAAGTAAGGTGCATGCTATGCTTCCCTGTAATGTGTGGAAAAAATTCGACCCTATTACAATCATAGGCGCAAACTTTGCGTCATTTCGACCCGCAGCGTTACACTCTATGCCAATTTTTCTTGCAACCAGATGGATACTGCAATGACCCGACATTTTGACTATCTCGCCATTGGCGGCGGCAGCGGCGGCATCGCTTCAATTAACCGTGCGGCGATGCATGGACAAAAATGCGCCCTGATCGAAGCCAAAGAATTGGGCGGCACCTGCGTCAACGTAGGTTGCGTGCCGAAGAAAATAATGTGGCACGCTGCGCAAATCGCTGAAGCTATCCATCTTTATGGCCCCGATTACGGCTTCGATACCACGGTAAACCGCTTCGATTGGGCGACCCTGGTGAAAAATCGCAGCGCCTATATTGATCGTATTCACACCTCCTACGACAACGTGCTGGGCAAAAACCAGGTTGAAGTGATCAGAGGTTTTGCCCGCTTCGTTGATGCGAACACAGTGGAAGTCAACGGTGAAACCATCACCGCCGATCACATCTTGATCGCGACCGGCGGCCGTCCAAGCCATCCTCGCATTCCGGGTGCGGAATATGGCATCGATTCCGACGGTTTCTTTGAACTCGACGCGTTGCCAAAGCGTACTGCGGTCATCGGTGCCGGTTATATCGCCGTTGAGCTGGCGGGCGTGGTGAATGCGCTGGGTTCGGAAACACATCTGTTCGTGCGTCAACATGCGCCGCTGCGCACCTTTGATCCGCTGATCACCGAAACGCTGGTTGAAGTCATGAACACCGAAGGCCCAACACTGCACACCCATTCCATCCCTAAAGCGGTGATTAAAAATAGTGATGGCAGCCTGACGCTGCAGTTAGAAAATGGCAGTGAGCAAACGGTTGATTGTCTGGTTTGGGCTATTGGCCGCGAACCGGCTAACGATGTGTTGAACATTGAAGCCGCAGGCGTGGAGCTGGACGAAAAAGGCTATATCAAGGTTGATAAGTTCCAGAACACCAACGTGCCAGGCGTTTACGCCGTGGGCGATAATACGGGCGCAGTCGAGCTAACACCCGTGGCCGTCGCCGCTGGCCGTCGTCTTTCCGAGCGCTTGTTCAACAACAAGCCGGACGAGCATCTGGATTACAGCAACATCCCAACCGTGGTATTTAGCCATCCACCGATTGGCACCATAGGTTTAACCGAGCCACAAGCGCGTGAGCAATATGGTGACGATCAGGTAAAAATCTATAAATCGGCCTTTACCGCGATGTATACCGCAGTGACGCAGCATCGCCAACCCTGCCGCATGAAGTTGGTTTGTGTCGGCGCTGAAGAGAAGATTGTCGGCATTCACGGAATCGGATTTGGTATGGACGAGATGCTGCAAGGCTTCGCCGTGGCGCTGAAAATGGGCGCGACCAAAAAAGATTTTGATAATACCGTCGCGATTCACCCAACGGCTTCGGAAGAGTTTGTGACAATGCGCTAATAGCCGCCATTGATTACACATTTATTTCTCATCAGAATCCTACATGTTGAATGTAGGATTTTTTTTGGCAATCTACTTAGGATCGGCAATTCATCCTTTATATGAACCCAGAGTTTTAAAAGAATAAAAAAGGCTCAATCTTGAGCCTTTTACGATCATACCAACCCTATAAGATGCTTGGTTCATAATAAAAGGGTTAACTCTCTCTATAAGAACCTCGCGCTATCCACTTTATACGCAACTGACTTCTGCGCTTTCAATGCAGTTAATCATACCGGTGGCCCTACAGCTGCTTATTGATGCGGTGAAAGCCACCTGTCAGCCCTGACGCGCTGGCGCGTTGTGCACCAGCGTGTAAGCGTAATCAACGCCCATGCCGTAAGCACCGCTGTGTTCACGAACCAGATCCATCACCGCGTCATAGGTCTCTTTACGTGACCAGTCGCGTTGATATTCAAGCAGCACCTGCTGCCAGGTGACAGGAATAGCACCCGCCTGCACCATACGCTGTACTGAGCGTTCGTGTGCATCAACGCTGGTGCCGCCCGACGTATCGGTGACCACGTAGACTTCAAAGCCTTCGTTCAGTGCCATCAACGCCGGGAATGTCAGACAAACTTCCGTCCACAGCGCGGAAATCACCAGTTTTTTGCGGCCCGTTTTTTTCACGGCTTCGACGAATTTGGCATCTTCCCACGAGTTCATCGAGGTGCGTTCAATCGGTTTAATCTCCGGGTGAACCGCCAGCAGTTCAGGCCAGATATAACCGCTGAAGCTTTCGGTCTCAACGGAGGTATAAATCGTCGGCACGTTAAAAATCTTGCCCGCCTTGGCGAGAGCGACAGTGTTATTTTTAAGCTGCTGACGATCAATATTGGCGACGCCGAAAGCCATTTGCGGCTGATGGTCGATGAAGATCAGGGTAGAGTTTTGTGGGTCGAGCAGGTCAAGTTTAGACATGATTATTTCCTCTCAGAAGCCGTTGATTAGGTTGTTGTGCTGTTGGAATAAACTTTACGGCGACAGGCGCATAAGAGATAACGGAATGCATTTGATAACTTGTTCAAAGAATTTATAGAAGCCTGTTAAGAAAGGATTTTTCTGGAGGAAATAGCGAATTCAGGCATGAAAAAAGGCGGTTTTATGCCGCCTTATTAACATTTTTTGTGGGTGCAGCGCTGCACCGGTTCGGTGCAGATTAACTTAGTCGATCCAGCCAGCCTACATAGGCTTGATCCCACAGTGCGGCAGGCGTTCCCGCTTTACCTAAACCAAAACCGTGTCCGCCTTTACTGATTTGAATCAGCTCAACCGGGACACGATTACGCCGACAGGTATCGCGCATAAGTTCCGTATTGAAAGGGTTTGAGGTGTGATCGTCCTCGGCCTGCGCCAGGAACGTGGGCGGATAGCTGCGTGTAACGTAATTTTGCACCGACCAGTTAGCTTCATCTTGCGGCGTGGCGTTTTTCCCCACCAACATTAAGTGGGTTGTGGTGTGCTGATACGGCGCTTCCAGCGTAATCACGGGGTAGATCAGACCTACGCTATCCACTTTCGGCACGACTTCATCCAGAGGATCCTGCGGAGCATAAGAGTCATATTCTGGGCGCGCGGCCGCCATTCCCAACAGATGACCACCCGCTGAGAAGCCCAGCACATGTACCTTGCGCTCAAAAGAGCGCACCAAGCGAATGGCGCGTTGCGCATCCTGTAGCGGCGCTAAATGCCCGGCTTGCCATTTTTCCTGCGGCAGACGGTAGCTCAGCACATACGCGGTATAGCCATGGGCGTTTAGCCAGCGCGCCACCGGCCAGGCTTCACGTCCCATTCCAATCCAACGATAGCCGCCACCGGCAGCAATTATTACCGCCTCGCCGTTGGGATTTTCAGGCTTAAACCGTTGAATTGACGGGCTAACAATGTTCGACCATGAACCCGTTTTATTGATATGCAGCTCGCCGGACGGTCCGCCACCGCCGGGCGGATCGTCCGGCCAGAGGGGAATAATGTCGTCTCGAGCAAACAATTTGCCAGTGGTCATAGAAAGCGCAAGGGCTCCCGTGCCGAGAATAAAGTGTCGACGCGTAATCATGATGCCTGTATTTCAATGCTCAAATGATCAGCAAACCGTTGCGGTTCACTGAGGAGTGATTATGTGATGCAAGTCCAGTGCCAAATGCTGGCGATTATGTACGCAACTTTGCCTTAAAATCCATAAAAAAACGCGCCAGCCAGGCGCGTTTATTCGTTAATCAAGCTGAACTAATCTTCTTGCTGAAACTGCGTCATGACAGTCTGTTCACACTGCTGTTCATTGGCACGTAATTTAGCGCGTTCTTCATCGCCCAGTTGCAGCCAGGCACTGGCCACTTCATTGGCGGTATCTTCATCAAACTCGGGCTGATTCATGGCTGAAGGTGACTGGCTTTGCGCGACATACGTCTTCATTTTTTCAACGTATTGATCAGCGCTGGAAACCGCGTGCTCGCTGCTAACAATGTGACACAGCTGGCTGGCATACACATTTTGTTCGCCTTCGTTGGCTGCCAGCGCACTGCCGGAAACCAGCATGCCCAGCAGCAGTAGTTGAGTAGCTTTCATTACTGACTCCTGTTTTTTTAAATTAAGCAAAAACGTTAGTTACGATGTCGTGCTTCAAGGCGTTTCTGCCGCCAATTCAACAGCGGTGTCACCGTTACACCGTGAACCACAATGCTGCTTACCACCAGCGTCAACGCCATATCCACCATCATTTCGGCCTGCGCACCTTCCATGCCATGCACCCAGGCAAAAGCGATATAGTTAAGGCTACCGATGCCGCGAATACCCAGCCAACCTATCAGCAAGCGTTGCGCTGTGGGAATGCCGGCTCCGATAGTTACCAGCCACACCGCGACCGGCCGTACTACAACAAACAGTAGCAGGCCAAGCATCACACCGTTGAGATTCCAGTGATACGCCAGCGTTACGCCCAGCACCACCATCATCAACGCAGCCAATAAACGTTCAATAGTATCGCCGAATGACAACGCATCGCCTACGACCAAACCCACCGATTTCACCATGCCGTTGTCATCGTGCTCCATGCGTTTATTGGGATTTACCAAGGCTTCCGCTGGCAACACGCGCTCATCATCGGTCATATCATCCGTTTGATAGCGTTTGAACACCCCCAGCTCGGCACGACGTAAGCCTACGCCGGCAGCAAACGCAGCGAGAAAGCCAGACGCACCCAGCCATTGTGTCAACGCATAACTCAGGGCGATCAGCGCCAGCGCAAGAAAATCATTGGGTGCGACATTACCATGCGCACTACGTAAATTGGTTGCCAGCGAGCCGATCAATCGCCCAAGCACAAAGCCAATCAGCAAACCACCGCCAATCGCCCAAAGCACCTCAGTCGCGCCCCAATGTGTCAGCAGCGCGCCGTTCAGGCTTTTACCGTTAAACAGCGCCAGCGCCAAAACCAGCAACGGCAATGCCGAGCCATCATTCATGCCAGCTTCACT
Source organism: Pantoea phytostimulans (assembly GCF_046118715.1). Lineage (NCBI taxonomy): Bacteria > Pseudomonadati > Pseudomonadota > Gammaproteobacteria > Enterobacterales > Erwiniaceae > Pantoea > Pantoea phytostimulans. Next base: position 2,851,917 of record NZ_CP173698.1, read on the forward strand.
TGAGATTGCGACACGCAGTGAATCATCGTCACGCGCATCGTTAACAGAAATCAAACTCGCCAGCACCGGATCGGTGGGTGCGACAATTGCGCCAAACGCCAGCGACAGCGGCCAGTCAAAACCAATTATCCAGTGCACCAGCGCAGTCATTGCGGCAACAGTGAGCAGCATAGCCGGGAACGCCAGCCTGACGCCAGTACGCCAGCTGCGCGCTTTTAACGGCAAACGCAATTTTAACCCAGTGATGAACAGCGACGCTGCCATGGTGATTTCAGTGATGTGCGCTACCAGCTCGGAATGGCGGATAATGTCAATTTGCAGGACGTTAAAAACCCACGGGCCGCATAACACGCCCGCAACCAGAAAAAGTCCAAATGAGGTCACTGGCCCACGGTGTATCCAACCGGCAGCCAGTGACATAAGCAGTAGCAGACAGCCGGTTGCGGCTGTCCAGGCGAGAAAATCCATAACGCTCCAATTATTTCCAGATTACCTTTAATCCTGGCACATCTTTTGAAAATGAGGTGAGCGTCATGGCAAGCACAATATAATCAGTTTTTAAGATGGCGACTGGCGAAGCGCACCGCCAAACTCGCGGCTCCGGCTAACGTGGATAACGCCACCACGCCGTTCCAACCCCAATGCGCCAGCGCCAGGCTTCCCAAGGCTGCACCGCTTGCCATCCCAATAAAGACCACAGTAAACAGCAAGGCATTCAGACGGCTACGCGCTTCCGGGGCAAGGCCATAGACCAATGTTTGGTGCGCGACCAAGGTGGCCTGCACGCCCAAATCAAAACCGACGGTACTGATGATGATCAATGCTAGCTGAGCAGGCATCGGCAGCAGCGGCAGTAAAAACATCAAGGCGAAAGAAACGGTCACTAACGCTGCGCCCACTTGGGTAACGCGTGCCGGGCCGATGCGGTCGGCTACGCTGCCTGCCAGCGGCGCAGCCAATGCGCCCGCCGCGCCGGCCAAACCAAATGCACCCGCAACGGCGCTGTCGAAATGAAACCGCTCGCTAAGCATGATCGCTAACGTTGACCAAAAGGCGCTGAAACCCACCGATAACAATCCTTGCGCTAACGCTGCACGGCGCAATGTTTGATGCTGACGCCAGAGATGCACCAACGACAGCAGTAAACGTGGATAGCTCACCGATGTGCCCGGCGTAAAGCGTGGCAACACGCGCCACAGTGCCAGGCTAATGAAAAGCACCGCCAGCGCAGCGATCATATACATGGTGCGCCAGCCGAAATATTCCGCCACTACGCCGCTCACTACGCGTGACAGCAAAATCCCCACCAGCAAACCCGTCATGACGGTGCCAACTGTTTTGCCGCGGCTGCGCTCTGGTGCTAACGCTGCCGAAGCGGGAACGATATCCTGCGCCACGGTGGCGGTTAATCCGGTAGCAAAGCTGGCAACCAGCAGCGCACTCAGACCACCCGAAAATCCACACAGCAGCAGCGCCGCCATTAACAGCAGCCCTTTGATTAATATAATGGTGCGGCGATCGTGTCGGTCGCCGAGCGGTGCCAGCAGTAAAATGCCCAACGCATAACCCGCCTGCGTCAGCATTGGTACCATGCCCACCGCGCCAACGCCCACGTTGAATTGCTTGCTGATGATATCCAGCATGGGCTGGCTGTAGTAAATCGACGCCACGCTTAAACCCGCGCCGGCTGCGAGTGTAAAAACCAACGGGCCCGGAAGGGCTTCGGCCTGGTCGCTATTGATGCTGTTAACTGCTGACATAATCTCTTCCTATAAATTCATTTCGCACATTAAAGCGCACTGCGGCTATACGCGGTAGACTGCTTGAAGGCAAAACCGTTATGCATGAGGCGTATGAGCAACTCCATCAGCAGTGATCGCATTGAACTAATGCAAACTTTTATCCGCATTGTTGAGAGCGGCAGTCTGTCAGCCGCAGCGCAACAACTTGGCACTACGCAGCCGACCATCAGTCGTCGCTTGCAGACGCTGGAGCAGCGGCTCGGCCTGAAACTGATTATGCGCACTACCCATGCGCTGAAACTCACCGATGATGGTGAACGTTGCTATGCGCAAGCGCGGCAGCTGCTGGCAACCTGGTATGCGCTTGAAGACGATTTGACGCGTGCCAGCGACGATCCGGTAGGAACATTGCGCGTGCGTGCGCCGCATGCGTTTGGTCAAGATCAGCTGATCGCCCCGCTGCTCGACTACCTGCGGCGTTATCCACGCCTGAATGTCGAGTGGATGTTAAACGATCGCACGCCCGATTTTATGGCAGAGAACGTAGACTGCGCGATTCAGGTCGGCGCACCGACAGACACCTCGCTGGTAGCGATTTTACTGGCTGAAGTTCCGCGCATTGTAGTGGCATCGCCAGACGTATTGGCACAGCACGCTCCTGTCGAACAGGTTGAACAATTGTGTGATTTGCCTTGGCTGGCGCTGACCAGTTTTTATCGTAATGAAGTGGCATTGCAGCGAGTTCAGGATGGACAGCCCGTGAATCTGGCTATTACGCCAAGGTTGAGCAGCGACAGCTTATATGCGGTGCGCAAAGCGGCCTTAGCAGGAATGGGTGCAGCGATCGTGTCGGCTTGGGTAGTGCAAGAGGATTTGGCTGCTGGACGGCTCATTCAACTGACGCCGGAATGGCAAGCACCGCCGCTGCCCATTTGGCTAACTTATCCGTGGGCAAGTTATTACCCAGCAAGGCTAACCCAGTTTTTTGCAATGATTAAAGATGTGATGCCTACGCTGGCAGGTACAAGGCCAGCATCAAGTTAGGTTTGGAAGGTGCGCGCTGTCCCCCATCCCGGCCTTCCCCCGCAGCGCGGGGGAAGGCCGGGATGGGGGACAAACGACCTCGCACTTAACCGGATTGAGGTGGCACAAGCCCTGACCACCGCTTAATTTTCTAATAATCTTTCTTTTGGTTACGCGACATCGTGTCCAGCCAACCCATCACAAACGCAGACAGCACAAAGGTCAGGTGAATAATCACGTACCACATCAGCTTGTCATTAGCGACATTGCGCGCTTCCATGAACACGCGTAGCAAATGGATAGACGAGATCGCCACAATCGAGGCCGCAACCTTGTTTTTTAACGAGCCAGAATCCATCTTGCCCAGCCAGCTCAGCTTCTCTTTATCTTCATCAATGTCGAGTTTAGAAACAAAGTTTTCATAGCCCGACAGCATCACCATCACCAACAATCCCCCCACCAGCGCCATGTCGACCAACGACAGCAGGATCAAAATCAGATCGTTTTCCGCCACGCTGAAAATGTTGGGCAACAGGTGAACAATCTCCTGAAAAAATTTGATGGTTAGCGCCAGCAATCCCAGCGAAAGTCCAATGTAAACCGGAGCCAACAACCAGCGAGATGCATACATCAGGTTTTCGGTAAAACGTTCCATAATTTCCCAATAATGATCAAATAAGCTGGGCAGTATAACCGAGGAACTGTGAAGTTATTTCAGTGCCTCTTCAGAAATTTCCGGCACGGGCGGCAGCGGCAATGATAAGCGAAATGATGCACCACCCTGTGGACGATTCTCTGCCCAAATCTGCCCGCCGTGGCTTTCAATAATGGTTTTGCAGATGGCTAAACCCAGGCCCACACCCGGCACCGCCGACTCCTTATTCCCGCGCGCAAACTTATCAAAGATACGGGTTAACTCTGCCTCGGCAATGCCCGGCCCGCCATCCCAAATCGCCAGTTCCAGCCGGTCTTTTTCCTGCCACGCCTTGATGCCGCGAGGAGCGCCGTGACCCGCATATTTCAAGCTGTTTTCAATCAAATTGGTCAACACCCGCTCAAGCAGCGTGCTGTCGCCTTTGATCAGTACCATCTCTGTCGGTAACGCCAGCTGAATATGTTGCCCTTTCAGCGAGGCAGCCATGCTGCTAAGGGCGCCGCCAATCACCTCTTCCAGCGCCAGCCACTCTTCACGTAAATTCAAACCGCCCGATTGGATACGCGCCATATCCAACATATTGCTCACCAGCCGAATCGTGCTCAACGTCTGTTCGCGAATCTGGCTGGCCTGCTGCACATATTTTTCATCTTCGCTGGCGAGATCGAGCATCAACATTTCCGCCTGCCCAAACAGCACCGTCAGCGGCGTACGCAAATCGTGGGATAGCGCCGAAAGCAGTGCATTCCTCAACTGTTCACGTTCTGCTGATAAGCGCGACGCAGCTTCACTCTGCGAAAGTGCAATGCGCTCTAACGCGTTAGCGATCAGCACGGTAAAGGTTTCGACCAACCGCTGCTGCTCAGGAATCATCAGCTGGCGCAGGTTTTGTGGCTCAACCACCAGCAAACCGCGACACAGCGCCCCACTTTTAAGCGGCAGGATTTGATAAGGCACGGCGGACAAGGTGTCAGTGCCCGCGCCTGCGGGTTGGCCTTTGCTGAAGCTCCACTTGGCGATAGCGCGATCCGGTTCATTGGCGGGTAGCGCATCACCAATCGACTGTAACTCACCCTGCTCATCCGGCAGCAGCAGCAGACTGCGCGCCTGTAACGTAACGTCAATTACCCGCTGGCTGGTCGCAGCGATATCCTGCGGCGTTAATGCGCTGCTCAGCGATTTCGCCATCTCGTACAGATAGCGCGCCCGCTGCTCGCGGTAACGTGCAACCCGCGCCTGATAGCGTACGCCAGCGGTAAGATTCCCGACAATCACACCCACCGCCAGCATCACCGCAAAGGTCACCAGATATTGCAAATCGGAAACCGCAACCGTGCCGGTCGGCGCGACAAAAAACAGATCGAAAGCGAGAATGTTCAAGATGGTCGCAATGATCGAAGGCAAGCGTCCGTAACGCAGCGCGACGATCACCACCGCCAGCAAGTAGATCATCACGCTGTTAGCGGGATCGAAACCGATCAGCAACGTTTGCCCCACCGCCGTCACCAGCACGCACAACACCAGCGCCATAAAGCAGCCACGCAAGTGCAACCGCCATTTATCGTTGCTAATGCGTCCTTCCGCCAGGGGATGCGGCGCATCCTTCACCGGTTCATCCAGCGCCACCACCAATAAATCGACATCCGGGCCGAGCTGACCCAGACGCTCGGCAAAGCTATCGCGTCGCCAACGGCGTGCCGGACGGCGACCCGTCACAATTTTTCCAAGGTTGTGTTCGCGTGCGTAACGCAGCACCGCCTGGGCTTCATCAGGATCGGAGAGCGTAGCGGTTTCGGCGCCCAGCTCCTGCGCCAGTTGCAAGGTGCGGAGAATGGCACGACGGCGGGCTTCTGGCAGGCGATTCAGCCGCGGCGTCTCAACGTAAACCGCATGCCATTCGCTGCCCAACCTGGCGGCGAGCCGCGCCGCGCTGCGCACTAATTTTTCGCTGCCACTGTCGTCGCCAATGCACAGCAAAATGGCGTCACGCGTATGCCATACGCGATCGCTGCCTTGACGGTCGCGCCAGGCGCGCATCTGGTCATCAACACGATCGGCGGTGCGGCGCAGCGCCAACTCACGCAGTGCAAACAAGTTACCTTTGCGGAAGAAATTTTCGATGGCGCGTTCAGCGCGCTCCCCCATGTAAACCTTGCCCTCTTTCAGCCGCTGGCGCAGGTCATCCGGCGGCAAATCGACCAATACCACTTCATCGGCGCTGTCGAAAAAGGGATCGGGCACGGTTTCGCGCACCTGAATGCCGGTCACGCCGCCAACAACATCGTTGAGACTTTCAAGATGCTGAACGTTGACGGTGGTGAGTACGTCAATGCCCGCCTCCAGCAGCTCTTCAATATCCTGCCAGCGCTTTGGATGACGTGACCCCTGCACATTGGTGTGCGCCAGTTCATCCATCAGGATGACCGCAGGATGGCGTGCCAGCGCGGCATCGAGATCGAACTCGGCATGGCGCGAACGCCCCGTCGCGCGGCGTGGCAACAGCGCCAGACCTTCCAGCAGCTGCGCCGTCTCAGGCCGTTCATGGGTTTCTACCACGCCGACCAATACATCCAACTCTTGTGCCCGCATACGCTGCGCCTCTTGCAGCATGGCGTAAGTTTTCCCGACGCCCGCGCAGGCACCAAAATAGATTTTCAGCTTGCCGCGATGGCTGTCGCTGTTTTCCTGCAGCAGCGCATCGGGATTGGGCCGCAAAGGCTCGTCGTTCATAGCGTCCTTATCGAGGGTTTGCTGGCATCGCATCCAGCGCCATATTTAGCTGTAATACGTTCACCGTCGCTTCGCCGCTGAAGGTCAAAAACGGACGACGCGCCTGTTGTGTAATCAGCGCCTGCACCTGTTCTAACGGCAGCTGGCGCGCAGCGGCAATGCGCGGCGCTTGCCATTGCGCGGCCGCAGGCGAAATATCGGGATCGAGGCCGCTGCCCGACGCGGTAATTAATTCAACCGGCACCGCTTTTGGCGCGAGCGGATTGGCTGCTCGCAACGCAGCAACGCGCTCAGCCACCAGGTTATCCAGCGCCGGATTGCTGCCCGCCAGATTGCTGCCGCTGGAAGCCAGCGGATTGTAAGGCGCATCGCCGCTTGCCGACGGGCGACCCCAAAAGCGATCTGGCTGGGTAAAGTTCTGGCCAATCAGCGCCGAACCGCGCACCACACCTTTTTCCTCTAATAACGAACCGTTGGCCTGAGCGGGAAAAAGCCATTGCGCCAGGCCGGTGGTGAGCAAAGGATAAACCACGCCGGTGACAACGGTAAGCAGCAACAACAGTAAAATCGCAGGACGTAACTGACTCATTTTTTTCTCCTCAGGCCACGCCAAACAGCACCAGGATCAGGTCGATGGCTTTGATACCGACAAACGGCACCAGCAGCCCACCTAATCCGTAGACCAACAGGTTACGGCGCAATAATGCCGCCGCACTCAGGGGACGATAACTCACGCCTTTTAGCGCCAGCGGGATCAGGAACACAATCACCAGCGCGTTGAATATCACCGCCGAGAGAATGGCCGAGTTAGGGGAATGCAGCTGCATCACGTTGAGCGTATTGAGCTGCGGATACGTGGCGGCAAATGCCGCCGGAATAATGGCAAAATATTTGGCTACGTCGTTGGCGATGCTGAAGGTCGTCAGCGAACCGCGCGTCATCAGCATCTGTTTACCGATGTGCACCACTTCCAGCAGCTTGGTGGGATTAGAATCGAGATCCACCATGTTGCCCGCCTCTTTTGCGGCCTGGGTTCCCGAGTTCATCGCCACCGCAACGTCAGCCTGTGCCAATGCAGGCGCATCGTTGGTGCCGTCGCCTGTCATCGCCACCAGGCGGCCTTCAGCCTGATATTGACGGATCAGCGCCAGCTTGGCTTCCGGCGTTGCCTCCGACAAAAAGTCATCCACGCCCGCTTCCGCAGCAATCGCCGCCGCCGTCAGTGGATTGTCGCCCGTGATCATCACCGTTTTAATGCCCATTTTGCGCAGCTCGGCAAAACGCTCTTTAATACCGCCTTTAACGATATCTTTCAGCGCCACCACGCCTAACACGTTCGCGCCTTCTGCCACCACCAGCGGCGTACCGCCGGTGCGCGCCACCTCTTCAACTCGCGCATTCACTTCAGCCGGAAAATGACCATTACTGGCTTCAATATGACGACGTACCGCGTCCACCGCGCCTTTACGAATCAAGCGATCCTGTACGTTCACGCCGCTCATGCGGGTTTGTGCCGAGAAGGGAATAAAACTCGCGCCCATGCTGCTGAGATCGCGCTCGCGCAGATTAAACTTCTGCTTGGCGAGCACCACAATACTGCGCCCTTCGGGGGTTTCATCCGCCAGCGAGGCGAGCTGCGCCGCATCTGCCAGTTGCTCTTCGCTGACGCCTGGTGCCGGTAAAAATTGCGTGGCCTGACGATTACCCAGCGTGATGGTGCCGGTTTTATCCAGCATCAACACATCGACATCACCCGCCGCTTCCACCGCCCGCCCGCTGGTTGCAATCACGTTTGCGGCTAACATGCGGCTCATTCCCGCCACGCCAATCGCAGAAAGCAGGCCACCAATGGTAGTTGGAATCAAACAGACCAGCAGCGCCACCAGCACCGTAACGCTAACCGGCGTGCCGCCCCACGCGGAAAAGGGCCACAGCGTCACCGTTGCCAACAAAAAGACGAGGGTGAGCGACACCAGCAAAATAGTCAGCGCGATCTCGTTGGGCGTTTTACGACGTTTCGCGCCTTCAACCATGGCAATCATGCGGTCTAAAAAGGTTTCGCCCGGATTTGCGCTGCAACTGATTACCAGCCAATCGGAAAGAATGCGCGTGCCACCCGTCACCGACGCAAAGTCGCCACCCGACTCACGTATCACCGGTGCCGATTCGCCGGTGATGGCGCTTTCATCCACCGATGCGCCACCTTCCAGCACTTCACCGTCGCAGGGAATGATGTCGCCCGCTTCCACTAACACCACCTCGCCTTTACGTAGCTGATCGGCCGCGACCTGCTGCCAGCTTGCGCCGTAGCGCGCCTCGGCGAGTTTTTTGGCGAAGCTGGTTTTCTTCACGCCTTTTAAGCTACTGGCTTGCGCCTTGCTGCGCCCTTCCGCCAGCGCTTCTGCCATGTTGGCGAACAGCACGGTAAACCACAGGCAAATCGCGATCGCGCCGGTAAAGCTGGCGCTGCCGCTGGTTTTTCCCGCCAGCATCGCCAACGCTAAGAGGCTGGTCAGTACGCTGCCGAGGTAAACCACAAACATCACCGGATTACGAAATTGCACGCGTGGATCGAGCTTTTTCATGGCATCGAGCACCGCAATGCGCAGCAGCGCTGCATCAAACAGCGCCTGTTGTTGACGACTCATGATGTTTTCACCTGAAGATTAAGATGCTCAGCGATCGGGCCTAAAGCCAGAGCAGGAATGAAAGTCAGTGCACCCACCAGCAGCACGGTGCCAATCAGCAGCGAAATAAATAACGGGCCGTGTGTCGGCAGTGTGCCGTTGCCAACCGGCTGCACTTTTTTCACCGCCATCGCACCGGCAATCGCCATCACTGGAATGATGATGCCAAAGCGTCCCAGCAACATGCAGCTTGCCAGCAGTAGATTCCAGAAAGGGGTGTTAGCACTTAGACCCGCAAAGGCGCTGCCGTTGTTGTTCGCCGCCGATGAAACGGCATACAGCACTTCGCTGAAGCCATGAATGCCGGGATTTAACATGCCAGCACGCCCAGCATCGGTCATCATCGCCAGCGCCGTTCCGATCAGTACCAGCGCAGGCGTGACTAAAATCGCCAGCGCGGTCATTTTCATTTCCCACACATCGATTTTTTTGCCGAGAAATTCTGGCGTACGACCGATCATCAGGCCCGCGATAAACACCGCTAACAGCACAAACAGCAGCATGCCGTATAAGCCTGCGCCCACGCCGCCAAATACCACTTCACCCAACTGCATCAACCACATCGGCACCATGCCGCCCAGCGCGGTAAAGGAATCGTGCATGGCATTCACCGCCCCGCAGGAAGCCGCAGTGGTGATCACCGCAAACAGGCTGGAGTTGAGAATGCCAAAGCGCGTCTCTTTGCCTTCCATATTCATCGCGCTGTCAGCGCCTAATGCGATGAAATGCGGATTACCCTTGACCTCTGCCCACATCACAACACTTACCGCGACCACAAACATCAGCGTCATCGCCCACAGCAGCATGTTGCCCTGACGCCGATCTTTGACGCTTTCACCAAAGGCAAAGCAGAGCGCGGCGGGGATCAAAAAGATGCTGAGCATCTGCACCAGATTGGTTAATGCGTTGGGGTTTTCAAAGGGATGAGCGGAGTTAACGTTAAAGAAGCCACCGCCGTTAGTGCCGAGCATTTTGATCGCTTCCTGCGATGCCACCGGCCCCATCGCCAGCGTTTGCTGTGCCCCCTCCAGCGTGGTGATGCTGTGATAGGGTAAAAAGTTCTGGATGCTGCCCTGGCTGACAAAAAACAGCGCCATCAGCAGGCTAATTGGCAGCAGGATATACAGCGTAATGCGTGTGAGATCGCGCCAGGCGTTGCCTAAAGTTTCAAGCGAACGACTGGCGAAGCCGCGGATCAGCGCAAACGCCACCGCGATGCCGGTGGCTGCAGACAGGAAGTTTTGTACCGTTAATCCCACCATCTGACTGAAATAACTCAGCGTGCTTTCGCCACCATAAGATTGCCAGTTAGTGTTGGTGACAAAGCTCACGGCGGTATTCAGCGCCAGATGCCAACTCAGGCTCGGCAACTGCTGCGGGTTAAGCGGCAATTCGCCTTGTAGCAATAAAATGGCCAGCAACAGCAGCAAACCAAGGGCATTAAACAGCAGAATCGCCAGCAGATAATGCGGCCAGCGCATGCCTGGCTGCTCCGTTCCCAACAGACGCCACAGCGGGCGCTCCAGCCCGGCAAACAGCGGCTTGTCAGCCACGAAACGTGCCAGCCCGCGTCCCAGTGGCTGCGCCAGGACCATGAGCAGCAGCACATAGACAGCGATCAGTAAAAATGCATTGGCCGCCATTAGAACGCCTCCGCATTGAGCAAGGCATAAACTAAATAGCCCAGCAATAACACCACCAGCACAATGCCGGTTATTACGTCCACGCTCACAGTCACCTCCAGAGAATTGGATTTGCTGATTAGCTTGCGCCGAGGCGTATAAAGAAGGCGTTAAAATGCGTGGCGTGGGCGTAAATAAAGTATAAAAATGGCGATAAATCAGGCGTTTTATGTGGGGTATGCAGGCTGTATTAATAGGCGGCGCTTAAGCCGCATGCAGCGCCCAAATACGGTTGAGATCGACGTTTACCCATAAATTGCTCTCTTCTGCGCTAACAATACTGTCAGTACAAAAGCTGTCACCGAGATCGACTATTTCGGGCTTCATTTCGCGCTGGGCATGCAGCGACCAGAATACGTGAACACAAGGACGCAACAGGGATTTTTCGCCTGCCTTTACCACCAGCGCAACCCGGCCCGATGCCAGACGCACCAGCGATCCCACCGGATAAATGCCAATAGTACGCACAAAACTATTGAGCAGGTGGCTGTCAAAATGACCGCGCCAGCTCAGCATATTGTGCATCGCTTCTGCGGGCGTCCAGCCTTTACGATAAACACGCGTCGACGTCAGTGCATCGTAAACATCGCACACCGCCGCCATGCGAGCGAACTGTGTAATCTGTTCGCCTTTCAGCCCATGTGGATAGCCATTTCCGTCATATCTTTCATGATGGTGCAGGGCAATATCCAGCAGATCTGCGTCAGCGTCAGCCTCCATTAAAATCTGTGCTCCGATAATGGGATGCTGACGCATGACGTTGAACTCTTCCTCTGTCAGCTTGGTGGGCTTATTGAGAATATCCAGCGGCACCGCCGCCTTGCCCACGTCATGCAGCAAGCCGCCCATACCCGCGCGACGAAGCTGCTGTTCGTTGAGACCCAACGTTTTACCCAGTGAGATCATCAAGCCGCAGACCGCCATGGAATGCAGATAGGTGTAATCATCGTGGCTTTTTAGCCGCGCCACGCTCAGCAAAGCAGAAGGTTCACGCTCAATGGATCCGGCTATTTCATCGACTAAATCGATCATAAAAGAGAGATCGAGGCTGTTACCCAGACGCGCTTCGTTGAACATCGCTAACACTTTCGGCTTGCCCTGCTGAAAGATCATCTGCGCCTTATCCAGTTCCTGAAAAAACGGCGTGCGTGGAATAGCTTTTTTTTCTCCTGCTGGCGCAAGCGGGGCCTGTACCGATTTATCGAGATCGATCCAGATCGATTGGATCCCTTCGTTGCGTAAGGTGATGATCTGATGAGGATCAGTGATCAGCATTTGGTTGCGAATGCGCTTGTCTTTCATCCACCAAACGTCCAGTTTGTGGATGAACATTCCGAGCCGCAGTTCGCCAACGGCAATCAGCTTTATCACGATATCACTCCTTAATATCAGCGGGTGGTAGGGTGATATCGGCAGCTGAGCAAATATTCTTCAACAGGTTTTGTGCAAACTGTGTGGTACGACGAGACCGGGATTGTGCGCGCTGTCTTCTGTCCTCTGCGCGCTGTCAAACGGCCTCCTCTGCGCGCTGTCCCCCATCCCGGCCTTCCCCCGCATTGCGGGGGAAGGAGACGCTGCAACATGCCCCTTCAATACTCGCATGTGGCAGCGTCTTCCTCCCCCATGTATGGGGGAGGACTGAGGTGGGGGGCAGACGACCTCGCACTTATGGGGCCCTTTATCAGCACGTTAAATTGCTTTAATGCCATCTTCTTTCCCCTGTTTTTCGAAGCCTTGGTGATTTTCCTGCTGCTCTTCCCCGACACGTTCGATAGGGCCCATCACAAACAGGAACAATACTGCGGCAATCACGCAGTGCGCGCCGACAAACACCAAACCGATACTGTAACTGCCGGTCAAACCCACAATGATGCCGAACAGCAGCGGCGTGGTGAAACCCGCGATATTACCGATACCGTTAAAGATTGCGCCCGCCAGGCCAACCGCTTCTTTGGGAGCGGTATCGCTGATCACGGTCCAGGTTCCTGCGCCCGCTGCCACACCTTTGCCAAAGAAAGCAAACGACATGATGGCGATAATGCCCACATTGCTGGGGATCACTGCCGCCAGAATCAAGCTGGCTGCCATCAACATACCCACGATGTAAGGCGCTTTACGCGCCCAGGAAACGCTCCAGCCTCTGGCCAGCAGTTTGTCAGAGATATAACCGCCGCTGATGCCGCCGAGGAAGCCAAACAGCGCCGGTGCAATGGTGGCTAAACCGGCATCCATAATGTTCATGCCGCGCGCCTGCACCAGATAGATAGGAAACCAGGTAATGAAGAAGTAGCTCAGCGCGATAATGCAGTACTGGCCGAGATAGGCGCACCACAACATGCGGTTGGTCAGCAGTTTTTTGAACATCGCTTTGCTCAGTGCCGGACGCTCTTTCAGTGTCTTGGCTGAGTCAATATCCACCAGCGCGCCACCCTCAACGATGTGGCGGAATTCGTTTTCCGACACGCCGGGATGATTGCGCGGTTCACGCATATAGGTTGCCCAAACAAACACCGCCAGCACGCCAATGCCGCCAAGCACAAAGAAAGGCCATTCCCAACCGTGACGTGAAACCAGCCAGGCAGAAAGCGGCGAAAAAATAGCGACAGCAAAGTACTGCGCCGAGCTAAACAGCGACGACGCACGACCGCGTTCAGCGCCAGGAAACCACATGATCACCACGCGGGCGTTGGCAGGAAAGCTGGGTGCTTCTATCAATCCCAGCAGGAAACGCAGGCCAAACATCAGTATCAGTGCACCTGTCATGCCGCTGGAAAACTCACCGACAAATCCCATCGCGATGGTAGATACCGACCAGAGCGCCAGCGTGACGCCATAGACTTTTTTAGCCCCAAAACGATCCAGAAAAAGTCCGCCGGGGATTTGGCCGATCACATATGCCCAACTGAATGCCGACAGGATCAGCCCAAGCTGGATCGCGGACAGGCCAAATTCATCTTTGATCGCCGATCCTGAGATCGACAGGATCGAACGGTCAGCATAGGCCACCACCGATAAAAACAGGATCAGACACAAAATCCAGATACGAACATGCGAGGTTTTCGTCGCGAGCTTATCTTTCAACATGAGGTGAATTCCTTAAAAAGGGGCAGCGTCCTGCCGCATAGTTTTTTTTCAGGAATACCGCTGAGATTCCCTTGTGAAGAAAATATAGATAGGAGCCTAACTAAAGGTCATTGTGCGAATGGTGAGATTGTCGGCCATGTTTAGCGCTAATTTTGGCATCTGCCACAATGCGCAGTGCGGCGCTGCACATAAGCTGAAAAAGTACGCCCTTTTTGCCGTGGAATGTGCGCCGTGTCTGAGAAATCAGCACCAGAGAACGCTATGCAGCATAAATTTTTTCAGCAAAATGTGCACCCGCTTGCAAGAGTAAAATCAGGCAATTGTCAAAGCACGCGCCGACTCGTAGGCTGCAAATGAATTCATTAAACCGTTTCCTTTATTAATGAAAAGAAAATTCCAAAAATAGCCTGCGGAGTCTGCAATGAAAAAGAAAGCGTTAGTAATGCTGTGCATGATGAGTCTCTCCGCTTCGGCGCTGGCTGAAAAAATCGGCGTATCGATGGCTTACTTTGACCAAAACTTTCTCACCATTATTCGTCAGTCGATTGATAAAGAGGCTAAAACGCAGGGGCTGGAATCGCAGTTTGAAGATGCGCGCGGCGATGTCGGTCGGCAAACCGATCAGGTACAGAGCTTTATCGGCTCAGGTGTAGACGCCATCATTGTCGATCCGGTTGATTCTGCCAGCACGCCTGCGCTCACCAAGCTGGCGCAACAGGCAAAAATTCCGCTGGTGTTTGTTAACCGTACGCCAGGCGATAAAACGCTGCCGCCGGGTGTGGTGTTTGTGGGTTCTGACGAACGTGAATCGGGCGTGTTGCAGATGGAAGCGCTCGCAAAAATGGCTAACTATCGCGGCAACGTCGCCATCATGATTGGCAACCTCACCGATGCGGGTGCATTGCAGCGTACCAAAGACGTTGAGCAAGTGGTGGCGAAATACCCCAACATGAAAGTGGTGCTGAAACAAACCGCCAACTATTCACGCAGCGAAGGCATGGATTTGATGTTGAACTGGCTGTCGAACGGTGAAGATATCGACATTGTTGCGGCCAATAACGACGAAATGGCGATTGGTGCCACCATGGCCATCGCGCAGGCAAAACCGAAGAAAAACATTCTGGTCGGCGGCATTGATGCCACGCCGGATGGATTAAAATCGATGGCTAACGGCAGCATGCAGGTCACGGTATTTCAGGATGCGGTGGGACAAGGCAAGAAGTCTGTTGAGGTGGCGCAGCGTTTAATAAAAGGCGAAAAAGTGGATTCGCATCAGTGGATCCCGTTTGAGCTGGTCACTAAAGAGAACATGCAGCAGTACATCGATAAAAGTAAATAACCTGAAACCGGAGCGGCCTGTCCGCCGCTCCGGGCTTGGTTAACTATCCAGCAGCTTCGCCATCATCACCACGTCATGCCGTTTTCCGTCGCGCAGCGATGCCTGACGCCGTACGCCTTCACGCTCAAACCCAAGACGCTCATACAAGCGCAGCGCACGGTGATTATCGTGAAACACTTCCAGTTCGATGCGCGTCACGCCCAGCCAGTTTTGCGCATAATCTATCCCGGTACGAATCAATCGCTCGCCCACGCCGCGCCCGGCAAAGGCCGGATCAACACCAATACCAAAACTGATGCAGTGGCGCGTCCGCGGCCTGTTTTCAACAAACAGGGTTAATTCGCCCACCATTTTGCCGTCAATTTCAGCAACAAAAGCGATGAATCCTTCAGCATCCATTTTCAAAAATTTCTTTTCCCAGGTCGCTACGCTCGGATACGGCAGCTGAAGCGTCCAGGGATAAACATCAGGATGGCTGTACAAACGCTGATAAGCCGCAGCATCGCTGGGTTCACGTCCACGAACGGTAATTTCCATATTTTCTCCTGTTAGACGGTGGGTTTCACTGCACCAAATTGCACTAAGCTGTAATTCTTTATCGGTTGGAAAGAGTGATTCTATGTTGTATCGCCGTTTTGAACGTTTTATCAATATTTTTCAGGATGCGCCCACCGAATCGCCGCCCTCATCAGTCTGGCCTTTTTACGCGTATTATTTGCGTCAGGTGTGGCCCAGTTTTGCGGCGCTGTTGGTGGTTGGGCTAGGATCGGCGTTGGTGGAGGTTGCGCTTTTCAGCTACCTGAGCCGCATCATCGACCTGGTCAATCATTCAACGCCCGCCAGCTTGTTCCGCGACAACTGGCAAATTCTGCTCTGGATGGGATGTGTCGCCTTGATTCTGCGACCCATCTTTATCGCGCTGCATGACATGTTGGTGCATCAAAGTATTAACCCCAGTATGACCAGTATGATCCGCTGGCAGCACCACAACTATGTGTTGCGCCAGAGCCTGAACTTTTTCCAGAACGACTTCGCTGGACGCATTGCGCAGCGCATCATGCAAACCGGCAATGCGCTCAGAGATTCATCAGTCCAACTGGTGGATGCCATCTGGCACGTGCTGATCTATTCCGTAACCTCGCTGATTCTGTTTGCCGAAGCGGACTGGCGATTAATGATCCCACTGATTATCTGGATTGTTGCTTATGCCGCCTCGCTGCGCTTTTTTGTGCCACGCGTGAAAGCGCGTTCAGTGGTCTCTTCAGAAGCGCGTTCAAAATTGATGGGCACGATTGTCGATGGCTACACCAATATCACCACCATCAAACTCTTTGCCCACAGCGACCTGGAACGCAAATATGCCCGCGAAGCGATTCAGGAACAGACCAACAAAACGCAGCACGCCAGCCGCATGGTTACGAGCATGGATCTGACCTTATCAGCGTTGAATGGCCTGCTGATAGTCTCCACTTCCGGGCTGGCGCTGTGGCTGTGGAGCGAGTCGCTGATCAGCGTCGGTGCTATCGCACTGGCAACTGGTTTGGTGATCCGCCTGGTCAACATGTCCGGTTGGATCATGTGGGTGGTGAACGGCATTTTTGAAAATATCGGCATGGTGCAGGATGGCCTGAATACCATCGCCCAGCCGCTGAGCGTGCAGGATGCGCCAAAAGCCAAAAACCTTGAAGTGACACGCGGCAATATCCGCTTTGAGGATGTGCGCTTTGATTACGGTGGTGGCCGTCAGGTCATCAATCGCCTTAATCTCGACATCAAACCGGGCGAGAAGATTGGGCTAATTGGCCCGTCTGGCGCGGGCAAATCCACCCTGGTCAACCTGCTGCTGCGGCTGTATGACCTGAACGGGGGGCGCATCGTGATTGATGGCCAGAATATCGCGGAAGTTACCCAAGAAAGCTTGCGCAGCCAGATTGGTATGATCACCCAAGATACCTCACTGCTGCACCGTTCGATTCGGGAAAACCTGCTGTATGGCCGCCCCGATGCCAGCGAACAAGCGCTGCAATTGGCTATTCATCGCGCCCGCGCAGACGAATTCATTCCGCTGCTCTCTGACCCGCAAGGACGTACCGGGCTGGATGCGCAAGTTGGTGAGCGCGGCGTGAAGCTTTCTGGCGGGCAGCGTCAACGTGTGGCGATTGCGCGCGTGCTGCTGAAAGATGCGCCGATTTTGATCATGGATGAAGCCACATCGGCACTCGACTCGGAAGTCGAAGCGGCTATTCAGGAGAGCCTGGAATCGCTGATGCAGGGCAAAACAGTGATTGCTATCGCTCACCGCTTGTCGACCATCGCCAAGATGGATCGCTTAGTGGTGCTGGAGAAAGGTGAGATTGTCGAGATGGGCAGCCACCGCGAGTTGCTGGCGCAAAACGGACTGTACGCCCGCTTGTGGCAGCATCAAACCGGCGGCTTTGTCGGCACCGATTAATCACCGCGTCGATAGGGCAAGGCGTCGCGCGCCTCCTCTTCCCAGGCGCGTACGCCCTCCCTTTCTCGCTGAAGAAAATCATCCACCGCTTCACGTAATCCCGGATGCATTAAGTAATGCCACGAGTGGGTAATATGCGGCTCAAAGCCGCGCACCAGTTTATGTTCGCCTTGTGCGCCCGCATCAAAACGCTGCAATCCTTCTGCAATGGCAAAATCCATTCCCTGATAGAAACAGGTTTCAAAATGCAGCCGGTCAAATTCGGCTAAACATCCCCAATAACGTCCATACAGTGCGTGTTCATCTTTGAGGTAAAACGCCATCGCTGCGGGCTGCTGCTGAAGGTGCGCAATCACCACGCGGATATTTTCTGGCATCCGCTCCGCCAGCAAACTAAAGAAATTGCGCGTTAAATAGGGCCGCTGGCCGCGCACTGCGTAAGTGTTGGCGTAACAGGTATACACAAAATCCCACTGATCTTCACGGAGCTGATCGCCGCGATACCCGCTGAATTCAAAGCCACTCTGCGTCACCTGTTCACGCTCTTTGCGCAGCTGTTTACGCTTGCGTGACATCAACGTGTCGAGGAAATCCTGAAAGTCGCGGTAGCCGCGATTGTGCCAGTGATACTGCAGGCCCCAGCGTTCAAGCCAGTTGGGCTGCTCGTGCAGCAGATGATTGGCCTGCGCATCGGTAAAATTAATGTGCGCGCCGCTCAATCCGTTTTTTAGCAGTGTTTCCGGTAAGGCTGCCAGCAATTGCGCCGCCGCGTCGGGCGCGCCAATCAGACGTGCGCCCGTTACCGGACTGAATGGAATGGCCCCAAGCCATTTTGGATAATAACGGATTCCTGCACGCTGGCTGGCATCGGCCCATACATGATCAAATACATATTCGCCCTGCGAGTGACGCTTGCGATAGCCAGGAATAGCAGCGCGCAGCACGCCGTTTTCACGCCACAGCAGATGATCCGGTTGCCAGCCCGATTCAGCGCGCACGCTGCCGCTCTCCTCCAGACTAGACAGAAAGGCGTGGCGTAAAAAAGGTTGATCATCAGGTAACAGCGCATCCCATTCGGCGGCAGCAATCTCTGCTAACGAAGTCAGGTGAATCAGTGACATCAACAACTCCAGACAAGAACGGGCGAACCGTCAGTCAAGCAGGTTTTTGAGTAGAGGGAAAGTGTAATGGTATCAGCAGCGGCCAGACGTTATCTATTGATCGAACGGGAGAGATCGTTCCGTGATGACAACGCATTGAAACTGCACCCGTTCGATGGTGCGCATTTTACCCGCTCACTCGTCATTTGGCACAGACATCACGCTAGCTGCTCGATGTGGATGTCGCGTATTTTCACTCCGTATCCGCTTAACGTATCACCGCGACTATTCTTTCCATTTTGGAAATAACGTTTACCTTTTGGACCGGATTATCACTGAACCCGCAGCGGGTTAAGCTGCTTCTTATTATCATAGAGGAGCAGAATGATGTTAGTGAACGGCAAATGGAGTGCAGAATGGCATCCGGTGCAGGCCACCGATAAGCAAGGCGGATTTGTTCGCCAGACTTCACGCTTCCGCGACAGGATCAGCAGCGATGGCTCAACGGAGTTTGCTGCCGAACCCGATCGCTATCATCTCTATGTTGCGCTGATTTGTCCTTGGGCATCACGTACATTGATTACCCGTAAACTCAAAGGGTTGGAATCACTGATTAGCGTGTCGGTGGTTGAACCGCTATTAAGTGAGCAAGGCTGGCGTTTCGGTGATTATCCGGGCGCCGATCGCGACAGCGTAAACGGCGCAGAATATCTGCACGAACTTTATACCCGCGCTGACGCTGACTTTACCGGTCGCGCCACGGTACCGGTATTGTGGGATAAAAAGACCGGCACCATTGTAAATAACGAATCCGCTGATATTGTGCGAATGCTGAACAGCGGGTTTGGCGGTTTGGCGGATAACCGCATCAATCTCTATCCTGAATGTCTGCGTGAAGAGATTGATGCCCTGAACGCGCAAATCTATCCACGCCTGAATAATGGCGTCTACCGGGCGGGATTTGCCACCACGCAAATCAGCTATCAGCAAGCATGCAATGAGGTGTTTGAGCAAATGGATGAGCTGGAAACGCGCCTACAAGATGGCCGCACTTTTCTGCTTGGCGAGCGTATCACCGAGGCGGATATCCGCTTGTTTGTCACGCTGATTCGTTTTGATGCGGCCTACTTCGGGTTGTTTAAATGCAACTTGCGCCGGGTACGTGACTATCCGTTGCTCAACCGCTACCTGAAGAGCATGCTGTCGGTGTCTGGCGTGCGCGAAACCGTCAATATTGATCATATTAAACAGGGTTATTACTCGATCAAGGCGCTGAACCCCAACGGCATTGTGCCCGCAGGCCCAGACCTGAGCGATTACGGCTTTTAAGGAATAAACATGGCAAAAGCATTGGTGATATTTTTACACGGCGTTGGCAGTAATGGTGACGATCTTGCTCCGATTGGTCAGCATTGGACTGCATTGTTACCCGATGTTGTTTTTGCCTCGCCTGACGCGCCTTATGCTTTTGAGCAGGGATTCGGCTATCAATGGTTCAGTCTGGCTGGTGTAACAGTAGAAAATCGCCCAGCCCGCGTGCGTGAAGCGCGAGCCGCATTTGATGCCCGACTAAGCGAGATCATGGCGCAAAACAATATGGCCGATCAGTGGGATAAAGTCGTGCTGGTGGGGTTTTCACAAGGCTCAATAATGGCGCTGGATGCGCTGGTAGATGGCCGTTATCCGTTGGCCGGCGTGGTGGCTTTTTCAGGTCGACTGGCTTTTGATGGCCCCCTAACGCCGCAGCCTTATACGCCAGCGATGCTGATTCACGGGCACGCCGATGATGTGATTCCGTGGAGAGAAAGCGAATCGGCAGCGCATCGGCTTAAAAGCGCCAATGTCCCGACCGAAACGCTGTTTGAACCCAAAACGGGTCATTCGATTTCAGGGCAAGGCGCGATGCATGCTGCCGCTTTTATCGCCCAGTGTTTGCAGGATTAAGGCCAGTAACGATTTAATGCTCGCCACGCGTGTTGTGCCGCTTCGGCGGGCGGCAAGCGTTTGAGTTCATCGTTAAACACTTCAATGCCCACCGGGCCTTGATAACCGGCACTTTTCAGCTTATCAACGAAATGTTCAATATTGATGATGCCGTCGCCGGGCAACAGGCGTTGATGGCGCGCGGTGTCGATCAATGCCTGTTTATCCTGTGACGGTTTTTCCGCCATATCGCACAGTTGCACTTCATAGATGCGATCGGCAGGAATGCCGTCCAGCTGCGAAGCATCGCCGCCAAGGGCGCAAATGTGAAACAGATCCACCACTAAACCGATGTTGGGCTGATCGAGACGCTGCAAACGTTCCCACGCCAGCGGTAGCGTGTTATCCACGCTGCACCACGCCATTGGCTCATACATGATGCGCATTTTGTAGCGGGCGGCTTCCGACGCCATCCAGCGTAAATCGTCATCAATGCATTCTGGAAGACAATCTTCACGTGTGGTTGCCGGTGCCTGAATGGTATCGCAGCCCAGCGCCTGCGCGATCTGAATAAACTGACGTAGCTCCTCGCGTTTTTCAACGCGCAGGCCATCGGATGCGCCGGTAAAATCGCGTAACACTTGTAGATTGGTAAAACCTATTCCCTGTTGGCCCGCAAACTGCGCTAACGCCGCTGCACCCTGCTCACAAGCTTGTACATCCTCACGCCATATTTCGACCTGATCGAAGCCCGCTTCTCGTGCCGCCTGCAATTTTTGCTCGGGTCCACCGTTTAACAACACCAGGTTAAGGAATTTAGGGTTGTGGCTCATCAACGTGCTCCTTAATCGTCCGGAATAATCGGTGACTTAACGTTCAGGTTCTGTTTTTACTCTTTACTGAACCTGAAACAGTATCTACCTCTTTAGGGTTAATTCAAGGGCGATTTCGCTGCCTTTCCGCGCCAGGGATTACCCCAGCACGTTGACCACGGCAAAGCCGGCAAAGGTCATCAGCAGCGAACCGATAACGTGTACTAACACGCTCGACATCGCCCAAAGGTATTTACCTGATTGTAGCAGCACGACAATTTCAGCGGAGAAGGTCGAAAATGTGGTCAAGCCGCCGCATAACCCGGTGACGATCAGCAATTTCCAGGTTGGGTCGATTTGAGGATTTTTTACGAACCACGCCAGTGCGGCACCAATGACAAACCCGCCTACCAGATTCACGATTAACGTGCCTGGCGGCAGATTAGGAAACAGCGTATTAAAACGCAGTGAAATGAGCCAGCGCAGGGCACATCCAACCGCCCCGCCTAACATCACGGCTAACAGAGATTTCAACATCAGTAATGCTCCTGTTTAGGGATACGCGCAGGATCGCGGTGGCAGGCAAAACACGCGCCTGACACATCCGCTCCTGCGTGAGGATTACGGTGTATGTCAGGCGTCATCAGCCGCGGATTAACGCCGCAAGCGGTTGGGAAAGGTGGAACGCCATCACCTTAAGGCGATGATAATACTCGCGAGATTGGCCGCTGACAACTCAGGGTTTTAAGGGGAAATAGAGCGTGAAGCGGGTTAATCCCTGCTCACTCTGAACCGCGCAGCGTCCATGATGTAACTGCATTATGCTGCGCACAATCGACAAGCCTAAACCGCTGCCGCTGGAAGAGAGATGACGTGAACTGTCGGCGCGCCAGAAGCGATCAAACAGTCTGGCTTGCCGTTCTGAAGGAATGGTTGGGCCGTGATTTTCCACGCTGATTGTTACGCCATTCGCGCCTGTTTCGCTGAACAACCGAATCACGCTGCCGCTGTCACCATAGCGCAGCGCGTTGGCGAGTAGATTGGCCAACGCACGCAGCAGCAGGTCGAGATCGGCCTGCACTTCGCCCTGTAATTCAACCCGTAACGCCATCTGACGCTCTTCAGCCAGACCTTCAAAATAGTCTGCTAAGCGTGTACCCAAACTCTCAAGATCCAGGATTTGTAGGGCAATCGCCTGGCTGGCATCTTCAGCTTTCGCCAGAAACAGCATGTTATCAATCATCTTTGCCAGTCGTTCTAGCTCTTCATAATTCGAGCCGAGCAGCGCCTGATATTCAGCGGACGTGCGTTGCTGGCCCAGCGCCACTTCGGTTTGCCCGATGAGCGTATTCACGGGTGTGCGCAGGTCGTGAGCCATATCCGCTGAGACCTGACTCAACTGCTGATAGCCTGTTTCCAGTCGCGTCAGCATTTGGTTAAACGCCGCCACCAGCGGCTGGAGTTCAAGCGGCACTTTTGTGAGTCGAATGCGATGAGAAAGGTGGCGAACATCTATCGCATCCGTTTCTGAAGCCAAATGACGTAGCCCAACCAATCCTCGGCGCAGGGAAACATGCGCGATTAACGCCACTAACAGCGTAGCCAGTAAGGTAAAGGTAATAATTTGATCACGATAGCTGGCAAGGGTTTGGGTACGTTCGGTCATCAAACGTCCGGTGACAATTTCTATTTTTCCCGGTCCGTCACGCGTGTTGGCCAGCGCGGCAGCGGCGATAAACGGCGTGCCATCTGATGACTGTAAATGATGAACAGCATTGAGCGTCAGCGGCTGTTCGGCGGACATCGGCGTGATGGCAGGCAAGGTGCGCTGGCCAGGATTGACCTCAATCAGTGGCGATTGACCGGGAAAACGCAGCATTAATAGCGACTCGGTGTTTCCCAACATGTTGGCAAACAGTCGCGGCTTTTGATGAATAAGCGCAATCGCGTCCTCATCACGCAGCAGCGTACGAATTTGATCCATGCGCGCCAGCAACGCGCCATCATCACGTACACTGATTTGCTTCGCCAGCGAGTGATACAGCGCCAGCCCCGTTAACGCCATCACTACCAGCATGGTACACGCCAGAATCAGCGACAGCCGCGTGGTGAGCGACAGCGGTTTCATGCTTCCGCCTCGCAGCGATAACCGACGCCGTGCACGGTGTGAATCAGTGGCCGGGAAAAGGGTTCATCTACTTTCTGTCGTAAGCGGCGCACCGCCACATCCACGACGTTGGTATCGCTATCAAAATTCATATCCCAGACGCGTGAAGCGATCAGCGTGCGCGTTAACACCTCGCCGGGATGCTGCATAAACAGCAGCAGCAGATTGAACTCTTTATTAGTGAGATCGATGCGCTGACCAGCACGCTCAACCCGCCGTTTAGCAATGCTAAGCCGCAGGTCGGAGAGTGTCAGAATATCGGGAAGCTTCTGCTGGCTGCCGCGTCGCAACTGCGTTCGTACCCGCGCCAGCAGCTCAGCAAACGAGAACGGTTTCACTAAATAGTCATCTGCGCCCAGCTCCAGACCTTTAATGCGATCCTCTAGCGTGCCTTTCGCCGTCAGGAAAATCACGGGCGTGTGGATCTGTTGATCCAGCGAGGCCATCACTTCCCAGCCGCTCATTTCCGGCATCATGACATCCAGTAAAATCAGATCGTAATGGTGTTCTTGTGCGCAAAACAGGCCATCCTGGCCATTTGCGGCGACATCGACAACATAACCCGCTTCCGTCAGGCCATGTCGCATGTATTCACGGGCCTTCGCCTCGTCTTCAATCACCAGAATTTTCATCGTGTTCTCCGGGAATATCTGCGGGCGCGCCGGTGGTCAGGATTTGGCGTGTTGAGCTGCTTGCTCAATTAAACTGGCGACCGCATCAGGATGTGATTCATACACCGAATGGCTGGCGCCGGCCACTTCTACTGTGTGACTGTGGGCGCGTTTGGCGTACATCCGCTCGAGATCGGGATTAATAATTTTGTCGGCTTTCGCCACCATGTACCAGCTGGGTTTGGTTTTCCATGCAGGATCAGGAATGTTGGCGGTAAACACGGCAGCAGACGTCGGCATCTGTGCATGCGCTTCAAAGTCGGCTTGTTTAGCCGTCAAATCGGCAGCAAAGTCGCTATGAAAGTGTTGCGGCGCAATCATCAAAAATCCATCCGGCGTTTTCATGAAAGGGTGCGCGCTATTAGGGAATTTTTTGCCGTTGCTGGCTTCGGTTTCCCCATTATCCAGCGCATGTGCCGCGATATAGACCAGTCCCGCCACATGGTTGTCGTTGCCCGCTTCGGTAATGATCGCGCCGCCGTAGCTGTGGCCGACCAAAATCGCCGGCCCCTCTTGCTGATCAAGCACGCGCCGTGTCGCGGCAACGTCGTCAGTAAAACCGGTTAACGGTTCCTGCACCAGCGTGACGTGATAGCCGTCGTGCGTCAGCCGATCGTAAACCGGACGCCAGCCCGAACCGCCTACAAAGGCGCCGTGGACTAATACAATATTTTTTACTGCTTCCGCCTGTGCCGCTGTTCCTGCCAGTGCACACAGCATACCTGCGGCCAGAATGATTTGCTTTTTCATGATCGTTTCCTCATTGATTTGATGTGAAGAGGATAACGAATCGGCTCTGACACAGAGGTGAGGAAGTTATGACAAAAGAATGACCGTTCGTTTCGATTATCTCTATTACATTGAAACCCAGTGTAAACATCAGGCGCTAAACAGGCGCGCCAGAGTTACTTGACGCGCTGGCACTCATCGCTGTAATGCTGGGTACTTAATACGTTTTTCGGAGAACACCATGCGCACCCTGATTTTTGATACTGACATCGGCGTTGATGACGCATTTGCGTTGGCGTATGCAGCAAAAACCCAGCGTTTGCTCGGTATCACTACCGTGTTTGGTAATGTTGCGGTTGGGCAAGCGACAAAAAATGCCCGGCTATTTTGTGAAAAAATGGGCATTGATGTGCCGGTTTATCGCGGCTGTTCACGTCCGCTGGCGCAGGCGCCC
Organism: Pantoea phytostimulans; assembly: GCF_046118715.1. Taxonomy (NCBI): domain Bacteria; kingdom Pseudomonadati; phylum Pseudomonadota; class Gammaproteobacteria; order Enterobacterales; family Erwiniaceae; genus Pantoea; species Pantoea phytostimulans. Next base: position 2,877,167 of record NZ_CP173698.1, read on the forward strand.
AGTGCGGCCGCTAAACTGCACGGTGAAGACGGATTGGGTGATGCCTTTGAAAACCCACACAGCGATCAGGCCACGGGCGCGGTGCAGTTCATCATTGATAGCGTGCGGGCGCAGCCGCATGACATCACGCTGGTGGCGATTGGTCCGCTGACCAATATCGCCAGCGCCATTAATCAGGCGCCTGACATCATTCCGCTGGTGAAAGAGTTGGTCATCATGGGTGGCGCGTTTGGTACAGAAGGCCATTCAGGCAACGTAACGCCCTTCAGTGAATTTAATATCTGGAAGGATCCGCACGCCGCCGATCAGGTGCTGTCATCGGCGTTACCGGTGGTTTTGATGCCGCTGGATGTTACGCACAAGGTCTTAATTCGCGAGGCAGAAGTGCATCAGCTGAACCAGCCCGTGTTAAGTGCCATCTGCCGTCCTTACCTTGCCTACAGCCTGGCAAAAGAGGGTTTTGCCGGCATGGCGCTGCATGACACGCTGACCATTTCCTGGCTCTGTTTGCCCCACGCGTTCACATTGATCGAAAGCCCGCTAAGAGTGATCACTGAAGGCATCGCCAGCGGGCAAACGGTCAGAAAACTCAGCAGGTTAGCATCACGCGAAGATGCGTTTCGCGACCTCCCTGCGCAGCGTATTGCGTTATCTGTCGATGCCGATGCGGTACGCGCGCACTTCTTCTCTACCCTTTCCGCACAGCCATCATGACTTCAAGCGGGTTAATCCTTGAGAATGGGGTTAACCCGCCAGGCTAGCGCGGTACATCAGCGGTCAAAATAGATAACACCTTTGATCAGCTCACGATTGTTAATCACCTGCGGTTCAAAATCTTCCGCCAGCGTTGAGAAAGCGAAGTGTTCATTTAACATCATTTCAGCACGCAATTTTCCGCTGGCCATCAACGCACGAACACGGTCGAAATCTTCACGCGTCGCGTTGCGGCTGCCCATTAGCGTGGTCTCTTTTTTATGAAACTCGCTGTCGGGGATCACCAAATCACCTTTATGCAGACCGACGTAAACGATGGTGCCGCCGTGACGCATTAAATTCACCGCGTTGTTCATCGCTGCTGGACTGCCGGTGGCATCAATGACTTTCAGGGCCAATCGGCCATTAAACTGCTCGCGCAGCGCATCGTAAAAGTTTTCGTCGGCGGGATTAAGCGCCGCTAATGCCAACTTATCGTTGACGTGCTGTCGACGGAATTCGCTGGTATCTGCTACCACCACGCTTGCACCGTTTGCGGCGGCAATCGCGGCCACGCCTAACCCAATCGGCCCGGCTCCCACGACTAAAACATGTTCACCGGCAACGATTCCGGCGCGGCGCACTGCATGTGCACTGATAGCGAAGGGTTCAATCAGTGCGGCAGCTTCGGGTGCCACATCGTCCACGGCCAGCAGATTGCTAACCGGCACGTTCAGGTATTCACAAAAACCGCCATCCTGATGAACACCAATCACAGAGATTTTTTCGCAGCAGTTAGTTTTGCCGCTCTGACAAGCATCGCATTGCTGGCAGGAAATATAGGGGATCAGCGCTACGCGTTGGCCCCGTTCAAACCCGCGAGCATCGCTGCCCAACTCCACGACTTCGGCACACAATTCGTGGCCTAACACGCGTGGATAGCTGAAGAAAGGTTGATTGCCTGCCCAGGCATGAATGTCGGTTCCGCAAATACCGGCGGTGAGAATTTTAATTAGCGCTTCGCCCGCCGCTGGCGTCGGCTTGTCACGCGTAGTCCAAACCATTTTGCGCGGTTCAGCGATAACCAGCGTTTTCATTGTCGTCATGATGATTCTCCCGTTGTCTTGCAGGCATTTATGGCGAATCTCAGCGCAACCGCGGATTTAAACAGTGGGAACTGTGAAGCACGACGATTTTTTTGGGCTTTGAATGGTTTTTAATGCATAAAAACCCGGAGGCGTCATGAGTCGAAGTCAAAACCTGCGTCAAAACGTGATCAACCAGATGTTGGAAAGCATTGCGCAGCACCACATTCGCTCACCACTGCCGCCGCAGGCTGCGCTGGCGGAAATGTTTAACATCAGTCGCACCACGGTGCGTCACACATTGCATTATCTGCATCAGCGTGGCGTACTGGACAAAGTGGGGGAAACCTACGTTATTGTGCGCGATCCTACTCAAGAAGATGGCTTCAGCGCCCTGACGCCGCCAATTGAACAGCAGGCCAGTCAGTTTGAGCAGGCGTTTTTCAATATGATTAACCAGCGTCAGTTAACGCCTGGCGATGCGTTTAGCGAGTTGCAGTTGGCCCAGCAGGTGAAAGTCAGTCCGGTGGTGGTGCGCGAATTCCTGCTGCGCTTTATGCGTTACGACTTGTTGGAACCGGTTAAGCGTGGCCAATGGCGAATGAAGAAATTCACGCAGGATTACGCTGAGAAGCTGTTCGAACTGCGAGAAATGCTGGAAACCCATGCACTGAGCCGCTTCCTCAATTTACCTGCCGACGATGAACGCTGGATTCAGGCGCGCGATCTGCTGAACCGTCATCGATCAATGCGCGACACCATCGCCAGTAATTATCGTCATTTCGCTGCGCTGGATAAGCAGATGCATTCCCTGATTTTATCCGCTGCCAATAATCCTTTTTTTAATCAATCGCTGGAGATTATTTCAGTTATTTTTCATTCGCATTATCAATGGGATGAGAGTGATTTAAAGCAGCGTAATATTGTGGCGCTGGAAGAGCATATGGCGATTCTCACCGCGCTGATTGGCCGACAAGATGTCGATGCGCTGTGCGCATTACACAATCATCTAACGACAGCCAAGACTTCAATGGTGCGATCCATTCGTCAGTACAATTAAGAACCGATTAAAAACCGATTAAAAACCACAAAGCATTAGCTCCCGCACGAATCAGAAACATCTTTGCAACATCGTTGACCCTTTGCTTCTAGTCTCAACTGCAACGTCATGGCGGCCCCTTTTACCGTCACGCGAACACTGACTTTCACCATAACGATAAGTACCCAGTTCCGGGAGGTTGCAATGGACAATACATCGGTTACCGGTCGCGATACCTCGCCCGGCAAGCCCTCGCCAGGTCAGGATTACATCCCGATGCGTAGCGATGTGGTGCGCTCACCGCGCATTCGCAAAATTCAAATTACGGCAATGCTGCTGTTGCTGTTCGCCGCCATCATTAACTATCTCGATCGCAGCTCGCTTTCTGTCGCCAATATGACCATCCGTGAGGAAATGGGTTTAAGCGCCACCGAAATTGGGCTGCTGCTGTCAGCGTTCTCGCTGGCTTACGGTTTGGCACAGCTGCCGTGTGGCGCGTTGCTGGATCGCAAAGGTCCCCGCATCATGTTGGGGTTAGGCATGTTCTTCTGGTCGCTGTTCCAGGCGGCATCAGGACTGGTAAACAACTTCACTCAATTTATTTTGGTGCGTATCGGCCTGGGAATCGGTGAAGCGCCGATGAACCCGTGCGGCGTCAAAGTGATCAACGATTGGTTCAATATCAAAGATCGCGGCATGCCGATGGGCATGTTCAACGCTGCCTCGATGATTGGCCTTTCCGTTGCGCCACCCATTCTGGCAGCAATGATGCTGGTGCTCGGCTGGCGCGGCATGTTTGTCACCATTGGGATTCTGGGCATTTTCCTCGCCATCGGCTGGTATATGATTTATCGCGATCGTGACAACAGCAAGCTGAGTGCAGAAGAGATTAATTATCTGCAAGCGGGCAGCGTGGCGTCGCGTAAAGAACCGATCAGTTTCAAATCCTGGCGTGGTTTGTTCAAGCAACGCACCATGTGGGGCATGATGATTGGCTTCAGCGGCATCAACTACACCGCATGGTTGTATATTGCCTGGCTGCCGGGTTACCTGCAATCCACTTACAACCTTGATCTGAAAAGCACCGGCCTGCTGGCAGCGATTCCGTTCTTGTTTGGTGCGGCAGGCATGTTGCTGAACGGCTATGTGGTTGATGCGCTGGTACGTCGCGGTTACGACGCCGTGAAAACCCGTAAAGTTTGCATTGTGAGCGGCATGGTGTTGTCTGCAGCGTTTACCGCGATTGTGACGCGGGCCACCGATACCACCAGCGCAGTGACGCTGATTGGCATGGCGCTGTTCTGCATCCACTTTGCGGGTACCTCATGCTGGGGCCTGATTCACGCTAACGTGACGGCGCGTATGACCGCATCTGTGGGCAGCATCCAGAACTTCGCCAGTTTTATCTTCGCCTCGTTCGCGCCGGTTATTACCGGTTGGGTACTCGACACCACCAAATCCTTCAGCCTGGCGCTGATGATTTGTGCCTGCGTCACCTTAGTTGGCGCGCTGGCTTATTTGGTGCTGGTACGTAAACCCATTACCGACAACGATTAATCTTCCCGCGAAGGCGCTGATCAGTTCAGCGCCTTCAGCGTTACGCCATGCCGTACGCCGTAACGCTGAATCCCTGAAATCACCTTTTCAACACTCAGCGGCGGCGGCGGCGGAAGCAGCGCTGCGCGCTCACGCAAAGCAGAATCGAAGCGTGCCAGCGTGGCGAAATCACGTGGGAAACGCTCCGTATCTACCCCAACAAAAGCGCCTTCATCGCGGGCAAAATTTAATAACTCCTGCCAGCGCGAAATCTCGGCCAACCCAATACTCTCGGTGCCATGTGAAAACAGCATCATGTCGATGTTGCGGAATGGCGGCTGTTTCTCCAGGAATTTTTGCAGCGCGGCCGCTGAAGGCGAGGTACAGAACACCAACCAGAAGGGAATCGCGTGCTGGTGCATGCTGCACCACGGATCCATCAGTAAGAAGCTGTCCACCGTCAGGCGCGTCGGCAAAATTCCGGCGGCCAGATACCAGTCTCGATAGATTTCAGCCACGACAAAACTCAGCGCTTCCGGGTCTTCGTAACGAATTTCCATCAGCTTGAGACCTTGTGATGTCGCCAGATTTTTCAGCGGCGGAATCAGATAACCGTCCAGCCCCCATTCCGCTTCCGGCACACTGTCGGTGGTGCGAGGCGCATCCCATTTTTCGCGATTAATACCGTAACGTGCCAGATACTCAGCCACGCGCGGCCCGCCCTCCAGATACTCTTTTTCGGTTGCTCCGCCCAACGCACCAAACTGGAAAAAGGAGCGATCGCTGGTGCGTGTCACCGGCCATTGACGCGTGCAATGATTGATAAACAGTGTTGAGCCGGCGGGCAAACTGCCCATTAAAAATTCGTTAAACGCCAACGGCAACGCGCGCAGCTTCAGTCGGTAATAGCTCATCTGATCAAGCATCAACCGATCCTGATTTGGATCCTGCATGTGGTGCACCGCCAGTTGCGGCCAGGCAGCAAGCAGAGCCGCAGCCACGTGTTTGCCCTGCTCAAAACCGGCCTGCGCATCATCGGGATCGTTGTTGAGTGCCCGCACCGGACAAAGAAAGGTTTGTGGCAACCACGGCACGCCCATTGCCGCCGCGAGATGAATCATTGCGCCATTTGATGAGCCGATAAACGCCGCCGGATAGGATTGCTGTGGATATTCGCTCACCATCCATTCGGCAATACCTTCAATATCCAGTTCGCCAGCCTGTGCCACGCTGATCCCTTCCGCCATGCCGCCAACGGCGTATCCCCATTCTCGCAGCCGCGTCGGCAGTTTATTCAATGACGGCAACAGGCGATCCAGTGTTGGCGACTGGCTGGGGCTGGCAAACGGGCGATCGTGTAGCGCATTGGCTAACGCCACTAACATGGCAGCAGAGGAATCGAAACGGGCGATGCCTTTTGGTGGTTTACTCATGATGATTCTCCTGCTGAATGCGCGCCAGGAACGGACGGATTGCGCGACAGAAACTCCACGGATAAACAAAATGTAGCGTATGGGTGCCGCCGCGCAGCGTAAGGGTTTCACCGTTGGCCAGCAGTGCACCCAGCTCTTCAACCCAGCGTGCGGGCGAGACCGTATCACGCGAGCCGCGCAGTAACAGCGTGGGTGCCGTAATGTAGGTGAGCCTTCGTTCGATATGGTCGCGCATCATGGCGCGCAGGGTGCCAAAGGCGCGCCACAGTCCCGCTTTGGCGTAGTCAACACGCGACAGCTGACTGGGAGAGCGATGTGATTCCAGTCGCCCGTTGTGCCAGTCGCGCCAAATTTGACGGGGCAGGCTTCGGGCGTGACGATCAACCGTTGGGCCTTGCAGCACCAAACCTGCCACGGCTTCAGGATGATTAACCGCTAACGCCGCCAAAATTTGGCAGCCAAACGAGTTACCGATCCAAATCGCGCGCTGGAAATTGTTGTGCTGTAGCCAGAGCCAAAGCGCTTCGGCTAACTCATCCACCGACAAGATGGGCGCTTTCGCCGGTAACGCGCTGGCGCCAAAGCCGGGCAAATCTGGCACTAAAACGTGGTAATCGCGGCTTAATGCTAAAGCCAGATCTTCCATCGACCTGCCCGACAACACCAGGCCGTGAATCAGCACCACCGGCAAGCCGTGGGTTTCATTGGGTGTGACCCGCGTAAACATGCGCCAGTCACCAATTTGCTGATAATAACCGGCCAACCCGGCGTGATGGCTACGCGTTGAGACTGGCGGAGTTTGCTTCAGCTGTTGCCATTTTTTGATGCCCCACCACGCGGCGGCGGCCCCTAAACCTACACCGGCGACCAGCGCCGCACGCTGCCGCCGTTTACTCTGGATAGTTCGCCCCATCTGCTGCTCCTGTTCAGACGTAGACTTTCAGTGTAGGACGGGATTCAGCGGCAGGCGGTTTATCAGATTAATGGGGCCATAAATTGTATTTCACACTGGCGGGCAATTTCCCACAGCTTGCTGCGGATCACCTGTTTCAGGTGCAGCGTAGATTGTGATTGTGGCTGGTCGCGACGGCTAATCAGCATCACTTCAAACGGCAGCGGTTGTGCGATGGGCAGCAGCTTGAGTTTGTCGGCGTAGCGGCAAGCCGTAAACAGATCAACCACGCCTACACCGCCGCCCGCCAGCACCATATCGGCAATGACTGAATAGGTTTTGATCGACAACGATAGCGCCGAATGCAGCTGCTTATCACGCAGGGCGCGATGCAAAACGCGCCCAAGCGGATCCTGATTCTGCATCATCAACAGATTGTTAGCGCACAGCCATTCCAGCGTAACCGGAGCCTGCTGCGGCGAGTCGGCTGGCAACAAGGCTACCATGGATGATTGAAACAGCGGCTCGGCCAGTAAATCAGCATCGACCTGTTGACCAAACACCAGCGCGAAATCGAGTTGATTATCAAGCAGACTGCGACACAGCGTGCCGAAGTGTTCGGTCACTAGCTCAACGTTTACCGCCACCGCCTGTTGTTGATAGGCCACCAGCGCGGGTGCCAATACCATTTGACCAAATGCGTGCGCCGCGCCCACGCGCACCGTTTGCCCTTCGCCACGTCGCAGCTGCTCAGCGAGCAGATTGATCGCCTGCAAGCGATGATAAAGCTCATCAATTTCCGGTAACAGGCGACGCCCTTCAGCAGTGACCACCATGCCCTGCGCACGCCGCTCAAACAGCGTAAAACCGAGCTGCTGTTCGGCGTGATTAAGTACCCGACTCACATTGGGCTGTGACACATTCAGCAGGCGCGCCGCACCGCTGATGGTGCCGGTCTGTACAATCGCCTGAAAGACTTCAATATGCCGCAGCCGCATCGTTATTCGCCCCAGGTCGCTTCGAGCACGCGCAACCAGTTGCCATGACAAATTTTATTCAGCAAGGCGTGGCTGTACCCGCGCTTCGCCAGCGCCTCGACCAGCAGCGGGAAGCCCGCCACATCTTTCAGCTCATCCGGCATGGTTGCGCCATCCAGATCTGAACCAAAACCCACGCCATCTTCACCGACTTTTTCCAGCAGATATTCAACGTGGCGCACGATCTCATCCACGCCGGTTGCCGCATGACGATCGCCATCGGCACGCAAAAATGGCACAGCAAAGTTAACGCCGACAAAGCCTTTGGTTTCGGCGATTGCCGCAAGTTGGCGATCGGTGAGATTACGCGACTGCGCGCTTAACACATGCGCATTGGAATGACTGGCGACCAACGGTGCATCGCTGATTTCAGCGGTATGCCAGAACCCTTTCTCATCCATGTGCGACAGGTCAACAAGGATACGGCGACGATTACAGTCGCGCACCAGCTGTTTACCTGCGGGTGTTAAGCCCTCGCCAAGATCTGGCGACGAGGGATAACGGAACGGCACACCATAACCAAATTGGTTGGTGCGGCTCCAGAGTGGGCCAAGCGTGCGCAAACCGCTGGCGTAGAGCATATCCAGCAGATCACCGTTGGTATCCAGCGCTTCCGCACCTTCAACGTGCATCACCACTGCCAGAACCTGTTGCGCCATACATTCACGAATCTCTCGCACGCTATGGCAGATTTTGATCTTACCGGCTGAAGCCGCCTCAATTCGTAGCAGCAACGCCAGCATAGAAAAAGTGGCATCGCGTGCCGCTGAGACAATTTCCTGAGGAAAATCCAAGGCATCTGGCTCGCTTCTTGCAACAGACGGATGCGTTGGCACCCACGTGGCGAAAATGCCGCCCGCCATATTGCCTTGGCGGATGCGCGGAAAATCCATTTGGCCTGAATCGGTGCCCTGCAAAAAAGCGCGGACCGGATCCGGCTGATGGTGCTCCCACAGCTTGTTTAACACGTCGTTGTGCCCATCAAACACCGGGATGGCAAGCCGTGCAGCGGTAATTTTGTCAGACATATTTATCCATTCCGTTAACGAGAGAGCGCGCACAGCGCAGGCAAACTGACCGCGCGGACGCACCAAAAAGAGGCAAAGGGTTTTCGGCTATAGGCGTTATTAATCCGCTTGCCGCAGAAAGATGTCAAGACAAAAAAAGCACAAATATAAAATAATTCCATTAATAATCAATTAGTTGGAGATAGCATGGTCACCAGAAGACGTTTTCTCGCAGGATGCAGCGCCGTTCCGTTCGTTTCCTATCTCAGCCTTAATTCTGCCTTTGCCGCTACGCCGCCCAGCATGCTGGTGATGGCGATGCAGCTCGATAATATAACCAGCCTCGATCCGCATGAAAGTTTCGAAGTGACCGGTGGCCAAATCTGCGGCAACCTCTATCAACGTCTGGTGATGGCTGACCCGGTTCAGGCCGATAAAGTGATAGGTCAACTGGCAAAAAGCTGGGACGTCAGCAGTGATAATAGCGTGTTCACTTTTCATCTCGACCCGGCGGCAAAGTTCGCTGACGGAACCGCTTTGACCGCTGAAGATGCGGCTTTCTCACTCCAACGCATCGTCAAACTGGATAAAAGCCCGGCGTTTATCATCAACCAGTTCGGTTTTACTAAAGAGAACGTTGACCAGATGATCACGGCGACCGATGCGCAGACATTGCAGATGAAGCTTGGTGGCCCGGCATCGGAATCGTTCCTGTTGTATTGCCTGTCCGCGACGGTGGGCAGCATTGTGTCGAAGAAAGCCTGTTTAGCGAATCAGCAAGGCAACGATTTCGGTAACGCCTGGCTGAAACAGCACAGCGCGGGATCGGGCGCCTTTACGCTGCGCGGCTGGAAAGCCAGTGAAAGCGTGATTCTGGAACTGAACCCGGCTTACGCCAGCCAGAGCAAAATCAAACGTGTGATCCTCAAACACATCGCCGATCCCGCTGCGCAGGCGCTGATGCTGAAAAAAGGCGACGTGGATGCGGCGTATGATTTGACCACCGAACAGCTCAAGCCGCTGGTGAATGACACCAGCGTGTCGCTGGTGAAACAGCCGCTCTCCGCCATCATGCTGATGTCTTGCAATACCACCAATGAACTGCTGAAAAAGCCGCAGGTATGGCAAGCGATCAAGTGGGCGCTGGATTACGACAGCATCCAGAAAAACATTCTGACGCTGACGTATAACGTGCATCAAAGCTTCTTGCCGAGCGGCTTCCCGGCGGCGCTGGATGACACACCGTTCCATAAAGACGTCAGTAAAGCCAAAGCGCTGTTGGCAGAAGCGGGTTATCCAGACGGTTTCGACATCACGCTCGACCACTATTCAATGCAGCCTTACCCAGATATCGCTCAGGCGGTTCAGACTCAGTTAGGCGCGATTGGTATCAAGGTGTCGCTGATCTCTTCAGAAAACCGTCAGGTGCTAACCAAAATGCGCGCCCGCCAACATCAGCTTGCGCTGACATCATGGGGCGCAGATTACTTTGATCCCAACTCCAATACCGAAGCGTTCTGCGTCAATACCGACAACAGCACCAATGCGCGCAACCGCACGCTGGCGTGGCGTTGCGGCTGGTCCGACGATGAATTCAACACGCTCACCGAGCAGGCACTGCATGAAAGTGACCCAGCGAAACGCATTGCGCTCTACCAAAAAATTCAGCAAATGGGCCGGGAAAAAAGCCCGTTCATTTATATGATGCAGCAGATTCAAACCGTGGCCTGCAATAAAAACATCTCTGATGTGCATCTCACGGTGCTGGAACAGTGGTCCTATGCGCAGGTGAAAAAAGCCTGATGGGGGCGTTGAAAAAAACCTTCAGCACCTTGGGCAGTTTAGTGCTGACGCTGTTTGGCTTATCCGTGTTGACCTTTTTCATTGGCCGCGTCATGCCCACCGATCCGGTGCTGGCGGCGGTGGGTGATAACGCGCCGCAATCGGTGGTTGAGCGCGTGCGGATGGAAATGGGGCTGGATCAGCCCCTCTACATCCAGTTTGGTCACTACCTGAATCAACTGCTGCACGGAGATTTAGGCAAATCCATTCTCACCTCTAACGCTGTCACCAGCGATATTGCGCGCTTCTTTCCGGCGACGATGGAGCTGGCAACGGCGGCGATCGTGATTGCCGCGCTGGTTGGCATTCCCCTTGGGGTCTGGGCCGCAGTACGCCAGCGTTCGTGGATAGATCAAACCATTCGCGTGATATGCCTTGCTGGCCATTCGCTGCCGGTGTTTGTGCTGGCGCTGCTCAGCCTGCTGGTGTTCTACGCGGTGTTGGGTATCGCGCCTGGCCCGGGACGCCAGGACATTATTTGGCAGGACATGGTGCCGCAGGTCACGGGATTTTTAACGATCGATTCCCTGCTGGCGGGCGAATATGACGCCTTTTGGGATGCGCTGGCGCACATGGCGCAGCCGGTGTTGATCCTGGCGTATTTCAGCATGGCGTATATCACCCGTATGACGCGTACCTTCATGCTCAACGCATTAGGCGGCGAATTTGTGATCACTGCCCGCGCCAAAGGGTTGTCGTCCCGTCGGGTGATTTGGCGACACGCCTTTCCCACCGTGGCGGTGCAGTTGGTCACGGTGCTGGCGCTTACCTACGCCGGATTACTGGAAGGCGCGGTGGTGACGGAAAATGTCTTCGCCTGGCCTGGTCTCGGCCAATATCTCACTACCTCGCTGATGAACGCTGATATGAATCCAGTGGTCGGTGCCACGCTGCTGGTCGGCGCGGTTTACGTGTTGCTAAATCAGCTAGCTGACCTTCTCTATCGACTTTGGGATCCCCGCGTAAAATGACTTTTTTCTCACGAGCCTGGCTGCTCGACGACACGCCCAGCAACCGCCGACAGGCAGTTTGGGGCCGCCGCTACCGCTTGTGGCTCAACCTGCGCAGCAATCCGCTGGCCGTGGCAGGATTGATTGTCATTATGCTTATGCTGCTGCTGGCGCTGTTTGCGCCTCTGCTGAGTGGTTTCGCTCCCAGCGCACAGCATCTGGAGAATCGCCTGGCCGCGCCCTCTTTTACACACTGGCTCGGCACCGATGAACTCGGGCGCGATGTCTGGACGCGCATTATTTATGGCGGCAGAACCACGTTGGGCATGGTGATCGCGGTAGTGCTGCTTACCGCCCCGCTCGGCCTGCTAATTGGCTGCATTGCGGGTTATTGCGGCGGCTTTATTGATAAAGCGTTGATGCGCATCACCGACATTTTTCTCGCCTTTCCGCGTTTGATTCTGGCGCTGGCGTTTGTTGCTGCGTTGAAACCGGGCATTGAAAGTGCGGTGCTGGCGATTGCCTTAACTTCGTGGCCACCTTACGCACGTCTGGCGCGTGCCGAAACGCTGCAATATCGCCACAGCGATTTTATCGCCGCCAACCGCCTGACGGGTGCAACACCGCTGCGCATTATCCTGCGTCACATCATGCCGCTGTGCGTGCCCAGCCTGATTGTGCGCATCACGTTAGACATGAGCTCCATCATCATCACAGCTGCCAGCCTGGGCTTTCTCGGCATGGGCGCGCAACCGCCATCACCCGAATGGGGCACGATGATCGCGACTGCACGCCGCTTCCTGTTCAGCGAATGGTGGGTGCCGCTGATGCCGTGTATCGCCATCTTCCTGACATCGCTGGCGTTTAACTTTTTAGGCGACGGTTTACGCGACGTCCTCGATCCCAAGGAGCGCTAAATGCTGGTGGAAATTGAAAACCTGCGCATCGCCTTTCGCAGTCGCAGCGAAACCGTTGAGGCGGTGCGCGGCGTCAGCCTCAGCGTCGGCAAAGAGAAGTTTGCCATCGTCGGCGAAAGCGGTTCCGGCAAGTCGCTTACCGCACGCAGCCTGATGCAGCTGTTGCCCGGCAATGCAGACGTTAGCGCGGATGTGTTGCGCTTTGACGGCATCGATCTGCGCCAGGCGAGTGAGAAAGTGCTGCGCCAGATTCGCGGCAAGCGTGTCGGTTTTATCCTGCAAGATCCGAAATATTCGCTTAATCCCGTGATGACCATCGGTCAGCAGGTGGCAGAAGCCTGGCGTGAGCACAAAGGCGGCAGCAAAAAAGCCGCCATGCAGGCAGCCATTGGTTTGCTGGAGCAGGTCAAAATTCGTGACGCTGAAGCAGTCGCACAGCGGTATGCGCATGAAGTTTCTGGCGGCATGGGCCAGCGCGTCATGATTGCCATGATGCTGGCACCCGATCCTGAATTGCTGATTGCCGATGAACCCACCAGCGCGCTGGATGCCACGGTGCAGGCGGAGATCCTCAAACTGATTGACGATCTGGTTTCTGCACGCGGCATGGGATTGATCCTGATCAGCCACGATCTGCCTTTGGTGTCGCACTTCTGCGATCGCGTGGCGGTGATGTACGCCGGCAAGATTGTTGAACAGCTAAAGGCGGGCGAACTGCATCAGGCGCAGCATCCTTATACGCAAGGTTTGCTGGCCTGCCTGCCGTCGCTGCGCCATCCGCGCGCGCGTTTACCGGTATTGCAGCGCGATGCCGCGTGGCGCGATTAAGGGAATCAAGATGATTGAGATTGATGATCTGCGCATCGCTTTTGGTGCGCACGAGGTGGTGAAAGGCGTGAGTTTTCGTGTGGCCAATGGCGAAAGTTTTGGGCTGGTGGGCGAAAGCGGTTCCGGCAAATCCACCCTTTTGCGGGCGTTGGCCGGGCTGAATCACGACTGGCGCGGTACGATGCGGTTTGGCGAAATGGCATTGAGCGCAAAACGCGGACGCCATTTCTACCAGCAGGTGCAGATGGTGTTTCAGGATCCCTATGGTTCGCTGCATCCGCGCCAAACCATCGACCGTATCCTGCACGAGCCGCTGCTGGTGCATCGGCTGGATCGCGCTGAACAGCGCATCAGCCAGGCGCTGAGTGAAGTTGGTTTAGCGGCGGCGGTGCGTTTTCGTTTTCCGCATCAGCTTTCTGGCGGTCAGCGCCAGCGCGTGGCGATTGCCCGTGCGCTGATTGCTGAACCTGAAGTCCTGCTGCTGGATGAGCCGACGTCAGCGCTCGATGTTTCGGTGCAGGCGGAAATCCTGAATTTGCTCAGTGATCTACGCAGCGAACGCAAACTCACCTACATTATGGTGACGCACAATCTGGCAGTGGTGGCGCATCTCTGTCAGCGCATTGGCGTGATGCAAAACGGTGAGATGGTGGAGCAGCTGAGCGCGGACGATTTGCGCGCCAGGCGCATTCAGCATCCGCATACTGCGCAGCTTTTTGATCTCAGCATGACGCTTGAGGAACCTGCATGACAGTTAACTGGCAACACGCGGCAGACGTCGCGGAACAGATCACCCAAAGCTGGCAACAGCCGGGCGCACCGGGCGGCGCAATCGTGCTGTTCGACGCCCATCAGATCCACTCAGCGCACAGCGCGGGCCTGGCCGATTTAGCCCTGCAAACGCCGTTCAGCCCCGACAGCGTGGTGCGCTTTGCTTCAATTACCAAACACATTTTCGCAGCACTGGTTACTGGGCCGGGCCGTCACTATTTATCGCTCGACGATAAGCTGGTGCAGCATTTACCCCAGCTGCGCGGCGCGAACGGTCAGATTACTGTGGGCCAGGCACTCGATATGAGCAGCGGTTTACCCGACGTGCGTGAAACGTTATCGCTGCTGGGTTTGTCGGTTTACAACGCGACTTCAGCCGCAGATCTGCTGCACTTTGTAGCGGAAGAAGGCGAGTTAAATTATTCGCCGGGCAGCGAAATTTCTTATACCAATACCGGTTATCGCCTGGTTGAAGAGGCGTTGAAAGCCAAAGGTGTGCGCTTTCGCGACCTGCTCCAGCAGTATCTCTGCGAACCACTGGAGATTGATCTCACCGCCGCCGAAACCTGGTTTGATATCGTACCGGGTTTGGTGCCAGGTTACTGGCATGATGGTGAGCGCTGGTTGCTTTCCAGCGCTGGCCTGCATCTTTCGGCATCAGGTTGTATCACCGGTAGCCTGCGTCATTTGACGCGCTGGTTGCAAACCTTGCTGGCAGACAGCGGACCAGGCGCGGGCGTGTTGCAGCGACTCAGTGCGCCACGCACCTTGGCAGATGGCCGCACCAGCGGCTACGGCTTGGGGTTAACCAGCAGCATGATCGGCAGCCAGACGCTGTTTGGTCACGGCGGTTCGCACGCGGGTTATAAAAGTTATTTTCTGCTGCACCCGGAATTGAAAATTGGCGTGGCGTTGGTTGCCAATCGTGAGGACATTACAACCTCTGAAAGCGCGATGCGGGTGATGGCGGCGCTGATTAATCGTTCCCTGCCAGAAAAAGGTCATGACTTAACGCCTGGGCTGTATGTGGCAGAAAATCCGGCTGACGCCGATTGGCTGGAAATCGCTGGCGTGACCGCGACCTGGCTGGGCGCAGGCGAAACGCTGTGGCGCGGCGATGCGCATGGCGATGCCGTGTCGCTTTCCAGCACTTTCCCGCTGCGTTTACGTCATGAAGGGCAGGCAATTGTCGGTGAAATTGGTCACGCGGCACGCCGCTTTGTACCGGTAGAGCCGGATGAAGCATCAATTACGGCACTACAAGGCCGCTGGTTTGCGCCAGAACAGCGCGCGGAGCTGACTGTGGAAGGCAAGGTGTTGATGATGGGAATCGGGCCCGCCGCAATCCCCGCCACGCTGCAATCGCTGGGGCAGGATCGGGTTCTCGCCACCGGTAAGGATGGCCCGTGGCAGAAGCGCTTTGTGATACAGCGCCAGGGCGAGCGTATTCGACTCCAACTCAGCCGCAGCCGCGTGGTCTATTTTCAGCGCTCACCAACCTGAGCCGCAGCAGCGTCGTCTTTTCCAGCGCTCACCGAGGCGAGCCGCAGCAGCGCCCTCTTTTTAGCCTCAGCGCTCACCGAAGCGAGCCAAAATAATTCGTGCTGCAGGAAGGCGGCAAACGGGTTAATCCCCGGGAGCTTACATGAGTAAGTGACCGGGGTTAACCCATGCAGCCAACGCACCTGCAGCGCGAAGTATGAAGGCGCTACGCGATTGCGTTAACTAAACGGCCGATTTTTTCGATATGTACTTCGATGACATCTCCGCTAAACATAAACAGCGGCGGCGTGCGTTTCTTGCCGACACCGCCCGGTGAACCGGTGATGATCACATCGCCAGGTGATAGCGGGCTGAATGCCGAGATATATTCAATAATCTTCGCCACCGGATGCACCATGCTGCTGGTGTTGTCGTTCTGCACTTCCCGATCATTCAGGAAGGTTTTGATTGCCAACTGCTGCGGATCGGGGATTTCATCGGCGGTGGTCATCCACGGCCCGAATCCCCCGGTTTGCGGCCAGTTTTTCCCAGCGGTGAACCAGGTAAACTGCATATCGCGTACTGTCGCATCCATAAAGCAGCTGTAACCGGCGACCACATCTAACGCCTCTGCGGCTTTTACCTGATGCGCAGCTTTACCGATAATCACCGCCAGCTCACCTTCATAATCAAACTCTTGTGTAGTAGCTGGCTTCTGCAAGGGTGAATCGTGGCCGGTCAGCGAATCGGCGAAACGAACAAATAAAGTCGGCGCGTCGAGGGTTTCGGCGAACTCTTTACGCTTATCGGCGTAGTTCATGCCTACGCAGAAGACTTTACCCGGGTTTTCAATCACTGGCAGGAAGCGCAGTGCAGAGAACGGATGATCAGCGGGCATGGCACGAAACGCATCGAGATCGGCCAGCGATGAGCGGGTCAGAAAGCTTTTAAGATCGGGACATTCTGCGCCAAAACGCAGGCCGAGATCGATAACGCCATTTTCCAGCACAATACCAAAACTTTTTCTTTCCTGGTCAGGAAGGTAAAAACTGCAAAGCTGCATTACTGCCTCATTTGTTATATACCCATCACTCTTCAATTCGAATGATTTTGGGTATCGCGTGTTGTGAACGCTGTTTTAAAAACGTGTGCTTAATCAATGCCGTGCAGGGTAACAAAAGCGACGCTAAAAATCGTACAGAGTTCTGCTCATCGGATGACCTAATTTTGCGTCGTCGCCAGATAAGAGAATGCGCTTAACAGGCTGATAATTGTCGCCATGCGGTCAGCCTGATAACCCACCGTCACCGCATCAATCCGCTCTACACCCGGTATCAGGCTGAACAAATCGGCTAATACCGGTTTGCTGGCCTGTAAACGCAGCTGATAAGGTGCGGTGAGCAACGTCGTCGATTTCAGGTCCGCCCGTTTAACGGCATGTTCTGCGGCTTCACGAATCGCGGTTCGGGCCATTTCAGGGCTGAGCGATTCAGCGCTGGTTTGTGAAATGGCCCGCTTCACCTGGACATACTCCACTGACGGATAATATTCGCCAATCCACTTTTTCAGGCAATCGTCGCCGCTTACCAGCCACAGTGGCGTGCCCTGCTCCGCGCCCGCTGCGGCATAGATGTCGCTTTCACCCATCACCTGGCCGTTGATCTGAATACGCCAAAATGCGCGCCCGTTAATGGTATGCGCCAGCACGCCAAACTCACCCGCCGCACTGTGATAGCCGATAAACATCATGCCGTCGAAAGCTTGCTGCTCCAGCCCTTCCACCATCGATAAGCCGCGCGGTTTACCCTGCACCAGCCGGGCGCGCGGATCGATATTTTCAGCACGCAGATTGGTCATTTGTGCGTGACTGTCGGCCACTACCACCTCCGTTGCACCACCAGCAAACGCGCCATCAATGGCGGCATTCACCTCTTGTTCCATCAGGCCACGCGCCAACTGATGTTCTGCATGTCCTGGAGAACACTGCTCCGGGCGCATGACGCCAGCGATGCCTTCAATATCGGCAGAGATAAAGATTTTCATTGGTCAGATTCTCCTTGTGCAGCCAGTCTATCCAGCACCTCACGCAAAGCCGGACGATGATGATCGCGAAAACCGGTTACTGCCTCGGCGCTGAGTAACGCATCCAGCACCGCGTGCTCGGTGGCATCTGCGGCGGCGGCCAACAGCAGCTCCAGTGCAGCGTCATCGGGTGGTTGCGGCGTTGCTTGAGTGGAAAACGCGACGGCGATGTCACCGGAACCGTGGCCCCAATAACTGCCAAGTCGCCCCAAACCCGCACCGGCGCGTTTCGCGACGCGCTTAAGCTGACGAGCATCGAGCGGCGCATCGGTAGCCATGATGATGATGATCGAACCGGCATCGCGCTGCGGCGTCAGTTCCGGCAGCAGCGGCGCAATCATCTCGCCCAGGCGAACGCCATCCAGCGTTAACGCGGTTAATGCGCCGAAGTTTGCCAGCACCAAAACACCGAGCGTGGCGTTCAACGTGGGAATGAGCCGCGAGGCGCTGCCGATCCCCCCTTTCAGGCTGAAACAGCTCATGCCACGCCCAGCACCCACGCTGCCACACGCAAAATCTGCATCGGCATTGCTAAGCGCAGAGCGCGCCATCTCTTCCGTGATCGCCAGCGCCTGAATATCATTTAGCCAGCCATCATTGCACTCCAGCGCCAGCGGGTTCACGGTGGGTAAACTGCGGCCTAATTCCGGATTAGCAAGAATCGCTTCACGCACCAGCGTGGTATACAGCGTGCCCACCGCCAGCGTGTTGCTTAGCAAAATTGGGGTTTGCAGCACGCCCAACTCACTGAGCTGCACTAAGCCAACCGGCTTGGCAAAACCGTTAAATACTGCCGCCGCACAGGGCAGCGGCTGGGTAAAAAGATTATCGCCGGGCGGTACAATTGCCGTGACACCGGTCTGCACTTCGCCTGCTGCTATTGTGTGATGCCCGACGCGTACGCCCGGAACATCGGTGATGCGATCAGTTGCACCACATTCGCTGCGCGGTTGACCGAGTTGACGTTCGCTGCGCCAGCGCTGCAACAGCAGGTCACGCTGCATCTGTTGAAAATCCATGATTAGCTCTTCAGTTTTGGATCCAGGGTGTCACGCAGGGCATCGCCCAGCAGGTTAAACGCCAGCACGGTGATAAATATCGCCAGCCCCGGAAAGACGCTGACATGCCACAAGCCCGCCATCATCATGCTGCGGCTCATGGCCAGAATATTGCCCCATTCAGGCA
Source organism: Pantoea phytostimulans (assembly GCF_046118715.1). NCBI lineage: Bacteria > Pseudomonadati > Pseudomonadota > Gammaproteobacteria > Enterobacterales > Erwiniaceae > Pantoea > Pantoea phytostimulans. The sequence continues at coordinate 2,895,946 of NZ_CP173698.1, forward strand.
CGTCTGGCTCCGGGCCAAGGCCAATGAAGCTCAGGCCCGCTGCGGTGAGAATACTGGTGCCAATACGCATGGTGAAGTAGACGATTACGCTGGAAAGCGTGCCGGGCAAAATGTGGCGTAGCAGGATAACCCGATCTGGCGCACCGGCGCACCGCACGGCTTCCACATAGGCCGCCTGTTTCAGCGTCAACGTGGAGGCACGCACGATGCGGGCGAAGACCGGCACACTGAACACCGCTACGGCAATGATCACGTTATTCAAGCCGGGACCAAGAATCGCCACCACCGCAATTGCCAATAGCATGCCGGGAAAGGCGAACAATACGTCAGAAGCGCGCATGATCAGCATATCGACCCAACGTCCGTAATAACCCGCCAGCAGGCCAAGGAAAACCCCCACCAGCATGCCGAGCGTGACAGACACCACGCCGACATACAGCGAAATGCGCGCACCATAAATAATACGACTTAATACGTCGCGGCCCAGATCATCGGTGCCCATCCAGTGTGTGACAGACGGCGGCGAAGAGAGCGCCATCCAGTCCGGCTCCATGGGATTCCACGGGGCTAACCAGGGGGCAAAAATCGCCACCAACACCAGCAGCAGCACAAAGCTGCCCGACACCAGCGCCAGCGGATTACGCACTAAAGCGTGTAAAAAATCGCGCCACGGCGAGCGGATAGTGTCAGGCACAACAGCAGAAAGCGTTTCGCTCATCTCTGACTCCTATTTCAAACGGATGGCGGGATTAACCACCGCGTAGAGCAGATCGACCAGCAGGTTGATTGCAATAAATTCAAACACAAACAGCATCACCAGCGCCTGGATCACCGGCTGATCTTGCGATTTTATCGACTCGATCAACAGCCAGCCTAAACCCGGCCAGTTGAAGACACTTTCCACCACAATTGATCCACCCAGCAGAAAACCAAACTGCAGACCCAGCATGGTGATCACCGGGATCAGTGCGTTACGCATCACATGTTTCCAGGTGACCAGCCGCTGGCGCAACCCTTTGGCGCGTGCGGTGCGCACGTAATCTTCCTGCGCCACTTCGAGAAAGGCTGAGCGGGTAAAGCGTGCCATGACCGCCGCTACTGAGGAACCCAACGTGATAGCAGGCAGGATAATATCGGCGGGCTTATTGAAGCCGCTAACGGAGAACAGGCCAAACGGCATGGCAACAAACTGTATCAGCAGCAGGCCAAGCCAAAAGGTTGGCATTGAGATGCCGCCAACCGCCACGCTCATTAAAGTCCAGTCTTGCCATTTTCCGCGACGCAGCGCGGCGATCACCCCCAAAATGAGGCCCAGCACGACTGACCAGACAAAACCGGCCAGCGCCAGCCACATAGTTGGCATAAATCCTTGTTTGATCACCTCTAATACCGGTTGCTGGGTACGATAGGTGACGCCCAGGTCGCCACGAAAAATGCCGCCAAGCCAATGAATATATTGCTGTGGTAGCGGATCGTTAAGACCAAGGTGCTGACGTGCTGCTTCGACCGCCTCGATGGGCGCATCGGGTCCCGCATAGATACGTGCCGGATCGCCGGGCAGCAGCTTGATGAAGCCGAAGACCAGCAGTGAGACCACCAACAGCACCGGGATCATCTCCAGCAGTCGACGAATGATGTATGCGAACATGAGGTTCCTTTTTATTGACTCGGTGCTTATTGTCCAGGGACAAGGCGCGGACCCAAGATTGTGCTCGCTGTCTGCAAGATTGTGCTCGCTGTCCCCCATCCCGGCCTTCCCCCGCTAGCGGGGGAAGGAGACGCTGCCACATGCAGTCTCATCACTAACATATTGCAGCCTCTTCCTCCCCCACATGTGGGGGAGGACCGAGGTGGGGGACAAACGACCTCATCTGCGCGCTGTCCCCCATCCCGGCCTTCCCCCGCCAACGGGGGAAGGAGACGCTGCCACATGCAACTTCATCACTAACATAAAGCAGCGTCTTCCTCCCCCATGTATGGGGGAGGATTGAGGTGGGGGACAAACGACCCCGGACTAAAGAGCAACGAGATGGGAGGCAAACAACGCCCTACCCCAACAAAGCCTTACTTAAACGCCGCTTGGGTAAACAGCAAATTGCCGTCTGGCAGCATCGAGACGCCGCTCAGCGCTTTGGTCTTGCCGACTAAATTGTCCGGCGTACCTAAGAATGCAATCGGTGCATCTTTCCACAGCAGCGTCTGCGCTTCTGCGTAAGAGGCAGCGCGCTTGGTTGAATCGGCTGTCGCTAAACCGCCTGCAATGGCTTTATCCACCGCGGGATTGCTGTAGTAAGAAACGTTATAGGAGGTCGGCACCCAAGATTCAGTGGCGAACAGCGGACGCAACGCCCAATCTGCATCACCGGTTGAGGTAGACCAGCCGCCGTAATAGAGATCATATTCAGCCTGCTTAGGATCTTTCACACCCCAGAGTTTGGCGTTGCGGGTGCCGGAATCCATTGGCGTTACCGTTACGCGGATGCCCACGGTTGCCAGTTGGGCCTTCAGGAACTGCGCAGCACGCACGCTGGCTGTGGCATTGGTGCTCCACAATTTCAAGTCCAGCCCGTTCGGGTAGCCCGCCGCTTTCAGCAGCGCCTTGGCTTCGTCAGGCGCATAGCGGTAATTCGGCTCGCCTTGTTTCTGATAAAACTGGACGCCCGCTGGAATCGCCGAGGTCGCTGGCGTTCCCATACCGGCAAAACCAACTTTCAGCCAGAGATCGCGGTTAATGGCGTAGTTGATCGCCTGACGCACGCGCACATCAGCCAGCGCTTTATGCTGCGTGTTGATCGCCATGTAATAGAGATAAATGCTCGGATCGCGCTGAATCGCCAACTTGCTGTCGCTTTGCACGGTGCCAATTAAATCGGACGGCAGCGGGTAAATCGCATCTACCTGGCCTGACTTCAATGCTGCTACGCGTGTAGCATCTTCTGGGCTAGGCGAGAAAATCACGTTGTCGACTTTCGGCCAGCCTTTATTCCAGTAACCCGTATATTTCGCCATGGTGACTGCTTTGCCCGGCTGCCATGCAACGAATTTGAACGGGCCGGTGCCCACAGGATGCAAACGCAGTTGCGACTCTTCTGGGTATTGCTTGAGAATCGCCGGGCTCCACATCACGGCTGATGGATGCGCCAACGTGTTGATGAAGGCACCAAAGGATTCATTGAGATCGATCTGCACCTTATTCGGTGCCAGCACCGTGACGGTGTTAATCATGCGATACAGGCTGTTGCGTTTCAGCCCTTTGCTCTGATCGGCAAGGCGATCAAGGTTAGCTTTCACCGCCTCAGCATCAAACGGCGTGCCGTCCTGGAAAGCCACGCCATCGCGCAGCGTAATCGTAAATTGAGTCGCGTCTTCATTGCTGGTGTAAGCGGTGGCGAGCCACGGTGTCAGCGTCATTTTGGCGTCGAACTGGAACAAGCGTTCAAAGATGCCGCTCTGCACCGAATAGCTGATGTTATCGGAGGTATCGTGCGGGTCTAGCCCGGTAATGTCGGCATACATGGAGATGCGCAGATCCTGCGCCTGGGCAACATTCGCCAGACACAATGACAGCCCAAGGGCGAGAGACGTACGACGTAATAACGGCTTCATGGTGGCTCCTGGTATTGATGAATTAACGCGGAAAAGCGCCTTCGGCTACCCAATGATGGGGAGCCACCTGGCGATAACGATTTTTCTCTACCGTCTCGCCAACCTTGCGCAGCGGCGAGGGAATTTCGCTGTCATCGAAATGACGCTCAGGACGGTTCAATGGATCGGCAACCGGCACCGAAGCCAGCAGACGTTGGGTATAAGGATGTTGCGGATGGTTGAAAACTGACTGGCGCGGGCCGATCTCGACAATTTGGCCGAGATACATCACCGCCACACGATTGGCAATACGCTCAACCACCGCCATATCATGAGAGATGAAAATCCATGCCACGCCGGTTTGCTGCTGCAAATCCATCATCAAATTGACAACCTGCGCCTGAATCGAGACGTCGAGCGCCGAAACGGCTTCATCAGCAATAATGACTTTGGGTTTGAGCGCCATCGCGCGGGCGATAGCAATACGCTGGCGCTGACCGCCAGAAAACTCATGCGGATAGCGCTGCGCATGTTCCGGCAGTAAACCGACACTTTTCAACAGCGCCTCAACCTGCGGCGTGGCCGCTTCCAGCGACTTCACCACGCCATGTAATAGCAGCGGTTCCGCAATGGTAAAACCCACGGTTAACCGAGGATTAAGCGAGGCATAAGGGTCCTGAAAAACCATTTGAATTTCACGGCGCAGCGGTTGGAATTGCGCCTCTTTCAGGTTGGTAATTTCATTGCCCTGAAAGTGAATGCTCTCGGCATCGCTGTGTAATAAACGCATCAGCGCTCGTCCGGTGGTGGACTTTCCACAACCGCTTTCGCCGACAATCGCCAGGGTTTCGCCTGGCCAGAGCGTGAAGTCGATCTGCTCTACCGCATGAACCTGATGGGTTAGCGCTGAAAAAATACCGCTGCGTATCGGGAAGTACACTTTCAAACCGCGTACATCGAGCAACGGTTTTTCCTCGTAACGGGCGGTGTGTTGGCTGGATGCGGCGGTGGTTTCTGCGCCCAGTAATGGAAAGCGCTGCGGCCATGGCAGCTCACGCATGTCGCCGAGTTTGGGTACTGCCGCCAGCAATGCCTTGGTGTAGTCATGCTGCGGTGCAGTGAAAACCTCTGCGACCGTGCCCTGCTCAACAACGTTGCCGCGATACATCACCACAACGCGATCGGCAACTTCTGCCACTACGCCCATGTCATGGGTGATGAACAACACCGCCATCTGCTTTTGCTGTTGTAAATCACGCAGGATATGCAGAATGCGCGCCTGCACCGTAACGTCGAGCGCGGTGGTCGGTTCGTCGGCAATCAGCAGTTGCGGATCGCACGCCAGCGCCTGCGCAATCATGACGCGCTGGCGCATACCGCCAGACAGCGAATGGGGATAGCTTTTCATTACGCGATCAACATCGGCGATGCGCACCTGACGTAACAGCTCACGCGCCCGTGCATGGGCCTGCGCTTTATCGCACAACTGATGGTCGCGCAACGCTTCAGTGAGTTGATCGCCCACCCGCAATACCGGATTGAGTGACGTCATCGGCTCCTGAAAAATCATCGCCATTTCACGACCACGCAGCGTTCGCCGCTGTTCATCGCTCAATTTGCTCAGATCATGCTCTTTTCCGGCACGATCGCGGAAAAAAATGGAACCCCGTTCGGTGCGCGCCGAGGCGGCCAGCAATCCCATTATCGCCAGCGAGGTCACGGATTTACCGGAACCACTTTCGCCGACTACAGCAACAATTTCACCGGGATGAATAGCAAAAGAGATGCCCTTGAGCGCCTGATGAACGCCGCTGCGCCCACGAAAGCTGACGCAAAGATCCTGAATGGCGAGTACCGGCGCGGAACGCGTATCGGCAACGCTGGCGGGGGCAGTTAAAAAGGAGGTGTCCGTCATCGTTGCTCCAGAGTGTTACAGCCAGATGCGGCCTTGCGAATAGGTGAGAAACGGCGAACTGTCTGCCGCTAACCAAATGGGGCCGTCGAGATCGACATGCTCTGCATCAATCGCCACCGGCAGCGCGGCTTCCATTGCCAGCGACGAACCCAGCATGCAGCCCACCATCACCCGCATTTCCTGCTTTTTCGCCTCGACAACCATCGCCAGCGCTTCGGTCAAACCACCGCACTTATCGAGCTTGATGTTGATCATTTCATAGCGATTGCGCAGACCTTCAATCTCGGCAACGGTGTGACAGCTTTCGTCAGCGCAGAGAGGAATGGAATGGGTGAAACGTTGTAAATCACCATCCTGACCAGCAGGTAACGGCTGCTCAATCATGGCGATATTGTAGGGCAGCAAGGCGTTAAACAGGCTTTGCAGATCAAGGCCCGCCCAGGCTTCATTGGCATCAATGATCAGCGTCGCATGGGGCGCAACGGCACGGATTGCCGCCACTTTTTCCAGAATCTCATCACGGTTGAGTTTGATTTTCAGCAGCACGGCACCGCGCGATACCGCATCTGTGGCAGCTTCTGCCATGTTTTCGCGCGTATCCAGACTCAACGTTTCAGCGGTCACAACGGAGACCGGCACCTTGCGGGCCGCCTGCTGCCACAGCGTTTGTTTCGCCAGTGCGGCATCCAGCCGCCATAAAGCGCAGTCCAGCGCGTTACGGGCTGAACCGGCAGCGAGACGGGTTTGCAACGCGTCACGGCTGAGGCCAGCTTCAATATCGGCCTGTAACGCTTCAAGCTGAGCATGCACGCTTTCAGCGGTTTCGCTATAACGCGGCGTTGGCGTACATTCACCGCGCCCGATAAAACCGTTCTGTTCTAACGTGACGCGAATGACCGTTACCGCAGTACGGGTGCCGCGTGAGATGGCAAACGGACGCGCTAAAGGCAACTCCAGCAGCTGAATCTGCATGCGACGCATCTTAGCCCTGCTCCTTCAGCAACGCTGCGATCGCGTCGATACCAAAGCGCACCGGATCGGTCGCAGGAACACCAAACTCAGCACTGACCTGTGCGCAATAATCGCGGGCTTCTTGTTCAGGGAAATTAGAGGTGTTGATAGCAAAACCGGCGAGTTGGACGTTGTCGCTGGTCACTGCGGCGGCGCGCAGGTTAGCGTCAACGCAATCGGCCAGGCTAACCATCGGTTGATGCGGCAAGTGACGCATATGCGGACGGCCCATTTCATGACACATCACCAGCCAATGTGGCTGTGCGCCATGAATCAACCCCATGCTGACGCCTGCATAAGAAGGATGGAACAGTGAACCCTGACCTTCGACAATATCCCAGTGATCGTCATCGTTAGCTGGCGAAAGCGCCTCTGCTGCACCTGCGATGAAATCGGCAATCACTGCATCAATCGCAATGCCTTCGCCTGCAACCAGAATGCCGGTTTGCCCGGTAGCGCGGAAATCCGCTTTCATTCCGATCTCGCGCATTGCCGCTTCCAGCGCCAGCGAAGTGTACATTTTGCCGACCGAGCAATCCGTACCGACCGTTAAGATGCGTTTACCGCTGCGTTTTTTACCGCTGCCAACATCCAATTTTGGCCGCATATGGCGAATATCGAACAGTTCCACGCCATGCTCTTGTGCTAACGCCACCAGTTCCGGTTCATCAGCCAGGCGATGATGCAAGCCGCTGGCAACGTTCATTCCTGCGGTGATCGCCTCGGTTACGGTTGCTAGCCAATGCGTGGGCAAATATCCGCCTGCGTTAGCGGTACCGAGTACCAGTGTTTTCGCGCCGCGCGCTTTCGCTGTCGCGATGTCGAGTTCTTCCAGGCCAAGGCTGACCGTGCAACCCGGCAAACGGATTTCACCAACGCATTGTTCAGGACGCCATACATGAATGCCGCGCGCTGTTTTGGCTGCCAGCGGATCGGTGACATCACCAAGGAAAAGCAAATAAGGTTGAGGGATCAGCATGATGTTTCTCTTTATTCCGTCAGAGTTTAGGGGGCCTGAACGGAATATTTCATGCAGATGACAGCGTGACGAATGCTTGTTTGATGCTGGGGTATAACCTACAGCTATGTGTAGATCGCCTGCTTATGGTTGTAAGTCTGAGGGCGCTTAAAAAGGCGAATAAGAGGGCGTTACAGCGAAAAAGCGAGAGGAAAAAGTGATAATCACCGGTCGATCCCTGACCGCGATTATCGAGGGTTTCTTGCGGGGTGTTTAGTACATTGCACCCGGCGGTACGTGTTTAAACGTTTCAACGTAAGCGCGGAACACGTACTTAATAATGCGTTTCATGTGTCACCTGTTTCAAAATTTGTTGAAGAAATACGCGAAAAGTATAACTTCCGCGCATTTTACAGGCAATAAATTTTGAAGTAGATCACATTTTTTGGGTTTTTTGCTTTTTACTCAGTCACGGCTTAAGCGAAGTAACCAAGATGTTGGAACAGAATAGTTGAGCCTACTGCAATCAAGACTAAACCCCCGAGCACTTCGGCCCATTTGCCAAGAATGGGACCGATAAAACGCCCGACCAGTACGCCGGTGGTGGCCATGACGGTGGTAGCCGCGCCGATGGTTAACGCCGTGGTAATAATATTGACCTGCAAAAAAGCCAAACCAACGCCGACCGCCAGCGCATCCAAACTGGTTGCTACGGCCGTGGTGGCCAGCACCATAAACCCGTGCTGCTGTGGCGCTTCGCAAGGTTCTGCGACATTTTGGCGAAAACCTTCCATCATCATACGGCCACCCAGAAAGGCCAGCAGAATAAAGGCAACCCAATGATCCCACGCCATAATGTAGCGGCTGGCTGCAAGCCCGATTGCCCAGCCAATTAATGGCGTTAAGGCTTCAATCGAACCAAAAATCAGACCGGTACGCAGCGCTTCTTTGAATCCAGGACGATGCAGCGTGGCACCTTTGCCGAGTGCAGCGGCAAAAGCGTCCATGGACATACCTAAGGCAAGAATGAGCGTGGCAATAAAAGTCATGATTTCAGGTATTGCGATGAAAAAAGCCAGAGTTACCGCTGATTTCACCACACATTTTGTTCAGTAATGAAAAAGTGGCCGCAGTCTAGCACGCATTACTAAAGATAAAAAGACAGTAAAATCATGGATTTAAGTATAGCAAAGGCTATAACTTTTAACAGCCGCTATGTTTGACGCTAAGTTGATGGTGTAAAAGCATTTTCTGAGACCTGTCTTAGTGATTTAAGACCGTTTTTGACGCCCGGTTCGGCATTGTGGGATTGAACCGCAACGTGGATTGCCCGAAAATAGCGGGCTAACCCTTTGAGAAAGTCGCTAATGAATAACCCATTCGAAACAGTCATTATCCCAGGCGGTATTTTATTGCTGGGTTTCCTCTCCGCCCTGCTGCTGCCCGCGCCCGCTTTTGGCATCGCTTTGGCGCAACGCCTGATGGAGATGTTTCATTTCCAGGATCTCAGCCAGCTTTACACCGTGGTTTTTTGCATTTGGTTTTTGCTGCTGGGAACGGTGGAGTTCTTTGTGATTCGTTTTGTCTGGCGCCGCTGGTTTAGGGTTTAAACCTGAGCTGGAAAGCGGCTCTTTCTCTCTGCTGACATAACAAAGCGCGATGGCTGTTGAGGTTTGCAGCCTGTTTGAATACACACAAATATGTAACATAATTTTTACAGAAAGGTGATTCAGATCACGTAACCAAAAAATCGCATAAATTCTCAACTATTTTTTTATTGTTTATAATCATTAAGTTAATTAATTCCTTAAAAACTCAACGGTTTCCTCTGCTGTTTTTTGCTTAAACCCACCTGCAACATATTACTCGGTTAACTTACTGATTTAATGGTAAAAACACCTTATATCCCGCCGCCTTTGATGATTAATTCTTATGCTGAATCATTTCTGCATTTAAAAAATAAACAAATGTTTAATTCAGATGCGAGAATGTTATATTCCTAAGACAAAGCATAACGTGCAGTTAACCGTTATCACCGCTTTAACCTATACCTGAGTCTTAACCTTAAGAGATAGCGCAACGCGCTCGAACGAAGCGTGTCTATTTCGCCTGCAAACCTGTTGAGCTTCAGGTCAACAGAAGAGGAGATGTCGCCTCATGTGCAATTCAGCTGTAAACCTTGCGCTCGCGATGAGTGCCATTGGCAAGGACACCACCACGCAGGAGCGTAAAGACGTCGATGTTCTGCTTATCGGCGCGGGCGTCATGAGCGCAACCTTAGGCGCATGGCTGCAAGACTTAGAGCCAGACTGGTCAATCGAAATGGTCGAGCGTCTGGACAGCGTGGCTGAAGAGTCGTCGAATGGCTGGAACAATGCGGGCACCGGCCACGCTGCGTTGGCCGAGCTGAACTATACGCCGCAAAAGGCCGACGGCAGTATCGACATCTCTAAAGCGGTGGCGATCAACGAATCCTTCCAGATTTCACGCCAGTTTTGGGCTTATCACGTCCAGAAAGGCAATCTGAAGAACCCTAAAAGCTTTATCCACAGTACGCCGCACATGAGTTTTGTCTGGGGCGAGGATAACGTTTCGTTTCTGCGCAAGCGCTTCAAGGCGTTGCAGAAAAGCACCTTGTTCCGTGGCATGGATTACTCAGAAGATGCTCAGCAGATTGAGGAGTGGATCCCGCTGGTGATGAAAGGCCGCGATCGCAGCCAGAAAGTGGCCGCGACCTGGACCGAAATGGGTACCGACGTTAACTTCGGCGAAGTCACGCGTCAGCTGATTGCAGCGCTGGAGAAAAAGCCTAATTTCCGTCTGCGCCTGCATCAGGAAGTGCGTGATATCAGCCGCCTCGATGATGGTCGCTGGCAGGTCACGCTGCACTGTCTGGCAAGCGGTACGCAGCGCACGCTGACGGCGAAAACGGTGTTTATCGGTGCAGGTGGTGCGGCGCTGCCGCTGCTGCAAAAAGCCGGCATCCCGGAAGCTAGCGGCTATGCAGGTTTTCCGGTCGGCGGCTCTTTCCTGGTTACCGAAAACCCAGAAGTTGTGAAACAGCACATGGCGAAGGTCTATGGCAAAGCCAGCGTTGGCGCACCGCCGATGTCTGTGCCGCACGTTGATACTCGCGTGTTGGATGGTAAGCAAGTGCTGCTGTTCGGGCCGTTTGCGACCTTCTCTACTAAGTTTTTGAAGCAAGGTTCACTGCTGGATATGTTCGCTTCCATGAACAGTTCGAACCTGCTGCCGATGATGCATGTGGGTTTGAAAAGTTTTGACCTGGTGAAATACCTGATGGATCAGGTACTGCAAAGCGATCGCGATCGAATGGATGCGCTGCGCGCGTACGTTCCGCAAGCTAAGCAGGAAGACTGGCGTCTGGTGACAGCGGGCCAACGTGTGCAAATCATCAAGAAAGATGAGAAAGAAGGCGGCGTGCTGCGCCTTGGCACCGAAGTAGTGGCATCGGAAGATGGCTCGATTTCTGCCCTGCTTGGCGCATCACCAGGTGCATCAACCGCCGCACCGATCATGCTGGAGTTGATGCAAAAAGTGTATCCCGAGCAGATGGCATCGCCGGAATGGCAGAACAAAATCCGCACTGTGATCCCATCCTGGGGCCGCAAACTGAATGGTGATGTGGCGCTGACAGAACGCGTACTGGCTGATACCAGCCGTATTTTGCAGCTTGAATACGTCGCGGTCACGCCCATGGCTGCCAACGACGAAGGCCGCGAAACCGCGCACGTTGTTGGAAAGTAACCGGCTAAGCTTTCTTCCAAGGCCTCGCATTGCGAGGCCTTTTTGTTTGCTGCTGGCCTGGTCGACTCACTGATTCTCTATTAGGGTTAGTGGTGTGCTGCACACCATTTGCCCACTGAATCAGGAGGAAATGATATGTCCCAACCGACCGCCGCCGCTGAACTCACCTTGCTGGATCGCTATTGGCGTGCTGCCAATTACCTTTCTGTTGGGCAGATTTACCTGATGGCAAACCCGCTACTGCGTGAGCCGCTGAAACCGGAACACATCAAGCCCCGCCTGCTTGGGCATTGGGGCACTACACCCGGTCTGAATTTTATCTATGCCCATCTCAATCGCATCATCCGCCAGCAGGATCTCAACCTGATTTATATCTGTGGGCCAGGACATGGTGGCCCAGGAATGGTGGCGAATACCTGGTTAGAGGGCAGCTACAGCGAAATTTATCCGCACATTAGCCAGGATGCGGAAGGTATGCAGCGGCTATTTAAGCAATTTTCTTTTCCCGGTGGGATTCCAAGCCATGCCGCGCCGGAAACGCCGGGTTCGATAAACGAAGGGGGTGAGCTGGGCTATTCGCTTTCTCACGCGTTCGGCGCGGCTTTTGATAACCCCGATTTAGTGGTGCCTTGTGTGATAGGCGATGGCGAAGCGGAAACCGGGCCGCTGGCGTCAAGCTGGCACGGCATCAAATTCCTTAATCCTGAACGTGACGGCGCGGTGCTACCGATCCTGCATCTCAACGGCTACAAAATTGCTAACCCGACGATTCTTGGGCGCGCCAGCGATGACGATTTGCATCAGTTGTTCAGCGGTTATGGCTACGAACCGCTGTTTGTGTCGGGTCATGAACCTGAAAAAATGCATGTGCAGATGGCTGATGCCCTGGATAACGCCTTTGCGAAAATCGCCACTTACCAGCGTAAAGCACGCGAAGGCCATGCCACAGAAGATATTCCGCGCTGGCCAATGATTATTCTGCGCAGCCCTAAAGGTTGGACCGGCCCGCAAACCGTTGATGGCAAAAAAGTAGAAGATTTCTGGCGTGCGCATCAGGTGCCGGTTTCAGGCTGTCGTGAAAATGATGATCACCGCAAAATTCTTGAAGAGTGGATGCGCAGCTATCAGCCAGAAGATCTGTTTGATGAAAACGGTGCGCTGAAAGCTGAATTACAGGCGCTGGCACCGCAGGGCGACAAACGCATGGGCGCTTCACCCTTTGCTAATGGCGGCTTACTGCGACGCGAACTGAATGTGCCAGATATTCGCGAATTTGCTTTTGATACGCAAAAACCCGGCTCACAACAGGCGCAAGCTACCGAGCATCTGGGTCGTTATTTAAGCGCCATCTTTCAGCGAAATAAAGATAATTTCCGTCTGTTTGGCCCAGATGAAACCGCGTCAAATCGCCTGACGCCCGTGTTTGATGTCACCAGTAAAACGTGGCTTGAGGCCGTTAAGCCTTATGACGAGCAGCTGGCCCGCGATGGTCGGGTAATGGAAATTCTCAGTGAACATCAGTGTCAGGGTTGGCTGGAAGGTTATTTACTTACTGGCCGCCACGGCTTGTTCAACTGTTATGAAGCGTTTATTCATATCGTCGATTCTATGTTTAATCAGCACGCTAAATGGCTGAAAGTGACGCGCAAGCTGGGCTGGCGTAAACCGATCTCCTCGCTGAATTATCTGCTCTCTTCGCATGTCTGGCGGCAGGACCATAATGGCTACAGTCATCAGGATCCGGGCTTTATCGATCATGTTGCCAACAAGAAAGCTGACATTGTGCGTATCTATTTGCCGCCAGATGCCAACACACTGCTGTGGGTTGGCGATCACTGTTTACGCACCTGGGATCGTATCAACGTGATTGTGGCAGGCAAGCAGCCCGCGGCGCAGTGGCTGGATATGGACAGTGCGATTGCGCACTGCGAAGCGGGCATGGGCGAATGGCGCTGGGCAGGCACCACGCCAGAAGGCGAATCGCCCGATGTTGTCATGGCCTGCGCTGGCGATGTGCCGACGCTGGAAACCCTGGCTGCGGTCGATTTACTGCGCGGCTATTTGCCTGATTTGCGTATTCGCGTGGTAAACGTGGTGGATCTTCTTGCACTGCAAACGCAAGATCAGCATCCGCACGGCAAATCCGAAGCAGATTTTGATGCGCTGTTTACGCAAGATAAACCGGTGATTTTTGCGTTCCACGGTTATCCGAGCCTGATTCATCGCCTGACCTATCAGCGTAACAACGACCGCAACTTCCATGTACGCGGTTTTAATGAAGAAGGCACCACCACCACGCCATTTGATATGACAGTGCTTAATGAACTCGATCGTTATCATCTGGCGCAGGAGGCGATTCTGCGCGTGCCGGGCCTTGCCGATAAACACCCCGAGCTGTTGGATGACCTGCAGGAACGCATTGCGGAGCACCATCGTTACGTACGGGAATATGGCGAAGATATCCCTGAAGTGCGCGACTGGTTGTGGCCATCACAGGACGCGCCGGGCGCGCCCGATTAAGCCGCGAGTGCATCCACCAGCATCCACGCTGTCGTTGCAACCAGCGACAGCGCCATCAAACTGTTAAACAGGCGGCGCTTCCACTCAATTTGCAGGTGGCTGCGCAGCCGATCACCCAATGCCGCCCAGACTAAAATGCACGGCAAATTAAGCAGCATAAAACCGATCATTACCGTCAGTACGCCGCTGCTGGTGCTGTAAAGCAGCGCGACGTTACTCGCCATCAGCCAGGCTTTAGGGTTAATTGCCTGAAAACAGGCACCGCCTAACAGCGACATCGGCTGCGGCTTAGCCCGCAATTCCGGCGCGCCTGCCCGAAACAGCTTCCACGATAGCCACAGTAAATAGGCACATCCCACCAGCGTTAGCGGCAGGCGAATCGTCGCCATCCAGTGCAGCAAGAGTTCCAGTGCCATGCCCGCAATCGCCGTTTGCACCGCACAACCAATCATAATGCCAAACACCATGGGCAAGGTACGCCGCATACCAAAATTGACACCTGATGTTGCAAGCAACAGGTTATTGGGGCCAGGCGTAATGGACATAACGGTGACATAACTGAAAAAAGAGGGATCGAGCATGATGGCTTTCCGGGTAGTGAACAGAGCTTCATGCTACGGCGATAAAAACAATGGTAACAGAGACACAAAATTACTATTGTGATGGTTACAGTTAAGATTATTTAAAATTGTACCCGTTAATTTTGGAGGCTTCTGTGTCCCTTGCGCCATCAACCGATCAACGCCTTTATCATCAGCTAGCAGATAACTTTGCTGAGGCGATCCATCAAGGTACGCTGAAGCCTGGCAAACGCCTTCCCGCTATTCGTCGGGTAGCCCAATCGCAGCAGGTTAGCGTTAATACTGTACTTAATGCCTGGCAACTGCTGGAAGATCGCGGCTTAATCGAGGCGCGTCCCCAATCAGGTTATTATGTCCGAAGCGTTTTACCGGCGGTGACGCGCGACGCGCCGCATAAAGCGCGCGTCAGAGATCCCAGCAGTGAAAAACTGGACCTGATCGATAAAGTATTTGCTGCGCAAAATCACCCTGATTACATCAATATTTCGCTGGCTTGCCCGCAAGATAGCGAGCTGTTTCCCTCGGCGCGTATTGGCCGCATTACCGCTTCATTATTACGTCGAAATCCCAACATGATTGGGCGCTATGCGCTTCCGCCTGGTAGTGAGCGCTTACGGGAGGAGATTGCGCGGCGCGCTTTGCATGCCGGGCAATCTTTGACTTCTGATGAGATCACGCTGACGCACGGTTGCATGGAGGCGTTGCAGCTGGCCTTACGTGCGGTAACTCAACCGGGCGACTGTATTGGGCTGGAGTCACCGACTTACTTTTTCCTGTTTCCGCTGCTGGCGTCGCTGGGCCTGAAGGCGCTGGAGATTCCTACCGATCCGCAGCAAGGCTTATCGCTGGATGCGCTGGAAATGCTGCTGCAGGAGAAGCGTATCCAGGCGCTGATTACCATGCCGAGTGCGCAGAATCCGCTGGGTTACTGCATGTCGCTGGAGAATAAGAAGCGGCTTGCGAAGTTAGTGAATACTTACCAGATTCCAATGCTGGAAGATGGCCTGTATGACGAATTGCAGTTTGACTGGCCGCTCTCACCTGCCGTGAAAGCCTTTGATCAGCATGGTTGGGTGCTTTACTGCACCAGCTTTACCAAAACCGTGGCACCCGATTTTCGCATTGGTTGGATTGCTGCCGGGCGCTTTCATGATGCGGTGGCGCGACTCAAAGCGGTTTCTTCTATGGCTGAGTCGGCGCTGCTGTCTGAAACCCTGGCGGAATTTTTAGCTAACGGCGGTTACGATCATCATCTTCGTACGTTACGACGCCGTTATGCCGCGAATCTGGATGAAGCGCGAGGATTGATTGCGCGTTACTTCCCGCAAGGCACGCGCGCGACGTTGCCGCGCGGTGGTTTTGTATTTTGGGTCGAGCTGCCGGGTGGAGTGAATACTACCGAAATGTTTGATCGCCTGCTGCGCGAGCAAATTTGCGTCACGCCCGGCGCGCTCTACTCTTTGAGTGAACGCTATAACCATGCGTTGCGCCTCTCCTGCTGTTACCCGTTTGATGACCGCTATACCTGGGCTATCAAGCGGGCTGGCGCGGTGGCTTGCGAACTGGCGGGTTTGCCGCCAGGTCAGGATCAAGGCGTACCGTTACGGCCCCAAACGGTGTAGCCGTGGCGTTCGGTCAGCCGTTCGTAATAGGTGCGCACCGCCGGATAATCGGGATGATCCAATGGAGTTTCAAACCAGCGGTTCACCGCCAGGCCAACCGGAATATCAGCCAGCGTAAAGTTACGCCCTGCGACGTAGCGCCCGGTTTTTTTTAGCTGCTGATCAAGGATATTCATGGTGTGAGACCAGCCTTTACACGCGGCAGCCAGCAAGCGTGGATCCTGATGGGCAGGCGAATTGCGCACCAGCGACATAAACGCGTAGCGCCAGGACGTATTAAGCTCGGTGGATTGCCAATCCATCCACTGATCGACAGGCGCACGCGCCTGCGGTTGTGTCGGATAAAGCCATTCGCCGCTGTAAGCGTTGACCAGGTAGCGCAGGATGGCGTTGGATTCCCACAGCACGAAGTCATCATCTTTGAGTACCGGAATCAGCGCATTGGGATTGAGCGCCATGAACTCGGGCGAGTGCAGCGATTTGTTGCTGTCGCCCCACTCTTCGCGTTCGTAATCAAGATCCAATTCTTCACACAGCCATAAAACTTTGCGCACGTTGATTGAGGAAGCGCGTCCAAGAATTTTCAACATAACCAGCTCCACCAGCGAAATCTTTAACTTATTCATAACGCTGTTAACAGTGATAAGCAATCACCAGACAGAAAAAGCCTTTTGCAAACCCTAATCAGCAAGGAGAGACAATGAAGGTCGCGTTTAAGCAAGTAGATGTGTTTACTTCGTCAGCATTTAACGGTAATCCGCTGGCTGTGATCATGGATGCACAGGGATTGAGTGATGAACAGCTGGCCGCGATTGCGCGCTGGACGAATTTGTCAGAAACCACCTTTGTGCTGCCACCACAAGATGCGCAGGCGGATTATCGCGTGCGCATTTTTACCGTTGAAGGCGAGCTGCCGTTTGCTGGACATCCCACGCTGGGCACCGCTCATGCGCTGCTTGAAGCGGGTTGGCCGACTAAAACGCCAGGAGAGATTGTACAGGAGTGCGGGGTGGGTAACGTCACGGTGAAAATCGGTGCCGGCGGTGCGCTGGCCTTTGCGGCACCGGCTGCAACCTTAACGCCCTATAACGATGCCTTGATGAGCAGTGCCTTAAACAGCGACGCGTTCGATCATACGCACAGCGCCACGGTGGCAGACATGGGAATCCGCTGGTTGTTGATTCCGATGATCAGCGCCGACGCGGTGTTGGCAATCCAACCTGACGTCAGCGATATGCAGCGCTTGAAGAAACATGCTGGCGTAAATGGCGTGATGGTGTTTGGTCGCCTGCCAGAAGGCGAAGCGGAGCAGTATGAAGTACGCGGATTACTGGTAGAAAACGGCAGCCTGACAGAAGATCCGATCACCGGCAGCGCTAACGCCTGCCTGGCGCGTTACTTTGCCGCGCAAGGCCAAATCAGCGCGTATCGTGTACGTCAGGGCACCGCCATTCAGCGTGCAGGCCGCGTGCAAGTCGATTTCGACGGCGAAAGAATTTGGATTGGTGGTAACACCGTTACGGTTATCGACGGCACGATTCAGTTATAAAAGAGGTCAGCGGTAAAAGAAACGGGCGACCTCTTGTCGCCCGCACGCTTAAATCGACTGCCCGCCTGATGCTTCAATGCGTTGACCGGTGATCCAGCCGGTTTCGTCACTCAGCAATGCGGTGATGGCATTGCCAATATCGTCTGGTAAGCCCACGCGTCCCAACGCCGTTAGTGAAGCGATGTGCTTGTTCATTTCTGGGTTGTCACGCACCCGACCGCCACCAAAATCGGTTTCTATCGCGCCTGGCGCCAAAATGTTGACGCGGATACCGCGCTCACCTAACTCTTTCGCCTGATAACGCGTTAAGACTTCCATCGCTGCTTTGATCGAGCCGTAGGTGCCAGAACCTGGCAGGATGATGCGTGTCAGTCCGCTGGAGATATTCAGGATGCGTCCGCCATCGGCAATCACGGGCAACAGTTTCTGCGTCAGGAAAAAAGGGCCTTTGAAATGGACATTGATCAGACTATCAAATTCCTCTTCGGTGGTTTCCGCGAAAGGTTTGTAATGACCGATGCCAGCATTGTTCACTAAATAGTCAAAGCTTTCTCGCTGCCAGCGATTTTGCAGCGCGTTTTTTACTGCGGCCACGAAGCCGTCAAATTGTTGAGTATCCCCGACATCCAGTGCCAGCGCGACTGCACGGCCACCGAGCGCTTCAATCTCCTTAACAACCGCCTGCGCCTCTTCTGCCTGACTACGGTAGGTCAAAATGATATCGGTCTGCCTGGCTGCCAGTTTTAGGGCTGCATTCTTGCCTAAACCACGACTTCCGCCAGTAATTAACGCTATTTTATGACTCATACTTCGCTCCTGTTGCAAAATTGAACACGCGTTAAGGATATTCGCTAATAATTGATCCATAAACGCAGTTCAATACGCATCACTGTTTCACTTAAAACAACAATCGGTGAACAACATGGATAAAATTCACGCAATGCAGGTGTTCGTCCGGGTTGCCGAAATGGGCAGTTTTACCCGAGCTGCAGAAAGTTTAGGTCTTCCTAAGGGCAGCGTGTCGCGGCAGTTACAGGCGCTGGAAAATCAGATGGGAACGCGGCTACTGCATCGCACCACGCGTCGCGTGCAACTGACTCAAGATGGGCTGGTTTATTACGATCGCTGCCTGGACATGCTGTCGATCCTGGATGATATGGACAGCCTGTTTCAACACGATCCCGCCACCCTAAGCGGTAAGCTGCGCGTGGATATGTCGGTGGCGATGGCAACCGGTTTTGTCCTGCCGCGCTTGCCGGAATTTTTGCAGCACTATCCCGGTATCGAATTAGAACTCAGCAGCAGCGATCGCCAGGTTGATGTGGTTCGGGAAGGGTTTGATTGCGTGATTCGCGTTGGCGATTTGAAAGATTCAGGCTTGATTGCCCGTAAGATCGGCAGCTACAGCTTGATCAACTGCGCAAGTCCTGGCTACCTTTCGCGCTTTGGTATGCCGATTCGCCTGGAAGAATTATCGCAACATGCGATGGTGCATTACACCCAACAGCTGGGCCAACCTTCACCCGGTTTTGAGTATTTCGATGGCAAACTGACGCATTTCGTCAAGACGGGCGGCGTGGTGACGGTGAACAGCACCGAAACGTATCGCGCTGCCTGCCTGGCGGGTTTGGGCATTATTCAGGTGCCGGCGATTGGCATTCAAAAACTGCTGGAGTCGGGTGAGCTGGTTGAAGTGCTGCACCATTTTCCGGCGAAACCGATGCCTATCCATCTGCTCTACCCACATCGGCGCAACGTAGCACGGCGCGTGCGGGTGTTTATGGAGTGGCTGAGCCAGGTCTTGCAGGAGTACGTTACCTGACAAGCTATAATTTATTTTTGATTAATAACAGGATGATGAGCGTCTATGACAGACAACCAGGAAAAACCACACGATACGCAGCCTGATAAGCCGCTGATCGATATCAAGACCGGCAATAAATCTGTCGATAAATCCATTGTTCGCGTGTCGCGTTTTGCCGCCTGGTTTCAGGCTATTCCCGCGGTTGCGCATTTCATTCGTGCGCTTGATCGCTTTAACGATCGTCTCGGCAGCCAGTTTGGTGCCGCCATTACCTATTTTTCTTTTTTATCGTTGATCCCGATTTTGATGGTCTCCTTTGCCGCGGTGGGTTTTGTGTTGGCATCAAATCAGGATCTGTTGACCGATGTGATCAACAAGATTGTGAGCAGCATCAGCGATCCCACGTTGGCAACCACGCTAAAGAACACGGTGAATACGGCGGTTCAACAGCGTGCGACGGTGGGAATCACCGGTTTACTGCTGGCACTCTATTCAGGTTTGAACTGGATGGGCAATCTGCGTGAAGCGATTCGCGCGCAGTCGCGTGACGTTTGGGAACGCAAGCCCGACGATAAAGAGAAGATTTGGAAACGCTACCTCCGCGATCTTTTGTCGCTGATCGGTTTAATGCTGGCGTTGGTTATCACCCTATCGCTGACCTCTGTTGCCGGTTCTGCGCAGGAAACCATTGTGCGTGCGTTAGGGCTGGATGGCATTGAATGGCTGCGCCCCGCGCTGACTATCATCGCGACGTCGATTTCCGTCTTAGCCAACTATCTGCTGTTTCTGTGGATTTTCTGGATTCTGCCGCGCCACAAGCCACGTAAAAAAGCGCTGTTTCGCGGTACGCTGCTGGCGGCGATTGGCTTTGAGGTGATTAAATTTGTGATGACGCTGACGCTGCCCAAGCTGGCTAGTTCACCTTCTGGCGCCGCCTTTGGCTCGGTGCTGGGCTTAATGGCCTTTTTCTATTTCTTCGCGCGTTTGACGCTGTTTTGTGCGGCCTGGATCGCTACGGCTAAGTACAAAGATGACCCGCGCATCTCGGAAACGGTTAAAGATTCACGTAACCGTTGATGACAAAGCGTTAACAACAGCGGAAAATCTTTCCCCTCGCCTATTTTTCATGCAAATAGCAGGATGAATAGCTGAGGGGTCTCTTTTATTAAGCCATTTTGTAGAGTATCCCGCCAAAATTCCGCCACTTCACCCTGACATAACCCGACATTAGTTAAGAGACAGAAATTATCCACTTTTTGGCCGCTAAAGCCTGTTGTGTCGCGGTTTTTCGTCATTGAATGACGTCATACAGGTGCGTAAGATTCTTGGTCTCATTTACAAATAAGATACAGTTATGCAAGCCTCCATCTCAGAAAAAATCGACAAGCAATATGATCCAACGCCGGTCAATTCGCGTAGCAAAGTGGTTATTGCATCGCTGGTCGGTACAGCCATTGAATTCTTCGATTTCTATATTTATGCCACTGCCGCCGTGATTGTTTTTCCGCACATCTTCTTCCCACAAGGTGATGCCACCGTCGCGACGCTACAATCGCTGGCGACTTTTGCCATCGCCTTCGTGGCGCGTCCAATTGGCTCCGCGCTATTTGGCCACTTTGGTGATCGCATTGGCCGTAAAGCCACGCTGGTCGCTTCACTGCTGACCATGGGCATTTCTACCGTGGTGATTGGCCTGCTGCCAAGTTATGAAACCATTGGTGTGATGGCACCGCTGCTGCTGGCACTGGCGCGATTTGGGCAGGGTTTGGGATTAGGCGGCGAATGGGGCGGCGCGGCGCTGCTGGCAACCGAAAACGCACCGGCTAAGAAGCGTGCGTTGTACGGTTCATTCCCGCAGCTGGGCGCACCGATCGGCTTCTTTTTTGCCAACGGAACGTTCCTGCTGCTCTCCTGGCTGCTTACCGATCAGCAGTTCATGGATTGGGGCTGGCGCGTGCCGTTTATCCTTTCCGCCGTGCTGGTGTTAATTGGTTTGTATGTGCGCGTTTCGCTGCATGAAAGCCCGGTGTTTGCCAAGGTGCAAAAAGAGAAGAAACAGGTGCGTGTACCGATTGTGGCGCTGCTAAGCAAGCATATGACCGCGACGATCCTTGGCACCTTTATCATGCTCGCGACCTATACGCTGTTTTACATCATGACCGTTTACTCCATGAGTTACGGCACCGCAGCGGCCCCTGCTGGCCTTGGGTTCTCGCGTAACAGTTTCCTGTGGATGCTGATGGTGGCCGTGATTGGCTTTGGCATCACGGTGCCGATTGCCGGTATCCTGGCTGACCGCTTTGGTCGTCGTAAAACCATGATCACCATTACCCTGCTGATTATCGTTTTTTCGTTTATGTTCCCGATGCTGTTGGGTTCAGGATCGCAAGCGCTGGTCATGGTCTTCTTGCTGCTCGGCCTGAGCATCATGGGTTTGACCTTCGGCCCAATGGGCGCGCTGCTGCCGGAGTTGTTCCCGACAGAAGTGCGTTATACCGGCGCGTCGTTCTCCTATAACCTCTCATCGATTCTTGGTGCGTCCGTTGCGCCTTATATCGCAACCTGGCTGAACACCCACTATGGTTTGCAGGCGGTAGGGTTCTATCTGGCCTCAATGGCGGTGCTGACGCTGATTGCGTTGATTGCCTGTAAAGAGACGCGTAACCAAACGCTGTATGAGGCATAATTGCTAAGACTTCGGCTTCAGTAGTGATGAGAAACCCGGCTCAGGCCGGGTTTTTTATTGGGGTTGGGTTAGGTTGAGTATTTGATGGTGCACGCTGTCCCCCATCCCGGTTACTCCTGAGTAAGGTGTCGTTTGTCCCCCACCTCGGTCCTCCCCCATAAATGGGGGAGGAAGATGCTGCTATCTGTTAGTTATGAAGCTACATGCGGCAGCGTCGCCTTCCCCCGCTTCGCGGGGGAAGGCCGGGATGGGGGGCAGCGCGCACCGACAAACGACACCTTATCTAGCCTGCCTGGAATGGGGCAGCGCGCACCAACAAAGACACCTTATTTAGCCTGCCCGGAATGAAGCAGCGTGTACCCAATTCAGCCCATAAAAAAACCCCGGCAAGCCGGGGTTTCTCTGCTGAAAATCGTGTTACTGAGGATTAACCAGCGACAGCGATACGCTTCATATCAGTCATGTAGCCACGCAGTTTGCGGCCTACGGTTTCGATTGCATGCTGACGAACCGCTTCGTTGACATCACGCAGCTGTGCGTTATCAACCTGAGTCCCTTCAACCGCTTTGCCCAGATCGCCCGGCTGCAGAGTGGTCATGAACTCTTTCAGCAGCGGAACAGCCGCGAAGGAGAACAGATAGTTACCGTACTCGGCGGTGTCAGAGATAACCACGTTCATCTCATACAGACGCTTACGTGCAATGGTGTTAGCAATCAGTGGCAGCTCATGCAGTGATTCATAATAAGCTGACTCTTCAATGATGCCTGCATCAACCATGGTTTCGAAAGCCAGCTCAACGCCTGCTTTCACCATGGCAACCATCACAACGCCTTTGTCGTAGTATTCTTGCTCTTCGATTTTACCTTCGTACTGAGACGCGGTTTCAAACGCAGTTTGGCCGGTCTCTTCACGCCAGGTCAGCAGATTTTTGTCATCATTCGCCCAGTCAGCCATCATGCCAGAAGAGAATTCGCCGGAGATGATGTCGTCCATGTGCTTCTGGAACAGGGGAGCCATGATGGTTTTTAACTGTTCAGACAGCGCATAAGCGCGCAGTTTCGCCGGGTTAGAGAGGCGATCCATCATCAAGGTAATACCACCAAATTTCAGCGATTCGGTGATGGTTTCCCAGCCGAACTGAATCAGTTTTTCAGCATAGGTCGGATCGGTACCTTCAGCCACCAGCTTGTCGAAGCACAGCAGTGAACCCGCCTGCAGCATGCCACACAGAATGGTTTGCTCGCCCATCAGGTCAGATTTTACTTCAGCCACGAAAGAGGATTCCAACACACCAGCGCGATCGCCGCCGGTTGCCGCAGCCCAGGCTTTAGCGATGGCCATGCCTTCGCCTTTTGGATCGTTTTCTGGGTGAACCGCGATCAGCGTAGGTACGCCGAAACCACGTTTATATTCTTCACGCACTTCGGTGCCCGGACATTTCGGTGCAACCATCACCACGGTGATGTCTTTACGGATAGTTTCACCGACTTCAACGATGTTAAAGCCGTGCGAGTAACCCAGCGCAGCGCCATCTTTCATCAGCGGCTGAACAGCCTGAACGACCGCTGAGTGCTGCTTGTCTGGCGTCAGGTTAACCACTAAATCAGCTTGTGGAATCAGCTCTTCGTAAGTGCCTACTTTGAAACCGTTATCGGTCGCTTTGCGCCACGATGCACGTTTCTCCGCGATGGCTTCCGCGCGCAGAGCGTAGGAAACGTCCAGACCGGAATCGCGCATGTTAAGACCCTGATTCAGGCCTTGAGCACCACAGCCAACGATGACGACTTTTTTGCCTTTCAGAAAGCTAGCGCCGTCCGCGAATTCATCGCGCGCCATGAAACGACATTTACCTAACTGCGCTAACTGATTGCGCAGGTTCAATGTGTTGAAATAGTTGGCCATGGGTACTCCAGTGAGGTTGTGTTTACTGTTTTTGTTTGGATACGACAGCTGATTGCAGCGCCGCGAATGACCCCATCATATGACAGGAAATCTGTTGCTTAAATTGATATATTAACAACGTTACATTGCAATATTTGCAATACCACTTTGAGACGATGCGCATATGGACTTACGAGATCTAAAATTGTTTCTTCATCTGGCTGAAAGCTGTCACTTTGGCCGTACCGCACGCGCTATGCACGTCAGCCCTTCGACGCTGTCGCGTCAGATACAGCGCCTGGAGGAAGATGTGGGCCACGCGCTTTTTTTACGTGATAACCGCACGGTGACGCTAACTGAAGCAGGTGAGCGCTTGCGCCAGTTCGCGCAACAAACGCTGTTGCAGTATCAACAGCTGCGTCACGTGATGGATCTGAATGGCCCGTCGCTGAGTGGTGAACTCCGTCTTTTCTGCTCGGTAACGGCCGCCTACAGCCATCTCCCGCCAATTCTTGATCGTTTTCGCGCTGAACATCCACAAGTTGAAATCAAGCTCAACACCGGCGATGCCGCCGATGCGGTGGAAAAAGTGCACTCCGGCGATGCCGATCTGGCGATTGCCGGACGGCCTGAAACGCTGCCCGCCAGCATTGATTTTATGCCATTGGGGCTGATCCCGCTGGTGCTGATCGCGCCAGCGCTGCCCTGCACGGTGCGAGCACAAGCCACGCAGCCGACGCCAGACTGGTCACAAATTCCCTTTATTCTGCCGGAACAAGGGCCTGCACGCCGCCGCATCGATTTATGGTTTCGGCGTCACCGTATTCCCAATCCGTTGATTTATGCCACGGTTTCCGGGCATGAAGCGATTGTGTCAATGGTCGCGCTAGGGTGTGGCATTGCCTTGCTGCCTGATGTGGTACTGGAAAACAGCCCAGAACCGGTGCGTAATCGCGTATTGATGCTAGAAAACGTGGAATCGGTCGCGCCATTCGAGCTTGGTGTCTGCGTACAAAAAAAGCGGCTCGGGGAGCCGCTTATTAGTGCTTTCTGGAGCCAGCTGTAGTCACCGAAATTTACTGCCCCGCGAGGAAAAAGCGGAACGCCGGGTTCTGGGTTTCATCATGAAAGTCGTAACCCAGATCGGCGAGGTGCTCTTCAAAGCGGGGTTCGATATCGCCCAGTTCAAAGCCCGCCAGCACGCGACCGTAGTCGGTGCCGTGGCTGCGGTAGTGAAAAAGCGAAATATTCCAGTGGGTACCAAGCGTTTGCAGAAATTTCAGCAAAGCGCCCGGCGCTTCTGGAAACTCAAAACTGAATAAGCGTTCACGCAGCGGCTTGGATGGACGTCCTCCCACCATGTAACGCACATGCAGCTTCGCCATTTCATCGTCTGACAAATCCACTACCTGATAACCACTTTCGGTCAGATGCGTGATGATTTCACTGCGCTCTTCCAGGCCACGCGTTAAGCGCACACCCACAAAAATGCAGGCTTTGTCAGCATCAGCATAGCGATAGTTGAACTCAGTAATGGAACGTCCACCTAGCGTCTGACAGAACTTAAGAAAACTGCCCTGCTGTTCGGGAATAGTGACTGCCAGCAGCGCTTCACGCTGTTCGCCTAACTCGCAACGCTCGGAAACATAACGTAACCCGTGAAAGTTGACGTTAGCGCCTGATAACACGTGCGCCAGACGTTCGCCTTTGATGTCATGTTGCTGGATGTACTTTTTCATGCCCGCCAGCGCCAGCGCGCCAGAAGGTTCAGCAACGGCACGCACATCTTCGAACAGATCCTTCATCGCGGCGCAGATAGCATCGCTGTCAACGGTGATGATGTCGTCGAGGTATTCCTGGCAGAGACGGAAAGTTTCAGTGCCGATGCGCTTTACCGCCACGCCTTCAGCAAATAAACCCACACGCGGCAGATCAACCGGATGGCCCGCTTCCAGCGCTGCTTTCAGGCAAGCTGAATCTTCTGATTCCACCGCAATCACTTTGATTTGTGGCATTAGCTGTTTGATCAGTACCGCCACGCCCGCCGCCAAACCGCCGCCGCCAACCGGCACAAAAACGCGATCGAGATGCGCATCCTGTTGCAGCAGCTCCAACGCCAGCGTGCCTTGCCCGGCGATCACTGCGGGATGATCAAAAGGCGGAACGAAGGTGTAGCCCCGCTGCTCTGACAATTCAATGGCCTTGGCTTTCGCCTCGTCAAAGTTGGCGCCAAACAGATAAGCCTCACCGCCAAATGCGCGCACCGCATCAACCTTGATATCGGCTGTTGCCAGCGGCATCACAATCAGTGATTTGATACCTAACTTACTGGCGGAGAGCGCCACGCCCTGTGCATGGTTTCCGGCCGAAGCCGTTACCACACCGCGCGCTTTCTGCTCTTCATTCAGACCGGCAATCATCGCGTAGGCGCCACGCAGTTTGAAACTGTGCACCGGTTGACGATCTTCGCGCTTCACCAGAATGGTGTTACCGAGACGCGATGAAATTTTTTCCATTTTTTGTAGCGGCGTTACCTGTGCAACTTCATACACCGGTGAACGCAGCACCGCGCGCAAGTACTCTGCGCCACATGGCGCATCGGGTAGCGGTTGAGACTCAGCCATCAGTTAGCCTCCCAGCTTACTCTTGTCACGTACCGCGCCTTTGTCTGCGCTGGTTGCAAGCAAAGCATAGGCACGCAGCGCAAAGGAGACTTCACGTTCACGGTTGACTGGCGTATAAGCCTCGGCACCGCGCGCTTCTTGCTCTTCACGACGCGCATGCAGTTCGTTATCCGGTACCGCCAGCTTGATGCCACGGTTCGGGATATCGATCTCAATGATATCGCCCTCTTTCACCAGCGCGATAGTGCCGCCGCTGGCGGCTTCTGGCGATGCGTGACCAATCGACAGACCTGAAGTCCCGCCTGAGAAACGGCCATCGGTGATCAGTGCACAGCTTTTGCCCAGCCCCATGGATTTCAGGTAAGTGGTCGGATAGAGCATTTCTTGCATGCCTGGTCCGCCTTTCGGCCCTTCGTAACGGATGACAACCACATCGCCCGCAACGACTTTGCCACCCAGAATGGCGGCTACCGCATCATCCTGGCTTTCGTAAACTTTCGCCGGGCCACTGAAGGTCAGGCTTTCTTCGTCCACGCCCGCAGTTTTGACGATACAACCATCTTCTGCAATGTTGCCGTACAGTACCGCCAAGCCGCCTTCCTGTGAGTACGCATGCTCGCGGGTACGAATACACCCCTCGGCACGATCGTCATCCAACGTGTCCCAACGGCAATTCTGTGAGAATGCCTGGGTGGTACGAATACCGGCTGGACCTGCGCGGAACATGTCCTTCACCGCCTGGTCTTTTGTCAGCATGACGTCGTACTGATCTAACGTCTCACGCATTGTCTGTTGGAGGATGTTGCGAGTGCTGGAGTCGAGCAAGCCAGCACGATCCAACTCACCCAGAATCCCGATTACGCCACCTGCACGGTGAACATCTTCCATGTGGTATTTCGGCGTACTCGGCGCCACTTTACACAGTTGCGGCACTTTGCGTGACAAGCGGTCAATATCGGAAATATTGAAATCGATTCCCCCTTCCTGCGCCGCCGCTATCAGATGCAGAACAGTGTTAGTGGAACCGCCCATGGCAATGTCCAGCGTCATGGCGTTCTCAAACGCTGCCTTGGTGGCGATATTGCGCGGCAGCATGTTGACGTCATCCTGCTCGTAATAGCGTTTGGTCAGGCTCACGATGCGCTTACCGGCGTTGATGAAGAGATCTTTGCGGTCTGCGTGAGTTGCCAGCAAAGAACCATTGCCCGGCTGCGAAAGACCCAGCGCTTCGGTCAGACAGTTCATTGAGTTTGCAGTGAACATGCCGGAGCACGAGCCGCAGGTTGGACACGCAGAGCGTTCGATCTGCTCGCTGTCGGCATCGCTGACGTTTGGGTTGGCACCCTGAATCATCGCATCAACCAGATCCAGCTTGATGATTTTGTCTGAAAGCTTGGTTTTACCGGCTTCCATTGGACCGCCGGAAACAAAGATCACCGGGATGTTCAGACGCATTGACGCCATTAACATGCCGGGGGTGATTTTGTCGCAGTTAGAGATACAGACCATGGCATCGGCGCAGTGTGCGTTGACCATATATTCAACCGAGTCTGCAATGAGCTCGCGTGAAGGCAGTGAATACAGCATGCCGCCATGCCCCATGGCAATACCGTCATCGACCGCGATGGTGTTGAACTCTTTGGCTACACCGCCCGCCGCTTCAATCTGCTCGGCGACCAGTTTGCCGAGGTCACGCAGATGAACGTGGCCAGGTACGAATTGGGTGAATGAGTTGACCACGGCAATAATCGGCTTGCCGAAATCGTCGTCGGTCATTCCTGTCGCGCGCCACAAGGCACGGGCACCTGCCATATTACGGCCATGGGTGGTAGTGGCGGAACGGTACTTAGGCATGCTCTATTTACTCCAAAATGAATAAGGTCGCGGACGTCGACTGACGCCCGCGCACTATCTAATTATGAGTTAACCGGATCTAACCAGCCCCATTTGTCTTCAGTCTCGCCAGTGAACAGGCCAAAGAATGCCTGCTGGATGCGTGCAGTCACCGGACCACGCTTGCCTTCACCGACCTGGATGCCGTCGACGCTGCGAACCGGGGTGATTTCTGCTGCGGTGCCTGACATAAAGATTTCGTCAGCCAGATACAGCGATTCACGCGACAGCGTTTGCTCACGCACTTCAATGCCCATGTCGATGGCCAGTTTGATGATGGCGTCACGCGTGATGCCCGGCAGTGCAGAGGAAGTGAACGGCGGTGTGAACAGAATGCCATCTTTCACTTCGAATAAGTTTTCACCCGCACCTTCTGAAATATAGCCATTGGTGTCGAGGGCAATACCTTCCTGATAACCGTGACGGCGCGCTTCGCTACCGACCAACAGTGAAGAAAGATAGTTACCACCCGCTTTAGCGGCGGTTGGCAGCGTGTTTGGCGCAACGCGATTCCAGGAAGAGACCATCGCATCAATGCCGTTCTCCAGCGCTTCAGCGCCCAGATAAGCCCCCCACGGGAATGCAGCAATAATCACATCAGTGCTGAAGCCATCTGGCGGGTTCACGCCCAAACCGACGTCACCCACGAATGCCAGCGGACGGATATAGGCGCTTTTCAATTTGTTAACGCGGATAACTTCGCGGCAAGCTTCCATCAACTCGTCAACATTCGGTTTGATTGGAAAACGGTAAATTTTGGCGGAATCGTGCAGACGTTGCATGTGCTCGCGATGGCGGAACACAACCGGTCCGATGTGAGAGTCGTAGCAACGTACGCCTTCAAAAACTGAAGTGCCGTAATGCAACGCGTGAGACATGACGCTAACCTTGGCATCTTCCCACTTAACCATCTCCCCATTGAACCAAATAAAGTCTGCTTTCTTCGTGCTCATTTTTTTATTCCTTTCGCGACTATGCGCGGATTTGTTGTGTTGTCTGTTGTTGAATCTGGACGCACGCGACATCCATCAATTTGCTTAACTGAGAAGACAGTAAATCGACTGAGCGCTGGCTGGCAACGGTCATTTCAATATTAATGTTTTCGGCATTGGCCACTGACGCCATGTTCATGGAACACACCTGGAAACCCCGGTGACGGACCACGCGTAAAATGCGCTCCAATATTTCAGGGCGGAAGCGTGCTTCGATAGACAATTGATGCTGGATCATGCGGTTTTCTCCATCATGTTTGCGTTGCTGGCACCCGGTGGTACCAATGGCCAGACGTTTTCATGCTCATCAATCGCAACATGCAGGAAGTAAGGACCTTCGCTGTTCAGCAGAGCATCAAGTGCGGCGTCGACCTGTTCTTTACGGGTAATACGCTGGCCTGGGATATTAAAGGCGCTCGCCAGTGTAAGAAAATCGGGGTTATCGGACAGATTCGTTTCACTGTAGCGACCATCAAAAAACAGCTGTTGCCACTGGCGTACCATGCCTAAACGTTGGTTATCCAACAACACGATTTTTACCGGCAGCTTGCCGCGTTTGATGGTGCCCAGCTCCTGAATATTCATCATGATGGAGCCATCGCCAGAGACACAGATCACCGTATCTTGCGGACGTGCGACTTGCGCGCCAATGGCGGCGGGCAGCCCAAAACCCATCGTGCCCAGTCCGCTGGACGTAATGAAATTTTCAGGGGCGCTAAAAGACATATGTTGCGCCGACCACATCTGATGCTGTCCGACATCTGTGGTGACTACAGCGTTGGTTGGCTTACGATCGGACAACTGCTTTAACAACAGCGGAGCGTAGATTGCATCACCGGGATGATCGTAACGCCATTCGTGCATTGCTTTGAGGCTTTTTACCTCTTCACGCCAGGCATCAATTTGCAGCGGCTGGCTCAGGGCAGGTAACACATGATTCAGGTCAGCTTGCAGAGAAACATGGGCACGGCGCAGTTTATTGAATTCAGCAGGATCAACATCCAAGTGAATCACGCTAGCAAGCGGCGCAAAGGTATCCAGCTTGCCGGTTACGCGATCATCAAAGCGCGCACCTACCGCAATCAGCAAATCACAAGACTGAACAGCCAAGTTAGCGGCTTTGGTTCCATGCATGCCCAGCATACCGAGGTAAACCTCGCTTTCTGCATCTACGCTGCCCAACCCTTTTAATGTGGCAACGGCTGGTATACCAGTTTCTTGTGCCAGCGCACGCAGCGCCGGAACTGCCTGCGCCATGCCAACACCGCCGCCGATATACAACATCGGTTTCTGTGCCTGCGCCATCATCGCACGCGCTTCAAGAATGGCGTCGTGCGGCAGCGCCAACACTTCTTCAACCGGCAGCAGATGCGGCACGGGTTCACCTTTCGCAATTTGGATATCTTTAGGAATATCAACTAAAACCGGGCCAGGACGGCCAGATTGAGCAATGGCAAACGCTTCAGCCATCACGGAAGGCAGATCATCAAGCGACTCAACCAAAAAGCTGTGTTTGGTGCAGGCCAGGGAAAGGCCTAACACATCAATTTCCTGAAAGGCATCGGTTCCGATGAACGCGGATGAAACCTGCCCGGTGATCGCAACTACAGGAACGGAATCCATCATGGCGTCAGCAAGGCCAGTGATCAGGTTGGTCGCACCCGGACCTGAGGTTGCAATGCAAACACCCGTTTTACCGGTAGAACGCGCATATCCGATTGCAGCCATCACAGCGCCCTGCTCATGCCGGCACAATAGGTGTTCCACGCCGCCGTCATAGAGCGCATCGTATACCGGCATGATTGCGCCGCCGGGATAACCAAATACGGTATCAACGCCCTGCGCGCGTATAGCCTGAACCACCCACTGTGCACCTGTCATCGCTATTCTCCTGTATCCTGAGGGGAACAACAGAATTTTATGCTACTGTTCATTGTTTGTTCCTTGATGATTTGCTGATATTTAGCCTGGCCGAAAAAAAACCCCCGGACCTTTCGGTGCGGGGGTTTTTCGAGTTTCAGGCTTGATTTTTAAGCCTTTCTTTCTCCAAGCGTTGCCCCGCACGGTAGGTTAATAATCACCACCACGCTAATCACGACTAGGCTAATCACTTGTAGAAGGGCTTTCATTTTTTGTTCAATTCTTTTACGTGTTCGAAGTAATGCCTACAGAGTTATCATAGTTAGCAGGGTGATGACAATAATTTTCATCAGTTATTTTCATAATTTTGATTTGAGTTATTCGTTATCAGATTGTAATTAAAAGGATATTTGCTGAATGATAAATATTCATCACTTTCCTAACGTTATAATTGATTGGTGCTTTTGCGGGCAGTGTCTCGCTTAGCCGTAATCTCAAGCAAGTGGCATAAATTTGCTGTGCAGCATCTCGCGCGTCCACCTTTATCCTTTCGTAATCTCTCCCTTATGTCGTCAGAATCGCTGCAACAAGGAGCGGTTATGTCATTGTCTAAAGTACTTACGCGTGCTGCATTGGGTGTGGAAGCACCATTAGTGACCATTGAAGTGCATATCAGTAATGGTTTGCCTGCATTGACATTAGTTGGCTTACCCGAGACGACGGTAAAAGAGGCCCGGGAGCGGGTTCGTAGCGCCATCATCAACAGCGGTTTTAACTTTCCAGCTAAACGTATCACCATCAATCTGGGCCCAGCCGATTTACCGAAAGAAGGCGGACGCTATGACCTCCCGATGGCAATCGCCATTCTTGTGGCTTCTGAACAGCTTCCTGCCGAGAAATTGACTCAGCATGAGTTTCTGGGGGAGTTAGCTCTTGATGGCGCGCTCTGTCGCGTTCAGGGCGCGATTCCGGCAGCAATGGCTGCGCTTGAAGCGGGTCGTCAACTCATACTCGCTGTAGAGAATCAGGCAGATGTAGGACTTATCCGCTTGGGTACATCACTGGTTAGTCCGCATCTACTCGATGTCTGCGCTTTTTTGCATAATCAGTGTGAACTAACCGTAGCCGAACCGCAGGATGAAACACCCGAGCGTTTTAGCGAAGATTTAAGTGACATCATTGGGCAGGAACAAGGCCGAAGAGCCTTAGAGATTACCGCTGCAGGCGGACATAATTTGATGTTAATTGGCCCGCCCGGTACGGGAAAGACCATGTTGGCCACGCGATTGCCAGGTATTATGCCACCGCTGAGCGATCAGGAAGCACTGGAGTGTGCCGCTATCGCCAGCCTGGCCAACAGCGGTGATCTTCATCAGCAATGGCGTAAAAGGCCATTCAGGTCCCCTCATCATAGCGCTTCGTTGTATGCGTTGATTGGGGGCGGTTCGCTACCTCGTCCAGGCGAAATTTCATTAGCGCACAATGGGGTGCTTTTTTTGGATGAACTTCCTGAGTTTGAACGAAAAGTTTTAGACTCATTACGCGAACCGATAGAATCTGGCGAAATCGCCATATCTCGAGCCCGAGCGAAAGTGACCTATCCTGCTCGCTTTCAGCTTATCGCAGCGCTGAATCCTAGCCCAACTGGCCATTACCAAGGCCAACATAATCGCTGCACACCTCAGCAAGTTTTACGGTATCTCAGTAAGCTTTCTGGGCCCTTTCTCGATCGTTTTGATCTCTCGCTTGAAGTCCCTTTATTGCCAAGCGGGATGCTCAGCCAGCAACGTCACGCGGGTGAAACATCTGCAAAAGTACGTGAGCGCGTTTTGTCAGCTCGAGCTGTACAGATTGCGCGTGCAGGAAAAATTAACGCTCATATGAGCAATGCGGATATACAGTGTTGGTGTGACATTCGGAAAGAGGATGCAGAGTGGCTTGAATCTGTACTGAATAAACTGGGCTTATCAGTACGAGCATGGCAACGGATTTTAAAAGTGGCGCGTACAGTGGCGGATCTGGCAGGAGAAAAGGATATTAACCGAAGCCATTTGCAGGAAGCGCTGAGCTATCGCAGTATTGACAGGTTAATGATTTATCTTCATAAAAGCCTGCAATAAAAAAGGGGCTTTCGCCCCTTTTTTAATCTTCACTGTCGCTGTAATCTTCGACGGTATCCATTTGAGGCTTACCACCCGACAAGGTGTGAAAACGCTTAGGACGCTTGATACGTGCGGTATATTTTGTCCATACACGTTCCGCTTCCGTTTGCGGCTCACGCACACCACGACATACTTCAATAAATAAACGTTCTTCTTCCGTTATCGGTTCACGCTTTGACAAATCAAGTTCGTTAAAAGCGAATCCGTGGCGCTCAAGAAGCTGTGCTTCTTTAATAGTAAAGTCACCGTGACGCGAAAAACCGCGAGGGTAATGTTTGTTATCAAAGAACCGATTTTCTGTTGAGAAGCTTTCCGCCATGTTACACGCTCCTGATTCTCGTATGGCCGTGCTATTTATGGCGCGGAGTATTAGATAGGCTTGACAGAGTGTAAAACAAAACATTTAAATCTATACGACAAACATTTTTTGGGAGAACGCTGTGGATACGGAATTACTGAAAACTTTCCTGGAAGTGAGTAGAACTCGCCATTTCGGGCGCGCTGCAGAAGCACTTTACTTAACGCAATCTGCTGTCAGTTTTCGCATCCGTCAGTTGGAAAATCAGCTTGGTGTAAATCTTTTTACTCGTCACCGCAATAACATACGACTGACTTCAGCTGGCGAACGGTTATTGCCCTATGCCGAGAGTTTGATGAGTACATGGCTCATGGCCAAGAAAGAAGTCTCGCATACTCAGCAGCATCATGAGCTCTCAATTGGGGCCAGCGCCTCGTTATGGGAGGCTTACTTGACGCCCTGGCTGCAGACGCTTTATGAGAATCGTGAGAGTCTTCACCTTGAGGCGCGTGTGGCGCAACGTCATCTGCTGGTTAAGCAATTACATGAGCGTCAACTCGACCTGCTGGTCACCACTGAAGCACCGAAAATGGATGAGCTGACGAGCCAACAGATAGGTCATATCTCATTAGCCCTATTCCGTGCGCGTAAAACAGAGAAGCGTGAGAAATACGATTACATTAAGTTGGAATGGGGTGCGGATTTTCATCAGCATGAAAGTTATCTTTCTGGAGGAGATGACGTACCCGTTTTAACGACTACTTCTGCGCACGTCACGCGTGAACTGTTACATACCACCGGCGCCTGTGCGTTTTTGCCTGATTACTGGCACAGCCTTTATAGTGATCTGATGGTTATTCCCGACACACCGGTTGCTGTTCGCCCGCTTTATGCGGTGTGGCTGCAAAACAGTGATCAGCAGGCACATATCAAACAGCTATTAAAATTCCCGGTAATGGTACGCTGACAGATCTTTTGCCTAACAAAGCACTAATTAAGCCCGTTATAAAGTTAACTGGCTTAATTTTTGTTCTTGTCGCTGTTTTGAAGGCAAAAAAAAACCTTTGCCTAAGCAAAGGTTTTTTCCATTTCTGGCAGGGGCGGAGGGACTCGAACCCCCAACACCCGGTTTTGGAGACCGGTGCTCTACCAATTGAACTACGCCCCTAAATAGGGTGGCGGAACGGACGGGGCTCGAACCCGCGACCCCCTGCGTGACAGGCAGGTATTCTAACCAACTGAACTACCGCTCCACCGATTCTGTACTGCCGCCCGCGCTGCAGGCTGCAGGTGTTTCGCCCCCGCCGCGTCACCCGCGGGGTCACGACCAGCGTGCTGGTCTTAAATTGATGCCTGGCAGTTCCCTACTCTCGCATGGGGAGACCCCACACTACCATCGGCGCTACGGCGTTTCACTTCTGAGTTCGGCATGGGGTCAGGTGGGACCACCGCGCTACAGCCGCCAGGCAAATTCTGTTGTCCCGCGCCGCTTCTGCCGCGCAGGGTTATCCGCTGAACAAGCTGAAAATCTCTGTCTCTCAACCAAAACGCCTCTGGCGTTGTAAGGTTAAGCCTCACGGGTCATTAGTACCGGTTAGCTCAACGCATCGCTGCGCTTACACACCCGGCCTATCAACGTCGTAGTCTTCAACGTCCCTTCAGGACCCTCAAGGGGTCAGGGAAAACTCATCTCGGGGCAAGTTTCGTGCTTAGATGCTTTCAGCACTTATCTTTTCCGCACTTAGCTACCGGGCAGTGCCACTGGCGTGACAACCCGAACACCAGCGGTGCGTTCACTCCGGTCCTCTCGTACTAGGAGCAACCCCCCTCAGTTTTCCAGCGCCCACGGCAGATAGGGACCGAACTGTCTCACGACGTTCTAAACCCAGCTCGCGTACCACTTTAAACGGCGAACAGCCGTACCCTTGGGACCTACTTCAGCCCCAGGATGTGATGAGCCGACATCGAGGTGCCAAACACCGCCGTCGATATGAACTCTTGGGCGGTATCAGCCTGTTATCCCCGGAGTACCTTTTATCCGTTGAGCGATGGCCCTTCCATTCAGAACCACCGGATCACTATGACCTGCTTTCGCACCTGCTCGAGCCGTCACTCTCGCAGTCAAGCCAGCTTATGCCATTGCACTAACCTCACGATGTCCGACCGTGATTAGCTGACCTTCGTGCTCCTCCGTTACTCTTTAGGAGGAGACCGCCCCAGTCAAACTACCCACCAGACACTGTCCGCAGCCCGGATTACGGGCCTACGTTAGAACATCAAGCATTAAAGGGTGGTATTTCAAGGTTGGCTCCACGCGGACTGGCGTCCGCGCTTCAAAGCCTCCCACCTATCCTACACATCAAGGCTCAAGGTTCAGTGTCAAGCTGTAGTAAAGGTTCACGGGGTCTTTCCGTCTTGCCGCGGGTACACTGCATCTTCACAGCGAGTTCAATTTCACTGAGTCTCGGGTGGAGACAGCCTGGCCATCATTACGCCATTCGTGCAGGTCGGAACTTACCCGACAAGGAATTTCGCTACCTTAGGACCGTTATAGTTACGGCCGCCGTTTACCGGGGCTTCGATCAAGAGCTTCTCCTTGCGGATAACCCCATCAATTAACCTTCCGGCACCGGGCAGGCGTCACACCGTATACGTCCACTTTCGTGTTTGCACAGTGCTGTGTTTTTAATAAACAGTTGCAGCCAGCTGGTATCTTCGACTGGCTTCAGCTCCGGGAGCAAGTCCCTTCACCTACGCGCCAGCGTGCCTTCTCCCGAAGTTACGGCACCATTTTGCCTAGTTCCTTCACCCGAGTTCTCTCAAGCGCCTTGGTATTCTCTACCTGACCACCTGTGTCGGTTTGGGGTACGATTTTGTGTTACCTGATGCTTAGAGGCTTTTCCTGGAAGCAGGGTATCAGTTACTTCAGCACCGTAGTGCCTCGTCGTCACGCCTCAGCCTTGAGGCCGTCCGGATTTACCTGGACTGCCAGCCTACACGCTTAAACCGGGACAACCGTCGCCCGGCTAACCTAACCTTCTCCGTCCCCCCTTCGCAGTAACACCAAGTACAGGAATATTAACCTGTTTCCCATCGACTACGCCTTTCGGCCTCGCCTTAGGGGTCGACTCACCCTGCTCCGATTAACGTTGAACAGGAACCCTTGGTCTTCCGGCGAGCGGGCTT
This sequence comes from Pantoea phytostimulans, assembly GCF_046118715.1. NCBI lineage: Bacteria > Pseudomonadati > Pseudomonadota > Gammaproteobacteria > Enterobacterales > Erwiniaceae > Pantoea > Pantoea phytostimulans. The sequence continues at coordinate 2,932,842 of NZ_CP173698.1, forward strand.
TTCACCCGCTTTATCGTTACTTATGTCAGCATTCGCACTTCTGATACCTCCAGCAGACCTCACAGTCCACCTTCGACGGCTTACAGAACGCTCCCCTACCCAACAGCGCTTACGCGCCGCTGCCGCAGCTTCGGTGCATGGTTTAGCCCCGTTACATCTTCCGCGCAGGCCGACTCGACCAGTGAGCTATTACGCTTTCTTTAAATGATGGCTGCTTCTAAGCCAACATCCTGGCTGTCTGTGCCTTCCCACATCGTTTCCCACTTAACCATGACTTTGGGACCTTAGCTGGCGGTCTGGGTTGTTTCCCTCTTCACGACGGACGTTAGCACCCGCCGTGTGTCTCCCGTGATAACATTCTCCGGTATTCGTAGTTTGCATCGGGTTGGTAAGCCGGGATGGCCCCCTAGCCGAAACAGTGCTCTACCCCCGGAGATGAGTTCACGAGGCGCTACCTAAATAGCTTTCGGGGAGAACCAGCTATCTCCCGGTTTGATTGGCCTTTCACCCCCAGCCACAAGTCATCCGCTAATTTTTCAACATTAGTCGGTTCGGTCCTCCAGTTAGTGTTACCCAACCTTCAACCTGCCCATGGCTAGATCACCGGGTTTCGGGTCTATACCCTGCAACTTAACGCCCAGTTAAGACTCGGTTTCCCTGCGGCTCCCCTATACGGTTAACCTTGCTACAGAATATAAGTCGCTGACCCATTATACAAAAGGTACGCAGTCACCCCATAAAAGAGGCTCCCACTGCTTGTACGTACACGGTTTCAGGTTCTGTTTCACTCCCCTCGCCGGGGTTCTTTTCGCCTTTCCCTCACGGTACTGGTTCACTATCGGTCAGTCAGGAGTATTTAGCCTTGGAGGATGGTCCCCCCATATTCAGACAGGATACCACGTGTCCCGCCTTACTCATCGAGCTCACAGCTTGTGCACTTTTGTGTACGGGACTATCACCCTGTACCGTCGGACTTTCCAGACCGTTCCACTAATGCACAAGCTGATTCAGGCTCTGGGCTGCTCCCCGTTCGCTCGCCGCTACTGGGGGAATCTCGGTTGATTTCTTTTCCTCTGGGTACTTAGATGTTTCAGTTCCCCAGGTTCGCCTCGCAACACTATGTATTCATGTTGCGATGATGCACTGAGTGCACCGGGTTTCCCCATTCGGACATCGACGGCTGTAGCGGTTCATATCACCTTACCGTCGCTTTACGCAGATTAGCACGTCCTTCATCGCCTCTGACTGCCAGGGCATCCACCGTGTACGCTTAGTCGCTTAACCTCACAACCCACAGGCGTTTTGCAACGCTGCGTGCTGTAAGCATTTGAGAGACTCGAACGCGTCGCCTGTGCACCCCTTATTACGGAGGGATGCGGCGCGCGTCGTTTCAATTTTCAGCTTGTTCCGGATTGTTAAAGAGCAGTAAAACTTCGCAATGCACTCGAAAATGCATTCTGAAGTTTTGTTTGGGTATCAACGGGGGAGTTGATGGTGGAGCTAAGCGGGATCGAACCGCTGACCTCCTGCGTGCAAGGCAGGCGCTCTCCCAGCTGAGCTATAGCCCCAAAAGTCTGGTAAAACCCGTCGACCAGTGATCCTGACGAACAGGATTTGGTAGGCCTGAGTGGACTTGAACCACCGACCTCACCCTTATCAGGGGTGCGCTCTAACCACCTGAGCTACAAGCCTGCCGGGGTTTTACTGCTTCTTTACTTTTCTATCAGACAATCTGTGTGAGCACTTCGCGGGAGGTATCTTCAGGTAAGGAGGTGATCCAACCGCAGGTTCCCCTACGGTTACCTTGTTACGACTTCACCCCAGTCATGAATCACAAAGTGGTAAGCGCCCTCCCGAAGGTTAAGCTACCTACTTCTTTTGCAACCCACTCCCATGGTGTGACGGGCGGTGTGTACAAGGCCCGGGAACGTATTCACCGTGGCATTCTGATCCACGATTACTAGCGATTCCGACTTCACGGAGTCGAGTTGCAGACTCCGATCCGGACTACGACGCACTTTGTGAGGTCCGCTTGCTCTCGCGAGGTCGCTTCTCTTTGTATGCGCCATTGTAGCACGTGTGTAGCCCTACTCGTAAGGGCCATGATGACTTGACGTCATCCCCACCTTCCTCCGGTTTATCACCGGCAGTCTCCTTTGAGTTCCCGACCGAATCGCTGGCAACAAAGGATAAGGGTTGCGCTCGTTGCGGGACTTAACCCAACATTTCACAACACGAGCTGACGACAGCCATGCAGCACCTGTCTCAGAGTTCCCGAAGGCACCAAAGCATCTCTGCTAAGTTCTCTGGATGTCAAGAGTAGGTAAGGTTCTTCGCGTTGCATCGAATTAAACCACATGCTCCACCGCTTGTGCGGGCCCCCGTCAATTCATTTGAGTTTTAACCTTGCGGCCGTACTCCCCAGGCGGTCGACTTAACGCGTTAGCTCCGGAAGCCACGCCTCAAGGGCACAACCTCCAAGTCGACATCGTTTACGGCGTGGACTACCAGGGTATCTAATCCTGTTTGCTCCCCACGCTTTCGCACCTGAGCGTCAGTCTTCGTCCAGGGGGCCGCCTTCGCCACCGGTATTCCTCCAGATCTCTACGCATTTCACCGCTACACCTGGAATTCTACCCCCCTCTACGAGACTCAAGCCTGCCAGTTTCAAATGCAGTTCCCGGGTTGAGCCCGGGGATTTCACATCTGACTTAACAGACCGCCTGCGTGCGCTTTACGCCCAGTAATTCCGATTAACGCTTGCACCCTCCGTATTACCGCGGCTGCTGGCACGGAGTTAGCCGGTGCTTCTTCTGCGGGTAACGTCAATCGACGCGGTTATTAACCGCATCGCCTTCCTCCCCGCTGAAAGTACTTTACAACCCGAAGGCCTTCTTCATACACGCGGCATGGCTGCATCAGGCTTGCGCCCATTGTGCAATATTCCCCACTGCTGCCTCCCGTAGGAGTCTGGACCGTGTCTCAGTTCCAGTGTGGCTGGTCATCCTCTCAGACCAGCTAGGGATCGTCGCCTAGGTGGGCCATTACCCCGCCTACTAGCTAATCCCATCTGGGCACATCCGATGGTGTGAGGCCCGAAGGTCCCCCACTTTGGTCTTGCGACGTTATGCGGTATTAGCTACCGTTTCCAGTAGTTATCCCCCTCCATCGGGCAGTTTCCCAGACATTACTCACCCGTCCGCCACTCGTCACCCAGAGAGCAAGCTCTCCTGTGCTACCGTCCGACTTGCATGTGTTAGGCCTGCCGCCAGCGTTCAATCTGAGCCATGATCAAACTCTTCAATTTAAGTTTGATTTGCTTAAACAAGTTAAGCGGTGCTCATCTGTAAAACGTCATAATGAATTTCATTATGTGTTCACTCGTGAGGCTTGATATTTTTTACGTCCTAAGACGCTGATATCCATCCTGCGAGTGCCCACACAGATTGTCTGATAAATTGTTAAAGAGCAGTGCGAACAGCGGCTTAGCCGGTCTGTCGCGAGGGGCGTATAATACGCTTTCCCTCCTCAGAGTCAACCTCTTTTTCAGAAGCTTTTCTCCGTCGACCCAGTTTCCTGCGTCTCCTGAACCGCCATCCCGTTGCCGGTTTGCCGTGTCAGTGGAGGCGCATTATAGGGAGTTCTTCCGGGCTGACAAGTGCTAATTTCAATTAATTTTCTGACTGCTGTTTTTTTCTACTCAAACGCGTTAAACCGCTAGTTTTTCAAGCAAAGGGAAGCCATATCGTTGTAGAACGGGCGATAATTGCACCGCCTCGCTGTCCATTTGCGTACAAAATGCTGCATTTTCCTGGGAAGAACGTACCACGGGTGCTTCATGCTCCAGCAACCAAGCCGTTCTACGTGCGATAGCAGCACCAGAATCGATAAGACGTGTTCCTTCTGGTAATACTTGCTGAAGCTCTTCACGCAATAAAGGAAAGTGCGTACATCCCAACACAACCGTATCTGGCGGTTCAGACATTCTTAGCCAAGGCTGAACAATATGTCGCACCTCGTCTAAAGATACTTCATCACCATGCAGCTTCGCTTCAGCCAACTCCACCAGCTCCGCCGACCCCAACATTTCGATTTTGCATGAGGTCGCAAATTGCTGCACCAACTCATGTGTATAAGGACGGCGTACTGTCGCTCGCGTAGCCAGTAAGCCCACCACACCATTACGCGTTAAACGCGCCGCCGGTTTAATTGCTGGCACAACGCCAACAACCGGAAAGGCAAAACGCTCACGTAACGCCGGTAGGGAGATGGTACTCGCTGTATTGCAGGCGATGATCACTAAAGAAAGAGGATATCGCTGAGTGATCGCTTCGACGATAGCAACGACACGTTCAATAATGAACGTTTCGGTTTTCTCGCCATAAGGAAAGCCCGCATTGTCGAAGGCGTAGAGATAATGAAGATCCGGCAAAAGCTGCCGAACCTCATCATAGACGGAAAGCCCACCGACGCCAGAGTCAAATACCAGCACGGTGGGACGCAGATTAGAAGCTGTAGCTCCCGTTGAGGTAATACTCTCGTCCTGGAGTTTGATAGCCATACGCTGTCTCGTAGTCTTTATCGAACAGATTGGCAATTCTACCACGAACGGTGAGATGCGAAGTGACCGGATACGACACAGCAAGATCCCATAAGCTTACGCCTCCTAACTTCACTCGATGTGTCGGATAACTGTTGTAGTCATTATCATAACGATCACCCAAATAGTGATAAGTCACTGACCAGTCAAAATCATATATAGTCCAGTCGAGTTGATACTTAACCTGCTGTTTAGCCCGGCGAACCAGTTGCTGATCTGTATCCCCATCACGAGCATCAACATAGTCATATGAAAGTTGATGACTAAGAGGGCCTGTATCAAAGGATGCTGTAGCCTCTACACCTTTAATTCGCGCTTTCGCAATGTTGTAGTAGCGATAGGTCACAGGATCGCTATCAATTAAATTATCGATGTCGTTGCGATAGCCAGAGACGCGCCAATTAATCGGTCCGGTTAAGCCTTCAAAGCCACCTTCCCATTGCTTGCTTTTTTCTGGGTCAAGATCGCGGTTGCCATAACCTGGACTATAAACTTGTGAAAGATTAGGCGCCTTAAACGCGGTGCCATAAGAAGCAAAAGCACGATAACCCGGAGTGAATTCCCATGAAGCTGCTGTTTGCCAAGTATTGTGCCAACCAAACTGATTATTATCATCGCCGCGCACTGCGCCTTCGAGCGTAATATTGCCGAATTGCTGCTGCCCCGTAACATAAAGACCGGTATTGCGCTGTTCATATCCATCGGCTAGATAATTCGTGCCTGGTTCGGTTGTTTCTTTTTGCCAATCGACGCCAGCGCTAATATCTCCCTGCCCAACCTGAAAAGTATTTCCCCATTGCAGGTTATATTGCGTGACATCATCAAAAGTAGAAGCAGCGCCATAGCGACCATTACGCGGATCGTAGTTGATATCTTTCGTTCGACCGTAGCTGGCAATCAGTTGTGTGGAATAAAAGTCACGGTTAAAGCGTAAGCCTGTGTCCCATGTCTGACTATAAAGCTGACGGGTATCTGCTAAGCCAATCGCGTTGAAGCTACTATCGTATGTATATGAACCATCGTAAGCAGTACGGTTATCAAAGCCGTAGCCACGTACGAATCCGCTGAGTTCATCACCAAATTGATGGTCGAGGTTGCCATACACTGTTTTGCTCATGAAGCCGTCGCGGTCATGCTGTGCGGGGCCATAATCATTAGGATAACCGGCAACAACGTCATAACCTTTGGTATAGGTGTAGCTACCCGCCATCGTCAGTTTCGTGGAATCACCCAACATCTGCTGGGTAGAACCGTCATACGACTGATAATCATTAGAACCTACACCTGCCGTAAGCGTGGTGCCCGGCTGCGCACGTCCGGTAATGATATTCACCACACCACCAATTGCATCGGAACCATAAACGGCTGAGCGTGCACCGCGTATGTACTCGATACGTTGCACCAGCGAGAGTGGAATCTGGCTCAGATCAGAGGATCCTGAAATGCCGGCTTGGTTGAGGCGGATGCCATCAATCAGGATTAGAACATGGCTGGAGTTTGTGCCGCGAATAAACATTGAACTGGACTGCCCAAGACCACCGGTTTGCGCGACATCGACGCCGGGCAGGCGACGCATTACGTCGGTTAGACTTTTAGCTTGCCAGCGATCAATCTCATCACGTGTCACCACCGTTGTCGGTGCTAACACGCTGGACACCGGCTGTGCAAAACGGTTTGCGGTCACAATTTGCGTATCATCATTCTCCTGAGCGAAACCGTTTTGCGCCCAGAGAGAAATCGCCGTTGCACTGAAGGCGAACAGCGATGCTGTAGTTTTATTCATTTTTAATAGCATCCAAAAGACCAAGCAGGATGCCGCAGGCATACAATCAATAGCACGCGATGATCGTACGAGTTGCGACGTCACACCGGCAGGTCTTCGGGCTGGGAACCATAAATGGTGAAGACTTCCCATCCCGCGGGACAGTGTCTGCAAATGCAATCACCACGACATTCCTTACCGCTGCGCGTCAGCTCCAGATTTCCACTGGATTCCCTATTAACTCAGGTTGAGGCCGGCGCACGCAGTCTACGGAGTGGCGATACGGAAGTCCAGACTTCCAAACATCTTATCAGCACAACACTGGACAACAGATATTGAATGCCTACAATCGCCCGGCAAGTTTGCTATTAACCAGGATTGATCATGACGCCCGAACATCTCCCCATTGAAGAATATGACGCGCAACTGGCGGAAAAAGTCAGCCGTTTAACCACGATGATGACGCCTTTTGCTGCGCCCGAAGTGGAGGTGTTCCGTTCGCCGGTCAGCCACTATCGCATGCGCGCAGAATTTCGCTTGTGGCACGATGGTGATGACATCTATCACATCATCTTTGATCAACAGACGCGCGAACGTATCCGTGTCGATCAGTTTCCGGCGGCCAGCGAATTAATCAATCTGGTCATGCCAAAAATGATCGCCGCGATCCGTGACAATCGTACGCTTCGCCACAAGCTGTTTCAGATCGATTACCTGTCGACAATGAGTCATCAGATCGTGATTTCATTGCTTTACCATCGCAAGCTGGATGATGTCTGGCAGCAGGCGGCAAGCGAACTCCGCGATCAACTGCGCGCAGAAGGTATTGATGTTCAGCTCATTGGCCGCGCAACCAAAACCAAAATTTGCCTCGACCACGATTACGTTGATGAGCGCTTGCCGGTCGCAGGCCGCGAACTCATCTACCGTCAGGTTGAAAATAGCTTCACCCAACCCAACGCGGCGATGAATATTCAAATGCTGGAATGGGCGCTGGATGTCACAAAAGAATCGCAAGGCGATTTGCTGGAACTTTACTGCGGCAACGGCAACTTCTCGCTGGCGCTGGCGCGCAATTTCCGTCGGGTGCTAGCCACTGAGATTGCTAAACCCTCTGTAGCCTCTGCGCAATTCAATATTGCGGCCAATCAGATCGACAACGTGCAGATCATTCGCATGGCGGCGGAAGAATTTACGCAGGCGATGAACGGTGTACGCAGTTTTAATCGTCTGGAAGGTATCGATCTGAAAAGCTATGAATGCGAGACAATTTTTGTCGATCCGCCGCGCAGCGGATTAGATGATGAAACAGTGAAGATGGTGCAGGCTTATCCGCGCATCCTTTATATATCCTGTAATCCGCAAACGCTGAGCGACAATCTGCACATTTTGGCGCAAACCCATATTGTTACGCGTTTAGCGCTGTTTGACCAGTTTCCCTATACCCATCATATGGAATGCGGCGTGCTGCTCACGCGCAAAGCCTAAAAAAAACGGGAACCGCTGGGTTCCCGCTTTTACTTTTACTGATTACGCTTCCGCTTGATACGCGTGGCAATCCAGAACACCAGCGCGACCATCAAAATAGTCGGGATAAAGTTCGATCCCATATCAGGATATTCAGCCCGTACTAATGCGCTGTAAACCAAAATTCCCAACAGAAAAAACGCGGCCGCTAAGCCGGGCATGCCATCCGGCATATTGCAGTTCAGATAGCGCTGATGCAAACACCACGCCGCTAAACCCAACGCAATAATGGGAAATATAGAGAACGGCACAAAAGCGCTGAACAGCACCGAAAACGAGCCGTTAATCGCTAAACCGGTAATAAAAGCCAATAACAGTGTGCCTTTATCGCGGGAAACCTGTTGGGTCATGGCATTATCCTTGTTTGATTACTCTTCAGTTTTATCCAATGTGACCGCCAGACGTTCTTGCTCACGGCGGTACCAGTAATAGGCGCCTTTAGCGATCATGCGTAATTGCAGCACCAGGCGATCTTCCAGCTTGCTGCGCTGATCGGCATCGATATCCAGCGCTTCCGCGCCCGCACTAAATACAATGGTGACCATTGCTTCAGCCTGGGCTTCAGTAAAGCTGCGCGGCATGCGATTTTCGACCTCAAGATAATCAGCCAGTTCAGCGATAAAATGCTGAATTTCGCGCGCAACCGCAGCACGGAAAGCGGCAGAAGTGCCAGAACGTTCGCGCAATAACAGGCGGAATGCATTGGGGTTGTTCCCGATAAACTCCATAAAGGTGGCAACCGAGGTTTTAATGATGCTGCCGCCTTTGGCAATGCGCTGTCGCGCCTGGCGCATCAGCTGACGTAGCATTAATCCGCTCTCATCAACCATGGTTAAACCGAGTTCATCGACATCTTTAAAGTGGCGATAAAAGGAGGTCGGCGCAATGCCGGCTTCGCGGGCAACCTCACGCAAACTCAAACTGGTAAAACTGCGTTCGGCGCTGAGCTGACTGAAGGCTGCTTCAATCAGTGTACGTCGTGTACGTTCTTTCTGTTGCGCTCTGACGCCCATTCTATCGGCCTTTTGCGGTGTTGAATGGGCACTATAACAAAATTTTCAGCGTACATGAGCGCAAACTTTGTGAACGGCTGTGAACCTCACTCTTTGTCAAACTGCGTTGAAAATCGCTGTTAGAATTCAGATGTGCGCGGCGAGATGTTAGAATCCCGTTGTAAAAATGTATAAATAATAGGACGTATTGGTATGCAAAAGTCTTACGATTACGATGCCATTGTGATTGGCTCAGGACCCGGCGGTGAAGGTGCGGCGATGGGGCTAGTGAAGCAAGGTGCGCGCATCGCGGTGATCGAACGCTACCACAACATCGGCGGCGGTTGTACGCACTGGGGCACCATCCCCTCAAAAGCGCTTCGTCATGCAGTGAGTCGCATTATCGAGTTCAACCAAAACCCGCTCTACAGTGATCAGACCCGACTTCTTCGCTCCTCCTTTGCTGATATTCTTAACCACACCGAAAGCGTCATCAGCCAGCAAACGGCCATGCGCCAAGGCTTTTACGAACGTAATCGTTGTGAACTTTACCAAGGCGATGCACAGTTTGTTGATGCCAACACCATTGAAATCGAACAGCCTGACGGTTCACGCGAGCGTTTGACCGCAGAAAAATTTGTCATTGCCTGCGGTTCCCGACCTTATCACCCAACAGACGTCGATTTTACCCATCCTCGCGTTTATGATTCCGATTCCATCCTCAACCTACACCACGAACCTGGCCACGTGATTATTTATGGTGCCGGTGTCATTGGCTGCGAATACGCGTCAATTTTTCGGGGTCTTAACGTCAAGGTTGATCTGATCAACACCCGCGATCGTCTGCTGGCCTTTCTGGATCAGGAGATGTCAGATTCATTGTCTTATCACTTCTGGAACAGCGGTGTGGTGATTCGTCACAACGAAGAGTTTGAGAAAATTGAAGGCGTAAGCGATGGCGTAATCATGCATTTGAAATCAGGTAAAAAGGTGAAAGCCGATTGCCTGCTTTACGCAAATGGACGTACCGGGAACACTGATTCGCTGGCGCTGGAAAACGTTGGACTGGAAGCCGATGGCCGCGGTCTGCTGAAAGTGAACAGCATGTATCAAACTGCGCAACCGCATATTTATGCGGTCGGTGACGTTATTGGTTATCCAAGTCTTGCTTCTGCTGCTTACGATCAGGGCCGCATTGCGGCACAAGCGCTGATCAAAGGAGAAGCCTCCGCGCACTTGATTGAAGATATCCCAACCGGAATTTACACCATTCCTGAAATCAGTTCTGTGGGTAAAACCGAGCAGCAGCTGACAGCGATGAAAGTGCCTTATGAAGTCGGTCGTGCGCAGTTTAAGCATCTGGCGCGTGCACAGATCGTTGGCATGAATGTGGGAAGCCTGAAGATTTTGTTCCACCGCGAGACCAAAGAAATTCTCGGCATTCACTGCTTTGGTGAGCGTGCCGCCGAGATTATTCACATTGGTCAGGCGATCATGGAGCAGAAAAACGGTGGCAACACGATTGAGTATTTCGTGAATACCACCTTCAACTACCCCACCATGGCTGAGGCCTATCGCGTCGCCGCGTTAAATGGCTTAAACCGCCTGTTTTAACGTGGTATCGAAATAGCCTTGCATGTGAGTGCGAATAGCCTCTGCCAGCTGTTCATAACGGCTGCGCAGAGGTGAACCCGGACGGTATACCAGCGCAATCGTGCGCTGAGGCACCGGCTTGTAACAAGGCAAATAACAGACGCCATCACGAATACGTTCATTTGGCACAGCCAGCGCAGGTAACAGCGTAATACCGCTGCCGGCTGCTACCATATTGCGCAGCGTTTCGAGGCTGGTCGCACGGAAATGGGTATCTTCATCAGCGCCCGCTTCAAAGCAGAAACCCATCGCCTGATCGCGTAAGCAATGACCATCTTCCAGCATCAGCAGCTTCTCACCAGCCAGATCGGACATCGGAACGCGATCACGATCGTGCCACGGATGATCCTGATACACTGCCAGCTTCATTGGCTCATCAAACAGCGGCACCTCAATAAAGGCTTCGCTCTCTTTCACCAATGCCAGAATAGCGCAATCAAGTTTGCCGCTGTCGAGCTGGGCCAACAGCTGCTGGGTTTGCGCTTCATGCAGATACATTTCTAGCTTCGGAAACGTTTTATGCAGCATAGGAATAACTTGCGGCAACAAATAGGGGCCGGTGGTTGGAATCAGTCCAATATGCAATGGACCTGACATCGCTTCACCCTGCTGGCTCGCCATCTCTTTCAGCACTTTAACTTCACGCAGCACGGTACGAGCCTGATCCACCAGCAACAACCCAGCCTGAGTGAATAAGACCTTACGGCTGGTACGCTCAAGCAGCATTACGCCCAGTTCATCTTCTAACTTACGAATCTGTCCGCTTAGCGTCGGCTGACTAACATGACATGCATCCGCAGCACGGCGGAAATGACGGTGCTCAGCAAGCGAAACCAGGTATTCCAAATCACGAATATTCATTGTTACCCTCCAAACCACGATAGCCCGTGGCGATAGATAGAATAGCAATGAACGATTAGCCCTATCAAGCTGCGATGGGAATAATGCACCCATCAAATTGAAGACCATCGCTCACGAGGAGAAAATATGTATACAAGTCAGGAAGGTAAATCGATCCCAGACGTTACTTTTCACACCCGTCAGGGCGATCGCTGGGTCGATATCACCACCGATGAGTTGTTCAAAGACAAAACTGTAATTGTGTTTTCTCTGCCGGGCGCGTTTACGCCCACCTGCTCATCCAGCCATCTGCCGCGCTACAACGAATTGCATAGCGTATTTGCACAGCATGGTGTTGACAGCATCCTGTGCGTGTCAGTGAATGACACCTTTGTGATGAACGCGTGGAAAGCAGAGCAGCGTGCTGAACATATTACCTTTATTCCTGATGGTAATGGCGAGTTCACCCGCGGCATGGATATGTTGGTTGAGAAAGCCGATCTGGGTTTTGGCCCACGCTCATGGCGTTACTCAATGCTGGTACGAAATGGCGTAATTGAAAAGATGTTTGTTGAGCCAAACAAGCCAGGCGACCCGTTTGAAGTGTCAGATGCCGACACTATGCTGCGTTATCTGGCACCAGAATTTAAAGTGCAGGAATCCGTCTCGGTATTTACTAAGCCAGGCTGCCCATTCTGTACTAAAGCCAAGCAGATGCTGCTGGATCGCGGTATTCAGTATGAAGAAATCGTGCTGGGACAAGATGCTACCACCGTGAGCCTGCGTGCCGTTTCTGGTCGCGCCACTGTGCCACAAGTGTTTATTGGCGGTCGCCACATCGGCGGGAGCGATGATCTGGAGCAGTTCCTGCTTTCAGCGTAAAAAATCTCTGTGTCAGCCGGGAGTGCTGGCCTCTGATGATGTGCCTATAAAAAAGATGTAATTCTGAAGCTAGAGGTTGGCGGGCATTTTATGTGCCCGCTTTTTTTTATCTGCGATTTACGCTTTTACGCTAAACGCTGCTTTGCTTCCGTAATGGCGCGAGCGACCTGCTGCGGTGAAACGCCACCTTGCGCATTACGCTTGTCGAGGCAGGATTGCAGTGCAAGAATCGGATAAACATCCTCTTCAATGGTCGCACTGAACTGCTTCAGCTGTGCCAGTGACAACGCTTCTAACGCCACACCTTGCTTGATCGCCTCAACAACGGCTTCACCGACGATATGGTGCGCCTCACGGAACGGCACGCCTTTAGCCACTAAATAGTCCGCCAGCTCGGTGGAGTTTGCATAACCTTGCTCGGCCGCTTCCTGGCAACGTGGGCGTTTTATCTGAATACCGTCCAACACCAGCACAGACATATGCAGGCAGTCGATCCAGGTATCCAATGCGTCAAACAATCCCTCTTTGTCTTCCTGCATGTCTTTGTTGTACGCCAGCGGTAGCCCTTTCAGGGTCATCATCATGCCCGTTAAAGCGCCCTGCACGCGGCCACATTTGCCACGAATCAATTCCAGCGCATCCGGGTTTTTCTTCTGTGGCATCAGCGATGAGCCGGAGGTAACTTTGTCTGCCAGTTCAATGAAGCCAGCTTCACCGGTATTAAAGAAAATCAGGTCTTCGGCGAAGCGCGATAAGTGCACCATACCAATTGCAGCGTCAGATAAGAGTTCCAGCACGTGATCGCGATCCGAAACCGTATCCAGGCTGTTACGTGTCGCGGAGGCAAAACCTAACCAACCCGCCAACTGCTGACGATCAATTTCATACGCGGTGCCCGCCAACGCGCCACAGCCCAGCGGGCTAACGTCCAGACGCTTCAGCGTATCCTGCAAACGGCTTTCATCACGTGCCAGCATTTCTACATAAGCCAGACACCAGTGAGCAAACGTTACCGGCTGAGCACGCTGTAAATGGGTATAACCCGGCATCACAGCGTCTTGATTCGCTTCTGCCGTCACCACCAGCGCTTGCTGTAATTCACGCGTGGCGCCCAGCAGCGCTTCAACCTGCATTTTGCACCACAGTTTCAGGTCAGTTGCGACCTGATCATTACGGCTGCGGCCGGTGTGCAGTTTTTTGCCCAGCGCACCGACTTTCTCAATCAATTGACCTTCAACCCAGCTATGAATGTCTTCGGCATCGCTCTGCAAAATCTGCTCAGGATTCGCGCGTACATCCTCCAGCAACGTATTCAGCGCGGCTTCTAGCTGCTGTTGTTCGTCACTGCTCAGCACGTTCACCGTCACCAACGCTTTGGACCAGGCGATTGAGCCGATGATATCCTGCTCTGCCAGGCGATAGTCGAAGCGCAGCGAGTCGTTAAACTGTTTGAAACGTTGATCTGCTGCCTGGGTAAACCGTCCACCCCAAAGTGCCATGTGGAAATCTCCTTCAAATCGTTAAACGAAGGGCGGCATAAATGCCGCCCCTGATGTCATGCTGTGAGGCGAGGCTGACCTCGCCTGCGAATTACTTCTTCTGCTCGTTCAGGGCACGGATGCGTGAAGAGAGCGAGAACAGACGGATGAAGCCGCCGGCATGACGGTGATCGTACACTTCGTCTTCGCCGAAGGTCGCAAACTCTTCTGAATAGAGGCTGTTTGCAGAACGCTTCTGCGTGGCAGTCGCCTGGCCTTTGTAAAGCTGCAGAACCACTTCGCCATTCACCTCTTCCGCCAGCGATTCGGCTGCGGCTTGAATCGATTTACGCAGCGGTGCGAACCAGCGACCATCGTAAACAACATAAGACATTTCATGACCCAGCTGTTCACGCCATTTGAAGCTGTCGCGATCCAGAACCAGCTGCTCAATCGCACGCAGCGCGTTAACCATAATGGTGCCGCCTGGGGTTTCGTAGCAGCCGCGAGATTTAATGCCCACCAAGCGGTTTTCTACGATATCGATACGCCCCACGCCATGTTTCGCGCCAAGCACATTCAGTTTTTCCAGACACTGGAACGGGCTCAGTTTCTCGCCGTTTACGGCGACCACACGCCCTTTTTCTACGGTCACGGTCACTTCTTCTGGCTGATCTGGCGCTTCCAGTGGATCAACAGTCCATACCCAGCAATCTTTATTTGGTGCGTTTGCCGGGCTTTCCAGCACGCCACCTTCAGTAGAGATGTGCCACGCGTTTTCGTCACGGCTGTAGATCTTTTCCAGTGACGCGGTGGTTGGAATGTTGCGTTCTTTCAGGTAATCCAGCAGCGCTTCACGTGAACGCAGGTCCCACTCACGCCATGGCGCAACCACTTTCAGCTGTGGGGCCAGCGCGGTATAGGTGGTTTCGAAACGCACCTGGTCATTACCTTTACCAGTAGCGCCGTGGCACAGCGCATCAGCACCCACTTTCAGCGCCAGCTCCACCTGTGCTTTCGCGATGATTGGACGTGCCATTGAGGTGCCCAGCAGATAAGTGCCTTCGTACAGTGCGCCAGTTTGCAGCACGGGATAGACATAATCACTGATAAATTCTTCACGCAGATCAACAACGTGACATTCTGAGGCACCCGACTGTAGCGCTTTCTTTTCAACGCCTTCCAGATCGCTGCGTTCCTGACCGATATCTGCCACGAACGCGACCACTTCACAGCCGCCATAGTTCTCTTTCAGCCATGGAATGATGGCTGAAGTATCAAGGCCACCGGAGTAAGCCAGAACGATTTTTTTGATGCCTTGCGTTTGCATTTCGTAATCCTTGAATCAGAGTCGTTAAGCGAGAATCCGGGTGCCAATCGACACGCCGTTAAAAAGAGTAGGCAGTTGCTCAGCGTGACGCCAGCTGGCGATATCCACTGGGCGGCCCAGCGTGCGGGCGGCATCAAGCGCCGCGTGCACTTTAACAATCATGCCATCAGTAATGATGCCTTGGGCAATTAACTGTTCAGCTTTTTCAGCGGTCATCTCTTCGATGCGCTGACCTTTGCCGTCCAGAATACCGCTGACATCTGATAGCAAGACTAAATCGGCACCGATAGTTGCAGCCAGCGCGGTCGCGGCTTGGTCGGCATTGACGTTCATCAGCTCGCCGCTGTCGGTAATACCGATTGAACTGACAACGGGCATATATCCCGCATTCAGCAAGGTATTGAGTAACGCAGGATTGCCTGGCGTGGCATTGCCAACATGTCCTAGCTCTTCATCGAACTGCGCCACATTCACTAAACCGGCATCCCCCACACAGAGGCCCACAGAATTAATGCCATATTTTTTCGCCCACGCCAGCAGCGTTTTGTTGGCGGTTCCTGCCAACGCACCGGTGATGATGTCGATTTGGTCGGCAGGCGTGACGCGCAAACCGTCTTTTTTCTTTACCGGCAGCGCGAGTTTTTTCATCAGCTCGTCCACCAGGCAACCGCCACCGTGAACGATGATCAACGGGCGCTGATGCGCGGTGCGGTAAGTCAACAGCGCATCGAACAAACGGGCCAGCGCTTCTTCGCTGTCCAACAACACGCCGCCAAGCTTGATAATTAAGGGATTGCTCATCGTTAATTCACTCGTCCGTTAAATCAGTGACTGCGTTTCAGGGAAGCCGAAACGAATGTTCATGCATTGCACCGCCTGCGACGCAGCACCTTTCAGCAAATTGTCTTCGGCTGCGACCACAATTAAATGCTCGCCCTGTACGGCAAAACCAATATCACAATAAGGCAGGCCAACCACCGCTTTCAACGCCGGAACGCCTTCTTCGTAAACCCGCACCAGCGGTTTGTCGTGATAGGCGTTATGGAACGCTTCCGCGATATCTTCGCGGCTCACGCCTGCTTTCAGGCGGCAGGTGATTGTGGCCAAAATTCCACGCGGGAAGCTGCCGAGATGTGGGGTAAAAATCACCGGCGTACCAAGATGCGCCACGATTTCGGGGTGATGACGATGATTAAACAGTCCGTAAGGCTGCAAACTCACTTCGCAAAAGCTGGTGCCCACGTTGGCTTTACGCCCTGCACCGCTCACGCCGCTGGTCGCGTTGATCACTGGCCATTGCGCCTCATTCAGCAGGCCTGCATCCAACAGCGGTTTCAACGCCAGCTGAGATGCCGTTGGGTAACAACCCGGCACGGCGACCAGCTGCGCTTCTTTAATTTTCTCGTGCTGAAACTCAGCCAGGCCGTAAACTGCTTTATCCAGCCAGTCGCCATGCTGATGAGTAAAACCGTAATATTGGGTATAGAAGTTGCCATCGTTAACGCGGAAAGCGCCTGACAAATCGAATACCACGCAGCCGGCCTTAAGAAATTCCGGCGCCAGATCATGGCTAACTTCGTGGGCAGTCGCCAGGAACACCACATCGACTTTATCTGCCCACTCAGCTGCACTGCTGAGCGGTTGCAGCGGCAGATCAACCACACCTTTTAGCTGTGGATGAAGTTCAGATAAGCGCTTTCCGGCGTCAGGGCTTTGCGCTGAAACCGCCAAAGCGGTTATGTTCATATGTGGATGGCGATTCAGGAAGGTGGCAAGCTCTACGCCAGCGTAACCACTGGCACCAACGATCAGCGTATTCAACATCAGGCTGTATACCTTTTTACAGTCACACGTTCCGGGTCGCGGCCTTGCCCCGTTGCCCACGATGTCGTTTGCAGAAAATTTAGGTTCACATGCAGACGACGTTTATGTATTTTTATTCACTATTAATGCATGAATATTGATACATCCTAACTCAAGGACCGTCAACAGTGAAGTCAAAATTACCGCCTTTTATCGAACTGTACCGCCAGTTGATCGCTACGCCATCAATCAGCGCAACCGACGCTGCGCTGGATCAGAGTAATGAAACTTTAATCAATTTGTTGGCCGGCTGGTTCCGTGACCTCGGCTTCAGCGTTGAAGTGCAGCCGGTACCCGGCACGCGCAATAAATTCAACATGCTGGCCCGCACCGGAATTGGGGCTGGCGGGCTGCTGCTCGCCGGTCACACCGACACCGTCCCCTTCGACGATGGGCGCTGGACGCGTGATCCCTTCACGCTAACTGAGCATGACAACAAGCTCTACGGTTTAGGCACTGCCGATATGAAAGGCTTTTTTGCTTTCATTCTCGATACGCTGCGTGATGTGGACGTGACCACTCTAAGCAAACCGCTCTACATTCTGGCCACCGCTGACGAAGAAACCACCATGGCGGGCGCTAAGTATTTTTCTGAGTCGACTCAGTTGCGTCCAGATTGCGCGATCATCGGCGAGCCGACTTCGCTGAAACCCGTACGCGCTCACAAAGGCCATCTTTCCAATGCGATTCGTGTTCAGGGCCAGTCGGGCCACTCCAGCGATCCTTCTCGCGGCGTGAATGCGATTGAGCTGATGCATGATGCCATTGGTCATTTAATGCAGCTGCGTAACACGTTGAAAGAGCGTTATCACCATGACGCATTTGCGATTCCCTATCCAACCATGAACTTTGGCCATATTCATGGTGGTGATGCGGCAAACCGCATTTGTGCCTGCTGTGAACTGCACATGGATATTCGTCCGCTGCCGGGTCTGACACTGAGTGATTTAGACGAATTACTTAACGACGCGCTGGCACCCGTAAGTGCGCGCTGGCCGGGTCGCATTACGGTAGGCGAACTGCATCCGCCGATTCCCGGATATGAATGCCCTGCCAATCATGAACTGGTGAAAGTGGTGGAAAAATTGCTGGGTACGCCGACTGAAGTGGTGAACTACTGCACCGAAGCGCCTTTTATTCAGCAATTGTGCCCAACCTTGGTTTTAGGCCCAGGATCAATTAATCAGGCACACCAGCCAGATGAATTTATTGATACTGCATTTATTAAGCCGACTCGTGAGCTGATAAATCAGGTCGTGCAGCATTTTTGT
This sequence comes from Pantoea phytostimulans, assembly GCF_046118715.1. NCBI lineage: Bacteria > Pseudomonadati > Pseudomonadota > Gammaproteobacteria > Enterobacterales > Erwiniaceae > Pantoea > Pantoea phytostimulans. Next base: position 2,951,040 of record NZ_CP173698.1, read on the forward strand.
CACTGATTAACATCAAATGGGGCATTTCACTGTATTAACAGCAAAATGCCCCGTCATTCTGTGGGATTTAGCAATAAGAATAACTTATCCCGCTTCCTGTCAGTTAAATTCTATGAATTTCCGTCATTTAGCTGCACGTTTGCTTCACTTTAAGTCAATTGACGAATGAAGCATTACGTGGCTAGATAAAAGACGATGTTATGCCCATTGGGTGATTATCCAAACAATTTCAGATTGCAGAAAGGCAGCAACTGAGCGAATCCTCAGAAGCGACACGCGGTTGTGACTGAGAAAAGTAAAAGTTGTCTGCTTTTTTTTGCGGCCTGAAAACGGCTGGGTGTAGAAGTTTATTAAGACGATAAGGGTGTCAGGGTCAAATGAACGAACAATATTCCGCAATGCGAAGTAATGTCAGTATGCTCGGCAAACTGCTCGGGGATACGATTAAGGATGCGCTTGGAGAGAACATCCTCGACCGGGTGGAAACCATCCGCAAACTGTCCAAGTCATCCCGTGCAGGAAATGACACTCATCGCAAGGAACTGCTGAACACGCTGCAAAATTTGTCTAATGACGAGCTTCTGCCCGTCGCGCGTGCGTTTAGTCAGTTCCTTAACCTCACCAATGTGGCTGAACAGTATCAAACTATTTCTCACAGCGGCGAAGGGGCGAACCACCCGGAACTGCTGAAAAAAACTTTTGAAAGCCTCAAGCAGCAGAAAGACATTAGCGAAAGCGCTATCCGTGAAGCCATTGAATCGCTGTCGCTGGAATTGGTGCTGACAGCGCATCCAACCGAAATTACGCGCCGCACGCTGATTCACAAGCTGGTGGAAGTGAACAGCTGTTTAAAGCAGCTTGATCACAGCGACATTTCCGATTACGAGCGCAACCAAATCATGCGCCGCCTGCGCCAACTGGTCGCGCAGGCATGGCATACCGATGAAATTCGTAAATATCGCCCAACGCCTATCGATGAGGCCAAATGGGGCTTTGCGGTGGTGGAAAACAGCTTATGGGAAGGCGTACCGGCTTTCCTGCGCGAGTTGAATGAACAGGTTGAAGAAGCGTTCGGCATCAAACTTCCGGTGGATTTTGTGCCGGTGCAGTTTACGTCGTGGATGGGTGGCGATCGTGATGGTAACCCTAACGTTACCGCCGCAATTACGCGTCATGCCATGCAGCTAAGTCGCTGGAAAGCTGCGGATCTGTTCCTGCGTGATATTGGTGTGCTGATTTCCGAACTGTCGATGTCAGAATGCAGCGATGAAGTGCGCGACCTGTGCGGCGATCCCGAAGCGATTGAGCCCTATCGCATGATTCTGAAGCGCATCCGCAGCCAGCTGATGTCGACGCAATCCTTTCTTGAACGTCGCCTGAAAGGCGAACGACTGCCGCGCCCGGCTGATTTGCTGGTTTCCAACGATCAACTCTGGCAACCGCTGTTCGCCATTTATCAATCGCTACAGCAATGCGGCATGGGCATTATCGCCAACGGTCAGTTGCTGGATACGCTGCGCCGCGTGAAATGTTTTGGCGTGCCGCTGGTACGTATCGATCTGCGTCAGGAAAGCACGCGCCACACTGAAGCGATTGCTGAAGTTACGCGCTACCTCGGCCTTGGTGATTATGAAAATTGGTCAGAAGCGGACAAACAAGCGTTCCTGATCCGTGAACTCAACTCCAAGCGTCCGCTGCTGCCACGAAGCTGGGAGCCAAGTGACGACACGCGTGAAGTGCTGGAAACCTGCCGCGTTGCCGCTGAAGCGCCGCAAGGTTCCATTGCTGCTTACGTGATTTCAATGGCGAAAACGCCCTCTGACGTGCTGGCCGTGCATCTTCTGTTGAAGGAAGCGGGTATCAATTACGCCATGCCGGTTGCACCGCTGTTTGAAACGCTTGATGACCTGAATAACGCCAATGATGTCATGAGCCAACTGCTCAGCATTGACTGGTATCGCGGCTTCATTCAGGGCAAGCAGATGGTGATGATTGGTTATTCCGACTCGGCGAAAGATGCCGGCGTAATGGCCGCCAGCTGGGCGCAATATCAGGCGCAAGATGCCTTAATCAAAACCTGTGAAAAAGCCGGCATTTCGCTGACGCTGTTCCACGGACGCGGCGGCACGATTGGCCGTGGTGGTGCACCAGCGCATGCTGCCTTGCTGTCACAGCCGCCGGGCAGCCTGAAAGGTGGCCTGCGCGTGACTGAACAGGGCGAGATGATCCGTTTTAAATACGGTTTGCCAGAAGTGACTATCGCCAGTCTTTCGCTCTACACCGGTGCCATTCTGGAAGCGAACCTGATGCCGCCGCCAGAACCAAAAACGGAGTGGCGTAACATTATGAATCAGCTCTCTGCTGACTCTTGCGCCATGTACCGCGGTTACGTGCGGGAAAACCCAGATTTTGTCCCGTACTTCCGTTCGGCAACACCGGAACAAGAATTGGGCAAGCTGCCGCTGGGTTCGCGCCCGGCGAAACGCCGTCCAACCGGCGGCGTCGAGTCGCTGCGTGCAATTCCATGGATTTTTGCCTGGACACAGAACCGCTTGATGCTGCCTGCCTGGCTGGGTGCTGGCGCGGCGCTGCAACAGGCGATGGAAGCGGGCCATCAAGATCAGCTGGAAGCGATGTGCCGTGACTGGCCTTTCTTCTCAACGCGTCTCGGCATGTTGGAAATGGTGTTCTCTAAAGCTGACTTATGGCTGGCGGAATATTACGATCAACGTCTGGTCGACAAATCGCTGTGGCCGCTGGGTAAACAGCTGCGCGATCAACTCGATTCTGATATCAAAGCGGTGCTGACCATCGCCAACGATGCGCATCTGATGGCGGACCAACCATGGATTGCCGAATCCATTGCGCTGCGTAACGTCTATACCGATCCACTCAACGTCCTGCAAGCTGAACTGCTACATCGCTCACGTGCGCAGGAAGCGCGCGGTGATGAATCAGATGCTCGCGTTGAACAGGCGTTAATGGTGACTATTGCAGGTGTGGCGGCAGGTATGCGCAATACCGGTTAATGATGATGGAACGGGGATTGCGATTCGTCGCTCCCCTTCTTCGCTATTCCCTCTTGTAGGTAATCTGCTGAGATTAAGAAACAAAAAAGCCGGGCAATCTTATTGCCCGGCTTTTTTATAACAGAAAAGTTATACCGCGATGGCTGGACGCACACCCAAGGTATGGCAGATCGCATAACTCATTTCGGCACGGTTCAGCGTATAGAAGTGGAAATCTTTCACGCCTTCGCGTGACAGGATCTTCACCATGTCCATGGCGATGTTGGCACCCACCATTTTGCGCGTTTCAGCGTCATCCTCCAGACCCGCAAACATGGCACTCATCCATCCCGGTACACGCACGTTAGTCATCGTGGCGAAACGCTGTAACTGCTTGAAGTTAGAAACAGGCAGAATGCCCGGTACGATTTCAACGTCAATACCGGTTGATACGCAGCGGTCGCGGAAGCGCAGATAACTTTCAACGTCGAAGAAAAATTGCGTAATCGCACGGTTCGCACCCGCATCGATTTTACGCTTCAGGTTGATCAAATCAGCCTGCGCACTCTTGGCTTCCGGATGCACTTCCGGGTAAGCCGCAACAGAAATATCGAAATCACCGACTTCTTTTAGCAGCGATACCAGATCGCAGCCATACATTTCTGGCTTGCCACCGCCAGGCGGCAGGTCACCGCGCAATGCCACAATATGACGAATACCGTTGTTCCAGTAATCCTGCGCAATAGCGCGTAACTCATCACGCGTAGCATCAACGCAAGTCAGATGCGGGGCCGCTTCCAGGCCGGTGCGATCTTTGATGCCTTTAATAATGCTGTGAGTACGATCGCGTTCGCCCGAATTCGCGCCATACGTTACTGAAACGAATTTCGGTTTCAAGCTGCTCAGACGATCGATAGAGTTCCACAGCGTCTCTTCCATTTCGCTGGTACGAGGCGGAAAGAATTCAAAAGAGACATTAATTTGCCCGTTCAGCTCTGCCAGGCTTTGATTTAGCGCTTCGCGCTGATTGGCATGAAAGAAACTCATCCTGCTACCTCATCGATCACTTCGGTTAACTATCGGACTGCGAACATCCATACGTTTAGACGTCCAGATGCTCAAAATGAACGATTCCTGGCGAAGCGTCAACTTATAAATGATTTAAAACGGTGACAAATATTCAAACAACATGAGTGAAATTCATCTGGAGGCGGCAACATGAAGTGAAGGCAGGCGACGAATGCGCCTGCCTTAAAGATTAAAGCAGTTGAGAAAGGCGGTTGATATCAGACTGAATTGCGCCAGCAGTAACGTCGCGTCCCGCGCCGGGTCCACGAATCACCAGCGGATTATCACGATACCAGCGACTTTCGATGGCAAAGACATTGTCACATGGCAGCAGCGAAGCCAGCGGATGCTCTGGGCGCACCGCTTCGACGCCCACGCGCGCCTTGCCATTCGCGTCGAAACGCGCCACATAGCGCAGCACTAAACCCATCTCCTGTGCGGCTTCAAACCGCTGCAGCATCTGCTCATTCAGTTCTTCGCCATTCTCAAAGAAATGGTCGATTGAATCTTTTTCACAGTTGTGCGGCACCAGGGACTCCACTCGAACCTGATCGGGTTCGATGTTATACCCCGCTTCGCGCGCCAGAATCACCAGTTTGCGCATCACGTCCTGACCAGAAAGATCAACGCGTGGATCGGGTTCGGTTAAACCTTGCTGCCAGGCCTGATCCACCAGATCGGTAAACGGAACCGTGCCGTCAAACTGCAGAAACAGCCAGGACAAGGTGCCAGAGAAGATACCGCTTATCGATAAAATAGTATCGCCGCTGTCGCGCAAGTCGCGCACCGTATAGTTAATCGGTAAACCCGCGCCGACAGTCGCGTTGTAAAGCCAGTGGCGACCCGTTTTGGTAAAAGCATCACGAATTTGACGCCAGGTTTGACTGTCAGATGCACCTGCCACTTTGTTTGCGCTAATCACGTGAAAACCGTGGCTGGCAAAATCAAGATACTGCTGCGCCAACGGTATGCTGGCGGTGACATCTAACACCACCAAGTCATCAAACGGGTGCGCGCGCATCCACAAGAACAAGGACTCTTCATCGCGCTCTTCCGCTTCGTCGTCAAAGAAAGCCAATGCGCGGCTGGCATCAAGCCCTTCATAACTCAGCAGGCTGCGGCGGCTGTCTGCCACTCCCGCCAAAACAAATTCAAAGCCGGTACGCGCAGAAAGCGTTTCTTGATCGCGCGCGAACAACTCTAGCCAGCGTGAACCGATATTACCTTTACCAAATAAAATCAGGCCGATGCGTTTCTCTGCCCTAAACAGCGACTGATGCAGGCCCTGGATCAGATGTTGAGTTGGGCCCACGCGCAATACCGCGACCACACTGATGTGATCTTCTGATTGCCAGACGAATTCAACCGGCTGATCTTTCAGTTGCTGCCAGAAGCGATGCGTATGCAGCGGGTTACGCGTCACGCCTGCGCCTACCAACGCCACCAATGCTAAGCCATCACGCAGCTGCAAATGACCCGGTAAACCGGCATCTTGCAAAAGCATAAAGGCGCTATTGACCACTTCTGAGGTATAGCAAAGCTGTAACAGCTGACGATCGGGATGCACACCAACCGCCAACGGGCGCAATTGCGCACGCTTCAGCAGCAGATCGATTTCTTTGTGCAGAATGGCAAAATCATGTTGTTCTGGCAGTTGAATTTCAACCAAACAAACATCGTCATGGCTGGTGACAATACGAGCACCCGTGCCGGATGCCAGCACGCGCTCAATACGTGTGGAACCTTGTTCGGGTTGATAGCTACAGCGCAATTGCAGGTCGATATCGCTACCGGAAACGGGCTGCAAGGTGCGAGTGTGCAATACCGGCGCGGCAAGACGTGCCAGTTCGCTGGCTTCATCGAGACGTAACAGCGGCAGCAAGCAGGCATCAGAAACTTTACGAGGATCCGCACTGTAAACACCGGCGACATCGCTCCAGATGGTGACGCGACCCACACCCGCTAGCGCACCGATTTGGGTGGCGGAATAGTCGGAGCCGTTACGGCCCAGCAGCACCGTTTCACCCGCCTCGTTACGACAGATAAACCCGGTCACGACGATGCGCTTATGCGGATGCTGCGCCAGCAACGATTGCAGCAGCGGCCACGATTTACCTTCATCTACTTGCGGTTGTGCTGCACGCTCTGCACGCAGAAAATCACGCGCATCCAGCCAGCAGGCTTCAATGTCATGCTGACTCAGCACCGCCGCCATTAACCGCGCTGACCAAACTTCACCGTGGCCCACTACTTCTGCGTAGACCGCTTCGGTGATGTTGCCATCCAGCAGCCCGGCGAGTTTTTCTAAATCACGAATGAACCGGGTAATAAGGGATGCGGCAATTTCAACAGGCAGCAGCGCGCTAATCAGTTCGCTTTGATAACGTCGTAAAGCCTGTTGCACTTGATGCGCCGACAGCCGATCGCTTTGGCTCAGCTTCAGCCAACTGATCAACTGGTTGGTGGTTGAACCTGCCGCCGAAACCACCATCAAGTCGCCCGCCTGGCTGTAGTCCGCCATAATATTGGCTACACGCTGATAGCAACGCGCATCCGCCAGGCTACTGCCACCAAATTTGTGCAACTGCTTACTGTTCGGCGTTCCCGCGCCTGCTGAAATCGTCATGCTTAACCCTCGGCAGCGATCCGGAATGCATTATCCAAATCGGCGATTAAATCTTCGTGATCCTCGATACCCACAGAAACACGCAGCAGCGTTTCGGAAATACCCGCTGCTGCACGCGCTTCCGCTGACATGCCGGCGTGCGTCATGGTCGCGGTGTGAGAAATTAAACTTTCTACGCCGCCAAGTGATTCTGCCAGCGTAAACAACTGTAATGCTTTTAGAAAACGGCGCAGCAATACTTCGTCACCGTCAATTTCAAAACTTAGCATGGCGCCAAAACCGCGCTGTTGACGTACCGCATGTTCGTGCCCGGCGTTTTCCGGCAGCGAAGGATGATACAGCTTTTTCACTAATTTCTGTTGCTTTAGGTAATCAACAATTGCGAGTGCATTACGTTGTGCCGCAGCAATGCGTGGCGATAATGTGCGCAGGCCACGCAACAACAAATAGCTGTCAAAAGCAGCGCCGGTAACGCCAATATTGTTCGCCCACCAGGCAAGATCGGTTGCAAGTTGTGGCTCTTTGGCAATCACCGCGCCCGCCACCACATCGGAGTGGCCATTCAGGTATTTAGTACAGGAATGCACCACCAAATCTGCGCCCAACGCCAACGGATTTTGTAATGCAGGACTCAGGAAGGTGTTATCGACTACGCTGAGGGCACCCGCTTCACGCGCGGCTTCGCAAATAGCAGCAATATCGACCACGCGCAGCAGCGGGTTGCTCGGGCTTTCTATCAACACCAGTTTCGGTTTTTCATCCAGCGCAGCCTGTAAGGCGGCTTTATTGCCTTGATCAACAAACTTCACGCGATAAGCACCGCGTTTGCTCAGGCTATCGAACAAGCGGTAGCTGCCACCGTAACAGTCGTGTGGTGCGACTAACAGATCGCCTGGCTTCAGGAACACCGTTGTCACCAAATGAATCGCTGACATACCGGTATTGGTTAATACCGCGCCTGCGCCCCCTTCCAGTTCGGCTAACGCGCGCTGCACTACATCACGCGTAGGATTTCCACGGCGTGAATAGTCGTGAGCGCGTGGCTCGTTAAAATCAAGGAAGTTATAAGTGCTGGAGAGGTGAATCGGGGGGACAACGCAGCCATATTGCTCGTCATCATTCAAACCGCTGCGAACTGCGATGGTTGCCTGTTTACGCGTCATGGTGCTAACTGTTCCTGAAGTGTGGAATAAGAAGGCAACAGGATAGCACTCCTTAATTAGACGTCAATACATCTGGACATCTAAATGTCTTTGCGTATAGATTGAGCAAAATCGCAATACCCGCTAAAATTACGCGTCATTGCCTGGCGTTCAAGATTGATTTACACCGGTTGAACGGAGAAAAACCCGCCATTAAGGGGTCAGGCATTAAAAAATCAGGCATAATTCACTGATTTCCTAACATTTAACTTTTATTGATTAAGGTAACCCATGGCTGAATGGAACGGCGAATATATCAGCCCGTACGCTGAGCACGGTAAAAAGAGTGAACAGGTTAAAAAGATTACAGTGTCTATCCCGTTGAGCGTGCTGAAGATTCTGACGGATGAACGTACCCGTCGTCAGGTGAATAACCTGCGTCACGCCACCAATAGTGAACTGCTGTGCGAAGCCTTTTTACATGCCTTTACCGGGCAACCGCTGCCGGACGACGTGGATTTGCGCAAAGAACGCAGTGATGAAATTCCAGAAGAAGCGAAAAAGATCATGCGCGATATGGGTATCAATCCAGACACCTGGGAATACTAAATCGTTACGCATAAAAAAACCCAGCCGAAGCTGGGTTTTTTCTTGCCGTCGAATCGAACAGATTCGAATGCCGTAATCTTATTTTTTGCTGCCTGGTACGCTGAAGCGCTTGTTAAAGCGGTCAACACGTCCACCAGTGGTCACTTCACGCTGCTTACCGGTATAGAACGGGTGGCATTGGCCACAAACGTCCAGGTTCAGCTCGTGAGTCAGCGTAGAACGGGTGTGGATCACGTTACCGCAAGTACAGTTGATGGTAACTGCTTCGTATTTTGGGTGAATACCTTTTTTCATGGGAAACCTCATTTAAGGCCGTGTCGCTCTCCGCGCCAGGTTTTAAACCCGCGCAGCACCACACGCTGTTGAACAATTAATGGTGTACCCCGACGAGCACTTTCTCATCGAAGGCGGCATATTATACAGAACATTATGACTTGCTGCAAATATCACCTGATATACCCGCCTAATCTCCCAGCTGGTACACTACGTTCCCTCAATGATTGAACCGGAAAGAGATTGCTATGCCCGTTGTTCAGGTTGCCCTGCCCGTTCCTTTACCCCGCCTGTTTGATTATCTGCCGCCGCAAGGTACGCAGCCCGTCATCGGTGGGCGGGTGAGCGTGCCGTTTGGCAATCGGAAAATGATTGGCATCGTAGTCGCGCTGCGTGAAACCAGCGATCTGCCTGAAGCACAATTGAAAAAAGTGGCGGAGGTGTTGGATAGCGAATCGCTGTTCCCGCCTTCCTTATGGCGCATCCTAAACTGGGCGGCAGGATATTATCATTCTCCGCTCGGTGAAGTATTAAGCCATGCGCTGCCGGTTTTGCTGCGTCAGGGCAAACCTGCACAGGAGACGCCGCTGTGGCAATGGCAACTTACTGAACAAGGTCGTGCAACATCGCCCGAAAGCCTGAAGCGTGCGCCAAAACAGCAGCAGGCGCTGGCGTCTTTACGCCAAAAACCGCTTTATCGTCATCAGGTCAGTGAACACGATCTGACTGATGCCGTGTTGCAGGCCTTACGCGCTAAAGGATTGTGTGATTTGCATGAGCACCAGCCGCAAATGCAAGACTGGCGTGAAAGCTTTGCCGTCAAAGGTGAACGTCTGCGGCTTAATACCGATCAGGCCACCGCCGTTGGCGCTATACGTGGCGAAGATGAACACTACGCTGCCTGGTTATTGGCGGGTATTACCGGCTCCGGTAAAACGGAAGTTTATCTCAGCATATTGGAAAACGTACTGGCACGCGGCAAGCAGGCGCTGGTGCTAGTGCCGGAAATCGGTTTAACACCCCAAACCATTGCCCGCTTTCGTGAGCGTTTTGACGCGCCAATTGACGTCCTGCATTCCGCCCTGAATGACAGCGAGCGTCTGGCAGTGTGGTTGCGCGCACGCAGTGGCGAGACGGCGATTGTGATTGGCACGCGCTCGGCGCTGTTTACGCCATTGGCCAGGCCGGGTGTGATCATTATTGATGAAGAGCACGACAGTTCCTATAAACAGCAAGAAGGCTGGCGTTATCAGGCGCGTGATTTAGCGGTATTTCGCGCCCATGAAGAAGATATTCCGATTGTCATGGGTTCCGCGACGCCCGCGCTGGAAACGCTGCACAACGTGCGTAACGGTAAATATCGTCAGCTTGATTTAACCAAGCGCGCCGGTAATGCCAAACCTGCACTGCAGCAGTTGATCGATTTAAAAGGCGTGCAACTGATTGGCGGGCTGTCGCCTGCGCTGATTGGTAAAATGCGCCAGCATCTTCAGGCCGATAATCAGGTTTTACTTTTTTTAAATCGACGCGGCTTTTCTCCCGCCCTTTTGTGTCACGACTGCGGCTGGATTGCGGAATGCCAGCGCTGCGACCGTTATTACACGTTGCATCAGCATCAACGCCAATTGCGTTGTCACCACTGCGACAGCCAGCGCCCGCTGCCCAATCAATGTCCACAATGTGGATCGACCCATTTGATGCCGGTTGGTGTCGGTACTGAACAGCTTGAACAGCAGCTTGGCACGCTGTTCCCGGGCGTTGCGATTTCGCGTATTGATCGTGATACCACCAGCCGCAAAGGGGCGTTAGAGCAACATCTTGCCGATGTGCATCGAGGTGGCGCACGCATTCTGGTCGGCACACAAATGCTGGCTAAAGGGCATCACTTCCCAGACGTCACACTGGTCTCGCTGTTGGATGTCGATGGTGCGCTGTTCTCAGCCGATTTTCGTGCCGCCGAACGCTTTGCTCAGCTTTATACCCAAGTCGCCGGGCGTGCCGGTCGCGCAGGCAAACAGGGCGAAGTGCTGCTGCAAACTCACCATCCAGAGCATCCGCTGCTGCAAATTTTGCTGCATCAAGGCTATTTTGCTTTTGCCCAGCAGACGCTTCTTGAGCGCCAGTCAGTATTTCTGCCCCCGTGGACCAGCCATGCGCTGTTCCGCGCGGAAGATCATGACAATCAACAGGCTGCTGAATTTCTCCAGCAGTTGCGAAATTTGCTGGAAGCCAGCCCGTTAAATGATAAATCGACGTGGTTGATGGGGCCGCTGCCAGCGCTGCAACCTAAACGCAGCGGACGCTGGCGCTGGCAGCTGTTAGTGCAGCATCCTTCGCGCAAGCGTTTACAGCAGTTGCTAAGCAGTTCAATGCCGCTGATTTCCACTTTACCCGCTGGGCGCAAAGTAAAATGGACGCTGGATATCGACCCAACGGAAAGCTAAGCCGCGCAGGTCTGCGAGCCAGATCGAAAAAAGTCGCATAAGTCACAATTTTTATGCAAATTAAGTAACAACCTGGCCGGGCAATCGTTAACAATATTGCCCGGCTTGCTTTTCAGGCCAGACCAAATAAACATTCGAACGCGCATAACGCGTCAGGAGCATGTGTTGGAGCAGAATCAACAACAGCCCGCCGCCACTATGAAAGATGTGGCTGAAAAAGCGGGTGTCTCGACCGCTACCGTTTCGCGCGCGCTAATGAACCCGGAAAAAGTCTCCGCAGCGACCCGACAGAAAGTTGAGCAAGCTGTCATTGCTGTTGGCTATGCGCCACATGGCTTAACGCGCAACGCCCGCCGTGGTGAAACACAAACCATTTTGGTGATTGTGCCCGATATCTGTGATCCCTTTTTCAGTGAGATCATTCGGGGCGTAGAAGTGACCGCTGCGCAAGAAGGATATCTGGTACTGATTGGCGACTGCGCGCATCAAAATCAGCAAGAAAAAACCTTTATGAATTTGATGGTGACACGCCAAATCGACGGGATGGTGCTGCTCGGTTCACAGTTGCCGTTTGATGCCAGCCTCGAAGAACAACGCAACTTACCGCCGATGGTGATGGCCAATGAGTTTGCGCCTGAGATGTCGCTGCCCACCGTTCATATTGATAACCTGACCGCCGCTTTCGAGGCCGTAAATCATCTGTTGCAGCTCGGCCATAAGCAGATTGCCTGCATCGCCGGACCTGAAACCATGCCGCTGTGCCAGTATCGTCTGCAAGGCTATGTTCAGGCGATGCGTCGCAGCGGGCTCACGGTTGATCCCACCTATATTGTGCGTGGTGACTTCACTTTTGAAGCGGGCGTCGCCGCGATGAATCAATTGTTGGCGCTGCCGCAGCCACCTCGTGCGCTGTTCTGTCACAGCGATATTATGGCGCTCGGTGCCATTAATCAGGCAAAGCGCATGGGATTACGCGTTCCTGAAGATCTTTCGGTCGTGGGATTTGATGATATTGAATTGTCACGCTACTGCGAACCGCCGCTAACGACGGTGACGCAGCCGCGTTACCAAATAGGTCGGGAAGCGATGCTGTTGCTGCTTGCGGAGTTGCAAGGTAAGCGGGTGAACAACGGCTCGCGCTTGCTCGATGCCGAATTAGCCATACGAGGCAGCACGGCACCCAGCAAAAAGCGTGAAAAATAAGCGCAATCTCCGTTCATTTTCAGTAGATTCTTAAGGCGAACATCGCTGGTCAAAGTACCTACCCTTAAGTAACATGGCGGGCTCCTTGCCGGGCAGAGTAAAAGCAGCAAAATTGCCCATTTGGCATTATTTTTTTGAAGGGTATCAGAACGAGAGTGGCACAAAAAGATTATGTAGGCCGCGGGCGTTCAACAGGGACGCGTCGCAAAAAAAGCCCCAGTCGTGGCAAGAAAAGCAGCAAAGGCGGATCGGGCGCATCGAAATTGATGATTGTACTGGCGGTTGCGGTGTTGGTGACCTTTGCCGGTGGTTTATGGTTCCTCGCGCATCACAAGAAAGAAGACGCGCCGGTAATTACGGATCATAAAGCCAACGGCAATGGCTTACCGCCAAAGCCTGAAGAGCGCTGGAAGTACATCAAAGAGCTGGAAAATCGTCAGGTAACGATGCCTACGCCAATTGAGCCTTCTTCAGGCGGCGAAGTGAAGTCGCAAACGCAACTGACGGATGAGCAGCGCCAGCTACTGGAACAGATGCAGGCTGACATGCGCCAGCAACCTACCCAGCTGAACGAAGTGCCGTGGAATGAGCAAACGCCAGCACAGCGTCAGGTTACGCTGCAACATCAGCAGCAGCTACAGCAAATCCAGCGTCAACAACAACAAGTTCAGCAGCAACAGCAGCGCCAACAGCAACAACTTCAGCAGCAACAGCAGCGTCAACAGCAACAACTTCAGCAGCAAGCTCAACAGCGCCAGCAGCAGGAGAGCGTGCAGCGTCAGGCACAACAAGCTCCTGTTACGCGTGAGCCCGCCGCGCAGCCGAAACCGCAAGAGGCCGCGAAGCCTAAGCCAACAGAAAAAGCGGCTTCACAGCGCTGGATGGTGCAGTGTGGTTCGTTCAAAGGAACCGATCAGGCTGAATCTGTACGTGCTGGCTTAGCCTTTGAAGGTTTTGAAAGTCGTATCACGACAGGTGGCGGTTGGAATCGCGTGGTTATCGGACCTTATAAGGATCGGGCAACCGCGGATAGCACACTCAAACGTCTGCGCAGTTCTGGACACTCAAGCTGTATTCCGCTCGCTGTCGGGGGTTGAAACCCGCTAAACCCGCCCCATATCTGTTTGCATGATACTCCGCGCCTTGTGCGCGGAGCTTTTTTCCGACTGCAATAAGGGGTCTGCCCGTGACAACAATAGTAAGTGTACGACGCAACGGCCAGGTAGTGATTGGCGGTGATGGCCAGGCTACTCTCGGCAATACCGTAATGAAAGGCAACGTTAAAAAAGTGCGTCGTCTTTACAACGATAAAGTGATCGCCGGTTTCGCTGGCGGTACAGCAGATGCCTTCACCCTGTTTGAACTCTTCGAACGTAAACTGGAAATGCACCAAGGCCATTTGGTCAAAGCTGCCGTTGAGCTGGCGAAAGACTGGCGCACCGATCGCATGCTGCGCCGCCTTGAAGCGCTGCTGGCCGTCGCGGATGAGTCTGCGTCGCTGATTATCAGCGGTAACGGTGATGTGATTCAGCCAGAAAATGACTTGATCGCAATCGGTTCTGGCGGTCCTTTCGCTCAAGCTGCGGCCCGTGCGATGTTGGAAAACACGGAGCTGAGCGCGCGAGACATCGTAGAGAAATCGCTGAATATCGCGGGTGATATCTGCATTTACACTAACCATAACGTTAATTTCGAAGAATTACCGTCCAAGGCGTAAGGATTTTAACCATGTCTGAGATGACCCCACGCGAGATTGTCAGCGAACTTAATCGCTTTATCATCGGCCAGGACAGCGCTAAGCGTGCCGTGGCTATTGCACTGCGTAACCGCTGGCGCCGTATGCAGCTCGACGAAGAGCTGCGTCATGAAGTCACACCGAAAAATATTCTGATGATCGGTCCAACGGGTGTCGGTAAAACCGAGATCGCACGTCGTCTGGCAAAACTCGCCAATGCACCGTTCATTAAAGTAGAAGCCACTAAGTTCACCGAAGTGGGCTATGTCGGCAAAGAAGTGGATTCAATTATCCGCGACCTGACCGACTCAGCCATCAAAATGGTGCGCAGCCAGGCGATTGAAAAGAACAAATATCGCGCGGAAGAGATGGCGGAAGATCGTATTCTCGACGTACTGATTCCACCGGCGAAAAATAACTGGGGCCAGTCTGAGCAAAGCAGCGAACCGTCTGCGGCGCGTCAGTCATTCCGCAAAAAACTGCGTGAAGGCCAGTTGGATGATAAAGAGATTGAAATTGATCTCGCGGCCAGCTCAGCCGGTGTAGAGATCATGGCACCGCCGGGCATGGAAGAGATGACCAGCCAGCTGCAGTCAATGTTCCAGAACATTGGTGGTCAGAAGCAGAAGCCACGCAAGCTGAAGATCAAAGAAGCGATGAAGCTGCTGGTGGAAGAAGAAGCCGCTAAGCTGGTGAATCCAGAAGAATTAAAGCAGGATGCCATTGAAGCTGTTGAGCAACACGGCATCGTGTTTATCGATGAGATCGATAAAATCTGTAAGCGTGGCGGTCAGAATGCCGGCGGCCCAGACGTATCACGTGAAGGCGTACAGCGCGACCTGCTGCCGCTGGTAGAAGGTTGTACCGTTTCGACTAAACACGGCATGGTAAAAACTGACCATATCCTGTTTATCGCATCAGGTGCATTCCAGGTTGCCAGCCCGTCCGATCTGATTCCAGAATTGCAGGGTCGTTTACCAATTCGCGTTGAATTGCAGGCGCTGACGGTGAATGACTTCGAGCGCATTCTGACTGAACCCAATGCGTCCATCACCGTGCAGTACAAGGCGCTGATGAACACAGAAGGTGTGACAATTCACTTCACCGACGACGGTATTCGTCGCATCGCTGAAGCGGCGTGGCAGGTTAACGAAACCACCGAGAACATCGGTGCGCGCCGTTTACATACCGTGCTGGAGCGCTTAATGGAAGATGTCTCTTATGACGCCAGCGATCGCAGCGGTGAATCAGTGACAATCGATGCCGAATACGTTGGTCAGCATTTGGATCAGCTGGTCGCGGACGAAGATTTAAGCCGCTTTATTCTCTAAAGCGTTTAGTCCAATACTCATTCAAAGCCCAGCCATCCGGTTGGGCTTTTTTCTGCATACTGCTGATGCATCGCCCTTTTCATCCGGTGATGATTTTGCCAACAATCCGTAGAAAGCGATATACTTACCGCTCCTGTGGCAAACAGACGAAACCCTTATGAAATACGATACATCTGAACTCTGCGACATCTACCATGAAGAAGTGAATGTTGTTGAACCGCTTTTTTCAAACTTTGGTGGGCGCACCTCATTCGGTGGTCAGATTACCACAGTGAAATGTTTTGAAGACAACGGCTTGCTTTACGATCTGTTGGAAGAAAATGGTCGCGGTCGTGTGCTGTTGATAGACGGCGGCGGCTCAGTACGTCGCGCCTTAGTCGATGCGCAACTGGCGCGTTTAGCGGCGCAAAACGAGTGGGAAGGCATCGTGATTTACGGTTCGGTTCGCCAGGTTGATGAGCTGGAAGAACTGGAGATTGGCATTCAGGCTATTGCTGCGATTCCAGCAGGTGCGGCGGGAGAAGGCGTTGGCGAAAGCGATGTGCGCGTCAATTTTGGTGGCGTGACCTTCTTTTCTGGCGACCATCTCTATGCTGATAACACCGGTATCATTCTCTCTGAAGATCCGCTGGATATAGAATAAGTCCAGAAACGAAAACGGGTGCCAGCGGCACCCGTTTTACGTATCAGCGGAGGTTTAAACCTCTTCCATTTTTCCCAGCAGCGCGCGCAGGCGTTCTTGCCAGACATGCTGCTCCTCTTTCAGATGCTGATTTTCGCGCACCAGCGCATCTTGATTGCCAGCAGCTTGCTGCGCATCGTTACGCAGGTTGTTGTTCTGCTCTTTCAGCTCTTCGATTTCCATCTGCAGCAGAGTGATGGTATCAATCGCCTGCTGTACTTTCGCTTCCAGTTTCTCAAAAACTTCAAATGACATCTTTCTGACCTCTCCTAAATCTTGCAAGGCGTTGATGATGCCAGCTTAAGCACAGAATGCTTCAGCCAGCAACGATGTTTCGATTGTATGTAGCCTCACCGCGCAAGTCCAGCAGCGCTGCCTTTTACGGCGCAGTCTGTAACACTTTTCAGCTTAACCCTAAGAATCGTGCCGTTTCGTCTTTGCGCGATCGCGCTCACCATTCCAGAACGCGCATATGATGATTAAGGAAAGCAAAAACACGCGAAAACGCGCATTTTTATGACACAGCACACAAAAATCGATTTCGCTATTTCTCGTTTATGTTCGTTAACGATAAATTTACAACAGCCCTACAATAGAGCTGGGTGACTCATGGATTGAGAACAAAAACTGATAAAATTTAACCTCGCTTCAGGAACAACATTATGAGTCAAACAACTAACACGCTCAAAGGTCAGTGTATTGCCGAGTTTATCGGAACCGGGTTAATCATTTTTTTTGGTGCAGGCTGTGTGGCAGCGCTAAAACTCGCCGGTGCCGAGTTCGGTCAGTGGGAAATTTGTATCATCTGGGGTTTAGGCGTTTCCATGGCAGCGTATCTCACTGCTGGCGTATCTGGTGCGCATCTAAATCCTGCTATCACTATCGCGCTTTGCCTGTTTGCTAATTTTGAAGGGCGTAAAGTGGTGCCCTACATCGTGGCGCAGATCGCTGGCGCTTTCTGCGCAGCAGCGCTGGTGTACGGCTTGTACTACAACCTGTTCTTAGATTATGAATCTAGCCACCAGATGGTGCGTGGCACAGTTGAAAGCCTGGATTTAGCTGGCATTTTCTCAACCTACCCAAATCCGCATATCAGCGTGGGTCAGGCATTTTTGGTTGAGATGGTGATTACGGCGGTATTGATGGCAGTAATCATGGGCCTCACCGATGACGGTAACGGCCTGCCACGCGGTCCATTGGCTCCTCTGCTGATTGGCCTTCTGGTTGCTATTATTGGTGGCGCGATGGGTCCATTAACCGGTTTCGCCTTAAACCCGGCACGTGATTTCGGACCGAAGCTCTTCGCTTGGTTAGCAGGCTGGGGTAACGTGGCCTTTACCGGCGGTCGTGATATTCCTTATTTCCTCGTGCCGATTTTTGGCCCGATTGTAGGTGCTTGTTTGGGTGCTTTTGGTTATCGCGCTCTGATTGGCCGCCATTTGCCTGGCGCAGTACAAGAACCTGCCAGCACAACAACAGAAAAACCGGTCGCACGCGCTCAGCAGCGTAAAGCGTAAGTTTCACCTTTATCATCAGGAAAGAATTTATGACTACTACCACCGATAAAAAATACATTGTCGCGCTCGATCAGGGCACAACCAGTTCTCGTGCCGTCGTTCTGGATCACGACTCTAATATTGTGGCGGTATCTCAGCGCGAATTTACTCAGATCTACCCGAAAGCGGGCTGGGTTGAGCATGACCCAATGGATATCTGGGCCTCACAAAGCTCAACGCTGGTGGAAGTGCTGGCACATGCAGACATTCGCTCTGACGAAATCGCGGCAATTGGTATCACTAACCAGCGTGAAACCGCCATCGTCTGGGATAAAGAAACCGGTAAGCCGATTTATAACGCTATCGTTTGGCAAGATCCCCGCACTGCAGATTATTGTCACAAGCTGAAGAAAGAGGGACTGGAAGAGTATATCCAGCACACCACTGGTTTGGTGATTAACCCTTACTTCTCCGGCACCAAAGTGAAGTGGATTCTGGATCATGTAGAAGGCTCACGTGAACGTGCGAAACGCGGTGAACTGCTGTTTGGTACGGTTGATACCTGGCTGGTATGGAAAATGACGCAAGGACGGGTGCATATCACTGATTACACCAACGCCTCACGTACGATGATGTTCAACATCCATAAGCTGGAGTGGGATCAGCGCATGCTGGATATTCTCGATATTCCGCGTGAGATGCTGCCAGAGGTTAAATCCTCTTCTGAAGTTTACGGCCAGACCAACATCGGTGGTAAAGGCGGTACGCGTATTCCAATCGCCGGTATTGCAGGTGACCAGCAAGCAGCGCTTTACGGCCAGCTGTGCGTGCAACCTGGCATGGCAAAAAATACTTACGGCACCGGCTGCTTCATGCTGATGAACACTGGCACCGAAGCAGTGACCTCAACGCATGGTTTGTTGACGACCATCGCTTGCGGTCCACGTGGCGAAGTTAACTATGCGCTGGAAGGTGCAGTATTCATTGGTGGTGCGGCGATTCAGTGGCTGCGTGACGAGATGAAGCTGATCAGCGATGCTGCTGACTCTGAATACTTTGCAATGAAAGTCAAAGACAGCAATGGCGTTTATATGGTGCCAGCCTTCACCGGTTTGGGTGCACCTTATTGGGACCCGTATGCACGCGGCGCATTGTTTGGCCTGACGCGTGGTGCTAATGCCAATCACATCATTCGCGCGACGCTGGAATCGATCGCTTACCAAACGCGTGATGTGCTGGAAGCGATGCAGAACGATGCCAACACCCGTCTGCAGGCGCTGCGTGTCGATGGTGGCGCTGTTTCGAATAACTTCCTGATGCAGTTCCAGTCCGACATTCTCGGCACGCGTGTTGAGCGTCCAGAAGTGCGTGAAGTGACTGCGCTGGGTTCTGCTTATCTGGCAGGTCTGGCCGTCGGCTTCTGGAAAGACCTGGAGGAAGTGCGCGCCAAATCAGTGATTGAGCGCGAATTCCGTCCAAGCCTTGAAACCACCGAGCGTAACTTCCGTTATGCCGGTTGGAAAAAAGCCGTTGCTCGCGCGCAAGCGTGGGAAGAACAAGAGTAATGCTGTCAGCCCGCGACGCTTGTCGCGGGCCTTTTTCCCGCCCTCTCCCCGCTGTGCTACACTGCTCGCCTGTTTTTTGTCAGGTGCATGCCATGAAACGAGAACTTGCCATTGAATTTTCCCGCGTAACCGAAGCTGCCGCCTTAGCGGGATACAGCTGGTTAGGCCGCGGCGATAAAAATGCTGCCGACGGCGCAGCTGTCCACGCAATGCGTCACGTGTTAAACACCATCAATATCGACGGCCAGATTGTGATCGGCGAAGGTGAAATCGACGAAGCACCGATGCTCTATATCGGAGAAAAAGTGGGAACCGGTAGCGGCGACGCGGTGGATATTGCCGTCGATCCGATTGAAGGCACCCGCATGACCGCAATGGGCCAAGCCAATGCGCTCGCCGTGCTGGCCGTGGGCGACAAGGGCAGCTTTTTGCATGCGCCAGACATGTACATGGAGAAGTTGATTGTCGGCCCAGCGGCGCGAGGTCATATCAATCTCGACCTGCCTTTGGAAACCAATTTACGCAACATCGCCGCCGCGATGAACAAACCACTCGAACAATTAACCGTGTCGATTCTGGCCAAGCCGCGCCACGATGACGTGATTAAGCAGCTACAACAACTTGGTGTGCGGGTGTTTACTTTCCCGGATGGCGATGTTGCTGCGTCAATTTTAACCTGCATGCCAGACAGCGAAGTGGACGTGATGTACGGCATCGGCGGCGCGCCTGAAGGTGTGGTGTCGGCAGCGGTGATTCGTGCCTTGGATGGTGATATGCAAGGACGGCTGTTAGCCCGTCATCAGGTCAAAGGTGATAACGAACAAAACCGTTTGATTGGCGAGCAAGAGTTGAAACGCTGCGCTGAAATGAAGATTGAAGCGGGCAAGCTGCTAACGCTGGATGCGATGGCGCGTAATGACAACGTCATTTTTGCCGCCACCGGCATCACCAGCGGCGATTTGCTCAAGGGCATTACGCGCCAGGGCAATATCGCCACCAGTGAAACCTTATTGATTCGCGGTAAATCGCGCACCATTCGCCGCATCCAGTCTATTCACTATCTCGATCGCAAAGATCCGGCGCTGCATCAATTTATCCTGTAACCGGCTGGTTGCTGCTCTCCGGCTGACGCGAGAGTGGCAACCAACACAGCAGCATCACCAGCGCAGTGAAAAACATCAACATGCCAATGCTGAACTGATCGCGCTGCGGCATCAACGCTGACAGCCACGCCACCAGCCCAGCCCCTAAATTCTGTAAACCACCAATCAATGCGCCTGCGCTGCCCGCCAGCCATGCATAAGGTTCCATCGCGCCTGATGTCGCCAACGGGAACAGCATACCCGCGCCGAAGAAGAACAGCGCAGCAGGCACCAGCAGCGTCCAGATGTTCATCACGCCAAACCAAGCAGGAATCCACATCAGAATGCCCGCCAGTAAACAGCTATTCACACCGCACCACATCAGGCTGTGCCATGAACGCTGTTCACGCCCGGCAAACCACGCACCAAAGAAAGCCGCAGGTATAGGCAGAATAAACAGGATGCTGACGGTTAAGCTGCTCAGCCCCAACACACCGCCCAGCAATACGCCACAGCTGGCTTCAAACACGGCAATGCCTGCCAGCGCGCCAATCAACAGAATGATGTAGCGCACGAAGTGGGTGTCGCTCAGCAAGCGGCTATAGCGCTTTAGAAAGGGTGTCACTTCGGCGCTGTAGGGCCGGGTTTCTGGCAACCAACGCGCCATCGCGCTGGTGACTGCCAGGCACAGTAACAGTAAAAAGGCGAAACAGGCATGCCAGCCAAACAGCTGCGTTAACATGGCGCCGATCACGGGTGCCAACAGCGGGCTGACCAAAATGCCCATATTCAGCAGGCTATTTGCCTGGCGCAGCGCCTGACCTGAATAGAGATCGCGCGGCATGGTACGCGCCATCACGCCCGCCACGCCGGTTCCCATGCCCTGAATCGCGCTGCCCAGCACCAGAACGCTGAGCGAAGGGGCAAACATGGCGGTTAATGCGCCGATCATAAAGATCATCATACCGACAAGGATCACCGGGCGGCGACCAACACTGTCAGACAGCGGGCCGTAGATCAGCTGCGATCCGCCGTAGGTAATTAAATAAGCTGCCATGACGCGTTGCATCGTGCCATCGCGCACGTTTAACGCTTCCGCCATGCTGGCCATCGCCGGAACATAAATGGTTTGTGCCATCTGCCCTACCGCGACCAATACAATCAACATCACCAGTAATCGGCGATTTTCTAATTTATTCATCATTATTGTGTGAAAGGTTTATCTAGAGATTAAGGATAAAGCAGCCGTAAAAAAGGCTGATACAGGTTAATGCCGGGCAAAATATCAGGATTGTGTGACAAAGCGAGAGGCGAGGCAAAAGCGATAAACTTGCGTGCGTCAAGTTTATGCACCAGCTTGTAAAGGTGGCGCAACAGTTTGTCGATTAGAGCCTTTGACCGGGAACAGGGTAGAAATATCAGCGTCAGGTAGCGAAGATATTCGTCAGCCTGAAAAACAACCAAGGAGTGAATATGGCCGAGTGGGTCAATGCGCAAGTAAAAGAAGTAAAAAACTGGACCGATGCGCTGTTCAGCCTTCGGGTACAGGCACCGATTGATCGCTTTACCGCAGGTCAGTTTGCCAAGCTGGCGCTGGAAATTGATGGAGAACGCGTGCAGCGCGCTTATTCCTATGTCAATGCGCCAAGCGATCCTTTGCTGGAGTTCTATCTGGTTACAGTGCCGGAAGGTAAGTTGAGTCCGCACCTGTTCGCACTGCGTCCCGGCGATCAGCTTATGATCACAAAAGAAGCCGCTGGCTTCTTTGTGTTGGATGAAGTGCCGGAATGTAAAACGTTATGGATGCTGGCGACGGGCACCGCGATTGGACCTTATCTGTCGATTTTGCAGGAGGGCGAAGGGCTCGATCGCTTTGATAATATTGTGCTGGTGCATGCGGCCCGCTATGCCGCCGACCTGAGTTTTCTCCCCCTGATGCAGCAATTGCAGCAAACCTACAACGGCAAACTGCATATCCAAACCGTGGTAAGCCGCGAAGAGATTGCCGGCTCACTCAACGGCCGCGTACCCGCGCTTATCGAAAGCGGCGAGCTGGAACGCGCGGTAGGATTAACGCTGGATGCCGAAACCAGCCACGTTATGCTATGCGGCAATCCACAAATGGTACGTGATACGCAGCAACTGCTGAAAGATACGCGCGGCATGCGTAAGCATCTCAAACGCAAGCCGGGGCATATGACCAGCGAACATTACTGGTAAGTGGCAGGCTTATAACGTACCGGCAGCGCAGCGGCACCGAAGCGATTTTTACCGGCGGTGCCGCGAAACAGGCCCAGATCGAGCAACAGCCCAACAAAAATGATGAAAGGAATGGCGCGCCCCACCAGCCACGGCAGTACGCCATCAAGCATGCTCCAGTTCCCCGCCACCAGCATCCACGCGACGATCACCAGAAATGCCCAATAGCCAGGACGATTGCGATCGTGAAGGCGTTTTACCAGCACCGCACTGGCGGGCCAAAGCAGACAAACCACGCCAAACGCGGCCATCTGCGTATCAAGTAAATCATTCCCGGCGAGAACAAATAACAATGTGGTGGTTAACAGCCAAACAGCCTGCCAGATCCAAAAGTCACGCCGTCCTAATCGTCCACGATACGAGAAACACCATTGTTGTAATGTCATGCTTTATCACCCAGAAATAAATTTAATCTGCCGTGCTTTTTGACCTTGCGGATAAAAACCGGTCTAATTTGGGGCTGAGTTTACTGGTTAGGGTCGACAAAATGAAGAATTTGCCTGGCGCACTGTTGTTGAGTCTTGCGCTGACGGTTCCGGCATTTGCCGCCGATCCACAACCGTTGGATCGGGCTGAACATATGCCCGCCGCGCCTTATCTGTTATCTGGCGCGCCTACCTTTGATATGACTATCGGCCAGTTTCGCGAAAAATATAACACTACTAATCCTGAACTCCCGCTGCTGGAGTATCGTGCCATTGATAACCGGGACGATAAAAGCAATCTGACGCGTGCCGCCAGTAAGATCAGCGAAACACTTTACGCTTCTACTGCGCTGGAACCGGGAACCGGGAAGATCAAAACCCTGCAAATTACCTGGTTGCCGCTGCCCGGGCCGGATCAGAATGCATCACAAACCAAAGCCATGGATTATATGACGGCGATGTTGCGCTTTTTTGTTCCCGGTTTAACGCCTGAAGAAGGACGTAAAAAACTGACAGAATTATTGAGCGACGGCAAAGGTTCACACTACTTTGCCCACAACGAGGGCGCGCTGCGCTTTGTCGTCTCTGACAGCGGCGATAAAGGGCTTACCTTCGCCATCGAACCGGTGAAACTAACGCTCGCCAACCCTTGATCGGGCAGGCAAAAATGACGAAAAGCAAAGCTATCAACACATTTGATCTCTATACTGTCTGGCAGACAACGCTGCCTGCTGGCAGTGCTATTTCATGAACGCGTTATGCGGAGGATAGAATGCGACATCCACTGGTTATGGGTAACTGGAAGTTGAATGGTAGCAAGCAGATGACCGCCGAATTGATCGAAGGTCTGCGCAAAGAACTGTCTGGCGTTGAAGGTTGTGGTGTAGCCATTGCGCCACCGACGATTTACCTCGATCAGGCAAAACATGCCATCTCCGGTAGCCACATTGCTCTGGGTGCTCAGAACGTGGACGTGAATCTGTCTGGCGCATTCACCGGTGAAGTTTCAGCGGACATGCTGAAAGACATCGGCGCGAAATACATCATCATCGGTCACTCTGAGCGTCGTACATACCACAAAGAGAGCGACGAGTTCATCGCGAAGAAATATGCAGTGCTGAAAGCTGCGGGCTTGATCCCTGTTCTGTGCATTGGCGAAACCGAAGCAGAAAACGAAGCCGGTAAAACCGAAGAAGTTTGCGCACGTCAGATCGACGCCGTGCTGGAAACTCAGGGCGCAGAAGCCTTTAAAGATGCCGTTATCGCTTATGAACCTGTTTGGGCTATCGGTACTGGCAAATCTGCCACACCAGCACAGGCACAGGCCGTTCATAAATTCATTCGCGACCATATCGCGAAGAAAGATGCCGCGATTGCTGAACAAGTGATCATTCAGTACGGCGGTTCTGTTAACGACAAAAATGCGGCCGAACTCTTTACTCAGCCAGACATCGATGGCGCGCTGGTTGGCGGCGCTTCACTGAAAGCCGATGCTTTCACCGTGATCGTCAAAGCCGCTGCAGCAGCGAAAAACGCGTAATACCCGTAATACCCGATGAGAGGCGGCGGCTACGTCGCCTTTTTTATTGGCCGCAATAATTTACAACTGTGATCCTGCAACTCTTCCGCCGAACCACTGTTCAATAATAGCCAGTTGCGCTCAAGCGCCATCAGCACCAATCGTCCATCTGCTAAGCTCGCCAGCGCCAGGCCATATTTCCCCATTTCATGCCGCGCATTCGGAACCTCCGCTGCCAACTGCATAAAAACGCTCTGCTGCGCCAGTTCTGCGGTTGTCAGCGTGCGCAGTAAATAGCGATGGCTATGTAGCGTCTCTGTTTGCCATTCGCTGTTTAGCCTGGGAGCCAGCGCGTCGAGACGCTGTCGCACATCCGGCCGTAAACAGGAGATATGAATATGCAGCTGGTTTTGTGTGCGTCCATATTCAGCGTTAATTGCCAACGATAAGGTATTGTCAGTAATCGGTGCGGCATAACGTTGTGCTAATAAATGGCGTTGAGCCCAGGCGAAAGAAAAATAGTTTGGCGTGGTGGGATTAAGCAGTTGTGGACTTTCAATACCGGTGATTTTCGCTAAGGGGATAAGCAAGTATTGCAGCGGGCCATTGCGATCTTTCAGCATTGCATAACCTTGAGCGAGATCAACGCGTTCACAAGGTTTGGGCTGCCCTGTTTGCTGCAAATGTGGTACACACTTTTCGCTGACGATTTGCCACAAGGCATCGGAATTTTTCTTGAAGTGAAAAGCCGCAATGAGCATTGCCGTAATCACTAGCGCGAGCAAACATGTAATCAGACTAAAGGCATGACGGCTTCCCTGCATAGCAAGGTTTCCTCTTTTCTCCACCAGTCCGCATCCTCACCTGCTGGCGTGTTAATGTCACGCTTAAAACACAAAACCCCTACTCGCAGAACTTCCGCTTTCGGGGTTTAACTGAACTAACAGACGTTATTCAGGCTTCATCACCTGATCGTAAGTACCGCCGTCAGTGAAATGCGTTTTCTGTGCTTTTGTCCAGCCACCAAACTTGTCGTCGATAGTGAAAAGTTTTACTGGAGCAAAGCTGCTGGCAAATTTCTTCGCAACTTCAGCATCGCGTGGGCGGTAATAATTCTGCGCCGCGATGGTCTGGCCTTCTGGGGAATAGAGATACTTCAAATATTCATCAGCGACTTTGCGCGTATCTTTCTCATCAACCACTTTGTCGACGACCGATACAGTAGGTTCTGCCAGAATTGACTCGCTTGGCGTGACGATCTCAAACTTATCTTTGCCCAGTTTGTTTACCGCCAGATAAGCTTCGTTTTCCCAGGCAATCAGCACATCGCCAATGCCACGTTCTACGAAGGTGTTAGTGGCGCCACGCGCACCTGAATCCTGCACTTCAACGTTCTTAAACAAGGCTCTTACGTACGCTAACGCTTTAGCCTGATCGCCATTATTGTGATCTAATGCCCAACCCCATGCAGCCAGATAGTTCCAGCGTGCACCGCCTGATGTTTTCGGGTTTGGCGTGATAACAGAAACGCCCGGTTTGATCAGGTCGTTCCAGTCATGAATACCTTTTGGATTGTTTTTACGCACCAGAAATACAATGGTGGACGTGTAAGGCGCAGAATTATCGGGTAGACGCTTGATCCAGTTTTTATCGATGCGGCCACGTTCTGCAATTGCATCCACATCAGATTGCAGCGCCAGCGTGACGACATCAGCACGAATGCCATTGATCACTGACGTGGCTTGCTTGCCTGAACCGCCATGCGATTGACGGACAACCACGTTGTCACCCGTTTCCTGTTTGTAGTGCGCACTGAATGCTTTGTTGTACTGTTCGTACAATTCACGCGTTGGATCGTAGGAAACGTTTAATAACTGAATATCCTTCGCCAATACGCTGGTAGAAGCCAGCAAAAGGGTAAAACCAATACTCCACTTGTTCATTGCGCACTCTCCCAATATCGTTATGAGATAAGCGTGACATAAACCCTTCCAGAGCTAAAAGAATTAAAAACCAGCTGATATAACTTAGGGGAATATAAGGCGAGGATGGCAGGGCGCACTCTATAGCGCGCCCTGAAAAAGTTAGTAAAGCTGTTTAGCGGTATCTAACCAGTCACGTTTGAAGGGGCGCTTCATATTTTCAATGGCATCGATAATGTCATGATGCACCATTTTTTCATTCTGAATGCCCACGCAACGGCCACCATATCCCTGCATCAGCAGTTCAATGGAAAAAGCGCCCATACGTGACGCCAGAATGCGGTCATAAGCACAAGGTGCGCCGCCACGTTGAATATGGCCAAGCACAGTGGAGCGCGTTTCACGCTTGGTTTCCGTTTCAATGAAGCGCGCCAGATCGTCGATATCACAGATGTGCTCGGTGATCGCAACAATGGCATGTTTCTTACCTTTCGCGATGCCCGCTTTGATTTCCGCTACCAACTCTTCACGCGTGTAAGGAATTTCAGGCAATACGATGAATTCACAACCGCCAGCAATAGAAGCCGCAAGTGTCAGATCGCCGCAATGGCGTCCCATGACTTCTACAATCGAAATGCGCTGGTGCGACGAAGAGGTATCACGTAAGCGGTCAATTGCTTCTACAACAGTTTCCAACGCGGTGAAATAACCGATCGTGTAATCGGTACCGGCAACATCGTTATCGATAGTGCCTGGCAAACCGATGCAGGGAAAACCCATTTCAGTCAGGCGTTTTGCGCCCATATAAGAACCGTCACCGCCGATCACCACTAACGCATCAATGCCGCGCTTTTTCATGTTTTCGATGGCAATTTGGCGAACTTCGTCGTTACGGAATTCAGGGAAACGCGCCGACCCCAAGAAGGTGCCGCCACGGTTGATCATGTCGGAGACGCTGTAGCGGTCAAGATTGATCATCCGATCTTCATACAAACCCAAATAGCCGTCATAGATACCAAAAACTTCCAGTCCTTCACTCAGCGCGGAGCGAACAACGCCGCGAATGGCTGCGTTCATGCCTGGAGCGTCGCCGCCGCTGGTTAATACACCAATTTTTTTGATCATGACAACCTCTGGATTGTTCAAAACTAAGGGTTAATCCTGCCTGTCGAGCGCCGGTAAGCTAAATTTTCGATAAGCGCGACACGTGATGGCAGATAGTATATCAAAGGCTTGCTGCTGAATTGATTCAGGTCAGACAAGTTTTCACTAATTTTTGCAGCATTGTTAGCGTCACGTCATTTTCTTTCGTACTAAGTTGATTATTTTAGTTAAAACCCGAAAGAATCCTGGCGCTCGAACGGTACCACAGAACAAGGATCCTGATGGATTATTACGTCAGAACCGGGAAATTCCTTCAGTAAGGCTTTTTCAACTTGATCGGCAAAGCGGTGCGCCTGCACTAACGGCAGCTGATCTTCCAACTCCAGATGCAGTTGAATAAATTTAGTCGGCCCGGATTGGCGCGTGCGTAAATCGTGCACACCCTGAACGCCAGGCCAATGT
Source organism: Pantoea phytostimulans (assembly GCF_046118715.1). NCBI lineage: Bacteria > Pseudomonadati > Pseudomonadota > Gammaproteobacteria > Enterobacterales > Erwiniaceae > Pantoea > Pantoea phytostimulans. Next base: position 2,978,995 of record NZ_CP173698.1, read on the forward strand.
GTGGCGATGTCCAGAATCTGCTGTCTTTCTTCCTCCGGTAAAGCACGATCAAGCAGTGCCTGAACGGCATCATTCGCCATACGCAAGGCGCTATAAAGGATGAAAACACCAATCCCCAAGGCAAAGAGTGCATCGGCCCGAACAAAACCGTAGCTGCTCAACACCAAGGCCACCAGAATTGCGCCATTCATAATCACATCAGATTGATAATGAAGCATATCGGCGCGAATTGCCTGGCTACGTGTTTTACGTACTACCCAACGCTGGAAAGCGACCAACGTTAAGGTTGAGAACAGTGCAACAACCGTGACAACAATACCGACGATAGGCGCGCGCATGACGTTGGGTGAGGCAAGATGTTGCAGGCCAGTAAGGAACAAAAAAAGTGCGGAGCCGGAGATAAACATGCTTTGTGCCAACGCTGCTAGCGATTCCGCTTTGCCGTGACCAAAGGTGTGATTGGCATCTGCAGGTTGTAACGCATAACGCACCACCAGCAAATTAGTCAGTGATGCAGCAATATCCACCAGCGAATCGACTAAGGCAGCCAACAGGCTTACAGAACCGGTGTACCACCATGCAAATATCTTCACAATCAATAAGATGGTCGCAAGAATAGTAGCTGACAATGCTGCGCGTTTAACTAATCGAGCATAGGTGGGTTGCATATCAGGCTCCATGTGCGCGCCAATGAAGGCGTGTACCCAAACTGGGACAATCGCTCAAGTTTAACACTCGTGCTGCCGCTACGCATGAAACCGGCTTAAACAGATGAAAATGGCTGAGATAAAGAAGAGGAAGTGGTTCTTTGAAAAACGTGGATAAAACATGCCCCGGCCAGGGAAGAGGTCGGGGCTGATTGCTTACTTTCATAAGCGCCAAATTAAAGTGCAGATTTGGCAAGGTCAGGTCTAACGACGAGCGTGACTATTTGCTTTTGCCGCCTTTTTTCCCTGCCTCGGAGGCTTTTTCGCGATCGTTTTTAAAGTTACCGCCGCCACCGCTGCTCTGACCGCCTTTTTTGCCAGCTTCGGATGCTTTCTGTGGATTCTCTGCGAAATTACCTGAACCACCACGATGCTCTGCCATAATTTACTCCGTTAATAGATTCATTTTGGAATACATGATGTGGTTGATGCTCTCCGTTATCCCGGGGTATATCGCCTTCCTTGCTGCAACGGAATTAAGTATAGAAGATGAGCACTGCGCCGCAAGCGCAGCGAGGGAATGTTAACTCACTGTATTTATTACATAAAAAAGTTAGCGATAGCAACTAACTCATTACTTATTAACGGTTTAAAATTTCAGAGAATAGTTGGTATTAATTTTTACGCTTTATTGAAATATAAAAAGACAGCAAAAAAGCGAACCGCCAAAGCAATGTTAATAGGGTGAATTTGCGCACGGCTCATCAGGAGGGTTAAGTAAGTTATTTCGCCAGGTAAGAGAGTTATGGCAAAAATTAAGCAAAAAAAACCCCGCCATCATGGCGGGGAAGACAGGGATGGTGTCTATGGCAAGGAAAACAGGGATACTATGTTACTGGTTACTGCCGGTACTACTCACTGCTTGCAGCGATGACGCTGACTGCAAATTCGATAACTCGCGCATTTCGCTAAGCCGACGTTGATAATTCTTCTGTAACGTCGCTTGCTGAGCAGGTGTGAGCAAGTGATACATTTGGTTGCGAACTCGTGCCATTTCGACCTGCTGTTCAATCTGAACTTGGGCGATTTTTTCCGCTTTTTCACGGATGGCCGCTTCGTTAAACTTATCTGCAGTCACCAAGTCATGCATGGCTGCAACATCATCAATACTTATCGCCGGACGTTCATGCCGAGCCTGTTGCATCAGGTCACGCATCTGTTGCCGTTGTTGTTCAGTCAACTCGATGCCATCGAACATGTGGCTTTGCGGATTTTGCGTCATACTGCCTGTCGTCAATCCGCTGTGATGCATCTCGTCAATCGTCGTGGTGTCTGCTGCTCCTGCGCTGGCGTGATAAATAACCAACGCTGAGGCAAGGACAACGACGGTTACTTTGCGCATCGTTTACTCCAGTTCGTTCCGTTTTGCGATTCAACGAGAGCCAGTGTACGGCGAAAGCTGCAAACATCCGTCAGGGGGTGTAAAACTACGTAAAGCGATGGATTGGTGCTGTAGGAACACGGTATTTTGCCTGCGGAGGGCTACAAAAATGAATAAAATCCTGTTGGTAGATGATGACCGCGAATTAACTTCGCTTTTAAAAGAACTGTTGGAAATGGAAGGGTTTGAAGTGGTCGTGGCCAGCGATGGTGAACAAGCGCTGAACCTGCTCGATAACTCAATTGATTTACTTTTGCTCGATGTCATGATGCCGAAGAAGAACGGTATCGACACCTTAAAAGAACTGCGTCAGCAATATCAAACACCCGTAATCATGTTGACCGCACGCGGCAGCGAGTTAGATCGGGTGCTGGGCCTGGAATTAGGTGCGGACGATTACTTACCGAAGCCGTTTAACGATCGTGAGCTGGTTGCGCGTATTCGTGCCATCCTGCGCCGTTCCAACTGGAGCGAACAGCAGCAACAGCATGACAACAGTTCACCGACGTTAGAGGTAGATTGCCTGCGTTTGAATCCGGGTCGTCAGGAGGCCAGCTTCGATGATGAGACGCTGGATCTCACCGGCACAGAGTTCACCCTGCTCTATCTTTTGGCGCAACATCTTGGTCAAGTTGTTTCACGTGAGCATCTGAGCCAGGAAGTGCTGGGTAAGCGCTTAACGCCGTTTGACCGTGCCATTGATATGCATATCTCTAACTTACGTCGCAAACTGCCTGAGCGCCGCGATGGGCATCCTTGGTTTAAAACTTTACGGGGACGCGGCTATCTGATGGTTTCGGCATCATGATTGGAAGTTTGACCACCCGCATCTTCGCCATTTTCTGGTTAACGCTGGCATTGGTGTTGATGCTGGTGTTAATGGTGCCCAAGCTGGATTCGCGTCAGATGACCTCGCTAATGGAAAGTGAACAGCGGCAAGGCTTGATGATAGAGCAGCATGTGGAAGTCGAATTATCGCAAGATCCCCCTAATGATTTGATGTGGTGGCGTCGACTCTTCCGCGCGATAGAGAAATGGGCACCACCGGGTCAACGCCTGGTGCTGGTTACCAGCGAAGGCCGGGTGATTGGTGCGCAACACAACGAAATGCAGGTGATTCGTAATTTTATCGGGCAATCCGATAATGCCGATCATCCGCAGAAGAAGAAGTATGGTCGTGTAGAGCTTGTGGGACCCTTCGCCGTGCATGATGGTGAAGATAACTACCAGCTCTATATGATTCGTCCTGCGACCAGTTCCCAGCTCGACTTTGTGAACCTGCTCTTTGACCGCCCGCTCTTGTTATTGATTGTCACTATGCTGATCAGCTCGCCGCTGTTGCTGTGGCTGGCGTGGAGCCTGGCGCGTCCGGCGCGTAAATTAAAATACGCAGCAGATGAGGTAGCAAGTGGCAATTTGCGTCAGCATCCGGAACTGGAATCTGGTCCGCAAGAATTTCTGGCAGCGGGCTCCAGCTTCAACCAAATGATCAGCGCGCTTGAGCGCATGATGAACGGTCAGCAACGCTTACTCTCAGATATTAGCCATGAGTTACGTACACCGCTTACCCGCCTACAACTGGCGACAGCGTTATTGCGCCGCCGTCATGGCGAAGGTAAAGAGTTGCAACGTATAGAAACGGAAGCACAGCGTCTGGACGGCATGATTAATGACTTACTGGTGCTGTCGCGTACTCAGCACAAAAATGCATTAATCAGTGAAGCGATGAAAGCCAATCATCTGTGGAATGGCGTGTTGGAAGATGCCAAATTTGAAGCAGAACAGATGGGCAAAAAATTAGATATTCCTTATCCGCCTGGCCCATGGCCGCTTTATGGCAATCCACATGCGTTGGAAAGCGCGCTTGAGAACATCGTACGTAACGCATTGCGTTACTCTAATTCTCAGATCAGCGTGAGCTTCTCGGTGGATATATCAGGGATTACTGTTCACGTTGATGATGATGGCCCTGGCGTGAGCGCAGAAGATCGCGAACAGATTTTCCGTCCGTTCTATCGCACTGATGAAGCACGCGACCGTGAATCGGGTGGAACCGGTTTAGGCTTAGCCATCGTTGATACCGCTATCCAGCAACATCACGGTTGGGTAAAAGCTGATGACAGCCCGCTGGGCGGCTTACGACTGACAATGTGGTTACCACTCTACTCCTCTGCTCGTCAATAATTTGCTATGCTTCGGCCCTCGTTATCGGGGGCCTTATGCTAAACATTGTTTTATTTGAACCAGAAATCCCACCTAATACCGGCAATATCATCCGCCTTTGTGCAAACACAGGCTTCCAGTTGCATTTGATTGAACCCTTGGGTTTTACTTGGGATGACAAACGACTGCGCCGTGCCGGACTCGACTATCACGAATTTACCGCTATCAAGAAGCACGCCGATTATCAGGCATTTTTAGCCAGTGAAAGTCCTGAGCGACTGTTTGCCTTAACGACCAAAGGAACGCCTGCACACAGCGCTGTGGCGTATCAGAAGGGAGATTACTTGCTCTTCGGCCCTGAAAGCCGTGGCTTGCCCGCTGGAATTTTGGATGCCCTGCCCGCACAGCATAAAATCCGCATTCCTATGATGGCAGAAAGCCGCAGCATGAATTTGTCGAACGCAGTGTCGGTGGTGGTATACGAAGCGTGGCGCCAACTCGATTATGCTGGCGCGCTGATTAAAGGCTAAATGCCGTCGCCAAACTGGAAGCCCGCCAGACTGCCATTGAAGTGCTGATCCATATCCATTGATGGTTTTTCACTGCCGGGCTTACCAACGATGCGTGCAGGCACGCCTGCTGCGGTGGTATGTGGCGGAACGGGCTGCAACACCACAGAACCGGCACCAATTTTTGCGCCACGTCCGATTTCGATATTGCCAAGGATTTTCGCGCCAGCACCAATCATCACCCCTTCACGAATTTTTGGATGGCGATCGCCGCTGGTTTTACCGGTTCCCCCAAGCGTGACTGATTGCAGAATCGACACATCGTTCTCAATCACTGCCGTTTCACCAATCACAATACCGGTCGCATGATCGAGCATGATGCCGTGGCCAATATTTGCTGCTGGATGGATATCTACCGCGAATGAGACTGAAACTTCATTCTGTAAATAAACCGCTAGCGCACGTCGTCCCTCTTTCCACAGCCAATGACCGATGCGATAAGCCTGCAAAGCGTGGAAGCCTTTGAGATAGAGCAGCGGCGTGGAGTATTTGTCTACGGCTGGATCGCGCTGACGCACCGCCTGAATATCGTAAGCCGCAGAGGTAATCATTGAAGGATCTTCGCGATAAGCTTCTTCAACGATTTCACGGATAGCGATTGCTGGCATGATGGGGTTAGACAATTTATTTGCCAGCATGTAGCTCAGCGCGCTGCCGAGATTCTCATGCTTAAGCAATGTCGCATGGTAAAAGCTGGCCAGCATGGGCTCACAATCGGCCAATGCACGCGCTTCTGCTTTGATATTATTCCAGACCAGTTCTAACTCATCAGACGACATTGCTGTTTTCTCCCGATAAAAAAAGCGCCTGAATTGGCGCTACAGGTGATTACGCTTCGCTCCCTGCTTAGCTGCTGCTGTTTTCGTCCTTCCTTGTACGCCCCAGCAGACTCAATGCTGCATCCCGCGCCGGTTTTTCGCAATATAGCACCTGATAAATCTGCTCAGTTATCGGCATTTCTACACCAACACGAGCGGCTAATGCTTTGACTTCCTTGGTGTTTCTGTATCCTTCTACAACTTGTCCGATAATGCGTTGCGCACTGTCAACATCCTCGCCTTGCCCCAGCATCATGCCAAAACGACGGTTACGTGACTGATTATCGGTACAGGTCAGCACAAGATCACCTAATCCTGCCATTCCCATGAAGGTGGTAGGATCAGCGCCCAATGCCGCTCCCAAGCGGCTCATTTCTGCCAACCCGCGAGTGATTAAGGCCGTACGTGCATTGGCACCAAAGCCGATACCATCAGAAATACCTGCACCAATCGCGATAACGTTTTTCACTGCGCCGCCCAACTGGACGCCAATGAAATCAGGATTGTTATAGACGCGGAAGCTTTTGCCGCAATGCAGCTTTTGCTGCAAATCTTCAGCGAATTGCGCATCGGTAGAGGCCAACGCAATCGCCGTAGGCATTCCTGCCGCCAGTTCTTTCGCAAATGTTGGACCCGAAATCACCGCCAGCGGAATCGCATCGCCCAAGATCTCGCGTGCTACATCTTGCAGTAAACGCCCGGTTTCCTTCTCCAAACCTTTGGTCGCCCAGACGATTCGAGAATCATCACGCAAATGCGGTTTGATTTGCGTGAGCACGTCGCCAAAAACATGGCTCGGCACCACGACTAATAGATCGCGACTGGCAGCAATGGTTTTTACCAGATCGGGTTCAAGCGCAAGAAAGTCAGGAAAAGGCACATCGGGCAGGAAAGCGGTGTTACAGCGGTCAGATTGGAGTTGCGCCAGATGCGCAGGGTTGTGTCCCCACAACAATACCGGATGGCCGTTGCGGGCCAGGGTAATCGCCAAAGCGGTGCCGTACGAGCCGGCACCGATGACGCTAATCGAAGCGTTATTTGTCATCAGGCATCCTGATGTGGTTCAGCGCCTTCTTCACCTTGTTGCTGCTGCAGATAGTTCATGAACAGCGCATCAAAGTTAACCGGCGCCAGGTTAAGCTGCGGGAAAGTACCACGTGAAACCAGGCTGGTGATGCATTCACGGGCATACGGGAACAAGATGTTCGGGCAGTATGCGCCCAGACAATGTGCCATCTGTGACCCATCAATGCCGCTGATAGTGAAAATACCGGCCTGCTGAACTTCGCATAGGAACGCCGTTTCTTCACCTACGGTTGCGGTCACGGTCACACGCAGCACCACTTCATAAACTTCGTCAGCCAGCTGTGAAGATGCAGTGTCCAGATCCAATTTTACGTCCGGTTCCCACTCTTTCTGGAAAACCTGCGGCGCATTTGGCGCTTCAAAAGAGATATCTTTGGTGTAAACGCGTTGAATCTGGAATTGCATTTCGTTGGTGTTGTGTTCTGACATGTAACTAAGTCCTGTGAGTTAGAATGTTCAGCGTAAACTACGCCTGCAGTAACGGATCTAAACCTTCGCGGAAATCGAGCGCGATAAGGTCGTCGCAGCCGCCAATGTGCTGCGCATCAATAAAAATCTGAGGAACGGTGGTGCGGCCGCTGCGTTTGATCATCTCTTCACGTTTCGCCATGTCCCCATCAATGGGAATCTCCTGGTACGTTACGCCTTTTTGACTTAACAGCGCCTTTGCCCGGTGGCAGTAAGGACAGGTTGTTTTGGTGTAAATCTCGATGTTCGCCATGGTGTGCACCTCAGTAAGTTTATTTACCGCGTACTAACGGCAGATTTTCGCCGCTCCAGCCGCTTACGCCATCTTTCAATACAGTAACCTGCGTAAAACCCGCAGCACTCAGGTGTGCAGCAGAATCAGCAGCACTTTGTCCTGTCGCACACACCACAATTATGGGTTGCGCTTTATGCTTTTCTAGTTCACCTAAATTGCCTTTTTTGAGCTCAGCCGCTGCCACGTTCACTGCGCCTGAAATGTGTCCCCTGCGATAATCATCGCGCGAACGCACGTCTACAACTACCGCGTCCTCTTTGTTAATCAGGCGGGTTGCTTCACCGCGGCTGATAGTTTTTACCTTAGAGAACATTCCTTTAACGGTAGTCACAATCACCAGAACGAGTAAAACGACCCATGCCAGACTCAGGATGGGGTGATTGCTTGCAAACTGCATAATTTCTTGCATGAGGGGTAACGACTCCAGACCGGGCTAATAAGCTAAAACAAGGGTTCTGAGTATACCTGCGCCACTTCGCATGTACAGACGCTAAGCGGTCAGAGTTAATATTTGTGCATCATTTTCCAAAAAAAATCGCCGAATGGCAAAAATGACGTAACGCTTATGCCGGGTTTGGTCTAAAACAGACATGTTTGGAAAAGCAAATGCTGGTCCGGCGCACTGGTAAGCGGCTGTTCATCGTGGAATAATCATTGGCCTATGAAGGGAAAAACAACCGTTTTACACACAAGGACCCGTCACAACGGAGATAACCTGCCGTTGTTAACACACTTGTCCACCCTCTCCTTCAGCCTGCTTTGCGCGGGCGCGCTGTTGTTGCCCGTTACCGCACAAAGTGCTGACGATAATAAATCGCAACTGCAATCTATTCAGCAAAATATTGCTGAAAAAGAAAAAATCGTCAAAGCGCAAAAAGTGCAGCGCAGTAAGTTGCTCGATCAGTTACAAAGCCAGGAAAAGGTGATTGCTCAGGCCAGTCGTCAACTGCGTGAAACACGCAATAGCCTCTCTGCTTTAAATAACGAAATCACTCAACTCGCCGCCTCAATTACGCGCCTGGAAAAGCAACAACAGCAGCAAGAAACGCTATTATCTCAACAGCTGGATGCCGCCTTTCGACAAGGCCAGCATAATGGCGTGCAACTCCTGCTAAGTGGAGAAGAGAGCCAACGCAACGAGCGCATTTTGGCTTATTTTGGCTATCTCAACGATGCCCGCCAACAGAGCATTGAGGAGCTGCAAAAGACCCGTCAGGATCTGGATCAGCAACGCAACGCGCTACAGCAAAAGCAGCAACAGCAAAAGTCACTGCTCGCACAGCAGCAGGGTCAACAAGATAAACTTCAACAAGCGAGTACTGCACGTAAGAAAACCTTGAGCGCGCTGGAAAATTCGCTGGAGAAAGATCAAGCTGACCTGGTTGAAATGCGCCAGAACGAAAGCCGTCTGCAAGACAAAATCGCCAAAGCTGAACGTGAAGCTCGTGAACGAGCGGCACGAGAAGCGCGTGAGGCAGAGAAAGTGCGCCAGCGTCAGGCGCAGGCTAAATCGAAAGGTTCCAACTACCAACCCACACAGAGCGAACGCGAGCTGATGGCGCGCACCGGCGGTTTAGGGCGTGCCGGTGGACAAGCATTGTGGCCTGTTCGTGGCCGCGTAGAACACCGCTTCGGTGAGCAACTGCAAGGTGAACTGCGCTGGAAAGGGCTGGTTATCGACGCACCGGAAGGAACGGAAGTCAAAGCCATCGCTGATGGCCGTGTTTTGATGGCTGACTGGCTGCAAGGTTATGGGCTTGTGGTGGTCATTGAGCATGGTAAAGGCGATATGAGTCTTTATGGCTACAACCAGAGTGCGCTTGTGAGTGTGGGTGCTCAAGTGAAGGCAGGACAGCCTGTCGCTTTAGTGGGCACCAGCGGCGGCCGCGGCACGCCATCGCTCTATTTTGAAATCCGACGTCAAGGAAAGGCCGTCAACCCACTCCCGTGGTTAGGAAAATAAGTTTTGCTTCAACTCCGAAAACTCCCCGCTATTGTGAGCGGTTTATTGCTTAGCTGCGTCGCTCACGCAGGCAAACTTGCCATTGTCATTGATGACTTTGGCTATCGTCCTGCCGAAGAGAAAAAAGTGTTGCAGATGCCGCCCGAGATTTCAGTAGCGGTGCTGCCTAACGCGCCGCATGCGCGCGACATGGCAACGAAAGCGCACCAAAGTGGTCATGAAGTTTTGATTCATCTGCCGATGGCACCGCTGAGTAAGCAGCCACTGGAAAAAGATACGTTAACACCAGAGATGAGCAGCACCGAAATTGAGCGAATCATTCGCAACGCGGTGAATAACGTGCCTTATGCGGTGGGGCTGAATAACCATATGGGCAGCAAAATGACCTCCAGCCTGTTTGGTATGCAGAAAGTGATGCAGACGCTTAACCACTACAATTTTTACTTTCTCGACAGCATGACGATTGCTAACAGCCAATCCATACCGGCCGCGCAAGGCACCAAGGTCCGCGTGCTGAAGCGCCGTGTTTTCCTGGATGACAGCCAGGATATTACTGCCATACGGCAGCAATTTAGTCGCGCAGTAAAGCTGGCGCAGCGCGATGGCTACGCCATTGCGATAGGTCATCCACACCCCAATACGGTGCGGGTTTTACAGCAAATGCTACCCACCTTACCTGCAGATATCACGCTTGTTCGCCCAAGCCAGTTATTGAATGAACCACTGCACAGTGGCACGCCTTCACAAGGTAACAAGCCGGCGATCACCACGCCCGTGCAACCTCATTTCCAACCGCCAGGCTTGTGCAAAATTAAGCAGCCTCTAGCGCCTGTTCCGGCCACACGTGCATTAAGCGTGGTGGGAGAAAGCATCAATCAAAGTGAATTTACCAAAATCGTAAAAGCACTTTTTTAGTCTTGAGATCGCTTATCTAGAGGCAGGATGAAAAGGGATTTTCATCATCGGCCTTGTCAAACGCCGATGCATTAGGCATTTTTAGTCGTCTCAACGCCTCATTTTTAGCGACATCAGGCGCCCGCTTGTAAAAATCACTTCATGCGGAAACAAATAACCGGCATGACAGTCCAATAACTTTTGGAATTATTAAGTTAAAAATGAGTCATTTTTATGCGTAAAATCTGGAAAGCGAAGTTGCTGGATAAGGTCATCAAAAGTTACCTTTTTCTGTCACGCAAGCGCGTTGAAACTTCGCTTAACGCTGAAGCGTTAAGCCCCAAGCATATCTTGATCTTTTCGACGACCGCTTTGGGCGATTTTCTCTTTAATACACCTGCGATCAGAGCCGTAAGAAAACGTTTTCCTGATGCTCAAATCACGCTGGTTGCGCATGAAAAATATGCAGACTTTCTTAAAGAAGGCAACGATTGGAATAAGTTAGTATTCTGGAATAACAAAGCTATTACTATTTCTCGCGTGCTTCGTTCACTGAAAGGTGAACCTCCCATTGATATAGCCTTGCTGCTGCATTCACATGAACCCTATGATTATTTATGCGCCATTCTTGCCGGTTCGCGTTTAATTCTAAAGGATAATTATCGGGATGATATAGCGTTGCGTGATAAATGGTTGGCAGATTATACCATTGCTTTCAAAGGTCATGTGATTGAGAGAAAACTCAAGCTTGTTGAAGGTTTGGGCTGTGATGTTTCTGATATAACAATGAAACTGCCTTTTTCTGTAGGGAATAAAACAGCAAATATCCATCCTGTTATTGGCTTTCAACTTGGCGCATCAACACCAGAGAGGTGTTGGGCGCCAGAAAATTTTTCTCAATTGGCCGTTTTATTACTCAAACAATTTCAATATTTGACGCTGGTACTGATTGGCGGTCCAGGCGATAAAGGCCGGGCTGAGACCTTTTTACGGTTATTACCCGCTAATCTACATGCGCGTATCGTTAATGAAGTTGGAGACACCAGCTTACCTCAATTATGTCGGATAATTAATAACATGGATTTACTCGTAACGGGAGATACTGGCCCATTACATATTGCTGTTACGCTTAATACTCCGACGCTGGGTTTATTTGTCACGGCTAATCCCTATGCAACCGGAGCATTTCAAAATCCTGATCTGCATCATTTAATCTATATTAGTCGCAAAAAATCTCATGCTGATCTGGCACATGTAATGGATGTCATTAAACCAGAGCGCGTAGCAGAAACGGCAGAATTTATACTTAATAAGATTAGAGCAGAAACTTTACCAGAGGCAAAAGTACACGAATGATCTTGAATTCGACAACTGAAGATAAATTAAGATGGATTTTTAATTCATCACTTATTATTGTTTGTTTTTCTATATTATTTACTTTTTATGATTTAAAATTTGCTCGCATTGCGTTCTTTATCACATCTTATTTGACGATTATTGGGCTTTGTTTCAGAAAGTTCACATTAACCAAGTCTGAGAAATTATTTATTTCAGCGCTTTTCCTATTGGGATTGAGCAAAGTTTTATGGTTTGCCATCGAATACATCGGTCAAGACGACTTCGATATCTACAATTCTTATCTGGCAAGCGGGAAAAGACTAATGATTGCTGCGGTAATCGCACTTTTCTTCCTTGGACATAAAAGGTTTTTAACGCCAAAAAATATTAAAAGCATAAAATATGGATTGCTCATTTCCTTTATAACTGCTTCGGTCGTTGGGATTTGGCAGGTCATGCACAATATCCCCCGCGTTGATTTCTTCCAAAGCAGGGCAACAGGTGCTGCTTATATGTATAGTGCGCTGGCTTCTGCTGTTATTTTCATTTTCTTGCAAGATGCTCAACGTCGCTTTCACTATTTTTCAATATTCGTGATTTTTATTGTTGCGTACTTAGTTTTGTTCGCAACGGGCACTCGAAATACGATGGTGAGTTTTCCCGTCACTTTATTGCTCATTGGTTTACTTAAATTCCGTCATTTAGGTTGGAAAAGCTTCGTGCTGACATTATGCACCATCACGCTATTGATTGGCGCAAGTTATACTAAAGTTATTAAGCCTCGTATTGATGCAACCTATCAGGAATATCAAATTTTTGAGCAATCTCAGGGCAATGATATGGGCTCACTGACAACACGTCTCGCCATGTGGAAAGTGGGTATTCAGTGTTTCTCTTCCAATTTTTTTGGTATGAGCCAGCAGGAACGCAAACAATGGTTTCAAAATTACGTCGATAATACCCAACGTGATAAATCTTCTCTCGCTTATGTAGATGTGCACCTTCATAACGAAGTGATTGAAACGGCAAGTCTACAAGGCATATTAGGCGTAATCGTTTTATTATTTTATTATTTTATTAACATCATGGTGAGTTGGCGCTACCACAATCCGGCTCTTTTATCTGTAATGATACTTATTCTTATTACTGGATTGACTGACGTGATCTATATAAGTCGCGATCAAACGATATTTTTCCCAGTTATCATGCTTCTGACTATACTTTGGCAGGGTGAAAGGAAGCGATTGAATAAATCGCTTTAAGGCATAGACCTTACATCTTAATGATAAATAAGAAGATGTAAGGTAAACCTACATATCGTAAAGAAGATACTGCTTTCTTAAAGAGTGTTCAATTTGGTGTAATAATGAAGAAAAAAATTTTGTCTGTTGTGGTAACAGCTCATAATTTGCAAAATTATATCATGCAAAATATGGAGAGTGTTTTCCATTCATTAGCCGATAAAATTTCACATTGTGAAATTATCATGATCGATGATGCTTCAACCGATCAGACAAGCGTGCTTTTGCAAGATGTCGCCAGTAAAAATAACCATTGCTTTTATTATAGGACAGAATTTAAAAACATCGGTAAAGTGAGAAACTTTGCTGTCAGTCGCTGTAATGGTAAATATATTACCATGGTTGATGGTGATGACCTTTTATACAGCAACGCTCTCGCCCAATTAGTTTCTTTTATTGAGCAGAATGAATTTGATATATTGGTAACTCCATTGCAAGAAGTCCGAGGAATGCCCCCTGCGCTTTCTGGTTGGAAATGGCAGTCGCCCAAAAAACTTGAATCCGATGTCGCTATTCGCGAATTTTTGGTGCACAAGAAATTCCAAGGTCATTTTATTGGAAAAATAATAAAGAAAACGCTGCTAGAGGCTTATCCTTTCCCCGAATTCACTTGTTATGAAGATATTGCTCTTCTTCCGACTTTGCTCAGTAAATCAGAAAAAACTCTCTATAATGAAGCACCTTTTTATCTCTATATTAAATATGCGCATAGCCTATCTAATAAATTAACCTCTGCGAAGGTGAATTTAAGGGCGCAAGCATTGACCATAATGGATGCTGAGCTTGGGGAGAAGTGGCGTTATTTAACCGCCTCTCATATTATACAATTACTGTATAAGCACAATGATCAATTGTCTGATGCAAACAGAAATAGAATGAATGATATATTATGCAAGACGCCATTATTTAAGTTTTTTATCAGCCCGTTAATTAAATTCAGTATCAAAAAAAAATATATTATTTTGAAGTGCAAATAATTATCCCCAGCTCATAATTAATACATGGGCTGGGGATGTTTTTCTAAAAATATTTTATCTTATCTTGTTAAAAATTGACGTTAGTTTGGCAAAAACGTCACGACTAATAATTGAGTTAAGATTATTATCCTCAGCCTTCATGCTGTATTGATTCTTACCATAACCACCAATTAACCCCGGATCGGTTGGGCCATATAAAGTGATATTAGGGCGATCAAGCGCAGCGGTAAGATGACTTAAACCGGTATCAACGGATACCACTGCACACGCGCCAGCCAGCTGTTGCGCTACGGCTTCCAGCGATAGCTTCGGTAAGACTTCTACATACTCGAATCCTTCCGCCAAACGCTGTGCCCGCTGATGTTCATGCTCGGCGCCCCAAGGCAATTTCACACGTAAACCCATTGGCTGAACCAGCTCAATCAATCCACGCCAGTGATCTTCCGGCCAGTGTTTGTTATCACGTGTGGTGGCATGAAGAAAGATTAAATAAGGAGCGGTATCTTCTGTCGCGATCGTCGAGAAATGACCGGCAATAGCATAATCGCCCTGCGTCTGTGGCTTTTCGTAACCAAGACTTTTAGCAAAAAGTTCTCGCGTACGCTCAACAGCGTGCTGCTTCTTACTCACTTCATGGCGTATGTCGTACCACCAGCTGGCGAAAGGTTCACGCGCGCTGCGACTATCCTGACCATGTTTCACACCTTTTGACAGGCGTGTCACCAGCGCAGCACTTTTAATCAGCCCTTGTGCATCAATCACAATATCGTACTGACGTGACTGCAATTCTCGCTTAAACAACACGCGCTCTTCACGCTGTTGACTCCCAAACCAGTGTTTACGCCAGCGGCGAATAGCCACCGGCAGCACTTTATCTACCGCTGGATGCCAGCCTGGAATCTGAGCAAAGTTCTCTTCCACCGCCCAATCGAAACGAATGCCAGGAATGGCGTGCATCGCATCCGTTAGCGCGGGCAATGTGTGCAGAACATCGCCCATTGAAGAGGTTTTAACAATCAGGACGTGCATGACATCTCCTGCTCGCTGTTCAATAACGCATTTAATTCCTGATGAACGCGAACTGGTTGAATGTCGATCATGCTTTGATGATAACCCTGCTCTGCGTCGCCTTTACGTACTTTGTGATAGCCCGTAATCAGGCGAATCACCCGCGCTTGCCTGGCGAGCGGTGGTGTGAAGTCTGGGCTGCTCGGTCCATACAACGCCACTAACGGCCGGTTTAGTGCAGCGGCGATGTGCATCAAACCAGAGTCATTACTGACTACTGCACGGCAATGCGCCAGCAGAATCACTGCTTGTTCCAGCGACGTATCGCCTGACAAATTACGGCAATGGGAACGGGCTTCGTCAGGTAATGCCGCAATGATCTCTTCACCGGTAGGACGATCTTTTGCCGAGCCGAACAGCACCACTTGATAGCCTTCAGCGATGAGTTGCTGCGCCAACGCGGCATAATGGTAGTGCGGCCAACGTTTAGCTGGTCCAAACTCAGCGCCAGGGCAGAAGCCCACAATAGGACGATCGGCAGAAAGCTGAAACTGCGCTGCCGTTTCAATTTTTTCCTGATCTTCAACCTGCAACTGCGGCCGCAACAAAGGCTGCGGCAGCTGTTTTGCTGAACTGACTGGCGTGTCATAGCCCAGCGCAACATAGCGTTCGACCATCAACGGAAAAGCCGCTTTGTCCAGCTTACGCAGATCATTTAGCAGGCCGTAACGCATTTCCCCACGCCAACCAACGCGACGTTTAATTCCTGCAAAGAACGGCACCAACGCAGATTTAAAGGAGTTAGGCAGCACATAGGCGCGATCATAATGGCTACCGCGCAGCGACTTGCCCAATCGACGTCGCTCGCCGATTTCCAGCGCGCCATGTCCAAGCGGCATCGCCAGCGCCTGATTCACTTCCGGCATGCGTGACAACAGCGGACGGCACCATGCGGGTGCCATCACGTCAATCACGGCATCAGGATGCTCGGCCTTGAGCGTACGATAGAGACTTTGCGACATCATCATATCGCCGACCCAAGATGGGCCGATAACCAGAATTTTCATTGCCGGTGCAGGTTCCTTTACGCGTTACGGTTTAGCCAAACCATGTATTCAGCCACACCTTGCGCCACGGTTTTAAACGGTTTGTCATAGCCTGTCGCGCGCAGATTAGTGAGATCGGCTTGTGTGTAGGCCTGATAACGTCCTTTGAGTTTTTCCGGGAACGGAATGTACTCAATCTGACCTTTTTCATGGAATTTCAGCACAGCATCAGCCACTTCCTGGAAAGATTCAGCACGACCGGTACCACAGTTATAGATTCCCGAAATGCCATTCTCCCAACACCACAGGTTCACAGCGGCAACATCATCAACGTGAATGAAATCGCGTTTGAAGCCATCGCTGCCTTCAAACAGTTTTGGATTTTCATCGTTGCTGATCTGCGTATTAAGATGGAAAGCTACGCTGGCCATGCTGCCTTTGTGCCCTTCACGCGGGCCATACACGTTGAAGTAACGGAATCCACACACAGGCGAATTAGCTTCTGGCAGAATTTGACGCACGTAGTGATCGAACAGCATTTTTGAGTAGCCATAAACGTTCAGTGGCTGCTCATATTGACGCTCTTCAATAAAGTTTTCGTTGCGTCCGCCGTAAGTCGCAGCAGATGAGGCATAAAGAAACGGGATTTCACGCTCAAGGCAGAAGTGCAGCAGCTCTTTCGAATACTGATAGTTGTTATCCATCATGTATTTGCCATCCCATTCGGTGGTGGCAGAGCAGGCACCTTCATGGAATATCGCTTCGATTGGACCGAGATCATCACCAGCCATCAGGCTAATCAGAAACTCTTCTTTGTCCATGTAATCGCTGATATCCAAATCGACCAGATTCGCAAATTTGGTGCCGTCTTTCAGATTATCCACCACCAAAATGTCGGTGTGACCGCGATCGTTCAGCGCCTTGACGATGTTGCTGCCAATCATTCCTGCGCCGCCAGTTACGATAATCATGTTAATACCTTCGAAGTTATGGGGTGAAACAGGAGGTTCCACACGCTAATGACTATTATCATAACATTTCATCAAGGTGCAGACAGCCAGATGACTCTGTAACCATTTGTACTTCCTGCGCCGAGGCGTGAACTATGCTGCAAAATTGACATTCTGTTGGGCGATTTATCGCGATTGGACTCTCTGCTCAGTAAGATGTGCCAAATTTCCGCCATCTGAGGAGAGCAATGATGCCAGCGCAATTTTATCAACAATTACGTCAGCAACTGGATACGGCGCGTCAGGAAGGGTTGTTTAAACAAGAACGCATTATTACGTCTGCCCAACAAGCCGATATTGAAGTTGGGGACGGCAATCACGTCATAAATTTCTGTGCCAATAATTATTTAGGCTTAGCCAATCATCCCGCCCTGATTCAGGCCGCCAAAGACGGCATGGATTCTCACGGCTTCGGCATGGCTTCGGTGCGCTTCATCTGCGGTACGCAAGATACCCACAAGCAGCTGGAAAAAAGTCTGGCGGAATTTCTCGGCATGGAAGATGCCATTCTCTATTCATCTTGTTTTGATGCCAACGGCGGCCTGTTCGAAACCTTACTGGATGCAGACGATGCCATTATTTCTGATGCGCTAAACCATGCTTCGATTATTGATGGCGTGCGGCTGTGTAAAGCACAACGTTATCGCTACGCTAACAATGACATGCAAGAACTGCGCGCCTGTTTACAGCAAGCACGCGATAAAGGTGCGCGTCATATTCTGATTGCCACCGATGGCGTGTTCTCGATGGATGGCGTCATCGCTAATTTAAAGGCCATTTGCGATCTGGCTGACGAATTTTCTGCGCTGGTGATGGTTGATGATTCTCATGCAGTGGGATTTGTTGGCAACGCCGGGCGGGGCACGCACGAATATTGCGATGTCATGGGCCGCGTCGACATTATTACTGGCACCTTAGGCAAAGCGCTGGGTGGCGCATCGGGCGGTTATACCGCTGCTAAAGCGGAAGTGATTGAATGGTTGCGCCAGCGCTCACGTCCTTATCTCTTTTCTAACTCCCTGGCACCCGCCATTGTCGCTGCCTCGCTTCGCGTGCTGGAGTTACTCAGCGAAGGTGATGGCCTGCGTCAACGCTTATGGGATAATGCCCGCTATTTCCGTCAACAAATGACAGCCGCCGGATTTACTCTGGCTGGCGCCGATCATGCCATCATTCCAGTCATGCTGGGTGATGCGAATGTGGCGCAGGAATTTGCCCGTTTGCTCCAGCAGGAAGGCATTTACGTTACCGGCTTCTTTTATCCGGTGGTGCCAAAAGGTCAGGCGCGCATTCGCACCCAGATCTCTGCGGCGCATACGCAAGAGCAACTCGAACGCGCGGTGGCCGCTTTTACCCGCATCGGTCAACAACTTGGCGTCATTGCCAGAGGAACTGCCGATGAAAGCACTCGCTAAACTGAAAAAAGAGCCCGGTATTTGGATGGTGACGGATGCGCCGATTCCTGAGCCAGGTCATAACGATCTGCTGATCAAAATTCGCAAAACGGCTATTTGCGGCACCGATGTGCACATCTACAACTGGGACGACTGGTCACAGAAAACCATTCCGGTCCCGATGATTACCGGCCACGAATATGTGGGTGAAGTCGTTGCGATTGGTCAGGAAGTGAAAGGCTTCACTATTGGCGATCGTGTTTCAGGCGAAGGGCATATTACCTGCGGCCATTGCCGCAATTGTCGCGCCGGACGTACGCATTTATGCCGCAATACCGTCGGTGTTGGCGTAAACCGCCAGGGCTGTTTTGCCGAGTATCTGGTGATACCTGCGTATAACGCCTTCAAAATTCCTGAAAACATCTCTGACGAATTAGCAGCGATATTTGATCCTTTTGGTAACGCAGTGCATACCGCGCTCTCCTTTGATCTGGTTGGTGAAGATGTTTTGATCAGCGGTGCCGGGCCAATTGGTATTATGGCCGCAGCCGTTTGCCGCCATGTGGGTGCGCGCAATGTGGTGATCACCGATATTAATGATTATCGGCTTGAGCTGGCCCGCAACATGGGCGTAACGCGAGCAGTTAACGTGGCACAGGAAGATCTCCATGATGTGATGCACTCGCTGGGCATGACGGAAGGTTTCGACGTCGGATTAGAGATGTCAGGTGCGCCGCCCGCTTTCCGCAGTTTGCTAGAAGTGATGAACCACGGCGGACGCATTGCGCTGTTAGGCATTCCGCCCGGTGAAATGGCTATCGACTGGAATCAGGTGATTTTCAAAGGATTATTCATCAAGGGTATTTATGGCCGCGAGATGTTTGAAACCTGGTACAAAATGGCCGCGCTGATTCAGTCAGGCCTCGATCTCACCCCGATCATTACGCATCGCTATCACATTGATGATTTCCAACAGGGCTTTGATGAAATGCGTTCAGGACGCTCAGGAAAAGTCATACTGAGCTGGGATTAACGCGAGGCTAAAGGTCGTTTCGGGATAGCGCCAGCGCCAGCGAAAAGGTATAACTGGCGCTTAATTTTACCGAAGTTTTGGACGTGATATGCGCATTTTGATGATCATTGATGGCTTGCCTGGCGGCGGCGCTGAAAAAGTCGTACTGACCCTAAGCGAGTGTATGCAGCAGATGGGCCATGACGTCAGCCTCTATTCTTTAGCCGAGGTTTGCGCATATAAACTCCCCGAAGGCGTAGCCTATAAAGTGGTGACGCAACACAGCAAGGCGCCATGGCGTAAGCTCACTGAGCTGTCTCGTCGAGCCAAAAAGCTGGACCAGGTGCTAAGCAAGGACGAAGCCGCCAACGGTAAGTTTGATCTGATTATCTCCAATCTACATAAAACCGATCGCATCGTTGCGCGCTGTAAAGCTATCGATCCCGCTCGACTGTGGTATTGCATTCATGGCGTTCTCTCATCAACTTATCTTGGGCACCGCAAGGGCCTGAATTACACGTTGAAAAGAAACAAGATGGCGAAAATTTATCAGGGCAAAAATATCACTGCTGTTTCCCAGGCGGTACTTGATGATCTGATTGACGTGATGGGCGTAACACCCGCCAAAACAGCGGTCATTAACAATCCTTTCGACAGCGCTACGCTTCGCCAGCGGGCCAGTGAACCGTGTGATTTGGCCGGTACCGATTACATCATCAACGTGGCACGCATCCACCCGCAAAAACGACAAGATCGCCTTCTCCACGCATTTGCTAAGTCAGGCCTGCCATGCAAACTGGTTTTACTGGGAACCGGCACCGAAGAGCGTATTCAGGCAGCCAAAAGCCTGGCTGAAGCGTTAAACATTGCCGATCGCGTGTTGTTCTTAGGCTTCAAGGAAAACCCTTTTCCTTATATTAAACATGCCCGCATGATGGTTCTGAGCTCGGACAGTGAAGGATTTGGCAATGTGATTGTGGAATCACTGATGTGCGGAACGCCAGTGATCAGTACTCGCTGTCCCGGTGGTCCCGAAGAGATTTTGGTTAAAGCGGGCATGGCTGATTTATTGACGCCAATTGATGCGCAGGCTTTGGCGGACAAGATGGTGGAGATTTACCACCATTTGCCGCATATCAATGAATCTTCTTTGGAACATTACGACGTCAAAAAAATCACTCAGCAGTATACCGAGTTGGCCTGATCTTATGAGGCTGCCTGCAATTTCTGCCAGGCAGCCCAGGCTTCATCAACGCTGATATCGGCACAATCGCCAGACGCTGACTGCAAAATAGCATACTGACCAGACCATGGATGCCAGGCTGCCGCGTTGGTGTCACCAAAAAAGACTACCTGTCTTTTATGTAACGCGGCGGTGATATGCATTTGACCGCCATCGCTACACAGCACCTGTTCACAGCGATCAAGACCGGCAATCAATTCACGAATAGATGAGGTTGGATAGGCAATTGCGCGCGGTGAATTAACCTGTTGCAACAAAGATTGCATACGAGCCGAATCACCGACATCGTTGGGATCTAATGCACCCTGCGGCGACCAAAACAGCAGCACATGGGCTTTAGGATCTTGCAAAATTTTCTCAATGATCTGCGCATAAGATTCCACCGGCCAGCGGCGTTTAGCGCTACGACTACTGATGTGAATGCCATACACGCGCGCATCTTGAGGAATTTTATCCGCCAGCCGTTTCTCCGCCTCACCCTTTTCCTGCGGGCTCAGATAAACATTCACTTCCGGGATGGCAACAGCCGATGGCGCTAATTTGGTGAGATAGGTAAAGGTATGTTCTACCTGATGTGCACCATTGAAATCCTCCTTAGCCAGCGGGATAGTTAACTCGGCGGGATTGGTACCGGCACCGATTATTTTTTTAGCTCCCGCCATCGTAGCCAGGCGCAAACTGTATTTACAGGGCACCGGATTGGCTAAAATCGTCATATCAAATGTTGTTTTACGCAGCGCAAAAAAGATTTTTAGCCTCTGTAGATACACCTTCAGTGCACTTTCGCCTTTTTCACGGTGTTTTGATTTTTTATAGACATATAACTCATCAATGTACGGATTATTCAGCGCCACATCCTGAGCCACTTTGTTGACTAAAACAGTTAACTTTACATCGGGCCAGGTACGTTTTATTCCCTCAATTAGCGGTGTCGTACATACCATATCACCGATATTGTCACGTCTGATTAGCAATATATTCTTCATAAAAGTGGGCCCAATTGGCAATGAATGGCTTTCTAAAAAGGTCAGGAGGTATGCAATATAAATGCAAAAAATCTCTACGTTTGACCCTTATTTTAAATAAAGTTCTGATGGATGAAAGGACTGAGTATCAGAGACTAAAATAATGCGCCACAGTAGTCGAATCGAGAAAGGACTAATACCTTATGTGTATTGGCTCATTCATTACGTTCCTTTTCCCTGACATCACGGAAAAAGTTGAGGGTAAGTCTGGCTTGTAACTCCTGCCTGGGCGCACGCGGCCAGTGAATTCTTTGCCATTATCGCGACACAAAGGGAATTTATTCGGTTTCTCACTATCAAATCATCCGTAAAGCGTTCAGCACTTGCCACAACGTAAGTCGAAAACCCGATGCCCAAGCCCGAAGAGCAATCATTGTAGATATCTTTTCAACCGGAACACATTTTTGTATGTTGATAAATGTATGTGGCCTGGCGCAGGCGTTTCAGTTGCTGCTTTAGTTTGCCGCTTCTGTTTGGCGTAACAAATAACCCGAATGGCTGGCTTTAACCCCTAAAGGCTTTGCCATACAATCGGTTCATTCCAATTTGAGAACACTGGTTTATGGCAAGCCCGATTTTGGCAAACATTTCTCCGCAAAATATTTTGCTTATCAAGTTACGCCATCATGGCGATATGCTGCTGACGACGCCTGTTATCAATGCGCTTCATCAACGCTATCCGCAGGCGAATATTGATGTATTGCTGTATCAAGAAACGCGTCCGATGCTGGAAGCGCACCCGGCAATTCGTCGCCTGCACATCATTGACCGCAAATGGAAGAATGAAGGTGCCTGGCGTAAGTTAGCGCATGAACGTGCGCTGATCGCTGATGTTCGCGCCTGCCATTATGATTTAGTGATCAACCTGGCCGATCAGTGGCGTGCAGGAATCATTACGCGTTTATCGCGAGCACCGCTGCGTATCGGTTTCGCATTTAAGAAGCGCGACAATGCTCTTTGGCGATTTTGCCATAATCAGTTGGTTTCTACCGCCGATCACAGCACGCTGCATACCGTTGAACAAAACATGAGCGCGCTTGCGCCGCTCGGCATTAGCCGTGAAGGTGCTCGCGTCTCAATGCATTACAGCGAAAACGACAAACAATACGTCCTATCAACGCTGCTCGAAAACGGTATCAATTCGCCCTTCATTGTGGTGCAGCCCACTTCCCGTTGGGGTTTTAAATGCTGGGAAGATGAGAAAGTCGCAGCCACCATCGATCAGCTGGCAAAACAGAATCGAAAAGTGATATTGACTGCCGCGCCAGATCAAAAAGAACGAGTAATGATTGAACACATTCAATCTTTATGTCGTTCGCCAGATGTGGTTTCGCTCGCAGGAAAATTCTCATTGCCGCAGCTAGCCGCGCTGATCGATCACGCGCAGCTGTTTATTGGCGTTGATTCCGCGCCAATGCACATGGCGGCTGCACTTGATACACCCTGTATTGCGCTTTTTGGTCCAACCAAGCTGCAGCACTGGCGGCCTTGGGGGGAACATAATCGCGTCATTTGGGCGGGTGATTATGGCCCATTACCTTCGCCAGACTCGATTGATACCAACACGCAACAGCGCTTTCTTTCCATCATTCCAGTAGAGGATGTGGTTGCCGCAGCAAGGAGCTACCTTAATGAGTAAGTTACGTCTGGCCATTGTGCGCCAGAAATACCGTCCCGATGGCGGTGCCGAACGCTTTATATCGCGCGCGTTGGAAGCGTTGGGCAGCGAGCAGCTGGACCTGAACATTATTACGCGTAGCTGGCAAGGTACGCCTAATCCTGACTGGCATTTGCACATCTGCAACCCGGCCAAACTGGGCCGAGTTTCACGTGAACGTGGTTTTGCTCAAGCAGCTCGAGCCTGCTGGGAACGAGAGAAGTTTGATATCGTACAGAGCCACGAGCGCATTGCTGGCTGTGATATTTTTCGTGCCGGTGACGGCGTGCATCGCGTCTGGCTTGAGCAACGCGCGCGCATCGTGTCGCCCATGCAGCGCTTGAGCGCCAAACTGAGCCCTTACCACCGCTACGTATTGCAGGCAGAAGCGGAGATGTTTAATTCTCCAACGCTCAAAGCCGTTATCTGCAATTCAGACATGGTAAAGCGCGATATCTTGCGCTGCTTCTCACTGAACGCCGATAAAATTCACGTTATTCATAACGCGATTGATGCTGAGCGCTTTCAGCCTGCCACCGAAGCGACTCGACACGCTACACGTCAGCATCTCAAGCTGCCAGACAGCGCTACAGTCCTGATTTATGTCGGTTCCGGTTTTGAGCGTAAAGGCTTAAAAGCCGCCATAGAGGCGTTGGCAAAGAGCGATCGCTATCTGATTGTGGTAGGACAAGACAAGCAATTGCAGCGTTATCAACAACTGGCGAATCGTTTTAACTGCCTGGACCGCCTGCGCTTTGTCGGCGTACAACAGGATGTGCAACCCTTCTATCACGCTGCCGATGGCCTGCTACTGCCCACGCTCTATGATCCGTTCCCAAATGTTGTGCTGGAAGCAATGGCTTGCGGCTTACCGGTGATCACCAGCACCGGCTGCGGTGGAGCAGAATTTATCACGGCTGGTCAAGAAGGCTTCGTCTGTGATGCTTTGGATATCAACGCATTAAGTGAAGCCATTCAGACTATTCCTGCACTTTCAGTGGATTCAAGCATGGGTGAAGCTGCACGCCGCAGAATTGAACCTTATGGGCCACAAAGGCTGGCTCGCTCCTTAACATCACTCTATCAGCAGGTGTTAAAGACCAACTGACAAAGTCAGATGAGTGCGCGAGTGGTTTCTGATAACATGCCGCAATCTGACTTTATTGTATTTTTTGACGCCAACGTGTCGTAACGGTAACTATGACGACCATTTACACCGCATTGCTCTATCTTATTCAGCCACTGATTTGGCTGCGCCTGTGGCTGCGCGGTCGTAAAGCTCCGGCATACCGTAAACGCTGGGCCGAGCGTTACGGCTATTGTGTAGGCAAAGTTCAACCACATGGCATTGTGCTGCATTCGGTTTCCGTTGGAGAAACGTTAGCGGCCGTTCCGCTGGTGCGTGCTTTACGCCATCGTTATCCGACGTTGCCCATTACTGTCACCACAATGACGCCAACCGGCTCCGAGCGCGCTCAGTCTGCGTTTGGTAAAGATGTGCATCACGTCTATCTCCCTTACGATCTGCCCGGCTCCATCAATCGTTTCCTTGATACGGTAAATCCAAGATTGGTTATCATCATGGAAACTGAGCTATGGCCGAATATCATTCGTATTCTGCATAAGCGACAAATTCCTTTGGTAATTGCTAACGCGCGTTTATCAGCGCGTTCGGCTAAAGGTTATCGCAAACTGGGCAATTTCATGCGTCAGTTACTACAAAGCATTACGCTGATTGCGGCCCAGACCAGTGAAGATGGCGACCGTTTCGTTGAGCTAGGTTTGAAACGCGCCCAGCTAACGATTACCGGCAGCCTAAAATTTGATATCTCAGTAACGCCAGAACTGGCTGCTCGGGCAGTCACGCTGCGTCGGCAATGGGCGCCGCGTCGTCCTGTGTGGATCGCCACCAGCACCCATGAAGGTGAAGAAGCTATCGTGTTAGATGCTCATCGCCGATTGCTGCAAACTTTCCCCGACCTGTTATTGATTCTGGTGCCACGTCACCCTGAGCGTTTCAACGATGCACGTGAGCTGACGCAAAAGCGTGGTTTCAGCTTTATTTTACGCAGCAGCGGTGAAATTCCTTCCGGTTCGACTCAGGTGGTCATCGGCGATTCAATGGGTGAATTAATGCTGCTTTATGGCATTGCTGATCTGGCATTTGTGGGCGGCAGCCTGGTAGAACGTGGCGGCCATAACCCGCTAGAACCCGCAGCACATGCTCTTCCTGTGCTGATGGGCCCGCATATCTGGAACTTCAAAGATATCTGCAGCAAATTGCAGGAAGCGCAAGGTTTAATCACCGTCACTGATGTGATCTCTCTGGAAAAAGAGGTCGCTAATTTACTGAAGGATGATGATTATCGCCGCTATTACGGCCGACATGCCGTAGAGGTGCTGCATCAAAATCAAGGCGCTTTACAGCGTCTGCTACAGTTACTCGAACCTCATTTACCGCCACGGGCCCATTAATGCCAACACGCCAACGACTTTCGGTGGTGATGATCGCCAAGAACGAAGCAGAGCTGTTGCCGGCTTGCCTTGCCTCCGTTGACTGGGCCGATGAGATTATCGTGCTGGATTCTGGCAGCGCCGATAATAGCGTTGAAATTGCGCGCGAAGCGGGCGCTGAAGTGTTTCACGCTGACAGCTGGCCAGGCTACGGCAAACAGCGTCAACGTGCGCAAAGTTACGCCAGCCACGAAATGATTTTGATGATCGATGCTGATGAGCGCGTGACGCCTGAATTACGCAACGCCATTGAGCAAGTATTAATGACGCCGCCCAGCAACACTGTTTACAGCCTGTGCCGTAGTAACCTGTTTCTGGGCCGTTTTATGCGTCACAGCGGCTGGTATCCCGATCGCGTAATGCGCCTTTATCCCCGCACGCTCACTTATAACGATAATCTGGTGCATGAATCACTCAATACCCAAGGCGCGCCAGTTCAGGTATTGAAAGGCGATCTACAGCACCTAACCTGCCGTGACTTAATCGCTTTCCAGCGCAAACAGCTTGCCTATGCTGAAGCCTGGGCAAAAGAACGCTTTCAGCGCGGCAAGCGTTGCGGGCTGTTCTCCATTTTTAGCCATACGCTGGGCGCATTTATTAAAACGTTGCTGCTACGCGCCGGCTTTCTCGATGGCAAACAAGGCTGGATACTCGCGATGGTCAACGCGCAGTATACATTCAACAAATACGCAGCGCTTTGGGCGCTCGGTCATGCCAAGGCAAAAGGGCGCATATGAGTACTAAAGCCATTTATCCCGGAACCTTTGATCCCATTACATTGGGGCATCTTGACATTGTGACGCGCGCAGCCCAGATGTTTGATCATCTTGTGGTGGCGATAGCGGCCAGCCCGAGTAAAAAGCCGATGTTTGACCTGGATGAGCGTGTAGAACTTGCTCAGCAAGTGATTGCGCACCTGCCTAACGTTGAAGTAGTTGGCTTCAGTGATTTAATGGCGAACTTTGCCCGCGCGCAGCAGGCTAATGTCCTGGTGCGTGGATTACGTGCAGTATCGGATTTTGAATATGAAATGCAGCTGGCGCATATGAATCGTCATTTGCTGCCTACGCTGGAAAGCGTGTTCCTGATGCCCTCTGAAGGCTTCTCCTTTGTCTCCTCTTCGCTAGTGAAAGAGGTGGCGCGCCACGGCGGCGATGTCACCGCCTTCCTTCCAGCGCCAGTACATCAGGCATTACAAGCTAAGCTAGCGTAGCGTTAATGCTGGCAGTTCGGGCACCAGTAAGTACTGCGCTGCCCGTGCTTGCCGCTAATAATCGGCATTCCACACGCACGACACGGCTCACCGGCTCGGCCATAAACCTGCAATTGCTGTGCAAAATAGCCTGGTTTGCCGTCGCTCTGTAAGAAATCACGTAAAGTGGTACCACCCTGCTCAATCGATCGCAGCAGCACCGCTTTGATCGTGTTAGCCAGTAATTCGGCTTCCTTTTTGCTCAGGCTCATTGCGGGTCGCTCGGGTAAGATCCCAGCAGTAAACAAGGACTCACTGGCGTATATGTTGCCAACGCCAACCACCACTTTGTTATCCATTAACCACTGTTTAATCACCGTGCGCTTACCACGCGACTTCTCAAAAAGATAATCACCATCAAAAATATCACTGAGCGGCTCTGGGCCAAGGTGTGACAGCACACTGCTGCCCGCTAAATCGCTGCTCCACAACCAGGCACCAAAACGCCGTGGATCGGTGTAACGCAGCACTTTGCCGTTACTCATAACCAAGTCAACATGATCATGTTTAGCTGCAGGCAACTCTTCGGGTAACACCCGCAAACTGCCAGACATGCCGAGATGGATAATGATCCAGCCGTGCGGCAACTCTAACAGTAAATATTTAGCACGACGCTGAACGCTGAGAACCGGCTGATCGCTGAGCGCGAGAATTTCTTGAGAAACAGGCCACCGCAAACGTGTGTTACGCACAATAGCGTGCAGGATAGTTTCTCCTACCAGATGCGGTTCGATACCGCGACGGCTGGTTTCAACCTCAGGTAATTCTGGCATAGCTTCTCCTCAGCGTTTTTCACAAACAAAAAACCCGGCCGGAGCCGGGTTTTTAGCAGAACACTAAAATTACTTAATTTTAGCTTCTTTGTAGAGCACATGCTGACGTACAACCGGATCGAACTTTTTCAGTTCCAACTTCTCTGGTTTAGTACGTTTGTTCTTCGTGGTGGTATAGAAGTGACCTGTACCAGCAGAGGAAACCAGCTTGATCTTCTCACGAATACCTTTAGCCATGATTCAGTTCCTTAGTACTCTTAGTACTTCTCACCACGGGCACGCAGATCGGCCAAAACCGTATCAATGCCCTTTTTATCAATAGTACGCATACCTTTTACAGATACACGCAGAGTAACGAAGCGCTTCTCGCTCTCAACCCAAAAACGGTGTGAGTGCAGGTTCGGAAGGAAACGGCGTTTCGTCGCGTTCATTGCGTGGGAACGGTTGTTACCGCTCACCGGGCGCTTTCCAGTTACCTGGCAGACTCGTGACATGTCAATATCTCCAAAAATCAAATCAGCTCGAGCTTTAAAAATTAGGTTTTGGCCGCCTCGTCAGGCTCATAGCCCGCCAGGCGAGTTCCATGGAACCCGCTAAGCTGGCCTAACCGCCAAACCCGAGATTCTCAAAGGTGGCGTAGTATACGCCGCTCGGCGCAAGTGCTCAAGTCCCGAACAGATAAAGATCCCGAATGATCGTGTAAAAAGCCACCATCTGGACCCTATTTTCTTATACTTAAAGCCATCCACGCTCGGCAAATGAGACATATTCACCATGGCCAATCACTAAGTGATCGAGCAAACGAATGTTCAGTAAACCACAGGCTTCGCTCACTTTATGTGTAATTTCACGGTCGGCCTTGCTCGGCTCAGACATGCCAGAAGGGTGATTATGCGCCAGTATCAATGCCGCTGCATTGACCTTTAACGCTTCCCGCACAATCTCGCGTGGATGTACCTCGACGCTATTTATTGAACCAGAAAACATCTTTTGCGCCAGTAACACACGGTGTTGATTATCCAAAAACAGCGCCATAAAGATCTCGCGTTCCTGATGCGCTAACAGGCTTTGCAAGTAATGCCGTGTTACCTGTGGGTTTTCCATCGCATTTTCGCGCGCGAGTTGGCTGGCAAAGAAACGTTTTGCCAGCTCGGCAATCGCGTGCAGTTGCGCGAGCTTCGCATCACCCACCCCTTTAATGCCACTGAAAGCCGCTTTGCTTGCTGTCATGATGTGATAAAGCGAACCGAACTCTTGCAACATCTGCTGTGCCAGCACCATGACGTTGACGCCTGCAGAGCCGGTGCGCAAAAAAATGGCCAGCAGCTCAACATCGCTCAGTGTTTCCGCACCCAAAAGCTGTAATTTTTCTCGCGGTGCCATACTTTCCATGGTGGTTCTCCCTGATGTCTTCACTATCCTGACGAATCACACCGTCTGCTGCCATCAGCACTGCGTCGTTTTACGAGGCGTCTCGCAAACGGCAGGGAGTGAAAAAGCGATTTAGGGGTTTTATGGTAAAGTTCGTGCATTAAGTCGCGCCAGACGCGGCAAACCGTTTAGTGAGGCCAACAGCATGATGGGATTAGCCGGTAAAAAAATTCTTTTGGGCGTCAGCGGCGGAATCGCCGCGTATAAAGCACCTGAATTGGTTCGTCGCCTACGCGATCGCGGTGCCGAAGTCCGCGTAATGATGACGGAAGGCGCTAAAGCCTTTATTACTCCACTCAGCTTGCAAGCTGTTTCCGGCTATCCGGTATTTGATGACTTGCTTGATCCGGCAGCCGAAGCCGCAATGGGCCACATTGAGTTGGCCAAATGGGCCGATCTGATTATCCTCGCCCCGGCAACAGCGGATTTGATTGCTCGCGTAACAGCAGGCATGGCGAACGATCTGGTGACTACGTCGTGTCTTGCTACCGCCGCACCGATTGCTGTAGTACCGGCAATGAATCAACAAATGTATCGTGCCGCTGTAACGCAACAAAATCTGCAAATATTGCATGCCCGTGGTCTGTTGATTTGGGGCCCGGACAGCGGCAGTCAGGCCTGTGGTGATGTGGGGCCCGGTCGCATGCTGGATCCCCTTCAGATTGTTGATCACGCCGTGCAGTGGGCGTCACCCGTCAACGATCTGCAACATATCAACATTATGATTACGGCCGGCCCAACCCGTGAGGCGCTCGATCCGGTGCGTTACCTGACAAATAAAAGCTCGGGGAAAATGGGTTTTTCCATTGCAACCGCAGCGGCCAAACGCGGCGCAAACGTCACGCTGGTCGCTGGCCCGGTCAATCTGACCACGCCAACTGGGGTAAAGCGTATTGATGTCACCACCGCTTTAGAGATGCAATCAGCAGTGATGGGCAAGATAGACCAACAACATATTTTCATTGCAAGCGCAGCCGTGGCAGACTACCGGGCCGCTGAAATTGCGGCTGAGAAAATCAAAAAACAGGGTGGCGATGATAACGTCACGCTACAGCTCATAAAGAATCCCGACATTGTCGCGGGTGTCGCTGCATTACAGAAAGGTCGGCCTTTTGTCGTTGGATTTGCCGCTGAAACCCAGAATGTGGAAGAATACGCCCGGCAAAAACGGGTGCGCAAGAATCTGGACCTAATTTGCGCGAATGACGTTGCGAAAGCCGGACAAGGATTTGATAGCGACACCAATGCGCTTCACCTTTTTTGGCAGGAAGGAGAAAAACACTTACCGCTCAGCGATAAGTCGCTCCTTGGCCAACAATTATTAGACGAGATTGTCAGCCGTTATGATGAAAAAAATAGACGTTAAGATTCTTGATGCGCGTGTCGGCAAGGATTTCCCACTGCCAACTTACGCGACCTCGGGTTCCGCTGGGTTAGATTTACGCGCCTGCCTGGATGGTGCACTGGAGATTACGCCAGGCACGACCACGCTGGTACCCACTGGTTTGGCAATTCATATTGCCGATCCAAGCCTGGCTGCAGTGATTCTACCGCGCTCGGGTTTGGGCCATAAGCACGGTATCGTTCTGGGTAATCTGGTGGGCCTGATCGATTCCGATTATCAGGGCCAGTTAATGGTTTCTGTATGGAACCGCGGTCAGGAAAGCTTTACGCTGCAGCCCGGCGATCGCATGGCACAGCTGGTTTTTGTGCCAGTGGTGCAAGCCGAATTCAATCTGGTTGAAGACTTTGACGCCAGCTTGCGCGGTGAAGGTGGCTTCGGTCATTCAGGCCGCCAGTAACCCGCACTACCCACTTTCACTTACGCCAATCATTTTAGTTCTCATCGCCATGAGACGCTCTCTTGTGGCAGATGCGTAGGTGTTGCCTGTGTATGGTGAATTTCAGGGGTCTTTAAGATCATGGCAGAAAAAAAAGTCGCGAAAAGGAACCGTCGCGAAGAGATATTGCAGGCGCTGGCGCAAATGCTGGAATCCGGCGATGGCAGTCAGCGAATTACTACCGCTAAACTGGCGGCGAATGTAGGCGTTTCTGAAGCGGCTTTATATCGCCACTTTCCTAGCAAGACACGCATGTTCGATAGCCTGATCGAATTTATCGAAGACAGTCTGATTACCCGCATCAATCTTATCCTCAAGGATGAGAAAGAGACGATGACGCGTCTGCGTCTTATCGTGCAACTGATTCTGGGGTTTGGTGAGCGTAATCCAGGGCTGACGCGTATTTTGACCGGCCATGCGCTGATGTTTGAGCAGGATCGCTTACAAGGGCGTATTAATCAGCTGTTTGAGCGTATAGAAGTGCAGTTGCGTCAGGTGATGCGTGAACGGAAAATGCGTGAAGGTGAAGGTTTTCAAACTGATGACACGCTTTTAGCCAGTCAGCTTCTGGCATTTTGTGAAGGGTTACTTTCACGTTACGTTCGTTCTGAGTTTCGCTTCCGGCCAACAGCAGACTTTGACACACGCTGGCCGCTGATCGCCTCACAGTTAATCTAATAAAAAAGGCGGGCATCACACCCGCCTTTCGCTTAAATTCCGTAAGATTTTTGGTAAGCACGTACCTGCGCTAAATGATCGGCCATTTCTGGCTTCTCTTCCAAATAAGCAATCAAATCTTTCAGCGTAATAATGGCGGTGACTTTGCATTTATAGTCACGTTCCACTTCCTGAATCGCTGAAATATCGCCACGCCCACGCTCTTGGCGATCCAGTGAAATCAATACGCCTGCCAGCGTCGCATTGTGCGCGCTGATAATATCCATTGATTCGCGAATTGCCGTACCCGCGGTGATAACGTCGTCCACCAGCATGATGCGTCCTTCAAGCGGACTGCCTACCAGCAAACCGCCTTCGCCATGATCTTTCGCTTCTTTGCGGTTAAAGCAGTAAGGAACGTCACGGTCGTGATGATCGGCTAACGCAACTGCGGTGGTGGTGGCGATGGGGATGCCTTTATAAGCGGGACCAAACAGCAGATCAAAATCCACACCGCCATCGACCAGCGCTTGCGCGTAAAAGCGTCCTAACAGCGCTAAATCCCGTCCGCTGTTAAACAGACCGGCGTTAAAGAAATAGGGGCTTTTGCGCCCAGACTTTAAAGTGAACTCACCGAACTTGAGCACCTGCTTGTTCAAGGCGAATTCAATAAACTGACGCTGCCAGGATTTCATCTCTTACTCCTCAAATAAAGAAAAGGCGACTCTATGGTCGCCTGTTACATCAATTTTCCAGTGCGGCCTTCTGCGCCTGAATTAGCTCTTCAATCCCGCCTCGCGCCAGCGCCAGCAGCGCCAGCAACTCTTCGTGACTGAACGGTTCGCCTTCAGCGGTGCCCTGCACCTCGATCATGCGACCGTCTTCCATCATCACGACGTTCATGTCGGTTTCAGCAGCGGAATCTTCAACATATTCCAGGTCGCACAGTGCTTCGCCGTTGACGATGCCGACAGAAATTGCAGCAACCATGCCTTTCATCGGATTAGCTTTCAGCTTGCCCGCTGCTACCAACTTGTTCAATGCATCGGCTAGCGCGACGCAAGCACCTGTAATAGAGGCAGTACGCGTACCGCCATCAGCTTGAATGACGTCGCAATCGAGGGTGATAGTGAATTCACCCAAGGCTTTGAGATCAACAGCAGCACGCAGTGAGCGAGCAATCAGGCGCTGAATTTCCAGCGTACGACCACCTTGTTTGCCTTTGGCAGCTTCACGCGCCATACGGCTGTGCGTTGAACGCGGCAGCATGCCATATTCGGCGGTGACCCAGCCCTGACCTTGGCCTTTGAGGAAACGCGGAACGCCTTCGTCCACCGTGGCAGTGCAAAGCACTTTGGTTTCACCGAATTCCACCAAAACGGAACCTTCAGCGTGTTTGGTGTAATTGCGGGTCAATGTGACGGGACGCACCTGTTGTGCGCTACGGCCTGCTGGACGCATGGTAATCTCCGGCTTGCTAATGATTGGCTGCGCATTATACGGACTTCCATGCCTGCTGTCTCTTGCTGCGGCCTCTCGCTTTGCGAGATGAAATTATGCGTCGACTGTGGCTAAATGCCCCTCTCTTTCTCTTTCAAATATAAAAAACATGGCCGCTATTCTTCATTTCCTGCTCGCGCTGGTGGTGATTTTCGCCCTTGCGCTATTGGTCAGTCATGACCGCAAACAGATTCGCCCACGCTTTATCATTCAACTGATTGTTATAGAAGCCGCTTTGGGTTGGTTCTTTCTGCATTCTGCCAGCGGACTGGCGCTGGTCGGCTCGGTTGGCGGATTTTTTGAAACGCTGCTGGGCTTTGCCGCACAAGGTACTGAGTTCGTGTTTGGCGGCATGAGTAAACAAGGTTTAGCGTTTATCTTCCTGGGCGTGCTTTGTCCGATTGTCTTTATCTCCGCGCTCATTGGTATTTTGCAGCATTGGCGAATTCTGCCGCTGCTGATTCGCCTGGTGGGAACGCTGCTGTCAAAGATCAACGGCATGGGCAAGCTTGAGTCGTTTAACGCCGTAAGCACCCTGATTCTGGGCCAATCGGAAAACTTTATCGCCTATAAAGGTATCCTTGGCGATATTCCACCTAAGCGCCTTTACACCATGGCTGCCACGGCAATGTCCACGGTTTCGCTCTCCATTGTCGGTGCATATATGACAATGATTGATGCCAAGTATGTGGTCGCAGCTCTGCTGCTTAATATGTTTAGCACCTTCATTATTCTGTCCATCATTAATCCGGGTAATAACCAAGACCAGCAGGAAATTGCACTGGATAAACTGCATGAAGATCAGAGCTTTTTTGAAATGCTGGGTGAATACATCCTGGCGGGTTTCAAAGTGGCGATGATTATTCTGGCCATGCTGATTGGATTTATTGCGTTGATTGCGGCTGTGAATGCGCTGTTTGCGGCGGTGTTTGGCTATAGCTTCCAGCAGTTACTGGGTTATGTGTTTTATCCATTTGCCTGGCTGGTTGGCATTCCCTCGGCAGATGCATTGCAGGCGGGTAGCATCATGGCAACGAAGCTGGTCGCCAATGAATTTGTCGCCATGATTGAACTGCAAAAAGTGGCTGCAGGTATGAGTCCACGTGGATTAGGCATTCTGTCAGTGTTCCTGGTGTCGTTTGCCAACTTTGCTTCCATCGGCATCGTTGCCGGGGCAATCAAAGGCCTGAACGAACAACAGGGCAACGTAGTTTCACGTTTTGGCTGGAAACTGGTTTATGGCTCAACGCTGGTAAGCCTGTTGTCAGCTGCCTTTGCGGGACTGTTTATTTAAGACGAAGCGGCGGCCTGCGAGCCGCCTATTCTCGCTTAAAAGCTGACGCAAACCGGCGCATCCACGCGCATCACCGATTCCTGACCAAAACGTTTTTTATAAACGCTGCGCAACGCTTCTATCGGTGCATTACTTTCAGCATTGATACTGTGAATCAACATCAACGCTTTGCTGTTCTCACGTGCCAGTTGACCATTCTCACCCAGCCATTGACCTTTCGCCTCATAAACGGACAAGCCCTGCTTGAAACGTGGCGTGACCTCTTTATCGACAAAATTCATCCAATCGAGCGAACTCACCGTGCCGCCTTGCGGCTTACTCAGACCGAACCACAGCGTGGTCTGTATCATCACGTCGCCACCAGCACAAATCGGTTGCGGCTTCGTGGGTGGTGCGGGCGGTGTCTTGCAGCCTGCCAGTAACAAAGCCAGCGCAAGAGGAAGGGCAATAACGCGAGCCATTCGTGTTCCTCAATAAATAAGTCAGACTTAATCATAAGTGCCTGTGGTTTAAAGGGGAAATGTTTCCTATTCCTGATTCTGCTGCGCTTATGCCTGTTATGCGCTGCGCTGCCTCGCTATACTTCACTCAATCTTTCTGAAAAATGAGTAACGCTTATGATCCGCAGTATGACCGCTTATGCCCGCCGCGATGCAAAAGGCGAATGGGGCAGCGCCGCCTGGGAGCTGCGTTCCGTAAACCAACGCTATCTTGAAACGTATATCCGCTTGCCGGAACAATTTCGTGGTCTGGAGCCAGTGATCCGCGAACGCATTCGCCAACGCCTGACGCGAGGTAAAATTGAGTGCAACCTGCGTTTTGATGCGAACCCGAGTGCACAAGGTGAACTGATGCTCAATGAAGCGCTGGCAAAACAGCTGGTGCAAGCGGGCAATTGGGTCAAAATGCAGAGCGATGAAGGCGCGATTAATCCCATGGATATTTTGCGTTGGCCTGGCGTGATGTCGGCGAAAGAGCAGGATCTCGATGCGATTAACACTCAGCTGCTGCAAGCGCTGGATGGCGCGCTGGATGATTTCATTGCCGCGCGTGAAAGCGAAGGTACTGCACTGAAAGCGATGATCGAACAACGTCTGGAAGGCGTATCGCAGGAAGTGATCAAGGTCCGCGCACAAATGCCTGAAGTCATTAAATGGCAGCGTGAGCGTTTGGTGGCGAAGCTGGAAGATGCTGAAGTGCAGCTGGAAAACAATCGCCTTGAGCAAGAGCTGGTAATGATGGCGCAGCGTGTTGATGTGTCAGAAGAACTGGATCGCCTCGAAGCGCATGTTAAAGAAACCTATAACATCCTGAAAAAGAAAGAAGCCGTTGGCCGTCGCCTCGACTTTATGATGCAGGAGTTTAATCGCGAATCGAATACGCTGGCATCAAAGTCAATCAATGCTGAGATCACCACCTCCGCGATTGAGCTGAAGGTACTGATTGAACAGATGCGCGAGCAGATTCAGAACATCGAGTAACAGTATTCAGAAGCGACGCAGAATGTTGCCAAGCCCGTCCGTGCGGGCTTTTTTGTTAACACAGATGAAATGGTCTTGTGACTAAGGTGCATTCACTTTTCTGTCTGCCTTGGGTTTAGAACAATCATCAGCTTGGTATAAATCGTATTCAGTTTGTTTTCCACGATGGCATTTTTAACAGATAAATAATCTCGTGTGATCAAGATTTTAAACTCGCATTTATGTGTATTCCTGTTAATCATCGCGCTTATCGACCCGCGTTGTCTTAAATGCCTCGAAACGGTCAAATTTCAAACACCTCATGCGATATAATGAATAAATGAGGCGAGATAAACATGTGCTTGACCATTAAATGCGCTTTCTTATCCGCTAAATATTTTATGAAAATTTATGCGTTGTTTGTTTTTACTGCGTTTTAATGACGGTTCAGGTCTGGTTGGCAAACCTCTTTATGCTCAACGTTTTTGTTTGTTAGTAACGTAAATAAATTGCTGTAAACTGCCGTGTAAGTAATGCGTAATGATTAATAAGAAATAATTTCCAGACAGGTCTCATTAGCGCATCAGCCCAAGATTCCTTTATAATTAACGAACTTACTAAACCACTGTTAAATATCGCTTTTATCTCATGCCATCCACTTTATTTGTTAAGCTATGTGCCCTCCATGAATCCAATCAATCCTGTAGATTCTGGAGTTTACCTTTCTTTGAAGGCACTATTTGATAAAGTGCTGGTCGAAATCAGTACAGCTGTACCGCCTGGGGAACTCATGGAAATGCTCTTTGTGCGATACATCCATTTATTCCATAAAGGTTAGCAATGAAAATCACCGGACAATTTAGCGCCTCGCTGCTGCATCCGCGCTACTGGGTCACCTGGTTTGGCTTGGGCGTGCTCTGGCTATTGGTCCAACTTCCCTATCCCATTCTTATCCGCCTCGGTGCGGGCGCGGGTAAAATCTCACGTCATTTTTTACAACGCCGTGAACGCATTACACGTCGCAATATCGAGCTTTGTTTCCCTAACATCAGTGATGAAGAAGCTGAGCGTATGATTGCAGGTAACTTTGCTTCGCTGGGCATGGCATTGGCAGAAACCGGTATTGCCTGGTTTTGGTCCGACCGCGCGGTTAAGCGCCTGTTTAAGGTATCCGGTTTAGCTAATTTGCATTCC
The DNA here is from genome assembly GCF_046118715.1 of Pantoea phytostimulans. Taxonomy (NCBI): domain Bacteria; kingdom Pseudomonadati; phylum Pseudomonadota; class Gammaproteobacteria; order Enterobacterales; family Erwiniaceae; genus Pantoea; species Pantoea phytostimulans. Next base: position 3,016,266 of record NZ_CP173698.1, read on the forward strand.
GCGCAAAATGAAAAACGCGGAGTCATGCTGATTGGTGTGCATTTTATGTCTCTGGAACTGGGCGGCCGAATCAGCGGCTTATGCCAGCCGATGATGGCAATGTATCGTCCACACAACAATCTAGCGATGGAGTATGTGCAGACCAAAGGTCGCATGCGCTCCAACAAAGCGATGATTGACCGTCGCGATCTACGCGGCATGGTGCATGCATTAAAACAGGGTGAATCGGTGTGGTTCGCCCCCGATCAGGATTACGGCCCGAAAGGCAGCACCTTTGCGCCCTTGTTCGCCGTGGAAAAAGCAGCAACCACCAACGGCACATTTGTTTTATCGCGTTTAGCGAAACCGGCTATGGTGCCTATCATGCTGATTCGTAACCCGAATAATGATGGTTATCATTTGATCATCGAACCTGCGTTAGAAAATTACCCGCATAATGATGAAGCGGCGGCGGCAGCCTATATGAATAAGGTCATCGAAAACCAGATCCTGCGTGCACCAGAGCAATACCTTTGGCTGCATCGCCGTTTTAAAACGCGTCCACCAGGCGAAGCGTCACTTTACGTCTAACCTTTACGTTCGATAGAAAAAGCAGGCTTTGAGCCTGCTTTTTTTTGCGTGATTGTTTGTCCAGCAGCCGATTCAAACCAGGTTTTCCCGACGCATCCAGTTGATCTTATCTTGGCAACCTCAGCAATTTCCCCCGCTCACATACTCCACGTAGCTCAGCCAGGTTCCATGAGGAGAGTATTAAGGAAGAATTCAGGTAATGACTTTCAGAAAGCACTATCAAAAGCTGTCTGGCATTCGTATAAAAATTGATGAATGATGTCTGCTTTAAGCAAGCCAATGCAGGAATTTCGTATGGATATGAACAGCGCCGACAACTGGCAACGCCCTCTTTTTGACGATCGCCTTACGCCTTTCATCGAAGTCGATGCACAACGACTTGAACAGAATCTTCAGCGCATGCAGGCAAAAGCAGATAACGCTGGCGTGGCGCTACGCCCTCACATCAAGACCCACAAAAGTGTGTTTATTGCGCGCCGCCAGCAAGAGTTAGGCGCACAAGGTATTACGGTATCGAAGCCGAGTGAAGGTGTGAGTTTTTTACGTGGCGGAGCGCGCGACTTGCTGCTGGCTTATCCCGTAGTCCGTGCTGAAAGCATCGCGGAGTTATTACAACAGGCAGCACAGCAACAAGCGAAAATCACTTTAATTGTTGATGCGCTACACGGCGTCGCGGCGATAGCTGAAGCACAGCGTAAACAGCCTGATTGTGAACTTGCCGTGGCAATCAAAGTGGATGTGGGTTTGCATCGCATTGGGGTTAATCCCCATAACGATGAGGCGATAAAACTGGCGCAAGCACTCAGACAAAACGGGCTACGCTTTGCTGGATTGGTTTCACACGCAGGTCATGCTTATGGTGCCGGAAATCCAGCGGCTATTAGCAAGATCGCAATACAAGAAGCGCAACTGATGTTTGCGCTGCAAGCCCAACTGCACCAGGCAGGCTTCAACATTTGTCCCGTGTCCGTGGGATCGACGCCGACTGCATTGGCCGCCAATGTTGTGCCTGGCACACACGAAATCCGCCCTGGAAATTATGCACTACTCGATCTCACTGCCTGTCGCCTTGGATTAAGTAGCGTGGATGAGTTAGCCCTTAGCGTTATCACGCGTGTGGTAGCCGTGAATGAGCACTTTGCTATTGTAGATGCAGGCTCAAAAATGTTGAGCTCTGATAAAGGGCCGCACGGTACTAACGCCAGCGGCTTCGGCATAGCGGTAGACGAGATGGGTAATACTTATGAGGTCAGCAAGTTATCTGAGGAACATGGTTTTATCGTTTATCAGGATATTCGCCCTGTGGTTGGCAGCTTGCTTCGTATCTTTCCCAATCACAGTTGCGCAGTGATGGCGCAATCTGACAGCTTTGTCTTACGCCATGCAGATGGTCGCGGCCAAGTTGAACCTGTGTCAGCACGCGGCAACTTTATCTGATCGATCACTAACGGGCAGCACGCAAGGCTGTCCTTTGTACGAACTTAACCTCATCGACCCCACACTTCTGCCTGTGTAACGTTTTCCCGGTTTCACCCTCATGCTTTAATGAATTTTTGATCCTTCAGGAGGTAACATGCTGTCCTCACAAACCCTTAGCATGACTATTGCGCGTAACTGGCTAGATCTTTATGAAACGATTTGGAAACCGGAGTTTTTTCCCAAGTGGGCATCGGGATTAAGCGGCAATACGCTTGAGCCAGAAGGAACGCATTGGCGAGCACAAGGTCCGGAAGGAAAAATCAAGATTCGCTTCACTTCTCATAATCCATTTGGCGTGATGGATCACTGGATAAATAACGGCGTAGGCAAAGAAATTTATATGCCAATGCGAGTAATTGCTAATGAGCAAGGCGCAGAAGTCTTGATCACCGTTTATCGTCAACCATTGATGTCAGAAGAGAAGTTTTCTAAAGATATTGAATGGGTTAGGAAAGATCTTGCTCAACTTAACAAATTGCTTACTGAATAAAATCAATGGATTAAGTTTTTTTGGAACTTGAGTTATCTCTGGCTTTTTATAAAAATATTTTGAAATTTTTCTTAGAAAAAGCATAAACACATCATCAGCCTCTTGCTCCCGCATTTGCACTTATAACCAGTTTTGCTTAACCATTATTGCCAGGGAAAATCCTGGTAGTAATGGTCTCATAAGCTGCTATCCCCTTTGATTTCATGCATTTTTATCTCTTCATAAAAATGGAACCGCTTCCATAGAAGCTTTCAATCTATACAACGTTCAATAATGAATGTCTTACAGCAATTAAAATCTATCATGAATGGCATGAAACCATTATTTCCTGAGTGGCTTTAATCAGAGTTTTCTTATGGTGTTAATTTAAATAAAACACGGTATAAATCTCCTTACACACAGCAACACCTATAAAAATAACACCAGGAAAAAATAATGGAACGCTCAACCTATCCTTTGTTATCAGAAAAAGAGTTTGTTGAGATAGCTGGAAGGATTCTGGCTGGAGAATATACAACTACAACAGGATTCATTCGTGATCTGGCGGATTTTTTGCTAACAGCAGGAGATTCTGCCATTACACGGAATCGTGAATACTCCAGGGACATTTATTTTTTATCTGAACATCATTTAATTGAATCAATAATAACATGGCAAGCCTGGCAAGGTATTTCAGGACTTAGACCAGAAAAATTGCATTGATCTCTTGTACTACCTACTGTGTTACAGCAATCACAGCTTGCCGTTACACGAAGAATAACTTCGAACTGGTACATGTACCATAACGAGCATATTATGGCTATACATGAAAGAAGTCTCACAAGCGCAAAATGGTCTCTTCTCTCTTCAATTAAAATCATTGGCATTGGTGTATTACAGCTTTCTTTATTAGCACAGATTCTGCAGGCGAATGAACTAAACCTGCTTGCCATTGCCGTAGTTGGATTATTAGCTGTAGATGCTTTAGCAGACCGCGGATTTTCTAATTCACTTATTCGCTATCGCATGCTTTCAATAAACGATCTTTCGACACTTTATTGGGGCAATGTTCTAACTGGCGTGTTGATTTGTGCCTTCTTATTCCTCGGCAGCGACGTACTTAGCCGCATTTTTAACCAGCCGGAACTGGCGGTTATGCTTGAGATGGTGTCGGTTGTCTTTATCATTATCCCGCAAGGCCAGCAATATCGCGCTATATTACAGCGTGAAAAGCAATATAGCTGCATTGCTTTCACTGAAATGTCCTCAGTAATAGCGGGTCTGGCTGTCACACTCTTTACGGTATTATTAACACCTTCAGTATTATGCGCAATTTGGGGTTATCTGGCGATGGCATCTATACGTATGTTGATGTATTGCTATTACGGCCGCTCATGGTTCCAGCCCGAATATCGCTTTAACTTTAAATCATTTTCTCAAATTCGCGCAAGAAACGTATAATAAAAGCAAGTCTGTATGGTGGGCTCTGGGCATCTAAACGATGCATTCGCGTGCTGTTAATCAGCACGCTTTTTCTTTTTGAAAATTCACTTCCTGCCATTTATCTGCATCGCTTATTTTGATTGCATTGACTATCATCCTCAATTCATCAATGACCATGAACAAGTCTGCCAAATCATTTTTGGTATTAATTTTCAGTTTTTTTAATGCATTTAGTTTGTAGGCACTCACGGTTTTATAATTAAGACTGAGTTCTTTGCCGATGTGCTCGATACTGCAATTCCATGCCATCATCAGCAGAATACGCAACTGCCGGTCTGGCAAAATAATTTCCGCACGATCCCTCATCCCTTTGCGTTCTTCTCCGCCATTTATTCTATATGTCAGCTGCTGGCGTAATGCAGAATGAGAAACTTTCAGATCCATAATTTCCAGGGTAGGTAAAAAGCAACTCATTGACCGTAATACGGGAATGAGGCGGCGCGTCATTACCAATACAGGTAAAGCGGGAAAAGCATGCTGTAATTGAAAGAGAACATTAAAGGTACCTGCCAACGGCATATTTTCATGAAATATGCAGACGATCATCCGAGGTTGGCGCAGTTCGCACTGCGTTAAAATGTCGCTAAAAGACCAGACTTCGTGCGCTTGCCACTGCGGAAAAAGTGCCGCTAGCGTATGATGAATACCTACAGCTGCCAGCCGATCAGAAGAGTAAAAGAGAATCTTGGATGCGCGGTTTTTCATTCCCGTCCTGAAGGTCATTATGCTGTGAGCCAAAAGTTAAGCGTTATACAAACGTTCTCTTCATAAGCGACGCCTAAAAAGCCGAGCTTAATTTGTCAGCAATAAATAACTTTCTTTGTTAAAGCGCATATAATTTACCTAAAGTGAAGTTTAAAGATTTTAATCCATCCCATTGATTTTTATATCATTATTCACCATTAACACTTAACCCTTTCATTCACTTTTTTGGATAAGCGAAAAACTCAGTAGCCGTTACGCGCTTAACACCGTAGCCTTGCTGCCGACTTTCTGGAGCCTGCTATGTTACTTACTGTTCTCTATATTATTGGTATTACTGCAGAAGCGATGACCGGCGCGCTTGCTGCAGGACGGCGTAAAATGGATCTGTTTGGCGTAATAATCATTGCTTCTGTCACTGCGATTGGCGGAGGTTCGGTACGCGATATCCTGCTGGGTCATTACCCCCTCGGATGGGTTAAAAACCCCGAATATATTATGATTGTTGCCGCTGCTGCCGTCGTCACTACCGTGGTTGCTCCGTTGATGACCCACTTGCGAAAAGTGTTCCTGGTGTTGGACGCCTTGGGTTTAGTGGTGTTTTCAATCATCGGTGCTCAGGTAGCATTAGATACCGGCCATGCAATGATTATCGCCGCGATTAGTGCAGTGATTACCGGCGTATTTGGTGGCGTGCTACGCGATATGTTTTGTAATCGTATTCCTTTGGTATTCCAGAAAGAGCTCTATGCCGGTATCGCGTTCGCGTCTGGCTGGATGTACATACTGCTGTTAAAAACACCGTTGGCACACGAAGCCGTGGTGATCATTACGCTGCTGTTCGGTTTCTTTGCCCGTTTACTGGCGCTGCGCTTCCGTCTCGGCCTGCCGATTTTCAACTACCCTCACCCGGAACATTGATGTCGTTGCAGGAATGCCTTGATGCTGTAAAAAAGTGATAAGCGATCGCAGCTCGGTATCCTGCAACATCATAACAATCCGTTGTGCTAATACATTGCCAACGCCTGGCAACGCCTGCCATGTTTGTACATTGCGCTGCAATATTGAGTCCCAGCCGCTATCCGTTAATGCATTCAAGGCTTTGCGCGGCAAAGGTATGCCTAAAGCGTGAATCCAGCGCCGCAATGGTTGCTGTCGTGTCAGATTAAAGCGGTGCCAAATCTGCTCTGCTCGCTCAGGTGAAATGCTTGCCGCGGCGGTGATCTGTTCGGGCGTTAATGTCAGCCATGAAAAAAGATGCGTGATGCCGGGTTTTTCCAGTAAGCGCAACCAAGTGCTGCGTTGTACGCCTGCAATATCAAGCACAGATTTTTGGCTAAGCCAATTCAGTCTTGCCACTAGCTGTTTCTGACAGTCAGGTGTGAAGTGATAACAACTCAGCGGTGTGAAATTTGCGGCATCTGGCTGTTGAGGATAATCACGTTCTGTCACACGCCAGATTACCCTTTCTAATTTTGGGATCCCTTGACCCGCCAGGCTGATGATGACCTGGTCACCAGCAATCACATCGTATTCTCGCCAACGGGTTAATGAGCCGACATTCACACGTCTGACGGTTTTATCATCCAGCTGAACCGGCTGTAGATTAAGTACCACAGCAATCTTTCCGGTACGCCCTATTGAGAAATCGACCGAGAGCACTTCACTGCTCACCTCTGGCGGCTGATATTTCCAGGCCACGGCCCAATCGCCTTGACCGGGCAACCAGCTTTTCCCTTTAGGCCGAGAAGCCTGATGTATAACCACGCCATCGGTGACAAAAGGCAGTTGCGCGTGAAACCATCGGTTACGCCAGCCAGCGACATCGTCTTCATCCTTAACGCTTTTGCTCCATTGCGCTGCAAGATCAAAGCCCCATTGCGTAAGCTGTTGCAAACGATCGGCCATATCTGAAGGTCCATCTGGCCAACCCCAAATGAAAATGGCTATCTCGGTCAGTAAGGGGCTCGCTTTTTTACTCATCATGGCACCGGCAACCTGCGCCCGAGCATTTTTACCTCCCGCAATAGCCTGGTGATGATCGGACATCTTCAGAAAGAGCTCGCCCTGTAAAATTACATCTTCGAGCTCACTTTCAATAGACAGCGGAATGGCAGGAATCATCGCCGCTTTAGCCAACCACTCTTCACCGCGTAATCCATCTCCACGACTGATAAGCGAAACCAATTTGCCATGCCGATAGACTAAAGATACCGCTACACCATCGACTTTAGGCTGGACCCAAAGATCGTCGCGGTTTTGCATCCAGTATCCGACTGCCAGCTTGTCACGTAGTTTTTTGACGCCAGTATGGGCGACAGGATGAAAGGTTGAACCACCAGAAGGTAATTGCGACTGATAGTCAGCCGCAGAAGATTCAAAACAGCGCTGCCATTGCGATAAGCGCTGTAGCAAACTGTCGTAATCATTATCAGTCACTGGACTCACACCTTCTCGGTAATAGGCATCATCCCACTTCTGTAATTGCTGTTGAAGTTGACTCATTTCATTGTGAGCGCGAGCAGGCGTCCAGGCTGGACATTGTGCGGATTGCTTATCAAATTGGGCAGCAGAGAGTGAAAATGCTGTAGTGATGAGCATCAAAGCCAATGTGAAAATCCGTTTCATCTTTTGTCTCCTGACGTTTTTTGTCATTCAACACTTTTACATTCACTTCAACCAGTTGGACGCTTATTCCTTGGGAGAGATTACGCAGAATTTCACTTTGCGTTACATATAGAACGCAGTGTTATGCGCGACGATACGCAAAAGTTTACCCGTCACCGCTGCGCAAACGCTGCGTGTCGACGGCAAGCTGTGTATACTCTGCAGAAAATCGACTCCGCTATTATTCAATTCAAGAAAATCATGGCTCAAGGCACGCTCTATATAGTTTCCGCCCCAAGCGGCGCAGGTAAATCCAGCCTGATTCAGGCACTTTTAAAGACACAGCCGCTGTACGATACGCAGGTGTCTGTTTCGCATACCACCCGCGGCGTACGCCCGGGCGAAACGCATGGCGAACATTATTTTTTCGTTCAAAAAGAAGAATTTGAAAAAATGATCGCCGAAGACGCTTTCCTTGAGCATGCAAAGGTTTTTGACAACTATTACGGCACTTCGCGTAAAGCGATTGAGCAAGTCCTCGCTACCGGCGTTGACGTATTTCTTGATATTGACTGGCAAGGCGCGCAGCAAATTCGTGCCAAAATGCCCAGCGCACGCAGCATCTTCGTTTTACCGCCGTCGAAAGACGAACTGGATCGCCGCTTGCGGGGCCGTGGCCAAGACAGCGAAGAGGTGATTACACGTCGCATGGCGCAGGCAGTGGCCGAAATGAGCCATTACGCCGAGTACGATTATTTAATTGTGAATGATGATTTTGATCTGGCGCTTTCCGATCTTAAAACCATTATTCGCGCAGAGCGTTTACGTATGGCACGCCAGAAGGCGCGTCATGATGCTTTAATCAGCAAATTATTGGCAGTCTGAATACAGTTTCAGTATGATGCCCAGTCATTTCTTCATCTGTGGAGTAGCACACCTATGGCACGCGTAACCGTTCAGGACGCAGTAGAAAAAGTTGGTAATCGTTTTGACCTGGTGTTGGTCGCTGCACGTCGTGCACGTCAGATGCAGGTAGGCGGCAAAGATCCGCTGGTTCCAGAAGAGAACGATAAACCTACCGTTATCGCATTGCGCGAAATCGAAGAAGGTTTGGTCACCAATCAGATTTTAGATGTGCGTGATCGTCAGGAGCAGCAAGAGCAGGAAGCCGCTGAATTACAAGCTGTTACCGCTATCGCTGAAGGTCGTCGTTAACAGCAACCTGCAGGTCAACCTTGTATCTGTTTGAAAGCCTCAATCAACTGATTGAAAAATACTTGCCAGAGGAGCATATCAAGCACCTCCAGCAAGCTTACCTTGTTGCACGTGATGCTCACGAGGGACAGACTCGCTCCAGCGGCGAGCCTTACATCACCCATCCTGTCGCTGTAGCCTGTATTCTGGCAGAAATGAAGCTCGACCATGAAACACTCATGGCCGCGCTACTGCATGATGTCATTGAAGACACGCCTGCGACTTATCAGGATATGGAACAGCTGTTCGGCAAAAGTGTTGCTGAGCTGGTGGAAGGCGTTTCAAAGCTGGATAAGCTGAAGTTCCGCGACAAAAAAGAGGCGCAGGCAGAGAACTTCCGCAAGATGATAATGGCGATGGTGCAAGACATCCGCGTCATTCTCATCAAGCTGGCTGACCGCACCCACAACATGCGCACGCTGGGCGCTTTGCGTCCGGATAAACGTCGCCGCATCGCGTTGGAAACGTTAGAGATCTACAGCCCGCTGGCCCACCGCTTAGGTATTCATCACCTTAAAACTGAACTGGAAGAGCTGGGCTTTGAAGCCTTGTATCCTAATCGTTATCGGGTGATTAAAGAGGTGGTAAAAGCAGCGCGCGGTAACCGTAAAGAGATGATCCAGAAGATTCTTTCTGAGATTGATGGCCGACTGCAAGAAGCCGGTATTCCCTGCCGCGTCAGCGGTCGAGAAAAGCATCTCTACTCGATCTACCGCAAAATGACGCTGAAAGAGCAGCGTTTTCACTCGATCATGGATATCTATGCCTTTCGCGTCATCGTGAAAGATTTGGATACCTGTTATCGCGTACTCGGTCAGATGCACAGCTTATATAAGCCGCGTCCTGGTCGCGTCAAAGATTACATCGCCATCCCCAAGGCCAACGGCTATCAATCGCTGCATACCTCCATGATCGGCCCGCACGGCGTTCCGGTGGAGGTTCAGATTCGTACTGAAGATATGGATCAGATGGCAGAAATGGGGGTCGCCGCGCACTGGGCTTACAAACAGGCGGGTGAAAGTGGCACCACCGCGCAAATACGCGCTCAGCGTTGGCTGCAAAGCTTGCTGGAGTTGCAACAAAGCGCGGGCAGTTCCTTTGAATTTATCGAAAGCGTGAAATCCGATCTCTTTCCAGATGAGATCTATGTGTTTACGCCTGAAGGTCGCATTGTCGAATTACCGACTGACTCGACGCCTGTGGATTTTGCCTATGCGGTGCATACCGATATCGGTCATGCCTGTGTTGGCGCACGCGTTGATCGCCAGCCTTATCCGCTGTCGCAACCGCTGGCTAGCGGTCAAACCGTCGAAATTATTACCGCACCAGGCGCTCGCCCGAACGCTGCCTGGCTTAATTTTGTCGTTAGCTCGAAAGCGCGCGCCAAGATTCGCCAGTTGCTGAAGAACCTCAAACGTGAAGACTCCGTTAATCTGGGCCGTCGCTTGCTTAGTCACGCGCTAGGCGGTAGCCGCAAGCTGGCAGAAGTGCCGCCTGCGAGCATCAAGCAAGAGCTTGACCGAATGAAGCTGACGTCGCTTGATGATCTACTGGCAGAAATTGGCCTCGGCAATGCAATGAGCGTAGTGGTGGCAAAAAACCTGACGCAAACGGGTTCTACGCAATCGGGAAGCAGTAAGCGTGGCAAGTTGCCGATCAAAGGCGCCGATGGCGTGTTGATCACCTTTGCAAAATGCTGCCGACCGATTCCAGGCGATCCGATTGTCGCTCACGTAAGTCCAGGTAAAGGCTTGGTCGTGCACCATGAATCGTGTCGAAACATTCGCGGTTATCAGAAAGAACCAGAAAAATTCATGCCGGTGGAGTGGGACAAAGTCACCGAACAAGAATTTGTAGCCGAGATTAAAGTCGACATGTTCAATCATCAGGGTGCGCTGGCAAATTTGACGGCAGCGATTAATACCGCCGGTTCTAATATTCAGAGCTTGAACACGGAAGAGCGCGATGGCCGCGTTTACAGCGCCTTTATCCGCCTGACCGCGCGCGATCGCGTCCATCTGGCCAATATCATGCGTAAAATCCGCGTGATGCCAGACGTGATCAAAGTTCATCGTAATCGTAATTAGTCCATGAACGATCAAAGATTTGCGCGTATTCAAGAGATGCTGGCCTTGCGCCAGCACGATCTTACCGTCTGCATGGAACAGGTGCACAAGCCGCATAACGTCTCTGCAGTGATTCGTACCGCTGATGCCGTCGGCATTCATGAAGTCCACGCCGTTTGGCCAAGTCAACGTATGCGAACTCAAGTTTCCGCTTCGGCAGGCAGTAATAGCTGGGTCAAAGTGGTCACACATCGCAACATTCGCGAAGCGGTAAAGCACCTGAAAGACCAAAAAATGCAGGTCCTTGCGACGCATCTTTCTGACAGCGCCGTAGACTTTCGTGAAATTGATTACACCAAACCCACCTGTATTCTGATGGGTCAGGAAAAAACCGGCATCACCGAAGAAGCGCTCGCGCTGGCCGATCAGGACATTATTATTCCTATGGTTGGCATGGTGCAGTCATTGAACGTTTCGGTTGCCTCCGCACTGATCCTTTATGAAGCACAGCGTCAACGTCAAAACGCTGGCCTTTATCAACGCGACTACAGCTTGCTGGATGAAGCAGAGCAGCAACGTTTGCTGTTTGAAGGCGGTTATCCGGTGCTGGCCCGCGTGGCTAATCAAAAAGGCTTGCCCTATCCGCACATCAATACGCAAGGCGAAGTGGAAGCCGATGCTGATTGGTGGGCCACCATGCAAGCCAAAGGTAAAAAATGAAAGGTCGCCTGCTGGATGCCATCCCGCTCAGTACCCTGACCGGCGTCGGCGCCAGTCAGGCAGCGAAACTTGCCAAAATTGACCTGCACACCATTCAAGACTTACTGCTGCATCTGCCGCTACGCTACGAAGACCGCACCCAACTTTACGCCATTGATGATTTGCTGCCCGGCATTTGGGCCACGGTAGAAGGCGAAGTGTTGCATTCTGAAATCACTTTTGGTCGTCGCCGTATGATGGTGTGCCAAATCAGTGATGGCAGCGGCGTGCTGACGTTGAGGTTCTTCAACTTTAACGCTGGGATGAAAAATGGCCTTGCGCCAGGCCGTCGCGTTACTGCATACGGCGAAATCAAACGCGGCCAGCGTGGCGCTGAAATCATCCATCCTGAATACCGTATTCAGGGCGAACACAGCAATGTGGCGCTGGAAGAGACGCTAACGCCGGTTTATCCCACCACGGAAGGCATTCGCCAGGCGACTCTACGTAACCTGACCGATCAAGCGCTGACACTGCTGGAAAGCTGCCCAATTGCTGAGTTACTTCCGCAAGAATTAAGCGGCGGACTGATCAGCCTGCCGGATGCACTGCGCACATTGCACCGTCCACCACCCGATTTAAAATTAAGCGAACTGGAGAGCGGGCGTCATCCGGCTCAACGTCGACTGATTCTTGAAGAGCTTTTAGCACACAATCTCAGCATGTTGGCCGTTCGCGCTGGCGCACAGCGCTATTACGCTTTACCGATGCCGGCACGTCATAACCTCAGCGAGCAATTGCTGGCAGCGCTGCCTTTCTCGCCGACCAACGCGCAAAAAAGGGTAGTGCAAGAGATTGAAAAAGATTTAGCCAACGATTTCCCGATGATGCGTTTAGTACAAGGTGATGTCGGTTCTGGTAAAACGCTGGTTGCGGCATTGTCTGCACTAAACGTTATTGCGCATGGCAAACAGGTTGCACTCATGGCACCGACTGAACTGCTGGCTGAGCAGCACGCGGCCAATTTCCGGCAGTGGTTTGCGCCGCTGGGTATTGAGGTGGGTTGGTTAGCCGGAAAACAAAAAGGCAAAGCACGCCAGGCACAGCAAGATGCTATCGCTAATGGCGATGTCGCAATGGTGGTTGGCACGCATGCATTGTTTCAGGAACAGGTACAGTTCAACGGCCTGGCCTTGGTGATTATTGATGAGCAACATCGCTTTGGTGTACATCAACGCCTGGCGCTCTGGGAAAAAGGCGAAGAGCAAGGTTTCCATCCGCATCAGTTAATCATGACTGCCACGCCCATTCCCCGCACTCTCGCGATGACCGCGTATGCCGATCTTGATACGTCGACCATCGATGAACTGCCGCCAGGCCGCACGCCAGTCACCACAGTCGCTATCCCCGATAGTCGCCGTGATGAAATCATGACGCGCGTTGAGCATGCTTGCCGGGAAGGCCGTCAGGCATATTGGGTTTGTACGCTAATTGAAGAGTCAGAGTTGCTGGAAGCGCAAGCGGCGGAAGCGAGTTGGGAAGCCTTAAAAAATGCATTGCCTGATTTGAATATTGGGCTGGTTCATGGCCGCATGAAACCGGCAGAGAAGCAGGCAGTTATGCAGGCCTTCAAGGCTAATGAGCTGCAATTACTGGTAGCCACCACCGTTATTGAAGTTGGCGTTGACGTGCCTAATGCCAGTCTGATGATTATCGAAAACCCTGAGCGCCTGGGTTTGGCGCAGCTTCATCAGCTGCGCGGGCGCGTTGGGCGAGGTGCCGTCGCGTCACATTGCGTATTGCTCTATAAAGCACCACTCAGCAAAACCGCGCAGAAGCGGTTGCAGGTGCTGCGCGACAGCAATGATGGCTTTGTCATCGCGCAGTTCGATTTAGAAATACGTGGGCCTGGCGAGTTATTAGGAACACGCCAAACTGGCAATGCTGAATTCAAAGTTGCGGACCTTTTGCGCGACCAGGCGATGGTACCAGAAGTGCAGCGCGTCGCACGCCACATCCACCAGCACTATCCCGAACAGGCCAGCGCCTTGATTGAACGCTGGCTACCGGAAAATGTCCGTTATACCAACGTCTAACCGGCGTTTTTTATCACCATTGGGCAAACGATTGCTTTTGTCTCGCGGATGATTACAATCGCCACACTATTTTTCTGGGAACAGCAAAAGATGTCCAGCAATCCGCAGCAAAGCCAACCTTCCGTCAGTCAAAGTGAACTCATTTACCGTCTTGAAGATCGTCCGCCGCTGCCGCAAACCCTGTTTGCCGCCTGTCAGCATCTGCTGGCCATGTTCGTTGCGGTAATTACACCTGCACTGCTGATTTGCCAGGCGCTCGGCCTGCCCGCGCATGATACGCAGCACATCATTAGCATGTCGCTTTTTGCTTCGGGCGTAGCTTCAATCCTGCAGATAAAAACCTGGGGCCCCGTGGGCTCTGGTCTGTTATCGATTCAGGGCACCAGTTTCAACTTTGTGACGCCGCTGATTATGGGTGGAATGGCGCTTAAAAACGGCGGGGCCGATGTGCCAACTATGATGGCAGCGCTGTTCGGCACGTTAATGGTAGCATCTTGTACTGAAATGGTGCTGTCGCGCGTATTGCATCTGGCGCGTCGCATTATTACACCGCTGGTCTCTGGCATTGTCGTGATGATTATCGGTCTTTCGCTGATTCAGGTGGGTTTGACCTCCATTGGCGGCGGCTTTGCGGCGATGAACGATCACAGTTTTGGCGCACCGAAAAACTTGCTGCTGGCAGGCGCTGTGCTGTTAGTGATTATCCTGCTTAATCGTCAGAAAAATGCTTATCTACGCGTTGCTTCGTTGGTGATTGCTATGGCAGTGGGTTATCTGCTTGCCTGGTCATTGGATATGCTGCCACAAACCTCTGCTTCCAGCGATCAGCCGCTGGTTGCCATCCCGATGCCACTTTATTACGGCCTGGGCTTTGACTGGAACCTGCTAATTCCGCTGATGTTGGTTTTTATGGTGACATCACTGGAGACGATTGGCGATATTACTGCGACATCTGACGTTTCTGAACAACCGGTAAGCGGCCCGCTTTATATGAAGCGTCTTAAAGGCGGCGTGCTGGCAAATGGTTTGAATTCTTTTGTTTCGGCACTCTTCAACACATTCCCGAACTCCTGCTTTGGTCAAAACAACGGTGTGATTCAGTTAACCGGTGTTGCCAGCCGTTACGTAGGATTTGTCGTCGCCCTGATGCTGATCGTCCTTGGCCTGTTTCCAGCAGTGAGCGGTTTTGTGCAGCATATTCCAGAACCTGTACTGGGCGGCGCGACGATCGTCATGTTTGGGACTATCGCGGCGTCTGGTGTGCGCATTGTTTCGCGCGAACCGCTGAATCGTCGTGCCATCATGATTATTGCGCTGTCGCTGGCTGTTGGCTTGGGTGTTTCTCAGCAGCCGCTGATCCTGCAATTTGCGCCTGACTGGTTGAAAACGCTGCTTTCTTCTGGCATCGCGGCAGGCGGCATCACCGCTATCGTCTTAAACCTGATCTTCCCTCAGGAAAAGTAATTCTTTAGGCAGGCTTCGGCCTGCCTGCTATTTATTCGGATTTACATCCAGGCGGTTGAGCTGTAACGGTATTTCAGGCATAACAACCTCTGACCGGATTTAACTCGGGATGGATGCAATGAAATTTTTAGGAAAGTTTTTTCTCACCTTAGTGCTGCTGCTGCTGCTCGGCCTGGTCTTTATTTATGTCATGCTGCAAACGCAATGGGGTGCAGGTTGGTTTAGCCGTTGGGTGAGTGACAAAACTGACTGGCATCTCTCCCTGAGTAAGATAGAGCACAATTTCTCTGCCCCTTCTCATATCACACTCGATAATTTCAGTTTTGGTCATGATGGTCAGCCTGCGGTATTGGTCGCAAAACGTGTTGATTTGGGTTTAGCGTTAGTACAGTTCAGCGATCCGCTGCATTTCAGCAGCATTGAATTACGTGACGGCGAAATTAATCTGGCAAACCTGACGCCAACCAGCGCACTGCCGGTTCAGGCTAATCGCCTGCAGTTGAACAATATGCGTGTTGATAGCCCGAATAACGCATTGCCTCTGTTCGCTCAACAGGTTAACGGCGGCATAGTACCGTGGAAACCAACCGCCAGCGATATGCTTGGCCGCGATGCGCAGTTCCAAATGAGTGCAGGCACAATGTCGTTAAACGGTGTACCCGGCGACAACGTACTGATTCAGGGTAGCGTAACGCAAGGACGTATGCTGTTCAGCAATATTGGCGCTGATTTGGCCCGCGGCTCCATGACGGGTAACGGTGAACGCGATGCGCAAGGCAACTGGAAGATTAATCAGCTCCGCCTGAATGATATTCGTCTGCAAACCGCCAGCAATCTGGGCGATTTTTTGCGTCCGTTCCAAAACGTACCGTCAATTTCGATTACTCGTCTGGATATGACCGATGCGCGTTTACAAGGCCCGGATTGGGCAGTTACCGATCTCGATCTAACGCTGAAAAATCTTAACTGGCAAGGCAACGACTGGCAGAGTCAGGATGGTTCGCTGGCGATGAATGCGGGTAACTTTATCAATGGTCGTTTTGAGTTGAATGATCCCATTGTCAACGTCGATTTTTCGCCGCAAGGCATTACGCTGAACCAGTTTAGTTCTCGCTGGGCCAACGGAGTGATACGTGCTGACGGCAATTGGTCACGCAGTGATAAACGCCTCACGCTGGATAATTTGGCGGTGGCCGGATTGGAATATACCTTGCCGGAAAATTGGCGAGTGCGCTGGCAGACTGCATTACCGGACTGGCTAGACTCTGTTTTAGTGACGCGTTTTACCTCTAATCGCAACCTGATCATCGATATTAATCCGGCCTTCCCCTTCCAGATGACTTCATTGGACGGTAATGGAGAAAATGTGCTGCTGGCGCGTCAACATCAATGGGGATTCTGGTCTGGTAAGGTGAACCTGAATGCCGCTGAAGCCACGTTTAACCGCACCGATTTACGTCATCCTTCCATTGCTTTAACGGCTAACGATCAGCAGATTCAAGTGACAGAAATGAGCGCCTTTAATAATAAGGGATTGCTAGAAGGCACCGCTGGCGTGGGACAGCAAGCAGATCGTCCTTTAACGCTTAATCTCACCGGACGCGCAGTTCCGGTAAACGTTTTACAGAACTGGGGATGGCCTGCGCTTTCACTAACCGGGGACAGCAATTTGCAGTTGCATCTCAACGCGGCATTAAAGGCTAATGAACCTTTACGCCCCACCGTAAACGGTAATCTTTCGGTGACAACCGATAACCAGCAATTGCAGCAGAGCATGCAGGCTGGTCAGGTAAAATAACAAAGGGCCGAAATTCGGCCCTTTGTATTAGTTGATTCGGGCGCCAGAACCGCCCTCTTCCAGCGGCCCGTCAGGATCGGCGGGCAGCACAATGTAGACGCCTTCAAATACCGCGCCACACTCATCATCACCAAATAATTCTACCTCCAGCTGCACGCGCGCTTTACGCCCACGTGCCAGACGATCGAGATCGCCACTTAATGAGCCGAGATCGGCGATAGCGCCGGGGCGTCCACTAATAGGCCGACTGTAGCGTATATGTGCATCCGCGAGGATAATCGTGCCGCCCAAATGGCGCTCACGGAGCAGCAGCCAGATTAAACCCCAGCCGGTCAGCGTTGCCAGCGAGAATAAACTGCCCGCAAATAAAGTATGGTGTGGGTTCTGATTACCAGTTTCCGGCATGGTCGTGATGAACTTCTGTCCGGTGTATTGCAGAATGCGAACGCCCATCTTCTCGCTAAGCGGGATATTCTCGTACCACGCCTGCTGGAGCTGGCCGCACCAATCGGCGCGATGCAGGATATCATCCAGCGTGACCACCGGTTTGATCATCAAAAAGTGACGTACCGGCGTGGTTTGCGGCGCAGTAATTTCGCCTTGATTGACATACCCCAGCTTGGCAAAAAACGCCACGGCATCTTCACGGGCGCTACAGGTAACACGCTTTACACCTTCCTGGCGGGCAACCGATTCCAGCGTCATCGCTACCAGCGTACCTAAGCCTTTGCCTTGTACCGAGGGATGAACGGCCAGAAAGCGAATAGCTGCTTCGTTATCAGCATTGATATACAGCCTGCCGATGGCAACGGGATTGCCCTGCTCGTCTACTACCATTTGATGATGCGCTAACGCATCCCATGCATCTCGTTCCGAACCCTGCGGCTGACGCAGCGGTTTTCGCAACATTTCCCAGCGGAACTGATAATAAATATCCAGCTCCTCCGCCGTCTGTGGCACGCGAAGATGATACATAAAGTGATTCTCTCGTTCGGAGCTTGCGTGGCTGTTCCCTTGCCGCTCGGCTAACGACCTCACACCTGCAACCAAAACGTTACAGGACCATCATTCACCAGCGCGACTTGCATATCAGCAGCAAAGCGGCCATTTGCTGTAATGACTTCCTGCTTGCGACAGCAGTCGCTGAAATAGTGATAAAGGCGTTCCGCTTTTACAGGCTCCGCACTACCTGAAAACGACGGTCGCATGCCTTTTTGTGTATCAGCCGCTAGCGTGAACTGCGAGACTACCAGCACGCTGCCGCCCGCTTGTTTAACGCTCAGGTTCATTTTGCCCTGCTCGTCGCTGAAAATGCGATAGCCCAATACACGTTCTGCGAGACGCTCCGCATGCTTCTCTTCATCCCCTTTTTCCACGCCCAGAAGAATCAATAGACCTGCGCCAATTTCCCCTATCACGCTGTGATCGACGCTGACGCTGGCGTGTTGCACGCGTTGAATCAATGCAATCATGGTTCCTCTCGTTTTAATTCTCTTTCTTGTTGTTTTAACTGGCGATAGTCATCCAACGTGGCGGTGATTTCAGCACCTAATAAGACAATGCACCACGTCCAGTAAACCCACAAAAACAGGATAGGGATGACGGCTAGCACGCCATAAATTAACTGGTATGAAGGGAACATCGTAACATACAGCGCAAAGCCCTTTTTACCCAACTCAAAAAGCGCACCGGCAATTAAGGCACCAATTAGCGCATCGCGTGGCGGCACACGTTTGGTTGGAACAATGCTGTATAACAACCAAAAAGCGAGCCACGACAACAGCAAGGGAAAGATACGCAACATCTGATCAATCAAACTGGTCACGCCTGTGGCATTTATCCAGCGTAGCGACAACAAATACGAGCTGATCGCCAGGCTGGCCCCGGCCAACAGCGGCCCCAGCGTTAAAATCATCCAATACACGGCGAATGAGTAAACCAGCGGGCGCTTTTTATCACTGCGCCAGATGTCATTGAGCGCGGCATCAACCGTATGCATCAGTAGCAGTGCGGTAACAATTAACCCCACCGCACCTACCGCCGTCATGCGATTCACGTTAGCCACAAATTGTTCAAGATAACGTTGCAGCGTGTTGCCTGCGGCAGGCATAAAGTTGTTGAAGATAAAGCTTTTCAGCTGCACGCTGACGTCAGAGAACACCGGAAAGGCAGCAAATAAGGCAAAGACCACGGCAATCAGCGGTACCAGAGCCAACAACGAGACGTAAGCCAGATTACCTGCCTGTGTTGTCATGTTGTCATCGTTAATGCGTTTCCACAGCAGTTTGAGCCACAACCAGAAGGCATGTAGCTTAGGACGGTATCTTCGCAACATCATGGTTTAGTGCTGGCTCGCAAACCAGTTGGGCACAGTTTTATTGTCAGTGACTAATACGCTTTCAATGCCTAATGCACGTGCCGCTTCAATATTTTGCTGGTTGTCATCAAAGAACACCGCGTGATCGGCGCTAACACCTTCAGTATTCAATACATGCTGATAGATGCGTGCTTCTGGCTTGCGCATGCCCAGATCCTGCGACTGGTAAAGTTTGTCTGCTGCTTGTTGAACTTCAGGATATTGCGTTGGCCAGAAAGCATAATGCAGCTTATTGGTATTAGACAAAATTACCACGCGATGGCCTTCGGCTCGCAGTTTATGCATCAACGCCAAGGTATCAGGACGTACGCCGACAAAGACTGCCTGCCAGCCTGCCGTAAACTGCTCATAGCTCAGGGCAATGTCCAGTTTTTCACACAGTGCAGCCGCAAATGTTTCATCGCTGATTTCGCCGCGTTCGTGTTGTTCAAACTCCTCATCCATATGGAAATGGCTTTGCAAAGATGCCAGCGGTACTCGACTCAGATCGCTCCAGACGCCTAATACGCGGTTGAAGTCGATATCGATGATCACATTACCTAAATCAAATATGTACAGCATGGTGCCTCCTTCTATTCCCTGGATTATTCACTCTAGCGGCAAAAGCCGAGGCTGAACAGGCAACAGCGAAGAGAAAGCTACGAAGTGGAAGCTGCCGCAAGAAAGCGACAGGCTGGTGCTACGCGGGCGGGGTCATTTAGCCGGAGAAGTTAAAATCACACCAAAATCAGAATATGGCAGGCAAAAAAAAGCCCCGCATTGCGGGGCTCATTATTAAACGACTGTAACAGACAGATTAAACGTCTTTGCTACCGCGTGAAGCACGCTTACGGTCGTTCTCAGTCAGGTGACGTTTACGGATACGTACTGACTGCGGCGTCACTTCTACCAGTTCGTCATCATCGATGAACTCGATCGCCTGCTCAAGAGTCATCTTGATTGGCGGAACCAGAGTTGTCGCTTCGTCAGTACCAGAAGCACGCATGTTGGTCAGCTTCTTACCGGTCAGACAGTTAACAGTCAGGTCGTTAGAACGGCTGTGAATACCGATGATCTGGCCTTCATATACTTCTGCACCGTGACCCAGGAACAATTTGCCGCGATCCTGCAGGCTGAACAATGCAAACGCAACTGCTTTGCCTTGGCCGTTAGAGATCAGTACGCCGTTCTGGCGCTGGCCCACTTCGCCCTGACGAATATCGTCATAATGGCTGAAGGTGGAGTACAGCAGGCCGGTACCGGAAGTCATGGTCATGAATTCGTTACGGAAGCCAATCAAGCCACGGCTTGGGATCACGTAGTCGAGACGTACGCGGCCTTTACCATCCGGATCCATGTTTTTCAGATCGCCTTTACGCTCACCCATGGCTTGCATTACTGAGCCTTGGTTATTCTCTTCGATATCCAACGTAACGTTTTCGAATGGCTCTTGTTTGCGGCCATCGATTTCACGGAAGATAACTTTCGGACGGGATACCGCCAGTTCGAAACCTTCACGACGCATGTTTTCAATCAGTACAGAAAGGTGAAGTTCACCACGACCTGATACGCGGAACGCATCAGCATCTTCGGTTTCTTCAACACGCAGCGCAACGTTGTGAACCAGTTCTTTGTTCAGACGCTCAAGGATCTGACGTGAAGTCACGTACTTACCTTCTTTACCGCAGAACGGTGAGGTGTTGACGTTAAAGAACATGGTTACGGTTGGCTCATCAACGCTCAGGGCTGGCAACGCTTCAACATTTTGCGTGTCGCAAATAGTGTCAGAGATGTTCAGCTCGCCCAGACCGGTGATCGCGATGATGTCGCCCGCTTCTGCCATATCAGTATCGATACGTTCCAGACCCAAGTGGCCCAGCACTTTACCGACTTTACCGTTACGGGTTTTGCCTTCGCTATCAATGATAGTCACTTGCTGGTTCGGCTTAACTTTACCGCGCTTGATGCGGCCGATGCCGATAACGCCCAGATAGTTGTTGTAGTCCAACTGCGAAATCTGCATCTGCAGTGGCGCGTCAGCTTCAACCTGTGGCGGAGAAACGTGGTCAACAATTGCCTGATACAGCGGGGTCATGTCGTCCGCCATGTCAGTGTGTTCCAGACCCGCGATACCATTCAGCGCAGAAGCGTAAATGATAGGGAAGTCGAGCTGTTCGTCGGTCGCATCAAGGTTAACGAACAGGTCAAATACCTGATCAACAACCCAATCTGGACGTGCGCCAGGACGGTCAATTTTGTTGATAACCACAATCGGCTTCAGACCATGCGCGAACGCTTTTTTGGTCACGAAGCGGGTTTGCGGCATAGGGCCATCCATCGCATCTACAACCAGCAGCACCGAATCCACCATGGACATGACGCGCTCAACTTCACCACCGAAGTCGGCGTGTCCTGGGGTATCAACGATGTTGATACGGTAGTCATTCCACTTAATGGCGGTGTTTTTTGCGAGGATGGTAATCCCACGCTCTTTCTCCAGGTCATTGGAGTCCATCACGCGCTCAGTAGCTTCGGTACGGGCATCGAAGGTACCGGATTGTTGCAGCAGTTTGTCAACCAGGGTGGTCTTTCCATGGTCAACGTGCGCGATGATGGCGATGTTACGCAAATTTTCGATCACAGCTTTGCCTCAGGCATTTATAGAAATAGAAATAGCGCGCTATTGTACACGGATTAAGCGGAAGACTGAACATGATCACACTTTTCACTGAAAGTTTATTGCATTGGGGGAAATTCGCACTGTTCTCGGTGCAGAAAATGCACTAAGTTGGCGTGACGCACCAAATTGGTGCTGATATTTGCGTGAAAAGCACAATCTTGGTGCAAGGCATCCATACTGGTGCAGCGCAAGAGAGATAAGAGAGCGCATTATAGCGCTATTTAGCACGATGACAGAAAGTTGGCACAGAATTCGCTTTATATTAATCAAGCGAAAACGACAGTTAGACAACGGTTGAAGAGCTTGCCGAGATTCAGTTGGTTAGGAATGGTTGTAATAAGAGACGCATTCCAGGCAACGAAGTTCTCTCACCATGTAGACAATGACCATTTCCAGGAGAGTTGAGTATGTCCGCTGAACACGTTCTCTCGATGATGAACGAGAATGAAGTTAAGTTTGTTGACCTGCGTTTTACCGATACTAAAGGTAAAGAACAGCACGTTACTATCCCTGCTCACCAGGTTAACGCTGACTTCTTCGAAGAAGGCAAAATGTTCGATGGCTCCTCCATCGGTGGCTGGAAAGGCATTAACGAATCAGACATGGTGCTGATGCCTGACGCAACCACGGCGGTAATGGATCCGTTCTTCGAAGATTCTACGCTGATCATCCGTTGCGACATTCTCGAGCCAGGCACCATGCAGGGCTACGATCGTGATCCACGTTCAATCGCAAAGCGCGCTGAAGATTTCCTGCGCTCTTCTGGCATCGCGGACACCGTGCTGTTCGGACCAGAACCAGAATTCTTCCTGTTTGATGACATCCGTTTCGGTTCTTCTACTTCCGGCTCACACGTTGCTATCGACGATATCGAAGCAGCCTGGAACACCGGTAAAGAGTACGAAGGCGGTAACAAAGGTCACCGTCCAGGTCTGAAAGGCGGCTACTTCCCCGTTCCACCTGTTGACTCAGCTCAGGACATCCGTTCTGCCATGTGTCTGACCATGGAACAAATGGGTCTGGTAGTAGAAGCGCATCACCACGAAGTGGCTACTGCTGGTCAGAACGAAGTGGCAACCCGCTTCAACACCATGACCAAAAAAGCTGACGAAATTCAGATCTACAAATATGTTGTGCACAACGTTGCACATGCATACGGTAAAACTGCGACCTTCATGCCGAAGCCAATGTTTGGCGACAACGGTTCTGGTATGCACTGCCATATGTCACTGTCTAAAGGTGGCGAGAACCTGTTCTCTGGCGACAAGTACGGCGGCCTGTCTGAAATGGCGCTGTTCTACATCGGCGGTATTATCAAGCACGCTAAAGCAATCAACGCCTTAGCTAACCCGACTACCAACTCTTACAAGCGTTTGGTCCCGGGTTATGAAGCACCGGTTATGCTGGCTTACTCCGCGCGTAACCGTTCTGCATCAATCCGTATCCCAGTTGTTGCTAGCCCGAAAGCACGTCGTATTGAAGCGCGCTTCCCGGATCCAGCGGCAAACCCATACCTGGCGTTTACTGCTCTGCTGATGGCTGGCCTTGACGGCATCATCAACAAGATCCATCCTGGCGACGCGATGGACAAAAACCTGTATGACCTGCCGCCGGAAGAAGAAGCTGAGATTCCAAAAGTGGCTGGCTCACTGGAAGAAGCGCTGAACGCACTGAACGAAGACCGCGAGTTCCTGACCCGTGGCGGCGTGTTCACTGACGAAACCATCGATGCCTACATCACCCTGCGTAAAGCTGAAGACGACCGCGTTCGCATGACTCCGCACCCGGTAGAGTTCGAGCTTTACTACAGCGTTTAATCAATTTTAGGTTTTATGTTGCCGTGGAAATTTTTAGCCCATCTTCGGATGGGCTTTTTTCTCCGCGAATTCATCGTTCATTCGCCTGAAATTCGGCTTAAATACTACAATGCACTCACTTAGTGCAAAGGAACGCTGTATGGCAACTGGCTCTCTGCCCGATGCAGGGCAGATTCTCAATTCATTAATCAACAGTATTTTGTTGGTGGATAACGATTTGGTTATTCATTACGCCAACCCGGCGGCGCAGCAATTACTGGCGCAAAGCTCACGTAAATTGTTCGGCACGCCGTTACCTGAATTAACCGGCTACTTTTCGCTGAATGTTGAGGTGATGCGTGAAAGTCTTGAGGCTGGCCAGGGATTTACCGACAGTGAAGTGACGCTGGTTGTGGATGGCCGCGCGCACATTATGTCACTGACGGCGCAACGCTTGCCTGATGGTTTTATCCTGATGGAAATGGCGCCGATGGATAACCAACGTCGTCTTAGTCAGGAACAGTTACAGCACGCCCAGCAGGTTGCAGCGCGCGATTTGGTTCGTGGTCTGGCACATGAAATTAAAAATCCGCTGGGAGGGTTACGGGGTGCTGCGCAATTGTTATCACGTGCGCTGCCCGATCCGTCGCTGAACGAATACACCAAAGTTATTATTGAGCAGGCGGACCGGTTGCGAAACCTGGTAGATCGCCTGTTAGGGCCGCAGCAGCCTGGCATGCACATCACTCAAAGTATTCATCAAGTCGCTGAGCGCGTGGTGAATTTGGTGTCGATGGAGCTGCCTGACAACGTCTCGCTGGTGCGCGATTATGACCCCAGCTTGCCGGAATTGCCGCATGACCCGGATCAAATTGAGCAGGTTCTGCTGAACGTAGTACGCAACGCCCTTCAGGCGTTGGGTGAAGAAGGCGGCACAATCATTATTCGTACCCGCACGGCGTTTCAGTTAACGCTGCATGGCACGCGATATCGCCTGGTGGCGCGCATCGATATAGAGGATGACGGCCCGGGTATTCCAGCTCAACTGCAAGATACGCTGTTCTATCCGATGGTCAGCGGGCGTGAAGGCGGCACCGGTTTAGGCCTTTCAATCGCACGCAGCTTGATCGATCAGCATTCAGGAAAAATAGAATTTAACAGTTGGCCTGGTCACACCGAATTCTCGGTTTACTTGCCTATTCGCCAGTGAGGTTTCTATGCAACGAGGGATAGTCTGGATCGTCGATGACGATAGCTCCATCCGCTGGGTGCTTGAACGCGCGCTCACTGGAGCCGGTTTAAACTGCGCCACTTTTGACAGCGCAAGCGAGGTGCTAGATGCACTTTCGACCAAAACCCCAGATGTTTTATTGTCAGATATTCGCATGCCGGGTATGGATGGGCTGGCGCTGCTAAAACAGATTAAACAGCGTCATCCGATGTTGCCCGTGATTATCATGACGGCGCATTCTGATTTAGATGCTGCGGTCAGTGCTTACCAGCAAGGTGCGTTTGATTACCTGCCGAAACCTTTCGATATTGATGAAGCGGTCGCGCTGGTTGAGCGTGCTATCAGTCATTATCAGGAACAGCAGCAGCCGCGTAATCAGCCAGTTAGCGGGCCAACAACCGATATTATCGGTGAAGCGCCTGCCATGCAGGATGTATTCCGTATCATTGGTCGCCTGTCGCGCTCGTCAATCAGCGTACTGATCAATGGTGAATCGGGTACCGGTAAAGAGTTAGTGGCGCACGCGCTGCATCGTCATAGCCCACGGGCAAAATCGCCATTTATTGCCCTGAATATGGCTGCCATTCCCAAGGATTTGATTGAATCCGAGCTGTTTGGTCATGAAAAAGGCGCCTTTACTGGAGCGAATCAGATTCGGCAGGGCCGTTTCGAGCAGGCCGACGGCGGCACACTATTTTTAGATGAAATCGGTGATATGCCTTTAGATGTGCAAACCCGCTTGCTACGCGTTTTAGCTGATGGCCAGTTTTATCGTGTTGGCGGCTATGCGCCTGTAAAGGTCGATGTTCGCATCATTGCTGCTACGCATCAGAACCTTGAGCTGCGAGTACAGGAAGGCAAGTTCCGTGAGGATTTATTCCACCGTCTGAATGTCATCCGGGTACATTTGCCACCGCTGCGCGAGCGTCGCGAGGATATTCCTCGTCTGGCGCGTTATTTCCTGCAGGTTGCTGCGCGAGAACTGGGTGTCGAAGCGAAAATTTTGCATCCTGAAACCGAGACAGCATTAACGCGCCTTCACTGGTCCGGTAACGTACGCCAGTTGGAAAATACCTGTCGCTGGCTAACGGTGATGGCGGCTGGCCAGGAAGTACTGATTCAGGATCTGCCTTCAGAGCTGTTTGAATCGAACACACCAGAAAATCCAGTGCAATCACTGCCTGATAGCTGGGCAACGTTGCTGGCACAGTGGGCCGATCGCGCTTTACGTTCCGGTCATCAAAACTTGTTGTCAGAAGCACAGCCGGAGATGGAGCGCACGCTGCTGACTACTGCGCTGCGACATACGCAGGGCCATAAGCAGGAAGCGGCACGTTTGTTGGGCTGGGGACGTAATACCTTGACTCGCAAGCTAAAAGAGCTCGGCATGGAATAAGTGTTGAGATGAACGGCTGGAGCATTGCTTGTGCTTCAGCCGTTTACTTTAGATAACGCGCGAAAACTGCTGCTGACGCGCCTTTTGGCGCAGATAAACATCAAAGCACATACAGATATTCCGAATGAGTAAACGCCCCACTCCCGTAACCTGTAGCCCTGTCGCGCTATGCTCCACCAGCCCATCCGCAATCAATGGTTTCAATAGCGTTAAATCCTCAGCGAAATAGTCGTTAAAGTGTATATTCCATTGCGCTTCTACCGCTTTAAAATCCAAAGAAAAATTGCATATCAGCATTTTTATCACGTCGCGACGTAAACAGTCGTCCTGGCTCAACGTTAGACCTCGCCATAAGCCATTACCCGTGCTGCCCACGCTTTCATACCACACATTGAGCGCTTTTTGATTTTGCGCATAGCTGTCACCGATCATGCTAATTGCCGACACACCCAGCCCAAGCAAGTCGCTATCGCCCTGCGTGGTATAACCCTGGAAATTACGATGAAGCAGGCCTGCACGCTGAGCCACTGCCAGCTCATCCTGCGGCTTTGCGAAATGATCCATACCGATGAACTGATAACCCTGCTGCGTTAGCATAGCGATGGTCTCATGAAGGATAACAAGCTTCTGCGAGGCAGAAGGCAGCTCCTCCTCTTTGATTTTGCGTTGAGCAGCAAATAGCGTAGGCATATGCGCATAATTAAAGACGCTGAGGCGATCGGGATTGAGCTCAGTAACGCGCTTTAAAGTAAAGGCGAAGCTTTCTGGCGTTTGCAGTGGCAAACCATAAATTAAATCGATGCTGGTTGAGCTAAAGCCTTGCTGGCGGGCTCTTTCCATCAAACCAAAAATGACATTTTCATCCTGCACGCGATTAACGCGCTCCTGAACGGCTTTATTAAAATCCTGTACGCCCATACTCAGGCGATTAAAGCCCAGCGTACGCAGGTGATCGATCATATCTAATTCGATTTCACGTGGGTCAATCTCGATCGACATTTCCACGTCTGCCGCCACGTCAAAATGCTGCTTCAGCAAGGTGACCAAACGGGTAATTTGCGCTTTATTCAGGAAAGTCGGCGTGCCGCCGCCCCAGTGAAGCTGAGTCACTCGACGCTGGCGAAAAAAAGGCGAACGTTGGCGAATTTCTTGCTCTAACACATCCAAATAGCGATCGGCTTTATGCAACTGGCGCGTCACAATTTTATTGCAGCCGCAGAAATAACAGAGGCGATGACAAAACGGAATGTGGATATAGAGAGATAAAGGGCGATCGGGGTAACGCGCTACCGCTCGTTGGAAATCATCTTCTGCATAGTTTTCGTTGAACTCGAGCGCGGTGGGATACGAGGTATAGCGTGGACCGGCGTAATTGTACTTTTCAATTAACGCCTGATCCCACTCGATCTGCTGCGATGACATACTTATTCCTTCCGGTGACGTCGTCTAAGAGAAGGTCGCGATGCAGAAGAGGAGAAAGGTGAGCGGGATGATGAAACCCGACTTATACGATGCTTCAGACGCGACAGGCGTCGTAGTTTAATCAATAACCAAAGTAGATAACATGTAAGTAACAGCGCGAAAATTGATCCAGGCCAAAACATTCGTGTTTACCTGTTAAGCCCGGCATGCGCAAACACACATGCCGGTCAAAAAGCTTAGTTGCCTTTCAGCAGACGATACATATCTTCTTCGGCTTGCTCGTCTTCGTCGTCATCCATGGCGATGCCTAACTGCTCCATCAGCTCATCGATACGATCAAGCGCTGCGTCTAACCAACCTTGATCTTCAGCGGAGAGCGTTTCACCGCCTTCAAGGCGATCAAGCAGATTATCCAAACGGGGATCGTTTTCCAGCTTCGCCAATTCTTCTTCAGGCGTTAGACGCACTTTCTCAACGGCAGGTTTGGTTGGCGCCTTTTTCACTTTAGCCGGTGCGGTTTGACCTTCAGCGCCTAACGCGATCGGCTTCTTACTCCCGATACGCGGATCTTTAGCTGTAGTGCCTGAGCCGCCGTTTTTGCTGCCCTTGGTTTCGGGATTCGCACGGCTGCCTGACGCATGACCGCGATGCTTTTTATCGCGCTTGCGGTCACGTGCTTCAATGTTTATTTCTTCACGCGATTTGCGTTTGGCCTTGGCGGCAGGTTTGCCGTTCGCAGCTCGTGCAGGTTGCTTCATAGTGTTTTATCTCAGCGTTTTTATTCAGTATAGAATTGCGGCGAAATCTAGCAGAAAGCAGACAAAGAAAAAAGGCGACAGCTTAAGCTGTCGCCTTATTTCACACCTTCATAAGAAGGAATCATGTTTTAAATCCTTTTTGGCTCGCAACATCCCGGTTATTCCCGCGCCAGCTCATCTCCTGAGCATCTCCTTTTCCTTGTCCGGTCCCAATCCTTGACCATTTCCACTCCATCGCTCTTCATCTTCATGACATTCCTGAGCGCATCATCCTAATGGGTGCTGCCATGCACTGCACAATAATGTAGACCAATTAGTAAAACCCTCAAGCCAGACTTGTCTTGAGTTTCGATGGAAAACCCGTACTTTTTATTTAAATAAATGAATTTTAATGATTTATTTTTTTAAAAAATTAAATAAAAGAGGATATAACTGCCACTTTTAATGGCAAATCTCTTACAAAAAAGCCTAAAAGGATGCCATTGAGCACTTTCGCGCCATAACGCGTATAATCAGCGCCATTGCCCGAATACGTATTTTTGGAGTGTCATCTTGCCTGAACTAAATTATCACGTTACCCGCTTTATTCTTAGCGCCCCTGACATCCGTCATTTGCCATCTGACACCGGTATTGAAGTGGCCTTTGCTGGACGCTCTAATGCCGGTAAATCTAGCGCACTCAACACGTTAACCAATCAAAAAAGTTTGGCGCGCACCAGTAAAACGCCAGGCCGTACGCAATTAATTAACCTGTTTGAGGTGAGCGAAGGCAAACGTCTGGTCGATTTACCGGGTTATGGCTATGCCGAAGTACCAGAGCAGATGAAGTTGAAATGGCAACGTGCACTGGGCGAATATCTGCAAAAACGTCAGGCGCTGAAAGGGTTGGTGATTTTGATGGATATTCGTCACCCGCTAAAAGATCTCGATCAACAGATGATCCAATGGGCAGTTGAAAGCAATATAGAAGTACTGCTATTGCTGACCAAAGCCGACAAATTGGCATCAGGCGCGCGTAAAGCACAGCTTAATGCAGTTCGTGAAGCTTCAGCAGCATTCATGGGCGATGTGCAAGTTGAGATGTTTTCGTCATTGAAGAAGATCAATGTCGATAAAGTACGCCACAAGTTAGACAGCTGGTTTAATGAATTAGAACCGGCGCGCGAAGAAGAAGATGCAGAGAGTGATTCTGAAGAATAAGTAGAAGATGATTAGCGGCCAGAGCGCCGCTTCCAGACAAAGCCCAATAAAAAACGCCCCAGTCATATAATGACTGGGGCGGCTAGAATTCAGCCAAATCCGATTACGTGAAGTAAAAGGTCTGAAAGATAGAACATCTTACCTCTGTACCCTACGCCTCGAACTTTACCTGATTTTTTCTGCGCCACAAAGGATTTTTTGTAGCTGGCTTTCATAACTTGACAGTTTTTTTACCTGGCGCGTCACAAAAATGATTCTTAGATGTAGTTTAATTACCAAAAAAATGCTTAGTCGTTAAAGAGTTAGTGAACGCATATTTTTTCAGGCTCAAAGAGGCATGGCTGAACCGATTAAGTAAACAATTTACTTATGGTTCTGAGTGGGCCTGTAAAAAAGCGCCTTTACAGGCCCAAAGTCAAATTCAGTGGGCCTGATCCCAGTTATCACCGACGCCGACTTCCACCAGCAACGGCACATCTAATTTCATACTGCCTTCCATTAATGTACGGATCTGCTGGCTTGCTGACTCAATTGCATCTGCGTTGACTTCAAACACCAATTCATCGTGTACCTGCATGATCATCTTCACCGCGTTGTCATCCTGCTGTTCAAGCCAGCCATCTACGGCAATCATCGCCCGCTTAATGATGTCTGCAGCTGTGCCTTGCATCGGTGCGTTAATCGCTGCACGTTCGGCAGCTTTACGGCGTATTGCGTTACTGGATGTGATGTCCGGCAACCACAGTCGACGCCCATCAAGCGTTTCGACATAGCCTTTTTCGGCGGCTAACTGTCGCGTATTTTCCATATAACGCAGCACGCCTGGATAACGTTCAAAGTATAAATCCATATACCTTTTCGCTTCTCCTGCACCAATGTTCAACTGCCGCGACAGCCCGAACGCACTCATGCCATAAATCAGACCGAAGTTAATCGCCTTTGCGCTGCGACGCTGCTCACCGCTTACCTTGCTCAGCGCAACACCAAACACCTCTGATGCCGTGGCGCGGTGAATATCTTCTCCTTGGGCAAAGGCATCTAACAGGCCTTTATCCTGGGAGAGATGCGCCATAATGCGCAGTTCTATCTGTGAGTAGTCAGCCGCAACGATACGGTTTCCCTTAGCGGCAATAAAAGCCTGACGAATACGACGTCCTTCGTCATTGCGCACTGGAATGTTTTGCAGATTAGGATCGGTAGATGACAGGCGTCCGGTTGCGGTAACGGCTTGATGATAAGAGGTATGAACGCGGCCGCTCAGAGGATTTATCATCATTGGCAGTTTGTCAGTATAAGTCGACTTCAATTTAGATAAACCACGATGCTCCAAAATGACTTTTGGCAGCGGATAATCTAATGCGAGTTCGGCTAACACCTCTTCGCTGGTCGATGGCGCACCGCCAGGCGTTTTCTTAGTAGGCTTAATACCCTGCTTTTCAAACAGAATAACCTGAAGCTGCTTGGTGGAAGAAAGGTTAAACGGCTCACCGGCCAACTCGTGCGCTTTTAATTCAAGCTCCGCCAAACGCGTGGTAAGTTCTTTAGAATGCTGTGCCAGAATATTTTGATCGATCAACACGCCATTTCGCTCAATGCGTGAAATTACCGTCAATAAAGGCATTTCAATCTGCTCGAAGACTTTTTTCGGACCCGCTTCTTTTTCTAGCTCTGGCCACATTTTTAAATGCAACTGCAGCGTAACGTCAGCATCTTCAGCAGCATAATGCGCCGCCTGCTCTAACGCTATCTGGTTAAATGTGAGCTGATTTTTACCTTTTCCGGCAATCTCTGTGAACGTCACCGTTTTATGTTTGAGCCAGCGTGCAGAAAGGCTATCCATGTCATGCTTGCCGACCACACTGTTGAGAATATATGACTCCAGCATGGTATCGAACTTGATGCCTGCAAGCTCAATATCGTAATTCTTCAGCACCCCACGGTCATATTTTAAATTTTGACCGACTTTAAAGGCTGTGCTGTCTTCCAGCAGCGGTTTGAGCTGTGCCAGCACCGTTTTACGATCAAGCTGCTCAGGCGCATCAAGGTAATCATGTGCGACAGGAAGATAAGCGGCTTCACCGGGCGCAACAGCAAAACTGATACCGACGATATTGGCACTTAATGTATCCAGCGAATCGGTTTCTAAATCAAACGCAAAAACATCGCTTTTTCTCAGTTTTTCAATCCAGCTATCAAATGTCTGCTGATCAAGGATAGTGACGTAGCCATCTGCAGAAAGCACGCTGACGGTCTCGGTCGGCTGTTCAGCCGGTTCATCAGGTAAGATCTTCTGGGCGGACTGATTGTTTTTTTTACCTTGTAGCCACTTTCCATCTTGTAAGTCGGCTAACCAACGCTTGAATTCATAACGGCTAAACAGCGTTTGCAGTGCAGCGACATCTGGTTCGCTCACGGTTAGCTGCTCGCACGTCAACTCCAGTTCAACATTGGTTTTGATCGTTGCCAGCTGATAAGACAGGAATGCGACGTCACGATTCTGTTCCAGCTTCGTCGCCATGGTTTTGGCTCCTCGGAATGACAAATCAGCAACTTTATCCAAATTGTCATAAATGGACTGCATACCGCCCAAGCCTTGCAGCAATGCTTGTGCCGTTTTTTCACCCACGCCCGGTACACCCGGAATGTTATCCGAGCTGTCGCCCATCATGGCGAGGAAATCAATGATCAGCGAAGGTGGTACGCCATATTTTTGTTCCACCTCATCTGGGCCAAGGATCGTGTTAGTCATGGTGTTGATTAGCGTAATAGCGGGTGTGACAAGCTGCGCCATATCTTTGTCACCCGTACTGATCAAAACAGAGCGACCTTTTTGCTCTGCTTCTAACGCTAACGTACCGATTACGTCATCTGCCTCAACGCCACTTACCGCGAGTAAAGGCAAACCCATAGCCTTTACCATTTCATGTAACGGCTCTATTTGCGCGCGCAGATCATCAGGCATCGGTGGGCGATGAGATTTATAGTGTTCAAACAGTTCATCTCGAAAAGTCTTGCCTTTGGCATCAAAGACCACAGCAACATGACTTGGATTGTATTGAGTTAACAGGCTCTTAAGCATGTTAAGCACACCATACATGGCACCAGTCGGCTCGCCAGCGCTGTTGGTCAGCGGCGGAAACGCGTGATACGCGCGATAAAGATAGGATGAGCCATCAACCAGAATCAGTGGATTTTCTGCTATTTGCGCCATAAGTCTGTCTATTCTTCGTTGCCATGGATTGGTCTATAAGGATGCCACAGCTTGGCGAGAATGTTGAATTATGGCGGTAAATCACCGTCATTTTTGATGCAAATGAGGCGAGGATCGCAACGATCATGCTGTGGATAACTTTGTGCGTAAAAATCATAACGTTTAATTATTTACATAACAAAAGAATTATCTTTCTGAGTAATATCTTTTAATACATTGAGTTATAGAAAGTCAGTGACCCGATCGAGGTTTTTAATTACGTGATCCCTTGTGTGGATATTAAAATTATGCCCTGGAGATTGGGTAGTGCATTTATAAATTTAATACAAATAAAAAACGCCAGCTAAACTGGCGTTTTTTGGGCAGATTGCAGGTATTACTTTTTCTCAACCAAGAATTTAACGACGTTGGCATAATCTGCTACGAAGTTATCCATTGAGCTCGTATCCAAACCGCCATTATTTACCATGTATTTGCCATTAACGAAAATCGCCGGCACGCCTTGTAAATTAACATCGGCTGCCGCTTTCTGCTGCTGAGCAACCAATGCCTTAACGGCAAAACTGTTCCATGCAGCATCATATTCGTTAGAAGAGATACCCGCCGCTTTAACGAAAGTCTCTTTCAAACTAGCGGCATCATTGATGGTTTGGCTTTTTTGAATGCCATCAAAAATAGGTGCGGTGACTTTACTTTCAACGCCCAATGCTATTGCAACCGCCCAGGCCTGCGTCACAACTGGACCAAAATCGCCGCCCAGGAAATCAACATGGTATTTAACCACTTTTACGTTTTCGGGCAGGTTCTTTTTCACGGCATCACTGACGTGGTAAGTGCGTTCGAATTGGTAGCAATGGGGGCAGAAAAAAGAGAAAAACTCCATCACCTGAGGTTCACCTGCGACCGGCTTCTGCAGACTGACATACTGTTTACCATCATCAAATTGTGCAGCAGACGCGCTAAACGCCAGCACTAAACCAATCAGTGCAAACCAAATCTTTTTCATCGTGAAAAACTCTCCTGACTTCTTCATTAAAATTGCGGGGTAAGCTGTAGAGGAGGTTCCTGTAACAACTTTTCCTGCTCGGTAAATAGTGAAATCTGTCTGCGCCAGAAATCTTCATCTGTCATCCATGGAAAGGCGCGTGGAAAAGCCGGATCCTGCCAACGGCGCACTACCCAGGCCAAATAATAAACCATGCGCATCGCGCGTAAAGGCTCAATCAGTGACAATTCATTAATATCGAAGTCGCTGAATTCACTGTAGGCCTCTAGCAAAATATCCCATTGAATTCGCTGCTCCTGACGATCGCCGTTGATCAGCATCCAGAGATCCTGAACAGCAGGACCGTTTCTGGCATCATCCAAATCGACAAACAGTGGGCCATCGCGCCATAAAATATTACCCGGATGGCAATCGCCGTGTAATCGTAGCGGCTGCCATGCATTATGCCAGCGCTGCTGCAGAGTGATGCCAAGCTTGTCGACTGCCTGTAATAAGCTGGCTTTGAGCTTAGCAGGCACTAAGTTGCTCTGTTCTAATACCTGGCGAGGCTCATGGATATATTCATCCAGGCCCATCGTTGGCCGATGCTCAAACAGCGCCTTACGCCCCGTTTGGTGAATGCGCCCTAAAAAACGGCCAACCCATTCCATCTGATCTTCATTATCAGTTTCATATTGGCGGCCGCCCAAACTGGGAAAGACAGCAAAAAAGAAACCAGAATGCATCTGCAACGTTTTTTCATTCAGAATCAGTGGAGCCGCAACAGGAACTTCATCAGCCAACAAATCCAAAGCGAATTGATGCTCTTCATTAATTTGCTCTGCATTCCAGCGCTGTGGACGGTAAAACTTTGCCACATAACGGCGTTTGTCATCATCGCTAAACTGATAAACGCGATTCTCATAACTATTTAGCGCTGTCAGCCCTGACTCGACACGAATCCCTGTATCCCATAGCGCATCAAGGATCACGTCGGGATTCAGCGTCTGGAATGTGAAAGCGGCTTCGCTCATTTTTTACCTATGTAGTCTCATGCTGTTAGCCAGCAAGGATACATTACTCGCCATCTTTAATGACACCTCGGGCACGCAGTAATGCCGTTTTAAAATCGACTTCATAATCTTTTTTCAGCCCAGGAATCTCATCGCTCTGAGCGCAGTCACGCATTTTCAGATGGTAAATCAATACGTCGTCCGTTAATTCACTTAATGGGCCACTGTATCCAGACTGTTGTGCGAGTTTCTGTAAAAATGGTATCAGATTGAGATCGGGTTCCTTTTGCCAGGCAGGTTGTAGTAATTCAATTAACTCATTCAGTCGATGGCATTTCATCTGGGGATCCTCACAACGTGATTAACAGAAAGCTAAAAGCGAGGGCATGATTATGTCAGCATTAACCGGCGTCATCTTGGCCGGTGGTCAAGGCCGCCGCATGGGTGGTCAGGACAAAGGACTATTGCTGCTCAATGGCATACCGCTTTATCAGCATGTTCTTCAGCGGCTTGAGCCGCAAGTCGACATTGTCATGATTAGCGCCAACCGTAACATTGATCGTTATCAGTTGAGTGGCTGCCAGGTCATACAAGATGCTATTACCGATTATCCAGGCCCATTGGGCGGCATTTTAAGTGCGCTCAAGGTGATTCCTGGTGACTGGGCGGTATTCTGCTCTTGCGATACGCCAGCAATTCCTCTCGATTATGTGCATCAACTCTTACAGCAAAAAGGTGATGCACCCGCTGTATGGGTGTGCTCACGAGAACGCGATCATCCTACATTGGCGCTAATACATCGATGTGTCGCAGATGCGCTCGAGATTTATTTACAACAAGGCCAGCGTCGCTTAATACAGTTTTTGACAGAACAAGGTGGCCATGCAATACAGCTCAACGATGATGAGTCAGCTTTCCGTAACATAAACACGCCCGAGGATCTGTTAAAAGTACTCTGATATGACAGCGAAAATACTTGCTATAGCCGCCTGGAGCGGTACAGGAAAAACGACACTGCTACAGAAAGTTATTCCTTTACTTAAAAAGCGTGGCATCCGTGTTGGCTTAATCAAGCATACCCATCACGATGTGGATATTGATACGCCAGGCAAAGATAGCTACGTGCTAAGAAAGGCCGGGGCCGATCAAGTCATCGTCGCCAGCTCGCAACGCTGGGCGTTAATGTGTGAAAACGCCGATACAGAAGAGTTCGATTTGAATTATTTAGTAAGCCGTATGGATACTTCTAAGCTGGATTTAGTTTTGGTGGAGGGATTTAAAAACGAAGCTGTGCCTAAAATTGTTTTATGGCGGGCGGGTACTGAGGAAAGCGCTGAGGCCTTAACCGGCGGGCACGTTATTGCCGTGGCCGGCGATGCCTGCCCGGCGCTTCACGTCCCCGTTCTGAACATCAGCCGGCCTGACCGGGTGGCTGACTTTATCGCCGGCTGGCTTGCCGGCCGCTGAGCCGGCGGTATTTAGCGCTTGCCGCTGCCGTCTGCCCGGATGCAGGACGTAAAAAAGCCCTTTGCGGATGCAAAGGGCTTTTTTACTTATTTGATGCCTGGCAGTTCCCTACTCTCGCATGGGGAGACCCCACACTACCATCGGCGCTACGGCGTTTCACTTCTGAGTTCGGCATGGGGTCAGGTGGGACCACCGCGCTACAGCCGCCAGGCAAATTCTGTTGTCCCGCGCCGCTTTCGCCGCGCAGGGTTATCCGTCGAACAAGCTGAAAATCTCTGTCTCTACAACCAAAACGCCTCTGGCGTTGTAAGGTTAAGCCTCACGGGTCATTAGTACCGGTTAGCTCAACGCATCGCTGCGCTTACACACCCGGCCTATCAACGTCGTAGTCTTCAACGTCCCTTCAGGACCCTCAAGGGGTCAGGGAAAACTCATCTCGGGGCAAGTTTCGTGCTTAGATGCTTTCAGCACTTATCTTTTCCGCACTTAGCTACCGGGCAGTGCCACTGGCGTGACAACCCGAACACCAGCGGTGCGTTCACTCCGGTCCTCTCGTACTAGGAGCAACCCCCCTCAGTTTTCCAGCGCCCACGGCAGATAGGGACCGAACTGTCTCACGACGTTCTAAACCCAGCTCGCGTACCACTTTAAACGGCGAACAGCCGTACCCTTGGGACCTACTTCAGCCCCAGGATGTGATGAGCCGACATCGAGGTGCCAAACACCGCCGTCGATATGAACTCTTGGGCGGTATCAGCCTGTTATCCCCGGAGTACCTTTTATCCGTTGAGCGATGGCCCTTCCATTCAGAACCACCGGATCACTATGACCTGCTTTCGCACCTGCTCGAGCCGTCACTCTCGCAGTCAAGCCAGCTTATGCCATTGCACTAACCTCACGATGTCCGACCGTGATTAGCTGACCTTCGTGCTCCTCCGTTACTCTTTAGGAGGAGACCGCCCCAGTCAAACTACCCACCAGACACTGTCCGCAGCCCGGATTACGGGCCTACGTTAGAACATCAAGCATTAAAGGGTGGTATTTCAAGGTTGGCTCCACGCGGACTGGCGTCCGCGCTTCAAAGCCTCCCACCTATCCTACACATCAAGGCTCAAGGTTCAGTGTCAAGCTGTAGTAAAGGTTCACGGGGTCTTTCCGTCTTGCCGCGGGTACACTGCATCTTCACAGCGAGTTCAATTTCACTGAGTCTCGGGTGGAGACAGCCTGGCCATCATTACGCCATTCGTGCAGGTCGGAACTTACCCGACAAGGAATTTCGCTACCTTAGGACCGTTATAGTTACGGCCGCCGTTTACCGGGGCTTCGATCAAGAGCTTCTCCTTGCGGATAACCCCATCAATTAACCTTCCGGCACCGGGCAGGCGTCACACCGTATACGTCCACTTTCGTGTTTGCACAGTGCTGTGTTTTTAATAAACAGTTGCAGCCAGCTGGTATCTTCGACTGGCTTCAGCTCCGGGAGCAAGTCCCTTCACCTACGCGCCAGCGTGCCTTCTCCCGAAGTTACGGCACCATTTTGCCTAGTTCCTTCACCCGAGTTCTCTCAAGCGCCTTGGTATTCTCTACCTGACCACCTGTGTCGGTTTGGGGTACGATTTTGTGTTACCTGATGCTTAGAGGCTTTTCCTGGAAGCAGGGTATCAGTTACTTCAGCACCGTAGTGCCTCGTCGTCACGCCTCAGCCTTGAGGCCGTCCGGATTTACCTGGACTGCCAGCCTACACGCTTAAACCGGGACAACCGTCGCCCGGCTAACCTAACCTTCTCCGTCCCCCCTTCGCAGTAACACCAAGTACAGGAATATTAACCTGTTTCCCATCGACTACGCCTTTCGGCCTCGCCTTAGGGGTCGACTCACCCTGCTCCGATTAACGTTGAACAGGAACCCTTGGTCTTCCGGCGAGCGGGCTTTTCACCCGCTTTATCGTTACTTATGTCAGCATTCGCACTTCTGATACCTCCAGCAGACCTCACAGTCCACCTTCGACGGCTTACAGAACGCTCCCCTACCCAACGGCGCTTGCGCGCCGCTGCCGCAGCTTCGGTGCATGGTTTAGCCCCGTTACATCTTCCGCGCAGGCCGACTCGACCAGTGAGCTATTACGCTTTCTTTAAATGATGGCTGCTTCTAAGCCAACATCCTGGCTGTCTGTGCCTTCCCACATCGTTTCCCACTTAACCATGACTTTGGGACCTTAGCTGGCGGTCTGGGTTGTTTCCCTCTTCACGACGGACGTTAGCACCCGCCGTGTGTCTCCCGTGATAACATTCTCCGGTATTCGTAGTTTGCATCGGGTTGGTAAGCCGGGATGGCCCCCTAGCCGAAACAGTGCTCTACCCCCGGAGATGAGTTCACGAGGCGCTACCTAAATAGCTTTCGGGGAGAACCAGCTATCTCCCGGTTTGATTGGCCTTTCACCCCCAGCCACAAGTCATCCGCTAATTTTTCAACATTAGTCGGTTCGGTCCTCCAGTTAGTGTTACCCAACCTTCAACCTGCCCATGGCTAGATCACCGGGTTTCGGGTCTATACCCTGCAACTTAACGCCCAGTTAAGACTCGGTTTCCCTGCGGCTCCCCTATACGGTTAACCTTGCTACAGAATATAAGTCGCTGACCCATTATACAAAAGGTACGCAGTCACCCCATAAAAGAGGCTCCCACTGCTTGTACGTACACGGTTTCAGGTTCTGTTTCACTCCCCTCGCCGGGGTTCTTTTCGCCTTTCCCTCACGGTACTGGTTCACTATCGGTCAGTCAGGAGTATTTAGCCTTGGAGGATGGTCCCCCCATATTCAGACAGGATACCACGTGTCCCGCCTTACTCATCGAGCTCACAGCTTGTGCACTTTTGTGTACGGGACTATCACCCTGTACCGTCGGACTTTCCAGACCGTTCCACTAATGCACAAGCTGATTCAGGCTCTGGGCTGCTCCCCGTTCGCTCGCCGCTACTGGGGGAATCTCGGTTGATTTCTTTTCCTCTGGGTACTTAGATGTTTCAGTTCCCCAGGTTCGCCTCGCAACACTATGTATTCATGTTGCGATGATGCACTGAGTGCACCGGGTTTCCCCATTCGGACATCGACGGCTGTAGCGGTTCATATCACCTTACCGTCGCTTTACGCAGATTAGCACGTCCTTCATCGCCTCTGACTGCCAGGGCATCCACCGTGTACGCTTAGTCGCTTAACCTCACAACCCACAGGCGTTTTGCAACGCTGCGTGCTGTAAGCATTTGAGAGACTCGAACGCGTCGCCTGTGCACCCCTTATTACGGAGGGATGCGGCGCGCGTCGTTTCAATTTTCAGCTTGTTCCGGATTGTTAAAGAGCAATATCTCAAACACGGCTGAAAAGCCGGCTTTGAGATATTTTGTGGAGACACCTTTCACCTGTCACCAAGCAAGTGGCGTCCCCTAGGGGATTCGAACCCCTGTTACCGCCGTGAAAGGGCAGTGTCCTAACCGCTAGACGAAGGGGACACAAAGGTGTGTCACGACTTCGCAGCCGTCTTGCTCATTACTTTTCTATCAGACAATCTGTGTGAGCACTTCGCGGGAGGTATCTTCAGGTAAGGAGGTGATCCAACCGCAGGTTCCCCTACGGTTACCTTGTTACGACTTCACCCCAGTCATGAATCACAAAGTGGTAAGCGCCCTCCCGAAGGTTAAGCTACCTACTTCTTTTGCAACCCACTCCCATGGTGTGACGGGCGGTGTGTACAAGGCCCGGGAACGTATTCACCGTGGCATTCTGATCCACGATTACTAGCGATTCCGACTTCACGGAGTCGAGTTGCAGACTCCGATCCGGACTACGACGCACTTTGTGAGGTCCGCTTGCTCTCGCGAGGTCGCTTCTCTTTGTATGCGCCATTGTAGCACGTGTGTAGCCCTACTCGTAAGGGCCATGATGACTTGACGTCATCCCCACCTTCCTCCGGTTTATCACCGGCAGTCTCCTTTGAGTTCCCGACCGAATCGCTGGCAACAAAGGATAAGGGTTGCGCTCGTTGCGGGACTTAACCCAACATTTCACAACACGAGCTGACGACAGCCATGCAGCACCTGTCTCAGAGTTCCCGAAGGCACCAAAGCATCTCTGCTAAGTTCTCTGGATGTCAAGAGTAGGTAAGGTTCTTCGCGTTGCATCGAATTAAACCACATGCTCCACCGCTTGTGCGGGCCCCCGTCAATTCATTTGAGTTTTAACCTTGCGGCCGTACTCCCCAGGCGGTCGACTTAACGCGTTAGCTCCGGAAGCCACGCCTCAAGGGCACAACCTCCAAGTCGACATCGTTTACGGCGTGGACTACCAGGGTATCTAATCCTGTTTGCTCCCCACGCTTTCGCACCTGAGCGTCAGTCTTCGTCCAGGGGGCCGCCTTCGCCACCGGTATTCCTCCAGATCTCTACGCATTTCACCGCTACACCTGGAATTCTACCCCCCTCTACGAGACTCAAGCCTGCCAGTTTCAAATGCAGTTCCCGGGTTGAGCCCGGGGATTTCACATCTGACTTAACAGACCGCCTGCGTGCGCTTTACGCCCAGTAATTCCGATTAACGCTTGCACCCTCCGTATTACCGCGGCTGCTGGCACGGAGTTAGCCGGTGCTTCTTCTGCGGGTAACGTCAATCGACGCGGTTATTAACCGCATCGCCTTCCTCCCCGCTGAAAGTACTTTACAACCCGAAGGCCTTCTTCATACACGCGGCATGGCTGCATCAGGCTTGCGCCCATTGTGCAATATTCCCCACTGCTGCCTCCCGTAGGAGTCTGGACCGTGTCTCAGTTCCAGTGTGGCTGGTCATCCTCTCAGACCAGCTAGGGATCGTCGCCTAGGTGGGCCATTACCCCGCCTACTAGCTAATCCCATCTGGGCACATCCGATGGTGTGAGGCCCGAAGGTCCCCCACTTTGGTCTTGCGACGTTATGCGGTATTAGCTACCGTTTCCAGTAGTTATCCCCCTCCATCGGGCAGTTTCCCAGACATTACTCACCCGTCCGCCACTCGTCACCCAGAGAGCAAGCTCTCCTGTGCTACCGTCCGACTTGCATGTGTTAGGCCTGCCGCCAGCGTTCAATCTGAGCCATGATCAAACTCTTCAATTTAAGTTTGATTTGCTTAAACAAGTTAAGCGGTGCTCATCTGTAAAACGTCATAATGAATTTCATTATGTGTTCACTCGTGAGGCTTGATATTTTTTACGTCCTAAGACGCTGATATCCATCCTGCGAGTGCCCACACAGATTGTCTGATAAATTGTTAAAGAGCAGTGCGAACAGCGGCCTGGCCGGTCTGTCGCGAGGGGCGTATAATACGCTTTCCCTCCTCAGAGTCAACCTCTTTTTCAGAAGCTTTTCTCCGTCGACCCAGTTTCCTGCGTCTCCTGAACCGCCATCCCGTTGCCGGTTTGCCGTGTCAGTGGAGGCGCATTATAGGGAGTTCTTCCGGGCTGACAAGTATTTCTTTGAATAAAATTACTGACCGTCTCTTTTTTAAACGAACGGGTTAAAAACAGGCATTTCCTGCCGGAATAACGCACAGAAAACCGCTCAAACAGCAAAAACGCGCATACCCAGCATTGTTGCCAATGCTATTCTTTTTCAATCTTACTGCTGGATAACCCTTAAAAGGATGCTCAATGATTCGATCCGCGCGCAGTATGGCCGGTCTGCCATGGATAGCTGCCATGGCATTTTTCATGCAGGCACTGGATGCCACCATTCTCAACACTGCTTTACCTGCTATAGCCACCAGCCTTGAACGTTCTCCCCTTGCGATGCAATCCGCCGTCATTAGTTATACGTTGACTGTTGCCATGCTAATTCCTGTCAGCGGTTGGCTTGCCGATCGCTATGGCACGCGCAAAGTATTTATTGTGGCGGTTTCGCTATTTACGTTGGGTTCGCTGGCTTGCGCCTTTTCACAAACGCTCTCAATGCTGGTTATCTCGCGCATTATTCAGGGTGTCGGCGGTGCGATGATGATGCCCGTTGCGCGACTTGCTTTGTTACGCGCCTATCCGCGC
Organism: Pantoea phytostimulans; assembly: GCF_046118715.1. NCBI lineage: Bacteria > Pseudomonadati > Pseudomonadota > Gammaproteobacteria > Enterobacterales > Erwiniaceae > Pantoea > Pantoea phytostimulans. The sequence continues at coordinate 3,058,544 of NZ_CP173698.1, forward strand.
AGTGAATTATTGCCCGTGCTTAATTTTGTCACTATGCCGGGTTTGGTCGGCCCAATACTGGGTCCTCTGCTCGGTGGGGTAATGGTGACTTACGCCACGTGGCACTGGATATTCCTAATTAACATTCCTGTCGGCATTCTTGGCATTTTCTATGCGCGAAAATATATGCCGGACTTCACCACGCCTAAACGTCGCTTCGATTTCCTTGGTTTTATGCTGTTTGGCTTTGGATTGGTGATGATCTCAATCGGTATTGAGTTATTTGGTGAGCGTATCGTCTCTGCCTGGCTGGCCGCAGGCATATTGTGCAGCGGAGTTTTATTACTTCTTCTTTATATAATGCATGCGCGCCGTCATCCTTCACCGCTGATCAGCCTACCCATGTTTAAAACCCGCACCTTCTCAGTCGGCATTATTGGCAATATCGCTTCGCGTCTGGGTACTGGATGCGTGCCGTTTCTCATGCCATTGATGCTGCAAGTTGGTTTTGGTTATTCGGCGATTATTGCTGGATGTATGATGGCACCTACCGCAATCGGATCGATTTTGGCTAAATCAACGGTAACGCAGTTGCTGCGCTGGTTTGGCTATCGTCGTGTGTTAGTCAGCATCACCGTCATTATCGGTATTCTGATCGCCACGTTTTCGCTACAGTCACCCGCAGAAAGCGTTTTCCTCTTATTAATACCGCTGTTTATTCTTGGCATGGCAATGTCGACACAGTTTACGGCGATGAACACCATAACTTTGGCCGATTTAGATGATGACAACGCCAGCGGCGGCAACAGCGTGCTTGCCGTAACGCAGCAGCTGGCGATCAGTTTTGGTGTTGCCGTCAGCGCCGCGGTGCTGCGCTTTTATCAGGAGTTTGAAACCAGCACTGTGCAGCAATTCCATGAGACCTTCCTGACAATGGGTGTGATCACAGTATTGTCAGCGCTGACATTCATGATGCTGCGCAATGGCGATGGCCGCAATTTGATCAGCAATCGCGATAAAAAGAAGAAAAAGGCTTAAGCGGAGCCGCGTACAATCAGTTCCGGCGTCAGCACCAACGTTTGCTGGCTGACGTCGGGATCGCGCAGACGATGGATCAAGGTATCAATCGCCAACTCGCCCAGTTCATTTTTTGGCTGATGGATGGTACTTAACGGCGGCGATAAATAACGCGCCAGTTCAATATCGTCATAGCCCATCACCGCCATGTCCTGAGGAATCTGCAATCCCGCCTGATACAACGCATGATAAACGCCAACCGCCATGGCATCGTTACTGGTGAACACCGCTTGAGGAGGGGTTTCAAGCGCGAGCAGCTCAATCATCGCGTTGTAACCGCCCTGGAATTCAAAATCTCCCTTCACTATATATCCCGGCAAGATATCCAGACCATTTTTCGCCATCGCATTCTGATAACCCTCAAGACGCATGCGCGCCGGGGTTTTATCCAGTGGTCCCGCAATGCAGGCGATTTGCGTATAACCGCTGTCGATTAAATGCTGCGTGGCCAGTTCGCCGCCCAGTAAGGCATTGTCCTGAATAATGTCGCCGCGCCCTTCAAACGGCGCCCAGTCCATCATTACGGTAGGAATAGAAGGATAGCGGTTGAGAATATCCGCTGAAGGTAGATGACTTTCCGTGCACATGATCAGCAGACCATCAACACGCTTTTGCAGCAAGGTTTCCAGGCTACGATTCATCCGCTGCTCATCGCCTGCGGTATTACACAAGATCAGACTGTATCCGCGTTCATAACAACTGTCTTCCACGCCGCGTACCACTTCGGCATAAAATGGGTTACTGCTGGCGGTAAGCAGCATGCCGATGGTGTGCGTTTGGTTGATCTTCAAGCTGCGTGCCAACGCTGAAGGCGCATAGTTCAGTTCGCGGATGACTCGCTCAACTTTTTCACGTACGCCCTCGCTCACAAAACGATTGTTATTAATAACGTGAGAAACAGTTGAGGTTGAGACGCCCGCTCTACGGGCGACATCTTTCATGGTAGCCAAGCGCTTAATCCTGCTGTTGCAAAAAATCATCGATTTCCGCGCGCCACGGCACGGAAGGCTGCGCGCCCGGACGCGTTACGGCAATGGCAGCGGCAGCATGGGCGAAGCGCACTGCATTATGCATAGCTTGACCTTCCAACCGTGCAGTAATAAACGCGCCGTTAAACGTATCGCCCGCCGCGATGGTGTCTACGGCCTTGACGCTGAAACCCGCAATACGCTGGCCATTGCCCTGTTCACTCAGCCATACGCCACGACGCCCGAGAGTAATCAACACTGTTTCAATGCCCTTCGCATGCAGCGCTTTAGCTGCCTGGGCCGCATCGTCATCACTTTTTACCGCAATCCCCGTCAGGATTTCTGCTTCGGTTTCGTTCGGGGTAATGATGTCAATCAACGCGAGCAGTTCATCTGACAGCCTGGTCGCTGGGGCAGGATTGAGAATGACCTGCGTTTGATGTTGACTGGCGATTTTGGCTGCCGCCAATACGCTTTCCAGCGGTGATTCAAGTTGCATTAATAACGCATCAGCCTGTGCAATGATTTGCTGATGACGTTCAACGCAGGCTGGCGTTAACGCGGCATTTGCACCTGAATAGATACCAATGTTGTTCTCGCCTTCGCCATTCACGAAAATCATCGCCACACCGGTAGATTCATTCTCAACGCTTTCCACTGATGCAACGTCAATGTTGTCCTGCGCCAGCTGCTGACGAATGCGCTCGCCAATATCATCAGCGCCCACGCAGGCGATAAACGCGATATCCGCGCCTGCGCGCCCAGCGGCAACGGCCTGATTCGCCCCTTTGCCACCAAACGCAATGTGATACTGCGTCCCGATCACCGTTTCACCGGGACGCGGAAAGTGCGACAAATTAAGGATGTGATCAGCATTGATGCTGCCAAGAACGGTCAGTTTTGAGTTTTTGCTCATAGGGAATGATCCAGAAAGAGTGCGCCACCGGAAAGGTGGCGCAATGCCCTGCTTTTCTTTGATTTATTGACTAACCAGCTTCAGGTCAACTGGATTAACCGCCTGCACTTTTTCGCTCTTTAGCACTTTATCAGCGGTATCAACGCCAATCATGCCAATTTTGTCCGGCATCTGTGCCACAGTCGCTGACAGTTTGCCCGCTTCAACCGCTTTAACGCCATCAGCAGTGCCGTCAAAGCCGACCACGATCACATCTGTTTTACCCGCAGTTTGCAGCGCACGCAGTGCACCCAACGCCATTTCATCATTCTGGGCAAACACAGCTTGCACGTCAGGATGCGCCTGCAACAGATTCTGCATCACGTTCAGACCTTTAGTACGGTCAAAATCTGCCGGCTGGCTGGCAAGGATCTGGAATTTGTGCGCATCGGCGGCTTGTTTAAAGCCTTCGCCACGTTCGCGCGCCGCAGAAGTGCCAGCAATGCCCTGCAGTTCGATGATTTTTGCATTTTCACCGACTTTCTTAGCGATGTAGTCACCTGCCATTTTGCCGCCAAAACGGTTGTCAGAGGCAACGTGACTCACCACGCTGCCTTGTGATGCCACACGATCAAGGGTGATAACAGGAATCTTGGCCTGATTAGCCATTTTCACTGCATTGCCAACTGCATCGGAATCTGTTGGGTTAATCAGCAGCAGCTTGGTGCCGCGTACTGTTAAATCTTGCACGTTAGCCAGCTCTTTTGCTGGGTTGTTTTGCGAATCCAGCACCACCAGGTTGTAACCCAGCTTGTCAGCTTCTTTTTGCGCCCCATCTTTCAACGCAACAAAGAATGGGTTATTCAGCGTAGAGACAACCAGCGCGATAGTCTCCTTTGCCATTGCGCCAGCACTTAATGTAGCGCCAAGAATGACAGCCAATGCGGTCAACTTTTTCATCATTTCATCCTGTGTAAAGGTCAGAGTTATTTACTGCTTTTATTATCCACCAGCACCGCGAGCAGGATTACCACCGCTTTAACGATCATCTGGTAGTACGAAGAAACGCCCATCAGGTTCAGGCCGTTATTCAGAAAGCCCAAAATCAGCGCACCAATTAACGTGCCGACAATCCGCCCTTTACCGCCTGCCAGGCTGGTTCCACCTAACACCACCGCAGCGATAGCATCCAGCTCATAACCGGTTCCTGCCGTTGGCTGCGCTGAGGACAAGCGCGCCACTTCAATGGTGCCTGCCAGCGCCGCCAACATGCCGCACAGGGAATAGACGATCACTTTGACGCGGTTCACATTGATGCCGGATAAGCGCGTTGCCGCTTCGTTGCCACCCAATGCATAGATGTAACGTCCAAGACGGGTGTGATGCAGCATGTACCAGGCAACGATAAACACGATCGCCATCAGCCAGACCGGCGTGGGAATACCCAGCGGGCGGCCGATACCGAACCAGCCAAACAGATCAGCGTTATCGTTGAAGCCGGTATTAATGGGGCTACCGTTGGTATAAACCATCGTGACGCCACGCAGCAGCAGCATCATTACCAGCGTGGCGATAAACGCCTGCACTTTGCCGCGCGCCACAATCGTGCCCGTTACTGCACCAATTGCAGCACCCAGCGCCAGCGAGGCCGCTACCGCCGTTAGCGCATTGACTTCCAGCCCCACCAGCGATGCAGCTACCGCGCCGGTTAGCGCCAGTAACGAGCCCACCGAGAGATCGATGCCAGAGGTTAAAATCACCAGCGTCATGCCCACCGCCATAATGGCGTTGACCGAGGTTTGCTGCAGGATGTTGAACACGTTAGCGATGGTAAAGAAGTTCGGACTTTGGCTCGCGACAACGGCAATCAACACGATCAGCGCAATCAGCGATTTTTGCTCCAGCAGCCACTCTTTGCTGAACCAGCGACGGCTGGAAGGTAAGGTTTGGGTACTCATACAACTAAATCCTCGCTGTGTTGCTTGCCAACGGCTGCCGCCATCAGGCTTTCCTGAGTGGCTTCTTCACGGGTAAATTCGCCGCTTAAGTGGCCTTCATGCATCACCAGAATGCGATCGCTCATGCCTAACACTTCCGGCATTTCCGACGACACTAAAATAATGCTCAGCCCTTCGGCTTTGAACTGGTTAATTAACTGATAAATCTCTTTTTTTGCGCCAACATCAACACCGCGCGTTGGTTCATCAAGGATCAGCACATGGGGCCGCGTCATCAAACCACGCGCAATCGCCACTTTTTGCTGATTACCGCCAGAAAGCAGGCCAATCGGCTGCTCCATCGACGGGGTTTTGACGTTAAACAGACGAATAAAATCGCCTACCGCAAGTTGCTCTTCAGCATGTTTCAGGCTGCCACCGCCGCGGCTGAAATAACGCAGCGCGGTTAAAGACATGTTCTCTTTTACTGACATACCCAGCACTAAACCGTCACGTTTACGATCTTCCGATATATAAACGATGCCGTTTGCCAACCCATCCTGCGGTGAACGCGTGACGACCTCGCGTCCATCCAATAACACGTTGCCTTCACTACGCGGCAATGCCCCGTACAGCACTTTCATTAATTCGGTTCGACCCGCGCCCATCAAACCGGAGACGCCAAGGATTTCGCCTTTACGCAGCGTGAAGCTGACGCCGTTTACCCCTGGTCCGCTAAGGTTTTCTACTTTTAAACGCACGTCGCCTAGCGCTTGATCGAGGCGAGGATATTGATCTTCCAGTTTGCGTCCGACCATCATCTCGATCAGGCTCTCTTCGGTAAGATCACTTACCGCACGCTCGGCAATAAACTGGCCATCGCGGAACACGGTGACGTCATCGCATATCTCGAAAATTTCTTTCATACGATGCGAGATATAAACAATGCCGCAGCCCTGCGCTTTTAATTCGTTAATCACGTTAAACAGCGATAACGTTTCGGTGTCGGTGAGCGCATCAGTCGGCTCATCCATGATAATGACCTGCGACTCAAAGCTGATGACTTTGGCGATCTCCACCATTTGTTGATCGCCGATCGACAAATCGCCCACCAGCTTGTGGCTGTTAAAACGCAGGTTAAGCCGATTCAGTAAGGCATCCGCTTCGGCATGCATACGTTTCCAGTCGATGCGACCAAAGCGGTTGACGAATTCGCGGCCGAGGAAAATATTCTCCGCCACGCTAAGTTGAGGAATCAGGTTAAGTTCCTGATGAATGATACCGATGCCCGCTTCCTGGGAAGCTTTTGGTCCGCTAAAGGTGGTTTCTTTCCCCAGCCACTTTAGCGATCCCGCATCACGGCTGTAGATGCCGGTCAGCACTTTCATCATGGTAGATTTGCCCGCGCCGTTTTCTCCCACCAGCGCCATAACGCGTCCGGGGTAAACAGCCAGCGAAGCACTTTTCAACGCTTTCACGCCAGGGAACGATTTTTCAATCCCGATGAGTTGCAGTAACGGTTGCATAGCGGCCTCAGAAGGTCACACCGGCGCTCAGGATGACATTCGCATACGGAGAACACTCTCCGCTGCGAATGACCGCCTGACTACGCTGAGTATGTTGTTTGAACTGTTCATGGCTGGTGTAACGTACCGCGATGGTATTCCCCTGGTGCTGTTGCAAGGCTTCGAGCACAGCGAGCAGCGCGCTGTGGAGCTGCGGATTGTGCAGCTTAATCTCTTCCGCAATCAGGGCACTTTCTACCTGCATCTCCAGCGTGACAGCATTGACCACCTGCATAAAATCGGGCGTGCCCGGCGTAAGCGCCAAGTCAATACGTTGTGGCCCGGCCGGAATCGGCAAGCCTGCATCGGCAATGGTGAGCGTATCCGTATGACCCAAGCGGGCAATCACATGAGAGAGTTCAGCGTTTAACAAGCGACCTTTTTTCATCTATTCACTCCACAGCGAAACGTTTCGCTGGCTGCAGTGTATGAAATGTATAAAGCAACTCAATCGGCAAATGAAAGAAGTGTGATCGCTATCGAAACGTTTCGCTTCAGCGGGAGAGAATTTGTCTTAGGGGATAGGAGAAAGGAAAGAATGGACCGCCGCAGCGGTCCTGAAAGCAGGATTTAAGGCAGTTTCTTCACTTGCTTAACGTCCAGCTCAATGCTGTTGAAATCTTTGTCTAGCTCACCCGTCAACTCAACGCGGTCTTTCGGCGAAATGGTCTGTCCATTCCAGCGCTTGTGATCAATTTCGACTTTCATGGTGCCGGTTTGATCACGGAACTGATAATCCTCGTCACCAATCTGCTTTTCCAACTGACCACGTACAGTGATCCAGCTGTCATCTTTCATCTCTTCAGCCTGTTTTACGGTGACAACGCTGGTGTTGTCCGCATTAAACCCACCTTGTTTAACCTGGGCAGCAGGCGCATTAGGATCGACAAATCCACCTTGCTGAGCAGCAAAAACCGGCGCAGAGGCCAACATAACAACAGCTAACAGTGCGGCTTGCTTTTTCATCATTCCACCTCTTGTCCATGAATGTATTTCGTTTTGATGCATACAGTTAAGCACAAGGTTCTTAACAGGATCTTAAGGATAAAAAATAGCCGAAATAGAGTGAAAGCTGCTGTACAAGCTTGGCTGTGCTTCGTATAAAGCCCTTTCTATCGGGGGAGAATCGATGCGCATTTTATTAATCGAAGACGATCGCTTAATTGGCGATGGCATCAAAGCGGGACTGAGCAAATTAGGATTCAGCGTTGACTGGTTTGTCTCCGGCGAAGCAGGATTTCAGGCATTAGCCGCCGCACCCTGGGATGCGGTCATTCTCGACCTTTCTCTGCCGGAACGTGACGGACTGGATATTTTGCGTCAATGGCGCCAGCAGGGCCACGATGTGCCGGTGCTGATTCTCACCGCGCGCGACGCGCTGGATCAGCGAGTCGAAGGTTTACAGCTCGGTGCAGATGATTACCTTTGCAAACCTTTTGCCCTAACTGAGGTGGCAGCACGTTTACAGGCATTGATTCGTCGTCGTCATGGTCAGGTTCAACCCGAACTGCGCCACGGCAATGTGGTGCTCTCGCCCGGAAATCACAGCGTGATGATGGACGGCGAAGCGATTGAACTAAAAAGCCGTGAGCTGGCACTGCTCGAATTATTTATGCTTAATCCCAGTCGCGTCCTGACGCGCAGCCAGCTAGAAGAGAAGCTCTATAACTGGGATGACGACGTTTCCAGCAATGCGATAGAAGTCCACATTCATCATCTGCGCAAAAAATTGGGCAGCCGTTTCATTCGCACCGTTCACGGCGTGGGTTATACGCTGGGGGAAGCGGCATGCGATCAATGAGCCTGTTCCTGCGCCTTGGCATTGGCTTTGTTTTGCTGCTGGGCGTTTGCTGGGGCAGCGCCAGCCTGAGCGCATGGTATCAAACGCGTGAAACCATCAATGAACTGTTCGATACTCAACAGATGCTGCTCGCTAAGCGCCTGCTTAGCCTGGATTTTGCCACACTGGATAATGTCTCTCTGCCTAAAACCAAACGGCTGCTGCGTCATAATCGTGGCGATCAGGATGATGATGCGTTGGCGTTTGCCGTTTTTTCTCGCGATGGCAAACAGGTGCTTAATGATGGCGATAACGGCAAACATCTCCCGTTTGAAGCAGATTATCAGGGCTTCCGTGATGGACGTTTAGATAATGATGACGATCGCTGGCGCTTTGTCTGGCTGACCACCGAGGACCAGCAGTTCCGCGTGATTGTCGGTCAGGAATGGGAATATCGCGATGACATGGCAAAAGATTTGGTCAACGCCAGCGTCTTGCCGTGGCTGATCGCGCTGCCGCTGATGCTGTTGTTGCTCATTGGCCTGGTGTGGTATGAGTTGCGTCCCCTGAAGCGGCTGGCGCAGCAGCTCACCCAGCGTGAGCCCGATGATGACACCCCCTTAAACGCCAAACCTTTACCCAAAGAGGTACAGCCGCTGATCGTGGCATTAAATGGCTTGTTCAGCCGTATCAGCGCCATGATGCATCGCGAACGCCGCTTTACCTCCGACGCAGCCCACGAACTGCGCAGCCCATTGGCCGCACTTCAGGTTCAGAGTGAAGTGATTCAACTTGCCGCTGATGATGAAGCCATGCGTACCCATGCATTACATCAACTGGATGCCGGTATTACGCGCGCCACGCGATTAGTGGATCAATTACTGACTCTTTCGCGCGTCGAAGCGGATGACGCACGCAGTGCTTTTCAGTCGGTTGATCTACAGCGAACCTTACAAGATACGCTCATTGCTCAATTGCCGTTGGCTGACAACGCTGGGGTAACGCTACGCTTACACGCGCAGGCTGAACCGGTAATTCAGGGACACCCGTTACTGCTCTCGCTGCTGGTGCGCAACCTGCTGGATAACGCGATTCGCTACACGCCTGCGGGAAGTGACGTTGATCTCTGGCTGGAAGCCAATAGCTTACGCATTGAGGATAACGGTACAGGCGTGAGTGAAGCCGATTTACAGCGCTTAGGAGAACGTTTTTGGCGGCCAGCGGGACAGGAAAAAAGCGGTAGCGGTTTGGGATTATCCATTGTGCGCAACATCGCGCATCTTCATGACATGCAGATTGCCTTTAACCAGCGGCAAGGCGGCGGATTGTGCGTCACCTTGCGCTGGTCATCTCACGCCCTAATCAGTGGCGCACCCGCTTAAATCTCGACCTGCGTTCCCAGCTCAATCACACGATTGGGCGGGATCTCAAACTGATCAGGCGCACGTAATGCGTTTCGTTGCAGCGCCAGGAACAGCTTGCCGCGCAACCTCAAGTACCACGGACGTTTACCCATAATCAACGATTCGTGCGACATAAAGAATGAAGTCTCCATCATGCGGCAGTTTAAACCTTCTAACCCGCAACGATGGAAAACTTCTACCACGTTCGGCGTTTCACGCCAGCCGTAGCTCGCGACAACGCGCCAGAATGTGGGTGAGAGCTGCTCAATAGTGACGCGACGTACATTATGCACGTAAGGCGCATCTTCCGTACGTAACGTTAATAACACCACACGTTCATGCAACACTTTGTTGTGCTTGAGATTATGCAGCATAGCGAAAGGAATCACATTCAGTGCACGCGACATATAGACCGCAGTGCCCGGTACGCGAACCGGCGGTGATTTCTCGAGTGACGCGATCATCGCTTCAAGTGAATTTCCATGCTCATGCAGACGCCGCAACAGGCGGAAACGCTCACTTTTCCAGGTCGTCATGATGATAAACATCACTAATCCCAGACAAAGCGGCAGCCAGCCACCAGAGAAAATCTTAACCAGGTTGGCAGTGAACAGCGGAATATCGATACACAGCATCAGTACCAAAATGACGCCAACCGCTAGCTTCTGCCAATGCCAGTTTTTGATCGCCACAGTGCAGGAGAGAATGGATGTCAGCACCATAGTGCCAGTTACCGCAATACCATACGCCGCTGCCAGATTACTTGAATGTTCAAAGCTGACGATGACAATAACCACAGCAAAATAGAGCACCCAGTTGATAACCGGAATGTAGATCTGACCCGATTCCATTTCTGAAGTATGGATGATACGCATGCCCGGCAGATACCCCAGACGAACCGCCTGACGCGTCAACGAGAACACACCAGAAATCACCGCCTGTGAAGCAATCACCGTTGCCAGCGTGGCCAGGATCAGCATAGGAATCAGCGCCCATTCTGGTGCCAGCAGGAAGAACGGATTTTTTATCGCTGCGGGATCGCTGAGCAGGAGTGCACCCTGACCAAAATAGTTCAGCACCAGTGAAGGCAGCACCACCGAGAACCAGGCGAGTCGAATCGGTATTTTGCCGAAATGCCCCATATCCGCATACAACGCTTCAACACCGGTAATCGCCAGCACCACCGCGCCAAGCGCAAAGAATGAGATGGTTTTGTAGTGCAAAAAGAAGTTAACCGCATGTGCCGGATTCAGCGCCTGCAACACTTCTGGGTTTTTCATGATGCCATTGACGCCCAGCACCGCCAGCACCAAAAACCACAGCAACATCACCGGTGCAAACAGTTTACCGACAATGCCAGTGCCATGTTTTTGAATCATAAACAGCAGCGTTAATACGGCGATAGAAAGCGGTACGATAAAGGGATCCAGCGACGGTGCAGCAATCTCCAGCCCTTCTATCGCTGACATCACAGAAATAGCGGGCGTGATCACCACTTCACCGTAGAAGAAGCTGCCACCAATCAGCCCCATAATCACCAGCACAGCAGTGGCACGAGCGCCGGTATTGCGGCCTGCCAGCGACATCAGCGTTAAAATTCCGCCTTCACCCGCGTTGTCGGCACGCATGACATAGCTGATGTACTTAAGCGACACCACCAATACCAGCAGCCAGAAAATCAGTGACAGAAAACCAAATACGGCTTCACGTTCCACACCAAAACCGAACTGACCTGAAAGGCATTCACGCAAGGTATACAGCGGACTGGTACCGATATCTCCGTAAACTACACCAATAGCGGCCAGCGTTAATCCACCAAGCGACTGCTTCTTATCCGAGCTCATAGAGTTATCTTTTGTTGGAGTCAAAGAGGCACAAAACCGCTCGCTCAAGCCTCTAAAAAGCGCACAGTATGCACGTATTCCAAAAAAATCCCATCCTTGTAAACCGTCTGGTTATCTGCCATCCGGCTCTTTTTACCTTAAAATAAGCGGGTTAAGCGGGGTTTAAGCCTTGTTGAACCTTCTGAAACAAAAAAGCTGACAGCTATCAACGCTTTCACGCATCATAATCTATAAAGTGTTGCGTTCGCTAAGCGCGGCAGCTTGATGATCCTAAGGACAATGATGTGATTATGGCTCAACCCCATCTTTTGGCAGAAAGAATTTCTCGCCTCAGCAACGCATTAGAAAAAGGCTTATATGAGCGTCATCATGCCATTCGCCTCTGCTTGCTGGCCGCCCTGAGCGGTGAAAGCGTATTCCTGCTGGGGCCGCCGGGCATTGCAAAGAGCCTGATTGCCCGCCGCCTGAAATACGCCTTCCAGAATGCTCGCGCCTTTGAATACCTGATGACCCGATTTTCTACGCCGGAAGAGGTGTTTGGTCCGCTGTCGATTCAGGCACTAAAAGATGAAGGGCGTTATCAGCGTCTTACTAAAGGCTATTTGCCGGATGCCGAGATTGTTTTCCTTGATGAAATATGGAAAGCCGGCCCGGCGATTTTGAATACGCTGCTTACTGCCATTAACGAACGCCGCTTCCGTAATGGTGATAGCGAAGAAAAAATCCCGATGCGTCTGCTGGTGACAGCATCCAACGAATTGCCTGAAGCGGACAGTGGACTGGAAGCGCTGTATGACCGCATGTTAATCCGCCTGTGGCTGGATAACGTGCATGAGAAACAGAACTTCCGCAGCATGTTAACCCACCAGCAAGATGAAAACGCCAATCCGGTAGCGGAAGGGCTGCGCATCAGCGACGAAGAGTATCTGCAATGGCAGCAAGGCATTAGTCAGGTCAATTTACCGGACAACGTTTTTGAACTGATCTATCAACTGCGCCAGCAGCTGGAAAATCAGCCGCAAGCGCCTTACATCTCCGATCGTCGTTGGAAAAAAGCGATTCATCTGTTGCAGGCCAGCGCGTTTTACAGTGGCCGAACCACCATTGCGCCGATTGATTTGATCCTGCTGAAAGATTGCTTGTGGCACGATGTCGCCTCAATGCAATTGCTGGATCGTGAAATCGATCAATTGATGACTCAGCATGCCTGGCAACAGCAGCCGATGCTGCTCAAACTTCAGCAAATCAAAACGCGCCGTATGGCGTTGCAGCAGCAACAAAGCGTGTCACAGGCGATCACCCTGGAGAAACACAGCGGAATGTTCAGCCGCAAGCCGCATTACGATCTGCCCGAAACGTTTACTGATGAACAACTCACTTTAATGCTGCAACAGCCGCTGACGCTGCATGACATGCAGGTCACGCACATTGTTATAGCGCGTGATGCGCTTAATCAATGGCTGCTGAAAGGCGGCGACGTTCGCGGCAAACTCAACGGTATCGGTTTTGCTCAAACGGTGGATTTATTGGTTGATGCGCAGCATTGCCTGGCGGTACGTGATGTTAGCCTGCAAGCGACTCGCCTGACGCTGCCGGGTATTAGCAACAACAATGAATTGCCCACTGAAATCGTTGAAGCGCTGGATGAGTTGGATGCGCAACTTCGCGCCCAGCGCCATCTGTTTAGCCAACACCAGCGCTGTTTATTTATCAGCGATGACTGGTTTGCGCGGGTTGAAAGCAGCCTGCAAGATGTAGCAGAACAGCTAAAACAGGCGCGTAAATGATTTCGGTTGAGACGCTAAGCACGCTGCTTTCAATCGGCGAAACTGAACTGATTGAAGAGTTGATTATCGCGCTGCTGGCGTCTCCCCAATTTGCTCTGTTCTTTGAAAAGTTTCCGGGCCTGAAGAAAGCGCTGTTGCGCGATGTGCCGCGCTGGAAGGCAGAAATTAATGCGGAACTCAAAGCCACGCCCGTGCCGGAAATGCTGTCGCAGGAATTTCAGCTCTTTCAACGGGTGCAACTGCTCAGCCACCACGAATTTAACCACCAGCTTTCGGACACGCTAGATACGCTGGATCGCCTGCCTTCCCCTTTTATAGAAGAAGCCAATCGGCTGCTTCACCACACTGAAGCACACCAGCTCAGCTCGGCGCAGCACACGCTTTTTTTACAGCGCTGGCGGCTTAGCCTGACGTTGCAAACTCTGACGTTGAATGAGCAATTGCTGGAACAGCAGCGTGAACGCCTGATAGCAGAGTTGCAGCAGCGCATGGCGCTAAGCGGCCAACTCGCACCCCTGTTAAGTGACGATGATGAAGCCGCAGCGGGCCGGTTATGGGATATGAGTAAGTCGTCGCTACAACACGGCGATTATGAGTTGATGCTGCAATATGGCGATTTTCTGGCGCAGCAGCCGGAGCTAATGAAGCTGGCCCAACAACTGGGTCGCAGTCGCGAAGCAAAATCAGTGCCGTCAAAAGAGGCGCCGATGGAAGCCTTTCATCATCTGGTGCATGAACCTGATGCTGTGCCAGAAGAGGTCAGCGGTATTCATCAAAGTGATGATGTGCTGCGTCTTCTGCCGCCAGAGCTGGCCGCGCTGAGTATCAGCGAGCTAGAGTTAGAGTTTTATCGGCGGCTGGTGGAAAAACGGTTACTGACTTATAAGTTGCAGGGCGATGCCTGGCACGAAAAGGTGACGATGCGCCCGGTAAGCCACCAGCAGCATGAAGAGCAGCCGCGCGGTCCGTTCATTGTCTGTGTTGATACGTCGGGTTCCATGGGCGGGTTCAATGAACGCTGCGCCAAAGCCTTCTGCCTGGCTTTGCTAAAAGTGGCGTTGGCCGATCGCCGTCGCTGCTACATCATGTTGTTTGCTCACGATGTCATTGGCTATGAATTAACCGGCGATGATGGTCTGGAGCAGGCGATTCGCTTTCTTAGCCAGCGTTTTCGTGGCGGCACCGATCTGGCCGCGTGTTTGTCGTCGGTGGTGAAACGTATGGCAGGCACTATCTGGCAGGAAGCTGATGCCGTTATTGTGTCTGATTTTATCGCTCAGCGCCTGCCGGAAGAGGTCATCAGCGCGATAAAACAACGTCAGCGTCATCATCAGCAACGCTTCCATGCTGTCGCTATGTCGACGCATGGCAAACCCGGTATTTTGCGCATTTTTGATCATATCTGGCGATTCGATACCGGAATGAAAAGCCGCCTGTTGCGTCACTGGCGGCGCTAAGTCATCAGGCAGAAATCCTTATTTGCTATAGTGAGTAATCGCATTTACTTACTCAGCAATCTGGAGCTTTCTGTGACACCAGCCCAATCTCATCGCGATCTGCTTGCGCCGACGCGTACTTTGCTGCTCTCCGGCCATAACGTAGAACAAAAACGTGCCGAACTGTTGGCGTACTTTACCCAAACCTGGGAACAGTACGAAGACTTGTTTACCTGTCTTGCCGATCAGCGCGCCTGGTTCAATAAAGCCATCCCACTGCGCCATCCTCTGATCTTCTATTTTGGTCATACCGCCACTTTTTACATTAATAAGCTCATGGCGGGTCGCTACATTGATGCACGCTTAGACGATCGCATAGAAGCGATAATGGCGATTGGCGTTGATGAAATGAGCTGGGATGATCTCAACGACGACCATTATGAATGGCCAACCATCGAAGAAGTACGTGATTACCGCGGCAGCGTAAAAGCGCTGATCAGTAAATTTATTCAAACCATGCCGTTGGAATTGCCGATCAGCTGGGACAGCCCAGCGTGGATTATTTTGATGGGCATTGAACATGAGCGCATTCATCTGGAAACCTCCAGTGTATTGATACGCCAACTGCCTATTGAATGGGTCAAACCTCAGCCGCAATGGCCTGCTTGCCCAAACGCGCGTCATGCTCGCAATAGCGTTCCCGCCAACTCGCTGGTTGAGATGCCCGGCGGCCGCATTACCTTAGGTAAAACCGATGATACTTACGGCTGGGATAACGAATATGGAACGCAGCACGTCGAACTGAAGCCGTTTAAGGCCAGCAAAATGCTGGTGAGTAATGCTGAGTTTTTTGAATTCATCAGCGCGGGCGGTTATCAGGATGTACGCTGGTGGGATAATGAAGGCTTAGGCTGGCGCGAATTTGCGCAGGCAGAAATGCCTACTTTCTGGGTCGGCGCCCCAACGATGCCCGATCAGCTGAAATTGCGCTTGATGACGGAAGAAGTGGCCATGCCATGGGATTGGCCAGCCGAGGTGAATCAATTGGAAGCATCCGCTTTTTGCCGCTGGAAAGCTGACCAAACCGGAAAATCTATTCAGCTTCCATGCGAAGCGGAATGGGCGCAGTTGCGTGAGCAGGTTGAAGGCGATCAGCCGAACTGGGAACGCGCACCGGGTAATATAAACCTGGCGTATTGGGCCTCTTCCAGTCCCGTTGATCAATTCCCGCAAGGTAACTTTTTCGACGTGATCGGCAATGTCTGGCAATGGACGACAACGCCGATTAGCGGCTTTGAAGGCTTTAGAGTGCATCCTTTATACGATGATTTCTCAACGCCAACCTTTGACGGTAAACATACCTTAATCAAAGGCGGCAGTTGGATCTCCACCGGTAATGAAGCGCTGAAGTCGGCGCGCTACGCTTTTCGTCGCCACTTTTTCCAGCATGCGGGTTTTCGTTATGTTGTCTCTTCACATCAAGAGAGCATGACAATTAACCCGTATGAAACCGACAGTATGGTGTCGCAATATCTCGACTTCCAATATGGTCCACGCTATTTCGGCGTAGAGAACTATGCAGAAACGTTGGTGAATCTGGCGTTGCAGCACACCTCTTTACGTGGCAAGGCATTGGACATCGGCTGTGCCACCGGTCGTGCCAGCTTTGAACTGGCTCGTCACTTCGACAGCGTTGTGGGTATGGATTATTCAGCACGCTTCATTGATGTGGCGCTGCAGTTAGCCAGTGGCGAAGAGTTCCGCTATGTGGTGCCTGAAGAAGGTGAGCTGGTGGAATATCGTCAGGTGCGCTTGAAAGATTTGAATATGGGAAGCGAGTTCGCGCAGCGGATCCAGTTTGTGCAGGGCGATGCCTGTAACCTGAAGCCGCAACCACAGCAATATGATTTGGTATTGGCATCCAACCTGATTGATCGCCTGCGCCAGCCGAAGCGTTTCCTGCAGGACATCACGCCCATGATCCGGTCGGGCGGTATGCTCGCTCTCTCTTCGCCTTATACCTGGCTGGAAGCGTTCACGCCAAAAGAGAACTGGCTTGGTGGCGTGCGCGAAAATGGCGAAGCGCTAACGACCTTACAAGCGCTGCAGCGTCTTTTAGCGGCGGATTTTGAACAGGTTGGCGCACCACAGGATGTGCCGTTTGTTATTCGTGAAACGGCGCGTAAATTTCAACACACGCAGGCGCAATTAACCCTCTGGCGTAAGCGTTAATCTACCCGGCAGCGGCATTCACCGCTGCCGATACATTGCCTAATCCCCCGTTTTGCTGCACATTCTCAACAGTTCAATGAAGAAGTAACATAAAGAGGATGGCAATGGCCGAACATCTGCAACTGGATAACCTGGATCGCGGCATTTTGAATGCGCTGCTGGATAACGCACGCACGGCATATGCTGAACTGGCAAAACAGTTCAACGTCAGTCCGGGCACCATTCATGTACGCGTAGAAAAGATGAAACAGGCTGGGATTATTCTGGGTACGCGCGTTGAAATCGATCCACGACAGTTGGGCTTCGATGTGTGCTGTTTTATCGGCATTATCCTGAAAAGTGCCCGCGATTATCCTGCTGCGCTGAGCAAGCTTGATGCACTGGATGAAGTCGTTGAAGCCTGGTATACCACCGGCCATTACAGCATCTTCATTAAAGTGATGTGTCGTTCTATTGATGCGCTGCAGCAGGTACTGATCAACAAGATACAGACAATTGACGAAATTCAGTCGACTGAAACGCTGATCTCGCTGCAAAACCCGATCATGCGCACCATCAAACCCTGATTCATCCCCTGCCTTGTGCACAACCTTATCCCCTGTGAATGCGCCGTCTCCCAACGGCTGCGTTCGCATCCTCCGATCTATTAACCCTGTTGTCCACAGGTGGATCACTGCTTGATCACAGCGTACAATGCTCGCCTTTAGTCCAGGAGAGCATGATGGCCGATATTACTTTAATCAGTGGCAGCACCTTGGGAAGCGCCGAATATGTCGCTGAACATCTCGAAGAAAAATTGCAGGAAGCTGGCTTCTCAACGCAGATGCTGCATGGGCCGGAACTGGATGAAGTGCCGCAGGAAGGCGTCTGGCTGATTGTCTCCTCTACTCACGGCGCAGGTGAACTGCCTGATAATCTTGTGCCGTTTTATGACGCTATTAATGAAAGCCAGCCCGATCTGTCTGGCGTGCGCTTCGGTGCCGTTGGTATTGGCAATCACGAGTACGATCTTTTTTGTGGCGCGATCCGTAATATAGAAACGTTATTGATCGCGCGCGGTGCTCAACGTATTGGCGATCGCCTTGAAATCGATGTTCTTGAGCATGAGATTCCTGAAGATCCAGCTGAAGAGTGGATCGCGGACTGGAAAAGCTTGATTTGATCTGGCTGAGGATCGGGAATTAGCCACGATCCCCAGTGGAAGATGCTGATTTTATGCTTTTGAAAGCCATCTAATTGTGGATAACTACCCCTTTTTCCTGCGTATAACCAGTAGTTATCCAAAGAACAACCCAAGTCTATTTTTTGAGCTGTGGATAACTAGCCATTTTGATCTCAGGTTATACGTTGCAGGATCACCGATCATTAACAGCTAGTGATCTTATACATCCTGTTGTTTCATGAGCTTTTTTGAGACATATCCACAACAGATCGCGATCCTAATAAGAGATCTAACAAGAAGATCATATACAGAATAAAGATCCTTTCTTTTAAACACTGACGATCCCATTGCTTTCCCCCTGCGCTGAATTTAAGTAGAATCCACGGCCCAAGGGAGAACGATCCCTGAATGTCCATCAACGAGGTACCACTTCATGTTTTATCAAGATCCTTTTGACGTCATCGTAATTGGTGGTGGTCATGCGGGTACAGAAGCCGCTATGGCTGCTGCTCGAATGGGTCAGCAAACCCTGTTACTCACCCATAACATTGATACGCTTGGACAAATGTCCTGTAATCCGGCGATCGGTGGCATTGGCAAAGGACATTTGGTGAAGGAAGTGGATGCCTTAGGCGGTTTGATGGCCAGTGCGATCGACCAGGCAGGTATTCAGTTTAGGATACTAAACGCGAGTAAAGGGCCCGCCGTCCGAGCGACACGTGCTCAGGCGGATCGCGTGCTTTACCGTCAGGCAGTACGTACTGCACTTGAGAACCAACCCAACCTGATGATCTTCCAGCAGGCGGTTGACGATCTGATTGTCGAGAACGATCGTGTCGTGGGTGCTGTGACGCAAATGGGCCTGAAGTTCCGTGCAAAAACGGTGGTTCTTACGGTAGGGACTTTCCTCGATGGAAAAATTCATATCGGGCTGGATAACTACAGCGGTGGCCGTGCTGGCGATCCACCTTCCATCCCGCTGGCAAAACGCCTGCGAGCTTTACCACTGCGTGTAAACCGCCTTAAAACCGGTACGCCGCCGCGTATTGACGCACGATCCATCGACTTTAGCGTGTTGTCGCCGCAGCATGGCGATAATCCAATGCCGGTGTTCTCGTTCATGGGGAATGCTTCACAGCATCCTCAACAGGTACCGTGCTGGATCACATATACCAACGAAAAAACCCATGACGTGATCCGCAATAACCTCGATCGTAGCCCAATGTATGCTGGGATCATCGAAGGGATCGGCCCACGTTATTGCCCATCGATCGAAGATAAAGTGATGCGCTTTGCCGATCGTAATGCGCACCAGATCTTCCTTGAGCCTGAAGGCTTGACCAGTAACGAAATTTATCCAAACGGCATCTCAACCAGCTTGCCGTTTGATGTACAGATGCAGATCGTTCGCTCTATGCAAGGGCTGGAAAATGCGAAGATCATTCGCCCAGGCTATGCCATTGAGTATGATTTCTTCGATCCGCGCGATCTTAAGCAGACGCTGGAAAGCAAATATATTCACGGCCTGTTCTTTGCCGGACAAATCAACGGCACTACCGGTTATGAAGAAGCCGCCGCGCAGGGATTATTAGCAGGTCTGAACGCCGCACGTCAGTCTGCCGACAAAGAAGGCTGGGCTCCACGTCGCGATCAAGCTTATCTGGGCGTGTTGGTTGACGACCTCTGCACGCTTGGCACCAAAGAGCCGTATCGCATGTTCACTTCACGCGCGGAGTATCGTTTGATGCTGCGTGAAGACAATGCCGATCTGCGTTTGACTGAAACTGGCCGCGAGCTCGGTTTAGTGGATGACGCTCGCTGGGCGCGTTTTAATCAGAAACTGGAATCCATTGAGCAAGAGCGTCAGCGTCTACGTGATATCTGGGTACACCCGAAATCAGAAAACGTTGCTGACGTGAATACCGTGCTGAGCGCGCCGTTGACTAAAGAAGCCAGCGGTGAAGATCTGCTGCGTCGTCCAGAACTGACGTATCTGAAATTGATGACGTTGAACGGGTTTGGCCCAGCTCTGTCAGATGCGCAGGCTGCTGAACAGGTTGAGGTTCAGGTAAAGTACGAAGGTTACATTGCGCGTCAGCAGGAAGAGATTGATCGCCAGCAGCGTAATGAAAATACCTTACTGCCGGTCGATCTCGATTATCGTCAGGTTAATGGCTTGTCGAATGAAGTGATTGCCAAACTGAACGATCATAAACCGACGTCAATCGGTCAGGCTTCACGCATTTCTGGTATCACACCAGCCGCCATCTCGATTTTGCTCATCTATTTGAAAAAACAGGGTCTGCTGCGCAAAAGCGCCTGACCTGAAACGGGGCGAGGCAACTCGCCCCCGCTGACTGGACTCACGCTGTGATTAACAAACTCACCTCGCTGCTGCAAGCAGCTAATATTTCCCTCTCCGATCAACAAAAACAGCAGCTGATTGGCTACGTATCGCTGCTGGATAAGTGGAATAAAGCTTACAACCTGACGTCAGTACGCGATCCACAGCAAATGTTGGTGCGCCACATTCTCGACAGCATCGTCGTTGCACCACATTTGAAAGGCTCGCGCTTTATTGACGTAGGGACCGGGCCGGGCTTGCCAGGCATTCCGCTGGCGATCGTCATGCCAGAAGCACATTTCACGCTGCTTGATAGTTTGGGAAAGCGTGTACGGTTTTTACGGCAGGTACAGCACGAACTTGGTCTCGAAAATATCACGCCTGTGCAGATTAGGGTGGAGGAGTTTCCTTCGGAGCCGCCTTTTGATGGCGTTATTAGCCGCGCTTTTGCCTCGCTGGAGGACATGGTGAACTGGTGTCATCATCTGCCTGCGCCAGAAGGACGCTTCTTTGCTTTGAAAGGCGTTCGCCCAGACGATGAGATTGCTTCGTTACCTGCCGGATACAAGTTAGATGCTGTTGTCGAGTTGAAAGTGCCTCAGTTGGATGGTGAACGTCATCTGGTCATCATTGGTCGCGAATAGGCATTTAAAGATTGTGGATTAAGGGAAGGTTAAGGTTTCGTCTTAGCAGAAAATGTGGCTAAAAAAACGGCAGTTGATTCTTTTATCGTGCGCGTTTTTTATTAAAGGTGCGCAGGAATAAGGTTAAAAAAGCCAACGGAAATTATCCGAAAAACTCTGTTACATTTAACTTTTAATTCACAATTATTTATCAGAAAGATCACTTATATTGCCGTTCATCTGAATACTGATAGTCACGTCGGAAAATATATCGCAGTAATAACTTGGCGTGCGTAATATGAATTACACACTTTTATTGCACTCTTCGATGTCAACAACATGTTTTTATCGATAATAAGAGATTTGCGACCTGACACTATTTATAACTTGATGATAGTTAAATAAATAACTGCCTGTTAAAAACGGTAAATTGGGTATTGTCACAAAAGTTATTGTAGGTCAGATGCTTATTATGTGATCTAAAGCACGCTTTAAAAGCAAGTCCTGGCTGCATTTTCAGTAGATGGCCTGCCAATTCCAGCGGATTAATCTTTGGAAAAATAGGCGCTCGGAAAGAAATTTAAATAATTGTTCACCTTTTCGCTACTTAGCGATTGAAATCGCAGGTGCGGCCCGTATAATTTGCACGGCTTTTGCTGCTTGACTCAAATGAGTAAAGGCAGTCTTATACGACACGCGACATACCCCTAACGGGGCAGGAGAGTATCAGCGTCATGTCAGTGTCTCTTTACAGTGTGAAATACGCCCGAACCCTGCTGGTTATTCAGCTGGTGACGACTGTCATCATCGGTGCACTCTTTGCTCTGAAAGATGTCCACTGGGGCGTTTCTGCTCTGGCTGGCGGAGCGGCAGCCTGGCTGCCAAACGTGTTGTTTTTGTTTTTAGCCTGGCGCCTGCAGGGGCAAACCCCGGCTTCGGGGCGAGTCGCGTGGAGCTTCGCTTTGGGTGAAATAGCCAAAGTGTTCGCGACCATCATTTTGCTCATTGTGGCGTTGGGTGTATTCGGAGCGGTCTTCTGGCCTCTCGGAATAACCTGGTTATCGGTGCTGGTGGTTCAGATGTTGGCACCGGCGGTAATTAACAACAAAGGGTAAGAGGCATCATGGCTGCAGGAGAAATCTCTACTCCGCAAGAATACATAGGGCACCATCTGAATAACCTTCAGCTGGACCTGCGTACTTTCGAGTTAGTGAATCCGCACGACGCTCCCGCGACGTTCTGGGTATTAAATATCGATTCCATGTTTTTCTCTCTGGTGCTGGGACTGGTTTTCCTGGTGTTGTTCCGTAAAGTGGCGAAAACCGTCACCAGCGGTGTGCCAGGGAAATTACAAGCGGCTATCGAGTTGGTTGTTGGGTTCGTTGATGACAACGTTCGCGACATGTATCACGGTAAGAGCAAACTTATCGCCCCGCTGGCTCTGACAATTTTTGTCTGGGTCTTCTTGATGAACTTCATGGATCTGCTACCTATCGATCTGCTGCCATATATTGGTGAGCATTTCTTAGGCCTGCCGGCGCTGCGCGTCGTGCCGTCTGCAGACGTGAACATCACGTTGTCTATGGCGTTGGGCGTATTTATTTTGATTCTGTTCTACAGCATCAAAATGAAAGGCATTGGCGGCTTCACGAAAGAGCTGACGCTGCAGCCTTTTAATCACCCGATCTTCATCCCTATCAACCTGATTTTGGAAGGTGTGAGCCTGCTGTCTAAACCGGTTTCTCTCGGTTTGCGACTGTTCGGTAACATGTATGCGGGTGAGCTGATCTTTATCCTTATTGCCGGTCTGTTGCCGTGGTGGTCACAGTGGTTGCTGAATGTGCCTTGGGCCATTTTCCACATCCTGATCATTTCGCTACAGGCTTTCATTTTCATGGTCCTCACGATTGTCTATCTGTCGATGGCATCTGAAGAACATTGATTTTTTTCTCAACACTAAGCGTTTAACTGAAACAAACTGGAGACTGTCATGGAAAACCTGAATATGGATCTGCTGTACATGGCTGCCGCTGTGATGATGGGCCTGGCGGCAATCGGTGCTGCGATCGGTATCGGCATCCTCGGAGGAAAATTCCTGGAAGGCGCTGCTCGTCAGCCTGACCTGATTCCTCTGCTGCGCACGCAGTTCTTTGTTGTAATGGGTCTGGTGGATGCAATCCCGATGATCGCTGTTGGTCTGGGTCTCTACGTGATGTTTGCTGTCGCCTAAAGCCCTTTGTTCACTCATCACATGTTGTGTACGAGTGAACGGATTCTGCCGTTTATCTTTGATAACGGCAGAAAAGTTAAATACTTAATTAGAGGCATTGTGCTGTGAACATTAATGCAACAATCCTCGGCCAGGCCATCGCGTTCATCCTGTTTGTCGCGTTCTGCATGAAGTACGTATGGCCACCGATTATGGCTGCCATCGAAAAGCGCCAGAAAGAAATTGCTGAAGGCCTTGCTTCTGCTGAACGCGCGAAGAAAGATTTGGATCTCGCGCAGGCTAATGCGACCGACCAGCTGAAAAAAGCCAAAGAAGAAGCCCAGGTCATTATCGAGCAAGCGAACAAGCGTCGCGCGCAGATCATGGACGAAGCCAAAACCGAAGCTGAGAACGAACGTAATCGAATCGTTGAACAAGCGCAGGCTGAAATTGATGCTGAGCGTAAACGTGCACGTGAAGAACTGCGTAAGCAAGTCGCGTTGCTGGCAATAGCTGGTGCCGAGAAGATCATCGAACGTTCCGTGGATGAAGCTGCTAACAGCGACATCGTTGATAAACTGGTCGCTGAACTGTAAGGAGGGAGGGGCTGATGTCTGATCTAATTACTGTAGCTCGCCCCTACGCCAAAGCAGCTTTTGACTTTGCTGTTGAGCATCAAAGTATTGAACGCTGGCAAAAAATGTTGGCGTTTGCCGCAGAAGTGGCTCGCAATGAACAGATGGCAGAACTCCTTTCCGGTGCTTTGGCGCCGGAAGCTTTGTCTGCTTCTTTCAACGCAGTCTGTGGTGATCAACTGGATGAACCCGCGCAGAACCTGATTAAGGTGATGGCGGAAAACGGACGTTTGACAGCGCTTCCAGCTGTACTGGATCAATTCATTCAACTGCGTGACGCCCATGAAGCGACAGCGGAAGTTGACGTGATTTCTGCCAGTACACTGAGTGACGACCAGCTGACTAAAATCAGCACCGCGATGGAAAAACGTCTGTCACGCAAAGTTAAGCTGAATTGCAAAATTGATAAGTCCGTAATGGCAGGCGTGATCATCCGTTCGGGTGATCTAGTGATTGATGGCAGCGTACGCGGCCGTCTTGAGCGTCTGGCAGACGTCTTGCAGTCTTAAGGGGACTGGAGCATATGCAACTGAATTCCACCGAAATCAGCGAACTGATCAAGCAGCGCATTGCTCAGTTCAATGTCGTGAGTGAAGCTCACAACGAAGGTACTATCGTTTCTGTAAGTGACGGTATCATCCGCGTACACGGCCTGGCCGATGTCATGCAGGGTGAGATGATTGCCCTGCCGGGTAGCCGTTACGCTATCGCCCTGAACCTCGAGCGTGACTCTGTAGGTGCAGTGGTGATGGGTCCGTACTCTGACCTTGCCGAAGGCATGAAAGTTAAGTGTACTGGCCGTATCCTGGAAGTTCCAGTTGGCCGTGGCCTGCTGGGCCGCGTGGTGAACACTCTGGGTGCACCTATTGACGGTAAAGGCGCAATCGACAACGACGGCTTCTCGCCAGTTGAAGTGATTGCTCCGGGTGTTATCGACCGTCAGTCAGTCGACCAGCCGGTTCAAACCGGTTACAAATCTGTCGATGCGATGATTCCAATCGGCCGTGGCCAGCGTGAGCTGATCATCGGTGACCGTCAGACCGGTAAAACCGCGATGGCGATCGATGCCATTATCAACCAGCGTGATTCAGGCATTAAATGTGTCTACGTTGCGATTGGTCAGAAAGCATCAACCATTTCTAACGTGGTGCGTAAGCTGGAAGAGCATGGCGCATTGGCGAACACCATCGTGGTGGTTGCTTCTGCTTCAGAATCTGCAGCACTGCAGTATCTGTCTCCGTACGCAGGTTGTGCGATGGGCGAATACTTCCGTGACCGCGGTGAAGATGCACTGATCGTGTACGATGACTTGTCTAAGCAGGCTATCGCTTACCGTCAAATTTCACTGCTGCTGCGCCGTCCACCAGGTCGTGAAGCTTTCCCTGGCGACGTGTTCTATCTCCACTCTCGTCTGCTGGAACGTGCATCACGCGTAAGCGCTGATTACGTTGAGCGTTTCACCAACGGTGAAGTGAAAGGCCAAACCGGTTCTCTGACCGCGCTGCCAATCATCGAAACTCAGGCGGGTGACGTTTCTGCGTTCGTTCCGACCAACGTAATCTCGATTACTGATGGTCAGATCTTCCTGGAATCCAACCTGTTTAACTCCGGTATTCGTCCGGCCGTTAACCCTGGTATTTCGGTATCCCGTGTGGGTGGTGCAGCGCAGACCAAGATCATCAAGAAACTGTCCGGTGGTATTCGTACCGCGCTGGCACAGTATCGTGAACTGGCTGCGTTCTCGCAGTTCGCTTCTGATCTGGACGATGCAACCCGTAAACAGCTGAGCCACGGTCAGAAAGTGACCGAGCTGCTGAAGCAGAAACAGTATGCGCCGATGTCTGTTGCGCAACAGGGTCTGGTTCTGTTCGCTGCTGAGCGCGGTTATCTGAACGACGTTGAAATTGCTAAAATCGGCAGCTTCGAAGCTGCACTGCTGGCCTTCGCCGATCGCGATCACGCCGAGCTGATGCAGGAAATCAACCAATCTGGCAACTTTAACAACGAAATCGAAGCGAAGCTGAAAGGCCTGCTCGATACGTTCAAAGCAACCCAGTCCTGGTAATGTCTGGCGGCTTGTCTGAAAAGGCAAGCCGCAAGGCTTTGAGGAGAAGCTAATGGCCGGCGCAAAAGAGATACGTAGTAAGATCGGAAGCGTAAAAAATACGCAGAAGATCACCAAAGCGATGGAAATGGTCGCCGCCTCCAAAATGCGTAAAACGCAGGAACGCATGGCAGCCAGCCGTCCGTATGCAGACACCATGCGCAAAGTGATTGGTCACCTTGCGTTAGGTAATCTGGAATACAAGCACCCTTACCTGCAAGAGCGTGACGTCAAGCGCGTCGGCTACCTGGTCGTTTCAACTGACCGCGGGCTTTGTGGTGGTTTGAACATTAACCTGTTCAAAAAATTGCTGGCAGAGATGAAATCCTGGTCTGATAAAGGCGTGCAGAGCGATCTGGCGATTATCGGTTCCAAAGGGATGTCATTCTTCGGCTCTGTAGGTGGCAACATCGTGGCGCAAGTCAGCGGCATGGGAGATAAACCTTCCCTGTCAGAACTGATTGGCCCAGTAAAAGTGATGTTGCAGGCTTATGATGAAGGCCGCATCGACAAGCTGTATATCGTCAGCAACAAGTTTAATAACACCATGTCTCAGACTCCGACCATTACCCAACTGCTGCCGTTACCGCCAGCGGAAGGTGAAGCAGAGATGAAGGCGAAGACCTGGGATTACCTGTACGAACCCGATCCGAAAGCGCTGCTGGATACCCTGCTGCGTCGTTATGTCGAATCGCAGGTGTATCAGGGTGTGGTGGAAAATCTGGCCAGTGAGCAGGCCGCACGTATGGTAGCGATGAAAGCCGCAACCGATAACGGCGGAAATCTGATCAAAGAGCTGCAGTTGGTATACAACAAAGCTCGTCAGGCCAGCATCACCCAGGAACTTACCGAGATCGTCTCGGGGGCCTCCGCGGTTTAACCAGGTTTGGAATTAGGTAGAGGATTCAAGATGGCAACTGGAAAGATTGTCCAGATTATCGGCGCCGTTGTTGACGTCGAATTCCCTCAGGACGCGGTACCAAAAGTGTACAGCGCCCTCGAGGTTCAGAATGGTGATGCTCGTCTGGTGCTGGAAGTACAGCAGCAGCTGGGCGGCGGCGTAGTACGTACCATCGCAATGGGTACGTCTGACGGTCTGAAGCGTGGTCTGGCAGTTAACGACCTGCAGAAACCGATTCAGGTTCCCGTCGGTAAAGCGACCCTGGGCCGTATCATGAACGTGCTGGGCGAGCCAATCGACATGAAAGGCGAGCTGAAAGAAGAAGACGGCAGTGCAGTAGAGATCGCCTCTATTCACCGCGCAGCACCTTCTTATGAAGATCAGTCAAACTCGCAGGAATTGCTGGAAACCGGCATCAAGGTTATCGACCTGATGTGTCCGTTCGCTAAGGGCGGTAAAGTCGGTCTGTTCGGTGGTGCGGGTGTAGGTAAAACCGTAAACATGATGGAGCTGATCCGTAACATCGCGGCTGAGCACTCAGGTTATTCGGTATTTGCTGGTGTGGGTGAGCGTACTCGTGAGGGTAACGACTTCTACCACGAAATGACTGACTCCAACGTTATCGATAAAGTTGCACTGGTGTATGGCCAGATGAACGAGCCGCCGGGTAACCGTCTGCGCGTTGCACTGACCGGTCTGACCATGGCGGAAAAATTCCGTGATGAAGGCCGCGACGTTCTGCTGTTCATCGACAACATCTATCGTTATACCCTGGCCGGTACGGAAGTATCTGCTCTGTTGGGTCGTATGCCATCTGCGGTAGGTTATCAGCCAACGCTGGCAGAAGAGATGGGTGTGTTGCAGGAGCGTATTACCTCCACCAAGACCGGTTCAATCACCTCTGTTCAGGCCGTTTACGTTCCTGCGGATGACTTGACTGACCCGTCTCCAGCGACCACCTTCGCCCACTTAGACTCAACCGTAACGCTGAGCCGTCAGATCGCTTCTCTGGGTATCTACCCAGCAGTTGATCCGCTGGACTCTACCAGCCGTCAGCTGGATCCGTTGGTTGTTGGTCAGGAGCACTACGATGTTGCTCGTGGCGTGCAGTCACTGCTGCAGCGTTATCAAGAACTGAAAGACATCATCGCCATCCTTGGTATGGACGAGCTGTCTGAAGAAGACAAACTGCTGGTGGCACGTGCGCGTAAGATTCAGCGCTTCCTGTCTCAGCCGTTCTTCGTGGCCGAAGTATTTACCGGTTCACCGGGCAAATACGTTTCGCTGAAAGACACCATCCGTGGCTTTAAAGGCATCATGGACGGTGAATTCGACCACCTGCCAGAGCAGGCTTTCTACATGGTCGGTTCTATCGACGAAGCGGTAGAAAAAGCGAAGAAACTGTAATAACGGTTTCCCGGGAGGAAAGATATGGCTATGACTTATCACCTGGATGTTGTCAGCGCAGAGCAGCAGTTATTCTCTGGTCTGGTACAGAAAATCCAGGTGTCAGGTAGCGAAGGTGAGCTGGGGATTTTTCCTGGTCACGCCCCGCTTCTGACTGCCATTAAGCCTGGAATGATCCGTATCGTGAAACAGCACGGCG
Source organism: Pantoea phytostimulans (assembly GCF_046118715.1). Lineage (NCBI taxonomy): Bacteria > Pseudomonadati > Pseudomonadota > Gammaproteobacteria > Enterobacterales > Erwiniaceae > Pantoea > Pantoea phytostimulans. The sequence goes on from NZ_CP173698.1 coordinate 3,087,031, forward strand.
AAGAGGAGTTTATTTACCTCTCTGGCGGCGTGCTGGAAGTGCAGCCGGGTAGCAGCACCGTTCTGGCCGATACCGCAATTCGCGGTACCGATCTGGACGAAGCGCGTGCTCTGGAAGCAAAACGTAAAGCAGAAGAGCACATCAACAGCAGCCACGGCGACGTGGATTATGCTCAAGCCTCTGCCGAGCTGGCGAAAGCCATTGCTAAACTGCGCGTGATCGAGCTGACCAAAAAAGCGATGTAATCCGGCTTTATGCGTCACGAAATGCCAGCCCTTTGGGCTGGCATTTTTTTTGTCTAAAAGCCATGAAGCAAGAGCCTACCTAATTTCGGCCCGAGAAAAATGTAGTAATCTCAACCCTAAACCGTTTAACTTTCCGCAGTCAAAAATTCAGTCAGGATGATTATGTCTATTAGCGCGATGAGTGTGGTGATCCTTGCCGCTGGCAAGGGCACACGTATGTATTCCGATGTGCCAAAAGTTTTACATACTTTGGCAGGTAAGCCGATGGTTCAGCATGTGATTGACGCCGCCAAAGGTCTTGGTGCGCAGCATGTTCATCTGGTTTATGGGCACGGCGGCGATCGACTCAAAGCAACGTTAACCGACAGTGCCTTGAACTGGGTATTACAGGCTGAGCAATTAGGCACTGGCCATGCAATGCAGCAGGCAGCGCCATTTTTTGGTGACGATGAAGACATTCTGATGCTGTACGGAGACGTTCCTCTTATATCAGAGGCCACGTTACAGCGTTTACGTGATGCGAAACCACAAGGTGGTATCGGATTACTCACAGTAGTGCTAGATAATCCAAGCGGATATGGTCGCATTGTACGTGAGAATGAAACAATCGTTGGAATTATTGAACAAAAAGACGCCACACCTACACAACTCTCTATTAATGAAATCAACACTGGCATCCTGATCGCCAATGGCGGTGATTTAAAACGCTGGTTGGCACAGCTCACCAACAACAATGCGCAGGGTGAATATTACATCACTGACATTATTGCGTTAGCGCACCAGGAAGGCCGACTGATCAATGCGGTGCATCCGGCACGCATCAGCGAAACGGATGGCGTGAATAACCGTCTGCAACTCGCAACCCTGGAACGCACCTATCAAGCTGAACAAGCGGAGAAGCTGCTGTTGGCTGGGGTTATGCTGCGCGATCCGGCGCGCTTTGATCTGCGCGGTACGCTGGCACACGGTCGCGATATCGAAATCGATACTAACGTCATTATTGAAGGTCAGGTGACGTTGGGCCATCGCGTTAAAATCGGCGCGGGCTGCATCATTAAAAACAGTGTGATTGGCGATGATTGCGAAATCAGCCCCTATTCGGTGATCGAGGATGCGAATCTCGCTCAGGAATGTACGGTGGGTCCTTTCGCTCGCCTGCGTCCCGGCAGCGAGCTGGCGCAAGCCGCGCACGTTGGCAACTTTGTCGAAATGAAAAAAGCGCGCTTGGGCAAAGGCTCTAAAGCAGGCCACCTTTCTTATCTGGGCGACGCTGAGATTGGCGCTAATGTAAACATTGGCGCAGGTACCATCACTTGTAATTACGACGGCGCGAATAAGTCTAAAACCATTATCGGTGATGACGTCTTTGTTGGTTCGGATACGCAACTGGTCGCACCGGTAACGGTGGCTGCGGGGGCGACAATCGCGGCAGGTACCACGGTAATGAAGGATGTCACTGGCGCTGAGCTGGTCTATAACCGTAAAGAGCAGAATCACAAAGCGGGATGGCAACGTCCGCAGAAGAAAAAATAAATTTTTTACGGCTCGCCTTGAGCGAGCCGCTGCACGTCCAAAACTATAATCCCCACTCTCTACAAGGCTCGGGGAACCGGCAAAGCCGGAAATCAGGTCGTATGACAACGAAAATGGCGAAGAGCCATGAAGTCAGGAAACTATTATGTGTGGAATTGTTGGTGCAGTAGCACAACGCGATATCGCAGAAATTCTGTTAGAGGGTCTGCGTCGTCTTGAGTATCGCGGGTATGACTCGGCAGGTTTGGCCGTGGTGGATCGCCAAGGGCACGTCACGCGCCTGCGTCGTTTAGGAAAAGTACACAAACTGGCTGAAGCCGCAGAACAGCAGCCGCTAATCGGGGGTACCGGGATTGCTCACACGCGTTGGGCAACGCACGGTGAACCCTCAGAGGCCAATGCGCATCCGCATATTTCAGAGCACATCATCATCGTGCACAACGGCATTATTGAGAACCATGAACCGCTGCGTGAATTGCTGATCGGTCGCGGTTATCACTTTGCCTCAGAAACCGACACCGAAGTGGTGGCGCATCTGGTGCATTGGGAGCAGAAGCAGGGCGGATCGCTGCGTGAAGTGGTATTGCGTGTCATTCCTCAGCTGCGTGGTGCGTATGGCATGGTAATCATGGACAGCCGCGATCCCTCGCTGCTGGTGGCGGCTCGTTCGGGCAGTCCGCTGGTGATTGGACGTGGCGTGGGCGAAAACTTTATCGCCTCCGATCAGCTGGCGCTGCTGCCGGTAACGCGTCGCTTCATCTACCTGGAAGAGGGCGATATCGCTGAAGTGACTCGCCGCGACGTGACTATTCTTGATCGCGCAGGCCAGCAGGTCACGCGTGCAGAAATTGAATCGAACGTGCAATACGATGCGGGTGACAAAGGCATCTATCGCCACTATATGCAGAAAGAGATTTACGAGCAGCCAATGGCGATCAAAAACACCTTAACCGGTCGTTTTAGCCACGGAGAAGTTGATCTCAGCGAATTGGGCCCACAAGCCGAAACATTGCTGAGCCAGGTTGAGCATATCCAGATTATTGCCTGCGGCACGTCATACAACTCGGGGATGGTGTCGCGCTACTGGTTTGAGTCGCTGGCTAATATTCCTTGTGATGTGGAAATCGCCTCTGAATTTCGCTATCGCAAATCGGCGGTGCGCAAAAATAGCCTGCTGATCACCTTGTCACAGTCGGGTGAAACTGCCGACACGCTGGCCGCGCTGCGCCTGTCTAAAGAGCTGGGCTATCTCGGTTCGTTGGCGGTGTGCAACGTAGCGGGTTCATCGCTGGTGCGTGAATCTGATTTAGCGTTAATGACCAAAGCGGGCACTGAAATCGGTGTGGCATCGACCAAAGCGTTTACTACCCAGCTCGCTGTGCTGCTGATGCTGGTGGCAAAGCTGGGTCGCCTGAATGGCATGTCTGTTGAGACTGAACATGAAATTGTGCACGGTCTACAAGCGCTGCCAAGCCGCATTGAACAGATGCTGGCGCAGGATAAGCTGATTGAAAACCTGGCTGAAGGTTTCTCTGATAAACATCATGCGCTGTTCCTTGGCCGTGGCGATCAATACCCGATCGCGATGGAAGGGGCGCTGAAATTGAAAGAGATCTCCTATATTCATGCAGAAGCCTATGCGGCAGGTGAACTGAAACATGGCCCGCTGGCACTGATTGATGCGGATATGCCTGTGATTGTGGTCGCGCCGAACAATGAGCTGCTGGAAAAACTGAAGTCGAACATAGAGGAAGTTCGCGCACGCGGCGGTTTGCTGTATGTGTTTGCCGATCAAGATGCCGGTTTCAGCGACAGCGAAGGAATGAAGATCATTCCATTGCCGCATGTGGAAGAGGTGATTGCGCCAATCTTCTACACCGTGCCGCTCCAACTGCTCTCTTATCACGTCGCGTTGATCAAAGGCACCGACGTCGACCAACCGCGTAACCTGGCAAAATCGGTTACGGTGGAATAAAAAACGGGCCCCGATGTGGGCCCGCTTCATTTCTGCACGCTGTCATATAACTGTCATATTTCGTACATTTCACTGTAACCAAACTGTCCTATTTTCCCTCCAGCAGCAATCACAAAATCTTACTAAAACGGCTTTGAGCCTGAGATTAACTCCCCTGGAGGGAACATGACACTGATGCGTAGCACCGTAGCCCGAATCCTCGCCGCCACCTTCGCCGTAAGCGCGGTCTCTGCTTATGCAGCCACCGATCTGACGGGCGCAGGCGGGACGTTCCCGGCGCCGGTTTATGCCAAGTGGGCAGCAGAATATCAGCAAGCCACAGGTAGCAAAATCAACTATCAGGGTATTGGTTCTTCGGGTGGCGTGAAACAAATTATCGCCAAGACCGTGGATTTTGGTGCGTCAGATGCGCCAATGAAAGATGAAGATCTGCAAAAAAATGGCCTGTTCCAGTTTCCAACCGTGATCGGTGGTGTAGTGCTGGCGGTTAACCTGCCGGGCATCAAATCGGGCGAACTGACGCTGGATGGCAAAACCGTCGGCGACATCTATCTGGGCACCATTAAAAAGTGGAACGATCCGGCGATTACCAAGCTGAACCCAGGCGTCAAACTGCCAGAAACTAACATCAACGTGGTTCGCCGCGCTGACGGTTCCGGCACCTCATTCGTTTTCACCAGCTACCTGGCGAAAGTGAATGAAGAGTGGAACAGCAAAATTGGTAAAGGCAACACCGTTAACTGGCCGACCGGTTTAGGCGGAAAAGGTAACGATGGCGTGGCGGCGTTTGTACAGCGTCTGCCTGGTTCAATTGGTTACGTTGAATATGCCTATGCCAAACAGAACAACCTGACGTACACCAAGCTGATGGATGCCGATGGCAAAGCGGTTGCACCAAGCGAAACCAGCTTCAGCAATGCCGCGAAAGGCGCAGACTGGAGCAAATCTTTTGCCCAGGATCTGACGTTCCAGAAAGGCGACGACGCCTGGCCAATCTCTTCAACCACGTTCATTTTGCTGTACAAGGATCAGGCTAACGCTGACAAAGGTAGCGAAGTGCTGAAGTTCTTCGACTGGGCCTATAAAAATGGTGATAAAACCGCCACCAGCCTGGATTACGCCACCTTGCCAGACAGCGTGACTGAACAAATTCGCTCTGCCTGGAAAGCCAATATCAAAGACAGTTCTGGCAAAGCGCTTTACCAGTAAGTGAATGACCCTGATCGGACATCTGTTCGTTCAGACCTCATGGGCGGCGTTGAGCCGCCCTGATAACCTCTGAAGACTGAGACTTCTATGGCTGCAACGAAGCCGGCATTCAAAGCTCCAAGCAAGCAAGGCGACAAGATTTTCGGCGCGCTGGTAAAACTCTCCGCGATCATTGTGCTGTTGCTGATGGGCGGCATTATTGTCTCCCTGATTATCTCCTCCTGGCCAAGCATTCAGAAATTTGGTTTCTCATTTTTATGGACCAAAACCTGGGATGCGCCTAACGAACAATTTGGTGCGCTGGTACCGATCTACGGCACTATCGTTACCTCTGTCATCGCCTTGGTCATCGCGGTACCGGTGAGTTTTGGTATTGCGCTGTTCCTGACTGAACTCTCTCCGAACTGGTTACGTCGCCCGCTCGGTACTGCCATCGAATTGCTGGCGGCCATTCCAAGTATCGTTTACGGCATGTGGGGCCTGTTTGTTTTCGCTCCGCTGTTTGCCGAGTACTTTCAGACGCCGGTGGGTGAAGTGCTGTCAGGCATTCCAATTGTTGGCGAGCTGTTTACCGGCCCGGCTTTCGGTATTGGTATCCTCGCGGCAGGCGTGATCCTCGCCATCATGATCATCCCTTACATCGCCTCGGTGATGCGTGATGTGTTTGAGCAAACCCCGGTGATGATGAAAGAGTCTGCTTACGGCATCGGTTGCACCACTTGGGAAGTGATCTGGCGCATCGTGCTGCCGTTCACCAAAAACGGTGTGATTGGCGGCATCATGTTGGGGCTGGGCCGCGCCCTCGGTGAAACCATGGCAGTGACCTTTATCATCGGGAACACCTACCAACTCGATAGTGCCTCGTTGTTTATGCCGGGTAACAGCATTACCTCGGCATTGGCGAATGAGTTCGCGGAGGCAGAGTCCGGCGTTCACGTTGCCGCACTGATGGAGCTGGGTCTGATCCTGTTTGTGATCACGTTTATCGTTTTGGCGATTTCTAAATTGATGATTTTACGCCTGGCGAAAAGTGAAGGAGCGCGCTCATGACAACAATTGAATTGCAGGCGCGCACTGAGCTTGAGCAGTCACGCCGTAAGATGCAGTCCTGGCGCAGTACAAAAAACAAGATTGCGCTGACGCTGTCGCTACTGACCATGGTTTTTGGCCTGTTCTGGCTGGTATGGATTCTCTATACCACCGTTTCACGCGGGCTGGATGGTTTGTCGTGGGAACTGTTTACCGAATCCACGCCGCCACCGAATACGGCAGGCGGCGGTTTAGCCAATGCTTTAGCGGGCAGCGGCCTGCTGATTTTCTGGTCGACCTTTTTCGGTACGCCGCTGGGCATCCTGGCGGGCGTTTACCTGGCTGAATATGGGCGTAAACACTGGTTGGCGGAGGTGATTCGTTTCATCAACGACATTCTGCTGTCAGCGCCGTCGATTGTGGTCGGCCTGTTTGTCTACACCATCGTGGTGGCGCAGATGCAGCACTTCTCCGGTTGGGCTGGTGTGATTGCATTGGCACTGTTACAGGTCCCGATCGTGATCCGTACTACGGAAAACATGCTGCGATTGGTTCCCGATACCATGCGAGAAGCGGCTTACGCGCTGGGTACGCCAAAATGGAAGATGATCTCAGCCATCACGCTAAAAGCCTCAGTGTCGGGCATTATCACCGGTGTGCTGCTGGCCATCGCGCGTATCGCCGGTGAAACCGCACCGCTGCTGTTTACTGCGCTGTCGAACCAGTTCTGGAGCACCGACATGATGCAGCCGCTGGCTAACTTGCCGGTCACCATTTTTAAATTCGCTATGAGCCCGTTTGCCGAATGGCAGAGCCTGGCCTGGGCTGGCGTACTGATTATTACCTTGTGCGTGCTGCTACTGAATATCATAGCGCGTGTGATTTTCGCCAAAGGTAAACACGGTTAACTTCCGGTGCTGCCCTGCGCGGCACCGTTTAAGAGAGACGAACAATGCGTAACGCGACTTCATCTGCCGATAAAATTCAGGTCCGTAATCTGAACTTCTATTACGGCAAGTTTCACGCGCTGAAAAATATTAATCTGGATATTGCTAAAAATCAGGTTACGGCGTTTATCGGCCCGTCGGGCTGCGGCAAATCCACCTTGCTGCGCACCTTCAATAAAATGTATTCGCTCTACCCTGAACAGCGTGCTGAAGGGGACATCCTGCTGGATGGCGATAACATTTTGGCCACGCATCAGGATATCGCGCTGTTACGCGCTCGCGTGGGCATGGTATTTCAAAAGCCAACCCCGTTCCCGATGTCGATTTATGACAACATTGCCTTTGGCGTGCGTCTGTTTGAGAAGCTGTCGCGGGCTGACATGGACGAGCGCGTGCAATGGGCGCTGACCAAAGCGGCGCTGTGGAATGAAACCAAAGACAAGCTGCATCAGAGCGGTTACAGTCTTTCCGGCGGTCAGCAGCAGCGCCTGTGCATTGCTCGCGGCATCGCCATTCGCCCGGAAGTTCTGCTGTTAGATGAGCCTTGTTCCGCGCTCGACCCGATCTCCACCGGGCGCATTGAAGAGCTAATCACCGAGCTGAAGCAGGATTACACCGTGGTGATTGTTACCCACAACATGCAGCAGGCGGCGCGTTGTTCCGACCACACCGCATTTATGTATCTGGGCGAACTTATTGAATTCAGCGATACCGACACGCTGTTCACTAAGCCTGCGCAGAAACAAACTGAAGATTACATTACTGGCCGCTACGGCTGATTTGTCAGGAGATTGCCATGGACAATTTGAATCTGAATAAACATATCTCCGGGCAGTTCAATGCGGAGCTGGAACACATTCGTACCCAAGTGATGATCATGGGCGGCATGGTCGAGCAGCAGCTGACGGATGCGATTACCGCGATGCACAATCTGGACGGCGAACTGGCACAGCGCGTCATCGACGGTGACCAAAAGGTCAACATGATGGAAGTGGAGATTGATGAAGCCTGCGTGCGCATCATCGCCAAACGTCAGCCAACCGCCATCGATCTGCGCTTGGTGATGGCGATCATCAAAACGATTTCTGAGCTGGAGCGCATCGGTGATGTGGCTGAGAAAATCAGCCGCACCGCGCTGGAAAAGTTTGGTCAACAGCATATGCCGCTGTTGGTGAGCCTGGAATCATTGGGCCGCCACACGGTGCAGATGCTGCATGATGTGCTGGATGCCTTTGCGCGTATGGATCTTAACGAAGCGATTGAAATCTATCGTGAAGACAAGAAAGTCGATAAAGAGTACGAAGGCATTGTGCGTCAGTTAATGACTTACATGATGGAAGATCCGCGCACTATCCCAAGCGTATTGACCGCCCTGTTCTGCGCTCGAGCCATTGAACGCATCGGGGACCGCTGTCAGAACATCTGTGAAATCATCTTCTACTTCGTTAAAGGTCAGGATTTCCGCCATGTTGGCGGTGACCGGTTAGATGAACTGCTTTCCGGTGACGACGGCAGCAATAAACCTTCCTGATGTGATTTAATCCGTGCGTTGTTCTGACGCACGGGTTTCCTGTTGCCCCCCTCACTCCTTTATACTTGCGGCACTTTCCCCTTTTAGGTGCCAATTGATGTCTTCTTCTCCCCACTCCAGGCAGAGCGCCACGCCTGCTAAAGCCATGCTGGCTGCCGTTAGTGGTTACGCCATGGACGGATTTGATCTGCTGATCCTTGGTTTTATGTTGCCCGCCATTAGCGTGTCACTGGCGCTTGATCCGTCACAAGCGGGGTCGTTAGTGACCTGGACATTGATCGGCGCAGTTATCGGCGGCATCGTGTTTGGCAATCTCAGCGACCGCTTTGGCCGCATTCGTATGCTGACCATCACCATCTTGGTTTTTTCGGTGTTTACCGGCCTGTGCGCAGTCGCGCAAGGTTACTGGGATTTGTTGGCTTATCGCACGCTGGCTGGCGTGGGATTAGGGGGCGAATTCGGTATTGGCATGGCGTTAATTGCTGAAGCCTGGCCTGAAGAGAAGCGCAATCGCGCATCAGCGTGGGTGGGCATCGGTTGGCAGCTTGGCGTATTGCTGGCTGCGTTTATCACGCCACCGTTATTGAGCGTGATCGGCTGGCGCGGCATGTTCCTGGTTGGTTTGCTGCCTGCGATTGTTTCCTTTGCCATTCGCCGCAGCATGGGCGAACCGGAAGGTTACACGCAGCAGGTAAAGCACGTTCCTTCCTTGTCTTTTGTGGCGCGACTCAAACTGTTGGTTCGCGATCGTGATACCACAAAAGCCAGCCTCGGCATCTTCATTCTTTGCTCAGTACAGAACTTCGGTTATTACGGTTTGATGATCTGGATGCCAAGCTATCTCTCCTCCAACTTTGGCTTTAGCCTGACCAAATCGGGCTTGTGGACGGCAGTTACCGTGGTCGGCATGACATTTGGTATTTGGCTGTTTGGCGTGTTGGCGGATCGCTTTGCGCGCTGGAAGATTTTTTTGCTGTATCAGTTTGGTGCGGTGGCGATGGTCATCATCTATGCGCAACTGCGCGATCCCACCGTGATGCTGTTTACCGGTGCGCTGATGGGCATGTTTGTGAATGGCATGATTGGCGGCTATGGCGCGCTGATTTCTGACACCTTCCCACCACAGGCGCGCGCCACAGCGCAGAACGTATTGTTCAACCTCGGACGCGGCGTTGGCGGCTTTGGCCCAGTAGTGATCGGCCTGTTGGCGAGTAAGTTCTCTTTCGTTGCAGCGATTACCTTGCTGGCGCTGATTTATCTGCTGGATATCCTCGCCACGCTATTTTTACTGCCGAAAAAGCAGAGCAAGGAAGATGCGCTAGGTGCAATTGGTTAAGTTTGGCTAGGCGCGCTGGCCCCATCCCGGCCTTCCCCCACAAAGCGGGGGAAGGCGATGCTGCTCCATCACTGGCTTCTTCCTCACGCCATTAAAGGCTGTAACTGCTGATACAACCGGCTAAACGTCTCGCGCATTGGCTGATAACGGGCAAAGCGTTCCGCATCAGGCTGATGGCGCTGAACCAGCACCAATGTAGAGGCCTTAGCATCAGGATCGACCGCCAACTGCGCCAAACGTGCCGCGCCCAATGCAGGCCCCACGTCGCCGCCGTGACAATAATCCAGCGTCTGTCCGCTGATATCTGCCAACATTTGCCGCCACATTGCGCTGCGTGCGCCACCGCCGATCAGCATAATACTCTCTGGCGTGACGCCACAGTCATGCACGGCATCCATGCCTTGCGCTAACGCGAACCCCACGCCTTCCAACACGGCACGCGCGAGTTCAGCCCGACCATGCTGGTGGGTGAAACCAAAGAAACAGCCTTTAGCTTCAGGATTGTTATGCGGCGTGCGCTCGCCAGAAAGATAAGGCAAAAACCACAGCGGTGACACATCCGTTTTGGCCTGTTCCGCTTCGTTTAATAATTGCGAAACGTCTTCACAACCGGTTAGCGCGGCGGCCCAATTGAGACATGACGCCGCACTCAAGATCACCGACATCAAATGCCAGCGCTGCGGCAATGCATGACAAAAGCTATGTACCGCCCGTTCGGGATTACTGAGATAGCCGTCGCTCACGACGAAATAGACGCCGGATGTGCCCAGCGACAACATGCCTTGCCCCGGCTCCGCCATGCCCACGCCTATCGCACCGGCGGCATTATCACCACCGCCCGCAGCCAGCGGCACCGCGTTCATCTTCCAGCGTGTCGCGAGTTCAGCATTCAGCGTACCGGTGATCGCGTTTCCTTCAAACAGGCGCGGCATCTGCTCACGCGTCAGATTACAGGCATGAAGCATTTCATCGCTCCAGTCGCGTTGCGCCACATCCAGCCACATCGTGCCCGACGCGTCGGAAAGATCGGTGGCGAAATCGCCACTCAAACGCCAGCGCAGATAATCCTTTGGCAGCAGCACTTTAGCGACCTGGCGAAAAATATCGGGTTCATGCTGCTGTACCCAAAGTAGCTTTGGCGCGGTAAAGCCCGCCATCATTAGGTTACCGGTGATGTGACGTGAATTCGGCACTCTCTCTTCCAGCTCACGACACTGTTCAGCGCTGCGACCGTCATTCCATAAAATGGCAGGGCGCAGCACGCGAGATTCCTTATCCAGCAACGTTGCACCGTGCATTTGTCCACTCAGCCCTATCGCTTTAACGTCGCGCAGAGGATGATCTTTGCTCAGCGCCTGCATTGCGCTGTCTAGCGCTTGCCACCACGCTTCAGGATCTTGCTCGCTCCACAGCGGTTTAGGCCGGGACACGCTGAGTTTTTCCGTTTGACTGGCCAGCACGTTGCTGTGCGCGTCGACTAACACCACCTTGATACCCGACGTGCCGAGATCAATGCCAATGAACATGACCTGCTCCTATTGCGTGGAATGATGACGCGCTCAGTATCTACTGGAATGGCGTAGGCAGGTTGAAACGGTGTGAAGAAATTGATCAAGGTCGCATGCGCGAGCTTTTGCGATGTGATTAACCCCGCCGCGGTATTGTCGGCAATCTGGCGAATGCTATCCCCAGCGGCCTTATCATAAAGACAGATCGTCGTCTCCGGTGAAGCGGCCGGATTTTAAATCGGGTTGGGACCGCCAACGTTCCTGGGCAGGTTCGACTCCTGTGATCTTCCGCCACTACACTTCCGCAGCCTTCCGATAAAATATTAAATTCCTTTTAAAAACAAAACTATTAGCATTCTACCTGTCCGTATGAGTCCTACAGCATCTGCCAGAATCCACGACAAATGTGTATAGTGATGCGTATAAAATTTTTATACACACTTTAGACTTATACACATGGCTCTCACAGACATACAAATTCGACGCGCAAAACCTCAAGAAAAGCCTTACACCCTCAGCGACGGCCTCGGGCTGGCTTTACTCATCAACCCGGATGGCAGCAAAGGCTGGCGCTTTCGCTATCGCTTCAACGACAAAGCTAAGCTGATGTCGTTTGGCTCATACAGTCTCGTTTCACTTGCTGAGGCGAGAGAGAAGCGCGATGTGGCGCGCAAGCAGGTAGCTAATGGCATTGATCCAGTAGAGGAGCGCAAGGCTCAAAAGTTGGCACTTAAAATCTCCACGGAGAACTCGTTCGAAGCCGTTAGCCGTGAATGGCATACGAATAAGGCTGATCGTTGGACGGTGGCCTATCGCGAGGAGATCATTAAGACCTTTGAGCAGGATGTGTTTCCTTTCATCGGCAATCGCCCTATATCGGAAATTAAGCCGCTGGAGCTGCTAGAGGTGCTGCGTCGTATTGAAAGGCGTGGTGCGTTAGAGAAAACGCGTAAGGTACGACAACGCTGCGGCGAGGTGTTTCGTTATGCAATTATTACGGGTAGAGCCGAGTACAACCCAGCGCCTGATTTAGCTGTTGCACTGGCCGTTCCTAAACAAAAGAACCATCCGTATTTATCAGCGGAAGAGTTGCATCATTTTGTTCGCGATCTGGAGGCATATACCGGCAGCATTATTACTAAGAATGCTACAAAGATTGTTATGTTGACGGGTGTAAGAACTCAGGAGATGCGCTTTGCAACTTGGGATGAGGTTGACCTCGAAAAGGGTGTATGGGAAATACCTGCTGAACGAATGAAGATGCGTAGGCCTCATCTTGTGCCGCTTTCTACTCAGGTGATTGGGCTGTTCAGCCAATTGAAACCTATAACAGGGCATTACCCTTACATTTTTATTGGAAGAAATAACCGTAGTAAGCCAATTTCTAAAGAAAGCGTCTCACAGGTGATAGAGCTGCTCGGCTATAAAGGGCGTGCTACTGGTCATGGTTTTCGACATACCATGTCAACAATTCTGCATGAGCAAGGGTTCAACAGTGCTTGGATTGAGATACAGTTGGCTCATGTGGATAAAAATGCTATTAGAGGGACATATAATCATGCTATATATCTAGAAAATAGGCGGATAATGTTACAGTGGTATTCTGATAATTTAATAACCTGAGGTTTTTAAATGACGTGGTTACGTACTAATGTTGAGTGGGTATTCTCTGGTATAGGCGTTTATGTCATATCACTAGTAGTGTTAATTATCACTGCATTAATATTTAGAAAAAAAGTAAAAGCTGGCGTTAAAAAGATCGCTAAAGTTTTTGTTTTCGGGTGGGGAAATACAACAAACATCAATCAAAATGATGAAAAACAATAAAACTGAAAATATTGATCAGAAAATAAAGTCTACTGTTGTTGGGGCAAACAACAAGACAGTTATTGTGCAAGTCAACGTCAATGCCAATAGCCAAGGAGTTGACACAACCGCTATAGAAAACAGGTTAATTGATGAAGTAAGGAATGCTATTAAAGAAGAATTTGTATCGACGGAATACAATATATTACTCTGCTATCCCAACTCAGAAATTAATGATGAATCTACTTTAAAAACAATAAAACACATCAAAGAAAAACTGGATGATATGGGCGCTGTAGTTTATGAGGGTGGAGGTAAAACAGCTTTACCAAAAACCCAAATAACATATCCACATCTGGCGGAATTGGAATTCATAAAAACGATAAAATGTGACACAGTCATAATTTTTGCATTAGATGACATCACGTTATCACAATTAACATTAATTAGTTATTATAAAGTATCAAAAAAAATCCATGCTACAGACATGATAATAATCTCTAACGAAACACTAAAAAATAGCGATGTTTTTTTATCCAACGGTGCGTTCCAATACTGTGATGATAATAACTGCAAGTTATATTCTTTAGACTCCTTAGATGATGCAGGCTTGCAATCTGTGATTTCTCGCATTGAAAATAAAAAAATAATACAACGCCAAGGTGGTTTATTAGGAGATTAATATGGAAGAGTCTACTAATTATAAGTTGCTTATTTGGGGGCTATCTGTTATTCAGCCCGCAACGCCCAATGAAGTTTTAAAATATCTCAGTTCGGCTCTAAACGACAATGGATTACTACCAGAAATTGAAAAAATGACTCAATATTTCGAATCGCTTGAGCAACTTGGTTTTATGATTAAAGTTTCTAAGCGCAATAACCTTTACTCTTTAACACCTAAAGGTAATGAACGATTACCATCAACTCTGAAAAGACTACGTGACAAATTAAGGCTGTTTATGCTTGACAACTGTCATTCCACTAGTAAATTAGTAAGAGTACTGGCCTCTACTGATACAGAGAATATGGGCGGTGATTCGCCGTCTTTACAGTTAAGGCACAATTCAAAAGAGGTTCCGCACCCAAGCCTGCCTTGGGCTGCAGGGGCCCTACCCAGCAGCCCAAGGCAGGCTTGGGTGCGGATCTACGAGCAATTAAAAATTGGTTCGATGTCCAGTGATGAGGCCAGTACTCCAAACACAACGAAAATGTCACCGACTGCTTCTGCTAGTCGATTTGGTTTTTCATTAAATTACTATTCTTTTAATAAAATAGACGATCAAATATTTAATAACGATGGTGTAACTGCTATTGCCTCATGCATTGGTATTTCTCCAGGGTTGATAACGGCCATGATAAAATCGCCAAAAAGATATTATCGAACCTTTGAATTACAAAAAAAATCTGGTGGTTCAAGAACTATCCTCGCTCCAAAAAAATTCATTAAAACTTTACAATACTGGATTAATGATCATTTATTAAATCGTTTAAAAACACACTCTTCCTGTTATTCATATAGAAGTGGCGTAAGCATAAAAGATAATGCCATCAATCATGTCCAAAAGAAATTCGTTGCAAACATTGACATCTCTGATTACTTTGTCTCAATTAATAAAAAAATGGTGAAGGATTGTTTTTACGAAAACAACATACCAGAGCATATTATTAATACCATCTCTGGAATAGTTACTTACAATGATTCCTTACCGCAAGGAGCACCAACCAGTCCTAATATATCAAATGCAGTTCTTTTTGATTTCGATGAAATAATGACTTTTAATGCATTAACCCTTAATAGTGTCTACACTCGTTACTCGGATGACATATCCATTAGCAGTGATAAAAAAGAACACATTGAGTCAATCATAAAAGCTGCGGAATATAATCTGCAATTAAAGGGATTTAGATTAAATGAAAAAAAGAAACGCATTATTTCAAGTAACAACAGGCAAGTTGTTACTGGTATTCTCGTTAATGAATCGATAAGACCTACAAAAGTTTATAGGAAGAAAATTCGTTCGGCATTTGATCACGCCAGTAAAGAACAGGACAATAGCGAAGAAACGATTAACAGACTCAGAGGATACTTCAATTATCTTAAATCTTTTGAACCTTATGGTTTCTCTTTCAATGAAAAAAAGTACAGAGATATCCTACATTTTTTGCTGACCCTTAAACAAGGGTAGCGCGCGCTCGTACCCCCGCCACGCCTGCCCGCTTTGTGTGTCGGTTTTCATGCGCCTGCATGACTGCTCTCAAGTCGCGTCCGATATAGGCTGCGGTGGGATAGTTAGTGTGCAGTGATTCATGCGTTTTCATGCAGCATAGTCATGCACTCTCGCAAGAGATGGCTCGCCAGAGGAAGGGCATTAAAAAACCCGGCATTGTGGCCGGGTGTTTGGGTGAATATCAGACGGGCGATTGCTGCCTGTTTGAGAGCTTGCTCGCCGAACCATAACGATTGAGCGTCTGTGGCTTTTTCGGCGGAGTTTCATCAATTTTGTCCGTCTCGACAGATGATTTATGTGGCTTCATGATGATTTTCTCGACGCTTTCCAATGCGGTAAAGGTACAGGAGCAATCCAGATTTCGGCACTGGTACCAGGTACGTTTCACGCTCGGTGCTTCATAGGCACTGGTGCGCGTATGAGCAACGCAGCCGCATTCAGGACATTTCAGAGCCACGATGTGCCTCCTTTCTGGGTGGTGAGACTGTTCAGCCTCTCACGGTTGCGCTGATGCTGAGTGGACGTAATGCAGATGGTCATTGAGCACGCTCCTGGAGAATGCGATCACGTTGCTTCTCGCGCTTAAAGCGTGCGATGGGGTTTGGTGCGCTATGGATGTCATTGTGAGCCGGTGATGTCGGATACATGCCCGATTCTTTTAGCAGCGCGTCTCCTTCAGCTGATGGTGTCCAGCTCTTAGCTTTAGCGATAATTTCCTTGTTGATGAACTTATTAAACATAGTGGACGCGTCATTTATGCCTTCCATTCCTGATGCGTGAAGACATCTCATTTCATACATGCGCATGCTTAGCGCATTCAGCAGCGCATCACCATGTGATGCCATGAACTGCGACCATACATAACGGGAATGCACCGTTATCAGCGCTTCGTGTGCGTTAACATAGGCATTCGCAAGATCGGCGGTGGTCCAGGGTAAAGTTTCGGTTTCAAATTCGTGAGCACTTAGCAGGCTTTCAAACTCTTCAAGCGTCTCGCGACCAAGCGCAATCTCAATGCGCAGCTTTTTCATCCGCGGTGACATGCTGCCCTTGCTCTCACGAAAGAGCGTGCGCCACTCCTCATTCATTGCTTTAACTTCAGCTTCCGTTTCATCCCGGCGCGTTCTGATGGTCGCGGCGGTTGTTCCGGCTTCATTCTGCTTCTGGCGGGCTGACAACCACGCTGCCTTTGCGATCTTTACTTTTTCAAGCGCCTCCTGCGTTGCGGCAGGTAATGCAGTAATGCCGTCAGTAGTGATATTCATCTCGTTCATGTCGGTTCCTGTCTTTCCGGTTTTGGTAAATCAATTGTGCCGGTGCTGGCACAAGGGGACTACCGGACAGCGTTGTGTCATGGACCAGACAAAATCCCTTCTTCTGGCCAGCCAAGAAAAGGTTTTGCAAGATCTTACCTCACTTAATATTTATATATTTATCCTTCACAACTCTTCACCTAAGACAAAAATATAATAAATACAGTAAATTAAGTGGTGAATAGTTGATAAAAAATACTTCACCCTCTATTCACCACTATTCACCCTTCCAGTTTGCATGATGGAATAACACTTAGAATTTTTTTGAATATGAGTAGGAACCAATATTTCTTTTAGTCATTTGATAAAAACTATTCATCACTATTTGGCAATCATTGACAATCTATGGCAAAGAGTGGCAATCCTATAAAAATCAGAGATGTTTTATGAGCCACTACACCATTTTCACTTGTTGATTCCACACCAAATATTCGCAAAATAAAGAGCTACCCGACACCGGGCGTATCTGTCCGGGTCATTACGGAACCTTAAGAGGTAGCTCATGCACACTGCAATTTCAGCACAAGTATCCGCTCCGGCGGCCCCCATTTTACCCGCACCTTCAGCACTTAATGACCGCTTCCTACGCCTGCCGGAAGTCATTCACGTTACTGGCCTGTCGCGTTCAACAATCTATGACCTTATCAGCCGTAACAATTTCCCGTCGCAGATTACGCTGGGTGGTAAAAACGTCGCTTGGCTCGCCAGTGAAATCAGCATCTGGATGAACAAACGCATTGCCGCGCGCGGCCAGGAGCGTGCAGCATGATTCTGCTCACGATTGGTAGTAAGTCCCACGAACTTTCCGCAGCAGATGCTAAGCAACTGGCGCTGGCAATCGCCTGTGAAGTCGATAAACCGGGGCAGCCACAGCGATTTAACGGGAAAGAGACAAACTTCAGCGTTCAGAGCGCAACGTCTTCAACAGAAAATATTGATACGCAGACGTTCAGTCGTAAAAGCATCGCCCTTACCAACTGCTGAGGCAAATGATGCTGCTTAACCTTCTCCCCGGCTTGCACGCCGGGGCTATTCCCTGGTACAGTAATTTTGCTGTCGCAAAATCGGCAGCCGGGATTGGCGTCCTGAATATAACGTTGGCGACACCAGACGCGCCTTGCGTCTTTTTTTGTGTCTGTGCCTTGATGCACCCATTTTCCGGGCGACGGTTCTGTATCCGTTGTACCGTCCGCGTAATGGTGGCTCAGGCGGGGGCTTCTCACGAAGCGCCGGTTTCCAATGTTGCCGGTTACGCCAACCCCGTCTGGGCTACCACCAGTGAAATTGGCGTTTCCGATGGTAGCTGTACGCTACTAACATTGGAGACTGCCATCATGGCTACGGTCCTTAATTCCCCATACCCTCAGTTTGTATTCGTTTTTGCCGCCGTGCGCCGCTCCGAGCGCCAGCAGCGTATTCACATGCTCCGCACCGTTGCCGCCGATGAGCGCACCGCCCGCCTGACGCTTGCCCGCGACTACGTGCTGTCCTTTGCCGCACGCCTGCCGGCCCGGGAGGTGCGCGTATGAATCACGCCACCATTTCCCACGCCGACCTGGTACGCCTGGAGCACCTGCGCAACGCCGGGCGCTTCGTCAGTGACATGACAGCCTTTCAGGAATGCCACGAGCTGCCGCAGCCCGAACAGCGCGCTCAGCTAGCCTCGCTGGTCTTTCTTATCACCGAGCAGCTGGACGACGTGGTGACGCGCTGCCAGAACAGCTGGATGAACGCGGAGGTTAAACCATGAAAGAACGCACCCTTACCCCCGAGCTGCGCGCCGCGCTGTCCCGTCGCGCCGTCGCCTGCGCCTGGCTGACCGCCTGCTCTGAGCAGCAGCGCTACCCCGGCCTGACGCTGGCGCGCCTTGAGCACGTTATTGAAATCGAGCTGGAGGGCTTTTATCTGCGCCAGCACGGACGCCAGCGCGGTCAGGAAATTGCCTGCGCCCTGCTGGACGACCTGCTGGCCGTCGGGCCGCTAAAGTCAGCCCCGCGCCTGAGCTTTCTTGGTCAGGTAATGATGGATGAGCTGTGCGGGCGCATGACCGGCACGACAGTACTGCACTGAGGGAGAACAGAACAATGAAAACGATCGTATCAGACGCGGCAATCACCGCGCGGGGCCACTGGCCCCGCATCCTGCCCGCTCTGGGCGTGAAGGTAGTCAGGAATCGCCACATGCCCTGCCCGATGTGCCAGGGAACGGATCGTTTCCGCTTCGATGATAAGGACGGGCGCGGCACGTGGATTTGTAACCAGTGTGGCGCCGGTGACGGCATGGACCTCGTGAGAAAGGCACTCAGCATTACGGTGAGCGAGGCCGCCGCCCGCGTTAACGACCTGACCGGCAACCTGCCGCCGGTATCGGCTGAAACCATGACGATGGTGGAGGCGGTGACGGACGAGGCCGTCCGCGCAGCCGCCGTTACGCTGGCGCAGCAGCTGGTCAGTACCGCAAAGGAAACGGCGGGCAACGCCTACCTGTCCCGCAAGGGCTGGCCGGGGCAGTCCAGCCTCACGCTTACAAAGGCGCACAAGGTGGCATTAACCTCCTACCACACCGGTGATTTGATTGTGCCGCTGCACGATATGAGCGGCCAGCTGGTGAACGTGCAGCTGATAAACGCTGACGGTGAGAAGCGCACGCTAAAAGGCGGCCAGGTAAAAGAGGCGTGTCACATTCTCAGCACCGGCAAGCCTGCAAAGCGGATCTGGCTGACCGAGGGCTACTCTACCGGCCTGACAGTGCATAACCTGACCGGCGATGAGGTGTGGGTTGCGCTATCGTCCGCCAACCTCCTTTCTCTGGCTGGCCTTGCGCGCGAAAAGCACGCAACGCTGCAGCTGATGATTGCCGCAGATCGCGACCTGAACGGCGACGGCCAGCGCAAAGGAGGGAAGGCCGCTGGCGCCAGCCATGCCGTCATGGCGCTGCCGCCGGTGTTCGGCGACTGGAACGACGCATTCATGGAGCACGGCGAAGCCGCAACGAAGCAAGCGCTGGCGGAGACCGCTAGGCCCGCCACGGCTAACAGCCCTTTCGACGTCATGAGTGAAGCGGAATTTTCGGCCATGAGCGCCAGCGAAAAAGCCGAGCGCGTGGCGGAACATTATCACCGTGCGCTGGCCGTGGATGCCAGCGGGGAAATCCTGTCGAGCTATAAAGCGGGTGCGTGGAAGGTTATTTCCGGTAAGCAGTTTGAGCGCGACGTGGCAAAGCTGTTCCAGCGCCTGCGTGCTCCGTTCTCGGCGGGCAAGATTTCCGGCGTGGTGGAAACCCTGAAGCTGATGCTGCCACAGCAGGCCGACCCGGCGCGCCGCCTGATTGGCTTTCGCAACGGCGTGCTCGATACAAAAAGCGGCTTATTCAGCCCGCACCGGCGTGAAAATTGGCTGCGCACCGTCAGCGACGTGGACTACACAAGCCCCGTTGAAGGAGAAACGCTGCAAAGCCACGCTCCGAGCTTCTGGCAGTGGCTGGACCGTGCCGCCGGGCGCTGCGCGGAGAAGCGCAACATCATTCTCGCCGCGCTGTTTATGGTGCTGGCGAACCGATACGACTGGCAGCTGTTTCTGGAGGTCACCGGCCCCGGCGGCAGCGGCAAAAGCATAATGGCAGAAACCGCCACCATGCTGGCCGGTGCGGACAACTCGGTTTCTGCGTCTATCGAAACGCTGGAATCATCGCGCGAGCGCGCGGCGGTGATTGGTTATTCTCTTATTCGTTTGCCCGATCAGGAGAAGTGGAGCGGCGACGGCGCGGGCCTCAAGGCCATTACCGGCGGCGATGCGGTGTCCGTCGATCCGAAATACCGGGATGCCTATTCCACGCATATTCCGGCAGTGATACTGGCAGTGAATAACAACCCGATGCGATTCACTGACCGCAGCGGCGGCGTATCACGCCGCCGTGTAATCCTGCACTTTCCTGAAATCATCCCGCCGAACGAGCGTGATCCGCAGCTGAAGGAAAAAATCAGCAGCGAGCTGGCCGTTATCGTACGCCAGCTGATGCAGCAGTTCAGCCAACCGCAGGACGCCAGGGCGTTGCTTCAGTCACAGCAGAACTCAGATGAAGCCATGCGCATCAAGCGCGATGCCGATCCGATGGTGGATTTCTGCGGCTACCTGTTTACTACGCCGGAGCCGAATGCGCTTTATATGGGGAACGCCAGCATCAGGCCACTTCAGCCTAAGCGCTACCTCTACCACGCCTATCTGGCTTACATGGAAGCTAACGGCTACAAGAACCCGCTCAGCATGAAGATGTTTGGCCTGTCGCTTGAGAGCATCTTGAGGGAGTACGGGCATCACTATCTGAAGCGGCGCACAAAGTCAGGGATGCAAACCAACCTCGATCTCACGGAAGAAAGCAGCAGCGACTGGCTGCCAAAGTGTGATGATCCCACCGCGATGTGACTAACCAGAACCGGCGAAAGCCGGTTTTTTTACAGCTATTCATCATCAAAGATGATGAATTTATCTCATCCAACACTTATCAGTCACCACTCAAACCTTTGAAAATTATGATTAAATTTAGATGGTGAACAATGTGAAGGATTTACTATAAAATCATTTTTTCTTGTTTAAACTAGCCGTATTTAGTATCTCTATCATTGACTAATAGTAATAATATTCTTCTTAGAGCCTAATTTTAACGTGGATTATCCTCATGGTAGATGGTGATAAAATGGAAAACGCTGTCGGTATAAAAATTGATTATTTGAAAAACAGGGATAATCCAGAGCAGGTTTTTTCTGCTATGGCTTTATATATTTCCGCATATAAACAATATGGCCAACTTATAGCCCAAGCTTCGAATGATAATATTGAATATGAATTACGCTTACAAGATATTGAGAAAGGTTCTATAAAAGCATTGCTTGGATCTATTGGAAATGGATTTGGCTCTTTTATAACTAAAATGTCATCTGACCTTATGAATGACTTAGTTGAAATTGAGGAAATAATTCTCCCAGAACAAGTCGATGATTTGGCAAAGAAGCAAGAGAGGAGAATGGAGGAAAATACTGGAAATATTTCTTTTTATATAAACAGGGTGGAATTTGCTAAGGTTCTAAAAAACCTATCTGCTGCTAACGAGCTGCTCTACAAGGATGAAAAAGCGGAAATTGAAAGCATTAATCCTAATGATAACAACATTGTACATATTAATACAAGAATGCGATTCTTGGGCGATCCAGATACAATGTTCAATATAAAAAACCCAATGTTTTATCACGGAAGAGATTGCTTAGACATTATAAAACCAGTTAATTTTGGAGACTCACAGTGGCAAGTTAGAAGCAGAACTACCAATAGAACATTTATGGCTTCAATAATGCATAAAGAGTGGTTACGAGCATACCAAAATGGTGAAATTCCTTTAATTACAGCAAGATACTGCATGATTGCTAAAATTTACTACGAAGTAGATCAAAAAAATAAAAAATCTCCAGTTAAAAATGCATTAATTGTTGAAGTATTAAAAGTGGTGCCTAGTAATGAGGATCAAGATGCCTTACTCTAGCCACATTAAGTCATTAATGGCTTCGTATTTATTCATTTTAATGCCATTTACTACACTGATAATCGTAAAAGTTATTGATGGGAAGTGGTTAGATGTCCTGTTGGCAAGTGATTGGTCAATTGTCAGCTTCATAATTTTCGGCCAATCATTAATGTCTTTATCGTCAGCATTAATTTCGAGTTCTAGCAATAAAAAAAGAGAAGGTTGGGAATTACATACAGCAAAAATATTTATTACTGGAATAGCTCCAAGCCTTATAATATATATATTTATGATCAGAACCCCCACACTAACATTAGGTATTTTTCAAATAATTCTTTTTATTTATGCTTCTTATCGCTTCTTTGTAGATGGATTGACAGTGAAAAGACTTTCTTAAATCAAGAAAAAAATCGAAGCAGGCTAAACATGTATATAAATATGTATAGTAAAGAGGGGTTGATGGATACAAACACAATAAAAACATATCATTGCGCAATGATATTGACTCCTGTGATCTCACACGGCTGTTAAGCAATGCACAGCTCCAACGCTTCCAACTCTCTCTTTTTATCTCTCTCCATAATGGAAAAATAATTTCATATTTTTTGGAAAGAAATCAATTCCTGTCTTAATTTCTGTTCTCTCTCACTGCAGATTTTTGAGCCGAACGTCATGAAGTAGTCAAAGCTTGTTTATTATCTGTATGATTTATATAAATAAAAATTTTCATCAAGCATACTGGCTTAGTTTTCTGAAAAGTAAGCGTGTTACTTTCTCAGGGGTTAATCGTTTGTAATCACTGATAGTTTTCTCTTTTTTTGGTTTTATCTGTTTATCCTACTGTTCCTAAAGGCAAAAATTGATAGTTTCCCATCTTTACTATCACGAAATATTCCAACCCCGCTCACACTTTTGGAAAAATTAATCCAAATTTATCGATTTAGAAAATATATTTCATGTGTGCTTTCACTCTGAAGCCGCTAAACCCGAAGACAATAACGACTCCTCTTTCTGAACTGGATACGTTCAGGCAGTAGAGAACAGGAGCTTGAAAGATGGATACCCGGCAAAAACGCTACAACATGAAATACGTCATGCTCTGTTGTACGGTCGCTGCATTTGGCGGCCTGCTTATGGGATATGACTCGTCGATTATTTCCGGTGCAATCGAGCCGCTAAGTGAATATTTTCAGTTATCACCAGCTGAAACCGGTTGGGCTGTGTCAAATATTCTGCTCGGTAGCCTGGTGGGCTGCTTCATTGCGCCAAAACTCAGCGATAAATTTGGCCGAAAAAAATCCCTCGCGATCACCGCGCTGCTGTTTACCGCCTCGGTGGTTGGCACCGCCATCGCGCACAACTTCGTTACCTTTGTCGCTTTCCGCATTCTCGGCGGCCTGGCGATTGGTCTGGCTTCGGTGATTTCTCCCATTTACCTTGCTGAGCTGTCACCCTCAAAGTTTCGTGGTCGCACTACCGCGTTATATGCCGTGTGCTGCGTCGGTGGGCAATCAGTGGTTCTGCTGACCAACTACTTCATCAATAAATCGATGCTGCCAGAAATGATGATTGATATCGGCTGGCGCTACATTCTGGCGACCGCATTAGTGCCCTGTGCGCTGTTTGTCTTCTTTATCGCTTTCATTCCTGAATCCCCTCGCTGGAACGTTCTGAAGGGAAAAGATAAAGAGGCGCTGGATACGCTAAGCAAAATCTCTAATCGCGATCACGCAGAAAGCGTTTTGCAGGAGATTAAAAGCTCGTTCTCCACAGAGGCCGCGAGTCAGCACAAAGCCCGCTTCCGCCTGAATAAAACCACCGTGCCGTTGTTGATTATCGGTATTGGATTAGCGGTGGGTAACCAGATCAGCGGCATTAATGTTATTCAATATTTCGGTCCTACCTTGTTGAAAAACGTCGCAAGCAGCACCGATTCCGCGCTGTTACAAACTTTCTGGCTCTCGGTTTGTCAGTTTGTGGGTGTGCTGATTGGCATGTCATTAATTGATAAAATGGGACGTCGCAAGCTGTTGCTGATTGGGGCCATCACTTCTGCCATCTTCCTGGCGTATACCTTTGTCGCGTTTTATTACCGTTTGCCTGGCTTGCTGGCTGTGGTGGGTTTATTCGCTTACATGGTGTTCTTTGGCATCACGTGGGGACAAGTTGTCTGGACGGTGCTGGGTGAACTTTTCCCAACAGAAATTCGCGCTATCTGCGTGGGCATTTCAATCTGCGCAATGTCGATGGCAAACTTCATCATCAGTACCACGTTCCCGATTATGAACAGCAACCCTTACCTGGTTGAAGTCTTCCATGGCGGCTTCCCGCTGCTGTTGTTCGCAATCTTCTCGGTGGGCATGTATTTCTTCACCTTCCGGTATTTACCTGAAACGGCGGGCGTGCCGCTGGAAAAAATCCATGCGCGCGTGTTGGAGAAATTCAATGTTGAGGCTGAGGAAGGCGTTCTTGTGAATGAACCGGCTAATCAGTCGCGTTCATAAGATGAAAGGGCAGCGAAAGCTGCCCTTTATGTGGAAAATGAATGGATTAACTGACTCGCTGCTCATACTGCTCAAGCACAGCTAGCGCCAATCCATTTGCCGGGTTAAGCCGGGTTTGCAGAAAATGCAGATCGGTATGTTGATAGGTAAAAGCCAATGCGCTGGACTCTGCCACGCCGCTGACTGCCTCGCAAAACCCGAGATGTGCACTCCATGGGCAATCAATCACGATGCTGGCCGGATTAAGCAGCAGCATGATTTGACTCAGCGCCTTACCCAGAAAACTTCCCGCCTGCATCATCACTTCATTCACAATTTTTGGGGCGCTTTCTCGGTTTTGCCAGGTTAAGCCCGGCTGACGTTGAGCCAGCTGTTGTTTTATCGCCGGTTGGCTAATCAGAGCTTCCAGGCAACCTTGTCGGCCACAGCTGCAACGGGGTCCGTTTGGTTGTACGGTTAAATGGCCCGCTTCTCCCGCCGTCCAGCTATTGCCGGTAAAGACTTCACCATCCTGCACTAACGCACCGCCAATACCTTCCGA
Source organism: Pantoea phytostimulans (assembly GCF_046118715.1). Taxonomy (NCBI): domain Bacteria; kingdom Pseudomonadati; phylum Pseudomonadota; class Gammaproteobacteria; order Enterobacterales; family Erwiniaceae; genus Pantoea; species Pantoea phytostimulans. Next base: position 3,112,250 of record NZ_CP173698.1, read on the forward strand.
AATGCGCAGATAGAAGTGGCTGCTTTCTGTCGTCAGCGCAAGTTGCTGCACAGAGAGCAGCGCTGCCGCTTTCACGTTATTCATGACGCGGATAGGCATACGGACATGTTTGCGCAGAGAGGTGAGCAGATCGACATCCTGCCAGCCGAGATGGGTAGAAAGGTGCATCCAGCCGCGTTGCGGATCGACAATGCCGGGAAAGCCCAGCCCGATGCCCAATAAGTCGGGGAATTTATCGCTGATCTCACGACAAACCATTGCCAGTTCAGCCAGCAGTTTAGTGGGATTACTGGTGTCAGTGCGTAGCGTTTCTTCAGCAAGTACCTGTGAAAAATAGTCACAGACGCGCCAGTGAATGGTATTACGCTCTACCATCACGCCAGCACTTTTTAACTTTTCCGGGCGCAGCGTGATTTCAATCTTTGGTCGTCCTGCGGTCGCCACGCTGACCGGGCCTAACTCCTCGATAAGATCCTGTTCCAACAGGTCATCAATGATCAACGAAACCGTGTTTTTACTGAGCGACAGGGTTTGGGCGAGATCCTGGCGTGACGTTACGCGCATCCTGCGCAGTTGCGTCATCACCCGCTTTTGGTTATTTAGCCGCAATAATGCTGGCCCTTTGCCACTGGCTTTCATGACGCATTCACTCAACAGAAGAGAAGAGTTTCAGTGTATCAGCGTCTGTGCATTCGTCACCCCACACTTTCATGCCCTGTTTCACACAACGCCCAATAACCGGCGGCGATCGCCGTGGCATTACACAATTAACGCTCTGGCGAAACGGGGCTTTCCTGTGTCCAGCGCGATTTTTCCGGCATGCCCTGATCGTTATTAAGTGCGTGGAGAAGTGCATCAACTTGTGGATCAACGGGTGAGCGCCGCATCCAGCCCATTACGGTGAACAGCACCAGTGAAGAGAGCACGGGCGCGGCAACCTGCGTGGCGGTACTGACATCGTTCAATACAAACTTCACGTAGAAAAAGGTCGTAACGCCAATGGCCCAACTCGTGATCGCCGCCGCGCTGCCGCTGCGCCGAAACCACGGGAGCAAACCGAGCAGCATAGGGATAGAAATGGGGCCGACCAGGCCACCAAACCAGATAATCAGTAGCGATAAAACGCCGCCAAAGTGGCTGGCATTTATCGCGATAATCAACGTCAGAATAATGAACAGAAACGCGGTGAGACGCGCCACCAGCAAAGAGCTTTTACCGCGCTGGAAAAGGTTCGGCATCATGCCGGGCAGAATATCGCGAGTAACAACGGCGGTGATGGCATTGGCATCAGACGAGGTCATTGAGAGCGTATGTGTAAACATAGCGATCAACACCAAGCCGACTAAGCCATTGGGCAGCAATTCCATAGCCATCAGTGAATAAGCACGCGACGGAGCGGCAAGATCAGGATAGAGCAGTGGAGCAGCCCACATCGGCCAGAACAGCACCAGCGGCCAGATCAGGAAAAGCGCGGATGAAAGCAGGGCAGCTTTACGCGCTTCGCGACCCCCAGAAGCAGCAATAAACCGCTGCGCCAAATTCCAGGTGCCGCCGTTGTAGCTCAGCGTGTAAATAATGAAATAGGCGAAAATAAACCCCAACGTGTAGGGTTCCTGCACGATTTGTGTGTGGCCGACTGGCAAATGATCCCAGATGGACAATAAAGCATGAAAACCGCCCAAATGCAGGGCAACGGCGATGAGCATGACAATCGCCGCCACAAACTGCACGATGAACTGACCAAAATCGTTGCAGGCATCAGCCCACAATCCGCCCATTACGGTATAAAACAGGCTCAGAGCGCCAGAAAGGCAAATTCCGATGATCGGATCAATACCGGTAAATACGTTGATGATGATTGCGATAGCTGCCCATTTGGCGCCGACATCAAAGGTTTTCAGCAGTACGCCGCTCCACGCCAGCACCATCTGCGTTGGCAAATTGTAGCGCGTGACGAGATATTCCATTGGCGATTCAATATTCATGTGGATACGCAAACGCGCCCAACGTGGCGCAAACACCCGTGAGCCAATGAATACTGCGATGGAGATGGGCAAAGCCCACCAGAAATAGAGCGTGATGCCCATGTTATATGCAACGGCGGCATAGGCGACAAAGACGGCGGCGCTGTAGCCAGACATATGATGCGAGACGCCAGAAAGCCACCATGGCATTTTGCCGCCAGCGGTAAAAAAGTCGCGCGTGCTGCCCACTTTCCGCATCGCCCATAGCGTAATGAGTACGATCATCAGGGCATACAGCGCCATTACCGCATAATCAAGCACGTTCATCGCAGATTCCAGAAGGGCTGCCCAACGAACACAGCAGCGTCGTCGGCATTAAGGGATTTATCTCTGGTCAGGATAACAGCGTCCTGGCACGGTTATTGGAAATGGAAGGTGAATCTGTCTGCCCGCTGCACTTTAAAACGGCAGCGGCTGAAATAAAACTGCCCGACGAAGCGGGCAGTAAGATTTAATATTCGTCGCCGCGAACCCGGCTGCGATAGCTTTCCCAGTCGAAGCGCACCCAAAGGCTGTTGCCCAAGCGCATGCGATCCATCACCCTTTCTCCCAGCAAAGTGTTCATACCTGCGTGGTCGAGATTGGACAACATACCGGTAGGACGTTTTGATGAGGATCGACGATCAACAATCTGATTAATAATTACTTTTTCGTAACGCGATTCGCTTTGCATTCCAATTTCATCGATCACCAGCAGATCGACGCTGCTGAGATCCTGAATCAGCCGCTCTTCGGTGATATCGCTGGTGCCGCTAAACGTGCCTTTCATGCTGGACATCAGATCGGCGACCGTTACGATTAACACACTTCTACCGCGTAAAATTAAATCGTTGCCAATAGCTGCGGCTAAATGGTTTTTACCTGTGCCAGGACGGCCGGAAAAAACAAAGCTGGCGATACTGCCGTCAAACTCTGCGCAATATTGTCGCGCCAGTTCGAGCGCTTTACGCTGGCCTTCATTCTCAACGCGATAGTTATCGAATGAGCAATTCATATGCAGTTCGCGAATGCCGGAGCGGCCCATGATGCGCTGCATTTTCATCGCGCGGTTTTCGCGCACAATGGCTTCAGAACGCAAGCGGCCTTGTTCCTGATTCCACGCCAGCAGATCTTCACCACTGGTGAATTTAGGTTGGGTGCCGGCAGGCATCATTTTTTTCAGACGGCTAAAGAGATCGGTCGGCGTTTTCATTACTCACCTCGGAAACCATCGGGAATAGTACGGTCGGGATTGGGCAACTGCGTAATGTCACGCTTAGGCTGCCCGCCGTTAGCGGCGCGATTCATCTGTATACTACGCGCCAGCTTTTGCTGCCACTGAACATGATGGAATAATCGGCCTTCTGCTTGCCAATAGGCGACAAATGCAGCCAGCTCCGAGGCGGTCACCGATTCGCTGAGTGCGACGCCCCAAATTGCGGCTTGGCGTGAAAAATCAGCGTCCGGTTGCCAGCCATCGTACATGGCAAACTTGCCGACCGGCGTATGAATCGCGGCGGGCGCATCGTTAAACAGGCTGTCATCCAGCGCCACGTCATTGGGTTGCTGTATGGCGGCTTCCAGCGCTAAGAGATGCGCCAAACGCTCCGGCGTGATGGCGTACATCACCGGCGCATAATCTTCTAACACCGCCAGCGTGCCTTTGTCAGCCTGTTGAAGGGCGTTAAGTGGATCCTGACGGAAAGCATCCAGGCCAATAAGCGTTGACGTTAAGATTTTGACTGACATGAAGAGACCTGACGTTAGCAAACACGTTGCGCCGGAGAGATGACCTGTCCGACGCAGAAGTGCATATTGTACCTTTTTTAACGCGCAGAATCGCTCAAAAAGCGCTGAGGCGTTTAGGACGACGTGATGGGCGTCGCTTTGCTGCGATGAGAAGCCATGGGTTTTAAGACTGGCTCGCTAACTGCGGCTGTTACCGGGCGGGTTTGCCATAAATAACGTACCGACGCCAGCGTGCACAAACTGTATCCCAGCAATTCGGTGCCTTCTTCCGCCATATTTTTTACTACGCGGTTGTAGCCATCCATCATCATGTGTTCCCACAAATAATGCGTACCAAACAGGCGTGAAAACACCAGCACGACTAAAAAGCCGCTCGCCATTACCGGCCAACTGCGATTTTGCAGCAGATTCGCCAGACCTTGCAGAGTACGTTTCGGTGAGCGAATCGCAACGGCAAGGCAACCAGCCGTCACGGCCAGCGAAAACCATACCCAGCTCCCGTGATGAATAATGTCAAACAGGAAATCGAGTTCGCGAATCAGCATACAGCTGTAAAAGCCGCCGATCAGGGTTAAAGCGCCACGCTGCTCAGGGCGTTGGTACGCCGCAGCAAAGAACAACACGGCCACAATGGCCAGTAACGCTTCCTGGGTGGTTTCCGTTAAGGAGGTTTCATGCAGCGCATCATTCATCCAGGCAACGTCGATATAAATTGGCGCCACCATCAAAATAAGGAAAAGTGCTGCAAATATAAAAACGGCCATTTCACGGCCAATAATTGTCAAATTTTCACGCATAGTGTTACCAGTATTATGATTAGCGCGCTCATTATATTTCATTCAGCACGCGCGCCTTCTCATTTTATGCCGCACCTTAAAAGCTGGCGCTTACACCCAAGCTATAAATGAACTGTTCACCGGTATTCAGCGCATCGGTTTGAGAAAAAGAGGCGAAAGCCGCCAGATTATTGTTAAGCGGCATATGCGCCCCGACGCTGACGTCTACCCAATTCTCCTGACGATTGTTGGGATCGTCTTCAGCACGGTAATTAAGATTCTCCTCCACGAGCTGATGGCTGTAACTGAGCTGAGCCCAAGGCGTAATCCAGCCTAACTTTGAATCGACGCGCCAGCCAACACTCGCGACCTGATCGTGATTGGGCCGCTCACTGAAATCACATTGTGGGCAAGTGAGCGGGCGCTGATCAATAGCATATTGCGCCACCGGACCGGTCGTAAACGAGTGATTGATTGGCAAATCCCAGCCTGCACTAAAACGGGTGCCAAGCGGCGTTGCCCCAACGCTGCCGGGTTCGCTACGCAATGCCATTGGGATCGATGCCGGCGCATTGAGCGCTGCATCCCATAATCCTTGCTGCTCGTCGGTAAATTCCAATGGAGTGCGAGAGATTTTTTCCGCCAAAATGGTGTTGTAGTCGGGAGGGATGACCGTAGAACTTTGATTGTCATGCAGGGCAAAGTCGCCACCCCATGCAAAGGCGGGTTGAATGATCGCTAAAAGCAACGCACTACAAAAAAGCCGCACTGGATAGTGCTGGCCTGTACACGGACTTTTCTGCAACATGAATTCTCCAGGCGAGGCTGAAGGAATGATCGGGCGCTTTGATTAAAGGATCGTTATTGCGCCTGTCGTTTAACTATTAACCGATTGTCCCTAAGATCAAGGGTCTCGATAAAATTTTCCTACAATCAGGATTACTACGATGCAACGATGTGGCTGGGTAACACAGGATCCGCTCTATCTGGCGTACCACGATAAAGAGTGGGGAATCGCGCAAACTGACAAAAAAATGCTGTTTGAAATGTTATGTCTGGAAGGACAGCAAGCGGGATTGTCATGGATTACCGTGCTAAAAAAACGCGAAAATTATCGGGAAGCTTTTGGTCAGTTTGATCCGCAAATCGTGGCCTTAATGAATGAGGATGATATCGAGCAACTGCTGCTAAACAGCGGTATCATTCGCCATCGCGGCAAGATTTTAGCCATTATTACCAACGCGCGTGCTTATCTGGCAATGGAAGCAAAGGGTGAAGATTTTGCCCGTTTCGTCTGGGAATTTGTTGATAATGCGCCAATTGTTCATCATCACGCCGATTACCGCTTAGCGCCCACCACGTCAGAGCAGGCTATTGCGCTCTCCAAAGCCTTAAAAGCGCGTGGTTTTAAATTCATCGGCCCGACAATCTGTTATTCATTTATGCAGGCTTGCGGGCTGATTAACGATCATCAAACGACTTGTTTCTGCCATCCCGATAATCTTTAGCGGCCATTGTTTACAAAATAAGACTTTCCCTCACGCCTTTCCTCATCATTCCACGGCATAATCGATCCGTTTTAGAGGAGACATTTCTCCACTGTGAAGAGTGTAAAGGAACGAAAATGCAGAAAAATTTATTAGCGATCACCTTGTTACTGAGCGGCAGCCTGGCCCTGTCAGGCTGTACTACCAATCCTTATACCGGCGAATCTCAGGCGGGTAAATCAGGCATGGGTGCTGGCCTCGGTGCACTGGTTGGCGCGGGCGTAGGCGTGCTTTCATCATCGAAGAAAGATCGTGGTAAAGGCGCGTTGATTGGCGCTGCGGGTGGCGCAGCCTTGGGTGGCGGTGTCGGTTATTACATGGATGTACAGGAAGCCAAACTGCGCGACAAGATGCGCGGTACGGGCGTCAGCGTGACGCGTCAGGGTGATAACATCATGCTTAACATGCCAAACAATGTCACCTTTGATTCCAACAGCAGCAGCCTGAAAGCGGCGGGAACCAATACGCTGTCTGGCGTGGCAATGGTCCTGAAAGAGTATCCAAAAACGGCTGTTAACGTAGTGGGTTATACCGACAGTACCGGCACGCGTGCGCTGAATATGCGTTTATCGCAGCAGCGCGCTGAAAGCGTAGCCAGCACGTTGATTGGACAGGGCGTCGCGAATAATCGTTTACGTACTCAAGGTGCGGGACCGGACAATCCTATCGCCAGCAACAGCACGGAAGACGGAAAAGCCCAGAACCGTCGTGTAGAGATTACGTTGACGCCGCTTGGTTAATTGTGTCGCCCTCTTAACCGGGGGCGCACCGTTAATGTTCACCTTATTTTCCGACAACTTTGAGGAAAAAGTGCGCAATAAGTTCCAGTTAGGTGCCGATACATAGAGCCAGGTTAAACTTTATGCTAGCGTGATCTAAATCCGAACTGTGAGTAACGCATCATGTCGCTTAAAGCCATTGCTTCCCTATTAGGTCTTTCAGTGACAACCGTAAGCCGTGCTTTGAATGGTTACGAGGATGTGGCGCAGGAAACGCGTCAGCGCGTGGAAGAGGAAGCTCGCCGACGCGGCTATCGCCCTAATGCGGCGGCTCGTCACCTGAAAACAGGCCGCGCTAATGCGGTGGGTTTAGTGTATCCGGTCAGCGCGCCGCCATTGAGTGATGGCTTCTTCAGCGAGATATTACTGACGCTGGATCAGTGCCTCTCCCGCCATGAAATTGACTTACTCCTGCTCGCCAATAAGCCAAAAGAAAGCCAACCTACCTTAACGCGTATGCTGCGAAGCCGTGCGGTAGACGCCATTATCGTGACTCACACCACGCCGCAAGATCCGCGCTTACTGCAACTGCAACAAAAGGGCTTTAACTTTTTAGCCATGGGGCGCAGCGATTTACCACAAACCTATGCCTGGTTTGATGTGGATAACTACGCTGGTTCGCAGCTGGCGGTAAATCATTGCCTGAAAAATAATCTGCAACAGATTGCCTGGCTTGGCGGCAACGAACCCTGCACGTTTGTGCGCGACAGGCGTCAGGGTTATTTGGATGCTCTGGGCCAGATTCCACCGTTTGCTATGGCTGCGGTTGCGCCTTCGCGGCGATGCGGCTATCAGCAAACCTGCGCCTGGCTGGCGCAAGGCAAGCTGCCACAGGCCATCATTACCGATTGCAGTCCACTTGCGGAAGGCGCGGCGATGGCGCTCCAGCAAGCGGGCCGTTTGCAGGGCGACAATGCCGTCACGTTGATTGCCTGGGATGGTCTGCCGCGTGATGCGATTCTCGATCAGCCGATTATTGCTATCCGGCAGGCCTCGAACAATGAAATCGGTGAACGGGTCGCGGAGATGGTTTTATCTCTGCTTGATGGTGCGCCGTTAAACCAATTACAAACCCTTTGGCAGCCCTGGCTACAGTTGCAGGCCCACGCATAACGGTTTTTTGCGACCGGCTTCGGCTGTGCTAGTCTCTGCCTGATTCTTACTTAGCAGGGTATTTCATGAAAACCAGGCCGCCTCGCGCCACTATCAGCGATGTTGCTCACGCGGCACGAACCGGAAAAACCAGTGTTTCTCGCTATCTGAACGGTGAACAACATCTCCTTTCTGTGGATCTCAAGGCCCGCATTGAGCAGGCTATTGCTGACCTGAGCTACAGCCCAAGTCAGATGGCGCGCGGCCTAAAACGTGGCCGAACCCGGCTAATTGGTTTGATCATCGCCGATATCACCAACCCCTACTCTGTGGACGTGATGTGCGGCATTGAAGCGGCCTGTCGTGAATGTGGCTTCACCTTACTGATGTGTAACACCAATAACGAAGTGGATCTGGAGCAGCATTATTTGCAATTGCTCAGCAGTTATCAGGTGGAAGGCATTGTGGTCAATGCCGTTGGGATGCGTGAAGAAGTATTGAGTCGCCTGCAACAATCTTTGCTGCCGATGGTCCTGATTGACCGTAAAATTCCTGACTTTGCGTGTGATGTGGTTGGGCTGAATAATGCCGAAGCTGCTGAAACGGCGACGCGTCATTTGGTGGATAACGGTTATGACGCCTTGCTGTTTCTCAGCGAACCGCTAGGCAGCGTCAATACGCGTCGCGAGCGTTTGCAGGCATTTCGAAAAGTGCTCGCTGATTACCCGCATATACAGCATGAAAACGCTGAAGTGCCGCTGCATCAGCCCGCTGAAATGGATGCAGCCTTGAATGCTTTCTACCAGCGTCATGCGGGCAAGCGCAGTGCGGTGATGGCGGCTAACGGCGCGTTAACCCTGCAAGTCGCACGTGCTCTGCAACGCATTAATCTGCGTTGGGGCGATGAGATTGGCCTACTTGGTTTTGATGAACTGGAATGGGCCGCTTTAGCGGGTGTCGGCATCACGACCTTGAAACAGCCAACCTGGCAGATTGGTTATGCAGCGCTGGAGCGCTTAATCGCCCGTATTCAAAGCAACGATCTGCCGATCGTTGAACAGGTTTTTCCCGGTGAACTGATTATCCGCGGTTCAAGCCAGCGTTTGCCCTAATTTTTAAGACTCTTTCCCGCCACGCCGTGCTCACTTCGTGAGCACGATCATAATTTCAAGTTTTGCTTCTTTGCTTTGGAACCGGTTCCATCTAACGTTTTTATATTCGTTACGGGAATGTCCCCGCAGGAGCAAAACATGAAAGCAGAAATCATCGTCGTTACCGCCGCCTATGGGCATCAGCAGATCGCCGCACTGGGTGGTCAGTTAGCCTTATTGCCGATCATTCAACAGGCTGGTGCAGACGGTGTTGAAATCCGCCGCGAACTGTTTGATGACGCCACGCTGACTGATTTGCCTGCGCTGGCTAAAGCCATTGAGCAGCATCAGTTACGTACCAGCTATTCCGTACCCGATACGCTGTTTTGTGACGACGGCGGATTAAATCCTCAGCTGACGAACTACTTTGAAGAAGCGCAGCAGTTAAAGGCCCAGCGTTTGAAAATTGCATTGGGCAACTTCCAAACGCTGCCAACCGAGCAGCTGCGCGCACTTCTTGCCAGCAGCGATATCCAGCTGGCGGTAGAAAACGATCAAACTGAACAGGGCAAGCTGGCGCCGTCTCAGCGTTTTTTCGCTGCGGTCAGCGAAGCAGATTTACCCATTAGCATGACGTTCGATATGGCTAACTGGTGCTGGACACAAGAAAACGCCGAGCAAGCTGCCGCTGAGTTGGGTGCGTATGTCAGCTATATCCATGTTAAAGCGGCGGTCGCGCAAGGCGACAGCTTCCGCGCTATTGCGCTGGACGACGCGGATGAGAGTTGGCTGAACCTGTTGAAAAAGCTGCCAGAAAATGCACCGCGCGGTATTGAATTTCCGCTGGAAGGCGATGATTTGTTGGCCGTCACACGTCATTACGTGGCGCTACTGCGCAACGTTTAAGGAGTAAACATGACAACGCATCAAACCGGCATGCTTGACGTTGTGACCATCGGCGAAGCGATGGCAATGTTCGTTGCGCGTGAGACCGGCGATCTGGCCGCTGCTGAAACGTTTGTAAAACGCGCGGCTGGCGCAGAACTTAACGTGGCAATCGGTCTGGCGCGTCTCGGCTTGAAGGTCGGCTGGGTAAGCCGTGTCGGTGATGACACCTTTGGTCGTTTCATCTGCCAGCAACTTGATAAAGAAGGCATCGATCATCAGCAGGTAGCCTGTGATAAACGCTATCCGACCGGCTTTCAGCTTAAATCAAAAGTGGATGATGGTTCTGACCCGCTGGTGGAGTATTTTCGTAAAGGCTCGGCAGCCAGTCACCTTTCGGTGGAAGATTTTAATCACGACTATTTTGGCTCTGCGCGCCATCTCCATCTGAGCGGCGTGGCGGCGGCGATTTCTGACAGTTCATTAGCGCTGTTGAAACACACGGCAAAAGAGATGCGTGCACGCGGCAAAACGATCTCTTTCGATCCCAACCTGCGTCCCGTTTTATGGCGCAGTGAAAATGAAATGCGTAAGCAGCTTAACCATTTAGCGGAATATGCCGATTGGGTGCTGCCAGGTGAAAATGAAGGGCTGATTTTAACCGGCCATCGTCAACCGGAAGCTATCGCTGACTTCTACCTCGATAAAGGGGTGAAAGCGGTGGTGATCAAAACCGGCTGTGACGGCGCATGGTTTAAAACTGCGGAGGGCGAAAAAGGGCAGGTAGAAGCCATTTTGGTCGACAACGTGGTGGATACCGTCGGCGCTGGAGATGGTTTTGCGGTTGGCGTCATTAGCGCGCTGCTGGAAGGTAAAACGCTACCGCAGGCGATTCGCCGCGGTAACAAAATTGGTTCTTTGGCGATTCAGGTGATTGGCGACAGCGAAGGTTTGCCGACGCGTCAGCAACTGGGCGAATACTAACCTGCATCTCAATCGCTTTGACAGAGGGTTTTTCTATGAAAAAGCAGACAATTGCGCCTAAACGCTGGTGGTTCATCATGCCCATCGTGTTTATCACCTACAGTCTGGCGTACCTGGATCGTGCGAATTTTAGCTTTGCCTCTGCGGCAGGCATTAATGACGACCTGGGCATTACCAAAGGCATGTCATCGCTACTTGGCGCGCTGTTCTTCCTCGGCTACTTCTTTTTCCAGATCCCCGGCGCCATTTACGCTGAACGCCGTAGCGTGAAAAAACTGATTTTTTGGTGCCTGATTTTGTGGGGCGGCTGCGCCTCGCTGACCGGGGTAGTAAGCAACATTCCGATGCTGGCGGCCATTCGCTTTATACTTGGCGTGGTGGAAGCTGCGGTTATGCCTGCAATGCTGATTTACATCAGCAACTGGTTTACCAAGTCAGAACGTTCGCGGGCAAACACCTTTCTGATTTTAGGTAATCCGGTCACGGTACTGTGGATGTCGGTGGTTTCCGGTTATCTGATTGAATCGTTCGGCTGGCGCGAGATGTTTATCATTGAGGGTATTCCGGCGGTGATATGGGCCGTTGCCTGGTGGTTCCTGGTGCAAGATAAGCCGGCGCAGGCGCGCTGGATGAGTGAAGCGGAAAAAGCGGCCTTACAGGCTGAATTACAGAAAGAGCAAGAGAATATCAAAGCGGTACGTAACTACGGCGAAGCGTTCCGTAACCGCAACGTGATCATCCTGTGTTTGCAATACTTCGCCTGGAGCATCGGCGTGTATGGCTTCGTGCTGTGGCTACCGTCGATTCTGCGTAACGGTACGCAAATGGGCATGGTTGAAGCGGGTTGGTTGTCGGCGGTACCGTACCTGGCGGCGACCATTGCGATGGTGGTGGTCTCCTGGGCTTCGGATAAGACACAAAACCGTAAGCTGTTTGTTTGGCCGCTGCTGTTGATTGGTGCGCTGGCTTTCCTCGGTTCGTATCTGGTGGGTTCAGATAATTTCTGGCTCTCTTATGCGCTGTTAGTGATTGCGGGTGCTGCGATGTATGCCCCTTACGGTCCGTTCTTCGCCATTATCCCTGAAATGCTGCCTCGCAACGTATCGGGTGGCGCAATGGCGTTGATCAACAGCATGGGTGCACTCGGTTCCTTCCTGGGATCCTGGGTTGTCGGCTATCTTAATGGAGCGACCGGTAGCCCGTCAGCCTCCTACATTTTTATGGGCGGTGCCTTGTTGGTTTCAGTCTGGTTGACGTTAATCGTCAAACCAGCACAAAACAAAACGCCGCCGCTACATGGTGCGAAACACGCCTGAAAGCGTAAGCGCTAAGCGTATTTTTCCGGGCGACCTGTGTGTCGCCCGTCACTCATTTACAGGGAGCAATTGATGAAACCATCTGTGATTCTGTACAAAAGCCTGCCCGACGATTTACGCGCCCGCCTCGACGAACACTGCGCGGTGACTGAAATCAACGATCTGTCGCCAGAAAGCCAACAGCAATATGCAGACGCCTTGCAACAGGCAGAAGGTTTACTGGGATCTGGCGGCAAAGTGAATGGTGACTTACTGGCGAAAATGCCAAAACTGCGTGTCTGCTCCAGCGTTTCGGTGGGATATGACAACTTTGATGTCGATGCGTTGAATCAGCGTCACGTGGTGCTGATGCACACGCCGACCGTACTGACCGAAACCGTTGCCGATACCATGATGGCGCTGGTATTAAGCAGCGCCCGCCGCGTCACCGAGCTGGATGCGTGGGTGAAGGCAGGTAAATGGCAGCAAAGCATTGGCCCGGATCTGTTTGGCATTGATGTACACCACAAAACACTGGGAATTCTCGGCATGGGCCGCATCGGCATGGCGCTGGCGCAGCGTGCGCATTTTGGTTTTGGCATGAAGGTGCTCTATAACGCTCGCCGCGAACATGAAGAAGCGCAAACACGCTTTGACGCCCAGCGCTGCGATCTGGAAACGCTGCTGAAAGAGAGTGATTTTGTCTGTATCAGCCTGCCGTTGACCGAGCAGACGCACCATATGATTGGTGCTGAACAGCTTAAATTAATGAAATCGAGTGCGGTGCTGATTAATGCCGGACGTGGCCCGGTGGTGGATGAGAATGCGCTGATTGCTGCGTTACAGAACGGGACGATCCACGCTGCTGGTCTGGATGTGTTTGAGCAAGAACCGGTTTCGCCAGATTCGCCGCTGTTGAAACTGCCTAACGTCGTGACGCTGCCGCACATTGGTTCAGCCACCCACGAAACCCGCTACGGCATGATGCAGGATGCGGTGGAAAATTTGATCGCTGCACTGAGCGGCAACGTTGAGAAAAACTGCGTAAACCCGCAGGCGCTGAAGTAATCCGAGCGCCTTCCCATTGCGCCCGCCACTGGCGGGCGTTATGGTGGATCCCCCATTCGTTATTACAAATTTTTAACCGCTATGGCTTTTTCTCAATTCGGCGACAAATTTACACAAAATTCCGGTATCTCACGTTTGATGGAAGACATGGGCGCAGGCTTGCGCACGCCTGGCACCATCATGCTTGGCGGCGGTAATCCCGCGCAGATCCCGGCAATGAACGACTATTTTCAGCAACTGCTGCAACAGATGCACGATGAAGGCAAGCTGAGCGAAGCGCTCTGCAATTACGATGGCCCACGTGGTAAGGCTGTTTTGCTGGAAGCGCTGGCAGAACTGCTGCGCGAAAAGCTGGGCTGGCCCATCAGCGCAGAAAATATTGCGCTGACCAACGGCAGCCAAAGCGCTTTTTTCTATCTGTTTAATCTGTTCGCTGGACGTCGCGCCGATGGCAGCAAAAAGCGCGTGCTGTTCCCGCTGGCACCGGAATATCTCGGCTATGCTGATGCCGGGCTGGATGAAGGATTATTTGTCTCGGCGAAACCGAATATCGAACTGTTGCCAGCAGGCCAGTTTAAGTATCACGTCGATTTCGAACATCTCCCGATGAATGAGGATGTGGGACTGATTTGCGTCTCGCGTCCCACCAACCCAACCGGCAATGTTATTACCGACGAAGAGTTATTGAAGCTGGATGTACTGGCGCAGCAACACGATATTCCGCTGCTGATCGACAACGCTTATGGCGTGCCTTTTCCCGGCATTATCTTCAGCGATGCACGTCCGCTGTGGAATCCCAACATCATTCTCTGCATGAGTTTATCCAAGCTGGGTCTGCCGGGGGCGCGCTGCGGCATTATCATTGCCGACGAAAAAACCATCAGCGCGATTGGCAACATGAACGGCATTATTAGCCTGGCACCGGGCGGCATCGGCCCGGCCATTGCCTGTGAAATGATTCGTCGTGGCGATCTGCTGCGCGTGTCAGAAGAGGTGATCAAGCCGTTTTATCAGGATAAGGTTTCACAGACGATCACCATTATTCGCCGCTATTTATCGGAAGATCGCTGCCTGATCCATAAACCCGAAGGCGCGATTTTCCTCTGGCTTTGGTTCCGCGATTTGCCGATCAGCACGGAAACGCTTTATCAACGACTCAAAGCGCGTGGCGTACTGATGGTGCCAGGCCACTTCTTCTTCCCCGGGCTTGAACATGAATGGCCGCACACGCATCAGTGTATGCGTATGAACTATGTCCCGGATGCCAGCAATATCGAGCGTGCGATACAGATTCTGGCGGAAGAAGTAGAAGACGCCTGGCGCGATTAAACCTGCTTTTCAATCAACGATTGTTGGCACCATTGTGCCAGCTGACGAATGGCTTGCTCGACTTCGGCGTTCCAGCCGAAGCCGGCATTCAGCCGAAAGCAGTGATCGTAGCGGTCATCGGTGGCGAAAATATGCCCCGGCGCAATGCCAATGCCCGCATTGCGCGCTTTTAAAAACAGTGCTCGCACATTTAAGGCGTTAACCGGCATCTCTACCCACAAGACATAACCGCCTTCTGGCTCAGAAACGCGCGTGCCAACCGGAAACTCGCGTAGCACCGACTGACGCATTTTGCTGATTTGTGATGAAAGCTCACGTCGCAGCTTGCGCAGGTGCGCATCGTAGCCGCCGCTGCGCAGCAGTTCTGCAACCGCCGCCTGCGACAGCACTGACGTGCCCATGGTGGAGGTATATTTCAGCGAGGCAATTTTGCGCATGAAATTCACGCTGTGAACCCAGCCGATGCGGATCCCCGGCGCCACGGTTTTCGAGAAGCCGCTGCACAAAATGACATTCGGGCTAAAGGCCCGCATGGGAAAGGGCCGGCGTTCACCAAACGCGGTATCACCAAAAATATCATCCTCAATGATCACCACATCATTTTCGTCGGCCTGGCGCGCAATGTACGCTTTCTGTTCGTTGGGAATGCTTTTTCCCAATGGGTTGTTGATGTTGCAGAGCGTAAGAAACGCTTTTACTGCTTTACGGCGAAACAGACCCGTTAACTTTTCTACGTTAACGTAGCCTTCTGGCCCGGCTTCGACTTCAATCACTCGCAGATCGAGATTACGCAGCATCTGCAATAAGACGAAATAGCAGGGCGATTCCACCGCCACGATATCGCCGGGTTTGACGGTTGCACGCAGCGACAGTGAAATCGCTTCGATGCAGCCGTTGGTGATCAGAATATCATCCGTGTTGATGTTGCAGCCGTAATCGACCGCCCGACGGGCGATCTCGGTTTTCAGCGGCGCGTAGCCGGTGCCTTTTACCGTGTTACCCAACAGCGCCGGTTTGCTGTAACCCATCTGGCGCATCAGCAAGCCAATTTTCTTCACGGGATAGAGCGCGCTGTCACCGTTCGCCAAATCAAGGCGTACGCGGCAATCTGAGCCGACCATCGCCAGATGCAGCTCAGTTTGCTCATCCAGCGGGGCGACTTCACGCGGCTGCTCACCCAGCGTTACCCGGGAATGCTTCTCCAGCAGACGGGGTGCAACAAAAAAGCCCGACTTCGGGCGTGCTACCGCGTAGTGCTCATCCTCCAGCGTGCGTAATGTTTTCAACGCCGTCGTCAGGCTGACATTATATTGCGTGGCCAGCGTGCGTACCGACGGTAAGCGGCTGTCTGGCAGCAGCGTGCCCGCATGAATAGCCTGCTTGATCTGTTCTGCTATCTGGCGGTAACGACTGCTTTGACTCTCCTGCTCCCCGATAACATCCGCCATCTGTTCCACCCCATATCGTGCTGATCTGTGCATATTCAACAGAGTACATTCAAAGTACTTTAGGCTGCATCTCTTAATTATTCATGATGCAAGACGGGTATTTCTCCGAGGCTGGCTTGCGTCTAACGCTCTCAATGACCGAGACATTTATTAGCTAACCACGCCGTGGCGTTTTCTAGTGGAATCAATTCTTTCCACGTCGTTCATGCGATTTTATTAGCCAAAGGAAAAAGTGAAAAATGAATAATTTGTCCACCATGATGAGGGAAATTGAAGCCTTTCTTTCGCCCGCAATCATCGACTCTGCTAATCGTTGCTCAACACGTTTACTTGCGGCTTTGCCGGACACACAACAGCTTGATAATAACCGCGTGCTGCTCGCCTACGGCGGCGGCAAAGACAGTAGCTATATGGTCGCCTACGTTCGATACATTCAAGGTCTTATCTGGCAGCAGCAGGGCAACACCTTTCGCCTACGCATTAGCACCAACCGCCATGCGGCGATGAGCGACAGCGTGATGGAAAATATCGATCGCGTTTATCAATCACTGGCTATTCCGGGTGATGAATTCACCGAATGTCTGGTGGTTGATGGCTTACAGATTCGTCCGTTCGAGCGGCATTTGCCGATGCCGGACAGCGTCCGCCAGCAAAATCGCAACGATGTGCTGATGAATGGCCACCGCTTTCGCGCAGATGCGCGTTCCACTTTTTGCAATGCCTGCAACCTCAGCATGGTCAACTCCTTTGGGCTGGCAGCCGATTACAACGGCGGCGTTGATGTGATCATCACCGGCGATTCGCCACAGGAACAAACATCCTACGTTGCCTGGGCGCGCCACCTTTCTCGCCTGTTTGATGCGCCCGTTGCGGATAAAAGCCGCGGCTTTAGTGGCTTTCTGCAAACGCTGGATGGCGTAGCCGACCGCTATTTTTCTGATATTTATGGTGCCGATCAGGTCACGCCCGCCCACCGTATTACGCATCAGTTGGCGCGCGATCCGCTGTTTTTCAACATCTATGAAGATACCGCTTATGAAGCGGGTGCGCATTGGGCACTGCTTAATGACTTTATGCGCTTTCGTTTTGACGACCTGATGTTCAGCTTCTCTGAATCGGACTGCGGCAACCCAACCTTAATGGCGCATATTCGCGGCCTGCGAGCAGAAACGCTGTTGCAAAGAAACTATGCCGAAGGCATTCGGGAATATGTGCGCTTTGCGCTTGGCTTGATGGTGCAAAAAGATTTTCCACCGCAGCTCATCGATGAGATGGCGGCGCGTTATCAGGATGATGCAGCCATTGAGCGCCAGCGCCAGCGTGCAGCCCAGTTCGCTGAACAGGCGTTCGATTTAGATGAAACACAGCTGATTTGCATGATTTATTCTCCGTTCATTGAGGAAGGAAAACAGCTCAACAGCTGGCTGACACAGCAAAATATTGCACTGGATGAAACGGCGATTCGCGATTTTCTTAGCCAGCGCAGTGACGATATGACGCTGGCTCACTCGTTATCCCAGCTTTCCGGTATGACGATGGCGCAAATGCGTCATTGTTGGCAGAGCAAACAGGTCAGTTCGTTGCTGGACGGCAAAAGTGCCGATCCGCTGTCGCGCGTGCTGCGTTTTGATCCGCATAAAGCGGTGATACAGGTCAATAACGGCGTGCTTCAGGACACCGTGACCGAAGTGATCTCCGGGCGCTAATCCCGGTAAGGCAGAGCGATGAGAAAGATTTTCCTGCAGATTGGTGCCACCCGCGATGGACAAAATCCTTATTGCGACGTCGCGAAGCGCGAAGGTTATTTTACCGTGCTGGCAGAGATGGGCGATTTTGTTGATTACCAGTCGCTTAGCTTGTCACTACCGTTCGATCTGATTTTACGTCTCGATCGGCCCGAAAACCCGTGGGATGTGATGCAGGCTTATATGCGCGCCGGGATGTTGGAACACCCGCACGTGGTGCTGGCCGGGTTTGAAGCCTACAACACCAGCGCCGGTCGGGTGCGCGAAATGCTGGCTGGCCCCGATGCGCCCGCAGCCTTTATTCCGTTGGATAAATATGCGCAGCGCATGGCGTTAAAAAAAGCCTGGTCACGCTTTCCACAGCCGGAATTTCGTTTCTTCGCTTCGCCACTCAGCATTCTTGATGCGCAAGATGCGCTGCTTTACCCCTGTGTGATCAAGCCTGTAGATGGTGGCGGGGGTTTAGGCATTTGGTTAATTGAAGAGGAAAGCCAACTCGCAGCGGTGGTAAACAAACTGGTGGAAACCATGAATTACGGCGGTCGTGGCTTTACCGGTTTTATTGTCGAAAGCTGGCTGCCGGGCGATGAGTATTCACTGCAAGGTGTGGTGCATAAAGGTCATCCGCAAGCGCTGACCTGCTGCCAAAAGGTGATTGAGCAGCATCGTGATGCTGAAGGTTGCGTCAGTTTCTACGAGTCGGGCCATGTTGCCGCATCCGCCGAACACTTACCGTCTTCGTTTTCCAGCCTGATGAAATTCTGCTGTGAAACCTTTGATTACCGGCAAGGCGCATTTCATATCGATTTCATCGTAGTGGATGGCGTGCCACATTTTTTGGAAATGGGCTTTCGCCTTTCCGGCATGGGTGTGGTGAATTTGGTGCAGGAAGTCACCGGCATTAACTGGGCCGAGATCGCTTTTCAAATTGAAGCCGGTAAACCGATGCCTGCGCTGGAATTTGCGTCACCTCATGCCGTAGGTCAGCTGCGCTTGCGGCAAAGTGAACAGCTGCAGACAGCAGAAACCTGGATCGCGCAGCATCAGCAGGGCGTATTGCTGCCGCCACTTAATCTGCCTGCGTTGCAGGTATCGCAGCGATCGTCGCTGTATGCCGATTTAACCCGCCACGCCGGTATTCTCGCCACCTTCCGCCTGACAACCGGCGGGCGTGACGACATTTTGGCGATATTTAATCAGATCATTACTTCGCAAACAGCCAGCATAGGGAGAAATTTATTATGTGCAGGATGATTCTGGCGCACGGCCAGTTTGACCCCGCTACTGTACTGGAAGCTGCGCGTGCTATGAGTTGTGGCGAAAGCGCCGAACACGACGGGCCGATAAAAGCACATCCCAACGGGTGGGGCTGTTTGTGGCTGGAAGAGGGGCAGATTCGTACTTTGCACGGCACCGATACCTTTGCCGAAGCGCTGCCGGGTATTGATATTGATCGACTACGCGGGCGTTTTTTAGCGGTACATGTACGCCATGCAACGTTGACCAAAAATCACGGACTGGAATTTTCACATCCGCTGTGGCGCAACAGTGCTGGCAACCATTGGTACATGATGCACAACGGATTTTTGCCCACGGTTTACCGCCATCTTGGCTTAACGGAGTCGCGTTTTGACTCGGCAGAATATTTGCAATATTTGGTTGATAAGGTCACACCAGCCGATTTCAACCGCGATTACCTGCGCAGCAAAATGGCACAAGTCGCGCCGGGCGGCAGCGCAGGCAATGCCTTTGTCGTCACCCGGGAAAAAGCCTGGGCGTGGCAATGGTATCCAGAAGACACACCCTATCCTGACTATTTTACGATGCATTACCGTCAACAGGACGGCTGCACATTTATCTCTTCAGAACCGGTTTCAACACTGGGCAGTGCCGACACCTGGCGGCGCATGAGCAATCATGAACTTCATGAGATTCCTTTGTGGGAGTAAACAACATGGCCATTTTTAATCAGATCCGCGTCATCAATCCCAACATGTTCGTTGAAACGACCTGGCTGGATGACATCGTTACTGCGCGTGTGCCTTTGCTGGTGCTGCGTAATTTCATCACGCCAGAAGTGCGCGAAGCGGTGGTCGATGATTTGCAATCGTGTCGCGAAAAGATCCGCGTCTCCCACTACCCCAACGGGGCACTTACAACGCTGGGACCGTATCTGGCAAAACATACTGCTGCGCCGGATAACTACTTTACCGAGCTGCGCGATATTCAGCCGTCGCTGCCGCCGTCACTGAGTTGCTTGCGCGCGCAGATTTACAACTGGGTGCAACATACGCTCAAGCTCGACAGTTTGCGGATTGCGCATGAACCAGGAAAGGGTGATTACGCGGGTTCCATCGTGCGCTTTCATGCCAATGGTGTCGCGAATCCGCTGCATAACGACAACATCGTACGCGATGCCGCAGAGACTGATCTGGTGGTAACTCAGATTCTGCATCAGCTGAGTTGTGTGGTGTGCCTTCAGGAATCGAATGCCGGCGGGACGCTGCGTATCTACAACAAGAAGTGGTCACCGGAAGATGAGCGTTTCAAAACCGCTGGAGAGCTGGGCTATCAAAGTGGCGTGACGGACAGCAGCGAAACCTGTGAATTTTCGCCGCGCAGTGGAGATATCTATCTGTTTAATCCGGCGTTTTACCATGAAATCGATCGCGTCGAAGGCGATACCCGCATCACCATGGGTTTCTTCTTTGGTCTGACTGACAAAAAAATGAAGCATGCCATTGCCTGGAGTTAATTCAGGGGCCCGTCAATGAGGAAAACCGAATGACAGTATTTGAAAAAATCACAGCATTACTGGATGAGCATCAGGCGGATTACCGTGTGGTAGAGCATGACGCGATCGGTCAGACCGATGTCATCAGCGAGATTCGTGGTAACGCGTTGAACCAGGCAGCAAAAGCGATGTTATTGGAAGTCACCATGCCGGAAGGCGCGGATTCGCGCTACCTGTTAGCGATTGTGCCGGGCGACTGCAAGATCAACTTTAAAAGCGCGGCGCGGGCGATTGGCGGCAAGAAGTCGAGCTTCGCTACGCCAGAGATGGCGCAGGCGCTGACCCAGTGCGTAATGGGGGCGGTGCCGCCGTTTAGTTTTGATGAACGACTGGCGCTCCGCGTGGACGCGCGGCTACAGGAGGTGGGCACGTTGTGGTTTAACGCCGGTGCACTGGAAAAATCGATCGCGTTGGCGGTAGCAGACTATTTTCATATTGTGGGTGAACACTGCTGTGCAGAGATTGCCACGCCGATGGCGATCACCGCCTGACGGCAGCAGAAGGAGGACGTGATGTCCGTAAAAGATATGCTGTTAGCACTTTGCGTGGTGGTGGCGTGGGGCGTGAACTTTGTGGTGATTAAACTGGGGCTGCAGGGAATGCCGCCTTTCTTACTGGCAGGGTTACGTTTTGCCTTGGTCGCATTTCCAGCGATTTTCTTTGTGCGTCGTCCGGCGATCCCGCTGCGCTGGCTGGTGGTGTATGGCATCACCATCAGTTTTGGTCAATTTGCGTTTTTGTTTTTGGCGATCAAGTTGGGCATGCCGGCTGGCCTGGCGTCGCTGGTCTTGCAGGCGCAAGCCTTCTTCACCATTCTGCTCGGCGCATTGCTGTTAGCCGAGAAACTGCGCTGGAATCACATCGCCGGGATTATCATCGCTACGCTGGGCATGTTTATGTTGGCGACTGCAGGTATGAAGGGGCAAGCCACCGCAGGCATTACGTTAACCACCATGATGCTGACGCTGGCCGCCGCGCTGTCGTGGGGTTTGGGGAACATTACCAACAAAATCATTATGCGTAACCGCAAGGTGCCGATCATGTCGCTGGTGATCTGGAGCGCGCTGGTGCCGATCGGACCGTTTTTTGCCTGCGCGTTTCTGTTTGAAGGCAAAGAGGCCATTGTTTTCAGTCTGCTGCATATCACCTTGCAAACTGTGCTGGCGCTGATTTATCTGGCTTTCGTCGCCACCATTGTCGGTTATGCGATTTGGGGCAATTTGCTCAGCCGTTATGAAACCTGGCGTGTCGCACCCCTTTCGCTGTTGGTGCCGGTGGTGGGTATATTAAGCGCGGCGCTGTTTCTCAATGAAACCCTCTCTGCACAGCAAATGCTGGGCGCTTCGGTGATCATCGTTGGGCTGTTGGTGAATGTGTTTGGCGGTATGGTGACGCAACGATTTCTGATGCGTACACACCCTTAAGCAATAAAAAACGCCGCATCGCTGCGGCGTTTAACTCATCGACTTTCTGTACCTGCGTAACGTCGCGTAAACGTGCGGCAGGGATTATTATTTCAGAATTTCAATGCGGCGTGGTTTCGCCTCTTCTGGAACGATGCGCTCCAAATCAATGCTTAACAGACCATTTTCAAGCCGTGCATCGCGCACGACGATGTGGTCAGCCAGTTGAAATTTACGTTCAAAATTACGCTCGGCGATGCCTTGATAAAGATATTTACGCTCGACCTGCTCTTCAGGATGCGCACCGCGCACAATCAGCATATTGTCTTGTGACGTAATATCCAGTTCGCTTTGTGCAAAGCCCGCGACCGCAATAGTGATGCGATAGTGATTTTCATCCACCAGTTCAACGTTGTACGGAGGATAACCGCCGTTGCTCTGGTTTTGGTTTGATTCGAGCAAGTTAAACAGGCGATCAAAACCGATAGAGGTGCGATAAAGTGGAGAGAGATCAAAATTCCGCATAATAAGACTCCTGAAATTCAGCAAGTTTTGGCAACCTTCCACTATTGGACAGGTTGTTCCGGTCTGCGGCGTCCCTTTCGGCGACACCCTGCATGACCGTGATATAAAAATGGGTGCCAGCCAGCGACTTTCAAGGCCCCAAAAGCAATTTTTTTCGCCAATCTGGTGAAATGACATACACTCAGGAATACCTTTGTCTGACCAAGGCGGACTTCACCGTAGAGTGATGACGTAGTCAGGCGAGCCAACTCAGTCAGGCGAATACCACGACTGAAGGGATGATGGAAATGAAAATAATGAAAACCTTACCGCTGGCAGGCATTGTCTGCTGCGCTATGGCGACAACAGGCTGTTCCAGCGTCATGTCACACACTGGCGCAAGCCAGGGTTATTATCCCGGCACGCGCGCCAGCGCTGATATGTTAGTGGATGACAACACCAGCTGGGCATTGAAGCCGCTGGCATTGGTTGATCTGCCGTTCTCAGCAGTGATGGATACGCTACTGCTGCCGTGGGATTATTATCGCAACGACCACGATCAATCTCTCGATTCCCCACGTGCTCGCGTTTTGCGGAGCGAAAAGCTGGCACATACGCAAGAGAATCTGGCTCAGGCGCAGCCGATGCCAACTATTCAGCCGCAACCTTAAACAGCTGACGCCAACCATTCACTTCACGCATATAAGCGATCTGTTTTCCGTCAGGTGACCACACAACGGCGTCGCCGGACGGCGCTTCATCGCGTTGAATGGTTAAGCGCTGGCAATCACCGCTCGACACGTCGCAGCGCATCACACTGTTATCACACACAAATGCAATCGCCTTGCCCTCGGGGTGCCAGCTGAACGCTGACTGAATGCTGCTCGCCAGTTGGGTGATCTGCCGTGGCTCGCCACCGTTAGGCGAAACGCTCCATAACTGGATTACGCCTTGTCGATCTGCTTTTAAAAACGCGATAGCGCTGCCATCGGATGACGCACGCAACCAATGGCGTGGCTGCTGCGCCAAACCGCTAAAGGTGACGCGGCGCTGCGTGACGCCAGCGGGCGGTGCAGGCAAACAATCATTGCGGCCTTCCAGCGGTGTATCGCCAGCGCGGGCGTAATCTTCAAGCGCATCGGGTAGATCAACCACAAAAATGTCCGGCTGTTTATCCCCTTGCGGCGAGAGCGTGTCGCCAATAAAGGCGATCGCCCACCGTTGTTGGCGTCCATCCGGCTTTATATAGCCTTGATTGCCAATCCAGCACTCTTCGTAGGCACGATTAATGTCATCGCTGCCCGGTTTAGGCTGCGCCGTGGTGGCGCTCACCAACACACAGAAATGGCTGCCATCATATTCACGTGGATGTTGTTTAGGTGGCGTGACCGCATGCAATGGCACAGCAATGCCGACATTGCGCAGATCCTGGCGCGTATCCCATTCATGCATCACATGGTCGTTATAGGTAAAGCTAAGGCGCGAGCCATCTGGGCTGAAAACGTGAACGTGAGAGCCGCCACGCAGCGCGCCGGCCGTAAACGGCGGCGTAATATCGCAGGCATCAAGATTCTGCGCTTCACCGTTTTGCACAATAACGCCGCGGCGATGGTGAAAATCGTAATGCCAGCTTTCGTCAGGATGTTCCGGGCCGTGAATGCAAACGTAGCGGGGCGGCAAATCTGGACTGACGGTGACGACGCCAACATACGCCCCCTCTTTTGCCTGATACACCACCTCGACATCGCCACTTTCTACATTGACACGCTCAAGGGTTTCACCGGTAAATGACGCGCCTGAAGGACGTACATCAAAGGCCAGCCATTGGCTGTCTGCGGTCCAGACGTTGATATTAGTGAGTTGGTGATGACGTGAAGCAAAGGTAAGTTGTTTTTCGCGCATGTGGGCAACCTGATCAGAGAGTTGCCCACACGCTACGCCAAATGCGTTAAAGATGCAGCTTCGAATTTACCGCTTTGGCAGGGGCTTCGTGTCCTTCAATGGCCTTTTTTCTGCCCATCACCAAACCCAATATGCCGCCTAAAATCAGCGCGGCTGCCACAATTAACAAGCCATCGTTGTAGCTGTTGGTTGCGTCTTTTATGCGACCCATAATCGGGGGAAAGCCCAAGCCAGCAATGTTCGCGACTGCATTGATTAAGGCGATAGAGGCGGCACCGGCTACGCCAGAAATGGTTTCGGTAGTGACCGCCCAAAATACCGGCGTGATTGCCCAGTTCAGTCCCACCATCAACACCAGCAACAGGTAAGCTATCCACTGTTGCGAAACCGCCATCGCGGCCAACAGCAGCAAGCCGGAAGCCATCAGCGGCAGCCCTAAATGGCGTGCGCGTTCGCCGGTACGGTCAGAATGTCGGCCATTGAAATACATAAAAATACAGGCAAACAGAAACGGCACCGCCGACAGTAAACTCACCATCAGATTGCTGCGATCTTCCGCTACGCCTTTAACAATCAGCGGCAGGAACAGCGTGACGCCGATGGTGCCAAATGCCTGCAGCAGCCACAGCAAACTCAGCGCCCAGACACGACCGCTTTTTAATGCCACGCGCCAGTTGTGATGATGAATAGCGGAGTGCTGTTCGTCGCGGGCGATAGTTTGTGCCAGCCAGTTTCGCTGTTCAGCAGTGAGCCAGCGCGCTTTTGCCGGAGAATCGTCGAGATAAAACCAGGTCACAATGCCGAGGAAGAAGGCGGGAATCCCTTCCAGCAGGAACAACCAGCGCCAACCCTCGACGCCCAGCATTCCGTGCATATTCAGCAAACTACCGGAAAGCGGCAGACCAATTACCGAGGCCAGCGCGGCGCCAATGTAAAACATCGACATGGCGCGAGCGCGGTCGCTGCGCGGATACCAGCAGGAGAGGTAATAAATGATGCCGGGCGTAAAACCCGCTTCCGCCGCACCGAGCAGAAAGCGCATCACATAGAGCTGGGTTGGCGTCTGCACCAGGCTCATACCCGCAGCAATAATGCCCCAGCTCACCATGATGCGCGCAATCCAGCGGCGGGCACCAACGCGCGTCAGCAACACGTTGCTTGGCACTTCAAAGATGATGTAAGTGACGTAAAAAATCCCGGCGGCAATGCCGTACATTTCGGCTGTCATCGCCAGGTCGGCGTTCATCTGTAGCGCAGCGACTGAGATGTTGGCGCGGTCAATATAGGCGATCAGATAGAGCAACATGATGAACGGCATGATGCGTAAATTCATTTTTTTGACGGTGCTGAGGTGCAGATGTTGTGTCATCGGAATGTCCTCACGTAGGGTGCAGCTGGCCTGGATTCCACGCTAGCGCGGAACCACAGAGATTTTTTTAGTTATGCAGAGGGTTGAATTAACGCTTTACCATTCGGCGACAGAGCCGTCGACGTGGCGCCATAAAGGGTTGCGCCAGTCTGGCGCGTTGCGGCTGCGTTCGATCACCAAGGCTTCATCGATTTCGACGCCTAAGCCAGGTTTTAACAAGGGAGAAAACATGCCGTCATTCATGGCAAAATCCGCTTTGTTCACCACGTAATCCAGCAATTCTGCGCCCTGATTGTAGTGAATGCCCATGCTCTGTTCCTGGAAAACGGCGTTATGTGAAACGAAATCAACCTGCAAACAGGCGGCGAGCGCCAGCGGGCCCAGCGGACAATGCGGCGCGAGGCCAACATCGTAGGCTTCGGCCATGGCGGCAATTTTCACACATTCGGTGATGCCGCCCGCGTGCGACAGATCAGGTTGCAGGATCGCTAATCCACCCGCTTCAAGCACCCGTTTGAATTCGAAACGCGAATACATGCGTTCACCCGCCGCGATCGGGATATGGGTTTGCGCGGCCAGGCGAGGATAATATTCTGCTTGCTCTGCCAGTACCGGCTCTTCAATGAACAGCGGGCGATAAGGTTCCAGTTCGTGAATCAGCAACTTCGCCATGGGCGCACTTACGCGACCATGAAAATCCAGGCCGAATTCAATTTGATTGCCAAAGGCTTCACGGATCTGCGCGACGGTATTGACCGCAGCATCTACCTTGCGGCTGCTGTCGATCAGACTCATCTCTTCACAGCCGTTGAGCTTGAACGTATCAATACCGATAGTGCGCAATTTTTCGATACCGGCAATCACGTCAGCGGGGCGATCGCCGCCAACCCAGCTGTAGGCTTTGATTTTGTCGCGCACCAACCCGCCAAGCAGTTGCCAAACAGGCACACCCAGGGTTTTGCCTTTGATATCCCACAATGCTTGATCGATACCTGCTATGGCGCTCATCAAAATTGGCCCGCCGCGATAGAAACCGCTGCGATACATGACTTGCCACACGTCGTTGATACGCGCTGGGTCTTGACCGATTAACGCTTCACCCAGTTCATGGACTGCGGCCTCTACGCTGCGGGCTCGTCCTTCGATCACGGGTTCGCCCCAGCCCGATACGCCTTCATCCGTTTCAATTTTCAAAAACATCCAGCGCGGCGGTAAGCGGTAGGTCGTGAGCCTGGTAATTTTCATCGCGTTGCTTCCTTATAAGCCTGTACAAAGGCTTGCGCCTTCTCGATAGTCTGCGTCACCGATTGACCGGCACGATAGAGATCGCTGCCTAAACCGGCACCTATGCAGCCGACTGCCAAATATTCCGCCAGGTTCTGTGGCGTAACGCCGCCAACTGCAAATACCGGGATTTCAGGCGGCAGCACCGCTTTGATCGCTTTGATATAGGCCGCGCCAAAGGCTGAAGCGGGGAAAATTTTCAGCGCCTGCGCCCCTGCATTTACGGCGGTGAATGCTTCTGTCGCCGTGGCGCACCCGGCTGCAACCCACATGTTGTGTTTGACCGCCTGCTGAATGACTGCCGCATCGGTATTCGGCGTAACGATCAGGCGACAGCCGATTGATGCCAGCTCATCAACCTGTGTGGTTTTTAACACGGTTCCTGCCCCAATCACTGCACGATCGCCGAACTGATGCACCATTTGTGGAAGGGTTTGCTGCCAGTTTGGTGAGTTAAGTGGGACTTCTATCGCATCAAAACCCGCATCAATCAGTGCGCGAATGTGTGCTTCCGCTTCTTCCGGCTTAATGCCACGCAAAATGGCAATCAGCGGTAATTTAATCGGTAAGTTCATCAACAATTCTCCGTATTCCTTGCTGGAAGGCACGATCGCCTTCCAGCCATTGCGTCGGGATATCAATCAGGGTGAAAGCATGCTGATAACGCTGCGCCAGCTGCATATTAGTCACCAGCGTTACCGGCGCGGCTAGCGCGAGCTGGCGCTGCTGGCTGGCAACTTCATGACCAATCAGTAGACCAGAAAGGAAATCGCTGACCGATTCGCGTGGTAGCGTACCCAACAGATGTTGTGCCCGGACCTCGAACAATCGCGACAAAATTGAAGCATCGTTAACACCGATTTCCAGCCCACGGTGAAAAGCCTGCGTATCATCGCGCTGTTCGGGTAAACCGTTGCCGATAAGCGATTGTTTAAGCAGTAAATGATGCAGTTCACCGGTCATGACGGTGCGGAAATCAACGATGCAGTCGCCTTCGGCAATCACCCATTTACTGTGTGTTCCTGGCATGACCGTAACGGCGGCAGGTGCTAATGCCTGGGCACCCAGCAGCTGCGTCTCTTCACCGCGCATCACGTTATGGTTATCGGCGTGGTTAATGCTCAATCCCGGCACAATCCAGCGGTTTTCGCCGACGTGAGTTAATTGTGCGGCAATGGATTCGAGTGGTAGCGGACAAGGAAGATAAGGCGCAGGTAGCCAGCCAACATTGCTGCCGACCATGCCTGCCATCACCACGGGTAATTCACTGACTGGCCAGCCGTGCACGATTTCGTCAAATACCTGTTGGTGGCTGCGACCATTTAATCGCGTTACGCCTGCTTCTGAGCGTCGCGTCTCTTGGCATTCGCCATCCAGGTAAAACCAGGCGCGTAAATTGGTTGAACCCCAATCGATAGCGATATAGCGGCTCATGAGATTGCCTTTAAGCGCTGGGTTGAGCTGGCAATCATGGTGCGAGCCGCCGCTTCTGCTGCATCGGCATCCTGATGACGAATGGCCTCAAACAGCATCTGATGCTCACGCAATGTTTGCGGCATATTGTCGCGATCGGGTTGGTAAGTGCGTTCAAATACCGCTTTTTGTAGCTGAACAATCGCGATGCTGAGTTGCTGCAAAATAGGGTTGTGGACGGAGGTTAACAGCGCTTCGTGATAACGCATGTCAGCATCATTAAATGCCTGGCGATCGTGATGATGCGCAATCATGTCATTAAGCGCGTGCTCGATCTGGGCTAAATCCTGTGATGTGGCGCGTTCCGCTGACCAACGCGCCAGCTGCGGCTCCACTAATACACGCACGTCATTCATCGCTGCAATCAACTGCGGATCGTGGTTGTGCTTCAGCGACCATTGCAGCACGTCGCTGTCGAGGAAATTCCACTGCTGATGGGTTGTGACAAAGGCGCCGCGATAACGCTTAATTTCGATAAGCCGTTTTGCTGTTAGCGAGCGATAAACTTCACGGATTATGTTGCGCGACGTGGTAAAGCGTTCACACAGCTCCGCTTCTGCAGGCAGCGCCTGTCCGGGGGCGAACTGTCCAGAGACAATTTCTTCACCTAGCGTGAGAAGAATACGATCGGTTTTACTGACGTCCTGCTGATCCACGATTTATCTGCCTTTTCCTGAATGATGCGCAGGAAAGATTGTAGTACCACCTTGTTGGGTTGTACTACAATGTTGATCACAAAACAGACATATCGTCGGGTGGTGAGGAGTGTAGAATGAAGGGAAGTGGGCGGCGCCTGGCCGCCGAGAAATTAAAGGACTAACTCTTCAATCGCGTAAGCAACGCCATCTTCCATATTAGTTTTCGTGACAAACTGCGCAATTTTCTTAACAGATTCAATGGCATTACCCATTGCAACGCCGGTGCCTGCATATTCGATCATCGCTAAATCGTTTTCCTGATCGCCAATCGCCATCACTTCTTCCTGCTTCAGGCCGAGTTTTTCTGCCAGCATTTTCACGCCCTGACCTTTATTGACGCGGCGGTCAAGAATTTCGAGATAGTAAGGCGCGCTTTTCAGCAGGGTGTAAGTCTCTTTCGCGTGGGCAGGCAAACGCTCAATAGCGGAATCCAGCAGCCCCGGTTTATCGATCATCATCAGCTTAGGAAAACGCATGTTGCGATCCATCTCTTCTACGGCGCGATAACGCACCGGAATGCCGGTCAGGCTAGCTTCATGAATGGTATATTCGCTGATATCTTTGTTTGGGGTGTAAAGATGAGATTTATCAAACGCCTGAAAATGTACGCCCAGTTCACGTGCCAGCTGCTCAACGTAAAGATAATCGTCGAACGTTAGCGTGACTTCTGCGACGCATTCGCCATCTTCCGCACGATGTACCAGCGCACCGTTATTGCTGATGCAATACTGGCCAGCCTGAAGATCCAGCTCCATCAAATAACGTTGCACGCCAACAAACGGGCGGCCGGTTGCCAGCACAATGGACACACCTTTTTGGCGTGCGTGATCAAGTGCTGCTTTTACTCCCGGCGTGATCAGATGTTGTGGGTTGAGCAGCGTGCCATCCATATCAATCGCAATCAGTTTAATTGCCATAACGTCCTCGTTGAGTCAGGGTTTTATTCAATGCTAGCGCGATTCAGCTCACATTGACCAGTTTATCGGCACGTTTGGCAACAGCTTCGGAATGGGGCGTAAAGCAAAAAAAAAGCCATCACAGATGTGATGGCGCATTAACCAGAGAGAATGTTGCGAGGAATCAACGGCTCATTGCGCCTGTTTTCGCTTTTCAAGTGCGCGACAGGCATAAAAAAACCCTTCCGAATAAGGAAGGGTTTTTCGTCGCGTCAGTGAATATCAACGATTAGATATCAATGTTTGCTGCTCTCAGCGCATTCTCTTCGATGAAGGCGCGGCGCGGTTCAACCGCATCACCCATCAACGTAGTAAACAGCTGGTCGGCAGCAATCGCGTCTTTAATAGTGACGCGCAGCATGCGGCGACTGCCTGGATCCATGGTAGTTTCCCACAGCTGCTCTGGGTTCATTTCGCCCAGACCTTTGTATCGCTGCACCGACAAACCACGACGTGACTCTTTTACCAGCCACTCAATTGCTTGTTCAAAGCTGGCAACAGGCTGTCGACGCTCACCACGTTCGATGAAAGCATCTTCCTCCAGCAAGCCGCGCAGTTTGCTGCCCAGAGCACAGATCTTGCGGTATTCTGGCCCCTGAATGAACTCCGCATCCAGCACATAATCGGTGTCAACACCGTGAGTACGCACACGTAAAACCGGTTCGAACAGATGCTCTTCACGGTTTTCACGGATCTGCGCAAAATAGGTGCTGCCGTGCGCTTCACGTTCAGTCAGATAGGAAACCAGGCCGTTTAACCAGTCTGTTACTTCTGCTTCATTACCCAACTCGCTGAGCGTTGCATGGTAAATCAGCGCACGTAACAGCGCGACCGGATAGCGGCGCTCCATACGTTTGATCATCTTCTGCGTGCTGTTGAAATCAGCCACTAAGGTTTCTAGCTGCTCGCCGCCGAGTGCCGGTGCGCTGGCGTTGGTGTGCAGCGTAGCGCCATCAAGCGCGATGGCGATTTGATACTGATCCATCGCTTCATCATCTTTGATGTACTGCTCTTGCTTGCCTTTCTTCACTTTGTAAAGAGGTGGCTGAGCAATGTAGACATGACCGCGTTCTACAATTTCTGGCATCTGGCGATAGAAGAAGGTCAACAGCAGCGTACGGATGTGCGAGCCATCGACATCAGCATCGGTCATGATAATGATGCTGTGATAACGCAATTTATCCGGGTTATATTCGTCGCGGCCAATGCCGCAACCCAGCGCAGTGATCAGCGTTGCCACTTCTTGTGAAGCGAGCATTTTATCGAAACGCGCTTTCTCAACGTTGAGGATTTTACCCTTGAGCGGCAGAATCGCCTGGTTTTTACGGTTACGGCCCTGTTTCGCCGAGCCGCCTGCGGAGTCACCCTCCACCAGGTAGATTTCTGACAGCGCCGGATCGCGTTCCTGACAATCCGCCAGTTTGCCTGGCAAGCCCGCCAGATCCAACGCGCCTTTACGACGCGTCATTTCACGTGCACGACGCGCCGCTTCACGGGCGCGTGCAGCATCAATAATTTTACCCACCACGATTTTTGCATCGCCTGGGTTTTCCAGCAGATATTCTGCCAGCAGTTCGTTCATCTGCTGCTCGACCGCAGATTTCACCTCAGAAGAGACCAGTTTATCTTTGGTCTGCGAGGAGAATTTTGGATCCGGCACTTTTACCGACACCACTGCAATCAATCCTTCACGCGCATCATCGCCGGTCGCGCTGACTTTGGCTTTTTTGCTGTAACCCTCTTTGTCCATATAGGCATTCAGGGTACGCGTCATTGCCGCGCGGAAGCCCGCAAGGTGTGTGCCACCATCGCGTTGTGGAATGTTGTTGGTGAAGCAGTAGATGTTTTCCTGGAAACCATCGTTCCACTGCAGCGCCACTTCCACACCGATCCCATCTTTTTCAGTTGAAAAATAGAACACTGTTGGGTGGATTGGGGTTTTGTTTTTATTCAGGTATTCAACAAACGCCTTGATGCCGCCTTCGTAATGAAAGTGATCGCTTTTGTCATCGCGTTTGTCTTCCAGACGAATAGAGACACCTGAGTTCAGGAACGAGAGTTCACGCAGGCGTTTTGCCAGGATGTCGTACTCGAACGTAGTGACATTGGTAAAGGTTTGGTGGCTCGGCCAGAAGCGCACGCGCGTACCGGTCGCTTCAGTTTCACCAGTCACAGCCAGCGGTGACTGCGGCACGCCATGCTGATAGATCTGATGATGTACTTTGCCTTCGCGGCGAATAACCAACTCGAGTTTTTCTGACAAGGCGTTAACCACAGAAACGCCTACGCCATGCAGGCCACCAGAAACTTTATAGGAGTTGTCGTCGAACTTACCGCCGGCGTGCAGCACGGTCATGATCACTTCAGCGGCAGAGACGCCTTCTTCTTCGTGAATGCCGGTTGGGATACCGCGCCCATCATCTTGAACGGAAACTGAATTATCCGCATGAATGGTGACCATAATGTCACTACAGTGACCGGCGAGCGCTTCGTCGATTGCGTTATCCACGACCTCGAATACCATGTGATGCAGACCGGTGCCGTCATCCGTATCGCCGATATACATACCCGGGCGTTTGCGTACCGCATCAAGTCCTTTCAGGACTTTGATACTTGAGGAGTCATAAGAATTCGACATCAACGTTTCTCGCTCATTTAATCTTCAGGTTGAACCGCTATTTTACCCTGTTCCACGCGGAACATCTTGCCCTTTTCGTCGCTCATGTCGATTACATGATCGGCAGAAATGGCGCTGACAAAGACTTGTGCTTGCGTGGCTTTTAACCGCTCCGCTAACAGACGGCGGCGGCTGTCATCCAGCTCAGAAGCAAAGTCGTCAATCAGGTAAAGACAGCGGCGTCCGCTCTGGCGCGTCAGGAACTCGCCCTGCGCCAAACGTAATGCACACATCAGCAGTTTTAACTGACCGCGTGAGAGTAAATCTTCCACCGGCGTCCCTTCAGCACGAATACGGAAATCCGCTTTGTGCGGGCCGCTGGCGGTGTAAGTTAAGGCACGATCGCGCTCGAAATTGCGTTCCAGCAATTCGCCGTAATCGCTTTCTTTATCCCAGCCGCGCTGGAATGAGAAGGCTAATTCAAACTCCGGCAAAAACTGGCCGCAAGTTGCAATGATTTCAGCAGATATAGCCGCGCTGTATTCAGCACGCCACTGGCTGATTTGTTCGGCCAGCGGCACCAATTCTTGATCCCACGGCCGAATTTGGCTGTAACGCGAAACCTGACGCAGCGCAGCGTTGCGCTGTTTCAGCAGGCGGCGCATATTGCTCCAGGCATTAAAGAAGCCGGGCGTATTATGAAAACAGCCCCAGTCAACATAGGCTCTACGGTATTTGGGGCCGCCATTAAGCAGCGTAAAGCCCTCAGGCGTGATCAGCTGCATCGGCAGCATTTGCGCCAGCTCCGCGACTTTATGACCATCGCTGCCGTCAATGCGAACCTTGCTTTCTCCGGCGCGATTCTTGGTCAATCCCACCGAAATTTCACGCTCTTTGCCTTCCAGGCGACCGTGCAGCACAAACGCGGCCTGGTCATGACGAATAATCCGTCCTGCCTGCAAACTGCGAAAGGCGCGTCCATGTCCCAGCGTATAAATGGCTTCTAACACGCTGGTCTTACCGCTGCCGTTTGCGCCGACGAGGAAGTTAAACCCCGGCGCTAGCGCTAAGTCGGCCTGTTCGATATTACGAAAATCTTTGATAAGTAGGCGGGTTAAAGCCATGAATCAATCCAGCAGAGAAGGGCAAGAAGAGGCTAAATCATCATTCCAGGCCGACGGCAGCGCAATAAGTCTGATTACGGCCAGCACGCAGACCCTGGGAGCATACTGAAGTAGGCTTCCAGGGATAGGCACTCTCCGCAACCAGAATGACAAGTAAACCAGGCCGATAAGAATCAAAGACGCATTGGCATGACAACGTAGGCGGCGGCCGGACTGGCGACATCTTCAATTTGCACGCTGGAAATGGAGTCAGTCAGCAGTAAACGGACGTTCTCGCACTTCAGCGCATTGAGTACATCCAACACGTAACTGACGTTAAAGCCAATTTCCAATTCGCTGCCGTTGTATGAGACATCCAACATCTCTTCCGCTTCTTCCTGCTCAGGGTTGTTCGCCGTAATTTTCAGCTGATTTTCAGTGATATAGAGGCGAACACCGCGGAATTTCTCGTTAGAGAGAATCGCGGCACGGGCGAAAGCTTGTTTCAGCACGTCACAACCGGCTTCCAGTGCTTTGTCGGGGTTCTTCGGCAATACGCGACGATAGTCGGGGAAACGACCATCAACCAGCTTCGACGTAAAGATAAACTCTCCGACATAGGCGCGAATATTGCTGCTGCCAATTTTTACCTGCAGCGGCGTTTCGCCGCCATCCAGCAAGCGCAGCAGCTCAATGACACCTTTACGCGGCACAATCACGGAATGGCTCGGTAAGGTCTGGCCAATCGGCATTGAACAAACCGCTAAACGGTGACCATCGGTAGCGACAGTGCGCAGCTCTTCACCTTCGGTTTCAAACATCATACCGTTCAGGTAATAACGCACATCCTGATGCGCCATTGAGAACTGCGTTGCTTCGATCAGGCGTTTCAGCGTGGCTTGCGGCAGCGTAAATTCGACTTCGCTTTGCCAGTCATCCAGATTAGGGAAATCGCTCGCGGGCAAGGTCGACAGCGAAAAACGGCTGCGTCCCGAACGAACCAGCATGCGATCGCCTTCCAGCGTGACGGTAATTTCTGCACCTTCCGGCAATCCACGACAGATATCGAGGAATTTACGCGCCGGGACGGTGGTGGCACCGGGTTCATGCGCTTGCGTTAAAGCCACACGCGCCACCATCTCCATTTCTAAATCGGTACCGGTCAGCAACAACGATCCTTCATTAACCTGCATCAGCAGATTACCAAGAATCGGTAGCGTCGGGCGCCCACCTAGCGGACCGCTGACTTGTTGCAGCGGCTTCAGCAAATGCTCACGTTCAACAATAAATTTCATAGCGTCAGGAAGATAATGTTCTGATGAGATTAGAGAAATCTTCTTTAATATCGTGGCTCTCTTCGCGCAGCTGCTCAATTTTGCGGCAGGCGTGAAGCACCGTGGTATGGTCGCGGCCACCAAAAGCATCGCCAATTTCTGGCAAGCTGTGGTTTGTCAGCTCTTTCGCCATCGCCATCGCCATCTGGCGCGGACGTGCGACTGAACGTGAACGGCGCTTAGACAGCAAATCCGCGACCTTAATTTTATAGTACTCAGCGACCGTCTTTTGAATATTGTCGATGGTGACTAATTTTTCCTGCAATGCCAGCAAATCGCGTAACGCTTCGCGCACGAAGTCGATCGTTATGGCGCGACCGGTAAAGTTAGCATTGGCAATCACACGGTTCAGTGCGCCTTCCAGCTCACGTACGTTGGAGCGCAATCGTTTAGCAATAAAGAAAGCGACTTCACCGGGCAGGCGAATGTCATTTTCATCCGCTTTCTTCATCAGGATCGCAACGCGTGTTTCCAGCTCTGGCGGCTCGATCGCCACCGTTAAACCCCAGCCAAAGCGCGATTTAAGACGATCTTCGACACCGTTGATCTCTTTAGGATAACGATCCGATGTCAGGATGATCTGCTGATTGCCTTCTAACAAGGCATTAAAGGTATGGAAAAACTCTTCCTGAGAACGTTCTTTATTGGCAAAAAATTGGATGTCATCGATAAGCAATGCGTCAACCGAGCGGTAGTAGCGCTTAAACTCTTCAATGGCGTTGTTTTGCAACGCTTTTACCATGTCCTGCACAAAACGTTCAGAATGCATATAAACCACTTTAGCATTCGGTTTGCGCGCAATGATGCCATTGCCGACCGCGTGTAACAGGTGGGTTTTACCTAAACCGGTTCCACCATAAAGGAAGAGCGGGTTATAGGCGCCGCCGGGATTATCTGCCACCTGACGTGCCGCCGCGCGCGCCAGTTGGTTAGATTTACCCTCGACAAAGTTGTCGAAGTTATGGCGGTTATTCACATTTGAGCGATAAGTCACGTCAGCAGGCGCGGGAACGTTGTCCCAGCTTGGACGCAGAATTTGTGTGGGTGCTGGACGCGTATAAACGGGCGTTGGCGTGCTTACGCTAGCCATAACGGGCTGGCTGACGGCTGCCGTCTGCTGTACCGGACGCGTGCCGACTTCAAAACGCAGCAAGGGCACATGTGGTCCACAAAATTCATTCAATAGTGCATTAATACTGTTGAGGTATTTATCTCGAACCCAGTCGAGTACGAAGCGATTTGGAGCATACAAGGCAAGCGTATTGTCGTTTAACTCAGCCTGTAGCGGACGAATCCACATGCTGAATTCGGTGGCAGGAAGCTCATCCTGCAAACGGGCAAGACACTGTTGCCAAAGCGTAAGTGACACGGCGGACTCCACTCGTACAAATTCGAATAAGAATAGTAGGTGCTAAACTCAGAAACGTTCATTTTTGACACAGACGAAAGAAAGCGCCTGCGACCGCTATCAGCGGTTTTCCATCCTGCAATCACTGGAGGATCGTCAGCGGAAGGGCGGATCATAGCGCAAAGCGCGTCAGAGATCTTCCCTTTCTACACAGTTTTGATCCTTTTTATCCACAGGTTCAAGGCGCGGAGTGAAGTTTACGCTAGCTGGGGGAAAAACCAGCAGGGTTCAGTATAAATGATGTGATTTTTCTAGCAGCTTCTCGTTTTGCTCGCAAGATCCTGCAATCTGATCACAATAAGATCCTGTGCGATCCTTGCGCTTTGGTACGGAGCCCGTATAATTCTCCCCCCGGCGTTGTTGTGCTATGCCCAATGCCCGGACTCAGCGGGCTGTATCCGGGTTTCCAGGTACCGCGAATAGCGAAGTAAATTGACTCTGGACTGTACAATTATTACAATCCCGCCTCTTTATTAAAGACACATTGAGGCGTAGGTCGAATTACTGGCCCAAAAACGCGTCATCCAGTGAAAATTTTCAAGTTTAGGTAGAAATCGCCATGAAACGCACTTTTCAACCGTCCGTACTGAAGCGCAACCGTTCACACGGCTTCCGTGCTCGTATGGCAAATAAAAATGGTCGTCAGGTTCTGGCACGTCGTCGTGCTAAAGGCCGTTCTCGTCTGACCGTTTCTAAGTAATAAAGCTAACCCTGATGGGTAAGCTCGCATTTCCCAGGGAGTTACGCTTGTTAACTCCCACTCATTTCACTTTCGTCTTCCAGCAGCCACAACGGGCTGGCACGCCGCAAATTACTATTCTCGGCCGCCTTAACGCGCTGGGGCATCCCCGCATCGGTCTTACCGTCG
The DNA here is from genome assembly GCF_046118715.1 of Pantoea phytostimulans. Lineage (NCBI taxonomy): Bacteria > Pseudomonadati > Pseudomonadota > Gammaproteobacteria > Enterobacterales > Erwiniaceae > Pantoea > Pantoea phytostimulans. The sequence continues at coordinate 3,149,754 of NZ_CP173698.1, forward strand.
CTAAAAAACATGTGAAACGCGCTCACGAACGCAACCGGATCAAGCGATTGACCCGCGAAAGCTTTCGCCTGCGTCAGCATGAATTACCCTCGATGGACTTTGTCGTGGTAGCGAAAAAAGGGGTTGCCGATCTCGACAACCGTACGTTGGTGGAAGCGTTGGAGAAATTATGGCGTCGTCACTGTCGCCTGGCGCGCGGCTCCTGATCGTCCTGATACGCGTCTACCAACGCGTTATCAGCCCATTACTGGGACCACACTGTCGGTTTCATCCGACCTGCTCTCAATACGGAATTGAGGCATTACGCAGGTTTGGCGTGTTAAAAGGCAGTTGGTTGACATTAAAACGCGTATTAAAATGCCACCCTTTGAACCCGGGTGGTGACGATCCTGTGCCGCCAAAAACCTTAGATACCAGAGAACATTAACGATGGATTCGCAACGCAATCTCTTTCTCATCGCTTTTCTGTTCGTGTCTTTCATGATCTGGCAAGCCTGGCAGACGGACCACGCTCCGCAGCCACAGCAGACTCAGACCACGCAAAACACTAACAGCACAGCGGGTGATGCCGCCAGTCAAGGTGTACCGGCCAGCGGTCAGGGCAAAACGATCACCGTTAAGACCGATGTCCTGTCATTAAATATCAACACCCGCGGTGGCGATGTTGAGCAAGCACAACTGCTGACTTTCCCAGACAAACTGGGTTCTGATCAGCCGTTCCAGCTGCTCGAAACCACGCCAGGTTTTATTTACCAGGCGCAAAGCGGCTTAACCGGTCGTAATGGTCCAGATAATCCGAACAACGGTGCGCGTCCTTTATTTACCTCATCGCAAGATCATTTCGAACTGGCTGATGGTCAGACCGAACTGCGTGTGCCGATGACCTTTACCGCCGAAAATGGCGTGGTATACACCAAGACTTTTGTGTTCAAACGTGGCGAATACGCGGTGAACGTTGATTACAACGTCAACAACACCACCCAGCAACCGCTGGAAGTATCACTGTTTGGTCAGCTGAAGCAAACCATTGATCTGCCAAAGCATCGTGATACCGGCAGCAATAACTTTGCTCTGCATACTTTCCGTGGTGCGGCTTACTCGACCAGCGATGAGAAATACGAAAAGTATAAATTCGATACCATTGCGGATAACGAGAACCTGAACATCACCACCAACAATGGTTGGGTGGCGATGCTGCAGCAGTATTTTGCTACTGCATGGGTACCGCGTACCGCAGGCAGTAACGCGCTTTACACCAGTAACCTGGGTAACGGTGTTGCTGCAGTAGGCTATAAGTCTGCGCCAGTGACTATCGCCGCCGGTTCGCAACAGAACCTGGGCGCGACGCTGTGGGTTGGCCCGGAAATTCAGGACAAGATGGCAGCCGTTGCGCCGCATCTGGACCTGACAGTCGATTATGGTTGGTTGTGGTTCATCTCTCAGCCGCTGTTTAAATTGCTGAAATTCCTGCACAGCTTCATCGGTAACTGGGGCTTCTCCATTATCGTGATTACCTTCATCGTGCGCGGCATCATGTACCCGCTGACCAAAGCGCAGTACACCTCGATGGCGAAAATGCGCATGCTGCAGCCGAAGATCCAGGCAATGCGTGAGCGCCTGGGTGACGATAAGCAGAAGCAGAGCCAGGAAATGATGGCGCTGTATAAAGCAGAAAAAGTGAACCCGCTGGGTGGTTGTTTGCCACTGGTGATTCAGATGCCAATCTTCCTTGCTCTCTACTATATGTTGATGGGCTCGGTTGAACTGCGTCATGCACCGTTCGCGCTGTGGATTCATGACTTGTCTGCGCAGGATCCGTACTACATTCTGCCGATTCTCATGGGTATCACCATGTTCTTCATTCAGAAGATGTCACCGACCACCGTGACCGATCCGATGCAGCAGAAGATCATGACATTCATGCCGGTTATCTTTACCGTGTTCTTCCTGTGGTTCCCTTCAGGTCTGGTGCTGTACTACATCGTCAGTAACCTGGTAACGATTATCCAGCAGCAGCTGATTTATCGTGGCCTGGAAAAACGTGGTCTTCACAGCCGCGACAAGAAGAAAGCGTAAGACATTAAGGCGGGAGACATCCCGCGTTAAAACGGTCTATCCTGAGGCGGTCAAAGCGACCGCCTTTTGTTTTTTGTAGTGAGAGAGAATTTATGAGCCACAGCGATACTATCGTTGCCCAGGCCACGCCTCCCGGACGCGGCGGCGTGGGTATTCTGCGTATTTCCGGCGCGCGTGCAGCTGAGGTTGCGCAGCAGGTATTGGGCAAACTGCCTAAGCCGCGCTATGCCGACTATCTATCCTTTAACGATGCCGACGGCAGCGTGCTGGATCAAGGCATCGCGCTGTGGTTTCCGGGCCCTAACTCGTTCACGGGTGAAGATGTGCTGGAGCTGCAAGGTCACGGCGGGCCGGTAATTCTCGATTTATTACTGAAGCGTATTGTGGCGTTACCGGGACTGCGTATTGCGCAGCCGGGTGAATTTTCTGAACGCGCTTTCCTGAATGACAAACTCGATTTAGCGCAGGCTGAAGCGATTGCTGACCTGATTGATGCCAGTTCAGAACAGGCGGCGCGTTCTGCGGTTAACTCATTGCAGGGTGCGTTTTCTACCCGTATCAACCATCTTGTGGAAGCACTTACGCACCTGCGAATCTATGTCGAAGCGGCCATTGATTTCCCGGATGAGGAGATCGATTTTCTCTCTGACGGCAAAATCGAAGCGCAGCTTAATACAGTGATTGGCGATCTCGACAGCGTCCGCGCTGAAGCGCGTCAGGGCAGCCTGCTGCGGGAAGGAATGAAAGTGGTGATTGCCGGACGTCCTAATGCCGGAAAATCCAGCCTGCTGAATGCGCTGGCAGGACGTGAAGCCGCCATCGTGACTGACATTGCGGGAACCACGCGCGATGTCTTGCGTGAACATATCCATATTGACGGTATGCCGCTACATATCATTGATACCGCAGGATTACGTGAAGCCAGCGATGAAGTGGAACGTATCGGTATCGAACGTGCCTGGCAGGAAATTGAACAGGCCGACCGCGTGCTGTTTATGGTCGATGGCACCACCACCGACGCCACAGAAGCCGCCGCCATCTGGCCCGATTTTGTTTCTCGTTTACCCGCTGAATTGCCGATTACCGTGGTACGTAACAAAGCCGATGCTACAGGCGAAACGCCGGGATTGAGTGAAGTAAACGGTCACTCACTGATTCGACTATCAGCGCGCACCCGTGAAGGTGTTGATGAGTTACGTGATCATCTGAAACAAACCATGGGATTTGCTGGCAACGTGGAGGGCGGATTCCTTGCTCGTCGTCGCCATCTGCAAGCGTTGGAGTTAGCGGCGACGCACTTACTTCAGGGTAAAGATCAGCTGCTGGGTGCCTGGGCGGGTGAATTGTTGGCAGAAGAGCTTCGTCTTGCGCAGCAGGCATTGAGTGAAATCACCGGCGAGTTTACTTCTGACGATTTGCTGGGGCGGATCTTCTCCAGTTTCTGTATTGGTAAGTAGCATTCAAATTCCTTCTCCGGCGGTAAACGGCCGTCGGAGGCCCTCGCTTGAGCGCTAGCCTTCCCCTGTTCAACGTTTTTCCTGCATTCTTGCGTAGCACTTATGACGCAGCGACAAGCCTAATGGCTTTGGTCAGTGTCTTGAGATGCCCCATCCTGCGCGCCTTCGCTGTGGCTTAATAGCCCTTTCTCTGCATGCATTATTGCGACAATGTTATTTGGCTGCGCCGAAGCATTGCAGTATAACGATCAGTGCCTTGGGCGGTTATTTGTTCACTGCGGCTGTCACTGTTCTTATTGCTGCTTACGCATAGCGCGTGAAGTCATGATTAAAAGCAAAAGCGCACCGGCTAACCTCGGCGAGCCATTTATTGTCGTAAACATGGGTCTTAATTTTGCTGTTAATAAGGAAGGTAGAATGAGTACACCGCTTGATACTGCTGCATTAGACACGCTGTTTAACCAAGCCCGCACACACAGTTACTGGCAGGATAAGCCGATAGAAAGCGCCTTGCTGGAGCAACTTTATGCGCTGACTGCGCTGGGTCCGACTTCGGCCAACTGTTCACCGGGACGCTTTGTGTTTGTTACCTCTGCTGAGGGTAAAGAGAAGCTCAAACCTGCACTCTCTTCCGGCAATCTGGAAAAAACCCTGGCTGCGCCCGCGACAGTCATCGTTGCCTGGGACAGCGAATTTTATGAGCAACTGCCCACGCTGTTTCCACACGGTGATGCGCGCAGTTGGTTTACCAGCAGCCCGGATTTAGCAAAAGAAACGGCATTTCGTAACAGCAGCCTACAAGCAGGTTATCTGATTCTGGCGGCGCGTTCGCTGGGGCTGGATGCAGGTCCAATGTCTGGTTTTGATCCAGCAAAAGTTAATGAAGCCTTTTTCTCCGGCAGCAAATGGCAGGTTAATCTGCTGATTAATCTCGGTTATGGTAATGACAGCAAACTGCATCCGCGTTTACCCCGCCTGAGTTTTGAACAAGCCTGTAAATTCGCATAATGAGCAGGGCGTCGCGGTAGACTTCGCGACGCAATATTAGCGACTTAACGCACATCTTGCTTTTCACTTCGCCTGTTTTGATCCTCTGTTTCGATAGCGCCGCGCACGTTTCTTTAATGTCATCATGATCAAGCGACACGGTTATTTGATGACAACCGTGCGCAAAAACAGGCCGTAGCCTTCGTCCTTTTCCTAATTTGTTCTATTCCGGCTTGTGCTGGATGCAATCAGCTCAGAAAATTCTTACAATGTAATTGACGATTATCTGACCATTTTCACGGAGCGACAGATGGCGGGACATTTTGTTCGTTGGACCGGCGACCCCGGATTTTTAGCCGAAAGGTTGCGCATTTCTCAAGACGTATTCGATACAGCACAACATTTTGCCGACAAGCGTCGTGGGCGGTTTCTTGCTGCCCGTGCGCTGTTAGCGCAATTAATGCTGCGGGTTTATGGCATTAATGAACTTCCAGCTTTGATCACCAACAGCAACGGTCGCCCCGCCTTTGCCGACCGGGATTTGCCTGATTTCAGCATCGCCTATGCGGGAAATATGATTGGCGTACTGTTGGCGGAAGAGGGTGGACGCGCAGGTCTGGACATGGAAATTGTGCGTGCTCATAGCCGACAAACACAAGAACAGCTCATGCAGGAGTTAACCTCCGGCGAAGTTGCCTGGATCAATGCCCAGCAAGATTTTATGGAAGCGGTAACGCAAATCTGGACGCTGCGTCAGAGCATCCTTAAATTAACCGGCGCAGGTGAAAGCGGGCTGGATTCGTTGCGCCTACTGCCCGGCGCGGGTCGTTTGCGCTCAACGCTTTATCCCGACATTCAGGTGGTATGTGATGCAGAACCGACGCTGGTTTGGGCCTGTGCATTATCGCCAGCCACACAGCGTTTGCATCTGTGGGAGATGGACAGCTCGCATCAATGGCGTGCGCTTCGTGAAGTCGAGATGAGCAAACCTAATATCGGCCCGCATACGTTGCGTTTGACCAGTTTGCCGCACGAACGAAGCTTGCACCCTGAAATGTAAAAAAGGCCGCTATTGCGGCCTTTTTTCATTCAACGTGCAGCAATTTGTGGTTAATGTGCGTCGATAAAAGCTATCTTCAACACAAAAAGCAGCGCGACGATAACCACACAAGGGCTGATTTCACGCCAGCGTCCGGTGCCCAGTTTCATCACGCAGTACGCAATAAAGCCCAGCGCAATGCCTTCGGTGATGGAGAAACTGAACGGCATCATAGCTGCGGTCACAAAGGCAGGAACGGCTTCCGTTAAATCATCCCAACGCACGCGTGAAAGGCTGGATGTCATCAATACGCCAACGTAAATTAACGCGCCTGCGGCGGCATAACTGGGCACCATTGCCGCCAGCGGTGACAAGAACATCACCAGCAGGAATAAAATACCGGTAACCACCGCCATCAACCCGGTGCGCCCGCCGATCGCTACGCCGGAGGTGCTTTCAATATAAGCCGTGACCGAGGATGTCCCGATCAGTGCGCCGCTTACTGAGCTGATGCTGTCGACATACAGCGCCTGCTTCATGCGCGGAAAAGTCCCTTTTTCATCGGTTAATCCGGCTTTGTCCGTGACGCCAATCAGCGTGCCGGAAGAGTCGAACAGATTCACCAACATGAAAGAGAAGATCACGCCCGCCATGCCAATGTTAAAGGCACCTTTGATATCGACCTGGCCGACCACCGAGGTGACTGATGGCGGAGCAGAAAACAGACCAACAAATTTCACGTCACCCAGTATCCAGCCAATGGCGGTCGTTACCACCATTGAAATCAATACTGCGGCATGAATATTACGTGACGCAAGGATAGCAATAATAAAAAAACCGAGCGCGCCAAGCAGCACGCTGTGCGAGGAGAGATTTCCCACCGCCACTAACGTATCAGGATTCGGCACGATGATACCGGCATTTTTCAGCCCCATCATGGCGATAAACAGGCCGATACCAGCGGTGATACCTACGCGTAAACTCAGCGGGATATTGGCGATCATCCAGTAACGCACACGCAGCAGCGTCAGGATCAACAGCCCCAGCGCACCCCAGAAAATGGCGCCCATGCCAATCTGCCACGAATAACCCATCGCACCTACCACCACAAAGGCGAAGAAGGCGTTCAGGCCCATCGCTGGCGCCAGCGCGACGGGCAGATTTGCAAATAATCCCATCAAAATACTGCCAAAGGCAGCGATCAGGCAGGTCGTTACAAACACCGCCTGGGTATCCATGCCCGCCACCCCTAAAATCTGCGGATTGACGAAAACGATATAGACCATGGTCAGAAAAGTGGTGATACCGGCAATCACTTCGGTACGCACCGACGTGCCGTGTTCCTGCAGCTTGAAGATGCGCTGCAAAAGGCCTTGTTTGTTCATTTCATCCATTCCAGAAGAAAAACTTTCGGCGCGTATCCTGGCGATTTTAACAGCGCAATACAATGATTTTTCGCAACCGATTGCCAATGGTAGAGTGTGAAGGTACCCACAAATCAAAGGATAGAGTCTGATGTCTGTAGAATGTGTATTTTTTGACTGCGATGGCACGCTGGTGGACAGCGAATTACTCTGTACGCAAGGCTATGTAAACACCTTTGCCCGCTACGGTATTACGCTTTCACTGCAGGAGATGTTTGAGAAGTATAAAGGCATCAAGCTTTACGACATCATTCGCGACGTGGGAGACGCGCATCAGGTGACGTTGCCCCTGGAAGAGGTTGAAACCGCCTACCGGGCTGAAGTTGCGCGGCTGTTCGATCTGGAGCTGAAACCGATTCCCGGTGCGAAAGCGCTGGTTGATCAGGTGAAAGTGCCGATGTGTGTGGTATCGAACGGTACGGTGAAGAAGATGCAGCACTCGCTGGGCCTGACCGGCATGCTGGCGCATTTTGAGGAGCATCTCTACAGCGGCTATGACATTTTGCACTGGAAGCCCGATCCCGAACTGATGTACCACGCCGCTGAACAGATGCAAGTACCGATTGAACGCTGCATTTTGGTCGACGATTCTGAAGCTGGCGCACGCGCGGGCATTGCGGCAGGTATTCCGGTATTTTACTACTGCGCTGATGCGCACAATCCTGAACTTGACCACCCGCTGATTACGCGATTTGAGGATATGGCGGAGCTGCCCGCGCTGTGGCGCGCTCGCGGTTGGAACCTGGTTTAACCTTTAACATCAGAGACAATGGATGCCGCAAACCGTCTGGTTCTTAACGCTGCCCGGTGTCATGGCGCTGGATGTTGCTGGCCCCGCTGAAGCTTTCACGCTGGCGGACGGCAACTTTACGCTGCGCTACATCGGTCCGCAGGAAAACGTGCTCTGCTCAACGGGTATGACGATTGGCAATATCGAGCCGCTGCCCGACACGCTGCCGCCTGAAAGTTTGCTGGTGGTACCCGGCGTCTACGATTCACGCAGTTGCTACGACACGCCGCAAGCGAAGCAGGCGCGTGACTGGCTGCAACGTCAACAAGCGGCAATTCAGACGCAAACGCTTACGCTGGTTTGTGTCTGCTCGGGGGCTTTATTGGCGGCGCAGGCGGGTTTGCTCAATGGCATTCAGTGCACCACGCATCATGACGTGTTGGAACGCATGAAAGCCACCGCGCCTCAGGCAGTGATCAGAGAGAACCGTGTCTTCGTTGAAGATGGCAGCATCTGGACCAGCGCGGGTATCACCGCAGGCATCGATCTCGCTTTGCACCTGATCACCCGTTTATGTGGGGCGCAAACCGCGCTAGCCGTGGCGCGTGAAATGGTGGTGTGGTTTCGCCGTTCTGGTGATGACCCGCAACTTTCACCGTGGCTGCGTTACCGCAATCATCTGCATCCGGCGATTCATCGGGCGCAGGATGCGATGATGGCTCACCCGGAACATAGCTGGTCGTTGGGGGAACTCGCGACGCGTGTCCATGTGAGCAGCCGCCATCTGGCGCGGCTGTTTCGTCAGCATTTGGGTATCAGCGTGCGGGAATATCACGAGCAGCTGCGGGTAGGCATTGCGCGTCAGCGCCAGCAGCAGGGCGAAGCGGCAGAAAAAGCCGCGCTGGCGGCGGGATTTTCCTCGGCGCGCCAGTTGCGTCGTGCGCGCCAGCGCTGGGACGATCAGCTCACCAAATGATGTTTATCGACACGTTTTAATACCATTGCCAGCAACAGACTGCCACCTAAGGTCACGCCAAATACCCACGGCAGATCCAGCCACGGGCGCGACATATCGTCATAGTGATGAGTGCGGAGATAATGAATAAACAGCGCGTGAAAACCATAAATCGGCAGTGAATAGCGCGCAATCATCGCCATGCCCGGCACTGTGCGGCTATTGAGGACATTTTTAAATAAAACCAGCAAGCTGATGGCGGCGATAAATACCAGCGGGCCGCAATAGAGATACCAGGTATCGTTGAACGCGCCGTTGATCTTCAGTTCTTGCTTAGTGCCCAATGCAATGCCAATCACGCAGGCGATGAATCCGGTCGCAGCCAGCCAGCTTGTGCGGCGCCCTTGGGTTTCCATTGTGCCAATCGCGCGGCCCAGCAGTGCATAGAGCAAATAATAAATACTGTCACCGCTGACATATAAATTCACCGGTAGCCAGTGAAATCGACCCAACGACTGACTCGCGGTGTTGGGATTAGCCAGCACCGCCAGAACCACCACCAACAGCGCGACGTAGCGCGCCTGCACCGCTTTCACCTGAATCAGTGGCGAAAGCAGATAAATACCAATCAGCGCGAAGAAAAACCACAAGTGGTAGAACACCGGCTTTTGCAGCATTTTCAGCAGCGATCGACCTTCACTAATCGGCGTTAACCAAGTGATATAGGCCAGCGCCACCGCGCTGTAAAACAGCAAACAGAGCACCAGCCGCAGCATATGACGCGGTTGCGCACTGCGCTCACCGAAGAACAGATAACCCGAAATCATAAAAAACAGTGGCACGCAGACGCGCGACGCAGAGTTCAAAATGTTAGCCATATCCCAGTGAAAGCCCGTCACCGCCACCGGGCCGGTGATGTACCAGGTTGTGGTATGAATCACGATCACCATCAAACAGGCAATGGCGCGTAAATTATCGATCCAATAAATCTTTTGCTGCATGGTTTCCTCTTGCGCGGCGCTCCGTGCGAAGAAGGTTAGCCAGTCATAGCCGCGCCAACAACCTTTGGCTCAAGGATTCAGAGCCATCCGGGAAAGTTGGCGCATAAACGTTGTTACCTAAACGTGGTCACGAATTTAGTCACGAACTAAGAATTTCTCGATCACAGCGTCATCGGGTTCGACACCTAAACCTGGCTCACTCGGCAGCCAGGCATAGCCGTCAGTGATGCGCACCGGATTTTTCGCCCGGCTCGACGCAGTATTCCATCACCAGCGCATTCTCTTTCGACACCGGGGAAGGGTTCCAGGCCGCTCAGGATTTCCGGCTGCACAACACGCGGTCAAAGGGTATACTGGCGCACTCTTTTTTCATCTAGCCGAATCGCGTGCGAATTCAACATGCAAAAGTTTGATACCAAGACCTTTCAGGGCCTGATCCTGACCTTGCAGGATTACTGGGCGCGTCAGGGCTGCACCATCGTTCAACCGCTGGACATGGAAGTGGGCGCTGGCACATCTCATCCAATGACTTGCCTGCGTGCTATCGGCCCAGAGCCGATTGCTACCGCTTATGTGCAGCCGTCACGCCGTCCAACCGACGGTCGCTACGGTGAAAACCCGAACCGTTTACAGCACTATTACCAGTTCCAGGTGATGATCAAGCCTTCTCCAGACAACATTCAGGAGCTTTATCTTGGGTCGCTGAGAGAACTGGGTCTGGACCCAACGGTGCACGATATTCGCTTCGTTGAAGATAACTGGGAAAACCCAACGCTGGGCGCATGGGGATTGGGCTGGGAAGTCTGGCTCAACGGCATGGAAGTGACGCAGTTCACCTACTTCCAGCAAGTGGGCGGCCTGGAATGCAAACCCGTTACCGGCGAAATCACCTACGGCCTTGAGCGCCTGGCGATGTATATCCAAAGCGTCGACAGTGTTTACGATTTGGTGTGGAGCGATGGCCCGCTGGGTAAAACCACTTACGGCGACGTGTTCCATCAGAACGAAGTAGAACAATCTACTTACAACTTCGAATACGCCGACGTCGATTTCCTGTTCTCCTGCTTCGAGCAGTATGAGAAAGAAGCACAGATGCTGTTAGCGCTGGAAAAACCGCTGCCGCTGCCCGCTTACGAACGCATTCTGAAAGCCGCACACAGCTTTAACCTGCTGGATGCGCGCAAGGCGATCTCAGTGACCGAGCGTCAGCGTTATATTCTGCGTATCCGCACCCTGACCAAAGCCGTGGCTGAAGCGTATTACGCTTCCCGCGAGGCGCTGGGCTTCCCGATGTGCAAAGACAAAAAGTAAGAGGCAGCCATGACAGATAAAACCTTCCTGGTGGAAATTGGCACCGAAGAGCTGCCACCAAAAGCCCTGCGCAGTCTGGCGGAAGCCTTTGCTGCTCAGGTCACCGCTGAACTGGATGCAGCGAATCTGGCTCACGGCGAAGTGAGCTGGTTTGCTTCGCCGCGCCGTCTGGCGCTGAAAGTCGCCACATTGAGTGCTGCACAGCCAGATCGTGAAGTTGAAAAACGCGGCCCAGCGATTGCCGCCGCTTTTGATGCCGAAGGCAATGCCACTAAAGCGGCTGAAGGCTGGGCGCGTGGCAACGGCATTACCGTTGATCAAGCAGAACGCTTGAGCACCGACAAAGGCGAATGGCTGGTTCACCGTGCGCAAGTTAAAGGTGAAACGGCGCAAGCGCTGCTGCCGGCGATGATCGCCACGGCGCTGAGCAAGCTGCCAGTACCAAAGCTGATGCGCTGGGGTGCGAGCGACGTACAGTTCGTGCGTCCGGTGCATACCGTGACGCTGCTGTTGGGCGATGAGCTGATTCCAGGCACCATTTTAGGCATTGAGTCTGCACGCATTATTCGCGGGCACCGCTTCATGGGCGAAAAAGAGATCACGCTTGAGAATGCCGATCAGTATCCAGAAATTTTGGAAAAACGCGGCCAGGTGATCGCAAATTATCAGACGCGTAAAGCGATGATCAAAGCGGATGCCGAAGCGGCGGCACGTCAATTGGGCGGCGTCGCGGATCTGAGCGATAGCCTGCTGGAAGAGGTGACCTCGCTGGTGGAGTGGCCGGTGGTGCTGACCGCAACCTTTGAAGAGAAATTCCTCAAGGTTCCGGCTGAAGCGCTGGTTTACACCATGAAAGGTGACCAGAAATATTTCCCGGTTTACGACAATGACGGCAACCTGTTGCCGAACTTCATTTTCGTCACCAACATCGAATCCAGCGATCCACAGCAGATTATTTCCGGTAATGAAAAAGTGGTTCGCCCACGTCTGGCGGATGCGGAATTCTTCTTCAATAACGATCGGAAAAAGCGTCTGGAAGAGAATCTGCCGCGCCTTGAAACCGTGCTGTTCCAGAAAGATCTGGGCACGCTGCGTGATAAAACCGATCGTATTCAGGCTTTAGCAGGCTGGATTGCTGCGCAGATTGGCGCAGACGTTAATCATGCGACGCGCGCCGGTTTGCTGTCGAAGTGTGACCTGATGACCAATATGGTGTTTGAGTTCACCGACACGCAAGGCGTGATGGGCATGCACTACGCGCGCCATGATGGCGAAGCCGAAGACGTCGCGGTGGCGCTGAACGAGCAATACCAGCCGCGTTTCGCGGGTGATGAATTGCCATCCAGCCCTGTTGCTTGCGCATTGGCGATTGCTGACAAAATGGACACGCTGGCGGGTATTTTCGGTATTGGCCAGCATCCGAAAGGTGATAAAGATCCGTTCGCGCTGCGCCGTGCCGCGCTGGGCGTGCTGCGTATTATCGTCGAGAAGAACCTGCCGCTCGACCTGCAAACGCTGACCGAAGAAGCTGTGCGTTTATATGGTACCAAGCTGAGCAATGCCAAAGCGGTTGATGATGTTATCGACTTTATGCTGGGACGTTTCCGCAGCTGGTATCAGGAAGAAGGTCACAGCATTGATACGCTGCAAGCGGTGTTGGCGCGTCGTCCAACGCGTCCGGCTGACTTTGATGCGCGCATGAAAGCGGTATCGCACTTCCGCTCGCTGGAAGCTGCCGCAGCGTTGGCAGCAGCCAACAAGCGTGTGTCTAACATTCTGGCTAAATCGACGGAAACCCTGAACGACAGCGTGCAGGCTTCGCTGCTGAAAGAGAATGAAGAGATCCAGTTGGCGACCTTCGTGACCGCTTTGAGCAGTAAACTGCAACCTTACTTCGCGGAAGGCCGTTATCAGGATGCGCTAATTGAACTGGCGCAACTGCGTGAAGCGGTAGATAACTTCTTCGATAAGGTTATGGTTAATGCAGAAGATCCCGCCGTGCGCGTTAACCGTTTGACGCTGCTGTCGAAATTGCGTGAACTGTTCTTACAGGTCGCGGATATTTCACTGTTGCAGTAAGCTGAATTCATAATCTAAAAAGGGAGACGAAGATCATCGTCTCCCTTTTTTATGGTGCATTCTGACTTTACTCATTTTTAAAAAAGCTTTCCTGTCCCACTCTTCTGGCTCACCACTTTCCACCCCTTCTTTTAATCGCGCTTTTAGGATGTCCAGTTGCGTATTAGCCTGCTTTTCACATCTCGTCCCGCACCATTTCGCTTTGCGTACGGCAGTCGCCTGATTCATTCAGTGATTCAATAAACTTACGAAGTTCATCAGCTAAATCAAACGCCTGGTACGCGCCACTATCGTTATCTGATGTAAGAGTATTTCTTACATCCTGGCTTATTTTTGGGCAAGGCTGAACAGGCGATGTGTCATGGATCAGGCTGAAGGTGGCGTAGTGCGCGCGAAACTTTCGCGCTTAAACAGCGTTTCGGCCAGCTTGACCAGCGCCGGGCGATTCACGCACCAGTTAGGCACCACACGGCGGAAGTTGAGATAACCAATCATGCAGCCCACAGCGATATCGGCCAGGTTAACCTGCTCACTGTTGAGGTGTTTTTTCTCGGCGGCATTTTTTTCCAGCATATCGAGGCCACGCTGAATTTTCTCACGGTTGCGCAGCAGTACCTCTTCAGATTGCAGATCGCCGGGACGCAGTTGTTCCCGCACGATCACCAAAGCTGCATCGCTGACGCCGTCCGCCAGCTTTTCCAGTTGGCGAATGTGTAAGGCTGCAAGGGGATCATCAGGTAATAACGCAGGTGCGTCGCCACGGAGTTCGAGGAATTCGGCAATAATTGAGGAATCAAACCAGATCTGCTGATCGTCAGCTACCAACGCAGGCACTTTCCCTAACGGATTGTATTGAGGAACGTGGCTTTCATCGCTGTAGGGCGATGCATTTACGAACTCAAATATGATGCCTTTTTCCAGCATGATGATGGAAATTTTACGTACAAACGGGCTGGTATAGCTGCCAATCAGTTTCATTAGGGGCCTCCAATAGACGTTTAACTACCTACACGACTTGCCTGAAAATTACTGTTCACCCGGAAATAAGAACGGATTGAGGCTGCTACGAGCAAAACCTTCCTGTTCCATGCGTGCATCTAACACCAGCGAGGCGAGATCGTCCGCCACGGGGTCAACCGCAGGATTTTTTTCCTGATACAACAGTTTGAGATAAGTGCCGCAATCACCACAACTTTCCGCTTTCACTGCCGCTCGCTCGCTGTCCAGCGACCAGTAATGCAGATCGCGTGTTTGCTCGCAATAAGTACATTTGTTGTATGTAACATACCATTCGCTTTCGCACAGATTGCAGTGCAGATAGCGTGAACTGTCGTTAGGGTCCATGTGAACGACGCTGGCAACGGGCTTGCTGGCGCAAACCGGGCAGAACTGACGCTGTTCGCCATATTCGGCACGCGCTTTGCCAGGGATCAGCGACGCCATTTGCGCCCAGTAAATCGACAGCGCTGCCCAAATAAACGGGGATTTGTCGCTGCTGACCTGCGCAAATTCACCTGCAAACAGCGCGCTGGCAAGCGTTTCCAGCTCGCTTGCCGACGCCTTTTCCAGATTCTCCAGCACCGCCAGCGCCTGACCGCTCATCTCTGGTTTAAGTTCGGCAATCAGCGAGTGCAGCAAACGGTGCCAGTGCAGGTCACGCGGCAAAGTGTGAATATCCAGCGGCGGTTTCTCTTCGCTGGCGCTTTGTACCAGTCGGGCATGCAAATCCATGTGGAGCGGATGATCATAAAGGACAATCTCTTGCGCCTCGGCAATGACCGCGGCAAAGCGCAGATAGTCACCCAGTGGATTTTTTGCCGCCAGATCGCGCAATCGCGCCGCGCGTCGACTGTATAAATTTTTCAGCCTGGGGAAAAGTAATGGCGGAATCATCTCCGCCGTCGTTTTATCGCTCTTCTCCGGCTGGTCTTGCGGGATTATGCGAATACTCATCAGGGGCGTATTTCCTGTTTTTTTGGCCGATTACGCTGCTTACGATACCCGCGAGGATGCTGCTGTCTCGCCCAGTTTAACGAGACCCAGCCTTCCGCCATCGCAGTAAGGGTGCCTTTGACCCAAAGCGCGGCATAAATGTGCACCATAATGACGATAATCAGTGCCGCTGCCGACACCGAATGCACCACCAACGCCAGGCGAATCAACGGAATGGCAAACGCGCCAGCAAAGCAAGGGCGTCAGATGACAATGCCGCTGACAAGCAGCAGGACTAAGCTGATGATAGCAGCCCAGAACCGACCTTTCTGACCAAAGTTATCTCTACCGGTGTCACCGTCCTCTTCGTTCAGGACGATTTTATCGATGTTTTTTGCCCAGAACCGATCTTTCCAGTTAACCGGGTTATGTTTCCAGTAATACATAAACATCAGTATGAATGCAGTAAATATCACGACACCAACACCAAGCAGAACGCCAGAATTTAGTGATTAATGCGCGGTGTAGCGTACAAAGCGATCGCGCTTTTTCATGACGGGTTTCTTTATCGTTACCGCTTTGTGCTGTTAGCTTGTCGCCGTTGCGGTGTGGGTTCAGAATAAGCGGTGGCTTGAAAAGCGACGCGATAATGCCTTTTACTCATTGTGGTTTTAGTCGGACAAAGACAAAGTGAAACGAAACGAAGCGGAAAGTGACATGAACGAGATCGAGATCGTGGGGCTGCAAAAAACCCAGGTCTGGCAGCGCAGCGATTTAGCGCAATCACAAGCCGATTGGTTAGCGGAAGAGGTGCCGGTGGCGCTGGTCTACAACGGTATTTCGCACGTTGTGATGATGGCGACACCCAAAGATCTTGAGGCATTCGCGCTGGGCTTTTCGCTTTCAGAAGGCATTATTGATGCGCCCAACGAGATTTTTGGTCTGGATGTGGTGCCGAACTGCAACGGCATAGAAGTGCAGATTGAGCTTTCCAGCCGCCGTTTTATGGCGCTAAAAGAGCAGCGCCGAGCGTTAGCTGGCCGCACGGGCTGCGGCGTGTGCGGTGTCGAACAGTTGGATCAGATTGGTAAACCGGTCACGCCGCTGCCTTTCACTCAGACTTTTGAACTGGCTAATTTGGATCGGGCGTTAGGGCAGCTGAAAGATTTTCAGCCGGTTGGCCAGAGAACCGGCTGTACGCATGCAGCGGCGTGGATTCAACCCAACGGCGAACTGACGGGCGGGAGTGAAGACGTTGGGCGTCACGTGGCGCTGGATAAGCTGTTGGGCTATCGCAGCCAAACCCACTGGAATCAGGGCGCGGTGCTGGTTTCCAGCCGCGCCAGTTATGAGATGGTGCAGAAGTCAGCGATGTGCGGCGTTGAAATCTTGTTTGCCGTTTCTGCGGCAACACGCCTTGCCGTTGACGTGGCGGAACGGTGCAATTTAACACTGGTTGGCTTTAGCAAGCCGGGTCGCGCGACCATCTACACCCATCCACAGCGGCTGATTTAAACCATTAACACCTGCGGCAAAACCTGGTGTAGCGCCTCAAGCGCCGCAGGTTTGTCGCCGCCATTATCGGTAATCAACAAATCAATCTCTTGCGGTGGCGCGTACACCGTGCGGCTAACCACGCCTAATTTGCTGTGATCGGCCAGCAAATAGCACTGTTTTGACTGGTTCACCATGGCGCGGGCAATGGCGGCTTCATGGGGATGAAAGCTGGTTGCTCCGCTTTTTGCGTCAATGCCAACCGGTGAAAGCAGGGCGACATCGGCACGATAACGCATGATCTCGCCAACGGTAATCTCACCGCGCGTTTGATGTGCGCCTGCGCTCATATTTCCGCCCAATAAAATAATCTGATTATTCAGGCTCTCATGCTCTTCTCCCGCGCTAAGCGCCAGCGCGGCTTGCAAACTGTTGGTCAAAATGGTCAGGCCGGACATGGTGCGTAGCGCTTCTGCCAGTAACGTGGTGGTGCTGCCAGCATCCAGAAACAGCGTTTGGCCTGGCTGTAATAATTGCGCTGCCGCTTGAGCTATCGCCTGTTTCTCTTTCGCTTGTGCTGCTCGACGCACGGTTAGCGGCGGCTCCGGCTGCGTAGCAATGGCCACTAAACCACCATGTACCCGGCGCGCCAACCCTTGGGCTTCCAGTTCAATGATGTCGCGCCGCGCCGTCTCACGTGAAATGCCCAGCTCTTTGATGATGCGCTCAGTACTGACTTGATTGAGCGTACTCAACAAGGCGCGAATACGGTGAAGGCGCGTTTCCTGCAACATGAAAAATTCCTTATGAAGCGTTCAGAGATACCTTGAACATCTGCCTAAGCTTACCTGAGCGCAGTAACGGCGTCATGTGTATTTAGTTGTATTTGTGTATTTTGTTGCATTTAAAATAAAAGCAGGCAAGATGGCTTTATCAGCTGCATCCCTTTTACCTTCGCAACGGGAGTGATCATGGTTACGCGTTCTACCATCATGGATACCAACAGTTTTCGGGCAGAAGATGCTGAGGCGCTGGACGTCGATACGCGAAAGCTAACCGATAAACGCAGCAAAGTGCTGGGCGAATCGTATCGCCTGTTCTACCGCAAACCGGTGCATCTGGTGCGCGGCGAAGGGCAATATTTGTGGGATGCGGCGGGTGATAAATATCTCGACGTTTACAACAACGTGGCGAGCATCGGGCATTGTCATCCCGCAGTGATTGACGCGGTCACGCAGCAGATGAAAATGCTGAATACCCACACGCGTTATCTGCATGAAAACATTCTCAACTACAGCGAAGAATTGCTGGCGACCACCCCGGATGAGATCGATCGCGCCATGTATATGTGCACGGGTTCAGAAGCCAACGATTTGGCAATTCGCGTAGCGCGCGCCTTTAGCGGCGGAACCGGCATCATTGTTACCAAAGAGGCGTATCACGGCACCAGCGAACTGACATCAGGCGCGTCGCCCGCGTTGGGAAGCGGTCAACCTTTGGCAGCGACCACGCGTTTAGTGATGCCTCCGGATGCGTATCGTGTCGATGCGCCAGATTTAGGCGAATGGTTCGCCACTGAAATTCAAAAGCAAATCGATGACATGAAAGCACACGGCATTAAATTTGCTGGCTTCCTCGCGGACTCGATTTTCTCCTCAGACGGCGTGTTGCCTAACCCGCGTGGCTTCCTGAAAAAAGCGGTCGATGTGGTACATGCCAACGGCGGTATTTTTATCGCTGATGAAGTGCAGCCAGGCTTTGGGCGAACCGGTGATGCGTTCTGGGGCTTTGGTCGTCATGGCGTGGTGCCAGATGTGATTACCACCGGTAAACCGATGGGCAACGGCATTCCTGTTTCTGGCTTGCTGGCGAAAAGCGATGTGCTGGCGGCGTTCAGCGACGAGATTCCTTACTTCAACACCTTTGGTGGTAATCCCGTGGCGATGGCGGCGGCGCAGGCGGTGTTGAAAGTGATCAAAGAAGAAGAGTTGCAAGAGCACAGCCGCGTAGTGGGCGCGAAGTTACACGCTGAGTTGAGCAAATTAATGGCGCGATTTGAATGCGTCGGTGACGTGCGCGGTGCCGGATTGTTTATCGGCTTTGAGCTGGTAGAAGATCGCAGCAGCAAAACGCCGGACAAAACACTGGCATTGAACGTGATTGAGAAACTCCGTGAGCATCGCGTGTTGACTTCAGTAGCCGGGCCTTACGGCAACGTATTGAAGCTGCGCCCGCCGTTGGCATTTCAGGAAAGCGATATTGACTGGCTGGTTGGCGCATTAGACAAATCACTGCGCGAATTAGGCAAATAACAGGAAAATGTAAACCGGCGGCGTAATTGCCGCCGGTTTACTGTTACGCCGCCGTCTCGCGGGCGAAAATCGATTCCATCTTCTGCCAGGCTTCCGCGACATCATTATCCAGATTGAATAAGCCGGATGTCCCCACGATAAACACCTCTACGCCAGAAGCGGCGACCTGTTTAAAGGTTTTGGCGTTGCAGGAACCGTCTATCTCAGTTAAATAGTGAAAGCCATGCTCTTTACGCATTTCAATCAATTTGCGGATTTTATCCAGCGTTTCCGGGATGAATTTTTGTCCGGCAAAACCGGGATCAACTGACATTACCGTCACTTTATCTAATAAATGCGCATATTCTCGAATGCTATCAGCGGGTGTTGCCGGGTTTAATACCACGCCGCAGCGCCGACCCGCCTCTTTGATCTGCGTTAATAAGCGAAATATTTTATTGTTCGCGGTTTCCGGATGAAAGCTAATGATATCTGCACCGGATTCAATGCACATGGGAATAATATCTTCTGGATGATTAACCATTAGATGTACATCAATCGGGACGTCGGTGATTTTTCGCAGGTGCTCAATAAAGAAGGGCGACAGCGTAATATTTTTAACGTAGCTGCCATCCATAATATCAACATGATAAAAAGCTGCGTAATTATTCATGGCTTCAATCTGTTCGCGAAAGCGGGTTAAATCCATGCACATCAGCGAAGGGGAAAATTTGGCGATCATAGTGATTCCTCATTATATGAGCGGCTTAGGGCCGCTCATCACCTCAATGGAAGAAAGAGATAATGTGGCCGAGAATAATGCCGACAATACCGAAGTCTGCATCACCAAACGTGGTGGAAGCGAAACCGAGATCGCCCATGAGCGGCAACAAAATGGCGGGCAGGAATGAGATCAGCAACCCCTGAACGAAGGAGCCGATTACCGCACCACGGCGTCCACCGGTAATATTGCCGTACACGCCTGCGGTGGCTCCGCAGAAAAAGTGCGGAACAAGGCCGGGAACAATGACGCTCAAACCAAATAGCGGGCAGAGAAACATGCTGATCAGGCCAGCGGCAAAGCTACACAGAAAGCCAATAATCACGGCGTTTGGCGCAAACGGGAATACCGTTGGGCAATCCAGTGCGGGTTTCGCGTCTTTAATCAGTTTGTCAGCAATGCCTTTAAAGGCTGGCACGATTTCGGCAATTACCATGCGTACACCAGCAAGGATGATATAGACGCCTGCGGCAAAAGTGATTGACTGAATGATGGCGAAGACAATGAAGTTCTGCCCGTCACTGACTTGCGTTTCCGTGAACGTTTTGCCTGCCACCAGCACCAGCGCGATAAACAGAATCATCATGGTCAGCGAGATGGCAACGGAAGAGTCACGCAGGAAGTTCAGGGTTTTCGGTACTTTTAGCTCTTCAATGGAAGGGCTGCCTTTACCCACCACTTTGCCGACCAGCGCAGCCAGCAGATAGCCGCTTGAGCCAAAGTGACCCAGTGCCAAATCATCTGAATTGGTAATTTTACGCGTAAACGGCTGCAAAATGGCGGGAGAAACCACCATCATGGTGCCGAGAATCAGCGCACCAATAAACACCAGCCAGAAACCACTGATGCCGCCCACCGACAAAATCACCGCCAGCATCGCTGACATATATAAGGTGTGATGGCCGGTCAGGAAGATGTATTTCAGCGGCGTAATGCGCGCCAGCAAAATGTTCACCAGCATACCGAATACCATGATCATTGCGGTTTCAGTGCCGTAATTCTTCTGCGCCAGCGCCGCCATTGCATCGGTATTTGGCACCACGCCCTGAATCGAGAAGGAGTGTTCAAACAGTTGGCTGAAAATGGTGAGCGTGGCGGCAATTAAATTGGCCCCGGCAATCAGAATAACAAAACCCATGATGGTTTTTAGGGTGCCCGAAATAACATCACTGATCGGTTTCTTTTGCAGTAATAAACCGATCAGTGAAAACAGGCCGACAAGTATTGCAGGTGTTCCAAGAACATCCTTAATAATAAATTGCAGCATAAGCGGCTCCATGCAATATCCATCATAATTTACGTTGCATGTGCATTGGCCTCGCCCATTTAGCGCATTAACACGTTTATCTTTGTGATAAGCAGCGATGGGCTTGCCGAATTATTGCAGCGAAAAAGAGTCAGGATTTTGAAATAAGGTAATTACAGGTTTTCAGCCAGGATCTCTTTAATACGTGCGTTATCCAATAAATTGGTTAAACCAAATAGGGGGGCGCTGTGGCCTGCGAGTTGTTCGGCAATATCCTTGGCAGCAATAATCAGATCAGCCTGTTCTGATTTGGCCGAGGTTAAATCGGTATGGCTGACGTCAGCTTCTTTACCTAATTCCGCCACAATCTTTTTCACGTTCATTTCAACAATAAAGCTGCTGCCTAAACCGTTGCCACACACAATCAGTACTTTTTTCATGTTCGTTATCTCTGGTGATTTACGAGTGAATAACCGCCTGAATGGCGGGTAAGGTATTTGCCGACAACAGCTGTTGCAGGCGTGAATCATCGCTGAAGAGTTCAGCCAACGCGGTAATCATCTGGATATGCTCTTCGCCAGAGAAGGCGCACAGCATAATCACCACGTAGACAGGATCGTTTTCATCCGCATCAAAATTAACGCCGTTCTTCACATGCAGCAGCGACAGGCCATTTTTATGTGCGCCCTGTTCTGGTCGCGCATGCGGCATGGCTAATCCTGGCGCCAACACGTAATAGGGGCCGATTTCAGCATGTGACGTAAAGATAGCGTCGAGGTAAGCGGGCGTAATCGCGCCTTGTGCCAGCAGCGGTTCAGCAGATTTACGTACTGCGTCTTGCCAGTCGATAACATCGTCAACGATATGAATCGCATCAGCGTTAAGCCATTGAGTAAGCATCTTGAGTTTCCGTTGGTGGCTGAATGACCTGCATTCTGGGTGATTTAGTGAACGACTTTCTGTGATGGTAGTCGCAAAAGTTAGCGCTAACATGAATATTGTTAAAAACTGTGTTATCGCTAACATTTTGTGTGATCGTGATTGCGTTGTTTGCAGCACGCTGACAGGCTGAGTTTTTCTGATTTCCTGTTACTCACTCAGGGATAACCAAAAGTGTGGCTTTTAACATGGCGCGACGCCCTAATTAATCTTAAGCTGCGTCCAGTTGAAAAAGGCTAGCCAGTCAGGAGAACGCATGGCAGAGAAGCGACGGCGCAGTACTGGCAAAAGTACGTTAGCCGATGTTGCCCGTTTAGTGGGTGTGAGTACGATGACCGCCTCGCGTGCGTTGCGCATGCCAGAAAAAGTCTCTGCTGATATCCGTGAAAAAATCGATGCGGCAGTAATTGAGTTGGGCTATGTGCCTAACGTGCAGGCACGTAATTTGGCTTCAGCATCCTCACGATTAGTCACGATGGTGGTGCCGTCTTTTGCCACGCCAGGCTGCGCGGCGGTATCCGAAGCCTTGCAGGAAGTGCTACGTCCGCAGGGATACAACATGATGTTGGCTGAAGCGAACCATTCGGCGGCCGAAGAGAGCGAGCTGATAGAGATGCTGCTTTCCTACAACCCAGCGGCAATGGTGCACTTTAACTTTGATAACGCTTCTGACGCGCATCGGCTGCTGAGTAATTCCGGTTTGCCTGTGATTGATATTGGCGGTGTACATCATGATTCCACCGGGATCAGCGTCGGCGTTGATTACGCTAAAGCGATTCGCCAACTGGTGCAAAATCTGGTTGATCGCGGCTATCGCAACTTAGGTTTACTCTGCACCCAAACCAACAGTACCGTTTTCAGACAACTGCTAAATGGCTGGCACAGCGGAATGTTGGCGATGAATCAGGCACCGCATCGTGTTGTTACCTCACCGAAGCCGCCAACCTTCGCCACCGGGCACGCACTGCTGGCGGAAATTCGTTTGACGTGGCCTGAACTGGATGTGCTGATTTGCACTACTGAAGAGGTGGCTTGCGGCGCGATCATGGCTTGCCACGCGGCGGGCATCGCCATTCCCAGCCAGCTAGCGATCGCCAGTATTGGCGGCGGACAGTTATCTGCGGTCTGTTCGCCACCCCTGACCAGCGTAGCGCTGCCCTATGAAGAGATGGGGCGAATGGCGGGTAAGCGTCTGTTAGCTGCACTCAACGGCGACGAACCGCCCGTTTTCAATGAACTTCCCGTGACGCTAAAAATGCGCGCCAGTACCGGCAAGCCTTAAAAACAAGGGTTTGCTTTTGCCAGCCCATTCAAATCCTTATGCTTAATGGGGCATTGATTACCCTTTTATGGATCATGAATTTAACTATAATGATTCGACTGCTTACGCGGCACGCTCACAATCAAGTGCTGCTCAAACACTAAATGGAGAGGAAGAACATGAGTTATTCACTGCCATCCCTGCCTTACGCATACGACGCACTGGAACCGCATTTCGACAAGCAGACGATGGAAATCCATCACACCAAACATCACCAGACTTATGTCAACAACGCCAACGCGGCGCTGGAAGGCACTGAATTTGCCGATCTGCCGGTGGATGAGCTGATCACTAAACTGGATCAGCTGCCAGCAGACAAAAAAGGTCCACTGCGTAACAACGCAGGTGGCCACGCTAACCACAGCCTGTTCTGGAAAGGCCTGAAAATCGGCACCACGCTGCAGGGCGACCTGAAAGCCGCCATCGAAAAAGATTTCGGTAGCTTTGAAAAATTCCAGGAAGAATTCGAGAAAGCGGCAGCGACCCGTTTCGGTTCTGGCTGGGCGTGGCTGGTTAAGAAGGGTGATAAACTGGCTGTGGTTTCAACCGCAAACCAGGATAACCCACTGATGGGCGAAGCGGTTGCCGGCGTGTCTGGTTTCCCAATCATCGGTCTGGACGTGTGGGAACATGCGTATTACCTGAAGTATCAGAACAAACGTCCTGATTACATCAAAGCATTCTGGAACGTGGTTAACTGGGACGAAGCAGCAGCACGCTTCGCTTCAGCGAAGTAATTTAACCTTAGGTTAAATTCGCCATGATGAACCGGTGGAAGAAATTCCATCGGTTTTTTTATGTTCTTTATCGGGCTAAAGCCTGCCATAACGTCTGTGCATTGCATTTTACGCCGACAAAATGCCCATCCAATCCCGCTGCGCCAATTAAAGTCTTGTCCCGTCCCAACCGATAGAAGATTTCAGCAGCAACTATTATCCGCCTCAGTAAATTTTTGTGCGGAACTGCCAACACTATCCTCATCATGCAATTGAGCAACGGGACTTCAGATCATCATGATTAAGGCATTCAGACGACGTATCGAGAATTTACGAGTAGGGAAGAAGCTAGGCGTTGGCTTTGGATTGGTTTTGATTTTAGCCGCAGTCATTGCAGTGGCTGGCATCGACCAGTTTCGCGACATTCAGGACCGGAATGCGAAGATCAATTACAGTCTGGAGATTAGCGCTGCTGTTAACCAGGCATTGGCTGCGCAGCGCCATTATCAGGCTGATTACGCTGAAGAAAATATCGCGCAAAGCCAGAAGTACCTGCAACAAGGCCTGGCGTCCTTCAATGAAATGGAAAACACCTTGTACTGGAACGCGGAGATGCGTGCCTGGCTCGACACGTTTCCTGGCCTGGCCAAGGCGTATCAGCAATCACAGCAGCAGTTCGTTGCGGCTGTTAATGCACGCCAATCGATCAGAGAGAGTTGGAATTTGTCGAAAAGCGAAGCCGCTTTTCAGGACATAAAGCAGGAATTGAGCCTGGGCGCTGACTTGATGTTGCAGTTGCAGATGAGCAAGCTCGATCACGCGTTGCTCGATGTCCACTATACGGTGCGCGGTGTTGCGGCCGACCCAAATGAAAACAGCGCTGCGAGGCTTTCCACTGCAGCCGATAACGCCGCCGTGATGCTGGACACGTTTGCCAGCCTGGTCACACCGCAGCAGGAGCAGGCGCTGCAGCCGCTGAAAAGTCAGCTCATTCGCTATAAAAAAAGCGTTCTCTCCTATGTTCCTGCTTCTGCTCAGCAGCAAAAAGCCGCAGCGGACATGTCGCAGCAGGCGAAGAAGATGAACGATTTAGTCGAGCAACTGGTGAAGCGGGAAGTGGACATCGCCTCCAGCAGCGTTAAAAAAGGCATCAATATGATGGTCTTGGTGGCGTTAATTGCTTTGCTGATCGGCTGTATCATCGCTTTTTGGATCTCCCGTCAAATTACCCGGCCGCTGCGCGACACGTTGCAGGCAACCCAGCGCATTGCCGAAGGCGATTTAACCCAGCATCTCACCACCGATCGACGTGATGAGTTAGGATTGCTGCTCGCCGCCGTAGGTGCGATGGGAGACAATTTGCGCACCATGATCGGTGAGATTCGCTCGGGTGTATTGGAGGTGTCTCACGCTGCAACGGAAATCAGCGCGGGCAATATTGATCTCTCTTCGCGTACCGAAGAGCAGGCCGCGGCTGTGGAACAAACCGCTGCCAGCATGGAACAGCTGAGCTCAACGGTGAAACAAAATGCTGATAATGCTCATCAGGCCAGCAAATTAGCGGCAGAAGCGTCAGACACGGCGCAAACCGGTGGGCGTCAGGTGGCGGCGGTTGTCGAAACCATGCAGCAAATTACCCAAAGTTCGAAACGCATTGCAGATATCACTAGCGTTATCAATGGCATCGCTTTCCAGACCAATATTTTAGCGTTAAACGCAGCGGTTGAAGCTGCACGCGCAGGCGAGCAAGGGCGTGGATTTGCCGTGGTGGCCAGCGAAGTCCGTAATCTCGCCCAGCGTTCAGCCCAGGCGGCAAAAGAGATTGAAGCGTTAATCGCCGAGTCGGTTGAACGGGTTAATAGCGGTGAGAAACTGGTAGAGAGCACCGGTAGCACCATGCAAACCATCGTGACGTCGGTAAGTCACGTGCGTGACATCATGGGTGAAATCGCGTCTGCCTCTGATGAACAGAGCCGGGGAATCAGTCAGGTTTCGCAAGCGGTAGTGGAAATGGACAACACCACGCAGCAGAACGCCGCTTTAGTCGAGCAATCGGCGGCTGCGGCCAGTTCGCTGGAAGATCAGGCTGCGGCATTGGCGCGTGCAGTTTCTGTTTTTCGCCTAACAGAGCAGCCAGAACCGGTATCCGCACCGCGCAAGATCGCTACCCCGATATTAAAGCGAGCACCCGCTTTGCCTGCGCACGTCGCCGCTGATGAAGGTTGGGAACAATTCTAATTTTATAAACTAAACGTAAACAAAAGGGAGAATCTTACTTCTCCCTTATTAACTTCGCCTGGCATTAACTCGCCGTTGATAATTCTCGCCGTACTCTTAGCGACATTGCCATTTAAAGGTGTGACGCTACCATGTCTATTATTACCACGCATGAGGCGAATAAAAGTTCGTCCGCTTCGCTGTTTTTTCCGTTAATCAGTGGGAAATATATTCCAAATAAACTGTGGCTGAGTAAACGCTTTCGTTTTAAATTTGCCTTAAGGTCGTTAATTGCACCGATAACAACGTTACGTTATTTACATCAGCTTTCACATTTGCCACAGATCGATCAGATGATGAGCCTGCAAGGCCTGTTGCCCGCTAAGCTGCATCGTCCTTATTTACGGGCGGGATTCAGCGTGGCGGCGCGTGCGCAGGCTATCCTTGATCATTATCAGTTTATTGAGCAGCTGAAAAATGTGCCATTGCGTCAGCTGCTGCAAAGTGCCGGAGATAATGTTATTGCGACGTTTTTTGGCAAAACTGGCGAGACGTTTTTAATGACTTGTAGCCCAGGTTATTACGATCGTGAAGGTGAAATCACGCTAGTGCTGCGTTATCAACAGCAGGTGATTGCCTCGCTCTCGTTTTCAATTATTAATGAAAACCAACAGCGAACCTTATTAATTGGCGGGTTACAAGGCCCACGAAAACATATCAGTAATGAGGTTATTCGTGAGGCGACTAAAGCGGCACACGGCGTATTTCCTAAACGTTTATTAATGGAGGCGGTGTTTATTTTTGCGGAACAATGTGAGGCGAATAAAATAGCCGCCGTCGGAGAAAACACGCATGTCTTTCGCAGTATGCGTTACCGTCACAGCAAAAGTGGCCATTTTTTTGCCAGCTACAGTGAGTTTTGGTTATCACTCAATGGCGAGGCGCGCGCGGATGGCTTGTTCACGCTGCCGTTAAACTTGCCGCGTAAATCGTTAGAGGATATTGCCAGTAAGAAACGTGCCGAATATCGCCGTCGCTACGAACTGTTAGATGGTCTGGCGGAGCAGGTTTATGCCGCCGCCGGACAGCGCAAAGTCGATCAGGCCGCAGCCTGATCCAAACTCAGAACGCGTTTTTAGCGAAACCTGTCATGACTTTCAGGTCCATTTCACGTCCCAGCGCGGTCATTGGATGCACCACAACCAGGCCGCGCGCGCTTTTCTTCAGCGCGCCTAAGTTCGCCTGCTCTTTCTTGGTAATTTCGCGGCTGAACGGCAGCTTTTGCAGCTTCTGTGCTTCCACACTCAGCTTCTCGACGCGCTGGTTACGCAGACGCTCGATCTCAATAACCAGGGTTTCTTTCTCTTTTAACAGCGCACCCAGCTTTTCTATATCACCCGATTCCAGCAGCAGCGGCTCTTTACGGTTCAGGGCGTCCAGCTGATCGCTGAGGCGTTTGATTTCGTTCTTTTCTAGCTCTTTCATGACCACAACTCGTTGAGGAAAACAGGCAAAGGATACACCAAATTCGGCGCATATTCTCGGTGAGGTTAGGGTGATAACAGGCGGCAATGCGCCTGTTGAGGTTTAGCCGTTGGGCTTTTTAAACGCCTGCTTCAGGCTGATGCGGGAAATCAGCTCGGTGAGCGACAGCACCATGGTGGAACGCACCATCTGTAAATAGCGCTGCTGCTGCATGGCGCGAAGCTCCGCGTCATCGGGATGAAAGGCCGGTACGGGCGGCCACGCCGTTACGCAATGCAGCTCGCCAAAAGGGCCGAGAATCTCATCGTCAGTGAAGCGATAATCACCCATGTCGTGATTCAGCTCTTCACGTAAGGCGATCAGCAGTTCACAATCTTCATACTCATGGCGATTGATCACGCCAAGTCCGTAAATCAGCTTAAGCCGCACCGGCAACTCACCCAGCGGACCATTGCCGAGCAGCAACGGTTCAACTGCGTATTTTACGGCGTAGTCGTCTTTACGAAATACCTGTAATACCAGCAGATTAACCGCTTCGGCCAACAGCTCGACAGCGGCGATCAGAAAGCTTCTCACCGAGCGACCGGCGTTCAGGCGCTCAAGCACCCGGTTTTCAAAAGCTTGCTTCTCTTCCATTATTGCCTGCATGGGTTCAATACTGCTGTTGGGCGCAGGCGAACTGCGCCCGACTTGCTTCGCTAACACGCGTGCATCATGCCATAGCGTTATAGGCGCTCACCACCGAAGCCACCACTTCGCTGTCGGCCTCAAGGCCTGAAATCTCTGCCAGCGTGGTTTGCGGACCTTTCTCCTGCAACAGCGCGGTTAATTCTTGCGCCTGCGGATCTTGCTCGCTGCGATAGTGCATGGCAGCAGCAATGCCCTGAACCAGATTGGTGTGCGGCAGTTGATATTCCAGCGTGCCCAGTGTGGGCTTGATCAAACGATCGCCTGCGCTTAGTTTACGCAGCGGTTGGCGACCTACGCGTTCAACATCATCTTTCAGATAAGGATTTTCGAAACGTCCAAGAATTTTCTGGATATAAGCGGCATGTTTGTCGGCTTCAAAACCGTAACGCTTGATCAGCACCGCACCGCTCTCTTCCATCGCACCTTTCACCACGGCGCGAATTTTTTCATCCAGAATGGCATCGCGAATAGTTTGGTGGCCGGCTAACTGGCCGAGATAGGCGGTAATCGCATGTCCGGTATTCAGGGTAAAGAGTTTGCGCTCGACAAATGCCATCAAGTTGTCGGTCAGTTCCATACCGGGAATAGTAGGCAGATCGCCTTTGAACTGGGTTTTATCAACAATCCACTCGCTGAAGGTTTCAACGGTGACTTCCAGGGGATCGTTGCTGCCCGCTTCTGAAGGCGGCACGATGCGGTCTACCGCAGAATCCACGAAGCCGACATGCTGCTCCAGCCATGCATGATATTGCTCTGGCAGCGCCTTCAGCACATGCTGTTTCAGCTGGCTGGTGCCGCGCACCATGTTTTCACAGGCGATAATGTTTAATGGGCGGGAATTACCGTTGTCGCTGCGCTTGGCCAGGCCTTTCGCTACGCTGCCGGCGATACGCTCCAGAATCTGTGGGCCAACCGCCGTGGTAACGATATCAACCTCTGAAATCAGCGTAATGATCTCATCACTGGTGCTGTTGACCGCGCTTACGCCCTTGACGATTTCGACTTTAGCCTGCTCGCCTACAACATGAACGGGATACTCATGACGCGCGTTTAGTGCATCCAGCACCGCCTGATTCACATCTGCAAACACCAAGTCGATGCCTGCATCAGCTAACAGTTTGCCAATGAAACCACGGCCAATGTTTCCTGCTCCAAAATGTAACGCTTTCATAATGTTGACCCATTTAAAAGACGATGGGGCGAGCATGTCCACCCCGGAATTCGGGGCGGGCTTACCCACCCCAGGGAAAATAATCTGTCAGAACGCTGTTCTGAATTGTGCGCTAACTATACGGTTGCCGTGCTGCCGGAAAGCAGATCCAACACTTCCTGGACGCTGGTCGTGTTGGCCAGCTTCTCGATCACCGTGTCGTCGTCCAGCGCATTGGTCAGGCTGGTAATCACCTGGATGTGCTCGTTATTGCGGGCTGCAATGCCGATGACTAAACGCGCAATATCTTCTGGCTCTTCACCAAACAGCACACCCGCCGGATATTGGCAGAACACTACACCGGTTTTCAATACGCGATCTTTGGCTTCCACGGTACCGTGCGGCACCGCAATAGATTCACCCAGATAGGTTGGCGTCAGTTTCTCACGCTCCAGCATCGCTTCAACATATTCAGGCTCAACATAACCGCCTTTCACCAGCTGTTCACCCGCAAAGCGAATGGCCTGCTCTTTGTTGGTCGCGCTTTTGCCAAGGAACACGTTGTCTGCGCCCAGTTTGAACAGATGCGCATTGCCTTCATCGTAACTATCAGCCAACGTTTTTTGCACAGTACCGCGATGGGTTTCGCTGCGATTAGCTGCAACCAATCGTTCAGTCAGCGTGGCGTACAGCGCGCTGTCGAGGAAGTTATTCAGCGAGATATGCTGCGCATGCGGCGCCTGACGAATGGCACGTTCAGTTAGATCGCGGTGAGTAATCACCAGATCCACATCGCCCGGCAGGGCGTTGATCGCGGTATTCGTTACCGACACACTGCTCAGACCAGCGTCCTGCACTTTCTTACGCAGTACACCTGCGCCCATGGCGCTTGAACCCATTCCCGCATCACAAGCGACAATGATTTTACGTACGTGGTTCAGGTCAACGCTCATGGCATCGCTCGCGACAGCCGCTCCGGCTGCACCCGCAGCGCCTTGGCCTTTAGACTGCGCTTTCATGTCCTGCATGCGCTGGGTTGCCGCTTCAATGTCGTCGTCTTCTTTCACTTTGCTGGTTTTCAGCAGAATGGCCGATACCACGAAGGAAACAGCAAAGGCAGCAACAATCGCAGCGATGTTAGCGAAGTAGGCTCCTTTTGGCGTCATGGCTAACACCGCCAGGATAGAACCGGGTGAGGCGGGAGAAACCAAACCGCCATTCAGCAGAGTCAGCGTGAACACGCCAGTCATACCGCCGAGGATGACCGCTAACAGCAGGCGCGGTGCCATCAACACATACGGGAAGTAAATTTCGTGGATACCACCGAAGAAGTGGATGATTGCCGCACCGCCCGCAGACTGTTTAGCACTGCCACGACCAAAGAACATGTAAGCCATAAGCACACCCATTCCTGGGCCTGGGTTCGCTTCGATCAGGAAGAAAATAGACTTACCGGCTTCACTGGCCTGCTGGATACCCAGCGGCGAGAAAATACCGTGGTTAATCGCGTTATTGAGGAACAGGATTTTCGCCGGCTCAACAAAGATGGAGGTCAGCGGTAGCAGGTTATTCTGCACCATCAGATTCACGCCAGCGGCGAGAATATGCGACAGACCTTCAACCAACGGACCAATAGCCATAAACGCCAGCAGCGCCAACAACATACCGATGATACCGGCAGAGAAGTTGTTAACCAGCATTTCAAAGCCGCTTTTGATCTTACCGTCAATGGCGCGGTCGAATGATTTGATCGCCCAGCCGCCCAGTGGACCGGCAATCATTGAGCCGAGGAACATCGGCATATCCGCACCAACAATCACGCCCATGGTGGTAATTGCACCGACCACACCGCCGCGATCGCCGCCAACCAAGCGTCCACCGGTAAAACCGATCAACAGTGGCAGCAGATAGGTGATCATTGGGCCAACCAGCTTGGCCAACGTTTCGTTTGGAATCCAACCTGTTGGAATAAACAGCGCGGTGATGATGCCCCAGGCGATAAACGCCCCGATGTTTGGCATCACCATATTACTCAGAAAGCGACCAAAGCTTTGTACTTTGACCTTCACCGATGAGGACATAAACCCACCCCTTATTGAGACGCGCTGCAATAGGAGAGCGCGTTTGTTTTTGTTAAGTGACCACGGCGGGGAGCCGTTGGTATTACTGTATGCACGCGGACTCTATCACGCGAATATGACGCTGCGTAGCACAGGGGAAAAGTGTGATTCATATCACCCAATTACGGTGGCGTCAGGGGTGATTTAAGTGATGGCGATCACAAAAAAGTGCTGTAAGAAAAGTACGATGGCGATTATTTGAACGGAAACTGGGTCGTTATGTGAGTTGTGTCACCTTTTGGGCGGGACGGTTTGTTGCTGTTATGTGATTCAGATCACAAACAATCGTTGGTCGAAAATGCGTCAGTTCACACTTTGTGGGGGAGCCATTTTGAAGAGAGAGAATTTGGAAAGAAAGGACAGAAAAGAGAGCAGGGCAAACCTCAAGATTTGCCCTGCTTGATATCTTATTGCGGGCTGCCCTGCACAGCATTTTGTGCCTGGGTCAGTGCTTGTGCATTCGCTGACAAATTGCTCATTAATGTATTGTATTGCGTGGCCTGATCCTGCGTTGGGAACTGGACGCCGCCATCGTTGAAGCTCACGCGATTACCTTGTGTCTGCAAGAAGTCACCGGTTTGCACCGCGCCCTGGCTCAACGCTTGCAGTTTCGGCAGTAACGGAATCAGCACATTAGCGGGCTGCGTTACCACTTTGTCATAAGCGCTGTCGTAAACTTTCTTCAAGTCGTCCGACTGTTTCAGCGAGGCTTTGCTGCTGTCAGCTTGCATCTTAGCGCTTTCAATCTGCTGCGTAACAATCACTAACGCGCTGTTAGCCTGACGCAACGAATCACGGCGAGTGAGATAATCTTGCGGCACGCGAATCGCAGATAACTCATCAACCACGGGGCGCATGCCTTGTTCAACCGCTTTGTTCGCCTGCTGAGAGAAACCATAAATGATGGCGTAATCGCTCGCGAATTTACCGAAGGTCTGCTTTTGGTTTTCGCTCAGGCTCGGTAAGTGCTCACCGCTGCGCATCACGGTATTTTGGAGAAAATCGCTGAAGGCTTTGCGCTGATCGCCTTCTTTATCACCACATGCGGTGAGTTGCAGCACGATAAGCGCGCCAGCAAGCATTATGCCGCTGCGCGTCCAAAGGCGGGAAAGTCCTGAAGCCATTCGTTCAACTCCTGTCAGTAAACGGGCTGATGTCTATGTAACAATGGCCTAAAGAATAGAACAAACAAGGGAGCGCACACAACGTGAAACCCGCGCGGTTGATCAGGAGAGAGCCACACTTCATCCCTTCCTTGTGTAATGCGCAAAGGAAGGGATGCTTAAGGTGCTTAATAATCAGCGTTAAAGATGCAATGCTGGGCGCTTTTCAGAGCAGCACACCAGACGATTAATAAACCAGCGCTTGACCATCTTTACGGCTTTCGGTTGCGGCAATATAGAAACCTTGCGGATCGCGCACAATCACTTGCGCACCGCCAAAGTTATAGCTGCTCAGCGGATCTTCCAGCACCACGTTGTGTCCCATGCGGCGTAGCGTACTTAACGTATTGCGATCGATGGTCGATTCAAACACCACTTCACGCCCTTGCACCACACGCCAGCGCGGCGCATCAATCGCGGCCTGCGGGTTTTGTTTATGTTTCATAATGCGTAACGCCAGTTGCAGATGTCCTTGTGCCTGCATCGGTCCACCCATCAGACCGAATGACATCAGCGGTTGGCCCTCTGCATCCAGCGCAAAGGCGGGAATGATGGTGTGGAACGGACGTTTATTTCCTGCCACCACATTAGGATGATCGGCATCCAGCGAGAAGCCTGCGCCACGGTTTTGTAGGCTAATGCCGGTTCCCGGCACGACGACACCTGAACCGAATCCCATGTAGTTTGACTGAATAAACGACACCATCATGCCGCTGGCGTCGGCGGTTGAGAGATAAACCGTGCCGCTCTGCTGCGGTGATCCAAAGGTGAAGTCACCCGCTTGCCTTGGATTAATCAACGCCGCACGCTGTTTAAGATAACCTTCGCTTAACAGCAAATCGGCTGGGAATTCGAGGTGATCTTCATCGGTAACGTAACGCTCTAAATCCACCAATGCCAGCTTCATCGCTTCAATGGAAAGATGCAGCCACTGCGGCGAATCGGGTGCATATTGTCCAATATCCCACTCTTCCAAAATGCCGAGCGCGATCAGTGTCGCAATGCCCTGGCCGTTTGGCGGCAGTTCCTGTACAGAACCGCCAGCAAAGGGATGCGACAGCAGCTTCACCCAATCAGCACGATGATTTTTTAAATCTTCCAGCGTCAGCGCGGCGTTGTGCTCGCGGGCAAAAGCAGCAATCTTTTCCGCCAGCTCACCGCGATAAAAACTTTCACCGTTGCTTTCGGCGATCTTTTGCAGTGTCTCAGCTTGTGCTGGATTACGGAACAGCTCACCGATGCGCGGCGGGCGGCCTTCCGGGGCAAAACACGCGGTGAAGCCTGGCTGGTCTTTCAGTTTTTTGTAGCCGCGCTGCCACAGCTGACCAATCAGCGGCGAGACCGGAAAACCGTCGCGCGCGTATTCAATTGCCGGTTGTGCCAGTGTGGTCAGCGGCAAGGTGCCAAAACGTTCAGCCAGCGTAACCCAAGCCGAAACAGCGCCGGGCACGGTGACGGCATCCCAGCCGGTTTCGGGCATTTGGCTGTGACCCGCAAATCGTTCTGGGTTCCACGCCGCTGGAGCGCGTCCTGATGCGTTTAATCCGTGCAGCTCTTTGCCGTCCCAGATAATCGCGAAGGCGTCGCTGCCAATGCCGTTGCCGGTTGGCTCCAGCACCGTCAACGCAATGGCGGTGGCGATCGCGGCATCGACTGCGTTGCCGCCTTGCTGCAACATGCGAATACCCGCTTGCGCCGCCAGCGGCTGCGAAGTGGCAACCGCATTGCGGCCCATCATCGGGGCGCGATGAGAGGGATAGCTGACATCAAAATCTAATGCTTCTTTCATAATGATTCCTTTTATTCAGTCGTTACGCGGATCAAGCGCATCGCGCAATCCGTCGCCGAGCAGGTTAAAGCCCTGCACGATCAGAAAGATGGCAAGCCCAGGGAAAATCGACATCCACGGCGCTTGCTCCAGATAGCCTTTGGCAGTGTTGAGCATCGCACCCCACGAAGGCGAGGGCGGTTGTTGTCCCAGCCCGAGAAAGGAGAGACTGGCTTCAGTAATAATGGCGGAGGCGATGGCTAAGGTAGCCTGCACCAAAATCGGTGACATCACGTTAGGCAGCACGTAGCGCAGGATAATCCAGCGATCCGGCAAACCAATCGCTCGCGCGCCGTCGATATACTCTTCATGACGAATGGCGATCACCTGACCCCGCGTTAGACGGGCAAAGATCGGCATCGCCGACAAGCCAATGGCGATCATCGCATTAGTCAAACTCGGCCCAAGAAACGCGCCCAGCGCAATGGCCAGAATCAAGAACGGACAGGCCAGCAGCGCTTCGATAAAGCGTGAAATAATGCCGTCACACCAGCCTTGCCAGTAACCCGCGATCAGCCCAAGCGGCACGCCAATCAAAATAGCGATCAGCACCGAAATACAGCCCGCCAGCAATGAGGTACGTGCGCCCCAAATCATACGCGACAGAATATCGCGGCCTAATTCATCGGTGCCAAGCCAAAACAGTTCCGACGGCGGTTTGCGCACCGCCAGAAAGTTCGCCTTGATCGGATCGGCGGGTGCCAGCCACGGCGCGAAAATGGCTATCGCGACAAACAGCGTGACGATCACCGCGCCAATCAGCGCGCTTTTGTTACGCAGAAACTTCTTCAGCACCCGGCTGTTAGCACGTAGCAGCGGTTTTGCGGCGCCTGCCGTCAGCACTTCGCTCATGATTAGCCTCGCATTTTCGGGTTGATTAACACATACAACACATCGGCGAGCAGGTTGAGCAGCAGGAAGCCAATCGCCACCACCAGCACCACGCCTTGTACTACCGCGTAGTCGCGGTTAAACACCGCATCGACAATCATTTTGCCAAAGCCAGGCAGGGTAAAAACTTGCTCAGTCAACACCGCGCCGCCGAGCAACTCGCCGAACAGCAGCGTGGTCAGCGTAATCACCGGCACCAGCGCATTACGAAAGGCGTGTTTCAGCACCACCTTCTTGCCCAATAATCCTTTGGCGCGCGCGGTGCGGATGTAATCCGCTTTCAGCACGGCAATCATCGAGGCGCGCGTATGACGCATCAACGTAGCGGCTAAACCGGTACCCAACACCAGCGCAGGCAACAGCAGCGTTTTCAGGTTTTGCGGAATGCTCTCACTCAGCGGGACATAACCGGATGCGGGTAACCATTGCAGGTGCACCGAAAACAGCAAAATCAGCAAGATACCTAGCCAAAAATGCGGCACTGAAATCCCCGACAGCGCGACAAAATTGCTGGTGTGATCCACCCACGTATCTTTGCGCACCGCCGCGATAATGCCCATGCTGATGCCAATCACCAGCGCGATAATCATCGCCATCAAGGAGAGCTCCAGCGTGACCGGCAGCTTGCTGGCAATCAACGACGTTACCGGCTCTTTGGTGCGCAGTGATTCACCCAGATCGCCGCGTAACGCATTGCCCATCCAGTAAAAATACTGGCTGGGCAGCGGATCGTTGAGATGATAAGCCTCACGCAGTTGGGCGATAACTTCCGGGTCGCGCTCTTCGCCCGCCATCGCCAGCACCGGATCACCCGGCAGCAGTTTCTGCAGGGCGAACACCATGATGCTCACTAACAGCAGCGTTGGGATGGCGAGCAGCAGGCGTTTAACGATCAGTTCCAGCATCTTTATTCCTCAAAGCATTTACTGCGCCATGCTGACGCCAGCCAGACGCACTAAGCCGTCCGGCCAGGCTTTAAAGCCCTGCACCTTTTTCGACAGGCCAAATATACGTGGCTCGAAGTAGAGGTAAGCAATTGGCATGTCGGTTTGCAGCTGTTTCACCACATTGTCGTACAGCGTCTGACGCTGTGCCGGATCGTTGGTAAGACGTGCCGCATTCAGCCATTCATCAACCTGCGGATTGCTGTAGCGTCCGTCGTTGAGCGTGCCTTTGCTGTTAATAAACGAATAAATACTGCCATCGGGATCGGGACGACCCGACCAACCAGACAAGCTGAGCTGGTAATCGCCGCGCTGCTGGCGATCCAGTAAGCTGGCAAATTCGCTCATTTGCAGATTCACGTTGAAGCCCGCTTCGCTCGCCATCGCCTGAATGACCTGTCCAACCTGCTGTGAAGTCGGGTTATTCGTCACCAGCAATGTCACGTTAAGCGGTGTAGTGACGCCTGCTGCTTTCAGCAGTGAAGCGGCTTTTTCCACATCGCGGGCTGGAACCGGCAACTTGACGTGATACGGGCTGACCGGTGACAACGCCTGATTAGCTGGGGTGTAAAGCCCTTCAAACGCGACCTGATTCAACGCATCGCGATCGATAGCCAGCGAGAAAGCTTCACGTACGCGTGCATCTTTGAAGGGGCTTTTCGGATCGACTTTGCCGTTATTGATGTTGAAAGTAATGCCCTGATAACCCAAACCGGTGACTTTGGCTAAGGCGAGTTTGCTGTCGCCCTGCACGGTTTTCACGTCGCTGGCTGCGATACCCTCGGTCAGATCGAGATCGCCAGCACGCAGGTTAGCCAGACGGACAGAAGCATCAGGAATCGGCAGGAAAATCACTTTATCGAAGTGATAAGCCGCTTTGTTCCAGTAATTGTCATATCGTTTCAGCACAATACGATCCTGCTGTACGCGACTTTCGAACTGATACGGGCCGGAACAGACCGGATGGGTAATGAAATCCGGTTTTTTCGCCGCTTCTGGCGCTAACATTGCGCCAGCGCGATCGGTTAACTGGCTGAGCAAGGCGGCATCAGGGTTTTTCAGATGAAATTTAACCTGGAGCGGGCCGGTGACTTCCACGCTTTGAATCGAAGAGATCTCACTTTTACGCAGCGAACCCGGCAATGTCAGGGCGCGTTCGATATTGAATTTCACGGCGTTGGCATCAAATTTTTCACCATCATGGAACGTAACGCCGCTGCGTAGGTTCATGGTGAGGATTTTCGCGTCGTCGCTCCATGACCAGTCGGTCGCCAGGCCTGGGATCACTTTCAGATGTTCATCCACATCCACTAAGCGATCACACATCGCAGCAAACACAAAGCGGCCATAATAGGTTCGCGCCAAATGCGGATCGAGCATGTCTGGATCGGCACCTAAACCAATGCGAATCACGCTTTCAGCCTGGCTGTGCGCGCTGGCGCCGAGCAGCATCAGGCCGCCGAGTGCCGTTAATAACGTCTTGCGGGCTTTCTTCACGACATATCTCCAGAGATTAGGACGGTTGATTCACCGCGTGCTCGAACAAGGCACGGCGGCGTAAAAAAGCGGCAGACGGCGGCGCGATAAGAATGGCGCTGCGATCGCGATTAATTTCCTGCCAGCGGTGGCAGGCGACCTGACGTCCGCCGGGTAAAACCTGATTGATCGGCTCTAACTGGCGGCACTCATCGGTGACATAGGGGCAACGGGTATGAAAGCGGCAGCCGCTCGGCGGGGATGCCGGATTAGGCAAATCGCCCTGCAGCAGCGGCTGCGTGCGTGGCACGCCAGGCTGCATTTGTGGTGCCGACGCAATCAGCGCTTGGGTATAAGGATGCAAGGGCGCATCAAAAATTTCGTCAACGCTGGCAAGCTCAACGATTTGCCCGAGGTACATCACCGCAACGCGATCGCTCATGTGGCGAATCACCGCCAGACCGTGCGCGACGATGATCATCGTCAGACCAAACTGCTGTTTCAGGCTCTCCAACAGATTCACCACCTGCGCCTGCACTGAAACGTCCAGTGCCGAAACCGGTTCGTCGCCAAGTAACAATGTCGGTTCAGACGCCAGCGCGCGCGCAATGCCGATGCGCTGGCGCTGACCACCAGAAAATTCATGCGGATAACGTTGCGCCCAGGCGGGCGGCAAACCCACGGTGCGCAACAGCTGATGCACTCGCGCCTGGCGATCGTCACGTGTGAGTTTGGTGTGCAACCACAACGGTTCACCCACAATGCTTTCAACCGTCATACGCGGATTCAATGAAGCAAACGGATCCTGAAAGATGATTTGTAACTCGCGGCGCAGCCGATTGAGATGCGCACCATTCGCATGGGTAATCTCTTCACCCTGATAAAAAACCTGACCCTGGCTGGCGGCCAGCAGGCGCAGTAGCAGGCGGCCCAAAGTGGATTTTCCCGAGCCAGATTCGCCCACGATCGCCAGAGTTTCACCCGCTTTTACCTGCAACGAGATGCGATCCACCGCTGTCACCTGTTTATTACGTTTGAACAGTTGAGTGGGGCCAGCAAAGGTTTTGCTCAGGTCGCGGCATTCCAAAATCGGTTTCATGCAATCTCTCCCAGCGTGACGTGCTGTTCCAGCGGCGCGCGAAAGCAGGCCACCTGATGGGCGGGTGACAAAGCGTGCAGCGCAGGACGCGTTTGATGGCAACGCGTTTCAGCGAATGGGCAGCGCGTCGCGAAGCGGCAGCCGGCAGGCATTTGCTCGGGTAAAGGCACGTTGCCCGGAATGGTGGACAGCGGGCCGCTGCGGGCAGCAAGACTGGGAATCGAGCCCATCAAGCCAATGGTGTACGGATGTTGCGGATCGTTGAAAATCGCTTCGACTGAACCGGTTTCCACCACTTGTCCGGCGTACATCACCGCCACCTGCTGCGCAACTTCCGCCACCACGCCAAGGTCATGGGTGATCATCAGAACCGCAGTGCCGGTTTCTTTTTGCAGGCTGTTTAACAGCTGAAGGATTTGTGCCTGAATAGTGACGTCGAGCGCGGTAGTCGGTTCGTCAGCCACCAGCAGCTTGGGATTGTTGATCAGTGCCATGGCGATCATCACGCGTTGACGCATACCACCCGAAAGCTGATGTGGATAGGCTTTGAGTCGCATTTCCGGTGCGGGAATTTGTACTTTTTTCAGGATTTCCAACGCGACGTCCATCGCTTCACGACGACTGACGCGGCGGTGTCTTAATACCGCCTCGCTGAGTTGATCGCCAAGCGTAAACGCCGGATTGAGTGAGGTCATTGGCTCCTGAAAAATCATTGCCAACTGATTGCCGCGTAAACTGGCGTAATCGGTGTTGCTGAGGTGACGTAATTCACAATCGTCGAAGCGCATTTCACCTTCAAGAATCTGCGCACTGGCAGGCAATAAACCCATTAGCGCCAGCGAGGTAATGCTTTTACCGCAACCTGATTCACCCACCAATGCCAGCGTTTCACCGGCGTTTAGGGTAAGCGAAATGCCATCCAGCACCGTGACCGGCGAGCCGCGAAACTGCACGCGTAAATTACGTACCGCCAACACCGGGCGGCAAGAACCGTCACTCATAACGTCTCCTGATCGGGCTGATGAAGGGCTTCCATTAACGCTTGTTGCAGCGCTAATAAGTGCTCGCGCATGGCGGCGGCGGCTTCTACAGGCTGACGCTGCGCGATATGCGTGACCAGCCGCAAATGATGCACATCGTAGGTATCCAGCCGCGCAGGGGTGCGCGCTTGTACGCGCAGATGCTGCCAGCCGGGATCGCGGCGAATGGCGTCAATGGCATCGAATAAACCCAGCATCAAGCGATTGCCCGCAGCTTCAGCAATCGCACGATGAAAGGCGCTGTCCCATAACTCATGTTGATCGCCATCACCGGGTGCGACCTGATGCATGCGCTCCAGTAAGCGATGCAGCAGTGAGATCTGCTCTTTGCTGGCGCGTAGCGCAGCTAATCTCGCCAGGCCGGGTTCAAGCTGCAAGCGCGCCTCCATCACTTCCAGCAAATTCGATTGCTGCGGCAAAGCGTGCAGCACCAAGGGCTGAACCGGCGCGGATGGGCCAACAAACGTACCTTTGCCTTGCTTACGCCAGATGCGGCCTTCTTCTTCCAGCACATCAAGCGCTCGGCGGATTTCACGTCGGCCTACGCAAAAACGCTCCGCCAGCTCTCGCTCGGTGGGTAAAGCGAGTTCAGGTGTGCTGTCGTGCTGCTGAAGCAGCTGCCGCAGTTTTTCCAGTGCTGAACTGGAGTTGGCTGAGGTTTCGGGCGTATCACTCATTATTGGTTCGCCTGTCATCTATCAGAAAAAGATGGGGTAAAGCCGGTTTTCATAAGTTTTTGTTTATGAATTAAACAGTTGGGCTCTATGTAGCGTAGGCAAGAACTGAACCAATTTTTAATTGGTTCAGTATGATTAAGGGTAAAAATGAGGTATTCCATTGATTAATAACAATGAAATAATTGCAGTGATCCCTGTTGTTTTACTTACCCTGGCGAATAACGACCAGGTGAGGAAAAGCGCATTGCGCCAGAACAGTGCGTGATTGCTGTAAAAGTGTGCAATACTGCGCGGGTTTACGTCAGTGCGCGCGACAAAACTTCGCTTAATCCGTGAAGCATTGAAACGAATAACCGCCCGCGCTGGGAGCAACATGCGACAGCCTGTTGATGCGAGCGCAGGCGTCGTGGAGATGGCGTGGAAATTGCAGTGACTTCTGTGAACAGGATGAATGCGAGCCTGCAATGCTATTGCAATATTGACTCGCCACAATGCGTAAGACGATCTTTGAATGCGACGGTGTTATGAACGCCGTTTAGTGTCTTTTGACGTGGATGATGGCATTTGCCTGAAAAAAAGCTGCATTCATAAGCATTATTTTTCAATTTAAGC
Organism: Pantoea phytostimulans; assembly: GCF_046118715.1. NCBI lineage: Bacteria > Pseudomonadati > Pseudomonadota > Gammaproteobacteria > Enterobacterales > Erwiniaceae > Pantoea > Pantoea phytostimulans. The sequence continues at coordinate 3,190,925 of NZ_CP173698.1, forward strand.
CAACAGAAACCCTCTTTAAATCGTATTAAATTCAATCGGTTAGTGAATTTTGGCCGAAAGTGGCAAAGCATAGATAAAAAAAAATTATAAATTGCGCAGCAAATCGTCAGGACTCTATCCATACTTAGCTTCCCGACTTTTGTTGCATTGTTCTGACACCTTTTAAAAGCAGTGCACAACAGGCTGTGTCCCGTAATGGTTTTACTCATAACAAAAACAAACCCTTGCGGGATGCAGCCTGAACAGGCCGGTTTCAGAACCTGACTTCAGGTTCGTACCTCTCTACTTTCACGTGATTCATAGTGAGTTTTTAAGGAGTTCTCTATGGAATTAAAAGACCCAATGTTTGAATTGCTCAGCAGCCTTGAGCAGATTGTATTGACACGTGATAAACGTCCTGCTGATTTGGAAATTCAACTCCAGCCTACGATGCCCGAACCACAACGCTTACGCGAAATGACCGGTATGCAGCTTGATGAATTTGCCAAAGTAATGGGCGTTAGCGTTTCTTCTGTGAAAAGTTGGGAGGCACGTCGTACGCGTCCTTCAGCCACGGCGCAGAAACTAATGAAGTTGCTTCATGCCAACCCGTACCTTGGAAGGCAGTTGCTTGAGTAAGCACTGATAAGACGAGAAGAACAAAAGAACCCGCCGCTGGCGGGTTTTTTCAGCTTAAGCCACCATATTTAGCGGCTTGTTTAACGAACCAACTCTCCGGCACGCTATAGGGCGGCTCACCTAACTGCGCAATGCCTGCTTCGATAATGGTTGAGGCCTGCTGCCACAATTGAGCGTCACCTTGCTTCAGCAATTCGATTTGCACCTTTTTCTCTACCAAATAGATACGAGCAAAGTGCGGATCAAACCGCACAATTGAGCGCGTATTGTCGATGATATCTGCAAGTTTAATGGTTTGCGCTTCCGGCGCTGCGTTCGCCGTGTGCTGAAAATGTGCCAGCTTGCGGGCCGCTCGGTTTTTAGCGGTCGGCTGGGCACTGTCTGTTAACATTTCTACCAGCTCGGCGACTCGTGGGCCAAAGTGAGTGTCGATATCGTTTAGTGTGGTCGCGGTATCTTCTACCGTGTCGTGTAACCAGGCTGCGGCCAGCAAATTTTCATCACTCGTAATGCTGCGAACCAATTCAACGACTGCCGCCGGATGCACAATATAGGGTTCATCAGTGTATTTGCGTCGCTGACCCGTTTCGGCATGGGCTTGTGTTGCATAGCGTCGCGCCTGATCTTCAAGAGAATCCATCATGCTTTTACTCCTTAGCATAATATGTTGCTTGCAATTGTGTAGCGCGCTATCTATATTCTAGCCATGAACAGTAATCAAGATGACAAAAAAGTGAAAGCAGCGCCACTGTTGCTGGATCAGCAGCTCTGCTTCGCGCTCTATTCTGCCAATCTGGCGATGAATAAGGTGTATCGCCAGCTGCTTACGCAACTCGACGTGACCTATCCACAATATCTGGTGATGCTGGTGCTGTGGCAAAAAGATGATGTCACCGTCTCGGAGATTGGTGAGCAGCTCTTTTTGGATTCCGCCACGCTGACACCGCTGCTTAAAAGGCTGGAAAGCGCCGGACTCATTAATCGTCAGCGTTCGCGTCAGGATGAGCGGCAAGTAGTGGTGACGTTGACCGAAACAGGTCGAGCCTTGCGTAGCAAGGCAGAAAGCATTCCCGACGCCATTCAATGTGCGGCGGCCTGTGATGAATCCGCTTTGAATGCGCTGAAAACGCAGCTGGACGATCTTCGCAATAATCTGAATCGTTCGCGATAAGAATTCATAATGTGGGTGCCACGCACCCGCTAAATTTCACCCGTTCGACTACGCTTATTTAAGTAGTGGGCGATTAAATAGCATATAGCGAGGAATTTATGTCATTAGAACAAGTGGTTTACCGTGCAAAAGCCAAAGCAACCGGCGGTCGTGATGGTCGTGCAACCTCTTCTGACGGTGTGCTGGACGTTAAATTAGGTGTGCCGAAAGAGATGGGCGGCGCAGGCGGCGAAGTGACCAACCCAGAGCAGCTGTTCGCAGCGGGTTATTCAGCCTGTTTCCTCGGCGCAATGAAGTTTGTAGCGGGTCGCGACAAGATTTCTATGCCTAAAGATGCATGGATTGAAGGCGAAGTCGGCATTGGCCCAATCCCGAACGGTTTCGGCATTGAAGCCACCCTGAATATCCATCTGCCTGAGATGGATGAAGCGGAAGCGAAAAAATTGGTTGATGCAGCACACATCGTCTGCCCTTATTCCAATGCAACCCGCAACAACATTGACGTGACGCTGAACATCGTTCGCTAAACGTTTTTACGGGCCTGCAAAGCGGGCTCGTAATGTTTCAATACACTCTTTTCCCTCGATTTTCCCACACTATTTATCCAGACCTCTTACGCTTAGTTAGTCTGCTAACTTCTTCTGGAGAATCCCCTATGACTTCACGCCTGCGCGCCTTACTGCCTGGCTTATTACTCAGCGTCGCCTTTACTGCGGCAGCCGCTGACAATGTGATTACCCCTATGCGCGGCACCATTGATGCCATCAGCGGCAACCAGCTGGATGTCACCACGCGTCAGGGCGATAAAATTAAAGTCGAGATCAACGACAAAACTAAAGTTAACAGCGTCAGCAAAGCGCAGATGAGCGACATCAAACCAGACAGCTTTATCGGTACCGCCGCGGTACCGCAAGCGAATGGCGAACTGAAAGCGCTTGAAGTCCACGTATTTGCGCCAAGCCTGCGCGGCAGTGGTGAAGGCTTTAATCCTTTCGAATCAGCCGATGGCAAAATCAATACCATGACTAACGGTACGGTCGGCAAACTGGTTAACAGCAATGGCCGCACCATGACGGTTAAATATGGCGACAAGCAAAAAACGGTGCAGGTTCCTGATGATGTACCGGTAGTGCTGATTGAGCCAGGCAATAAAAGTTTGCTGAAGCCGGGCGGCAAAGTAGTGCTGTTTGGCAGCAAAGCCAGCGATGGTCACATCGTGGCTCGCGGTATTTCTGCTGGTAAAGATGGTCTGACACCACCGATGTAAATCATGAAAAAAGCATCGGGTTCACGTCATCCCTGGCCGATTCGGCTTTGTCACTGGACAAATGTGCTGGTGATGATCGGCATGCTGATGAGCGGCTGGGGCATTTACAACGCCTCGCCGCTGTTCAATTTCACGTTTCCCGCATGGATGACGCTCGGCGGCTGGCTCGGCGGCCACATTGCCTGGCATTTGGCGGTGATGTGGTTGCTGTTTGCTAACGGGGTAAGTTATCTGGTGTGGGGCATCATCAGCGGGCAATTTCGTGGCCGCTTTTTACCGCTAAGTGGGCACGCGCTCTGGCAAGATCTTTTCTCGGCATTGCGGCTGCGGCTGCATCATCGCGGCAGCGACTACAATGCGGTACAGAAATTGATGTACCTGTTTGTGTTGGTGGACGGCGTGCTGCTGGTGCTATCGGGTTTATCTATCTGGAAACCGGTGCAGTTTAGCGGGTTGGTGGCGCTGTTCGGTGGTTTTGATAGGGCGCGTTATGTGCACTTTTATGCCATGAGCGGCTTGGTGCTGTTTACAGTGGTTCACGTGGTGATGGTGATCCTGGTGCCGCAAACGTTGTGGCCAATGATTACCGGTGGCAAGCGGAGTGCAGATCGTGAGTGAACAACCCAAAAGTAAAATCATCCTGGAACCTGATCAGCACAAACAGCTGATCAATCTACAACGCCGCATGCTGCTGCGCAGCGGATTAACGCTGGGTGCCGTCTCGCTGCTCAGCGGTTGTAACTTACAGGATGGCGATAGCGTCGATAAAGTTTTATGGGCGATGTCACGCTGGAACGATCGGGTACAAAGCTGGTTATTTAATGGTGAGAAGCTGGCACAAACCTATTCTGCCGATCAAATCACCCGTCCGTTCCGGTTTAATGCCTTTTATCCCGAATACAATGTGCCGGAGATAGATCTTGCGGATTACCGGCTGGAAGTGTCGGGCAAAGTCTCGAACAAAGCGCCCTGGACGTTGGAGCAATTGCAGCGCTTGCCGCAGACCGAACAAATTACTCGCTTGATTTGCATTGAAGGCTGGAGCGCGATTGGCCAATGGCGCGGCGTTCCACTTAAGACCTTTCTGCAACACATCGGGGCCGATTTAACCGCACGCTATGTCGGTTTCAAATGCGATGATCGTTACTATTCCAGCCTGGATATGCCCACGGCGCTGCATCCACAAACTATTCTCGCGCTGGATTTTGACAACAAACCGCTGCCGCCAGATTTCGGTTATCCGCTGCGGCTGCGCGTGCCCACCAAGCTTGGCTTCAAGAACGCCAAGCATATCGGCGCGATCTTTGTTACCGATCAGAATCCAGGCGGCTATTGGGAAGATCAGGGCTATAACGGTTTTAGCGGGATTTAGTGAACAAAAAGTGTGCAATTGTTCACGCTTTTGATTATTTTCTGGCCTAACCATTTCTTGCATGTTCTACTGTGCCACCTCGCAGTAACGCGTTCAGAATCCTCCTGCATCTTGTCCGATGCGCTTACTAATCGAACTCTACTGCAATCTGATAGTCACACTAACGTTCGATAAAGCGCATCACTCCAGGGAAACACCATTTTTCATGAATTATATTAAGAGTTTAACCCAGCAAAAGTTGTCGCTATTGCTGGCGTTGTACATCGGTATCCTACTGAATTTACCAATTTTTTATCGCCGTTTTGACGGTTTCTTGACGCATTCCACACTGATAAATTGGGTGACCGCAGCCACAGAAGTCATTGCGATTGTCATACTGACTTTTTTCCTCATGCGTTTGTTGTCGCTAGGCGGCAAGAAAATCTATCGTGTGCTCGCCACCTGTATCGTGCTGATCTCTGTTGCTTCAGCCTATTACATGGCTTTTTTCAATGTGGTGATTGGCTACGGCATCGTGGCATCGGTGATGACCACCGATATGGATTTGTCGAAAGAGGTCATTGGGTTTCACTTCGTGGCGTGGATGGTGCTGGTTAGTGCATTGCCGCTGCTGATGATTTGGCGAAATAACCTTCGCCTGACGCTCAATGAACAGCTGCGTACGCCGGGTCATCGCCTTAAACCGACGTTAGTCATGTTAGTTTGCGTCGCGCTGGTTTGGTTGCCGATTCGCTATTTCGACAAGCTGCAAAAAGCCAATGAAGAGATAACCAACATCGATCTGCCAAGCTACGGCGGCGTGGTTGCACACTCTTATCTGCCTTCTAACTGGCTGGCCGCGGTTGGACTGTTTGCCTGGACGCGACTGGATGAAACCCTGGAGAGTCAGGAACTGCTCGATCCCGCGAAGAAATTTACCTATGTTGCGCCGCAAGGTTTGGATGACACCTATGTAGTGTTTGTCATCGGTGAAACCACCCGTTGGGATCACATGGGCATGCTCGGTTATGAACGTGATACCACGCCAAAACTCTCTAAAGAGAAAAACCTGGTCGCGTTCCGTGGCGAATCCTGTGATACCGCGACGAAGCTTTCTCTGCGCTGCATGTTTGTGCGTGAAGGCGGCACAATGGACACACCGGGACGCACGCTGAAAGAGCAGAACGTCTTTGCAGTGATGAAAGAGCTGGGCTTCACTTCTGAGCTGTTCGCAATGCAGAGTGAAGTGTGGTTTTACGATAACGTCAACGCGAACAACTTCGCTTTCCGCGAACAGATTGGCTCCGAGAAGCGTAATCAGGGTAAATCGGTCGACGACATGCTGCTGGTGCCTGAGTTAAAAACGTCGCTGGAGCGTTTCCCGAAAGGCAAACACTTAGTGGTTTTGCACACCAAGGGTTCGCATTATCTCTATTCGCAGCGTTATCCACGTAGCTTTGCGCGGTATCAGCCGGAATGTATGGGCGTTGACGAGACGTGCAGCAAAGCACAATTGATCAACGCTTATGACAACTCTGTGTTGTATGTCGACACCATGCTCGACAGCGTTTTAGATCAGCTGCGTGATAAGAAAGCGATTGTTTTCTATGCAGCCGATCATGGCGAATCGATCAGTGAAAACATGCACCTGCACGGTACGCCACGTGAAATGGCACCACCAGAACAGTTCCGCGTGCCGATGATTGTTTGGGCATCAGATAAATATCTGGAAGACCCCACTAATCGTAGTAACTTTGAGCGCCTGCAGGCGCAGCAGCGCGTAGGTAAAACGCACCGCCACGTTGAGCTGTTTGATACCATTCTGGGATGTTTGGGTTATACCTCGCCAGATGGCGGCATTAAAGCGGCCAATAACTGGTGTCAGGCACCGGCTTCGAGCCAGACGAGTTCGCTATGATTGCTGCCTGGAACTTATTGACGCGTGGGTGTTTTTTTCATGCTGCATGCTTTCCAGGCGATTGACGGTCAAAGTGTAAAAAGCGGTTGACGCTCCCGGTGGGTCGCAGTAACATGCGCCCCCATCGGCGAGTAGCGCAGCTTGGTAGCGCATCTGGTTTGGGACCAGAGGGTCGGAGGTTCGAATCCTCTCTCGCCGACCACATTTAGAAAACCTGCTTTTAAAGCAGGTTTTTTTTCGCCTGTAGTAAACAGAGGATGAGAACCTCCGAAGGAGGTTTGAGCCGAGCGCAGCGAGACCACGTTGCTTCAGCAACGGCCCGCAGGGCGCTTCTCAGCGAGAAGCGTAATCCTCTCTCGCCGACCACATTTAGAAAACCTGCTTTTAAAGCAGGTTTTTTTTCGCCTGTAGTAAACAGAGGATGAGAACCTCCGAAGGAGGTTTGAGCCGAGCGCAGCGAGACCACGTTGCTTCAGCAACGGCCCGCAGGGCGCTTCTCAGCGAGAAGCGTAATCCTCTCTCGCCGACCACATTTAGAAAACCTGCTTTAAAAGCAGGTTTTTTTTCGCCTGTAGTAAACAGAGGATGAGAACCTCCGAAGGAGGTTTGAGCCGAGCGCAGCGAGACCACGTTGCTTCAGCAACGGCCCGCAGGGCGCTTCTCAGCGAGAAGCGTAATCCTCTCTCGCCGACCACATTTAGAAAACCTGCTTTTAAAGCAGGTTTTTTTTCGCCTGTAGTAAACAGAGGATGAGAACCTCCGAAGGAGGTTTGAGCCGAGCGTAGCGAGACCACGTTGCTTCAGCAACGGCCCGCAGGGCGCTTCTCAGCGAGAAGCGTAATCCTCTCTCGCCGACCACATTTAGGAAACCTGCTTTTAAAGCAGGTTTTTTTTCGCCTGTAGTAAACAGAGGATGAGAACCTCCGAAGGAGGTTTGAGCCGAGCGCAGCGAGACCACGTTGCTTCAGCAACGGCCCGCAGGGCGCTTCTCAGCGAGAAGCGTAATCCTCTCTCGCCGACCACATTTAGAAAACCTGCTTTAAAAGCAGGTTTTTTTTCGCCTGTAGTAAACAGAGGATGAGAACCTCCGAAGGAGGTTTGAGCCTTGGCAAAAGAGTTATCCCCCTAAAAGCCGTTTAATCACATCGCTTAAACCAAACCTTCCGATAACTTCCTAATAATCCTCATTCGCCGTTGTTAATTATCCTGGCTGTAATATCGCCCGCTTATCCTTTCAAGCCCTTGCTGCATCGGGCCTGCGTAGTTAATTTGCGACACATTCTTCTTATGACCGAAAGCTGCATGTTGCTGATTTCTTATACCATTGAGACAGCATATTTCGCTGGTTGAACGTCATAACGCACGGTGAATCGTTCAGTTATTCAACGTTTGCCGGTAAAAGTTTTTTGTTTTTTAGCGGTGAGAATCACTAGCGTCAAAGTTAAGAGCCAGCACAAAGCACGGTTTTTAAGCTAATGACACTGTGTAATGTGTGGCATTTCAGCGGAAACTGTTTTTTTTAGCGTTGCTTGCTATCCCTCACACTCTGTGTAAATAACTAACCGTTGTATTGACGTTCTTTGCAACTGTTGACAAATTGATGCGTCAATAAAGAAGCAGAAGCGGCGTTGTCTGGCAGATTCCACGGTGTCAGAGAAATCAAAAATAACGTTTCGCTCTTTTCCACCGAAAAGGTGGGTCGCCTGAACCGCATAAAAAAATCAGAGGTCAGGTAATGCACACAACATCACATCACAATGGAGCAAAAGCATGATCAACTCCCTGGCTAAATCCAGGATGCTGAAGGTCGGTCTGAGCCTGATTGCCATGACTGTAGCCGCCGGTGTTCAGGCAAAAACCCTCGTTTATTGTTCTGAAGGTTCCCCGGAAGGTTTTAACCCGCAGCTGTTCACCTCTGGCACCACCTATGACGCCAGCTCACGCCAGATTTATAACCGTCTGGTTGAGTTCACTATCGGCACAACCGAGTTGCACGCTGCTTTGGCAGAAAAGTGGGACGTCAGTGAAGATGGCAAAACCTACACTTTCCACCTGCGTAAAGGTGTGAAGTGGCAAACCACCAAAGACTTTAAACCGACGCGCGATTTAAACGCCGACGATGTGGTGTTCACTTTTGAACGTCAGCTGGATACAAACAACAAATATCATGGTGTTTCCGGCGGCAGCTATGAGTATTTCCAGGGCATGGATATGCCTAATCTGATCAGCAAAATCGAAAAAGTGGACGAGAATACCGTGCGCTTTGTGCTGACACGTCCTGAAGCGCCGTTCCTTGCCGACCTTGGTATGGACTTCGCCTCAATTCTGTCAAAAGAGTACGCCGATAACATGCTGAAAGCCGGTACGCCGGAAAAAGTGGATCTTAACCCAGTGGGTACCGGTCCGTTCCAGCTGCTGCAATACCAGAAAGACTCACGCATCCTTTATAAAGCTAACCCGGATTATTGGGGAACCAAGCCAAAAATCGATCGTTTAGTCTTCTCGATTACGCCAGATGCATCGGTTCGTTACGCAAAACTGCAGAAGGGCGAATGCCAGGTAATGCCGTATCCAAATCCGGCAGACATTGCGCGCATGAAGCAGGATAAGAACATCAACCTGTATGAGCAGGCTGGCCTGAACGTCGGCTATCTCTCCTATAACGTTGAGAAAAAACCGCTGGATAACCTGAAAGTGCGTCAGGCACTGACCATGGCGGTCAACAAAAAAGCGATCATCCAGGCGGTTTATCAAGGTGCGGGCCAGCCGGCTAAAAACCTGATTCCACCAACGATGTGGGGCTATAACGATGCCGTTGAGGATTATCCTTACGATGTTGAAAAAGCCAAAGCACTGCTGAAAGAAGCGGGTATGTCGGATGGTTTCTCCATCGATCTGTGGGCAATGCCGGTTCAGCGTCCTTACAACCCGAACGCGCGCCGTATGGCGGAGATGATTCAGTCCGACTGGGCGAAGATTGGCGTAAAAGCCAAAATCGTTACCTATGAGTGGGGCGAGTATCTGAAGCGTGCCAAAGCGGGTGAACATCAGACTGTGATGATGGGTTGGACGGGCGACAATGGGGATCCGGATAACTTCCTCGCTACGCTGTTCAGCTGTTCAGCGGCGAAAGATGGCTCTAACTACTCGCGCTGGTGTGATAAATCCTTTGAGGATCAAATCCAACCGGCACGTGCGACCGCCGACCAGGCGAAGCGCATCGAGTATTACAAGCAGGCTCAAGTTGTGATGCATGACCAGGCACCGGCGCTGATGATCGCGCACTCAACGGTATTTGAACCGGTCAGCAAAAAAGTCACCGGCTATAAAGTCGATCCGCTTGGCGGACACTACTTTGCTCAGGTAGACATTCAAGAGTAATCATTGCCCTTTTCCGGGGTGGCTACGCGTCACCCCGGCTTTATCTCCCTGTTTTACTGGAAACGGTAGAGGCGCAGCCAGTCTGCGTCGCGGTCGAGGCTACTCGATCGTCAGATGTAAGCAATAACTAACCTCGCGACGACGGTCGCGTGGGCAAGAGAGAACCCGGAATATGCTGCAGTTCGTACTCCGACGTCTGGGACTTGTCATCCCGACATTTATCGGTATTACCCTGTTGACCTTCGCGTTTGTTCACATGATCCCGGGCGATCCGGTGCTGATCATGGCGGGCGAACGTGGTATTTCCCCTGAACGCCACGCGCAGTTAATGGCGATGTTTGGCCTCGATCAACCGCTGTGGAAACAATACCTGCATTATATCAATGGTGTGATGCACGGCGACTTAGGTATTTCGCTGAAAAGCCGCATTCCGGTATGGGATGAGTTCGTGCCGCGCTTCCAGGCCACGCTTGAGCTGGGTTTCTGCGCCATGCTTTTCGCTGTCGCTGTAGGCATTCCGGTGGGTGTGCTGGCTGCGGTGAAACGTGGCTCTATCTTTGATCACACGGCGGTAGGCATCGCGCTGACCGGCTACTCCATGCCGATTTTCTGGTGGGGCATCATGCTGATCATGCTGGTATCGGTGCAGCTGAACCTGACGCCAGTATCAGGGCGTGTTGGCGACACGGTGTTTCTTGATGACACCAATCCGCTGACCGGTTTCATGCTGATCGACACCCTGATTTGGGGCGAGCCAGGCGATTTCAAAGATGCTGTGATGCACATGATTTTGCCAGCCATCGTGCTCGGCACCATTCCGCTGGCGGTGATTGTGCGTATGACGCGCTCCGCCATGTTGGAAGTACTCAGTGAAGATTACATCCGTACCGCGCGCGCCAAAGGGCTAACGCGTATGCGCGTGATTGTGGTTCACGCCCTGCGTAATGCTATGTTGCCGGTCGTGACGGTGATTGGTTTGCAGGTGGGGACGTTGCTGGCGGGTGCGATTCTGACGGAAACCATCTTCTCCTGGCCGGGCCTTGGTCGCTGGCTGATCGAAGCATTGCAGCGCCGCGATTATCCGGTGGTGCAGGGCGGCGTGCTGTTGGTCGCGGTGCTGATTATCGTGGTCAACCTGCTGGTTGATTTGCTGTATGGCGTGGTTAACCCGCGCATACGTCATAAGAAATAAGGGGGAATCATGTCAATTGTTGATCCCGCGAGCGTAACCGCTGCACCGAAGCCGATGACCCCCGTTCAGGAATTCTGGCACTACTTCAAACGTAATAAAGGTGCAGTGATTGGCCTGGTTTACATCGTTATTATGCTGCTGATCGCCATCTTCGCTGATGTGCTGGCACCGCATGCGCCTGCCGAGCAGTTCCGAGATGCATTGCTTCATCCGCCAGTTTGGCAGGAAGGCGGTAGCTGGAGTTATATCCTTGGTACGGATGACGTAGGCCGCGACGTGCTGTCGCGTCTGATGTACGGCGCGCGCCTGTCGCTGCTGGTCGGGTGTCTGGTGGTGGTGCTGTCACTGATCTTTGGGGTGATCTTCGGCTTGATGGCCGGTTATCTTGGCGGCGTGGTTGATAACACGATCATGCGTCTGGTGGATATCATGCTGGCGCTGCCAAGCCTGCTGCTGGCGCTGGTGCTGGTGGCTATTTTCGGACCGTCGATCGTCAATGCCTCTATCGCACTGACTTTCGTGGCGCTGCCGCACTACATTCGTCTAACGCGCGCGGCGGTATTGGTCGAAGTGAACCGTGATTACGTCACCGCGTCGAGCGTGGCAGGTGCCGGTACGCTGCGTCAGATGTTCGTTAATATTCTGCCTAACTGCATGGCACCGCTGATCGTGCAGGCATCATTAGGTTTCTCCAACGCCATTCTGGATATGGCGGCGTTGGGCTTTCTCGGTATGGGTGCGCAACCGCCAACGCCGGAGTGGGGCACCATGCTCTCCGACGTATTGCAGTACGCGCAAAGTGCCTGGTGGGTGGTGACTTTCCCTGGATTAGTCATTCTGCTTACCGTGCTGGCATTTAACCTGATGGGCGATGGTTTGCGTGATGCACTCGACCCGAAACTCAAGCAGTAAAGAGGCACCGAGATGGCGTTATTAAATGTAGACAAATTGTCGGTGCATTTCGGCGACGATAAAGCACCGTTTCGTGCGGTAGACCGCATCAGTTATCAAGTTGAGCAAGGCCAGGTTGTTGGGATTGTGGGTGAATCCGGTTCAGGTAAATCGGTAAGCTCGCTGGCCATTATGGGGCTGATCGACTTTCCCGGCAAAGTCATGGCTGAGAAGCTCGAGTTTAATCAGAGCGACCTGAAGCGCATCTCCGAGAAAGAGCGCCGCCAGCTGGTGGGTGCGGAAGTGGCGATGATTTTTCAGGACCCGATGACCAGCCTGAACCCGTGTTACACCGTGGGCTTTCAGATTATGGAAGCGATTAAAGTGCATCAGGGTGGCAACAAGAAAACGCGACGTCAGCGTGCCATTGATCTGCTGAATCAGGTCGGCATTCCCGATCCTGCTTCGCGTCTGGATGTTTATCCGCATCAGCTGTCGGGTGGGATGAGCCAGCGCGTCATGATTGCGATGGCAATTGCCTGTCGCCCAAAACTGCTGATTGCCGATGAGCCAACGACCGCGCTCGACGTAACCATTCAGGCGCAAATCATTGAGCTGCTGCTGGAGTTGCAGCAGCAGGAAAACATGGCGTTGATCCTGATTACTCACGATCTAGCGCTGGTGGCTGAAGCTGCACATCACATTATTGTGATGTATGCCGGTCAGGTGGTGGAAAGCGGGAAAGCGACGGACATCTTTAAAGCGCCTCGCCATCCTTATACGCAAGCCTTGCTGCGTGCGCTGCCGGAGTTTGCGGCGGATAAAGCGCGTCTGGCGTCATTGCCTGGCGTGGTGCCGGGTAAATATGATCGTCCGCTCGGTTGCCTGCTCAATCCACGCTGTCCTTATGCCACCGATCATTGCCGTCAGGTAGAGCCTGAATTACGCGATATTCCAGGGCGTCAGTCCAAATGTCACTATCCGCTGGACGATGCCGGGAGACCAACTTATGAGTCTTGAGAAAACCAAGCAGGATTACCTGCTGCAGGCCATTGACCTGAAAAAACACTACCCCGTGAAAAAAGGACTTTTCGGTCAGGAACGTCTGGTTAAAGCGCTGGATGGGGTTTCATTCAATCTCGAACGCGGCAAAACATTGGCTGTGGTGGGCGAATCGGGCTGTGGTAAATCCACGCTGGGCCGCTTGCTGACGATGATCGAAACGCCAACCGAAGGGCAACTTTACTGGCATGGCCAGGATTTGTTGAAGCACGATCCGCAGGCACAGAAGCTGCGTCGACAGAAAATCCAGATTGTGTTCCAGAATCCTTACGGCTCGCTCAATCCGCGCAAAAAAGTCAGTCAGATTCTTGAAGAGCCACTGGTGATCAACACTTCACTGACTAAAGCGGAGCGCCGCGAAAAAACGCTGGAGATGATGGCGAAGGTCGGCCTGAAAACAGAACACTACGATCGCTACCCGCATATGTTCTCGGGCGGCCAGCGTCAGCGTATCGCCATTGCGCGTGGCTTGATGCTCGATCCCGATGTGCTGATCGCTGATGAGCCGGTTTCGGCGCTCGACGTTTCAGTGCGTGCTCAGGTGCTGAACCTGATGATGGATCTGCAGCAGGACATGGGTTTGTCATACGTCTTTATTTCGCATGATTTGTCAGTGGTGGAGCACATTGCTGATGAAGTCATGGTGATGTACCTCGGACGTTGTGTCGAGAAGGGCAGTAAAGAGGCGATTTTCTCAAACCCGCGCCATCCGTATACCCAGGCGCTGTTATCGGCGACGCCGCGTCTCAATCCAGACGATCGCCGCGAGCGCATCAAACTGACCGGCGAATTGCCAAGTCCGCTGAGTCCGCCGCCAGGCTGCGCCTTTAACGCGCGCTGCCGTCGTCGTTTCGGCACTTGCGTACAGTTACAGCCGAAACTGAAGCTGTATGGCGAACAGCAAATTGCCTGCTTCGCTGTCGACCAGGATGAAAATCAACCGGTCGGCGCGGCTGAAAAAGTCAGTTAATCAAAGTAATAAGGCTCCTTCTGGAGCCTTTTTTTAAGCCAATTTTCTGCCAAAACCCTTACCAAAGCTGTTTCCCGCCCGACATGACAAACCAAAAGCCGTGAAAATCATTTATGAAGATTAACCCTTGGTAAACTTGCCGAACAAAACAGCGAAAGAGTTAACCTGCCATAACGCAGTCAATCTCAGCTAATAACGTCTGTTTAACGTTAAGAGTCAGTCTGAATTTAGTCAGTATTTGGGACTAAAAGCGCTGTTAACAACGATGGTCGTGCCAGCTCAAGGTCGGATGAATGACTACACAGTTTTGTTAATGTTATGTTGCTTGATTTAACTTAAGGCTATCTTATTAATTTCCAGGCATAAACAGTTAACAACCGCGTTTTATTGTTAAATTTCAATCTATCTGATTAAACTCTTTTATTGAATGTGCTGTTTTTGTAATCAGATTTATCTCACTGTGTTTAAAGGGATGTGATATATTCCAGGATAATTCCCCCCTTGTTGTAGGCCACGGCCAATGAAGAATTACGACGATTTACAGCGTTTTAAAGAGAAGACGCAGACGCTCGATATCGCCTTTAAAGATATGTCTGGCCAGACGCAGGAAGCGGCGGAACAGAGTAAATGGGCATTGATTCGCCAGTTGGCAAAAGATGACCAAACCACCCCTTTTGATAGCAATCAGCGTATCGATCTGCCGCAGCCGCAGCCGATTCGTGGTGACGAATTCAGCGATTCCGCGCAAGGCGTGACGTCGCGCCCTGCTGGATTGGCGACGCCTTCCTCGGCACGTGGCTCAATTCTGGATAGCCTAACGCCTAACGCGTCGGTTGCCCCTGTTGCCGCGCCTACATCGGGTTTGTCTTCACTGTTTCCACCACCGCTTGCTCAAGCTCAGCCGGTTGCAGAGCCTGTCACTCAACCTGCGCCCGCCGCTTTTCAGCCTGCTCCGGCTATGATTCAACCCGTGGCTGTTCCCGCACAAGCTGCACCTGTTGCTCAACCTAAGCCTGTGTTTGCCGCAGCGTCTGCGCCTGTGGCGGCACCTGCCGCTGTTTCCAGCGCCGAGCCCGGACGTTTCGGTGCGCTGTTCCGTTCACGTAATAGCGAACCGGTCAGCCTGTCCAAAGAGACTTTACTGAAACCGTTATTGGAGAAGATTGCGTTATGCCGTTAGTTTGTGTGTGCTCGCCGAAAGGGGGTGTTGGAAAAACCACGATGGCGGCCAACCTGGCCTGGAGTCTGGCGCGTTCAGGTAGCAAAGTTCTGGCAATCGATTTCGATGTGCAGAATGCGTTACGCCTTCATTTTGGTGTGCCACTTCACGATGGGCGCGGTTTTGTGGCGCGTTCAGAAGAGCAGGCAGACTGGAGTCAGTCGATTCTCACCACTGGCGGCAACATTTTTGTGCTGCCGTATGGCGATGTTACCGAACCACAACGTGAACGGTTTGAAGAGAATCTGTCAAAAGATCCGCATTTCCTCCGCCGTGGTCTCGATACGGTACTGAATTACCCTGGCTTGGTGATCGTCGCCGATTTTCCGCCCGGCCCAGGCCCGGCGCTTAAAGCAATCAGCGCATTAGCCGATATGCATTTAGTGGTGATGTTAGCGGATACCGCATCGGTCTCATTATTGCCGCATATTGAGGAGAACCGAATGATTGGTCAGCCCCTCAATACTAAACAAGGACATTATTTCGTTCTGAACCAATGCGACAATCGCCGCAATATTAACCGTGACGTTACGGCATTTATACAGCAGCGCCTGGGCGATAATTTGTTAGGTGTGGTTCATCGTGATGAAAGCGTGGGTGAAGCGAATGCCTCACAGCAATCTGTTTATGATTTCAGTCCTGCTTCCGCTGCAGCGTTTGATATTGAACTGATTGCTAAACGCGTCGCCAATATTCTGGATATCACCGTAGGTAACGGCGAAGTTCAGGCCCCCATTCGCACCAGCCACTATTAATCGCCTGGCCTCGCCAGGTGCGTTAAAAAAACAGAGCTCTTTTAGGGTGATTCATGAGTAAAATCGGGTTTTACCTGCTGCTGCTGGTGCTTGCACCGGTCGCTGCGGTGATCATCATCACGCCGATGGATAGCCAAAAGCAGTATATTTTTGGCTTAATCAGCATCGTTATGATGTTTTTATTGGGTTTCAGCAAAAGCCGCAAAATAACTGTGGTCATGGTGATTCTTTCCGCGCTGATGTCCACCCGATATATTTGGTGGCGCACCACTGAGACGCTGCATTTTAATTCAGAAATTGAAGCCATCATGGGCATCGGCTTATATTTAGCGGAGCTTTATGTCTGGCTGATATTAATTTTGGGCTTCCTGCAAACCACCTGGCCATTAAAGCGCACCATTGAACCGCTGCCGGATGATACTAGCCTGTGGCCAACGGTCGATATTTACGTGCCGAGCTATAACGAAAGTCTGGACGTCGTGCGCGACACCGTACTGGCCGCACAGTGCATCGACTATCCGCGCGACAAGTTAAAAGTCTATTTGCTGGATGATGGCAAGCGCAGCGAGTTTGCGGTATTCGCCGCCGATGTTGGCGTGGGTTACATCACCCGTGACAACAATAATCACGCAAAAGCCGGCAACCTCAACCATGCGATGAAAATCACCAAAGGTGAGCTGATTTGCATTTTTGACTGTGACCACGTTGCGACCCGCACCTTTTTGCAGGCGACTGTGGGCCCGTTCCTGAAAGATCCCAAGCTGGCGCTGTTACAGACGCCACACTACTTCTATTCTCCCGATCCATTCGAGCGCAACCTGCGCGCAGCGCGCAGCATTCCCAACGAAGGCTCGCTGTTTTACGGCCCGGTTCAGCAGGGTAACGACAACTGGAACGCAACCTTTTTCTGCGGTTCTTGTGCGGTGATTCGCCGTTCAGCGCTGGAAGAGATTGGCGGCTTTGCGGTTGAAACCGTGACCGAAGATGCGCACACCGCATTGAAAATGCAGCGTCTGGGTTGGGGATCGGCATTCCTGTCGATTCCACTGGCGGCGGGCCTCGCGACAGAGCGCCTGGGTTTGCACATTGTTCAGCGTACCCGCTGGGCGCGTGGCATGACGCAGATCTTTCGCGTCGATAATCCGCTGTTTGGTCGTGGGCTGAAATGGCAGCAGCGTTTGTGCTATCTCAACGCCATGTTGCACTTCCAGTTTGGTCTGCCGCGCGTTGCCTTTCTAACGGCACCGCTGGCTTACTTGCTGTTTAATCTCAATATTATCCACTCCTCTGCCTCGTTGATCTTTGCCTATGTTTTGCCGCATCTGGTGATGTCGCTTTACGTCAACTCGCGGATGAATGGCCGTTTCCGTTACACCTTCTGGGGTGAAATCTATGAAACGGTGATGTGTTTCCATCTGATCATCCCGACGATTTTGACCATGCTGTCACCCAAGCACGGCAAATTTAACGTGACCGATAAAGGCGGTGTGCTGGATCAGGGCTTCTTCGATTTCCACATCGTGCGTCCTCACGTCATCGTGGCGGTGCTGCTGACCGTCGGCATCGTTGCTGGCGTGGTGCGTGCGGTGATGCATGATTATTTCGGTGTCGATCCTTACGTTATTGCCCTCAACGTAGGTTGGGCGGTGTTCAGCCTGATTATCCTAATGGCGGCGATTGCGGTGGCCCGTGAAACCAAACAGGTCCGTAAAACAATCCGTATTGAGGTGCAGATCCCGGCGATTATTCACTACGCCAGCGGAATTTCCTCGCGCACCATGACCAGCGATATGTCGATGGGTGGCGCGCAGTTGGATGCACCCGATAATCGTCATGAGACGGATGAAATCGAAGAGATCGATCTGTTGCTGAAGTCCGGCACCATTACCATTCCCGTGAGTAAAATTTCCGGCGATGAAAAAACCATTCGCCTGCGTTTTGGCGCCATGCCGCTGTCACGTCGCCGCGAGTTGGTTCGCGTGGTATTGGCGCGTGCCGATGCCTGGATTCAGCCGGAGTATAAGAAAGATAATCCGCTGGTTTCGCTCGGCACTATCGTTCGCACGGTATTTGAACTGTTCTGGCTGACCTGGAAAGGCCGCCACGACAAGCGGAAACACGCCGAACAGGCCGCCGCCGCGAAAGAGGACAGCGCAGCATGAAAACCTTGACGCAAACTCTGCTGGCAAGCTCGCTGGCAGCTGCGCTGTTGCTGACGCCCGCCTGGGCAGAAACGCCGCCCACAGAAAACAACGGCTATGATGCGCCGGTGAACAGTGCAGCGCCCAGCGACCAACCCGTTAACGATGCCGCCCCTGCGGTGACGCAGGACAGCAGTGCGCTTTCACAAGTGCCGCCGCCAGAAGGGCTGCAAAATGCCGATCCGCAACTGGAAGCGGCAGCCAGCGCGCTGCCTTACGCACCAGGTCAGGAAATCACTGCGCCTGAGCCGCTGCCGGTGATCAGCGCGGCCCTGAATCAGCCGATCAGCAGCGCCATTACCGTGGCGCAAATGGGCCAGACTCAAGGCATCACGCTGACTGGCGGTCAGCTACAATCCGGTATTGTCTTTACGCTGCCAAATGATGAAGTCATCACCAATGCGCATCTCAATTTGTCTTTGCGCGTGTCGCAAGCGCTGGCTGCGCGTAACACCTCGCTGCAACTGATGCTCAATGGTCAGCCGCTGGGGACGCTGCCGCTGGGTTCCAGCGACAGCGATGTCAGCGACTACCAGCTGGATATTCCCGCAGCGATGGTGGTGTCGAGCAATAATCTCAGCTTTAAAATCAACGATGCAGACAAACTGCTGTGTGAGAAAGAGAGCGCCGAGCAGTATCAGGTAACGATTTTGCCGAAAACTACGCTGACGCTTGAAGGGCAACAGCTGAACATTGGCACTGCTCTGCGTAACTTCCCGCGCCCGTTCCTCGATCCGCAACGTATGACGGCAAGCGCCGTAACCATGGGATTTGCCAGCAACGTTGCGCCAGATTCGATTAGCGCGGCGGCGTTGGTGGCGTCCTGGTTGGGCATTCAGAGTGATTATCGCGGCATCCGTTTTCCGGTGATGCGCGGTGAACTGCCAGAGAAAAACGGCATTCTGTTCGGTCATCCGGGCGACAAGATCGGCACGCTGACCTTCCCGGCGGTCACTGGCCCGCATCTGCAGGTAGTCGATAATCCGAACAACCCGGTTTACAAGCTGTTGCTGGTGAGCGGCGAAGATGAGAAGCAGCTTCGTCAGGCGGCTTACCGTTTGACTTCACAGCCGCTGACCACCGATGGCAGCGCGCTGCAAGTGCAGCCGCAGTCAATCGCCAACCGTCAGCCTTACGATGCGCCACGCTGGATCAACACCAGCCGCCCGGTGCGTCTGAGTGAGCTGTTGCGTAAAGATCAGAGCCTGACCAGCACCGGAATCTGGCACGATGCGATGCGCGTTAACTTCCGCGCCGCGCCCGACCTGTTCCTGTGGGATGGCGACACTGTGCCGGTTAATCTGCACTATCGCTTCCCGTCAGAAAGCTGGATTGATGAAAACGCCTCGTTACTCAACGTGACGCTGAACGGCACCTTCCTGCGTAATCTGACGGTAAACAAAGTCGGCCTGCTGGAAAATGCCTGGCATCGTTTGGGCGGTGATGCGCGCCAGGAGCAGTATCAGCTCAACCTCGATCCTTACCTGATCTACGGTGACAACCAGTTGGCGCTCTATTTCAACATCAAGCCAAAGGCCGATGCGCCATGCGGTGTACTGCTGAATAACAACATTAAGAGCCGCATCGAAGAGGATTCGTGGATTGATTTAAGCAATACGCGTCACTTCAGCATGTTGCCGAATCTCTCCTACTTTGTTGGCGCATCATTCCCGTTCACGCGGCTGGCGGACTTTGGCCAGACCACACTGCTGCTGCCAGAAAAGCCCACCGATGCGGAGATCTCTACCCTGCTGGATCTGGCTGCGCGAGCCGGTAACGCAACGGGCGTAGCACTGGCTCAGAATCAGGTGCTGTTTGGCCTGCCAAACGGCGGCACCAACCTGGCGCGTTTACAGCAGAGTGATGTGCTTGCCATTAGCACCACCGGCAACAGCGCGTTTAATCAGGCGATGCTAGCAAATTCACCTTACGAAGCCAGCGGCAGCACCTTTGGCGTGAAAGAGCCGAGTGCGTTGGAAAAAGCCCGCGCCTGGCTGATGGGGGATTGGTATCGCCAGCAGCTGGACGCCGATCGTTATTTCTCTTCGAATGAGTCATGGCGTGGCTTCCTGAGCTATCGCTCACCCTGGAACCCGGATCGCCTGGTGGTTATGACGGTTGCAAGCAGTGACGATCAGCTGCTGCGTCTGCATAACGATTTAAGTTCAGCGCGCATCAATGCCGGCATTCGTGGCGATACCGCCATCATTACTGATGAAAACGGTATCCGCAGCTTCCGCGTCGGGCCGCAGTTCCCGAGCGGAGAAATGCCGTGGTACATGATGGTGGTGTGGTATGCCAACCAGCATTCTGTGCTGTTGGCGATGACGGCGCTGTTGCTTTCGGCATTGGTGGGAAGCGCGGTGTGGGTAATGTTGAAACGTCACGCAGGACGCCGCCTCAACTACAAAAATGATCGTGATTCCGGCAAGAAGTAAGGAACAATAATGAAAAAAAATCTGTTGAGTGCCGGCATACGTCACGCGCTGTTTCTGGGCGGCGCACTGACACTTTCTCAGCCGCTGTTGGCGGCTGAGTCCACCAATCCTGCGTTACAGGCCCTGTTTGATCAGGCGGCTTACTGGCATCAAAAAGCGCATGACGATCTGGCTAAGTCCTCGCTGCAAAAAGTATTGATGGTTGAACCCAACAATACGCAGGCGCTCTATTTGCTGGCGCTCTATTCGCAGCAGGGCGGTGATAACGCCAGCGCGGCGCAGTATCGCGCACGCCTGAGTCAGGTTTCACCCAATGATGCCCATCTGAGCGAGCTGGATAACGCTCGCCAATTGCAAACCATTCCGCAGGCGCAGCTGTCACTGGCTCGCCAGCAGGCGCGCAGCGGCAATATCGCGGCGGCGTTGCAAACCTGGCGCAACACCTTTAGCGGCAATGAACCCCCTGCCAGCGTGGCGGCAGAATATTATCTGACCATGGCGGGCGATCGCACGCTGCTGCCGCAGGCAGTTGAAGCGCTGCGTCAGTTCTCCGCAGAACACCCGCAAGATACCGGCGCTAAGCTGGCGCTGGGTAAAGCAATGACTTATCAAGAGTCGACACGCCGTGAAGGGGTCGATGTGTTGGGATCGCTGGCGGACGGCAATAAAGATGCCGATCGATCGCTGCGCCAGGCGCTGTTGTGGCTCGCACCACAAGCCACGGATGCGGCGATCTATCAAACCTGGCAGCAGCGTCACCCGCAAGATTCGGCGGTGCTGGATTATTACCGTAAAAACGTCGGCGGTGCTGAGAAAGGCGCAGGTTTCACCGCGCTGAACAGTGGCGACGTGAGCGGTGCCCAAAGTAACTTTGAAAAAGTGCTGACTGCCAATCCGCAAGATGCCGACGCGCTGGCGGGCATGGGGTATGTCGCGCAGCGTGCAGGACGTTATCAGGACGCCGCAGATTATCTGCAACGCGCTGCTCAGATGGGAGGCGATCAAGGTGCCGAGCGTCAGAAACAGGCAGCGGATGCTCGCTTCTATGCGCAGTTGGCTAACGCACAGCAAGCGCTGAAAAGCGGTGACAGCGCGCAGGCTTTGGCTTTGAGCGAGCCGTTAACGCAGGCCGAAGGCGAAAAAGGGATTTCTGCAAAACTGTTCCGCGCCGATGTGCAGCGTCGCAGTAATCAGCTGGAGCAGGCAGAACAAACTTATCGCGCTGTTTTACAAAGCGATGCGGACAACCGCAGCGCGAAAGAGGGCTTGTTCTACGTGCTGCGTCAGCAGAATCGCAGTGCAGAAGCCAATACCTTGCTCTCTTCTTTACCGGACAGCGTGCGTCAAAGCGTGACGCCGCGTGGCAGCAGCATCGATCCGATTCGTCAGCAGGCCAAACGCCAGCTGGCGGCGGGCAATACCCGTGCCGCAATCGCTACGCTGCAACAGGGCATTCAGCGTTATCCAAACGAAGGCTGGTTGCGTCTCGACCTGGCGCGTCTCTATCGCCAGCAGGGCGACAGTCTACAAGCGGCTAACGTGATGCAGCCGGTGATGCGTAACGGCGCCAGCAGCAGCGAGCTTTACGCGGGCGCACTGAACGCCAGCGAAAGTGGTGCCTGGCAACAGGCCAGCGTGCTGCTGTCGCGGATTCCGTCCAGCGCACAAACGCGTGAGATGCGAGACCTGGCGCAGCGTGTGAATTTCAATTTGCAGATGAACACTGCCGATCAATATCTGGCGCAGGGTTCGAACGCGGCAGCAGCGAATACGCTAAAAGCGCTGGCGGCCCATCCGCCAACTAATCCAGTGGATGCGGGCAACCTGGCGCAGAAGCTGGCGAAAGCGGGCGATGTCACTACGGCGGTTGCTGTGGTGCGCGGCAACATGCAGCGCGGTGTACAGGGCAATGCAGGCGATTACGCCGCGCAGGTTAACGTGCTGAATCAGGCGGGTTTAGGCAGCGAAGCGCAGAGTTTCCTTAGCAGCCCAGAACTGCAGGCGCGCAGCACGCCAACCCAGCTGGCCGGTATTCGTAACGGTTATTTGATCAATGAAGTAGATCGCTTGCGTCAGCAGAAACAGTACGCCGCCGCTTACGACAAGCTGATCGGCGCGCTGCAACACGATCCGCAAAACCGCGATCTGATGTTCGCTATGGCACGTCTCTATCAAGACGGCAAGATGAACAAAGATGCGGGCGTGGTGTATGACTATCTGATGACGCAGGACACGCCAACGCAAGATGCGCGAGTCGGTGCCATTAATGTTGCACTGGCGCAGAACAACGTCCAGCGTGCCAACGATTTATCGCGCGGCCTGAACAGTGTTCAGACGCCCGAGCGGCAACTGCTGATGGCGCGCGTGGCTGAAGCCAACGGTGAGCATTCACAAGCGATGGTTTATCTGCGCTCGGCGCGTGGGCAGCTGATTGGTTTGCAAGGTGCACAAGGCGGCACGCCAACCGTGGGCGGCCTGGCCTTAGCGGATAATCCGTTTATCAACCGCAGCACCTCGCCAGTAGGGCGCTCGCCGTCCAGCTACGGCACCGTGTTGCCGTGGCAAAGTGCACCGGCTGCTACCAGCAGCGCTGAAGGCGTCACGCTGGCGAGCGGCGCGAGTATGCCGTCACCGCAGACGCAGATGCTGCATCAGATCGACACCATGATGGACGATCTGCAAGAAAAAACCGGCACCTGGGCGCAGGGCACGGTGCAGGTGCGTGGACGTGATGGTGAATCGGGTCTGAGCAAACTGACCGAAGCCAAAGCGCCGCTGACCTTCTCTACCGTGCCGTTTGGTGAGTCGCGCTTCGACTTCACCCTGACGCCTGTTTCTCTGACCGCAGGCAGCGCATCGGGTGATGCATGGCGCCGTTTCGGCACCAACGCGATCACGCAAGGCAACGTCGTGGCGGCAGGCGGGGCAACCGTAACCGATCAGCCAAGCGCCACCACCGATTCACAAACCGCATCGGGCGTTGAACTGAACCTCGCCTTGAAAGGCGACAGCTACAAAGTTGATTTAGGCAGTACGCCATTGGGCCAGGATCTCAGCACGCTGGTGGGTGGCGTTCAATGGTCGCCGAAGCTGACAGACTTCCTGACGCTGATCTTGACGGGTGAACGTCGCGCAATGACTGACAGCCTGCTCTCCTACGTGGGTTTGGAAGATAAAACCAGCGGCAAGAAATGGGGCCGCGTCACCAAGAACGGCGGCAACGCTTTGCTGAGTTACGACAACGGCGATGCGGGTTTCTATGTCGGCGCGGGCGGCTACAGCTATATTGGTGAAAACGTGGCCAGCAACACCAGTATGCAGGCAACCGCTGGCGCGTATGTGCGTCCTTATCATTACGACGACCGCGAGCTGAAAGTGGGCATGAGCCTGTCGTGGATGGATTTTTCGAAAAACCTGAGCTATTTCAGCTACGGTCAGGGCGGTTACTTCAGCCCGCAGAACTATGCTTCGGTGTCATTCCCGGTCGATTTCTCACGCAAGTTTGATGACCTGAAAGTCAACGTTGGCGGTTCGGTCGGTTATCAATCCTACAGCCAGGATAAGAGCGCCTACTTCCCGGACGATCCAAACCTTCAGTCACAAATGGAAGCGCTGGCTGCCTCGGGTAGCGCGAAGAGCGCCTTCTATTCGGGCGACAGCAAAAACGGCATCGGCTATAACCTGCATGCTGGCGCGGATTACAAGATCAACAAAGACGTGACGATTGGTGGCCAGCTTGGCTATGACACCTTTGGCGATTACAACGAAAGCACGGCGCAGTTGAATGTCCGTTATATGTTCGGAGAAAAGTAATGAGTGAACATTTCGGTGGGGCATCGCACCCGCATCAACCCGGCTGGTTTGATCTGGTCAGCGTATTGCTGGAAGGCATGGTCGCCAACGCCGGTCAGGCTGAAGCTGAAGCCTTTTTACAGAATAGGGGTGAATCACTGGCTGCGCGCTACCCTTTGCCAGAAGCACGCACTGTCCAGGATCTGGAGCGCGAAATTAACCTACAACTGGCACGTTTTAACTGGGGTTTTGTGCAGCTGCAACCACAAGATAACGCGCTGCTGCTGAAGCATCATGCGTTGCCAGCCGGTGATAATGCGCAGGCAGTAGCAGACTGGCAATCTGCTTTTGGCGCGGTACTGGCCGGATTATATTCGGGCTGGCTGCAAGGCCAGGGCGGTAGCGCAGCAGTACAAATCGTACTTGAACTGAATGACGGCAATACGCTGCATTATCGATATCAATAGGACGTTGGAATGAGAGCGAAGGTCTGCCTGAGATGGCTATTTTATTGTTTGATAATGGCTTTTAGCGTGCAAGCTAGTGCGAGTGGCTGGGATACGTTCAAAAGCCGCTTTGTGATGCCAGAAGGGCGCATCATTGATACCGCGAATAACAACGTCAGCCATACCGAAGGTCAGGGTTATGGCATGTTGCTGGCGGTAGCTAATGATGATCGCGCCACTTTTGACCAGCTTTGGCTGTGGACGCAAACGCATTTGCGCAATGCACAAAACGACCTGTTTTACTGGCGCTACACACCGGGCAACGACAATCCTGTTGCGGATAAAAACAATGCTTCAGACGGCGATGTCTTGATTGCCTGGGCGCTGCAACGTGCAGCGCAGAAATGGCAGGCAAATGAGTATCAGCAGGCTTCGGATCGTATTCAGCGCGCCATTGTGAAGCTCAATGTGATCACCTTTGGCGGCCATACCGTGATGCTGCCGGGTGCGCAGGGCTTTAATAAAAACAGCTATGTGGTGCTGAATCCGTCTTATTTCCTGTTTGCGGCCTGGCAGGCGTTCGCGCAGCGCAGCCATCTTCAGGTCTGGAGCAAACTGATCGATGATGGCAACGATTTGCTGAGCGAAATGCATTTCGGCAAAACCGGCCTGCCGCTGGATTGGGTAGCCTTGAACGCGGATGGATCGCTGGCACCCGCATTGGGCTATTCCAACCGCTTTAGTTATGACGCGATTCGTATTCCGCTCAATATCTGGTGGTACGATCCGCAAAGCCTGGCATTGGGGCCGTTCCAGCGTGTCTGGCAGGGTTACAGTCGTCAGCAAACGCCTGCCTGGTTTGATGTGTTGGCCAATACGCCAGCACCTTATAACCTCGAGGGTGGATTGTTAGCGGTGCGGGATTTGACGATGAATCAAACCGGTTACATCAGCGATACCCTCGCCCCGGATCAGAACTACTTCTCCTCTAGCCTGCAGTTACTGACGTGGCTGGCGCTTCAGGATAAGCACTGAGTTAAGTGCTCTGCGCATGTTTTTGTCCTCTGCGCGTTTTTTTGTTCTCTGCGCGCTGTCCCCCATCCCGGCCTTCCCCCGCGACGCGGGGGAAGGAGACGCTGCCACATGCAGCCTCATCACTAACATATGGCAGCATCTTCCTCCCCCATTTATGGGGGAGGACCGAGGTGGGGGACAAACGACCTCCTCTGCGCGCTGCCCCCCATCCCAGCCTTCCCCCGCACCGCGGGGGAAGGAGACGCTGCCACATGCAGCCTCATCACTAACATATGGCAGCATCTTCCTCCCCCATTTATGGGGGAGGATTGAGGTGGGGGACAAACGACCTCGCACTTAAGAGGATTGAGGTGGGGGACAAACGACCCCGCACTTAAGAGGATTGAGGTGGGGGACAGACGACCTCGCACTTAAAAAGGTTGGGACCAGCATCCCTACTGCGGATAAGCCACCCAATCGCCGCCATTAAGGCGAATCCAGGGTTTGCCCTGATACATCACCACCACCGCATTATCATTTTCAGAGACCACAGGCGTTTGCGGCAGATTGTCGGTCAAGGCTGACATATTCACATTCGGCGCATTAAATACCTGGCCATCAATTACCCGCGAAACCAGCGCTGAAATCGCCTGCAAGCTGGTGGGCGTATCAATCGTTAACGGCTGCCCCTGATGGGGTGCTTTCATGCCGACAAATTTAATGCCTACCGGCACATGTGTGATGCTGGGGCTGGGAATGTCGCGTAAACCTGACATCTGCATTTTGTCACCCTGCAACGCTGCGCCATGCTCCGGCACCACCACCACCATGACTCGACGGCCAGATTTCTCCAGATTATTCAGGAAGCTATCGAGTTGGTTAAACAGTTGCTGCGCACGCGGTTTCCAGGCGGCGGTTTGGCTACTGCCCAGTTCACGCGTGCCGTCATGCAGCGGAATCAGGTTATAAAAAGTCGCGCTGCGGGCATCATTACTTTTGCTGCGTTCATCTAACCAGCGCTGCATAAGCTGCGCGTCATTGAACACTGTCGACCCTTCAAACGACGTCAGCGCAGGTGCGATACCCACTTGCGACATCAGCGGTGCCTGCAAATCACCATAATCACGCAGCTCTTTAAGATAGCCACCAAACACGCCGGTGTGATCCATCATCAACTGCTGTTTAAAACCCAGCTTAGCGAGATTATCAAACAGGTAGCAGCGCTGATCGGTGGGCTTATAGAGATCGCTGTGCGAGGTTTGCCCACAGCTGGCGCGCAGTAAACGCAGGCCGGCCGGGCCGCTGTAACCGGTTGCCGAGTTATAGTTATTCAACACAATATCAAAGTGCTGCCACAGTGGATGATTACGCAGTTGAGCGCTATCAACATCTGACCAGGCCAGCGAGCAAATGTTGACGATTAAAATATCAAACGGCTGCGAATCCGCCGGAAGCGCGGCAGGGAATTCTGTCACACGCTGGCGTTCACTGTCGTAAAAACGGTTGAGCCAGGCCGTCAAGTTAGCGCTGCTGGGCGGTGCAGACTGATCGAGCGGGTCTGACGAATTAACGACGGCTTTTTCGCCCGGCGCAACGTTACGTGCCACTTCTGGCGTGGCGGCTTTCGTCGGCAGTAATGCGAACGAGGGACCGGCAAAATTCATGACATTGAGCCAAATCAGCATCAGCGAAACCAGCACTGAAATGCGAACCCACTGCGAAACAAACAGGTACAGCACCAGTAACACGAAAGCCGCACCGATCATCTGCCAGTTAATAAACCGGTTAGTCAGATCAAGCAGATACGCGCCAGAGAATCCCGCCAGCTGATCGCCCTGACTGAGCAGGGAATGCATGCCTGGCAACCAGGTATCGTGCCAGAACAGCGCAATACTCAGCGGAATTGATAGCCCATTGCGCAGACGATGCAGGCGTAAAGAGGGCAGCGGAAACAGCAGCCAGGCAAGGAAGACAAGGTTAGTCAGCGCATGGAAATTCAGGTAGCCGTACCATAACAGGCCAAACTTAAGCAGAAAGTAGAAATTCCAGCCGCCCAACCCACGCCAGCCGTTCCACAGCAACGTAGAGGAGGCGGAATCATGTGTGTGGTGATGCATTAACGTTTCACATCCTTTTTCGAGGATTCTCGCTGCCAGTAACCGTGAGACTTCAACGCACGTGCAGGCAACAGGCGGTTCAGGAATCCGTTCCAGCGGCGTGGCAACCAGTGGCGATATAACGGCTTCAAAAATAACAAAAGAAACAGAACAAGCAGCGCAATCTGCACGCTATCCATCAAGTTCATCAGCGTCTTTTCCCCTCAAGATTGAGTGAGACGGGTTGCGGTATGCGGCGCAACGGCATACGCGTCGCGCCAGTCGTGATTTTTTCAACAGTCGTCGATTCCATCAACAGCGGCATTTCGCGCAGGGAATCAGGCACGACATTTTTTATCTTGCCAACCTCAGCGAGGATTTGATGATCCTCAAACCACAGCACCCGATTAGCAAAAAGCTGATCGTGCGGCAGCGAAAAGATAAACGTCAGCGCGGTATCGAGATCGTTGAAACGGCAAGACGACAAAAACAGATAGACGCGATCGTCCAGCGTGGTGACTAAATCACCGTAGCGGCGCGGCTTACACAGCGTCAGAATCTGTTCCGTCTTTAGCTCTGGGACGGGACGCAGCGCGACCAACAAGCCTTTATCGTTTTCTGGCAGCAGCGTATTCGACATCAACTGCGACACCGCCAGGCAAAAGGCATCCAACCGGAGATACCCCTTTTGCTGCAAGGGCTGCAATGCGCTGATCAACGCGTCAAGATTGCCCGGAACGTGTCGGCTGAATTGCAAACCCTGCAAGCCTTCCAGCGTCGTCAGGAAACGTGACATCGGTGCCGTTGACGGCACGATGGCATTGACACCGCACGCCAGCAGCAGGCGTTCATCGCTGTAGCGCAGGCTGGTTTTCATCTCACGTATGACAATCTTTAAGCCGTTACCGCGTGAACGGCGCAGGCTATGCACACGTTTTGCCAGCGAGTTGATCTCTTCTGTGTGCGTCAGGCTAAAAATGACCGTTGCCGCACTGGCTTGTTGTGCGCGGGAAAAAACCTGCTCATTATCCGCGAATAAAACCCACTGTTTTGATAGCGGTGGGGCCCCTTCCAGTACAATTTTATCGGCGAGATAATGGGTTACATCATCACGGCTTAAAGGTTCAGGCTGTTCTTTTTCATTAACGGCAATAAAACATTCATTATGCTGTTTTAAGCGCAATGCACGATCTGCCAACAATCTATCGGTCGAATACCACCAATTAATTCGATATTGCCAACTATCTTGCTGGAATTCTAAATGTGCGACGCCGTCAATCTGCCGAAAATACCGTTGAAGATTGTCACGAAGGTTAATAATTGTGGAGCCAAAGGTGATGATTAAAAAGGTGAATGCTTTTTTTGTTATTACCCTACGGATACGTTTCATCCATAACGTCAATTCTTCAGCGGATAATTTATCCCATAGAAGCGAATCCGTATAAAACAGCACCAGGCCGCTTTTATTACTGAGAGTTCGCGCTAAATCGCTGTCGAGTTTTAGCAGGCTTTTTTTATTTTTTGGTAGCGAAAACAGCGGAATACGATCGGGGCCCGCTGCGGGTGTGGGTGTCAGTAAGGCGCGAGGTGCTTCATCAGCACTGATTAGCGTTGCTGACTGTTGAGCACTGATCACCTGACGAATAAAGTGTCGGGCATCTTCCTGACGCTGGCAGGTAACCCAATAACATCCCGGTGATTGCATTGCCATTAATTCTGGCTGAACCTGTTGCAGGCCCAGTAGAGAGGAGTTTTTCATTTAAGTATCGCGATTCATTCAGTCAGCGCTAGCTTATTATAGAAAGCGGCGAATGTAACCGAAGATATTTAAAAATACGCTATGACAGAATACCTCTGAATGATTTATGATCGGCGTAACGCAGCATGCCTGTATTAAATTTAAATAATAAAACTGCACATTAACTTGCGTCGCTTATTTGTGACAAAAAGTTCTGTGGCGAACGCTTTGTGACAAACTTTTTGTAGTGAAGAGTAATGAATATTGAAAACACCTTTTCAGTGGTGACCTCTGCCAGTGAGCAGCAAGATGATATCAGTGCCTTGAGAGAAGCTTTTGCGATCAAGACTTTTCACTATATTGATATTGCGCGTGAAGAACGGCTGGCGGGCATCGTGGCGCGCTGGCCATTGCTGACGGAATTAGCGTCTGTTGTCGCGGAGCAGCAGCGCTAATGCCAACGGTGGTGATTCAGGGTTTGCGCGGCGGGACTGGCGCGACGTCACTCACTGCGGCGCTGAGTTGGGCGCTTTCCGCGTTGGGCGAATCGGTATTAGCCATTGATGGTGATGCTGAAAACCAGCTGGCGGCGCATTTCAACGCGCCGCTTACCGCGACACGCGGTTGGATGCAGGCAATCCGCGACGGACAACGCTGGCAGGAGAGCGCACTGCGCTATCAGGCTGGCCTTGATCTGCTGCCGTTTGGTCAGCTCATTCATCAATCTGACTTAACGCTTTTACAGCAGGATGGCGAGATCGCCGCCGAACTGCTCAACGCCATTCCGGTCCTGAAACGCAACTATCAATGGCTTTTTTTGGATATCCCAGCCATCAGCTTGCCCTGGCATCACACTCTGCTGGCGCAGGCTGACTGCGTACTTAAGGTATTAACGCCGGATGCCAATTGCCATTTGCGTTTACATCAACATACCTTTGCGGCCAATACGCGTTTTTTACTCAACCAATTTAATGCTAACAGCAAATTGCAGCAGGATTTGCATCAGCTGTGGCTGGCATCGCTCACCCACCTGATCCCGGTGCTGATTCATCGGGATGAAGCACTGGCAGAATCACTGATGATGAAGCAGCCGCTGGGTGAGTATCGTCCACACGCCTTGGCGAGCGAAGAGATCACCACGTTAGCGAACTGGCTGATTTTGCATATAGCGGGAGTGCGTCAGTGAATCCGCTGCGCTGGCTATTGATCCCTCAGGTTTGTCAGGCGCTGCAACGGCGTTATAGCGGCGCACGTCAACATGACGCGTCTGTCATTGCCAGCGTGTTGCAGCTGCTATGGTGCACGCTGGGTTGGGCCTTTTTACGCTTTGAAACGCCAGCCTGGCAACATGTGATTCAGGATCGCCGTCGTCTTTATCCACATATCTCGCCCGAACGGCCGCGGCCGCTTGATATTCTGCGTTATCTGCTACAAAGCTTCTGGCTGCTGCTGTTTTTGCCGCTGGATAGCAGCGTCCGCAGCGAACGTCTGCGACTTAACGCGTTTCAGCCGCTGTTCCGCTGGCGTCAACGTTTGTATCAATGGCTGGGACAATTGCCTGAACGCATGGATGCGCAAGGCGTTAGTCAACGCGCAGAAAAACGGTTACGCCGTCTTTCACCCACCCTGCGTCGCGTGTTGTTTATCATCGTTGCTATGGGTACGACGCTGCTGGCGCTGCTCTGTATCTCTCAGCCGTTTGGCTTGATGACGCAATTTATTTTTGTGCTATTGCTGTGGGGATTGGCGATGCTGGTGCGTCGTGTACCGGGCCGTTTATCCACCATCATGTTGATTGTGCTGTCGTTAACCGTTTCCTGCCGCTATTTGTGGTGGCGCTATACCTCAACGCTTAACGGGGACGATCCGCTGAGTCTGAGCTTTGGCGTGTTGCTGATTGCGGCGGAAACCTATTCGTGGACGGTGCTGGTGCTGGGTTACTTCCAGACGCTTTGGCCGCTCAATCGTCAGCCGATGACAATGCCGATTCCCGTCGATCAGTGGCCGAGCGTGGATTTGCTGGTGCCGACGTTTAACGAACCCTTGAGCGTGGTGAAGCCGACGATTTATGCCGCGCTGGGTATCGACTGGCCGAAAGAGAAGCTGAATATCTACCTGCTGGATGACGGCACGCGCGACGATTTTGGCGAGTTTGCGGCCAGCGTTGGCGTGCATTACGTGGTACGTCCAACCCATGAACACGCCAAGGCGGGCAACATCAATCATGCCTTACAAACCCGCTGTCAGGGTGATTACGTTGCTATTTTCGACTGCGATCACGTCCCAACCCGCTCGTTTTTACAGATGACGATGGGCTGGTTCATAAAAGAAGAAAAAATGGCGATGCTGCAAACGCCGCATCACTTTTTCTCTCCCGATCCGTTTGAACGCAATCTGGGTCGCTTTCGTCGTACACCTAACGAAGGTTCGCTGTTTTATGGCCTGGTACAGGATGGCAACGATACCTGGGACGCGACATTCTTCTGCGGTTCCTGTGCGGTGTTGCGCCGTAGCGCGCTGGATGAGATTGGTGGCATCGCCGTTGAAACCGTGACAGAAGATGCTCACACGTCGCTGCGTTTACATCGTCGCGGCTACAAGTCTGCGTATATTCGTATTCCGCAAGCGGCGGGGCTGGCGACAGAAAATCTCTCTGCGCATATTAGTCAGCGTATTCGCTGGGCGCGTGGCATGGTGCAAATCTTCCGGCTGGATAATCCCCTGTTTGGCAAAGGGCTGAAACTGGTACAACGCCTCTGTTATGCCAACGCGATGCTGCATTTTCTGGCGGGGATTCCACGGCTGATCTTCCTGCTCGCGCCGTTAGCGTTTTTGCTGTTCCACGCCTACATCATTTATGCGCCCGCACTGGCGATCGCCCTCTATGTCTTGCCGCACATGCTGCACACCAGCATGACC
The DNA here is from genome assembly GCF_046118715.1 of Pantoea phytostimulans. Lineage (NCBI taxonomy): Bacteria > Pseudomonadati > Pseudomonadota > Gammaproteobacteria > Enterobacterales > Erwiniaceae > Pantoea > Pantoea phytostimulans. The sequence continues at coordinate 3,223,364 of NZ_CP173698.1, forward strand.
AACTCACGTATTCAGGGCCGCTGGCGTCACTCTTTCTGGAGCGAGGTCTATGAAACCGTGCTTGCCTGGTATATCGCCCGGCCAACGACGGTGGCGCTGTTTAATCCACACAAAGGTAATTTTAACGTCACGGCCAAAGGTGGGTTGGTGGCGGAACAGCATCTCGATTGGGTCATCACGCGTCCTTATATGTGCCTGGTGCTGATCAACCTGGCGGGCATTGGCATGGCGTTTTGGCGCATGGCGAATGGCCCAACCACAGAAATCCTCACCGTTTGGGTCAGCTTGATCTGGGTGATTTACAACATGGTGATTCTGGGCGGTGCGGTCGCGGTATCGGTAGAGGCGCGGCAGATACGCGAAGCGCACCGCGTAGAAATTGCCATGCCCGCTGCGATTGCCCGCAAAGATGGTCACATGGTGCCGTGTACGCTGCGCGACTATTCGGATGGTGGCGTCGGCGTTGAACTGCGCGAAGCCGACGCGCTGGTGGAAGATGAAGCGGTGCACTTACTGTTACGGCGCGGACAGCAGGAGTTCAGTTTCCCCTGCCAAGTACAGCGCGTATTTGGGCGTCGCGCCGGGATTCGGCTGCATCAACTGAGCACCGAACAACACATCGAATTTATCCAGTGCACGTTTGCTCGCGCCGATACCTGGGCGTTGTGGCAGGACGGTTTCCCCGAAGATAAACCGGTGCAAAGTCTTGCCGATATTATGGTGCTGGGCTTCAAAGGCTATCTGCGCCTGGCAGAGTATGGGCCGCCGCAATTACGTCAGCTGTTTACGCTGCTTACCGGACTACTGAGTTGGCTGGCCTCGCTGCTGCCAAAAAGCGTCAGTGCGCGCCAACAGGCGTGACAGTTCAACACATTGATTGAGATAACCATGACAAGATTAACCGGTTGGTTCACCGCCCTGCTGATGGGCACCGCGACGCTGAGCTGTTTAGCAGTCCAACCCGCGAGTCCGATGATGCCAACTTACGCTGCAGCAGCACCGATTGCGTTGACAGCGACAGCCAGCGATCCGAATGCGCCACTGCGTGACAGCCTACTGAATTTTGCTCAGGTTGCCCCGTCGCCAGGCAGCATGGCGCTACGCGGTACCCAGACCACCAGCCAGATTGAATTTGGTGTGCGCAGTGATGAAGTGGTGACGCGAGCCTTGCTGAATCTCAGCTATCGCCCGTCTCCCGCGCTGATCCCGACGCTATCACAGCTGAAAATTTACCTTAATGATGAGATGGTGGGGCTGGTGACGCTAACCGCCGACCAGCTGGGAAAACGCAACCAAACGCAGATTTCACTCGATCCGCGCTTCATTGCTGATTTCAACCGTATTCGGCTTGAGCTGGTAGGCCATTACGCGAACGTCTGCGAAAACCCGGCCAACAGCACCATTTGGCTGGATATTGGCAAAGAGAGCCGCCTTGATTTAACGCTGCAAAAATTGCCGTTAAAAGATGATCTTTCGCATTTCCCGGAACCGTTCTTTGATGCCCGCGATGCGCGTCCGCTGACGTTGCCGATGGTATTCAGCACCCAACCCACGCTTAACCAACAGCGCGCTGCGGCGATGCTGGCCTCGTGGTTTGGCAGTAAAGCTGCGTGGCGTGGTCAAACGTTTCCGGTGTTGTATAACCAGCTACCCGAGCAGCAGCATGCGGTGGTGTTTGCCACCAACGCGCAGCGCCCAGATTTCCTCAATGATCATCCGTCAGTCAGCAAGCCAACGGTAGAGATTGTCAGCCAGCCCGGCAATCCTTATGAAAAAATGCTGCTGATTCTGGGGCGTGATGACAATGATTTGATCACGGCCGTGCAAGGGATTGCGCAGGGTGAATTGCTGCTGCGTGGCGACACCTCCACAATCGACAGCGTTAAATTACGTGAACCGCGCAAAGCGTATGACGCGCCGAGCTGGGTGCGAACTGACCGACGCACTACGTTTGCGGAGCTCACGCAGTATCAAAATCAGCTGCAATCTGACGGACTGCAGCCCAATCCGATTAGCCTGACGCTTAACCTGCCGCCCGATCTCTTTTTAGTGCGCGCACGCGGCATCGATATGGATCTGATTTACCGCTACAGTGCGCCGATCCAACAAGATGGATCGCGGCTGGCGGTGCATCTTAACAACCAGTTTATGCAGGATTATCCACTGCAACCCAAAGATACTGCGGATAAACAGATCCTGCGCCTTTCATTGATTCAGGGTTTGCAGGACAGCAGTCGCCAGCTCACCATTCCGGCGCTGCGGTTGGGCGTAGTGAATCAGCTGCGTTTTGATTTCGATTACGCCAATACCTTTATTGGCGGCACCGCCGACGGACGCTGCGAAACTGTCGCGCCGGTTGGGCATCATGTGGTAATTGACGAAAGTTCAAGCATCGATTTTTCCGGTTATCGCCATTACATCGAAATGCCGTCGCTGCGCGCCTTTGCCAATGCCGGTTTCCCGTTCAGCCGATACGCTGACTTATCACAAACGCTGGTGCTGGTGAATAAAAATCCCGGTCAGCAACAGATGACCACGTTGCTCGATGCGCTAGGCAATATGGGCGCGCAAACCGGTTATCCGGCGCTGCGGGTGCAGTTGACGGACGACTGGCGCAACGCGAAAGAGCAGGACAGGGATCTTCTGATGATCGGCACTATTCCGGCGGATCTGCAGGATGAACGCACGATCAATACGCTGGTTGAAGCCGCGCAGGGCTGGATGAACAAGCCGATGCGCCAGCCGCTGTCGGATATCACGGCGCAAAACAGCAGCGATCGTCAGGTCGAAAGCACCACCACGATTGGCTCACGCGGCCCGCTGGCAGCGATTATCGGCTTCCAGTCGCCGTTTAATGCGCAGCGTAGCGTGGTGGCTTTGCTGGCGGATGGCAGCCCGCGCGCCTGGGATTTGCTGAACAGCGCCATGCTCGACAGCAGCAAGCGTGGCAACGTGTTTGGTTCAGCCGCCATTATTCGTGAATCGGGTGTTGATAGCCTGCGCGTTGGCGAAAGTTATTACGTTGGGCATCTGCCGTGGTGGGAACGTTTATGGAACGCGCTGGCAACGCATCCTTTCTGGCTGGCTTCCTGCGCGGTGATTGTGGTGGTGCTGTTTGCGCTGATGGCATGGCGCCTGATGCGAATGGTGAGCCGCCGCCGTTTAGCTGAAGATGATGATGAATAATATTCGTCTGAGCCTGCTGCTGAGCGGATTGCTGGGCGCGTTAACCGCCCAGGCTTCGGGCCCACAGGTTTCGCCGATGGCGTGGTTGCTTACGCAGATTCGCACCGGTGAATCGATCAACAAGTACGACTTAGTTCAGCAATCGCTCTATCGACTGGAAAAAATCGACCCTGAAAATCCGCAGGTGCTGGCGGCACGCCTGCGCGTGTCACTGCATCAGGGCGATTTGACGCAGGCGCAGAGCCTGATGGCGCAACTGCGTCATGTCGCGCCAGATTCTGAAGCCGCACGTGAGTCGGCGGCGGGACTGAAGATGATGTCAGGCGAGGGGCGGCAAAAATTGCAGGAAGCACGCTTGTTGGCGGCGTCGGGAAGGCTGGCAGAAGCCAAAGCCGCTTACGATGCGCAATTTGCCGGGATTTTTCCTGATGTCAGTATGGCACTGGAATATTGGCGTTTGGTGGCGCGCTTACCCAGCAATGAAACGACGGCATACCAACAGTTGCAGGCGCTGGAAAAGCGTTATCCGGGCAACATCAGCGTTGAACTGCAGTTGGCACGCATGGCGTTTGAACACCAACAGCCTGCTGAAGCGGTGACGCAACTGCGTCGTCTTGCCAACATCAATGAAGGTCGCGTGGCCGCAGCAGAGCTGTGGCTGACGCAAATCCGTAATCAGCCCGTCAGCGACAGCAGCGTGGCTGCATTGCAACACTATCTCAGTCTCTTCAACAGCGGTGACGAGCAGCGGCAAGGTGAAGAAGAGCTTACGCGCCAGCAAACGTTGCTGGCCGATCCCGCTTATCGCCAGCGCGTACGTGGTTTGGCATTAGTCGAGGCTGGCGGCGGCGCGAATGCTATTCCCTCGCTGACGGCAGCGATCAAAGCGCATCCCGACGATGCCGAATTGCTGGGTGCAATGGGCCAGGCACAGGCGCGAGTCAATCATCGTGCCAGCGCAATCAGGTGGCTGGAACGCGCAGTAAAAGCTGGGCAGCAAAGTACACAGCTTGGCAAATGGCAATCGCTGCTGCAAACCAACCGTTACTGGCTGGCGATTGAGAACGGCGATCAGGCGCTGGCAAAAAAGGATATCGACAGGGCAGAACAGTACTATCGTACGGCGCAGACGCTTGACGATCGCGACAGTTATGCGCTGATTGGCCTCGGTGACGTGGCGCTGGCGTGTAAAAATAGCCAGAAAGCAGAGCAGCTTTGGCAGCAGGCGTTGACGCGTGATCGTAGCAATATCACCACCATTCGTCGCTTGATTGGGCTTTATCAAAGCGAATCTCCGGCACGTGCGCTGCAATTTATGAGTAGCCTGCCCGCCGCGCAGCAGCCTGCATTAGCAGAAACATTACGTGATTTACATAGCGATACCTTGCGTGCAGAAGGTGATGCGCTGGCGCAGCAAACCCATTGGGCGCAGGCTGCGGTGAAGTATCAACAGGCGGCACAGTTAACCCCGAATGATGTCTGGCTTAACTATCGCCTTGCGGGTGCGCTGCACAACGGCGGCGAGAAGAAGCAGGGCGATGGCATCATGCACGCGCTGCTGAATCACCATCCTGACGATGTGACTGCTCATTATGCCGCTGCGCTTTATCTTTCCAGCCATGACGATGGCGATGCCGCGCTTTTCGCCATGCACCGGCTGCCGTCGGCAAAATGGGACGATAATATGCGGGCATTGGCGGCTCGGTTGATGCAGGACAAGCTGCTGGCTGAGGCGCGTGCGCTGCGTGAAAAGGGCCAGGAAAAGGCCGCAACGGCTTTGCTGCTTCAGCAGCCTGTATCAACGCGCCGCGACATGCTGTTAGCGGATTGGGCGTTGGAGCGAGGCGATGCGCGACAGGCGCTGGATACCTATCAAAAAGTTTTAATAAAAGAACCGGATAACAGCGATGCCAGATTAGGCCGTATCGACGCGCTAATTGTTTTAAAACACAAGTCGGAAGCGTACAAGGCGTTGCAAAAACTGCCTTCTACTGAACGGCAAACCAGTAACAGCGAACGTCGTATCGCGCTGGCCTGGCAGCAGGTGGGCGAAACAACACGCGCGCAGCAGTTGTTTCAGGCGCTAAAGCTTCGCGTGGCTTCTGATCCGCCTTCACCCGATAAAGCATTGATTTACCGAGATGCGGCACGCGTTGAACTGACGCAGCAGCAGTCCACGGCGGCGCTTAATGATTATCGTGACGCGATGGTCGCCAGCGGCATCACGGCAACACGGCCGGAAAATAGCGAGAGCTTAACGGCGTTAACGCGCAATGAATTGCAGGATGACTGGCTAAAACGCAGCATTCGCCGCGATGCCGCCGATCTTTATCGTCAGCAAGAGACGACGCTGACGCTGGAACAGGATTATTCACGTAATAAAGGCAGCGGCGGACTTTCTGATTTTACCGCGCACACCACCTTGTTGCAGGCCGACACGCCGCTGGCAGCAGGACGCACTTTTGTCCGGCTCGATCATGTACAGCTCTCGGCGGGGAGCTTTGCTCACGCGAACGGTACGCATGACGCCCTGTTCGGCAGTTGTAATGACGCCAACTCTGGCGGCTGTAGCCGAGACTTTACCCAACGCGACGAAGGCACGGCTGTCGGCATCGGTTGGAAGAGTGATCGCTGGTCGGCGGATGTCGGCACCACGCCGCTGGGCTTTGCGGTGACAAATTGGGTCGGCGGCATCAGCTGGAAAACCGATCTGAAAGAGGTTGGCATTGTTATCAACGCCTCACGGCGTCCCATCTCCAGTTCGTTACTGGCTTTTGCGGGTACGCGTGATCCCTCGGCACAGGGCGGAAAAACTGTTGGCGGCGTGGTCGCCACCGGCGGGGGAATGGGGTTGAGTTACGATCGCGGCGGCGCACAGGGTATATGGGGCGATGTAAGCGCGCATCAGATTAGCGGTGAAAACGTTGCGGATAATAGCCGCGAACGTGTAATGGGCGGCTATTACTACAAGCTGATTAATGAAGACAATCGCCGCGCTACCGTCGGATTGAACAGCATGCTGTGGCATTACCAGAAGGATCTCAGCGGTTACAGCTTTGGTCAGGGCGGTTATTACAGTCCGCAGCGCTACCTCTCTTTCTCGCTGCCGGTGAGCTGGCGGCAGCGCATGGAAAACTGGTCGTATGAACTCGGCGGTTCAGCTTCATGGTCGCAATCTCATCGTGATGCGCAGCGGCGCTATCCGCTGAATCCGGGCTTTATGCTGGCCTCGAATCCCCTGTCAGAAAGCAGCACCAGTCGCGGTATCGGTTACACTTTGCAGGCGCTGCTAGAGCGACGCGTGACCGCAAACTGGTTTATTGGCGCGGGCATTGATATCCAGCAAGCTGAAGATTACACGCCAAGCCACGGTTTGATTTATCTGCGTTATTCAGCCGCAGGATGGCAAGGCGATCTGGCGATGCCACCGCAGGCGTTGGTGCCTTATGCCGATTTTAAATAGCGCGCCTTGTCTGAGGAGAATCTGGCGCGCTGGTCTGATTCTGCGTCGACTTGCCGCATAAGCATCAAAAAAAACATTGCGTTGGGATATACTTGCTGCGCATTTTCCTGTCTGATATCTGAGCTTTTTTGTAGTCGGGAGAGAATTTTTGCGGGTAAGTCGGTCACTTACGATAAAGCAGATGGCGACAGTTTCGCTGGTTGCCGTTATCACGGTCAGCATTTTTATCGTCATTCAACTGTTTCATTTTGTGCAGCAGCGCAGGATTGACTACGCCCAGCAAATGGAAACGATTGCGCATAGCGTGCGTCAGCCGCTGTCGGAAGCGGTACTGCGAGCCGATATACCGCAAGCTGAACACATTTTACATTCGCTGAAACCTGCCGGGATTTTATCCCGCGCGGATGTGGTATTACCCAACGCTTTTCAGGCGCTGCATGCGGATTTCGAACCCGAAAAACCGGTGCCGCGCTTAGTGGCGCGCCTGTTTGAACTGCCGGTGCAAATTACACTGCCGCTCTATTCCGTTGAAAATACCGGTTCGCCTAAACCGCTGGCGTATTTGGTGTTGCAAGCGAACTCCTCGCGCGTGTATCAATTTATTCTCAGCACGCTCTCGACCATGATCATCACCTATTTGCTGCTGGCGCTGATTCTTTCGGTAGCGATCAGCTGGTGTATCAACCGTTTAATCATCCATCCTCTGCGGAATATCTCCCGCGAGCTACAGGAACTGCCGCCGCAATCTATTCTGGCGCACAAGCTGACGCTGCCGCAGGGACATCGCGATGATGAAATAGGCATGCTGATCCGCAGTTACAATCGCAATCAGCAGGTGCTGGAGTCAGTGCATGATGAAATGAGTCGCCTGACGACCCACTTTGCCGTGACTGATTTACCGAATCGCACCCTGTTTCTCGCCCTGGTTGATCAACACATGCGCCATCCTTGTCGACCGTTTGGTTTGATGGTGATCCGCGTAGAAACGCTACAGGAAGCCAACGGCGTGTTGAGTGACGAACAGCGCGACACGCTGATGCTGACGCTGGTGGAGAAAATACGCAGCACACTCGACGATCACACCTTACTGGCGCAAACCGGCCCCAGTGATTTTGCGCTGCTCATGAAGCGCGCCAATAATCCGTTCCGGGCGATACGACTGGCGCGCAACCTGATCATTCGACTTAATCAGCCGGTGAATTTGCAGCAGCTGCAATTACGCCCCAATGCCAGTATCGGATTGGCATTACGCGATGATGAGCCGTTGGGCGCCAATGAACTGCTGGACCGCGCGACCTCGGCAATGATGTCGGCACGCCATCAAGGCAAAAACCAAATCCTGTTCTTTGATGCTGCCTTAACGGAGCGGGCGCAAAAGCGTTTAACCCAAGAGCACGATATTTTGCAGGGCCTGCATGACGAGCAGTTTGCGCTCTACCTCCAGCCGCAAATCAACATGCAAACCGGTGAATTGGCAGGTGCGGAAGCGCTACTGCGCATGCGCCAACCGGATGGCAGCTACGGATTGTCGGAAGAATTTATTGCCAGCGCCGAAGAGATTGGCGTGATCTCCGCCATTGGCCGTTGGGTATTCGAAGAAGCCTGCCGCATTCTGGCGGGTTGGCAAAAGCATGGCGTGATGATTCCACTCAGCGTGAACATTTCAGCCGTGCAACTGCGTGATGCCAGCATGGTGACGCATCTCCAGTCGCTGTTAGAGCGCCATCGTATTGCGCCCGGCACTTTTGTGGTGGAGATTACCGAAACGGCACAGATTGGCGATGCAGAACAGGCGATTTCGCTATTGCGAATGCTTCAGCAAACCGGCGTGGCCGTAGCGCTGGATGATTTTGGCATGGGCTATTCCAATCTGAATTACCTGCATCAGTTCAAAGCCCTGCCTGTGAATAAACTGAAGATGGACCGCAGTTTTGTCTCAGCTTTGCCCGATGATGACACCATGGTGCGTATTGTGGCGGCAATCGCCGACATCATTAATCTGGATGTCATTGCTGAGGGTGTTGAAACGAATGAGCAGCGCGACTGGCTACTGGCGCGCGGTATTCATATTGGTCAAGGCTACCTCTACTCTGAAGCTGTGAATCTGACACGTTTCAATCAACAATGGATTGTGAAACCGTCACGAACAGAATAATCACCTGATACATTGATTTTGCGAGAATTTTAGTTACAAAAGTCGCAGCTGAAGCGTTTCAGTTCAGAATTATGTCTGTATCATTTCCCTGGGCTTTGTCAGCCTGTATTAATCACGTAAACAGAGTGTTATTTTTCGGCTACCGGTTGATGTCTGGTTTTTCCAGCCTGACGGTCATGATAACGAATACGACAATATCGTCATTTCTGTCGCTAGTGGACTCCTGTTTATGAAAACCTCGCTATTTAAAAGCCTTTACTTCCAGGTGCTGGTTGCCATCGGCATCGGCGTTTTGATGGGTCATTTTTATCCCGAGTTAGGTACTCAGATGAAGCCGTTGGGTGATGGCTTCGTAAAACTGATCAAGATGATCATCGCTCCCGTAATCTTTTGTACGGTAGTGACCGGCATTGCTGGCATGGAAAGCATGAAAGCAGTTGGACGGACTGGCGCAGTCGCGCTGCTCTATTTTGAGATCGTCAGTACCATTGCGCTGATTATCGGGCTGATCGTGGTCAACGTGGTGCAGCCAGGTGCAGGAATGAATGTTGATCCGGCCACGCTGGATGCCAAAGCCGTGGCGGTTTATGCGCAGCAGGCTGAGCAGCAAGGTATCGTCGCCTTCTTATTGGATGTGATTCCTAATAGCGTGATCGGTGCGTTTGCTGGCGGCAATATTTTACAGGTGCTGCTGTTTGCCGTGCTGTTCGGTTTTGCGCTTCATCGTATGGGCAACGCCGGTACGCTGATTTTCAACGTTATCGAAAGCTTCTCGGGTGTGATCTTCGGCATTATCAATATGATTATGCGCCTTGCGCCAATCGGTGCTTTCGGTGCGATGGCCTTCACCATTGGTAAATATGGCGTTGGCTCGCTGGTCCAGCTTGGTCAGTTGATCGTCTGCTTCTATATCACCTGTGTTCTGTTCGTGGTGATAGTTTTAGGGCTAATTGCGCGCGTAGTGGGCTTTAACATCTTCAAGTTCATCGCCTATATCAAAGAAGAGTTGTTGATTGTGCTGGGCACGTCTTCTTCTGAATCAGCGCTGCCGCGCATGTTGGATAAGATGGAACGTCTCGGATGCAAGAAATCGGTAGTGGGGCTGGTTATTCCAACGGGTTACTCGTTTAACCTTGATGGCACCTCTATTTATCTCACCATGGCGGCGGTATTTATCGCGCAAGCAACCAATGCGCACATGGATATCTTCCACCAAATCACCTTGCTGGTGGTATTGCTGCTCTCCTCAAAAGGAGCGGCGGGCGTAACGGGCAGCGGATTTATTGTGCTGGCAGCGACGCTTTCAGCGGTGGGGCATTTACCGGTAGCAGGCCTGGCGTTGATTCTCGGTATTGACCGCTTTATGTCCGAAGCGCGTGCGCTGACCAATTTGGTCGGCAACGGTGTGGCAACGGTGGTAGTCGCGAAGTGGGTAGGTCAGCTGGATGAAAACCAGTTGAAGGAGACACTTTCAGGTAGCAATAAGACGAAAAAAACGTCTGAATCCTCTGTTTAATCACTGATTTCCATTTAAATCCCCACAAATGCCCGCTGTCGCTTGCCCTGACAGCGGGCATTTGGATAATGAACCCCAGTTAATGTTTTTCACTTCGTTGCGCGACATCATGACCTTCCTGTGGTCAAAGACTTTGTTGTTGGATAACAGCGCGGTCCGGCGCCTGCCGGTTCGTTAATAACAGCGGCAGTATGCGCCAGTGATAACGATTTTTTGAATTGTTTGAGTAGGGGTTCACATGCAGGGCACCAGAATTCGGCTTTTAGTTGGTGGATTAGTGCTGGCGGCAACCAGTTATGGTGTACAAGCAGAAACGCTGCAACCCGATCCTGCCTGGCAGGAAGGGAAACTGGATAACGGTTTCAACTGGCAGTTGCTGGCGACACCACAACGCCCCAGCGATCGCATTGAACTGCGTATGGTGGTAAACACCGGTTCGCTGGTGGAAGGGACGCAACAGGCAGGTTTCAGTCATCTGCTGCCGCGCCTTGCCATGGTGCACAACACTGCGCTCGACACTAATCAACAACGCGCCTTATGGCAGCAAGCGATGGACCCGCAGCATCCGCTCCCGCCGGTCATCGCATCTTATGATTACACCCAATTTAACCTTAGCCTGCCCAATAACCGGCCAGAATTGTTGAAAGAAGCATTGAACTGGTTGGCGGCAACGGCAGGCAATATGGCCATTACCGATCAAGTGGTTAACACCGCGCTTTCCGCTTCCGATCCTATTGCGACTTGGCCAGCAAACACCCAGGATGTCTGGTGGCGCTTTCGTCTGAAAGGGTCGGCGCTACTGGCACATGACCCCGCCGAGCAGCCGCGCGCGCCGGTGGATTTGGCTCAGCTGGAAACCTTTTATCGTCAATGGTATACACCCGATGCAATGACACTCTATGTGGTTGGCAACGTCGACAGCCGCAGTCTGTCGGAACAGATCAATAAAGCTTTCTCACCGCTAAAAGGCAAGCGCGATGCGCCTGCGCCGTTGCCGACGCTTTCTCCGTTGCCGCATGAGCCGGTGAATCTGGTCAATGGCAAGATGAGCCAGGATCGCCTGTCGCTGGTGTGGGATACGCCATGGCAGCCGATTCGTGATTCGCAAAATTTGCAGCGTTACTGGCAAGGCGATCTGGCACGTGAAGCGTTGTTCTGGCATGTGCAGCGTGCGCTAAGCGACAGCAAAGCGCAGGGCGTACAGGTTGGTTTCGATTGCCGTGTGCTATACCAACGTGCGCAATGCTCAATCAACATGGATGCGCGCAACGACACGCTGTCCCAGAATATGAATCTGGTGGCGCGTGAGCTGGCGAAAGTGCGTGATAAAGGTTTACCGCAGGAAGAGTTTGATGCGCTGATGGCGCAAAAACTGTTGGAGCTGAACAAACTGTTTACCACCTATGCCCGCACCGATACTGACGTGTTAATCAGTCAGCGTCTGCGTTCGCAGCAAAATTCCGTGGTGGATATTGCGCCTGAACAATATCAAAAACTGCGTCAGGCTTTTTTGGCTGGATTAACGCGCGAGCAGCTGAATCAGGAACTGCGTCAGCAACTCAGTCAGGAATTGATGATGGTGTTGATTCAGCCGGAAGGCGAAGCGGAAACCAACGTGAAAATGTTGCAAAGCGACTGGGATAAGGTGATGGCTCCGCCGGCAACGCCTGCAACCAGCAGCGATGCCAGCCAGCCGGACAGCAGCACTAGCCAACCCGATGGTAGCGCCAGCGACGTTGCGCCGCCGGCTTCTTAACGACTCAGGTTTTTGCCCTGAGCCATTCGGTCACTAACATTGGCCAACTGGCGAGGGGCAAATCTGCCACACCTCGGATACCAAAGCCGTGTCCGCCTTTCTGATAGAAATGCACTTCTGTTGGAACGTTATGTTCCCGTAATGCGCTAAAGAACACCATGCTGTTATTGACCGATACCGATTCGTCATCAGCAGCGTGGATCAATAACGTCGGCGGGACTTGCGCATGGACGCGTGTTTCCATTGAATAAGCATCAATAGTTTGCTGATCTGGCCAGGCACCAAGCAGGCGGGTACGAGAGCCTTCATGGGCCAATCCTTCACGCATACTGATTACCGGATACACCAGCACCATGGCATCTGGGCGCGGCGAGTGGTTTTCAGCGTTGTCCTGCACCGGATAAAGCTTTTCCGCGAAACGTGTGCCCAAGCTGGCAGCAACGTGACCTCCCGCTGAAAAACCCATCATCACGATATATTTACCGTTCAAGCCGCGCTGCGCACGTTCACGCAATACGCGTACCGCACGCTGCGCATCTGCCAGCGGTGCATCCGGGCCTTCATGATGCCCATCGTAGGGCAGGCGATACGTCATGACCGCCAGCGTATAGCCCATGGAAGTGAAAAAAGTGGCAAGCGCGCTGCCTTCACGATCAATCATTACGCGGTGATAACCACCACCGGGCGCAACAAGCAATGTAATGCCGTTGGACTCAATCGGATGCCAAATGGCCATTTCTGGACAGCGAACGCCCGAAGCGGCACGATCAAAAGGTTCATACGGCTTCGCCATATCAACAATCTGAGGCTGAGCGCGCGAGTCGCTCGCACCTGGCGCATCACCTTGCGGCCAGATATTAATAATTTCTGTGTTCATAAATAGGTCCTGATGCGAGAGCTGTTGTAATTGTTTTGTTCGCGGCCGGGTAAACAGCGTCCTGCTGTTGTTGATTAAAAGATGGTCTTTTTTAGCAGCGACGTCCATCCGAAAACGGTAAAAATAAGCAGATTAGGACTATGCCTGGTGGCAAGGTGATTTTGTAACTTAATGATTTTTAAGATTATTAATAATAAATCTATAACGGGGTTTTATATGTTGCAGAGAAGAAAGGGTAGAACCGTTGAAATTTGAGTTAATAACTAAAATACAAAGCGTAAAATTTTATCGACACTGAAATTTTTAGTTTTTTTAACTCGGCAATTATCAATGTTATTGATGTTTCAGACCTTGAAAAAAGGCAGCACAGCGCTGCCTGATTTATTAAGGTTGCCTTGATTTTCCGTTATACCAATCAAGTGCGCGGAAAATTGCAGCAAAAAAACTATAAACGCCAACAATCATAAAAAACCACATTAAAAGATCGTAAGGGTTTTTTGTAACTGAAAAACGACATAAGCTGGTGTTATAAGCAATATGCATTGCTATAAATAATGAAAGCAGACTGATTATTGTTCTACGGGTGCGTGGATCGTTTAAGCGCATTTTCATCACCGCAACGGCTTATTCAAACGTTACCAGGAACATTGTCCGCCAATCCCGCTGTTGTTATTACTATTATTATTTTTGTTGCCACCGTACGGGCTATTATTGCACCCTAAAGACGCACCCAGTGCGCCCGCAGTAGCACCCATTGCCATTCCCGCCGGGCCGCCAGGAATACCACCGATTAATCCTATGATAGCGCCTGCGCCGACGTCGTTAGCGCAACTTTTTGGCGCGCCACCCCTTTTGCCGCCGTTGTAGCCACTGGAGATGGTTCCACCGCTGGATTTGTCTGCAAAGTTGCCCGCGCCAGAGATGATCTCGACTTCTTTTAAAGTCAGTTCACGCATGGAAATTTCCTTATTTTAGTGGTCAGATTTATAGATTTGTCTTTCTCAAGACCAAAAAAATATAAAATAAATGGGCTGCAGAGTAAATCTAAAGCAGGAAGTTAATTATTTTTTTCAGACGCAGATCTACTATTTTATTGAAAATGACAGGTTATATTATTCATATATTTAACGTGTTCAGGTAACAGTAATTATTAATATTATTATCGGAGGGCGAAATTTAATGTATGGATTTTTTAACGCGTTGTTATAATAACGCCCCAATAAATGGGGCGAGATATTAATTCGGCATGGCATTTAGCGGAATAATGGCGCCGCGATGTTGGATCACCGTGCTGGCAGTGAGATGGCCTCGCTCGGCCGCCGCCTGAGGCGATGCACCGACCAAACGTTGAGAAAGGTAGCCCGCGCTGAATGAGTCACCTGCTGCCGTCGTATCAATGATTTTTTCTTTCGCCAGACGTACCGCAGCGACATCAATCAAAGGATCATCACCGATAGCAACCAGGCAAGATTCTGCGCCGCGTTTGATGACGATTTCACTGGCACCAGCCTCGCGCGTTCGGGCAATAACCGCTTCAAGCGTCTGTTCACCCCATAGCAAATGCTCATCATCCAGAGTCAAGAAGGCGATATCAGTGCAATTTAGCATGGCGCGATAGGCCGCTTGTGCCTGGGATTTATCAGCCCACAAGCGTGGACGGTAGTTGTTATCAAATATCACCTTGCCGCCGTTGGCGCGACAACGCGACAGCAGATCCATTAATTTCTCACGGCTGGCATCAGGCAAAATCGCCAGGCTGATGCCGCTTAAATAGAGGTAATCATAATTTTCGAGCTGCTGGCAAACCGCGTCGCTGTTTGCACTGTCGAGCCAATACCGTGCGGCAGCATCGCTGCGCCAGTACCAGAAGGTGCGTTCGCCGTGTGGATCAGTTTCAATCACATACAGGCCCGGCATTTTGTTATCTAGCCGCTGAATCAGATCGGTTTTAACCTTTTCCTGCTGCCAGGCGGCGATCATTTGATCGCTGAACGAATCTGTACCCAGCGCGGTAACGTAATCTACGCTTAGCTGCGCGTCATCAACCTGGCGGGCGATATAAACTGCGGTGTTGAGCGTATCACCGCCAAAACCACGTTTAATGTTCTCACCCTTTTCGGACAGCTCAATCATGCATTCGCCAATAACGGCGATTTTTTTCTGCGTCATGGTTTTCGGCCTGTAGTGAAATATTGCATTAGTCTCGCGTCTGGTATGGCAGACGTCAACGATTTTTAAAACGCCGTTTTGATTCCACTTAAGTCGCGATTAGGGTGCGATCTGATTGATAAAGCGAATAAATGCAGGCTTTTTTCGCCGATTGTTTAGGTTGGTGGGTTGGTACACTCTTCGCTTTATTGCGGCCCTAAAATAAAGTAATTACCAAAATTGCCGTTGGGTTGCCGCATTGAGGCGCTCGCCACCAACCAGGAAAATACCATGGTGATGGAGAATATTAGTCCCAGACTACCTTCTTCGACTGACATCAATCCCCCGCAGGAAACGCGCCTTTTCTGGCAGCAATGCCAACGGTTTTATACTTTTCAGCCGATCTATCAGACAACGGGTCGGCTGTTAGCGATTGAATTGTTGACCGCCATCACCCATCCGTCTACGCCGGAGGATAAGTTATCGTCTGAAGCCTATTTCGCGGCGCTCGATATTCCTCAACGCCTGTATGTTGTGCATGAACAGCTGGAACTCTTAACGCAGTGGGCCACTTTTTTCGAACGCACCGGCATTGTCGCATCCGTGAATATTGACGGCCCTTCGCTGCTGTCGATTCAAAATCATCCCACCATTCGCAATTTAATTGCGCGCTTGCCTTGGGTGCGATTCGAACTGACCGAACACCATGTTTTGCCGCAGGAAGAGATGGTGGCGCAGATGCCGGAACTTGGCCCGCTTTGGCTGGATGATTTCGGTTCCGGCATGGCAAATTTCTCTGCTCTGACTGAACTCAAGTACGACTACATCAAGCTTTCGCGTGAACTGTTCATCCTGCTGCGCGCCAGCGAAGAGGGATGCAGCTTGTTTTCTATGTTGTTGGCTTTGATTAACCGATACTGCAATGGCGTGATTGTTGAAGGTGTAGAAACAGAAGAGGAGTGGCAACAAGTGCAATCTTCTCCTGCTATGGCGGCGCAAGGCTATTTTTTTTCGCGCCCAGTGCCCTTTTCTGAATTGAATCATCTTCCTATCCAGCTTCCCTGATGCCGTTCCCCACGCTCTCGACTATCTTTAACGGAGACCGGGGAAGGGCAAGGAGAATGCAAAATGTCACGTACGGGAAAAATAGTAAGCTGGATTATTGGGATTTTTTTATTGTTGGTTGTGGTGATCATCGTGGTGATTGCCACGTTTGACTGGAATCGCCTGAAGCCAACCATCAACCAGAAAGTCTCCACGGAACTGAACCGTCCTTTCGCCATTCGCGGCGATTTAGGCGTGGCTTGGGAGCGCAATCGCGACGAACCGGGCTGGCGCAGCTGGGTGCCGTGGCCGCATCTGCATGCGCAGGACATCATGCTGGGCAATCCGCCCGAAATTCCAGAAGTGACGATGGTGCATTTACAACGCGTGGACGCCACGCTGGCACCGTTGGCTCTGCTGCATAAAGAAGTTTTTATTCCGTGGATCAAACTGGAAGCGCCCGATGCACGCCTGATCCAAACAGCGGATAAGAAAAATAACTGGACCTTCAATCTTGCCAACAGTGACAGCAAAGATGAAAACGCGCCGCCGTCAGCCTGGTCATTCCGTCTCGACAATATCCTGTTTGATCAAGGTCAGATTCGTTATCGCGACGCCGTCAATAAAGCCGATGTCACGGTAAAAGTGAATCCGCTGGGTAAACCGTTACCTTATGCACAAATTGCTGGCGGCGATGACAAGCAAAAAGGCGCGGGTGATTTTATCTTTGGCTGGCAGGCGAACGGCACCTATAACAATGAGCGGCTGGTTGGCGAAGGCAAAATTGGTGGCATGTTATCGCTGCGCAGCCAGACAACGCCATTCCCTCTCCAGGCAGATATTCGCAACGGCAGTACACGCGTGCAGGTCACGGGCGGGTTGCAAGATCCGATGAATCTTGGTGGACTGGATGTGCGTCTGCGCTTCTCGGGTGACACCTTAGCCAACTTGTATGGTTTAACCGGCGTGTTGCTGCCTGATACCCCGCCGTACGAAACCGATGGTCATCTGATCGCCAAGTTTGCGGGTGAGAAGGGGCCGGTTTTCCACTATGAGAATTTTAATGGACATATTGGCGACAGCGATATTCACGGATCGCTGACTTATACCCAAGGCAAACCGCGGCCTAAACTGGCTGGCGAACTGACATCTCGTCAGCTGCGCATGGCTGATTTGGGGCCGCTGATTGGGGTAGATTCCGGTAAAGGCAGTGAAAAAACCGTGCAGGCTAAAGCGCAGCGCGGTGAAAAATCGACGCAGCCTGCCGATCGTGTCTTGCCGCATGACAAGTTTGATACCAAAAGCTGGGATGTCATGGACGCTGATGTGAAGTTCAGCGGAAAGCGCATCGAACACAGTAATTCGCTGCCGTTAAGCGATCTTTATACCCATTTACAGCTTAAAAACGGTGATTTGCTGTTAGATCCGCTGCGCTTTGGTATGGCGGGCGGCAGTCTGAACAGCACCATACATCTGGAAGGCGATCGAACCCCGATGCGGGGACGCGCGGATATACATGCACGTAAATTGCATCTGCGTCAGTTGTTCCCGGATGTGACTGCCATGCAAAACAGCATGGGTCAGCTAAACGGTGATGCCAGCTTTACCGGCAACGGCAACTCAGTGGCGGATTTGCTGGCGACCAGTAATGGTCAACTCAAGTTGCTGATGAACGATGGTTTGATTAGCCGCAGCCTGATGGAAATAGCCGGGCTGAATGTCGGTAATTACGTGGTGGGTAAACTCTTCGGTGATGATGAAGTGCGTATCAACTGCGCTGCGACCGATATCAAACTGCAAAACGGCTTAGCAACGCCGAACCTCTTTGTGTTCGATACCGAGAACGCGGTGATTAATATTACCGGCAACGCCAACTTTGCCAACGAACGCATGGATCTCACCGTTAATCCTGAGAGCAAAGGTGTGCGCATTATCACGCTGCGATCGCCGCTTTACGTGCGCGGCACGTTTAAAAGCCCGGATGCGGGGGTGAAAGCGGGGCCGTTAATTGCACGTGGCGCGGCAGCGGTAGCATTGGGCGCGGTGGTTGCGCCTGCCGCCGCATTGCTGGCACTGATTTCTCCAAGTGATAATGAAGACAATCAGTGCAGCACTATTTTGCAGCAGATGAAGAGCAAGAAGTAATCAGTTACGGTAGATCACTTTGATGATGTGATAACCAAAGGCGGTTTTCACCGGTCCGTAAGGTTTCAGTAGCGGGCAGGTGAAGACCGCTTTATCAAAGGCCGGCACCATTTGCCCCTGACGAAACTCCCCTAAATCACCGCCGTTACGCCCTGATGGGCAGGTTGAATGTTTCTTCGCCAACTGCTGGAAATTTTCGCCTTTTTCCAGTTTTGCCAGTAACTCTTTAGCCAGCGCTTCCTCTTTCACGAGGATGTGTAAAGCCGCCGCGGTTTTCGCCATGATAGTGTCTCGTTGTGTATAATCGTCGCCCATTATAACCCTATCTTTCGAACTGTAGGTGCGTTGCTCACCGCTGTGGTTCTGGTTCGAGATCGGGTGTCTGCCTCCTTTTTCATTTTCTACTGAGTGATATTCCGTTATGCGTTTAAACCCCGGTCAACAACGTGCTGTCGAATTTGTCACCGGACCTTGCCTGGTGCTGGCGGGTGCGGGATCGGGAAAAACCCGTGTTATTACCAATAAGATTGCGCATCTGATTCGTGAGTGCGGCTACCAGGCACGCCACATTGCAGCGGTAACATTTACCAATAAAGCGTCTCGCGAGATGAAAGAGCGAGTGGCGCAGACATTGGGCCGCAAAGAAGCTCGTGGGCTGATGATCTCAACGTTCCATACCTTGGGGCTTGAGATCATTAAGCGCGAATACGTCGCGTTGGGCATGAAATCAAACTTCTCGCTGTTTGACGACCAAGACCAGCTCGCCTTGCTGAAGGAGCTGACCAAACAGTGGCTGGAAGAAGATAAAGCACTGGTACAGCAGCTTATTTCAACGATCTCAAACTGGAAAAACGATCTTGTCGATCCGCCTCGGGCCGCCGCTCTGGCGCGTTCCGAGCGAGATACTATTTTTGCGCACTGTTATAGCTTGTACGACCAGCACCTTAAAGCCTGCAACGTGTTGGACTTTGATGATTTGATTCTGCTGCCTACGCTCTTGTTGCAGCGCAACCAGGAAGTGCGTGAACGCTGGCAGCAGCGCATTCGTTATCTGCTGGTCGATGAGTATCAGGACACCAACACCAGCCAATACGAATTGGTGAAATTGCTGGTAGGGGCGCGGGCGCGTTTTACCGTCGTTGGCGATGACGACCAGTCGATCTATTCGTGGCGTGGCGCACGCCCACAAAATCTGGTTCTGCTGAAAGAAGATTTTCCCGCGTTGGAGGTCGTCAAGCTGGAGCAAAATTACCGCTCCTCGCAGCGCATTCTGAAAGCGGCGAATATCTTGATTGCCAACAATCCGCATGTGTTTGAAAAACGTCTTTTTTCCGAGCTGGGCATCGGCAATGAATTAAAAGTGCTGAGCGCGAATAATGAAGATCATGAAGCAGAGCGCGTGGCGGGTGAAATGATTGCGCATCACTTCATTAATAAAACGGCCTACAAAGATTACGCCATTCTTTACCGTGGCAATCATCAGTCGCGCGTGTTTGAAAAGCAGCTGATGCAAAACCGTATTCCTTATCGTATTTCAGGTGGCACTTCGTTCTTCTCGCGCCCGGAAATCAAAGATTTATTAGCCTATTTGCGCGTGTTAACCAATCCCGATGACGACAGCGCTTTTCTGCGTATCGTCAATACGCCACGCCGTGAAATTGGGCCGGCCACGCTGCAAAAGCTGGGTGAATGGGCCAATCTGCGCAATAAAAGTTTATTTAACGCCAGCTTTGATGTGGGGCTGGGACAAACGCTGACGGGGCGCGGACTGGAGCATTTGCAGCGTTTTACCCAATGGTTGAATACGCTGATCCAACTGACCGAACGTGAACCGGTGAATGCCGTGCGCGACTTGATCCGCGGTATCGATTACGAAAGTTGGCTGTTTGAAACGTCAGGCAGCCCTAAAGCCGCTGAAATGCGCATGAAAAACGTCAATACGCTGTTTCAGTGGATGACTGAGATGCTTGAAGGCACCGATCTGGATGAGCCAATGACGCTGGCGCAGGTTGTTACGCGCTTTACCTTGCGTGACATGATGGAGCGCGGTGAAAGCGATGAAGAGCTGGATCAGGTGCAACTGATGACGCTGCATGCTTCGAAAGGGCTGGAGTTCCCGTACGTTTATCTGGTCGGCATGGAAGAGGGTTTGCTGCCACATCAGAGCAGCATCGATGAAAATAATATCGAGGAAGAACGCCGCCTTGCTTACGTGGGCATCACCCGTGCGCAAAAGGAGCTGACGTTCACTTTATGCCGCGAACGTCGCCAATATGGCGAGTTAATGCGCCCAGAACCTAGCCGCTTCTTACTTGAGCTGCCGCAAGATGATGTGGTGTGGGAAACCGAACGTAAAGTGGTAAGTGCGGAAGAGCGCATGAAAACCGGCCAGAGTCGCGTGGCAGGATTAAGAGCGATGCTGGAAAAGGCGAAGAAAGCGTAGTTGAAACCGAGTGATCAAGAGGCCAAATCTGGCCTCTGATCGCTAAATCACACTGAATGCAGGCTTAAGGTTGCTTTGACAAGTTCAGCGGCTGCGATCAGGAAATCGTTAACAGCCAGTGGACGTAAGATTGATAATGGCTTTCCTGCTCGAGCAACTCAGCGCGTAGCGGATGCATATCAAGCCAGCCCGCTGGCAACGTAAGGTGCAGGGCATCATCATCGGCCCGTAATCGCACCGCTGGCAATGTGTCGTCGCGTCGGCGGCTCGAAAAAATAATCGCTAAACGCAGTAAGCGACACATGCGCTCCGCCAGGCGCGGCGGCACGGCATTTTGCTGCGTGAGCAGCGCTAAATCGATGCTGCCACTTTGGTTTTGCAGCAGGCAAGCCAGCAATTTTTTCTGAGCAGGCGTAAAACCGGGAAGGTCGAGATGGCGAATCAGATAAGCAGCGTGTTGCGGAGCATGGCGGAAATCAACGCTCAGGCCTATTTCGTGAATGGCGCAGGCGCTAAGCAGTAAATCGCGACAGCGCTGATCGAGCTTCCACAGCGCGCTGACCTGACGGAAAAACGTTTCCCCAAGCTGACGTACGCGGCTCGCCTGTTCGACGTCAATGTTGAAGCGGCGCTGAACATTTTGCAGCGTGCGGGTACGAATATCGCGATCGATGGGCAGATGCAGCATGCCGTAAACCAACCCTTCGCGCAGCGCGCCGCCCGCCAGCGTCATGCTTTCGATATGCAGCTCCTGAAAAATGGCGATTAAAATCGACAGGCCGCTGGGGAAAACCAGCGCACGCTCCAACGTCAATCCTTCAATCTCCAACTCTTCCAGCTTGCCGCATTGAATTGCACGCTGTTTTAGTTGCTGCAATTTGCTTAAGGTGATGCGCTCGTCCATACCTTGCGCCACCATAATCTCTTGCAGCGCCTGAACGGTGCCTGATGCGCCAACACAAGCTTGCCAGCCTTGTTCGCGCAGCCGAGACGCCACAGGGTGAATCATTTCACGCGCCGCTTGTTCAGCCTGATCAAAATTTTCTTTTGCCAGATGGCGATCGCTGAAAAAACGCTCCAGCCATGTGACGCAACCCATTGATAAGCTAAATAACACCGTAGCGTGGGACCCGTCGCCGGTTGCCAGTTCTGTGCTGCCGCCACCGATATCGACCACCAATCGTTGATCGGAACCACCTGTGGTGTGAGCCACACCTTGATAAATCAGGCGGGCTTCTTCTTCTCCGCTGATCACGTTGATGTCACAGCCGAGAATTTTTTGAGCGGTTTCAAGGAATTGTTGCGCATTGGACGCAAGACGCAGCGTGGCAGTTGCCACGACGCGAATTTGATCAAGAGGAATATCTTGTAGCTGTTCCGAAAACAGTTTGAGACATTGCCAGCCGCGCGTCATCGCTTCAGCTGACAACTGGTTGCTCTTATCCAGACCTGCAGCAAGGCGTACCTTGCGCTTAATTTTCGCAACGGTCTGAATACTGCCAGACACTTCGCGCACCACCAACATATGAAAGCTGTTAGATCCTAAATCAATCGCAGCATAAAGTGACGATGCGCTTAGCATGGTGAGCTTAACTCGAACGTTTACGGTTATTGTTGCGTGGTGCACCGCGACGGTTGGCGTTGTTACCGCCACGACGTGGACCGTTGCCCGTGCGGCTACGCGCCAGACGTTTTGGTGGCGGCAGATCGCTCATCAACGCGTCACTGTTGTATTTACTGACCGGAATGCTGTGACCAATGTACTCTTCAATGCCAGGCAAATTCAGTGCGTATTCTTCGCACGCCAGGCTGATTGAATGGCCGCTGGCACCTGCGCGTCCGGTACGACCAATGCGGTGAACGTAATCTTCACGATCGTCCGGCAGGTCATAGTTAAAGACGTGAGTTACCGCAGGAATGTGCAGGCCACGTGCGGCAACATCGGTAGCGACAAGAATGTCAACATCACCTTTGGTGAAGTCATCCAGAATGCGCAGACGCTTCTTCTGTGCCACATCACCTGTCAACAAACCAACGCGATGACCATCGGCAGCCAAATGGCCCCAGATATCTTCACAACGATGCTTGGTATTGGCGAAAATGATCGCGCGGTCTGGCCACTCTTCTTCCAGCAAAGTCTGCAGCAGGCGCATTTTCTCTTCGTTAGACGGATAGAAAAGTTCTTCCTGAATGCGGTGACCGGTTTTTTGCTCGGGTTCTACTTCAACATATTCGGCGCTGTTCATGTGTTCGAACGCCAGTTCACGCACTCGGTAGGAGAGCGTGGCGGAGAACAACATACTCAGACGTTGGGACGCAGCCGGCATGCGGCGGAATAACCAGCGAATATCTTTAATAAAGCCGAGATCAAACATGCGATCGGCTTCGTCCAGCACCATGACCTGAATAGCACCGAGGTTAACGTGATTTTGCTTTGCGTAATCGATTAAACGACCGGTGGTGGCGATAAGAATATCAACGCCGTTTTCCAGCACTTTAAGCTGTTTATCATAGCCGTCGCCGCCATATGCCAGGCCAAGTTTCAACCCGGTTGTGGCTGCCAGCGGTTCTGCGTCGGCATGAATTTGCACCGCAAGTTCACGCGTTGGGGCCAGAATTAATGCGCGTGGCTGATTGACCTGACGGCCTTCCGCCGCAGGATTTGAGAGAAGATGATGAAACGTTGACGTTAAAAACGCCATCGTTTTTCCGGTACCGGTTTGCGCCTGACCTGCGACATCACGCCCTGAAAGCGTAAAAGGCAGTGCTAACGCCTGAATCGGCGTGCAATGCTGAAAGCCTTTAATATCAAGGGCTTCCACCACCGTAGGGTGCAGGGCGAAGTCGGAAAACTTCTGTTCGGTTAAGTGTGTTTTGCTCATAGTGTGGTAGAATATCAGCTTACTATCGCTTTACGAAAGCGTATCCGATGAAATAAAGTCAACCTACATTGGTATATTTTACGCCAATTCGCCAGGCATAATCTTGTGGAGTAAAACATGAGCAGCGATAAAATCGTTCATCTGACCGATGACAGTTTCGACACCGACGTGCTAAAAGCCGACGGCGTTACACTGGTAGATTTCTGGGCTGAATGGTGTGGTCCTTGTAAAATGATCGCCCCTATCCTTGATGAAGTCGCAGAAGAGTACGATGGCAAATTGACCATCGCTAAGCTGAACATCGACGACAATCCGGGCACTGCACCGAAATACGGTATTCGTGGTATTCCGACGCTGCTACTGTTTAAAAACGGTGAAGTCGCCGCGACCAAAGTGGGCGCCTTGTCCAAAGGTCAATTGAAAGAGTTCCTGAACGCCAATCTGGCTTAATCAGGACTGAACGTTCAGCATTGGTGAATTTTTTGCCTGCTGCTGGACGTTCTCTTTCAAGCATGCTAAGTTACCAAGACTGCATTACGCACTTACCTTGTAGTTAGCATCTAAAAGTTTTCCCTTGTTAAACCCTGTCGCACTGTACCTATAACAGCGGTTTTGCAATCTGACGGTTAGCTCCAACTTTGGCATAGCAATCGAACCCTCTCCACGCTTCCAGTCGCCATCCCTGACGATGATCGTCGAGAAGAGTCGAAAAAAGCCATTAACAGGCATGGATTAATTGCCATACCACTCACGACAAACATTCCGAGTATTACCCCGAGTTTAAGAACCCATCACTATGAATCTTACCGAATTAAAGAACACGCCGGTTTCTGAGCTGATTACCCTCGGCGAAAATATGGGGCTGGAAAACCAGGCTCGCATGCGCAAGCAGGACATTATTTTCTCAATCCTGAAGCAGCACGCGAAAAGCGGCGAAGACATCTTTGGTGATGGCGTGCTGGAGATATTGCAGGATGGATTTGGTTTCCTCCGCTCTGGAGACAGCTCCTACCTCGCCGGTCCCGATGATATCTACGTTTCCCCTAGCCAAATCCGCCGCTTTAACCTTCGCACTGGTGACACCATTTCTGGCAAAATTCGCCCACCTAAAGAAGGTGAGCGCTACTTTGCCCTGCTGAAAGTTAACGAAGTCAACTATGACAAGCCGGAGAACGCGCGGAACAAGATTCTGTTCGAAAACCTCACGCCGCTGCACGCTAACAGCCGTATGCGTATGGAGCGGGGTAATGGCTCAACTGAAGATTTGACAGCTCGCGTACTGGATCTGGCTTCGCCAATTGGTCGCGGTCAACGTGGTCTGATCGTCGCACCGCCGAAAGCCGGTAAAACCATGCTGCTGCAGAACATTGCACAGAGCCTGGCGTATAACCATCCCGATTGCGTGCTGATGGTGTTGCTGATTGACGAACGTCCAGAAGAAGTGACTGAGATGCAGCGTCTGGTTAAAGGTGAAGTTATCGCTTCGACCTTTGATGAGCCAGCCTCTCGCCACGTTCAGGTTGCTGAAATGGTGATCGAAAAGGCCAAGCGCCTGGTCGAACACAAGAAAGACGTGATCATTCTGCTCGACTCCATTACGCGTCTGGCGCGTGCCTACAACACCGTGGTACCCGCTTCTGGTAAAGTATTGACCGGTGGTGTGGACGCTAACGCCCTGCATCGTCCGAAGCGTTTCTTCGGTGCAGCACGTAACGTAGAAGAGGGCGGCAGCCTGACCATCATCGCGACCGCTCTGGTTGATACGGGCTCGAAGATGGACGAAGTGATTTACGAAGAGTTTAAAGGCACCGGTAACATGGAATTGCACCTCTCACGTAAAATCGCTGAAAAACGTGTCTTCCCAGCGATTGATTACAATCGTTCAGGTACGCGTAAAGAAGAGCTGCTTACCACTCAGGAAGAGCTGCAGAAAATGTGGATCCTGCGCAAGATTATTCACCCAATGGGCGAAATCGATGCCATGGAATTCCTCATTAACAAGTTGGCGATGACCAAAACCAACGACGAATTCTTCGATATGATGAAGCGTTCCTGATTTTATAAAAAATAAGCCGAACGCGAGTTTCGGCTTTTTTAGTAAAATGAGCAGGAAATCGTAACAACGCCACGTCTTAACGTGGCGTTTTTCATTTCTGGGCTATAGGATTGAACTCTGACAGGAGCATTTATAATGACTGTGGTAGCGGTGGTGAATTATTAAGCATTCACGCACCTCTTCATGCAGAATTCGGATTCTGGAGCAGCAGTAAAAGTGGATTTTCGCGTATTGTTGCCCAAGATGTTAGCTGAGAGCGTTTAACGTGAATTTACTCACTATGAGTACTGAGCTTGGTTTAATTTTTCTCTTTTCTTTAGTCTTCCTCTTTTTTGCTCGTAAAGCAGCTAAAAAAATTGGTTTGGTTGATACGCCGAATTCGCGTAAACGTCATCATGGGGCGATTCCGCTGGTTGGCGGCATATCCGTATATGCAGGGATCTGTTTTACCTTCGCGATTACAAATTATTATTTGCCGCACGCGCTGCTGTTTTTAGCCTGCGCGGGTGTTCTGGTATTGGTAGGCGCGCTAGACGATCGCTTTGATATCAGCGTGAAAATTCGCGCCGTGGTGCAAGCCATTGTTGCTGTTGTGATGATGGTGGGTGCCAAACTCTACTTACTCAGCCTTGGGTTTATTATCGGTCCGGTTGAGTTGATTGTTGGGCCGTTTGGCTATGTGCTAACGCTGTTTGCCGTATGGGCGGCCATTAACGCCTTTAATATGGTGGATGGCATTGACGGCCTGCTGGGTGGCCTTGCGTCTGTTACTTTTGCGGCGATGGGCATCATCCTCTATTTCGATGGTCAGTTCAGCCTCGCCATGTGGTGCTTTGCGATGATCGCCGCCACGCTGCCTTATATCCTGCTTAATCTCGGTTTTCTGGGGCGCCGCTATAAAGTCTTTATGGGCGATGCCGGCAGTACGATGATTGGCTTTACCATCATCTGGATTTTGCTGGAAACGACGCAAGGATTAAGCCATCCCATCACCCCTGTTACCGCGCTGTGGTTAATCGCCATTCCTCTGATGGACATGGTTGCGATCATGTATCGTCGCCTGCGCAAAGGCATGAGTCCGTTTTCTGCCGACCGCCAGCACATTCATCACCTGATCATGCGGGCCGGTTTTAGCTCGCGTCAGGCCTTTATGTTGATCACCGTTGCTGCCGCGATTCTCGCGGGTATTGGTGTGTTAGGCGAATATCTCGCCTTTATCCCCGAATGGGTGATGCTGGTGCTGTTCCTGTTTGCCTTTATGGTTTACGGCTATTGCCTGAAGCATGCCTGGCGTGTAGCGCGACGTATTCGACGCATCAAGCGCCGTATTAATAGCGCCCGAGACGCGAAGAAAAAATGACTCTGATAAGACCTTACAAAGGATAACCCTGTTATGCCCTCTGACGTTGTGGAGAACGAACTGGATATTCGCGGCCTGTGCTGCTGCTTATGGCGTGGAAAGCGCTGGATTATTGGTCTTGCGTTGCTGTTTGCCGTGATCGCCTGGCTAGCCACGCTGTTGATGAAACAGGTATGGAGCACCACGGCGATGACTGAACGCCCAACGGTGAATATGCTGGGTTCTTACTACGCTCAGCAGCAGTTTCTCAGTAACCTGGACGTGCATAACAATGCGCTGACGCTGAGTGCACCGTCGCCTACGATCATGGATGAGGTTTACCAGGAATTTGTCATGCAGCTCTCATCCTGGGATACGCGCCGGGAGTTCTGGCAGCAAACGGACTATTTCAAAAGCCGTAAAACGGGGAATGCGCATAATGATGCGGCGCTGCTGGACGATTTAATCGGTAATGTCCAGTTTACACCCGCTGACACCGCGCACAGTACCTTCGATAACGTCAAATTAAAGGCGGAAACGGCCAGCGATGCTAACAATCTGCTGCGGCAATATATCGCCTACGCCAGCGAACGTGCTGCACGTCATCTCAACACTGAACTTACCGGCGCATGGCAAGTGCGCAGTGCACAGCTGCAAGCCCAGGTTAAACGTCAGGAAGATGTGGCAAAAGCGGTGTTTCAGCGTCAGGAGCATCGCCTGCAACAGGCGTTAAAAATTGCAGACCAGCAAGGTATTCGTGAAAAGCAGCCGCGTGATATTGGAGAAAACCTGGCGGACAGCGATCTGTTTTTGTTAGGTCAACCGATGCTGCAAGGTCAGCTAGAGACTTTGCAGGCAACGGGCCCGACCTATGATATAAGCTATGATCAAAACAGAGCAATGCTTACCACGTTGCAGGCAGGTCCGGCGCTGAACAGCAAATTTCAAACCTACCGCTATTTACGCACACCGGAAGAGCCGGTCTCGCGTGACAGCCCGCGTCGTCTGTTTATGATGATCATGTGGGGCGCCATTGGCGCGTTGGTGGGTGCAGGTGTGGCGCTGATGCGTCGGCCGCGTCCGATGTTAGAACCGCGTCATTGAGAGAAACAGAGTGAAAGTTCTGACAGTATTTGGTACTCGCCCCGAAGCCATCAAGATGGCGCCGCTTGTGAAAGCATTGGCGCAGGATCCCGCCTTTGAATCACGTCTGTGCGTGACTGCGCAGCATCGTGAAATGCTTGATCAGGTGCTGCGTTTATTTCAACTGCAACCCGATTACGATCTCAACATCATGCGCCCTGAACAGGGGTTGACTGAAATCACCTGCCGCATTTTGCAGGGCATGAAAACCGTATTGCTCGATTTCAAACCTGATGTCGTGCTGGTACATGGTGATACCACCACCACGCTGGCGGCAAGCCTGGCCGCATTTTATCAACAGATTCCCGTCGCGCATGTTGAGGCGGGACTGCGTACCGGCGATTTATCATCGCCGTGGCCGGAAGAGGCTAACCGCAAGTTGACGGGACACCTCGCCAGTCTGCATTTCACGCCAACGTTACGTTCACGGCAGAATCTGCTGCAGGAGAACCTGCCGGATGCGCGCATCTTTGTTACCGGCAATACGGTTATAGATGCGCTGCTGTGGGTGCGCGATCGGGTGTTAGATGACAGCGATCTCAATGCGCAATTAACCGCACGTTACCCTTTTCTTGATGAAAGTAAAAAGCTGATTCTGGTTACAGGCCATCGTCGTGAAAGCTTCGGTGAGGGTTTTGAACGCATCTGTAGCGCGCTGGCACAAATCGCTCGTCAGCATCCTGATGCGCAAATTGTTTATCCGGTTCACCTTAATCCCAACGTCAGCGAACCGGTAAACCGCA
Organism: Pantoea phytostimulans; assembly: GCF_046118715.1. Classification (NCBI taxonomy): domain Bacteria; kingdom Pseudomonadati; phylum Pseudomonadota; class Gammaproteobacteria; order Enterobacterales; family Erwiniaceae; genus Pantoea; species Pantoea phytostimulans. The sequence goes on from NZ_CP173698.1 coordinate 3,252,260, forward strand.
TTCTCAGCGGCATTGAAAACATCATTCTTATTGAACCGCAAGAGTACTTGCCTTTTGTCTGGCTGATGAATCGTGCCTGGCTGATTCTTACCGATTCGGGCGGTGTTCAGGAAGAAGCGCCCTCGCTGGGTAAACCGGTGCTGGTAATGCGTGATACCACTGAACGACCTGAAGCGGTGGAAGCGGGAACAGTAAGATTGGTTGGCACCGATATTGAAAAAATCGTTAATGAAGTGAGCCAGTTGCTGACGGATGAAGCCGCCTGGCAGGCAATGAGCCGCGCCCATAATCCCTATGGTGATGGCGCCGCCTGCGGACGCATTTTGCAAGCCTTAAAAGATAACAGAGTCGACTTATGAGTTTTGAAACCATTTCCATCATTGGACTGGGTTACATTGGGCTGCCAACCGCAGCCGTTTTTGCCTCTAAAGGGAAAAAGGTAGTAGGCGTAGATATCAATGCGCGTGCTGTTGAAACCATCAATCGTGGCGAGATTCATATTATTGAGCCCGATTTAGATCGCGTAGTGCATGACGCTGTAGCGCGCGGTGATCTACGGGCAACCACAAAACCCGAAGCCGCAGAGGCTTTTCTGATTGCCGTACCCACACCGTTTAGGGATGAGCACCAACCCGATTTACGCTTCGTCAAAGCGGCCGCAGAATCCATCGCACCGGTGCTTAAAAAGGGCGATTTAGTGATTCTCGAATCGACTTCGCCCGTCGGCAGCACCGAACAAATGGCGGAATGGTTAGCCGCAGCGCGTCCTGATTTGCGCTTTCCGCAGCAGAGTGAAGCTCCTGATATTTTTATTGCCTATTGCCCGGAACGCGTCTTGCCTGGGCAGGTCATGGTTGAGCTTATCAATAACGATCGCGTCATTGGTGGCATGTCAGCCGCCTGTTCTGCGCGCGCCAGCGAGTTGTATCGCATTTTCCTTAAAGGTGAATGTGTTGAAACCAACGCCCGCACCGCTGAAATGTGCAAGCTAACGGAAAACAGTTTCCGTGACGTCAATATCGCCTTCGCCAACGAGCTATCGCTGATTTGTGCCGATCAAGGGATTAACGTGTGGGAACTGATCGCATTGGCAAATCGCCACCCGCGCGTCAATATTCTCCAGCCCGGACCCGGCGTAGGCGGTCATTGTATCGCTGTCGATCCTTGGTTTATCGTGGCGCAAAATCCTGAACTGGCGCGGCTGATTCGCACTGCGCGCGAAGTCAATGATGCCAAACCGCAGTGGGTATTAGATCAGGTGAAAAAAGCCTTAGCCGATTGCCTGGTGCAAACCGGTAAACGTGCCAGTGAGCTCACCATCGCCTGTTTTGGTCTGGCGTTTAAACCGAATATCGATGATTTACGCGAAAGCCCGGCGATGGGCGTAGCACAGCTGATTGCCGAATGGCACAGCGGCGCTACATGGGTTGTTGAGCCCAATATTACCCAGATTCCGTCTGCGCTGGCTGAACATGCCACGTTAGTTGCCTGCGAAGAGGCACTTAACCAAGCTGATTTGCTGGTGATGCTGGTTGATCACCATGCTTTCCGTGCCATTGATGCTGCGCAAGTTACGCAATCCTGGATTGTAGATACCAAAGGCGTGTGGCGATGAAGCAGTTTCTGGTGACGGGCGGCGCTGGTTTTATTGGCTCAGCGCTGGTGAGATATTTGATCAACGAAACTGATCATCAAGTCTTGGTGGTGGATAAACTGAGTTACGCTGGCAACCTTACGTCCTTGGCCAGCGTTATTCACCATCCGCGTTTCAAGTTTGAACAGGTAGATATCTGCGACCGGTCAGAATTAGACCGCGTGATGAAACAGTATCAACCCGATTGCATCATGCATCTGGCTGCGGAAAGCCATGTTGATCGTTCAATTGATGGGCCGATCGCTTTTATTGAAACCAATATTATCGGCACTTATCAGCTGCTTGAAGCTGCGCGCTTTTACTGGAATTCGATGGAAGATGAGCGCAAAAAGGCTTTTATCTTCCATCATATTTCAACGGATGAAGTATTTGGCGATCTTCATGACCAGAGCGCATTTTTCACTGAAACGACGCCGTATGCACCGAGCAGCCCTTATTCTGCAACCAAAGCCAGCAGCGACCATTTGGTTCGCGCCTGGCTACGCACTTACGGCTTGCCGATTATCGTCACGAACTGCTCAAACAATTACGGCCCTTACCATTTTCCCGAAAAGCTGATTCCGCTCACCATCATCAATGCACTGGCAGGCAAAGCCTTACCGATTTATGGCAATGGGCAGCAAGTACGCGATTGGTTATTTGTGGACGATCATGCGCGCGCGCTTTATCGCGTGGTGAGCAGAGGTAAAGTGGGTGAAACTTACAATATTGGTGGTCACAACGAACGCAAAAATATTGAGGTAGTGGAAACGATTTGCTCGCTGTTGGAAGAGCTGGCTGCAGATCGCAAACCAACAAATACCGCACATTTCCGTGACCTTATTACCTACGTGACTGACCGTCCTGGCCACGATCAGCGTTATGCCATCGACGCCAGCAAGATCGCACGTGAACTTGGCTGGACGCCACAGGAAACCTTTGAAAGCGGCATGCGTAAAACCGTGGCATGGTATCTCGATAATCCCGCGTGGTGGCAGGCTATTCTTGATGGCCGTTATCGTGGTGAACGCCTCGGCTTAACGCAATAACAGGCGCAAGGAGCAGAGATGAAAGGCATTATTTTGGCTGGAGGTTCGGGCACGCGGCTACATCCCATCACCCGCGCCGTTTCGAAGCAGTTGCTGCCCGTATACGATAAGCCGATGATTTACTATCCATTATCGGTATTAATGCTGGCGGGAATTCGCGATATTTTGCTCATTACGACGCCAGAAGATCGTGACCAGTTTCAACGATTATTAGGTGATGGCAGCGAATTTGGCCTTCAGATTACCTATGCAGTACAACCCAGCCCGGATGGATTAGCGCAAGCCTTTATCATTGGCGAAACCTTCATCGGCAACGACAGTTGCTGTTTGGTACTGGGCGATAATCTCTATTTCGGCCAGGGTTTCAGCCCTAAGCTCAAGAAAGTTGTCGAGCAGAATCAGGGTGCCACGGTATTTGGTTATCAGGTCATGGATCCAGAACGGTTTGGTGTGGTGGAATTTGACGATAACTTTCATGCGTTATCGATCGAAGAGAAGCCAAAGCAACCCAAATCGCGCTGGGCTGTCACCGGACTCTATTTTTACGATAATCAAGTGGTTGAATTCGCTAAACAGGTTCAGCCCTCCGAGCGTGGCGAGTTGGAAATTACCGCCATCAATCAAATGTATCTTGAGCGTGGTGCCCTCTCGGTTGAGCTGCTTGGCCGTGGATTCGCCTGGCTTGATACGGGCACCCACGACAGCCTGATTGAAGCCAGTATGTTTGTGCAAACGGTTGAAAAGCGACAGGGATTTAAAATTGCCTGTCTGGAAGAGATTGCCTGGCGCAACGGTTGGTTGAGTGACGATCAGTTGCGTGCTGCCGGTGAAGCCTTAACTAAGACTGGCTACGGCCAGTATTTGCTGGATTTATTGCATGCCCGTCCTCGTCAATATTAATCCCCTTGCGTGGGAGAGCCAGTTCTTCGGCCTTGATACGGTACGGCTGGAGCTTGATGGTGAAACGCCGTTGGCTACTGCCGTGCAACATCCCTGCGCGCTGCTACACATTAAAGTGTCTGCAGAACAAGCGGAAGTGATTGATGCGCTCGGCCAACACGGTTTTCAACTGGTGGAAGGCGAGGCAGATTTAGCGCTCACCCTTAAACACACTGAACGCCAAACCGGCATTCGCATTGCCCGGGAATCTCAGATCCCTGCGCTACGCGACGCAGCGATGCAGGTTTTTAATCAAAGCCGCTTTCGTGCGCCTTGGTATGCCGCAGATGACAGTGGCCGCTTCTATGCTCAGTGGATTGAAAATGCCGTACGCGGCACGTTCGATAATCAATGCCTGGTTGCCAGCGATGAAGCCGGTGCTTTGCAGGGATTTGTCTCGATGCGTGAAGTTGACGGGGATGCGCGTATCGGTTTGCTGGCGGTGCTGCCGGAAGCGCAAGGCAACGGCGTTGGCCTGCGCTTGATGCTCGCTGCCGCCGATTGGGCGCGGGTTCGGCAATTAAAGCAATTACGTGTTGCCACCCAACTTAGCAATCTCACGGCGATGCGCCTTTATTTACGCAGCGGTGCGCGGCTGGAAAGCACGGCGTACTGGTTCTACAGGAAAGGTCATGATTCCATTTAATGCGCCCCCGATTGTGGGCACTGAAATCGACTATATGCAGTCGGCGATGAGCAGCGGCAAACTCTGCGGTGATGGCGGTTTTACACGTCGTTGCCAACAGTGGATGGAACAACGCTTCAGCAGTAAAAAAGTCCTGCTAACGCCGTCCTGCACCGCATCACTGGAAATGGCCGCGCTGCTGATTGATATTCAGCCCGGCGATGAAGTGATCATGCCGAGCTATACCTTTGTTTCAACGGCCAATGCGTTCGTGCTGCGTGGCGCAAAAATCGTCTTTGTCGATGTCCGGCCTGATACGCTGAATATTGATGAAAACCTGATTGAAGCGGCAATCACAGATAAGACCCGGGCTATTGTGCCGGTGCATTACGCGGGTGTGGCTTGCGAAATGGACACCATTATGGCGCTGGCGACTCAACACCGATTATTCGTGATTGAAGATGCAGCGCAGGGCGTGATGTCGAGTTACAAAGGTCGGGCGCTCGGCAGTATTGGTCATATTGGCTGCTTTAGTTTTCACGAAACCAAAAATTACACGGCGGGCGGTGAAGGCGGTGCCACGCTAATCAATGATGCGAGTCTGGTTGAGCGTGCTGAAATCATTCGTGAAAAAGGCACCAACCGCAGCCAGTTCTTTCGTGGTCAGGTAGACAAATATACCTGGCGCGATAGGGGGTCCAGCTATTTGATGTCTGACCTGCAAGCAGCCTATCTCTGGGCGCAACTGGAAGCCGCGGAACGCATTAACCAGCAGCGTTTGCGTCTGTGGCAGCGTTATCATGATGCCTTGCAACCGTTAGCCGCTAAAGGCCGTATCACGCTCCCTACCATCCCAGCGGACTGTAAACATAACGCGCACATGTTTTATCTGAAATTGCACGATCAAGACGATCGCCAGGCGTTGATTAACTGGATGAAAGAAGCGGAAATTCTTACTGTTTTTCATTACATCCCACTGCATAGCTCGCCTGCTGGAGAACGCTTTTCACGCTTTTTTGGCAACGATCGCTTTACGACCAAAGAAAGTGAACGCCTGTTACGTCTGCCGTTGTTCTACAACCTGTCGGACAATAACCAAAACACAGTGATCAGCTCTCTGCTGAGCTTCTTTTCCTGATGTCATTAGCTAAAGCCTCAGTGTGGACGGCATCGTCTACGCTGGTAAAAATTGCTGCGGGCTTGTTGGTGGTAAAACTGCTGGCGGTGAGTTTCGGGCCAGAAGGCGTAGGGCAGGCCGGGAATTTCCGTCAGTTGATCACCGTCCTGGGCGTCTTAGCGGGAGCGGGAATTTTCAATGGCGTGACGACTTACGTCGCGCAATCACAGCAGGAAGCAGAACGGCTACGCGCGGTAGTGGGCACGGCGTCGGCGATGGTGTTGGGTTTTTCAACCCTGGTGGCGCTGATATTTTTACTGGCCGCTACGCCGATCAGTGAAGCGCTGTTTGGTCACGATCGCTTTCAAAACGTGATTCGCGTTGTGGCATTTTTGCAGCTTGGTATTGCCTGGGCCAATTTGACGCTGGCGTTAATCAAAGGGTATCGCGACGCGCGTGGTAATGCGCTGGCGTTGATACTTGGCAGCTTAATCGGCTTGGCGGGTTACGTGTTGTGCTGGTGGCTTGGCGGCTATCAGGGCGCGCTTATCGGCCTGGCGCTGGTGCCTGCATTACTGGTTTTACCGGCAATGATTATCCTAAAGCGGCGCGTACCGCTGCCGCTGAGTTGGCTGCGGCCACAATGGCAACCCGATATTGCCCGCAGGCTGGCGAAATACACTGTCATGGCGCTGATCACCGCTGTCACATTACCGGTTGCCTGGGTGATGATGCGTAATTTACTCGCCGATCAGCAAGGCTGGGCTCAGGTTGGGCTGTGGCAAGGCGTCACCAGCATCTCAGATGCCTACCTGCAATTTATCACCGCGACATTTAGCGTCTGGCTTTTACCCACGCTGGCACGTCTGGAGCACAAGCGGGACATCGCCCGCGAAATAGGTCGTGCGATACGTTTTGTTTTACCTGCAGTAGCCGCTGCCAGTTTCTGCGTTTGGCTGCTGCGCGATATGGCGATCAGTTTACTGTTCTCTGATGCCTTTCGTGGTATGCGCGACCTGTTTGTCTGGCAACTTTGCGGTGACGTATTTAAAGTCGGCGCTTACGTTTTCGGATATCTGGTGATCGCCAAAGCTTCGCTGCGCTTCTATATTTTGACCGAAATCAGCCAGTTCACATTACTGACACTTTTTTCGCGTTGGCTCATACCGCTTCACGGTGCCACCGGCGCTGCGCAAGCCTATATGTTCACTTATGTGGCCTATTTCGCCCTTTGCTGTGGCGCTTTCATTGTTTATTGTCGGAAAAAATGATTTTGATTCACGTTTTGGGATCCGATATTCCCCATCACAATCTGACGGTGCTGCGCTTTTTTAACGATGTTATGCACGTTGAACAGCCAACCGCATCGCCACGCTATTTTATGGTGGTCACGCAGCAGCCTGAACACTTTCAGTCCTTTAACGCGCTGCAGATAGAAACATTCAGCAGCAAGAAAGCGCTGGCGCAAAAACTGATTGAGCGGGCGAAGTATCGTCAGCAGCGCTTCTTTTGTCATGGGCAGTTTAATCCCTGGATCTGGCTGGCGCTGCTAAGCGGCAAAGTGCGCCGTTCGCAGTTGTTTTGGCATGTGTGGGGTGCTGACTTATATGAAGACTCGCGCAGTCTGAAATTCCGCCTGTTTTATCTGTTGCGGCGTATCGCGCAGGGTAGGGTGGCGCGCGTGTTTGCCACGCGTGGTGATTTACATCACTACCAACAACAGCATCCCAACGTTGCGACATCGTTGCTCTATTTCCCGACCAAAATGCCTGATGCGGCGGTAACAGCTGAACCAGAAGAAACGTTCACTCTCTTGCTCGGTAACTCCGGCGACGTCAGTAACCGTCATATTGCGGGTTTAAACGCCATTCATGAGCAGTTTGGCGAACAGGTAAAAGTAATGGTGCCGCTCGGCTATCCGCCCAATAACGATCTGTATATTGAGCAAATACAGGCCACCGCGGACAGGTTGTTCCCGGCTGGACAAGTGCGCTTGCTACGCGATAACCTGGCCTTTGATGCCTATTTAAATCTGCTCTCACGCTGCCATTTAGGTTATTTTATGTTCGAACGTCAGCAGGGCATTGGCACGCTATCTTTACTGATACAGGCCAATGTGCCCTTTGTGTTGAGTCGAAAAAATCCTTTTTGGCGCGATGTCAGCGAGCAGCAACTGCCGGTGTTGTTTAGTGAGGATGCCCTCAATCTAGCCGTTGTGGCGGAAGCGCGACGTCAATTGATGGGATGTGATAAACAGGCAATCGCCTTCTTTGCTCCCGGTTATCTGACGGGCTGGCGTGAAGCGTTATGTTTTTGCGAAGAGGAATCTTCATGAGCCTGATGCAGTTTAGCGGTCTGCTGGTGGTTTATCTGCTCTCACTCGGTTTTATTCTTACCCTGACCTGGCGGGAATTTAAGCGTGTGCGTTTCAATTTCCATCTGTTTTTTACCTTGCTGTTTTTACTCACTTTTTATTTTGGTTTTCCACTAAGCTGCGTGCTGGTGTTTCGTTTTGATACGTCGGTGGTGCCTCCTCAGTTTCTGTTGCAGGCGCTGCTGTCGGCGAGCGCCTTTTACGCAATCTATTACGTCAGTTATAAAGTGCGGCTCAAACCGATTAATGCGCCGCCAGCGAAACCCTGGCTGAAGATGAATCGAGTAGAAACACATTTAACCTGTGTGATCCTGGCGCTGGTGGCATTGGGCACCGTGACAGTTTTCTTCCTGCACAATGGTTTTCTTCTGTTCCGCCTGACCGCTTACAACCAGATTTTCTCCAGCGAAGTCTCTGGCGTTGCGCTTAAGCGTTTCTTCTATTTCTTTATACCCGCAATGCTGATCCCCTATTTCTTGCGCCCAACCCAGCGCAACTGGATGCTGTTTCTGATTATCACCGCAGCCTTCGGTTTGCTCACCTATGCGCTGGTGGGCGGCACGCGAGCCAATATCATCATTGCCTTTGCACTGTTTCTTTTTATAGGCATTACGCGTGGCTGGATTACGTTATGGATGTTAGCGGCGGCAGGTGTAATGGCCATTTGCGGCATGTTTTGGCTGGCGTTGCGGCGTTACAACCTGGACGTGATGGGTGCAGAAGCGTTTTACACTTTTCTTTACCTGACGCGCGATACGTTCTCGCCGTGGGAAAATCTGGCCTTGCTGCTGGAGAATTATCACAAGATTGAGTTTCAGGGCCTTGCGCCACTGTGGCGTGACTTTTATGTGTTTATCCCGAGCTGGTTGTGGCCAGGTCGCCCGGTTATGGTGCTGAACAGTGCCAATTACTTTACCTGGGAAGTGCTGAATAACCATTCCGGGCTGGCCATTTCGCCAACGTTAATTGGCTCGCTGCTGGTGATGGGGGGTGTTTGGGCTATTCCTGTAGGCGCGGTCGCGGTTGGCATGATCATCAAAGGTTTTGATGCGCTTTATGAACGCGGGCGCACTGAAACGAATCGCTATAGCGGCGCTATTTTGCAGAGCTTCTGCTTTGGTGCGGTGTTTAACATGATTGTGCTGGCGCGCGAAGGCCTGGATGCTTTTGGTTCGCGCGTGGTGTTTTTCTGCCTCATTTTTGCTGCCTGTTTAGGCATTGCGAAATTAATTTTTAGGTTACTGGATCACGCCGGACTGATTCGCAGTCGCGGCGTACGGGCGTTACACAGCCCATCCTGATCAGCCTTTGGGATTCACAGGAAGATATAGAATAACTATGACTATGTTACCTGACACGCCGCAGTATCAGATTCGCGGCGTGGCGCTGTATGGCTTTAACAGCATGGCGTCTTTTGTTGATTTTCTTATGCCGGAAAAGGGCATACGGACGGGCACGTTGGTCGCGATCAATGCGGAAAAGATATTAACTGCTGAGCAGGATGAAGGGCTTAATACCTTACTGCAGCATGCTGAGTTCAAATATCCTGATGGCATTAGCATTGTGCGTTCCATTCGCAAAAAATACCCAGGTGCGCCGGTAAACCGAATTGCGGGTGCAGATTTATGGGAAGCGCTAATGGAACGCGCTGGCCGTGAAGGGACGCCGGTTTTTCTGATTGGTGGCCGCCAGGCGGTGCTGGAGGAAACGTGTGACAAGCTGCGTCGCCAATGGAATGTGAATATTGTTGGTGCTCAGGATGGTTACTTTACTCCGGCTGAGCGTGATGCGCTGTTTATGCGTGTGGCTGCCAGCGGCGCAAAGTTGGTGACGGTGGCGTTGGGATCACCGCGTCAGGAACAGTTAATGCTGGCGTGCCGCGAACATTGGACCCATGCGCTCTACATGGGTGTAGGCGGCACCTATGACGTTTTTACTGGGCATGTGAAGCGTGCGCCGAAAATGTGGCAAAATATGGGGCTAGAGTGGCTTTATCGGCTGATCAGACAACCCAGCCGCTGGCGCAGGCAGTTAAAGCTGCTGAAATACCTGCGCTATCATTGGCGCGGCGATCTCTGATAGTGCTGATAAATGCAGCGTTTTCATGCGTGCGAGCAAGATAAATGGTCTATTTGTCGACGAAATGCACAAAGCGTAATCAAACGCGTTTTTTTATTTAAAAAGCACTAGACACGATGGGCGCTTATCTCTAGTATGCACATCCGCAACGGCGCTACGCGCCCGTAGCTCAGCTGGATAGAGCGCTGCCCTCCGGAGGCAGAGGTCTCAGGTTCGAATCCTGTCGGGCGCGCCATTAACTTTGTGCGCAAGAGCTGCGGTGGTTTGATTACCGAGTTAGTAGTAAAGATTTATATGATGTAGGTTTTTGGCTTGCAACATTAAGTATTGTGGTGGCTATAGCTCAGTTGGTAGAGCCCTGGATTGTGATTCCAGTTGTCGTGGGTTCGAGTCCCATTAGCCACCCCAGATTTTGCTGGGATACGCGAAGGTGGCGGAATTGGTAGACGCGCTAGCTTCAGGTGTTAGTGTCTTAACGGACGTGAGGGTTCAAGTCCCTCTCTTCGCACCAGGCAAAACAAATTAAAAAAATCGGCGAGTAGCGCAGCTTGGTAGCGCATCTGGTTTGGGACCAGAGGGTCGGAGGTTCGAATCCTCTCTCGCCGACCACTTTTAGAAACCTGCTTTTTGAAGCAGGTTTTTTTTCGCCTGTAGCAAACAGAGGATGAGAACCTCCGAAGGAGGTTTGAGCCGAGCGCAGCGAGACCACGTTGCTTCAGCAACGGCCCGCAGGGCGCTTCTCAGCGAGAAGCGTAATCCTCTCTCGCCGACCACTTTTAGAAACCTGCTTTTTGAAGCAGGTTTTTTTTCGCCTGTAGCAAACAGAGGATGAGAACCTCCGAAGGAGGTTTGAGCCGAGCGTAGCGAGACCACGTTGCTTCAGCAACGGCCCGCAGGGCGCTTCTCAGCGAGAAGCGTAATCCTCTCTCGCCGACCACTTTTAGAAACCTGCTTTTTGAAGCAGGTTTTTTTTCGCCTGTAGCAAACAGAGGATGAGAACCTCCGAAGGAGGTTTGAGCCGAGCGTAGCGAGACCACGTTGCTTCAGCAACGGCCCGCAGGGCGCTTCTCAGCGAGAAGCGTAATCCTCTCTCGCCGACCAATTTTAGAAACCTGCTTCCTGAAGCAGGTTTTTTTTCGTCTTTAGAAAAATCGCGCAGTGATTTAAGCGTACTGTCGTTGATGTGAGACGAATAATCTTTTGTTTAATAAGGTATTTACTTGGTTTTACTGAGATTGTCTCTGAATGGATACAGCCTTTCTCTTACCTGTCGCTTTTAACCGACACACTTTTCGTTTCCCGTAATTTTCTCTCTTGTCTGTCAGTTTTAACCTACAGAAAGATAATGATTTTTTAGGGATATCCCAATCTGGCACGATTTATGCAATAATATCTTTGTAGATGCTCATTCCACCTCTTATGTTAGCGGATGCTACATAAACCTGGGAATGACGCAGAGCCAATTTTGGGTACCTGTTGTCTGCCTGCTTGTATCGCGTGAGCTTTACAGGATCAACAGACACCACGTTGAGTCGGGTACCGTCCAGTTGTCTTATCGACCTGATCTTACACCTGCTTATGGCAGGTGTTTTTTTATCTGCAATTTGGCAGTAGACATTAAAAGTGACAGGCAAAAAAAAGCCGGGCAAGCCCGGCTGTACATATCCTACCTATTACGCGTTAGGATTATTTTTTAGCGTCAGCAATAAACCTTCCCGCCGCATTTTCGCCGCTTCTTCTGGGCGACGCAGACGATCGTAGACATCTGCCAGCCAGGCGTAATCAAAAGCATCTGGGCGCTGCGCCAAGGCTTGCTGTAGCGCTTCGGCGGCCTGCTCCCATTCACCATGACGCATTAACAACTGACCCAGCGTACTGTGCAGTAGCGGCGTTGCGCCGTGTTGCTTGATCTGCAGTCGTAACGCTTTTTCCAGCGCTTCTGGGTTCCCGCTTTTGATGCGAGGCATCAGCAGTACCAGACGATCGTCGTAGTGGCGTTTCAATCCTTCCAGCACGATTTCCTGCGCAGTGTCGTGGTCATCACATTCAATGAGATGATCCGCCATCGCCACCTGCAGTGCCGTTTCCTGACGCGTTTTGCGGCTCAGGTTATTCCACCAGCGCTTCAAGCCATCGCTGCCTTGATCGGCCATCGCCTGACTCATCAGGCCAAGCCAAGCTTGCTGTTGCAGTGCGGTACGCTGGTTGTCATCGCTAACCTGCGCTTTCTGCATTGCAGGCAGAATATCTAACAATGCGCTCCACGCTCCGGTACGGATGTAGGCCTGTACTGCTAGACGTAACACTTCAGGATGGCGCGGCGCCACTTCCAGCAAGCGATCTATGCTATGACGCGCGGCATGATCTTCATTGCGGGCCAGTTGAATGCGGGCGCGAGTAATTTCGACAGGAATAGTATTGTTTTCAGAGAGTTCAGATGCACGTTCAAGATGCTGATTTGCTCGCACTTCATCACCACGCTGTTGCGCTGCTTCCGCTGCCAGCAAGTAGTTCGCTACGGGCACATCCGCATGATCGGCATCTTTCGACAACAGTTTCTCGACCTGCTTATGATCGCCTTCTGCCAGTTTCATTAATGCTGATTGCGTATGTCGCTGAGCACGGCGACGTTTACGTCCGGTAAACCAGCCGCGTGTACGCGCGCCAGTACGGAACAGACGACGCAACAGCCATTCCACCGCCAGAATCACCAACAAACTAATAATCAAGATGATCACTAAACCGGTCACGCTGGTTTCGACGTTCCAGTTATCCGTTTGAATCAGCACGTAACCTTGATGGCCAGCGATCATCGGTCCAAGGACCACGCCAGCAATCAGCAGCACAAAGAGGATAAATACCTTGAGCATGCTTAGCCTCCCTGCTGATTAGCATCGACGGAAGGTTGCGCTAACAGGTTCCGCACACGGGTCTGCATCAACTGTTCCAGCAGCGGCTGGCTTTCCAGGTTTTCGGGTAAATCCATGTTGATGTTCTGTTGGCTCAACTCATCCAGCTGGGCGAGAAAGGCTTTGGTGGCGGCGTCGTTGGTGTCATACCAGGCACGCACCCAAGTCGAAACGGTATCGATCGATTGTTTGTAGATTTCGTCTTGATGGCGTGGAACAGCCTGCGCAGCAATCAGCAGGCGTGAACGGATATTTTCGCGTAAGTAGACATCCTGGTTCGGTGCCAGCAACGGCTGCGCAGTATTGTCGCGGCGGCGGATGGTAATGAAATCATCCATAAAGTTGTGCCAGCTTTTAACCAGATTTTGACGCCATTCACGAACCGAGCTGGAAAGCTCGCCGCCGTCGCTGTCCATCGGGGCATCATCGCTGTCGTTGTCGGCCAAACGCAGATTATCCACGCCGTTCGATAACTGATTCAGCTTGAGAATCGTGCCGTCATAATCGACCTGCGTTACCGCTGACAAGGTACTGATATCTTGCGTTAGCGCACGACGTACATTCATTACGCTAGGATCGTTCATGTCAGCCAAACTGGCATCAGCGCTTTTCAACAACGCTGCTGCCGTGGTGACATCCTGATCGCTCCACAATTTGCGGCCCGCCAGTTTCACCAGATAATCTGCCTGGGCTAATAACCAGCTGCGTACATCATTGCCAGAAATCACCGCCACTTTCTCACGCAGCGTTGTCAGTTCTTTCGCGGAACCTTCCAGCTGAGTCTGCGCCGTTTTCAAGGCGCTTTCAGTGCTGGTTAACTGCTGCGTCAGCTGCTGTTTGTCGCTGTTGGCCTGCTGTTGCAGGGCACTAAGTTGTTCGCTCAGGCTTTGGTTGGTTTGTGCTTGTAAATCGGCCTGATGTTTCCCATTAAGGTATAAACCGGCGCCAATTGCCAGGGCGATCACAATCGCTACCGCACCCAGCACCATGCCACCGTTTTTATTATTACGCGGTGGTTTGTTGCTGGCGGAAGGAGAGCGTTCAACCGCTGGGGTGGTTTCTTCAACCATGGCGGAGGAGTCTTTTTGTTCCGTCATATGTGGCACATCCCATTGTTAAGTTCAGCGTAACGCACGCAGCAGCGCGTCGTTATCGGCACCATCGGCTACCTGAATATCCTGCCAACCCAAATTTGCGGCCAGGGTAGCCAAACGTTCACTGACGACTAGCAGCCGACAGTTAAGCAACCATTCCTCACGGTCAATTGCGGGGAACAGCAAAAAAAGTTGTTGTAACATTTCACCGCTGGTCACGACTAAAGTAGTAACACCGCGCTCTCGCCAGCGTTTGCCTTCTATCGCCCCGTCATAATGCTTTTGGCAGCGCTGATAACATTCACTAAACAGGACGTCCGCGCCCCGGCTGCGTAAAGTGTCTGCGAGCAACTCCCGACCCTGATTACCCCGCAATATCAAGGCGCGCTTATGGCCTACACGCTGCAACACATTCAGCTGGATAAGTTCTTCGCTGGTTTCTTGCGCGTGGGGATAGGTCACATGCAGTCCGCTAATAGTGTGAAACGCCAGCGCGGTGCTGCGGCCAATTGCATAATAGTCTACGTCGGCGGGCCACGCTGCGCCTGCGTGTTGCATCGCGGGATGGACAAAGTGGATAACCTGCTGCGACAGCATGAAAACCAAATCGCCGGGACGTAAATCTGCCAATTGTTGTGGCAGACGATCAAGATCGCCGCCCGGCGCGAATTCAATCAGCGGCAGGCTCCAGGCCTGTTTTCCCAGCGCATGCAGACGTGTTACTAATTCTGCCGCAGCGGGCTCCGGGCGGGTCACCAAAATGGTCATGCAGGCGGTTGGCCTTGATAAACGTCACGCAGAATTTCACGCGCGCCACCTTCTAACAACTCTTCCGCCAGGGAGGTTCCCATTTGCTCAGCTTGATCGCGTGGGCCACGGCGCTCGCCGCTGACCATCACGCTACCATCCGGCGCACCTACCATGCCGCGCAGCCAAAGTTGATCACCTTCTAGCAGCGCAAAGCTGCCGATAGGAACCTGACAACCGCCTTCGAGGCGTGTATTCATCGCACGCTCAGCTTTTACACACACGGCTGTGTCTTCGTGATTCAGCGCTTGCAGCAAGCCAATCAGCGTCGTGTCATCAAGGCGGCATTCTATGCCCACCGCACCTTGGCCCACCGCAGGCAGAGAAATCTCTGCAGGCAAGGGTTGGCGAATGCGATCGGCCAGACCTAAACGTTTTAGCCCGGCTGCGGCGAGAATAATGGCATCATATTCACCGGCATCCAGCTTGCCCAGGCGCGTTCCAACATTGCCGCGTAAGGTTTTAATCACTAAATCAGGACGGCGTGCGCTGATCTGACATTGGCGTCGCAAACTGGAGGTACCCACTATCGCACCCTGCGGCAGTTCGTCGATTGAAGCATAATGATGAGAGACAAACGCGTCACGCGGATCGTCGCGTTCACAAATGGTCACCAGTCCCAAACCTTCGGGGAAATCCACCGGCACATCTTTCATTGAATGCACCGCCAGATCGGCACGATTTTCCAGCATAGCCTGTTCGAGTTCTTTAACGAACAAGCCTTTACCGCCGACCTTAGCCAGCGGCGTATCAAGAATAATGTCACCTTTGGTGACCATCGGAACCAGCTCAACGCGTAAGCCTGGATGGGCGCTCATGAGGCGCTGCTGTACATATTGTGCCTGCCACAAAGCGAGTGGACTCTGTCTTGTAGCAATTCTGAAAATTTTGTCTAACATGCTGTTAACCATTTTGATCGTTCACCGAATATCCTATCATCGATAGGGGAATGCTGTCAGTTTCAACGGATTGAAAACAGTCCGCTCTCAGATTTCGCCCGTGTTTATCGCGGTGCAGCTTTGAGCCAGAGTCTGAAAAGGCAGGACGCCAGCAGGAACGTGCTAAACTGTTAAGTAGCGCAACTTTCTTTACGGTCAATCTGCCGAGTGATAGATTGATCACGTTTCCAGCAATAATCTGCACGACATCTTGATTATAAAGCGGCAGATTTTGGAAACAGGGTGCTTAAACATTAGGACAATCAGGCGAAACGTCTTGTACCTCTACATTGAGACACTGAAACAGAGACTGGATGCTATCAACCAGCTGCGTATTGATCGCGCGCTGGCTGCCATGGGACCCGCTTTCCAGCGCGTCTACAGTCTGCTGCCAACCTTATTACATTATCAACATCCGCTGATGCCGGGTTACCTTGAAGGTAACGTTCCACATGGCATCAGCTTCTTCACGCCTGAAGAAAACCAGCACCGTTTGCTGGCTGACTTGACCGGCGATCATGACCTTACGTTGGCTGATACACCGAAAGGGCAAATGCCGATTACCGGCATCTATTCTATGGGCAGTACGTCATCCGTAGGACAAAACAGCATATCGGATCTTGATATCTGGGTTTGCCATCAATCCTGGCTCGACAATGAAGAGCGCCTCAATCTGCAACGTAAGTGTACCTTGCTGCAGAAATGGTGTGTGTCGATGGGCGTAGAAGTCAGTTTCTTTCTGATTGATGAAAACCGTTTTCGACATAACGAAAGCGGTAACCTCGGTGGCGAAGACTGTGGTTCAACACAACATATTTTGTTGCTGGATGAATTCTACCGCACCGCGGTTCGCATGGCGGGCAAACGTATTCTGTGGAATATGGTTCCAGGCGAAGAAGAGCATCATTATGACGAATACGTCATGTCGCTTTATGCCAAAGGTGTGCTGACACCCAACGAATGGTTGGATTTAGGCGGCCTCGGCACGCTGTCGGCAGAAGAGTACTTCGGTGCCAGCTTGTGGCAGCTCTATAAAAGTATCGACTCGCCTTATAAAGCGGTGTTGAAAACCTTGCTGCTGGAAGCGTACAGCTGGGAATACCCCAACACGCAGTTGCTGGCGATGGATATCAAGCAACGTCTGCATGATGGTGAAATCGTCTGCTTCGGTCTTGATCCTTATTGCATGATGCTGGAACGCGTCACGCATTATTTGACCAGCGTTGACGATCAGCCACGCCTTGATTTAGTGCGCCGCTGCTTCTATCTCAAAGTGTGTGAAAAGCTCACCAGTGAAGAGCATTCACATCGCACCGGCTGGCGTCGTGAGATTTTGTCGCAGCTGGTTAAAGAGTGGGGCTGGGACGAAGAAAAACTGGCCATTCTCGATAATCGTGCAGGCTGGAAAATCGAGCGGGTTCGTGAAGCCCATAATGAATTACTGGATGCGATGATGCAGAGTTATCGCAACTTGATCCGCTTTGCGCGCCGCAACAATTTAAGTGTCAGCGCCAGCCCGCAGGATATCGGCGTGCTGACACGTAAACTGTACGCAGCGTTTGAAGCGTTGCCGGGTAAAGTCACCTTGGTTAACCCGCAAATTTCGCCCGATCTTTCGGAGGAGAATCTGACCTTTATCCATGTGCCGCCGGGACGTGCCAATCGTTCCGGCTGGTATTTGTATAATCAGTCG
Source organism: Pantoea phytostimulans (assembly GCF_046118715.1). Classification (NCBI taxonomy): domain Bacteria; kingdom Pseudomonadati; phylum Pseudomonadota; class Gammaproteobacteria; order Enterobacterales; family Erwiniaceae; genus Pantoea; species Pantoea phytostimulans. Next base: position 3,269,517 of record NZ_CP173698.1, read on the forward strand.
CCGGACATGAACTCGATCATCAGCCATCAGCCGCTGGAATATAACCGCTACCTCAATAAACTGGTGGCGTGGGCGTGGTTCAACGGGTTAATGACCAGCAAAACGCGGCTGCATATAAAAGGTAATGAGATTTGCGACTTGGCACGTTTGCAGGAGCTGGTGAATGATGTTTCCAGCCATTTCCCGCTGCGTGTGCCTTCACCTACGCCAAAAGCGTTGTACAGCCCGTGCGAAATTCGTCATCTCGCGATCATTGTGAATCTTGAATACGATCCCACCTCGGCGTTTCGTAATCAGGTAGTGCATTTTGATTTCCGTAAGCTGGATGTGTTCAGCTTTGGTCAACAGCAGCAATGTCTGATTGGCAGCATCGATCTGCTGTATCGCAACTCGTGGAATGAAGTACGTACGCTGCATTTCAGCGGCGAGCAGGCGATGATTGAAGGATTGAAAACCATTCTGGGCAAAATGCATCAAGATGCCGCGCCACCCGATACGGTAGAAGTATTCTGCTACAGCCAGCATCTGCGTGGTTTAATTCGTACTCGTGTGCAGCAACTGGTGTCGGAATGCATCGAATTGCGCCTTTCCAGTACGCGACAGGAGCCGGGCCGCTTTAAAGCCTTGCGTATGGCGGGTGAAACCTGGGGCCTGTTCTTCGAACGCATGAGCGTCTCGGTGCAGAAGTTGGAAAATGCCGTCGAGTTTTATGGAGCGATTTCCAACAACAAACTGCATGGCTTGTCGATTAAAGTCGAAACCAATCAGACGCCGCTACCGCCGGTCGTCAACGCTTATGCGAGTGAAGGCATCATCCAGTTCTTCTTTGAAGACACCACCGATGAGCGTGGTTTTAATATCTATATTCTGGATGAAACTAATCGGGTTGAGGTTTATCACCACTGTGAAGGCAGTAAAGAGGAGCTGGTGCGTGACGTTAGCCGGTTCTATTCATCTTCGCATGACCGGTTTACCTACGGCTCCAGCTTTATCAACTTTAACCTGCCGCAGTTCTATCAAATTGTGAACACCGGCGAGCGTTTCCAGGTGATTCCTTTCCGCAGCCAGACGCTGACGCAGTTGTGTGCTTCTCAGCCAGACAACGACAACAGCGACTACCAGCCGCGTTATCAGATGCATTGATTCTGGTGGGCCGCACAGCATGAATGCGCGGCCGCCATCTTCACAGCTTGTCACAACGCTCACGCTATTTACGGGGATTTCCTGTTGCTTTTCCGACTTCAACTGCGATGATAAGCATCCAGGTAAAGGACATGAAGAGCATAAAGAATGAAGAAAGTAATTAGCCTGTTGGGAATTGCCTTGGCATTAACGAGCCTTGCAGGCTGTGGGTTAAAAGGACCGCTTTACTTCCCGCCGAAGGATAAGCCGCAAACGCAAAAAACACCGACTGAGTCGCAAAAAACAGAGGCTTCCAAAGCGGATGTGAGCGGATTAGTGACTGACGATTCGAGCACTCAAGCGAACTAATTTCAATGGCGCATCCGGCGGAGCAAAAAATGCAGTTCTCCAAAATGCACGGCCTCGGCAACGATTTCATGGTTGTGGACGCTGTGACGCAAAATGTCTTTTTTTCGCCCGAACTGATTCGCCGATTGGCCGATCGTCATTTGGGTATCGGCTTTGATCAGTTGCTTATCGTTGAACCACCTTACGATCCTGACCTCGATTTTCACTATCGTATCTTCAACGCAGATGGCAGCGAAGTGTCGCAATGCGGCAACGGCGCACGCTGTTTTGCCCGCTTTGTGCAACTGAAAGGCTTGACCAACAAGAGCGACATCCGCGTCAGCACGCAGGCGGGCCGCATGGTGTTAAGCGTAACGCCGGACGATCTGGTCTGCGTCAACATGGGCTTGCCTGACTTTGAGCCTCAGCAGGTGCCTTTTCGCGCCAACAAAGCGGAAAACATTTATCTGCTCCGCGTTGCTGAACAAACTGTGATGTTTGGCGCGGTATCGATGGGGAATCCGCACTGCGTGATTCAGGTCGAAAGTGTAAAAACGGCACAGGTTGAAGTATTAGGGCCAATTCTTGAAGGCCATGAACGTTTCCCAGAGCGCGTCAACGTTGGCTTTATGGAAATCGTCAATCCTGAACATATTCGGCTGCGCGTGTATGAACGCGGTGCGGGCGAAACCCAGGCGTGCGGTAGCGGTGCATGTGCAGCCGTTGCTTGTGGCATCCAGCAGGGAATTTTGGCACCAAAAGTGCGTGTTGATTTACCCGGCGGCACGCTGCATATCGCCTGGAAAGGGGCTGGAGAACCACTTTACATGACCGGCCCAGCCACACACGTCTACGATGGGTTTATTCATCTATGAAAAATATCGAAGAGCAAGCCGATAATACGGTCTTGCTGGACGATCAAGCCGTTAACGATTACCTGCGGCAAAATCCCGATTTCTTTATCCGCAATGCGCGCCAGGTCGAACAAATGGCGGTGCCGCATCCGGTACGTGGCAGCGTGTCGCTGGTGGAATGGCACATGGCACGTCAGCGCAATCATATCCAGCAGCTGGAAGAAGAGATCACGCTGCTGATGGAGCAAGCCACTAATAATCACCAGCTGTTTGATCGTCTGCTGTCGTTACAGGGACATTTAGCGGCGGCCGATTCTCTGCAGGAGATGTTAAATCGCCTGCACCGCTGGGCGCGTGAGCTGGGCCTGGCGGGTGCAAACATTCGTTTGTTCAATGATCAATGGCGTCTTGGCGCGCCGTCTGATTTTATTCAGCTAAGCCTTTCACGCCAGCTGTTTGAGCCGCTGCGTATTCAACGTTTTGGCAATGAACACCATTATCTCGGCAGCATTAATGGCCCGGAATTGCTGTTGCTGCTGCCGCAAGCCAAAGCGATTGGCTCGGTGGCGATGTCGTTAATGGGCGAACATGGCGATTTGGGCGTGCTGATTTTCAGCAGCCGCGACAGCCAGCATTATCAATCGGGCATGGGCACGTTGCTGTTGCAGCATCTGTCACAAATGATGCCTGAACTGTTGATGCGCTGGGTAGAACGCGCATGAGTCATTCGCTGCAGGATGCCGTCGACGGATTTCTGCGCTATCTGAAAGTGGAGCGCCAGCTCAGTCCGCTCACGCAAAGCAACTATGCGCGCCAGCTCGCCGCGTTGGTGATTATTGCGAATGAGATGAAAATCAGCGCCTGGGCGACGCTGGAACCGGCACAGGTGCGCAGCATGGCGGCACGCAGTCGCCGCACCGGTCTTTCCGCCAGCAGCCTCGCGCTGCGTCTTTCGGCGTTGCGCAGTTTTCTTGACTGGCAAGTCAGTCAGGGCATGTTAAGTGCCAATCCTGCAAAAGGCATTGTTACCCCGAGAAAAGCGCGTCATTTACCTAAAAATATTGATGTTGATGAAGTGAATCAGCTGCTTGAGATCGATCTTGATGATCCGCTAGCGGTACGCGATCGCGCCATGCTGGAAGTGATGTATGGCGGTGGATTGCGTCTTTCTGAACTGGTAGGCATGGATTGTCGCCATGTCGATATGGCTTCAGGTGAAGTCTGGGTAACAGGTAAAGGCAGCAAAGAACGCCGCGTACCGATTGGTCGTACTGCTGTAACTTGGCTTGAACATTGGCTGCCGCTGCGCGCCAGCTTTGGCTGCGAGGATGATGCGCTGTTTCTCTCCACGCGTGGCTGTCGTATATCGGCGCGTAACGTGCAGAAGCGCTTTGCGGAGTGGGGCATCAAGCAGGGCGTAGCCAGCCATATCCATCCGCACAAGCTTCGCCACTCTTTTGCGACCCATTTACTTGAGTCGAGTGGCGATCTCCGTGCGGTGCAGGAGCTGTTGGGGCATGCCAACCTTGCAACTACGCAAATTTATACCCATCTCGACTTCCAACATCTGGCTTCGGTGTACGATGCTGCCCATCCCCGCGCCAAACGAGGAAAGAAAGAATGAAGTTTTATCGTCCCTTACGTGCCATCAAAGCCATGACTTTTGATCTCGATGACACGCTTTACGACAATTATCCGGTAATACGTAAAACCACCGCAGAATCCCACGCTGCGCTACAGGCGTTCCATCCCTCGCTGCAAACTTTCACGACGGAAGCGTATCAGGCGTTGCGTGATGAATTGCTGCTGCGGGAGCCCGATATCTACCATGATGTGTCGGAATGGCGTCGTCGTTCGGTTGAGCTGGCGATGTTGAATGCTGGCATTCCCGCAGAACAAGCCTTTGCCGGGGCTGCGCAGGTGATGGAGGTTTTCCATCAATGGCGTAGCGAAGTGAAAATGCCAGAAGAGACGCATCAAACGCTGAAAATGTTGGCGGAAAAAGTGCCGCTGGTGGCCATCACCAACGGCAATGCGCAGTTAGAAAAGTTGGGAATTGCTGACTACTTCCAGTTTGCGTTGCGTGCCGGCCCGGATGGTCGCGCTAAGCCATGGGAAGATATGTATCATCTGGCCGCAAAACGTTTGAACATCGCGCCGGAACACATCCTGCACGTGGGTGACGATCTCACTACCGATGTGGCCGGATCGCTGCGCTGCGGCATGCAAGCCTGCTGGATCAACCTGCGCCAAGGCAATCTTATGCACATCAACGATGCGCGCCTGCTGCCGCATGTTGAAATTTCACAGTTGGCATCGCTCACCTCACTGCTATAATGGCTGTAAATATATCCAGTCTTTTGCTTTACACTCTCTGACTTATTGGTGCTTATGGACGTTTCTGAACTGCTCGACGGTTTGAATGACAAACAGCGCGAGGCCGTTGCGGCCCCGCGCAATAACCTGCTGGTATTAGCAGGCGCGGGCAGCGGAAAAACGCGCGTTCTGGTGCACCGTATCGCCTGGCTGCTCTCGGTGGAAAACTGCTCGCCTTACTCAATCATGGCGGTAACGTTCACCAATAAAGCCGCCGCAGAGATGCGTCACCGTATCGAACAGCTGATTGGCACCAGCCAGGGCGGAATGTGGATCGGCACTTTCCACGGTTTAGCGCACCGCTTGCTGCGTGCGCATCATCTGGATGCTAATTTGCCGCAGGATTTTCAGATCCTCGATAGCGAAGACCAGTTGCGTCTGTTAAAGCGTCTGATCAAAGCGATGAATCTTGATGATAAGCAATGGCCTGCGCGTCAGGGCATGTGGTACATCAACGGCAAAAAAGATGAAGGGCTGCGTCCAAAGCATATCGAAAGCTATGGCAATCCGGTGGAGCAAACCTGGCTGCGTATTTATCAGGCTTATCAGGAAGCGTGTGATCGTGCTGGATTGGTGGATTTTGCCGAGCTGCTGCTGCGTGCGCATGAACTCTGGCTTAACAAGCCGCACATTCTGAATCACTACCGCGAACGTTTTACCAACGTGCTGGTGGACGAGTTTCAGGATACCAACAACATTCAATATGCATGGATCCGCATGCTGGCAGGTGACAGCGGACGCGTCATTATTGTCGGTGATGACGATCAGTCGATTTACGGCTGGCGTGGTGCGCAGGTCGAGAACATCCAGCGCTTTCTGCAAGATTTTACTGGCGCAGAAACTATCCGCCTTGAGCAAAACTATCGCTCAACCAATAATATTCTGAAATCGGCTAACGCCTTGATCGCGAATAACAACGGTCGCCTCGGCAAAGAGCTGTGGACCGATGGCAGCGACGGCGAGCCGATTTCAATTTACTGCGCCTTTAATGAGCTGGATGAAGCGCGCTTTGTGGTGAATCGCATCAAAGCCTGGCACGAAAACGGCAATGCGCTGATAGATTGCGCCATTCTCTATCGCAGCAATGCTCAGTCACGCGTGCTGGAAGAAGCCTTGCTGCAAAGCAGTATGCCGTACCGTATTTATGGCGGTATGCGCTTCTTCGAGCGTCAGGAAATCAAAGACGCACTGGCCTATTTGCGACTGATGGCCAACCGTAACGATGACGCGGCCTACGAGCGCGTCGTCAATACCCCCGTTCGTGGCGTGGGCGATCGTACGCTGGATGTCGTGCGGCAAACTGCGCGGGAAAAACAGCTGACGCTGTGGCAAGCGACGCGTGAATTATTGCAGACGCGCGCCTTAGCGGGTCGAGCGGCGTCCGCGCTGCAACGCTTTTGTGAGCTGGTTGATTCGCTGGCAACCGAAACCGCAGAAATGCCGCTGCATGTGCAAACCGATCGGGTCATAAAAGATTCAGGCCTGTGGATGATGTACGAGCAGGAAAAAGGCGAAAAAGGCCAGGCGCGTATCGAAAACCTTGAGGAACTGGTCACGGCAACACGCCAGTTCAGCTATCAAGATGAAGACGAAGATTTGATGCCGCTGCAGGCATTTTTATCGCATGCTGCGCTGGAAGCGGGCGAAGGCCAGGCGGATAAATGGCAGGATGCGGTGCAGTTAATGACGCTGCACTCAGCTAAAGGGCTGGAGTTTAGCCAGGTCTTTATCGTTGGCATGGAAGAGGGCATGTTCCCCAGCCAGATGTCGCTGGATGAAGGCGGACGTTTGGAAGAAGAGCGTCGTCTTGCCTACGTTGGCGTGACGCGCGCCATGCAAAAACTGACGCTGACCTACGCTGAAACCCGTCGCCTATATGGTAAAGAGGTGTATCACCGTCCTTCGCGCTTTATCGGCGAATTACCGGAAGCCTGCATTGAAGAAGTACGTTTGCGTGCCAGCGTAACGCGACCGGTCAACCATCAACGTATGGGAACGCCAATAACGAAAAACGACAGCGGCTTCACGCTGGGGCAGCGAGTAAAACATGCCAAATTTGGTGAAGGAACCATCATCAATCTGGAAGGCAGCGGCGAACACAGCCGACTTCAGGTGGCGTTTCAGGGGCAGGGAATCAAATGGTTAGTTGCTGCTTACGCCAAACTGGAAACGCTTTAGCATCGGTTGACGACTTTTTCGTCTCAGCGTAACATGCGCCCACTATTATCATGAGAGGACAATGCCTTGGACACGCCCAGTCGATGCTGGCTCGAATACCTGGTTAACAGGAATAACATCTAAGGCTACCTCTTTACGCGGGTAGCCTTAGCGGTTATCAGCGACCTCCCTTCTTTAATCTCGTCGCATGAGTCAGCACTGATTTACCCTTGAAACGTGAGTTTCCGTGTTCAGGTGTTAGCCGTGCCCGTTCTGCTTTGTAGAACGGCGTACTGGCTTGTCCCATTAAGTCTGCAATGGGGAGTATTGCTATGCTGAGCGCATTTAAACTTGATCACAGCCGCCTGACGCGTCTTGAACTGGAAGACGAAACGCACCAACTCACTTCTTCAGTCTGGGTCGATTTGATCGAACCGGAAGAGGGCGAGCGTGAGCGGGTACAAACTGAGTTAGGCCAAAGTCTGGCGACGCGTCCTGAACTGGAAGATATCGAAGCCTCTGCGCGTTTCTTCGAAGATGAAGATGGCCTGCATATTCACTCCTTCTTCTTTTATGAAGATGCAGAAGATCACGCTGGTAACTCCACTGTGGCGTTTACCATTCGTGAAGGCCGTCTTTATACGCTGCGTGAGCGCGAACTGCCGGCGTTTCGCCTCTATCGCATGCGCGCCCGTAATCAAACGTTGATCGACGGCAACGCCTTTGAACTGCTGCTCGATCTGTTTGAAACCAAAATTGAACAGCTGGCGGATGAAATCGAAAACATCTACAGCGCGCTGGAAAAACTGAGCCGGGTGATCATGGAAGGTCAGCAGGGCGAAGAGTACGATCAGGCGCTGTCGCGTTTGGCAGAGCTGGAAGATATCGGCTGGAAAGTGCGTTTGTGTTTGATGGATACCCAGCGTGCGCTCAACTTCCTGGTGCGCAAGGCGCGTTTACCGGGTAATCAGCTGGAGCAGGCGCGTGAAATCCTGCGCGATATCGAATCACTGTTGCCACATAATGAATCGCTGTTCCAGAAAGTGAACTTCCTGATGCAGGCGGCAATGGGTTTTATCAACATTGAACAGAACCGCATCATCAAGATCTTCTCGGTGGTTTCCGTGGTCTTCCTGCCGCCGACGCTGGTGGCATCAAGCTACGGCATGAACTTCGAATTCATGCCTGAGCTGAAATGGAGCTTTGGTTATCCGGCAGCAATTGGCCTGATGATCCTTGCGGGGCTGGCGCCTTATCTCTATTTCAAACGTAAAAACTGGTTGTAATCTTTGTTACGGGCCGTTTATTACGGCCCGTTTTACTGGCTCCCGCTGGCAATTCTGCGTAATCTAAATCCTCGTTTCCTCAATACATTTCTCCCTTATGGATTCTCTCTCGTTGCGCGCGCAATGGACTTTGCTGCTGTTCGCGTCAATTTTATTGGGTGCGCTGTTCCACTATTTTCATGTTCCTGCCGCGCTGTTGCTTGGGCCGATGATTGTCGGCGTGGTAATGGGATTGTCAGGCGCAACGCTACGTATCAATAAGCGTTTTTTCCTGCTGGCGCAGGCAGTATTAGGCTGCATGATTGCGCAAAGCCTGTCGCCATCCATCCTGACGCCGCTACTGCAAGACTGGCCGATCGTGTTAGCGGTATTGGTGTTGACGCTGGCCGCTAGCGGTTTATCTGGTTTTCTGCTGGTGCGTTTTAGCCATTTACCCGGACCAACGGGTGCATGGGGATCGTCGCCCGGTGGCGCTTCTGCGATGGTCGCAATGGCGGGGGATTTTGGCGCGGACGTCCGTCTGGTGGCTTTCATGCAATATTTACGCGTACTTTTTGTCGCCACGGCGGCGGCGATTGTGGCGCGTATAGGGCTGGGTGATACCGCGCACAGTGTTGAGCTGCTCTGGTTCCCGCCGCTGAATCAGGGGTTTTGGGTCACGCTCGGCGTGATGTTTGCTGGCGCATGGCTCGGCACCCGGCTGCGTATTCCTTCTGGTGCGCTGCTTCTGCCTGCGTTGGTCGGTGCCGCTCTGCACTCAACCGGTGTCGCGCTGTTGCAGGTACCTGAATGGCTACTGGCGCTGGCGTATGCGTTAATTGGCTGGAGCGTCGGCCTGCGCTTTACCCGACCGGTGTTTTTATTGGCGCTACGGACTTTGCCGCAAATGATCATCTCAATCATCGGGCTGATGCTGTTGTGTGGCGGTTTAGCCTGGATGCTCACGCGAGTATTACACATTGATTTGATGACAGCCTATCTCGCCACCAGCCCCGGCGGGCTTGATACGGTGGCGATCATCGCGGCGGGTAGCCGGGTCGATATTGCTTTTGTGATGGCGTTACAAACGCTGCGCTTGTTCACCATTTTGCTGACCGGCCCAGCATTAGCCCGCTTTATTTCACGCTACGCCCACACGCGAGCGAGCGCGAATTGAGGTGGAAACCGCATCGTAGACAAACACCAGCAGTGCCAGCCAGATGAAACCAAAAGTCACCATTTTATCTGGCGTGATGGTTTCACCATAAAAAAGCACCGCCAGTAAAAACATCAGCGTTGGACCGAGATACTGGAAAAAGCCGACGGTGGAAAGGCGCAGGCGACTACACGCGGCGGCGAACAGCATCAGCGGAATGGTAGTAATAATACCGGCTGCAATCAGCTTTATATTCAGGCTCATTGGGTTCGCGCCCAAATGGCTGGTGCTGCTGTCGGCAAAACCAAACAGGTAAATTGCCGCCAGCGGAAACAGCCACAGCGTTTCGATCAACATTCCGCTCTGCGCATCAACCTGAATCTTTTTACGCACCAGACCGTAAAAAGAGAAGCTCAAGGCCAGGCCCAGCGCGATAATGGGCAGCGATCCAAACTGCCACAGCTGCACGACAACACCCAGCGTCGCCAGAAATACCGCCAGCCATTGCAGACGACGGAAGCGCTCGCGCAGAAACAGCATGCCGAATACCACGTTGATCAGCGGATTAATAAAGTAGCCAAGGCTGGCTTCCAGCATGTGCTGATTATTTACCGCCCAGATGAACAGCAGCCAGTTGCCGCCGATAGTCAGCGCGGTGGCCGCTAAAATCAGCACTTTTTTGGGCTGACGTAATACACCGCGAACGACTCCCCAACTGCGGCTTAGGGTGATCAAAAGCAACATAAACAGTGCAGACCAGATCACCCGATGCGTCATGATTTCAGTCGGTGGGACTTCTTTTACCAGTTTGAAATAGGCGGGTGCGATGCCCCAAATAAAATAAGCGCCAAGAGCAAAGCCAATGCCCTGGCGCGTTTGTTGCGTATCCATAGACCTTCCGAAAACGACTATCCAAAAAACGGCGACGCTTGCACGTCGTATAAGTTATCCAATCAAATAGGTCGCGGTTGCCGTGGCGATGTAATCGCCTTGCTGGTTATGCAGCTCAACGCGTGCGACCGCCACTTTATTACCGGCGCGCAACAGGCTGCTGGTGGCGGTAAATCGTTCACCGCGCCCAGGCCGTAAATAATCTACGCGCATATCAATGGTTCCCATGCGCGACAGACGCTGACGCAACTCATCTTCGCTGATACTTTCCTGACGAGTCAGAGCATTGCTCACACAAACCATGCCTGCTGCAACGTCCAGCACTGAAGCGATAACGCCGCCATGCAAAATTGCCTGAGCAGCGTTACCCACCAGCATGGTTTTATTAGCGAAACTCAGCTCCGCATAATCTGGCTCCAGTCGTTCCAGCTCAAGTCCTAACGCCTGGTTAAAGGGCATATGATAAACAAAAATTTCGCCGATAAGACGGCGCGCTTCCTGCTGAGTCAGCAGTACTGATGACATGGTTTTTTTCCTGAAAAATAACGCTAACGTGGCGCCCAAATGTTAATGAGATGTGTATTCTATGCCGCTAGCGAGAGGCTTTCCAGTTTAGGAAATCAGCGCTCATATTAAGCGCCATTTGCGTGTAGAATGGCCTGCTTTTTAAGACACCCACACCGCTCTTTTCAAATACGCAGCGTTTCACCGGAGAATTTTATGCGTAAGCATCGCGCCTTGTTGGCGGCAACGTTGTTACTTCCTACTTTGGCGCAAGCAGAAGAAGCCACGGTTAAAGAGATCCATGACGTACCGCAGGTTCGCGGCAGCATTATTGCGAACATGTTGGAAAAACATGATAACCCGTTTGTGCTGTATCCGTATGAGAGCAACTATCTACTCTATACCTATACCAGTGATATCAATAAAGAGGCGATCTCCTCTTACAATTGGGCCAAAGAAGCGCGTAAAGATGAAGTGAAGTTCCAGCTCAGCCTGGCCTTTCCGCTGTGGCGCGGGATTTTGGGTGACAACTCGGTGCTGGGTGCATCTTATACACAACGTTCATGGTGGCAGCTGTCGAACCAAAGCCAGTCTGCTCCGTTTCGTGAAACCAACTACGAACCGCAAATTTTCCTTGGCTGGGCGACCGATTACTCGTTCGCAGGCTGGACGTTACGTGATGTTGAAATGGGCTTTAACCATCAATCGAATGGTCGCAGCGATCCCACTTCGCGTAGCTGGAACCGCCTGTATGCCCGCCTGATGGCACAAAACGGCAACTTCCTCGCCGAAGTGAAGCCGTGGTACCGTTTACCGGAAAGCAGCAGCCGCGATGATAACCCCGATATCACCAAATATATGGGCTATTACCGTCTCAAACTCGGCTATATGATGGGCGACAGTATTTTCAGTATGGAAGGTAACTACAACTGGAACTCCGGCTTCGGTGGCGCGCAGTTGGGTTGGAGTTATCCCATCACGGAACACGTGCGTTTTTACACCCAATTATTTAGCGGTTATGGTGAATCGCTGATCGACTACGATCATCGCCAGACGCGTATTGGTGTCGGCGTGACGCTGAACGACCTCTTCTGACCAACGACTTAAAGCAGGAATAGCGTGGCAACCTCGGCAGTTCTTAATCAGGAAGCGCTGGCACAGCAAGTATTACAAGATACTTTCGGCTACCAGCAGTTTCGTCCCGGTCAGCAAAGCATTATTAATGAAGCGCTGAACGGGCGAGATTGTCTGGTGGTGATGCCTACTGGCGGCGGTAAATCGCTGTGTTATCAGATCCCCGCGCTGGTGCAGGAAGGGCTGACGCTGGTGGTGTCGCCGCTGATTTCACTGATGAAAGATCAGGTGGATCAGCTGCTGGCAAACGGTGTGGCGGCGGCTTGCCTGAATTCGACGATGACGCGTGAGCAGCAGCAAGCGGTAATGGCAGATTGCCGTACTGGCCGCATTAAGCTGCTTTATATCGCACCAGAGCGCCTGATGATGGATAACTTCCTCGACAGTCTGGCGCACTGGCAGCCAGCAATGTTGGCTGTTGACGAAGCACACTGTATTTCGCAATGGGGCCACGATTTCCGCCCGGAATATGGTGCATTGGGAAAAATGCGTCAGCGCTTTCCCGATTTGCCGGTAATGGCCTTGACCGCTACCGCCGACGAAACCACGCGTAATGACATCATTAACCTGCTGCACATGCACGATCCGCTTATCCAGATCAGCAGCTTTGATCGTCCCAATATTCGCTACACGCTGGTGGAAAAATTCAAACCCACCGAGCAGCTGTTGCGTTACGTCCAGGATCAGCGAGGCAAGTGCGGTATCATTTACTGCAACAGCCGAGCAAAGGTTGAAGACACCGCTGCGCGTTTGCAGAGCCGTGGCCTGAGCGCAGGTGCCTATCACGCAGGCATAGACAGTGAACAGCGCGCTCGCGTGCAGGAAGCGTTCCAACGTGACGACTTACAAATAGTGGTCGCCACGGTGGCGTTTGGTATGGGAATCAACAAGCCCAACGTACGTTTTGTGGTGCACTTCGATATTCCACGCAATATCGAATCCTATTATCAGGAAACCGGTCGTGCCGGGCGTGATGGGTTGCCGGCAGAAGCGATGATGCTGTACGACCCGGCTGATATGGCATGGCTACGTAAATGTCTGGAAGAGAAAGTACCCGGTCCATTGCAGGACATTGAAAGGCACAAGCTGAATGCGATGAATGCGTTTGCAGAAGCACAAACCTGTCGCCGTCTGGTGCTGCTTAATTACTTTGGCGAGGGTCGCCAGCAGCCGTGCGGCAACTGCGATATTTGCCTTGATCCTCCTAAGCGGTATGACGGTTTAGTTGAGGCGCAAAAAGCGTTGTCAGGTATTTATCGTGTCGGTCAGCGTTTCGGCATGGGTTACATTGTCGAAGTGCTGCGTGGGGCAAACAATCTGCGTATTCGCGAACAGGGCCACGATAAATTACCGGTTTATGGACTCGGCAAAGATCACAGCCATGAGCATTGGGTCAGCGTGCTACGTCAGCTCATCCATTTGGGATTTGTGACGCAAAACATTGCTATGCATTCCGCTTTGCAGCTGACGGAAGCGGCGCGACCGGTATTACGCGGTGAAGTACCGTTGATGCTGGCGGTACCGCGACTGATTACCGCCAAACCCAAGAGCAATAGCTCAGCGAAATTTCATGGCGGCAATTACGATCGCAAGCTGTTTGCCAAATTGCGCAAGCTGCGTAAAGCCATTGCCGACGAAGAGAACATCCCGCCTTACGTGGTATTCAACGATGCAACGCTGATTGAAATGGCAGAACAGATGCCGGTGAGCGCATCAGAGATGTTAAGCATCAACGGTGTAGGTCAACGCAAGCTGGAGCGTTTTGGTAAGCCATTTTTGGTGATGATTAAAGAACATCTTGATGAAGAGTAAAGGACGCTAATTATGTTGATGTTATTCGCTACCGTTGCGCTGGTTCATTTGGTTGCACTGATGAGCCCTGGCCCGGATTTCTTTTTTGTCTCTCAAACTGCCGCCAGTCGCTCACGTAAAGAGGCGATGATGGGTGTGTTTGGTATCACGCTAGGTATTGTAATCTGGGCGGGTGTGGCGCTGATGGGCTTGCATCTGATTCTGGAAAAAATGGCCTGGCTGCATCAGATCATTATGGTCGGCGGCGGTCTTTATCTGCTGTGGATGGGGTGGCAGCTGATGTGCTCAGCACGCCAGCGCCACAAGCAGCCTCAGCCCTCTGAGCCGACGGTCGCGCTGCCGAAAAAAGGCATGAGCTTCCTGAAAGGTTTTCTTACTAACCTTTCGAATCCGAAAGCGATCATCTACTTCGGTAGCGTGTTCTCGCTGTTTGTTGGTAATGATGTCGGCGCGATGGAGCGCTGGGGGTTATTCCTGCTGATCATCGGCGAGACGTTTGCGTGGTTTACGTTGGTAGCGGCTATTTTTGCCATGCCGTGGATGCGTAGCAGGTATCAGCGTTTAGCGAAATGGATAGATGGTATGGCAGGCGTACTGTTTGCTGGATTCGGCATTCACTTGATTATTTCGCGGTAAGAACGGCTTTGCTTGCCCGTTCGCTCCCGAACGGGCTGGGCAATATTCAGCAGGATAAATCAGGCAATCTTTCTCGCGCTGGCCAGCAACACACCAACGGCCATAAACATCCCACCAAATAGACGATTCAGCAATTTCATCTGCTTTGGCCCCTTAATCCACACGGCAATGCGTGTCGCTAAGGTGGCATAACCAATCATCACGATGATATCGACGACCACTGTGGTGATGCCCAGCACCAGAAATTGTGCCAGCTGTGGCTGATGCGGCAGAATGAACTGCGGAAACAGCGCGGCCAGGAACACAATACTTTTCGGGTTGGTGAGATTCACCAACACTGCACGTTTGAACAGGCGACGTCGCGGCATGGCTTTAGAAACCGCATTGAGATCAATGGCACCGGCGGAGCGCCATTGTTGTATGCCAAGCCAAACCAGATAAGCGGCGCCAGCCCATTTCAACATCTCGAACGCCAGCAGCGATTGAGAAAACAGTGCGCCGAGACCCACGCCCACCAAAACAATATGCAGCGACAGACCAAGCTGCAGGCCCGCTATCGAGGCAACTGTCCCGCGATAGCCGTGACTGATGCCCGTGCTCATGGTGTTAATTGCGCCAGAACCTGGCGATAAACTGAGAATTGAGGTGGTGAGAAGATAGGTCAGCCACCATTCGATGGTCATGGGTTACGTTCCCTGTATCGACGGAAGTGTGACACAATACGCCAGAAATAAGCGCGGCGCTATGGGCGACACGCGGCGAATCAGACTCTTTTTTCAGGGCAAACAGGAGGGTGAATGAATCAACACAAAGCCAGTTGGCTTCGGCGTGAAAAAGCATTTGCCGCCTTTGCAACCGGGCCTTTACTGGATTTTTGGCACGGTCGAGAAGAGTGTGAGTTTATTGGGGTAGAAAACCTGACTTTGCGCTATGTGCGCTTCACCTCGCCGCAACATAAGCGCGTTATCTTGATTGTGCCGGGCCGCATCGAGAGTTACGTAAAATATCCCGAGCTGGCGTACGATCTGTTTCATTGCGGTTTCGATGTGATCATTCTCGATCATCGTGGTCAGGGAAGATCGGATCGTTTACTGGAAGATTCGCATCGTGGACATGTGGACGAATTTACCCACTACGTTGATGATTTGGAAACGCTCTACTTAAAAGAGATCGTTGGTGGCCATTATCAACAGCGCTATGCTTTAGCGCACTCTATGGGCGGCGCAATTTTGACGCTGTTTTTGGCGCGTCAGCCGCAGGCTTTTCACGGTGTGGCATTGGTTGCCCCGATGTTCGGTATTGCCTTGCCGTTACCGGAATGGATGGCGCACCGTATTCTTGATTGGGCTGAAAAACGCCCGACCCTGCGCGATGGTTATGCACTAGGCACAGGACGCTGGCGAGCGCATCCGTTTGGCATTAACCGCCTGACACACAGCGCGGAACGTTATCGCCGTAATTTGCGTTTTTACGCTGACGATCCGGCGATTCGCGTCGGCGGGCCCACCTATCATTGGGTTCGCGAAGGGATTCATGCCGGACGTAACATTATTAGTCAGGCCGATAAAATCACGACGCCGGTGCTGCTGTTACAAGCCAGCGACGATCGTGTCGTCGATAACCGTTCGCAGGATCTCTTTTGCGCCGCGATGGCGTCTGCAGGTCATCCATGCGCAGGCGATAAACCGCTAGTTATAGAAGGTGCGCGGCATGAGATCTTGTTTGAAAAAGACGAAATGCGCGCCGAAGCGCTGAACGCCGTGGTCGACTTTTTTTCAGCCCACTGCTAACTCTTTCATTTACCTTGCTGGCTGCAGCCACCTGAAATAAATACCCGAGGTTTTCATGTATTACATCGTTGCATCCGACCTGGATGGCACGCTGCTTTCTCCCGAACATCGCATCACACCGTTTGCCCGCGAAACATTGCAACAACTGGTGGCACGCAATATTCACTTCGTTTTCGCTACGGGCCGCCATCACATTGATGTTGGTCAGATGCGCGATAAACTGGGTATCCCGGCTTACATGATCACGTCTAACGGTGCGCGTGTTCACAATGCCGATGGTGAACTGATCTTTAGTCACAATCTGGATCAGGACATCGCGGGCGATCTTTACGGCCTGCAATATCATCACCCTGAAATTCTGACGCACGTCTATCGTGACGACGAATGGTTTGTTAGCCGTTCGCGTCCGGCAGAACAAGATTATTTCCGCGAATCGGTGTTCAATTATCAGGTTTACGAGCCAGGCATGCTGCCAACCGACGGTATCAGCAAGGTCTTTTTTACCTGTGAAAATCCTGAGCATCTGATTCCCATGGAGCAGGCGATTGAAGCACGGTGGGGCGACCGCGTTAACGTTAGCTTCTCGCTGCCGACGTGCCTGGAAGTGATGGCGGGCGGCGTTTCCAAGGGCCATGCGTTGGAAGCGGTGTCAAAACTGCTCAACTACTCCTTGAAAGAGTGCATCGCTTTTGGGGACGGCATGAATGATGTTGAAATGCTGAGTATGGCAGGCAAAAGCTGCATCATGCTGAATGCTGCCCAGCGTTTAAAAGATACCTTGCCTGAAGTCGAAGTGATTGGCAGCAATGTCGAGGACGCTGTGCCGCAAACCTTGCGCGCTCTGTTTTTATCATAGATAAGCTGTTGAAAGAAAAAGGCCGGTTATCCGGCCTTTTTTATGTCGACTCAGGCCAACTGTTTTTTGTGTTTATGTTCGCTGACCATTGTCAGCAGCAGCAGAATCACTGCTAACACACAGCCGACAATCATCACTAAAAATCCACCGTCCCAGCCGAAATAATCCACCGTGTAACCCACGATAGCGCTGGCTGCAACCGAACCGCCCAGATAGCCGAATAGACCCGTAAAACCTGCCGCTGTGCCTGCCGCTTTTTTCGGTGCCAACTCCAGCGCATGCAGGCCAATCAGCATTACCGGGCCGTAAATCAAGAAGCCGATAACGATCATACAAGCCATATCAATGCCGGGATTACCTGGCGGATTTAGCCAGTAAACCGCTGTAGCGATGGTCACCAATGTCATGAAGAACACACCGGTTGCACCACGATTGCCGCGGAAGACTTTATCTGACATCCAGCCGCACAGCAGGGTGCCGGGAATGCCAGCGTATTCATATAAGAAGTAAGCCCAGGAAGATTTATCCAGGCTGAAATGTTTGACCTCTTTGAGGTAAGTCGGTGACCAGTCAAGAATGCCGTAACGCAGCAGATAAACAAACACGTTAGCCAATGCGATGTACCACAACAGTTTGTTGGGTAAAACATACTTCATGAAGATCTGTTTAGCCGTGAGTTCCTCTTCATGGCTGGCGTCGTAATCCACCGGATAATCGTTTTTATACTCTTCAATAGGCGGTAAACCACAGGATTGGGGCGTGTCGCGCATTAAAGCAAAAGCAATAATTGCGATCGCAATCGCACCAAAAGCAGGCATATA
Organism: Pantoea phytostimulans; assembly: GCF_046118715.1. NCBI lineage: Bacteria > Pseudomonadati > Pseudomonadota > Gammaproteobacteria > Enterobacterales > Erwiniaceae > Pantoea > Pantoea phytostimulans. Next base: position 3,287,239 of record NZ_CP173698.1, read on the forward strand.
CAGCGCCGCTTTCCAGTCATTGAACCAAGCCATGCCGAGCAGGAAAAGCAGTGGAGGAATGCCACCGCCCACGTTATGTGCGCAGTTCCACACCGAAACAATGCCGCCGCGCTCTTTTTGCGACCACCAATGCACCATGGTACGACCACACGGTGGCCAGCCCATTCCCTGAAACCAGCCACACACAAACAGCAGCACAAACATCACCATGATGCTGGACGTTGCCCAAGGCACAAAGCCCATTATCAGCATCACAGCCGCAGCCAGAATCAATCCAGCCGGTAAGAAAACGCGTGGATTCGAGCGATCCGAAACGGAACCCATGATGAATTTGGAAAAGCCATACGCGATGGAAATACCGGAAAGCGCGAAACCCAGATCGCCACGGGAAAATCCTTGTTCTACCAAATAAGGCATGGCGAGAGCGAAGTTTTTTCTGACCAGGTAGTAAGCGGCGTAGCCAAAAAAGATGCCAATGAAAATTTGCCAGCGCAGGCGGCGGTAAAGCGGATCGATATATTCGTCAGCAACCTGCGACTTATGGGGCGCGGGTTTAAAGATACTCAGCATAGGAGTGGCCCTCCGGGCGCATTATGGTTTTCGTTCCCAGCAACGTGGATTATAAAAAAAGATTTACTCTGGTGTTCCATTTCGCGCACAGAATAATAATGGTTTCGTAACGTTACTGTGATGAATCGCGCATTTGTTACAGTTTTGTGACAGTAAAGCGCGTTTAAATCCAAAAAATGGATCATTACGCGCGTTTTGTCGAGAGGAGATGAAGAGATGGATTTTCATTGAAGTGTAAGGGGTTCACAAAACAGCAAGCAAAGGTTTGATTGCTCTGTTAACACTCAGTTGTAAACCAAATAGCGCAACCTTATTAAAGCACATTGTTTACACTGGTCACTTCGTTTATATCGGGGTCGTTAGCGTGCTGTTATTGATTGTTACCACCATACTTTGGGCTTTTTCATTCAGCCTGATTGGCGAATATCTGGCGGGACAGGTGGATACCTGGTTCTCAGTTTTAATGCGATTGGCTTTGGCGGCATTGGTGTTTTTACCCTTCCTGCGCTGGCGTGGTTATCGCCTTTCAACGCTGTTGCTTTATATGTTGGTGGGCATGTTGCAGCTCGGCATCATGTATTTGATCAGTTTCGAAGCCTATCTCTATCTCAGCGTGTCAGAATTTTTGTTGTTCACGGTGATGACGCCGCTCTATGTCACGTTGATTTATGACGTGATAAGCAAGCGTCCACTGCGTATCGGCTATATCTTTAGCGCTCTATTGGCCGTAGCGGGTGCCGCGATTATTCGTTACGACAAAGTCAGCGAAAATTTCTGGTTTGGTCTGCTGCTGGTGCAGCTGGCAAATATCTGTTTTGCGGCTGGCATGGTGGGTTACAAACGCCTGCAAGAAACGCGTCCAATGCCGCAACACACCGCCTTTTCCTGGTTCTATCTTGGCGCGGTGCTGATTGCCGCGATCGCCTGGTGCGTTTGGGGAAATCCGAATAAATTACCGACGACTTCGCTGCAGTGGAGCATTCTGGTGTGGTTAGGCGTAGCAGCCTCGGGTCTGGGTTATTTCATGTGGAACTATGGCGCAACGCAGGTCGATGCAGGCACGCTGGGCATCATGAACAATATGCATGTGCCGGCTGGATTACTGGTGAATCTGGCGATTTGGCAGCAGCAGCCGCATTGGCCGAGTTTTATCGCGGGGGCAGCGGTAATTATTGCCTCGTTATGGGTGCATAAACGCTGGGTTATTGGAAAGAGTCCGACATAATTATTGATTATGGCCAGGCGGCTTTTCGTCGAAAAGGCGAAGCAGCAACGTAAAAATGGCGAAGCCTTTACTCAGGGCTTCGCCGTTATATTTTTGCAATGAGCGTGAGGCGAACTTAAGCCGGTTTACCCGTCTTTGGACGATGAATCATCGCGAGTCCCTTCAGGAAATTACGCATAATCTGATCGCCGCACTCGCGGTAGTTTTTGTGATCAGGTTTACGGAAGATCGCGCCAATTTCAGCTTGAGAAACGGTGAAGTTAGCCTTTTTCAGTACGTCAGGAATGTCAGTAGTTTTCAAATCGAAAGCGATGCGCAGTTTTTTCATAAAGATGTTGTTGTTCATTTTGCGCTCAATGGAAGGCGCTGGCATATCTTCACTTTTGCCACGGCGATGGAAAATAAGCCCGTTAAGGAAATAACCCATCAACACGTCAGGACAGGGACGATACGCGGCGTCGTCATCTTTTTTTAACCACGTCTGCACATCGGTTTCTGGCACATCGCAACCTGCCAGCGCAAAAATCGCCACCACTTTGGCATCGCTCAAATTGAGCATGTAGCGCACGCTGCGCAGAATATCATTGTTAGTCATGGTGAAATCTTCTTATGGTCAGTCGACAGGCTGCGCATTATAGGGGATTTTACCTGCGCTCGCGCAGGTTTGTGGCGATTGATTAGCGTTGCAGTACGGTACCCGGAAGCTGGGCATTGCGCACAAACGGCAGATGCTCACAGGCGTGCTGGCGAGCAAAACGAATAAAGGCTTCCAGCACCGGCTGGCGCTGCTCGCCGTCACGTACGGCGGCGTAAAGCCGACTCCATAATCCATCACCCAAGGTTTTAGTTACCACCAATCCCTGTTTCTCAAAACTCTCAACCACCCAATGTGGCAAGGCGGCAATGCCCATGCGCGCCGACACCATCTGAATCAACAACAACGTGTTATCAACGCTTTTCAGTGCCGGGCTGACGCCAGCGGGTTGCAGGAAGTTACGCCAGATATCAAGGCGTTGTCGCTGCACCGGATAGATCATTAATACCTCGTCAGCGAGATCGTCTGGCGAAATGTGCTCAACCTGCGCCAGCGGGTGATCCGGCGCCAGAACAAGGCGGACTTCAAAATCAAACATCGGTGAATAAAACAGGCCAGAGCGCGGCAGGATATCGGACGTCAGCACCACGTCCAGCTCGCCTTGTTGCAAGGCGGGTTGCGGATCAAAGGTGACGCCAGATTTGAAGTCCATTACCACTTGCGGCCAGCTTTGGCGGAAATTATCCAGCGCAGGTGTTAACCACTGAATACAGCTGTGACATTCAATTGCGATGCGCAGCGTGGTTTGATGCGGCTCATGGCAGGCTTGCAGCGCTTGCTGTATTTGCGGCAGAACCTGCTCAGCCAGTTGCAATAAAATTTCTCCCTGCGGCGTAAATCGCAACGGCTGACTTTTACGGACGAACAGGCGGAATCCCAGCCGCTGTTCCAGATCGCTGAACTGATGTGACAACGCAGATTGCGTCTGATGAAGCTGGGCAGCAGCAGCAGCCAGCGAGCCAGTATTACGCAGAGCCTGAAGCGTCCGCAGGTGCTTGAGTTCGATCATGAGAGTCCTTCACATCGAAATGAACAAATTGCGCTTGAGGAACATACAGTACCCGCAGAATATAGCGGTGTAAACATCTGGACGGCTAAACATCTTTGGCTGCCAGCTTCAAGCCAAAGAGAAAGAATATCTGGAGAACAGCAAATGACCATTCTGAACCATACTCTCGGCTTCCCTCGTGTTGGTCTGCGTCGTGAACTGAAGAAAGCGCAGGAAAGCTACTGGGCGGGTAACAGCAGCCAGGAAGCGTTACTGGCAGTGGGCCGCGAGCTGCGTGCACGTCACTGGCAACAACAGAAAGATGCCGGCGTGGATCTGCTGCCGGTTGGCGATTTCGCCTGGTACGATCATGTTTTGACCACCAGCTTGCTGCTGGGCAACGTGCCTGCTCGTCACCAGAACAAAGAGGGTTCAGTTGATCTCGATACGCTGTTCCGTTTGGGACGTGGCCGTGCACCGACCGGCGAACCGGCTGCAGCCGCTGAAATGACCAAATGGTTTAACACCAATTATCACTATATGGTGCCGGAATTCACTCAAGGTCAGCAGTTCAAACTGACCTGGACGCAGCTGCTGGATGAAGTAGACGAAGCGCTGTCACTGGGCCATAAAATCAAACCCGTAGTGCTTGGTCCGGTGACCTATTTGTGGCTGGGTAAAGTCAAGGGCGAGCAATTTGATCGTTTATCACTGCTGGACGATATTCTGCCGGTGTATAAGCAGGTTCTGGATGAACTGGCTAAGCGTGGTATTGAGTGGGTGCAAATTGATGAGCCTGCGCTGTCACTGGAACTGCCGCAGGCCTGGCGCGACGCTTTTAAAGTGGCTTACGCTGTGCTGCAAGGCCAAAGCAAAATACTGCTAACGACCTATTTCGACAGTATTAGTCAGAATCTTGATGTGATTCGTGAACTGCCGGTACAGGGTCTGCACGTTGACCTGGTTCACGGTCGTGATGACATTCAGCAACTGAACCAGCAACTTCCTGCTTCCTGGTTACTTTCGCTCGGCGTGATTAATGGCCGCAACGTATGGCGTGCTGATCTGAGTAGCTGGTTTAAACGCCTGCAACCGCTGGTGAGTCAGCGGGAGCAATTGTGGATCGGCTCTTCCTGTTCACTGCTGCACAGTCCGATTGATCTGAGCGTGGAAACACGTCTGGATGAAGAAGTGAAAAGCTGGTTTGCTTTCGCCCTACAGAAATGTGCTGAGCTTTCACTGCTGAGTCAGGCATTAAATAATGATGATGCCGCCTCGCTGGAAGCCTGGAGCGCGCCGATTCGTGCTCGTGCTCACTCTAGCCGTGTACACAACGCTGCAGTGGGTCAACGTCTGCAAGCGATCACCGCACAGGATAGTGAACGACAAAGCCCTTATGGCGAGCGTGCTAAGGCACAGCGTCAACGCTTTAACCTTCCAGCCTGGCCAACCACCACCATCGGTTCTTTCCCGCAAACCACAGAGATTCGTGGCCTGCGTCTGGATTTCAAACAGGGTCGTCTGGATGGCAACCACTATCGCACCGGCATTGCCGGGCACATCAAGCAGGCGATTGTTGAGCAAGAGCGCTTAGGTCTGGACGTACTGGTGCACGGTGAAGCTGAACGTAACGACATGGTCGAATATTTCGGTGAACATCTTGATGGCTTCGTCTTTACACAAAACGGTTGGGTACAAAGTTACGGTTCTCGCTGCGTTAAGCCACCGGTAATCATTGGTGACATAAGCCGTCCTGAAGCGATCACCGTTGAGTGGGCGAAGTATGCGCAATCACTGACGGACAAGCCGGTAAAAGGCATGTTGACCGGTCCCGTAACCATTCTTTGCTGGTCATTTCCCCGTGAAGATGTGACGCGTGAAACCATCGCTAAGCAAATTGCGCTGGCGCTGCGTGATGAAATAGTCGATTTGGAAAAGGCGGGTATCGGCATCATCCAGATCGACGAACCCGCACTGCGCGAAGGTCTGCCGCTGCATCAATCTGATTGGGCTGCATACCTGACATGGGCCGTTGATGCTTTCCGTCTGAATGCTGCCGTAGCGCAAGACGACACGCAGATTCACACCCACATGTGTTATTGCGAGTTCAACGACATCATGGATTCTATTGCGGCGCTGGATGCGGACGTGATCACCATCGAAACATCTCGTTCAGATATGGATCTGCTGGAGTCGTTTAGAGACTTCGAATATCCGAACGAAATTGGTCCAGGCGTGTATGACATTCACTCGCCAAATGTACCAAGCGTTGAATGGATAGAAGCGCTGTTGCAGAAGGCGGCTAAGCGTATTCCAGAAGAGCGTCTGTGGGTGAACCCAGATTGCGGCCTGAAAACGCGTGGCTGGACCGAAACGCGCCAAGCGCTGGCGAACATGGTCACAGCAGCGAAAAACCTGCGTGGTGAAAAAGTGTAAAGGTGTGTTGAGTTGAATCTTTGGGGCGCTCAGGCGCCCCCTTTTTTATTGGTTAAGCGGATGGCGCAACACCGTATTGTTTAAACCAGGCCAGCATGCGCGCCCAGCCATCTTTGGCTGACTCTGCGTGGTAGCTGGGTCGATAATCGGCATTAAAAGCATGGCCTGCTTCGGGATAAACGATAATTTCAGCTTTGGCATTTGCAGCATGTATCGCCTGACGCATCTGCTCCACGCTTTCCAGGGGGATGCTCTCATCCTGCCCGCCATATAAACCCAGCACCGGCGCGGAAAGATCGACAGCAATATCTATTGGATGTTTTTGCTGCTTCATGGTTTTGTCTCCCATTACGCGGCCATACCACGCCACGGCGGCACGCAACTGTGGATTATGTGCTGCGTAAAGCCAGCTGATACGACCGCCCCAGCAGAAGCCGGTAATGCCCATCCGGCGAATATCACCGCCGTTACGCGCTGCCCAATTGGCCGCGTGATCGAGATCGGCGAGCACTTGTGTGTCGGGCACTTTGCTCACAAGTTCTTTAAATAGCGTGGGAATATCGGTGTACTCGTTCGGGTCGCCTTCGCGAAAATAGAGCTCAGGTGCAACCGCCAGATAACCCTCTAGCGCCAGACGGCGGCAAATATCGCGAATATGTTCATGTACGCCAAAAATTTCCTGCACGACGAGTACGACCGGCAATGCGCTTTCAGCGCCTTTGGGTTTGGCAAAAAAAGCAGGCATGTTCTCGCCCTGGCTTGGGACTGAGGTTTCGCCGAATTGAATGTCGGGGCTTTCAGTAAAAATGGTCGTAGAAGCAGTCGGCTGCACTGCAGGTGCAAAGCCGCCTCCCGCTGATTTTTGTGCCATATTATCTTCGGTTTTCATTGTTTTCTCCGTGCAAGCAATAGCGCAATCACGTAACTATAGCCTGGCCAGATTTCGCGCGGACCAGACAAGGGGTAACAGAGTCAGCAACAGATAAAATCACCTACCTCTTTAACATTGCGCTGACTGGCTTCACAGTACAGCTTGTAGCAGTGCGGGATGACTTAAACTCAAGGTGTGATATTGATCGCATTTTTTCTGATAAAAAATGTAACTTTCATTTTATGAAGTGAGTGTTATCACATATTTATCGGGCGGGCTGACGTAAAGTGGCGCGCTACTTTCTTTTAATCAGGAGTCTGAAATGACACAGTCTGACGTTTTCCACCTTGGTCTTACCAAAGCCGATCTGCAAGGGGCGACTTTAGCCATTGTGCCCGGCGATCCGGAGCGCGTTAAGAAAATCGCCGGACTGATGGACGATGCGCAGCATCTGGCTTCGCACCGTGAATTTACCTCATGGCTAGCAAAACTGGATGGTAAACCGGTGATTGTTTGCTCAACCGGTATCGGCGGGCCTTCCACTTCCATTGCGGTTGAAGAGCTGGCCCAGCTTGGGGTGCGCACCTTCTTGCGTGTTGGTACCACCGGCGCGATTCAACCGCACATTAATGTAGGTGACGTATTAGTCACAACCGCATCAGTGCGTTTAGATGGTGCCAGCCTGCACTTTGCACCGATGGAATTCCCCGCAGTAGCGGATTTTGCCTGCACGACTGCCTTGGTTGCGGCAGCAGAGGAGTGTGGCGCAGCTACCCATATTGGTATCACGGCATCTTCCGACACCTTTTATCCAGGTCAGGAACGCTATGACACTGTTTCAGGACGCGTCGTCAGCCGCTTTCAAGGTTCAATGAAAGAGTGGCAACAGATGGGTGTTCTCAACTATGAGATGGAATCCGCTACACTGTTAACCATGTGCGCCAGCCAAGGGCTGCGAGCCGGTATGGTGGCGGGCGTTATCGTGAATCGTACGCAGAAAGAGATTCCAGATGCGGCGACCATGAAACAGACCGAAAGCGATGCGGTGAAGATTGTTGTAGAAGCGGCGCGTCGCTTGCTATAACGCGCGCGGCAGCAGGTTTCAAGACCGGGCTTATAAAGGTTGACCTGCTGCTTCCCTTAAGATGCGCGCCATTTCAGCTGAACCTGAGAACTTTCTTATGCGCAATACGATTCCTGTACGTCGGCCGTCCTTTGGACCTAATCCCGCTGCGCTGCAAGCGCAAATGGAAAACAGCGCCGCGCGCTTCCGCGTCGCGATGAGCCAGAATAATTTCCAGCAGGCGATGAAATGCTGTGAAGAAGTTCTGCGTTTTATGCCTAATCAAATGCAAGTGCTGAGCGATTATGCGCTCTGCCTGATGCGTCTGGGTCAATACAATAAATCCTACAAGATTTACCAAAAAATCTATCAGGCACCTGCTGCATTGCGTGCCACCGCTTCGGAAACCTGGTTGGATGGCCTGACAGAAGTCTGCGGTTGGTTAGGTAAAAATGAAGAAGTGGCGCGTTATGGCCTGGAATCACTGAATCAGTCAGATGCACGTTTTAGTCAAGGCCAGCGCTACGCTTATCCTGCACCGCAACCCGAACCCATCGATCTTAGCCAGCCTGAACAAAACGTGATTTCGTTTAGCCTTTATGGTGGTCAGCCGCGCTATTGCGAAACGCTGATCAAAAACGTGGAGGTGGCACAAGAGTTCTATCCGGGCTGGGTTTGCCGAGTCTATCTTGACGACACCGTGCCGAAACATGTCTGGCAGCGCCTTGAGCAGCGGCATGTACAGTTAGTAGATATGTCGCATGAAAAAACTATTTTCCCTACGCTTTGGCGTTTCCTGGTGATGGATGATCCTGCGGTAAAACGCTACATCGTGCGTGACGCAGATTCCTTGCTTTCGGAACGTGAAGTGGCGGCGGTTAACGCCTGGCTAGCTTCGCCATACTGGTTCCACCATATGCGTGACTATTATTCACACACCGAATTATTGCTGGCAGGAATGTGGGGCGGCTGTCATGGCGTATTTAACAACGTTGAACAGTCGATGCGTGACTTCATTGCACAATATGAAGGCAGCGAACGCTTTACCGATCAGTACTTCCTGAAAGTCGCCTTATGGCCAACAGTGCGAGAAAGTATTCTCAATCACGATGATATCTTTCATTTTTATCAGGCGCAGCCTTGGCCAGCACATGCACCGATACGTTGGAAAACGGACAGTTTCCATGTAGGCAGCAACGCTGGTTTTGCCAGCATGGCAGGAAAAACCAATGGCGTTGACGGCGAAGAGCAGCAGGTTGAAATCACTTACGGCGGCAATACCTGGAATTATCCGGCGAAAGTTAAAAAAGGAGAATGGGTGCTGCCGATGCCGTTTTTCCTGATTGATGACTGGCAAGCAGGCACGCTGAGCGTCAGAGCGTTATAACGCCTTAACGCCGGGCAGAATTGTCTGGACATTCATACAGTGCGACTCTACCTTTTCCCTCAGCAACGCATCTGGCGAGGGAATCATGGATCAGCACATCATTATCAGCGCCTGCCTGGCGCTGGCAGGCTTGGGCATTGGCTGGATACTGGCGCAACTGCGCGCCAGTCAACAACTCGCCAGTTTTGCTACCGAGCGTCGCTTGCTGGAAGCAGCACAACAGCGCCAGCAGCTGCATATCGACCAACTTCAACAACAATCTCAGCAACGCGAGCAAGAACTTCGTCAACTGCATGGTGCGTTGAGCGGGGCGAATGAGCGTCTGCAACAGTTGGATTATTGGCGCAGCGAAAGCGAGCAGCTGAATCGCGAGTTGCGTAATCAGCTGGAAGTTAATAGTGCTCAGGAAGCTGAGCTGCGTGAAGTCACCATCCGACTGGAAGAGACGCGTTTCGCCACGGAAGAGAAGCAGCGTCTGCTGACCAACAGTGAACAGCGCCTGAGCGCCCAGTTTGAAAATCTCGCTAACCGCATTTTTGAAAACAGCGGGCGGCGCGTCGATGAACAGAACCGCCAAAGTCTAAACAGCCTGATTAGCCCGCTGCGTGAACAGCTGGATGGTTTTCGTCGTCAGGTTCATGAAAGTTTTGGCCTTGAGGCGCGCGAACGCCATACGCTCACACATGAAATTCGTCAGCTCCAGCAGCTGAATGCCCAGATGGCGCAGGAAGCGGTTAACCTTACTAAAGCGCTGAAAGGCGATAATAAAATCCAGGGAAACTGGGGCGAAGTGGTGTTGAGCCGGGTGCTGGAAGCATCAGGTCTGCGCGAAGGCTACGAATATGAAACTCAAGTCAGCATTCAGTCGGAACAGCAGGGCAGGATGCAACCGGATGTGATCGTTCGTTTACCGCAAGATAAGGATGTGGTGATTGACGCTAAAATGACGCTGGTTGCCTATGAACGCTACTTCAACGCGGAAGATGAAGTTGATCGCGAGCAGGCGATTCAGGAACATATCAGCGCAATGCGCGGACACATTCGCTTGCTCGGGCGCAAAGATTATCAACAATTGCCGGGTTTACGATCGTTGGATTATGTGTTGATGTTCATTCCGGTTGAGCCAGCCTTTTTGTTGGCTATTGATCGCCAGCCTGAACTGATCAGTGAAGCGCTACAGCAGAACATCATGCTCGTTAGCCCAACCACGCTGCTGGTGGCGCTACGTACCATCAATAATCTGTGGCGTTATGAACATCAAAGCCGCAATGCACAGCGTATCGCCGAGCGTGCGGCAAAACTGTATGACAAGATGCGGCTGTTTGTCGATGACATGAGCGGGATTGGCGTCAATCTGGATAAAGCGCAAAACAGCTATCGCGAGGCGATGAAGAAGCTGGCAGAAGGGCGCGGAAATCTCATTGCGCAAAGCGAAGGTTTTCGGGACCTTGGGGTTGAAGTGAAGCGCTCAATCAATCCTTTGCTGGTGGAACGTGCAAAGCCAGAAAGCGATGCTGAAGATGAGTTAGAAGATGAAAACGAAGCGGATGACAGCGACTTACGTGTGAGACGCCTCCATGAATAACATGGGCGCTGCGTGCCTGACTTCCGTGACTCTGATACACTTCGTGAAGAATTGTTTGTGGAGCAGGTAAAACCGATGGCAGATGAATCACAGCAGGAAACTACCCATTTTGGCTTTCAGACGGTCGCTAAAAGCGAGAAGGCTGACAAAGTCGCGGACGTGTTTCATTCCGTAGCGGCAAAATATGACGTGATGAATGACTTAATGTCGTTTGGCGTTCATCGCATCTGGAAGCGTTTTACCATTGACAGCAGCGGCGTGCGCCGTGGTCAACGTGTATTAGATTTGGCGGGCGGAACCGGTGATTTAACCGCAAAGTTCTCTCGTTTGGTTGGTGAAACGGGTCAGGTTGTACTGGCTGACATCAACAGTTCCATGCTGAAAATGGGTCGCGAAAAACTGCGCAATCTCGGCGTGGTTGGCAACGTCAATTACGTGCAGGCAAATGCCGAAGCGCTGCCGTTCCCGGATAACTATTTTGACTGCATCACCATCTCTTTTGGTCTGCGTAACGTGACCGAAAAAGAGAAAGCGCTGGCGTCGATGTTTCGCGTATTAAAGCCGGGCGGACGTTTACTGGTGTTGGAGTTTTCTAAGCCGATGCTTGAGCCATTAAGCAAAGCTTACGATGCGTATTCTTTCCACATCCTGCCGCGTATTGGCCAGTTGGTGGCACAAGACGCAGAAAGCTATCGCTATCTGGCCGAGTCAATCCGTATGCATCCCGATCAGGAAACCCTGAAGGCGATGATGAACGATGTTGGATTTGAAAATACCACCTACTCCAATATGACCGGCGGCATCGTTGCGCTGCACCGTGGATTTAAGTTCTAAACGACTATGGTGATGACCTTAACGCCCCTAATCACTGCCGGACTTGAGACTGCACTGAACCGCGTGCTGTATCGCGACCGCGGCCTGAAAGCTGCGCGCCAACGTTTGGCAGGTAAAGTACTGACGCTGCGTTTGAGCGAATTTTCCAATCCTTTAGTGCTGGTGTTCAGCGAGCAACAGCTGGATGTGTTGGGTGATTGGCAGGATGTCAGCGATTGCACGGTGATCACCCAGCTAAAAACATTGCCGAAACTGCGCGATCGTCAACAGCTCACCAGCCTGATCCGCAGCGGTGAACTGGAAGTTGAAGGCGACTTGCAGGTGGTGCAGCAATTTTCTGCACTGATGGATCTGGCTGAGCTGGATCCCGCCGAATATTTGGCACCCTGGATCGGTGATATCGCGGCCCAGGGCATTAGCCAAGGCGCGCAGCGTGCTTTGCGTTTTGTAAAAGGCGAAGTGCAACGGCGCCAGGATTATTTAGGTCAGGCGATTACTGAAGAGTGGCGCGTTGCACCCGGCGCGCTGGAGTTAGCCTGGTTTTCCGAAGAGGTAGACGCGATGGAACGTTCGCTTGATGCGCTCACTGCGCGTTTAGCGCAGCTGGAGGCGAAATGAGTTTTGGTGAGATCCGCCGCTTGTATTTCATTATCAAGGTTTTTTTAACTTACGGCCTTGATGAATTAATTCCTCAAATGCGCATTACCCTTCCGCTTCGTCTGTGGCGTCGCTGCGTTTTCTGGATTCCCAACAAGCATGTTGAAGAGCCGATTGGTGCGCGTTTGCGTATGGCCATGGAGCAGCTTGGGCCAGTGTGGATTAAATTTGGTCAGATGCTATCAACGCGTCGCGATCTGTTCCCGCCAATGATTGCTGACCAACTGGCTATTTTGCAGGACCGTGTTGCGCCTTTTGATGGCGTCAAAGCGAAAGCGCAGATTGAAGCCTCGATGGGAGCGCCGATTGAAACCTGGTTTGATGATTTTGATATCAAACCGCTGGCATCGGCCTCGATAGCGCAAGTTCACACCGCGACGCTGAAATCCAATGGCAAGAAAATCGTTATCAAGGTGATCCGCCCAGACATCCTGCCTGTGATCAAAGCAGATATGCAGCTGATCTATCGCTTAGCGCGTTGGGTGCCGCGCTTGCTGCCAGATGGTCGCCGTTTGCGCCCGCTTGAAGTGGTGCGTGATTATGAAAAAACCTTGATTGATGAATTGAATTTGCTGCGTGAAGCGGCGAATGCTATTCAGCTGCGTCGTAACTTTGAAGATAGCCGCATGCTGTATGTGCCTGAGATTTATTCAGACTACTGCAGCGAAACAATGCTGGTGATGGAGCGCATTTATGGCATCCCTATCTCAGATGTAGTGACGCTTGAACAACACGGCGTGAACATGAAATTGCTCGCCGAGCGCGGCGTTCAGGTGTTCTTCACGCAGGTTTTTCGCGACAGTTTTTTCCATGCAGATATGCATCCCGGCAATATCTTCGTGAGCTACGATCACCCAGAAGATCCGCAATATATCGGCATCGACTGCGGCATCGTGGGTTCGCTTAACAAAGAAGATAAACGCTATTTAGCTGAAAATTTCATCGCCTTTTTTAACCGTGATTACAAAAAGGTCGCTGAATTACACGTCGACTCTGGTTGGGTTCCGCCAGATACGAATGTTGAAGATTTTGAATTTGCTATCCGTACCGTCTGCGAACCGATTTTTGAGAAGCCGCTGGCTGAGATTTCTTTTGGTCACGTGCTGCTGAATCTGTTTAATACGGCACGTCGCTTCAATATGGAAGTACAGCCGCAGCTGGTTTTGCTGCAAAAAACGCTACTCTATGTAGAAGGGATTGGACGTCAGCTCTATCCGCAACTGGATTTGTGGAAGACGGCAAAACCTTTCCTTGAAGACTGGATCAAGGATCAGATCGGTATCCCGGCAATCATTCGTGCGGTGAAAGAGAAAGCGCCATTCTGGGCAGAAAAATTGCCTGAACTGCCGGAACTGTTTTACGACAGCATGCGTCAGCATAAGCTTTTGCGGCATAGCGTCGATAAGTTAGTGGGCGATCTCAATGTGCAGCGTACCCGCCATCATCAGGCGAAGTATCTGTTTGGCGTCGGTGCCACGCTGTTGTTAAGCGGCACGGCGGTACTCTTGAGTCGACCGGAATGGGACTTCTTTCCTGCCGTGTTAATGGCAGCGGGGATTGTCTCTTGGTTAATTGGCTGGCGTAAGACAAACTGATTGTCACTTCAGCACAAAACGCGGTAATGTCGCTGGCTCAGGCCTGATTTATACAGGCTCTCTGTGGTGCATTATTGAACAGTTTTTCACAGAATATTAGAGGCTATCCCATGGGCGGTATCAGTATTTGGCAATTGGTAATTATTGCCGTGATTGTTGTACTTCTTTTCGGTACCAATAAATTACGCAATCTGGGTTCGGATTTGGGCTCCTCAATTCGTGGCTTCAAAAAAGCCATGGGTGATGAGGACAACAAAAAGGATCACCCGAACGAGCAGGACGCTGACTTCAACGCCAAAACGCTGGCGGACAAACAGCAAACCTCGGCTAACAAAGAAGAAGCCAAGAACGACAAGCAGGTGTAAACCGTGTTCGATATTGGTTTTAGTGAACTGGTATTGGTGTTCGTTATCGGGCTGATCGTTCTCGGCCCGCAACGTTTACCGGTTGCGGTGAAAACCGTAGTCGGCTGGATCAGGGCGATACGTTCGCTGGCAGCCAATGTGCAAAACGAGCTGGCGCAAGAGCTGAAACTGCAAGAGTTGCAAGACAGCCTGAAGAAGGTCGAAGAAGCGGGCCGCGGCACGCTTTCGCCTGAGCTAAAAGACTCAATGGAAGAGCTGCGTAAAACGGCGGATTCGATGAAGCGCTCCTATCAACAGAGCATTGATATCGAAAAAGAGGAAGACGAAGCGAACACCATTCATGCTCCGCAGCAGAAACCTGTCGAGTCAGCGCAGGTTTCTCATCCTGTGACGCCGGCGACAGCGGAAGGCCAGGCCAGCGCGCCTGCCCAGACTCCCGGTAGCGTCGAAGCCACGCCAGCGGTGAAACTTGAAAAGTCAGCCACCGCCCACAGCACAGCAACAACCTCTTCTGCAAGTGATGAACGATAATGGCCGTTGAAGATACCCAACCGCTCATCAGCCATCTGATTGAGCTGCGCAAGCGCCTGCTAAACTGTATCATCGCCGTTTTGGTGATCTTTCTGGCGCTGATTTACTTTGCTAACGATATCTATCATCTGGTTGCCTCGCCGCTGATTAGTCAGATGCCGGCCGGCGCTAGCATGATCGCAACGGATGTCGCATCACCGTTTTTTACGCCGATAAAGCTGACTATTATTGTGTCGGTATTTTTCGCAGTGCCGGTGATTCTGTACCAGGTTTGGGCCTTTATAGCGCCAGCGTTATATCGTCATGAACGCAAGCTGGTCATGCCGCTGCTGTTCTCCAGTACGCTGCTGTTTTATATCGGTGTAGCTTTTGCCTACTTCATTGTGTTTCCGCTGGCCTTTGGCTTTTTTGCCAAAACGGCACCGCAGGGCGTTACCATCGCGACCGATATCACCAACTATCTCGATTTCGTCATGACGTTATTTATGGCGTTTGGTGTAGCGTTTGAGGTGCCGGTAGCGATTGTGCTGCTTTGCTGGACTGGTATCACTAATCCAGATGATTTAAGAAAAAAACGCCCTTATATTTTGGTGGGTGCCTTTGTCGTTGGCATGCTGCTGACGCCGCCGGACGTTTTTTCCCAAACTTTGCTCGCTATTCCGATGTACTGCCTGTTTGAAGTCGGCGTATTCTTCTCACGTTACTATGTGGGGAAAGGCCGCCGAGAGCAGGATGAGGAACAGAACACCGAATCCTGATGTCTCTATTAAGAGCGCCCCGCATCGGCGGGATAAAGTTGAATCCAAACCGCCTTCTGGGCGGTTTTTGTTTATATCTCTCTTACAAATGGGAAAAAGTATGTTTGATATCGGTGTAAACCTGACCAGCACGCAATTCGCCTCCGACCGGGAAAAGGTGGTTAAACGCGCGCGCGAAGCGGGCGTCACCGGCATGCTGATTACCGGCACCAATGCGCTGGAAAGCCAGCAAGCGCAGCGGCTTGCGGCGGGCCAGCCAAACTTCTGCTGGTCTACGGCAGGCGTACATCCGCATCATGCCAGCGAATGGTCAGCTGAAATCGCCAGCTCAATACGCCGTTTGGCGGAAAAACCCGAAGTGGTGGCGATTGGTGAATGCGGGCTCGACTTCAATCGCAATTTATCGGCGCATCAACAGCAGGAATATGCTTTTGATGCTCAGTT
The DNA here is from genome assembly GCF_046118715.1 of Pantoea phytostimulans. Lineage (NCBI taxonomy): Bacteria > Pseudomonadati > Pseudomonadota > Gammaproteobacteria > Enterobacterales > Erwiniaceae > Pantoea > Pantoea phytostimulans. The sequence continues at coordinate 3,303,143 of NZ_CP173698.1, forward strand.
GGCTTTAGCGGCGGAATTGAATATGCCGGTTTTCCTGCACTGCCGTGAAGCGCACGATCGCTTCGTTGCGGTACTGGAGCCTTGGTTGTCTAAACTGCCCGGCGCGGTGTTGCACTGTTTTACCGGCACGCGTGACGAACTGGAGGCTTGCCTGAGTTTAGGCTTGTCGGTAGGCATTACTGGTTGGGTATGCGATGAGCGCCGAGGACTGGAGCTGCGTGAGATGCTGCCGTTGATTCCAGCGGATCGTCTGCTGCTGGAGACCGACTCGCCTTATTTGTTGCCGCGTGATATGCGGCCACGTCCGACTTCCCGTCGCAATGAGCCCTGCTTTTTACCGCATATTGCTCAACAGGTTGCTACCTGGCGAGGAGAGGATGTTAAGGCGTTAACTGCGCGCGTCGATCACAATGCGCGAACGCTATTTCGTCTGCTTTAAGCCTTGCGAAACTGTTTGTTATCTACGCTACGCATGACCTGCTTGTTGAGCAGGTTTAGCAGCAATATAGAACGCGTTTCTCCATCTGGTTCCGCAAAAATAGCGCGCAGACCTTCAAAAGTGCCTTCGATGATGATGACTTCGTCACCGATTTGCGGCGTCTCTGGGTCGAGCAAAATTTGCGGTGCATCGGTTTGCAGCGCTTCGATAACAGCAGAGGGGACGGTTGCGGGTGTTGTGCCAAAACGCACAAAGTGGCTGACGCCGCGTGTGCTGCTAATGGTCGTAGTATGAATGGCTTCTGGATCAAATTCGATAAACAGATAGTTAGGGAACAGCGGTTCACTTACTGTAGTGCGTTTGCCGCGCACAATTTTTTCCAGCGCGATCATCGGGCTGAGGCAATTGACTTCTTGCCGCTCCAGGTGTTCCTTAGCGCGCAAGAGCTGTCCACGTTTGCAATAAAGTAAGTACCAGGATTCCATAACTGCTCCCATCGAATGGACGCTAAGAATACCAAACCTGCTGCCAGAGTTATAGCGCATCGAAACGCTGAAAGGGGTGAGACGCTAAAATAAACTGAGACTTTTCTTAACATGCGGAATGGCTTCAGAAAAGCGGATTGGAAATTGACGTCCCGCTATCCTCTGTATCAGACTCGATGCCCATTACCTATGCGAAAAGGATCACCTGATGGAACTGTTTCTGTTGAGCAATGGCAAGTTAGCGGATGATGCACCGCTGTTGGGTTATGCGCAGCCTCAGCTGCACGCGATGATTGCCCAGCGCGGCATCACTTCTGCTGTGCTTATTCCCTATGCGATTATTCGCGGCGACCAGCAACAGCGTGCCGTCGATCTTAGCGTTTCGCTGGGAATTTCAGTGCGCTCTATCCAGGATTTTTCATCCGCTGTTGAGGCGATTGAACAGGCAGAACTGATTCTGGTCAGTGGCGGAAACACCTGGTTTTTGAATCAGATGCTGCATGAAAAAGGGCTGGTTGTGCCGATCCAGCGCGCAGTCCGTGAGCGTAACGTGCCTTACGTCGGTTGGAGCGCGGGTTGTAACGTGGCGACACCGTCGATCCGCACCACCAATGACATGCCAGTTCGCAGCACTGTGGTGTTGCCTGCGCTAGGCTTGTTCCCGGTTCAAATCAATCCTCATTATATTGACGCACACGTCAGCGGTCACATGGGTGAAACGCGCGATGAGCGGCTGGCAGAGTTCTGCGCCGTTAATCCTGATGAATCCGTAATAGCGCTGCGTGAAGGCAGTTTTCTGCACGTCAGCGAAGATCGTCTCAATTACTTCAGCGTGCGTGATGAAGATTTTAAACTGTTCCGTCACAACCAGCCGATTCAGCGTTGTTACGATGTCAGCGCACTGCAATCGCTGGTTCCTTTTCGCTGCGATTAAGGTTGCCGCATAAACCTCAACATACCAAGTTATTCGGCCTTATAATGGCCGCTTCACTCTGGCCGGAAAGCTAAAGCCGCATGAAATATCATGATTTAAGAGACTTCCTCGCGCTGTTAGAGCAGCGTGGTGAATTAAAGCGCATCACCCAAGAGATCGATCCCATACTGGAAATGACGGAGGTTGCCGACCGTACCTTACGTGCTGGCGGGCCTGCATTGTTGTTTGAAAACCCAAAAGGGTATGACATGCCGGTACTGTGCAACCTGTTTGGCACACCAAAACGTGTGGCGATGGGCATGGGACAGGAAGAGGTGAGCGCCCTGCGTGAAGTTGGCAAATTGCTGGCATTTTTAAAAGAACCTGAGCCGCCTAAAGGATTCCGCGATCTGTTCGACAAGATGCCGCAGTTCAAACAAGTGCTGAACATGCCGACTAAACGTCTGCGCAATGCGCCTTGTCAGGAAGTGGTGTTCAGCGGTGATGAAGTGGATTTATCGCGTATCCCGGTAATGAAATGTTGGCCTGGTGATGCCGCGCCGCTTATTACCTGGGGGTTAACCGTAACGCGTGGCCCTCATAAAGAGCGTCAAAATCTGGGCATTTATCGCCAGCAGGTCATCGGCAAAAATCGGTTGATCATGCGCTGGCTTTCGCATCGCGGTGGCGCACTCGACTTTCAGGAGTGGAGCAAAGCGCATCCGGGTGAGCGCTTTCCGGTTTCTGTCGCGCTGGGTGCGGATCCTGCTACCATCCTTGGTGCAGTGACACCGGTGCCAGATACGTTGTCTGAATATGCCTTTGCCGGCTTACTTCGTGGCAATAAGACCGAAGTCGTGAAATGCCTCTCCAACGATCTTGAAGTTCCGGCCAGCGCGGAAATCGTTTTGGAAGGCTATATCGAACCTGGCGACATGGCACCCGAAGGTCCTTACGGCGACCACACTGGCTACTACAATGAAGTAGACAGTTTCCCGGTATTTACCGTGACGCATATAACGCAGCGTCATCAAGCGATCTATCATTCAACCTATACCGGACGCCCACCAGATGAACCTGCGGTTTTAGGTGTGGCGTTGAATGAAGTACTGGTACCGATCCTTATCAAGCAGTTCCCGGAGATTGTTGATTTCTATTTACCGCCTGAAGGCTGCTCATATCGCCTGGCAGTAGTCACGATCAAAAAACAGTACGCGGGACATGCTAAACGGGTAATGTTTGGCGTCTGGTCATTCCTACGGCAGTTCATGTACACCAAATTTGTTATTGTGTGTGACGACGACGTTAATGCGCGTGACTGGAACGATGTGATTTGGGCGATTACAACCCGTATGGACCCCGCGCGTGATACGGTATTAGTTGAGAATACGCCGATCGATTACCTCGATTTCGCCTCACCGGTTTCCGGTTTGGGATCGAAAATGGGACTTGATGCGACCAACAAATGGCCGGGTGAAACGCAGCGTGAATGGGGAACGCCCATTGAGAAAGATCCTGCGGTCACGGCGCGCATTGACGCCATCTGGGATGAGTTAGGTATTTTCGATCAGCCGCCACAACGCTGACGGTGAGCACAACCATAAAGACGACCCGACAGAGGGAACGCATGACAACGTTAAGCTGTAAAGTAACTTCAGTTGAAGCGATTACCGACACGGTGTATCGCGTTCGTCTGATTCCAGAAGCGGATTTTAATTTTCGCGCGGGACAGTATTTGATGGTGGTGATGGACGAACGCGATAAGCGCCCGTTTTCGCTGGCATCGACGCCGATGGAAAAAGAAATTATTGAGCTGCATATCGGGGCTTCCGACCTGAACCTGTATGCAATGGCCGTGATGGATCGTATTCGTGACGATCGCCAAATTACTGTGGATATTCCGCATGGTGATGCCTGGCTGCGTGAAGAGAGTACTAAGCCGGTAATTTTGATCGCAGGTGGAACAGGCTTCTCTTATGCGCGTTCTATTCTGCTTACCGCACTGGCGCAGCAGCCGAACCGCGACATTGCCATTTACTGGGGCGGCCGTGAGTTGAAACACTTGTACGATTTGGAAGAGCTCAATGCGCTGTCAGTTAAGCATCCTAATCTCAAAGTGATCCCGGTCGTTGAACAGCCAGAACAGGGCTGGCAAGGTCGATCCGGCACGGTGCTTACCGCGGTAATGCAGGATTTCAGTACGCTGAGCGAGCATGAAATTTATATTGCCGGCCGTTTTGAGATGGCGAAAATTGCCCGCGATCGCTTCTGTGCCGAACGCGGCGCGGTTGAAGCACAAATGTACGGTGATGCTTTCGCCTTCATTTGATAACGCATTGGCAAACAGAAAAAACCCGCCTCTGACAGGCGGGTAAAAACAGCCAGGTTGAGACTCAACGTATTAAAGACGTTCGAATACGGTAGCGATGCCCTGACCTAAGCCGATGCACATTGTTGCAAGGCCAAATTGGGCATCGCGTCGTTCCATGATGTTCAGTAATGTGGTGCTGATACGTGCGCCTGAACAACCCAGCGGATGTCCGAGTGCAATAGCGCCGCCATTCAAATTGATTTTGTCATCCATCTGCTCCAACAATCCCAAATCTTTAATGCACGGCAGCGTTTGCGCTGCGAACGCTTCATTCAACTCAAAAATATCGATATCGCTGATGCTTAGCCCGGCGCGTTTTAATGCCAACTTGCTGGCAGGAACCGGGCCATAACCCATGATAGAAGGATCGCAACCCACCACCGCCATGCTTCTTATGCGTGCACGTGGCGTCAGGCCCAGTTCACGCGCGCGGCTTTCGCTCATCACCAACATGGCTGCTGCGCCATCTGATAATGCAGATGATGTGCCTGCTGTGACGGTGCCGTTTACCGGATCGAACGCCGGTTTTAGTGCTGCCAGCCCTTCAAGACTGGTCTCTTCTCGAATCACTTCATCAAAGTCATAGCGCTTCAAGACACCATCAACATCGTGGCCGTAAGTAGCGACAATCTCGCGCTGAAAATCGCCACGCTGTGTGGCTTGCCATGCGCGCTGATGTGAGCGTAGCGCAAAAGCATCTTGCTGCTCACGGCTGATGTGATGCATGCGTGCCAGCATTTCGGCGGTTAATCCCATCATGCCTGCGGCTTTCGCCACCGTGCGGCCTAATCCGGGATGAAAATCTACGCCGTGGCTCATGGGTACATGCCCCATATGCTCAACGCCGCCAATCAGGCAACTGTGGGCATCGCCAACCATAATGGTGCGTGCCGCATCGTGTAATGCCTGCATAGAAGAACCGCATAAACGGTTGACGGTCGTTGCCGGCACGCGGTGCGGAATCTCTGCCAACAGCGCCGCATTACGGGCAATATTAAAACCTTGCTCCAGCGTTTGTTGAACGCAGCCCCAGATAATGTCATCCAGTGTAGAGGCATTCACCGCGGGATTGCGACTCAGCAATTCACGCATCAGGTGTGCCGAAAGATCCTCGGCGCGTACATGGCGGAACGCGCCGCCTTTCGAGCGGCCCATTGGTGTACGCACCGCATCAATAATCACCACATTTTCCATATTCTTTACCTCAGGCGCTTTTCAGCGCAGCTTCATCAATGGGTTTGGCGGCGGGATACCAGCTTTCATGCTGGTGAGCTTTCTGCAGCAGCAACGCGGGCAGCTCGTAGAGAGCACCGAGCGAGGTATAACGTTTCGCTTGATCAACCACATTGCTATTGCCCAGCGTATCGAGATAGCGCAACGCGCCACCACGGAATGGTGGGAAGCCCAAGCCATAAACCAAGGCCATGTCCGCTTCGGCAGGTGAGGCGACAATCTGTTCTTCCAAGCAGCGCACCACTTCGTTCAGCATCGGCAGCATCATGCGGTTAAGAATCTCTTCATCCGTGAACTCGCGTTTAGGCTGGCAAACCTGTTGCAGCAGCGTATCCACTTCCGCATCTGCCACTTTTTTCAGCTTTCCTTTCTTATCTTCTTCCCAATGCCAGAAACCTTTGCCGTTCTTTTGGCCGTAACGATTGGCATCAAACAGGGCATCGATGGCATCGCGATAATTTTTCTTCATGCGCTGTGGAAAACCATCGGCCATGACGCTTTGCGCATGATGTGCAGTATCAATGCCGACCACATCCAGCAGCCACGCTGGGCCCATCGGCCAACCGAACTGTTTTTCCATGACTTTATCAATGTGACGGAAGTCCGCTCCATCGCGTAGCAGCAAGCTAAAAGCGGCGAAGTAGGGGAACAATACGCGGTTGACGAAAAAACCGGGGCAATCATTTACCACAATCGGCGTTTTACCCATTTTGCTGGCCCAGGCCACCACTTTACCGATCGTCGCTTCGCTGGTTTTCTCACCACGCACGACTTCAACCAGTGGCATACGCGGCACGGGATTAAAGAAGTGCATCCCGCAGAAATTCTCGGGACGTTGCAGCGCTTGTGCCAGTTGGCTGATAGGAATGGTGGAGGTGTTTGAGGCTAGAATGGCGTCCTGACGCAGATGAAGTTCGGTTTCAGCCAGTACCTTAGCTTTGACCAGCGGATTTTCTACCACGGCTTCCACCACGATATCGGCCTGCTCAAAGCCAGAGTAATCCAATGTCGGTTGGATGGTAGCAATGACGCTCGCCAGCTTGCCGCCATCAATTTTTCCGCGCTCCAGCAGCTTATTAAGCAATTTGCTGGCTTCATTCATACCAAGTGTTAGCGCCTGCGGATTGATGTCTTTCATTTTAACCGGCACGCCTTTCCACGCTGACTGGTAGCTGATGCCGCCACCCATAATGCCAGCGCCCAGAACCGCAGCCTGTGATGGCGCACCGCTTTCACTACTGCGTTTTTTTGCCAACGCTTTGACATATTGATCGTTAAGAAAGATACCGACCAAAGCACGAGCTTCATCCGATTGCGCCAGCGGTACAAACGCAGCCGTTTCCAGCTTTAGCGCATCGTTACGATCCAGCGCAGCAGCGGCTTCAATGGTTTTAACTGCAGTCATCGGTGCAGGATAATGTTTTCCGGCAGTTTGCATCACCATGCTTTTGGCAATAGTGAAACTCATCGCTGCTTCAATCGGGCTGAGTTTCAAAGGTGCCAGCTTTGGCGCGCGGCGTTGACGCCAGCTATTATTCACCGCTGCCTCTTTGACCATGGTGATTGCAGCCTGGCGCAGCTTGTCGCTTTCAACCACCGCGTCCACTAAACCGAGTTTCAGTGCGCTCAAACCATCAACATCTTTACCTGCCGCAATAATTTCTAAGGCGCTGTCGGCACCGAGCAAGCGGGGTAAACGTACGCTACCGCCAAAACCTGGCATGATGCCCAGTTTGGTTTCGGGTAAGCCAATACGTGCGGCGGGCGTGGCGACACGGAGATCGGTGGCCAGAATACATTCACAGCCGCCACCTAAGGCGTAACCGTCAATAGCGGCAATGGTTGGAACCGGCAAATCCTCGAGTCGATTAAATATACTGTTTGCAAAAGTTAGCCACTGGCTGAGCTTTTCGGTCGGCGCATCAAATAGTGACAGGAATTCCGTGATATCTGCGCCCACAATAAACGCTGGTTTAGCCGAGCTCAGCACCAGACCACGTAAAGTTGGTTGCTGTTCCAGTACGGCGATGGCTTCGCCCAAACTTGCCACCGTTTTTGTGTCGAGTTTATTTACCGAACCGGGTGCATCAAAAACCAGCTCGGCGATGCCGTCGTCCAGCCAGTGAAGAGAAAGATTTGCGCCTTGGTAGAGCATGTGCGTCTCCTGAAACCACGAAAGGTGATCTGGTCATACCAGATGATCGTGAGTGTGGGAGTGATGTTAATTTTTTGCAAACGGCTCTTCAGGTATTTGCTAACAAGATCACAACCTCCCGGAACACGGCATCCACTTTGCGGCTGTGCTAAACTGCGGCGATTTCGCGACTCTGGAGAAACGGCCATGGATTCACTGAAAACCCTGTATCACGCGCATATCGCTACGTTGCAAAAACGGGCACAGCAGGTGCTGGCGCACAATAAGCTTGATGCAATGCTGATTCACTCCGGCGAATTGCTGACGGTATTTCTGGATGATCACAGTTATCCCTTCAAAGTGAATCCACAGTTCAAAGCCTGGGTTCCTGTCACTCAAGTTCCTAATTGTTGGCTTTGGATTGATGGCGTAAATAAACCCAAGCTCTGGTTTTATTCTCCGGTTGATTACTGGCACAACGTCGAGCCGCTGCCGAACAGTTTTTGGACTGATGACGTTGAAGTTATTGGTCTGAAAAAAGCGGATGAGATTGGACAACTGCTGCCCGCGCAGCGCGATAACGTTGCGTATATCGGCCCGGTTATTGAGCGAGCTGGGCAGTTGGGTATTTCTTCGGGCAATGTGAACCCTAAAGCGGTGATCGATTTCCTGCATTATCATCGCAGCATCAAAACCGAATATGAGTTGGCCTGCATGCGTCAGGCGCAAAAAGTGGCGATTGCGGGGCATCGTGCGGCAAAAGAAGCCTTTTCTGCTGGTCTCAGCGAGTTTGACATCAATCAGTCTTACCTGACGGCAACGGGCCATCGCGATACCGATGTGCCTTACGGTAATATTATCGCCTTAAATGAACATGCTGCGGTGTTGCATTACACCAAGTTGGATCATCAACCACCGGCGAAACGCCACAGCTTTCTGATTGATGCTGGCGCTGAATATCTTGGTTACGCTGCTGATCTAACCCGTAGCTATGCAGCGCAAAGCGGATCGCTCTATGCCAGCTTAGTAGAAGCGATGAATGCAGAAGAACTGGCGCTGATTGCTACTTTGAAAGCAGGTGTGCGTTATACCGACTACCATCTGGAAATGCACCAGCGTATTGCCAAACTGCTGCTGAAGTTCGATTTAGTTCAGGGGCTCAGTGAAGAAGCGCTGGTGGCTGAAGATATTACTGGGCCATTTATGCCGCACGGCTTGGGCCATCCGCTGGGATTACAGGTGCATGATGTGGCTGGTTTTATGCAGGATGATCACGGCACTCATCTTGCAGCACCTTCACAATATCCTTATCTCCGTTGTACTCGCGTGCTGGAGCCGGGCATGGTGATCACTATTGAGCCGGGTTTCTATATCATTGACTCTCTGCTTGCTTCGTTGCGTGCCGGTAAGTTTAGCCAGCACATTAACTGGCAAGCCATTGATGCGCTGAAGCCGTTTGGGGGAGTGCGCATCGAAGATAATGTAGTGATTCATGCCAATCGTATTGAAAACATGACGCGCGATTTGAATCTTGCCTGATGAACGCCTTCGACATTCCCGCTGACGCGGTAAGCGTCAGTGAGGAGACGATTAAAAAAAGCCGCTTTATTACTCTGTTAGCTCATACCGACGGGGTAGAAGCGGCACGTGCCTTTGTTCAGCAGGTCAGAAATGAACATCCCGGTGCGCGTCATCATTGTTGGGCTTGGGTTGCTGGTGCTCCCAATGACTCGCAGCAGCTGGGTTTCTCCGATGATGGCGAGCCTTCCGGAACGGCGGGTAAACCGATGCTGGCACAGCTGATGGGTGCAAACATCGGTGAAATTACTGCCGTCGTGGTGCGCTATTACGGCGGCATTATGTTGGGTACTGGTGGATTAGTAAAAGCCTATGGCGGCGGCGTACAGCAAGGTTTGAAACAGCTGACGCGCACCCTAAAGGTGCCAATGAAACTCTTTTCGCTTCAGTGTGATTACGCACAACTCAGTGATATTGAACGTCTATTGCTTCGCTTTGAGGGCAAGATCGCAGAGAGTCATTATCAAGATCGCATTTCCCTGACGCTGGCCTTACCTTATGGACAAATTGATGGATTCAGACAAAATCTGTCAGACTTTAGTCGAGGCGCGTTGACGCTTTTCTCGCTCACACCTTGATCTGTTTACTCTCTTTTTAAAGGAACGGCTGAATGCATTTTCGCGCCATTACCCGCATTGTCGGTCTGCTGGTGATCCTCTTTTCGGTCACGATGATCTTGCCAGGTTTGGTCGCGCTGATCTATCGCGACGGTGCCGGTCGTGCTTTTAGTCAGACGTTTATGATGGCATTAGTTATTGGTTCACTGCTGTGGTGGCCAAACCGCAAACAGAAGACCGAGCTAAAACCGCGCGAAGGGTTTCTAATTGTGGTGCTGTTTTGGACGGTGCTGGGCAGCGTGGGTGCGATGCCGTTCATTTTTGCCGAGCAACCCCATCTTTCTATTACTGATGCGTTCTTTGAATCCTTCTCTGGATTGACCACTACCGGCGCAACCACTCTGGTGGGATTAGATTCTCTTCCTAAAGCGATTCTCTTCTATCGCCAAATGCTGCAATGGCTTGGCGGGATGGGAATCATTGTTTTAGCCGTGGCGATTCTGCCTATTTTGGGCGTGGGCGGAATGCAGTTATATCGTGCTGAAATGCCCGGTCCGCTGAAAGATAACAAAATGCGGCCACGTATCGCCGAAACGGCCAAAACGTTGTGGCTAATCTATGTGTTATTAACTATTGCCTGCGCCATCGCGCTTTGGCTGGCGGGTATGCCCGTATTTGATGCTATAGGCCACAGTTTTTCGACCATCGCTATCGGCGGCTTTTCTACTCATGATGCCAGCCTCGGTTACTTTAATAGTGGAACTATCAACACTATCGTGGCGGTATTTTTGCTGATCTCAGGCTGTAATTATGGTTTGCACTTTTCACTGCTAAGTGGACGCAACTTACGTGTTTACTGGCGTGACCCTGAATTTCGCATGTTTATTGGTGTGCAGCTCACGTTGGTTATGATTTGTACGCTGGTGCTGTGGTTTCATAATGTTTATGCCAGCGGCTGGCAAACGTTGAACCAGGCTTTCTTTCAGGTCGTTTCTATGGCGACAACCGCTGGCTTTACTACTGATAGCATTGCGCGGTGGCCACTGTTTTTACCAGTGCTGCTGCTTTGCTCTGCTTTTATCGGTGGCTGTGCGGGCTCAACGGGCGGTGGGTTAAAGGTCATTCGTATCCTGTTGCTGTGTAAGCAGGGCAATCGTGAATTGAAGCGTCTCGTCCATCCCAATGCGGTTTATACCATCAAGCTGGGTAACCGCGCGTTGCCGGAACGTATTCTTGAAGCGGTTTGGGGATTCTTTTCTGCGTATGCGCTGGTGTTCCTGATCAGCATGCTAGCAATTATCGCCACAGGCGTAGACGACTTCTCAGCATTTGCGGCAGTCGCCGCAACGCTGAATAATCTAGGCCCGGGCTTGGGGGTAGTGGCAGATAACTTCACCTCAATGAATGATGTGGCTAAATGGATTTTGATCTCCACGATGCTGTTTGGTCGTCTCGAAGTATTCACGCTGTTGGTGCTGTTTACGCCAACTTTCTGGCGTGAGTAATAAATAAGGATACTAACAATGAAAGCACTGATTCTTTTTTCCAGCCGCGATGGGCAAACGCAACTCATCGCTTCTTCTATAGCGAAAGAGCTGGAAGGGAAGCAGGCATGCGATGTGCTGAATATTTTGGATACGACCAATGTGGAATGGACACAGTATGATCGCGTGCTGATTGGGGCCTCAATTCGCTATGGGCATTTTCATCCGGCAGTAGCAGAGTTTGTTAAGCGCCATCAGCGTGAACTACAGCAACGTTCCAGTGGCTTCTTCTCCGTAAACCTAACTGCGCGCAAACCAGAGAAACGCTCGCCTGAAACAAATGCGTATACCGCTAAGTTTCTTAATCAGTCTCCTTGGCAACCAGATTGCTGTGCTGTGTTTGCTGGCGCGTTACGTTATCCGCGTTATCGCTGGTTCGATCGCATTATGATTCAGCTTATTATGCGAATGACCGGTGGCGAAACTGATTCAAGTAAAGAAGTTGAATACACCGACTGGCAACAAGTGACGCGTTTCGCCCAAGAATTTGCACGTTTACCAGGCAAGACGAGTTAAAAAAACACGATTTGTTGAAAATTAAATCGAACGATAATTTATTTGAAATAAACTCTTGTCAGCCCGAAAGAACTCCCTATAATGCGCCTCCACTGACACGGCAAACCGGCAACGGGATGGCGGTTCAGGAGACACAGGAAACTGCGTCGCCGGAGAAAACTTCTGAAAAAGGGGTTGACTCTGAAGGAGAGAAGCGTAATATACGCCACCTCGCGACAGACCGGCCAAGCCGCTGTTCGCACTGCTCTTTAACAATTTATCAGACAATCTGTGTGGGCACTCGCAGGATGGATATCAGCGTCTCCGGACGTAAAAAATATCAAGCCTCACGAGTGAACACATAATGAAATTCATTATGACGTTTTACAGATGAGCACCGCTTAACTTGTTTAAGCAAATCAAACTTAAATTGAAGAGTTTGATCATGGCTCAGATTGAACGCTGGCGGCAGGCCTAACACATGCAAGTCGGACGGTAGCACAGGAGAGCTTGCTCTCTGGGTGACGAGTGGCGGACGGGTGAGTAATGTCTGGGAAACTGCCCGATGGAGGGGGATAACTACTGGAAACGGTAGCTAATACCGCATAACGTCGCAAGACCAAAGTGGGGGACCTTCGGGCCTCACACCATCGGATGTGCCCAGATGGGATTAGCTAGTAGGCGGGGTAATGGCCCACCTAGGCGACGATCCCTAGCTGGTCTGAGAGGATGACCAGCCACACTGGAACTGAGACACGGTCCAGACTCCTACGGGAGGCAGCAGTGGGGAATATTGCACAATGGGCGCAAGCCTGATGCAGCCATGCCGCGTGTATGAAGAAGGCCTTCGGGTTGTAAAGTACTTTCAGCGGGGAGGAAGGCGATGCGGTTAATAACCGCGTCGATTGACGTTACCCGCAGAAGAAGCACCGGCTAACTCCGTGCCAGCAGCCGCGGTAATACGGAGGGTGCAAGCGTTAATCGGAATTACTGGGCGTAAAGCGCACGCAGGCGGTCTGTTAAGTCAGATGTGAAATCCCCGGGCTCAACCCGGGAACTGCATTTGAAACTGGCAGGCTTGAGTCTCGTAGAGGGGGGTAGAATTCCAGGTGTAGCGGTGAAATGCGTAGAGATCTGGAGGAATACCGGTGGCGAAGGCGGCCCCCTGGACGAAGACTGACGCTCAGGTGCGAAAGCGTGGGGAGCAAACAGGATTAGATACCCTGGTAGTCCACGCCGTAAACGATGTCGACTTGGAGGTTGTGCCCTTGAGGCGTGGCTTCCGGAGCTAACGCGTTAAGTCGACCGCCTGGGGAGTACGGCCGCAAGGTTAAAACTCAAATGAATTGACGGGGGCCCGCACAAGCGGTGGAGCATGTGGTTTAATTCGATGCAACGCGAAGAACCTTACCTACTCTTGACATCCAGAGAACTTAGCAGAGATGCTTTGGTGCCTTCGGGAACTCTGAGACAGGTGCTGCATGGCTGTCGTCAGCTCGTGTTGTGAAATGTTGGGTTAAGTCCCGCAACGAGCGCAACCCTTATCCTTTGTTGCCAGCGATTCGGTCGGGAACTCAAAGGAGACTGCCGGTGATAAACCGGAGGAAGGTGGGGATGACGTCAAGTCATCATGGCCCTTACGAGTAGGGCTACACACGTGCTACAATGGCGCATACAAAGAGAAGCGACCTCGCGAGAGCAAGCGGACCTCACAAAGTGCGTCGTAGTCCGGATCGGAGTCTGCAACTCGACTCCGTGAAGTCGGAATCGCTAGTAATCGTGGATCAGAATGCCACGGTGAATACGTTCCCGGGCCTTGTACACACCGCCCGTCACACCATGGGAGTGGGTTGCAAAAGAAGTAGGTAGCTTAACCTTCGGGAGGGCGCTTACCACTTTGTGATTCATGACTGGGGTGAAGTCGTAACAAGGTAACCGTAGGGGAACCTGCGGTTGGATCACCTCCTTACCTGAAGATACCTTCCCGCGAAGTGCTCACACAGATTGTCTGATAGAAAAGTAATGAGCAAGACGGCTGCGAAGTCGTGACACACCTTTGTGTCCCCTTCGTCTAGCGGTTAGGACACTGCCCTTTCACGGCGGTAACAGGGGTTCGAATCCCCTAGGGGACGCCACTTGCTTGGTGACAGGTGAAAGGTGTCTCCACAAAATATCTCAAAGCCGGCTTTTCAGCCGTGTTTGAGATATTGCTCTTTAACAATCCGGAACAAGCTGAAAATTGAAACGACGCGCGCCGCATCCCTCCGTAATAAGGGGTGCACAGGCGACGCGTTCGAGTCTCTCAAATGCTTACAGCACGCAGCGTTGCAAAACGCCTGTGGGTTGTGAGGTTAAGCGACTAAGCGTACACGGTGGATGCCCTGGCAGTCAGAGGCGATGAAGGACGTGCTAATCTGCGTAAAGCGACGGTAAGGTGATATGAACCGCTACAGCCGTCGATGTCCGAATGGGGAAACCCGGTGCACTCAGTGCATCATCGCAACATGAATACATAGTGTTGCGAGGCGAACCTGGGGAACTGAAACATCTAAGTACCCAGAGGAAAAGAAATCAACCGAGATTCCCCCAGTAGCGGCGAGCGAACGGGGAGCAGCCCAGAGCCTGAATCAGCTTGTGCATTAGTGGAACGGTCTGGAAAGTCCGACGGTACAGGGTGATAGTCCCGTACACAAAAGTGCACAAGCTGTGAGCTCGATGAGTAAGGCGGGACACGTGGTATCCTGTCTGAATATGGGGGGACCATCCTCCAAGGCTAAATACTCCTGACTGACCGATAGTGAACCAGTACCGTGAGGGAAAGGCGAAAAGAACCCCGGCGAGGGGAGTGAAACAGAACCTGAAACCGTGTACGTACAAGCAGTGGGAGCCTCTTTTATGGGGTGACTGCGTACCTTTTGTATAATGGGTCAGCGACTTATATTCTGTAGCAAGGTTAACCGTATAGGGGAGCCGCAGGGAAACCGAGTCTTAACTGGGCGTTAAGTTGCAGGGTATAGACCCGAAACCCGGTGATCTAGCCATGGGCAGGTTGAAGGTTGGGTAACACTAACTGGAGGACCGAACCGACTAATGTTGAAAAATTAGCGGATGACTTGTGGCTGGGGGTGAAAGGCCAATCAAACCGGGAGATAGCTGGTTCTCCCCGAAAGCTATTTAGGTAGCGCCTCGTGAACTCATCTCCGGGGGTAGAGCACTGTTTCGGCTAGGGGGCCATCCCGGCTTACCAACCCGATGCAAACTACGAATACCGGAGAATGTTATCACGGGAGACACACGGCGGGTGCTAACGTCCGTCGTGAAGAGGGAAACAACCCAGACCGCCAGCTAAGGTCCCAAAGTCATGGTTAAGTGGGAAACGATGTGGGAAGGCACAGACAGCCAGGATGTTGGCTTAGAAGCAGCCATCATTTAAAGAAAGCGTAATAGCTCACTGGTCGAGTCGGCCTGCGCGGAAGATGTAACGGGGCTAAACCATGCACCGAAGCTGCGGCAGCGGCGCGCAAGCGCCGTTGGGTAGGGGAGCGTTCTGTAAGCCGTCGAAGGTGGACTGTGAGGTCTGCTGGAGGTATCAGAAGTGCGAATGCTGACATAAGTAACGATAAAGCGGGTGAAAAGCCCGCTCGCCGGAAGACCAAGGGTTCCTGTTCAACGTTAATCGGAGCAGGGTGAGTCGACCCCTAAGGCGAGGCCGAAAGGCGTAGTCGATGGGAAACAGGTTAATATTCCTGTACTTGGTGTTACTGCGAAGGGGGGACGGAGAAGGTTAGGTTAGCCGGGCGACGGTTGTCCCGGTTTAAGCGTGTAGGCTGGCAGTCCAGGTAAATCCGGACGGCCTCAAGGCTGAGGCGTGACGACGAGGCACTACGGTGCTGAAGTAACTGATACCCTGCTTCCAGGAAAAGCCTCTAAGCATCAGGTAACACAAAATCGTACCCCAAACCGACACAGGTGGTCAGGTAGAGAATACCAAGGCGCTTGAGAGAACTCGGGTGAAGGAACTAGGCAAAATGGTGCCGTAACTTCGGGAGAAGGCACGCTGGCGCGTAGGTGAAGGGACTTGCTCCCGGAGCTGAAGCCAGTCGAAGATACCAGCTGGCTGCAACTGTTTATTAAAAACACAGCACTGTGCAAACACGAAAGTGGACGTATACGGTGTGACGCCTGCCCGGTGCCGGAAGGTTAATTGATGGGGTTATCCGCAAGGAGAAGCTCTTGATCGAAGCCCCGGTAAACGGCGGCCGTAACTATAACGGTCCTAAGGTAGCGAAATTCCTTGTCGGGTAAGTTCCGACCTGCACGAATGGCGTAATGATGGCCAGGCTGTCTCCACCCGAGACTCAGTGAAATTGAACTCGCTGTGAAGATGCAGTGTACCCGCGGCAAGACGGAAAGACCCCGTGAACCTTTACTACAGCTTGACACTGAACCTTGAGCCTTGATGTGTAGGATAGGTGGGAGGCTTTGAAGCGCGGACGCCAGTCCGCGTGGAGCCAACCTTGAAATACCACCCTTTAATGCTTGATGTTCTAACGTAGGCCCGTAATCCGGGCTGCGGACAGTGTCTGGTGGGTAGTTTGACTGGGGCGGTCTCCTCCTAAAGAGTAACGGAGGAGCACGAAGGTCAGCTAATCACGGTCGGACATCGTGAGGTTAGTGCAATGGCATAAGCTGGCTTGACTGCGAGAGTGACGGCTCGAGCAGGTGCGAAAGCAGGTCATAGTGATCCGGTGGTTCTGAATGGAAGGGCCATCGCTCAACGGATAAAAGGTACTCCGGGGATAACAGGCTGATACCGCCCAAGAGTTCATATCGACGGCGGTGTTTGGCACCTCGATGTCGGCTCATCACATCCTGGGGCTGAAGTAGGTCCCAAGGGTACGGCTGTTCGCCGTTTAAAGTGGTACGCGAGCTGGGTTTAGAACGTCGTGAGACAGTTCGGTCCCTATCTGCCGTGGGCGCTGGAAAACTGAGGGGGGTTGCTCCTAGTACGAGAGGACCGGAGTGAACGCACCGCTGGTGTTCGGGTTGTCACGCCAGTGGCACTGCCCGGTAGCTAAGTGCGGAAAAGATAAGTGCTGAAAGCATCTAAGCACGAAACTTGCCCCGAGATGAGTTTTCCCTGACCCCTTGAGGGTCCTGAAGGGACGTTGAAGACTACGACGTTGATAGGCCGGGTGTGTAAGCGCAGCGATGCGTTGAGCTAACCGGTACTAATGACCCGTGAGGCTTAACCTTACAACGCCAGAGGCGTTTTGGTTGTAGAGACAGAGATTTTCAGCTTGTTCAGCGGATAACCCTGCGCGGCGAAAGCGGCGCGGGACAACAGAATTTGCCTGGCGGCTGTAGCGCGGTGGTCCCACCTGACCCCATGCCGAACTCAGAAGTGAAACGCCGTAGCGCCGATGGTAGTGTGGGGTCTCCCCATGCGAGAGTAGGGAACTGCCAGGCATCAAATAAGTAAAAAAGCCCTTTGCATCCGCAAAGGGCTTTTTTACGTCTGGAGTTTGTACTGGCTTTCGATTATAAGCGATAAAATCATCCCAACATGCTGTATGTGATGCGGTAAACTACTAAAAGTTTAAATTAGTTAAGGCCGTAAAATGTCTATCCAGCATCCTTCCTTAAAAGCCGACAACACGCTTGGTCTCGATGTCAGTACACAAATGCGTATTGTTGCAAAATCCCCTGAAGATATTTTAAAAGCTTGGCAGGCAAGCCAAATCGAGCATTCTCCATTCCTTATTCTGGGTGAAGGAAGTAATGTACTTTTCATGGAAAATTTTGACGGGACAGTTGTACTCAATCGAATCAAGGGGATCGAGATTCGCGAGGAAACTGAAAGTTGGAAGCTACATGTAGGAGCTGGAGAGAATTGGCATCGACTGGTCCAGATTACCTTGGAAAAAGGTATTCCAGGCTTGGAAAACCTGGCTTTAATACCTGGAATGGTGGGTTCTTCGCCAATTCAAAATATTGGTGCCTATGGCCTCGAATTAAAAGATGTCTGTGAGTATGTCGATATACTCAATTTACGGACAGGAAAAACGGAAAGACTGCAGCAGAATGAATGCCAATTCGCTTATCGAGATAGTATCTTCAAACACCAATATCAGTTTGGGTATGCGATCATCGCTGTAGGATTCAAATTAAAAAAGAAATGGCAACCAATATTGTCATATGGTGATTTAAGGTCGTTAAACCCCGCTACAGTAACTGCATGGGAAGTCTATAACGCTGTTTGCAATATGCGGCAAAGTAAACTGCCTAATCCTGCGGTAACGGGGAATGTAGGCAGTTTCTTTAAAAACCCTGTAGTTAGCTATGAGAAAGCTGCCACGCTAATATCATGCTTTCCTGATATACCTCATTATCCGCAAGCTTCGGGTGAGATTAAATTAGCAGCGGGTTGGTTAATTGACCAATGTCAGCTGAAAGGATTTCGCATTGGAGGAGCTGCGGTGCATGAGCAACAAGCATTAGTTTTAATCAATGCTGATAATGCTTCCCCGCAAGATATTGTTACTCTGGCTAAAGTAGTGCGTGCTCAGGTTGGAAAAAAATTTGAAGTGTGGCTTGAGCCAGAAGTAAGGTTTATTCAAGCCCAAGGTGAATGCAATGCGGTTGAGGTAATATCATGAAAGATCACAGCGTTCCGCTCAAGCTGGTTGAAATATTATCTGATGGAGAATTTCATTCAGGTGAACAACTTGGTGAGCTGCTCGGCATGAGCCGGGCAGCTATTAATAAGCATTTTCAAACTCTAAAAGGCTGGGGCCTGGATATCTACACTGTAACCGGTAAAGGTTATAGCTTGCCGTCGCCAATGAAATTGTTAAATGAAGCAGAAATTATAGCTAAGTTGAAGAATCCTAACTTGGCCGTTATCCCTGTTATCGATTCGACTAATCAGTATTTATTGGATCGAATAAATGAACTTCAGTCGGGTGATGCTTGTATTGCTGAATATCAACAAGCGGGCCGTGGACGACGTGGACGACAGTGGTTTTCTCCATTCGGCGCAAATTTATATATGTCAATGTACTGGCGGTTGGAGCAAGGCCCTGCTGCTGCGATGGGGCTTAGTTTAGTTATTGGCATAGTCATGGCTGAAACTTTGCAAGCTTTAGGCGCAGAAAAAGTAAGGGTCAAATGGCCAAACGATCTTTATCTTAATGATCGTAAACTTGCAGGCATATTGGTGGAGTTAACCGGAAAAACAGGCGATGCTGCGCAAATTGTTATAGGCGCTGGCATCAATTTAGCTATGCGTAGCGCTGAAGCGACTCAAATTAACCAAGGTTGGATTAATCTGCAAGAAGCGGATGTCAACATTGATCGAAATGAGCTCGCCGCTAAGCTTATAAACAGTTTACGTGAAGCATTATCTGTATTTGAAGTCGATGGCCTAAAGCCCTTTATAACGCGTTGGGCAGCGCTGGATAATTTCATTAATCGCCCGGTGAAATTACTTATAGGTGAACGGGAAGTTCACGGTATTGCCCGAGGCG
The DNA here is from genome assembly GCF_046118715.1 of Pantoea phytostimulans. Taxonomy (NCBI): domain Bacteria; kingdom Pseudomonadati; phylum Pseudomonadota; class Gammaproteobacteria; order Enterobacterales; family Erwiniaceae; genus Pantoea; species Pantoea phytostimulans. The sequence continues at coordinate 3,322,421 of NZ_CP173698.1, forward strand.
TTGATGATCAAGGTGGCTTATTGTTAGAGCAAGATGGCCAAATTAAATCTTGGATCGGTGGTGAAATTTCTTTAAGACCAAATTAAATAAAAGCCTGCTTAAAAGCAGGCATTTATATTTATAATTGCCAACACACTATTTTCTTAAGCGTACTTTGTCGACAGCATGGTTGCTACTTTTAGTCATTATTAGACTCGCCCGCTCGCGTGTTGGTAGTATATTTTCTTTTAAATTCAACCAGTTGATCTCTTTCCATAAGTTGCTGGCTATTTCGACCGCTTCATTTTCAGGTAATTGAGAATAATGGTGAAAATAGGAGTCAGGATCGCTAAATGCTCCTTGGCGAAATTTCAAAAATCGATTGATATACCAATTTTTTAAAAGCTCTTCTTCGGCATCAACATAAATGGAAAAGTCCACAAAGTCAGATACAAATACGTGATGAGGATCGTGGGGATAATCCATGCCGCTTTGTAAAACGTTTAACCCTTCCAGGATAAGTATGTCAGGTTGGTGAACAATCTTGTCACCATCAGGAATGACATCATAAGTAAGATGAGAATAAACAGGTGCTGTTACCTGCCTCGCTCCTGATTTCAGGTCGGAGACAAAATTCACCAAGCGGTGCATATCATACGATTGTGGAAAACCTTTTTTCTTCATCAAACCACGCTCTTTGAGCACGGCATTAGGATGAAGAAATCCATCAGTAGTAATCAACTCCACCTTACGATGCTCTGGCCAGCGACTCAGGAGCGCTTGTAATACACGAGCTGTAGTACTTTTACCCACCGCAACACTGCCAGCAATACTTATTATATAGGGAATCTTTTGCCCGTTAGTGCCTAAGAATTGTTCCAGCACAGCTTGACGACGCAAGTTCGAGCTGATGTAAAAATTTAGAAGGCGAGAAAGAGGCAAATAAATTTCAGCAACTTCTTCCAATGAAAGATCTTCATTGATTCCTTTTAATTGTGCGATTTCATCCTCTGATAAGGTCATTGGAACAGAATCGCGCAATGCAGCCCATTGCGTACGAGTGAACTGTAAGTAAGGCGTTGTGAGTTGTGTTGTTTTGTCCATAAGCATATCTGGCAGCAATTTTTCCACCAAGCATGATTTCCTTAGAGGCAACATCATAACGAAGATGGAGTGCTGTCTACTGTTTTAAGGTCGGGAACATTGGAATGGAGGGTATCACCAGTATGGCTTTTGAAAGAAGCAAAAAGATATTTGCGTTACTGCTTTCGCAAGCGAGACCGCATTTTTGCTGTAACTGTAGTGAGTTGACTTGATTGAGAAACATAAAGGTGGGTAGGTAAAAGAGATGATTGGCGGTAGTGCACATCGGGGTCATTCACAACATTCGTTATCCAGCCGCTATATGTTGTGTTTGGTTGATGGTGAATCATCTAATACGAGCGCTATATAGAGATAAAATTCTCATACTGACTTTTCTTTAACCTAAACGTACCAAAAAAGGGAGCCTTAGAGCAGTACTACAAAGTTGTAAGAAGCAAATCTTCATTGTTTTTCATCTGCCAGGAGGGCTAGCGAAATTCTTTTCTAGAAAATGATGAGCTTTAAATCTAAAAACACGTACTGCACTTTTGATTATTCTATGGAAAAGACAACGTAATCGAGCAATTTTTCTTCAAAATTAGCCTGATTTGCTTTGATTCGCACAAATAGTAAGCGAAAGAACAAAAATAGCGATTTTTTTGTTGCATCAAACCGCCGACCTTCCTAGAATGCGCGTCACTTGATGCCGGCTTAGCTCAGTTGGTAGAGCAACTGACTTGTAATCAGTAGGTCACCAGTTCGATTCCGGTAGCCGGCACCATCAAGTAGGTGGGATTCCCGAGCGGCCAAAGGGAGCAGACTGTAAATCTGCCGTCACAGACTTCGAAGGTTCGAATCCTTCTCCCACCACCATTTCAACCCTCGGGTTGAGAACTGATAAACAATCAGTTTATCTGTCAGGTGAGTCACTTCTTCTCACCCTGAATTCAGATTGTGCATTAGCGCAGTCAAAGCCAGTCAGCAACGCTGACAGGCTAAGAATAGTAGGGGGACTTCTCTTACTATTCACAAGCTACAGAAAGAACAGGTAGCCGAGTTCCAGGATGCGGGCATCGTATAATGGCTATTACCTCAGCCTTCCAAGCTGATGATGCGGGTTCGATTCCCGCTGCCCGCTCCAGATGTGCTGATATGGCTCAGTTGGTAGAGCGCACCCTTGGTAAGGGTGAGGTCCCCAGTTCGACTCTGGGTATCAGCACCACTTCCTTTATCTCCCTCCTGATTTTCTCTCTGTAATTCCTTGCAGTCAGGCACTGCCTGGTTAATGTCATGATATCTTTGATATATCCGTGTCTTAGAGGGACAAACGATGGCTAAAGAACAATTTCAACGTAACAAACTGCACGTAAACGTGGGCACCATCGGTCACGTTGACCACGGTAAAACCACCCTGACTGCAGCAATCACTACCGTTCTGGCTAAAACCAGCGGTGGTCAGGCTCGTGCATTCGATCAAATCGATAGCACCCCAGAAGAGAAAGCGCGCGGGATCACCATCAACACCGCTCACGTTGAGTATGAAACCGCTACTCGTCACTACGCACACGTTGACTGCCCAGGCCACGCCGATTATGTAAAAAACATGATCACCGGTGCTGCGCAGATGGACGGCGCGATCCTGGTTGTTGCTGCGACTGACGGCCCAATGCCTCAGACCCGTGAGCACATCCTGCTGGGTCGTCAGGTTGGCGTTCCTTACATCATCGTGTTCCTGAACAAGTGCGACATGGTTGATGATGAAGAGCTGCTGGAACTGGTTGAGATGGAAGTCCGTGATCTGCTGACTCAGTATGATTTCCCAGGCGACGATACTCCAATCGTTCGTGGTTCTGCTCTGAAAGCGCTGCAAGGCGAAGCTGAGTGGGAAGAGAAAATCATCGAACTGGCTGGATTCCTGGATACCTACATCCCAGAGCCAGAGCGTGCAATTGACAAGCCGTTCCTGCTGCCAATCGAAGACGTATTCTCAATCTCTGGCCGTGGTACTGTTGTTACCGGTCGTGTTGAGCGCGGCATCGTTAAAGTCGGCGACGAAGTTGAAATCGTTGGTATCAAAGATACCGTGAAATCAACCTGTACCGGCGTTGAAATGTTCCGCAAACTGCTGGATCAGGGTCAGGCTGGCGAAAACTGTGGTGTTCTGCTGCGCGGTATCAAGCGTGAAGACATCCAGCGTGGACAGGTTCTGGCTAAGCCAGGCTCAATCAAGCCACACACCCAGTTCGAATCAGAAGTTTATATTCTGTCGAAAGACGAAGGCGGCCGTCATACTCCGTTCTTCAAAGGCTACCGTCCACAGTTCTACTTCCGTACAACTGACGTGACTGGCTCAGTAGAGCTGCCAGAAGGCGTTGAGATGGTAATGCCGGGAGACAACATCAAAATGATTGTTACCCTGATTCACCCAATCGCTATGGACGATGGTCTGCGCTTCGCAATCCGTGAAGGCGGCCGTACCGTTGGTGCGGGCGTTGTTGCCAAAGTTATCGCATAATTATCGATAACATTTGACGCAATGCACACGAAAAGGGCATCATTTGATGCCCTTTTTGCACGCTGTCTCATAGAACCTGGCTCATCAGTGATTTTCAACCATAATCATTGTTGAGACAGGCTCTGTTATGCGGCGTTGGATGCCGAGTTACGCCCCAAAAGCTCATTCGGTTTGGATGCCTCGCACTGCGGGGCAGAATAGTTTCTGAATTATTGTGGCAGGTTGGTTTATGAGTGCGAATACCGAAGCTCAAGGGAGCGGGCGCGGCCTGGAAGCGGTAAAGTGGCTGGTCGTAGCAGTGTTGTTACTCGCGGCAATTGTGGGTAATTATTACTTTCGCGATGTGACATTACCTCTGCGTGCGCTAGCTGTGGTCGTGCTGATCGCAGCGGCTGGCGGCATAGCGCTTTTAACGATAAAAGGCAAAGCGACCGTGGCTTTTGCACGTGAAGCAAGAACCGAAATGCGTAAGGTCATTTGGCCGACTCGCCAGGAAACGCTGCACACCACGTTAATCGTTGCCGCGGTTACCGCCGTGATGTCACTGATTTTGTGGGGGCTAGATGGTATTCTGGTCCGTCTGGTATCGTTTATCACTGGCCTGAGGTTCTGAGATGTCTGAAGCTCCAAAAAAACGCTGGTACGTCGTGCAGGCGTTTTCCGGTTTTGAAGGCCGCGTAGCGCAATCACTACGTGAGCACATCAAATTGCACAACATGGAAGAACTGTTTGGCGAAGTTATGGTTCCAACTGAAGAAGTGGTTGAGATCCGTGGCGGTCAGCGTCGTAAAAGCGAGCGCAAGTTTTTCCCCGGTTACGTTCTGGTACAGATGGTCATGAATGACGCTAGTTGGCACCTCGTACGCAGCGTTCCTCGCGTTATGGGGTTCATCGGTGGTACATCTGACCGCCCAGCGCCAATAAGCGACAAAGAAGTCGACGCGATTATGAACCGCCTGCAGCAGGTTGGAGATAAGCCGCGTCCTAAAACGATGTTCGAGCCAGGCGAAATGGTCCGTGTTAGTGATGGTCCGTTTGCTGACTTTAATGGTGTGGTGGAAGAGGTGGATTACGAGAAGAGCCGCCTGAAAGTGTCCGTTTCAATATTTGGACGTGCTACCCCTGTCGAACTCGACTTTGGTCAGGTAGAAAAAGGCTAACTTTTTCTGCTCATAATTTAGCTATTGCAGCAGGCGCGAAATTTCACTACAATTTCGCGCCTTTTGTTTTTATGCGCTCTTGCTAGCGTATAAATCGTTATCACGGGGAGCCTGTCTATTCAGGCGCTAAAACCCAATTGAGGAAATATCATGGCTAAGAAAGTACAAGCCTACGTCAAGCTGCAGGTTGCAGCTGGTATGGCGAACCCAAGTCCACCGGTTGGTCCAGCTCTGGGTCAGCAGGGTGTTAACATCATGGAATTCTGTAAAGCGTTCAACGCTAAGACCGAATCTTTAGAGAAAGGTCTGCCGACTCCTGTTGTTATCACTGTATACAGCGACCGTTCTTTCACCTTCGTTACTAAAACGCCTCCAGCCGCCGTTCTGCTGAAAAAAGCAGCAGGCATCAAATCTGGTTCTGGTAAGCCGAATAAAGACAAAGTCGGTAAAGTAACGCGTACTCAGGTACGTGAAATCGCAGAAACCAAAGCTGCGGACATGACTGGTTCTGACGTTGAAGCGATGACTCGCTCCATCGAAGGTACTGCTCGTTCCATGGGCCTGGTAGTAGAGGATTAAGAAATGGCTAAGCTGACCAAGCGCATGAGCGTGATCCGCGACAAAGTGGACGCGACTAAACAGTATGACATCGCTGAAGCCGTTGCTCTGCTGAAAGAACTGGCTACTGCTAAATTCGTAGAAAGCGTTGACGTTGCTGTTAACCTCGGCATCGACGCTCGTAAATCTGATCAGAACGTACGTGGCGCAACTGTGCTGCCACACGGTACTGGCCGTTCAGTACGCGTTGCTGTATTTGCCCAAGGCGCAAATGCAGAAGCTGCTAAAGCAGCTGGCGCTGAGCTGGTAGGTATGGAAGATCTGGCTGATCAGATCAAAAAAGGCGAAATGAACTTTGACGTTGTTATTGCATCTCCAGATGCAATGCGCGTTGTTGGCCAGTTAGGCCAGGTTCTGGGCCCACGTGGTCTGATGCCAAACCCTAAAGTTGGTACTGTAACGCCTAACGTTGCTGAAGCAGTTAAAAATGCTAAAGCGGGTCAGGTTCGTTATCGTAACGACAAAAACGGCATCATCCATACCACCATCGGTAAAGTGGATTTTGACGCTGACAAATTGAAAGAAAACCTGGAATCTCTGCTGGTTGCGCTGAAAAAAGCAAAACCATCACAGGCGAAAGGCGTGTACATCAAGAAAGTCAGCCTCTCCACCACCATGGGTGCTGGTCTTGCCGTTGATCAGGCTGGTCTGAGCGCAACAGCAAACTAATTGCTGCTTGAAACGGGCGAAAAATTCACCTAGAATCTTACGCCCGTTATGCGTATACGCATGCCAAAGTATTTAGGTTGGAGCCAGGCCTTATCCTGGCCTCCGTCCAAGACCGCAGGAGCTGCACATTTTCGGATGTAACGCTTAATCCCCTGCGTAGACGGTGACAGAACCAAAAGAATTTTTTCTTAGCTGGATTCTGCTCACCGTGTAATAGCGCTTATTTTCCCTCGGGATAAGTAAGTGAAGTGAGTTCCGGGGAAATCCTTCCCCGGTCAAATCCAGGAGCTAAAGCTAATGGCATTAAATCTTCAAGACAAACAAGCGATTGTTGCTGAAGTCAGCGAAGTAGCCAAAGGTGCGCTTTCAGCGGTTGTTGCGGATTCTCGTGGCGTTACCGTTGATAAAATGACCGAACTGCGTAAAGCAGGTCGTGAAGCTGGCGTTTACATGCGTGTTGTCCGCAACACCTTGCTGCGCCGCGTCGTTGAAGGTACTCAGTTTGAGTGCCTGAAAGACACGTTTGTTGGTCCGACCCTGATTGCATATTCTATGGAACACCCGGGCGCTGCTGCTCGTCTGTTCAAAGATTTCGCGAAAGCGAATGCAAAATTTGAGGTCAAAGCTGCGGCCTTTGAAGGTGAGCTGATCACGGCGGCTGATATTGACCGTCTGGCAACTCTGCCGACCTACGAAGAAGCATTGGCACGTCTGATGTCGACCATGAAAGAAGCCGCTGCAGGCAAATTGGTCCGCACTCTGGCTGCTGTTCGCGATGCAAAAGAAGCGGCTTAAGGCCAAATTCTTTTTCTTCGTACTTGCTAACGTATAAACTTTTTCTGATTCTTAGGAACAATACACATGTCTATCACTAAAGACCAAATTCTGGAAGCTGTTGCAGCTATGTCCGTAATGGAAGTAGTTGAGCTGGTTTCTGCTATGGAAGAAAAATTCGGCGTTTCTGCTGCTGCTGCTGTAGCTGTTGCTGCTGGCCCAGCTGAAGCTGTTGAAGAGAAAACTGAATTCGACGTCGTACTGAAAGCTGTTGGCGCGAACAAAGTTGCAGTAATCAAAGCCGTACGTAGCGCAACTGGTCTGGGCCTGAAAGAAGCCAAAGATCTGGTTGAAGCAACTGGCGTGATCAAAGAAGGCATCAGCAAAGATGACGCAGCTGCACTTGAAGCTGCTCTGAAAGAAGCTGGCGCTGAAGTTGAAGTTAAGTAAGACAACCTTAGGGTTGCAGTCTGAGTAGTTTCAGACTGATGGCTGGTGACTTTATGGTCACCAGCCTTTTTGCGCTACAGGGCCTCAATGGGGTTTCACACTGTTTGTCCATTGTTGCTCTTCAATATCTTTCTCTATCGACGACTTGATATACCGCTTTTCTGTGAGGGTTCCCTGCCCACACTAAAGCGATGAAATGATTTAAGAGTGATAGAAAGAGGTATTGCACATACTGCCGCGCAGTCTGTGAATCAAACAAAATCGTGTTGCATGAACTGTCCTTTCAGGACGGACAGCGTGGGTCGACTTGTCAGCTAGCTGAGGAACCCTATGGTTTACTCCTATACCGAGAAAAAACGTATTCGTAAGGATTTTGGTAAACGTCCACAAGTTTTGGACATACCTTATCTCCTTTCCATCCAGCTTGATTCGTTCCAGAAGTTTATCGAGCAAGATCCAGAAGGTCAGTACGGACTGGAAGCTGCATTCCGTTCCGTCTTCCCTATCGCGAGCTACAGCGGCAATTCAGAATTGCAGTATGTGAGCTATCGTCTGGGTGAACCTGTCTTTGACGTGAAAGAGTGTCAGATCCGTGGCGTGACCTACTCGGCACCGCTGCGCGTGAAACTGCGTCTGGTGATCTATGAGCGCGAAGCGCCAGAAGGCACCGTAAAAGACATTAAAGAACAAGAAGTCTACATGGGCGAAATTCCGCTCATGACCGACAACGGTACCTTTGTTATCAACGGTACTGAGCGTGTTATCGTTTCTCAGCTGCACCGTAGTCCTGGCGTGTTCTTCGACAGCGATAAGGGTAAAACCCACTCTTCGGGTAAAGTGCTGTACAACGCACGCATTATTCCTTATCGCGGTTCATGGCTCGATTTTGAGTTCGACCCGAAAGACAACCTTTTTGTCCGTATTGACCGTCGTCGTAAGCTGCCGGCCACTATCATTCTGCGCGCACTGCAATACACCACTGCACAAGTTCTCGATATTTTCTTCGAGAAAGTGGTGTTTGAAATCCGTGATAACAAGCTGCAGATGGAATTGGTGCCTGAGCGCCTGCGCGGTGAAACCGCCACCTTCGATATCGAAGCAAACGGCACGGTATACGTTGAGAAAGCGCGTCGCATCACTGCTCGCCACATTCGTCAGCTGGAAAAAGATGGCATTCAGCACATCGAAGTACCGGTTGAATACATTGCGGGCAAAGTGGTCTCTAAAGATTATATCGATGAGAGCACAGGTGAACTGATCATTGCTGCCAACATGGAGCTGTCGCTGGATCTGCTGGCTAAATTGAGCCAAGCCGGTCACAAGCGCATTGAAACGCTGTTCACTAACGACCTGGATCACGGCCCTTATATCTCCGAGACCCTGCGTGTTGACCCAACCAGCGATCGTCTGAGCGCACTGGTTGAGATCTACCGCATGATGCGTCCTGGTGAGCCGCCAACGCGTGAAGCCGCAGAGAACTTGTTTGAGAACTTGTTCTTCTCTGAAGATCGTTACGATCTCTCCGCTGTAGGCCGTATGAAGTTCAACCGTTCATTGCTGCGTGATGAAATCGAAGGCTCAGGTATCCTGAGCAAAGAAGACATCATCGAAGTTATGAAGAAACTGATCGATATCCGTAACGGTAAAGGCGAAGTGGACGATATCGACCACCTCGGTAACCGTCGTATTCGTTCAGTCGGTGAAATGGCTGAGAACCAGTTCCGTGTTGGTCTGGTACGTGTTGAGCGTGCAGTGAAAGAGCGTCTTTCTCTGGGCGACCTTGATACGTTGATGCCTCAGGACATGATCAACGCCAAGCCGATTTCGGCGGCGGTGAAAGAGTTCTTCGGTTCGAGCCAGCTGTCACAGTTTATGGATCAGAACAACCCGTTGTCAGAGATCACGCATAAGCGTCGTATTTCTGCTCTCGGTCCGGGCGGTTTGACGCGTGAGCGTGCCGGCTTTGAAGTGCGTGACGTACACCCAACGCACTACGGTCGTGTTTGCCCAATCGAAACGCCGGAAGGTCCAAACATCGGTCTGATCAACTCCTTGTCTGTTTATGCACAGACCAATGAGTATGGCTTCCTGGAAACCCCGTATCGTCGTGTTATCGACAGTGTGGTTTCTGATGAAATTCATTACCTCTCTGCAATTGAAGAGGGTAACTACGTTATCGCTCAGGCGAACGCCGAACTTGATGAAAACGGTGCGTTTGTTGATGACCTGGTAACTTGCCGTAGCAAAGGCGAATCAAGCTTGTTCAGCCGCGATCAGGTTGACTACATGGACGTTTCCACCCAGCAGGTGGTTTCTGTCGGTGCGTCACTGATTCCGTTCCTGGAACACGATGACGCCAACCGCGCCTTGATGGGTGCGAACATGCAACGTCAGGCCGTTCCAACTCTGCGTGCTGATAAGCCGCTGGTTGGTACAGGTATGGAGCGCGCAGTTGCGGTTGACTCCGGTGTTACCGCCGTAGCGAAACGTGGTGGTACTGTTCAGTACGTTGATGCTTCTCGTATCGTTATCAAAGTTAACGAAGACGAAATGCATGCGGGCGAAGCCGGTATCGACATTTACAACCTGACTAAATACACCCGTTCTAACCAGAACACCTGCATCAACCAGATGCCTTGCGTGTCCCTGGATGAGCCGGTTGAGCGCGGCGACGTGTTGGCAGATGGTCCGTCCACCGATCTCGGTGAACTGGCACTGGGCCAGAACATGCGCGTAGCGTTCATGCCGTGGAACGGTTACAACTTCGAAGACTCCATCTTAGTCTCCGAGCGTGTCGTTCAGGAAGATCGCTTCACCACCATTCATATCCAGGAACTGGCGTGTGTGTCTCGTGACACCAAGCTGGGGCCAGAAGAAATCACGGCTGATATCCCTAACGTGGGTGAAGCTGCGCTTTCTAAACTGGATGAGTCCGGCATCGTTTATATCGGTGCAGAAGTGACTGGTGGTGACATTCTGGTCGGTAAAGTGACGCCTAAAGGCGAAACTCAGCTGACCCCAGAAGAAAAACTGCTGCGTGCCATCTTCGGTGAAAAAGCGTCTGACGTGAAAGATTCGTCACTGCGCGTACCGAACGGTGTTTCGGGCACGGTTATTGACGTTCAGGTCTTTACCCGCGATGGCGTGGAAAAAGACAAGCGTGCGCTGGAAATCGAAGAGATGCAGCTGAAGCAGGCCAAGAAAGACCTGTCTGAAGAACTGAAGATCTTCGAAGCTGGCCTGTTCAGCCGTATTCAAGCGGTACTGATTTCTGGTGGCGTTGAAGCGGATAAGTTGGACAAACTGCCTCGTGAGCGCTGGTTAGAACTCGGCCTGACTGATGAAGCTAAGCAAAACCAGCTGGAACAGCTGGCAGAGCAGTACGATGAGCTGAAGCACGAGTTTGAGAAAAAACTCGAAGGTAAGCGTCGTAAGATCACCCAAGGCGATGATTTGGCACCAGGCGTGTTGAAAATCGTTAAGGTTTATCTGGCTGTTAAACGTCAGATCCAACCGGGTGACAAGATGGCTGGTCGTCACGGTAACAAAGGTGTTATCTCCAAGATCAACCCGATCGAAGATATGCCTTACGATGAGAACGGCACGCCGGTCGACATCGTACTGAACCCGCTGGGCGTACCATCACGTATGAACATCGGTCAGATCCTTGAGACGCACTTAGGTATGGCGGCGAAAGGTATCGGCGAGAAGATCAACGCCATGCTGAAGAAGCAGGAAGAGGTCGCAAAACTGCGTGACTTTATCCAGCGTGCTTACGATCTGGGTAGCGACCTTCGTCAGACAGTTGATCTGAACACCTTCAGCGATGATGAAGTGCTGCGTTTGGCTGAGAACCTGAAAAAAGGTATGCCAATCGCGACGCCAGTGTTCGACGGCGCGAAAGAAAGCGAAATCAAAGAGCTGTTAGAGCTCGGCGGCTTGCCTTCTTCGGGTCAGATTACGCTGTTTGATGGTCGTACCGGTGAACAGTTCGAACGTCAGGTAACCGTAGGTTATATGTACATGCTGAAACTCAACCACTTGGTTGATGACAAGATGCATGCGCGTTCTACCGGTTCCTATAGCCTGGTTACTCAGCAGCCGCTGGGTGGTAAGGCGCAGTTCGGTGGTCAGCGCTTCGGTGAGATGGAAGTGTGGGCGCTGGAAGCATACGGCGCTGCATATACCCTGCAGGAAATGCTTACCGTTAAGTCTGATGACGTGAACGGTCGTACTAAGATGTATAAAAACATCGTAGACGGCAATCATCAGATGGAACCGGGCATGCCAGAATCCTTCAACGTACTGTTGAAAGAGATTCGCTCGCTGGGTATCAACATTGAGCTGGAAGACGAGTAACCCTGAATTTTAAGCCGCAGCCCTCTGTGCAGCGGCTTAATACAGGGCTAAAGCGCTCGCAATTGTACTGGTTATGGGGCGTTCAATTTCGGTTGAACGCCCCTGAGAGTCTCACTCCGACGGGAGCTAATCCGTGAAAGACTTACTAAAGTTTCTAAAAGCGCAGACTAAAACCGAAGAGTTTAATGCGATCAAGATTGCGCTGGCTTCGCCAGACATGATCCGTTCATGGTCTTTCGGTGAAGTCAAAAAGCCGGAAACCATCAACTACCGTACCTTCAAGCCAGAGCGCGATGGTCTGTTCTGTGCCCGTATCTTTGGGCCGGTAAAAGACTACGAATGCCTGTGCGGGAAGTACAAGCGCCTGAAGCATCGCGGAGTGATCTGTGAGAAATGCGGCGTTGAAGTAACCCAAACTAAAGTGCGTCGTGAGCGCATGGGCCACATTGAACTGGCGTCGCCAACTGCGCACATCTGGTTCCTGAAGTCACTGCCATCACGTATCGGTTTGCTGCTGGATATGCCACTGCGCGATATCGAGCGCGTGCTCTATTTTGAATCTTACGTTGTTATCGAAGGTGGCATGACCAACCTCGAGAAACGTCAGATTCTGACTGAAGAGCAATACCTTGATGCGTTAGAAGAGTTCGGTGACGAATTCGACGCTAAAATGGGCGCCGAAGCGATTCAGGCCCTGTTGAAAAACATGGATCTGGAGCAAGAGTGCGAGCAGCTGCGTGAAGAGCTGAACGAAACCAACTCTGAAACCAAGCGTAAAAAACTGACCAAGCGTATCAAGCTGCTGGAAGCGTTCGTTCAGTCTGGTAACAAGCCAGAGTGGATGATCCTGACCGTGCTGCCTGTATTGCCACCGGATTTGCGTCCGCTGGTACCGCTGGACGGCGGCCGCTTCGCGACTTCAGATCTGAACGATCTGTATCGCCGCGTGATTAACCGTAACAACCGTTTGAAACGTCTGCTGGATCTGGCTGCGCCAGACATCATCGTTCGTAACGAAAAACGTATGTTGCAGGAAGCCGTTGATGCATTGCTGGATAACGGTCGTCGCGGTCGTGCGATCACCGGTTCCAACAAGCGTCCGCTGAAATCGCTCGCTGACATGATCAAAGGTAAGCAGGGTCGTTTCCGTCAGAACCTGCTGGGTAAACGTGTCGACTACTCTGGTCGTTCGGTTATCACCGTAGGTCCATACCTGCGCCTGCATCAGTGCGGTCTGCCTAAGAAAATGGCACTTGAGCTGTTCAAACCGTTCATTTACGGCAAGTTGGAGCTGCGTGGCCTGGCCACCACCATCAAAGCCGCGAAGAAAATGGTTGAACGCGAAGAAGCGGTTGTCTGGGATATCCTTGACGAAGTGATCCGTGAGCACCCGGTTCTGCTGAACCGTGCGCCTACGCTGCACCGTCTGGGTATTCAGGCCTTTGAACCGGTTCTGATCGAAGGTAAAGCGATCCAGCTGCACCCGCTGGTTTGTGCGGCCTATAACGCCGACTTCGATGGTGACCAGATGGCTGTTCACGTACCGCTAACGCTGGAAGCCCAGCTGGAAGCGCGTGCGCTGATGATGTCGACCAACAACATTCTGTCCCCAGCGAACGGCGAGCCAATCATCGTTCCTTCTCAGGACGTTGTTCTGGGTCTGTACTACATGACCCGCGACAAAGTGAATGCTAAAGGCGAAGGCATGGTGCTGACCGGCCCTAAAGAAGCTGAGCGTGTATACCGCGCTGGCTTGGCTGAGCTGCATGCACGCGTCAAAGTGCGTATCACTGAATACAGCAAAAACGAGCAAGAAGAATTCGTTGCGAAAACCAGCATCATCGACACCACCATTGGTCGTGCGATTCTGTGGATGATCGTACCGCAAGGTCTGCCTTACTCCATCGTCAACCAGGCGCTGGGTAAAAAAGCTATCTCTAAAATGCTGAACACCTGTTACCGCATTTTGGGCCTGAAGCCGACCGTTATCTTTGCTGACCAGACGATGTACACCGGTTTCGCATACGCTGCCCGTTCAGGCGCGTCTGTGGGTATCGACGACATGGTTATTCCAGCTAAGAAAGTGGAAATCATTGCCGAAGCAGAAGCTGAAGTTACTGAGATTCAGCAGCAGTTCCAGTCTGGTCTGGTTACCGCTGGCGAACGTTACAACAAAGTCATCGATATCTGGGCTGCCGCGAATGAGCGTGTAGCGAAGGCGATGATGGAAAACCTCTCTACTGAAACCGTGATTAACCGTGACGGCGTAGAAGAGAAACAGGTTTCCTTTAACAGCATCTTTATGATGGCCGACTCTGGTGCGCGTGGTTCTGCTGCACAGATTCGTCAGCTGGCCGGTATGCGTGGTCTGATGGCGAAACCAGATGGCTCCATCATTGAAACGCCAATTACTGCGAACTTCCGCGAAGGCTTGAACGTACTTCAGTACTTCATCTCGACGCACGGTGCACGTAAAGGTCTTGCGGATACCGCACTGAAAACAGCTAACTCCGGTTATCTGACGCGTCGTCTGGTTGACGTTGCGCAGGATTTGGTTGTTACAGAAGACGATTGTGGCACGCACGAAGGCATCATGATGACACCTGTCATCGAAGGTGGCGACGTTAAAGAGCCGCTGCGTGAACGTGTTCTTGGTCGTGTAACTGCTGAAGATGTATTGAAGCCTGGCACCGCAGATATTCTGGTTCCACGTAACACGCTGATGCATGAACACATCTGTGACCTGTTGGAAGAGAACTCTGTCGACAGCGTTAAAGTCCGTTCTGTAGTAGGTTGTGAAACCGATTTTGGTGTGTGTGCGCATTGCTATGGTCGCGACCTGGCACGTGGTCACATCATCAACAAAGGTGAAGCGATCGGTGTTATCGCTGCGCAGTCCATCGGTGAGCCGGGTACACAGCTGACAATGCGTACGTTCCACATCGGTGGTGCGGCATCGCGTGCGGCAGCTGAATCCAGCATTCAGGTGAAGAACAAAGGTACCATCAAGCTGACCAACGCTAAGTCGGTAACGAACTCTGCTGGCAAGCTGGTGATCACCTCGCGTAACGTCGAACTGAAAATGATCGACGAATTCGGACGCACCAAAGAAAGCTATAAAGTGCCTTACGGTGCTGCTATGGCGAAAGGTGACGGCGAGCAGGTTGCTGCAGGCGAAACTGTAGCGAACTGGGATCCGCATACCATGCCGGTTATCACGGAAGTGGGCGGTTATATTCGCTTCACTGACATGATCGATGGCCAAACCATCACGCGTCAGACAGATGACTTAACGGGTCTGTCATCGCTGGTGGTATTGGACAGCGCCGAGCGTACTGCTGGTGGTAAAGATCTGCGTCCTGCGCTGAAAATTGTTGATGCTAACGGTGATGATGTCTTGATCCCAGGCACCGACATGCCAGCTCAGTACTTCCTGCCGGGCAAAGCGATTGTTCAGCTGGAAGATGGCGTCAAGATCAGTGCGGGTGATACGCTGTCGCGTGTTCCGCAAGAATCTGGCGGTACTAAGGATATTACCGGTGGTCTGCCACGCGTTGCTGACTTGTTCGAAGCGCGTCGCCCGAAAGAGCCAGCTATCCTGGCGGAGATCAGCGGTATCATCTCCTTCGGTAAAGAGACTAAAGGCAAGCGTCGCTTAGTGATTACACCAGTCGACGGTAGCGAGCATTACGAAGAGATGATTCCGAAATGGCGTCAGCTGAACGTGTTCGAAGGTGAACGTGTTGAGCGTGGTGACGTGGTTTCCGATGGCCCAGAATCTCCACATGACATCCTGCGCTTGCGTGGCGTTCATGCGGTGACGCGTTACATCACTAACGAAGTGCAGGAAGTTTACCGTCTGCAAGGCGTTAAGATTAACGATAAGCACATCGAAGTCATCGTTCGTCAGATGCTGCGTAAAGCGACCATCCAGAGCGCGGGCAGTGCCGACTTCCTGGAAGGTGAGCAAGCAGAATTCTCTCGCATCAAGATCGCTAACCGCGAACTGGAAGCGAACGGAAAAGTTGCTGCAACCTTTATGCGTGACCTGCTGGGTATCACCAAAGCGTCACTGGCAACCGAATCGTTCATCTCTGCCGCATCGTTCCAGGAAACAACACGTGTCCTGACCGAAGCAGCCGTTGCGGGCAAACGCGACGAACTGCGTGGCCTGAAAGAGAACGTAATCGTGGGTCGTCTGATCCCAGCCGGTACCGGTTACGCTTATCATCAGGAGCGTACACGTCGCCGTCAGATTGGCGAAGTGCCGGCAGCACCGCAGGTCACTGCGGATGAAGCCTCAGCGAGCCTGGCTGAACTGTTGAACGCCGGTCTCGGCGGTAGCGACAACGATTAATCGTTAGCCGCATAATAAAAAACCCTGCCTCGGCAGGGTTTTTTTATGTCTTTAATTTAACTTGTTCCATTCATCGCGGCTGATACCAATATCTTTCAACTGAGTATCACTCAGCCTCGACAATATTATTCGCGTTTCGCGGCGCAGCTGCCAATTTTTAAAGCTATGCCATAAAACGCGTATCAAAAGGAGTGGGGTCCCTGAAAAAGGTTTCGCTGCTCGATTCTCTTCATATCCCATGATCTTACCCTCAGTAATGTGCCTGAGAGTTATTTTCGGCTTCTAAACTGTAATGATACAGACTCAAAAATCACCTTTATTTAACATACAGATTGCAATGTAATCGAACTGAATGGTAAAAATAACCTCAATCTGTATTGAATTATTTCTTATACGCTTAATGTGAGGCATACGATGACGCGCTATCAACATCTGGCAACGCTGCTGGCTCAGCGTATTGAACAGGGTCTTTATCGCAGTGGTGAACGTCTGCCCTCAGTACGGACGTTAAGCGCTGAGCATGGCGTCAGTATTAGCACCGTGCAGCAGGCGTATCATCTGCTTGAGGAGAAACAGCTAATCACGCCACAACCTCGCTCTGGCTATTTTGTTGCCTCGAGAAAAGCAACGCCGCCGATGCCTGCCTTGACGCGTCCAGCACAGCGACCAGTAGAAATTACGCAATGGGATGGGGTGCTTGAGTTGCTGGATAGCCGTTTAGAAGATGACATTCTGCAATTGGGTAGCGGCATGCCAGACCTAACGCAGTCAACGTTAAAGCCACTCTGGAAAGCCTTTAGCCGTCAGGCGCAAAAGCAGGAGACGTATCTACTTAACTACGACAATCTTTATGGCGTCGTTGCACTGCGCGAACAAATTGCGCGCCTGTCAATTGATAGCGGTTGTCAGCTCACCGCTGAAGACATTGTCATTACGACGGGGTGTCATGAAGCTTTGTCGGTTTCAATTCGCGCTGTATGTGAGCCGGGCGACATCATTGCTGTTGAGTCGCCTTCGTTTCACGGCATTATGCAAACGCTGCGTGGTTTTGGTATTCGCGCCATCGAAATCCCTACCGATTCGGTGAGTGGAATTAGCCTTGAAGCATTAGAGCTGGCGTTTGAGCAATGGCCAATCAAAGCCGTTGTTGTTGTGCCCAATTGCAATAATCCGCTGGGTTTCATCATGCCCGAAAATCGTAAACGCGCCTTGCTGGCTTTAGTGCAACGTTTTGATGCTGCGGTCATTGAGGATGACGTGTACGGCGAGCTCGCATGGGAATATCCACGTCCATCCACCATCAAATCTTTGGATATGGATGGCCGCGTTTTGCTGTGCAGCTCATTCTCCAAAACACTGGCACCGGGTCTGCGTGTTGGTTGGGTTGCACCGGGTCGTTATCGCGATCGAGTATTACATATGAAATATATCGTCACCGGTTCTACTGCAACCCAGCCGCAGCATGCAGTGGCCGATTTCATTCGGCAGGGACATTATTTACCGCATCTGCGTCGTATGCGGCAGCTCTATCAGCGCAACTATGAAACTTTTAATTGCTGGGTGCGTCACTATTTCCCGTGTGGAATCTGTGTATCACGTCCACAAGGTGGCTTCCTGATGTGGGTCGAATTGCCGGAGGCATTTGATGCTGTTCGCCTTAATCGTGAACTGCGTGAATCACATATCCAAATTGCTGTCGGTTCGCTGTTTTCCGCGTCGGGTAAATATCGTAATTGCCTGCGGCTGAATTATGGACTGCCGTTAACGGACAAAACGGAGCAGGCATTGGTGCTGGTGGGCAAGGCAATAGAACGTGCTATGGCAACCTGTGCGCACGAAACTACTCAAGAGCAACAAATCGAAATCCTTGCAGCTAAGTAGTTGAGGAAGCAGGGCCAGAAAGAGGGAGAAACTGGCCCTGGCCAGGCAACGTTGTCTGGCGAGAACAACTCTACCAAGTAACAAAAAACGCGCCAGTGACTAACTTCGTCACTGCGCGCGGCTTTCCAACTTTACCTGTTCGTTTGCAGAAGTAATAACGTTAATGCGTAGCAGATTACAGAATGCGATTAAATAACCGCTTCCGGTTCGGCCAATGCCAGTAAGGTTCGCGTTGCTTCACGCCAATCCGCTGCTTGTGTAATTGCACTAACCACAGCAATGCTACCCACACCGGTTGCCAATACTTCTGGCGCTCGCGCAATACTGATACCGCCAATCGCCACGGTGGGGATATCTTGCAAACGTGCCAGATGGCGCTTCAGTTCAGTCAGCCCTTGCGGCGCAGAAGGCATCTCTTTGGTTTGTGTTGGAAAAATATGTCCAAGTGCAATGTAGGAAGGGCGCAATGCCAGCGCACGATCCAGTTCAGCATCATCATGCGTGGAAATACCCAGCCGTAATCCAGCCTGATTGATCAGCGCCAAATTCGCGACATCCAAATCCTCCTGACCAAGATGCACACCATACGCGTTGTGCTTGATGGCTAATCGCCAGTAATCATTAATAAACAGGCGTGCACGATACTGCTTACCCAACGTGATCGCCTGAACAATAGCGGGTTCGACTGCCTCATCAGGCTGATCTTTGATTCGTAGTTGAAGAGTACGCACGCCTGCTTTCAACAGGCGTTCAATCCACTCAACGTTATCAACCACCGGATAAAGCCCTAAACGTGGTGAAGTGGTGGGAAATGCATTCATAATTTTTCCTCCAGAGTCGTATCCGCTGGGTGATAAAGCTCACCTCCACGACTGCGAAAATTTTCAGACATCTGCGCCATACCCATTTCAATCGGCTGCGCTGCGGCTTCTTGTTGTGCGGCATATTCACGCACTTCCTGCGTGATTTTCATTGAGCAAAATTTCGGGCCACACATTGAGCAAAAATGCGCCACCTTGCCCGATTCTTGCGGTAGCGTTTCATCGTGATAGGCGTGCGCGGTATGGGGATCTAACGCCAGATTAAACTGATCTTCCCAACGGAATTCGAAACGCGCTTTGGACATGGCGTTATCGCGAATTTGCGCGCCAGGATGCCCTTTGGCGAGATCGGCGGCGTGAGCAGCAATTTTGTAAGTGATTAAGCCTTGCTTTACATCTTCTTTATTCGGCAGGCCAAGATGCTCTTTTGGCGTGACGTAACACAGCATCGCACAGCCAAACCAGCCAATCATGGCTGCGCCAATACCGGAAGTGAAGTGATCGTAACCCGGTGCGATGTCAGTTGTTAGTGGGCCGAGCGTATAAAAAGGGGCTTCATGGCAATGTTCAAGCTGTTCGGTCATGTTGCGGCGTATCATCTGCATCGGAACGTGGCCAGGGCCTTCAATCATTACCTGTACGTCATATTCCCAGGCAATCTTCGTCAATTCACCCAACGTATGCAGCTCGGCAAACTGCGCTTCATCGTTGGCATCCTGAATAGAACCTGGGCGTAAGCCATCTCCCAACGAAAGCGAGACATCGTATGCGGCGCAAATTTCACAAATCTCCCGAAAATGCTGATAGAGAAAGCTCTCTTTGTGATGTGACAGGCACCATTTGGCCATAATCGAACCGCCACGCGAGACAATGCCGGTCAGGCGTTTTGCCGTCATCGGCACGTAACGCAGCAGCACGCCAGCATGAATCGTAAAGTAGTCGACACCTTGCTCAGCCTGTTCTAACAGCGTATCGCGGAATATTTCCCAGTTAAGATCCTCTGCCACGCCATTCACTTTTTCCAGCGCCTGATAAATCGGTACGGTACCAATCGGAACCGGGCTGTTACGCAAAATCCACTCACGTGTTTCGTGTATATAACGGCCGGTGGAGAGATCCATTACCGTGTCAGCACCCCAACGCGTTGACCACACTAATTTTTCCACTTCTTCTTCAATAGAGGAGGTTACTGCCGAGTTCCCGATATTGGCGTTCACCTTCACCAAAAAGTTGCGACCAATAATCATCGGCTCCGATTCGGGGTGATTAATATTGGCGGGAATAATGGCGCGACCCTCGGCGACTTCCTGGCGCACAAACTCCGGCGTAATATTTTCCGGTAAATTAGCACCGAAACTGTATCCCGGATGCTGTTGCAGCAGCACTTCACCACGTATACGCTCGCGGCCCATATTTTCACGCAGTGCGATGTACTCCATTTCTGGCGTGATGATGCCCTGACGCGCGTAGTGCAATTGTGTCACCCGGCGACCGGACTTGGCACGTCGCGGTTGAGGTAAATGCTCGAAACGCAAATGATCAAGACCGTCATCGGCCAAACGCTGCTGCGTGTAAGTCGAGCTAATTTGCGTGAGATTTTCGCTGTCATCGCGATCGTTAATCCAGCCAGCACGCAGTTTTTCAAGACCGCGATGCACATCAATCTGCGCGTCTGGATCACCATAAGCGCCTGCCGTGTCATACACCGGCACGGCTTCATTCTCTTCGAAGCGAGGTTCGTCCTTGGTACCGCCAATTTGGGTGGCGCTGAGTTGAATTTCACGCATTGGCACGCGAATGTCAGCACGGCTACCGGTAATCCAAATGCGTTTAGAGTGGGGGAATGCACTGCCGCCTTGCAGGGAATCGATAAATTCCTGCGCCTGGGCACGTTGTTCGCGACGATTGGTTTTCGAAGTAGACATAGCAATTTTCCAGTTAAGGGGGAACGTTGCTTGTCCGGAGTTCGGAAGGAGTAAGCGATACGATGGACAAAAATAGTGCCAGCGTACTAAGAAGATTTACTCTTGTTCCCTACGCAGGTTCTAACCTGGTCAGGTTCCGCGGATCCCGAATAAACGGTCTCAGCCCGAAGGCACTCCGACAAGAAATTAAAAACGGGTTTATCAGACTGGCGTCATCAAAACCCGTTCAGCATAAAAGGGCTTTTAGGTAATCACAAGACTTTTACATGTGATTAACGTTAAGCGGGACGAGCCATCTGGCTGTCATTGGCGACCGGCGGGCGCGCCAGCTGTTGATCCCACGCCAGCTGAATCAATTTATCTTCCAGCGTGAAGCGGGTTTCTAAAACTTCGCCGACTTCAGAAAGCGCTTTCTGGAAAGTCACGCAGTTATCATCGTCAATTGCCTGTTGCAAATGACCATCATACAGCTGCATCAAACGTTCCGTATTGGCTTCAAGCGGCGGATAGATCTGCGCAGCAGCAATCATCGGACTGTCGCCACTCATTTCACTAATAATGCGCTCGTAAATATTGAAGTGTCCGGCAGAAAGGTAATCCACCAAGCCGTGACAAAAATTATCCAACGCCTGTTCATCCAGCGTCGTTAAAGCTTCTTTATTGGGTTTCAATCCTACCAAATGGTAATAGGCGACTAAGAGTTGGCGACGGGCTTCAAGCCACGAATCCACCAGTTCGTTGCTGCCACCTACGCGCTCGGCCAGGACGTCTAACTGGTTAAGCATATCTAACTCCATGTGAGTTATAGTTGTTTATCTACACACTTAACATCAGGACTTCAGCGTGCCATTTGACGCTAAGGATGACGAAAAAAATGCAATTCGAGATCACAAGCGTAGACGCTGGATGGTGGGTTGTCAGCCATGAGCAAAAACTTTGGCTGCCACAAGGTGAATTACCGCATGGACCTGCAGAAAAATTCGGTCTGACTGGCACTAAAGGTCAGGTCATCGGCGAGTGGCTGGGTGAAAAAGTGTGGCTCATTTGCGAAGCGCGATCTGAAAGCATGTTCTCGGTACGTCAATTAATCGATGAAGAAGTTGGCCTGTTTCAACTCGCTGGGCGCGGTGTTCAACTGGCAGAGTTTTATCGATCCCATCGCTGGTGCGGCTATTGCGGTCACGAAATGAACCGCAGCAAACATGAATTTGCCTGTTTGTGTAGTCATTGTCGTGAGCGTTATTACCCGCAGATCGCGCCTTGTATCATTGTTGCGATTCGTCGGGGTGATGAAATCCTGCTGGCGAATCATGCGCGACAACGTAATAACATTTATACCGTGCTGGCGGGATTCGTCGAGGTGGGCGAAACGCTGGAGCAAGCTGTGGCGCGTGAAGTGATGGAAGAGAGCAATGTGCGGGTTAAAAATGTGCGTTACGTGACGTCACAACCCTGGCCTTTTCCACAATCATTGATGGTGGCGTTTATGGCTGAGTATGAGAGCGGGGATCTGCAACATGACGGCAAAGAGTTGCTGGATGCAGGTTGGTTCCGCTATGACGCGCTGCCAATGCTACCGCCGCCAGGCACCGTGGCGCGCCGCTTGATAGAAGATACCGTCGCCATCTGCCGCGCCGGAGCATAAGGAAAGTGCTACACTACGCGCTTGAAATTGAGAGAGCCTTAAAATGACTGAACTGAAGAATGATCGTTATCTGCGCGCCCTGTTACGTCAGCCGGTTGATGTCACGCCGGTCTGGATGATGCGACAAGCCGGGCGTTATTTACCGGAATACAAAGCGACCCGCGCCGAAGCCGGCGATTTTATGTCGCTGTGTAAAAACGCCGAGCTGGCTTGCGAAGTTACGCTACAGCCGCTGCGTCGTTATGAACTGGATGCGGCGATCCTCTTCAGCGATATCTTAACGATTCCCGATGCGATGGGGCTTGGACTTTACTTCGAAACCGGTGAAGGCCCGCGCTTTTCAAACCCAATTACCTGTCGAGCCGATGTTGAGCGCCTGCCGATCCCCGATCCTGAACAGGAACTGGGTTATGTTATGAACGCTGTGCGCACTATTCGTAAGAATTTAAAAGGCGAAGTGCCGCTGATTGGTTTCTCAGGCAGTCCGTGGACGTTGGCAACATATATGGTCGAAGGCGGCAGCAGCAAAGCCTTTACTAAGATAAAAAAGATGATGTACGCCGATCCCACAACGCTGCATGCGATGCTGAACAAGCTGGCAGACAGCGTCATTTTGTACTTGAATGCACAAATACGTGCCGGTGCGCAGTCGGTAATGGTGTTCGATACTTGGGGTGGGGTGTTGACGGGTCGAGATTATCGCGAGTTCTCGCTTTATTACATGCATAAAATTGTCGATAGCGTTTTGCATGAAAATGAAGGGCGCCGCGTGCCGATTACGCTGTTCACCAAAGGTGGCGGGCAATGGCTGGAAGCGATGGCGGAAACGGGTTGTGATGCGCTCGGCCTAGACTGGACAACTGATATCGGTGACGCTCGCCGTCGCGTAGGTGACAAAGTCGCCTTGCAAGGCAACATGGATCCTTCCATGCTTTATGCACCACCTGCACGTATTGAGCAGGAAGTCGCGGGAATTCTGGAAAGCTTTGGCAAAGGTGATGGTCACGTATTCAACCTGGGTCACGGCATTCATCAGGATGTCCCACCTGAACACGCGGGCACGTTTGTTGAAGCCGTGCATCGCTTATCTCGTCCATGGCACCAGGAGTAAATATGGATATTGCCGCACTACGTGCCGAGCAGCTTCAACGCGCCGCAGACGTGGTGCGTGAGGATGATTTTGACGTGTTGCCGCCACGCTTTATCGGCGGCGCAGACGTTGGCTTTGAGCAAGAGGGTACTATCACGCGTGCCGCTCTGGTCATCCTTGAGTATCCTTCTCTGAAGCTGGTGGAACATCGCATTGCGCGTATCGAAACCACCATGCCGTATATTCCCGGCTTTCTCTCTTTCCGTGAGTATCCCGCGTTAATGGCGGCATGGCAGATGCTTGAGCAAAAACCCGATCTGTTATTTGTTGATGGTCACGGTATTTCGCATCCTCGTCGGCTGGGTGTTGCATCACACTTTGGCTTGCTGGTGGATGTTCCTACGATTGGCGTCGCTAAGCGTCGCTTATGTGGTCGTTATCAAGACGTTGACCCACAACCGGGAAGCCGCCAGCCGCTGATCGACAAAGGCGAGCAAATCGGTTGGGTATGGCGTAGCAAACAGCGTTGTAACCCCTTGTTCATTGCGACCGGGCATCGTGTTAGCCTGGACAGTGCGCTGCATTGGGTTGAAAACTGTACGCGCGGCTATCGTTTGCCTGAGCCTACGCGCTGGGCGGATGCTGTCGCTTCAAATCGTACCGCCTTTCAGCGTTGGCAAAACACGCTTTAACGCTGTTTACGCGGCATTTTTACGATACACTGCCGCCAGCTAAACGAATAAGAGCCACCTTCATGTTACAAAATCCCGTTCATCTGCGTCTGGCAAAGCTGGAAAGCTGGCAACACCTGACCTTTATGGCTTGCCTGTGCGAACGCATGTATCCCAATTACTGGGCTTTTTGCGAGCAGACGCAGTTTGCCGATCCGGCGCTTTACCGTCGTATTCTCGATTTGATTTGGGAAAACCTGACGGTCAAAGATGCAAAGATTAATTTTGATAGCCAACTTGAGAAGCTGGAAGCTGCTATTCCTGATGGCGAAGCTTTTGAGGTTTACGGCGTTTATCCGGCTATCGATGCCTGTGTGGCATTAAGCGAAGTGCTCCATGCACAGTTAAGTGGTGAGACGCTGGAACATGCCATTGAAGTCAGCGAAAGCTCAATCACCACGATAGCGATGCTGGAAATGACTCAGGCAGGTCGTGAAATGACCGATGAAGAGCTGCGTGAAAACCCAGCAATAATCGATGAATGGGACCTGCAATGGGAGATTTTTCGCCTGCTCGCGGACTGTGAAGAGCGTGACCTTGAATTAATCAAAGGACTCCGATCGGACCTGCGTGAAGCGGGAATCAGTAACATCGGTATAAAATTTCAGCAGTAAGGCGAGAAAACGTGACTTCAGGCCCGAATTAGCGCGCCTGGAGGCTTCACATCGGCCCCCTGTCTGGTCTACATTTGGGGGGCTGAAAATTGTGGCTATCGGTGCGTGCTGGCTGGAGAGTGCCAGATTGTGGCTTTTCCCTCGCACTCGTTGCTTAGCAAGCGATAAATACACTTTAAGGATAACTTATGAACAAGACTCAACTGATTGATGTAATCGCAGAAAAAGCTGACCTGTCTAAAACCCAGGCAAAGGCAGCGCTGGAATCAACTCTGGCTGCGATCACTGAGTCTCTGAAAGATGGTGATGCTGTACAACTGGTTGGTTTTGGTACTTTTAAAGTGAACCACCGCGCTGAGCGTACCGGTCGCAACCCGCAGACTGGCAATGAGATCAAAATCGCTGCAGCAAACGTACCGGCATTCGTGTCTGGTAAAGCGCTGAAAGACGCCGTTAAGTAAGACGTCGCACTGCGGTCAAGCTTTAAAACAGGGGGCGTTTTCGCCCCTTTTGTTTAAGGGGTTAAACATCATGACTCCGCTGTTCCGGCGTTTTCCTACCCTGATTCTCTCCTTGTTACTTATTGGGTGCAGTTCGACCCCTGATATTCCTGCTTTTTCTGCCAGTGGTTATCTTGCCGATCGCGGTGCCGTGCGTATGTGGCGCAAGAATAGCGACCATCAGGCAACGCATTTACGTACGATCTTTACTCCTTTTAATGGCGATGCGGTTGAAACCACGGATTATATCTGGCTTGAAGATTCGCTCATTAGCGTGCAGCGAAAAATCAACGGCGATACGCCAGATGATGTCACGCTGCGTTTTGACCAGGAAGGCAGCCTCAACTTTATGCAGCGGCAGCTTGCCGGACGACGTGAAGCTGTTAGCTCAGATTCAGTCGAACTCTATAAGTTTGACGCTCAGCGCATGCATAAAGTGAGTGATGCACTGTTAAGTGGCCGCGTGTTTCTCAAGCAAGGCCATTGGCAAGGCGGCAACGTCATTCAAACTTGTGAAGGGCAGCGTGTGACGCCTTCATTTGATGCACTGGCGTTACAGACTTTAGCGCAGCAGCAGCGTAGCGCGCATGCGCCGTTGATGGTTTCATGGCTGGAAGCACCGGAAGGTGTTCAGTTGTTGCGAGTCAGTTCGCAGGATGATTGCGCAGAGCAACCTAAAGAAGCGGATTTTTGAAGAGGTGAAAAGGGGCACTGCGTGCCCCTTTTGCTTACTTGCGGTTAATGGCGCGATAACCAATATCGTGACGACAGAAGCTGCCTTGCCATGAAATAGGCTTGGTTAGCTCATACGCACGCTTCTGTGCAGCAGCTACATCATCGCCTAACGCCGTAACACACAGCACGCGGCCACCATTAGTCAGTACCAAATCGTCTTCAAGACGTGTGCCAGCATGGAAGACTTTGCCGTCAGCAACTTCTTCAAGCGGCAGACCATGAATCTGATCGCCATTGTTGTAGTTACCCGGATAGCCACCCGCTGCCAAAACCACGCCCAATGAAGGACGCGGATCCCACTTCGAATCTTTTTGATCCAGTTTGCCTTCACAGGCTGCCAGGCAAAGATCAACCAGATCCGATTGCAGACGCAGCATGATCGGTTGAGTTTCTGGATCGCCAAAGCGGCAGTTAAATTCGATCACTTTCGGCTGACCTGATTGATCGATCATTAAGCCTGCGTACAGAAAGCCGGTATAAACGTTGCCTTCTGAAGCCATGCCGCGCACGGTAGGCCAAATGACTTGATCCATCACACGCTGGTGGATTTCATCAGTGACGACAGGAGCAGGTGAATATGCGCCCATGCCGCCAGTGTTCGGTCCGGTATCGCCATCACCGACACGTTTGTGATCCTGGCTGGTGGCCATAGGCAACACGTTCTCGCCATCGACCATCACGATAAAGCTGGCTTCTTCACCCTCAAGAAACTCTTCAATAACGATGCGGTGTCCAGCATCGCCAAATGCATTACCTCCCAGCATATCGTTAACGGCGTCTTCAGCTTCTTGCTGCGTCATCGCAACAATAACGCCTTTTCCCGCAGCAAGGCCGTCCGCTTTAATTACGATCGGTGCGCCTTTCTCGCGCAAATAGGCCAGCGCAGGTTCGACTTCCGTAAAGTTCTGGTATTCCGCTGAAGGAATTTTATGGCGTGCCAAGAAGTCTTTCGTGAAGGCTTTTGAACCTTCCAGTTGGGCTGCGGCTTGCGTTGGGCCAAAAATTTTCAGGCCTGCGGCGCGAAAAGCATCAACGACGCCAATCACCAACGGAGCTTCTGGACCGACAATCGTCAGGTCAATCTTTTCGCGTTGAGCGAATTCCAGCAAAGCAGCGATATCCGTTGGATTGATGGCGATGTTTTGCAGCGCAGGTTCTAATGCAGTGCCCGCATTGCCTGGGGCAACGAAAACGGTTTCAGCCAATGGCGATTGAGCTGCTTTCCATGCCAGCGCATGTTCACGTCCGCCATTTCCGATGACTAAAATTTTCATTTCTAACTCTCCAAACGATTAGTGACGGAAGTGACGCATTTCAGTGAAGATCATGGCGATACCGTGTTCATCGGCAGCAGCAATCACTTCATCATCACGAATGGAACCGCCTGGCTGAATCACACAGCTAATGCCAACTGCGGCAGCAGCATCAATACCGTCACGGAAGGGGAAGAAAGCATCCGATGCCATTGCAGACCCTTTAACGTCCAATCCTTCATCGCTCGCTTTGATACCTGCAATCTTGGCGGAGTAAACGCGGCTCATTTGACCGGCACCAATACCGATGGTCATATTGTCGCGTGCATAGACAATCGCATTCGATTTAACAAATTTCGCCACTTTCCAGCAGAACAGTGCATCACGCAATTCTTGCTCAGTTGGCTGGCGTTTGCTGACTACGCGAAGCTGACTGGCTTCGACCATACCTAAATCGCGGTCCTGCACCAACAAACCGCCATTGACACGTTTGAAATCCAAGCCTTTTGTCCGTTCTTGCCACTGTCCGCAAACTAAAACACGCACGTTTTGCTTGCTGGCCGTTATCTTCAATGCGGCTTCGCTTGCGGAAGGAGCAATGATCACTTCAACGAACTGGCGACTGATGATTGCCTGGGCGGTGGCTTCATCTAACTCACGGTTAAAGGCAATGATGCCGCCGAAAGCAGAAGTAGGATCGGTTTTGTAGGCGCGCTCATAAGCAGCGAGAATGGATTCGCCGACGGCCACACCGCAAGGGTTTGCATGCTTGACGATAACGCAGGCAGGTTCGCTGAATTCTTTGACGCACTCTAACGCAGCATCAGTATCAGCAATGTTGTTGTAAGAAAGTGCTTTGCCCTGAACCTGCTGCGCAGTGGCGACAGAAGCTTCCTGCACATTCTCCTCTATATAGAAGGCAGCGTCCTGATGGCTGTTTTCGCCATAACGCATATCCTGCTTCTTGATAAAGTTAAGATTCAAAGTACGTGGGAAGCGTCCCGCAGGCTCATTGCTTCCGCCATGATAAGCAGGAACCAGGCTACCGAAGTAGTTGGCAATCATGCTGTCGTAGGCAGCGGTATGCTCGAAAGCTTTGATCGCAAGATCAAAGCGGGTTTCTAGCTTCAGAGAGTTTTCGTTGGCATCCAGCTCGGCAATGATCGCCTCGTAGTCACTGCTCTTCACTACAATCGCCACATCTTTATGGTTTTTAGCCGCAGAGCGCACCATTGTCGGGCCGCCGATATCAATGTTTTCTACGGCGTCTTCAAGAGAGCAACCTTCACGCGCGACAGTTTGAGCGAAGGGATAGAGGTTAACGACCACCATGTCGATTGGGCTGATAGCGTGCTGCGCCATGATGTCATCGTCCTGACCGCGACGACCCAAAATACCGCCATGTACTTTCGGGTGCAGCGTTTTGACGCGTCCATCCATCATTTCCGGGAAACCGGTGTAGTCAGACACTTCTGTGACAGATAGCCCCGCGTCAGCGAGTAGGCGAGCTGTGCCACCTGTAGAAAGCAGTTCAACACCGCGTTGAGAGAGTGCCTGAGCAAATTCGAGGATACCGGCTTTATCAGAAACACTGAGAAGAGCGCGGCGTACAGGACGACGTTGTTGCATGGTGGTTTTATCCCTTGGCTTTGTTTCGCGTAAATAAGAGCGTTACATCAAGCTTAGCGTGCTCTTCTCTCTATATATAAAGAAAAGAAAGCACGAAAACTTCAGGTAACGCCCCGAAAAGGGGCGTCCGTTACGTCGGCGGCATTGTAGCGAAAACGTTTGCGTGATGCTCGCCTAAATTTATCACGCCGAATAATGTGGATAACTTTGTGTGTAACTGCGTATAAGGCGGGGTTTTGCTGTGGAATGCAGCGAACGGTTGTTTTTGTTGAATTTAACGGTTGCGGATGCCGAACAACTCCCTATAATGCGCATCCATCAACACGGCACACCGGCAACGGGCTGACGGGTTGAGAGATTCAGGAGACTGAGTCGACGGAGAAAAGCTTCTGAAAAAGAGGTTGACTCTGAGGAGGGAAAGCGTATTATACGCCCCTCGCGACAGACCGGCTAAGCCGCTGTTCGCACTGCTCTTTAACAATTTATCAGACAATCTGTGTGGGCACTCGCAGGATGGATATCAGCGTCTCCGGACGTAAAAAATATCAAGCCTCACGAGTGAACACATAATGAAATTCATTATGACGTTTTACAGATGAGCACCGCTTAACTTGTTTAAGCAAATCAAACTTAAATTGAAGAGTTTGATCATGGCTCAGATTGAACGCTGGCGGCAGGCCTAACACATGCAAGTCGGACGGTAGCACAGGAGAGCTTGCTCTCTGGGTGACGAGTGGCGGACGGGTGAGTAATGTCTGGGAAACTGCCCGATGGAGGGGGATAACTACTGGAAACGGTAGCTAATACCGCATAACGTCGCAAGACCAAAGTGGGGGACCTTCGGGCCTCACACCATCGGATGTGCCCAGATGGGATTAGCTAGTAGGCGGGGTAATGGCCCACCTAGGCGACGATCCCTAGCTGGTCTGAGAGGATGACCAGCCACACTGGAACTGAGACACGGTCCAGACTCCTACGGGAGGCAGCAGTGGGGAATATTGCACAATGGGCGCAAGCCTGATGCAGCCATGCCGCGTGTATGAAGAAGGCCTTCGGGTTGTAAAGTACTTTCAGCGGGGAGGAAGGCGATGCGGTTAATAACCGCGTCGATTGACGTTACCCGCAGAAGAAGCACCGGCTAACTCCGTGCCAGCAGCCGCGGTAATACGGAGGGTGCAAGCGTTAATCGGAATTACTGGGCGTAAAGCGCACGCAGGCGGTCTGTTAAGTCAGATGTGAAATCCCCGGGCTCAACCCGGGAACTGCATTTGAAACTGGCAGGCTTGAGTCTCGTAGAGGGGGGTAGAATTCCAGGTGTAGCGGTGAAATGCGTAGAGATCTGGAGGAATACCGGTGGCGAAGGCGGCCCCCTGGACGAAGACTGACGCTCAGGTGCGAAAGCGTGGGGAGCAAACAGGATTAGATACCCTGGTAGTCCACGCCGTAAACGATGTCGACTTGGAGGTTGTGCCCTTGAGGCGTGGCTTCCGGAGCTAACGCGTTAAGTCGACCGCCTGGGGAGTACGGCCGCAAGGTTAAAACTCAAATGAATTGACGGGGGCCCGCACAAGCGGTGGAGCATGTGGTTTAATTCGATGCAACGCGAAGAACCTTACCTACTCTTGACATCCAGAGAACTTAGCAGAGATGCTTTGGTGCCTTCGGGAACTCTGAGACAGGTGCTGCATGGCTGTCGTCAGCTCGTGTTGTGAAATGTTGGGTTAAGTCCCGCAACGAGCGCAACCCTTATCCTTTGTTGCCAGCGATTCGGTCGGGAACTCAAAGGAGACTGCCGGTGATAAACCGGAGGAAGGTGGGGATGACGTCAAGTCATCATGGCCCTTACGAGTAGGGCTACACACGTGCTACAATGGCGCATACAAAGAGAAGCGACCTCGCGAGAGCAAGCGGACCTCACAAAGTGCGTCGTAGTCCGGATCGGAGTCTGCAACTCGACTCCGTGAAGTCGGAATCGCTAGTAATCGTGGATCAGAATGCCACGGTGAATACGTTCCCGGGCCTTGTACACACCGCCCGTCACACCATGGGAGTGGGTTGCAAAAGAAGTAGGTAGCTTAACCTTCGGGAGGGCGCTTACCACTTTGTGATTCATGACTGGGGTGAAGTCGTAACAAGGTAACCGTAGGGGAACCTGCGGTTGGATCACCTCCTTACCTGAAGATACCTCCCGCGAAGTGCTCACACAGATTGTCTGATAGAAAAGTAAAGAAGCAGTAAAACCCCGGCAGGCTTGTAGCTCAGGTGGTTAGAGCGCACCCCTGATAAGGGTGAGGTCGGTGGTTCAAGTCCACTCAGGCCTACCAAATCCTGTTCGTCAGGATCACTGGTCGACGGGTTTTACCAGACTTTTGGGGCTATAGCTCAGCTGGGAGAGCGCCTGCCTTGCACGCAGGAGGTCAGCGGTTCGATCCCGCTTAGCTCCACCATCAACTCCCCCGTTGATACCCAAACAAAACTTCAGAATGCATTTTCGAGTGCATTGCGAAGTTTTACTGCTCTTTAACAATCCGGAACAAGCTGAAAATTGAAACGACGCGCGCCGCATCCCTCCGTAATAAGGGGTGCACAGGCGACGCGTTCGAGTCTCTCAAATGCTTACAGCACGCAGCGTTGCAAAACGCCTGTGGGTTGTGAGGTTAAGCGACTAAGCGTACACGGTGGATGCCCTGGCAGTCAGAGGCGATGAAGGACGTGCTAATCTGCGTAAAGCGACGGTAAGGTGATATGAACCGCTACAGCCGTCGATGTCCGAATGGGGAAACCCGGTGCACTCAGTGCATCATCGCAACATGAATACATAGTGTTGCGAGGCGAACCTGGGGAACTGAAACATCTAAGTACCCAGAGGAAAAGAAATCAACCGAGATTCCCCCAGTAGCGGCGAGCGAACGGGGAGCAGCCCAGAGCCTGAATCAGCTTGTGCATTAGTGGAACGGTCTGGAAAGTCCGACGGTACAGGGTGATAGTCCCGTACACAAAAGTGCACAAGCTGTGAGCTCGATGAGTAAGGCGGGACACGTGGTATCCTGTCTGAATATGGGGGGACCATCCTCCAAGGCTAAATACTCCTGACTGACCGATAGTGAACCAGTACCGTGAGGGAAAGGCGAAAAGAACCCCGGCGAGGGGAGTGAAACAGAACCTGAAACCGTGTACGTACAAGCAGTGGGAGCCTCTTTTATGGGGTGACTGCGTACCTTTTGTATAATGGGTCAGCGACTTATATTCTGTAGCAAGGTTAACCGTATAGGGGAGCCGCAGGGAAACCGAGTCTTAACTGGGCGTTAAGTTGCAGGGTATAGACCCGAAACCCGGTGATCTAGCCATGGGCAGGTTGAAGGTTGGGTAACACTAACTGGAGGACCGAACCGACTAATGTTGAAAAATTAGCGGATGACTTGTGGCTGGGGGTGAAAGGCCAATCAAACCGGGAGATAGCTGGTTCTCCCCGAAAGCTATTTAGGTAGCGCCTCGTGAACTCATCTCCGGGGGTAGAGCACTGTTTCGGCTAGGGGGCCATCCCGGCTTACCAACCCGATGCAAACTACGAATACCGGAGAATGTTATCACGGGAGACACACGGCGGGTGCTAACGTCCGTCGTGAAGAGGGAAACAACCCAGACCGCCAGCTAAGGTCCCAAAGTCATGGTTAAGTGGGAAACGATGTGGGAAGGCACAGACAGCCAGGATGTTGGCTTAGAAGCAGCCATCATTTAAAGAAAGCGTAATAGCTCACTGGTCGAGTCGGCCTGCGCGGAAGATGTAACGGGGCTAAACCATGCACCGAAGCTGCGGCAGCGGCGCGTAAGCGCTGTTGGGTAGGGGAGCGTTCTGTAAGCCGTCGAAGGTGGACTGTGAGGTCTGCTGGAGGTATCAGAAGTGCGAATGCTGACATAAGTAACGATAAAGCGGGTGAAAAGCCCGCTCGCCGGAAGACCAAGGGTTCCTGTTCAACGTTAATCGGAGCAGGGTGAGTCGACCCCTAAGGCGAGGCCGAAAGGCGTAGTCGATGGGAAACAGGTTAATATTCCTGTACTTGGTGTTACTGCGAAGGGGGGACGGAGAAGGTTAGGTTAGCCGGGCGACGGTTGTCCCGGTTTAAGCGTGTAGGCTGGCAGTCCAGGTAAATCCGGACGGCCTCAAGGCTGAGGCGTGACGACGAGGCACTACGGTGCTGAAGTAACTGATACCCTGCTTCCAGGAAAAGCCTCTAAGCATCAGGTAACACAAAATCGTACCCCAAACCGACACAGGTGGTCAGGTAGAGAATACCAAGGCGCTTGAGAGAACTCGGGTGAAGGAACTAGGCAAAATGGTGCCGTAACTTCGGGAGAAGGCACGCTGGCGCGTAGGTGAAGGGACTTGCTCCCGGAGCTGAAGCCAGTCGAAGATACCAGCTGGCTGCAACTGTTTATTAAAAACACAGCACTGTGCAAACACGAAAGTGGACGTATACGGTGTGACGCCTGCCCGGTGCCGGAAGGTTAATTGATGGGGTTATCCGCAAGGAGAAGCTCTTGATCGAAGCCCCGGTAAACGGCGGCCGTAACTATAACGGTCCTAAGGTAGCGAAATTCCTTGTCGGGTAAGTTCCGACCTGCACGAATGGCGTAATGATGGCCAGGCTGTCTCCACCCGAGACTCAGTGAAATTGAACTCGCTGTGAAGATGCAGTGTACCCGCGGCAAGACGGAAAGACCCCGTGAACCTTTACTACAGCTTGACACTGAACCTTGAGCCTTGATGTGTAGGATAGGTGGGAGGCTTTGAAGCGCGGACGCCAGTCCGCGTGGAGCCAACCTTGAAATACCACCCTTTAATGCTTGATGTTCTAACGTAGGCCCGTAATCCGGGCTGCGGACAGTGTCTGGTGGGTAGTTTGACTGGGGCGGTCTCCTCCTAAAGAGTAACGGAGGAGCACGAAGGTCAGCTAATCACGGTCGGACATCGTGAGGTTAGTGCAATGGCATAAGCTGGCTTGACTGCGAGAGTGACGGCTCGAGCAGGTGCGAAAGCAGGTCATAGTGATCCGGTGGTTCTGAATGGAAGGGCCATCGCTCAACGGATAAAAGGTACTCCGGGGATAACAGGCTGATACCGCCCAAGAGTTCATATCGACGGCGGTGTTTGGCACCTCGATGTCGGCTCATCACATCCTGGGGCTGAAGTAGGTCCCAAGGGTACGGCTGTTCGCCGTTTAAAGTGGTACGCGAGCTGGGTTTAGAACGTCGTGAGACAGTTCGGTCCCTATCTGCCGTGGGCGCTGGAAAACTGAGGGGGGTTGCTCCTAGTACGAGAGGACCGGAGTGAACGCACCGCTGGTGTTCGGGTTGTCACGCCAGTGGCACTGCCCGGTAGCTAAGTGCGGAAAAGATAAGTGCTGAAAGCATCTAAGCACGAAACTTGCCCCGAGATGAGTTTTCCCTGACCCCTTGAGGGTCCTGAAGGGACGTTGAAGACTACGACGTTGATAGGCCGGGTGTGTAAGCGCAGCGATGCGTTGAGCTAACCGGTACTAATGACCCGTGAGGCTTAACCTTACAACGCCAGAGGCGTTTTGGTTGAGAGACAGAGAAATTTCAGCTTGTTCGACGGATAACCCTGCGCGGCGAAGGCGGCGCGGGACAACAGAATTTGCCTGGCGGCTGTAGCGCGGTGGTCCCACCTGACCCCATGCCGAACTCAGAAGTGAAACGCCGTAGCGCCGATGGTAGTGTGGGGCCTCCCCATGCGAGAGTAGGGAACTGCCAGGCATCAAATAAGTAAAAAAGCCCTTTGCATCCGCAAAGGGCTTTTTTACGTCTAAATTTTATTAAAACCAAGCTAATAAAGCCCGCCAGTAATCCCACATTATCTTTTTAGAATGTCTAAACTCGCTGCAAATAACTCACATGCACGATCACGCTGCCGTATAAATTGAGTTTCAAGCATCAGCCAGAAGCGCTCACTACACTGCTCTGATCTATGGCCACGGAGTATTTGCAAGCCGGGAAAAGCACCTCCGTGATAACTCAAATCAGGGTGATAGTCATCACTCGCGCGATATCTCACACGATGCAAAATTCCAATTACTCTTTTTAAATCAGTAGGTTGATGTTCAAGCAATAATGCTTTTTCCAATGCTTGCAGCATTTGATCGATAGGCTTAACAGAAAACATCGGATCGAGTTCGATCTGCAGCTGAGCCAAGGCACCGCGTAATGCACAGACATAACTTGTTGGATCAACAGGAAGTGTGTCAGATAACAGTAATGTCTCTAGCCAGCGTTGATGAATTTGTACATCGCGCCATAAATGCGCCTCATCGACTTTATCAAGCGTATCTTCCTCAGTATGCCACCACCAACCGCCACCGCTTCCCGGAGAAAGAGAAGTGCGTAAGGCCGGCTCTTCTCGCAATGCAAAATGCAATGGAATTCCTAATCCCCAAAAGGACTGATCACCGCCTTTGCCCATAGGTGTGATGCGTGATGCAGTGGTTCCCGTTACCGATGTTATCGCTTGATTCAACCAGAACGTGGATTCTGCACCGCTGGCATTGACGACAACTTCACTACCTCCCACGCAGCCTGGTGAGTCAACGTTGATATGTGCCACGCAATGCTGCATAAGTTCGGCACGATAGTTATCGGCATACCATGTTGAGCCACCATAACGCGCATTTGAGTGACCAGGCCAAAACGCGATGCGTAATCCTCGTTTTAACGGTCCGCTGTTATGAGCAAAATGTAGCGCCATCGCCAGACAAAGTGCATTCCCCGTTGCATTATCGGTCACGCCTTCATGCCAGGAATCGTAGTGAGAAGAGAGCAGGACAAACTCTTCGCTTTCCCCCGTCAATTCCACTATCGGTAACGAACACTCCGCGACATGCTCATGTAACCGGGTAAAAATGCATGCTTGTAACGGTGAATGCAGCATATGCTGCAAAAGGGTTTTACCCTCCTGATGATTGATACTTATTACGGGCAAAGTTGGATAGCGCAGCACGTCATCGGGTACAGGTGTACCCCAAATCGGGCTCACCGTTTCCTCATGCAAGGCTGGCTCCACCGAACCCCAAATATGAATTAATCCAGCCGCACCCGCCTGCATAAGACGCTGAACATAATCTTCATAACCTTGATCAGCCACTACGAGTTTTCCGCGAACTGCGTTGGCCCAACTTTCATATTCAGATTCAGGCACAAAAACCAGCGAGCGTTGATCATAATACAACTCAGCCTCAATACCTTCGGGGCAATGCGCTGAAAATGAGCGCGTTTTTGCTGGGATTGTTAAAGGCACGCTGCCTTGCACTATCAACGAACCTTCCAAAGGATCACTAAGCCAGAGCCGACAACGCTCGCGCTTAAAAGGAATTTGATGTGTCCTCAGTTGCGCGCAAAGCCAGTCAACGCTGCGTTCAGCATCCGCGCTTCCCGAAAGGCGATGCAAATGCTGAAACGATTGCAACAGCGCTTGCATTGCCTGCTGCAAATCATTTGGCAGCATGGGTACTTTCTGCACGAGTAACTTTCATTTCTAAATCGCCAAAATAGTGTTGTTTCACTTTTTCCCAAGTACCGTCAGCCATGATTTTAGCCAGACCTTCGTTCAGCAACTTCTGCGTTTTTGTATCGTCTTTACGCACGCCATAGGCAGAACCAATGCTGAACAGCAGATCGTCACGTACTTCTGGGCCGGTTAAAGCAAAATCTTTTCCTTCCGGTTTATTCAGGAAGCCGTAAGTCACCGCCACGCCAGGGCTCAGTGCGCCATCCAATCGGCCAGAAGCCAGATCTTGATAAATAACGTCCTGGTCAGGATACATCACGATATCAACACCCTTAGGAGCCCAATATTTATTGGCATACATTTCCTGTATAGAACCCTGCTGCACTGCAATACGTTTGCCGAGCAAAGACGCGACGTCAGGTTGTAAGTTGCTCCCTTTATGCACAACTAACTTTGTAGGGATATGGTAGATAAAATCGCTGAAATCAATGGATTTACGCCGTTTTGCTGTTGCGCCTAACGGGGAGATGAAATCGACTTTTTTGGCCATCAATGAGGGAATCTCAGCGTCGAAACTGCTGACGACATAATCACATTTGACCTGTACTGCTTTGCAAACCGCGTTAGTGATATCGATTTCAAAGCCGGTTGGCGTACCGTTTTGATCACGATACTGAAAAGGTGGGTAACTCAAATCTGCACCTACACGTAATGTCTCTCCGGCGGCATAACTTGTGCCTGCCATCCCCAAGGCCAATGTAGCCAGTAACGTTAATGCTGATTTCATTTTGAATCTCCAACAGAATTAGCCGCTTGCCAGGCACAAAATTCCTGACGTACAGATTGAAAGTGTTCAGGGTTTTGCAGATCAAACGCAGTCATTGCTAACGCTTTTGCTGCATTAAGCATGGCGTCGATACCTGCATCAGAAGCCGCCGCTATGGCGAATTCTGGGGTATGTGGCACCACGTCGCCGATACGTAAATAAGGGTGAATAGCTGCGGTAAGTTGGCTGACATTACCGATATCAGAGGAGCCAACGCCACCGCGTTCCGGTGGCGCTTCTGTTGTTAGACCCAGTTGCAAAAGGTTGTGCTGGAACAGATCGGCTAGCGCCAGATTATTATTGCGCTCTGCATAAGTTAGCCCTTCTTCAATCTCAACACGCGCGCCACTCATTGCGGCCGCGGCTTCAACCGCAGCGAACACTTTATGTCGCACCGTTTGCAAGCCAGTTACTGTTGCTGCACGCATCAGAAATTTGGCTTCCGCATAGGCCGGTACAATATTTGTGGCATCACCACCGTGCGTAATAATGCCGTGTACGCGCACATCATCTGTAAAAAACTGCCGTAATCCATTGATACCCACAAACGTCTGGATCACGGCGTCAAGCGCGCTGATACCAAGATGGGGAGCGGAAGCAGCATGGGCTGCTTTGCCGTAAAATTTGAATACCGCATCAACACAAGCTAACGCGCCGCGCGTCACCATGTTTTTCTCTCTGGGATGAAACATCATCACAGCATCGACATCGGTAAAGATCCCTTGCTCGGCCATAATGATTTTTCCGCCGCCTTCCTCTTCTGCAGGCGTGCCAATGACTTCCAGACAACCTGAATTCAGCGCGCCACTCTGCACTAACGCTAAAGCCGCTGTTACCGAGGCGGTACCAATCAAGTTATGTCCACAGGCATGCCCTAATTCAGGCAGCGCATCATATTCTGCCAGTAACGCTATACGTGGCCCGGGTTTGCCGCTGTCATAACGGGCAATAAAGGCGGTTTCCAGTTCTGCTAGCGGCTGGGTAAGAATAAATCCAGCGTCACGAAGCGGCTGCTGCAACGCAGCAGAGGAACGATGCTCATTGAAGCTCAACTCAGGATGGCTATGTATATCGCGGGACAGTGCTGTCATAGCGTCTCGTAACTGCTCAACAGCATAAATAATTTTATTCTTCTGCTCTTTCATGGTGCACCTAAGGCTTTTCTCTCACCATAAAGGTGCGAGTAATGCATTGAATTAAAATGTATTACTCAGATATAAACCCGTTGAACATTAATTCCCAATTGAGCTTTTTTATTGCTTGCGGCTTTAAAGCAAAAATTATTTTATGGAAGTGGCATTATCAGGAGCGTGACGGTGAACGAAAAAGATTGGCAGATTATTTATACGGTGTGGCAATACCACAACATTACCCGCGCAGCAGAACAACTGTTTACGTCGCAACCCGCACTAAGTTATCGGCTGAAACAGATTGAACGCAAGCTAGGCGTTTTATTATTCGAAGAGAGTGGACGTCAAATAGTTTTCAGTGCTCAAGGGCGCTATCTGGCACAACATGCTGAGAAAATGCTTAACGAGTCACAGCAATTGCGACAAACCCTACAGAGTTTGAATCTGCCGCGACAGGGTGAATTACGTATTGGCGTAACCAGCAATTATGCCGCCTATTGTCTGCCAGAAATATTGGCGCGCTTTAGCCAGCAGCACAGTGGCATCCGGGTAAATTTGGTTAGCGGATTAAGTGAGGAGATGTACCAAAAGCTGCAACGTGAGGAGATCCATGTTGCGCTGGTTAAAGATGATTACCACTGGCGCGATGGCAAACGACTGGTCGACATTGATGATTATTGGCTGGTTAGTCAGCAGCCACTCGATTTAAAGCTGCTACCGCAGTTACCACAAATTCGTATCAACCATGGCGGGCATATTACGCATCTGATTGAGCGATGGTGGAATGCCAATTTCACGCTAGCACCGCGCATAGCGATGCAAGTCGATAAATTGGAAGTGTGCCTGGCGATGGTTGAGCGTGGATTAGGATATGCCATTGTTTCAAGCTATCAGCCGCTTTCAGATCGGCTTTGGTGCCAACCTTTGCAAGTGGCTGGTACAGCACTTAAAAGCCGAACCTGGTTACTCTATCGTCATGCCAGCAGCGATGCGTCAGTGATTTTGCCCTTTGTCGAGATGTTTGCCGATCTAAGTTGAAACATTTTCATCATTCGCATGAAGTCTCGACATTACAGAGTCACCAGGCTAAGGTTGGGCATCTGGATGTCTAAACGTTTATACGGTTATAAGAGGTAAGCAGGCTATGCCAATCAGGGTTCCCGACGAATTACCGGCTGCGAATTTTTTGCGCAATGAAAATGTTTTTGTGATGACGTCATCGCGCGCCAGTATTCAGGAGATCCGCCCGCTTAAAGTACTGGTACTGAATCTCATGCCTAAAAAGATTGAGACTGAAAACCAGTTTCTGCGCCTGCTTTCTTACTCGCCCTTGCAGATCGATATTCAGCTGTTACGCATCGATAGCCGCGAATCTCGCAATACGCCTACAGAGCATCTCAATAACTTCTACTGTAATTTCGAAGATATTAAGCATGACAACTATGATGGCTTAATCGTTACAGGTGCGCCGCTGGGGCTGGTTGATTTCAATGATGTTGCTTA
The DNA here is from genome assembly GCF_046118715.1 of Pantoea phytostimulans. NCBI lineage: Bacteria > Pseudomonadati > Pseudomonadota > Gammaproteobacteria > Enterobacterales > Erwiniaceae > Pantoea > Pantoea phytostimulans. Next base: position 3,362,187 of record NZ_CP173698.1, read on the forward strand.
CTGGCCGCAGATTCAGCGCATATTGCATTGGGCTAAGGAACACGTCACCTCAACGCTGTTTGTCTGTTGGGCAGTTCAGGCCGCGCTAAATATCCTGTACGGTATTCCCAAGCAAACGCGTCAGCACAAATTATCTGGCGTCTTTGAGCATCAAACCCTGCATCCACACGCCTTGCTGACCCGAGGATTTGACGATAATTTCCTGGCTCCGCATTCACGTTATGCCGATTTTCCCACTCAACTCATCACTGATTACACCGATCTTGAGCTGTTTGCTGAATCGGAACAAACCGGCGCGTATCTGATGGCCAGTAAAGATAAACGTCTGGCGTTTGTCACCGGGCACCCGGAATATGATGCGCTGACATTATCGGGTGAATACCATCGTGATTATGAGGCTGGCTTAAACCCTGCTATTCCGCACAATTATTTTCCTCAGGATAATCCTGAGTTGCCGCCGCGTGCGACATGGCGCAGCCACGGTAATCTGTTGTTTTCTAACTGGCTTAACTATTACGTCTACCAGATCACACCATACGATCTGCGCCATATGAATCCAACCTTAGAGTAATTCCCGACTTCATCAAATCAGACCGTGATAGCCACTCGCTGTCACGGTTTTTTTGTGTCTGTATTTCAGTAGTGAAAACCATTCCTTCTATTAAACATGTTTTAATTAATTATTTATCAATAAGATAAATCGTTAATAAGATTAAAATGGAAATAGTTTTTGATTTTAAAATTAAAATGCATATGCTTTGATCCTGTAGCTTAAAAATTACCCTACATTCGGATCCACCCACGTCGATCTCGCTAATAACAGGAGTAAGCCACCATGACAGACTCGGTTATCAGTAGTGCTTTAGATTTCACTCAGCCCTTTAATCATGCCGAACAGCAGCTTATTACCCCAGAAGCGATTGCGTTTTTGCATGCATTGGTCGAACGTTTTACTGCGCAACGTGAGGCTTTATTAGCGATACGTCAGCAGCGGCAGCAACGTTACGACGAGGGAGAACTTCCAGGATTCGATATGGAAACGGATTCCATAAGAGAAGGCGAGTGGCGGATCCGAGCTATCCCACAAGATTTGAGGGATCGTCGGGTGGAAATTACCGGGCCGCCCGATCGCAAAATGGTGATTAACGCCCTGAATGCCAACGTTAATGTTTTCATGGCAGATTTTGAGGATTCACTCACGCCTGAATGGCACAAACTGATCGAAGGACAACAAACCCTACGTGAAGCCGTGAAGGGAACGCTGCGCTTTACTGGCGATAACGGCAAAATCTATCAGCTGTGCGCCAATCCTGCAGTGTTGATGTGTCGGGTGCGCGGCTTACATCTGTCAGAAAAGCACGTTCAGTGGCAAGGAAAGCCAATATCCGGCGGCTTGTTTGATTTCGCGCTCTACTTTTTTCATAACGTCGAAGCGCTACTGGCAAAGGGCAGCGGCCCCTATTTTTATTTGCCAAAAACTGAGAGCGGACAAGAGATCGGCTGGTGGCGTGAGATCTTCACTTTTACCGAGGATCGTTTTGATCTACCGCGCGGCACAATTAAAGCCACCGTTTTAATCGAAACCTTACCAGCAGTGTTTCAGATGGATGAGATCCTCTGGAATCTGCGCGATCACATTGTGGGACTGAACTGCGGTCGCTGGGATTACATCTTCAGCTACATCAAAACGTTGCGTCAACATCCCGATCGTATTCTTCCCGATCGTCAATCCATTAGCATGGCGCAGCCGTTTCTGGACTGTTATTCCCGCTTGCTGATCAAAACCTGCCATCGTCGTGGCGCGTTCGCGATGGGCGGCATGTCGGCGCTGATTCCGAGTAAAGAGGCTGCGCGTAACGAATGGGTGTTACAGCGGGTAAAAGAAGATAAGCAGCGCGAAGCAAACAACGGGCATGACGGCACATGGATTGCGCATCCGGGACTGGCAGACACGGCAAAAGCGGTATTCGATGACGTGTTGGGCAACAGACTGAACCAGCTTGATGTGATGCGAAATGATGACGCCGCAATCGTTGCCGAGCAATTACTGGCACCTTGTGAAGGCGAGCGTACCGAAGCGGGAATGCGTGCGAATATTCGCGTTGCGCTGCACTATCTCGAAGCGTGGATTGGCGGTAACGGCTGCGTCCCGATTGAAGGATTGATGGAAGATGCCGCCACCGCTGAAATCTCACGTACCTCAATCTGGCAATGGATACGCCATCAGCAAAAGCTCAACGATGGACAACGCGTAACCACCGAGCTGTTCCAGAAATGGCTTACCGAAGAGCTCATTAACCTACAAACCTCGCTGGGCGATGCGCGTTTCAACGCCGGTTGCTATGGTGAAGCTGCGCAGCTTATGGTGCAAATCACCACAGAAGATAAATTGGTTTCGTTTCTCACTCTGCCGGGCTACCGCCTGATCCCATGAATGAAGGAGCCGTTGCTATGATACGTACCCAACAAATTCAACAACTCGAACAGGGTTGGCAAAATAGTCGCTGGAAAGGCATCACTCGCCCTTACAGCGCGGCAGATGTCGTTAACCTGCGCGGTTCCGTTAATCCAGCCTGCACGCTGGCGGAACGTGGCGCGGAGAAATTATGGTCATTGCTTAATGGCGAGGCGAAGAAAGGCTATATCAACAGTCTTGGCGCGTTAACGGGCGGCCAGGCTTTGCAGCAGGCCAAAGCTGGCATTGAAGCCATTTACCTTTCCGGTTGGCAAGTCGCGGCAGACGCCAACGTCGCTGGGCAGATGTACCCGGATCAATCGTTGTATCCAGTGAACTCCGTGCCCGAGGTGATCGAACGTATCAACCGAACCTTTCAGCGCGCCGATCAGATTCAATGGTCCAGCGGCATTGAGCCTGGCGACAGCCGCTACATCGACTATTTCTTGCCGATTGTCGCTGATGCAGAAGCGGGTTTTGGCGGGGTACTGAATGCCTTTGAGTTAATGAAAGCGATGATCAGCGCGGGGGCATCGGCGGTGCATTTTGAAGATCAGCTGGCTGCGGTGAAAAAGTGTGGTCACATGGGGGGCAAGGTGTTGGTGCCCACGCAGGAAGCCGTGCAAAAACTGGTTGCGGCGCGTTTAGCTGCAGATGTGATGGGCGTGTCAACGATCTTGCTGGCGCGCACTGACGCTGACGCTGCAGATTTGATCACGTCCGATTGCGATGAATATGACCGTCCGTTTATTCGTGGCGATCGTACCGCCGAAGGATTCTTCCGTACCAACGCTGGTATTGAACAGGCGATCAGTCGTGGCCTGGCTTACGCACCCTATGCCGACGTACTGTGGTGTGAAACATCCACGCCCGATCTGGCGATGGCAGCCCGTTTTGCCGAGGCAATCCACGCTCAGTTTCCTGGCAAGCTGCTGGCCTACAACTGTTCGCCCTCATTCAACTGGAAAAAAAATCTCGACGACAGCACCATCGCCAGCTTTCAGCAGGCGCTAAGCGAGATGGGGTATCGCTTTCAGTTCATCACGCTGGCGGGCATTCACAGCATGTGGTTCAACATGTTCGACCTTGCCCAGGCCTATGCGCAAGGCGAAGGGATGCGACACTACGTGGAAAAAGTGCAGCAGCCAGAATTCGCAGCCCGTGAACGCGGTTACAGCTTCGCTTCGCATCAACAGGAAGTCGGCACCGGCTATTTCGATCAGGTCACCACCCTTATTCAGGGCGGAAAATCGTCGGTGACGGCGCTAACCGGCTCGACGGAAGAACATCAGTTTTAATTCTCTGTCTCTGTTTCCCGCCTGCCACTTCACAGGCGGGCTTTTTATGGGGGACGCGCCATGCCGCCACGCGAATCGTTGATTGCCCATACCATTCTGCAAGGTTTCGACGCCCAGTATGGTCGCTTTCTGGATATCACCGCTGGCGCGCAGCAGCGCTTCGAGCAGGCCGAATGGCATGCGGTGCAGCAGGCGATGAAGGCACGTATTCATCTTTATGATCATCATGTTGGGTTAGTCGCCGATCAGCTGCGCATTCTGAACGGCGCCGCCAGCTGGGATGATGCGTTTTGGTTGCGGGTAAAAAGTCATTACGAAACCTTGCTGCCGGGCTACCCACGCTATGAAATTGCTGAAAGCTTTTTCAACTCGGTTTATTGCCGACTGCATGGACACGAACATTTACAACCCCAGCGTTTGTTTATCGTGAGCTCGCAACCTGGTGCGACAAATATTGCGCCTTCGCGTCCGCTCTCTCGCTGCTATCAACCGCAGCAAGGCTGGCTGGCGCTGATTCATCAGCTGCTGCGCGATCTGCCTTTAACACTTCAGTGGCAGGATAGTGCGCGGGATGAAAAGTGGATTGTGCAGCATCTCAATGAACACTTTACGGCCGTGGAATTAGAACAGGGTTGGCTGGACGTAAGCTGTGAACTTTTTTTCCGTAATAAAACCGCCTGGATTGTGGCGCGGTTGCATTTGCCGCAGGGAATTTATCCTTTTCTGCTCCCGATTCAGCGCAGCGAAAAGGGCGAATTGTGGATCGATACTTGCCTAACGGCGAGGGACGATGCCAGCATTGTGTTTGGTTTCGCGCGCGCTTATTTCATGGTTTATGCGCCGATCCCCGCCGCGCTGGTGGCGTGGCTACAGCCGATTCTACCGGGCAAAACGCTCGCTGAACGCTATATGGCAATCGGCTGCCAGAAACACGGTAAAACTGAAAGCTATCGCGAGTACCTCCAGGCGTTGGCTAACACGCAACACCCTTGTGAAGTCGCGCCTGGCGTGCGTGGCATGGTGATGATGGTGTTCACGCTGCCAGGATTTGATCGGGTATTCAAAGTGATCAAAGACCGCTTTGCCCCACAAAAAGAGGTTACAGAAGCGCAGGTGCGCGCCTGTTATCAATTGGTTAAAGAACACGATCGCGTAGGACGCATGGCGGATACTCAGGAATTTGAGCAGTTCGCGCTGCCGTTGAAGCAAATTTCTCCTGCACTAATGGCGGAACTTAACGCGACGATTGCTGAAAAAATGCATATTGAAGGCGATCGCCTCATCATCCGCCATCTTTGGCTGGAGCGACGTATGCAGCCACTCAACCTTTATCTTACTCAGGCGAATGCCGCACAGCGAAAGCATGCCATCACGGAATACGGTAATGCCATCAAACAGTTGGCGGCGGCCAATATCTTTCCTGGTGATATGTTGTTTAAAAATTTTGGTATGACGCGCCATGGTCGCGTGGTGTTTTATGACTACGATGAAATCCGCCCAATGAGTGAACTCCATTTTCGTGACGTGCCGGCAGCGCGTTATGAAGAGGATGAGTTAAGCGCTGAGCCTTGGTACAGCGTGGGAGTGGATGATGTTTTTCCCGAAACCTTTCGCTACGCATTGTGCAGTGAAGCGACAACAGGCGCGCTGTTACAGCAGCTGCACCCTGAGCTTTTCGACGCGAGCTGGTGGCGTGCCCAGCAGCAGCGCATCACGCAAGGTCACGTCGAGGAGGTCATCGCCTGGCAGCAGGCGCAGCGCTTCAGCGAGCGTTATGCTAACGTCCGCTGTACGCCAGCGTTACCTGACGTGCTTCACGAATGACCAGCGCGCCTAACTCGGTGATGCGATCGTCAGTCATGCGTGCAATCGGCCCTGAAATAGAGATAGCGGCGAAGGCTTCACCGTGTTCGTCATAAATCGGTGCTGCCACACAGCGCAGGCCCAGCGCATGTTCTTCATCATCAAATGAGAATCCCGCTTTACGCACCTGAGCCAGGTTTGCTTTGAGGCTTTGCGGCGACATCAGCGTCTTGGGTGTGTAGTGATGCAATCCCTTTTGATGCAGCAGCGCGGTGACTTGTTCGTCGGTCAGATGCGCCAGAAAAACTTTGCCCGCGCCAGAGGCGTGCATCGGTAATTTTCCCCCAATGGGCGCAGACATGCGCATCAACTGCGTACACTGCACTTGATCGATAATCACCGCCTGATGATCGCTGAGATCCAGCACCGCCAGGTTAACGGTTTCACCCGACGTCTCCATTAACGAGCGCAACACCGGATGCACCAAGGCCAGCAGATTGCGGCTCTGCAAAAAGCTGCTGCCGACCACAAAAGCATGGGCGCCAATAGTCCAAAAGCCGAGATCGCCGACCTGACGCACAAAGCCTTGCTGCTGCATGGTAGTCAGTAAACGATGCGTGGTGGAATTAGGTAAACCCGCTTGCTGAGCGAGTTCGGTGAGTGCGACGCTGCCGTGAGAATCCGCGATCAGTTCCAGTAATGTCAGGCCACGGGTTAAGGATTGAACCTGCCCGACTGCAGGTGTAGCAGCGATCGTGCCGCGAGGTTTCTTACCGCGTTTGGCGGCCACAGGTGTAACCATTGCTGTTTCTCCTTCTGCAATATGGAAATCATTTTCGTTTTAATTGGCTGATTTGCAATCAACGCTTTTCTGGTCGGATCTCTTAGTCGTTTTGCCTGAAAATGTCTCATCCAAGGTTGCTTTGACCCTTCACGAAGTTATGACAGTATGTCGGGCGGGTATTTCTGCCAGCAGATTGACGTTAATGAGGCAACAGTGAGCAACAAAATCGAAGCGCTGCATCAGCAGCTCGCGCAACGCATTATGGTGTTGGACGGCGGCATGGGCACCATGATCCAGAGCTACAAGCTGGATGAGCAGGATTTTCGCGGCAGCCGTTTCGCTGACTGGTCCTGCGATCTCAAAGGTAACAACGATCTGCTGGTATTGAGCAAGCCGGAAGTGATCCGCGAGATCCACAACGCCTACCTTGCCGCGGGTGCCGATATTCTCGAAACCAATACCTTTAACTCTACCACTATCGCGATGGCGGATTACCAGATGGAATCGCTGTCGGCAGAGATCAACTTCGAAGCCGCCAGGCTTGCGCGCGCCAGCGCAGATGAATGGACGGCGAAAACGCCGGATCGTCCACGCTATGTCGCGGGCGTATTAGGCCCAACTAACCGCACGTGCTCGATCTCGCCGGATGTTAACGATCCCGCTTATCGTAACGTGACCTTCAATCAGTTGGTGGATGCTTATCGTGAATCCACACGGGCGCTGGTGGAAGGGGGTTCTGACATCATCATGATTGAAACGGTGTTTGATACCCTGAACGCCAAAGCGGCGGTTTACGCGGTTAAAACTGAGATGGAAGCGCTGGGCGTGGACCTGCCGCTGATGATCTCGGGCACCATCACCGACGCTTCTGGGCGAACGCTTTCTGGGCAAACCACTGAAGCCTTTTATAACTCGCTGCGTCACGCCGAACCGCTGTCGTTTGGCCTTAACTGCGCGCTGGGTCCCGATGAGCTGCGTCAGTATGTGGCAGAGCTGTCGCGCATTGCGGAAGGTTACGTTACCGCCCATCCAAACGCGGGTTTACCCAACGCCTTTGGTGAATATGACCTCGACGCCGACATTATGGCGCAGCAGATTGGTGAATGGGCGACGTCAGGCTTTCTCAATATTATCGGCGGCTGCTGTGGGACTACGCCGGAGCACATTGCCGCAATGGTGCGTGCGGTTGAAGGCGTTGCGCCACGTAAGCTGCCAGAAATTCCCGTCGCTTGCCGGCTTTCCGGTCTTGAACCGCTGAATATTACCGCTGAGTCGCTGTTCGTGAACGTGGGTGAACGTACCAACGTTACCGGTTCAGCCAAGTTTAAACGCCTGATTAAAGAAGATAAGTACAACGAAGCGCTGGAAGTGGCGTTGCAGCAGGTTGAAAGCGGCGCGCAGATCATCGACATCAACATGGATGAAGGCATGCTTGACGCCGAAGCGGCGATGGTGCGTTTCCTGAATCTGATCGCCGGTGAACCTGACATTTCACGCGTGCCGATCATGATCGACTCCTCGAAATGGGAAGTGATCGAAAAAGGCCTGCAATGTATTCAGGGCAAAGGCATCGTGAACTCCATCTCAATGAAAGAGGGCGAAGAGGCCTTTATTCATCATGCGCGTCAGGTACGTCGTTACGGCGCCGCGATGGTAGTAATGGCGTTTGACGAAGTCGGTCAGGCAGATACGCGCGCGCGAAAAATTGAAATCTGTCGCCGCGCCTACAAAATCCTGACTGAGCAAGTGGGCTTCCCGCCGGAAGACATCATTTTTGACCCCAATATCTTTGCGGTGGCGACCGGCATTGAAGAACACAACAACTACGCAATGGATTTCATCGGCGCCTGTGAAGACATCAAACGCGAATTACCACATGCGATGATTTCTGGCGGCGTGTCCAACGTCTCGTTCTCATTCCGCGGCAACGACCCGGTGCGTGAGGCGATTCACGCCGTGTTCCTCTATTACGCCATCCAAAAAGGCATGGATATGGGGATCGTCAACGCCGGTCAGCTGGCGATTTATGACGATTTGGCTGACGAACTGCGAAACGCGGTCGAAGACGTTATTCTCAACCGCCGCGATGATGGCACCGAACGGCTGTTGGATTTAGCCGAGAAATATCGCGGCGGCAAAAGCGATGGCTCACAAGAAAAACAGCTGGCTGAATGGCGCAGTTGGGACGTGGTGAAGCGCCTGGAATATTCGCTGGTTAAAGGCATTACCGAATTTATTGAACAGGATACTGAAGAGGCGCGTCAGCAGGCTCCGCGTCCAATTGAAGTGATCGAAGGTCCGCTGATGTCAGGTATGAACGTGGTGGGCGATCTGTTTGGCGAGGGCAAAATGTTCCTGCCGCAGGTAGTAAAATCAGCGCGGGTGATGAAGCAAGCGGTGGCTTATCTGCAACCCTTTATTGAGGCGAGCAAAGAAGCGGGGCGCAGCAACGGTAAAATCGTGCTGGCGACGGTAAAAGGCGATGTGCATGACATCGGTAAAAATATCGTTGGCGTGGTGTTGCAGTGTAATAACTACGAAATCATCGATCTTGGCGTGATGGTACCGGGCGAAAAAATCCTGAAAACCGCCCGCGAAGTGAACGCTGACATCATTGGCTTATCGGGCTTGATCACGCCGTCGCTGGATGAAATGGTCAATATGGCCAAAGAGATGGAGCGTCAAGGCTTCACGCTGCCGCTGCTGATTGGCGGCGCGACCACATCAAAAGCGCATACCGCGGTGAAAATTGAGCAGAACTACAGCGGCCCGACAGTGTATGTGCAAAATGCCTCGCGCACGGTTGGCGTGGTTTCCTCACTGTTATCCGCTACGCTGAAAGATGACTTCGTGGCACGCACCCGCAAAGAGTACGAAACTGTGCGTATTCAGCACGCCCGCAAGAAACCGCGTACGCCGCCGGTTTCATTGCAGGTTGCGCGTGATAACGCCACCAGCCTTGACTGGGAAAGTTACACGCCGCCGGTGGCGCATCGTCTTGGTGTTAGCGCGGTAGAGGCGAGCATTGATACGTTGCGTAACTACATCGACTGGACGCCGTTTTTTATGACCTGGTCGCTGGCGGGCAAATATCCGCGCATCCTTGAAGATGAGGTGGTAGGTGAAGAGGCGAAACGCCTGTTTGCCGACGCCAACGATATGCTGGATAAGCTGAGTGAAAAAGGCGCACTGACGCCACGCGGTGTCGTCGGTATTTTCCCGGCCAATAGCGTTGGTGATGACATTCATATCTACAAAGATGAGCAGCGTGACGACGTAATAAGTGTGAGTCATCACTTACGTCAGCAGACAGAGAAAACCGACTTCGCCAACTACTGCCTGGCCGATTTCGTCGCCCCTAAAAGCAGCGGAAAAGCGGACTACTTTGGCGCGTTTGCCGTTACAGGCGGACTCGAAGAAGATGAGCTGGCAGAGGCTTACGACCGTCAGCATGACGACTACAACAAAATCATGGTTAAGGCGCTCGCCGATCGTCTGGCAGAAGCATTTGCCGAGTATCTGCATGAGCGGGTGCGTAAAGTGATTTGGGGCTTTTCGCCGAATGAAAACCTCAGCAATGAAGAGTTGATTCGCGAAAATTATCAGGGAATTCGCCCTGCGCCAGGTTATCCGGCCTGCCCGGAGCACACCGAGAAAGCCGCGATTTGGCAACTGCTGGACGTTGAAACCATGACCGGTATGAAGCTGACGGAATCTTTTGCCATGTGGCCTGGCGCGTCAGTTTCAGGTTGGTACTTCAGCCATCCTGACAGCCGCTACTTTGCAGTGGCGCAGATTCAGCGCGATCAGGTTGAGGATTATGCGGCACGTAAAGGGATGTCGGTAACGGAAGTCGAACGCTGGCTGGCACCGAACCTGGGTTACGATGCGGATTAGCAGCAGAACAGCGTAAACAACAAGGGCGACCCGGTGGTCGCCCTTGTTTTATTCTCTCTGGTATCAGTTGAATCGTGCGTCGCGATCGGAAGTCAAATCATACAGCTGGTATTTACGTCCCAGCATCTGACCACCATCACGCGTCAGCGGCACCCAGTTAACCTGCGCACGGCCACGCGTTGGCGTCACAGTGAAGAGATCCATCGGAATAGAGATATAGAAGCCTTTGGTGAAGTCACCTTCGCCATACTCTTCTGACGAAACGTTGGTTTTGGTGGCGTAGACACCAACCATCACGCCGCTATCAAAGCGTTTGGAGAGATCTACCGTGACGCCTTTGTCTTTCGCCAGATACTGCCCGACGCTGGCTTTCACCAACACATCCTGCATAAACCACGGACGCCAGTAAGCGGTGACATTACCCGTTGGCGCCTTGTAGTTGGTGAACTGCATCATGTTGTCCCAGTCACGCTGGCGGACATAGTTTGCATCCACGCCCACTGCCCAGTTGCTGTCGACCGGGCGATAAAGCAGTTCGCCACCGACGCCACCGTACATCGTTTCAAGGTAGCCACCGTATATCTGACCGTAGAAGCCATTACCGAGATGTCCCATGTAATTGGCTTGCAGGTCATTGACGTACACATTGTTCTCGACGTAATCACGAATGTGAGTACGTACGCGGGGCAAGGTTGAATCGGCAGGCGCGCCGTTGTAGTTAAACTTGTCGTAGTTATTAGCAAGGTTGCCAAACAGGCTGCCGCCAACCAACAGGTGATCGGTAAGCCAGAAATCAACGTTACCCATTACGCCAACCTGATACATATAAAAACTTTCTGGGCCGCCCACCGATTGGTTTAGCACCGGCGACAAACTGTAATTCAGTCGATCCTTACGGATAAACATCCCTTGTTCAGTTTGTCCGGCATCAACCGGATTTTTACGCGTTTGCTGCAAAGGTTGTTCATGGCCCAACGGATAACCGGCCAGTTCATTGTGCAGGCTGGAAACCTTGGTTTCAGTGGTGACCTGCGGCATGTTAAAGCGCGATTCTGTGACGTTAATGGTGTCGATGCCAGCCGGCAGGTTATTCATCATGATACGGTTTGCGCGATCAACACCTTCACGCGTATCACGATATTTAGTCTGCTCGCCAGAGACAAACAGCGTATGGCCTTTGGTCTGGATGCGCGGGCCATTCAGCCCGGCGTTGTACTTCAGGTCAGTTAACTGGTTGGCAACCACTGTCGGTTCTAACAGCGTCGGCTGCGGATGCGGATCATAAGCAGGTTTAGCGCTGTCGAGATGTTCCTGACGCAGGTCGTTGAAGTTAGTGCGGATGGTCACACCAAACATAAACGTATTGCCGCGTTCGTAGCTGGCGTTGATATCAGCCCAATCGGTAACTCGATAAATAGCGCCGACGTTCAGCTTGCTGCGCTGCTCTAAACGACCGGCAAAATCATCTTGATAATCGTTGCCTTCATATTCCATCTTCAGGCGCAGCGGCTGCCACGGCGTTTGATACTCCACACCGCCAAACAGGGCGCTTGGGCCATGAAACATTTGTGAGCCGTTGATCGAACCCGCCTGGCCTACGCCCGGGCGCTGGCAATAGCTGTCGCTATAAGAGCAGAAGGGGTTTTTGACCGTACCGCTGTTACCAAGGTAGCCCCAGCCAAGGCCGAGCGTGAAATCAAACGGACCCCAGGCTTTGCTGGCGACCAGATATTCGCTGTCGAACAAACCGGTGCCGCCGAGATCGCGTGTACCCAATGAGACTTCTGGCAAATAGTAACCTTCCTGCCACAAGCGTAACTTCAGGTCGAATGCTTTATCTTTGTAACTTTGATTGCCGCTGAATGATGAAACGGCGCTGTACTCACGGGTGCGCACATCGGTATAGCGCACGGTGGTTTCCAGCCAGGGAAATAGCTGCAATGACGCAGAGTAATAGCGATATTGATCGTTATCGCGGAAGTTCAGGCTAAATTCACCCTCTTTTGCCATGCGCGCCGTAGGCACTTGCAGCAGGCCAACACCACCAAAGTCCGATTGAGAAGGGCCAACCGGTTCCTGCCAAGTGCCAGCTTGTACCTGACACGCGGTCGCCACAGAAACAGCCAACAGGCTGAAGAGATAACGTTTTTTCATCAGTCTGGTATCCGGTGAGTCAGAACGGTAAGCATGCGACTGTTCAGGTCGTCATAAGCGCCAGGCAAGCTCCATGAAGAGAAACCGAGCCAAATAATGCTGCCGGGTTCAACTTCAGCATGACGGTGGTTCCAGTAAGCGACAGGCACTTGCTGGGTCGTACCGGAAGGGGAGATCACCGTGGCAAAATTATGCTCAGCACCGGAGAGAAGCTCATGATTTGCCAGATACTGACGGACCGATTGGCCTGGCTGCCAGGTGACTTTCCCGGCACCGGAGAGTGCGCCCAGCACGAGTACGGTATTTGTCGGCGCAGCCAGATAAAGATCGTATTGCCCTTCGAGGCGGCGATTATCAGCGGGGTGCAGACGAATCCAGTCGGGATCCAGCGGGGTAAACTGGCGTCCGGTAACGTTGATTTCACCTAACTGACGAAGTACTTCATCGATAGCAGCAGCACGATCGCCGCTGCTGTCGGCACGCCATGCCCGCAACTGGGCCAGGGTTTGTTGGTATTGTTGCTGTGCCACGGCGGTGGCACCGCGTTCAGCGATAACCGCGCCCTGGCTAAAGGGCAGCAGTGCAGGTTGTGTCATCAGCTGTGCCAGGTTTTGTACGGCATCAATTTGCACGCTGTTCTGATTGTGCGGCGCATGGACTGTTATCTGGCCTTCAGCCAAAACTGTTGCGCTGAACAGGCTGAGACCGGTCAGCATTAGCGTTATTTTTTTCATGATTTTGCCGGCTTCAGAATGGTGATTTCAACAGGGAAGGCATCCGCCGCCAGCATCTGATGGGCTTGCACCACTTCGCCGCTGCGGTTATCGATCCAGAACGTGTTTTCCCATTCGCGACCCAAGCTGTCGATACGCGCCTGCTCATGCCAAACCCGACAGGCGATGCGATTACCCGCAATCTCTATCACTTCATCGTCGCCGCGCTGGAAAGTGGAACTGACCGTGCCAGCGCGCACTTTACCTTGTTCGGTCCACTGCACAATGCGTGTCCAGCTTGCACCCTCTTGAATGTGCAGGCTGTCTGCGAGTGGATCCTGCTGCAGATTGCTAACCTGCTGTAAATCGTCTGGCAGGCCCAGCGTTTTAATCAAACGACCCTTTGCGGTCACCAGCATGGCTTTGTCTTGCGTTACCCATTTTTGTTGATTGTTTTCGTTGTAACCCAGCACAACAAAAATACGCGGGCCTTCATTGATTCGGGCGTAAATGCTGGCGTAAGGCAGAGCGTCTACCTGTTGGTCAGTAACGGTTACATCATCGGGGCCGCTGATGGCTAGCATCACGGTTTGTTCCAGCCCTTTTTGCGTTTGTGTACAAGCCTGCAGCAACAGGCAAGCGAGCAGCAGAGGAAGTTGGCGCACTGTGTGTCCCTGATAAGTCATGCCAAAGTAAAAATAACCACACGAAAGTGTGGTTATGTTTAAAGGTGCTACATCAACGAGTGGTGCTCGTTGTGGTCGTGGTTGTTGTACCGGTATTTGCCCCGTCACCACCGCCAGAAGCGGCAACGCCGAGTCCCACTAACGCGCCGAGTGCGCCGATACCGACAGCGGTAGACGCACCGGCAGAGATTGCTCCCGCCTGCGCGCCTGCTGCGGCACCTGCTTCTTCTGGCGCTGCAAAAGCACTGGAAGAGACAGCAACGTAAAGTAGGGCTGCACCGGCAACCATGTATTTTTTCATAACAACATTTCCTGCATTGAGTGAATGAAGGATCTTTCCCCTTCGTCATTAACGCTGCAGGCAGGCGATATTTGCGCACCAACAACGTAAAAACTACGGGGTTGCCCATTGCGGGCGCGTTCAGTATAGGGCAACAAATTACCAGAGTTCAGCGTATGTAAAAGCCAGTGAAAAAGAGGGCGCAAGACGGTCATAATTAAGCCAATTTGGCGTTAATCACTTTTTAAATCGGAGGTTTACGCCATCTAGCCAGATATTTGGCTGGCGCTATGAATATTTCAAAGTGTTTTGTGCCATTTTATTAAATATTGGTACGGAATAGGAATAATCAGATTTTCCTGATCACAGGCAAATAATAATTACGTTAATAATCAATGGCTAATTATTTTTCGGCTGCGTTTTAGGGCCAGTTTTAATAGGGTTAAACCCAGAAAAAAAACAGCAAGTTCAGAATTTACTGAGGTTATTTTAAGAATTATCTAACGGTTGAGCAGGGGGGATGGGGTTAATTAGCGCCCAGTTTCAGCTTTTATGGCAAAAAAAGGGCGGCAATAATGCCGCCCAGTGAAATCAGCAATAAATTAACGCCAGGATTTATAGCGGTTAATTAAGGCATTGGTGGAACTGTCATGGCTCTCAATTTTGTCGTCATTTTCGAGTTCAGGCAGAATACGGTTTGCCAGTTGCTTACCTAATTCCACGCCCCACTGATCGAACGTGAAGATATTCAGAATGGCACCTTGAGTGAAAATTTTGTGCTCATACAGTGCAATCAGTGCGCCCAGGCTGAACGGCGTAATTTCACGCAGCAGAATCGAGTTGGTTGGGCGGTTACCTTCAAACACTTTGAATGGCACGATGTGCGCAACGGATTCCGCTGTTTTACCGGCATCAGTAAACTCTTTTTCAACCACTTCACGCGACTTACCAAATGCCAGCGCTTCGGTTTGAGCAAAGAAGTTCGACAGCAGTTTTGGATGATGATCGGTTAAGGCATTGTGCGTAATCGCAGGGGCGATGAAGTCACACGGAACCAATTTGGTGCCTTGGTGAATCAGCTGATAGAACGCGTGCTGACCATTGGTGCCAGGCTCGCCCCAAATGATTGGGCCGGTTTGGTAATCCACCGGATTGCCTTCGCGATCGACATATTTACCGTTGGATTCCATATTGCCTTGCTGGAAATAGGCCGCAAAACGGTGCATATATTGGTCATAAGGTAGAATAGCTTCGGTTTCAGCACCAAAAAAGTTGTTGTACCAAATACCAATCAGCGCCAGCAGCACCGGCAAGTTTTGTTCAGCCGGCGTGTTGGAATAATGCTTGTCCATTGCATGCGCGCCGCTTAGCAGCTGCTCGAAGTTATCGAAACCGATGGAAAGAATGATCGACAAGCCAATCGCTGACCAAAGTGAATAGCGTCCGCCAACCCAGTCCCAAAATTCGAACATGTTATTGGTATCGATACCGAACTCACCCACCGCTTTCGCGTTGGTCGACAGCGCGGCAAAGTGCTTCGCCACATGCTGCTGATCGCCCGCCGTCTTCAGGAACCAGTCACGCGCGCTGTGGGCGTTTGTCATGGTTTCTTGCGTGGTGAAGGTTTTAGAAGCCACCAGGAACAGCGTGGTTTCCGGGCTGAGATCTTTCAACGTTTCGGCGATATGGGTGCCATCAACGTTGGAGACAAAATGCATGTTCAGATGATTTTTATAGGGGCGCAGCGCTTCGGTCACCATGAAAGGGCCGAGGTCCGAGCCGCCAATACCGATATTGACGACATCGGTGATCGGTTTGCCGGTATAGCCTTTCCATTCGCCGCTGATGATGCGCTCAGAGAAGCCTTTCATCTTATCCAGCACTGCGTTCACTTCCGGCATTACATCTTTGCCATCAACCACGATTGGCGTGTTGCTGCGGTTGCGCAGCGCAACGTGCAGAACCGCGCGATCTTCGGTGCGGTTAATCTTCTCGCCAGAGAACATGGATTTGATGGCACCGCTAAGATCGGTCTCTTTCGCCAGCGCCTGTAATTTATCGAGGGTTTCCTGAGTGATGCGGTTTTTCGAAAAATCCACCAGCATCTGATCATCAAAGGTGGCAGAGAATTTGGCAAAACGATCGGCATCCTGGGCAAACAAGTCGGCGATTTCTACCGTTTTCATCTGTTCAAAATGCTGTTGCAGCGCTTTCCAGGCTGCGGTTTGTGTCGGATTGATATTTTTCATGGCAACACTCTTGTTGATATTAAGAACCGTCATTCCATCGGGGTCACAGCGTACCCGGTTAGCGTTTCAGTATGACCACAGTTGCAACTGAAAGGAAAAAATTTGTCACCGCAGTGATTGTGTTGGTATCGAACCATTCGCGGGCAGGTGCGGCCTGGCGCGTCGTTTCGCCAGATTTTTCTGGCCTCAATTTTCGGGTTAGTTCGATGCAAAAACAGGGCGTAGTGTGGCGAAAATCTGCTTCACCTTCCTTGTGCCGCATCAGGAAATAGCCTGCTGGCTGAACCCATTTAGCACTCTAATTGCTGCGGCGCGGGCAAATTTGCCACGCGGTGCTCTGAAAATGAAAAATCCTTCAGGCAACAGCGTTGACAGCGGGGCCAGAAACCGATATTTCTATGCGCCTACTTGCGCCACTAAGCGCAAGCCAGAAGAGGCGCGTCGCCCAGGCAGTGTGTTGGAGGAACCGTAATCCAGTGAAAACACATCAGGGGGAGCGACGCCGAGGTGGTCAATTCGCGGTGGATTGATTGTCGGCTACAGGGGCTGAATCCCTTGGGTTGTCACCAGAAACGTTCCCAGTCGGACGTTTTGCAAGGTGGGGCGCTTCTGGGTGACTCGTCTACCCGATCTGGTCTGCCCATTTCTGCTCTTTCCTTGTGCCAAGGCTGATAGAATGTCTCTCGTCCGCAGTTAAACGTGCGGGAGCAAGATAACCTGACACGAGGTCGTAACATGTCTCAAACTCTGATTGTGGCGAAATTTGGTGGCACCAGCGTTGCCGATTTTGAAGCCATGAACCGCAGCGCCGATGTGGTGCTGGCCAATGCCAATACGCGTCTGGTGGTGCTTTCCGCCTCTGCGGGCATTACCAATCTCCTTGTTTCTCTCGCTGAAGGTCAGGAACCGTCGCAACGCGTCCTGCTGCTGGAAGAGATCCGCCGTATTCAATACAACATCATTGATCATCTGCAACGTCCCGACGTCATTCGTGACGAAATCGACCGCATGATCGAAAACATTGCCATGTTGTCTGAAGCTGCCGCGCTGGCAACCTCTACCGCGTTAACCGACGAACTGGTGAGCCACGGTGAGTTGATGTCGACGCTGCTGTTTGTGGAGATTCTCCGCGAACGTCAGGTAAACGCTGAATGGTTTGATGTGCGTAAAGTGATGCGGACCAACGACCGTTTTGGCCGCGCTGAACCGGAAGTCAACGTGTTGGCAGAACAGACGATCGCGCAACTTAAGCCGCGTATCGAGCAAGCGCTGGTGGTAACGCAGGGCTTTATCGGCAGTGAAAGCAAAGGCCGCACCACCACGTTAGGCCGTGGCGGCAGTGATTACACCGCAGCGCTGTTAGGCGAAGCGCTGCATGCTGCACGCATTGATATCTGGACCGATGTGCCCGGTATTTACACTACCGATCCTCGCGTCGTGCCAACAGCGAAGCGCATTGATGAAATTACCTTCGAAGAAGCGGCCGAAATGGCAACCTTTGGTGCCAAGGTACTGCATCCCGCTACGCTGTTGCCTGCGGTTCGCAGCGATATTCCGGTATTTGTAGGTTCAAGCAAAAACCCGTCTGCGGGTGGCACACGCGTTTGTAATGAAAGCCAGAACCCACCGCTGTTCCGTGCGCTGGCGCTGCGTCGCAAGCAAACCTTGCTGACCTTACACAGCCTGAACATGCTGCATGCACGTGGCTTCCTTGCCGAAGTCTTTAACATCCTGGCGCGCCACAGTATGTCGGTTGATTTGATTACCACTTCCGAAGTGAGCGTGGCGTTGACGCTCGACACCACCGGTTCAACCTCCACCGGTGACAGCCTGCTGACACAGGCTTTGCTGACTGAACTTTCGTCGCTGTGCCGGGTAGAAGTGGAAGAGAATCTGGCGTTGGTGGCCATTATCGGCAACAACCTGTCGAAAGCTTGCGGTGTGGGCAAAGAGGTCTTCGGGGTACTCGAACCTTTCAACTTGCGTATGATTTGCTATGGCGCCAGCAGCTATAACCTCTGTTTTCTGGTGCCAGGCACCGATGCGGAGAGCGTAGTACGTACTCTGCATCACAACCTTTTTGAATAAACGCGGATATTTTACGACTAAATATTTCGTTAATAAGCCAAGCCGGACAGGGTCCGGCTTTTTTATTTATTATCTTTGTTTAAGTAAGTAAATATCTCACACCCGTCTTGAAATTCGTCCCGGCTATTTCTGACAAACCGCGCTACACCAGCAAGATGCGTCTTGAATCACCTCTTTTTGCTCAATAATTGAACTGAAATCCCTCTCTCCGGTTGCGCTTAATGCGTGCTAATCGATAATCAGCGCCGCTGAATTATTTCAGCCTTATAAGGGAAAATTATGCAAAAGTTCGTGGCGGAGATCTTCGGCACATTCGTGCTGGTGTTAGGCGGTTGTGGCAGCGCAGTATTGGCTGCAGCGTTTCCAGAGTTAGGTATTGGCTTTACTGGCGTCGCGCTGGCGTTTGGCTTGACCGTATTAGTGATGGCCTACGCGGTGGGTCATATTTCGGGTGGTCACTTTAATCCAGCGGTCACTATTGGCTTGCTGGTCGGTGGCCGCATCCCGTCATCACACGTTTTACCCTATATTATTGCGCAGCTTATTGGTGCGGTAGGTGCAGGTGCCGTGTTGTATTTGATTGCCAGCGGTAAAGCGGATTTCGATGTTGCTGCCAGCGGTTTTGCATCAAATGGTTACGGCGAACAATCACCGGGCGGCTACAACTTAATGTCAGCGATGATCATTGAAGTGGTGCTGACGGCCATTTTCCTGATTGTCATCATGGGTGCGACAGATAAGCGTGCACCGGCAGGCTTCGCCCCTATCGCAATTGGCCTGGCCTTAACCTTAATTCATCTGATCAGTATTCCTGTCACCAACACCTCCGTTAACCCAGCGCGCAGCACCGGCGTTGCCTTGTTTCAGGGCGATTGGGCGATTTCACAACTGTGGGTCTTCTGGCTGATGCCCGTCATTGGTGCGGCAATTGGTGGTGTGATCTACCGCTTTATACTGGAAAAAGCAGAGTAATTTTGACATTTTCAGGCGGATTGGCAGCAGTCGATCCGCATTTTCCCTTCAGACCTCATCTCCGCCTTACGTCGTGATAACGAAATGTTATGATCCTGCTTCCGCTTTCGCAGCCGTTCCTGCGTCGCGTATTTCTATGGCAAACCTGCGTAAAAACACAACATTCTTATAAGGAAGTCTGGCCATGCTCGCCACTTTAACCCGCCTGTTCCCACTGTGGGCCGTGCTGTTATCTGTCGCCGCTTACTATTCCCCAACGACATTTCTTGGTATTGGTCCCTGGGTTACTTACCTGCTGATGCTGATTATGTTTGGTATGGGTGTAACGCTCAATATTGATGATTTCAAACGGGTGCTGGTGCGCCCGGCACCGGTCATCGCCGGTACGTTTTTGCATTATCTGGTCATGCCATTGGCAGCCTGGGGATTGGCCAAACTGTTTCATATGCCGCCGGATCTCGCAGCGGGTATGATTCTGGTGGGAAGCGTTGCCAGTGGTACCGCATCTAACGTGATGATCTATCTGGCGAAAGGGGATGTCGCGCTGTCTGTCACTATCTCATCGGTTTCCGCGCTGGTGGGCGTGTTTGCCACGCCGCTGCTAACACGTTTCTATGTTGATACGCATATTCAAGTCGATGTGGTCGGCATGCTGTTGAGCATTGTAAAAATCGTCGTCATTCCAATCAGTTTGGGTTTGATCATTCACCACAGCATGAACAGCGTGGTACGTCGCGTAGAACCTTATTTACCTGCGTTTTCGATGATCTGCATTCTGTTGATCATCAGTGCAGTGGTCGCGGGCAGCCAGAGCTTTATTGGTTCGGTGGGCTTGGTGGTGATCGTCGCGGTGATTCTGCATAACGCCATTGGCCTGCTTGGCGGCTATTGGGGTGGCAAACTTTTTGGATTCGACGAATCTACCTGCCGCACGCTGGCGCTGGAGGTCGGCATGCAGAACTCAGGTCTGGCGGCGACGCTGGGCAAGCTCTACTTCTCACCGCTGGCCGCGTTGCCTGGCGCACTGTTCTCGGTATGGCACAATCTTTCGGGTTCGCTGCTGGCAGGCTACTGGTCAGGCAAACCGATCAAGAAGAAGTAAGTTGATACTGCCCGCTACATTTCCTGGAACTGTAGCGGGTTTTTACGCTGCGCGGTGTTATCCGTGAGTGACCGATTTTGAAAACAGCTGAATCACCACCACGCCGGCAATAATTAATCCCATTCCCAGCAGCGCCGGTAGATCCAGTTTCTGTTTATAAATAGCCCACGACAAAATGGACACCAGCGTAATGCCCATTCCTGCCCAAATCGCATAGGCGACGCCGATATTCATGGTTTTGACTACCTGAGACAGGCCATAAAACGAGATGGCGTACCCAACCACCACCACAACGCTGGGCAGCAGGCGAGTAAAACCCTCTGATGATTTCATCATGGTCGTTGCTAAGGTTTCGGCGCAGATGGCGATCGCTAATATGATATAAACGTTAAACATCCTTTCTCCTTAAATGCGCAATGACATGACGCAAACAAGTCATTCATAATCTCGCTCATCATCGGGCTGTTCTAACACCGTGTAAGCGGTGGCACAGAACAGAGAATTCAGACGTTTCATGTCCCCTAATAAACCCAAATGTAGCGAGCTGGTTTCAATACTTTGCACATTCTTCTGATGCAAGCGATCCACATGCGCATGCGAATAGCGGCGAATCATCAGGCGAAAGCGATGCTTGGCGCGGCGTAGTCGTTTGGCGCTGGTGACATCATGTGAAAGAAATACGGACAAGCTAAGCCGTAGGTTAGCAATCAACTGTTCGTGTAATGCTTCCAACTCTTTTAATCCTTCAGCGGAAAAAGCACGCCGTGCGGCAAGGGACTTGTCGGCAACATCGCTGCTCATGCGCTCAATAATGTCGCCGGCCTGCTCGAGATTCAGCGACATCTCGATAATTTCGCTCCAGCGCCGCGAATCTTCTTCGCCTAAATCCTCTTTTGGCATACGCGCCAGGTAAAGTTTGATGGCGGTATAAAGCACATCCACATCGTCATCTAACCTGCGAACCGTTCGCTCTTCACGCGGTTCGCCATGCACGACCTTGCTGAAGGCATCAAGCATCTGCTCCAGCACGTCGCCCATGCGTAATGCCTCACGAGCAGCATTGACCAGCGCCAGCGCTGGTGTATCCAATGCGCTTCGATCCAAATGTTTGGGTTTAAGAATAAGTGCGCTTTCAGTGTCATCACTGATCAAGCGACGGCACAAACGCGCCATAGGATCAGCAAAAGGCACCAGCACCACACAGCGAATCAGGTTGTAAAAAACGTGGAAGAAGATCACTAACTCTTCATCGCTGACCGGCAGTTTATCGAGCCATATCGCGACCGGATTGACGAACGGCAAGATGATGACGCAGCCAATCAGCTTGAATAACAAGCTGCCCAATGCGACGCGTTTGCCCGCAGCGTTGGAACCGCTGGCGTTGATCATTGCCAGCAATCCGCTGCCGAGATTGGCACCAATCACCAGGCAAAGCGCGACTTTGAATGAGATCACCCCGGTGGCGGTTAAGGTTGCTGTGATTAACACCGCCGCCAGGCTTGAGTAACTAATAATGGCGAAGACCGCGCCAATCAGCGCATCCAGCATGATGTCGCCGGTCAGGCTGGAAAACAGCACTTGTACACCGGAAGCTTGCGTAATCGGTCGTGCGGCCTCGACGATCAGCTGCAGCGCTAAAAGAATCAATCCCAACCCAATGCTGGCCCGACCGAGTTGACCGGCTCGCGTCTGTTTACGCCCGAGGAAAAACACCACGCCAAAAAAGATAAACAGCGGTGAAAGCCAGGAGAGATCAAACGTCAGAATACGCGCCATGATCGCCGTGCCGACATCTGCGCCCAGTACCACCACTAAGGCGGGCGTCAGGCTGACCAGGTTTTGCGCAACAAAGGAAGTGACTAAAAGCGTGGTGGCATTACTGCTTTGCACCAGCGTGGTAACGCCGATTCCGGCAAGGAATGCCATGGGTTTTTGTTCAATACTGCGACTTAACACGCGCCGTAAATCAGCACCATAAACGCGCATAATGCCAGTACGCACGATATGCGTGCCCCATACCAACAGTGCGACCGCGGAAAGGAGATTAAGCAGGGTTAACACGTATAGATGCTCCTCGACCATCAGGCTTTAAACAGCACAGATTGCCAGCCTGACGGAGAGAGCAATCTGTGAAGGATATTGCCGAGCGAAGCGCGATTTTTTCCTGTGTTTTAAGCCACCTGGCGCAACGTCGACATCTCTAACTGTAGACCAATCTGCATGCCAACAGGGTGTAAATCCGCCGCCGTGCGGTTCAAAACGTCGATAGAAAGTTCTATACCGTGCGCGCTGACACGATAACGGATTACGTTGCCAAGCAGGGTGTGGCTAATGATCTCAGCCGGGATGCCGCTACCTGACGGGGTGAAACGTATTGTCTCTGGGCGGATCGCGACCTGTGAATGGAATGTTTGTCCGGTGAGTTGCGTGGCTTGCTCTGCGCTTAGCAGGTTATAGTGACCAATAAAACCGGCGGCAAAGTGATCAACCGGCTGGGTATACAGCGACTCGGCATCACCGTTTTGCACAATTTTCCCTCTGTTCATCAGCACGATACGATCAGAGAGCGTTAACGCTTCTTCCTGATCGTGCGTCACGAAAAGGGTGGTGAGTTTGAGCTCTTTCTGGATACGGCGAATCTGATCGCGTAGATGGCGACGAATGCGCGCATCCAACGCCGAGAGCGGCTCATCCAGCAGCAGTAAACGTGGGCGCGTCACCAGCGATCGCGCCAGCGCCACACGCTGACATTGCCCACCGGAGAGCTGATGTGGATAGCGGCGGGCAAACTCGGTTAACTCTACCAACGCCAGTACTTCGGTTACACGCTGCTGCACTTCATGGCCCGGCAGCTTTTGCATTTTCAAACCAAAGGCGACGTTTTTTTCTACGGTCATATTGGGGAACAGCGCATAGCTCTGAAACACCATGCCGATGTGGCGATTTTGTGGCGACAGCGGCACGATGTCTTTGCTCTGCAATAAAATCTGCCCGCTATCCACCGAGGTCAATCCTGCCAGACAGCGCAACAGCGTAGATTTTCCGCAGCCGCTGGGGCCGAGTAACGTCACGAACTCACCCTCTTCGGCACTGAAATCAATCTGCTGGAAAATCTGCGTTGGGCCGTAGCTTTTATTCAGTTGTTTGACTTCAAGGTAGCTCATGATCAGCCTCGCTCAGGATTCAGGACGTTGGCCAGCCAGGTCACCAGCAGCACCACGAAGAAATAGGAGATAACCAGTGCGCTGGTGAAGTGGCCGCTGCCGTTGCGCATATTGAAGAGATAAACCTGCAACGTTTCATAGCGGTTGCCGACCAGCAGGTTAGCGAATACAAACTCACCGATCAAAAACGAGAATGAAAGCAGTACCGCAATTAATACGCCTTTACGCAGGTTCGGCAGCACCACGAACAAAGCCGCTTGCCAGGTGCTGGCACCTAACAGATGCGCGGCGTCGATCAATTCTCTCAAATTAATTGCCTGCATATTGTTCGCGATAGCGCGGTAAATAAAGGGCAGAGCGATAGTGAAATAACAGCCGATAAGAATCCACGGTGTGCCGGTCAGCATCAGCGGCGAAGACGAATAGAGTTGTAATAAGCCAACCGAAGAGACAACGGGCGGCACGGCAAACGGCATTAGAATCAGCACATTCATTACGGCATCGAGTCGTGGATAGTAGTAAGCGATTACAAACATTGCAGGCAGCACCAGCACCAGCGAAAAGATCAGCGCGCCAAAGCAAATCAGCAAAGAATGGCCGAGTGCTGTTAAAAATCGGCCATCGCTCCACAGCTGAATAAACCACTTCAGCGAGTAACCTTCAGGAAGGATCGTGTTGCTCCAGTCTGATGAGACGGCATAGAGCAAGGTCGCTACCAGCGGCAATGCCAGTATGAGAAACAGCAACCACACGATCAAACGATGATAAATCTGTTCCGCACGCGACATCATTGCTCCCTATTTCGCGTTGAGATAGCTGCGGCGCACCAAATACTGCTGCACCACGGTAATCAGCGCCATGATCAGCACCAGCAGCATGGCCAGCGCGCTGCCAGTGTTGGGATCCAGCGAGATATCACCCGAAACCAATGCCGCAATCCGTACCGGAACGACGTTGAAATTGCCGGTGGTCAGGGCATAAATGGTGGCGTAAGCGCCCAACGCATTCGCCAGTAAAATGACAAAGGTGCCAAGCAGTGCCGGAAACAAAATCGGCAGGCCGATATGCCACCAGTAGCGCCAGCGGCTGGCACCCAGCAGCGCGGCAGATTCCTGCCAGTCACGTTTTAATCCATCAAATGCCGGATAAAGCAGCAGTACGCCAAGGGGGATCTGGAACCAGGTGTAAACCAGCACCATGCCGTTACGCGAGAACAGCTTGAAGCTTTCAATCAATTCATAATGGCGCAGCAGTAACGTCAGGCAGCCATTCAGGCCGAGTAGAATCACGAAAGCAAACGCTAGCGGCACGCCAGCAAAGTTGCTGGTCATGTTAGTGAACGACATCATGAAGCGTTGTAAACGCCCGCTACCGACCTGATGCAGTGAATAACCGGCAATCAGTGAAATCAGCAGCCCATACACACTCGACCAAAACGAGATGTCTAACGAGAAACGGAAGGCCTGTAAATAAAAGGGTGACGTCAGGATGTCGTGATAGTTATCCCAGCCCCAGGCTTCATTCATCTCGCTCCAAAAGCTGTTGATAGCAATCCATACCAACGGGGCGAGCTGAAAAGCAACCCAAAACAGCGCGAAGGGGAGCAGAAGCAGCAGCGCTAACCTCTTTCCCCTCATGCGTTCGGCTCCGCCAGTAAGCCACGACAGATGGGCTTGTCATGCGTAACACCCAGCAGTTCGCAGACCGTGCCGCACAGTTCAGTTTGCTGTGGCGCAATCTCGGCTTGAAGTGAGAAAGCGCGGCCAAACACAAACAGCGGAACCTGAGTTTCTTCCGGCAAAATACCCCCGTGCGAGCGATCGTCATTCATGCCGTGATCGGCGGTAACAATCACCTGATATCCTTCTGCCAGCCAGGTCGGCATCCAGTGCGACAAATAACCATCTGCCATGCGCGCTCGATTACGGTATTGCGGTGAAGACAACCCGTGTTTATGGCCTGCATCGTCAATGTTCATCGGATGAATGAACATAAAGTCTGGGTTGTGGCGCAGGCGCAAACTTTCAGCGTCTTCAAACAGATGAGAATCGGGGTAGCTGTCGTCAGAGTAAAAATGCCCATACTGAATGGGCAAGTCCGGCGCGTCGGTATGACGATCGCGCGCCGGAACGAACGGTGTTTGATTATAAAGCTCACTCACCCAATGGTAGGCCGCTGCCGCCGTGGTCAGCCCAGCTGCACGCGCATAGTGAAAAATGCTGCGCTCACGACTCAATCGACTCACGCCGTTATGAATTATTCCGCTCTTAACCGGCGGAATGCCGGTCAGGATGCACTCATACAGCGGACGCGACAGGGACGGCAATTCGCAGGTAAGGGTGTAATAGTGACCATGACCTTGCGCACATTCGGCATACAAGTAGCCCATTGCATGTTGCGCGACCTGATTGCTTAAGCCGTCCAGCACCACGAGGATCGTTTTCATTCCGTTCTCCTTGCCACGCTTTACTGTTGCATATTGATGATGACGTTTTCTTGCCACAGGCGCGGCAGCATTTTGGAGGATTTATCCCACGCAGCCTGATCCTTGATAGGGCGCGCATTTTTGTACTCAGATTGCGGCAGCAGCTTGGCTTGTACATCAGCAGGTAAAGTCAGATGTTCAGCGCGGATCGGGCGTGCATAGCCTTTTGCCAGATTAATTTGGCCAGCGTCAGAGAAGATATATTCACGCGCCAGTTTGGCCGCGTTCGGGTGTTTGGCATATTTGTTGATGATGGTGGTGTAACCGGAGGTCACTGAACCATCGGAAGGAATCACGATTTCATAGCGGTTTTTATCGATTTGATCGCGATAGTTGAGGCCATTGAAGTCCCACAACACCGCCATCTGAACTTCGCCTTTCTCAATGTTAGCAATCACCGGATCGGTTACGCCGAGACGACCTTGCTTCGCCAACTCAGCAAAGAAATTAAGCGCGGGTTTCAGGTTCTTTTCATCGCCACCTAACGCGTAGTTTGCTGCCAGTACACCGTTAGCCGCCTGAGCCGCCACGCCGACATCGCCGATAGTGATTACATACTTACCTTTCTTCAGATCGGCCCAGCTGTGCGGGACATCTTTCACCTGCTGTTTATCCACCAGAAACGCGATAGTACCGGTGTAGGCCAGCGCCCAGTTGCCTTCTTTGTCTTTCGCCCAGGCTGGAATCTGATCCCAATGTGTGGGTTTGTAGGGTTGTGCAACACCTTTAGCCACAGCGATGGGACCAAATGCCGCACCCACATCACCGATATCTGCACTGGCGTTCTCTTTTTCTGCATCGAATTTAGCCAGCTCCTGCGCCGAAGACATATCGGTATCGCTGTGCTTCAAACCGTATTTGCTGTTGATGTCATTCCAGGTATCTTTCCAGTTTGCCCAGCTGTCCGGCATACCGACGCTATTGACCTGACCTTCACTGCGGGCGGCTTTTTCTAAGGCGGCAAGGTCATTATCGGCAGCCTGCGCAGCAGGCAAGGCAAGGAATACAGCACTGGCTACTACAGAGGCGATAAACGCTTTCATCTCAGTTGCTCCCGGTGTAAGTTGAGTGGCCTGTCTGGTCTAGTCCAGCAAGAACCGAGCCAATGTAGCGGGTGTATATGAATGATTTATGACAAAGACGTGCAGGGCGAGGGGATGCGTAATATTTCCCATAAAATCCATTCGGAATGATCGGATACGGAAAGGTTGTCATCGAACTGACGCAGTGCGAAAGCGCACCAAAATGAGGCTATTGTTGTGGAGTCGATAGCACCTAAAACGGCAGATGTGATTGCCAGCGCCTTGCTGGCGCGCATCAAAGCGGGTGAGTTCAGTGGTGGCCGACTGCCTGCAGAACGGGCGTTAAGTGAAGCGTTTTCCACTACGCGTATCACGCTGCGCGAAGCACTGGGGAAGCTGGAAGCGCAAGGCGTAATTTATCGTGAACTGCGCCGTGGCTGGTTTATTGCGCCTCCGCGACTTATCTATAATCCTCTGTATCACAGTCATTTTCATGCCATGGCAGCCGAGCAAGGACGTCATGCCAGCACCGAAGTCATAGCCGCACAGAAAGTGTCTGCGCAGGGCGCTATAGCCGCCGCGCTGATGCTGGAAGAAGGGGAAACGGTTTTCTGTATTCGTCGTCTGCGTCGCATTGATGGCCGGGCCGTGTTGTATGTTGAGCATTACCTCAATCCACACTTTTTTCCCGGCCTGCTTTCCGAAGATCTTACGCGCTCTCTGACCGATCTCTACGATCAGCGTTACGGCATTCGCTACGGCGGCGCACGTTTCACCATTCTCCCTGGCCCCTTACCCGACGTTGCCGCCCCGGCGCTAAATGTCGCAGCCGGCAGCCCAGGTTTGCTTATCACGCGAATCAATCGCAACCAGCAGAAGCAGGTCATTGACTGCGATTGTGAATACTGGCGTTACGACGCGCTCTGTGTTGAGGTGGAAGCATGATTGTGATTTGCGTCACGCTAACGCATGATAGCGCCAGCGAATAATCGACTTTTCAGAGACACAACATGAGTGAAAAAAATCCTATGGCGCAGCACTTTGCAACCGTATTGCAATGGGTGCTGAATTTAGGTCTGCTGAGCCTGGCCATTATATTGGTGGTATTCCTTGGTAAAGAAACCATCCATTTAGCCAATGTTTTACTCAACAGCAGCGAACAGGCTTCGTCCTATTTGCTGATTGATGGAATCGTGATCTATTTCCTCTACTTTGAGTTTATTGCCTTGATTGTTAAGTATTTTCAGTCGGGTTATCACTTCCCATTACGCTATTTCGTGTATATCGGTATTACGGCGATTATTCGTCTGATCATCGTTGACCACAAAAATCCGTTCGATACGTTGTGCTATTCAGCCGCCATTTTGGTGCTGGTTGTAACGTTATGGCTGGCAAACAGTCAGCGACTAAAACGCGAATAAACCAGCTAAGGGTTCTGCACGACGACAGGTGTTCACTGGGCCGCTCTGCGTTAAACTAGCGCCCTGCAAATTTTTGGGAGTGGTGCTATGTCGCAAGATGCGCTCAGCCTATTACGTGCGCTCAACTGGCTTTCGCCCACGCAACCGACGCTTTCGCCTGTGCTATTGGATTGGTTGATGGAAGAAGATTCCATGACGCGGCGCTTTGAGCAACATTGTCAGCGAGTAACGGTGCAGCCGGTGCGCGAAGGTTTCATTAACGCCAGCGAACTTACGGACGAACTGACGTTGCTACCAAACGATGAACGCTATTGGTTGCGTGAAATTATTCTTTTCGGTGACGACGAACCCTGGCTGGCCGGGCGAACGGTGGTGCCGGAAAGTACCTTGAATGGCCTGGAGGCAATGTTGCAGCAGTTAGGCACACGCCCGCTTGGCCGCTATCTTTTCTCCTCTTCAACGTTGAGCCGTGATTTTATCGAGCCGGGAAAGGTCGATGATTTATGGGGCCGTCGCTCTCGCCTGCGCTTGTCAGGTAAACCACTGCTGCTGACTGAACTGTTTTTGCCCGCTTCGCCGCTCTATCGCGATCGGGGTTAAGGAATTGCATTGTGCAAAAGACATTACAAATGAGTAAGTTGCAGGCATACAGCCGCCTGATGCGTATCGATAAACCGATTGGCACCTTGTTGTTGATGTGGCCTACGCTGTGGGCATTGTGGCTGGCTAACATGGCGGTGCCACCCATTTCCGTACTGGTGGTGTTTGTTTTGGGCGTTATCGTGATGCGTGCTGCAGGATGCGTCATTAACGACTATGCCGATCGCAAGGTGGATGGTCACGTCCAGCGCACGCAAAATCGCCCGTTACCCAGCGGTGCGGTGAGTTCAAAAGAGGCAAAATATTTGTTTGTTGGGTTGGCATTAGTGGCATTCGTACTGGTGCTGACCATGAACCTGATGACTATTCTGCTCTCCGTCGTGGGGCTGGCGCTGGCTTGGGTTTATCCTTTTATGAAGCGTTATACCCATTTGCCGCAGGTGGTGCTGGGGGCGGCATTCGGCTGGGCTATTCCAATGGCGTGGGCCGCAGTTAGTGAGTCCTTACCTTTTGTTTGCTGGCTGGTATTCATCGCTAATATTTGCTGGACGGTGGCTTATGACACGCAATATGCCATGGTTGATCGCGATGATGATCTGAAGATTGGCGTGAAGTCGACAGCGATTCTGTTTGGTCGTTTTGACAAACTGATCATTGGGTTACTGCAGTTGGCAACGCTAATACTGATGGCGTGGGTAGGTTTATTACTGCAATTAAATGGCGCGTTTTACTGGTCTTTATTATTGGCTGCTGCGCTGTTTGTGCATCAACAGCGACTGATTGCCCAGCGCGAGCGTCAGCCCTGTTTTCAGGCCTTCCTCAACAATAACTATGTTGGGTTGGTGCTGTTTATCGGTGTGCTGATGAATACGGCGCCGTTCAGCCATATTTTCTAACGCATTCTTGGCACTCAATAAAAAGGCGACCTGTTTAAAGAGGTCGCCTTTTTTTGACATCAATATGACCAAACGCTTATTCGTGCGCCACTGCGCTCTCAATCGTCAGGCGTACATCGCTGGTAACCAGGTCGGCCAAAATAAGCCAGGTTGCCTGCGTCTGTAACACGTCTGCATCACCGCTGTCGCTGATATAGCCTTCGTGGCGTAGCGTCAGCACCAGTGAGGTAAAGACCGCTTTGTCGAAGAACTCCGGCGCATTGATGCCGTGCAGAACTGAAAGGCGCTGCGCTAACGTGCGGCTCTCTTTTTCCAGCGTGCCGCGGTTAATCGCAGGCTTAGCGCTTAGAATCGAGAAAGTAATGGCATACCGTTGCAACGTTTCGCGAATACCGGCCGCCAGCAGTTGCAGAGTACGGTAGCGTGCGGCAGTAAAACGTAACTGACCATTTTCGATAGTGATCAGGCCCTGACGCGCCAGTTCTTCACAGAAATTGGACAGCAGCTGCGGCAACTCATCGGTTTGCCAGCGCAGGAAAAGTTCACTCTTCAGCATGGGGTAAATCAGGCTAACCTGACGCAACAACTCAGCTTCGCTCAAATTCGGATGCTGCTGCACGATAGCGGCAATCAGCGACGGCATCACCAGCATGTGATGAATATTGTTGCGATAGTACGTCATCAAAACCGCCTGCTCACGCGGCAGAATGATGATATCGCCAATGCTGTCTTTCTCACTTTCAAACTTGTTCATGCCCATTGCATGATCAAGCAGCGCTTCGGCGGTAAGATCCGGCACGGTTGAGTTGGGTGAGTAAGGCACGTTACGCAGTAGCTGGGTATAGCATTCGAGCTGCTCAATCAATTGTTCACGCGTGAGTGAGCGCTGACGCGAAGCGAGCAGGGCTGTCACGCACAGGTTCATGGCATTGGCAGCGCCTGCTTCATTAATCCTCACCATCAACCGCGCGGCGATGTCATTCACCGTTGGCGTTAGCCAGCTTGGGCGTTGTGGCTCAATAGGATCGATTGCATCACGCCATTCTGGCACTCGCTTGTTGAGATAATTAACCAGCGGCAGCGGTTCGCCAAAGTTGACGTAGCCCTGGCCCAGGTTGCGCAGCTTACGCAAGCCGCGCACCATCTGCATAAAGCCTTCTTTCTCTTTGGCTGCGCCACGTAACTCTTTAGCGTAGGTGCCGACTTCCATCACGTGTTCATAACCGATGTAAATGGGCACTAACGTAATCGGACGATTACCCCCACGCAGCATCGCCTGAAGCGTCATTGCCAGCGTACCGGTTTTGGGATCAAGTAAGCGACCGGTGCGAGAGCGTCCACCTTCGACAAAGTACTCAACGGAATATCCGCGGGTAAACAGTTCACCCAGATATTCGCGGAATACGGTGGAGTAAAGCTTATTGCCTTTGAAAGTACGACGAATAAAGAAGGCGCCCAAACGACGGAAAATCGGTCCAGCAGGCCAGAAGTTGAGGTTAATACCCGCTGCGATGTGAGGCGGCACTAATCCTTGATGGTAAAGCACGTAAGAGAGCAGCAAATAATCCATGTGGCTGCGATGGCAAGGCACATAAACAATTTCGTGACCATCTTGTGCTAACTGACGTACGCGCTCGCCGCCGTTGACGTTAATGCCCTGATAAAGACGGCTCCACAACCAGCCCATTACGCGGTCGGTAACGCGAATCGCCTCATAAGAGAAGTTGGCTGCAATCTCTTCCATCATCTCAACCGCATTTTGCTGCGCTTTTTCATGAGAGATTTTTTTGCTGCGTGCCTCATCTTCAACGGCTTTCTCAATCGCTTTCGATTGCAGTAACCGATTAAAGAGATCCTGACGAGCCGGCAAACGGGGGCCGATCGCGGCCAGACGCTGACGTGCAAAGTGAATACGCGCAACACGCGCTAACTTCTGAGCGATGGATTGATCTGTACCGTGTTCAGTCGCCATGCGGCGCAGCGAAACGGTGGGTGAGAAACGCACAAAGCTGTCGCGCCCGTGCCAAATCACCGCAAAGAATTTCTGTACACCATTTAAAACGCGCAGATGCGGCGTATCTTCACCCTGAACTTCGCGCCCCGGTGCCCGACCAAACATCACCGTTACCGGCAGCATTTGAATGTCGAGTGCCGGATTGTTGCGATGCAAGTCGAGGTAATCATGGAAGATTTTCACCGACTCAACGCTGGGCACAAAATAGGGAAATACGCGCGGGCCATCGTGGATAAAAACGTGGCGTGGAAGCAGCGAGCCATCAATCTCGAGTGGAGAGAGGGGATCGGGCAGATCGTGCTTAATGCACTGCGCGCGTAATGTCAGTAAGTCGGCCTTCGAATCGTACGGCAGAACATACATAATGGGCCGGGTAGGATCCAGACCATGTTCAGAAACGGGATCGGCCGGAATAGCCTTACTCTTTACCAAAAACGAGAGTGGTAAATTCAGTAATTTATAATAAAGTTTACGCCAACCTGACATAGACAACATGAAGCCTCTTGTTAGCAAAGCGCCGCAAGCATACCAGAAAGCGCAGCGAAGATCTGTGGTGGTGCCATTAGCTGGCAGCCCAGACATTGACGTCAATCCGTTGAAAGGGTTCCCATAATATGGCAAATAATGCCACCGGTCTTATTAGAATTGTGAAGGCTGCCGGTTATTCGTGGCAAGGTCTTCGTGCTGCATGGCAATACGAAGCGGCGTTCCGCCAGGAAGCTATCGCCGCGTTAATCGCCATTGCGGTAGCGTGTTGGCTGGATGTGGACACCGTTTCTCGCGTATTAATGATTGGGGCCGTCGTGCTCGTGGTCATCGTTGAAATCCTCAATAGTGCGATTGAATCTGTTGTTGACCGCATCGGGCAGGAGCACCATCCCCTTGCCGGGCGTGCAAAAGATATGGGTTCAGCCGCCGTCTTGCTGAGTATCTTACTGGCCGTTTTCGTCTGGATCGCTTTGCTTTGGTCGCATTTGCGATAGGCTTTCCAGAACCCGTCAAACGGCTGATTATTGCCTGACTTTTGGTTTCCATTTCACCAATACCTGTATATACTCACAGCGACTGTATAAACAACCAGGGGGCGGGATGAAAGCGTTAACCAGCAGGCAGCAGCAGGTCTATGACCTGATTCGCGATCACATCAATCAAACAGGCATGCCGCCAACGCGTGCAGAAATTGCCGCACAGCTGGGATTCCGTTCACCCAATGCGGCAGAAGAGCATCTCAAAGCATTAGCGCGTAAAGGCGTTATTGAGATTGTTTCTGGCGCTTCTCGGGGTATTCGTCTGTTAATGGAAGAAGAAGCCTCGGAAGGTTTACCGCTGATTGGCCGCGTGGCCGCAGGTGAACCGCTGCTGGCGCAAGAACACATTGAAACGCATTACAAAGTTGATCCCGGTCTGTTTAAGCCTTCCGCTGATTTCCTGCTGCGCGTAAGCGGTATGTCGATGAAAGATATCGGCATCATGGACGGTGATTTGTTGGCGGTGCACAAAACGCAAGATGTGCGTAACGGACAAGTGGTTGTCGCGCGTATTGATGATGAAGTCACCGTTAAGCGCTGGAAAAAACAGGGTTCAATTGTTCATCTTCTGCCAGAAAATAACGACTTTGAACCGATTGTGGTCGATACGCGTGCCCAGTCGCTGACCATTGAGGGTCTGGCTGTTGGCGTCGTTCGCAACGGCGAGTGGCTGTAATCTTCCTATAGTCGCTTTTGTTCGCCAGTCTGATGCTATTCTGTCTGCCCAAATTTAGCCGCTGCTGTCTTACCTGCTGATGCAGCGGCGCTGAGCACGGATTTGCGAATGCGTTTTTTGACTGCAACTGATAAAAATCTTTGGCGGCTTGCGCTGCCGATGATCCTTTCTAATATCACCGTCCCGCTGCTGGGATTGGTCGATACCGCTGTTATTGGGCACCTTGATAGTCCTGTTTACCTCGGCGGCGTCGCTGTAGGCACCACTATCACTAGCTTCCTGTTTATGCTGCTGCTTTTCCTGCGTATGAGCACCACCGGTTTAACGGCACAAGCATTCGGTGCGAATGATAAAGCTGCGCTGGCTCGTGCCCTGACTCAGCCATTGATGATGGCGCTTGTCGCCGGCGTAATTTTCATTTTCTTACGCGACCCTGTCAGCCAGCTTGCCACGCATATGATTGGCGGTAATCCGCAAGTGCTGGAGCAGGCAACGCTGTTTATCCATATTCGCTGGCTTAGCGCCCCCGCGATGCTGGCGAATCTGGTGATCCTGGGCTGGTTGCTGGGTGTGCAATATGCGCGAGCGCCGGTGATCCTGCTGGTAGTGGGCAATCTGGTCAATATTTTGCTCGACCTGTGGCTGGTGCTTGATTTGCATTGGGGGGTCGCTGGGGCGGCAACCGCAACCGCATTGGCAGAATATGTCACCCTGGCGGTGGGATTAGCCATGGTATGGCGCGTGTTGAAACTGCGGGGTATCAATATGGCGTTGCTCAAACAGAGTTGGCGCGGAGATATGCGCCGACTGTTACGACTTAACCGCGATATCATGCTGCGTTCGCTCATGCTGCAACTCTGTTTTGCCTCGCTGACCCTGTTAGGTGCCCGTATCGGGCCCAATGTCGTCGCAGTCAATGCGGTATTGCTGATGTTCATCACATTCACCGCTTATGCGCTTGACGGATTCGCCTACGCCGTAGAAGCCTTTGCAGGCGAAGCGCATGGTGCTAAAGATGGCACTAAATTGCTGCGTGTCTGGCGCGCCGCCTGTCGGCAAGCTTTCCTGGTCGCACTTTTCTTCTCATTGATTTACATCCTGTTTGGCACGTATATCGTTTCTATGCTCACTTCAATCGACGCACTACGGCAAATGGCAGATCGCTATCTAATCTGGCAAATCATTATGCCGATAGTCGGCGTTTGGTGTTATTTGCTAGACGGAATGTTCATTGGTGCAACGCGGGGTCGTGAAATGCGTAACAGTATGGCGATTGCGGCGTTAGGCTATTTCATTACCTTACTGACTTTACCGTGGTTGGGTAACCACGCTTTATGGCTGGCAGTCATGGTGTTTCTTGCCTTGCGCGGCCTGTCGTTATGGTGGATATGGCGGCGTCACTGGCAAAACAACAGCTGGTTTACCGCTTAAAATAGGGCGTGGTACAGAACCGCGCTCTACAGAATATTCTGTAATGTTCCAGCAGATCTAAAATCCTCTACTATAATTAACTTTCAATAGCGCACATGAGTAGCGCTTTATATCGATATTATCTTGCATGGCGAGATATAAGTTGAAACCTGAAGGATGACCGGAGGTCTGCTATGAATCACGACGAAGCGAGTGGTAACTGGAAGCAGTTCAAAGGCAAAATCAAAGAAAAATGGGGCAAGCTGACAGACGACGATATGCAAGTTGTTGAAGGTAAACGCGATCAGCTTGTTGGTAAAATCCAGGAACGTTATGGCTACGCTAAGGATGAGGCGGAGAAAGAAGTCACAGACTGGGAAGGCCATAACAAAGATTATCGCTGGTAATTAAGACAGTTTAAGGACGATGCTCCTACCCACCGGTACGCTCATACCGGACAGGCACAAGGATGTGCCAACTATCCCTTCTTCCCACGCTTTTTCACGTCAACCTGATGATCGTGTTCACAGCTTTCATGGTGTGTACAAGCTTCAACCGCAACGCATTTCTCACATAAACCGTGCGCCTCAATGACGCTATGACGTAGAGCGAAATGTGCATCCGTGGCCAGCGAACCAATGATGTTTTCTACGCCCTGTGCATGTTTTTCAATAACCGCCGCACAGCGATCGCATACCAGCATCACAGACGTATGCGCAGGTGCATCAAAATGGTGGCACATCACGTAGCTGTTGTTGGATTCAACACGATGAATAAAACCCTGCTCAAGCAAAAAATCCAACGCGCGATATACGGTAGGAGGTTTAGCCTGCGGCTCACTTACGCGTAGCTGATCCAGCAAATCGTAGGCGCTGATTGAACCTGGCAGCTCAGCCATCAAACGTAATACTTCTGCACGCTGCGTAGTCAGACGAACACCGCGCTGCAGGCACAGTTTTTCCGCCTGGGACATAATTTGCTCTGACGTCATCGTCGACATGAAAATTCTCCGCTAAATAAGTGATGTTATTTTATCACACAAATTTTGTTCACGCAGGCGTTGCACCGGGCGTGAAAAACAGGCATTTACGTCACTTTCTACGCGTCAAAATTTCGGTTAAGTGCGGAAGCCTCGCTTAAATAGATCCAACCTATTTCAACAGGTTGAGGATTTTTCCGCCATTTCGCTTTGCATCTCACTGAGTTAAGTATTAATGTTCAAAAGTATTTAAGGAATGGCTGGTCTTGCACCGTTCTTTTTGCACTAACTTGAACAATAACAACGCTAATCTGATACAAAAACATCCAATCCGTTGAATTGAGACACTGTTTCCTTCGAATTCACAGCAATAACGTGTTAGCTGACGTTCACAATAGCGCTAACAACCTATTCAGTCGTTGAATGATTCGACGGCACTTTTTACAGGTGATGACAGGCAGATGGTGAAAAAATTCGTTCAGCGCTCAGCGCTGGCTTACCCGGTGATGTTAAGTGCACTGTTTATTTCTTCTTCCGCCATGGCGGCAGGGACATGGTATGACGCACGCAATGATGCCATGGGTGGAACCGGCGTCGCTTCATCAACCTATGGCTCTGCCGTGCTGGCAAACCCGGCGTTGATGACGCGCGCCAAACCTGAAGATAAAGTCAGTATTATTTTCCCTTCAGCGGGTGTGCAAATCACTGATAACGACAAGCTAATCGACAAAGTCGATGATATTTCCGATACCGTTGATCGCTATCAGGACGTTATTAATAATCTGACTTTTGCCGACTATTTACGTGGCTACCCTGAATTACGGGCGGCAACGGGTGATGTAGCAAATCAACTGAGCGATTTAAAGGGCAACAAAGCGGATGGCCGTGCGGGTGTGGCTGTCGCCGTGACCATTCCTGATGAAACCCTGCCTTTCGCTTTCATAACCAAAGCCTACGGAACTGTCCATGTGCAGGCTAACGTAGCGCAGAGTGATATTGATTACTTACAAGGTGTTGCCAATGGTTCCGTCATCCCAGTGCCTGGCGATGAGGACAATTTGCGTTCCAGCGCCAATGGCCTGGCGGCGTTGATTACCGATTACGGTATTTCCGTGGCGCATGAGTTCACGATTGCCGGCCAACCCGTTTCAATCGGGGTTACACCTAAGATTCAGAAAACCTGGCTTTATAACTACACCGATAGTCTCTACAACTACGACAAAAGCGATATCAACAGTTCACGTTATCGTAGCTCTGATACCGGCTTCAACGTTGATGCAGGCTTAGCCACAACCTTTGCTGAAAACTGGACCTTTGGCTTGACTGGACAAAACCTGATTTCACGCGATCTTGATACAAAAGAGGTCAACGGCTACCGCGATACTTACCAAATTCGCCCGCTGGTAACCACAGGACTTGCCTGGGATAAAGGTCCATTTACCTTAACCGGCGATGTAGATTTAACTGAAACCAAGCGCTTCAAATCAGAGGGCAGTAATCAATATGCTGCGGTCGGTGGTGAATATCGGGTGTTAGACTGGTTGCAGCTGCGTGCCGGCTATCGAGCAGATATGCGTTCTAATGATGAAAACGTTATTACCGCCGGTTTCGGCTTATCGCCATTTAATAACGCGGTGCATGTAGATCTTGCAGGTACAGCAGGTGCCAATAATACCTGGGGCGCAATGATGCAGCTCGGGTTCAATTTCTAACGATCTGCACGGATAGAAAAGGGTGGGCGATGCAATGTCGCCCACCCTTGTGGTATTCTTGCACAGAATATCATCACTCATAACCACCGGATTCTCTGCGCTTCATGACCGATACCTTCTCTTCGCAACGTTTTTCCATTGCACCTATGCTCGACTGGACCGATCGTCACTGTCGCTATTTTCATCGCCAGCTCACCGGCGACACGCTGCTCTATACCGAAATGGTTACCACGGGCGCAATCATTCACGGTAAAGGTGATTACCTTGCGTATAGTGAAGAGGAGCATCCGGTTGCGCTACAGCTTGGCGGTAGCGATCCCACGGCATTGGCGCAGTGCGCTAAGCTGGCAGAAGAGCGCGGTTACGATGAAATTAACCTGAACGTAGGCTGTCCATCTGACCGCGTACAAAATGGTCGCTTCGGTGCATGCCTGATGGCAGAAGCCGATTTAGTGGCGGACGCCATCAAAGCCATGCGGGATGTCGTCAGCATACCGGTAACGGTAAAAACCCGAATCGGGATTGATGAGCAGGATAGCTATGAATTCCTGACCCATTTTGTTGGCACAGTAGCAGAGCGTGGTGGATGCGATACCTTTATTATCCATGCGCGTAAAGCCTGGCTTTCCGGCTTAAGCCCAAAAGAAAACCGTGAAATTCCACCGCTGGATTATCCACGTGTTTATCAGCTCAAACGTGACTTTCCGCATCTAACGTTGGCAGTTAATGGTGGCGTTAAAACGTTGGAAGAAGCGAAACTGCATCTACAACATCTGGATGGTGTGATGATGGGCCGCGAGGCTTATCAAAACCCGGGTATTCTGACGCAGGTTGATCGTGAATTATTTAATCGTGAAACGTCTGTTGTCGATCCAGTGGCGGTTGTGCGCTCGATGTATCCTTATATTGAAGCAGAGTTGAGCAAAGGCACTTACCTCGGCCATGTGACGCGTCATATGCTGGGCCTGTTTCAGGGTATCCCGGGCGCGCGTCAGTGGCGTCGTTATTTAAGTGAAAATGCGCATAAACCTGGCGCGGATGTACGCGTGCTGGAAGCCGCATTAACGTTGGTGGCGGACAAAATTCCTCAAGAAGCCTAAATTAACGAAGCTTAACGAAGCCAGCCTGCAAAGGCTGGTTTTTTTTACGCCAAAAATTGATGATTCTCGCTAATGCTGAAATTCAGTTATGCCGCTCTTTTCTTATAATTCAGGCAATTACACGTTGGCACATTTCTTGTAATAGCTCAGTATTAGCTTATTAAAGAGGCGCTAACATGGAAATTTTATTTGTATTAGGGTTCTTCCTGATGCTGCTAGTAACCGGTGTTTCATTGCTTGGCGTTATTGCCGCATTGGTGGTTGCAACCATGGTGATGTTTGTCGGTGGGTTGTTTGCTCTTGTTATCAAACTGTTGCCGTGGCTAGTGTTAGCGGTGGCGTCGGTATGGCTATACCGTACCTTTTTTGCTAACAAAGAGTCGCATTCTCTTGCCAGGCTTAAACGCAAAATCAATCGGTTAGATCGTAATAGTTGGCGCTAAATGCGGGTGCGATCACAGACTCAGAAATTGCTTAGAACAATTCGGCAATTAAACATATTTTTTACTTATGTTTTCTGTCAGGATTACTCTCGTTGAGTCAAAACGCATTCATCGCCGCTGTCCCTACACCAGCGCGAACGATAAAAAAGACAAAAAGGGCTTCCTAAGAGAAGCCCTTTTTGCATTTAAGGAATCAAAAGGCTTGAACCGTGAGTCGCTCGACTTTGCAGGGTTTTATGTGCCTGGCTGGCATCTTTAAGCGCAAATTTTTGCTGCTCCGGCACATCAACTTTTATGGCCCCGCTGGCTAAGAGCGAGAACAGCTCAGCACTGGCAATTTCCAGCTCTTCACGATTAGTGATGTAGCCAAACAGCGAAGGTCGGGTAACAAACAGCGACCCTTTCTTGTTCAAAATACCCAAGTCGATTCCGGTCACTGGACCAGACGAATTACCAAAACTCACTAATAAACCCTGTCGACGCAGTGAATCTAAAGAGGCTTCCCAGGTATCTTTACCTACCGAGTCATAAGCCACGGCAACTTTTTTACCCTCGGTTAACTCACTTACGCGTTGTGCAATATTTTCTTCGCGATAATTAATTGTGGCCCATGCACCGGAATTTTTAGCCAACTGCGCTTTATCTGCTGAACCCACAGTGCCAATCAAATGGGCACCTAACGCTTTTGCCCACTGGCAGGCAATCAGGCCAACACCGCCTGCGGCAGCGTGAAACAGGAAAATTTCGTCAGGTTTAACTTTGTAGGTTTGACGAAGGAGATATTGCACGGTTAAGCCCTTTAAAAAGCTGGCTGCGCCTTGCTCAAAGCTGATTGCATCGGGAAGCAACATCAATCGATCTTCCGCCACGTTATGCAGTTCGCTGTATGCGCCTAATGCCGCCTGACAATAAACCACGCGATCGCCAGGCGTAAAGCGAGTCACATTTTTACCGATGCGCTTTACTACGCCGGCCGCTTCGGTACCTAAACCTGACGGGAAATTGCCTACTGGATAGAGTCCACTGCGCACGTAGGTATCAATGTAGTTAATGCCGATGGCTTTGTTCTCAACCTGTATTTCATTCTCAGCGGGATCGGCAGGTTCAAAGTCGATCCACTGCAGAACGTCAGGGCCGCCGTGTGCATTGAATTGAATACGCTTTGCCATTCTTACTCCTGTGATTGTTTCATCATGAGGGTGAGGCGCGCGCGACAACAAGGTATACTGGCGCGTCCCCACAGAAGATCGGTATTGCATTCACTATGGCAGGAAATAAACCCACCAACAAATCGAACGAAACGCATGATCGTCAGCTGGCTGGCGTGAAAATGCCCCCGCATTCGCTGGAAGCGGAGCAATCGGTGCTCGGTGGGTTAATGCTGGACAACGAACGCTGGGATAACGTTTCAGAGCGTGTCGTCGCCAACGATTTCTTCAACCGTTCGCATCGTCTGATTTTTTCAGAAATGCAGCGTTTGCTGGAAGAGAGCCAACCCATTGACCTGATCACCCTTTCAGAATCGCTGGAAACCCGTGGCGAACTGGAAATGGCAGGCGGCTTTGCGTATTTAGCCGAATTAGCGAAAAACACGCCAAGTGCAGCAAACATTGGTGCTTACGCCGATATCGTGCGTGAACGTGCCATTGTTCGCGAAATGATTTCGGTCGCCAATCAAATTGCGGATGCGGGTTACGATCCGCAAGGCAGAAACAGCGAAGAGCTGCTGGATTTTGCGGAATCCAACGTCTTCAAAATTGCTGAAGCGCGCGCCAACAAGGATGATGGCCCGAAAAACATCGAGCAAATCCTTGAATCGACCGTCTCGCGTATCGAATCGCTATATCAAACACCACACGACGGCGTTACCGGTGTCGATACCGGTTATCAGGATCTCAACAAAAAGACCGCAGGCTTGCAGGGATCGGATCTGATTATTGTCGCGGCCCGTCCATCGATGGGTAAAACCACGTTCGCCATGAACCTGTGTGAAAACGCCGCGATGCTGCATGATAAACCAGTGCTGATTTTCAGTCTGGAGATGCCCAGCGAGCAGATCATGATGCGTATGCTGGCGTCGCTTTCACGCGTGGATCAAACCCGTATTCGTACCGGCCAACTCGACGATGAGGATTGGGCGCGTATCTCCGGCACCATGGGCATTTTGCTGGAGAAGAAGAACATGTATATCGATGATTCTTCCGGGCTAACGCCAACAGAAGTCCGTTCACGCGCGCGCCGTATCTTTCGTGAAAATGGCGGGTTGAGCATGATCATGATCGACTATCTTCAGCTGATGCGCGTGCCGTCACTGTCTGACAACCGTACGCTGGAAATTGCTGAGATTTCGCGCTCCCTTAAGGCGTTGGCCAAAGAGTTAAACGTGCCGGTGGTGGCGCTTTCGCAGCTTAACCGCTCGCTGGAGCAGCGTGCCGATAAACGCCCGGTCAACTCGGATTTGCGTGAGTCAGGATCGATCGAGCAGGATGCGGACTTAATTATGTTTATCTATCGCGATGAGGTTTATCACGAAAACAGCGACCTCAAAGGGATTGCTGAGATCATTTTGGGTAAACAGCGTAACGGCCCAATCGGCACGGTCCGTTTGACCTTTAATGGACAATGGTCGCGTTTCGATAACTACGCAGGCCCGCAATACGACGACGAATAAGCCTTTCTTTGTGCTGACATGCACGTTCTGTGCATGTCAAGCCTGTCATCAGAAAATAGTGTTGGACAACCTCACCAGTGATCGGGTTATCTGTAACAAAGCGACGCTTATAACGCTCTGGAATCAGAATGACGCATGTAGACGATTACGACCTTAAAATACTGACTTTATTGCAAGCTAATGGCCGACTGACTAATCAGGAATTGAGTGACTTGGTGGGTCTTTCTGCGTCTCAATGTTCCCGCCGCCGTATTAATCTCGAACAGGCCAATTTGATTCTTGGCTATCATGCGCGGCTCTCGCCCGACGCGATTGGTCTTGGTATGGTGGGATTGATAGAAGTTCGCCTGATTAACCATACGGCAGAATATGTAGAGAGCTTTCACCGTATGGTGGAGCAGGAAGATGCAATTGTTGATGCGTATAAAACCACGGGCGATGCCGATTATCTGTTGAAAGTAGCCGTCTCTGATCTGCCCTCGCTGGGGGCACTAATCAGCCAGTTAGTCGCCGGACATCA
The DNA here is from genome assembly GCF_046118715.1 of Pantoea phytostimulans. Taxonomy (NCBI): domain Bacteria; kingdom Pseudomonadati; phylum Pseudomonadota; class Gammaproteobacteria; order Enterobacterales; family Erwiniaceae; genus Pantoea; species Pantoea phytostimulans. The sequence goes on from NZ_CP173698.1 coordinate 3,404,809, forward strand.
AAGCGTTTCACACGTTAAAACATCGGTAGTACTGGGCCGGTTAAAAGAGAATGGATTAATGATGATTCCTGAGCATACCGCGCGCTAAAACAGTGCGTGATGTGCGGTTTTGGTGCAGAATGTTGGTAATTAATGCAAAAAACGCGCACCAAAAAAGAATTTGTGCATGATTTGACGGTTTAATTGATATTCATGCACAAAAACCTGCAATAAAGCGCCTTAGATATCAATGGGATAATCGCTGGCACCTGCCGACAGCAGAAAAACGTTGTCGGTATGGTGCGTTTTTTGCATTTGAACCGCATCATTTGCAATGAGAAAACACCCATGGATAACGTTGTTCAACCTTCCCGTATTCCCCATTCCCGTATAGAAGATGCGCTGGCGATAGTGATGGGCACATTAATGGTGTCGTTTGGCGTCATTATGCTGAAGCAAGCGGGCGCCTTAACCGGCAGCACCGCCGGCATCGCTTTCCTGATCAGCTATATCTCCCCGCTGTCATTTGGTAGCGCATTTTTTCTGATCAACCTGCCATTTTACTGGTTGGCTGTGCGCCGCATGGGCTGGGAATTTACGCTTAAAACGTTTTGCGCTGTGGGGTTAGTTTCACTCTTCACTCACCTTCATCCGCTGTTCGTTCACTTTTCCAACCTCGATCCGTTTTATGCGACATTGTTCGGTAACGTAATCATGGGGATTGGGTTTATAGTGTTGTTTCGTCATAAAGCCAGCCTCGGCGGCATCAATATTCTGGCGCTCTGGCTGCAGGATCGTTTTGGTATCCGTGCCGGTAAACTGCAAATGGCAGTCGACACCTGTGTGGTGCTGGCGTCGCTGTTCGTGGTCAGCATGCCAATATTGCTCGCCTCGATAGCAGGCGCGGTAATTCTTAATCTGATTATCGCTATGAACCATCGTCCTGGACGCTACATGGTTTAATGAGACAAGTGATCTGCTTACATTCCCTGCTTAACAAGACCAATCATGGAGATCTGCACCGTGTTTCAAAACGTTGATGCCTATGCCGGCGACCCGATTCTGTCGCTGATGGAAGCCTTTAAACAGGATCCTCGCGAACATAAAGTTAACCTCAGCATTGGGCTCTATTACGACGAGCACGGCATTATTCCTCAGTTGCAGGCCGTTGCCGCAGCGGAAGAACAGCTGCATGCTGAGCCGCAGCAGGCTTCGCTCTACCTGCCGATGGAAGGCTTGAATCCTTACCGTAACGCGATTGCACCGCTGCTGTTTGGTGCTGAACACCCAATGCTAAAAGCAGGCCGTGTAACCTCCATCCAAACGCTGGGCGGATCGGGCGCACTGAAAGTCGGTGCTGATTTCCTCAAGCGCTATTTTCCGCAATCCAATGTCTGGGTGAGCGATCCAACCTGGGAAAACCATGTTGCTATCTTCAATGGTGCAGGTTTTGAGGTAAATACTTATCCATGGTACGACGCTGAAACTAACGGCGTACGTTTTGAAGCCTTTATTGAAAAACTGAAAACGCTGCCTAAGCAAAGTATCGTGTTACTGCATCCATGCTGTCATAACCCAACCGGCGCTGATCTGACCAACGCACAATGGGATCAAACCACTGAAGTGTTGAAGGCGCAGGAGCTGATTCCATTCCTTGATATCGCTTATCAGGGCTTCGGCGCAGGCATGGAAGAAGATGCTTACGCTATCCGCAAAATTGCGGCGGCAGGTTTGCCAGCGTTAGTCAGCAACTCGTTCTCTAAAATCTTCTCACTGTATGGCGAGCGTGTAGGCGGATTGTCTATCGTCTGCGAAAGTGCTGAAGAATCAAGCCGCGTACTGGGTCAGCTGAAAGCGACTGTGCGTCGTAACTACTCAAGCCCACCGAACTTCGGCGCACAGATTGTTGCGCGCGTGCTGAATGACGCTGCCTTAAAAGCCAGCTGGTTAGCAGAAGTGGAAGCGATGCGCTTGCGTATTCTGGACATGCGTAAAGCACTGGTGCAGGTATTAAGCACCGCTTTGCCGGGTCAAAACTTCGATTATTTGCTGAAGCAACGCGGCATGTTTAGCTATACCGGTTTAAGCGCCGAGCAGGTTGATCGTTTACGTGAAGAGTTTGGCATTTATCTGGTAGGAAGTGGCCGTATGTGTGTTGCTGGCCTGAACAGTAAAAACGTACATCAGGTGGCTGAAGCATTTGCTGCGGTGATGTAAAACTTACGAAAAGAAACAAACCGTCGGCGTCGTTCGGCGGTTTTTTTTACCGTTTTTTTAGCCGTCACGATAAAGGAGACCGCTCTTATGGGGACCTGAGTGCGTGTTAATATCAGGTTTAGCGTTTTCAACAGCCGCTGTTTGCGCGAGCCGCGTACCCATCTCGAAACAATGCCCGCACCTTCGACTGTTCTCTCACGTCCCGGATCTTTTATTTAATTTCCCTGCAGGGTTTACCTTTTCGCGACATGCTGCACACTTAAAAGGTGTAACCGATTTAGGGAAAAAGCATGTGGTATCAACAAACCTTAACGCTGAACGCCAGACAACGCGGGTTTCATTTAGTCACTGAAGAGATTGTCGATCAGCTGCCTGCGCTGGCTGAAATCAAAACCGGTCTACTGCATTTGCTGTTGCAGCATACCTCGGCATCGTTAACGCTAAATGAAAATTGCGATCCCACGGTGCGTAGCGATATGGAACAACATTTCATGCGCCACGTCCCAGAAGATGCGCCTTATCAGCATGATTATGAAGGTCGCGATGACATGCCTGCGCATATTAAATCATCGACGTTAGGTGTTTCGTTGCTGTTGCCCGTTCAGCGAGGAAAGCTGGTACTGGGAACCTGGCAAGGTATTTGGCTGGGAGAACACCGCATACATGGCGGTGCGAGGCGAATCGTCGCCACTTTACAAGGGGAATGAGGATGAATACTTCGGAGTTATTGACCTATTGCATGAGCAAACCTGGCGCAGAACAGAGCGTACACAGTGACTGGAAAGCAACGCAAATTAAATGCGATGGCATGCTGTTTGCCATGGTTCACGATGTCGAAGGGCGTCCTGCGGTGTCACTGAAATCGACACCTGCCCTGGCAGACTTAATGCGTGAAGAACACAAAGATGTTTTCCCCAGCGAACATCTTAATAAGTCGCACTGGAACACACTCTTTCTGGATGGCTCGTTGAAGGACTCGCAGATCTACTATCTGGTTGATGCTTCTTATCAGCAGGCGGGAACAGCAAAGTAAAAGTAAAACAGCGGTCCTCGCCAGTAATACAGACGAGGACCTGATGGTTCAGCGGCGTAAGGCTTAAGCAGCAGTTTCTTCACGTAATGTTTTGATATCAATAACAAAACGATACTTCACATCACTCTTTAACATGCGCTCATAGGCTTCATTAATCTGATTAATGGCAATCAGTTCAATGTCTGAGGTAATGCCATGCTTGCCACAGAAATCCAGCATCTCTTGCGTTTCAGCGATACCACCAATCAGTGAGCCTGCAATGCTGCGACGTTTAAAAATCAGGTTAAATACTTGTGGAGCAGGGTGATCGTGTTCCGGTGCGCCAACCAGCGTCATGTTGCCGTCGCGCTTCAGTAAAGCGATGAAAGGGTTCAGATCGTGCTGAGCCGCAACGGTATTGAGAATAAAGTCGAAGCTGTTGGTGTGCTGCGCCATTTGATCCGCGTCTTTTGAGACCACGACTTCGTCAGCGCCCAGACGTTTACCATCTTCGATTTTTGACGGCGAAGTGGTGAACAGCACAACATGTGCGCCCATCGCGTGCGCAATTTTCACGCCCATGTGGCCTAAACCACCCAAACCCACGATACCTACTTTTTTACCTGGGCCAACATTCCAGTGGCGCAACGGCGAATAGGTGGTGATGCCCGCGCACAGCAGCGGCGCAACGCCCGCCAGTTCCAGGTTTTCTGGAATACGCAGCACAAAGCCTTCATCTACGACCATTGAGGTTGAGTAGCCACCGTAAGTGATCGCGCCGGTTTCGCGGTCTTCACCGTTATAGGTGCCGACAAAACCGTTTTCACAATATTGTTCCAGGCCTTCCTGACAGCTTGGACAGCTGCGGCAGGAATCAACCATACAACCCACGCCAACCAAATCACCCACTTTGTATTTCTGAGTATCTGCACCCACAGCGGTGACGCGACCCACAATTTCATGACCTGGCACCACAGGGAAAATAGTGTTTCGCCATTCGTTACGAGCCTGATGAAGGTCTGAGTGGCAAACGCCACAGTACAAAACGTCGAGTTGCACATCATGTGCGCGGAGTTCGCGCGGTTTAAAATCGAACGGTGCGAGTTTGGATTTAGCATCCTGAGCAGCATACGCATGCGTGATATTCATGGTGTCTCCAGTTTCGTCGATGTGTCGTGATGATTTTTAGATAAGTGCAGCAGGGCAGAACAGCTGCAAATAGGGCGACGCGAAAGGCGTGCCAAAGAGGAACGCTTAAGGATAGTCAGGGATGCTGAAAGCGTATATGCCTATACATGTTTGAATCTTGCCTGATTCTGCATTTCTCTGGGCAATTGTGCAGGACTAAAAACAAGGCCCGCACGAGGCGGGCCTGAAAGATTTACTTCTTCAATAATGGCTTGAGGAAGCGGGCGGTATGCGATTTCTCGCACTCCGCCACCGTCTCCGGTGTGCCAGCAACCAATATTTCACCGCCGCCGCTGCCGCCTTCTGGCCCCAGATCGACAATCCAGTCAGCGGTTTTGACCACGTCAAGATTGTGTTCAATCACCACAATGGTATTGCCCTGGTCACGCAGCTGATGCAGCACTTCCAGCAACTGCTGAATATCGGCAAAGTGCAGGCCGGTGGTTGGCTCATCCAGAATATAGAGCGTTTGGCCGGTGCCGCGTTTTGACAACTCACGCGCCAGTTTCACACGCTGTGCTTCACCGCCTGAAAGCGTCGTTGCGGACTGTCCAAGACGGATGTACGACAGGCCAACATCCATCAGCGTTTGTAGCTTACGCGCCAGCGCCGGAACGGCATCAAAGAACTCACGCGCTTCTTCAATGGTCATCTCCAGCACTTCATGGATGCTTTTGCCTTTGTACTTAACTTCCAGCGTTTCGCGGTTATAGCGTTTACCTTTGCACTGGTCGCAGGGCACGTAAATGTCGGGCAGAAAGTGCATTTCTACCTTGATAACGCCATCGCCCTGACAGGCTTCACAGCGGCCGCCCCGCACGTTGAAGCTAAAACGTCCCGGGTTATAGCCGCGCGAACGCGATTCGGGAACGCCAGCAAACAATTCACGTACCGGCGTAAAGATGCCGGTATAAGTCGCCGGGTTAGAACGTGGTGTACGACCAATGGGGCTTTGATCGATATCGATAACTTTATCGAAATGCTCTAGCCCGTGAACCTCGCGATACGCTGCGGGTTCGGCAATGGTCGCACCGTTAAGCGCGCGCTGAGCAATCGGAAACAGCGTATCGTTGATCAGCGTTGATTTACCGGAACCGGACACGCCGGTGATACAGGTAAACAGGCCAACCGGTAGCGTTAGCGTCACATCCTTCAGGTTGTTACCGCGTGCGCCAGTGACTTTCAATACTTTGGTTGGATCGCCTTTCACCCGTTCTTGCGGCACAGCAATTTCACGTTTTCCGCTCAGGAACTGACCGGTTAATGACGCCTCTTCTGCCATGATTTCATCAACGGTGCCTTCGGCAACAATCTCACCGCCATGCACGCCTGCGCCTGGACCGATGTCGATCACATGGTCAGCGGCGCGAATAGCATCTTCATCATGCTCAACCACAATCACGGTATTACCCAGATCGCGCAGATGAATCAAGGTGCCGAGCAGACGTTCGTTATCGCGCTGATGCAAACCAATTGACGGCTCATCCAACACATACATAACGCCAACCAGGCCCGCACCGATCTGGCTAGCCAGACGAATACGCTGTGCTTCACCGCCGGATAACGTCTCTGCGGAACGCGACATAGAGAGATAATTGAGCCCGACATTCACCAGGAAGCTCAGGCGATCGCCGATCTCTTTCAACACTTTTTCAGCAATTTGAGCGCGTTGCCCGCTTAGCTTAAGGTTCTCAAAAAACGACATCGCATGACCGATGCTCATATCAGAGATCGTGGGTAATGTGGTGTTTTCAAGATAGACGTGACGCGCTTCACGGCGCAGACGCGTGCCTTCGCAACTGGCGCAGGCGCGGTTGCTGATAAACTTCGCCAACTCTTCACGTACCGCTGAAGATTCGGTCTCTTTATAGCGACGTTCCATATTGTTCAGTACGCCTTCAAACGGATGGCGACGTACAGACGTGTCACCGCGATCGTTGATGTACTTGAATTCGATACTCTCTTTACCTGAGCCGTACAGAATCACTTGCTGCACGTTCTCTTTCAGGCTGCCAAATGGCGCTTCGATGTCGAAATCGAGATGCTCAGCCAGTGAGCGCAGCATCTGGAAATAGTAAAAGTTGCGACGATCCCAGCCACGAATTGCACCGCCAGCCAGCGACAGTTCATTGTTTTGCACCACACGATCGGGATCAAAATATTGCTGTACGCCCAAGCCATCACACGTTGGACAGGCACCGGCTGGGTTATTAAAAGAGAACAAGCGTGGTTCCAGCTCACTCATGCTGTAACCGCAAATCGGGCAGGCAAAGTTCGCTGAGAACAGCAGTTCTTCCGCTGCGCTGTCGTCCATGTCGGCAACAATCGCCGTGCCGCCAGACATTCCTAACGCGGTTTCAAACGATTCTGCCAGGCGAGTTGAAAGATCCTCACGCACTTTGAAGCGATCAATGACCACTTCAATGGTGTGTTTTTTCTGAAGCTCAAGCTTAGGCGGATCGGAAAGATCGCAGACTTCGCCGTCAATACGCGCGCGGATATAACCTTGTGTCGCCAGGCTTTCCAGCGTCTTGGTATGTTCACCTTTACGATCTTTCACGACCGGAGCCAACAGCATCAAGCGGCGACCTTCAGGTTGCGCTAAGACTTGATCGACCATTTGGCTCACAGTTTGCGCCGCGAGCGTGACGTCATGATCTGGGCAGCGCGGTTCACCCACGCGTGCAAACAGCAAGCGCAGGTAATCATGTATTTCGGTGATGGTGCCGACCGTCGAGCGCGGGTTGTGTGAAGTCGATTTCTGCTCGATGGAGATAGCGGGCGACAGACCTTCGATATGATCGACGTCTGGCTTCTCCATTAAAGAAAGAAACTGGCGCGCATAGGCAGAGAGCGACTCTACATAGCGGCGTTGACCTTCCGCATACAGCGTGTCAAAAGCCAAAGAGGATTTACCGGAACCCGAAAGGCCGGTTACCACAATGAGCTTGTCACGCGGAATGGTCAGGTTGATGTTTTTCAAATTATGGGTGCGAGCACCACGAACTTCGATCTTATCCATTCACCTTTCCCGGATTAGCAGCACTCGCCGTGCCATGCCGACACGACCAGAATAAACGCATTATTATGGCACAAAAAATAGACTGAATAAATATCCAGTAGTCTTTGCCTTTTGGTGGCTAAGTGTTCAAAATTGGAACCCCGCTCTAAAGTGGGAACACTATTCAGGACGTGTTAGAATTGATCGTTTAGACTTTTAGCATTAACTCATCGGGAGACAGCAACATGGCCAGTCGTGGCGTTAACAAAGTGATTCTTGTCGGGAATCTGGGTCAGGATCCGGAAGTGCGTTACATGCCAAATGGTGGCGCTGTCGCCAACATTACGCTGGCCACGTCGGAAAGCTGGCGCGACAAACAAACCGGTGAAAATAAAGAGATCACCGAATGGCACCGCGTCGTGCTGTTTGGCAAGTTGGCCGAAGTAGCCGGTGAATACCTGCGTAAGGGTTCTCAGGTCTATATCGAAGGCCAACTGCGTACGCGTAAATGGCAGGATCAGGGCGGCCAGGAACGTTACACTACTGAAGTTGTGGTTAACGTAGGCGGCACCATGCAAATGTTGGGTGGACGTCAAGGCGGCAGCGCTGGCGGAGCAGCACCTGCTGGCGGCGGACAAAGCAACAACAACAACGGTTGGGGCCAACCGCAGCAGCCACAGGGCGGCGGTAATCAGTTCAGCGGCGGCGCGCAATCTCGTCCGCAGCAGCAGAGCGCACCTGCAAGCAACAATAATGAACCTCCAATGGATTTTGACGACGACATCCCGTTCTGATTTTTGCGGACTCGCGTTAAACCAAAAGAAAAGGCCCAGCTCGCTGGGCCTTTTCTTTTATAAACTTTTTTCAACTATGACCATTCTGTCAAAATGGCATCACAGCTCAGCACACGCGGCACATTGCCAGGCAGTGAAAGCGCTGCCCACACCTCGTTGTGTTGATTAATCAGTTGTTCTGCGCTGACAAAAGTACGATCGGCCGTGGTATGCGCATCAGCCGCCACGGTAATGCGATAGCCAAGGCTGGCACCGACTTTAATCGTGGTATCGACGCAGTAATCGGTCGCGCAACCACAAATAACGAACGCTTTCACAGACAGTTCATTTAACCGTTGGGTTAGAGACGTTTGCCAAAAGCTGTCGCAGGCCGTTTTGGTCACGAAATGTGCGTGAGCAGGCTGATGCAGTTCTGGCAGCAAATCAAAAGAAGTCGCGCCTTCTTTCATACTGCCTTCGCGGTGTTGGATAAAAATTGTTAGGTCGGATTGTTGAATAAGGCGGTTAATGCGTGCGACGCGACCGTCCTGATCAAAGCGGGGCGTTTCAAAAACGCCGTTTTGCATATCGACTACCATTACAACACGCTGTGCCATGTTAAAACTCCGTTTATGCATCAGCGAAGCAGTGTTACCTGGCGAGATGACATTGGCAAACTTTTGCATTTCAGCATCGTTCACATGCATGCTAGTAAAACAAACTCAATGTAACCAAGAGGTGTGTCGTGGAAGGCGTTCCAGCCATTTTTCCCTGTGAAAAAGATTGCGCGCAGTTTCAGCAGTTGTCTGAGCTGCCGGGCGTAGAACTTTATCAGGCACACATCTCCCGCTATGCATTTGAACCGCATACCCATGAAGCCTTCGGTATCGGTACTATTGAGTCGGGTGCACAGCGCTTTCGCTATCGCGGAACACAATACACGGCGCCGGAAAACTCGTTGGTGATGATGAACCCTGACGAACTTCATACTGGCGAATCAGCTTGTGATGAAGGCTGGCGCTATCAGATGATCTACATTCAGCCGCAACTGATGGATGAATTAACCGGCGATCGCGGCTGGTGGTTTAATGAGGCCATGCTTACAGACCTGCGCCTGGCGCAGCCGCTGTCGCAAATCCTGACTGCGCTATGGCAAGCGGATTCAGCATTGGCGCGGCAAAGCTTGTTGTCGGAATTATTTCGCCTGATGCGGCCGCTGGCCCGCATGTCTGCTCAGCAAAAACCAGAGGCGCAGCACCGCTTTGATCATGTTCGTGACTATTTACGCGCAAATCTTGCAGAGCCGGTACGGCTTGAATCGTTAGCCGCGCTGGCATCACTGTCGCCGTGGCATTTTTTGCGTGCTTTTCGTGACCACTTTCATGTCACGCCACAGCAAATGTTGATGGCGTATCGTTTATATGAGGCCAAACAATTGCTTGCGCGCGGTGAATCAGCGGCCAGCGTGGCGGCAACGGTGGGACTTACCGATCAGGCACATCTGACACGTGCTTTTGCTCAACGTTATGGCATTACGCCAGGTCGTTATCAAAAACAAGTGATGCGTCGCTAGCATCACCGCAATCTGCTACAAGCAATCTTTCCGCTATTTCGCCACACTGCGCCGGTTTCTCTATAAAGGAAGAAAAAGATGTTTGCTGGCGTATTGTTTGCCCTCGCAGCAGGGTTGATGTGGGGGTTAATCTTTGTTGGCCCGCTGCTGGTGCCCGATTATCCTGGCACGCTTCAGTCAGCCGGGCGCTATGTCGCCTTTGGCCTGATTGCGCTTCCGTTGGCATGGCACGATCGTCAGCGCCTGCGCAAACTGCTACCTGCCGACTGGCGAGAAGCGCTGAAACTCTCGCTGATAGGAAACCTTCTTTATTATGCGTTTCTCGCCAATGCGATCCAACGCACCGGCGCGCCCGTTTCAACCATGATTATCGGCACGTTGCCGGTCGTCATCGCGGTGACAGCAAACTGGCGTTACGGGCACCTTGAAGGACGGCTCTCCTGGCGTCGACTGATCCCCGCACTCATTATCATGGCAGTGGGATTGCTCTGTGTGAACGTGGCGGAACTGCGGACAAAGAGCGTAGATTTTGAATTAAGCCGCTATCTGACTGGCATCGCCTTGGCAATAATGGCGGTGGGATGCTGGACATGGTATCCGCTGCGCAATGCCCGTTGGATGCGTACGCATCCCCAGCTGAGACCATCGACTTGGGCAACCGCGCAAGGCTTAGTCACCTTGCCGTTGGCGTTGATCATGTATGCGTTGGTGAGTGTTCAGCTTGCCTGGCAACGCCCAGAGTTTGAACTGCCATTGGGCCCGCACCCTGAGGTTTTCGTTCCATTAATGCTGACGATTGGCCTGTTGTGCTCTTGGTTGGGCACCTTATGCTGGAACGCTGCAAGCCAGCGCCTTCCAACCGTGCTCATGGGCCCCTTGATCGTTTTCGAAATCCTGTTTGGTTTGTTGTGGACATTTCTTTGGCATCAAAGCTGGCCGCCACTCTTAACCACAGTCGGTATTGCTTGTTTGATTGCCGGTGTAATTTGGGCAATGCGAATTAAGCCTGAATCGCAGGTGTCTAAAGTCGATGTCTAACGTACTCGCGCTGACAGTGTTGAGGGTCAGCGCGACTCACTGATTTTGAAGCATTTTAAGAATTTGCCGTACTGCTTTTTAGCCCCTATTATCCGCTTTCTTCCTTAATTACCGTTTCTTTCTCTGTTTCTATCGTCTCCGTTCAACCTTCAATAGCCAAAATAAGCCTGTTTGAGAGGGATGAAAAACGCTCTGTTAACCGGTTTCAGACTTTTAAAGTCCATTCCGGCTATTCTTTAAATCATTGGTTGTGGAAAAACTAGCCATTTAAGTCAGTGAATTAGCCCTGTTTGTGCATATTTATGGCCAGCCTCTGCGTTTTTATTGGCTGTTGGCCCTGATAAAACAGCGAGATAAACCAGTTTTTACTTCAGTGAATTGGAAAAACGTCGGGTTCAGTTGCCGTTTCGCTTATTTTAAAAGATTAATATTTAGTACCTTTGAACACTATTTTAAACAGATAAACCCTATGCTGATCATTAAAGTGGTAAGTATCTATAAACTATTTATCCTGGATTATTCCTGGAGAAAGTTTTTGGTTTATCCACTAGTGATGGTTGAAATTTATTCAATAGAAAAAGGCTTAGATCCACTCTAAACTGAGAGATAAGAATCGATTTTATTAAACTTGTTTAAACTGGCTTAACAGAATTGTCTGTATTCAGTTCCGTTGGTTAGCAGGATTAACCTAATAATTAAGAAGCACCAATCTCACCGAAATGAGACTGGGCTAGGGGGAAGTAGCGTAGAAAGCGAGACTTTTTGCTGTTGCGAATCAATTTTACCGCAAAAAAAGAAGCTTAGCCGCAAATCCATTCATTAGGAATCAATGGTGCGGAAAGAGTAGCTACAAATGTCCTGTTAAATGATCTTCATCTCTTCTGGTAAGAACAAATCTCAGCTTTAAGTCCAGGAAAAGCGGTAGCATTGGAATTAACGGTTTTCAGTCCCTGACGGGTAATGATAAACACTGCGGCTAATATCCAGTAAGCGGCAGCTACGGCGCGTCCCGATGTCAAAGGTATCTTGTAAGAAGTTGACTGCTTGACGTTTTTCATTGGTCGTAAAGAAGTTCTTCAATACGCTCTGGAGCATCTCCTTATCTGAATTCAGCGTTTGCAGTTCGCGGGAAAGATTTTGCAATTTCTCTTCCAGCTCTTTGATTTTTCTACCTTCTTCCGAAGATAGCCCAGAAAACTTCTTCTTCCAGCTATAAAAGGTTGCTTCGGAGATGCCAAGCTCCTCACAAATCTCCCTGACTTTTACACCTGATTCAGAAGCTTTAATGGCATTTGTGATTTGATCTTCGCTATATCGTGACTTTCTCATAAATGCGCTTACCTTTCTTATCGATTAATGGATGAGAATGACTTTAATAAATCCTGGCACTGTAATTTTTCTATTAATGCAGTATTAAAGTGCTCGAATTGAATTGCGAAGGTTAAATTAAGATATTTAGAATAAATATCATCATGGGATAAATCTTATTTTATTCTGATCGGGTTAGGACGCCTTCCTGGAGAAGGGTTTTTGATATAGATTCTTCACATCCTAAATACGAAAAAATTCTACGTACATTGGATATTTAGCATAACCGCCTTGATTAATACGCAGGTTATGACTCTACAAAACTGCGCTCATTTCAGCTTGAAATCGTTTCCATCTCAAGTTATTCGCGCCAAATATAATAAGAATAATCCTGAATTCATTCTCTGAATCGTACTTTGATTCTCATTTTTTCGGACCAGTTTGGTTTGAAGCCTTTAATTTTCGCCAGGCCCACTGAGCGCTTATTAATTCGTTACAGGGATGTTGTACCGAAGAGGTTGTAGGTCAGTAATATTAAGGAAGAGTCGATGAAATTGAGCGTAATGTCTAATGCCGCCTGGATGATGTCTGAGAAGCTCATCTCTGTGTTTGGCGTCATATTTGTGACTTCTTACGTGGCTAAATCGTTTGGCCCAACGGTGTTTGGTCAAATGGCCTTCTCAACCTCTTTATTTGCCATGGTGCAAACCATTGCAATATTTGGCACCGAAACCATTCTTTTTAAACGTGTGAGTAAAAATGCGTCAAAAGGCTTACGCCTGATGACGATCGCGCGCACCATGCGAATGGTTTTATTGTTGCTCACCTCAATACCTGTGCTGATTTGGGTCTGGTACAACATGCAGGAAAATTTCCTGGCATTTGCACTGGCCTCATTCGTGGCATCGGTTTTTGTCACTCAAGACACGTTCAGCGTTTATAACAATGCGCGGCTTGCCTCACGGTTAAATACCATCGCTAACGCCATTGGCATGGTGCTGAGTTTTACTATCAGTTTCATCATTGCCTGGCAGCGTCTGAATCCACTGTGGCTCACGCTTTCTATTGTGGCGGTGACGTTGGTGCCGTATTTCATCAAACGCTACAACTTTTATCGCGAACACCAGGATCTCATGCCGCCGCGTGAAAAGCGCGCTGCTTATTTGCGTTACTTAATGTACGCCGGCTTGCCGTTAGCCATCTCCAGCATCTTTATTTCTGTGCAGGTTAGAACGGCGCAGATGTTTCTGGCAGGGATTGTTTCAGCACGTGATCTTGGCTTGTTCGCTGCCGCCAACACAATTGCCGCTTCGTGGATTTTTATCCCCGTCGCGCTGATTACTTCCTGCTTTAGCGAGATCTTCAGGGAGCGCGGCGATGCAGCGATAAAATTAGCTGCACGGCTACACGGGTATGTCGTGGGTGTTTCATTGTTGATGTTGCTGATCATTGCGTTGTTCGGTGAGCAGATCATCATCGCTTTATACGGTAAAGAATACACACAATCAGGAAGCCTCATTACGTTGCTGTCGATTGCAACCAGCTTTTCGGCAATGGGGACTGTAGCGTATCGCTACATGGTAAAAGAAGGTGGGTTTAACTATTTGCTGAGGAAAATCATTTGTTTGATGGTCATCAGTGTGCCGCTTTCCTGGTGGCTAATCCAGGACTACGGCGTCATGGGGGCCGCGTGGAGCGTTTTCCTTTCAGAACTGTTGTCCCTTACCGTAATGAATTACTTCTTCAAAAACGGCGTCATTCAAAAGATTCAAGTTTCCTCACTCAATTACAAAACCTACAAATGAGGTCCGATATGCTCAAGTTGAAAGAAGAACTCAGAAGAAGTGTGCAGTATTTCATCAAGAAGATGCCTTGGTCCTATCAGGATCGCATCTACTACTTCCATAAGTTCAGAAAACTGCCCAATCTTCGTCAGCCTAAAGTGTTTAACGAAAAGGTGCTGTACCGCAAATTTATCTACGGCGATTACCAAAATTATGGTCGCTTGTCAGATAAGTTTAGCGTGCGCGAATTCATTGCCGAGAAGATTGGCAACGAATACCTGATCCCGTTGGTACACGAAACCACCGATCCGACCACGCTGAATAGTTTGCCTTGTTGGAAAGGAACGGTGATTAAACCGAACCACGCGTCTAACATGGTAGAAATTCTGTTGGAAGAACCGGACGCGTTGCGTAAGCAGCAAATCATCCATGATTGCTATCGCTGGCTGAAAACGGATTTTGCTAATGAAGCGCGTGAAATCCATTATCGCTACATCAAGCCCCGTATTTTGGTGGAGCAATACATCGGTGATGGAAAAAGTGCGCCGATTGATTACAAGTTTCATATGTTCAACAAGCGTGATGGCAAGTTTGAATATGTGCTGCAAGTCATCTACAACCGTTGTCAGCCGCTGTTATCCATGAATTTCTATGTGAATAACCTTAATGAGGCGTTTCACAAGATCCGTGATACCGGGCTGGATGTCACTAACATCATGCCGTCACTGCAACATGCGCTCGATATGAGCAAAAAGCTGGCCAGTGATTTCGACTATGTGCGTGTTGACTGGTATATCCATGAAGAGCGTATTTATTTTGGTGAATTGACGTTTACACCAGGCGCAGGTTTGGTGACAGGGTTAGATCGTGGACTCAATCAAATGATGGGAGACATGTGGATTCAAGATCGTCGCGGAACGCAGAGACCGGGCGTCACAGTGCAGGATGTTAATATCCCTGCCATGTTGAAGAAAATTTAAGAATACACAGCAATATAAAAAACCCCGCTTAGCGGGGTTTTTTATTGGAAAATTTTAAGGCATTGGCCATTCAGCAGGCGCTTGGCTCATCACCTGGATAAACACATCCTTAGAGATGGACATGAAATTGTGCACACTCTCCATAGTGAGTGTAATGCCCATTAAACCGGTGACAAACCAGCAGGTCATGCCCAAACCGATGCCGCCACACATGAATGCCATAACGTGATGGCTATCCTGACGAAGTTTGGTTTTCAAGGTGCTGGCAAAAAACATCATAACGGCGCTAAGTAATTCCCAACGCATAACGATAAGACTGGTGGTTAACGTAGCCATCGGCTCAACCTCAATAGATCAGTGATTATTCCTGACAATCTGCGGACATCACCGGCGGCGAAAAAGCGTGTCAGGTCGTGCTTTTCCGTCGTCAACCCAAGGTCATAATGTGACTTGGCTCACATTATATCACTCGATTTTATATTTTGAACAAAATTTGCAACTGGTATGGTACAAAAAATTTGATTGAAGTTTGAGCAGAAAGTGGCGGGGAAGAAAAGGTGAGGAAAAACAATTAAGAAGGCGCGCCCGCTTGGGGCGCACTGAAGGCGAAATCAAATTTAGCTAACGGGACAGCATTCGCCCGTGGTTCGTTGGGTAAAGCTGGCCATGCTTTCGCTGCAATCAAAGCTCAGCAGGCGAGGGCGCTGAATGGCCTGACGACGCATGGTGTGGCGATAAGCGGTTGGCGTTTGTGAAAACTGACGACGGAATACGCGTGAAAAAGTTTGCTGTGAGTCGTAGCCATATTGCATCGCGATATCAAATACGGGACGTTGCGTCAGGCTCAACGCTTCAGCCGCTAAGGTCAGGCGACGTTCACGAATATATCCACCCAGCGTTTGTTTCGTCACGGTACGGAACATACGCTGCAGATGCCATTTCGAATAACCTGATTTTGCTGCGACTTCATCAATAGACAAACTCTTGTCCAGATTTTGGTCAATCCAGTGTGTCAGGGAGTGAATGATCTCTTCTTGCATCATAGCCTCATCCTTCTGGTGATAATTCAATGCGGTATAGGAATTCGTTGTTCTGATGGGAAGCGAGTATAATTCCTCAAGTTAACTTGAGGTAAAGGTCCAAATGAAAAAAGATCGCAACTACCCAAAACCGGTTTTGACGCCGGGCGAAGTCGCACGACGCAGCGGCGTTGCTGTTTCTGCGCTGCATTTTTATGAAAACAAAGGGCTTATCTTCAGCACACGCAACGGCGGCAACCAGCGCCGTTATAGCCGAGACGTGCTGCGACGTGTGGCGATAATCAAGATTGCCCAGCGCATTGGTATTCCTCTGGCGACGGTGAGCGACAGTCTCGAACATATCCCTGCTAATAAACGTATGTCGACCCACGAATGGGATGCACTGACGCAACACTGGCGTGAGGAACTGGATAAACGTATCGAAACATTGACCCGCTTACGCAACGATCTGGATGGTTGCATCGGCTGCGGTTGTCTTTCGATGCGTGACTGCCCACTACGCAATCCAGGCGATCGGTTGGGAGAGCAAGGTTCGGGGGCGGTACTGCTTGATCCCGAGCAGGATGACAAACTGTCAGGGCGGGAGTGATGTCTATACTTGGCTGATAATCACCTAACAGGGAATCACGATGATCACCGTTCACCATCTTGAGCATTCGCGCTCGCATCGCGTGTTATGGCTGCTCGAAGAGCTGGAAATGCCTTATCAGATCAAACGCTATCAGCGCGAATCCACCATGCTTGCGCCTGAGGCGCTGAAAAAAATTCACCCTTTGGGTAAATCGCCAATCATTACTGACGAAAATCGCGTGGTTGCCGAATCGGGTGCCATCCTCGAATATCTCGAAAATAAATATGATGCCGAATATCGACTGAAACTCACTGATGAGGAAGAGGCGCTGCAATCTCGTTACTGGCTGCACTATGCCGAAGGTTCATTGATGCCATTGCTGGTAATGAAATTGATTTTTGCTCGACTCGGGCAAGCGCCGGTGCCTTGGCTATTGCGGCCGATTGGCGGCATGTTTGGTAAAGGCGTACAAAAAGCCTTTCTTGATAAACAGCTGAAGCCGCACATGCAAATGATTGAAAACCATCTCGTCGCGCATCCGTGGTTTGCAGGCAAGCGTTTCAGCATCGCGGATATTCAAATGAGTTTCCCGCTTTTGGCACTGAATCAGCGTGCCGGTTTGCAGCAGATGCCCGCGACGCAAAAGTGGCTGGAAACGGTGAAACAGCGCGCCGCCTGGCAACGCGCCATTCAGCAGGGCGGCGACATTAACCTGCAAGGCTGAATCCTTTTTTTGTTGCGTAATGCTTGCCGTTGCGCAACCTCTTATCCTCTTCATAAAATCCTGCAACTTCAAAGCGAAACGCGTGTTACGCAACAGAGCAAGTCTACGTCATACGCGATCCAGTGAAATCTTTATCCTGATTAATGACCATCAAGCAGTTGAAAATGTGCCAGCAAACGCCGGATAATCGTTTGCCTTTTTATTTGCCCATCTTTGAAGGGTCACTTATCTGCGGCAAGGTAAACGTTTGCCTTCTGTTTGACGCTGTTTGGCGCAAACAACTTACCCAGGGATTTCAGGGCGGCGGTCGCAGAGCGATCTACACAACAAAAACTCTTTGAGGCTCAATTATGTCAAACGAATCACGACCGGCCAGTGGAAAACTGGACGCCTGGTTCTCAATTTCTGTTCGTGGCAGCAGCGTTCGCCAGGAAATTCTGGCGGGGCTAACCACGTTTTTAGCCATGGTTTATTCGGTGATTGTCGTGCCAGGTATGCTGGGCAAAGCGGGCTTCTCGCCAACCGCTGTGTTCGTCGCGACCTGTCTGGTTGCCAGCTTTGGCTCCATCATTATGGGCTTGTGGGCTAACCTGCCGATGGCGATTGGCTGCGCCATTTCGTTAACCGCCTTTACCGCCTTTAGTCTGGTGCTGGGGCAGCAAATCAGCGTGCCGGTCGCGCTCGGTGCGGTATTCCTGATGGGCGTATTGTTTACGCTGATTTCCGTGACCGGTATCCGTTCATGGATTTTGCGCAATCTCCCGATGGGCGTTGCGCACGGTACCGGCGTCGGCATCGGGCTGTTTTTGCTGCTGATCGCGGCGGATGGCGTAGGTTTAGTGGTAAAAAACCCGGCTCCGGGTTTGCCGGTAGCGCTGGGTCATTTCAACTCTTTCCCGGTCATGATGTCACTGTTGGGATTGGGTGCGATTATTGGTCTTGAAAAGCGTAAGGTGCCGGGCGGCATTTTGCTGACCATTATTGCCATTTCGGTATTAGGGCTCATTTTCGATCCCGCGGTAAGTTATCAAGGTTTGTTTGCGCTGCCGAGCCTGGCTGATGCCAACGGTCAATCGCTGGTGTTTAGCCTCGATATCATGGGCGCCTTGCAGCCAGTCGTGTTACCTAGCGTGTTAGCGTTGGTGATGACAGCGGTATTTGATGCCACCGGCACCATCCGCGCAGTGGCTGGCCAGGCGAATCTGCTCGATAAAGACGGGCAGATCATCAACGGCGGTCGCGCTTTAACCACCGACTCGGTCAGCAGTCTGTTTGCTGGCTTAGTCGGCGCATCGCCAGCGGCGGTTTATATTGAGTCTGCGGCGGGCACGGCTGCAGGCGGTAAAACCGGTCTGACGGCAATTGTGGTAGGTTTGCTGTTCATGGTGATTCTGTTTATGTCGCCGCTGGCATACTTAGTCCCGGCGTATGCCACAGCGCCTGCGCTGATGTACGTTGGCCTGCTGATGCTGAGTAACGTCGCCAAAATCGACTTTACTGATTTTGTCGATGCGATGTCTGGCCTGCTGACGGCAGTCATTATTGTGCTGACCTGCAACATCGTCACCGGCATCATGCTCGGTTTTGCTGCGCTGGTAGTCGGACGCATTTTTGCTGGCGAATGGCGTAAATTGAATACAGGAACCGTGGTGATTGCGGTAGCCTTGGTGGCTTTTTACGCTGGTGGCTGGGCGATCTGACTGTAGAAGTGGGCGCGCAGGGGCGCGTCCGAGATTATTCTCTTTTTTTACCCCTTGTCGCACGTGTAGTAATCCCAGCAACCTTGGGTTTGTTTTACACTTTAGCGCTTACGACATTGCTTGAGAGACTTTAAGGCGCTTAAGGAAAGCATGGAAATCTTTTTTACTATTCTCATTATGACGCTGGTGGTCTCGCTTTCTGGCGTTGCTGCTCGCATTCTCCCTTTTCAAATACCGCTGCCATTAGTGCAGATCGCGGCCGGTGCGCTGCTTGCCTGGCCAACGTTTGGCCTGCATGTTGACTTCGATCCAGAACTGTTTTTAGTGCTGTTCATTCCGCCGCTGCTGTTTGCTGATGGATGGAAAACACCGATTAGCGAGTTCCTGCATCACGGTCGAGAAATTATTGGATTAGCGTTGGTGCTGGTTCTGATTACCGTGGTGGGAATTGGCTACCTGATTTACTGGCTGGTTCCCGGCATTCCACTGATTCCCGCCTTCGCGTTGGCGGCGGTGCTGTCACCAACCGATGCCGTTGCACTTTCAGGTATTGTCGGTGAAGGGCGTATCCCGAAAAAAATCATGTCGATTGTGCAGGGCGAAGCGTTGATGAACGACGCATCCGGTCTGGTGTCGCTCAAATTTGCTGTTGCCGTCGCCATGGGCACAATGGTCTTTACCTGGGGCGGTGCCAGCGTTGAGTTCCTCAAGGTTGCGGTAGGCGGTTTGGTTGCCGGTGTTGCAATCTGCTGGCTCTACGGAAAATCGCTGCGCCTGCTGAGCCGCTGGAGTGGTGATGATCCGGCTACACAAACGGTTCTGCTGCTGCTGCTGCCGTTCGCCTCTTACCTGATTGCTGAACATTTAGGTGTGTCTGGCATCCTGGCTGCGGTTGCTGCGGGTATGACCATTACGCGCTCTGGCATCATCCGTCAGGCTCCTTTGGCGATGCGCTTACGTGCTAACAGCGTCTGGCAGATGCTGGAATTCGTCTTTAACGGCATGGTATTCCTGATGCTTGGCCTGCAGTTGCCCGACATTCTGCAAACCTCCATCGACCAGGCTAACGCCGATCCTAATGTCGAGCTGTGGATGCTGTTTGCAGATATCGGGTTGGTCTATGTCTCGTTGATGGTGGTGCGCTTCGGCTGGTTATGGATCATGCAGCGCTTCAGTAAGCGCCTGTTGAAGAAAAAGCCGCTGGAGTTCTCCAACTACTCGTTTAAAGAGCTGCTGATTGCTTCATTCGCGGGTGTACGTGGTGCCATTACGCTGGCGGGTGTGTTATCTATTCCGCTGTTTCTCAGCAATGGCGACCCGTTCCCAGCCCGTTATGAACTGGTGTTTATCGCCACCGGTGTGATTCTGTTCTCGCTGCTGATTGGCGTGGTCATTCTGCCTATTCTGCTGCGTGGCTATGATGGTATCGATAAATCCAGTCATCGCCGTGAGTTGCAAAATGCCCGCGCGGTCATGGCCAGCGTGGCCATTGAGAGCCTACAGAAGATGGAGTCTCGTTTGGAAAATGAGACCACCGAGAACATCGATCCTGAACTGCTGAAAGAGGTCAGCTTGCGCGTGATTGGCAACTTGCGTCGTCGTGCAGAAGGTAAAAATGATATCGATCACGCGCTGTTCGCCGAGAATCTGGAGCGTCGATTCCGTCTGACAGCGCTGCGTGCTGAACGCGCCGAGGTCTATCATTTGCGTGCTACTCAACAGATTTCCAACGAAACCATGCAGAAACTGCTGCACGATCTCGATTTGCTGGAAGCGTTACTGATTGAGAAAGAAGAATAAGTTTTTTACGAGAATGAAATAACCCGCATCATTCATGCTGCAGGAAGGCGGCAAGCGTGTTTATCCTCGGAAGCTTACTCAGGTAAGTGACCGGGGAAAAAGTGAAGCCAACGCAACAGTAGCGTGAATGATGGCGGGTCACACTGAAAGACGTGGAGCGTCATCGGGCCAATGTTCATGACAGCAATCAATCCATGCTTGCGCACTGCGAGACAAATAGCTGCCCTCACGCCAAATCAGCCCTAAGCTCCACTTCAGTTCTGATTCCAGCGGCAGCCATAGCAGCGACTGCTTATCCAGCCTTTGGCAGATCGGCTCCGGCAAAATTGCTACTCCCATTTCGGCCTGTACCATTGCAGCCAGAAAATCCCATTGTCCGCTTCTCACTGCGATCGTTGGCGTAATGCCGAGACGTTGAAACGCCTGCATTAACTGGCGATTAAGCGAAAACTCTTCATTAAAAATCAGTAAAGGGTGTTCTGCCAATTCGGACAAACCAATATGGCTGCGATTGAGCCACTCGGCGCGGCGCGGCAGGAGCACGCAAAGGGGATGATGCATCAGCGGCAGCGTATTAAGAGGTAAATCTGCCTCCACGGGTAGCGCGGTAAGCGCGATATCTAAACTGCCCGCCAGCACGGCCTGCTGAACGGTTAAGCCACCGAACTCAGAAATTTTTAGTGCTACGCCAGGATAACGACGGCGAAAAGCGGAAATTGAACCGGCTATCTGCATACCCACCATGGGAGGAATGCCCAATCGTAGCTCACCGGTTTTCAACTGATTAATGTCGCCGATTTCCGCCTCTAGCTGATGAAACTCCTGCAAAATCGCTAGGCCACGCTGATAAACCGCCTGCCCACTGTCGGTGAGATGCAAGCGGCGACCATCGCGTAATATCAACGTACAGCCCAGCTCTTCCTCAAGTTGACGCAACATTTTGCTGATAGTTGGCTGCGTCACATACAGTTTCTGCGCGGCGCGCGTAAAACTTTGCTGGCGAACCACTTCGGTAAAGTAACGCAACGCGCGGACATCCATGAGCTATTCCTTTTTGGCATGATTTTAATAATATTAATTCATTTTTTTCACCTTCTGTCTGGGATTTATACTGAGCACCTTGAATTGACGGGGGAGAAGAAAAAAATGGCGTTAGCAATCAGTCCGCGAAGAATGGGCATGCTGCAACGACTTGGATTGCCACTGCAGCTGGTGCTCTATATCAGCGTGTTTGTAGGCTGCGATCGTCTGGTCAATTGGCTGCATTTGCCGTTGCCTGCCAATATCGTCGGCATGCTGCTGATGTTGGTTTTAATCGTGACACGCATCGTGCCGCTGGGTTGGGTGAAGGCGGGTTCAAACTGGCTGTTGGCGGAAATGCTGTTGTTCTTTATTCCTGCGGTGGTCGCGGTGGTGAACTACGGCGATTTGCTACGTGTTGAAGGCTGGCGCATTTTTCTGGTGATTGCTATCAGTACGCTGTTGGTCCTGGCCTCGACAGCCTTAGTAGTGGATCGCGTTTATCGCTATGAAGTGGCGCGCGCAGCGTGTAAGCAGGGCAATAATGCGTGATTTATTGCTCAGCCTGCTGTGTGTGGTCATTACCTTATTGATCTATTACCTCAATAAACATCTCTACCGCCGCTGGCGCACCTTGTTGTTAATGCCGCTGGTGATGACACCGCTGGTGCTGGTGGCCTTGCTGATGGTGACGCACATTAGCTGGCAAGATTACATTGCCGAAAGTCACTGGCTGCTGTGGTTGCTGGGGCCCGCCACGCTGGCGTTTGCCGTGCCGGTATATGAAAACATGGCGATCATCAAACGGCATTGGATGTCATTAAGTGCTGGCGTTTTCACCGCAACCCTGGTCGCGGTGTGCAGCTCAGTCTGGCTGGCGCGTCTGTTGACGCTGCCGGAATCTATTCAGCGCAGCCTGGCGGTGCGTTCTATCACCACGCCATTTGCTTTAGCCGCGGCTGGGCCCATTGGGGGTCAACCCGATTTAGTGGCGCTGTTTGTGGTGATCACCGGCGTTTTTGGCATGGCGGTAGGCGACGTTTTATTCTTGCGAATTGCCATCAAACAGGGCGTGGCAAAAGGTGCCGGTTTCGGTGCGGCTTCACATGGTGCTGGCACGGCTCGCGCCTATCAGTTAGGCCAGCAAGAAGGCGTGGTTTCCAGCCTGGTGATGATGCTTTCAGGTGTGCTAACCGTGATAGCCGCGCCGTTGATCGGCCATGTAATGTGGGCGATCTGAGTTAAGACTTTTTCAAGCCAGTGCTTATATTCCACCTCTTGTTCTTTCCTTAAAGTGCGTGCTGTTTTTAAACACACAAGGAAGAACACAATGATGAAATTTATAGTCGTCGCCGGCCTGCTTTTGGCAGCATGCGATGTGGATGCAGCCGAACTCAGTGTGAGCGGTGGCAATAGCTGGATAGGCGTGAATCTTGAAAGCGATCACACTGCGTACCCGTTTGAAGCCGCTATCCATTATTATGCGCTACCCTCATTAAGCCTCTCTGCGGGTTATCGCGCTCTTTCGACCGACGCCAATGTTGGGCAGCAAGATCGTCGCTTCATTGGTGGCGCGTTCATCGGCACTGCGTGGCGTTTCTGAGCAAAGGGCGGCAGCGAGTAATCCGCTGTCGCCAACCTAACGACATGTCTGTTTACGTAAAGCTTTCCAAATTTAGTTGTCTCCACATTTCAGGCTGTTAACCTTTGCGCCGAATTAATTGTCCTTTCATGGAGTGGAATCATGTTTAAGCAACTTGTTACTGGGAGCGCATTGGGCCTCGTTTTATTGAGCGGTGCGGCACAGGCAATCGAAGGCAGCGTTGATGTCGGCGAACACAACACCAACCTGAACGTAGGTCTGGGCACAACGTCACCAGGCCTGTTTTTAAAAGGTAACTGGCTGCGTAGCGATCACGATGGCAGCACTTACGGTGCAGGCTTGGGTTACAACGTAGATGTGGGCCCGCTGCGTTTAGCGCCGACCGCAAAGGCGATCTTCACCCATCCTGAAGATGGAAAAGACGGTTTTGCGCTGGCGCTGGGTGCGGGTGCAGCTTACAACTTCAACACCATGTGGGGCTTATATGGCGAATATTATTACGCGCCAGAAGGCTTCACCGATCACCTCGACAGCTATCAGGAAGCCGGGGGCGGCCTAAGCTTCACGCCAATTTCACTGTTGAATCTGCGTGTCGGCTATCAGTACATTGAGCTGAACAACAAAGGCGGACGTAAAGATAACGTGCTGGTCGACGGTCCCTATGTGGGCGCTTCACTGCGTTTCTGATCCTGCTGAAATGAGAAAGCGGCTACCTTGGGTAGCCGCTTTTTTTTAGTGCGCTTTACCTTGCTCAATCCCTGTGCCTGTTTGCGAACGAATGAACTGCGCCCGAAAGCGGCTGCGTTCTTCTGCACCCTGTGCGGAGTGATCGGTAATTGAGAACAACCATGTCCCGACAAAGGCGATCAGCATCGAAAACAGCGCCGGATATTCATACGGATAAATCGGTTTCGCGTGGCCCAAAACGGTGACCCAAACTGTTGGCCCAAGGATCATCAGCACCACTGCAGTAATCAAACCCAGCCAGCCACCGACCATCGCACCTCGTGTGGTCAGCTTAGACCAGTACATTGAAAGCAAAATAATCGGGAAATTACAGCTGGCGGCAATCGAGAATGCCAGGCCAACCATGAACGCGATGTTCTGATTCTCAAACAGAATCCCTAACCCAATCGCCACGACGCCAAGCACCAGCACGGTAATTTTTGACACCCGCAGTTCATCCCGCTCGCTCGCCTGGCCTTTACGGTACACGCTGGCGTAAAGATCGTGCGATACCGCAGAAGCGCCCGCCAGTGTCAGGCCCGCCACTACCGCTAAGATGGTCGCGAAAGCCACGGCAGAGATAAAACCAAGGAAAGTGCTGCCGCCAACGGCATTGGCAAGATGAACCGCCGCCATATTGGTGCCGCCAATCAGCGCGCCGCTGGCATCTTTGAAGGCAGGGTTTGCGCCGACCAGTAAAATGGCACCGAAGCCGATAATAAAGGTCAGGAAGTAGAAATAGCCCATGAAACCGGTGGCCCAAAACACGCTTTTACGTGCCTCTTTGGCGTCTGCCACGGTGAAGAAACGCATCAGGATATGCGGTAATCCAGCCGTACCAAACATCAGCCCAAGCCCCAGCGATAGCGCAGAAATAGGATCTTTGACCAACCCGCCAGGCTGCATGATCGCAATGCCTTTCGGGTGCACCGCCATCGCTTCGGTAAACAGCGCATTGAAGCTGAAACCCACCGTTTTCATCACCATTATGGCCATGAACGAGGCGCCAAACAGCAGCAGCACCGCTTTGATAATCTGTACCCACGTGGTGGCGAGCATGCCGCCAAACAGCACATACATCACCATCAAAATACCTACCAGCACCACGGCAACGTGGTAATCCAGTCCAAACAGCAGCTGAATCAGTTTGCCTGCACCCACCATCTGCGCAATCAAATAGAGCGCGACCACCACCAGCGATCCGCAGGCTGATAGGGTACGAATGGGTTTCTGTTTCAAACGATACGAGGCGACATCCGCAAAGGTATAGCGGCCTAAATTACGCAAACGCTCCGCAATCAGGAACAGGATCATCGGCCATCCCACCAGGAAACCGAGTGAATAAATCAACCCGTCATAACCAGAGGTATAAACCAGTGCAGAAATGCCCAAAAACGAGGCTGCAGACATAAAGTCACCCGCCATCGCCAGGCCGTTTTGGAAGCCGGTAATATTACCGCCCGCCGTGTAATAATCGCTGCGAGAGCGGGTACGTTTCGACGCCCAATATGTGATACCGAGCGTAAAGGCGACGAACACCACAAACATGATAATCGCCTGATAATTCGTCGACTGCTTTTGTACCGCGCCGGTAATAGCGTCAGCAGCCAGCGCAGAGAAGGGCAACAGCAGCGCCACTATCCACAGAGAGAAACGCGTCATGATTTTACCTCACTGAGGATCTGCTTAGTTAGACGATCAAATTCGCCATTGGCGCGCCAGACATAAATGCCGGTCAGCACGAACGACACCACAATCAAACCCACGCCAATCGGAATACCGCGTGTCACATTGGTGCCTTCATGAAGCGGTGTACCGAGCCAGGCGGGGGCGAAAGCGATCAGCAAGATAAAGCCGACGTAAAGCACCAGCATGATCAGCGAAAGCAGCGTAGCGAAAGCCTGGCGCTTGCGAACCAGCTCATGAAAGCGAGGATTACGTTCGATCTGTTGATAGATTGCATCCTGACTTGAAAGGGCGTCATTCATCACAGTTTCTCCAGAGGATTTGCAGGCGTGAACCTCACACAATCGTGCTAATAGGGCATATTGTTATGTGACTACAGAAACACACTACGTAGGGATGGAAGGGCAGGAAGCATGAGGCTTCCCGCCGGATAACTTACGGCATTTTGATGGACTGTTTTTCCTCGAGTAATTTTTCCACTACGCCCGGATCGGCCAGTGTTGAGGTATCCCCAAGATTGCTGGTATCGCCCGCCGCGATCTTACGCAGAATGCGACGCATGATTTTGCCGGAGCGGGTTTTTGGTAGAGAGTCAGTCCAGTGCAACACGTCTGGTGTAGCGATGGGGCCAATCTCTTTCCGCACCCAGTTTCGTACTTCGGTGTAGAGTTCTGGCGAGGGCTCTTCGCCGTGGTTCAGTGTAATATAGGCATAAATCGCCTGGCCTTTGATGCTGTGCGCAATGCCCACCACCGCGGCTTCGGCAATTTTAGGATGAGAAACCAGCGCCGATTCAATCTCCGCTGTCCCCAAACGGTGGCCCGAAACGTTGAGCACGTCGTCCACGCGGCCAGTGATCCAGTAATAGCCATCTTCATCACGTCGTGCGCCGTCACCGCTGAAATAGACGTTTTTAAAGGTCGAAAAGTAAGTTTGTTCGAAGCGCTCGTGATCGCCAAACAGCGTGCGCGCCTGGCCAGGCCACGAATCTGTAATCACCAAATTGCCTTCACTTGCGCCTTGCTGTGGATTGCCCTCGTTATCGACCAGCGCAGGCTGAACGCCGAAAAACGGCTTGGTCGCCGAACCGGCTTTCAGTTCGGTGGCGCCCGGCAGCGGAGTAATCATAAATCCGCCGGTTTCGGTCTGCCACCAGGTATCAACAATCGGACAGCGGCTGTCGCCAATTTTCTTGTAATACCATTCCCAGGCTTCGGGATTGATCGGTTCACCGACCGATCCCATGATACGCAGGCTGCTGCGATCGGTGCCTTCAATCGCTTTATCGCCTTCTGCCATCAGCGCACGGATCGCCGTCGGCGCGGTATAAAGCAGCGTGACTTTGTGCTTATCGACCACTTCCGCCATACGGCTTGGCGTTGGCCAGTTCGGTACGCCTTCAAACATCAGCGTGGTGGCACCACATGCCAGCGGGCCGTAGAGCAAATAGCTGTGACCGGTGATCCAGCCGACGTCAGCAGTACACCAGTAGACGTCGTCCAGATGGTAATCGAAGACAAATTTAAAGGTGGTAGCGGCATACACCAGATAACCGCCGGTGGTGTGCAGCACGCCTTTGGGTTTCCCGGTTGAACCGGAGGTATAAAGGATAAACAGCGGATCTTCGGCCTGCATCTCGGCGGCGGAATGGTTGTGACTGGCATCCTTCATCAGGTCGTGCCACCACACATCGCGGCCCTCTTGCCAATCAATCTCTTTACCGGTGCGTTGAAACACCACCACATTGTTGATGCTGGTCACATTGGGATTTTTCAGCGCATCATCAACGTTCTTTTTCAGTGGAATGCTGCGTCCGGCACGAATACCTTCATCGGCAGTGATGACCAGTTTGGCGTTTGAATCCACCACGCGACCCGCTACAGCCTCAGGAGAGAAGCCGCCAAAAATAACCGAATGTACCGCGCCAATACGCGCGCAGGCGAGCATCGCAACTGCGGCTTCCGGCACCATCGGCATGTAAATTGCCACCACATCGCCTTTTTGTACGCCAAGCAATTCCAGTACATTGGCAAAGCGACAAACGTCGGCATGAAGCTGACGAAAGGCGATGGTTTTACTCTCGCTGGCGTCGTCGCCTTCCCAAATAATCGCGGGATGATCGCCGCGCGTTTCTAAATGTCGATCAAGGCAATTTGCCGCCAGATTGAGCGTGCCATCTTCGTACCAGCGAATAGAAATATTGCCTGGCGCAAAGGAGGTATTTTTCACCTGGCTGTAGGGCTTGATCCAATCGAGGATTTTGCCTTGCTCGCCCCAAAAAGCGTCAGGATCGTCAACAGATTGCTGATACATCGTTTGATACTGTTCGGCTGTGATCAGCGCGTTTGCTGCAATATTTTCAGGAACAGGATGTTTATGTATTTGGCTCATGGCGGATCTCCTTGAAGATGTTAATGATATGTCAATCAAAGGTTAAGTGAAGCCCAGCCTGAAGCTTTGTTTCTTTTTTGCGCCATAGATCACGCGTTAATCTTTAAGCGACTGCTAACGCATTTCCCCTCTCTATTAAGCCTAAGTCCTTGCGCAAAATAGGGAATAAAGTTGCAAATGTTTGTGTCTTTCTCTGTTTAAAAATACAGCAAACGAACCCGACGCCTTTTTAGCCATTCCTGCATAGCTATGCGTAAATTCATCTAACTAATACTTTTCATAACAGCAGGTTAGGGTTTTAGTATGCAATCAGCACATTATGCTGCTTTGGTGGTGAAGATTTAAACGAAGTCGCCAAGGGTTGCATTTACCTCAGTGAAAATGGTACTTATCTCGCCCCTGTTCTACAGGTATCAACTCAGACCGCGTCTGAAAATGGGTATGGGAATCATCGCATTTCTGTGCGAGGCGCTGTCTACAAACACCCTCTAATTTACCGGGCTTTTTGCTCACTTCCCTGTGTGTATTGTCTTCTGCACCTTCGCAGTTAGAGAAAAACGGGTTTTGACTGAGGAAATTACGCGTTATGAAAGGTTTTAAAATCACCCTTGCCTGGCAGATTCTGATTGCGCTTGTGCTTGGCATCGTGGTTGGCACCGTGTTGCATAATCAGCCAGAAGATCGTGAATGGTTAATCACCAATATTCTCAGCCCGGCGGGCGATATCTTCATTCATCTGATCAAGATGATTGTGGTGCCCATTGTGATTTCATCGCTGGTGGTCGGCATTGCTGGCGTCGGTGATGCGAAAAAATTGGGACGCATTGGCGTCAAAACTATCCTCTATTTTGAAGTGATCACCACCCTTGCGATTGTGGTCGGTATCACGCTGGCTAACGTATTCCAGCCCGGCAGCGGCATTGATATGTCAACGTTGGTCACAGTAGATATTTCCAAATACGAAGCCACCACCGAAGCGGTGCAGAACGGCCCACACAGCCTGGTTGCCACTATTCTGTCGCTGATCCCTCAGAACATTTTTGCCTCGTTGGTGAAAGGCGACATGCTGCCTATCATCTTCTTCTCAGTGTTATTCGGCATGGGCTTATCTGCGCTGCCGTCAGAACAACGCGATCCGTTGGTGAATGTGTTCCGTGGTATCTCTGAAACCATGTTCAAAGTGACGCACATGATCATGCGTTATGCGCCGGTTGGCGTGTTTGCGTTGATCGCGGTCACTATTGCTAACTTCGGCTTTGCTTCACTCTGGCCGCTGGCAAAACTGGTGTTGCTGGTTTACGCCGCGATTCTGTTCTTTGCCTTTGTGGTGCTGGGGTCGGTTGCGCGTTTCTGCAAGCTGCGTATTACCACGCTGATGCGCATTCTGAAGGATGAGCTGATTCTTGCTTATTCGACGTCAAGCTCTGAAACCGTGCTGCCGCGTATCATGCAAAAGATGGAAGCCTACGGCGCGCCGAAAGCTATCACCAGCTTTGTTGTGCCTACCGGTTACTCATTTAACCTGGATGGTTCAACGCTTTATCAGAGTATTGCTGCCATCTTTATCGCCCAGCTTTACGGTATCGACCTGTCGCTGACCGACGAGATTATCCTGGTGCTGACGCTGATGGTGACCTCAAAAGGCATTGCGGGCGTACCGGGCGTGTCGTTTGTGGTGCTGCTGGCTACGCTGGGCAGTGTCGGTATCCCGCTGGAAGGTTTGGCCTTTATTGCGGGTGTTGACCGCATCATGGACATGGCACGTACCGCCTTGAACGTGATCGGTAATGCGCTGGCGGTGCTGGTTATCGCGCGCTGGGAAGACCAGTTCGATGCGAAACAGGCAGCAGAATATGAATTAAAGCTGCGGACACAGACCGCAATCTAATCACTGCTTTCTCTATGAAAGGGGCTCAACGGAAATTGAGCCCCTTTTTATTTGGATGTTTCCCGGTAAGAAACACGCGGGTAAGCTGTTTTTTACCGGGAAGCCTGATTACGAAATACCCCAAAGACGTTAAGGTGAGTCTTCGCTCGCTGGTCAGAAATTTAGGTGGGTCGCCTTCAGCGCTAAGTCGCCGCACGTTCACTTCGAAACTGCACAGTAAAAACCTTCCCCGTTACGGCGGGCCGATCTAAAGGTTGCCGCACCCCAGACTTCACCACCTTTTTTTACCCTTGCCACAGCATCAATAAAAAATTGATCTCACTCGATGAATTAATCATTCGTTATGATAAAACATTAAGCGAATAAATTATTCCTAAACGGAGCCTGTCATGAACCTCGATCTTAGCCAGATGATTACCGAAGGCCGTAATCCAGCCAGTCAAAATATTGATGAACTCTCTACTGAAGCGATGCTGCGTGTCATTAATGACGAAGACAAAAAAGTCGCGCTGGCGGTTGAAGCGATTGTGCCGCAAATTGCCGAGGTGGTTGATGCAATTTGCGCGGCGTTTAAGGCGGGCGGGCGCTTGATCTATTGTGGCGCGGGCACCTCTGGACGTTTAGGCATATTGGATGCCAGCGAATGTCCCCCTACCTTCGGCACGCCGCGCAGCCAGGTTATGGGGTTAATTGCGGGTGGGCACACTGCAATTTTACAGGCGGTTGAAAACGCAGAAGATAATCGTGAGCAGGGCGCACAGGATTTAGTCGATATCAACTTCAGCCGTGACGATGTCTTAGTCGGCATCGCCGCCAGCGGGCGCACGCCTTACGTGATCGGCGCGCTTGACTATGCCAACGGTTTGGGCGCGACCACCGCTGCGCTCACCTGTAATCCCAACAGCGCAATGGCGCAGATTGCCCGCATCGCCTTAACGCCGGTGGTGGGGCCGGAAGTGGTCACGGGATCGTCACGAATGAAAGCAGGTACAGCGCAAAAGTTAGTGCTGAATATGCTCACCACGGGCGCGATGATCCGCAGCGGCAAAGTGTATGGCAACTTGATGGTCGATGTTGAAGCGACTAACCAGAAGCTGGTACAGCGTCAGGTCAATATCGTGATGCAGGCGACCGATTGCGATGAAGCCACCGCCAGCGCAGCGCTGAAGGCGTGTGCGGGCCATTGTAAAACCGCCATTGTGATGGTGTTGGGTGGATTAAACGCTGATGAGGCAAAGTCCTTGCTCGCTAAACATCAGGGCTTTATTCGCCAGGCGCTGTATGACGCAGGAGCACGCTGATGGCGAAAATCACCGATGCGCTGTTACGTGACATCTTGCAGGCCGTGGGCGGTGCAGAAAACGTCGTGGTGTGCGGCAACTGCATGACGCGTCTGCGTTTGACACTCAACCATGCCGAACTGGTCGACATCGGTAAATTAAAAACGCTGCCGGGCGTGCTGGGTGTGATTGACAGCGATGCGCAGCTGCAGATTGTCCTGGGTCCGGGGAAAGCGCAGACCGCGGCTGAAATGATGCAAGCACTGTTGATAAACAGTGACGCTGGATCCGATCTAAAAGCCGTGGCAGCGCAGCATAAACAGCAATACAAGACGAAACAAACCAGCGGGTTGCACCAGTTTTTATCACGTTTCGCCACTATCTTTACGCCGTTGATTCCAGGGTTTATCGGTGCAGGCTTATTATTGGGTTTCGCCACGCTGATTGAGCAAAGCTTTCATCTTACCGCGCCTGGCGATCATGCCCCTGGGTTGCTGCATACCGTGGCGTACATGAAAGTGTTCGGCAAAGGGCTGTTTACTTTTCTTAGCATCCTGATTGGGTACAACGCGCAGAAGGCTTTCGGCGGCACGGGCGTCAATGGTGCGATTATCGCCTCGCTGTTTATTCTGGGTTATCACCCTGACGCCAAGGTGGGTTATTTCAGTGGAATGGAAACATTCTATGGGCTGAGCATTGATCCCCGCGGCAATATTATTGGCGTTTTACTGGCGACAATATTCGGTGCGTGGGTTGAAAAACAGTTGCGAAAAATCATTCCCGATAATCTGGATATGATTCTCACATCACTTTTCACCTTGATCATTACCGGCGCCATCACCTATCTGTTAATTATGCCGATCGGGGGTGAATTATTTAAAGGGATGTCGTGGTTATTCATCCATTTAAATAACAATCCGTTCGGTTGTGCGCTGCTCGCTGGGCTATTTTTGATTGCGGTAATGTTCGGTATTCATCAGGGCTTTATTCCGGTCTATTTTGCCCTGATGGAAACGCAAGGCTTCAATTCGCTGTTCCCTATATTAGCGATGGCGGGCGCAGGCCAGGTTGGCGCTTCGCTGGCACTCTGGTGTAAAGCGGAAAAGGGCGCACTGCTGCGGGCTCAAATCAAAGGGGCAATTGTGCCGGGTCTGTTAGGTGTTGGCGAACCGCTAATTTATGGGGTAACTCTGCCACGTTTGAAACCCTTTATCACCGCATGTGGAGGCGGAGCATTGGGCGGTTTTTTCATTGGTTTGGTGGCATGGCTGGGCTTACCGGTGGGGATGAACACGGTATTTGGGCCTTCAGGTTTAGTCACTTTGCCGTTAATGACCTCCAGTCAGGGTATTTTTGCGGGCATGGCGGTGTATTTGGTGGGTTTAATCGTGGCCTGGATCGGCGGATTTTTACTGACCTGGTGGTTTGGCACACGTGATGTTGATCTCAGCTAACCGGGCCAAGTCATGCTGTAACCCAGACGGCGGAAAGTGATCCAAGTCCCACTTACGCCGTCTGGTTAAAATAAATTTACCAGGAAGCGCAGCGGCAAATCAGGGTCAATCGTAAGTAAGCTGTAAAAAAAACATTAAGGTATTATAAGCGCTAAAGTTTAATGTCAATATAAAGAGAGGGGTTATAGGCTGTTTTGATTCAACACTTTTTTTCTGGTTACTTCACAACTAATCTCTGAATATTCTGCCGCTACGCTTTTGTAATACGTAGCAATTACGTCTATATATCAATTCATAATATTTTCAGCCTTGAATGCTTCATTTTGTCCAGTAATGCGCGGCTGCATGAAATAATAAATTGTAACTGATACCGAGTTTTTTCCAGCAATCTGGGAAGCGTTAATTCCTGCAATTTTATCATGTTCACCCTTTTTAAACCTTGCCTGGCAAGGTGATTCCTGCACGCCTTTTTTGGAGATAAAAATGAGGTTGAAATTAAACCCGATTGCTTTAGGGATGATGGCAGCACAACTGCTGTTTACGCCAGTTGTGTCTGTTCAGGCGGCTACGCTGGGCGCTTATACGCCGCAGGTAAATGATAATCAGGTTGGCAAGCTGGTGGTGAACAGCGGCACAGAAACGCTGAGCGGCAATCAAGCTTTCACGGCGGGAACAGACGGTGCCGTTACTACCACGCTAGGGCAGGTTGTCATCACACAGGGATCGCAATATCTCAATCAAGATCGTCTTGATCCCGGCCCGCAAAATTTCGCGATTACGATCCCCGATGCGGCCACCGGTTCAAATACGACTTTTCAGGTCTATAACCCTGCCAGCCTAACGGCTTTAGCGCCAGTTACCGGCACCACCCCTGTTCCCGACGTACAAAATGTCCTGGGCGAGCAATATATCAATGCACGCATCGCGGATGTGACTGGCGGTACGCTGAACGTGAATATCGGCCAGGCGAATGCTGCCAGCAGCGCTGGCACGAATAGCTGGTCGATGGCAGCTAAACAGACACAACTGTTTGATGTGGGTGCCAACAGCACGGTGAACTGGAACAGTAATAACCGCATCAGCTTTTTTGGTAGCGCCGCCACGCCGAATGGCGCGAGTGCGACCAGCAGCTATCAGGTACAGAATTTAGCCACATACAACGGCGCATTCAGTGTTACCACTCTGAATGGCAGCAGCGCCAGCTTCACCGTCACCAATGCCAGCCAATTGCAGGTCTACAACAACTGGCTGATTGACCAGCTGAAAGCGGGCAACCTTGATAAAACACGCTATCAGGCTGAATTCAACAAGGCGGTGACATTCACTAACGCCAATATCGTTTACAACGTCAGCGCCACGCCACCGGATGAAGTTACGCAGAGTATTGGGCAACGCATTGTGATCAATGCTGATGGGGCTAACGCGCGAGTAAATCTGGCGGCAGGAAAAACGCTGGAAGTGGTGGGCGCAACAGGTGGAGCAATAAGAGCGGCCAACGGCGCAGAAGCGGTGATCGATGGCAAACTCGCCAGCCGGGGAGCCGTGACTAACAACGGTACGGCGCTGGTGTTAACCGATAACAGCAAAGGCACCAATAATGGTGTTATTAACGGCGGTTTTCTCAATCGGCAAGATGGCACCGGTATTGGCTCGACCGGTTATGGCGCAAACGGGGTAGCGGTGCAGAGCGGCAGCACTTTTGATAACAATGGAATACTTAATCTGGCGACCACCGGCAGCAATTCTCAATATGGCGTAGCGGGCATCACGCTGGCAGATAACGCCACGGCCAATAACAGCGGCAATATTAATGTTGGCGTTAACGGTTCCAGCGCGCGCGGTACCACGTCTGGCGTGTTACTGACCGATCCCAGCGCCACGTTTACCAATACCGCTAGCGGTAATATCTATATTGGTCGTGGGCCACAAAACAGCACCGGTGAAGCGGTGGCCGACACCGCAATGAACCAGAGCGGCCTGACCAGCGGTATCGCGCTGGTGGCGAACGGCACCGCGATTAACGCAGGCAATATCACTCTCGGTTCACGGGTACAGAACGGCGCGGGCATGTCTGCAACCAATGCCAACAACGCCACCTTGATGAATACCGGCACGATTAACGTGAACGGCGCAGCAGCAACGGTTCCGCGTGAAAACATCGGCATAGCGGCTATCAACAGCAGTGGCAATATTGTTAACGATGGCACCATCAACCTGAATGGTGTTAACGGCACCGGCCTGAAAGTGTTGGCAACCAACGGCAACACCGCCAGCGCCAGCTCTACCGGAACCATTAACGTGGCGGGCGGCGCCGATCCTGCCAGCGGAACACGCAATTACGGCGTATGGGTAGAAGGGCAAGGCACTGGCACGGCGCAGTCAACCGTTGATGGCCCGATCAACCTCAGCGGCATTGGCGCAATTGGGGTGCATGCCCGCGGCAACGCCACGGTACAAGTTGCGCAGCAAGCGGTGCCGACTTTCTCCAACGGCAGCAATCAAATTGCCTTTTTTGCTTACGGACCCAACGCACGCATCAACGTGGCGGGCAATAATCCGTTTGATGTCACCACGCAAAACTCCACGCTGTTCCGCGTTGAGCAGGGCGCCGATTTCGACGGCAGCAATCTGTTGCTTACCGCATCAGGCGCAGGTTCAACCGCTGTGATGGGCAGTGGAACCGGCGGCACCCGCGTGAATACCCAAAATGCGGTGATCAACGTCAGCGGCACCGGCGCGAACGGCGTCACCATTGAAGGCGGTGCACTGGGCACAATAGATGCCGCTACCCGAATGAATCTGACAGGCAGCAATGCGATTGGCGCGATTGTTGATGGGCAAAAACACACACTCGCGGGCAGCAACAGTGGATCACCAGTCGCCAGCACCAGCCTGAATTCAGCGGCAACCCTGAACGCTTCACAAAATGGCCTAACCGGCTATCTGGCCCGTAACCGCGCACAGTTAACCAACACGGGGGATATCAACTTCAGCGGGGCAAACTCGACCGGCATCC
Organism: Pantoea phytostimulans; assembly: GCF_046118715.1. NCBI lineage: Bacteria > Pseudomonadati > Pseudomonadota > Gammaproteobacteria > Enterobacterales > Erwiniaceae > Pantoea > Pantoea phytostimulans. The sequence goes on from NZ_CP173698.1 coordinate 3,440,561, forward strand.
GCGTTGAAAGCGGCGCAACCGGCACCAACAGCGGCAATATCGCTATCAATGATGGCGGCACGGGCATCGCGGTGAACAGCAGCGGCACCACCACGACCGCCAATAACAGCGGCGTGATTAACGTCAACGGTGGCAGCACCCGCAGCCGTACTCGAGGCGTGAGTGCCAGTGGCAGCGCTGCAGTGGCTAATCTCAATAGCGGCGCGGTAAACCTCAACGGCGTTGGCGCGATAGGCGCAGAAGCAGTAAGTGGTGCGCGGGTTAACGTCTCATCAGCCTCCACGCCGGTGTTTAACAACAGCGAGCAAATTGCCTATCACGCAGCCGGCTCAGGTTCTCTCATCAACAGCGCCGCAACCGTGCTTGACGTCAATAGCAGCGGCTCAACCGGTTATCGTATTGATGATGGTGCGACGCTGGCACTGAGCAACGGCAGCGCATTAACCAGCAGCGCCGCCAACAGCACCGGCGTGATCGTTTCTGGCAGCGACAGCACACTGAACAGCGGCAGCAGCCAGTTCAACGCCAGCGGTAATGGCAGCACCGCAATACGCGCGGAAGGCGGTGCACAGGCCACGCTCGACGCGGGCAGCGCCATCACGCTAAGCGGCGACAGCAGCGTCGGCGTACTGGTTAACAATCTGCGTACCGATCTCAGCAACACGTTAAACGGCGATTCCGCACCGACGCTCATCACGACCAACGGTTCAGTTAACGGCACAGGCAGCAATGCGGTAGGTATCGACGTCACCAACGGCGCAGAGCTGGTTAACAACGGCAACGTTGATCTTACCGGCAGCAGCAATATCGGCATTCGTTCGCGCAGCGGCAGCACCATCAGCAATAACGGTGTGGTCAATGTGGCAAACGGAACCGGGCTGGATGTCAGCGGATCGGGATCGACGCTGGCGAAAGGGGGAGTGATCACTGTCGCCAACGGTGTGGCGGGGGTACGCATTAGTGATGGCGCACAGCTGGCTTTAACCGGCAGCGACACGGCGATTACCACGAATGGCAATGCGCACGGCATTTTGCTGGACAGCGGCGCGTCTTCACTCAGCGCCAGCGACGCCACCATCAATGTTAACGGCTCCGGCAACGGCATCGAAAACCGTGCGGAGCTGGGTAACGTGAGTCTGAGTAATCTCACCGTGAACGTAGGTGATGGCAACGGCATACGAACCGCCGTGCCGTTCGATCCCGCTTCAACCGTGACCACCAACGTCAACGGCAGCGGGACCGGTTTAAATATCGTCAATGCCGACGGCTCAACCACGCAGGGCGATCTCACGTTGGGTTCGGGTTACGTCTTTAACGTCAACGGCGCGGGCGGCACTGGGATTCGCGCCAATACCACGGGCAGAGTGATGACCGCAGCCAACGTTAATATCAATGATACCGCCGGCGGCTCAGCTCTGGTTTCCAGCACCGCAGGCAGTATCCTGAACACCGGCACTTTTACATCAAATAGCCTGACTTCACCGGTGGTTGATTTGCGCGGTGGACAAACTCTGTTTGAAAACCTTGGCACGATCATTACCGCCAACCCTTCTACCGTCGCGGTGGCGGGCAGCAACGCCAACGATGAGATCCTGTTGACCGAAGGCGGCGTAATCGGCGACATCAATCCTGGCGGCGGCAGCGATACGTTCCGCTGGACCGGCGGTACGCTCAACGGCAGCCTGACGATGGGCGGCGATAACAACAATCTGGCTGAAGTCAGCGGTGTTGATCTCAGCACGACTTACCATCTCACCAGCGGAAACGGCACCGGCAATACGCTGACCTTTAATAATATCGCTGCACGAGGCGGCTCATTCAGCGCCGACGATCTCAGCAAAGGGGTAAACCTTGGCAGCAGCTGGAGCACCCTAAACTTCTATGGCTCGCAATGGACTCTGACCGATAACCTGCAACTGGCGCACAGCACCATCAACATCGGTAGCGATTCCATACTGTATGCAGGCAACAATGTGCATCCGACACTGGCGGGCGGCAGTGATAACTCGCTGGTGGTGAATAACGCAGGCGTTATCGATTTAACCAACGGCGGCGGTTCACCGGGAAATACGTTGGATATCGAGGGTTCTCTGGCCTCCAACGGCGGACAGCTCAATCTGCTCACCCGTCTCAACCAAGGCGGGGCGCTGAGCAATCAGTTCACTGACCATCTCAATGTTGAGGGGAACGCCAGCGGCACCACGCTAATGGATGTACAGCTCGATGCGGCAAGCACCGGTATGCTGACCGATCTCAACCGTAACGGCGGCATTGATGCCGGTGAAGGGATTTCATTGGCGCAGGTCGCAGGCAATGCCAGCGGCAACAGCCTGGCGCTGGCGGGCGGGTACATTGCGGCAGGGCCGTGGCAATATCGTCTCTACAGCTTTGCACCAGGCAGCAGCGATCCGAATCAGCGCCTGGTCAGTGGAACGGGCAATAATTACTGGGATTATCGTCTGGCAAATTACTACGTCTGCGAGGGAGAAAGCAGCTGTTCAACATTAGTGACCACGCCGTTTGATACCACAACTAACCAAAATATCAGCAGTAGCCGAGCGGAATCACGCCCAGCGGTCGTGCCGCAGGTGCCATCCTATATCTCCGCACCCGTTGGATTGGCTTATTACACCGCCGCGATTATTGACGATCTGCATAAGCGTTTGGGTGAACTACGCCACGAGCAAACGCGCTCAGAAGGTGATGGCGGCGAGATGTTTTTGCGCTACATCGGTTCTAACCTGAAATACAAAAGTGACCAGCGTTTCCGCGATTACGGCTACGATTTTGACCTCGATTACAGCGCGGTTCAGGTGGGCGGTAATCTGCTGCGCCTTGATGGTGAAAAAGATAGCCTGCGCGGCGGCTTAGCCTACACGCGCGGTAACACGCGTATTCGGCCTGACGCTGCAGACGGTTACAGCAGCACCAGTTTTGACAGCGACAGCCTGGCCTTTTACGGCACCTGGCAGCGCCAAAATGGGTTCTATCTTGATGGCGTGTTGTCGTTTGATCGCCATCGCGGTGAAACCGATGTCGCAAGTAAGAAAGATGTGGCGACGTTAAAAGCGAATGGCTGGACCGCGTCATTAGAGAGCGGTTATCCCTTTGAGCTGGCACACGATATCGAGTTAGAGCCGCAGGCACAGCTGATGTACATGAAGCTCAACATGAGTGATTTTGTTGACGCAGATGGCAACAAGGTGCGTTACGACAATGATAACCAGATTCTGGGTCGTCTCGGTGCACGCCTGGATCGCACCTGGACGGACGAGAGTCATCGCCAATACACACCTTATCTGCGCGCGAACTACTACAAAGGCTGGGGCGGCACGGTAAAAAGCACGGTTTCAGCCGTCGATAATCCCTCATTCAGCGGGAGTTTCGATAGCGGCCACGTCGGGCAAATGTGGGAGTTAGGCGCAGGCGGAACCGCAACAGTGAAAAAAGATCTGTCGTTGTATGCAGAAGCGGATTACCGCAAAGAGATTGATAGCAACGGCGCCAAAGGGTGGCGGTATAACGTTGGCGTGCGCTGGCAATTCTAATCTACCCTTCATTCTTCGCGTTGCAGATGCGTTGGCTACGCAGTTTCACACCCGTCGCTTACTTCAGTAAGCTCTCGGCGATGAATCAGCTTGCCGCCTTCCTGCAACGCGAATTATTCGGGTAGAGCCGTGCAGTTCTGTCATTCTCGCGGCTGCAGATGCGTTGGCTACGTTTTAAAGAAGGATTTCATTTACTCTCAAACCCTTCTAATCGATTCAAGCGCCTAAAAAATGTGAAAGCCGCCTCAAAGCGGCTTTTTTCATGGGGAAAATTAATCAGAAACGCTAAAGAGTCTGCGGCGACTTGCCGAAAAGATAACAATTCGTAATCGTTTTCTTTTTACCTGGCCGGCTTGCCTCAAGGAATTTCCCATGCGTAATAACCAACCCGTATCTCAGCGTGAGTATGTGTTTGATGATCATGCGACATTGATGTCGACCACCGATCTCAATAGCCACATCACCTACGCCAACGACGCGTTTATCGAGGCCAGTGGATTCTCGCCAGAAGAAGTGGACGGTCAGCCGCACAACATGGTGCGCCACCCGGATATGCCGTCTGAGGCGTTTGCTGATATGTGGGCAACGCTGAAACAGGGGGAACCCTGGACCGCGCTGGTAAAAAACCGTCGTAAAAACGGTGACCACTATTGGGTGCGCGCCAACGCCATTCCTGTGGTACGCGAAGGCAAAGTGCAAGGCTATATGTCTGTGCGAACCAAACCCAGCACAGAAGAAGTGCGCCAGACCGAAAAGCTCTACCGCGAATTTCGTGAAGGTCAGGCCAAAGGACGCCGTTTTCATAAGGGATTGATCGTGCGGAGTGGCTGGCGTGGTTTTAGCTCCATCCTGAAAACCCTGCCGCTGCGCTGGCGCATCCGCAGCACCTTATTTGCATTGCTGCCGCTTTCCGTCGCCAGTGTCTGGCTACTCGGCGTGACATCTCTGCAGCTCAGCTGCTTTGCGGGCGGCATGGCGATGCTGCTATTGCTGGCCAGTGCATGGCTGGAACAACAAATTTCGCGCCCAATCGAACGCATGTGCAAACAAGCGTTAAGCGTGGCAACCGGATCCAGCCATAAAGTTGAACAGATGGATCGCGTTGATGAAGTGGGCATGACGCTGCGCGCTATTGGGCAGCTCGGCCTCATGTTCCGCTGGCTGGTAGATGACGTTAGCGGCCAGGCGATAAACGTCTTGAGCGCCAGCGATGCGATTGCGCGCAGCAACAACGAACTGAGTCGACGTACTGAACAGGCTGCGGCCAATGTGCAGCAAACCGCCGCCACCATGAACGAAATGACCGCCACGGTGAAGAGCAACACCGAAACCGCCAGCGAAGTGAATTCGCTCTCCGCTAACACCAGCGGTGCCGCGATCAAAGGCGGTGAAGTGATGAAAGAGATGATGGGGATGATGGGGGAGATCGCCGACAGTTCTAAGCGTATCGCCAACATTACCAGCGTGATCGATGGCATCGCCTTCCAGACCAATATCCTGGCACTGAACGCAGCTGTAGAAGCGGCGCGCGCCGGCGAGCAGGGCAAAGGTTTTGCTGTGGTGGCGGGTGAAGTCCGCAGTCTGGCGCAGCGCAGCGCCAAAGCCGCCAGCGAGATCAAAACGCTGGTGGAAACCAGCGCCAGCCGTGTGAAGTCGGGGAGTGATCATGCGGATGCTGCGGGTCGAACCATGCAGGATATCGTCTCGCAGGTGCAAAACGTGACGTCGCTGATTGCACAGATCAGTGCGGCAACCGCCGAACAATCCATCGCCCTCAGCGAAGTCAGCACGGCGGTTGAAGATCTTGATGATATTACGCATCAGAACGCTGCTCGCGTACAGGAAAGCGCCGAAGCATCGGGGCGCATGACGCATCAGGCCAACCGTTTGGTCGAAGCGATCAGCGTGTTCCGCTAAGAAGCCACCGCCTGCGTGCTGTCTCGACCCGCACGCAGTGCGCCGGGCGATTGTCCCACAATGCGTTTAAATGCGCGGCTAAACGCCGCCAGCGAGCCGTAGCCAAGATGATAGGCGACGGCTTCCACGGCTTCGCCATTATTCACGATACGCTGTACCGCCAGCCGCATGCGCAGTTCAGTCAGATAACGCAGCGGCGTCATGTTAGTTGCATTCAAAAAGCGCTCCGCAAACACCGAACGTGAACAACCCGCTTCGCGGGCTAAACGTTCTACTGTCCAGTTTTCGCCGGGTTCACGGTGCATCGCGGCAATCGCCTGACTCAACCGCGGATCGCGCATCGCCTGCACTAACCCGCTGCTTTGACCGCAGCCGTTCTCTACCCAGCCACGCACAATCAGGGCGGCGACCACATCGGCAAGGCGCGACAAAATACCGGCGAAACCCGCCTGTCGAGTACGTGATTCTCGCTCCATCGCCGCCAAAATTGGGCTGATTTCAGGGTATTGTGACAATAGGGTGCTGACCAGCATCACGTCTGGCATGGTGTTGATCAGCGGCTGCATGCCGCCCAATTCAAACGCCATACAGGCGCTAAACAGAATCACGCTGTGTTCGTCTTTACACGCATCGGCGGGCGCGGCAATCGCACAAACGCTGTCGCAGATCGGCTTGCTTTCCAGCTTGTTAATCGACTCGCATAACGCTTCTTCGCTGGAGATCAAACTGTGCGGCTTGCCGTGCGGCACCAGCAGAGCATCGCCGCTGTTGAGCTGAAAAATGTTGCCGGAAGCGCTGCGCACCAGCAGCGAACCGCGCCCGACAAAGTGAAACTGCGCGCGGCCTGGCGCGTTATCAAAGCGCAGTCCAAACGGCGCAGAGACTTCGATACGCTGGTAATTCACACCATACAGGCGCATTCCCATCAGCAGTTCACTGGTCAGATCTTCATAGTGGCTCATGCGATTCCAGACGAATTATCAATAAACACGGTGTACGCATCATAGATCGTCTTTTGTCTGCCCTCTATGCTCACACTTACTTTTTTTATCCTCTGGAGAAGCAGCATGAGTCTGAGCACAGAAGTGGCTGATGAGGTTTCCTCACCCGCCCGTCCCGCGTGGGGCGCGGTATTTGCTATGGCGTTTGGCGTTTTTAGCTTAATTACCGCCGAATTTTTACCGGTCAGCTTGTTGACGCCGATGGCGGCGAGTTTAAACGTCTCAGAAGGACAGGCGGGGCAAACGGTGACGGTTACCGCGTTGGTCGCGCTGTTTACCAGTTTGATCACGGCTAGCGTCACGCGCCGCCTTGATCGCCGCGTCGTCATGCTGACATTTTCACTGTTAATGATCGCCTCAGCGTTGCTGGTGGCGTTTGCGGAAAACCTGACTGTGATCCTGCTGGCCCGCGTACTGCTGGGCATGGCGATCGGGGGATTCTGGACGCTCTCGACCGCCATTACTATGCGGCTAGTGCCCAGCGATCAGGTGCCGCGCGCGTTGTCGATTGTGTTCAGCGGGATTTCGCTGGCAACGATTATCGCCACGCCGGCAGGCAGCTATCTTGGTGGCCTCATCGGCTGGCGTAACATCTTCCTGCTGACAGCGATGTTGGGCGCGGTGGCGCTGTTGTGGCAATTCTTTACCCTGCCTGCGATGCCTGCAGAGAACAAAGCGCGCAACGGCGGCGTGTTAGATCTGCTGCGAATCAAAGTGATGCGCTGGGGAATGCTGGCAGTGATCATGATGTTCACCGGTCACTTTGCCTTCTTTACCTATCTGCGCCCGTTCCTTGAGGGTGTGGCGCTACTGAATCTGAATCAGCTGTCGCTGGTGCTGTTGGCCTTTGGCGTCGCGAACTTTTTCGGTACTTCGCTGGCGGGTTATCTGGTGACGCGCAGCGTGTCGTTAACCTTAAGCGGCATGGCGTTGTTAATGAGCGCAACGGCGTTTCTGTTAGTGACGTTTGGCGATGTAAGCTGGATGGTCGGCGCAGGCGTGGCGTTGTGGGGCATGGCGTTTGGATCGATGCCGACCGGCTGGTCAACCTGGATTTCTCGTGCAGTACCGGATGATGCAGAATCGGGCGGCGGCTTGCTGGTGGCAACCATTCAGCTGGCAATTACCTTTGGTGCTGCGGCTGGCGGCTGGATGTTCGATTTACAAGGCGCAGGCGGTGTGTTCCTCGCCAGCGGCGCGCTGATGTTACTGGCAGCCATCACCATCTTTACTCGCGTGAGACACCACGGATAACTTTCTTCTATGGCAGCGATATATGCTGCCTTTTTTATTTGGCATAGTGAATTAACCTTTTGCGTCTTTACTGCGCTAATTGTGCTTTTTATAATCAGTTATTTTGAATGAGTTCAGCAAATCTCTCCGCTTTTTCTTGATCAACTTCTCACCTAATATATCTATCAACAAGGCGACAACGCCTAACTTCTTAAAAATTGACCAAGGAATTGACCATGAATACCATCAAAACTTTTGCTGCTGTAATGACTCTTTCACTCCTGCCTTTTGCTGGTTTTGCACAAACCGTGACCGCTACCGGCACTACGCTGGATGGTGCAGAAGCGAAAATCGCTGCACAGGCTCAGGAAACTGGTGCTTCCTATAAAGTGACTGAAGCTTACTTCAATAACGGCGTACACATGACCGCTGAATTGACTAAATAAGTTATCTCTTGCGCCGACAGGACGCCTTTGGGCGTCCTGTCGGCGTTTCTGCCAGTACCTGGCAATAATAATCCTGTCACTTTCCCACCGAAATAATTATTATTCTCAAGAAATATTCATTCTCATTTTTTATACCCTAAATAATTCGCGTTGTAGGAAGGCGGCAAATCCGTAAATCCTGATGAGCATATTGAGATCAGTGATTCGCGTGAATGAGAGCAGCCAACGTGCCTGCTATGAGAAGTATGACGGGAATTTTTGCTTTATTTATCAGGTTGCAATGATGGGCTTTCTTTCCGCTGCTTTTCGCGGTGGATTTACTATGGAGAAGTTATGAAAGCTTTAACGACTAAGCAATGGGCGCTGCGTCCTCTGCTGCTGGCAACAGCACTGTTTTCTGTTTCGGGTCTACTGGCTGCACAAGCTGAAGATCTGAATCAACCGATTGGTAAAGGTGCTTACGAGCTGGCAGTAAGCCAGAAAGATAACGCACTATTCCTGGCGACTGCGCAAAACGCTGACGGCAAAGGCGGCACCGTTTTCCGTCTTGATCCGCAGGATTTAGCGGTGAAGCAATCAATCAACACTGAGCTGAAAACCTTTGGCGCTGCGATTAATCCGCAAACCAATATTCTTTACTTCGGCAATACCGTGAATGGCTCGTTAACCTCTGTTGACGCCAGCAGCGGCAAAGTGCTGAACACGCTGGTGCTGGACAGCCGCAAGCGTGGCGAAAGCGTGCGTCCACTGCAGCCGCGTCAAGTGGCCGTTGATGCGAAAACCGATCACGTCTACGTCACGGGTTTAGGCCCTGAAAGCGTGGTGTGGGTCGTTGACGGTAAAACGCTGCAACTGATCAGCACCGTGACGAACACCGGCAAAATGGGCACCGGTTTAGCCGTCGATTCTGACGCGCAAAAAATCTATGTCACCAATAGCGACGGCGAGTTGGTCACTATCAATACGCGTACCAATGCCATTGAGAAAAAGCAGAAGATTGATGCGGAAAAAGAGCATTTCTTCCTGAATATTGCTCTGGATACAAAAGGTCAGCGTGCGTTCCTCAGCGATTCAAAACAGTCGCAGGTGCTGGTCGTTGATTTACGCGATCAAAAAGTCATTCATAAGATTGACGTGCCGGAATCGCTGGCGGTGCTGTTCAATGCCGATCGCGATGAGCTGTATGTAACACACCGTAAAGCGGGCGAAGTGAGCATCATTGATGCCAGCAGCTACAAGGTGAAGCGTACGGTGAAAACGCCGGGTCTGCCGAACAGCCTGGCGCTGTCAGCCGATGGCAAAGCGCTGTTTGTTAGCGTCAAGCAGCCGGGTTCGCGTAAAGAGCCACCGAAAAATCCAGACAGCGTGATGCGTATAGCGCTTTAAGTCTGATCTCTGCGTGCGTCCTCTGTCCTCTGCGCGCTGTCCCCCATCCCGGCCTTCCCCCGCGAAGCGGGGGAAGGAGACGCTGCCACATGCAGCTTTACTACTCGCATATTGCAGCATCTTCCTCCCCCATGTATGGGGGAGGACTGAGGTGGGGGCCAAACGACCTCGCACTCAAGAGGACCGAGGTGGGGGCCAAACGACCTCGCACTAGACCACAGTCCAAGCCAAAACTACACCTCTTCGGACGCCTCACGCATCATCTCTTCATGCGGAATGTCCTGCAAAATCTGCTCGAAACTGCGCAGACGTTTGTAGATCGACATCAACTCCACCAGCGTTGACCACGACGTAATCAGATACTGGAACGAGCTACGCACCTGATCAAATACGTTGGTAATCTGGTTTAACAATCCCAGCGTAATGGTGCCTGCCACAATCGACGGAAACAGCAGGAACAAGCCAAAGACGTTATCCACCTGCAAATAAAGAATGCGGGTGATGTTGAAATAGAGATAGTGAAAGTAAAGGCGGAAATAGTTAGTCCGTACCCGGCTGAACAGCTCCTGCACGGTGGGTGGCGAGGCGCGTGAAGCATCATCTTCGCCGTAAACCAGCTCTTTACGATATGCTGCTTCTACTCGCTGATTGCGGAACTCCAGCCCCGGCAGTTTAATTCCCACCAATGCTAACAGCCCGGTACCAAACACTGACCACAGCACCGCGGCGATCACCAGCGCATAGGGAATGTTACCCAGAAACGGCACATCTTTAACGTGATGTGACAGCGTGACCAGCACCGGTAAAAAGGCCACCAGCGTCATAATTGCCTGAATAAAGCTCACGCCCCAATCTTCCAGCGTGGTGGCAAAGCGCATGGTGTCTTCTTGTACACGCTGAGCGGCGCCTTCGACATGACGCAGGCGTTGCCAGTTGTGCATGTAGTAATTGTTCATCGCGGTACGCCAGCGGAACACCCAATGACTAATGAAGAATGAGTTCATCACGCCAATCACTACGGCAATCAATGCGATGCCTAAAAATGCTCTGACTTCACCATAAAATTCACTGATTTGTACCGAACCGGCTTTAGTCAGCGCTTTCTGGATCAGGTCATAGAAAGGCCCATACCAGGCGTTAATCGCCACGCCAACCTGCACGCCAAACCAGGTCACAAAGATAATCAGGGCTGAACCCCACACTGACCAACGCTGCCAGGGATGATTATCAATCACCCGCCAGGCCAGCGCGAAAACGGTCACCATGATCCAGTAATAGGCATAAAACCATAGCTGACTGGCAGCGATAAAGCGTGCTGCCGTGGTCGGTAAAGGCTGTTTCATTGCGGCATCAAAAGCTGGCCATAACGCAGGTATACGATCGGCAAAACCGAACCACGCAAAAATAGCCAGCAAGCTCCAAATCGCTGCTGAGCTAAAAAACAGCGCTGGCCGGGGGAAAAAGGACTTAAACATAGGTTCTCCGCTGTTGTGTGCAGACTGTTATAACGTTTTTGGCTGCTCTCTGTAAGTGATGTGATGTATCAGACAATGAATGCGTGGCGATGGATGTTAATGAATTTGTGCGATTTTGTTTCCATCCCCTCAATCTTTGTGGCTAACGGTGTTACACTAACGGCAATTGTTACCGGTAACAATAAAGCTGTAACCCTAAAACCGCTTATAAAAACCATTACAACGCAATCAATTACTCTTTCATGCCGCATTGTATGCGGTACTGAGGCAATGTCATGTCAGAACAAAAAAAGGGTCATTCACGCAGGGATTTTTTGCTGAAGACCATCACCCTGGCGCCAGCAATGGCGGTGGGTGGCGCTACTATGGGTGCATTCACAACACCAATGGCAGCGCAGGCTGCAGAAGTAAATTCAACCGGCCCGCAACAGGCGCGTGATTATCAACCCAACTGGTTTACTGCCGAAGAGTTCGCTTTTATTAAGGCGGCGGTCGCGCGCCTGATCCCCAACGATGATCGGGGTCCCGGCGCACTGGAAGCGGGCGTACCGGAATTTATCGATCGTCAGATGAATACCCCTTATGCGACCGGTGCAACCTGGTACATGCAGGGACCGTTCAATCCTGACTTGCCGAAAGAGCTGGGTTATCAGCTGCCGCTGGTACCGCAGCAAATCTATCGGCTGGGCCTCGCCGATGCGGATGACTATAGCAAACAGCAGCATGGAAAAGTGTTCGCTGAGCTGACTGGCGACCAGCAAGACGCCTTGTTACAGGCAATGGAAAGCGGCAAAGCCGAGTTCAAACAACTGCCAAGTAAAACCTTCTTTGCGTTCCTGATTCAAAACACCCGCGAAGGCTTCTTCAGCGATCCGATCCACGGCGGCAATCAAGGCATGGTGGGCTGGAAGCTGATTGGCTTCCCAGGCGCTCGCGCCGACTTTATGGATTGGGTAGAGCGCGGCGAACAATATCCGTTCCCGTCAGTGTCGATTCGCGGAGAGAGAACGTAAGCATGGCTAACGAAAATAAAAAAGTAGACGCGGTGATTGTTGGGTTCGGCTGGGCTGGCGCAATCATGGCGAAAGAGCTGACCGAAGCCGGGTTAACCGTGCTGGCGCTGGAGCGCGGTCCGCATCGCGATACGTATCCTGATGGATCGTATCCGCAATCCATTGATGAACTGACCTATAACATCCGCAAAAAGCTGTTCCAGGATCTGTCAAAAAGCACCGTAACGATTCGCCATAACGCGTCGCAAACCGCCGTGCCTTATCGTCAGCTGGCTGCCTTTTTACCCGGCACCGGCACCGGCGGCGCGGGCCTGCACTGGTCTGGCGTGCATTTCCGTGTTGATCCGACTGAATTGCGTATGCGCAGTCATTACGAAGAGCGTTACGGCAAAAACTTCATTCCTGAAGGCATGACGATTCAAGATTTCGGCGTGAACTACGACGAGCTGGAACCCTTTTTTGACAAGGCTGAGAAAGTGTTTGGCACCTCCGGTACGCCTTGGAGCATCAACGGTAAAGTGGTGGGCAAAGAGATCGGTGGCAACCCGTTTGCACCCGATCGCTCAGATAAGTTTCCACTGCCAGCGCAAAAGCGCACCTACTCGGCGCAGCTCTTTTCCCAGGCGGCAGAATCGGTTGGCTATCATCCTTATGACTTGCCTTCAGCGAACACCTCTGGCCCCTATACCAACACCTACGGCGCGCAAATGGGCCCGTGTAATTTCTGCGGCTACTGCAGTGGTTATGCGTGCTACATGTATTCCAAGGCATCGCCAAACGTCAACATCCTGCCCGCGCTGCGTCAGGAGCCGAAGTTTGAATTACGCAACAACGCTTACGTGCTGCGCGTTAATCTGACCGATGACAAAAAGCGCGCCACCGGCGTGACGTACGTTGATGGTCAAGGCCGTGAAGTTGAGCAGCTGGCGGATTTGGTGATTCTTTCTGCGTTCCAGTTCCACAACGTGCATCTGATGCTGCTGTCGGGCATTGGCAAGCCCTATAACCCGATTACCAATGAAGGCACCGTTGGTCGCAACTTCGCGTACCAAAACATCTCCACGCTTAAAGCGCTGTTCGACAAAAACACCACCACCAATCCGTTTATTGGTGCGGGTGGCGCAGGCGTAGGTGTGGATGACTTTAATGCCGACAACTTTGATCACGGCCCGCACGGCTTTGTCGGTGGTTCGCCGTTCTGGGTTAACCAGGCGGGTACCAAACCGATTTCGGGTCTGCCGACGCCGACCGGCACGCCAAACTGGGGCAGTAAGTGGAAAGCCGCCGTCGCGGACACTTACACCCATCACGTATCGATGGATGCCCACGGCGCGCACCAATCTTATCGTGCCAATTACCTTGATCTCGATCCTAACTACAAAGATGCCCACGGCCAGCCGCTGCTGCGCATGACCTTTGACTGGCAGGAAAACGACATCAAGATGGCGCAGTTCATGGTCAGCAAAATGCACAAAATTGCGGAAGCGATGAACCCTAAACTGATCATGGGCGCCGCGAAAACCGCTGACAGCCATTTCGATTCCACCGTTTATCAAACCACGCACATGAATGGCGGGGCGATCATGGGTGAAGATCCCAACACCAGCGCGGTTAACCGCTATCTGCAAAGCTGGGATGTGCCGAATGTGTTTGTACCTGGCGCGTCAGCCTTCCCGCAAGGGCTGGGTTACAACCCAACAGGCATGGTGGCGGCGCTGACGTATTGGTCCGCGAAAGCCATCCGCGAGCAGTACCTGAAAAATCCAGGTCCACTGGTGCAGGCATAAGGAACATGGCGATGAAAAAAGGCATTTTGGCCCTGATTCTGGGCACGTTGACGTTCTCTGCACTGGCGGACGACAGCAACAGCGATTTGGTAAAGCGCGGCGAGTATCTGGCGCGTGCCGGTGACTGCGTGGCGTGTCACACCAGCAAAGACGGAAAAGCCTTTGCGGGTGGCTTACCGATGGTCACTCCGATCGGCACTATTTATTCGACCAATATCACGCCGGATAAATCGACTGGGATCGGTGATTACAGCTACGACGACTTCCAAAAAGCGGTGCGTCACGGCGTGGCGAAAAATGGCGATACGCTCTATCCGGCGATGCCATTTCCCTCTTATGCAGTGGTCAATGATGACGACATGAAGGCGTTGTATGCCTACTTCATGCATGGCGTTGCGCCAGTTAATCAAGCTAATCAAGACAGCGATATTCCCTGGCCGCTTTCGATGCGTTGGCCGCTGGCGATTTGGCGTACTGTGTTTGCACCGGAAGTGAAGGCTTTCAAGCCGGCTGAGCAGGAAGATCCCACGCTGGCACGAGGACGTTATCTGGTTGAAGGCTTAGGCCACTGCGGCGCATGCCACACGCCACGTAGCATCACTATGCAAGAGAAAGCCCTGACCAATAACGAAGGGAATGATTATTTGTCTGGCAGCAGCGCACCGGTTGACGGCTGGACCGCCAGCAACCTGCGCGGCGACAACCGCGATGGTTTAGGCCGCTGGAGTGAAGACGATTTGAGCCAGTTCCTGCGTTACGGTCGTAACGATCACACCGCAGCCTTTGGCGGCATGACCGAAGTGGTTGAGCATAGCTTGCAGCACTTGAGCGACAACGACATCACGGCGATTGCGCGTTATCTGAAATCATTGGGTGCGAAAGATCCGCATCAAACGGTGTTCAGCGTTGATGAGGCAACGGCGAAAGCGCTGTGGAAAGGGGATGATCATCAGGCGGGTGCCTCGCTGTATGTCGACAGTTGTGCAGCGTGTCATAAAACCGATGGCAGCGGTTATCAACGTTTTTATCCTGCGTTGCGCGGCAATCCGGTGGTGTTGGCTGACGATCCAACCTCGCTGATTCATATCGTGCTGGTGGGCGGCGAATTGCCGGGTGTGAAAGGTGCGCCATCAACCATCACCATGCCTGCATTTGGCTGGCGTATGAATGATCAGCAGGTCGCGGATGTGGTGAACTTTATCCGCACCAGCTGGGGAAATAAGTCCGACAAACAGGTCAGCGCCAAAGACGTTGCCGAACAGCGTAAAGATGTGAAGGATCGCACTGGTAGCGCAGATATCAAGGTGCTGGAAGGCAAGTGATTTTTGGCGGCGTACGCATTTTAGACGGAGTACGCTGTCCCCCATCCCGGCCTTCCCCCGCGAAGCGGGGGAAGGAGACGCTGCCCCATGCAGCTTTACTACTCGCATATTGCAGCATCTTCCTCCCCCATGTATGGGGGAGGACCGAGGTGGGGGGGCAAACGACCTCGCACTCAAGAGGACCGAGATGGGGGGCAAACGACCTCGCACTCAAGAGGACCGAGGTGGGGGACAAACGACCTCGCACTTAAGAAAAACAAGCGCAGAGGTTAAATATTCTCTAAATCAATGCCGCGCGTTTTCGGGCCATAAATTCCCACCGACAACATCACCATCAGCATACTCAGCACAATAAAGGCGATCACGCCTTGCGTGCCGGCGTACTGCAAAATCAAGCCAATCAAAATGCTGCTGAACACTGTCGATAAGCGGCTGAACGAGTAGCAAAAGCCAACCGCACGGGCGCGAATATGCGTCGGGAAGATCTCAGTTTGATAAGCGTGATAGCTAAATGTCAGCCAGGCGTTGGAATAGGTGATCAAAAAGCCGCAAATAATCAGCAGCACCGGATTGGTCTGGAAGGCGAACAGCGTGCCGAATATTACCGTCATCAGCGACGACATCACAATCTGCCATTTATTTTCAAACTTATCGGCGTAACGGCTGCAAATCAATGAACCGAGCGGGTAGGCCAGCGTGATAAAAAAGGCATAAAGCAAACTGTGTGTGACCGTGGTGCCTTTGCCCGACAGCAGCGCGGGCAGCCAGTTACCGAAGCCGAAGAAACCAATTGCCTGGAAGAAATTCATCACCACCAGCATCAGGGTGCGCTTGCGATAAGCGGGGGCCCAAATCTCGCTGAAACGCCCTTTTTTCGGCAGTTGTGCCGCGGCATCATCGGGTGGGAAATCTGCGCCCGGCGTCATGCCACAACGCTTTTCCATTGCCGAGAGCACCTGATGCGCCTCTTGATGACGGCCTTGTTGCGCCAGCCAGCGTGCCGATTCCGGCAGGTTTTTGCGAATAAACCAAATCACCAGTGAACAGAGCGCGCCTGCAATCACCACCCAGCGCCAGCCTTCCAGGCTGAGGATGGTTTGCGGCACCAGCCACCACGACATCAAAGCCACCGCAGGCACTGAGAGAAACTGAATGAAAAATGAAAACGCGAAGGCGCGGCTACGCAGATGCGTAGGCACCCATTCCGACAAGTAGGTATCGATGGTGACAAGCTCAATGCCCAAACCAATACCGACTAAAAAGCGGAACAGGATGATCATTTCGGCGCTTTGCTGAAAAGCCATCAGCAGCGAAAACAGGCCATACCACATGAGTGCGCACATAAACGTCAGGCGGCGACCAAAGCGATCGGCGTAGGGCGCCAGCAGGCTTGCGCCAAAAAACAGACCCAGAAACGTTGCAGAAGCAAAAGCGGCCTGATCGGAAAAGCCAAACACGCCTGCGCTGCCCGTATGAAAAACGCCGGTGGCCAGCAAGCCAGAACTGATGTAGCCGGTTTCAAACAGGTCGTAGAGTTCGAAGAAGCCGCCTAGCGCCAGCAAAGAAATGAAACGCCACAAACCGGCGGAGGAAGGCAGCGCATCAATGCGTCCCGCTAAGCTGTTGTTGGGTGCCGACGAAGCGTGCGTCGGCGCCATCCCTGTTGGGCAGGCTGTTGTCATTTTTACGTAAACCTCGGTGTGGCAGTGTTTGCAAATCTCGCTAGCGGTCTTGATTAGATTTAAAAATAATTAACCGTTAGCAAGCGAAGAGATAGCAGGATAATAAATTCGAGGATCGTTGCCGAGAGGCAAGTTGGTGAGTATTTAGCAACGTACGTTGCAGTTTTCGCCGTCCATGGCGAATCGGGATTAATGCAGTTGTGGATAGACGCCTGGACCAATCGGTAAACCTAACGCGTACCAGACCAGAAGCAGTGCAATCCAGCTGATAAAAGTGGTCGTGCGGAAAGGGCATCCGCTCGAGAAAGCGCGCTCGCTGGCAGCGTTGCAGCGTTGCAGCAATGTAACTGGACTATGCCAACACCCAACGGCAGCTATTATCGCTTGCTGCATGATCCGTTTGACGAGCGCGGCATGGCACCGAAAATTGTCGTTACCTGCGAAACCTTTATGGCCTGCACCCGCCTGGTGGCGTAGAGCGATTTCGTCTCTAACTTGTTGGTGGAAAAGACGCTGCGCTAACGCCGATGAGCAGCTACATGGCGCAGTTATTCCGTAGAAATTGCCAGCAGTGACAAGTGACCGGCTCTCATCGTCTACACTTTGGAGTGTGGTGAATAAATCCATCCAACCCACCAATGGAGGTTACGATGCAAGTGAGTCCTTACCTGTTTCTCTACGGCCGTTGTGAAGAAGCGATCGAGTTTTACTTGAATGCGACGGGTGGCGAGCTGCTCTATAAGGTGACTTTTGGCGATATGCCGGAGCAGGGCGAGCAGGTCGGCGATAAATCAGCGCCGCCGCTACCCCCTGAAAAAATCATGCATGCGCATTTGCGTATCGGGCAAGGGGAGCTGATGTTAAGTGACGGCAACCCTAATCAGCCGCCCGCTTCTGAGCACGCAGGTTACGCGGTCAGCCTGGCGACAACCGATACGGCGCAAGGTGAAGCCTGGTTTGAAAAGTTATCAGCCGGGGGGAAAATCACAACGCCTTGGCAGGAAACATTCTGGGCCAAAGGGTTTGGTATGTTCATCGATAAGTTCGGAATTCCATGGCGCATCAATGTTTTGAAGCCGCATGAATAAAGGCAAAGCGCTCTTCCCCAAGTGGGGAAGAGCGAGGCAGGCGGCGAATGCCGCCTGTGGCATTAGAAGTTATAACCTGCAACCAGGTAATAACCCCAACCGGTAGATTTCACTTCAAAATCACCGTTACCAAAGTTCAGCTCACGGCCATCAGCCCACTGTCCGCCATTGTGGAAATAACGCGCCACGGCAGAGAAATGCCAGTGATCGTAACCCAAAGAGAGGATGTGGCTAGAGGCGATAGAGTTACTGGTACGTGAAGAGCCGCCTTTTTCAGCCAGGTCTGAACCCCAATCGAAGTTAGTGAAGCCCACGTAACCCAGATTACCCCCCCACAGCGTGGTGATCGGTACAAAGTATTTCACTTTGAAGCGATAGCCATCCCAGCTATTTTCGTTCGCCGCGCCGTAGTTTTCCCACTGGTATTTCGCATAAACGTTCAATGAAAGGCCAACATCGCTGTGCGTATCGATGTCGGTTCCTAAACCCATGTACCAGGTATTTTGGCGATTATCGCTGTTATGACCCATGTCGTAGATGTAGTTATTGGCGAAATACCACTCTTTGAATGGACCAAACGCCAGGCTGGTGCCGGTCAGTTTGTCGATAGAGAAGCGCGGTTCGATCTCCATGAACATCGGTGAGCCGTGGTCAAAAATGCCGTTGGCATTGCTGTTGCCCACGCCGAAGAAATTTGTCAGGTCGAGGTAGCCATAAAAATCGAACCAATCTTTCTTGGCGAAAGCTTCATATTCCAGATAAACATCGTTGTTGAACTGGGGTCCGAAACGCGTGTGGTAGCTGCCCACCACGTTGACGCTCTGGTGCCACCAGTCAGAAACATACTGCGGATCGCTTTCAGCCGCTTGCGCAGCGCCGCTCATGGAACATGCCAGCAAGGCACCTGCTACCAACGTTTTAAATTTCATTATCATTAACCACATGCTTTTGACCGCTGCACGACTGGCGCGATCAGAGTGAAATCGATCCCTTGATGGGCAGTGAATTGTTTTAATCAACCAAAGGCGTTTTTAAGCTCGCGTAGCGTGCCTGCAACAAGGGGATAGAAAATAGATTTTGCTCACGTTTGTCAAAATGTGTTGCATGATAATTCAGCTGAAATGTGATGATGATCACATTAATAGCGGGTAGCGAACGGAACCAGGCAACCGTTTACGTTGTCAGGTTCCGTTTTGAACAGGTGAGATCAGGGAAGGGTAACGCGAACCTGCAAGCCGCAAATGGCGCCTTGTGGATTGAAACAGTTGGAAAGTGCGACGTGAATGCTGTTCTTTTCCGCCACGCTACGCACAATCGATAAACCCAGACCGCTGCCTTGAGCTTTCACATCTGGCGAACGGGCAAAGCGATCAAAAGCACGCTCAATAAACGATTCCGGTATACCCGGCCCGTTATCAACAATATCGACCACCGTTTGTCCCGCAACGCGATGCAGTAAAACATCCACCAAACTGCCTTCTGGCGTATGTAACATGGCGTTACCAATCAGGTTGTCGAACAGGCTACGTAGTTCGGAGCGGCTCGCCTGCAAACGATAATGGGTAGAGCCGTTGAAACCGATGTCGATACCACGCTTATCTGCCACAACCATGAGCTGCTCAATGCTCTCTTTCAGCAGATCGTCCAGTTCAATATTCTCGATGCTGGCGACCACGGTTTGATCTTCCTGACGTGAAATATTCAGTAACTGTGTGACCAAATGACGTGTGCGCGTCACGCCCGCTTCAAGCTGATCAAACTGGCGGCTGGCTTCACCCTGTTGAATATGTTGGCGTAAATTTTCTAGCTGTAAGGTAACAGCGGTGACAGGCGTTCGCAGTTCATGAGCAGCATCTTCCAAAAATTGACGCTGGGCCGACCAGGCTGCGCGCAGTTTATCGAGCAGCGAGTTGTAAGCCGCAACCAGCGGCAGGATCTCATCCGGTAAGCCATCGGGCGAAACATTGTGGGGATGATGTGTTTCCTGGGCGGCGATCTGGCGCGACGCGACGCGGAGATCGCGGGTGATCTTACGCACTACCAACCAGATCACCAGCAGCGAAAGCGGCATCATTAGGATCAATGGTACGATCGCTGAGAGTGCCCGCTTCACCATCAACTCTTTCATATAGCTCAGGTTATGCATCACCTGAATGGTTTTGATATCGCTGCCGGGTTGGCCGGGTCGCGTATAAATACGCCATTCGCAATCATGGCAACCGCCGACATCGGCATCGTGATAGCCTTTTTTCGCTTGCAGCGGGGCGTGCAGCTCTGGCCAGGAGCTGGCGCGCAGTTGACCATCGGCATCCCAGAGCTGAACCACAAACGCGCTTTTCAGCTTGTCGGCTGGCACCATAAGGGGCATTAACGCAGGAATTTGTTTGTTGGTTGCCCAGGCATCGGCGATTTTAGAGAGCTGATCATCCTTCATAGTGCCAATCATGTCGCCATAGCAGCTGAAGAAATACCAGCTCACGCCGCCAATCATCAATAAATGGATAATCAGCAGCGTGCTCAATAATTTATTACGCAGGGATCGCATAAAAGTGAAAGGTTTCATATTGCCGGTACTCGCCAGCCTAACCCGCGCACATTGCGGATTGCATCGTTGTCTAATTTGCGGCGCATACCGTGAATCAACACATCCACCGCGTTGCTGGTGACCTCTTCGCCCCAGCCGTAAATGCGGTTTTCCAACTGCTCACGAGACAAAATGGCGCCCGGACGCTCCAGTAAGGCATACAAAAGCGCATATTCACGCGCGGTAAGCTGCTCGCGCTGGCCTTTGTACATCACTTCACGCGTCAACATGTCTAGCTGCACATCGCCGCTGCCTAACACCGAATCTGCCGCGCCGTGACGACGTCGGGTAATGGCACGCATTCTTGCCAGCACTTCTTGCAGATCAAAAGGTTTAAGCAGGTAATCATCTGCGCCGGTGTCCAGCCCTTGTACGCGCTGCGCCACGGTATCGCGTGCGGTGAGAATCAGCACTGGCGTCGCATCGCCACGGCTGCGCGCCCGGCGTAACACCTGCAAACCGTCATCACGTGGTAAACCGAGATCGAGCAATACGCAGCTGTAGCCGCCCTCAGCCCAGGCATTATGGGCAAAAACGCCGTCACGAACCCAGTCAACTGACCAGCCCGCTGCTTCCAGCGCCTGCTGTAAATTTGCGCCAATCATTTCATCATCTTCGACTAACAACACACGCATGGATGATGTCCTCTAAAAAGTTGCTGGCAGTGTAGCGCTGGCAGCAGTTTAGCGCTGGATAGTTAGCGCAGAATTATATCCGTTAACCTTCACGCGGTAGACAGGTGGCCGCAGCACGTTTTAGGTCAGGTTTAAGGCCCGAAAAGCGCAGATGCTAATTCTGCGCTAATTTTCTGCTAATTAAGGGATAAATTTAACGCGTTAAAGTGGGTTCACTGCACATCAGGCGATATCAGGAGGACCCCATGAATCAGCGCGAGTTTATTCGTAGTTTGCTGGAGTGGATTGAAGGCAATTTAGGACACGATTTGCATCTGGACGAGGTAGCACGTCGCTCCGGCTATTCCCGTTGGCACCTGCAACGATTATTCCGGCAGCACACCGGTTTCTCACTGGCTGAATATATTCGTCAGCGGCGTTTAACCGAGTCTGCGTTGACCTTGCTCAGTAGCAATGAAGCCATTTTACAGGTGGCGATGAGTTATGGTTTCGATACGCAGCAGGCGTATACGCGTACCTTTAAAAACTATTTTATGGTGACGCCAGGGCAACTGCGTCGTCAAAGACGCGTCGAACCCGATCGTCTTTTATTCCCGCTGGCTATGGCAAGCTGAAAATTCCGACGTTCTTGCCATGGCATACGTTGCAAACGCTGTTGATCGAGAACGTCGGAATGATCGCCTTTGGCCAAATGATGGTATTGGCAGGTGTACGAATTCGGCATGCACCCGAATAATAATAAACAGGCGGGATACTGACGAGAGTAAGACATATCAGCCAAGATGAAATTCGTTTGTATTAGACAGAGCAAGAGAAAATAACAGAACGGCGAGCATGAAAAAATAAAGTAAAGGCTGTTTCTCATTGGTTAGTTTTATTGTTTTTTTCCGCGATGAGGATATTTTCGCTCGGTTGCAGGTTCCCTCTGAATGAGCTCCTGCATTGGCATTACTGTTGAAGTCACTGTTGAAGTCACTGTTGAAGGCTTCACTGAAGATAGCACCATCCTAAGCACCGCTGTGCCTACTTTTTGGCATTTTTAACCGGGTGAGGTTCTGCTGGTTTCGTCGCCTGTTGCCGCATTGATAATGCCATTTTTATCGCCTTCAATTAAACCTTATACGCTAATGTCCGTTATTAGTTTCTGGGCAGGTTTATCGACATAATTACCGATAGCAGATCAAAAAAATACCGCTTTAAGACTCCACTCTCTTATTTTCCTTCTTGGTTAGTTCAGCGTGTGAAACGACATTTATTTAAATATAAACTCACGATAAACGCGAATTAACGCCCTGAGCGTAACGTATGATATTTTTATTTCAAATGATGCGAAAGAGATCAGCCAGGGATGAGTAATGGATAACAGTGATAACCTGACCGCCATGCTGTTGTTTGCGCGTGTCGTAGAGTTAAAAAGTTTCACCGAGGCGGCACGCGCACTGGGATTATCTAAATCTCACGTCAGTCGCGAAATTGCCCGGCTGGAAGTGCGGCTTGGTATCAAACTTTTACAACGCACCACCCGCAAAATGGCGCTCACTGAACTGGGGCAGGCCTATTATCCTTTCTGCATGCGGATGCTAGCTGAGATGCATCGTGCGGATGCCTTCGTGCAGCAGATGCATCAGGAACTTACAGGCAATGTGCGGTTGCAAGCACCGGTAACGTATGGCTGCCAATGTATTGTGCCGCTGCTTAATCGCTTTCTTCGCCGCCACCTGCATATCAATATTGATCTTGATTTAACCGATCGCAACAGTGATGAAATCAGCGATCAGGTCGATGTGGCGATTGTTATCCGCGCCCGTGCACCTCAGCAGGGCAATTTTCGCGTCCTCAGCGATATCGATTGGGGATTGTACGCCGCGCCAGGTTATCTGATGCAGCATCCTGCTATTAGCCATCCTGATATGTTGCCACGCCATGATTTGCTGATGTTTCATGGCCCTGCGCACACGGCGGCACTGCCGTTTCGCCGAGATAAGCAGCGACTGGTGGTGGAAGTTCGCAGCCGTTTTCGTGCTAACAACAGCATGGCGCTATTAAACGCCGCACTCGCCGGTAGCGGTATTGCTTATCTGCCTTCCTATATGGCGCAGGAAGCAGTGGCGCGGGGAGAAATTCAGCAGCTATTGCCGGAATGGCAAATGGATCGTCTGCAAAGCTATCTGCTATTACGCGATGCCGAACAGCCGACTTCGCCCATCAGCTTACTCTGCGACACGTTAATTAACGCATTAGCATCGGCGTGATTGTTGTTCAGTAGCAACAGAAAGGGCTACAGAGTAAATATCACGCCGCGACTGTTGTTTGATATGCACCATTGGTAGCCTGACTCCCTGATCATTATCGGGAATTTGCTATGGAACAGAGTGCAGTTGTGGAGTTTCAATACTGGCGGCGCAACTTATGGGTTTGCGTATTGGGATCGTTCAGCACCATTGTGGCGATGACACTGCTGTTGCCGTTCTTGCCGCTTTATGTTCAGCAATTAGGCGTAAGTGAACCGGCTGCAATTGCTCGTTGGTCAGGCATCGCTTATGGCGCCACGTTTTTTACAGCTGCCCTGACCGCGCCGCTCTGGGGAAAACTGGCCGATCGCTACGGACGAAAACTGATGCTGATCCGCGCCAGCCTCGGCATGGCGGTGGCGATGTCGCTGATTGGTATGGCAACCGCGCCGTGGCAACTGGTTGCGCTACGTTTACTGGCGGGATTATTAGGCGGTTATGCCTCTGGCTCGACCATCTTAGTGGCCTCGCAAACCCCCAAATCGCAGACCGGCTGGGCATTGGGAATATTGGCTTCAGGGATTATGGCCGGTAACGTCGTTGGCCCGTTGCTGGGCGGTGCGCTGCCGCCGTTGATTGGCATTCGACAAACTTTCTGGCTGACCGGTGCGGTGATTTTCCTCGCTTTCCTGGCGACGACCTTTTTATTAAAAGAAGTCCCTAAACCAAAAACGAGAGAAAAAACCAGCACGACAGAGCACGAAGCGGAACAGCCTGTGAATCGTTCGCTGGTGCGGTTAATGTGGCTTTCGGGCATGCTGCTGATTTTCGCCAATATGTCGATTGAACCGATTATTACTCTTTATATCGGTCAGTTTGTGCAGGGTGATCAGGCAGTGACATTCATGGCGGGCTTGGTAATGTCTGCCGCCGCGTTGGGCAGCATTCTCTCTGCACCGAGGCTGGGTAAACTGGCGGATCGTATTGGCCACTGGCGTATATTAACCGCAGGTTTGCTGGTGTGTGCGCTGTTATTAATCCCGCAGGCATTTATCACGGCGGCATGGCAATTAGTGGTTTTGCGATTCCTGATGGGAATGGCGCTGGGCGGATTAATGCCCTGCATCACCGCGATTATTCGCCATAACGTGCCGGAAACGCAGGTCGGACGGATGCTGGGCTATTCGACTTCGGCGCAGTATATCGGCCAGGTCAGCGGGCCACTGTTTGGTGGATTTGTCGGCGGCGCTTTTGGAATGAGGCCGGTATTTTTAGCCACCTGTGTAGTGATGGCAATGTGTGGCTGGCTGAACTGGCGGCGTAGCCGGGGTTAATGGGGTTGGCGTTCGCTCAGAGCTCGCTGTCCCCCATTCCGGCCTTCCCCCGCGAAGCGGGGGAAGGAGACGCTGCCGTATTTGGGGAAGGAGACGCTGCCGTATTTGGGGAAGGAGACGCTGCCATATTTGGGAAAGGAGGCGCTGCCGCATGCGGAAAGCATTAGCCATAAAAAAAGGCGGACCGAAGTCCGCCTTGTGTGATTCGCTTAACGCGTATTACTTGCTGTCTGGCAATGCATAGGCAATCACATAATCACCCAGCTTGGTACCAAACGAACCGTGGCCACCAGCAGCAATGACAACATACTGCTTGCCATTTACTTCATAGGTCATCGGCGTTGCCTGGCCGCCTGCTGGCAGACGTGCCTGCCACAACATTTCACCGGTATCGGTGCTGAAAGCGCGCAGATAGTTATCTGCGGTTGCACCAATGAAGAAGACTTTACCGGCGGTAGTGATTGGGCCGCCTAACATTGGCATGCCCATTTTGAACGGTAATGGAACCGGTGCGCTGTCGCGGACGGTACCGATACGTTTTTTCCACACTACGTCGTTGGTTTTCAGGTCAACAGCAGAAACGTAACCCCATGCTGGTTGCTTACACGGCAGACCGAACGGAGAAAGGAACGGATTCAGCTCAACGCCGTAAGGCACGCCGTACTGTGGCTGAATACCGGTTTCTGTACCGGAACCGCCTTCAGCACCTTTCGGTGGCTCAATTGGGTTGCCGGGACCACGCGGGATCAGCTTCGACACAAACGGCAGCGCCATTGGGTTAGCTATCGCGATCTGACGATGTGGATCGACCGCAATACCGCCCCATTCGAACATGCCGAGGTTACCTGGAAACACCAACGTACCTTGCTCTGACGGCGGCGTGAACGGACCTTCATAGCGCAGACGCTTGAAGATCACGCGGCACACCAGCTGGTCATACATCGTCGCGCCCCACATGTCCTTGTCTGTCAGATTCTGTTTAGGACGGAAGGTCAGTTCAGAGTGCGGTTGCGTGGCAGAGACATGATCGCCTTTGGCGGCACCCTGTGGAACCGGCGTTTCTGGCGCAGGAACCACTGGCTTACCCGTACGACGATCCAACACGAAGATGTTACCGGTTTTAGCCGGAGCATAAATCACCGGAACGGTGTTGCCATCTTTGTCGGTGATATCAGCCAGCGTTGGCTGTGAAGGCAAGTCCATATCCCACAAATCGTGGTGAACAGTCTGATACGACCATACCAGTTTACCGGTAGTGGCGTTCAGAGCCAGCACGCTGCTCGCGTAACGCTCCTGCTCTGGCGTGCGATTACCGCCCCAGATATCTGGCGTGGTAACGCCCATCGGCAGGTAAACGGTATCCAGTTTTGGATCGTAAACCGCAGGGGCCCACGAGTTCGGCGAGTTCATGGTGAAGGTGTGTTCATCAGCCGGAATCGCGTTAGGATCTTTCGCGCCTGGATCAAACACCCACAACAGTTTACCGGTGTTCACATCAAAGCCACGAATAACACCTGAAGGTTCACGGGTAGAGTAGTTATCTGTTACGGCACCTGCCATCACGATAGTGGTATCGGTGATGACTGGCGGAGAAGTAGGCTCATACTGGCCCGGCGTAGTAACCGGCTGCTTGTGCTGCAGATCCAGCTCGCCGTTATTGCCGAATGCTGGGCAACGCTCACCGGTTTCTGCGTCCAACGCAAACAGACGACCATCGTTCACTGGCAGATAGACACGACGCGAGCACAGCGCAGGCTGGCTGTTTGCTGCATCCGCTGCGGCCGGAACTTCATGGTAAGAGACGCCACGACAGGTAATATGCTGGAATGTTGGGTTCGGCTTCAAGCCGGGATCAAATTTCCATTTTTGCTTACCGGTTGTTGCATCCAGCGCAAACAGAATCTGATGCGGGGAACAGAGATAAAGCGTGTCGCGGATTTTAATCGGCGTGACTTCATCGGTGATTTCACCCGGATCGTTCGCGGTTTTCAAATCGCCGGTCTGGAACTGCCAGGCAACCTGCAGCTCTTTAACGTTTTGATTGTTGATCTGCTTCAGCGGAGAAAAACGCGTACCCTGCTGGTCGCGGGCATAAGCTGGCCAGTCAGCGTCAGCGATGTTGCTCAGCGGCTGGGCTTGAGGAGCATTGTCGGCAGTCGCCGGCACTGAACCCTCAATAACCTGCGGATCGTTGAAGACGGCATAGGCGAGAACCAGAACGCTGGCAACCAACGCCACGCCCATTGCGCCTAACGCACCTTTGCCGACGCTGTTAAAGCCGCGATAAACAAACGGCAGAATCAGCCAAATGCCGAAGATCACCAATACGTCGGTACGCGGTGCCAGCGCCCAGAAGTCAGTGCCGACTTCCCAGACACCCCACACCAATGTGGCGAGCAGCAGCAAAGCGTAAACGATCAGCGCGGCACTGTTGCGACGCCAAATCAGGAAAGCGGTAAGCAGCATCGCTGCACCGCCGATGATGTAATACCAGGAACCACCAATGGCGGCTAACCAAATACCGCCAATCAACATAAACGCACCCGTCAGCACTGCGAACAGCACTGTCAGGAGACGAATTACGCCAAAAGATGAGGAGTTTTTCCCCATAATATCGACCTCGTTTCGTTGCCATAAACATGAGAAAACAACCGTATAAGCTGTTTTCAGTTATAAGATACTGATGGAAAAGGTGTTCTTATCTGACTCTTCCAATAAGTCTTTAGATCCCTGTGAAGTAAATGTTATAGCAAAATCGTTAAGAGGTTTGATTTTTTTAGCTTAATGCTCTTAACGTAATGAATAATGCGACATTTTATGGGGTTATATGCGAGGTAAGGGCGCGAGTATGCGCCCTTAAGACAACGAGGCCATATTTAGCGTTATATCTCCAGCAGTTCACCTTCAGAGCGCTGTTGCTGCCAACCACTCATATTCAACGCCGCCAATTGTTCAGCCGATAATCGCGGTTCATGACTGCGGACAATCACCTCAGCGTCTCTTTCACGAAATGACGCCATAAAAAAAGGAAAGGTGAATTTTTGATAATTTTCATTAAAGAAACTTTCATTCAGCACAATGCCAGAGAGGGGAAAAGAATCCATCACGCGCCAGTCTGCGCCAGGCGGTGCAAAGTCATAGAGCCAGAAACTAAAATCGTTTGATAATTCAAGCAGTGCCGCGTAATGCGCTTTTAAACTGGAATAATTGATACCAAGCCTAACGCGGCTGTTTTTCAAATGAGAATAAGCCTGAGGCACCTTAATCATTCCCTGTAATCTAATTTCTTCAAACGGGATAATCATTAATGTTGCTTCATTAGCGAGTTGGTTATGTAATGAAATTATGTTGCGCGTATTAAGTATGTTTGGATTGTCCTGGGTTGAACGGGTTGAATGGAGATAAGGCACGCTATAGCAAATGCCAGCGACATTACTATTCACGTGATGAATTTGTTCAGTAACATAAGGATTGTATAAACTGTTTTCCATTATCTCTATTAAAAAATTATAAAAATTAATTGGATATTAATTATTGATATAAACATTTTTACGTTAAAAACGCGGCTAAATATAAAACAATTTTGTAAGTCAAATCACCCTTTTTATTGCGTTATTTAATTTATATCTGGTATTAAACCGGGAAATTACCGCTTGGCTTCCAATAATTACGACAAATATATTCAACAAGCGGAACAAGTAGGACGTTAATTGAATTATCAAAATAACATCGCGTAAGTGAATGAACGTCAACGATCGTTCGCACGGGATGCCGTTGCCTGGCAAGCTATTTTCACGCACCCTAAAGCTGAGTAAAAGCATGACAAGGTGCGGCTGCGCCACACAGAACACCGTGCAACGACGCGGGACAGGCCGTTTTAGGCCACTTAAAAATGGGATGGAAAAATGGGATTTATGGCATCGGCAGCGGAAGATTCGCTGCTGCGACATCGCGCGTTTGTGGCTTTCTGGCTGGCTCGAACCTGCTCGTCGTTTGGTTTTCAGATGTTTTCGGTGGCGATCAGCTGGCAGATTTACGCGCTCACCAACAGCGCGTTAGCGTTGGGCATGATTGGACTCATGCAGTTTTTGCCCTCGGTATTATTGGCCTTGCCTGCCGGACATTTAGCCGATCAGTTTGATCGCCGCCGAATTGTGCTCTGTGGTCAGCTGATTGAGTTCGCGGCATTAGCGGCGCTGGTGATGCTAACGCTGTTCCACTGGGCGGATAAAACCGCATTGTGGGGATTAGTCTTTATGATTTCGGTAGCGAAAGCTCTGGAGTGGCCGGCTATGTCATCCATGCTGCCAGCGCTGGTGCCACCGTCGATGTTAGCGCGTGCCATGGCGTCTAATGCGGTTGGCGGCCAGGCAGCGGTCATCGTCGGGCCGACTTTGGGCGGCTTGCTTTACGTTGCGGGTCCCGATGTGGTGTATGGCGTCTCAGGCTTGTTTTATCTAATCTCATTGATTCTGGTGAGCCGTTTGCGCTACGAGCGTCCACCGCAAGTTCGGCTGCCGATGAACATGAAAAACCTGTTTGCCGGTATTCACTTTATCCGTGAGCGCAAAGATGTATTGGGTGTGATTTCGCTCGATCTGTTTGCCGTGCTGTTGGGCGGTGCCACTGCGCTACTGCCGATTTTTGCCAAAGATATCCTGCATACCGGACCTTGGGGATTAGGCATGTTGCGCGGTGCGCCTTCCATCGGTGCACTATTAGTCGGTTTATGGCTGAGCCGTAACAAGCTGGAAAAGAACGTCGGCATGATTATGTTTGGATCGGTGGCGGGTTTCGGCGTGGCGACGTTGGTATTTGCGCTCTCGAGCCAGCTCTGGTTGTCGTTGATTGCATTAGCGGCGCTCGGCGGCTTCGATATGGTCAGCATGGTGATTCGCGGATCGCTGGTGCAACTTGATACGCCAGACGATATGCGCGGCCGAGTCAACGCCGTCAACGCTATCTTTATTAACACCTCTAACCAGCTGGGTGAGTTTGAGTCGGGCTTATTGGCCGCCTGGTTGGGTGCTGCGCCCGCCGCTGCGATTGGCGGCATCGGTACGCTGATTGTGGTGGCATTGTGGATGAAGTTATTCCCACATTTGCGTAAACGACAAAAGCTGGAAAATGAAACGGTGCTATGAAAAACCGGCCTTAAGGCCGGTTGAGTGAGATTCCAGTAACTGCAGCCTGACGTGCGCGGAGAAAAGCGTGCGTCAGGGGTGGCAAAACATGCCGCCTATTTTCCCAGGTTGGCGTCAAAAGTATTCCAGCTTGTTGTCATATCCACTACGCTGCGGGTTTTGCGGGCCTCATCGATTTTAATGGCGGTGAGTCCCGCTTCCAGCGCGTCCACCACCGAAACTTTCAGTGGCGTTCCCTGTTTAATGTGTTTCACAATCTCTTCAGCCATTAAGGCGTCGGCACCGTAGTGTCCGTCGTAGGCATTGCCGCTGTAAGCGGTATCCACTTCCTTTTCGCCGGTTCGGGCATTGTGTACGCGGAAATAGTTACGTACAAAGTCGCCTTCCGCCATGCCATCCGTTCCCATTACGCAGAACCGACGAAACTCGTCCGGAACGTTGAGGTTGGCGTGAAAAGCCAGCGTTGCGCCGCTGGCATACTCAATGATCGCCGTTTGGTAATCGACGATATCGGCATCGCTATCAAACACGGCATCGGTGCTGGACCAACCGCTGGGTTTCACGTGATAAACCTCTGAATCTGCAGTCACCGCACCTTGTGGGGCGTGTTGCGGCGTAAACGATTTGCGTCCACCAAAGCTGGCTACGCGTACCGGGCGTTCACCCATGAGGCCTTGGTAGAGATCGATATCGTGACAGCACTTTTCCAGGATATACGGGCCGGCGTATTTCTCCAGACGACGCCAGTCGCGCTGGAAAAACGCACCGTGATAAGGCTTGATATGCTCGGTCGCTTCAATGGAGGTAATTTCACCTAATCGACGGTCATCGCGCGCCGCCAGCAAATCGTGATACAGCGGCGAATAGCGCAGCACCAAACCGACCAAAATTTTATTCTCGCCATACTGATTAACCAGCTTCGCCATCGCCATGGTCTGTTCTTCATTGATTACCACAGGCTTTTCGGTAAACACGGTAAAACCGGCAGCCAGCGCTTTGCCGACATGCTCAAGGTGGAGGAAATTGGGCGAACCCACTAACAGCAGATCAAAACCGCCGTGCTGCAATAGCGCTTCAATAGAATCAAATGCTTTACCAGGATCGATGCCAAAACTGTGCAGATTGGGTAGCCCGGCGGGGGCTGGATCGCAGTAGCCGACAACCGAAAATGATGAATCGGCTTTATTGAACTCTTTCACTACATGGGACAAGCGAAAGCCAAGACCGATAATGCCTACTTTCATGTTAAACCCCTGACGGAAAATTCTTGAACATTGAAGAGTGGAAGCTCGCCGCTGAATCACCGCAGCTGCTGATAATCTGACCATCAACTTATTACGATAGAAAAACTAATGTCAATAACTTGCTGCGAGCGGTACAAGGGTGATTTTTGATAATATACTGTTTTATAATGATTAATCTGTATTTTTTCTTTGCCATATTTATTTGTTATTGCGATTTAAGTTTTTTTCCCCTATCGTTCGGTCATTAATGAAACAACCCTAAAAACGGTGGAGGCGGGAGGAAGCGCGTGCAATCACACTATCTCCTTGGCATTGATGGCGGCGGTACACGATGCCGTGCACGACTCACCTCGAACGGCACGGTGTTAGCAGAAGCCATTGGCGGCCCCGCCAACGTTTGGTCAGATTATGATGCGGCGTTGAAAAGCGCCGAACAGCTTATTGCCCAGGTTATTGCTCAAGCTGGATTACCTTCGCAGGCGCTGACACAAACCACCGTTGTCGCAGGCCTGGCGGGTGCGAATGTCGCGTCGGTTAAAGCACGGCTAGCGAGTTGGCAACCGCCGTGTGCCGCGTTGCAGGTAGTAAGTGATGTAGAAATTGCCTGTGCGGGTGCACACGCGGGAGAGCCGGGTGCGGTATTTATCATCGGCACCGGCAGCCAGGGCGCCGCCTGGGATGGTGAACACTTCACACTGCTTGGCGGCTGGGGTTTTGCGCTTTCCGATCAAGGTTCTGGTGCCGAGTTAGGACGCCGTGCGTTGCGACTGGCGCTGCTGGCCCACGAAGACATTATTCCAAAAACCGATTTTACCGACAGCCTGATGGCGCAGTTTGATCGCAGCCCGGAAACCATGCTGCTGTGGACGCGTAATGCTGTTCCCGCTGACTGGGCTCGCGTTGTGCCGCCTGTCTTCGCAGCGGCTGACGCGGGTGATGCGCATGCGCGTTCGTTATTGCAACAGACCGCTGACGATATCGGCTTGATGGTGCGCCGCCTAACCACCTTGAGCGCCGGGCGCTTAGCGCTGATGGGCGGACTCGCCGATCCGATTCAAACCTGGCTTGCTGAAGACATTCAGGCGCTGTTGGTGGCCCCGCAATGCGATGCGCTAGCGGGTGCTATAACCCTGGCTCAACGCGTTAATCGATAACATAAGGGATTTATGACCGCGCCGAACGTTACCGCACGCATCCTGCGTCTGATTGTTGAAAATGCTCCCATTAGTCAATCCGATCTGAAAGTGCGCAGCGGACTCAGCATGTCAACGGTATCACAAGCCACTAATCGCTTACTGGCTCAGGAAGTGGTGCAGGAGCTGGGTTTACGCCGCGTCTCCATGGGCCGCCCTAAAACTCTGCTGGGTCTTAATCCCGATCGCGCCAGCGTGATTGGAATTCAGCTCAACGCCGAACGCAACCTGATCGTTACGACCGACCTCAACGGCAATCTGCTGGGTGAACAGCAAATGCCGTCGGGTGCTATGACGCCACGCCAACTCGGTGATGCGCTGGCAAAATTCCTGCGCAGTGTAGAAGGGAAACGCGTTGGAGCCATTGGCCTGGCGTTATCGGGGCTGGTGGATGCCGAAAACGGCTTCTGTATTCGCTCCAAAGTGTTGGACTGGGATAACGTTCCCATCGCACGGCTTTTAGAAGAGCGTTTTTCTCTGCCGGTTTTCATTGAAAACGACGCTAACGCGATGGCGATGGCGGCGCTGGTGTTTGGTCAGCTGGGCACGGCACAATCCGCGATTATCGCGACTTATGGCAAAGGGATTGGTGCGGGGATTGTCTTGAATCGTCAGCTTTATCGCGGACGCCACGGCAAAGCGGGTGAGATTGGTAATGCGCTGCTTGGGGATGGCTCGATGCGTCTGCTGGAGGAGGTTGCCTCATCTAAAGCCATTTTGCAGCGTGTGGCCCGCGACGAACAGGACGAGGCGCTGACGTTACAGGCATTAGATCTACGGCCTACGCCTGATGTTTTAGCGGCGCTAGAAGAAGCGGGGCGCGAACTGGGTATTTCGCTGGCAAACCTCTCTGTGGCTTACGATCCTGACGTGGTTTATCTGGCGATGGAGCCGCACATGGCATCACGTATTCTGCTTGATCACATCACCCAAAGTTTTCAGGCCTATCGCTTAAAGTTGACGCCGCAGATGACGCCATTGCAGTTCCTTACCGAATCAAATCGCATGTGGGCGCTGGGTGCGGCAGGCTTCGCCATCAATAAGCTGCTTGATCTGCTGGCTGCCGAGGCTGATGAAGAGCCCGTCACCTGAATCTCAGAAGGTAAAAGGGCGCCCCGGCGCCCTTTTTACGTCATGTTTTCAAGCTGCGGTTTAACGCAGACGCTGGCCTTGTTCATCAAACAGCAGGCAATGCGCTGCTGAAATGCCCAGCCGCACCCGTGCACCCAGTTCACGCTGATGCGTTTCTCGCTCTTCCACCACTAACATCTGCTCGCGACCAATATCGAGGTAGAGATAGTTGGTGTGGCCGAGCAGCTCGCTAAAGGACAACTCGCTTTCAAACTGCAATGCTGGTGCGGTTTGTTCAACGGGCTGAAAGTGTTCGGGACGAATACCCAGCTTGAGCTGCTGCCCTTCACGACACGGCGCCGTAATTTTTAGCACCAAATCGCTGATATTCAGCTCCGGCACGCGTAACTGCACTTCACCATCACCTACCGCACTGATTTCAGCCGCCAGAAAGTTCATTCTTGGCGAGCCAATAAACCCGGCGACAAACAGGTTGTCGGGATCTTTGTACAGCGTCAGCGGTGCGCCGACTTGCTCAATGCGTCCCTGACGCAGCACTACGATGCGATCCGCCAGCGTCATCGCTTCCAGCTGATCGTGCGTCACGTAAATCATGGTGTTGCCCAGCGAGGTATGCAGTCGCGCAATTTCAATACGCATTTGCAAACGTAGCTCAGCATCCAGATTGGAGAGCGGCTCATCAAACAGGAAGATGCGTGGATGACGAATGATGGCGCGGCCAATAGCCACACGCTGTCGCTGCCCGCCCGATAAGGCGCGCGGCAGACGATCAAGTAATTCGGTCAGATGCAGACGCGCCGCCGTCTGTTCAATCGCTTTGGCGATCTCCGCTTTCGGCTTTTTCATCACCTCAAGCGGATAGGCCAGGTTACCGCGCACTGTCATATTCGGGTAGAGCGCGTAAGACTGGAACACCATCGCAATTCCGCGTTCGGTGGCAGGCTGGTGCGTCATCTCTTTTTCTTCAATCAATAACTGCCCGCTGCTGATCTCTTCTAACCCGGCGATCATACGGAGCAAGGTAGATTTACCACAGCCTGAAGGGCCGACAAAGACCACAAATTCGCCGCTGTTGATCGTGAGATCGATGCCATGAATGACGTTAACGTGCTCATACGACTTTTTAACATTCTGCAAGCGCAGGCTGGTCATGAACTACCTCACTCAGAGTAACTGGCCCATATAAATGGCGTTGTTGCGCACGATGTGACTGAACCCCAGGCGCTGATAGAAAGCGCAAACCTGCTCATTTTGCAGGCTCACGCCAAGATGCACGCCGTTGACGCCCGCAGCGCGCAGCGCCGCCAGTTCATGCTCGATTAATTTGCGTCCCCAGCCGCCTTTTTGCACCGGCGGTAACAGGTTGATATGCAGATGCGCGGGCCAGTGTTTTACCAGTTGTTCGGCAGCTGCGTCGGGATGGTTAATGCTGTCGAGTATTTTGCTATCGAATGCCGCAACCGGCTGGCGATGCTGGTATTTTTGCTGCAAGACCGGCCACCATTCAGCCGCTAACTGCGCTTCAAAAGCGCGTGTGTCTGGCGCAGCCACCACATAGCCCATCACTTCACTTTCACTCTCTAATACAAAAGCAAAGTCAGGCGCGAAGCGTGCATAAGGCACTGCAAAGCGCTGGCCAGGGTACTCAGGATCGGCATAAAGCGCGCTGGCATCGGTTCCCGCATTCGCTGTTTGCAGGCAGATGCGGTAAAGCGCCGGGAAGTCCGCTGGGGTTGCCGGACGAATAACAGGTTGATTCGCCATCATCGTTTCTCGTTGGTCAGGAGATGAACAGTTTTTACGTTAATGAAAGCTGACTTAGTTTTCAAGATGGAATAATTACCTTGTCGCACAGGAGTGGGGCCGGAAGCAATGTTTATAGCGCAACGGCGAGTACATCTGTGATCGCTGACACGCCCATGCTGCGCCGTCTGTGGCGCATTTAAGGCGCGATTAAACGTCGGAAATGTGAGCGTGATAGGATTTTCATATGTTTTATCATGGGGTTATTTTGATGTGATAAGTACGAGATAAGATGCTGATAATTGACGCGGATGGTTGCTTTTTCATCGGTTGTGTTGCCGTTAAACAGTACACACGACGTGTAAGGGCGACGTGATGGTGTTTATTTGCGCAAGTTCACAACTCAACGTATCTCCGTATCGTCTGTTTGACTTTATTTTTTTATTAAAGTAAGTATGTGGGAGTGCAATTTCTGTGCGGCTTCAGTCTGCGGGATTGGCAGACGGTGAAATGAAGGGATGCCCGTTCTGTGATGGAGAAACCGAGCATTATGTCTAGTTCCTCAGTTCGTTCGTTCCGAATCCGTAATGTGCGTGCGCTGTCGCGCCTGATAGCGGCGGGCCTGCTGGTGAGCAGCGTTTCATATGCTGCACCCGCCGTCACCCTGAATGAATGGGATATCTACAACTATCCGCAGCAGACCGAAGCGGTGGATCAGGGCATTAAAGCGTTTTCGCAGCAGAATCCTGGCATTGTGATCAATCGCTCGGTTCACTCGTTTGAAGATACGCGCATCCCGCTCAAGCTGGCATTAACGGCCGGAGACGGCCCGCAGATCGCGCAGGTCAATCAAGGCGGTGGCGATATGGGTTCGCTGGTGAAAGATAAACTGCTGGTGCCACTCGACAGCTATGCCAGCAGCGACGGCTGGACCACGCGCTTCCCCGATTCCATTCTCAAACGTAACCGTTGGTCCGACAGCGGCGACTTCGGCAGCGGCAAACTGTATGGCGTGGCGAGCCTCGGTGAAATGGTCGGCCTCTATTACAACAAAGCGCTGCTGGATAAAGCGGGCATTGCAGTGCCAAAAACGTTGCCTGAGCTGGAAAGCGCGATGGCGAAGCTTAAAGAGCAGGGCGTTCCACCGATGATGCTGGGCTTGCTGGATGGCAACATGGGTCAGCAGCTGCTCAGCACGATTTGGCAGGCGCAAATTGAAAGCAGCGATCGTAAAAAACTGGATGATCTTATCTACGACGTGGGCGGCACCTTTAAAGATGACAAGCTGGTCAAAGCCGCCAATATGATGAAAAGCTGGAATGAGAAAGGCTATCTTTTCCCGGGTTTTCAAGGCATTGGTCATGATGATGCCGCTACGCTGTTCCAAAATGGACAGTCAGCTTTTCTGATCAGCGGGACCTGGTATCTCGGCCAGTTTAAAGACAACAAAGATATTCATTTTGCTGCCATGCCAGCGGGCGAGGGCGTGCAGCATGCCTTAATGGTGGGCGGCACCGATTTAGCTTTCTCTGTTACCAGCACGGCTAAAAGCAAAGAGCAGCAAGATGCGGCCGCGAAATTCATCGATTACATGGTTTCAGACACCATGGCAAACCGCTGGTTAAGCGTGGGCTTCCTGCCCGCCAGCACCAACAAAGAGGCCAAAATGCCAGCGGATAATGCGCTGTTGGCTGAAGCTTATCAGGTTTGGTTAACGCTTAACGCCCATGATGGTTTAGGGCATTACGTGGACTGGGCTACGCCAACCATGAACGCCGAGTTGAATCAGAATGTGCAACTGCTGCTGGGCGGGCGTCAAACTGCCGATCAGATGGTGAACAATTTCGATAACAACTATCAGCGTTACCTGCAAACTCTGAAAAAGTAAGCTGAGCGGCCCGGCTCTGCGTCGGGCCAGATCGTTATTCTGACCACGAGTACGGTTATGTTGAATCAAAGCGGTTGGCGTAATTTTCTCTATTTTCTGCCGGCGGTGCTGGTTTATGCGGTGTTTTTGTTATTACCGCTGCTGGCGTCGTTGGGTGTGAGTTTTACCGAATGGGATGGCACGTCGCTGCCGATTTTTACCGGTATCAGCAACTATATGCGCATGTTCAGCGATCCGATATTTTGGGTGGCGTTGGGCAACAATGCGGTATTAATGCTGTTTTACACGCTGCTGCCCATCAGCATTGGCTTGTTGCTGTGCAGCTTTCTCTACGACACCCGCAATAACAAAGAGCGCAGCGTGCTGCGTATCCTGTTTTTCCTGCCTTATATCATGCCGATGGCGGTGTTGGGCGTGGTGTGGCGCTGGCTCTACAATCCGGCTTTTGGCCCCATCGATCAGGTGTTACGCGCCATAGGCTTGCCACAATTAGCCCTCTCGTGGTTGGGTGATTTTACCTGGGCGCTGCCCGCCGTTGGCATGGTCGCTACCTGGTATTTCTTTGGTTTTTGTCTGGTGCTGTTTATGGCGGGCTTGCAGCGTATGGATCCCTCATTGTTGGAAGCGGCCGATTTAGATGGATCATCCCGTCGGCAAAAATTCATGCGCATCACCTTGCCAGGCCTACGTCCTGAGCTGCGTATTGCACTGCTGTTGACCGTGATCGCCAGCCTAAAAGCCTTCGATCTGGTTTATGTTATGACGCAAGGCGGGCCGGGAACGTCAACCATGGTCACCAATATCTTTATGTATAAGCAGGGTTTCGATCTGCACTATTTCGGTTACGCCTCATCGGTGGCCGTGTTTAGCATGATGATTGTGTTGATCATTAACTACCTTATTCATCTGGCTTTAAAGGAGCGTTACTGATGCGCAGCACACCGGTAATCTCCCGCACGCTGATCTGGATTGTGGCGCTGATGACCATTCTGCCTTTTATCATGGCATTAATGACCTCATTCAAAACGCAGATGGAACTGTTTCAGGGCGTGTTCACGCTGCCCGCTTCCATCAACTTCAAAAATTATGTCACCGCCTGGCAGCAAGGCCATTTTAACATCTACTTTTTTAACTCGGTGCTGGTGGTGATCCCGGTCGTGCTGTGCAGCATTCTGCTGGGCATTTTGGCTGGATTTGGTTTTGCCTGGCTAAAAATCCCCGGCAAAAAACTGATCGCTGCAATGCTGGCGTTGGGCATGGTGCTGCCGAGTGAAGCCTTTATTATTCCGCTCTATCATGAGCTGCGTTGGATGGGGCTAACCAATACCTATCTGGCGCTGATCCTGCCGCAAATCGCGCTGTCGCTGCCCTTTACCACGTTGATGATTGCCAGCGCCTTTCAGCAGGTACCGAAGGAGCTGGTTGAAGCTGCGGTTATGGATGGTGCATCGCGAGTGAAAATTCTGTGGGGCATTCTGGTGCCGGCCATTTGGCCAACGCTGTCGACGCTGGCGCTGCTGCTGTTTATCTGGACGTGGAATGAGTTCCTCATCCCGCTGATTCTGGTCAACAAAGATGAGTTGCGTACGCTGCCGATCGGCATGATGTTCTTTCAGAACAAAAACACCATCGATATTCCCGTGCTGATGGCGGGCGCGATGATTGTGATTTTGCCGTTGGTGGCGGTATTCCTGATCTTCCAGCGCAAATTTATCAGCGGCGTGACCGAGGGCGCGGTGAAGTAATTTGCGAGACATCGCACAAAACAGCCATTAAGTCACCCAAATCGGTGCGGTGGCGACCAGACAAAGGTGCGCTGCGCCGAAGCGTGTTGCAATTCCTCTTCCTTAACCTTTCGGGAGACGCACGATGCCCCTTTCTTTGGCAGATTTTCATCCCGCCGCTGATGGTGAAACCCTCGATACCGCAGTGCTGCAACGCGCTATCGATCACGTTATGGCCGCTGGCGGTGGATGCCTGACGATTCCACCAGGTCGCTATCGCAGCGGCACGCTAACCTTACCCTCAAATTTCGAGCTGCATTTAGAGGCGGGCGCGGTGTTAATCGCCAGCCGCGACGTTGCAGATTATCAAGGCATTCAAGCACAAAGCAGCGCTGAGAAGTCACATAACGTGTTGCTCTACGCGCTGAACCGCCGCAACATCACTATCAGTGGCAAAGGCTGCATTGATGGTGATGGTGAAGCCTGGTTTGCTGCGGAACGCGACGATCAGGGCTATCGTCTGCCCTTAGCCGATCGTCCGCGCATTATCGTGTTTGAAGCCTGTGAGCAGGTCACGCTCGAGGCGTTCAGCATTGTACAGGCACCGATGTGGACCGTGCATTTAGTCAGCTGCCGCCACGTACATATCGATCACTTAACCATCGATAACAGCATGACCATGCCAAATACTGATGCGCTGGATATCGACAGCTGTGAAGCCGTCTTCGTCAGCAACAGTTATTTAAGCGCAGCCGATGACGCAATCTGCATTAAAACTACCCACAAACCGGCATCGCTGCGTCGTCCC
The DNA here is from genome assembly GCF_046118715.1 of Pantoea phytostimulans. Classification (NCBI taxonomy): domain Bacteria; kingdom Pseudomonadati; phylum Pseudomonadota; class Gammaproteobacteria; order Enterobacterales; family Erwiniaceae; genus Pantoea; species Pantoea phytostimulans. Next base: position 3,480,079 of record NZ_CP173698.1, read on the forward strand.
GCGCGGCAAATCATGATCACGAACTGTTTGCTGCGCTCCTACAGTTGCGCTTTCAAAATTGGCACCGAAACCTGGGATGATATTGAAGATGTCACCGTGACCGGCTGCACTATTTTTGACTCGAATCGCGGCATTGGTATTTTGTCGCGTGACGGCGGCGCGATGCGACGTCTGCTGTTCAGCAATCTCACTTTTGCTTGCCATTACGCACCGCCGTGTCACTGGGGCAAAGCAGATCCGCTGTTTGTTTCGGTGCGCTCGCGCGATCCCCTGATTCAACCCGGGATCGTTGAGCAACTGCAATTTGCTAACGTCAGCGGCGTCGCTGAAGGTGCGATCAATCTGCACGCCGCGCAGCCGGGTTGGATCCGTGATGTGTTGATTACCCAGGTTCAGTTAAGGCAAACCGTGGCGCAGGTTGAGCAAGGCTATTATGACGTGCGTCCACCCTGTAACCCCGATTCACCGACAGGCATGGGACTGGATAACGCCTACAAGCTCAACCCAGAGACCGGTGAAGCATTTGGCGTAGAGCGTTATCCCGGCGGTTTACCGGGACTGTATGCGCGTGGTGTAGAGAATCTTCAGTTGCATAACCTGGCGATTGAACGGCCTTCACCGTTACCGCCAGGCTGGCATCCCGATAGCGTGCGGGTGTTAACGGAATAACCGTGACAGAGCAGCTTAGAGCGCGGCGGCGATAGCTGCACCCAGTTCTTCGGTGCTGGCGCTGCCACCAAGGTCGCGTGTCAGGTTTTTCCCCGCAGCCAGCGTACGCTCAATCGCGTTGAGCACGGCGTCGCCCGCCTCTTTATAGCCAAGGTGTTCCAGCATCATTGCGCCACACCAAATCTGTCCAATCGGGTTGGCAACGCCTTTGCCGGCAATGTCAGGGGCAGAACCATGAACCGGCTCGAACAGGCTGGGAAATTTGCCTTCAGGGTTGATATTGGCGGAAGGCGCAATGCCAATGGTGCCGGTGCAGGCGGGACCAAGATCTGACAGGATGTCGCCAAACAGGTTGCTGGCAACCACCACATCAAACCAGTCAGGATGCAGCACAAAGTTAGCGGTCAAAATATCGATGTGATACTTGTCGACGTTGACTTCAGGGTAATGCTCGCTCATTGCTTCAACGCGGCTGTCCCAATAGGGCATGGTGATCGCAATACCGTTCGATTTGGTGGCGGAAGTGAGATGCTTCTTCGGACGACGCTGTGCCAGTTCGTAAGCAAATTTCAGAATGCGATCGACGCCGACCCGCGTCATCACCGTTTCCTGAATCACCACTTCGCGATCGGTACCAGGGAACATGGTGCCGCCTACGCTGGAATATTCGCCTTCGGTATTTTCACGTACTACATAAAAGTCGATATCACCCGGTTCGCGATTCGCCAACGGCGCTTTCACTCCGGGCATCAGGCGCACAGGACGCAGGTTAACGTATTGATCAAATTCCCGGCGGAACTGCAACAGCGAACCCCACAACGACACGTGATCGGGAACAACGTCCGGCCAACCCACTGCGCCAAAGTAGATGGCATCAAAGGTTTTGAGATGCGGAAACCAGTCATCCGGCAACATTTTTCCGTGCTGCTGCCAATACTCGGCGCTGGCGTAGTCAAACCATTCCCAGCGCAGCGGAATATTAAATTTCTCTGCCGCCGCGTTCATAACGCGAATGCCTTCTGGCATCACCTCTTTACCGATGCCGTCTCCGGGAATAACCGCAATACGATGGATTTTGTCTGACATAGGGTACCTTTGGATTTGCTGTTTGAGTTATAGCCACAGTATAACTGTGCATCTTGAGGAAATAATTAGCCTGAAAATTAAGCCAATGTTGAATCAAAGTAGAGAATCCCGTACATCGACCGACGATTTAGCCTTTTTTATTCGTATTGCCAGTTTGGGCAGTTTGACGGCAGCGGCACGCGAATTGGGTTTATCGCTGGCGGCAGTCAGCAAACGTCTTAGCCTGCTTGAACAACGGCTAGGCGTGCAGTTATTGCGTCGCACCACGCGGCGGCTGGAGCTGACAGTGGAAGGCAGGCGTTATTTCGACGGTGCGCGTCCGCTGTTAGATCAACTCATGGCGCTGGAAGAAGCAGTAAGCGGCGAAACCGAACAGTTACGCGGCACGCTCAACATCAACGCCTCTTTCGGCTTTGGACGTCGCTACGTTGCGCCTTGCGTCTCGGCATTTGCTACCCTGCATCCGCAGCTGTCACTGTCGCTGCAACTGAGTAGCCAGCCGCTTAACTTTTTGGATGCGCAGGTGGATGTGGATATTCGCGTCGGCGAACCGCCCGATTCGCGGCTGGTGGCGCGTAAACTGCATACCAATCCGCGCGTGTTGTGCTGCTCACCCGCTTACGCCCAAAAACAGGGTTTACCGCAATCGATTAGTGAACTCGCCCAACACAACTGCATCTTGCTGCGTCAGTATGAGAGTGATTTTGCCTTGTGGCGTTTTATCTCGGGTGAACAGAGCCTGAATCAAAAAGTACGCGGAAGCTTGATCACCAATGATGGCGAAGTGGCGATGCGCATGGCGCTGGATGGTCATGGGATTTTGCTGCGTTCATGGTGGGATGCGCAACACAGCATCCATCGCGGTGACTTGCTGCATGTGCTACCTGAATGGCACGCGCCCGATGGCGATATTTTTGCTGTCTGGCAGGCGCAGCGCCAGCTTCCGGCGCGTATTCATGCATTTGTGGATTTTATGCAGCTCAGGCTAACAGCGGATCTTCAGGTACAACAGCAGGAGGCGCAGAATCATCCTGTTAGATGAGGTGCTGGCGCAATGGTGCGATCGCCTCACGTTCTACGTAGTGGATTGTTGGTAATCATAGCTTGCAGCTTTTTAGTGTTCTGCGACGAATTAAGCCGTTAATAGTGGCGCTTTCCTCTACACTGGGAGCACGCATCATAACGGAGTGGATCTTATGAACGACAAGAAAATGATTTCTATCGATCAGTTCAACACAGCGGAACGTGTTGAAGTTGACGAAGCATTGCAGGCGCTGATGCAAAAATATCGCGCTAAGTCAGGCAAAGAGCCGGACAGCAAAAAAGAGAAAGAGCTCAGCGCAGAAGCACGCGAAGTGGTGATGACCGCTAAGCTGGCACGCGAAAAAGAGAAAGCCGAACGCACCGCCAAAAAACCGGCCCGCAGAAAGAAACCCTCTTCAATGGCAGCCAGTGAAGTCAACGATTTCAGTTGGTCAGCCTCTGTTGATCGCGGTAAGCGACGTTAAACAACGCACTGGACAGGGTCATAATAACCTGTGACCCGCTGTATCTATCCCACGCATCATTCCTCACCTTTTAACCCTCGCCGATATTTTTCTGCTTATCTGCATCCGTGATATTGACCCTTGCTGTGCACTCTCGCTGACTACTGCGCATGCGGATTCGCAAGTGCGTGATTTTGCTGTTCCGCTGTGGAAAAGCCGGGTAGATCAGGCACGTAAGGCTAACGCGTTGCGTTTACATATTTTTTACTAATGCGTATGATTCTCATTCTTTTTATATTTCCCGCCGCGCTGCGGCCTGACGGGAGCCGTTCGTCCATTGATGGAGTTAAGAATGAAATCTTTGTTCAGCTCGCATAAAGCCGCGCTCGCGCTGGCCGTTGCCGCGACTTTTAGCCTGACTGCTTGCCAGACGCCTGCGAAAAAAGCCGAAGAACCGGTAGTAGCAGCCGCACAAGCACCAGCCGATACCAACCTGACACAGCGCGAGCTGGGCGATGGTTTGTATGAAATGGCCTATCTGCCAGCGAAAAACGCGCTTTACGTTGCCAGCGCGCAGGGCTTCAAAGATGTCAGCGGCGGCATGATTTATCGTCTGGATGCAACTACGCTGAAAACCACCGGCGAAGCGCATACCGATCTGAAAAACTTCGGCATGTTGATCGATCCAGACGGCAGCGCATTGTACGCGACCAACTCGCTGGATGGTGGCATCTCTAAAATCGATCCAGAAAACGGCAAAGTGCTGAAGCGTCTGATGTTCAGCGAGAGAAACGACAAGGGCTTCCCGTTTGGCGCGCGTGAAATCTTCTGGCACGAAGGCCAGCTCTATATCGGCGGGGTAGGCGATCCGGGTGTGATTTGGGTAGTTGATGCCAAAACCATGAAGCTGAAAACCCGCATCAAAAATGCCGGCAAATGGGTCACTGGTATCATCTACTCATCCGTTACTGATCGTATTTACGCAGCGAACGGCGGCGGCGAAATCCTGGTGATCAATCCGCGCAGCCACAAAATTGAAAAACGCCTGACCGCAGGCGATGGCAAAGAGTATCTGTTCCTGAACATGGCAGAAGATCCGGCTACCGGCCGTCTGTTCGTGACGGACAACTCTAAAGCGAAGAACACACTGGTGTTTGATGAGCGCAGCGGCAAAGTGATCAAGCGCCTGGATCTGGGTGATTCGTTGGGCATTAAATTCAACGCTAAGCGCAATGAGATCTATATCAGCCAGCGTGAATCGAAGAAAGTGCTGCAACTGGATGCCACCACTTACGCGGTGAAAAACAGCTGGTCATTCGACAGCCATCCAAACAGCCTGTTCGTGTCGCCGGATGGACAGACGCTTTACGTTACTGTGAAGCAAGAGTTTAACAAGGACCACAGCACCAAAGGTCCTGACAGCGTGGCGCGTATCGCACTGAAATAAAAAAGGCGGCATCGCTGCCGCCTGATGACAAGGACGCTGCGGCGTCCTTTTTTATTTTTCTACGCCCTGAACCAGCACCACACGATAGTGGGCACCTTTCAGGCGATGCTCTTTAGCCGCCTGATATTCCGGGCTGTCATACCATGCGTGAGCCGCTTCCACACTGGGAAACTCCAGTACCACCACGCCTTCTGCTTCCGGGCCTTCCAGCGTTTCCAGCGCGCCGTAAAAGGCGAGGGCATTAATGGGATGATCGCCGCGAGCTTTGCCCGCTTTCTCGGCGTAGGTTGCCATTTCGGCGTCATTCAGGGTTTCATCACGAATAAATACAACGTAAGCGCTCAACAGAATTCTCCTTAAGCTTTTTTATCTTCGGTGTTGGTATCAAAATCGGCAGCATCATGACGCTCATGCAGCTGATCGGCAGGTTCACCCATCACGCGGTTCACTTTGCGGCCACGAATCACCGCAGGACGTTGCGCAATCTCTTTCGCCCAACGCTGCACGTTTTTATAGGATTGAAGATCCAAATATTCAGCAGCACCGTACAGATCGTTAAGCACAAGATTGCCGTACCAAGGCCAGGTGGCGATGTCGGCGATAGTGTAATCGTCACCGGCAAGATAGCGGTTCTCGGCAAGCTGGCGATCCAACACGTCAAGCTGACGCTTGGCTTCTAACGTGAAGCGGTTGATGGCGTATTCAATTTTTTCTGGCGCGTAATGGTAAAAGTGACCCAAGCCGCCGCCAAGATAGGGCGCAGAACCTTGTAGCCAGAACAACCAGTTCAGCGTTTCAGTGCGCTTAGCGATATCTTTCGGCAGGAAGTGACCAAATTTTTCTGCCAAATAGAGCAGGATATTGCCCGATTCAAACACACGGATCGGTGGCGTTGCCGAGTGATCGCTGAGCGCGGGAATTTTTGAGTTAGGGTTAACATCAACAAAGCCGCTGGAGAACTGATCGCCTTCGCCAATGCGAATCAACCACGCGTCATATTCAGCGTCATTGACGTTCAGCGCCAGCAGCTCTTCCAGCAGAATAGTGACTTTCTGGCCGTTTGGTGTGCCCAGTGAATAGAGCTGAAGCGGATGTTTGCCAACCGGCAGACTTTTTTCGTGCGTAGGGCCAGCGAAAGGGCGGTTAGTTTTTGCGCCGTTGCCTTTGGCTTCGGGATCCCAGGTCCAGACTTTCGCGGGCTGATACGTATTTTCCGACATGGTAAAGGTTCGCCTTGTTGTGATTGAGTTTTCTTTCGAGTGTAGCAGGTGGCTAAAAGCCGGTTTAACCCTGCTGGCGGTGAGCGATGGATGTATGGCTGGGATAAAGCATAAAGTCGACGCTGCCTTCGACATAGGAACAAAAGGGGATTCCCTTTTTCAGCCGTTGCAAAAGCAGGCTCTATACCCGCCTGCGGGGTGTTGCCTGTTCAGGCTAAAGAGTTACCGACTTTGCGGGGTGGATTACCGGTGCGGGCTGGTTGGCAATGTCAGGCGCATTGCTGAACGCAAAAAGGCAGCGGATGAGCTGCCTTTTTAGTGTTTATCTCTCTATTTTAACCCAGCAGTTCGCGCTCAATCAGCTCGCGCGTTTCAACTGCCTGCACTTTCATTTTTTCCGGATAACCAAACAGCGAAGAGGCGATGATCGATTCGCCGCCCACTTTGTAGCTGCGGTTAGCAAAGTCCATATCGCGCAGCGTCTGGAACAGCGTTGGGAAGTCGACTTCACCTTCGCCCACGCCCACGTGTTGGTGAATGGTGGCATCCACACCAGGCGGGTTAACAATGTAGCGGCAATGTTTGGTGTGGTTCATTGTATCGGCGATGAGTACGTGCGAAAGATCGTCTCCGGCATATTGCAGCATGCTTTTCACGTCGCCTTTGCCTTTGTCGTAGAAGAAGGTGTGCGGCACGCTGTAAACGTATTTGACGTTCTCACTGCGAAAAGACTTCACGATATCGGAGGTTTCGTTGTTCTCTTCGCAAAAATCCCACGGATGTGACTGGATTTCGACGCGGATGCCTTCACGTTCGATAATCGGCAGCAACTCTTCCATTGAGCGATAGAACATCTCTTCACAGATTTCCGGTTCGTTTGGCGTCCCTGATAATTCGGTGTTGATTACCTGAACGCCCATTTCGACTGCGATCTCGATCATGCGTTTCCAGTTTTTCACCGCCGCCTGACGACGCAGTTCATCTGGACCAGACCAGCGATACACCACAATAAAAGAGGAGATTTCAAGGCCGGTCGAGCGCAAGGCGTTCTTGTACTCCGTCATGATTTCGCGGCTGGCTTTAGGATGCTTATAAAACGGGTTAATCTGCGGATGCGGCGACTGTTCGATGTATTTATATCCCCAATCGGCTACCTGATTAACCATGCGGGTGATGCCCATATCTCTAATCACATCCACATCAAAAGCGATTTTCATCTGTCTACTCCGGGGGCGTTTAAGGTTGCAGTTCTTCGTTAAAGCAACTCTTCGTTAAAAACAATGCCGATCTGCTTTCTGACTTCGTCCATCGCGCTCAAGGTGAGAATCGCGGTGTCGAGAGAGTGGCGCGGCGAATCAATCCGGTTTTGACCAATGCACCAGGCAAAATGGTTGATTTCATGGCACAGCTGGTCATAACGGTTATTCGGTTCTTCCCAATGCAGCGTACGACTGCCGTCACTGGACGTGAGGCGGAAATGGCCTGGGGCATAAAACTGGCCATCCATGACAATGCTGGCACCGCGACCCGCAATGACGGCTGTGCCGGGCGTATTGCTGAACAGCGTGGTATGCAATACCGAATGCATGCCTTGCGCGTGGGTAAAGAGCATTGACGTTTGTCCATTGACGCCGCCTGCAGCATCCTGACCTTTTGCCACGATGCTGGTGGGTGCGCCGCCGACAAATACGCTGAAGCCCACCAGATAGCTGCCAAGATCCAGCATTGGGCCGCCTGCCAGCTCTTGGTTAAAGATGCGGTGATCCGGCGTGAAAAATTCGCCATGATCGGCAATCAAGGTATGAACATCGCCGAGGGCGCCATCATCGAGCAACTGGCGAATGACATCATATTTAGGCGCGAAATCGCACCACATGGCTTCCATACACAGGACGTTACGCGCCGCAGCCGCTTGTTTCAGCTGCTTAGCCTGGCCGGCATTTAGCGCCAATGGCTTTTCAATCAAGACATTTTTGCCCGCTTCAATCACCCGCAGGCCGTCCGGGAAATGATGGTTGTGCGGCGTAGCGATATAGATCGCATCAACGTCGTCACGCGCCAGTAATTCATCAATGCCGCCGCAGGCGTGGGCAATTGACCATTTGTCGGCAAAGCGCTGTGCTTTGTCACGGCTACGTGATGAAACGGCAACCAATTGCTGATCGGTATGATTGCGCAGCGCATGGGCAAAGTGATCGGCGATCCAGCCGGGGCCGACAATGCCCCAGCGCAGCACCGGAATCTGTTTGGCATCGGGCAAACGTGGAACAGGCAGCGTTGAAGGGAACATAACATCTCCATTTACAGGTGTTCGCGTTGGGTCTCTCGCAGGCCGATACGTTCAACAGCCTTTCACTTCAGAACGTACGACACCGTTTTCACCCTTTGGCTGTCGCACATCGATAGATTCATCTCTTTTTAGCAAATGCGTGTTCTGGAATGAATCCAAAAAGAAATGAATGTTTCATTTTGCGAAGAGGATCAACTTTATGAGGTGTTTCCTATCAAAATTATGATAGGAAATTGGCCCGCAATGGGATAATAAAGTCAGGGTATAAACGAGATACAACGTGACAGGCGGAAAGATCGTCGCCGGCGTTTATCAAATGTTGATGAGAGTGAATAAAATGTCTGGAGAGAGTGATGTCGAAAGTCACCATGACCGCGATTGCGCATGAAGCAGGAGTTGGCGTGGCCACAGTGGATCGCGTGCTTAACCGACGAGCACCGGTACGCGGCGTAACCGAACAGAAAGTGTTAGCGGCGGCAAATCGGCTGGGCTACCGGCTGGAGCAGTCACGCATTTTACATCCGAACCAGCCTGCCGCTGCCATTGCGTTGCGCATGGGCTTTATTCTGCTGTCGGCAAGATACTCCTTTTATCAGCCGCTCAGTGATGCGTTACGTGAACAGGCGGAACCTTTCCAGCCGCCGGGTAGCGAAGCTGAATTTTGCTGGCATGACATCAACGAAGTGGAAGCGGTAGCAACGTCGCTGCGCAATTTGGCACAGCGCGTTGATGTCATCGGTATCGTTGCGCTGGATCATCCGTTAATCCGTCACGCTATTCAGGATGTATCGCGCAAGGGCGTACATGTTTACGCGCTGTTTTCTGATTTTTCACCCTGCGGTCATGCGGGTTTTATTGGCCTTGATAACCAGAAAGCGGGCCGCACGGCGGCGTGGATGGCACAGCATTTGCTGAAAAAGCCAGGCTGCGTAGGCGTGTTGCTTGGCGACCATCGATTCATCTGTCAGGAGCGTTGCGAAATCAGCTTTCGTTCTTACCTACGTGAAGCGGGCGTCACCCAGCGGGTGCTTGAACCCTTAAAGACGCACGAATCGATTGAGGGCGGATATTTGGCCGCTCAGCAACTGCTAAAAGATCATGATGATTTGGTGATGATCTATGCGCCCTGCGGGGGGATCGAAGGCGTGGTGCGGGCATTACGACAAAGCCAACGGAAAGGGATTACGCTGCTGTGTCACGGCCCGATTCAGGATGATGAACTGGCGCTGATTGATGGCACAATTACGCTGATGCTAAGGCATCGTATTGAAGAGATGGCTAAAGTGGTCATTAACACCTGTGTGAATGCGCAGACTGAAAACAGTGGGCATTTTTCCCAGGTGACATTGCCATTTGACGTGGTGACGCGAGAAAACTTTTAGTTTTAATCGGTTATCTTATCTATGATAGTAAACTATCAAAAAATGAAACAAAACAATGCGATCGTTATCAAAAAACGAAACTTCCATTGTTGTTTGATATGAAATTTTCGTTTGATACTGTCGGCAACTCTCATAGCACGGACAGATATCATGACGATTCATATTGCCAATGCGCCTTGTAGTTGGGGCGTGGATAATCCCAAAAATCCCTTTTTACCGCCGTGGCAGAAGGTCCTGAGCGAAGCGGCTCTGGCTGGATACAAGAGTATTGAACTGGGCCCGTGGGCTTATCTGCCTGCTGAACCCGCCGAACTCACTAAACAGTTGAACAACTTTTCGTTGTCGTTGGTAGCGGGAACGATATTTGACGATTTAGTCAGTGAAGCTCATTTCCCGGCAATGGTGGAGTTAACGCACAACATCTGTCGCATTCTCTCCAACGTGCCCACCGCAGAAAAAGTCCATGGCAAGAATGCGCCGGCACCTTATCTGGTGATTATCGACTTTGGTAATCCTGAACGCGCTAAATATGCCGGACAATCTGACAAAGCGCCGCGCCTTTCTACCGAAGAGTGGCAGCGTATGATGCAGCACATCACCACGTTGAGTGACATCGCCTGGCGCGAATATGGCGTAAGGCCGGTGATTCATCCGCATGCGGGTGGCTGCATTGAATATGCGGATGAACTGGCGCAGCTGGTAAACGACATTCCTCACGAGGTAGCGGGTTTGTGTCTCGATACCGGGCATCTTTACTACTCCGGCATGGATCCAATTACCTATCTGCAACGCTATTGGGAGCGTATCGATTACCTGCATTTTAAGGATATTAACGATGCGGTGTGGCGTGATGCCATTGCGCGCGGACTCGATTTCTTTACCGCTTGTGCCGAAGGCGTGATGTGTCCGATTGGCAAAGGGGCGATTGATTATCCTGCGGTGCGCGCCTTTCTGGCGGAGCGCAACTATCAAGGTTGGATCACCATCGAGCAGGAGCGCGATCCGCGTAATGCGGATACCAGCCTGCGTGATGTGACCGCCAGTCTGCATTATCTCCAGTCGGTCGGATTTTAGGGGCAACAGTATGATCAATGGTAAAAAAGCGATTGGCCGTTCACTACGCTGGGGCATGGTAGGCGGCGGCGGAACCAGCCAAATTGGTTATATTCACCGCTCGGCAGCGTTGCGTGATGGTAACTTTTCACTGTTAGCGGGCGCATTTGATCTTGATGCGCAGCGTGGCCGAGATTTCGGGGTTGCGCTCGGCGTGGCGGCGGAGCGCTGTTATCCCGACTATGAAACGCTGTTCGCGGCGGAAGCAGCACGTGAAGATGGCATTGAAGTGGTCTCGATTGCTACCCCAAACAATACGCACTTTGCAATTTGCTGCGCTGCCATTAACGCTGGGCTGCATGTGGTGTGTGAAAAGCCGCTCTGTTTCACTACCGCCGAGGCGGATGAACTGGAGCGCTTGTGTGCAGAGAAGAACAAAATCATCGGCGTTACCTACGGCTATGCCGGGCATCAACTGATTCATCAGGCGCGTGAGATGATCGCCGCCGGGTTGTTGGGTGAGATCCGCATCATCAACATGCAATTTGCCCACGGTTTCCACAATGAAGCGGTTGAGTTGCAGAGTGAGAGCACGAAATGGCGCGTGGATCCGCGTTTTGTCGGGCCGAGTTACGTGCTGGGCGATTTGGCGACGCATCCGCTGTTTATTGCCGAAACCATGGTGCCAAACTTACAGGTGAAGCGGCTGCTCTGTTCACGGCAAAGTTTTGTTGCTACGCGTGCGCCGCTGGAAGATAACGCCTTTGTGATGATGGAATACGATAACGGCGCGGTGGGCACCATGTGGGCTTCAGCGGTGAATGCCGGTTCGATGCATGGCCAGAAAGTCCGCGTCGTGGGCGCAAAAGCCAGCCTGGAGTGGTGGGATGAGCAACCTAACCAGCTGCGCTATGAGATTCAGGGTGAGCCGGTGCGCATCATGGAGCGCGGGATGGGGTATCTCAATGAGCGTGCGCTTGCTGACGACCGCATTGGTGGGGGGCATCCTGAAGGGTTATTTGAAGCCTGGTCAAATCTCTATCATCGTTTCGCGCAGGTCATTGATGCCACCGACCGTGGCGACAGTGCTTTCCTGCAAGATTTTTGGTATCCCGATGTCCATGCTGGTTTGATGGGCGTGCGCTGGGTGGAGCAGTGCGTGAAATCAGCAGATGCCGGCGCGGTATGGGTAGATTTTTGACATAAAGAATGGTCGAAAATAGGTTCGACCCGCAGGGCGAGCTACAGGGATGTGGCGAGATCATCGAACGTTCGATGAACGGGTTCGACCCGTAAAAACGCAAAAACCCGCCAGAGGCGGGTTCTTTAAATAGGGTGCCCGAACCCGGACAAAAATGCCGGGAGCATTTTTGCTCAGCGCGCCTGCGCGATGGCCCGTAGGGCGAGCCACAGGGATGTGGCGAGATCATCGAACGGTTCGAGAACGGGTTCGACCGCAAAAATGCAAAAACCCGCCAGAGGCGGGTTCTTTAAATATGGTGCCCGAACCCGGAATCGAACCAGGGACACGGGGATTTTCAATCCCCTGCTCTACCGACTGAGCTATTCGGGCAACGGGGCGCATTAAACCGTAAAGGCTTCGGCCCGTCAACGGCTTTCATGAAAAAACCGTGGGAAACGTGACTGATTGCCTGAATTTCAGGCAAAGGCGGTGAAATATCAGGCTAATGCGCCATTTTTGCGGCACAACGCGATACCCAAAACATCTTCGGCCAGGCTTTTCGCTGTCGTGACATCCTGCACATTCCGCTTAACCAGCAGTTTGCTCAGACAACCTTCAAGTATCAGTTCAATCTGATCGGCAACCATGGACGGATTATCTAACGCTAGCGCGACTAAAATGTCGTGGGTAAATTGCCATGAAGCACGCTTTTGCTGCTCTGCCAGCTGATGTATCGGCTGATCGGGTTGTGGATAGAAGCTACAAGCCGCAATAAACAGGCAACCAGGAAAGCGTCCAATGCTGACTTGTTGGCTGAGTACTTGATAACGCGCCATCAGCTTCTGTTCATGGCTGAGCGTCTCATCCAGCAAAATCTGTCGGCGCCAGGTATCAATTTGCTGAGCATGATAACGCAGGGCATCGTACAGCAAGGCATCACGGTCGGGCCAAAAACGCTGCAATTGTTCAATCGGAAATTGACTCTCGCCTGCCAACTGTTGCAGCGATGTGGTGGCGGCAAGGCCGTTCTGTTCAAGCACATTCAACGCATGCTCGAGTATTTGTTCACGTTGCAAGTGACTCTCCTCTGGTATGCGAACCCGCTGATACGCGCGGGCGGTGTCCTGACTCCAGTTTTGTTTACTGGCCCAGTTTCTGCAAATGCGCGCGGAAATCAGCGGCATTGAGGAAGCCGGTGACCCGCGAATCAGGAATTTCTGTGCCTGTAGCGTCAAAGAACAAAATGGTGGGCAAGCCCAATACATTAAGACGTTTTAACAGCGCATTATCGCTGGCGCTATTGGCGGTAACGTTGGCCTGAAGTAACTGCACTTTACTCAGCTGATCGCGAACTAAGGGGTCGCTAAAAGTATATTTTTCGAACTCTTTGCAGGCGACACACCAATCGGCATACAGGTCGACCATAGTGATACGCCCTTGCGCCTGCTGTAAAGCGTTGTCGAGCTGTGAGGCAGACGCAATCGATGAGAAGGGCAGATGAGCCACGCTTTGTTGCGCCACGTTGTTACTGAAGGCCCAGTCTTGTAATGGGCGCGCACTGATCAACGCGGCGGCGAGCATAATGATTTGCACCACACGCCATTTGCCGCTGTGGGCACGCAGGCTAGCGCTGAACGCCCACGCGAAGAAGGCAACGCCAAGCAAACTCCAAAGCCGTAATCCCCAGATGTCACCTAAAATCCGCTCCAGCAAAAACACCGGCAAGGCGAGAATGACAAAGCCAAAGCCTTCTTTGACCATTTGCATCCACGGCCCGCTTTTCGGCAGTAGCTTATTGCCAAACATCGTGACAACAACCAGCGGTAGCCCCATTCCTAGCGCATAGAGCCACAACGTGCCTGCGCCGGCCCAGAGATTTCCGCTTTGAGCAATATAGAGAAGAATGGCGCTGAGCGGCGCGGTGGTACAGGGCGAGCAGATCAATCCGGCCAGTGCGCCCATCAGGAATACGCCAATTAACGAGCCGCTTTGTTGGCGATTGCTCCAGAGTGTCAGGCGTGTTTGTAGCGTCGAGGGCAGCTGCAAGGAGAACAGCCCAAACATCGACAAGGCCAGAATAATAAACAGGGCGGATAAACCGATTAATACGTAAGGATGCTGGAGCGCGGCCTGAAAACGTAATCCCGCCGCCGCCACGATCACGCCTAACAGCGTGTAAGTCAGCGCCATGCCCTGCACGTAAACCATCGCCAGAGCAAACAATCGACCCAACGAATAGTTACGCTGACCGCCAAGAATAATGCCCGAAATCAGCGGGTACATCGGCAGTACGCAAGGCGTAAACGCGACGCCAATGCCAATTAACAGCGCCCAAAGCGGCGAGAAAGGCAGCGAATCGGTGGGTGCGGGTTGCGCATGGGCGACAGGCGGCGTGCTGTTAGCCGCAACCGCACTTAAAGGAACGGTGCGTGTTTCAGGTGGATAACAGAAACCGGCTGCAGCACAACCTTGGTAAGTAACGCTGATCGTCGCCCCTTTCGCGGCCTGTTGCAGCGTCACGGGGATCGTCAAATCTTGCGGATAGATTTCGCTTTTGCCGTAGAACTCATCTTCATGCGGCTGGCCAGCCGGGAGATTGAGCGGAGCGATCTGCGCATTTTGCGGTGTGACATGAATCTGCTGCCGATAAAGGTAATAACCCGATTTCACCTTCCAGCTGAGCTGGAGTTGTGAACCTTGCTGATTGAAATCAAAAGTAAACGCCTGATCGACCGGCACAAAGCGGCTGCTGTTGTTGGGAGAAAAAAGCGACGCCTGCGCCTGCAGGCAGATAAACAGCGCAAAAAATAGCGTGATTAGGCGAGAGATGCGTGCAGCCATGACAAGTATTCACTGTCTCCATGTTGAACCGGCAACGCCAGCAGTTCGGGCACATCATAAGGATGTGCACCTTTAAGCAGATCCATTAACGCTTGCTGATGATCGCTGTCGCATTTCAACAGCATCTGCACCTCGTTGGCCTGCTCGAGCTTGCCTTGCCAGACGTAATAAGAGGTTGCGCCAGGCAGCAAGGTCACGCAGGCAGCCAGTTTCGCTTCTAACGCCACTTTGGCTAGCTGTTGAGCACAAGCTTGATCGGGTGCGGTGCAAAGGATAATGGCGGCATTCATCGCGCGGCTCCTGAGTAAAAGAGCGCCGATGATAGCACGCTCCAGGGGCAACAACGTTTACAGGTTGTAACCGCGCTATAACACCAATCCACCAAAGACAAAGCCGAACAAAACCGACAGCGTAATCGCCAGCACGCCTGGAATGATAAACGAGTGATTAAAGACAAACTTGCCAATGCGGGTGGATCCGGTGTCATCCATTTCAACCGCCGCCAGCAAAGTAGGATAGGTAGGCAAAACAAACAGTGCTGAAACAGCAGCAAACGAAGCAATTGCGGTCAGTGGAGAGACGCCCAGCAGCAGCGCGGCGGGCATTAGCGCTTTGGTGGTGGCCGCTTGTGAATAAAGCAGCGTCGCGGCAAAGAACAGCACCAAAGCCAGCATCCACGGGTAAGTTTGCAGCGTATCGCCCGCCAGCGTTTGAATATCGCTAAGGTGCGCTTTGACAAAGGTGTCGCCCAACCAGGCAACACCCATCACGCAGATACAGGCGCTCATGCCCGATTTAAACGTGCTGGCGCTGAGAATTTCCCCGGTATCGATCTTGCAGGTCAAACAGATCAAGGTCGCGATGGTAAGCATAAACACCACAATCGCTTCGTTACGTGGCAGCACCGGATTGGCGATTAGCCCGACACTTTCACTGGTTGCGGTGGCATACAGCACCACCGCAACAATGGCGATTAAGAACAGCCAAACGGATTTTTTCGCGCCGGGTTTAGCCACAAAATGCGTCGCGCCGCGCAGCACCACTTCACCTTTGGCTAATCGCGCTTGGTAAACCTCGTCATCTTTTAACTCTTTGCCAAGGAAATTGGTCACCAGCGCGGCAAGGAAAATCCCGACCATTGTTGCCGGAATGGCGATAGCCAGCAGGGTAATATAGCTGACGCCGCGCGGTTCCAGCAGTGTGGCAAAAAACACCACCGCAGCAGAAATAGGTGAAGCAGTAATCGCAATTTGTGAAGCCACCACGGCGATGGAAAGTGGACGAGAAGGGCGCACGCCTTGCTCTTTGGCAACTTCGGCAATCACCGGCAGCGTTGAGAAAGCGGTATGGCCGGTTCCTGCCAGCAAGGTCATCACGTAGGTGACCAGCGGGGCGAGAAAGGTGACGTAGCGTGGATGCCGTCGCAGCAGGCGTTCGGCCAGGCTGACCAGATAATCCATGCCGCCTGCCACCTGCATGGCAGCAATCGCGGCGATCACCGCCATGATGATTTCAATCACGTCGAAGGGGATCACGCCGGGCTTCAGGCCGCAGAACAGCGTCAGAACCAGTACACCTAAACCGCCGGCGAAACCAATACCAATGCCGCCGAGGCGTGCACCTAACCAGATCGCCAATAAGACAATTGCCAGCTCAACGAATACCATCCTGCCACTCCAAAAATTGACCTGCGAAAAATGGCGTGTAGCTTGGCAAAAAAAAAGGCACATCGCGTTGATCGCGGCGTGCCTTTAAGAAAAGAGTTAATTTAAGTTTTACTGCTCGCTTTCATCGGTATAGCGTTTTGCTTTATATACCGGATACATCAGGTTCTGCACCGAGAAAATATCGTCCAATTCGCTTTCCGTCAGCAGACCGCGCTCCAGCACCACTTCACGCACGCTCTTACCGGTTTCGGCACAGATCTTACCGACAATGTCACCATTATGATGACCAATGTAGGGGTTGAGATAGGTCACGATGCCGATAGAGTTGAAGACATAGGCTTCACATACTGCTCGGTTGGCGGTAATGCCGTTAACGCATTTTTCCAGCAGGTTGTAACAGGCATTGGTCAGGATGCTGATCGATTCAAACATCGCCTGACCAATCACCGGTTCCATTACGTTCAGCTGCAACTGACCCGATTCAGAGGCCATCGTCACGGTAATGTCATTGCCGATGACCTTGAAGCAAACCTGGTTCACCACTTCAGGCACCACCGGGTTCACTTTGGCTGGCATGATTGAAGAGCCGGCCTGTAATTCTGGCAGGTTGATTTCGTTCAGCCCGGCACGCGGACCTGAAGAGAGCAGGCGCAAATCGTTACAGATTTTGGAAAGCTTCACCGCCAGACGCTTCAATGAAGAGTGCACCATGACGTAGGCGCCGCAGTCTGACGTCGCCTCAATCAAATCTTCAGCCGGGATAACCGGCAGGTTGCTGACTTCCGCCAGACGCTGTACCGCCAAATGTTGATAACCGTCTGGCGTGTTCAGGCGCGTGCCGATGGCCGTCGCGCCAAGGTTAACTTCTAGCAGCAATTCCGCCGTGCGGAGAATGCTTTTGGTTTCTTCATTCAGCAGGACGCTAAAGGCGTGGAATTCCTGGCCCAGCGTCATTGGCACCGCATCTTGCAGCTGTGTACGCCCCATTTTCAGGATGGTTTGGAATTCGTCAGATTTGCGCTGAAAGCCTTCGCTGAGCTGATGGATGCCGTCGAGCAGTTTCAGGATTGAGCTGTAAACCGCAATGCGAAAACCGGTTGGATAAGCGTCGTTGGTCGACTGGCATTTATTGACGTGATCGTTGGGGTTCAGATACTGGTATTCACCTTTCTGATGTCCCATCAACTCCAGCCCGATATTCGCCAGCACTTCGTTGGTGTTCATGTTAACCGAAGTGCCTGCGCCGCCTTGGTAAACATCCACCGGGAACTGATCCATGCAGCGACCATTATTTAAGACTTCATCACAGGCCTGAATGATGGTGTTAGCGATGTTGCGTGGAATGGTTTGTAGCTCTTTGTTTGCCATTGCAGCGGCTTTTTTTACCATCACCATGCCGCGAACGAATTCGGGAATGTCGCTGATTTTGCTGCTGCTAATGTAAAAATTTTCAATCGCACGCAGAGTATGAACGCCATAATAGGCATCCGCCGGAACCTCGCGCATACCTAACAGGTCTTCTTCGATACGAATGTTGTTCGCCATGGTAACCTTCTTGTTGTTGCCGCTTTGAAATGCCGCTATCCATCACAGATGATCTGTTTTATTTTGTCTTGAAGAGTCAGCACCGTCATTTTATCCATCTTCGAACGGGCGAGCACGATCATATTCTGATGCATCTAAAAAGCATGAATGCAGATCACCTTACCGATGTCGCCGGGTTAACGATATGTGAAGTTGGTTACAAAATTAACCCCAAAGTAAAAATTTGGCAGGATCGGTTGAAATCGCGGCGGCGGGAGCCCATCTCTTTTCATATCATCACTCTGATGAACGCTTTCTGCTGTTTGGCATGACGCCGGGCAGCCACAACTCACAGGAGTATTCGGTGCGCTGGTTACCGTTAGTGATCTTTTTTGTATTGGCCTGGATTGAGATTTCCCTCTTCATCCAGGTTGCGCACGTCATCGGCGTGCTGTTCACCATGTTGTTGGTGATCTTTACCTCATGTATTGGTGTGTCGCTGGTGAAAAATCAGGGCATGAAAAACTTCATGGCGATGCAGGAAAAACTCGCACGTAATGAAAGTCCGGCTAACGAAATGATCAAAAGCGTTTCGTTGATTATCGCCGGTTTTTTGCTGCTGCTGCCGGGTTTTTTCACCGACTTCCTCGGTTTGCTGCTGCTGTTGCCACCGGTGCAAAAACACCTGACATTGAAGTTGATGCCGCATCTGCGCGTCTGGCGTGGGCCGGGAGCAGGCCCAGACAGCGGTTACACGATGGATGGTGAATTCGAACGCAAAGAGGGCGATCGCATTGAGCATAAAGACGATCCCAAGGATCGTTAATATAAGCAGCTGATAAAACGCGACGAAAGTCGCGTTTTTTATTTATCCGTTCACATTCCTGCTTCAAAGACGCATTGATCGGTCAAAAAGTGGTCGGTTATCACATTCAAGTAAAAAAATTGTTGTCCAGCCCCTTGAAAGCACAAGAGCCCGCCCCTACTTCTCTGGTCACGAGGCCGGAAGCCAAACAGACCGGCGTTCAACCCAAAAATGAATGATTGGACTTCTCAAAGGAGAGCTATCAAATGAAAATTCGTCCATTGCACGATCGCGTTATCGTCAAGCGTAAAGAAGTTGAATCCAAATCAGCTGGCGGCATCGTGCTGACCGGTTCTGCAGCCGCTAAATCCACTCGTGGTGAAGTGCTGGCTGTCGGCAACGGCCGCATCCTTGAAAGTGGCGACGTTAAGCCGCTGGACGTGAAAGTTGGCGATGTAGTGATCTTCAGCGAAGGTTACGGCGCGAAAACGGAAAAAATCGACAATGAAGAAGTGCTAATCATTTCTGAAAGCGACATTCTGGCAATTGTTGAAGCGTAATTTTTTACGCGTAATTCACTGAACGAAACGAATTTAAGGGATATTTGAAATGGCAGCTAAAGACGTAAAATTCGGTAATGACGCACGCGTAAAAATGCTGCGTGGCGTAAACGTACTGGCAGATGCAGTAAAAGTTACCTTGGGTCCAAAAGGCCGTAACGTAGTTCTGGATAAATCTTTTGGTGCACCTACCATCACTAAAGATGGTGTTTCTGTCGCACGTGAAATCGAACTGGAAGACAAGTTCGAAAACATGGGCGCGCAGATGGTGAAAGAAGTGGCCTCTAAAGCGAACGACGCTGCAGGCGACGGCACCACCACCGCAACCGTTCTGGCTCAGTCTATCGTTAACGAAGGCTTGAAAGCTGTGGCTGCGGGCATGAACCCAATGGATCTGAAGCGCGGCATCGACAAAGCGGTTATCGCTGCAGTTGAGAAGCTGAAAGAACTGTCTGTTCCTTGCTCTGATTCAAAAGCTATCGCACAGGTTGGTACCATTTCTGCTAACTCTGATGAAACCGTTGGCACCCTGATCGCTCAGGCGATGGAAAAAGTGGGTAAAGAAGGCGTTATCACCGTTGAAGAAGGCACCGGTCTGCAAGACGAGCTGGACGTGGTTGAAGGTATGCAGTTTGACCGCGGTTACCTCTCTCCGTACTTCATCAACAAGCCAGAAACAGGCGCCATTGAGCTGGAAACCCCGTTCATCCTGTTGGCTGATAAGAAAATCTCTAACATCCGCGAAATGCTGCCTGTGCTGGAAGCCGTTGCGAAAGCAGGCAAACCACTGCTGATCATCGCTGAAGATGTTGAAGGTGAAGCATTGGCAACGCTGGTGGTGAACACCATGCGCGGCATCGTTAAAGTGGCTGCGGTTAAAGCACCTGGCTTCGGCGATCGTCGTAAAGCCATGCTGCAGGATATTGCTATCCTGACCGGCGGTACCGTGATTTCTGAAGAGATCGGCATGGAGCTGGAAAAAACAGCTCTGGAAGATCTGGGTCAGGCAAAACGTGTTGTGATCAACAAAGACACCACCACCATCATCGATGGCGTGGGTGAAGAAGCGACCATTCAGAACCGCGTAACTCAGATTCGTCAGCAGATCGAAGAAGCAACGTCTGACTACGACAAAGAAAAACTGCAGGAGCGCGTAGCGAAACTGGCAGGCGGCGTGGCCGTACTGAAAGTGGGCGCAGCGACTGAAGTTGAAATGAAAGAGAAGAAAGCGCGCGTTGAAGATGCCCTGCATGCAACCCGTGCTGCGGTAGAAGAAGGCGTGGTTGCTGGTGGTGGTGTAGCGCTGGTTCGCGTTGCAGCACAGCTGGCTGATCTGCGTGGTCAGAACGAAGACCAGAACGTAGGTATCAAAGTTGCGCTGCGCGCAATGGAATCTCCACTGCGTCAGATCGTTTCTAACGCCGGTGAAGAGCCTTCTGTCGTCGCTAACAACGTTAAAGCAGGCGACGGTAACTACGGTTACAACGCGCAGACTGAAGAATATGGCAACATGATCGACTTCGGTATCCTGGACCCAACCAAAGTAACCCGTTCTGCTCTGCAGTACGCGGCTTCTGTTGCGGGCCTGATGATCACCACCGAATGTATGATCACTGATGCGCCTAAAGGCGATACCCCTGATTTAGGTGGTGGCGCTGGCGGTATGGGTGGCATGGGCGGTATGGGCGGCATGATGTAATTGCCGTTGACTGCTTAAGTCACGAAGCCCTCGATCGGAAACGGTCGGGGGTTTTTCTTTTTGTATGGAAAATAGTATAAGTAGTGGCGCAATAGTTGGGCTTAACGGGATTAGGGCAATGAATGTTCAGAAAAAAAGTGCGCTTTTCTGCTACGCTGCCACCCGACTCTGATGATAATAAATGGGGATTACAATGCGGATTAACCTCTTGCTCGGACTGGCGGCTGGCGCGTTACTGCTGGCGGGCTGCAGCAGCTCAACTCAACTCTCTTCTGGCGGCCAACGTGTAACATTTACCGATCAACAGCCCGGCAACGAGTGTCAGCTTCTGGGTAACCTTACCGGCTCACAAAGCAACTGGCTGACCGGTGCGGGTGGCGAAACCAGCGCACTGCGTGGAGCAGCCAATGATTTGCGTAATCGCGCAGCAGAAATGGGTGGCAACGTTATTTACGGTGCAACCAGCCCAACACAAAATATCTTGTCTGCCTTTGCACCGCTCGACAGCAAAATGAGTGGTCAAGTCTATAAGTGCTCGCAAAGCTAAACCGCGTTTGATGCGAAAAGATTTTTCTACTGGCCGGATTTGACTCCGGCCATTTTTATTCCTGCTTGAGTTGCAGATCCAGCGGCGTTTTGCTCGGCTCGCCACCGATTTCACGTGCCAGCTTCGGCACCAAATACCCCGATACCAACGGTAAGAGATTGCGCACCAGCGCACGCGCTTCTTCATCAGAAACGAAGAAATGCGCCGCGCCCTGTACTTTGTCCAGTACGTGCAGGTAATAGGGCAGAATACCGGCGTCGAACAGCGCATTGCTTAAGGTTGCCAGCGTTTGCGCATTGTCATTCACGCCGCGCAGCAACACGCTCTGATTCAGCAGCGTGACGCCTGCGCGCTTCAGCTTGTGCATCGCATCACGCAGCGCATCGTCAATTTCCTGCGCATGGTTGATGTGCGTTACCAGCAGCACCTGTAACCGTGTTTCGCCCAGCAGCTGGCATAATACGTCAGTGATGCGCGCCGGAATCACCACCGGCAAGCGGCTGTGAATACGCAAACGTCTGAGATGCGGAATTTTTTCCAGCTCGGCAATGAGCCATGCCAATTCATGATCTTTTGCCATCAACGGATCGCCGCCGGAGAAAATGATTTCATCCAGTTCCGGGTGGTCCGCGATATACTCCAGCGCCGCTTGCCAGTTGCGCTTGTTGCCTTGGTTATCCTGATAGGGAAAATGACGGCGAAAGCAGTAGCGACAGTTGACTGCGCAGCCGCCTTTTACCAATAAAAGTGCGCGGTTTTTATACTTATGCAGTAAACCGGGCACAACGTTATTTTGTTCATCCAGCGGATCGGTGCTATAACCTGGCGCATCAATGAATTCCTGACGACTGGTCAGTACCTGCAACAGCAGCGGATCCTGTTCATCGCCTTTTTTCATACGGGCAATGAACGCGCGGGGCACGCGCAGGGCGAAGAGGCGACGTGCATCTGCACCTTGCGCCAGCTCTGCATGCTGATCCAGGGCTAAAATTTGCAGTAATTCATTAGGTTCAGTGACAACATCAGCAAGTTGCTGCAACCAATCTTCTCTGGAAGGTGTATTTAGGGTTACAATGTGTGCCATTTTTTTGGCTAAGTACCAGTATCAATTTTCGTAGAGGGCCTTCATGGCGACTTATTCTAGCAACGATTTCCGTCCCGGTCTTAAAATCATGTTCGAAGGCGAGCCATATGCCATCGAATCCAGTGAGTTCGTTAAACCGGGTAAAGGTCAGGCATTCGCACGCGTTAAAATGCGTCGCCTGCTGACGGGTTCTCGCGTTGAGAAAACTTTCAAATCCACCGACTCCGCTGAAGGCGCAGACGTAGTGGATACCAACCTGAACTATTTGTACAACGACGGTGAGTTTTATCACTTCATGCACCCGGAAAGCTTTGAGCAGTTCCAGGTTGAAGAGAAGACCGTTGCTGAAGCAGCGAAATGGCTGCAAGACAATGCTGAATGTATCGTTACGCTGTGGAACGGTCGTCCGATCGCTGTTCAGCCGCCGAACTTTATCGAAGCAGAAGTTATCGAAACCGATCCGGGCCTGAAAGGTGACACCGCAGGTACCGGCGGCAAGCCAGCTAAGCTTTCTACTGGCGCAGTGGTGAAAGTGCCATTGTTCGTTCAAGAAGGTGAAGTGGTTAAAGTTGACACCCGCTCTGGCGAATACGTGTCACGCGTTAAATAAGTACATAATCAGGCGCATCCATCGATGCGCCTTTTTCTTGTGTGAGTTGAGAAAATGAAAAAGCTGGCAAAATTTATCGCATTCGCGTTGCTGGTCTCCTCTGCGCTGAGCGCCTGCAACACTTTCCACGGTTTTGGTGAAGACGTTTCCCATTTAGGCGGAGCGATTTCGCGCGCAGCAAACTAATTTCCCGACTGTTTTCTTTTGTGGTACTGACAGCAGCAACCCGCTGAATTCCGGCTATGCTTAAATCGCTGTACTTTTACTGCAACCAAAAAAAGGAAATTAGTATGTTAAAGAAAAGTATTGTCACAATCTTCTCTGTATTGCTGCTCTCTTCATTGCTTTCGGCATGCAATACCACGCGTGGCGTTGGTGAAGATGTAGAAGCAGGCGGCCAGGCTATTCAAAACAGCACGAAGTAATTCTAACCGGTGCGAAACAGCGCGTTTCGTACCGGATTTTCTTAGCTACCTTGTTTCACCCAGATCAATTCCTCTACCGGGAAACCCGCCTGACGCGCCTGCTCAACCAATTTCTGTTTAACGGCTGGCTCAAGCTGAGGCGTTCGAGACAAAATCCATAAATAGTGACGATTCGGGCCGCATATCAGCGCATAACGGTATTCCGGGTCAAGCGCGATAACGTTATATCCGCCATAGAACGGGCCAAAGAAAGAGACTTTCAGCGCGGCTCGCTGCTTGTCGCCAGTAAAGTAGGCTTTACCTACACTTTCCTGCCAGCGCTGTTTCTGGGCGTTAAAGCCGCGGTTTACGACCTTCAAGCCGCCATCTTCTCGCGGGCTGTAGTTTGCTGTGACCTGCTCAAGCCCACGCTCGAACCGATGATCTAATCTGGCGATCTCATACCATTTACCGAGATAACGCTGACTATCAAAGTTTTCGATAACGGTAACATTCTTCGGCGGCGTGGTGCTGCAGGCTACAGAGAGAAAAGCGCTGAGGCTGGCGACGAGAGTTTTCCATGGTGACATGTGCGATTCCTTTGTGATTTAACTGCTTAAGTATAGAAGAGCTGCCGATATTTTTTCCCGCTTCGGCATGAGATTGTTTGCCGCAGGCAATGCGGGTAGACTTCCCTCCCTTATTTGTATCAGGAGTCATCACCATGAGCGAAACGGCAAGCTGGCAACCTAGCGCATCCATTGCCAATTTGTTGAAACGCGCCGCTATCTTAGCGGAAATACGGCGTTTCTTTGCCGATCGCGGCGTATTAGAAGTTGATACGCCTGCCATGAGCCAAGCCACGATTACCGATATCCATCTGGTGCCTTTCCAGACACGATTTGTCGGGCCCGGCGCGGCGCAAGGGCGCGATCTTTGGTTGATGACCAGCCCGGAATATCATATGAAACGCCTGCTGGCAGCGGGAAGCGGTCCGATCTACCAAATGAGCCGCAGCTTTCGTAATGAAGAAGCGGGACGCCATCACAATCCAGAATTCACCATGCTGGAGTGGTATCGCCCACACTATGATATGTACCGGCTGATGAATGAAGTTGACGACCTGATGCAGCAAGTGCTGGAGTGCGACAGCGCTGAATCACTTTCTTATCAGCAGGCGTTTATTCGTCATCTTGAAATCGATCCGCTTTCAGCCGATAAAGCGCAACTGCGTGAAGTTGCAGAGAAGCTGGGCGAGGGCGAATTAGCGCGTGCAGAAGACGATCGCGATACGCTGCTGATGCTGCTGTTTATGCTGGGCGTTGAGCCAAAAATCGGACAGGATAAACCCTGCTTTGTTTATCACTTCCCTGCCAGCCAGGCAGCATTAGCAGAAATCAGCACGGAAGATCACCGTGTAGCAGATCGCTTCGAGGTTTATTACAAAGGCATTGAGCTGGCGAACGGTTTCCGTGAGCTGACCGACAGCCGTGAGCAGCGTCAGCGCTTCGAACAAGATAACCGCCGCCGTGCCGCGCGAGGCTTACCGCAACATCCTATCGATACCAATTTGTTAGACGCGTTGGCGCATGGTATGCCTGCTTGCTCTGGCGTTGCACTGGGTGTTGATCGATTAATTATGCTGGCTCTGAAAGCGCAGTCGCTGAATGAAGTGATCGCTTTTCCAGTCGATCGTTGCTAAAGGCTTTATCTCATGCGGCAGTGCGCAGCTGTTCCCGATGCGATGCGCACTGAAAAAGGCAGGTAAAAACGCGGCTCCTACAAGGATGTAGGTGATTTGATATGTCATCCCTGACTTATCATTGAATTGGGAGCGACAGATAACAACGTTACTGGCTGTTGTCTGGGAATTCCTGAATGGTCACCGGCAGCGTTAATTTCTGATCGTTACGTAAAACCTGCACGTCTATTACTGAACCCGGGCGAATCTCCGCCACCTGATCCATGGTTTCCTGTGCGGAAATGGCCGGTTTATTATTCACACTCAACAACACATCATTGACCTGAATGCCGCCTTTGTCTGCCGGCCCATCTGGCGTCACCACGCTGACAATAATGCCTTGTACGCGATCCAGATTACTGCCCTGACCATGTAGCGGCGGCAATTCACGGCCTGTAATCCCGATATAACCACGAATCACACGACCATCGCGGATCAGTTTATCCATGATTTTTGACGCCAACGCGGTGGGAATGGCGAAACCAATCCCTTCCGGCGTTTCACCATCGTTACTTTTGTCGAACGTTAAGGTATTGATACCCATTAACTCGCCCAGCGAATTAATCAGTGCGCCGCCGGAGTTACCTTGGTTGATTGAGGCATCCGTTTGCAGAAAGTTTTGCCGCCCGGATGAACTCAAGCCCACGCGGCCGGTTGCGCTGATAATGCCTTGGGTCACGGTTTGACCGAGATTGTAGGGGTTACCAATCGCCATCACTACGTCGCCAATGTGCGCAATACGTTGCGAATTAATTGGAATTACCGGCAGGCCGGAAGCGGTAATTTTTAGCACCGCTAAATCGGTCATTGCATCGGAACCTACCAAGGTGGCTTCGAAAAAACGGCCATCTTGTAACGCGACAATAATTTGATCCGCGTTATTGATAACGTGTTTATTGGTGAGGATGTAGCCTTTTGCGTTCATGATTACGCCAGAACCCAGCGTAGTAATGCCACGATTGTTATTACCGTGCGCGCTGCGGTTATAAACATTCACTACCGCAGGCACGGCGCGGCGCACCCCTTGATTGAAACTAAAGGGTGTTTCGTCATTGCTGTTATCTTGGATGTGCAGGGCTTCGCTGCCCATGCGCAGTGCAGGCAAGGCCGCAAGTAAAATACCCGCAACAATCAGGCCCAACACAACCGAACGCAAAAGTTTAAGAAACATGGTGTTAAATCACGCCAGGGGAGATCGCTGGGGAGAATAACATGAGTGCGGCGGACACACACGTGCTTGTGTCCGCCGCAGTAGAGGGTTTATCTATCTCGACAGGCCGGTTTGTCTTAAAAGCGACTTACCTTAAAAGCCGCTTATCTTAAAAGCAGATAGATATTTTCATCGCCACGTACCACATTCAGAGCCAGTACTGGCGGTTTACCTTCCAGTACCTTGCGCATTTCTGCGATAGATTGCGTGCGATTGCGGTTAACGCCAACAATCACATCCTCTTTCTGCAGGCCAACCTGCTCGGCAGGCGTACCTTTTTCGATGGTATCGACTTTAACGCCTTTATCACCGGTTTTGGTCTGGCCGTCGCTCAACGTAGCGCCTTGTAAGGCTGGCGACATCAGTTGTGCGCTGGCGGTACTCTGCGCGCTTTGCTCAAGCGTTACGTTAACCGTAATTGGCTTGCCTTCACGCAGCAGTCCTAACTTCACCTGTTCGCCCGGTGCAGTGGTGCCAATTTTGACGCGTAATTCAGCGAAGCTGGTAATCGGTTTATCATTCACTGAAGTGATGATATCCCCAGATTTAAGCCCCGCTTTCTGCGCTGCTGACTGCGGCAGCACTTCAGAAACAAAGGCACCGCGTTGTGCATCAACGTTAAATGCTTTCGCCATATCGGCGGTCATTTCCGTGCCTTTGATGCCTAACTGGCCGCGCTTCACTTCACCGAATTTGATCAGCTGCTGCGCCAGATTCATCGCCATGTCGCTTGGAATCGCGAAACCAATACCGATATTGCCACCGCTTGATGCCAAAATAGCGGTGTTGATACCGATCAGTTCACCATTGAGATTGACCAGCGCGCCGCCAGAGTTGCCGCGGTTAATGGCTGCATCGGTTTGGATAAAGTTCTCCAGCCCTTCAAGGTTTAAGCCGCTACGGCCCAGCGCAGAAATAATCCCGGAGGTTGCGGTTTGACCAAGGCCAAACGGGTTGCCAATGGCCACGGCAAAATCACCCACTTTGAGCTGATCTGAGTCGGCAATTTTCACCTGCGTCAGATTTTTTGCGCCTTCGATCTGGATGAGTGCAATATCAGTCTGCTCATCATGGCCGATCAGCTTGGCGTCATATTCGCTGCCATCGCCCAGTTGGACATTGATTTTGTCTGCGCCATTCACCACGTGATTGTTCGTTAGCACGTAGCCTTTTGCGGCATCAATAATCACACCCGAACCCAGTCCTTCAAACGGCTGCGGCTGATTATTGCCACCCGGCATCTGGCCAAAGAAACGTTTTAACGGTTCGGGAATCTCCTGCGTTTGTGCAGCAGATTCAGTGCCTTCAACATGAACGCTAACCACAGCAGGCAACACTTTTTCCAGCATCGGGGCCAGGCTTGGAAGCGGCTGACCTTGGATTTGTGCTGGCAGCGTCGCCATCGCGCCAGGCGCGGCGGCAAGACTCATCCCAATACTCAAGGCTAATGCGCTAAACAGTCGTGCTTGTTTTTTCATTGCTACAACGCTCTCGCTGCAAAAAGTGGGGGGGAATAAAAGAGTGTGACAGTCGTTTGAGGCCAGGGTTCGTAAAAACAAAGGGCGCAGACTCGCTGCGCCCCAAAATGATTAATCGCGTGCTGCTCGTTCGCCACGCAACAGGCCGGAAGCACCTTCCGAATAATCACGCGGCATCTGAACAGGCGCTTGATCATTATCGGCTTCCGCTTCAGTCAGCTGATAAGCAAAAGGGTTTTTCTCGCCTGGCAGATTTGGCAGCAGGTCATTGGAGCCTTTTGCCATGTGTTGATACAGCTGGCGGTAATCGCGCGCCATATTATCCAGTAACTCCGCGCTTTGAGCGAAGTGGTTGGTTAGCTCTTCGCGGTAGTCCGAAAGCTCCGCTTTGGTCTTTTCCAGTTCGTACTGCATGCTGCGTTGCTCACGCAATTTTTTGTTGCCAAAACGCATTGCAACCGCGCCGACAATAATGCCTACCACTAAACCAATTAGCCCGTATTCCCAGGTCATAATGACTCCCGTGTAATTTCCGTTGTTCCGTAGGGCATTGCACCTTTCCATAATAGTCACTATACCCGTTAATCTTATGGATGTGGAACTCTGGAGCGGCATCGCTTAGTGTAGAGTGGCCTTTTTTTCGACAACTGCTGTGTGAATAAGACAAATTTCAGGGACTGTGAGAGAACAATGCAAACTTCATCTCCGCTTGCACGCTATGAGCAAGCGTTATCGCAAGGCGAGTTTAAGCCCGATGATGTCCAACGCGACGCTATCACCCGATTAGACGTGCTCCAGCAAGGATTAATAGCACGTAAGAATAGCGCTGCGCCATCTGCTCAGGGCCTATTTGGCCGCCTGTCAAAACTGATAGGTAAAGAGAAAAGTGAAGTGCAACCGCCGGTACGAGGTCTGTATATGTGGGGCGGCGTGGGGCGCGGTAAAACCTGGGTCATGGATTTGTTTTTTCAGTCTATTCCTGGCGATCGCAAACTGCGTTTGCACTTCCACCGATTTATGTTGCGGGTACATGAAGAATTAACGGCCCTGCAAGGCCAGAGCGATCCGTTACTTATCATCGCCGATCGTTTCAAAGCTGAAACCGATATCCTCTGCTTCGACGAGTTTTTTGTTTCCGATATTACCGATGCCATGCTGCTGGGTACGTTGATGGAAGCGCTGTTTGAGCGCGGCATTGCATTGGTTGCCACCTCTAACATCCCGCCTGACAATCTGTATCGTAATGGCCTGCAACGTGCCCGTTTCCTGCCCGCTATTGAGCAGATCAAAAAGCATTGCGACGTGATGAATGTGGATGCGGGTATCGATTATCGCTTGCGCACCTTAACGTCTGCGCATTTGTGGAAGTTCCCCTTGAATGACCAAACCCACAAAGAGATGGAACAGATGTTTCTGGCGTTGTCGGGCAGCAAACGGGAAGCGGCGCCGGTCCTGGAAATCAACCATCGCAGTATGGCAACGTTGGGCGTTAGCGAAGGCGTATTAGCTATCGATTTCCTGACGCTATGTGGCGAAGGGCGTAGCCAACATGACTACATTGAGTTGTCGCGCCGTTTTCACAGTGTGTTGCTGTATGATGTGCCGGTGATGATCTATAAAACCGAAGATCAGGCGCGCCGCTTTCTGGCGCTGGTCGATGAATTTTATGAGCGCCATGTCAAATTAGTGGTTGCGGCAGAAGCCTCGCTGTTTGAAATCTACCAAGGTTCACGTCTGAAGTTTGAGTATCAGCGTTGCCTGTCGCGATTGCAGGAAATGCAGAGCGAGGAATATCTTCGCCTTAAGCATCTGCCTTGAGCAATAAAGTGGGGAAATGGTGAAATAGGGTTCGATTTTTGTAATCGACTTCTCTATAATCTTGCGACCCCACGTTACAGCAAAGGATTTTTTTCCCAAATCCTCTGTGTTCCAGTAACTCTATCCGAAGGGGTGGCTTGCTGGTCAAAATGGTCGTGTGAGCCTCAATCGTTTACTTAAGCGTTTGGGATTTCACCAACGTGTAACTTAATTTGGGTAAGCTTTTCGATGAAAACTTTTACAGCTAAACCAGAAACCGTCCAACGTGACTGGTATGTTGTTGACGCAACTGGCAAAACTTTGGGTCGCCTGGCGACTGAACTGGCCAGCCGTCTACGTGGTAAGCATAAAGCGGAATACACTCCGCACGTTGATACCGGTGATTACATCATTGTTCTGAACGCAGAAAAAGTTGCTGTAACCGGCAACAAGCGTTCTGACAAGATCTACTATCACCACACTGGTCACATCGGTGGTATCAAACAGGCGACCTTTGAAGAGATGATTGCTCGCCGTCCTGAGCGTGTGATTGAGATCGCGGTTAAAGGCATGCTGCCGAAGGGCCCGTTGGGTCGTGCTATGTACCGTAAACTGAAAGTTTACGCAGGCAACGAGCACAACCATGCGGCACAGCAACCGCAAGTTCTTGACATTTAATCGGGATTAAAGGCAATGGCTGAAACTCAAAACTACGGCACTGGTCGCCGCAAAAGCTCATCCGCACGCGTCTTCATCAAGCCGGGTAGCGGTAACATCGTAATTAACCAACGCTCTTTGGAGCAATACTTCGGCCGCGAAACTGCACGCATGGTTGTGCGTCAGCCGCTGGAGCTGGTTGATATGGTTGGTAAATTCGATCTGTACATCACTGTTAAAGGTGGTGGTATTTCTGGTCAGGCAGGTGCGATCCGTCATGGTATCACCCGCGCTCTGATGGAATACGACGATTCTCTGCGTGCTGAACTGCGTAAAGCGGGCTTTGTTACCCGTGATGCGCGTCAGGTTGAACGTAAGAAAGTCGGTCTGCGTAAAGCACGCCGTCGTCCACAGTTCTCCAAGCGTTAATTGTTTGTTGCTTCGGCAACGTCAATTGGCTCAAAAAACCCGCTTCGGCGGGTTTTTTATTTTTGGGCTTTTTTCATCAAATAGTGTCTAAAACGCCCACGCTGCTCGCAAAATACCCTCAAAAATTCATTCCTCGCCCACAAGCTGCCTAAAATCTGGTAAACTCTGTGTCACTTTGCGCCCGCTGAGCCGGCGCGTTATGCGCTTTCCCCTCGGTCGGGACGTCAGTCGACGCTGCTAACGCGGGCTGCGTGCGAGATCTATAAGCAGGTGAGTCGCCGAGTGGTTGGCTATTCGCAGTAACTTTTTGTGAACAAACTTGGAGGTTTTCATGGCTGTCGCTGCCAACAAACGTTCGGTAATGACGCTGTTTTCTGGTCCTACTGACATTTTCAGCCATCAGGTACGTATTGTCCTGGCGGAGAAGGGTGTCAGCGTAGAGATCGAGCAGGTCGAAATGGATAACCTGCCGCAGGATCTGATTGACCTCAACCCGTATCGCACCGTGCCGACGCTGGTAGATCGTGAACTGACGCTTTATGAATCACGTATCATCATGGAATATCTTGATGAGCGTTTTCCACATCCACCGTTGATGCCGGTTTATCCGGTTGCGCGTGGTGAAAGCCGCCTGATGATGCATCGCATCGAGCAGGACTGGTACAGCCTGATGAGAAAGGTTGAGAACAGCAGCGGTCAGGAAGCTGAAGCAGCACGTAAGCAGTTGCGTGAAGAGTTGCTGGCCATTGCACCGTTGTTTGGTCGTACGCCGTTCTTCATGAGCGAGGAGTTCAGCCTGGTTGATTGCTACCTGGCTCCTTTGCTGTGGCGTTTACCTTCAATGGGTATCGATCTGATTGGTTCAGGTTCTAAAGATCTGAAAGGCTACATGAATCGCGTATTTGAGCGTGACTCTTTCCTTGCTTCATTGACTGAAGCCGAACGTGAAATGCGCCTGCAAGTCCGGGGCTAATTTATGGAAATGTCGCAACTCACTGCACGTCGTCCCTATCTGTTACGTGCTTTCTATGATTGGTTGCTCGATAACCAGTTAACGCCGCATTTGGTGGTCGACATCAATTTGCCCGGTGTGCAGGTTCCGTTAGAGTATGCGCGCGATGGACAGATTGTCTTGAACATCGCGCCGCGTGCAGTCGGTAACTTGGATCTGGCCAATGATCAGGTGTCATTTAATGCACGTTTTGGTGGCGTTCCACGTCAGGTAAACGTGCCAATGGTGGCAATTCTGGCAATTTATGCCCGTGAAAACGGCGCAGGCACCATGTTCGAACCTGAACCCGCTTACGAACATTCCGCACCGGAAGAGTCAGAAGCGCAGGAAGAGACTGTGATGTCAGTGATTGATGGTGATCGTCCTGATGATGCCAACGATAATGAAACGCCGCCTGATGATGAGCCGCCGCCGCGTGGTGGTAGACCTTCACTGCGTGTAGTGAAGTAAGCAAAGCAATATGATAAATGCCTGTCACTCGCTGATGGGCTTTTTTTTGCGCTAAAGATAATAACGGCAAAAAAAATCCGGGAACGCGCACGTTACCCGGATTTTTTATTCGCTAGTCATCGCGGTGACGATTAATAAACGTCACGCAGATAGCGCTTCTCTTTCTTCAACTGATCGATGTAATCAGCGGCACGCTCGCTGGAAAGTCCGCCATATTGACGAACAATTTCATACAGCGCACTGTCCACATCTTTGGCCATGCGCGAAGCATCGCCACATACGTAGAAGTAGGCACCTTCCTGCAGCCAGGCGTATAACTCTGCACCTTGCTCTAACATACGGCTTTGCACATAGACTTTTTTGTCTTGATCGCGTGAAAACGCCAGATCAAGACGAGTCAGTAAGCCGCTTTCCTGCCATGCCGTCAGCTCTTCACGATAAATAAAGTCATGTTCCTGATGCTGATCGCCGAAGAATAACCAGTTTTTACCCTGCGCACCGGCAACCTGACGTTCCTGCAGGAAAGCACGGAACGGCGCGATACCGGTACCTGGACCCACCATGATCAGCGGCGCATTAGTATTCGACGGTACGCGAAACGCTTTGTTAGG
Organism: Pantoea phytostimulans; assembly: GCF_046118715.1. Taxonomy (NCBI): domain Bacteria; kingdom Pseudomonadati; phylum Pseudomonadota; class Gammaproteobacteria; order Enterobacterales; family Erwiniaceae; genus Pantoea; species Pantoea phytostimulans. Next base: position 3,513,022 of record NZ_CP173698.1, read on the forward strand.
CGAAATGAAGATAGCTGGCTTTTCACCACGACGGACGCGTTCGGCTAGGTAGGTTGAGCAAACACCGCTGCGATTACGTCCACCGCTGTGATAACGCACAGAAGCTATCGTTAAGTGCACCTGATTCGGATGCGCTTTGGAGCTGGAGGAGATGGAATAGGCGCGATGCTGTAAAGGGCGCAGCAAGGCAACAAATTCTGATACTGACAGCGAACGTGTCAGTTCAAGTTGCAGCAGATCTAACGTGTCCTTGCCCCACAACCAAACGCCCAGCGCATCTTTGTCATCATGTTGCAGTACGTGGCGCAGTTCTTGGTTAGTGGTATTTTGTCCTACCCACTCAATGAGTTTGCGCGACGGTTCTGAAATCTCAAATTGATAAGTCAGCAGATCGCCCAAGCTTCTGTCGAAGCCGGAAACAGGCGTTTGGTAATCCGCATTTAACTGCGTTAACAGCAGGCTAACCAGTGAAGGTTCGTTTACAGGAATCACACCCAGCGCATCGCCCGCTTCATATTTCAGGCCGCTGTCGGTCAAATCAAACTCGAAGTGACGGATGTCCTTAGCGGATTGTTCGCCTGACAGACGCTTATTGGTAACCAGCGCGGCGGCATACGGGTTGGATTTATTGCTACCTGGAATGACCGGTGCTTCTGGTGCGCTATCCAGCACGGTACCGCTGCTGCCAGCACTTGACGCAAACTGCGGCATTGAGCTGTTTAACCACGCGTTAGAGGGCTCTTCGTAGTCGATGTCACAATCAATACGATCATAGACACGCTTCGCACCCAGCTGCTCAAGACGCATATCAATAAATTTACCGGCCTGGCAGAAACCATCGTAGCCAGTATCGCCAATGGCCAACACGGCAAAATGCATCTGCTCCAGACGCGGCGCGGTGCTGGCAGAAATTGCATTCCAAAACAGCTGTGCGTTATCTGGCATCTCACCTTCACCATAAGTGGAGGTAACAATCAGCACGTGACGCATTGTCGCGAACACATCGAGATCGACTTCACCCAATGCCTGAACCACCGGCACCAAACCTTTAGCGCGTGCAGATTTAGCTGCAGTTTGTGCCAGCGCTTCTGCATTACCGGTTTGGGAACCGTACAGAACATGCAGCTGAGTTGTCGCGGCTGCACCAGTACCCGCTGCGACCTGCTGTTTATCTTCTAACACTAACAGACGGGAGTGGAGACCGGCGAGAAAGCCCGCCAGCCAATACTTCTGGTCGCCATTAAATGGCGCATCTTCAGGAATGTAAGGAATTTTCATGGATACTTTTACTCAATCCCGTTCTTACCCATCCTATTTTGTGTTGCAGAGGTGTGGGCTGCGTCGTTTCCCCAGTTACAACATGATTACTGTTGCTGGGGGTTCGTCGTTAGCCAACTGCCTGTAACACAAACTATTTAAGGCAATTATTAATGTTCATATTCGTTTTCGTCAGTGTTGCTGTTAGGACAGTTTCCCGACAGCAGCAGCAATTTCTGGCAAAGCAGCGCGTGCGAACAGCTCTTCGAAATCAGGCAGATGACCTAACACCTCACGGTTGCAGGCGTCCTGATACATGATCCAGCCATAGGTTGCCAGGCTGTCCATTGAGCGAATGTTGCGTTGCGTCAGCGCAGCCTTGTAATCCGTCATACGTTTAGTGCCGATCAGGCTAGCCAGCTCATCGTCGGTGTAGCTCTCAATCGCCGCACGTGCGTGGCGTTGAAGTTTGCTGATCAACGAGAAGTCTTCAGTCATCAACAGGTTACGTACCGCTTTCTCTACCGCAGGATCTTCCACAGAAGTGCCTTTAGGTAATTTACCCAGCGCCAGCTGTTGTGCAAAGCTCAACACGGTGTAGTTGTTCAGCAGTACGAACATCTCCAGCGTATCGGTTGCGCCATAAGCCGGCACCGCGCCATTAGCGATAGTTTTGCCTTCACGCCAGGCTGATTTGAACTTAGCAACCTGATGTCCAGCCAGCGCAGTTGATAACTCTTCCAGCAAATCTTTACGTGATTTCGCCTTCAGGATTTCGCCACCATCTTGATACAGCAGCAGTGAGCGCGGCATCACGTAAACAAAGTGGTGACACTCTGTTTCCCAATTCTCTAACAGCCAGGCAGCGCGTGGTGAGTGGGTCGCTTCCAAATGCCAGTTCAGCATCGTCAGCACCGCTTGCTTGTGCGTTTGCGCCATCTCGTCCTGATCGGCGATAGAACCGAACAGTACTGAGTCACCTGCGGCATGGCTGGCGAGTGATCCATACGGGTCATACTGGTAAGCAAAACCGCCGCTCATGCCATTGCCGAAGCCTGTACCAAATGTACCCAGGTTCAGGATTGCGCCATTAGTCATGTATTCGCAACAGAAGTCACCCACACCTTCAACTACTGCGGTTGCGCCTGAATTACGTACGGCAAAACGGTCACCCGCCTGACCTTGAACAAACAGGCGTCCACCCGTTGCGCCAAACAGCGCAAAGTTACCGATCAGCACGTTGCCATCGCTGTCTTGTGCGCCGCCGCCCGGAGACATTACCACCAGCTCGCCACCACATTGACCTTTACCAACACCATCATTACAGGTGCCGTAATGCTTTATTTGCATACCGTCATTGCAGAAGGCACCGAAAGATTGGCCCGCAGAGCCAGAAGTGCTGATCTTCACCGTTTCAGGTGCCAGATAGCGACGACCACGATCATCCTGCAACACCGCTGGCATTGCGCTCAATTGCTCAGCCGTCAGTTGATGATTGAGCTTGCGTTCAATATCAATCGCTAGCTGGCCGCCGACACTCTTGTTGCGGTTGTTCAACGTGATGTTATTGCCCAACGAAATGTCATTCTTGCCTTGCGTGACCAGTTCAGTGTTCAGCTGCTCAATCCAGGCATCATCCAGTTCGAAATCTTTTTCCAGATACACGGGACGATCGATTTTCAGCTCGGGCACCACGGTTAACATGGCGCGGAAATCGAGTTTACCGACTTCCAGTGGGTGATCCATTAAGTGCAGCAGATCAGAGCGTCCACGTGCTTCACGCAACGAATGCAGGCCCATGCGCGCCAGGATTTCACGCACCTCATGCGCAACGTTCATGAAATACTGTGCCAGCTGACGGGGATCGCCATCAAAGGCTTCGGCATTAGTGGTTAAACCTGCCGGGCACTTAACGTTACAGTTTTTCGCCATCACACATTTCAACATCATCAGTGCGGTGGTACCAAATTCAAAGCTGTCGCCACCCAGCAGCGCCGATTTCACGACATCGCTGCCGGTCTGCTGTGCGCCAGAGCAACGCAGCAAGACTTTCTCACGCAGGCCGTTAGCACAAAGCGCCTGATGTACTTCCGCGATGCCGATTTCCGCCACGCGTCCAGTGTATTTCAAACTAGTAACGGAAGCTGCGCCGGTGCCGCCAGTATTCCCTGCAACGTTGATAACGTCTGCGCCTGCTTTCGCTACGCCAACCGCAATCGTACCGATGCCTTCCGATGAAACCAGTTTAACGATGACGCGAACGCGAGCGGCTTTACAGTCGTGGATCAGCTGCGCTAAATCCTCGATAGAATAGGTGTCGTGGTGAGGTGGCGGTGAAACCAGCTCGACACCCGGCGTACCGCCACGGGCTGCTGCGATTTCCACGGTGACTTTAGGCGCAGGTAACTGACCCCCTTCGCCTGGCTTCGCACCTTGGCCAATTTTGATCTCCAGCTCTTCCAGCATCGGGTCAGCTAAATAAGCCGCCCATACGCCGAAACGGCCCGAGGCCAGCTGTTTGATACGTGATGCACGGATGGTGCCATGACGTGAATAGTGTTCACCACCTTCACCGCAGTTGCTCATGCCGCCAACCATATTGGTGCCGTGTGCAACCGCTTCATGGGCCGGAGCGACCAGCGCGCCGTGGCTCATCGCACCGGAAGCAAAGGTGCGGGTGATTTCACAGGCTGGCTGGATTTCGTTCAGTGGCAGTGAAGGCAGCGTGGTGAAAATCCGTGACAGATAATCTGCGGCCTTGCCATAAGCGGTGACATTCAAGCCATTGCTCACCACTTCGGTGCTTTCAATTTCATCATTGAAGCGTGATTTCAACGCACGTGATAGCGCTGCGAGGCGTTCGCTTTCCGGCTTCAGGCCGTTGATCGCATCCGTTAAACGCAGCGTAAAGTGGTTAAGGCTGCCGTCAACGGCTTCACAGACCAAACCACGTATAGCAAAACCGTTGTTGGTCAACGAGTAACGTCCCAGCTTACGACGGAATTCTGCTTCACTGTCGATGTGCGTCAAATCCGCCGGAAAGGCCAGAATATCGCGCAGTGCAGCTGGACGACGCTTACGTTCTTCATACATCAGACTAGAGAACTGACGATAATCTGAAGTGATGGCGAAGTTGTTGATCACTTCATTTGGGATACGCTCAAAGCTGCTGTCCTTAAAGGATTCCGCTTTGATTCCAAATGCGTTATCCAGCTTGGCCAGCGTCATCAAACGGATGAAGTTATCTTCTTCACGCGCTTTGTCGGCAAAGCGAATAGGCTCTTCAGTCATGTCGATAAAGGTGCGAACAGCGATGGTGCCATAAGAGTGACCGGCACCTTCAGCACGCTCTTTAAACAGGCCAAGCAACGGCACTTCGGACTCGCCCTGAATTTTCAGGGCGCTCTGATGCCAGTCAACCGCCATCTGCGCGATAGTGGCAAAACCTGCGCCACCGACCGGGGTGCGGATATTTGGAAAATATTTTTTCAGTACTGGATCGTCAGTATTAAGGAAGTTCGGCTCAAAGAACTCACCGCAGCTGTAACTTTCTACGGTGCACAGGCCAACTTTACCCATGGTTTTCATCAGCGCTTTTTCAGCCGCTTTGGCATAGCGTTTGAACGCTTTATTGCCTTCTTCACCTTCGCCATATTTCTCTTCGGCACGCATCTGCACGCCAAGCGGATAAATAGCGGAGGCACCAAAGCCCAAGGCTGCCGCGATATGGTGTGAAGAGATGCTCTGGCCACTTTCAACCACCAGCGAAACATCAAGACGCAAACCTTCCTGCACCAGACGCTGATTGATAGCAGAAACCAGCAGCAGCATTGGAATCGCAGCTTGAGTTGAAGAAATGTGGCGATCGGTAAGCACCGCGATGCCGCCTTGGGTGCGGGCAAAATCAACGACCTGTTGCGCCAAATCGTCAATGGCTTTTTCTAGCGCATTGGCATTTGCTGTGCGGCTCAGCAGATCTTTGCCAACGACTGGCTCGTACAGCATCTCAAAGCGTGCGTAAGGTGCAACGTCTTGCTCACGCAACTGCAGCATATCGAGATGGCTAAGAATCGGCGTTGGCACGATGATTTGACGGCCTTTGCTGCGGCCCAGATGCGGTTTCGCACCCAGCGCTACGCGCAGCGTCATGCCATCTACTTCACGGATCGAGTCCAGCGGCGGGTTAGTAACCTGCGCAAAACGTTGAGAGAAGTAGTGCGCCATCCCACCTTCATGATCGGATAAGCCGTTAATGGCGTTGCCGTAACCCATCGCGGAGATTTTCTCTGCGCCGGTTGCCAGCATGGGATCCATCATGAATTTGAAGCTTTCTTGGTTGTAATAGTACGCCACGAAGCGTTGATAGGCTTTCAGGTCGCCACGATAGCGCAGCGGCGAGCCTTGCTGCTCTGCTGGGATCACCGGCAGATCTTGCAGATCGACACGGGCTGTAGCCAGCAGGGCAGAATAATCTTTTTCAGCTGCCAGTTTTTCCAGCGCCTGATGCGTGGTGTAGCTGCGTTTTTCGCGATGATCGAAATAGAGCATACCGCCTGCTTCGATACGGCCGCGACGCAGAACACTTTCCGGTGGGAAAGCAATTTGGCCCGCTTCGGACATCGCGCCAATATAATCTACTGTTTCAACAGAACGCAGTGGACGCAGGCCAAGACGGTCGAGGCGTGCACCGATGACTTCACCATTACCAAAAATCAACGCAGCCGGGCCATCGTTCTTCTCTTCATACAGCGAGAAGTACTCCAGCATGTCACGCACCTCATTGGATAAGGAGGTGTCGTTTTCCCAGGCTGGCGGCATCATGGAAACAACGGCGGTGATCAGATCGAGGCTGTCTTCCATCAAGCGGCTGTGAATACTTTGGTCGAGACGCGAGCTGTCAGATTGGCCTTTTGGACGCACAATCTTCTTACCCCGCGCCAGCGCCAGAGCCGACTCCGCAATGCGGTTTTTACGGTCGGTGTTTAACTCGCCGTTATGCGCCATCAGGCGGAACGGCTGCGCCATGGTGGTATGCGGATCGGTATTGGTAGAGAAACGGGTATGGAAGAATAATCCACGTACCTGATGATCGGGATCGGTCAGGTCTTTGAAGTAAGGAATCACTTCGTTTGAGTTCAGACGCGCCTTGAATACCTGCGTCCGTGATGAGAGCGAAAGGGGATAAAGCCCACCAAATTCGCTTTCAGTAAAGGCACGCGCTTCGATAGCCAGCAGGGCGCGATAGATGCGTTGTTCAAAGTCGTTTTGATCGACGACATCCTGCGGTGCAGTGAAAATCCACTGCATAATCGGTAACTGGAATTGCACAGCGGCCGGACGCGTCACGCTGCTGTCTAGCGGCATGTCACGTTTCATGATGATAGACAGGCCAAAGCTGTTCAACGCTTCTTCTACCAGACGTTCAGCATTTGCACGCAGCTCGGCATCTTTTGGCACAAAGAAATTACCGACGCCAAAACGGCCCGCTTCCAGCGCCTGGCCCGTAATCTTACGGAAGAAGTGCAATGAAAGGTCAACGTTTACCCCAGCACCGTCACCGACGCCTTCAGCCGACATGCCCCCGCGGTGAGGTACAGTACAAAGGGCGCTGTGCGCCATCTGCAGGATCTCATGGGTCTGCTCGCCGTCCTTACGCGTAATGAAACCTACACCACAGCTATCACTCCCTGCTGCTGGGTCATACAAGCCATAGGGATTAGGTTTTTTATTGGACATTGAGGGTCTCCTTAAACTGCTTTAGACATTACCTGCATTATTTCAAACACTAAGCGCCAATGAGCGCAGTTTCATTTTCATTGCCACACGCTGTCGAGCGGGCATTATTGCTCCGAGCAGTTCACTCCAGACAGGTTTAAAACGTCCTTGATTGAGCTGCTCTTAGATTTCCGGTCTCTTAAAGGAGATGACTTACACCACGCGGGAGTCTTCTGATTGCATAGATATGCCGAGACACTGGCCCGTCAGGAAAGCTTTCAGCGGATTTCCAACTTATCGGGAAAGCGGAAACAGGTCAAATAACGATACTTGTCAGGGTTATTTGAGTCTTTTTGTCATTAACTACATGATTTTAAAGTATTAAACAGCTAAATTTATCGCTGTTAGCCGGTACGTTAATGGCCCATAAATGTGAACTGTCTCACTGTGGTGCAGCGATCAAATCTCTGCACCATGCTGGTGATAGGGTCTTTAACAGCATGAAATGCTGTTACGGCCATTTCATGCACAGGATGTATCTGTTTTTCTTATATGGGTATATTTGAATGAAATATGGCGATGTTATAAGTAAAATTAATTAAGCCGAATATGCTTAAAACAGTGCTTAAGATGAATGAGTATGCAAATAGATAAGTAAGCCTGTGCAACAGAACGCTGCCAGGATATTGAAAAAGGGGAATGCTAATCGGTCGCCATCGTTCAGGCGGCCCTACAGATTATTCAGTTAGCACAATTAGTCAAGGGTTTTAAGCTTAATGTCATAAACGTCGGCGATTGATGCGGCTGATGCACCAAAATAGAGCAATCACGTCTTTAACCCGCTGATGCATGACGCCGCCAGAAGCGTAATTACGCTATCATGTGCCTGTTTCTCTTTCAGGGAGTCTTTATGAAACAAATTCGCCTGCTGGCGCAATATTACGTTGATTTGATGGTTAAGCTTGGCTTGATACGCTTTTCGCTGCTTTTGGCCTCAGCGCTGGTGGTATTGGCGATGATTGTCCAAATGGCAGTCACGATGGTGCTGCGTGGGCATGTCGAAAGTATCGACATGGTGCGATCGGTATTTTTTGGCCTGCTCATTACACCTTGGGCGGTCTATTTCTTATCGGTGGTGGTCGATCAACTGGAAGAATCCCGGCAGCGACTGGCACGGCTGGTTGATAAACTGGAAGAGATGCGTACCCGCGATCTTGAACTCAATCAGCAGATGAAAGAGACCATTTCACAGTTGAATCAAGAGATCGCTGACCGTAAAAAAGCTGAACTGGCGCGCGAGCAGGTCATGGATAAGCTGCGTGAAGAAGTGGCGCGACGTGAGCAGGCACAAATTGAGCTTGAGCAACAATCCTCCTTCCTGCGTTCTTTCCTGGATGCCTCTCCCGATTTGGTTTTTTACCGCAATATTGATAAGCAATTTTCTGGCTGTAATCGGGCAATGGAATTGTTAACCGGAAAAAGCGAGAAGCAGCTGATTGGTCTGACGCCACGCGATATTTATGATGACGATGCGGCGACAAAAGTGCTGGAAACCGATGAGAAGGTCTTCCGTCATAATGTTTCTCTGACTTACGAACAATGGCTGCAATATCCTGATGGTCGCAAGGCCTGTTTTGAAATTCGAAAAGTGCCTTATTATGACCGCGTAGGTAAGCGTAGTGGGCTAATGGGTTTTGGACGCGATATAACGGAGCGTAAGCGCTACCAGGACGCTTTAGAGAACGCCAGCCGGGAGAAGACGACCTTTATCTCTACGATCAGCCACGAGCTGCGTACGCCGCTTAATGGCATTGTCGGTCTCAGCCGCATTTTGCTGGATACCGATCTCAATCAAGAACAGCTCAAATACCTCAAAACCATCCATGTTTCCGCCATCACGCTCGGCAATATCTTCAACGATGTTATTGAAGTCGACAAAATTGAGCGGCGCAAAGTGCAACTTGATAATCAGCCGATCGACTTCACCAGTTTCCTTGCCGATTTAGAAAATCTTTCTGGCTTGCTGGCTCAGCCAAAGGGGCTGAAGTTTGTCATGGCGCCGCAGTTGCCTTTACCGCATAAAATCGCCACTGATGGCACGCGTCTGCGCCAAATTCTTTGGAACCTTATTGGTAATGCCGTGAAGTTTACCCAACAAGGTGAAATTGTCGTGCGCGTTGCTTACGAGCAGGATGAAACGTTGCGCTTCGAGGTTCAGGATTCTGGCTTAGGTATTCGCCAGGAAGAGCAGGACAAGATTTTTGCGATGTATTATCAGGTGAAAGATCAGCATGGCGGTAAACCTGCAACCGGTACCGGTATTGGTCTGGCCGTTTCACGTCGGCTGGCACAGGCAATGGGCGGGGATATCACCGTTAGCAGCGCACCAGGCCAAGGTTCTTGCTTTACCGTGAAGATCAAAGCGCCGCGTGTCGCTGAAGAGGTGGAAGATGATGGCGTTGATGACAACATGCCGCTGCCTGCGTTACACGTATTGCTGGTTGAGGATATTGAGCTCAACGTGATTGTCGCGCGTTCGGTCCTTGAGAAATTAGGCTGTAGCGTTGAAGTAGCCATGACGGGCGGCGAGGCGCTGGCCATGTTTGATCCACTGGAATTTGATTTAGTCCTGCTGGATATCCAACTACCTGACATGACTGGCCTGGACGTTTCACGCGCCATTCATCAGCGTTATCAAAACAGCGACCTGCCGCCGCTGGTCGCGCTCACCGCCAATGTGCTCAAAGACAAGAAAGAATATTTCGATGCCGGTATGGATGATGTGCTGAGCAAACCGTTGGCCGTACCCGCGTTAACGGCAATCATCAAAAAGTTCTGGGATTATCAAGCCGAGACTGATGAAGAAGAAACCGAATCCGCGCAAGAGACAACGCTTACGCTGCTTGATGTGCCGATGCTTGAGCAATATATCGAGCTGGTTGGCCCCAGCTTGATCACGCAAAGCCTCGACATGTTCGAAAAAATGATGCCGGGATATGTAGATATTTTAGAGTCCAATTTGATGGCGCGCGACCAGAAAGGTATTGCTGAAGAAGGGCATAAAATTAAAGGTGCGGCGGGTTCGGTGGGTTTACAGCATTTACAGATGCTGGCGAAGCAGATTCAAAGCCCTGAGCTTCCTGCATGGTGGGATAACGTGGCTGAGTGGATTGAAGAGCTGAAACATGAATGGCGTCATGATGTACAGGTGCTACGCGAATGGGTAGCTGAGAAAGAAAAGCAGATCGCTAGAAAAAAATGACCCCAGCCGAGGCCGGGGTGCGCGAATACTGCGCCAACACCAGGGAAAAAGGCGCTGCTGCTATGCTTAGAGTATTTGAGCGCAACAGCGTGGTATTGGTTAACACTGTCATCACCTTAGCAAATTCATCTTAACTTGTGACAAGATTCATTAAAATGTGTGATGTTGAGCAGCGTTTAAATACAGAAAACATTAATTTGGCAACACAGTCAAGTAAGGAATTAATTTCTGCGATGCATTGCTTTATTTTTAACCAGATGTGGGGTTTTTTGCACGCTTTTGCGTCACTTGAGAAGCTTAAAAGATAAAGCCAAACGGCAATTTAACGCTCACACAGCAAATTGGGATATTTTCTTAGTTAACTTTATAAAAAATAAAGCTAAATGTTCCATCGGACGTGGGTTATCCAAAACGTTTTGGAAACCTTAAAGAGAAATTTCCAGTTAAAGGTTCTACCAATTGATTTCCGTCTAACGTTAGGTGAAAACTTTAATTTTTTTTGTTTAAAGTAAAAGGATTAAAGATCGGAATTTGCACATTCTTTAGAATTTATCGATCAATCAATGAAGAGTAACGAACTAATCATTTTGCGATAGTTAAGTGTAGTGAAACATTTATGATGGCGTATATCACAAATTGTTAAGTGTTTTTTTGAAAAAAGTCTAACTGAAGCAGGGTAATGGAACCGATTCCTTTTTGCTGGAAGTGCTTGAAGTAACTGGATCTGTTAACGCTGATTTGCAATTTTACTGCGTAACCTGTCTGTAAAATAACCCGTATCGTTTGTCTTTATTGCCTGATAAATCCATTTTAAGCCTGTGATTTCTACAGCAATTGATTAATGCTTAAAACAAGTAAGAGAAGATTGCATGAGTAAGTATAAAGGAAGCCTCGGACAACGTATTAAGCGCATTGTTGTCCGCATGCTGTTGGCATGGTTAGGGATTTGGGTAGCAGGTATTGTGCTTTTTACATTTTTGCCGGTTCCTTTTTCCGCCGTGATGGTTGAGCGACAACTGGTCGCCTGGATAAATGGCCGGTTCGATTATGTGGCGCATTCGGATTGGGTAGGGCACGACGAAATCTCACCATGGATGGCATTAGCCGTGATTGCATCAGAAGATCAAAAATTTCCGGTGCACTGGGGATTTGATGTAGCAGCTATAGAGTCTGTGTTGGATAACAGCAATGAAAAAATGCGCGGTGCATCTACACTGTCACAGCAAACGGCCAAAAATCTGTTTCTGTGGGATGGACGCAGTTGGGTGCGTAAAGGTCTGGAAGCCGGTTTGACCGTGGGAATTGAAACCGTGTGGACCAAACGCCGCATTCTGACGGTTTACCTGAATATTGCTGAGTTTGGGGACGGAGTCTTTGGCATTGAAGCGGCATCGCAGCGTTTCTTTCATAAACCCGCCAGCCGCCTCAGTATGTCGGAAGCCGCGCTGCTGGCTGCTGTGTTGCCTAATCCTATTCGTTTTCGTGCCGATGCGCCTTCAGGTTATATCCGGCAACGCCAGCAATGGATCATGCGCCAAATGCGCCAGCTGGGCGGCGAGGGATTCCTGCAACGCAATAAGCTGGATTGATCAGTCTTCGTCAAAACCCGCTTCAAACAGCTCAATGACAGCAGCCAGCGCCTGAATTTCTTCCGGGCCGCTGGCTTCAATTTCGATATGGCCGCCTTTGGCAGAGTCCAGCATCAGTAACGCAATAACGCTACTGGCTTCGGCCTCAGTACCCGCTTCATTGCGTAATAGTACTTCTGCGTCAAAACTTTGTACCAACTCAAACAGCTTCATTGCCGGGCGCGCATGCATGCCCAGCTTATTTTTGATTTCTACAGTTTGTTTGACGGTCATGATTTGCGTTTTTCCAACGTACGATGACGAGACTGTACATTTTTACCGCGGGAGCGGAAATAATCTGCTAGCTGTTCAGCAATATAAACTGAACGGTGTTTTCCCCCGGTACAACCGATGGCTACGGTTAGGTAACTGCGGTTGTTGGTTTCCAGCATCGGTAGCCACAATTCAAGATAGCTACGCGTCTGATAGATAAAGTTGTGCACTTCAGTGTGGCGATCTAAAAAAGCCGCTACCGGACGGTCAAGACCGGTCATCGGGCGTAATTTGGGATCCCAATGCGGGTTCGGTAAGAACCGAACATCAAAGACATAATCAGCATCTATCGGAATACCATGCTTGAAGCCAAACGACTCAAATACCATGGTCAGTTCGCGTTCGCGCTTGCCCAGCAGACGGGTACGCAGCATTTCAGCCAGTTCATGCACGGACATTTCTGACGTATCGATAATTAAATCGGCACGCGAGCGTAGCGGCTCCAGCAGATCGCTCTCTTCGTCAATGGCACTTTCCAGCGACAAGTTTTTGCTGGAAAGAGGGTGCAAACGACGCGTATCGCTGTAGCGGCGAATCAACGTATTACGATCAGCGTCGAGAAACAGCAGCTGCGGTGAAAACGTATCAGGCAGATTATTCAGAGCGGTTTCGAAGATTTCCGGCGATTCTGGCATGTTACGCACATCAATGCTGACAGCAGCGGAGATGTTGCGTTCTGCCAACGAGTTTGCTAACTCCGGCAGCAAGACTACCGGCAGATTATCGACGCAGTAAAACCCCATGTCTTCCAGTGCGCGCAACGCCACTGATTTTCCTGAGCCTGACCGACCGCTAACGATCATCAGCACCATGACCTTCTCTCCCGTTTTAAAACCGGCACCGGGCCGGTAAAGACGCTTTACTGTTCTGACTGGCCTTCTGTAATAATCGCGTAGAGCTCTTCATTACTTTGCGCCGCTCGCAGGCGACGACAGACGGTTTTATCTGCCAGTCTTTTCGCCACCAGTGAAAGAGTATGCAAGTGCGTTTTGCATTGATCTGCGGGAACCAGAAGGGCAAACAACAGATCGACCGGCTGATTATCCACCGCGTCAAAGGCGATGGGCTGTTCAAGACTAATGAACACGCCTACAGCGCGCAATGTATCTTCATCCAGCTTGCCGTGAGGAATTGCAATTCCATTGCCAATACCGGTGCTTCCCATGCGCTCACGGGTAAGAATTGCTTCGAAAAGCGTTTGGTGCGGCAGGTTGAGCTGCTTGGCGGCCAGTTCGCTGATAATTTCCAGCGCCCGTTTTTTGCTCTGGCAATGTACGCTACTGCGGGTGCAGTCCAGCGAAAGTACGGAGCTCAATTCCAGTGTCAGATCGTTGTTCATCATCGTTTCACTTGCGAGTTCACTTAGCCACTCACGTTCGCATATAACCGCTATGTTGACGTCAGATGGCGCTGGCTTAGATGACAAAACGGGGCGGTTAATCCGCCCCATCCTGTGCGCTCTAGCGCGTTAAGCGCTTAACCAGCGTGAAGGTTAGTGTTTTTTCAGTTTGTCTTTGTGTTTGGTCAGTTGACGGGTGAGTTTATCAATCAAACCGTCAATAGCCGCATACATATCTTCCGCTTCCGACGTGGCGTGCAGTTCGCCACCGCTGACGTGTAAAGTCGCCTCGGCAATTTGATTGACCTTCTCGACTTTCAGAATAATATAAACCTGATTGATACGATCAAAGTAGTGTTCCAGTTTGGCAAACTTACCGTTAACGAATTCACGCAGAGGTTCGGTGATTTCGACATGTTGCCCAGTGAGGTTCAGCTGCATAGGTCTTCCTTCTCATTTCTGTCAAACCAGCTGTTTACGCTGGTTCGATGGCGGGATGGATAAAGACTCGCGGTACTTAGCGACGGTTCGACGCGCCACCATGATCCCTTGTTCAGATAACATGGAGGTGAGCTTACTGTCGCTCAAGGGCTTGGCAGGATTTTCCGCCGAAATTAATTTTTTGACCAATGCACGAATCGCAGTAGACGATGCTTCGCCGCCACCTTCGGTATTCACGTGACTGGAGAAAAAATACTTCAATTCAAAGATGCCACGCGGGCTATGTAAATATTTTTGCGTGGTAACGCGGGAAATTGTCGATTCATGCATTTCAACGGCTTGCGCAATATCTGCCAATACCATTGGACGCATAAACTCTTCGCCTTGTTCAAAAAAAGCGTGTTGTTGTTCAACAATACAACGAGTCACTTTTAGCAACGTATCGTTGCGGCTTTCCAGGCTTTTAATGAGCCACTTTGCTTCCTGCAAATTACTACGAATAAATTGATTATCGCTGTCGTTGCGCGATGAACCCCCCATCGCAGCATATTGCTGGTTGATCTTTAAACGTGGCACGCTGTCAGCGTTGAGATCCACTGTCCAGCGTGTGCCGACTTTACGTACCAGCACGTCGGGAATCACATACTCAGGTTCGCCGGTATTCACCGATTGGCCAGGACGCGGATCCAGTGATTGGATCAGCTGCATGGCCTCTTTCAACACATCTTCTTTTAAACGCGTTACGCGCATCAGACTGCGGAAATCGTGATTAGCCAATAAGTCGAGGTGGTTGCTAACGATCAGTCGCGCCTCTGCCAGCATCAGCGTATCAGGAGCATATTGTGAAAGCTGCACCAGTAAGCAATCACGCAAGTCACGAGCGCCAACGCCGATGGGATCAAAACGTTGGATACGTTTTAATACGGCCTCAACCTCATCAAGCTCAAGCTCTTCATTGCCGATGCTGTCGAGGATCTCTTCAAGCGAAACGGTAAGATACCCGGTATCATCGATGGCATCGACAATGGAGGTCGCAATCGCGCGATCGTTATCGGTAAAAGGTGTTAATCCCACCTGCCACATCAAATAATCTTGCAATGATTGTGTTGTTTCGCCTTGATAAATAGGCAATTCATCATCTTGATAATCGGTTCCGGTGCCTGAAGGCGTGCCTGCGGTATAAATCTCGTCCCAGGTTGCATCAAGCGGCAGCTCTTCCGGCATATCTTTCTGCTCTAACGCTTCACGTGTATCCAGCGCTTCGGCTTCTTGATATTCGCGGGAATCAACTTCGTCGTGCAGATCGGTTTGTTCAAGCAGCGGATTACTTTCCAGCGCGAGTTGTAGCTCTTGCTGAAGTTCAAGCGTTGAAAGCTGCAGCAGACGAATGGCCTGTTGCAGCTGTGGTGTCATCGCCAGCTGTTGGCTGAGCCTGAGTTGTAAACCTTGCTTCATAGACAGGATTGATTTTCCTCAGCAAACGTCAGTGTTAGCGACACCTTATCAGAGTCTGAACTCTTCGCCCAAATAAACCCGCTTAACTTGCTCATCTGCAAGAATTTCTGTAGGCGTGCCGTGGGCAATCAAGTGACCTTGGCTCACGATATAGGCGCGTTCACATACCGCCAGCGTTTCACGAACGTTGTGGTCGGTGATTAGCACGCCAAGGCCGCTATCACGCAAGTGTTCAATGATCTTTTTGATGTCGATAACTGAGATGGGGTCAACACCGGCAAACGGTTCATCTAACAGAATAAATTTTGGATTTGCGGCCAGGGCACGCGCAATTTCGACGCGACGACGTTCACCCCCAGACAATGCCTGTCCCATGCTGTCACGCAGGTGTTCGATGTGGAACTCTTCCATCAGCTCGTTAGCACGATCCTGACGTTGCTCTTCAGTCAGATCATCACGGATCTGTAACACCGCCATGAGATTGTCGAACACGCTCAGGCGGCGAAAAATGGACGCTTCCTGAGGAAGATACCCGATGCCACGACGCGCGCGCGCATGCAGCGGCAGGATACTGATATCTTCATCATCAATGATAATGCGGCCCGCATCGCGCGGCACAATGCCCACGACCATATAAAAAGTCGTGGTCTTGCCCGCACCATTGGGGCCCAGCAGGCCGACAATCTCGCCGGACTTCACTTGCAGACTAACGTCTTCTACCACGCGACGGCCTTTATATGCCTTCGCCAGGTTTTCTGCGATTAATGTGGCCATAGCTATCAGTTACTCTTTTTTCCGCTGTTGGACGAACCTTGCTTATCTTGCAACTGCGATGGCACCAGCACGGTGGTCACTCGTTTACTTTGACCCTGACTGTACGCCTGCATTTTTTGTTCTTTAACCAGATACGTTATGCGATCGCCTTTGATGTTGCTGTCTTGCTGTTCGATGTACGCATTGCCAGTCAACTCAACAAAATCGTTGGCCAGTTCGTAATGCAATTTTGAGGCATGGCCCTGAACCGGTTTGCCGCTGTCCTGCATTTGGTAGAAAGTGGCGGGGTTACCGTAAGCATCAACAATGGTTTTCTTGCTGTCGCCGCCAGGACGCGTAACCACCACTTTGTCCGCAGTGATTTTGATCGAGCCTTGCGTCACGATAACATTGCCGGTAAAGGTGGCCACGTTGCCTTGCAGATCCAGCGCCTGGTTCTGCGAATCGATATTCACGGGTTTATCCGAGTCACCGGTCAAGGCCAGCGCTGGAACACTGGTCGCAAGCAGCACGCTGGCCAGTAAATACTTAAGGCTGTTTTTGTTCATTTTGAATTTCATAAGAAGTTTTGACCTTTTCGATTAACTCGGCGTTTTTTGTCCGTAAATTACCGCGCATTTTCATGCCGGTAGAGTTAAAGCTGCGGCCATAGAGCGTTACTTGGTCGTCAGACGTCACGTCCTGACTGACAAGGTTCACTTGAGCGTTGTCAGTTTTGATACGCTGAAGCTGAGAATCCTGCGTCAGCGTAGTGAGCTCAACATGTCCATACAGATAAAGCATACGATCTTTGGTCAGCTTTGCTTTATCTGCGCGTACCGACCAGGTTGGCACTTTGTTTTCATCGTAAGTGGTCATCACTGGATTATCGAACCAGCTCAACTCATCGACTGAAAAGTAGGTCACCTTGTCTGAAACCAGCTTGTACGTCAGGGCACCTTGCGGGTTATACACCACCGTATTGGAGTCTGCGCTGGTGTAAGTTGGCGCCTGATCGTTAGCAACGGGCGCGCTAGTGTCGTCCTGATTAGTCAGATTCCAGCCGATAAGAACCAGTGCAATCAAAGTCAGAATCAGCGTTATCCAACGCCTGCTTTTACTCATACCGATTGCCCTTTGGCATCCTCAAATTTATCTTGCGCCATTAAGATCAGATCGCATAATTCACGTACCGCACCGCGTCCACCGGCGATACGCGTCACGTAATTGGCGCGTGGCAGTAAAACAGGATGCGCATCTGCAACAGCAACACTCAGACCTACTTTGGCCATAACCGGCCAGTCGATGAGATCGTCACCGATGTAGGCAACCTGTTCATCAGAAAGAGACAGTTTATCCAGAAGTTCACGATAGGCCAAAAGCTTATCCGACTGGCCCTGATAAAGATGACGTATGCCGAGGGTTTTGCAGCGATCTTCCATCAGTCGAGCGTTGCGGCCGGTTATAATAGCCACTTCTACATCGGAGGTCAGCAGGCAGCGAATGCCGTAACCGTCGCGGACATTGAAAGCCTTCAGCTCTTCACCGTTATTTCCCATGTAAATGACGCCATCTGACATCACGCCATCAACATCACAAATCAGCAAACGAATCTTACTGGCGCGCGCCATCACCGCGGCACTAACCGGTCCGTAACACGTTTCAACGGTGGCACTTTCTAACGGCATTCTCTTTTCCTGTTCAGACCACGCCTGCGCGCAGCATGTCATGCATATGTACCACACCGAGCAGACGATCGTCATCGGCCACCAGTAGCGCGGTGATGTTTTTAGTTTGCATCAAATTCAAGGCATCCACCGCCAGGACATTAGGGCGAACGCGAATGCCGCCGCGCGTCATTACTTCTGCAATGGTTGCCCGCTGGAAATCGATGCCCATGTCGAAGATGCGGCGTAAATCACCATCGGTAAAGATGCCTTCAATTTTCATCAGATCGTTAACGATAACGGTTAACCCGAGGTTTTTACGCGTAATTTCCAGCAGCGCATCACGCAGAGAAGCGTCGTGCGTGACATGCGGCATTTCATCACCGCTGTGCATAATATCACTGACATGCAGCAGCAGTTTGCGACCCAACGCGCCGCCTGGGTGTGAAAGGGCGAAATCTTCAGGCGTGAAACCGCGTGCTTCTAATAGCGCAACGGCTAATGCATCACCCATGACCAGGGTGGCGGTAGTACTGGTGGTGGGCGCAAGGCCGAGCGGACAAGCTTCCTGCGGCACCTTAATACATAAATGCACATCAGCCACGCGTCCCATGGCGCTTTCAGCGCGGCTAGTCATGCAAATGAGTTTGATTTTTTGACGCTTGATCACCGGGATCAACGCCAGAATTTCGTTAGACTCACCGCTGTTTGAAATGGCAATGACAACATCATTGCTGCTCACCATGCCAAGATCGCCATGACTGGCTTCGCCAGGATGAACAAAAAATGCTGGGGTGCCGGTGCTGGCAAACGTTGCTGCCATCTTTTTACCGATATGACCCGATTTGCCCATTCCCATGACCACAACTTTGCCTTTACAGGCGAAAATCATGGCGCAAGCACGCGCGAAATCCTCATTGATATATTGGTCGAGTTGTTCCAGTCCTTCACGCTCAATGCGCAGCACCGCTTTTCCTGCTTGCTGGAAATCAAAATCACCGATCGATTGCTGATGTGACATGGCAAATCTGTCCTTTTTATCCGTCTATAAACGCCGGCTGTAACCACAGCAGCGTAACCCAGACGATGAACCCACAGAGTAAAAGTGTACCTGCGGTGCGGCCTATACGGCGGCGGCGCAGTAGGCAAAGCAGAGCAAAGAGGGCGCTTACGCCGAGCATGACCCAATAATCACGTGCGAAGGCGTGATAATCTACGCTGCCAGGATGCATCAATGCCGGCAGGCCCAGCACAATGGCAATATTATAAATGTTGGCACCGATCAGATTACCGATAGCGATATCATCTTCACCTTTCAGCGCACCCGCGATGACAGTGGCCAGCTCTGGCAAACTGGTGCCGACTGCAATTATCGTCAGGCCCATGACGAGTTCACTGACGCCGAAATAGTCTGCAAATACCGTGGCGTTATCGATCACCATACGTGTCGACATCGGTAAAATAATCAGCGCAACGGCCAGCCAGAGAAAGGCTACCGTGTTATTGCCCTCTTCGCGTGGCAGTTCAGCCAATTGTTCACGCGTTAACGTGTCATTGTTATTAAGTTCGGCTTTACGAGCAATGCGGATCACCACGATCAAATAGAGGGCGGCAATGGCAATCAATCCCAGACCATCAAGTCGACTAAGATGATTATCAAACAGCATAATACCGCTCAGTAATGAGACCAGCAGCATTAGCGGCAGTTCGCGGCGAATCAGATTTGAATGGACAGTCAGCGGGTGCAGTAAAGCCGCTCCTCCCAAGATCAGCAATATATTAGTAATGTTCGAGCCCAGCGCGGTGCCAACAGCGAGATCCATTTGACCATGCTGCGCCGCTGAGAAGGAGAGAATGATTTCTGGCAACGACGTACCCATGCCGACCACCGTCATGCCTATAATCAACGGTGGTATGCCAAATGAGCGGCAGAGAATCGAGGCGCTAAACACCAGACGATCGGCACCATAAGCCAGTAAAAGCAGACCGATAATCAGCAGTGCGGTAGCTACGAACATTAAAAATCCTTGCGTGTAAATCGGGGTCGGCACGCCTTGTCCGACTGATTTAAGATTCTGTGTGCTGAAACAGGCGCTGATTTTGACCGCCTAAACGACAAAAGTAAATTTTATGCCCGTTTTCGCTAAATCTTAGCGGTAAGTTTCTGTAAAGCTATCGTGCAACAAGGTTGAACAGGCTACCATCGTACCCCATGTTTACGCCCGATCTGCATAAGAGGTAAGAATGATCCAGCAGCAAACGAATCTGGTAGAGGTTCGTGGCGTGAGTTTTTCGCGCGGAGATCGCAAAATCTTTGATGACATTTCGCTCACGGTGCCGAAAGGTAAAGTGACGGCGATAATGGGGCCATCGGGGATAGGTAAAACTACGTTGCTACGCTTGATTGGCGGCCAGCTTCAGCCTGATGGCGGAGAAATCTGGTTCCGTGGCGAAAATATCCCCACGCTTTCACGCGCTAAATTGTACGAAGCGCGTAAAAAAATGAGCATGTTGTTTCAGTCTGGCGCGTTGTTCACCGATCTTACCGTCTATGAAAACGTGGCCTGGCCGCTGCGTGAACATACCCAATTGCCGCCGGCTCTGCTACACAGCACGGTGCTAATGAAACTAGAAGCGGTGGGTTTGCGCGGCGCGGCCCAGCTGAAACCCGCCGAGCTTTCTGGCGGTATGGCGCGTCGCGTGGCCCTGGCGCGTGCAATTGCGCTTGAACCTGAATTAATCATGTTTGACGAACCTTTTGTCGGCCAGGATCCCATCACTATGGGCGTGCTGGTTAAATTGATCGATGAATTGAATCACGCCTTAGGTCTGACCTGCATTGTCGTGTCGCATGATGTGCCAGAAGTGTTAAGTATTGCGGATTACGCTTATATCGTGGCAGGACAAAAAATTATTGCACAGGGTAGCACGCCGGACCTGCGGGCAAATCCCGACCCACGCGTGCGCCAGTTTATTGATGGGATTGCGGATGGACCTGTCCCATTTCGTTTTCCGGCCGGCGATTATCTTGCCGATTTAACCGGCTCAGGGAGAATTTAAGCTGATGCTATTGAAGGCACTGGCGTCATTTGGACGTCAGGGAATTGAAACCTGTGCCAGCTTTGGCCGCGCAGGCTTAATGCTGTTTCACGCACTGGTGGGTAAGCCAGCGTTTCGCAAACACGCGCCGCTGCTGATAAAGCAGCTTTATAGCGTCGGCGTCCTGTCATTGCTCATTATCGTGGTTTCCGGTTTATTCATCGGCATGGTCCTTGGGCTGCAAGGATATCTGGTGCTCACTACGTACGGTGCAGAAACCAGCCTCGGCATGCTGGTGGCTTTGTCGCTGCTGCGTGAACTGGGGCCGGTGGTTACCGCGTTGCTTTTTGCCGGTCGTGCGGGTTCAGCATTGACCGCTGAAATCGGGTTAATGAAAGCCACAGAACAGCTCTCCAGCATGGAAATGATGGCGGTAGACCCGTTACGTCGCGTGGTTTCACCGCGTTTCTGGGCCGGCTTTATCAGTATGCCGTTGTTAGCGCTAATCTTTACGGCGGTGGGAATCGCGGGTGGTGCCTTGGTTGGCGTGAGCTGGAAAGGCATCGATCCGGGTTTCTTCTGGTCTGCGATGCAGAACGCCGTCGACTTTCGTACCGACGTGGTCAACTGCATCATTAAAAGCGCCGTGTTTGCCGTGACGGTAACCTGGATTGCCTTATTTAATGGATATGATGCGATTCCGACTTCTGAAGGAATCAGTCGCGCGACGACGCGCACCGTAGTGCACGCTTCACTGGCGGTGCTCGGTTTGGATTTTGTGCTGACAGCACTGATGTTTGGGAATTGATGCAATGCAAAGCAAAAAAAGCGAAATCTGGGTTGGCGTATTCATGATCATGGCGTTACTGGCCATGCTATTTCTCTGCCTGCGCGTAGCAGATCTTAAATCTATGGGGACCGATCCCACATGGAAGCTGTTCGCGACCTTCGACAACATTGGTGGCTTGAAAGTCAGCTCACCCGTCAAAGTGGGTGGCGTGGTTATTGGTCGCGTTACAGATATTTCTCTTGAACCGAAAACGCTGCTGCCGCGTGTCACCATGGATATCAGCGACCAGTACGCGGATAAAATCTCCGATACCAGTTCACTGGCGATTCGTACGCAAGGCTTGTTGGGTGAGCAATTTCTGTCGTTGAATCTAGGGTTTGACGATCCCGAGCTGGGCTCGGCGATGCTGAAAGATGGCGACACATTACGCGATACTAAGTCGGCGCTGGTGCTGGAGGACCTGATTGGTCAATTCCTGTATAAGAGCGGCGATAATAAAGACAATAACGATAATAAGGATGCGCAGGGCAGTACCAATGCTGCTGCGGCACCGGTTCAACCTTAAGAAAGAGGTCACACACGATGTTTAAACGTTTACTGATGATTGCCATGTTGGTGGTAACACCGTTAGCAGCGAATGCCGCCGATCAGAGCAATCCTTATAAAATGATGAATGAGGCGGCGCAGAAAACCTTTACGCGCTTGAAAGTAGAGCAGCCGAAGATCAAGCAGGACCCCAATTATTTACGTGAAATCGTGCGTCAGGAGCTTCTGCCGTATGTGCAGATTAAATATGCCGGCGCATTAGTGCTGGGTCGCTACTATCGTGATTCGACTCCAGCGCAGCGTGATGCCTATTTCAGTGCATTTGGTGATTATCTGGCGCAGGCTTATGGTCAGGCGTTGGCGTTGTATAACGGCCAATCCTATCAAATTCAACCAGAGCAGCCGATTGGCGATACCAATATCGTGGCGATCCGTGTGTCGATTATTGATCCCAATGGCCGCCCACCGGTTCGCCTGGATTTCCAGTGGCGTAAAAATAGCCAAACAGGAAACTGGCAGGCTTACGATATGATTGCTGAAGGCGTTAGCATGATTACGACTAAGCAAAATGAATGGAGCGATCTGCTGCGCACCAAAGGTATTGACGGTCTGACGGCGCAACTGAAGCGTTCTGCTGCTCAGCCGATCACGCTGGATAAACAGTAACAATGGGCGAATCACTTCGCTGGCAGCGTGATGCCAGCACGCTGTTGCTCAGCGGCGAGCTTGATCGCGATACGTTGCTGTCCCTTTGGCAGCAGCGAGATACATTGATCAAGGATGTTCAAACCATCAATGTTGCCGCGCTGGAGCGCGTAGATACGGCAGGATTAGCTTTGTTGGTGCATCTACGAGAAATTGCCCGCGCTCAAGGCATCACGCCATGTTTCAGTGGGATCAGCGATAAACTGCAATCTTTGATTACCCTTTACAATCTGCAGCAGATTATTGTTTCTGCGGATAAAAACGCCTGATTTCCTTCTGTTAAGCTAAGCCCCTGTTTTGTACAGGGGCTTTTGCGTATTTAAGAGTCAGGCGCTTTCCTCTAAGATGTCATCCTTATTATTATCAAGTGAAGTTAAAAGCAATGGAAAACAGTGAAATTCAGGCTGTGCTAATGCAAGCACTGCCTTTGGACGAAGTCCATGTGATGAGCAATGATGGCAGCCACTTCCAGGTTATCGCGGTGGGCGAGCTGTTTGGCGATCTTAGCCGCGTAAAGAAACAGCAGGCTGTCTACGCGCCGCTGATGGAATATATTGCGGATAATCGCATCCATGCTGTCTCCATCAAAACCTATACTCCCGCTGAATGGGCACGTGACCGTAAACTCAACGGTTTCTGAGTCGTCAGCGTGGCGAGCTCGCCACTGGCGAGCCCAATCTTTAGCTAGTTAATTGAGAGCCGTGTTAATGGACAAATTTCGTGTGCAAGGCCCCACCCGCTTAAGTGGTGAAGTAACCATCTCTGGGGCGAAGAATGCCGCGCTGCCTATCCTGTTTGCCGCGTTGTTGGCTGAAGAGCCGGTTGAAATTCAAAATGTGCCAAAGCTGCGGGACATTGATACCACCATGAAGCTGCTGACCCAGCTGGGTGCAAAGGTTGAGCGCAACGGTTCCGTACACGTCGACGCCAGTGCAGTTGATATTTTCTGTGCGCCTTACGATTTGGTTAAAACCATGCGTGCTTCTATCTGGGCGCTTGGCCCACTGGTTGCACGTTTTGGTCAAGGACAGGTTTCACTGCCAGGCGGCTGCGCAATTGGCGCGCGCCCAGTTGATTTGCACATTACCGGTCTTGAGCAACTGGGTGCAGAGATCAAGCTGGAAGAGGGCTATGTTAAAGCCTCTGTGAATGGCCGCCTGAAAGGCGCGCTTATTGTCATGGATAAAGTCAGCGTTGGCGCAACCGTGACCATCATGAGTGCTGCAACATTGGCAACCGGCACCACCGTGATTGAAAATGCCGCTCGCGAGCCGGAAATCGTCGATACCGCGAACTTCCTGAACACGCTGGGCGCAAAAATCAGTGGAGCGGGCAGTGATAAAATTACCATCGAAGGCGTTGAACGCTTAGGTGGCGGTGTTTACCGTGTTCTGCCCGATCGTATTGAAACCGGTACGTTCCTGGTAGCAGCGGCCATCTCTGGCGGGAAGGTACTGTGCCGTAACACGAAACCTGACACCCTGGATGCGGTGTTAGCGAAATTGCGTGATGCTGGTGCCGATATCGAAATCGGTGAAGACTGGATCAGTCTCGACATGCATGGCAACCGCCCGAAAGCGGTTAACGTGCGTACCGCGCCACATCCAGGTTTCCCAACCGATATGCAGGCACAGTTCACGTTGTTGAACATGGTTGCAGAAGGTACCGGTGTTATTACCGAAACCATTTTTGAAAACCGCTTTATGCATATCCCAGAATTGATTCGTATGGGCGGTCATGCCGAGATAGAAAGCAACACGGCGATTTGTCATGGTGTAGAGACGTTATCGGGTGCGCAGGTTATGGCCACCGATTTGCGTGCTTCTGCAAGCCTGGTGCTGGCAGGCTGTATTGCTGAAGGCACGACGTTTGTTGATCGTATTTATCACATCGATCGCGGCTACGAACACATTGAAGACAAACTGAAAGCGATGGGTGCGGATATTGAGCGCGTCAGTGGCGAATAAGCACGCCTAAAGCTTTGGTTGAACAAGCCAGCCTCGGTTTCCGCGGCTGGTTTTTTTTGTGCACTATCCAACAATCTATTCTGAGTCCGATTCGGCTTTTAGTGCTGCGCTATCGGCCAAGGGCCGGATACGTTTTTTCCGATCCAATAAACATTGGGTGATGGGATCGTAATAGCGACTTGGCCAAATTTCTGCAGGATGGACCTTGATCGCATCCGCGATCAGCCATTCGCCTTTGGGCCAAGGGCGCGATAACGCATTTGCCAACGTTGATGAACTCAACCCTGCTTCGCGGGAAAGCGCGGCCAAAGTCGTACCACGTTTACGTAGTGCCGCGATAATGTCGGCGGGGTGCCAGTCTTCATTCCTTTTTTGCATAAACCTGTTCTCCTTGTCCTTGTTAATGCGTCACCCTGAGGGCGATCCTCATTCTCTTTG
The DNA here is from genome assembly GCF_046118715.1 of Pantoea phytostimulans. Taxonomy (NCBI): domain Bacteria; kingdom Pseudomonadati; phylum Pseudomonadota; class Gammaproteobacteria; order Enterobacterales; family Erwiniaceae; genus Pantoea; species Pantoea phytostimulans. Next base: position 3,538,297 of record NZ_CP173698.1, read on the forward strand.
AATATCATAACTGGAAAGTTCTGGGTCTTTATAGCAAATAATTTCCATTAAGTTCCAGTAATATTCGGATCGAACGCATAGAACTGCGCGGCCTGGCGCAAAAGCCTTGCAAAAGATGTAAGCCAGACAGAAGAAGGGGGGAAATCAAAGAAACGGAGCCGTTTAAGGCTCCGTGAGGATTAGAAGTCGCGTTGTACTGACATGTGCGCGAGCGATTCCAGCGCGCGACGCCACGGTGTTTCCGGCAGGATTTTCAACGCAGCAATCGCTTTATCCGCTTCTTGCTCTGCGCGCGAGCGCGTCCATTCTAATGAACCGCATTGATGCATTGCTTCTAGCACCGGCTCCAGCAAATGACGTCCGTTGCCTTGCTCAATCGCTTCGCGGATCATCTTCGCCTGTTCCGGTGTGCCGTGCTGCATGGCATGAAGCAGTGGCAGAGTTGGCTTGCCTTCGCTGAGATCGTCGCCTGTGTTTTTGCCTAGCGTTTCACCGTCGGCACTGTAATCCAGTAAATCATCAATTAACTGGAAAGCGGTACCAAGAAAACGGCCATAATCCTGCAACGCTTTTTCCTCTGCAGGTGTGGCTTCAGCAAGAATCGCGGATGCCTGAGATGCAGCTTCGAACAGGCGCGCGGTTTTACTGTAAATCACGCGCATGTAACTCTCTTCGGTGATGTCGGGATCGTTGACGTTCATCAACTGTAAGACTTCACCTTCTGCAATCACATTCACCGCTTCAGACATCAATGCCAGTATGCGCAGCGAGCCCATGCTGGTCATCATCTGAAAGGCGCGAGTGTAAATAAAATCGCCTACCAGCACGCTTGCTGCATTACCGAATGCAGCATTCGCTGTCGCTTTGCCACGGCGCATATCGGATTCATCCACCACATCATCATGCAACAGCGTGGCGGTATGGATAAATTCGATCAGCGCCGCATTGGTCACATGCAGGTCACCCTGATAGCCCATTGCGCGAGCGGAAAGCACGGCAATCATCGGACGGATGCGCTTTCCGCCGCCACTGATGATGTAATATCCCAGCTGATTGATGAGCGAGACATCTGAATCGAGCTGGTCGAGGATGGTCTGGTTAACGGCAGCCATATCCTGCGCGGTTAATTCATTTATCTGTTCTAAGTTCATTCGTCTTTTCAGCTATGACTCGTTTCTCTGCCATGGTAATTGCTTTTACCCAGCCAGCGTTCAGGTTATCTGTTACTGATTGTACTTGAATTTTCAGGTTGATAAACGTTTGCGTTCAGCCTGTGTTTTTTTTCTGCAAGAGAGTGCAAAGTGCTCTTGTCTTCTCCTGGAGTTTTGCGTAGAATTCGCGCCCTATTGTGAATATTTAGCGCGCCGCCTGATCAACTAAAAAGGCAAGCGCAGAAGCGGAGTTTTATATGTACGCGGTTTTCCAAAGTGGTGGTAAACAACACCGAGTAAGCGAAGGTCAGACCGTTCGCCTGGAAAAGCTGGACATCGCAACCGGTGAAACCATTGAGTTTGACCAGGTTCTGATGATTGCAAATGGCGAAGACGTGAAAATCGGCGCGCCACTGGTTTCAGGCGGTGTTATCAAGGCTGAAATCGTTGCTCATGGTCGTGGCGAGAAAATTAAGATCGTTAAGTTTCGTCGTCGTAAGCACTACCGTAAGCAGCAAGGCCACCGTCAGTGGTTCACTGACGTGAAAATCACTGGCATCACTGCCTAACAGGAGATCTGAGAAATGGCACATAAAAAGGCTGGTGGCTCGACTCGAAATGGTCGTGACTCCAATGCAAAACGTCTGGGTGTTAAGCGTTTCGGTGGTGAATCTGTTCTGGCAGGTAGCATCATCGTTCGTCAACGTGGAACCAAATTCCACGCAGGTAACAACGTAGGTTGTGGTCGTGACCATACCCTGTTTGCTACCGCAGACGGCAAAGTACAATTCGAAATCAAAGGTCCGAACAACCGTAAATACATCAGCATCGTTGCTGAGTAAGGTTGTCGTGACGCAGACGTTTAACGTCTGAACGCACGAATTGAAGGCCCCGCAACTCATGCGGGGCTTTTTACATTCTGCGCTTGGTTGCCTTAAAGGCGACGCATCACAAAAGTTTGCTGTACACTTTATGTACGCACTGGCGAAAGCCAATCCTGATTTATCCGCCGCTGGTCAGCGCAGAAGACCCTGGCGGACCCGTTTGCAACTATGTTGCAGACGATTGTGTGACGGAGAGAGAAAATGAAGTTTGTTGATGAAGCAACAATTTTGGTTGTTGCAGGCGATGGCGGTAATGGTTGCGTCAGCTTCCGCCGCGAAAAATATATCCCGAAAGGGGGTCCAGACGGCGGTGATGGTGGCGATGGCGGCGATGTTTATCTGCTCGCTGATGAAAACCTGAACACGCTGATCGACTATCGCTTCGAAAAATCCTTCCGCGCGGAACGTGGACAGAACGGCCAAAGCCGTGACTGTACCGGTAAACGCGGCAAAGACATCGTTATTAAAGTCCCTGTGGGGACGCGAGTAATTGACCAAGGCACCGGTGAAACGCTGGGCGACATGACGCGCCATGAGCAGAAGCTGATGGTCGGCAAAGGTGGCTGGCACGGTTTAGGCAATACCCGCTTCAAATCCTCGGTAAACCGCAGTCCACGCCAAAAAACCATGGGTACGCCTGGTGAGAAGCGCGACTTGCAGCTGGAGCTGATGCTGCTGGCAGACGTCGGTATGCTTGGCTTACCGAATGCCGGTAAATCGACATTTATCCGTGCTGTTTCTGCCGCTAAACCTAAAGTTGCGGATTATCCGTTTACTACGCTGGTACCAAGCCTTGGCGTCGTGCGTATGGATAGCGAGCAGAGTTTCGTGGTCGCTGATATCCCGGGTCTGATCGAAGGCGCAGCGGAAGGCGCAGGCTTAGGCATTCGCTTCCTGAAGCACCTCGAGCGCTGCCGCGTATTACTGCATCTGATCGATATCGCGCCAATCGATGAAAGCGATCCGGTTGAAAACGCGCGCATTATTCTTGGTGAGCTGGAAAAATACAGCGAGAAGCTCTTCAACAAGCCACGTTGGTTAGTGTTCAACAAAACTGACCTGCTGAGCGAAGAAGAGGCGCAGTCGCGTGCTAAAGCGATTGCTGAAGCGCTGGGGTGGGAAGATAAGTATTACCTGATCTCTGCTGCCAGCCGCAATGGCGTTACTGATTTGTGTTGGGACGTGATGAGCTTCATCAACGCCAATCCAAAAGAAGCCGATGTCGAAGAGAAACAGCCGGAGAAAGTGGAGTTCATGTGGGATGATTACCACCGTGAAACCATTGAGAATACGGTTGAAGAAGAAGATGACGAAGAGTGGGACGACTGGGATGAAGAAGACGACGAAGGCGTCGAAACTGTCTACCAGCGTTAAGCATTTACGTCTCATCAAAACTTGCCCCATCGGGGCAAGTTTCGTTTTATCCTAGTACCGCCACACTGAGCCGCGCGCTACAGCACAATTGATCCCGCTTGTTACGAATTTCAATCTGCCATACCTGACTACGCGAACCCAAATGCAGTGGACGACAAATGCCGCGCACCTCGCCGCTGGAAACCGCACGATGATGGCTGGCATTGACTTCAACGCCCACCACGCTGCTGCCTTCATCCACGCACATGTACCCCGCAATCGACCCCATTGATTCAGCCAATACCACAGACGCACCGCCGTGTAACAGACCAAAAGGTTGATGAGTACGCGCGTCTACTGGCATGGTGGCCTCGAGATAGTCATCACCGATCACGGTGAAAACGATCCCCACATGCGCCACCAGTGAATTTTCACCCAGCGCATTCAATGCGTCTAAACCGATGGATCGTTTCCAGATCGCTGCCATGCATTACGCTCCTAACGTTGCGCCGCCGTCGACCACAATATCTTGCAGCACCACATGGCTGGCCAGATCAGAGGCGAGAAATAGCACGTTAGCCGCAACTTCTTGTGGCTTAGCGATTTTACGCAACGGAATACCCAGCTTGAATTGCTCCGGGAAGCCCTCAATCATCTCCTGCTCGCCGGTTGGCGTGTGCCACAGGCTGCGCTGCATATCGGTATCGGTCGATCCTGGCGAAACGATATTACAACGCACACCGTATGGTGCCATTTCTAGCCCAACGGTTAAACACAGGCTGCGTAGCGCAGCTTTCGATGCGCCGTAAGCAGACATACCGATGCGCGGCGCATGTGCTGCGTTAGAGGCAATGGTGACAATAGCGCCCGCACGTTGTTCACGGAACACCGGCAAGGTTTGCTGGAACAGGTTAAATGCGCCGCCAGCATTCACCGCCAGGCACGCTTGCCAGTCAGCGAAGGTCAGTTCATCGGTTGCACCAACGCGTAAAATTCCCGCTGCATTGACCAACACATCAATACGCGGCTGCGCGGTCAGAACACGCTGGCAAACTGTTTTCACCTGGTCAGGATTGGCGACATCCATGGTGTGGCAAGGAAACGGATAATCATGCTCGTGAAAACGCAGATCGAATGCTTCTACCTTCGCCCCAGCCTGGTGAAAAGCCAACGCAGTATGATAACCAATGCCTTGTCCGGCACCGGTTACCCACACAATCTTCCCGCTGAAATCAAACGTGTTATTCATTACGCTGGCTCCCGTGAAAGCAGCGCCCACCAGCCATCTATGCTCGGATTTTTTGCCAGGCTGACGAAATCAATATCGCTATGAACCTGACGCCAGCGTGCCGCCAGCGACATTACGCGCACTGAATCCAGACCGTAATCGATCAGGTTTTCGTCATCTTCTGGCACGTCATCATCTTCCAGCAGCGGCAGGATCAGCGCACGCAGATCATCTTTACTGAGCGGCAAGGGCATTAGGTCGGCGGTCATTACCACTTTTCCGCTGCGGCCTGCTGTATAAGTCAGCGCCATCATGTGTTCGTCGCGGGTAAAATCTGCCAGCGCATCCGCCACCATAAAGGGCTGAATATTACGCATAAAGGCATCCGTTGCGGTCGTCAGGCAGCCAATGTGCGCGTAGACACCCGTGATGATCAACTGATCGCGGCCCATCTCTTTCAGCGTTGCTTCCAGTGGCGAACGATGAAAAGCGCTGTAACGCCACTTCGTCAGCACATGGTCATCTGCATCCGGGGCTAGCGCCTCAACGATTTTCTGCTGATCGGGATGCTTGTTCAGTCCCGGTCCCCACATATCATTGAGCAGGGCGCGATCTTCATCGCTTTGTTCGTTGGGCTGTGCGGTATAAAACACCGGAATACCCTGAGCTTTACAGTAGCGGCGCAGTCGGGCGATGTTCTCGACCACTTGATTGACGAGCGGGCTGTTTTCGCCCCAGAAGTTAAGGAAATAGGCCTGCATATCGTGAATCAGTAAAGCTGCGCGCTGAGGCTCCAGCGTCCATTTCACTTTGTTGTTTGGCAACTCGGTGGCAGTTGGCAGCGAATATGAGGTCAATTTTGGAATAGCCATTAAAATCTCCAGAACAAATCAGGCTTGCGCTTGTTGATCAGCAAGTTGTTGGCGCAGACGTTTTTTGTCCACCTTGCCGACGGGGGTCAGCGGCAGGGCATCTACGCAGGTAATACGATCGGGCAGTTTAAATTCGGCAACGCCCAGCTCACGCAGGTGGCGACGCAGCACCACCGGTTTGATCGGTTGGCTGGCGACAATAAAGGCACAGCTTTTCTCGCCCATCAGCTCATCGTTCATTGAAACCAATGCCGCATGGATCACATCTGGATGGCGTTGCAGCAAGTTCTCTATCTCTTCCGCCGCGATTTTTTCGCCGCCACGGTTGATCTGATCTTTTTCACGCCCCTGCACAATAATGTTGCCGTCTGGCGTCATTTCGATCAGATCGCCGGAGCAATAAAATCCATTTTCATCAAAGCTGGCGGCATTGTGTTCCGGGCTGTTGTAGTAGCCGCGGAAGGTATAAGGGCCACGCGTCATCAGGCGGCCAACTGCGCCAACGGGCAGCGGATTACCGTTCTCATCAGCCACCCAGACTTCATCATCAGGAGAGATCGGGCGGCCTTGAGTGGTGAGAATGGTTTTCTCATCATCGTCCAGTCGGGTGTAGTTGACTAAGCCTTCGGCCATGCCAAACACCTGTTGCAGCTTGCAGCCAATCTCAGACTGAATGCGCGCGGCTAAGGTTTCGCCTAGCTTGGCACCACCAACCTGAATGCGTTGCAGAGATGCCAACGACTTGTTGGTTCCCCATTCCTGGATGGCCTGTAACCACAGACTCACCGCGGGCGGCACTAATCCGGTGTCAGTAATGTGATGCTTTTCGATCAAGGGGAAGCAGAGCGTCGCGCTAGGGTCGGCCGCTAAAATCACTTGCCCGCCTGCGTCAAATACGCCAAGCGCGCCCGGCGAACTCATTGGGAAATTATGTGCAGCGGGCAGGGCGATCAGATAACGCGTTTCTGCCGTAACGTGGCAAATCACATTGCTGTCGCGGATGCTGTAATAGTAGTCGTTATGGGTGCGCGGAATCAGTTTTGGCGTACCGGTACTGCCGCCGGAGAGCTGGAAAAATGCCACTTCATCGCCTGCAGTTGGCGTCGCGTTGAATTCACCTGCCGCTTCTGCCAGCAAGGATTCCAGGGTATTTTCCGGTTGATTATCGTTGCGCAGAATAACCTGTTGCAGTGAAGCGTGTTCACGGCAAAGCTGTTCAATAAAGCGGTCATCAGCGAACAGCGCGTGGCTGCGATCGGCGATCAACAGTTTCGGTTCGATCTGACTCGCATAGGCGCTGAGTTCGGTGCGTTGATGACTGAACAGCGCATTCACGGGCGCAACGCCAATTTTAAACAGGGCAAACAGTGTCAGGTAAAACTCCGCCACGTTGCCGAGTTGAACCAGCGCAGTATCACCATTTTTCAGGCCGCGTCTTTGCAGCGCAGCAGCCAGGTTATCGCTGAGTTCAGCGAGCTGACGATAGCTGAACTGACGATCGCCATCAATGACTGCCACGGCATCGCTGTTTTTATGTCGTGCCAGAATGTCGGTCATCGGCACATCAAGCCAGTAACCTTTTTCGCGGTAGCGCGCGGCGAGATCTTCAGGCCAGCGGCTGTATGAAATTGTCATGGAATACCCTTTATTGCAGTCCAAATGCGCGAAGCATGGTATCGAGTTTAACGCCAGTTTCACGCCATTCTGATTCAGGTTGTGAATCGGCAACAATACCTGCGCCAGCAAAAAGTTGAACGCGTGCACCTTTAACCGTGCCGCAACGAATCGTGACAACCCACTCACCGTTGCCTTGATCGTCACACCAACCGACGATACCGCCAAACAGCTGGCGTTCGAACGGCTCCAATGCCTGAATCAGGCGCTGAGCGCGCTGGTGCGGGAAGCCACTTAACGCCGGGGTTGGATGCAGCAGGCACGCCAGCGACAACGCATTTTCCTGCTCATCCAGCACTTCGCCATCAATCTGCGTGGCAAGGTGCCATAAGGTCGATGTGGTGATTAATGAGGGAACAGTGGGCACTGAAAGCAAACGGCTACGCGGTTGCAGCGTTTCGCGCATCGCATCGGTCACTAACTTGTGTTCATGACGATCTTTATCAGAGTTCATCAAGGTTTCGCCGGCGGCGCGGTCGCGTTGGCTATCATTCTCACGGCGGGCAGAACCCGCCAGCGGACAAGAGCTGAAATCGCGGCCCTGTTTACGCAGCATCAATTCCGGGCTCGCGCCGACCAACGCGCCGCCTTCCGGCAGCGGCAGGTGGAAGTGATAGCTGTTAGGGTTTTGCGCGACAATACGTTGCATCAACGCCGCCGTATCAACGGGCTGTTCGGTAGCGATATCCATCAAGCGCGACAGCACCACTTTATCCAGATCGCCGCGCTGCGTTGCCGCAACAGCTTGCGCCACCATCGAAGTAAAAGCGTCGTGATCTGGCACCGCAGTACGACGGCGCACATGCGGCAACGTCTCTTCGGGCGCCGTTTGCGGCACGTTTAAATCTGCACGATTGAAGGTTTGATAAGACTCAGGAATAAACAGCGCAGAAGGCTGATTGACGTCAAACGGGATTGCGCCCACCAGAATCGGATTCGCAATGCCCTGTTTTCTTGCAGATGCAAAGTGCTGCTGCAATTGTTGTTGAAAATCCCCGCCCAACGCCGCGCCATCTTTTACCGGCGTGGTAATGGTAGTGAAACAGCCTTGGGTTGTCAGACTGCGCCACGGGGAAGTAAACAGAAAGCCACGGCACAGCGCCGAGAAATCCTGCAACAAGGGATTTTCAAACGTCAACGTTTCCACCATAATTTTCACCTATAAATGATAAGATAATTAATAATGATTATCATTTGTATTGTGGCTCTGTAAGCTACGTTGATTAGTTTGGAGTGTCAATAAATTCGCGGGGTTTCGACTGCGTTTTCATGCTAAATCAGCATATTGAGCAGGGTTTTTGTCACAGCTAAAGGTGGATTGGATCTTATGTATAAACGGGATTTTTGGGCGATGATCGCCCTCTTTTTCGCCAGCATGCTGGTTCTCAGTGGCGTTGCTCACGCTGAAAATGGCTGGCCGCGCACGGTGCAGGGCGCCAAAAACAGTATTACTTTGCAGCAGGCGCCCACGCGCATTGTTTCCACCAGCGTCACGCTCACCGGTTCTTTATTGGCGATTGATGCACCAGTGATCGCCAGCGGCGCGACAGCACCTAATAGTCGACTCGCTGATGCACAAGGTTTCTTTCGTCAGTGGGGCGATGTCGCAAAACAGCGCGGGGTAAAACGTTTATACATTGGCGAACCCAGTGCAGAAGCGATCGCCGCTGAAGCGCCTGATCTGATCGTCGTCAGTGCAACAGGCAATGATTCAGCCATCAAGCTGGTTGATCAGCTTTCAGCCATCGCGCCGGTGTTGGTGGTGAATTATGACGATAAAAGCTGGCAGCAGCTGGTGGGTGTTTTGGGTGAAGCGACCGGGCACGAAGCCCAGGCAGCGGCGCGCGTCAAAGCTTTTGACGATCATGAAAACGCGCTGAAAAGTAAATTAACGCTGCCACCACAACCTGTTTCTGCCATGGTGTGGAACGGAGATGGGCGCGCGGTAAATCTGTGGACTGCTGAATCTGCGCAGGGCAAATTGCTGCAACAGTTGGGTTTCACGCTGGCGACGCCGCCAGTCAATATTCAGCAAGGGCACAGCATGGGGCAGCGCAAAGACATTATTCAGTTATCGGGTGAAAACCTGGCGGCTGGCCTAAACGGCAACAGTTACATGCTGTTTGCCGCCGAGGATAAAACCGCCCATGCGGTGATGAATAATCCGTTCCTGAAGCAAACGCCTGCGGTAGAAAAAAAGCAGGTCTATGCGCTAGGTCTGGACACGTTTCGCCTCGATTATTACAGCGCCAGCAACCTGCTGACGCGTCTTGAGCAGCTGTTTGTTAAATCATAAGCTTTGTTCCGCCAGCTTTGGCGCTGGCGGTTGATAACGTCGCAACTGTCCCATTACCAACCACATCAGCACACCCAACAGCGCGGCAGCAAAACCAAACAGGCTTGCCGCCTGTTGCGGCAGCAGCAAAGAACCCATTGAACCAAGGATGGCAGCGCCTATTGCATCGCCTGTGACGTTCTGCGCCGTCCACAAGCTATTAATGCGACCTAACAGCGCATCCGGCGTCAAGGTTTGGATCATCGCGTACTGTACCAGGCTGTTGATCGCGCTGAAGTAGCCAAACGCCACCAAACAAACCAACCCCAATTCAAAGCGTGGCATCAGGCTAAACAAGCCGAGGGCGATAAAGGCTGCAATCGCGCTGGCTAATACTAAGAGACCCGGACGCGACGAATGGGTCAGTCGCCCGCTGGTTAGCGCGCCTACGGCAGCGCCGAGCGGCACGGCGGCATACATCAGCCCGAGCTGATCAAGGTCAACCTGCCAATGCGGTGCCAACGATGGATAAAGCACCCGTACCGCGCTGGCTAACGTGACCAACGCCCCAATCAGCGCAACCATGCCGACAATCGGGCTGGCAAACAGAAATTGCACGCCGGTGGCTAAGGCTTTAAGCGGATGTTCTCGCGGCTGAGGCGGCGGAGATAACGCCGGTAATCTCAACAGCGTTAACACCGTCAGTAGCGTACCGAAAGCGGCTAACCCATAATTCCAGGCGACGCTGCCGTGGGCAATCACTAATCCTGCAATGGCTGGCGAAAGAATAGAGCCAAAGCGCACTGTTAACATAGTAATCGCGCCCGCTTTCATGATGTTTTCACGGCCTACCAGCGCGGGCGTGGCGGCCAGCAGCGCCGTTACGCCAATCGCGCCAAAAAAGCCGTCCCACAATCCCAGCGCAAAGACCGCGATTACCGAAGGTTCAGGCAGCAGCGCATTAATGCACAGCGCGACAAAACCCAAGCCGCAGGTGGAGCGGGCAAACAGAATAAGACGACGACGTTCATAGCGATCGGCTAATACGCCACCGGTAAGCAGGCCGATAAACATTCCCGCGCCTGCCAACGTGACGGATAACCCGACCAACAGCGGCGAATGGGTGAGTTGTTGAATTTGTACCGGAACGGCAACGGCTAGCATGCCGAGCGAAACAATGGAGATAAAGCGAGCAATAAACACGGCGCGAAAAGCGGGATGTGTTTTAAGCAGGCTGAGATCGATAAAGTAGGAGGGTTTGTTCATTTCATCGCCTATAAACGCCGATTTTCCTCGTCATTGAGTGAATAAGTCATGGTAACATACAAAAATACGAGTAATAACGATAATAAGTATCATTATCAAAGTGGCTTGCCCGCAGTGTCGTTGATCAGTGAAGGTTTAAAACGTTATGCGCCAACTCCGTGCGATAGCAGGTTCAGGGATGCTGCTGTTGCTGCTTCTTGCGCTCAGTTTAATGCTGGGAGCAAAATCTATTGCTTTACATGATGTCACGCACGCGCTGTTTTCAAGCTGCACCAGCGCCGACTGCGTAATAGTACGTGATGCGCGCTTGCCGCGAACCCTGGCGGGCTTATTAGCGGGAATTGCGCTGGGCATTGCTGGCGCTTTGATGCAGAGCCTGACGCGTAATCCGCTCGCCGATCCCGGTATTCTGGGGGTCAACGCTGGCGCGGGCTTTGCCGTGGTGATTGGCATAGCGCTGTTTGGCGCAGATTCACCGCTGGACTGGCTCGGCTTTGCTTTTGCCGGTGCGCTGATCGCCTCTTTGCTGGTGGCCTTAACGGGCGCGCTCGGCGGCGGCCGCGTGAACCCGGTTCGCCTGACGCTGGCGGGCGTGGCGCTCGGCGCAGTGCTTGAAGGCTTGACCTCCGGCTTATCGCTGCTGAATCCTGAAATCTACGATCATCTGCGCTTTTGGCACAGCGGCTCGCTCGATATCCGCAACTTCTCTGTCCTGAAAACCACCTTTCCTGCGGTTGTGATTGGCTGTGCCGTGGCGCTGCTTCTGGCACGATCCTTAAATAGCCTGAGCATGGGCGGTGATATGGCGACCGCGCTGGGCACGCGCGTGGCACGCACGCAACTGTTTGGACTGCTGGCAATTGCGCTGCTCAGCGGGGCAGCAACCGCTGCCGTTGGGCCGATTGCGTTCGTTGGATTGATGACGCCTCATTTAGCGCGCTGGCTGGTGGGCAACGATCACCGCTGGCTGCTGCCGGCTACTTTATTGATGACGCCTTGCCTGCTGCTCGCTGCCGATATTCTGGGCCGCATAGCGGTACCGGGTGAACTGCGTGTTTCGATTGTTACCGCGATTCTTGGCGCACCCATGTTGATTGTGTTAGTACGACGCAAACTGGGAAGAGGGCAAATATGAGTCGGATGATGATCAACAGCATTGTCCTGCTGGTCGCGTGCCTGTTGCTGGCCTTTTTAGGCGTAACGCGCGGGACCTTACCGATTTCCGCTGAGCAGCTGTGGCAAGTGATTAATGGCGATGCAGCACGCAATATCCAGTTAATCGTGATCGAATGGCGCATGCCACGCGTGTTGATGGCGCTGTTGATTGGCGCGGCACTTGGCGTCAGCGGCGCGATTTTCCAGTCTCTTCTGCGCAATCCGCTGGGCAGTCCCGATATTCTCGGCTTTAACACTGGCGCTTACAGCGGCGTATTGGTGGCGCTGGTGCTGTTTCAACAGAACATCGAAGGCATGACGTTGGCCGCGCTGCTGGGTGGCTTGATCACTGCTGGCGTGGTGTATCTGTTTGCCTGGCGAAACGGTGTTGATACCTTTCGGTTAATCATTGTCGGAATCAGCGTGCGCGCCCTATTAATGGCGCTGAACAGCTGGCTGATCATCAGCGCTTCGCTGGAAGCCGCACTCAGCGCCGGTTTATGGAGCGCCGGATCGCTCAACGGCATTACCTGGGCCAAAACGACGCCTGTTATCCTCGTATTGCTGTTGGCAATGGTAGCAACCGCCTTATTAGCACGGCGCATGCGCCTGCTGGAAATGGGTGACGATACCGCTTGTGCGCTGGGCGTGCCGGTCGAACGCAGCCGCATCTGGCTGATGTTGATCGGCGTAGTGCTAACGGCCGCGTCTACTGCATTGGTGGGACCTATCTCGTTTATCGCCCTGTTGGCACCGCAAATTGCCCGCCGTTTGTCGGGCGGCGTGAAAGGCGCTTTGCCGCTGGCGGCATTGTGTGGCGCGCTATTGCTGACGGCAGCAGATTACGCCGCACAGCACTTTTTCTTGCCTTACCAGTTGCCGGTTGGCGTGATTACCGTCAGCCTTGGCGGACTTTATCTGATTGCCTTACTGATACGGGAGGCGCGACGCCAATGACAGGCACATCCAGGTTACAAGGTGATACACTCACGCTGGGCTACGATAAGAAAATCGTGGCCGAAAATCTCTCGGTAGCCATTCCTGATGGCGAATTAACAGTGATTATTGGCCCCAACGCCTGCGGTAAATCCACGCTGTTACGTACCTTAAGTCGTTTGACTGCGCCGCTGAAAGGGCAGGTCATGCTGGATGGCGAAGCCATTGCGCGTTATGCCACTAAAGAGGTCGCGCGACGGTTGGGCTTGTTGCCGCAAAGCTCTAATGCACCCGCCGGGATCAGCGTCAATGAGCTGGTGGCGCGCGGGCGTTATCCACATCAAGCCTTATTTGGTCGCTGGCGTGACGAAGATGAAGCTGCGGTGCAGCAAGCGATGCTGGCAACCGGTGTCGCAGATTTGGCTAATCAGCAGGTTGATACACTTTCTGGCGGTCAGCGGCAGCGCGTGTGGATTGCGATGGTGCTGGCCCAGCAAACGCCGCTGCTGCTGCTGGATGAGCCGACAACCTGGTTGGATATCACCCATCAAATTGAATTATTAGAGTTAATGCAGGATTTGAATCAGCAGCATGGCCGCACGCTGGTGGTGGTACTGCACGATCTTAATCAGGCGTGCCGTTACGCCACCCATCTGATTGCGATGCGCCATGGGCGCATTATCGCGGAAGGCAAACCCAGCGAAATCATTACACCTGCGTTGATTGAATCGATTTATGGACTGCGCTGCATGATTGTTGATGATCCGGTCGCGCATACGCCAATGATTGTACCGCTGGGTCGGTCACGCACGTAAACAGATTTCAACGGACAGTGTGCGTGTTGGTCACTGACGTATTCAGGCCAAAAAAAACCAGAAGCAATGACCCAGAGAAAAAAACAAAAACAACACGCCAGAAACAACACAGGGCGGTGATGCTGCCCTGTGTTGTTATACGTCATTGTCAGAGCGTCGCCAGTAACCGCTGCAAGCGCGGCCCAATCTGCTCAAACATGCGTGGCGAGATGATATCAACGTGCGCACAATCCATCGGCCAGATCTCCAGCTCCGCAACATACGGCGACCAGGCACGAGTGGCATCTTGTCCCGGCTGCTGCGTTTGTTCTGCGAGGAACAGCGTGGCGCGACCATTGAAACGGATGCTGCGTGCCGTCGCCAGCAAACGTACTGAACTGGCGTAGTTGGCTTCGATAGTGTTAAACATCGCTTCCATCCCTTCGCCTGCCTGCTGACGCTGCGCAGCGATAAACTGTTCACGCTCGCGGTTTACTTCCTCCAGCACCGCCGGATCCAGGACATTTTCACCGCGCTTCTCATCCCAGTTCTGCGTTTCGGGTGGCCAGGTATCGAGCAGGCCAAGGAACGCCACTTTTTCGCCAAGCGCTTCGAGACGCGCAGCAATGCCTTGCGCCAGCGTGCCACCTAGCGAATAACCGATGAAATAGTAAGGGCCGTGCGGTTGCTGCTGACGAAGCGTGGCCAGATGTGCATCGCAGACCGCATCAAGATGCTGAGCCTGATTCAACGGACTATCGATATCCGGCGATTGAATGCCCATCAACGACCAGCGCGCATCCAGATAGCGTTGCAGCACGCTGAACTGCCAGGCAAAACCGGAAGCGGGATGGAAGCAGAACAGCGTTGGGCCATCGCCTTTACGTAACGGCAATACGGCTTCAAATCCGGCGCGACCCGCATCTTCCTCACTGCTTAACAGCGCAGCGAGTTTTTCTACCGTTGAAGCCACCATCACTTGCCCAACCGAAACCGGCAGGTTCAGGCTACGGCGCAGTTGCGCTGCAAGGCGCATCGCCAGCAGTGAATGGCCGCCCAGAGCAAAAAAGTCATCTTGTGCGCTGATATTGTCACGCTCAAGCAAGGCGGAGAATGCAGCGGCCAACGTGGTTTCCAGGCCGGGATGCGGCGCACGACCTGCGGCTGCAGCCTGGCTTTGCGGCATTGGCAGCGCTTTGCGATCGAGCTTGCCGTTGCTACTCAGCGGGAAAGCGTCAAGTTGAACCATTGCCACCGGCACCATGTACGTGGGCAGATGAGCGGCGAGGGCGGCGCGCATCGCCTCGCTGTCAATCGGGTGATCCGCAACGACATATCCCACCAACTGTCGCGCATCGCCTTGCTGAATGGCATTGCCCAGCACCACGGCATGTGTCACCGCTTGCTCCACGCCGGGTAATGCCGCCATCGCATGATCGATCTCATTCAGTTCAATACGTTGACCACGAATCTTTAGCTGATCGTCGCTGCGGCCCAGATATTCCACCGCGCCGTTTTCCAGCCAGCGTGCTACGTCGCCGGTGCGATACATCCGCGTGCCGTTGCCGTAAGGATCGGCGACAAAACGGCTGGCAGTAAGATCAGGGCGATCAAGATAACCGTGCGCCAACTGCACGCCAGTCAGGTAAAGATCACCGGCTACGCCTGGCGGCACCGGTTGCAAGCGCGCATCGAGAATGCGTAAACCGGTGTTCCACACCGGGAAGCCAATCGGCACGCTGGCATCCTGGACTGCCGCCAGTTCTGCGCCAAAAGCAGGATAGTAACTGACATCAACGGCGGCTTCGGTTGGACCGTATAAGTTATGCAGCTCAACCTGAGTAAGCGCTTGCCATTGGCGCGACAGCTCCGCAGGCAGCGCCTCGCCACTGCAAAAAACACGCCGCAGGCTGGCACATTGCGCTACCGCTTTATCATCCTGCAGCGAAGCGACAAAGGCCGCTAACATTGAAGGAACGAAGTGCGTGGTGGTAACGCGGTGGCGTGCGAACAGGTGTTGTAGCGCTTCGGGATCGCGATGCGCATCGGGTGGGGCCATCACTAATTGCGCGCCCACCAGCAGCGGCCAGAAAAACTCCCACACGGAAACATCAAAGCTGCTCGGGGTTTTTTGTAACACCACGTCGTCAGCGGTCAGCGGATAGTGATCCTGCATCCATAGCAGGCGGTTGACGATCGCTTCATGCCCGACCAAAACCCCTTTCGGACGACCGGTAGAACCGGAGGTATAGATGATGTAAGCGCCATCTTGCGGATGCGGCAAGAGAGAGGTGATTTCAGCAACCGGAGCCAAAAGTGCATCGTAGAACATCGGTTCCACGGGAGAAATCGCGGCCAGGCGCTGGGCCAGATCGCGGCTGGTTAGCAGCGTCTTCGGTGCGGCATCTTCTAACATCATCTGCAAACGATCGTCTGGATAGCCGGTATCCAGCGGCAAATACGCGGCGCCAACGCTAACAATTGCCTGTAGCGCCAGTGATAGAAACACAGAGCGCGGCAACGCCACGGCGACGATGTCACCGCGCTGAACGCCTTTAGCGATCAGTTCACTGGCCAGCGCCTGAACCTGTTGCTGCATCTCCTGATAATTTAGGTTGTGCAGGTTATCGGCCAGCGCGGGTGCATGCGGCGTACGCTGTGCCTGCTTGATCAGCAGGCTGCTTAAGGTTTCAGCGGGCAGCGTCACAGTAGTTTGATTGATCTCTGCCAACTGAAGATGTTCATCGGGTGTGAGCAGATTCAGTTCACCGCAGGCGCGATCTGGCTGCGTAGCGAGTTGGTTCAACAGTAAAGTGAAGCGATTGAGGTGCTGTTTCAGCGTGTTTTCACTGTAGCGTTCAGCATTTGCCAACAGTTCAAGGGTTAAGTCACCTTTCTCGCTGATGTAAATGGCGATCTCAAGATCGCGAACCGGGCCAGAAGCGAGCTGATGCGTGACGCCTTCAATGCCAGCGAAATCCAGCTGGTAATCGAACATTTTGAGATTGATCACCGGGCCATAAAGCGGATCGGTATCGCCAAGGCGACCCAGATCGCGCTGCACCTGCTCAGCATCAAAGCGTTGGTGACGGCGCATCTTTTTTACTTCTTTCGCGAGCTGCGTCGCCAGTGTGATCAAAGGTTGTGTCGGATCGTAATGCACTGCCATCGGCAGCACATTGATCACCGGGCCGGTGGCGCACAGCGCGGCCGATCCGATACGGCGCATAAAAATAAAGCCAGCGGCAAAATCATGTTGTCCGCTCAGGCGTGCCAGCCAGAGCGCGACCAGCGCAAAAGCGGTATCCGCGGCGTTGAGATTATGTTGCTGCGTATGTGACAACAACGTCTGGAAAGAAGGGCGATCCAGCGCCAGTTCCAGACGCAGCAGATCGGTGCTGGCACTTTGCCCTGCCAGCGGCTGTGCGGCCAGCGAGGCGGGTGGCGGAAGCTGAGCCCCTTTTTCCCGCCAGAATTCACGGTCGCGCTGCCAGGTCGCCGATTGCTGGTAACGCTGATACTCCTCAACCACTTCACTGAATGGCACAAACGGCGTGGGTTCCGGCGCTTCGTTACGTTGCCCAGCGGTATAAAGATTGGCGATACGACGCGTCAAAGCGGTAAAGCTAAAACCATCAACAACCAGATGATGATAGCGCTGATACCAATACCAATGCTGATCGCCAATACGCATCAGGCTGTGATGCCACAAGGGCGCACCGCTTAACACACGCAAATCGCCAGACATATCCTGATGCATCAAGGCGCGAGCCGCTGCTGCGGGATCGGTTTCGTGACGTAAATCGATGACATTGGGTTCACTAAAGGTCTGTGGAGAAGACCACTGCTGTGGCTCGCCATCTTGCTCGCCAAACGCCATATTCAGCGTATCCGCTTCTTTCATGCCAGCGACAATGGCCTTGGCCAGCATGGCACTGTTTAGCTCGCCGCGCAGCTCAACAAAATGTGCGACCGCGTAAGCGTTGTGGTGTTTCGACAGCTGATCGGCAATCCAGATGCCAGGCTGCGCAGCGACCAGCGGCAGAGTGATATGTTCAGTAAGATTTCGGCTCATCAAGGTTTCAGACATCGTCGCTCCGGTTTGGGTTTTCGGTAACCGGACGGATGTCGTGCCAGTTTTCGTTTAACCAATGCAGGCAGGCTGCTTGCGGTTGCGGGCCGAATACGGTTTGCCATCCTGCGGGAATCGCATTGAAGGCGGGCCATAAACTGTATTGTTGCTGCGCATTTTTTAGCACATGACAATCCTGCTGGGGATCGTCAAATGGGTTGAGATGTTGCATGTCTGTCTCCTGCTCATAAAAGGCGAGCGAGATAAGCGGATTACCGGTGTTGCCACATTGCTTTCAGTCCATTCAGCAGGCCACCGCGCCAGCACAGCGCATCGTGACCGCCTTCGACCGGGTGATAGTCGACCTGATGTCCACATTGAGTCAGGTCACTTTGAAGTTGTTGATTTGCTGCCAATATCAGGCGCTCGCGCTTGCCCGCTTCCAGGTAAAAACGGCGCGGTGGCGCAGCCAATAAACCTTGCTGCAATTGCTGTGGCAGCCAGCCGTTGGCCTTACCGCGTTCTGGCCACCAAAAGGAACCCGATAAGCTGACGGCGGCACCAAAGGTTTCTGGCCAGCTCAACGTGGCGTAAACCGATGAGAGGCCGCCGAAGCTTTGTCCGACAATAACCGTGTCAGCCGCTTCATGAGAATAGGCGGCCCATTGCTGTATTTGGGGCAGCAGCTCCTCTTGAATCGCCAGCCAAAAGTCGGCGTTACAAGGGAGTTCCTGGGTGCGGTGCTCGCGATCAATGATATCAATCATCACATAGACCGCAGCAGGCAACTCGCCCGCATCGGTAAGCTGCTGTAACGGGCCCGCAACAGGCATGGTATGTGCCCAAAACTGGCCATCTAAAAGCAGCGCCAACGGACGGTGTTCAACAGACGTATCGCCTGTGGTGTAGAGCCAAATTGAGCGTTCATTGCCCAGCCGTTCACTGCGCCAGATGTGATGCTGCAACGGCAGTATTGGCGCAAGGCCTTCATCAACGGCGCGCCAGACATCCTGATTCGGTGAGTGCGGCAGATGCAGCGGAGAAACGCCCATGCCGCGTCCACCTGACCAACCTCGCAAAGGATTGAGCGAATCGATTTGTGCCGTAGGGAATTTATCGCGCCACCAGTTGCGTAGCGTATGCATGTCGGGCTGCCCCTGAAAGGCATCAGCCTGATCATCGGGCATCAGGCAATAGCTGCCGCGCCAGGTTGCAGGCAAGGTGGTTTGCCAGAACCAGACATCGGTCTCAGGAATGCGCGCTAAAGAGGGGGGAGCAGCTTGCTGATGGTGATCGGTCACGCCGGTAATATTGATCCAGACCCGCTGAGTTGATGACTGTGATTCATCACCTTGCGGGTCGCGCCAAAAAAACGTGACGTTGCAATCACCGGTTTCACTGGCCTCAACGAAGGGAATACCACGTTGTTGTTGTTCTTGCCACCAGCCTTCACTTCCGGTCATTTCATTTAACCACGTCATATACACCATCAGCCGATCACTGCACGTTGTTACTTTCATGAATGTTATGAATAATACTATTGATAATTATTTGCATTTGCAATAGGGTGTTTCCGCTCTACGGGGAGCGCGCGCGTTCCGTCTACCGCATCTGCTCTAATGAAGAGACGATGTTCTCCAAAGGACGGCCCGGTTAGATCTGGAATGCGTTGCAGGCAAGGTAAATACCTTTCACCGGCGCGCCAGCAGTTGCAATGCTGTTGGCAATCCAGGAAATAAAAAATGAAGAAATTATCACGGCTTTCATTAGCCATTTTGCTTGAAATCGGTTTAGCCGCATCTTTTGTTCCCGCAGCGATTGCCGCGGAAACCACCTCTGAATCAAACACATCCAGCGAAGATAACGCATCCACTGACGGTAGTAATGGCACGCTGGTGGTCAATGCAGCAGAACAGACGCTGCAAGCCCCAGGTGTTTCGACTATTACCGCTGACGAAATCAAAAAACGCCCGCCGGCACGTGATGTCTCTGAGATCATCCGTACCATGCCTGGCGTTAACCTCACCGGGAACTCTACCAGCGGCCAGCGCGGCAACAACCGCCAGATAGATATTCGCGGTATGGGCCCGGAAAATACTTTGATTTTGGTTGATGGCATGCCGGTTTCCAGCCGCAACTCGGTACGCCTTGGCTGGCGTGGCGAACGTGATACGCGCGGCGATACCAGCTGGGTTCCCCCTGAGATGATCGATCACATTGAAGTGATTCGCGGTCCGGCTGCGGCACGTTACGGCAACGGTGCGGCGGGCGGCGTGGTGAATATCATCACCAAGAAAGAGAGCAGTGCGTGGCACGGCTCCTGGAATACCTACTTCAATGCGCCAGAGCATAAAGAAGAAGGCTCGACCAAACGCACCAACTTCAGTTTGATGGGACCGTTAGGCGATGACTTTAGCTTTCGTCTTTATGGCGGACTCGCGAAAACTCAGGCTGATGCCCAGTTTATTAACGAAGGACATCAGTCGCTTCGCACCGGCTCTTATGCAGATACCGTGCCTGCAGGGCGTGAAGGCGTAGAAAATAAAGATATCAATGCGTTGCTGCGCTGGGCTTTCGCTCCCATGCAGGCGCTTGAATTTGAAGCGGGCTATAGCCGTCAGGGCAACCTGTATGCAGGCGATACGCAAAACACCAATACCAGTGCCTTGGTGCAGAGCAAATACGGTGAAGAAACCAACCGGTTATATCGCCAGAACTTTGCGGTGACCTGGACCGGCGCGTGGGATAACGGCATCAGCACCCGCAGCTATGCGCGGTATGAAAATACCCGCAACTCGCGCATGGACGAAGGTTTGGCGGGCGGAACAGAGGGCATTTTCTCTGATGACGGCTTCTCAACCATTCAGTTAGATGACGTGATGCTGCACAGTGAGATCAGTGTGCCGTTTGAGTTGCTGGTTAATCAAACGGCGACCTTCGGTACCGAGTGGAACCAGCAGCGCATGAAAGATGGTTCCTCTAACAGCCAGGCGCTATCGGGTGGCAATATTGACGGTTTATCTACCGGCACGCGCAGTCCTTATTCGCAGGCTGAAATCTTTTCACTGTTTGCCGAAGATAATATCGAAGTGACAGACAGCACGATGCTGACGCCAGCATTGCGCTTTGATCATCACTCGATTGTGGGTGACAACTGGAGCCCATCGCTGAATCTGTCGCAAGGTTTGGGTGATGACTTCACGCTGAAGTTAGGGATTGCGCGTGCGTATAAAGCGCCAAGCCTGTATCAGACCAACCCGAATTATGTGCTTTATAGCCGTGGCCAAGGCTGTGCGGCCAGCGCGGGTGCCTGTTATCTGATGGGGAATGATGACCTTAGTGCCGAAACCAGCATCAATAAAGAAGTTGGGCTGGAGTGGAAACATGACGGTTATCAAGCGGGCGTGACTTGGTTCCGCAATGACTATCGCAACAAAATCGAAGCGGGTTATTTGCCGACCGGAACGTCCACTTCCGGCACCACGGATGTCTATAAGTGGGAAAACGTACCGAAAGCGGTCGTTGAAGGTTTAGAGGGCACGCTGAATATTCCGTTCTCCGACACGGTGGCGTGGAACAACAATCTGACTTATATGCTGCAGAGTAAAAACAAGGAAACAGGCGATCGCTTGTCGATCATTCCTGAATACACCTTGAACTCTTCCCTAAGCTGGCAGGCCACACAGGATCTGTCGCTGGAAACAACCCTAACGTGGTACGGCTCGCAAACGCCGAAGAAATATAACTACAAAGGGGAAGCGGTGACCGGCAGTGAGAAGGATCAGGTTAGTCCTTATTCAATCGTTGGTATGAGCGGCACCTACGACATCAATAAGTACGCCAGCGTGACGCTGGGTATTGAAAACCTGTTCGATAAACGTCATTTCCGCGAAGGGAATGCGCAGACAACCGGTAACGAAACAACCGGCGCGTATATGTATGGCGCAGGCGCGAATACTTATAACGAGTCAGGTCGTACGTACTACGTGAGTGTTAATACTCACTTCTAATAAGCCGCAATAAAAAACGCAGCGGGTAGCAAGCCCGCTGCGTTGATCGTATTACTTCACTCAGTTGTTCTTATTGATATCGCTATATAGCCTGCTCTCGAAACGCACCAGCGGGATTCGGCGTTGGCGTTGATTCTCTGGCGGAACAGCATAACCAGAAAGGAACTGCACGAAAGCCACACGCGTACCGCTTGAGGTCGTTATAAAGCCTGCCAGGTTATACACGCCTTGCAGTGAACCGGTTTTCGCTGAAACTTTGCCATCCAGTCCCGCTTCATGTAATCCGCCGCGATATTGCAATGTGCCATCGTAGCCCGCTAACGGCAGCATAGAGATGTAATCCAACGTATTGTCGTTCTTGGCGATGTATTGCAGCACCTGCATCATGGTTTCTGGCGAAATCAAATCGTGGCGTGATAAGCCCGATCCGTCGACCTGAATGCTGTTGCCCAGATCAATATTGGCTTTCTGCTTCAGGATGCGGCGGATCGCATCTGAACCCGCACGGAAAGTGCCCGGCACGTTGAAATAGTGATGGCCGATGGTACGGAAAACGGTGTCGGCAATCATGTTGTCAGACTTTTTCAACATCATGCGCAACAGCGTATGCAGCGGCGCGGATTGCGTCGAGGCTAATACGGTGCCTGGCGACGTGGCTTGCGCTTGACGAACCAGATGGCCGCTGTAATCGATATCCGCTGCACGCAGTTCCGATTTTAAGATTTCGCCAGCCCAGGCTGCACCATCCTGTACTGCAAACGCAAGGGGCAGGGGTTCTGCGCGCTGTCGCATACAACCGGTTAAGGTATAGCGGTTCAATTCACCCGGCACCACATCCAGTTCACAATATTGACCTTCACCGCTGTTGCGGCCAAGGGTGCGAACTTGGCTAAACATGTGTGCAGGATAATAAGAAGCGATGCGTACAAAGGCGTTCTCGCCTGGCGTATTGGCGCTATAAAGTGAAACTGAGAAACAGTTTTTATCCACTATTGCCGCCGCAGGAGGCGCACTAAAGCACTGTGTGAGATCGTTCCACGGCCAGCCGGGCGCCATGTCATGGCTGGCAAACACCGAAGTATCAATCACCAGATTGCCTTTGATATGCGTCACGCCCTGCTTTTTTAACGCAGCGACCATGTTGCGCAGATCCTGACGGCTCAGCGTAGGATCGCCCGCAAAACGTGCCACTAAATCGCCGTTCAGCGTGCCATCAACAATGGCTCCTTTGGTTTCAAACGTGGTTTGAAAACGGTAGTCGCCGCCTAATTCCAGCAAGGCCGCCAGCGCAGTGATCACTTTCATGGTACTCGCGGGCAACGCCATTTGCTTGCCGTGGTAATCGATGATCGGAGTTGATGCGCCGATTTTCTGCACCATCAACGCCAAATTAGCGCCGTCGGGCAAATATTGCATATATTCATCAACGGGGGCTGCTTGTGCCTGCAGCATAAATGCACAGGTTAATCCGGTAACAAGTCGTGAAAATCGCATAATCTCGCGGTAACTGGCATGTGAGGACGTCAATACTACGTCCCTGGACGGTGCAAAGTAAACGATGACCCGCAGGGAACTCTGGGGTAAAATACGTATCAAATTGCAAAACCTTTTCTGGCCTGGAAACTTATCTGGGTCAGGATTCTTTTGTTTTCAAAACGGCACAACGTGTCGCAGAACGCTTTTTTCTGCAATCACCGGTCAGGATGACACCGTTAAACAGGAAAGATGACGAGGAGCTTAAATGAATCAGATTCCGATGACGTTAAGAGGCGCTGAAAGATTGCGCGAAGAGCTGAACGAGCTGAAAACCGTGAAGCGCCCGCGCATCATCGCCTCGATTGCTGATGCTCGCGAGCATGGCGATTTGAAAGAAAATGCTGAATATCACGCTGCGCGTGAAGAGCAGGGCTTTTGTGAAGGCCGCATTCAGGAGATCGAAGCAAAACTCTCCAATGCACAGGTGATCGACATCACCCAAATGCCTAAAACCGGTCGCGTGATTTTTGGTTCAACGGTTAGCGTGCTGAACCTTGATACCGATGAAGAGTCAACCTATCGCATTGTGGGCGATGACGAAGCGGATTTTAAACAAAATCTGATTTCGGTAAACTCGCCAATGGCACGCGGGCTGGTGGGTAAAGAGGCCGATGATGTTGCTATCATCAAAACGCCTGGCGGCGATGTGGAATATGAAATCCTGAAGGTGGAATACCTTTAAGATGTTGCTACGCTTTGAAAAGCACAGAAGCACAATGTAAAGAAAGGAAAAAGGCCGCACTGCGGCCTTTTATCCTATGTGAGAGCATGGCACTTTCACTGCCCGATTATCGTGGCAGAGAAATTTTGCTCTCTTTAGCAGGGCGATACAGCACCAGCGTTTTGCCGATCACCTGAACGTTGTTGGCGCGTGTTTCACGCACGATTGCTTCAACGATCAGCAGTTTGGTTTCACGATCTTCCGAGGCAATTTTCACCTTGATCAATTCGTGATGTCCTAATGCGTATTCGATTTCGGCCAGCACGCCTTCGGTAAGGCCATTTCCACCGATCATCACGACCGGCTTGAGCGGATGGGCAAGACCTTTCAGGTGCTGTTTTTGTTTGGTACTTAGATTCATCGTATTTTTTACTTACTCAGGGATTGAAAACGGTTCATTCTACCGCCATCTCGGGTATATCGCCAAATCGACGCAACCCATTGCGTGCAGGTTTATCGCTACGATGACGATTTAGTTGGAAAAATTATGACGGGTAAAAAGCGTTCAGCCAGTTCTAGCCGCTGGCTCCAGGAACACTTTAGCGATAAATATGTGCTTCAGGCACAGAAAAAAGGGTTGCGCTCGCGCGCCTGGTTTAAACTTGAGGAAATACAGCAGGGTGACAAGCTTTTCAAACCCGGTATGACCGTGGTAGATCTGGGTGCAGCACCCGGTGGCTGGTCGCAATACGTTGTACAGCAGATAGGTGCAAAAGGTCGGGTCATCGCTTGTGATATTCTGCCGATGGATCCGATTGTCGGTGTCGATTTCCTTCAAGGTGATTTTCGTGAAGAATCGGTGATCAAAGCGCTGCTTGAACGCGTTGGTGATCAGAAAGTCCAGGTTGTCATGTCCGATATGGCACCTAACATGAGTGGTACACCTGCCGTAGATATTCCCCGGTCGATGTATTTAGTGGAACTGGCGCTGGAAATGAGTCGGGATATCCTGGCACCCGGCGGCAGCTTTGTAGTGAAAGTGTTTCAGGGAGATGGCTTCGATGAATACCTACGGGAAATTCGCTCCCTTTTTACGAAAGTGAAAATTCGGAAGCCAGACGCTTCGCGTTCACGTTCGCGTGAAGTGTACATTGTGGCGACTGGGCGCAAACTATAACCAAATTGCTGGAGAAGTAGGCTAGATCGCTGCGATTCCATGTATGAAGGATATATAGTACCCTACGCTATCTGTTAACACCGTTGTAATATGAGGTTAATCCCTTGAGTGACATGGCGAAAAACCTGATTCTCTGGTTAGTCATCGCGGTCGTGCTGATGTCTGTATTCCAGAGCTTTGGGCCCAGCGAGTCGAATGGCCGAAGGGTTGATTATTCAACCTTCCTGTCGGAAGTGAACCAGGATCAGGTCCGCGAGGCACGTATTAACGGGCGTGAAATTAACGTAGTTAAAAAAGACAGCAATAAATACACCACTTACATTCCTGTCAATGATCCCAAGTTGCTCGATAACCTCTTGACCAAAAACGTCAAAGTGGTTGGCGAACCGCCGGAAGAACCGAGCCTGTTGGCTTCAATCTTCATTTCGTGGTTCCCGATGCTGCTACTGATTGGCGTGTGGATCTTCTTTATGCGGCAGATGCAGGGCGGCGGTGGCAAAGGCGCGATGTCCTTTGGAAAAAGCAAAGCCCGCATGTTGACAGAAGATCAGATCAAAACCACGTTCTCTGACGTCGCTGGTTGTGATGAAGCGAAGGAAGAAGTTGCTGAACTGGTGGAATACCTGCGCGAACCAAGCCGCTTCCAAAAACTGGGTGGTAAAATTCCGAAAGGCGTTTTGATGGTTGGCCCGCCAGGTACAGGTAAAACGTTGTTGGCAAAAGCGATTGCCGGTGAAGCTAAAGTACCTTTCTTTACTATCTCAGGTTCTGACTTCGTAGAAATGTTCGTAGGTGTGGGTGCATCTCGTGTGCGCGACATGTTTGAGCAAGCGAAGAAAGCTGCACCTTGCATCATCTTTATCGATGAGATCGATGCTGTAGGTCGTCAACGTGGTGCCGGTTTAGGCGGCGGTCACGATGAGCGTGAGCAGACACTTAACCAGATGTTGGTTGAGATGGATGGTTTCGAAGGTAATGAAGGCATTATCGTTATCGCAGCAACTAACCGTCCTGATGTGCTTGACCCAGCGCTGCTGCGTCCGGGTCGCTTTGACCGTCAGGTTGTGGTTGGTTTGCCAGACGTACGTGGACGTGAGCAGATTCTGAAAGTACATATGCGTCGCGTTCCATTAGCGACCGATATTGATGCTGCGATCATTGCTCGTGGTACGCCAGGCTTCTCCGGTGCGGATCTTGCTAACCTTGTGAACGAAGCTGCGCTGTTTGCTGCTCGCTCTAACAAACGTGTTGTGTCGATGGTTGAGTTCGAAAAAGCGAAAGACAAAATCATGATGGGTGCGGAACGTCGCTCTATGGTGATGACGGAATCGCAGAAAGAATCAACCGCATATCACGAAGCAGGCCATGCAATTATTGGTCGTCTGGTTCCAGAACACGATCCGGTTCACAAAGTAACAATTATTCCACGTGGCCGCGCGTTGGGTGTGACCTTCTTCTTACCGGAAGGCGATGCAATCAGCGCCAGCCGTCAGAAACTGGAAAGTCAGATCTCTACGCTATACGGCGGTCGTTTGGCTGAAGAGATTATCTACGGTGCTGAACGTGTTTCTACCGGTGCGTCGAATGACATCAAAGTCGCGACAAATCTGGCACGCAACATGGTTACACAGTGGGGCTTCTCGGAGAAACTCGGTCCATTGCTGTATGCGGAAGAAGAGGGTGAAGTGTTCCTTGGGCGTTCAGTTGCCAAAGCGAAACACATGTCTGATGAAACCGCGCGCATCATTGATCAGGAAGTTAAGCACCTGATTGACAGCAACTACCAACGTGCTCGCCGCATTCTGGGTGAAAACATGGACATCCTTCATGCGATGAAAGACGCGCTGATGAAGTATGAAACCATTGATGCACCACAGATCGACGACCTGATGGCACGCCGCGAAGTGCGTCCACCAGCGGGCTGGGAAGATCCAGGCAGCAGCAATTCTGACAGCAACGGTACGCCAAAGGCGCCACGTCCGGTTGATGAACCGCGTACGCCAAATCCTGGCAATACTATGTCAGAGCAGCTCGACAAATAAGCTGTAACGTCGTCAAATAAAACCCCGGCTGGTCCGGGGTTTTTTATATCCTGAAATTGTTACTCAAGGAGTTTTTCGCCATGAAGTTGTTCGCTCGTGATTCCCATCTCGATTTATCTTTTCCCCATGTGATGGGTATTTTAAATGTCACGCCGGATTCCTTTTCAGATGGCGGTAAACATAACGCCTTGGTTGATGCGCTCACGCATACCAACGAAATGGTCAATGCAGGTGCCACCATTATTGATGTTGGTGGAGAATCGACACGTCCCGGCGCAGATGAAGTCAGTGTTGAAGAAGAGCTGGAGCGCGTTATTCCGGTTGTTGAAGCGATTGCCCAGCGTTTTGAAGTTTGGATTTCAGTCGATACCTCAAAACCTGAAGTTATTCGTGAATCTGCACGTGTAGGGGCTCACATCATCAATGACATTCGTTCATTATCTGAACCGGGTGCACTTGAAGCGGCGGCTGAAACGGGACTACCTGTGTGTCTGATGCACATGCAGGGCGAGCCGCGTACTATGCAGCAGGCACCAGAATATGAAAACATTTTAAGCGAAGTAGACGCTTACTTCGTTAATCAGATCGCACGCTGTGAAGCCGCAGGGATTAAAAAAGAGAATCTGATACTCGACCCAGGCTTTGGTTTCGGTAAAAATCTGAGCCACAACTATGAGCTGCTGGCTCACCTTAGCGATTATCACCATTTTGGTTTACCGCTATTGGTGGGTATGTCGCGTAAATCGATGATTGGCCAATTATTAAATGTCGGTCCTGGCCAACGTTTAACGGGCAGCCTCGCCTGTGCGGTCATTGCTGCTATGCAAGGTGCACAAATCATTCGCGTACATGACGTCAAAGAAACTGTCGAAGCGATGCGCGTAGTTGAAGCAACGCGTAGAGCAAAAGGATAATTAGGCATGAGTAATCGTAAATATTTCGGTACAGATGGCATTCGCGGCAAAGTGGGTGAAGCACCTATTACACCTGATTTTGTACTGAAATTGGGCTGGGCGGCCGGTAAAGTGCTGGCGCGACATGGCTCAAAAAAAATTATTATCGGCAAAGATACACGTATTTCTGGTTACATGCTGGAATCAGCATTAGAAGCGGGTTTAGCCGCGGCAGGATTATCCGCAGCCTTTACGGGGCCAATGCCTACGCCCGCCATTGCTTATCTGACTCGCACTTTTCGTGCCGAAGCTGGCATTGTGATCTCCGCGTCGCATAATCCCTTTGACGATAATGGCATTAAATTTTTCTCATCTGAGGGCACTAAATTGCCTGACGAAGTAGAGGAAGCCATTGAATTAGAAATGGAAAAGCCGATTACCTGTGTCGAGTCAGCTGCATTGGGGCGCGCTAGCCGTATTGTCGATGCTGCCGGACGTTACATTGAATTTTGCAAAGGCACCTTTCCAAGCGAACTCAATCTCAACGGACTGAAAATTGTGGTGGATTGCGCGAATGGCGCGACGTATCACATTGCTCCTAACGTATTGCGCGAATTGGGTGCGACGGTTATTGCTATTGCCACCCAGCCGGATGGGATGAACATCAACAAAGAGTGCGGCGCGACCGATCTGAAAATGCTTCAGCAGCGTGTACTCGCCGAAAAAGCGGACATCGGCTTAGCCTATGACGGCGACGGCGATCGCATCATGATGGTTGATCATCTTGGCGAAAAAGTGGATGGCGACCAGATTCTCTACATCATCGCGCGTGAAGGCTTGCGTCAAGGCCAATTGCGCGGCGGTGTAGTCGGCACGCTGATGAGTAATATGGGCTTAGAGTTGGCGCTTAAGCAGTTAGGCATTCCTTTTGTTCGGGCTAAAGTCGGTGACCGCTATGTGCTGGAAAAAATGCAGGAAAAAGGCTGGCGCTTAGGAGCAGAGAACTCTGGTCATGTCATTTTGCTGGATAAAACCACGACGGGTGATGGTATCGTAGCAAGTTTGCAAGTACTCACTGCAATGGTGCGTAACCATATGAGCCTGCACGATTTGTGCAGCGGTATGAAAATGCTGCCTCAGGTATTAGTCAATGTACGCTTTACGGGTGAACACGATCCGCTGGAAAGCGAAGCAGTGAAAGCGGTAACCGTAGAAGTGGAAAAAGCCCTGGCTGGACGTGGTCGCGTATTGCTCCGTAAATCAGGAACTGAACCTCTGATTCGCGTCATGGTTGAAGGTGAAAACGAGGCACAGGTCATTGAATTAGCCAATCGTATCGCCGATCAAGTGAAGGCTGTTTAAGCTGTTTAAAGGCGGTAGGCAATAGGCCGAACCGCCTGTAAAATCACCGGGATGGCGCTTTTTTCTGCAATCAGCGTGTCTGTTGCAAATTGCACTTGCAGAGGTATGCGCCTTTGGTTAGTATTCACACCCGCTTCTGATGGGTGATGACGAGATATCCCATCAATACTGGTTGAAGCTTTAACTGTACGATTACCGTGCAAGGAACAGGTTGAATATGTACGAAGCTCTTTTAGTTGTTTTCCTTATTGTGGCTATCGCCCTCGTGGGTATGATCATGCTGCAGCAAGGCAAAGGCGCTGATATGGGAGCCTCATTCGGTGCAGGCGCATCCGGTACGCTGTTTGGTTCAAATGGGTCAGGAAACTTCATGACTCGTATGACTGGCATCTTAGCGGCATTGTTCTTCATCATCAGCTTGGTTCTGGGTAATTTGAACAGCAATAAAACTTCGAAAGGAAGCGAGTGGGAAAATCTTTCTGCGCCAGCGCAGTCTCAGCAGACTGAACAGCCAGCGCAACCGGCAACGCCGGGTAACGATATTCCTAAGTAAATTCGTCAACGCTTGCGACGCAACTGATTCACGTTGCGGTCTGAAAAGTGCCGAGGTGGTGGAATTGGTAGACACGCTACCTTGAGGTGGTAGTGCCCGATTGGGCTTACGGGTTCAAGTCCCGTCCTCGGTACCAAATCTTAGTATTACTTGCATTTAATGCATGTTCGGCGTAATATTCGCCACGTTTTCGGACGCGGGGTGGAGCAGCCTGGTAGCTCGTCGGGCTCATAACCCGAAGGTCGTCGGTTCAAATCCGGCCCCCGCAACCACTTTCCCTTAGAGTTCTTTTTCAAATATACTGTATGCATCCACGGGCGCATTCGCAGCGAATTTTAAAAAAATTCTTTTGGATTGGGTCCGAGCCGCTTCGCGGCATACAGGGTCCAGTGATAAAAAGCCCCGAATTTTCGGGGTTTTTTGTTATTAGCGAATCGTAATACTGGGCTTTAGGCCCTTTTTTTATGTCTTGGGGGTGGGCTTGTCCACATTAGAGCAAAAATTGACAGATTTGATATCGGCTCCGGTAGAAGCACTGGGCTACGAACTGGTGGGAATTGAATTCGTTCGGAGTCGCACATCAATCCTGCGCATCTATATTGATAGTGAAGATGGCATCAATGTCGATGATTGCGCGGATGTCAGCCACCAGGTGAGCGCAGTAATGGATGTTGAAGATCCCATTACCGTGCCTTACAACCTTGAGGTGTCCTCACCGGGACTCGATCGTCCGCTGTTTACCGCTGAACATTATGAGCGCTATGCAGGTGATGAAGTGACTCTGGTGCTGCGTATGGCCGTTCAAAACCGCCGTAAATGGCAGGGAATCATCAAGTCTGTAGAAGGCGAGATGATCACGGTAAACGTTGAGGGTAAAGATGAAGTGTTCGCGCTGAGTAATATTCAGAAAGCGAACCTGGTCCCCCACTTTTAAAAGTCCGGATTGAGGCTAACCAGGATGAATAAAGAGATCTTAGCTGTTGTAGAAGCCGTTTCTAACGAAAAAGCCCTGCCGCGTGAGAAAATCTTCGAAGCGCTGGAGAGCGCGCTGGCTACTGCGACCAAGAAAAAGTACGAGCAAGAAATTGAGGTGCGCGTAAGCATTGATCGCAGAAGTGGCGATTTCGATACTTTCCGCCGTTGGGAGATCGTAAACGAGGTTACACAGCCAACGCGCGAGATCACACTGGATGCGGCCCGCTTCGAAGACGAAGCATTCAATCTGGGCGAATATGTTGAAGATCAGATTGAATCGGTTACTTTTGACCGCATTACTACTCAAACCGCGAAGCAGGTTATCGTACAAAAAGTACGTGAAGCTGAGCGTGCGATGGTGGTTGATCAATTCCGCGAGCAGGAAGGCGAAATCATTACTGGCGTGGTAAAAAAAGTTAACCGCGACAATATTTCGTTAGACTTAGGCAGCAATGCCGAAGCGGTGATTCTGCGTGAAGATATGCTGCCGCGTGAAAACTTCCGCCCAGGCGACCGCATTCGTGGCGTACTCTATTCAGTACGACCTGAAGCGCGTGGCGCGCAGCTGTTTGTGACGCGTTCCAAACCGGAAATGTTGATCGAACTGTTCCGCATCGAAGTGCCAGAAATTGGCGAAGAAGTGATTGAAATTAAAGCCGCCGCTCGTGATCCGGGCTCGCGTGCCAAAATTGCTGTAAAAACCAATGACAAACGTATCGATCCGGTAGGTGCTTGTGTGGGTATGCGCGGTGCGCGTGTTCAGGCTGTATCCAGCGAACTGGGTGGCGAGCGTATCGATATCGTGCTGTGGGATGACAATCCAGCACAGTTTGTTATTAATGCCATGGCTCCGGCTGATGTGGCATCAATCGTGGTTGATGAAGATAATCACACCATGGATATCGCTGTAGAAGCTGGAAATCTGGCTCAGGCGATCGGCCGTAACGGCCAAAACGTGCGTCTGGCTTCCCAATTAAGTGGTTGGGAACTGAACGTGATGACCGTCGATGATCTGCAAGCTAAGCATCAGGCTGAAGCACATGCAGCTATCGATATGTTCACCAAACATCTCGACGTTGATGAAGAATTCGCTACCATTCTGGTGGAAGAAGGATTCTCTTCGCTGGAAGAATTGGCTTATGTGCCTATCGACGAGCTGTTGGAAATTGACGGCCTCGACGAAGAGACCATTGAAGCCCTGCGTGAACGAGCAAAAAATGCGTTAACCACCCTGGCATTAGCGAAAGAAGAGAGCCTTGGTAATCAGGAGCCCGCTGAGGATCTTCTGAATCTTGAGGGCTTGGATCGTGCGCTGGCTTATCGCCTGGCAGCAAAAGGCGTTTGCACGCTGGAAGATCTCGCTGAGCAAGGTGTTGACGATCTGACGGATATTGAAGGCATGACTGATGAGCAAGCAGGCTCGCTAATTATGGCCGCACGAAATATCTGCTGGTTCGGCGATGACGCGTAATAACAGGAAGGAACAGCATGACAGATGTAACCGTAAAATCGCTGGCCGCAGAAATTCAGACTCCGGTCGATCGCCTGGTACAGCAATTTGCTGATGCGGGGATCCCTAAGTCTGAAAATGACGCCGTATCCCAGCACGAGAAAGAAACCTTACTGTCTCACTTGAATCGTGAGCATGGTCAGGCCGGTTCAAGCAAGCTGACGTTGCAGCGTAAAACGCGTAGCACCTTGAATATTCCTGGCACCGGGGGTAAAAGTAAGTCGGTGCAAATTGAAGTCCGCAAAAAGCGTACATACGTGAAAGGCGATGCAGATGCTGAGCAAGCTCAGGCAGAAGCTGAAGCCGAGGCACAGCGTGTAGCGGAAGAGCAGGCGCAACGCGAGGCTGAAGAAAAAGCCCGTCGCGATGCTGAACAGAAAGCGCAACGTGAAGCCGAAGAAAAAGCCAAGCGCGAAGCCGCTGACAAGGCCAAACGTGCAGCAGCGGAAAATGAGAAAGTGAATAATCAACCTACCGATGACGTGACCAAGGCTGCGCAATCTGACAAAGCCCGTCGCGAAGCAGAAGCTGCCGAACTTAAGCGTAAAGCTGAAGAAGAAGCACGTCGTAAACTCGAAGAGGCTGCCCGCCTCGTAGCAGAAGAAGCCCGCCGTCTGGCCGAAGAGAAATCGGCCGAATGGGAGAAACCAGAAGAAGAGGATAAAGGCGACTATCACGTCACCACCTCGACTCACGCCCGTCAGGCGGAAGACGAGAATGATCGTCAGGTTGAAGCGGGTCGTGCACGTGCGCGTACTACTGCTAAAGCAACGCGTCCGGCTAAAAAAGGCAACAAGCATTCTGAAGCCAAAACTGACCGTGAAGAAGCGCGTGCCGCTATTCGTGGTGGTAAAGGCGGAAAACATCGCAAGCCAAGTGCTCTGCAGCAGGGCTTTAACAAGCCAGCTCAGGCCGTGAACCGCGATGTTGTCATCGGTGAAACCATTACTGTAGCTGAACTGGCTAACAAAATGGCGGTGAAAGGTTCTCTGGTCATCAAAGCGATGATGCGAATGGGCGCTATGGCGACCATCAACCAGGTTATCGATCAGGAAACCGCTCAGCTGGTTGCTGAAGAAATGGGCCATAAAGTTACCCTTCGTCGTGAGAACGAGCTGGAAGAAGCGGTAATGGACGATCGTGACACCGATGCTGCACAGGAATCTCGTGCACCGGTTGTGACTATCATGGGCCACGTTGACCACGGTAAAACCTCTTTGCTGGATTACATCCGCTCTACCAAAATCGCCTCTGGCGAAGCGGGCGGCATTACTCAGCATATCGGTGCTTATCACGTCGAAACTGACAACGGTATGGTGACCTTCCTTGATACCCCGGGACACGCCGCGTTTACCGCAATGCGTGCACGTGGTGCTCAGGCTACGGATATCGTCATCCTGGTTGTTGCAGCCGATGATGGCGTAATGCCACAGACCATCGAAGCAATCCAGCACGCCAAAGCAGCGAAAGTGCCGGTTGTTGTTGCGGTGAACAAGGTTGATAAGCCAGAAGCCGATCCAGATCGCGTTAAAAACGAACTGACTCAGTACGGAATCATTCCGGAAGAGTGGGGCGGCGAAAACATGTTTGTTAATGTCTCTGCTAAAGCAGGTACCGGCATTGATGATCTGTTGAATGCGATTCTGCTGCAGGCAGAAGTACTGGAATTAACCGCTATCCGTGAAGGTATGGCGAGCGGCGTGGTTATCGAATCGTTCCTCGACAAAGGTCGTGGTCCGGTTGCAACCGTGCTGGTACGTGAAGGTACGCTGAACAAAGGCGATATCGTACTGTGTGGCTTTGAATATGGCCGCGTACGTGCGATGCGTGACGAACTGGGCCGCGAAGTGATGGAAGCTGGTCCTTCGATTCCTGTTGAGATTCTGGGCCTTTCTGGTGTGCCGGCAGCGGGTGACGAAGCAACCGTTGTACGTGACGAGAAGAAAGCGCGTGAAGTTGCACTGTATCGTCAGGGTAAATTCCGCGAAGTGAAACTGGCGCGTCAGCAGAAGTCGAAGTTGGAGAACATGTTCGCCAACATGACCGAAGGCGAAGTGTCCGAACTGAACATCGTGCTGAAAGCCGATGTACAGGGTTCAGTGGAAGCGATCTCCGACTCCTTGCTGAAACTCTCCACCGACGAAGTGAAGGTGAAGATTGTTGGCTCTGGCGTGGGTGGTATCACCGAAACCGACGCAACGCTGGCTGCAGCTTCTAACGCAATCATCCTTGGCTTTAACGTACGTGCCGATGCATCAGCACGTCGTGTCATCGACGCTGAAAGCGTAGATCTGCGTTACTACTCGGTCATCTATAGCTTGATCGATGAAGTTAAAGCAGCGATGAGCGGCATGTTGGCACCTGAGTACAAACAGCAGATTATTGGTCTGGCTGAAGTACGTGACGTGTTCAAATCACCGAAATTTGGCGCTATCGCAGGTTGTATGGTGACGGAAGGTAACATTAAACGTCACAATCCAATTCGCGTTCTGCGTGACAACGTGGTGATTTACGAGGGTGAGCTCGAATCACTGCGTCGCTTTAAAGATGACGTTAACGAAGTACGTAACGGCATGGAGTGTGGTATCGGCGTTAAGAACTACAATGACGTACGTACCGGCGACATGATTGAAGTCTTTGAAGTGATTGAAGTTAAACGCACCATCGAGTAATAGACGATGTGATGCAATTTGGGAGGCCGCTGGCCTCCCGAATTATTTGGGAGAAATAATTATGGCGAAAGAATTTGGTCGCCCGCAGCGCGTGTCACAAGAGCTGCAAAAAGAGATCGCGATGATTTTGCAACGCGAAATTAAAGATCCACGTCTGGGCATGATGGTTACTGTCTCCGGCGTTGAGGTCTCCCGCGATCTCGCTTATGCCAAAGTGTTTGTTACCTTCCTCAATGATAAAGATGAAGAAGCGGTCAAGAATGGCCTGAAGGCATTAAAAGAAGCCTCTGGCTATATTCGTATTCTGCTGGGCAAAGCCATGCGCCTGCGAATCGTGCCTGAACTGACTTTCTTCTACGACAACTCGTTGATCGAAGGGATGCGCATGTCGAATCTCGTCAGCAGCGTAGTGAAAAGCGACGTTGAACGTCGTGGTACAGATGCAAAGGATGAGGACGAGGAAGCGTAATGAGTCGTCCTCGTCGTCGCGGCCGCGATGTCCATGGCGTTCTGTTACTGGACAAGCCGCAAGGTGCCTCTTCCAATGATGTCTTGCAAAAAGTGAAGCGTATCTTCAACGCCAACCGCGCAGGACACACAGGCGCGCTTGATCCACTGGCAACCGGTATGCTGCCGATTTGCTTGGGCGAAGCCACCAAGTTTTCTCAATACCTGTTGGATTCCGATAAGCGTTATCGTGTTATTGCTCGTCTTGGTGAGCGAACAGACACGTCGGATGCTGACGGAAGCGTAGTGCAAACGCGCCCAGTAGAATTTAGTCAGTCTGAACTCGATAGCGCGCTAGAGAGTTTCCGCGGTGATACTTTGCAGGTACCTTCAATGTTTTCAGCATTGAAGCATCAAGGTCGCCCGCTCTATGAATATGCACGTCAAGGCATTGAGATTGAGCGTGAAGCACGTCCCATCACTGTTTACGAACTGCAGTTTATTCGCTGGCAAGATGATGAGCTTGAGCTGGAAATCCACTGTTCTAAAGGCACTTATATTCGCACCATTATCGACGATTTAGGTGAAAAGCTTGGCTGTGGTGCGCATGTCATCATGCTGCGTCGTGTACAGGTTGCGCGTTATCCCTTTGAGAAAATGGTCACGCTGGAGCAGCTCACTGCGCTGGCTACCGCAGCAACAGAATCCGGTCTTTCTTTAGAAGAACAGCTTGATCCTCTGTTGTTACCGATGGACAGCCCGGCATCTGATTTTCCTGAAGTGAATTTGCCCCTGGCTGCCGCAGCCTATTTCAAGCAGGGCCAGCCTGTGCACGCCAGCAATTCGCCTGCCTCGGGATTGGTTCGCGTCTACGAAGGTGATGAGCGCAAATTCATCGGCATGGCTGAAATTGCCGATGACGGGCGCGTGGCGCCACGTCGTTTGGTGGTTGAGTATCAAGATTAAGCCACGCCCTGTTTTTGTCTGAGGGGATTTGCGTTGCTATCGGACGAAGAGTAGAATGGTGCGGCTTTAAAGCGGGATGCTGAATTAGAGATCGGCACCCATACATTCATTTAACTGGAGTTTATTATGTCTCTAAGCGTAGAAGCTAAAGCAGAGATCGTTGCTAAATATGGTCGTGGTGCTAACGACAGCGGTTCAACTGAAGTTCAGGTTGCTCTGTTGACCGCGCAGATCAGCCATCTGCAGGGCCACTTCTCTGAGCACAAAAAAGACCACCACAGCCGTCGCGGTCTGCTGCGTATGGTATCACAGCGTCGTAAGCTGCTGGATTACCTGAAGCGTAAAGACGTTGCACGCTACAGCAGCCTGATCGAAAGTCTCGGTCTGCGTCGCTAAGTCTGAAGAATCTGATCGAAGGTGCTGCGCAGTAATTTGCAAAGAACATCCCATACGATCAGATTTGTGCGAGTTTCGCGAAAAGGGGGCCTTTATGGCCCCTTTTTTCGAGCAATCCGCAGCAATCCGGGCCAAACTCATGTATTGTTGCTTAGAGTGATCTTCGATTGCAGAGGTTCGCGCGGCTAATGAGAGGCTTTACCGCATGGGCGGTTAAGGTTGTCATTAGTCGCGAGGATGCAACAGAAGATCGGTAATCAATGGCAGGCTAAAGATGGCTTGCCCCGAAGTTAAGGATTTTAATTTTGCTGAACCCGATCGTACGCAAATTCCAATATGGTCAGCATACCGTCACGCTGGAAACTGGCATGATGGCACGCCAGGCCACTGCAGCTGTTATGGTAAGCATGGATGACACTGCGGTATTTGTTACCGTTGTAGGCCAGAAAAAATCTAAACCAGGCCAGGATTTCTTCCCGCTGACTGTAAACTATCAAGAACGTACCTATGCAGCAGGTCGCATCCCGGGCAGTTTCTTCCGTCGTGAAGGCCGTCCAAGCGAAGGCGAAACGCTGATCGCGCGTCTGATTGACCGTCCGATTCGCCCGCTGTTCCCAGAAGGTTTCGTTAACGAAGTTCAGGTTATCGCGACTGTTGTTTCTGTAAACCCACAAGTTCACCCTGACATCGTTGCGATGATCGGTGCGTCAGCAGCGCTGTCGCTGTCTGGTCTGCCTTTCAACGGCCCGATCGGTTCTGCACGCGTAGGTTACATTAACGATCAGTATGTGCTGAACCCAACTGCAGATGAGCTCAAAGAATCTCGTCTGGATCTGGTGGTTGCAGGTACGCAGAATGCTGTACTGATGGTTGAATCTGAAGCAGAGATCCTGTCTGAAGAGCAAATGCTGGGTGCCGTAGTATTTGGCCACGATCAGCAGCAAATCGTTATCGAAAACATTAACTCCCTGGTTGCTGAAGCAGGTAAACCACGTTGGGATTGGCAGCCAGAAGCGCCAAACGTTTCACTGAATGCACGCATTGCAGCTCTGGCTGAAACTCGCCTGAGCGATGCTTATCGCATCACTGAAAAACAGCAGCGTTATGAGCAGGTTAATCTGATCAAGAGCGAAACTACGGCTGCTCTGCTCGCTGAAGAAGAAACGCTGGATGAAGGTGAAATCAGCGATCTGCTGCACGCTATCGAGAAAAACGTTGTACGTACTCGCATCCTGAACGGTGAATTGCGTATCGATGGTCGCGAAAAAGATATGATTCGTGGTCTGGATGTGCGCACTGGCGTACTGCCGCGTACTCATGGCTCCTCTCTGTTTACCCGTGGTGAAACTCAGGCGCTGGTAACAGCCACGCTGGGTACGACACGTGATGCGCAGAATCTGGATGAGCTGATGGGTGAACGTACCGACAGCTTCCTGTTCCACTATAACTTCCCTCCGTACTCCGTAGGTGAAACCGGTATGGTGGGATCGCCTAAGCGTCGTGAAATTGGTCACGGTCGTCTGGCAAAACGCGGTGTGTTGGCAGTTATGCCAAAAGCGGAAGATTTCCCTTACACCGTTCGCGTTGTGTCTGAAATTACCGAATCTAACGGTTCATCTTCAATGGCTTCTGTATGTGGTGCATCGCTGGCCCTGATGGATGCGGGTGTACCGATCAAAGCGGCCGTTGCGGGTATCGCGATGGGCTTGGTTAAAGAAGACGAAAAATTTGTCGTGCTGTCAGACATCCTGGGTGACGAAGATCACCTTGGCGACATGGACTTCAAAGTAGCGGGTAGCCGTGAAGGTATCACTGCGCTGCAAATGGATATCAAAATCGAAGGTATCACGCGCGAAATCATGCAAGTGGCTTTGAATCAAGCTAAGGGTGCGCGTCTGCACATTCTGGGCGTGATGGAACAGGCTATCAGCACGCCGCGTACTGAAATCTCTGAATTTGCGCCACGCATTTACACCATCAAGATCAGTTCAGACAAGATCAAAGATGTCATCGGTAAAGGCGGCTCAGTAATTCGTGCGTTGACTGAAGAAACCGGCACTACCATTGAAATTGAAGACGACGGCACCGTGAAAATCGCGGCAACCGACGGTCTGAAAGCGAAAGAAGCGATTCGCCGTATCGAAGAGATTACAGCTGAAATCGAAGTAGGCCGTATCTACAGCGGTAAAGTCACCCGCATCGTAGATTTTGGTGCCTTCGTCGCTATCGGTGGTGGTAAAGAAGGTCTGGTGCATATTTCTCAAATTGCTGACAAGCGCGTTGAGAAAGTCACCGATTATCTGCAGATGGGTCAAGAAGTGCCCGTTAAAGTGATGGAAGTTGATCGCCAAGGCCGCGTACGTCTGAGCATCAAAGAAGCCACAGAGACAAAACCGCAGGTTGAAGAAGCTGCAGCTGTGA
Source organism: Pantoea phytostimulans (assembly GCF_046118715.1). Lineage (NCBI taxonomy): Bacteria > Pseudomonadati > Pseudomonadota > Gammaproteobacteria > Enterobacterales > Erwiniaceae > Pantoea > Pantoea phytostimulans. The sequence continues at coordinate 3,577,578 of NZ_CP173698.1, forward strand.
GCACACCTGACGCAGAGTAAGACGTTCCTGATTTGCCTCTCCTTGCTTAGCAGGGAGAGGCGTTTGTGTTATCGCGAGGGCGGGAATCCTTGTGCGCAGCAGGCGGATGACAGGACGGTTATCCTAATGTTTGTATTCGGGAGTGGGAAATGAAGCCTTTTTTGCGCTGGTGTTTTGTTGCGACAGCTTTGACGCTGGCAGGATGCAGCAACTCCAATTGGCGTAAGAACGAAGTTCTTGCAGTACCTTTACAGCCCACACTGCAGCAAGAAGTGATTCTGGCGCGCATGGAACAAATTCTTGCCAGTCGAGCCCTCACCGATGATGAACGCGCACAGCTGTTATATGAGCGCGGAGTGTTGTATGATAGTTTAGGTCTGCGGGCATTAGCGCGAAACGATTTTTCGCAAGCGCTGTCTATAAGACCGGATATGCCAGAAGTATTTAATTACCTCGGCATATACTTAACGCAGGCTGGCAACTTTGATGCCGCCTATGAAGCGTTTGATTCTGTACTTGAGCTTGATCCAACTTACAACTATGCGCATTTAAACCGTGGTATCGCCCTCTATTACGGCGGTCGATACAAGTTAGCGCAAGATGATCTGCTGGCGTTTTATCAAGACGATCCTAACGATCCTTTCCGCAGTTTGTGGCTTTATCTCGTTGAACGCGAGATGGATGCCGACAAAGCAAAAGTAACTTTGCAACAGCGTTACGACAAAGCGGTTCGAGATCAATGGGGATGGAACATTGTCGAGTTCTACTTGGGCGATATCAGCGAAAAAACGCTGATGGAACGTCTCAAGATGGACGCAACGGATAACACCTCGCTCGCTGAACATCTCAGTGAAACCAACTTCTATTTAGGTAAGTACTACCTAAGTCTGGGGGAGAAGGACGACGCGAAAGCGTTGTTCAAACTGGCGGTGGCCAACAATGTAAATAACTTTGTTGAACACCGATACGCATTGTTGGAACTGGCGCAACTCGGCCAGGCACAAGACGATTTATCAGAATCTGACCAGCAATAGCTGACGAACTTTTATTGCCTAAAAACCTGTAAAGTCATCATCTTGATAGGTGAGGGCTTTCCTGTTCGTCAAAACTTCTAATTTGAGCCGGTTCACACTTTTTGATGAAAATAACTGAAAGTTTTCACGACGAGTTATGTAGACTGGCCGCCGCAATCTAAGAGGCACGTGTACTACATGACTGATATTCAAACCACTTTTGCTGACCTTGGCCTGAACGCCGACATCCTCGAATCACTGAACGGTATGGGCTATGTTAAGCCATCTCCAATCCAGGCTGAGTGTATTCCTCACCTGCTGGCGGGCCGTGACGTGTTAGGCATGGCGCAGACCGGGAGTGGTAAAACCGCGGCCTTTTCTCTGCCGCTGTTAAACAACATTGATCCAACCGTCAAAGCACCACAAATTCTGGTGCTGGCACCGACCCGCGAATTGGCGGTTCAGGTTGCTGAAGCTGTAACTGATTTTGCTAAACACATGCGTGGACTGAACGTTGTGGCCCTTTACGGCGGCCAACGTTATGACGTACAGCTGCGCGCTTTGCGTCAGGGACCACAAGTCGTTGTGGGTACACCTGGCCGTCTGCTGGACCACCTGAAACGCGGCACGTTAGATCTTTCTAACCTGCGCGGTCTGGTGTTGGACGAAGCTGACGAAATGCTGCGTATGGGCTTCATCGAAGACGTTGAAACCATCATGGCTCAGATTCCAGCCGGTCATCAGACCGCTCTGTTCTCTGCAACCATGCCAGAAGCGATTCGTCGTATTACTAAACGCTTCATGAAAGATCCTCAGGAAGTGCGTATTCAGTCAAGCCTGACCACGCGCCCGGACATCAGCCAGTCTTACTGGACCGCTTACGGTCGTAAAACCGACGCGCTGGTTCGTTTCCTTGAGTCTGAAGATTTTGATGCCGCTATCATCTTTGTGCGCACCAAAAACGCAACACTGGAAGTGGCCGAAGCGCTGGAGCGTAGCGGTTACAACAGTGCTGCATTGAACGGTGACATGAACCAGGCGCTGCGTGAGCAGACTCTGGAGCGCCTGAAAGATGGTCGTCTGGATATCCTGATTGCAACCGACGTTGCTGCACGTGGTCTGGATGTTGAGCGCATCAGCCTGGTTGTCAACTATGACATCCCGATGGACGCAGAATCTTACGTTCACCGTATCGGCCGTACCGGTCGTGCGGGTCGTGCTGGCCGCGCGCTGCTGTTCGTTGAGAACCGCGAGCGTCGTCTGCTGCGCAACATCGAACGCACCATGAAGTTGACTATTCCAGAAGTTGAGCTGCCTAACGCAGAGCTGCTGGGTGAACGTCGTCTGGCTAAATTTGCTGCTAAAGTTCAGCAGCAGCTGGAAAGCAGCGATCTGGATCTGTATCGCGCGCTGCTGGCTAAGATGCAGCCGGAAGATGAGATGGATTTAGAAACGTTGGCTGCTGCGCTGCTGAAAATGGCACAGGGTGAACGTCCACTGATTCTGCCACCAGAAGCACCGCGTCCAGCACGTCGTGAGTTCCGCGATCGTGATGAGCGTGATGGCCGCCGTGACAGCCGTGGTCCACGTGAAAACCGTGAAGGTGGCGATCGTCCACGTCGCGAGCGTCGTGATGTCGGTGAGATGCAGCTGTATCGTATCGAAGTAGGCCGTGATGATGGTGTTGAAGTTCGTCACATCGTTGGTGCTATTGCTAATGAAGGCGATATCAGCAGTCGTTACATCGGTAACATCAAGCTGTTTGGTACGCACTCAACAATCGAGCTGCCGAAAGGCATGCCTGGCGATGTGCTTCAGCACTTCACTCGTACGCGTATTCTGAACAAGCCGATGAATATGCAGTTGCTGGGTGATGCACAGCCAAACGAAGGTCGTGGCGGCGAACGTCGTCCAGGCGGTCGTGATGGCGGTGGCGAGCGTCGTGGCGGTCCAGCCGGCGCAAACCGTGAAGGTCGTGAAGGCGGTCGTCGTTTCTCTTCCGAGCGCCCAGCTGGCGGTCGTGAAGCAGGCGGACGCACTTTCAACCGTGAAGGTAGCCGTGGCCCACGTCGTGAAGACGGTGCCGCAGTAGCACCACGTCGTCGTGATGCATAAGACTTTGCTGGGCGGGAACGCCCACTGAGTTGCCATAAAAAAGGAAGCCCATGTGGCTTCCTTTTTTTATGCATTTAACCCGTCCGGAATAGCGCTGGTCGCCTGCTGACGACGCGGACCTTTTTAAAATCCAGCATCATTCTGATCAGCGCTTCATTCCCCAGCAAACAAAGCGTATTGCACATCAGCAGTCTTCAAGCGTTTCAACGAGAAAATTCCGGTCCGAACTTTCGTCAGTAAGCGGCGATAAAAAGCGCCACGACCAGAATAATTACAGGGTTCGAGCGGCTTCCATGGCAATGGCAAACGACCGCAAACGTGCTTGAGGATCATGAATCTGGCCATTAACCATAATTTCATCTGCCTGCGTTTCACGCTGCAAGGCTGCTAATCCGTGACGTATTTTGTCAACGTCACCCACCAAAGACATGCTCAGTGCTTGTTGCACGCCATACTGTTCAGAAGGCGACCACAGATTATCCATGTTCTTAACCGGAGCAGGCAGCGGACCTGGTTTACCGCGACGCAGATTTATAAACTGCTGCTGTTGTGACGTAAACAGGAAGCGTGCGTCGCTGTCGCTATCAGCAGCGACGATGTTAATGCACACTGTCGCGTAAGGTTTGGCCAGTCGCGCAGAAGGTTGGAAGTTTTCGCGATAAACATGCAAAGCCTGGAATAACTGATCGGGCGCAAAATGCGAGGCAAAAGCAAACGGCAAACCCATTTTGGCAGAAAGCTGCGCGCTATACAGGCTGGAACCGAGTAACCAGACGGGAATCTTCATCCCTAAACCGGGTACGGGCTGTACAGCGGGATGTTCGCCTTCTTCAGCATCGAACCAGTTGATCAATTCCTGTACATCTTCCGGGAAGGTATCAGCATGAATCCCCGAAAGGTGGCGACGCAGCGCCATCATGGTCCGCTGATCCGAACCTGGCGCTCGGCCCAGTCCCAAATCTATACGGCCAGGATAAAGTGAAGCGAGCGTACCGAACTGCTCAGCGATCACCAATGGCGCATGGTTAGGTAACATGATGCCACCGGAACCTAACTGCAGTGTTTCGGTATTCGCGGCAAGATAGCCAATCAGCACAGCGGTTGCTGCGCTGGCAATGCCGGTCATATTGTGGTGCTCAGCCAGCCAGTAACGCTGGAAGCCTAAAGCTTCAGCCTGGCGGGCCAGCGCCAGCGAATTATGGAAAGCGTCACGCGCCGTGGCGTCTTGCGGAATTGGGGCCAGATCCAATACGGAAAGGCGGACGTTTTTTTTCTCAGACATGGGTACTCCAAAGTGTATGGCGCAGGCGTTAAACCCTTCTCCAACCAGTATTACGCATCATTACCCATATTAAAACTGTTAACACTGACCGAAATATAGCCTCTATGTGCCTTTCAGGGTTGCGGCGTTAATGCCATACCGGCGAGCTTGCGCCAGTAACCGTTACAGTCATTGCCTTTTGCTAGCAGCAATGGACTCTGGCCCTCTTCATTAGCGCGAAAGCGCTTAATTTCTGAAAGCGTACCGACGTTTTGCGGCGATAAGCGCACGATATCAACCCAATTATGCATGCCAACCAGATCGTTGCCGAGGTTATAGCAGTAGCCGCTCATGGTCTGAATGCCGTTAAGCACAAACACCTGCTGGCGTTCTTGTGACATCACGCGACGGCCATTGGGATAATTGATACAACAGGTTTCGCAGGCATCCTTGGCGCGATTTTCTGAACGTGCAGTAAAGCAGCGCGCCGATAGCGCCAGCGGCAGATTGCCGTAGCCAAGAATCTCTACTTCAAACTGCTGACGAATACCGCGCTCATCACACTGCTGAAGCAGCAGTAAAAGCCAGTCACGCGACATCTCAACCGGCATGCACCAGCGCGTCATTCCCTCTTTCACCAACAGTTGCAGCGTGTCGGCGTTATAAATATTGAGTGTTGGCCCGGCAACAAAGGGAAGATTGCGTTCCGCCGCCATATTCACCGTGCCGAAGTCATTCGCTTCAATGAGAAATTCGCCATTTTCGACATAACGCTGCAACTCTTTCAATTCAGAAGGGGATTGCAGCAGCGCCAGCGTGCTGATAACCACCTGTTTACCACTTGCTGCCAACGCGCGCGCCAGCGTCATCCAACCCGAAAAAGAGGTGGCCCGGCGTTTGCTACAGACGGCTTCGCCCAGGTAAATGATTTCTGCGCTGCTGTTCGCGGCTTGATGATAAAACGCCTCCAGCTGATCGGTGGGCCAATACCAGAGCACCGGCCCAAGGGCATATTTCATAACGACTCCTTATTGCCACTCGCGGTGATACGCACCTAGCGTGGTCTGCGTACCTTCAGAAAGTGCACCCAGCGAATTCATCCATTGTGGTGCCACCACAAACTGTTCGGGTTGTGCGATACAACGGTCAATCGCCTGCCGCCAGACACGGGCAACGTCAGCCACATACGCGGGGCTGCGTTGGCGTCCTTCAATCTTCACCGATGCCACGCCAGCCTTAAGCAGTTCTGGTAGCAGTTCCAGCGTGTTCAGACTGGTCGGCTCTTCCAGCACGTGATAAAGCTGCTCATCAACTTGGTAGCGGCCTTTACACAGCGTGGGATAACCGGCGCTTTCATTAGGCGCATAGCGATCAATCAACACTTCATTCAGCCGGGATTCCATGCCTGCAGGAGTTTGCTGCCAACGGACAAATTTTGCTGGCGAACAGGCGCCTGCGCTGTTGGGAGATTCACCCGTCAACCAGGATGAAAGATAACAACGGCCTTCAGCCATAATGCATAAACTGCCAAAGGCGAAGACTTCCAGCGGCACCGGCGTGCTGCGTGCCAGTTGTTTAACCTGATGAATCGATAGCACGCGCGGTAGCACCACACGATGCAAATTAAAGTGGCGATGATAAAAACGAATCGCTTCAAGGTTGGTTGCTGAAGCCTGCACCGACAGATGACGTTCAATCTGCGGATAATGTTGAGTGGCATATTCCAGCGTCGCGATGTCAGCAAGGATTAACGCATCTGCGCCGTTTTGTGCCGCGACATCAATGGCTCGCTGCCAACGTCCTGCGCCATCGGGATGTGCGAAAGTGTTGATCGCCACATGCAATTTACGGCGATGCTGATGAAGATAGCGCGCCGCTTCCGCTAGCTTCTTATCGGTGAAATTCAGCCCGGCAAAATGGCGTGCATTGGTGTCATCTTTCAGGCCAACGTAGACCGCGTCAGCCCCATTTTCTACCGCAGTGCGTACTGCCGGCAGATTCCCTGCTGGGCAAAGCAGCTCCATGGTCAATCCTCACGATATGCAATGGGCATTGAGTCTAGGCATACGTGCGGAAGAAAATGTTGATTTAAGGCAGTGAAACCCTAAATCATCAACGTGGCTGCTGTTTTTTTGAGCATTATTAGTCGGGTTTTATTGATCTGAGCGGACGCACGGGCAACATGATGTGGCACTATACGTAAAATTTTTTTAAGGGAGTAAAGAGTGTGTTTAGCCAGCTGCATGCGCATTGTGTCAAAAAAGGACCAAAAATCTTAGGGTTACCTGCATCACTCACCCCGTTTTTCGTTAAAAAGTTGTTACTGCAACAACTCTTAAACTGGCAATTTCGTCATTCTTTGGCTGAAGGTGAGTTAAACTTTCTGGAAGGGCGCTTTCTGGGTATCGAAATTGGTGATGTGAATTTAACATGGGTCACCACGATTCAGAATGGCCAACTGGCGGTATTGCAGGATGCCGAAGCGGATGTCTGGTTTCGGGGCAATGCCAACGATTTATTGCTGGTGGCAGCACGTAAAGCAGACCCCGATATGTTATTTTTTCAACGCCGACTGGTTATTGAAGGCGATACAGAATTGGGACTGGAGGTGAAGAACGTAATGGATGCAATTGAACTTGACGCCATGCCCACGCCGTTACGCACGGGATTGCAGCAGCTTGCTGCTTTTGTGGAAGCTGGTATGACACTGGACTCAAAAGCCGCTCAGGCACGCGCAGGTGACACATGTTGATTCGAACCGAGATTGGTGTCGATGCAGCAGGTATCGACAGTTTACTGAAACGCTGTTTCAAGAGCGCCGCCGAAGCGGAATTAACACAGTCATTACGCGAAGATAGTTTACTCACGCTTGGCGTAGTGGCCACGGACGATGAAGGTCAGGTTTTAGGTTACGCGGCTTTCAGTCCGGTGACGTTGCAAGGTGAAGATCGTGGCTGGGTAGCCTTAGCCCCGTTGGCGGTGGATGAAAGCTTGCGCGGTCAAGGTATTGCCAAGCAGCTGATTTATGAAGGGCTGGATACGCTCAACGAGTTCGGCTACAGCGCGGTCGTGGTGCTAGGCGATCCGGCATTTTTTAATCGCTTTGGTTTTGAACCGGCGGCGCGACACGGCCTACATTGCCGCTGGCAGGGCGCAGAAGCAGCTTTCCAGATCTACCGTCTGGCGGAGGACGCTTTTGAGGGCGCAGAAGGACAAGTCGAGTTCGGCGAACCCTTTAATCGCTTCAACTAAACCAGTCCTCAAGGCTGGCAGGTTGGCTGGCGACTAACAGCAGTTTTTGCTGACGCGTCAGCTGCTTAACCTGATACTCCAGTTGCGATGCTCGGGCACGATCGCCAGCTTCGCAGTGGAACACTAAATCAAGAGGACCTTTGCCGCGCAGGGCGCGAGCACCGCGTCCATTTTGATGCTGATTAACGCGACGAATGACGTCAGTGGTAATTCCTGTGTAAAGGATGCCTGCGGCAGTACGCACAATGTAGAGCTGCCAGCTCTGATTCATAACCCATTTTCTCTCAATAATGCCTGTCGGACAGTGTAGCGCGCTTGTGGCGTGGCGGCTATCTGGCGAATTGCGCATTGAATGGAGCGCCTTGTGTCCGACCGTCCTCATCTGGTTCGTTACCTGAAAAAGCAACACGTTCTTTCTCTCTGCTGTGCTGCGGACAGTGAATTATGGTGCGCCAACTGTTTTTATGTTTTTGATGAAACGCGCATGGCCTTTTGGATCATGACGGAGACAGATACGCGCCACGGCTTGTTGTTAATGAAAAATACGCAAGTGGCGGGCACCGTCAATGGTCAACCCAAAACGGTGTTATTGATAAAAGGCGTACAGTATCGCGGGCGAATCGCGTTATTAAACAGTGAAGATGAGACTGAATCGATAGCGCGTCAGGCTTATCAGAAGCGCTTCCCTATTGCGCGCAAAGTTTCCGCACCGCTTTGGGAGATCCGTTTAGACGAATTGAAAATGACTGATAATGCCTTGGGATTCGGTAAGAAGATTATCTGGCAGCGAGCCAATCTGGACTGAAAATTCCCTTTCCCTGGCGGGAAAGGGAAATAAGCTTACAGCGCTTGCAGAATCCGCACTGACTCGCGGTTAAACGCCGGTAAGTCATCAGGCGTACGGCTGGTAACAAGCTTGTCATTATCCACAACGACTTCTTTGTCATGGAAATCCGCCCCGGCATTAATCAGGTCGATGGCGATAGCCTTGACCGAGGTCATTTTGCGTCCACGCACGCCGTTAGCGCTAATCAGCAACTGCGGACCGTGACAGATAGCAAAGATCGGCTTGCCGGTGGCGACAAAATCTTTCGTGAACGTGACAAAACGATCATCGCCGCGCAGTGAATCTGGGGAGTGTCCGCCTGGTAGCAGCAGCGCATCAAATTCAGCAGGGCTGACATCATCGATGCTGCGATCGATTGTCACTTCTGCTTCGCCTTTTTTGCCTTTAACGGTTTTCCCGGCCTGCATCTCAATGGTTACAACGTCAAAACCTGCTTGCTTATAAGCATCTGCAGGTGAGGTAAATTCTGAGTCTTCGAATTCATCGGTGATCAAAACCGCAACTTTCTTGCTCATTTATTCCTCCTTAATAGTGTGTAGCGCGACTTACGCTATTCTCTACCCATCGTGCTTCACGCTGCAGCAGCACTGCTGCAATCTGAATAACTCAGGATATTCATACCCATTAAGCCTGGTCGGCAATGATGAAAATGCAAGCCAAGCCGGGGATATGAGCACTCTTTTTGTCATTAAGTAGAATAATGTATAAGGGGATGCGATGAATCGCGTATTACTGACTGGTGCAACCGGGTTGGTGGGGTCATATCTGCTACGCCTGTTGATTGAGGATTCACGCATCGACGAAATCATCGCGCCCACGCGGCGGCCATTACCCGCGATGCGTAAAGTGGTGAATCCCGTTGAAGCGGATCTCACAGATGTTTTGGGCCCGCTAGAAGCCTCGCTGGATACGGTATTTTGCTGTCTGGGTACCACGCGCAAGCAGGCGGGCAGTAAAGAAGCGTTTGTACACGTTGATTACACGTTGGTGGTAGATAGCGGATTAAGCGGCTTACGGCTCGGAGCAAAACAGATGCTGGTGGTCAGCGCACACGGCGCTAATCGTAGCTCGCCGTTTTTCTATAACCGGGTAAAAGGTGAGATGGAAAACGCGCTGCGTCATCAAGGCTGGCCGCATCTTACGCTGGTGCGACCTTCACTGCTGCTGGGTGAGCGGTCGAAGAAACGTGGCGGTGAAAGTCTGATGGCCCCGCTGTTCACTATGTTGCCTGGCAACTGGCGTTCGGTGCAGGCACGCGATGTCGCGCAATGCCTGCACGATCAGGCATTTTTACCGGGAAAAGCGCGCGTCACCGTCATTGAATCCGGTGACATTCCGCGCAACTTAACGTAAATACCAGAGTTGTTGATTGCGGCTGCCGCGCCATTGCAGCGTGGCATCTTTCTCTGCCTCAATGAAACGCCCATCAATTAACACATCGATAAAATCCAGCACTTCGCGCTGTGACGCATTCAGTTCGTCAATTTGATAGCCGGTCCACAGCCAAATATCTTTCTCCGCGCACTCTTTGCGTACTCGCTTAACCAGACGGCGAATGTGCGGCACGTTATGCGGATGCAGCGGATCGCCACCGCTTAGCGACAACCCCTGGCGCGGAATGCGCGTATCCATTAAATCTGCCAACAGACGCTCCTCCATTTCCAGGCTAAAGGGCACGCCAGAATCGAGCCGCCAGGTGCTTTGGTTGTAACAGCCGCGACACTGATGCTCGCAGCCTGCCACAAACAGCGTGCAGCGAGTGCCGGGTCCATTCACGACATCGACGTCGTAATAGCGATGAACATGCATCATCCCAGCGGTCCGCTGTCGAGATGTTTGACGCGGCGCTGTACTTCCTGCTGCTTGCCGCTGTTAAAGGGTCGGGCATCCGGGCTGCCGAGATAACCGCAGACGCGCCGCGTAACCGAAACGCGCGCCGGATCGTGATTACCGCATTGCGGACAAGTAAACCCGCGGCTGGTACAGCTAAACTCGCCGCTGAAGCCACAGTCGTAACATTCATCGATAGGCGTATTGGTGCCGTAATAAGGCACGCGGTCGTAGCTGTAATCCCAGACATCCTCCAGCGCTTTCAAGTTGTGTTGCATGTTGGGATATTCGCCGTAACAGATGAACCCGCCACTCGCTAACGCCGGATAGGGCGCTTCGAAGTCGATTTTGTCGTAGGGATTAACCTTTTTCTCCACATCAAGGTGGAAGCTGTTGGTGTAATAGCCTTTATCGGTGACGCCTGCGACCACGCCAAATTCGGCCGCATCAAGGCGGCAAAAACGATCGCACAGATTTTCACTTGGCGTGCTGTAGAGGCTGAAGCCATAGCCGGTTTCGGCTTTCCAGGCTTCTGTGGCTGCCCGCATATGCGTAATAATGGCAACGCCTTTGTTACGCAGCGCCGCACTGTCGTAAGGATGTTGAGCGCCGCCGCTCAGTGCATTCAGTGTTTCATGCAGGCCGATAAAACCCAGCGAAAGCGATGCGCGACCATGGCGAAAAATCGGGCCAATCTCATCATCCGCTTTAAGCCGAACGCCACATGCGCCTTCCATATAGAGAATCGGCGCGACGCGCGCTTTGGTTTTCTCCAACCGTGCCACACGCGTCATTAATGCGCGTTTCGCCAGCGCCAGTCGCGTATCCAGCAGCGACCAAAAACGCGCATCATCCCCTTGGGCTTCCAGCGCAATGCGTGGCAGGTTCAGGCTGATTACGCCAATGTTATTGCGTCCTTCGTGAATCTGCTGGCCGTTCTCTTCGTACACGCCCAGAAAGCTGCGGCAGCCCATGGGCGTTTTGAATGAGCCGGTGACCTGAACCACCTGATCGTAATTCAAAATGTCGGGGTACATGCGTTTGCTGGCGCATTCAAGCGCCAGCTGCTTGATATCGTAATTGACGTCGCCCGCGCGGCGGTTAACGCCTTCACGAATCGCAAACACCAGCTTAGGGAACACCGCCGTTTTATGATTTTTACCCAATCCGGCCAGTCGGTTACGTAAAATGGATTGCTGAATCAAACGCGACGCCCAATCGGTGCCGAGACCAAAGCCAAATGTCACAAACGGCGTTTGTCCGTTGGCGGTATGCAACGTGTTGACCTCATATTCCAACGACTGAAAAGCGTCATAACACTCTTTTTCAGTGCGTGCCCGCGCATAGGCTTCTGGCTCCGCAATCTGCCATTCGTCAGCCACCGCGCGATGTTTCGCCAGGCTCAGCGCCACAAACGGCGCGAGCACTTCATCAATGCGGTTGATAGTGGTGCCGCCGTAAATATGACTGGCGACCTGCGCAATAATTTGTGCGGTCACGGCGGTTGCAGTGGCAATGGATCTCGGCGGTGCGATCTCCGCGTTGCCCATTTTGAAACCGTTGTTCAACATGCCCGTTAAATCGATCAGCATGCAGTTAAACATCGGGAAGAAAGGGGAATAATCGAGATCGTGATAATGAATTTCACCGCGTTCGTGCGCCAGCACGACATCACGCGGCAGAATTTGCTGTTGCGCATAATGTTTAGCGACGATCCCCGCCAGCAAATCGCGCTGCGTCGGGATCACTTTGCTGTCTTTATTGGCGTTTTCATTGAGCAAGGCCGCATTGGTCTGATCGACCAAACCGCGAATAGCGTGATGCAGTTTGCCACGTTGTTCACGTGCGACATCGCGGTCATGACGATACTCAATATAAGCACGCGCCAGATGCGGATAAGGCCCACACATCAAGGTTTCCTCAACGGCACACTGAATATCACGAATATCGACTTCATGCTGTTCTGCCAGCTGCGCGCTGACGTTATCTGCCACCGCTGCACACCAGGCCGCATCATCAACTTTTACTGCTAATGCTGCGGCTGCAACCGCATCACGAATGCGCTGCGCATCATACCCAATGCGACACCCGTCGCGTTTTATCACCACCGTTGCCATCTTCCTGAATCCATATGTAGGTGTTTTTAAGGAGCATACGCACTACATGTAGTTATTTCCTTGAAATAATGCTGCTCAATTTGACCGAAAACAAAGAAGCGATATCCAGTTTTGAAAAGGCGTCCGCAGCCTAAAAACGGGGATAGGTTCACACTTCTCTGCGACTCACTTGATTTACGCCGCGAAACAACTTTAATGAAGCCTTTGTGCTCTCTTCTCGTCATTGACTCTACAAGGATGCCCGCCGATGTCGTTACGCCGTTCTTTTGTTGCCTGTTGTTGCGCTTTGTCCTTCTCCGCTTTTGCCGAAAACTTGTCTTTAATGCCTTGGCCGCAACAGGTTGAGCAGCCTGCCAGCGGAGAGAAATTACGTTTGACGCCACAGCTGACGCTGAATATTTCTGGCGATCATCTGGCTGGCGCTGAGTCGCGTTGGCTGGCGCGCATTGCCCGGCAAACGGGCTGGCCATTGCTGCCAGCGGCGCAGCCGGTTGAACACCCAACCATTCGCGTGGTGATTGCGCGCGCCGTTGACCCGCTCCCTAAACCGGACAGCGATGAGAGCTACCAGTTGCAGGTCAACGGTAACGGTGTGCTGCTCAGTGCAAATACCCGGTTCGGCGCGATGCGCGGTATGGAAACGTTGTTACAGCTGATTGAAAATGGGGACAAAGAGACGGCAATACCTTACGTCACCATTCACGACAAACCGCGCTTTCCATGGCGTGGTTTGCTGATCGACGGCGCGCGTCATTTCATGCCGATTGAAACCATCAAACGGCAGATCGATGGTCTTGCTGCTGCGCGTATGAACGTTTTTCACTGGCATTTGACTGACGATCAGGGCTGGCGCTTTGCATCCAGCCATTATCCGCAGCTGCAACAGAAGGCCAGCGATGGCCTGTTTTATAGCCAAGAAGAGATGCGCGAAGTGGTGCGCTATGCTACCGAGCGCGGCGTGCGTGTGGTGCCGGAACTGGATGTACCGGGACACGCTTCTGCTATCGCGGTGGCAATGCCTGAACTGATGAGCGCGCCGGGACCTTACAAAATGGAGCGTGGCTGGGGCGTATTTAAGCCGCTGCTCGATCCCAGCAATGAGCAGGTTTATCAGGTGATCGATACGCTGGTGGGCGAAATGACGGCGATCTTCCCCGATCCCTACCTGCATATTGGTGGTGACGAGGTGGATCCCACTCAATGGAATGCGTCCAGCAAAATTCAGCAGTTCATGCGCGACAATAACCTGAAAGATGCCCATGCGTTACAGGCTTACTTCAATCTGCGGGTCGAGAAGATTCTTGAAGCGCATCATCGTCAAATGGTGGGTTGGGATGAGATTTATCATCCTGACCTGCCACGCAGTATTTTAATTCAGTCGTGGCAAGGTCAGGATGCGCTGGGCGCGGTGGCCAAAGATAATTATCGCGGCATTCTCTCTACCGGTTTTTATCTCGATCAGCCACAACCTGCCGATTATCACTATCGCAATGAAATCTTCCCGCAAGGTCTGGAAGCACAGGATGAGATCCACAGCGGCGAACAGGCGCAGAGCTGGTCATTTACTCTGCCACGCCTCAAAGGCAAGGCCGTCGACGGCAGTTTTACGCTGATCGAGGGCAAAGAGGGTTGGCGTGGCTTTATCGATTTCGCTGGTAAATCGCGTCGCATGGTGAAGAGCATTACCTGGCTTTCATCGCAGCAGGTGAGCTTCGAGGTTGATACCTGGATGGGGCCTCTTAAACCGACCCTGACGCTCACGCCAGATGCGCTTAGCGGTTACATGCTGGTTGGCAATGTGCGTTATGCCACACAAGGGAAGCGGATGGCGAAAGTGCCAGCAGGTATCGCCCCAACGCTGCCGAATATGCAGCAGATGCAACAAAACCTGTTGGGCGGTGAAGCCGCGCTCTGGGCCGAGAACGTTAACAGCAGCATCATTGATACCAAATTATGGCCACGTGCTTTTGCGGTTGCTGAACGTTTATGGTCGGCAAAAGACGTCACTCAACCCGACAATATGTATCAACGCCTTGAAGCTATGGATCGCTGGACCACGATCTCAGTCGGCACGCAGCAACATGCACAAGCTGAACAGCAGATGATGCGATTGGCGAATCGTAGTGATATTCAACCGCTACGGCTGTTCGCACAAGCACTGGAACCGGCGCAATATTACACGCGTCAGCATCTGAAATTTCAGGCGGGACATTATGATTATCACGAACCCTTGAATCGTCTGGCGGATGTGCTGCCAGCAGAAAGTCTTGCGGTACGCGCCCTGGACAAACAGGTGGATGCGCTCATTGCCAACCGGGCCAATTCATCCGCAGCGGCAGCGATTCGTGCGCAGTTGCACATTTGGCACGATAACAACGATCAGTTAAAACCGCTGTTAAGCGCCAGTTATATGTTGCAGCCGCTTGAAAACAGCGCCAAACAGGTCAATGAGCTGAGCCAAATGGGAATTGAATTGGTGAATGCCTATACGCGTAATCAGGCATTTGGTGCCAATGACGTGGCCGACATGCATGCCAAACTGGATGCAGCGGCGCAATTGCAGGATGAAACGGTGATTGCACTGGTGCGGCCGCTAGAGAAATTGTTGCGCGCCTTTAAATAAAAGAGCGCGTCGCTTGAGGCGGCAAGCGGGTAAATCCCCGGGCGCTTACGCAGGTAAGTGGCCGAGGCGAACACGCGCAGCCAACGCATCTGTCGTTCGGAGTAGACAGCGGGATTAAATGGGCCTGCTGACAGAATGACGCCGCACCAGCGTCGGACTAAACATATTCGTCACTTCAGGCAGCGGCTGGTCGTTAGCCAATGCTAACGCCAGTTCTGCTGCCTGTTGCGCCATGGTGACAATTGGATAGCGCACCGTGGTAAGGCGTGGACGTACATAGCGTGACACCAACACATCATCGAAACCAATCAGTGACATCTCTTCCGGGACACGTACGCCGTTGTCGCTTAGCACCGCCAGTGCACCGGCAGCCATCGAGTCGTTATAGCAGGCGACGGCGGTGAAATTTCTGCCGCGTCCTAACAGCTCAGTCATTGCCTGTTCGCCGCCGACTTCATCCGGTTCGCCCCACGTCACCAGGCGGTCGTTACATGGCAAACCGTGCTCTTTCAGCGCGTCGTAATAGCCTTGCAAACGATCTTCCGCGTCGGAAATGGTATGAGTAGAGCAGACGAAGGCAATATTTTGATGGCCCAATTGAATCAGATGGCGCGTCGCCAGCCAGGCACCGTAGCGGTCGTCGAGCGCGATGCAGCGTTTTTCAAAGCCTTTGAGTAGCCGATTGAGCAGCACCATCCCCGGTACTTGCTTCATTAACACTTCCAGTTCGGCATCAGGAATTTTTTTGGCGTGAACCACCAACGCTGCACAGCGATGACGCATTAATTGCTCAATCGCCTGCCGCTCTTTTTGCTCATTGTGGTAACCGTTACCAATCAGCAAAAAGTTACCGGTTTGTCCTGCCACCTCATCAACAGCTTTAACCATTGCGCCGAAAAAGGGATCGGAAACGTCACCCACGACTAAACCCAAGGTTTCAGTGGATTGCTGCGCCAGGGCGCGTGCATTGGCGTTTGGATGATATTGCAGTTGCTCCATTGCCTGGCCGACAGCCTGACGCGAGCTTTCACTGGCTTTAGGGGAATTATTGATAACGCGAGAAACCGTGGCGACAGAAACGCCCGCCAGTCTGGCAACATCCTTAATGGTCGACATGCGTTTACCTGCTTCCGGGGAAAACGTTTACACATGGCATCAGTGTTACGGAAAAGCAGGCTCACATCAACCCAACAGAATGCCAGCGTCGTCGCAAAAGAGCGCAAAATCAGCCCTTGTGCAGCGGCTTACAAGGGCGACGCGTTGCATGTTATGCTGTTTTTCCCCAACACCTGCTGTGAAAAACAAAGATGAAAACAAGAGTGCCACATCTGGCGCACTGGGGCGCCTTTAACGCCGTGACAGAAAATGATCGTCTGATTGGCTGCGAACCGTTTTTCGCCGATGCCGATCCGTCACCGATGCTGAATACTATTCCTGAACTGGTCTACTCCGATAAACGTATCCGCCAACCGATGGTGCGTCGCTCGTGGCTAAAATCGCGCGAAAACAGCGATCGCACATTGCGTGGCCGGGAAGATTTTGTCGCGGTGGATTGGGATACCGCGCTGGATTTAGTGGCAGACGAAAACCGCCGTATCCGCGAGCGCTACGGCGCATCGGGCATTTTCACCGGTTCGTATGGCTGGTCTTCTGCGGGCCGTGTTAACCATGCGCGCACGCTGGTTCGCCGCTTTTACTTTAAGGGCGGCGGCGGTGTTGATCAGCAGGGGAATTACAGTTGGGGCGCAGCACAGTTTTTCCTGCCGTATGTGATTGGCACGTATATGCCGCTTACCGGTCGTGTGACCGATTGGCCAGAAGTGGTTGAACACGCAGAAATTTTTGTCGCCTTTGGCGGTTTGGCGCTGAAAAATGCGCAGGTCGCTTCCGGCGGTGCCGGTCAGCACACGTTGAAACCGGCGCTGGAACAGCTCGTCGCCAAAGGTACGCCGATCATCAACATCAGTCCGATGCGTGACGATTGCCCCGCCTTTGTTAACGCCGACTGGATCCCGATTCGCCCCAATACCGATGCCGCATTAATGATGGCGTTGGGCTATGAAATTCAGCAGCGCGGCGCGGTAGATGAGGCTTTTCTTGCCAGCCATTGCACCGGCTGGCCGCAGCTGCGTGCTTATCTGCTGGGCGAAAGTGACGGCGTGGCCAAAACCGCCGGTTGGGCCAGCCGTATCACCGGGATTCCGGCAGAGCGCATTGTGCAGTTGGCACAGCAGCTCATCGGTAAACGCAGCTTTATTACCTGTTCCTATTCGGTACAGCGCGCGCACCGTGGCGAGCAGCCCTATTGGATGATGATTGCGCTCTCTTCAATGCTGGGTCAGCCAGGCTTACCGGGTGCAGGCTTCTCCTTCGGGCACGGTTCGATGAACAGCGTCGGCAATCCGCGTCAGGAAGGGCCTTCGCCATTAATGAGTACTGGACCCAATCCCGGCGGCCTGTCGATTCCTGTGGCTCGCATCAGCGACATGCTGCTGAATCCTGGCCAGCCTTATCCATTCCAGGGCGAAACGCTGACCTATCCCGATATCCATCTGGTGCACTGGGCGGGCGGCAATCCATTCCATCATCACCAGCAGCTCAACCGTCTGGTGGAAGGGTGGCAGAAGCCCGATACGGTAGTGGTGCAGGATATTGTCTGGACGCCGGCGGCACAGATGGCGGATATCGTATTACCCGCCACCACTACGCTGGAGCGCAACGACATTGGCGGGTCATCTCGCGATCGCTTCGTGTTTGCGATGCATCAGGCGGTTAAACCGCAGCATCAGGCGCGTAATGATTTCGATATTTTTGCTGATCTTGCTGAGCGTCTTGGCTACCGCGAAACCTTCACCGAAGGACGCAATGAGATGGAGTGGATCGCGCACCTTTATCAGCAATGTGCGGTGGCACATGCGCATAAAGGCATCGAGTTCCCCGAGTTTGACGCATTTTGGCAACGCGGCTTTGTTGAGATTCCAGAAGGCGGCAAGCCTTATGTGTTTATGGATAATTTCCGCGCCGATCCAGTCGCCCATCCGATTCAAACCGCCAGCGGCAAGATTGAGCTGTTTAGTCAGACCATCGCCGATTATCAGCTGGACGATGTTGCCGGACATCCTGAATGGCGTGAGCCGCAAGAGTGGTTGGGTTCGCCGTTGAGCCGTGACTATCCGCTGCACATGATCTCGATTCAACCTTCTGATCGTCTGCACAGTCAGCTGGATGCCACGGAAACCGTGCAGGGCAACAAAACGGCCGGGCATGAAACGCTCTACATGCATCCGCAAGATGCCGCCGTGCGTGGCATCGTGGAGGGTGATGAGATCGAAGTCAGCAATACGCGCGGCACGATGCTGGCAGGCGTGCGTGTGACCGACGGATTAACGCCGGGCGTGGTGATCGTGTCTACCGGTGCCTGGTTTGATCCCGGCTTCGGCGGCAAATGGCAGCCGTGGGATCGCGCGGGCAACCCAAATGTGCTGACGCTGGACATCGGGACCTCGTCGCTGACCCAGGGTCCTAATGCCATGAGTTGCCTGGTAGAAATCAAAAAACATCCCGTTTGCAAAATAGCGTAGAGATCTCATGGCTGGTTACATTTTGCGGGTAACTGTTGCGTTTGAGTGATAGCAGCCGATCAATCCACCTTGCTACAGTCAGGGTCCCAGAGGTATTGATGGGTGAACATCAATAGATTTTTTTTGATTACACCAACCTGCGCAGATGCGCAGGTTTTTTTTGCCCAAAATTCAGTGATTAACATTCTCCAGAGCGTTCGGCTTGCAGGAAGGCGGCAAAGGAATCAATCTCGATGCGCTTACCGGAGTCAGTGATTCGAATGAACCAGAGCCGTCAACGCATCTGCAAGCTGAAATTTAACGAGGATTACGAACTGAAACACAGTTTTCCTGTTATCCCGGCAGCGCTTTCTTTATAACTGCTGACTTAAGCCTCTTTTCATTATTTAGCGCAGCGGAATGCCATGCCCCGGATTAAAAAACTACTGGGAAAAGACCAGATTAAAGCCTCTTTCAACCCTTTTCGATTTCGTTTGATCTGCCTGGGCGTGCTGGCCTGCATGGTGGTGCTATTGGCGCGCGTAGCCGATTTGCAGTTCCTGAATCAGCCGATGCTGGAGCACGAAGCCGATCAACGCTCGCTGCGTACCGTTACGCTGCCAACCAGCCGCGGCACCTTGCTGGATCGCAACGGCGAAGCGCTGGCGCTCAGCGTACCGTCGCGCGATATCATTGCCGATCCGCTGCGCGTGTTGGAGGGCAACCCCGATTTTACCAGCGAGAAGTGGGCCTATCTTGCTGCCGCATTGAATATGCGTCCTGAACAGATTGCCGCGCAGATCACTGCCAACCCTAAACGTCGCTTCCTCTATTTGGGCCGTAAAGTCGAGCTGGGTATCGCCAAAGACATTAAACAGTTACGACTAAAAGGCGTCAGCGAAGTGTATGACGACAGCCGCTTTTATCCGATGAGCGAAGCCTCTGCACCGTTGATTGGTATTGTCGGGGCCGATAATGTCGGCCTGAACGGGCTGGAAAAGGGCTTTGATAAAGTTCTGCAGGGCGTGCCTGGCAAAGAGGTTTATCGGCAAGATGCGATGGGTAACATCATCTCAATGATCAACTATCAGCCGCCAACCCAGCCGCCAACAGTGCAGCTCAGCATTGATAAGTTCGATCAATACACGCTGTACAGCAAGCTGCGTGATGGTGTGTTGCTGAATAAAGCCGATTCAGGTGCCGCCGTATTGGTGAAGATCGACACCGGCGAGATCCTGGCAATGGCCTCTTATCCATCGTTCAACCCCAACAATTACGATGGCGCAACGCCTGCGCAAATGCGTAACGCCGCGATCAACGACAGTTACGAACCCGGTTCTACCGTGAAACCGCTGGTGGTGATGGAAGGGCTGGAGCGCCATTTAGTGCGGCCTGATTCGGTTATCGACACCACGCCGTATCGTGTGAATGGGCACCTGATCCGTGATGTTGGCCATTGGCCGCGCTTGACCATGACCGGCATCTTGCAGAAATCCAGCGACATTGGCGTTTCGCATATCGCGCTGGCGATGCCAGCTGAAGCGCTGGTGAACACGTATCACGCTTTTGGTCTTGGCAAACCCACGGGATTAGGGCTGACGGGTGAAAGCGTGGGTTACTTCCCGCTGCACCGCACGCGCTGGGCGGATATCGAACGCGCCACGTTTTCCTTTGGTTATGGCTTACGCGTCACGCCACTGCAAATCGCCCGTGAATACGCCACGCTGGGTTCTTACGGTACCTATCGTCCGCTCTCGATCACCAAAGTGACGCCGCCGGTGCTCGGCGAGCAGGTCGCGAACCCGGAAACCGTTAAGCAAGTGGTGCACATGTTAGAAAGCGATGTTTTACCGGGCGGTACCGGGCTAAAAGCGGCGGTACCGGGTTATCGTCTGGCGACCAAAACCGGTACGGCGGAGAAGATGGGCACCAGCGGCAAATACGATGGCGGCTATGTGAACTATACCGCGGGCTTGGCGCCTGCCAGCCATCCTGAAGTCGCGCTGGTGGTAATGATCAACCATCCAACCGCAGGCGACCACTTCGGTGGTTCGGTGGCGGCACCGGTATTCGGCAACATCATGGGGCCTGTACTGAAGCATATGAACGTCGCACCGGATGCTATCTACAGTAAACCTTCGGATAAATCTTAGTAAAATCAAAGTGTAAGTGAGATGTGTGAGTTTTTCACACCTCGTTTCATTTCCGCGTATTCATTTGCTTTTTCCGCCTGTCGCTCAGCGCGCAACGGTGCGAGGATAAAAGTCCCAGAGGTATTGATGGGTGTGAAAACAAAGCTGCTCCGGCAGTTATAACCCTGTTATTACACCGACCCACGCAGATGCGTGGGTTTTTTTTTGCCTTAATCGCGTGGCGGTTAACCCGCTACATCGAGTTGTAAACATTTCACGAGGTCGGCGACAACGAGGCTGACCTGATGCTGTGATTAGCTGCTCACACCTCTTAACCCGCCCTTTACGCTTACCAACAAACGTAAAAACATCTGCTGCAGTAAGCTGACAGCCTGGCGACAACACGCCTGGAGACAGCGCTTTCTGAACATAACGTGCGAAAGGTCCGCACAGAAAGTTTAGGATTTTCGATTCGAAAATATATTTTACGCTTCCTTAACAGCGTACTTCTTTTGACCTCCCTACAATGAACGCCTTTGAGAGTGGTCACTCTCGTTACTTTTACCTTCTTGTTGAGAAAAACTATGCGCATGAAAGTTATTTCAGCCAGCGTGGTGTTTTTACTGGCTGCTTGTGACCAGGGAGCGACGCAGCCTGCTGCTGCAACCACGCCGGAAGTTGGCATCGTCACACTCAAAAGCGAGCCGGTAACCTTGCTGACTCAATTGCCGGGCCGCACGACTGCAGTGAAAACTGCGGAAGTCCGTCCGCAGGTGAGCGGTGTGATTCAAAAACTGCTGTTTACGGAGGGGGGCGAAGTGAAAGCGGGCCAGCCTCTTTATCAAATCGATCCGGCCACTTATCAAGCAGCCTATGACAAAGCCCATGCAACCTGGCAAAACGATGCGGGGGTGGCAAAACGCTATCAGCCTTTAGCGGCTGCACATGCCATTAGCCAGCAAACGTATGATGATGCCGTCGCGGCCGAGCGTGAAGCGAAAGCCGATGTCGAAAGCGCGAAGGTCAACCTGGATTACACCTTGGTTAAAGCGCCGATTACGGGCCACATTAGCCGGTCACTGGTCACCGAAGGTGCTTTGGTCACTAGCGGACAAACCGATTATCTCGCCACTATTCAACAGCTCAATCCTGTCTATGTTGACGTCAGCGAATCCTCCACCGATCTTTTGCGCCTGCGCAAAGCCTTGGCCGACGGCAAGCTAGAGAAAGTGGGCGATAACGCGGCCGCGGTAAAACTGACGCTGGAAGATGGCAGCACTTACGAGCAGCAAGGCAAATTAGCCTTCTCGGAAGTGAATGTTGATGAGGCGACCGGCAGCGTGGTGCTGCGAGCGGTATTCCCTAATCCGCACAATGAACTGCTGCCGGGAATGTACGTGCACGCCAGTTTCCCGCAGGGCGTACAGCAGCAGGGAATTATGGTGCCGCAAGAAGCGATCATGCATGACAGCAAAGGTCAGCCCTATGTCTACGTAGTGAAAGCTGACGACAGCGTTGAGCAGCGCAGCGTAACCACCGGTGAAATGATCCAGGCAAGGTGGCTCATCACCCGCGGTCTGAACAGCGGCGAAAAAGTGGTGGTGAATGGCCTGCAAAGCGTGCATAGCGGCAGCAAAGTGAAAACCGTGGCGGCTAACGTCAACGACACGCCCAGCGCTGACAGTGTCAGCCTGACAATGACCGATCCCTCGGCCCAATAAGGAGACGTCATGTCTACGTTCTTTATCCAGCGTCCAATATTCGCCTGGGTTGTGGCGATTATTGTGATGCTGGTAGGCGCTATCGCCACGCTGAATTTACCGGTTAATCAATATCCCAACATCTCACCTCCCGCCGTCTCTATTTCGGTGACGTATCCGGGTGCCAGCGCCGAAACCACGCAAAACACCGTGGTGCAGGTCATTGAGCAACAGCTGAATGGCCTGGATGGATTGCGCTATCTGGAATCGAACAGCGCCAGCGATGGCAGTGCGCAAATCATCGCCACCTTTAATCAGGGCATTGATCCTGATATCGCTCAGGTTCAGGTACAGGATCGCGTTTCTCTGGCGGAATCTCAGCTGCCCACTGATGTCACACAGCAAGGCATCCGTATTCGTAAATACCAAAAAAACTTCATGATGGTGATAAGCCTGGTGTCGAAAGATGGCAAGCTGAGTAACGGTGATCTCGCCGACATGTTGGTATCGAAGCTGGAAGATCCCATCTCGCGCACCAAAGGCGTTGGCGACTTCATGGTATTGGGTTCTGAGTATGCGATGCGCATCTGGCTCGATCCGGCCAAACTCTATAAGTACAGCCTGATGCCGAGCGACGTCAGCACCGCTATTGATAACCAGAACGTGCAGGTCTCTTCCGGTTCGCTCGGCGGCTTGCCGACCATTCCTGACGCTAAAACGAATGCCACCATTCTGGGTAAATCACGCTTCACCAGCGTGAAGCAGTTTGAAAACGTGCTGCTGAAGGTAAACAGTAACGGTTCGCAGATCCGCCTTAAAGATGTGGGTAACGTGGCATTAGGCCCACAAAGTTACACCATCGACTCAACCATGGATGGCAAACCTTCTGCCGGTATTGCGTTGCGTCTGGCAACAGGCGCCAACGAGCTGGATACCGCCAAAGCGGTGCGCGCCACGGTAGAGGCGCTGAAAGATTCGCTGCCGGATAACGTCGAGGTGCAATATCCCTACGACACCTCGCCAGTGGTCAGCGCGTCAATCGAAGAAGTCGTGAAAACGTTGCTCGAAGCGGTGGTGCTGGTGTTCTTCGTCATGCTGATTTTTCTGCAAAACCTGCGCGCAACCTTTATCACCACGCTGGTGGTGCCAGTGGTCTTGCTGGGAACCTTCGGCATTCTTTCTGCTTTTGGCTACAGCATTAACACCCTGACGATGTTCGGCATGGTATTGGCGATAGGGTTGCTGGTGGATGACGCCATCGTGGTGGTGGAAAACGTCGAGCGCGTGATGCACGAAGAGCAGCTCGATCCCAAAACCGCCACCATTAAGTCGATGCAGCAGATTCAGGGCGCGCTATTTGGTATTGCCTTGGTGCTGTCGGCGGTGCTGCTGCCGATGGCGTTCTTCTCGGGATCGACCGGCGTTATCTATCGTCAGTTCTCCATCACCATTGTGTCAGCCATGGCGCTGTCGGTGCTGATGGCGCTGATCTTTACACCGGCGCTGTGCGCGACGTTGCTTAAATCCTCTTCCGCCGAGCACAAAACTACCGGGCTGGCCGGTTGGTTTAACCGCAAGTTCGACAGCGGCACGCTGCATTACACCCGCGGCGTCAGCAAAGTCATCTCGCGTCGCGGCCTGTTTCTGGTGGTGTATCTGGTGATTGTTGGCGTCACCGGCTATCTGTTCACACGCGTACCGACCACCTTTTTGCCGGATGAAGATCAGGGATTGATGATGGTGCAGATCACACTGCCGGTGAATGCCTCATCGCAGCGCACCCAAAAAGTCATTAACGATCTCAACGACTATCTGCATGACAAGCAAGCGTCGGTGGTCACTACAGTATTTGCGGCCAACGGTTTTAACTTTGCCGGACGTGGGCAAAACAGTGCTATGGCGTTTGTTCGTCTCAAAGACTGGAGTGAACGTACCCAATCGAGCCAGAGCGTGAAAACGCTGGCGGCGAATATCATGGGGCACTTCGCCAATTATAAAGACGCGAAAATCTTTGCCATGGTGCCACCGGCGGTCATGGAGTTGGGGAACGCCACCGGTTTTGACTTCTATCTACAAGATACTGCGGGCCATACGCATCAGGAAATGATGAATGCCACGCACACGTTTCTTGCGCTGGCTAACAACGATCCACGCCTGAGCGCCGTTCGTCTCAACGGCATGGAAGATGAACCGCAATATCAGCTGGAGATCAATGATGAACGCGCCAGCGCGTTGGGTTTAAGCATGGCTGATATCAACAACACCCTGTCGGTCGCTTGGGGATCCAGCTACATCGATCAGTTCATGTATAACGGCCGCGTTAAAGAGGTTTACCTGATGGGTAAAGCCGATTCACGCGTGACGCCGGAAGATCTCAACAAATGGTACTTTCGTAACAGTAGCGGAACCATGGTGCCGTTCTCGGCCTTTGCCAGCGGCGAATGGGTCAGCGGTTCACCGCACTATGAACGCTTTAACGGCATGACGGCAGAAGAGATTCTCGGCTCGCCAGCCTCAGGTTACAGCAGCGGTGAAGCGATGAAAGCGGTGGAAGAGATTGGCGCGAAAATGCCAAAAGGCTTCCGCGTGCAGTGGTACGGCATCTCCTATGAAGAGCAGGCGTCTGGCTCACAAACAGCGCAGCTCTATGCTATTTCCGTGCTGGTGGTGTTCCTGTGCCTGGCCGCGCTTTACGAGAGCTGGTCGATTCCGTTCTCAGTGCTATTGGTGGTGCCGCTTGGCGTACTGGGCACCATCAGTGCGGTGCTGCTGCGCGGTTTGCAAAACGATGTGTTCTTCCAGGTCGGATTGCTCACCACCGTTGGGCTGGCCGCGAAAAATGCCATTTTGATCGTGGAGTTCGCCAAAGAACTGCACGAACGTGAAGGCAGAACGCTGGTGGACGCTGCGGTAGAAGCAGCACGCTTGCGTATTCGACCCATTATCATGACGTCGATGGCATTTATTCTTGGCGTACTGCCGCTCACTATCTCAAACGGGGCGGGTGCGGGCAGCCAGCACTCCATTGGTACGGCGGTAGCGGGTGGAATGCTTACCGCGACATTCCTCGCCATTTTCTTTGTACCGATGTTTTACGTGGTGGTTTCGCAGCTCTTTTCCCGTAAGAAAAAGCCTGAGGTTGTTCACAATGATAACTAAAGCAACGTGCTGGCCGCTGCTGCCATTGGTGGCCGCCCTTGGCTTAACCGGTTGTACGTTACAGCCCAACTATCAGCGCCCAACGCTGCCGGTGGATACGCATTACGATCAAAATACGCCGGTCGGCAATGTCGCCGATCTGCCGTGGCAGAACTTCTTCAACGATGCCACGATGCGCCAGCTGATCGACCTGTCGCTGCAAAACAACCGCGACCTGCGCGTCGCAGCATTGAATGTTGAACAGGCGCGTGCCTCGGTGCAGATCGATCGCGCCGCGCTGCTGCCGTCGATTAACGCCACCGCCAGCCAGACGTCGGCCCATGAACCCGCGAACCTCTACAATACGCAATCGACCGGCGCGGTGACTTATCACGAGTTAAACGCCGGATTAGGCGTGACTTCATGGGAGCTGGATTTCTGGGGACGCTTGCGTAGCCTGCGCGATCAGGCCCAGGAGACCTATCTCTCCACTGAAGCCACCGAACGCGCAACGCGCATTTCGCTGATTTCACAGGTGGCATCGGCGTGGCTAACGCTCTGTTCCGATAACGATCTTCTGCATCTCGCCGAACAAACTGTGCAGAGTCAGCAGAAATCCTATGATCTGACCAAAATAAGCTACAACGGCGGCGTCAGCAGCGATCAGGATTTGGCACAAGCAGAAAGCACCGTGCGCAGCGCCGAAGCGGATGTGGCGAGCTATACGCGTCAGGTACGACAGGATGTGGATGCGCTGCGGCTGTTGGCTGGCACTGATTTACCCGCCACGCTGCTGAAAAACGCCACACTCGACAGCAACTGGCAATTTCCGCAGACGCCAGCGGGATTGCCGTCGGATCTGCTGACGCGCCGCCCGGATATCATCGCTGCTGAGCACACTCTTAAAGCCGCTAATGCCAATATCGGCGCTGCGCGCGCGGCCTTCTTCCCGAATATCACGCTAACCGCATCGGGCGGCTCAACCAGCAGCTCGCTGGGGCATCTGCTGGAAGGCGGTACAGGCGCCTGGTCGTTTGCACCCTCGATCTCTTTGCCGATCTTCGACGGCGGAGTGAATCAGGCCAATCTGGATATCGCTAAAATCGAAAAACGTATCGAGATCGCCAACTATGAGAAAGCGATTCAGACTGCGTTTAAAGATGTTAACGATGCGCTGGCTGGGCAGGATACCTGGCAGAGCCAGCTCATGGCGCTGCAAAAAGAGGTCGCGGCCAACCAGCGCGATTACGACTATTCAGATTTGCGTTATAAGCAAGGCGTTGATAACTATCTCAATGTGTTAGTCGCACAGCGTTCGCTGTATACGGCACAGCAGGCGCTGATTGCGGCACATTTGGGGCAGCTTAATCAAAAAATTACGCTGTACGAAGCATTGGGCGGCGGCTGGAAATCATAATGACGAGCCGTCTCGTCACGCATTTAGCGAGGCGGCTAGTCGCGATTTTAAGCGTCCCTATTCGGCAACGCTTTTCGACACACCTTGCCGGTTAATCAAGGTTTATCTCAGCTTAACCAGACCAGGTCTAAAGCAGAGTCATCGCGCTGAACCGAGCGAAACCCTGATTCTTCTTAACGAAAACCTTACGGTTTGGCGATGGAAAATCGCATCAAATTTAGCCGATAATGCGTGCCGTGATAATTGTGCCCGTCATACTTTACGTTGCCTCTTTGTTGGCTATGCTCACTTACCCGAATCCTGTCGTTCACTACGCCTATCGGGATTCGTCAGCGTGCTACCGTCATGCAACGCAACGTATTTAGAGTACGCACCACGAAATAATCCCCTGTTTTTAAGGGGGAATTCCTTATTCCTTGTTTACCTGAAGAGTTCGATGATTACTAACGCATCCCGTTCCCCTCGTTCCCGCTGGCTTAAATGGCTGCTTCTTTTAATCGTGGTATTGATTATTGCCGCTGTTGCCTGGCGTTTGTTGCCGTTTGGCAAAGGATCGAGTGGCGGTATGCCGCCAGGCGGTCATGCAGGTCGCGGTGGTCCTGGCATGATGATGGGCGGCGGCGCAACGCTGGTACACAGCGGCGTGGCCAGCACCGCAGATGTGCCGGTTTATCTCAATGCACTTGGCACCGTCATCCCCAGCGCCAGCGTTACCGTTACCAGCCGTGTCGATGGACAGCTGGAGAAGGTTTACTTCACTGAAGGGCAGAAAGTTGAAGCAGGACAGCTGCTGGCGCAGATTGATCCGCGTAGCTATCAGGCGACGTTGAATCAATATCAAGGTGCGTTAAATGAGAACCAGGCACTGCTGAAAAGCGCAGAACTGACGCTGGCGCGCTATCGCAAGCTGGCGGCGCAAGATTCTCTCTCCCGCCAGGATCTGGATACGCAGATAGCCACGGTAGGGCAGTATCGCGGTGCGGTTGCCACCGATCAGGCGCAAATCGACAGCGCTAAACTCAGTATCGAATACGCTCGTATCACTGCGCCGGTTAGCGGCCGTGTTGGATTGCGTCAGGTTGATCCGGGCAACATGGTGCAAAGCTCCAGCAGCACCGGTTTAGTCACTCTGACCCAGATGCAGCCCGCCGCCGTCACGTTTAGCGTGCCGCAGAGTAATATCCCCACGCTGGTCAAAGCGCTGCATAACAATCAAAGTCTGCCCGCTACGGCGTTTGATGAGGACAATACCAGCACGTTGGCCAACGGTGAGGTGAAGTTCATCAGTAACCAGATCGATACCTCCACCGGCACAGTTGAGCTAAAGGCCACTTTTCCCAACCAGGACGAAGCGCTGTTCGCTAATCAGTTCGTTAATCTGCGTTTGCAGACCAATCTATTGAAAGGCGCGACGGTGATCCCAACACAAGCGTTGCAGATGAGCAGCGACGGCAGCTTTGTTTTTGTGATCAACAAAGACAATACCGTGACGCGCAAAGCGGTGACCGCCGGGCCGGCATTGGATGACGATCGGCAAGCGATTTTAAAAGGCGTAGAGCCGGGCGATCGTCTGGTAACGGAAGGCATTGATCGCCTGACCAACGGCAGCAAAGTGTCGGTGGCGGATGAGACGCAAACCACCGCAACCGCCGAGGCCAAATGAATCCGTCACGCTTGTTTATCCAGCGTCCGGTCGCCACCATCTTGCTGATGGTGGGCGTGCTGATCGCCGGTATTTTTGCCTATAAGTTTCTTTCCACCTCGGCGCTGCCACAGGTCGATTATCCGACCATTCAGGTCACCACGCTCTATCCCGGCGCCAGCCCGGACGTGATGGCTTCATCGGTGACTTCGCCGCTGGAGCGTCAACTCGGTCAAATGGCGGGTTTGAGTCAGATGACCTCCACCAGTTCCGGTGGATCATCGATCATCACTCTGAAGTTCAGTCTCGACCTGTCGCTGGATGTGGCGGAGCAGGAAGTGCAGGCGGCGATAAATGCCGCGAACAATCTGCTGCCCAGCGATCTGCCAAACCCGCCAACCTACAAAAAGGTCAATCCGGCGGACAGCGCGGTGATCACCTTAGCTGCCAGCTCAGAGAACTTGCCGCTGACGCAGGTGCAGGACTTGGTGAATACGCGCGTGGCGCTCAAGCTATCGCAAATTTCTGGTGTCGGCATGGTGACGCTGGCGGGCGGACATCAACCGGCGATTCGGGTGCAGATGGATCCAAAAGCGCTGGCGGCGCACAATTTGACGCTGGAAGACGTCAACACCCTGATTAGCAACAGCAACGTTAACGGTTCGAAAGGCGGCTTTGATGGTAAATACCATTCGGTCACTATCGACGCCAACGATCAGCTGCGTACCGCAGACGAGTACGGCAATTTAATCATTACTTATCAAAACGGTGCTGCGCTGCGTCTGAAAGATATTGCGCATATTGAGCAAGGGCCGGAAAACAGCTTCCAGTCGGCGTGGGCGAATAACAGCCCGGCGATTGTCATCAGCGTGCAGCGCCAGCCGGGTGCGAACGTGATTCAGGTCGTGGATGGAATTAAGGCGCAGCTGCCGACTTTGCAGGCCGCGCTGCCAGATGGCGTGAAAATGACGGTTCTTTCGGATCGCACGCAAACCATTCGCGCCTCGATCAGTGACGTGCAGTTTGAGCTCATGCTCTCGATTGCGCTGGTGGTGATGGTCACTTTCCTGTTCCTGCGCAATGTGGCAGCGACACTGATCCCCAGCGTGGCGGTGCCGCTGTCGTTGATTGGCACCTTTGGTGTGATGTACCTCGCTGACTTCAGCCTGAATAACCTCTCGTTGATGGCGCTGACCATCGCTACCGGTTTCGTTATTGATGATGCCATTGTGGTGGTTGAAAACATCTCGCGGCGGCTGGAAGAGGGCGAACCGCCAATGGAAGCGGCGCTAAAAGGCTCGCAGCAGATTGGTTTCACCATCATTTCACTAACCTTTTCGCTGATTGCGGTACTGATTCCGCTGCTGTTTATGGGCGACGTGGTCGGACGCTTGTTCCGCGAGTTTGCTATCACGCTGGCGGTGTCGATTCTGGTCTCAATGGTGGTGTCGCTAACCTTAACGCCAATGCTGTGCGCCTATCTGCTGCGCCACATTCCAGTCGAAAAGCAGTCGCGCTTTTCACGCAAGGGCGGTGAATTATTCGATAAGCTGATTCGCGGCTATGATCGCTTGCTGACCGTCGTGTTAAATCACCAAAAGCTGACGCTGCTGGTGGCGCTGGCCACCTTCGCGCTGACCGCGCTGCTCTATGTCATGGTGCCGAAAGGCTTCTTCCCGACGCAGGATACCGGTCTGATTCAGGGCGTGACCGTGGCGTCGCAGGATGTCTCTTTTAATGAGATGGCAAAGCGTCAACAGGCGCTGGCGAAAGTGATTTTGCAGAATCCTGCGGTAGAGAGTCTGTCCTCTACGATTGGCATTGATGGCAATAACACCAGTCTCAACAGCGGGCGTATACAGATCAACCTCAAGGCGTTTGATGAGCGCAATGACAAAGCCGATGCAGTCATCAAACAGCTACAACAGGCGGCGACGCAGGTGGCTGGTATCCAGCTCTATATGCAATCGGCCCAGGATTTGACAGTCAACGACCAGGTTACGCCAAGCCAGTATCAGTTCACGCTTGACGATGCAGACAGCGAAAATCTGGTGCAGTGGTCGCCGAAAATGGTGGCGGCACTGCAGCAGCGTCCAGAGTTTAATGGCGTGGTAAGCAATCTTCAGGATCAGGGACGCGTGGCGTATGTCGAGCTGAACCGCGATAAAGCGGCGCGTTACGGCATTACTGCTTCGGATGTGGATACCGCGCTCTACAACGCTTTTGGTCAGCGTTTGGTGTCGACTATTTTTACCCAGTCGAATCAGTATCGCGTGGTGCTGGAAGTCGCGCCGACGTATCAACAAGGCCCGGCGTCATTTGATGATGTTTATCTGCAACCTTCCAGCAGTTCAGACGAAGAGAGCGACAGCAGCACGAGCAGCACCTCGTCGAGCAGTAGCAGCACCACGTCAACCACCACCAGCAGTAGCGACAGTTCCACCACCAGCAGCAGCGGCATGGTGAAACTGACGTCGATTGCCACCCTTCACCAGCGCACCGGTTCGCTGATGCATATGCGTTTGAACCAATTCCCGGCAGTGATGATCTCCTTCAACCTGAATGCCGGTTATTCACTGGAAGATGGGCAGAAAGCGATTGCCGAGGTGCGTGAACAGCTGCAACTGCCATCGAGCGTGACGCTGCGTTATCAGGGCGAAACGTCAGCGTTCCAGAGCGCGACGGGTAACACGCTGTGGCTGATTTTGGCGGCGCTGATCACCATGTACGTGGTGCTCGGCATTCTGTATGAAAGCTTTATTCATCCGGTGACCATCCTTTCCACGCTGCCGTCGGCTGCGGTGGGCGCCTTGTTGACGCTGATGCTGGCGGGCACCGAATTCAGCTTGATCGCGTTGATTGGCGTGATCCTGCTGATCGGCATCGTGAAAAAGAACGCCATTATGATGATCGACTTTGCGCTAGAAGCGGAGAATAAGCAGCACCTCAGCCCGCGTGACGCCATCCATCAAGCCTGTTTATTGCGTTTCCGCCCGATTCTGATGACCACCATGGCGGCGCTGCTGGGTGCGTTGCCGCTGATGCTGGCGTCCGGTTCGGGCGCAGAGCTGCGTCAGCCGCTGGGTCTGGTGATTGTTGGCGGTTTGATCGTCAGCCAGGCGCTGACATTGTTCTCTACGCCGGTGATTTACTTGTGGTTTGACGCGATTGCACAGCGCGGGAACGCGTGGGTGAAACGCCGTCAGCAGCAGACGCGGAGTGGGCAATGAATTTGACCCGGCTGTTTATCTTCCGTCCGGTTACGACCTTGCTGCTCACCATGGCGATCCTGCTGCTGGGCGCCTTGGGCTATCGCTTGTTGCCGGTTGCGCCGCTGCCGCAGGTTGATTTCCCAACCATTATGGTCAGCGCCAGCCTGGCGGGTGCCAGCCCGGAAACCATGGCGGCAACGGTGGCCACCCCGCTGGAACGCTCGCTGGGGCAAATCGCGGGCGTAACGGAAATGACCTCAAGCAGCTCGCAGGGTTCCAGCAATATCATTTTGCAGTTTGAGCTTGATCGCGACATCAACGGTGCAGCGCGTGACGTTCAGGCGGCAATCAACGCCTCGCGTAGTCTGCTGCCGAGCGCCATGGAATCGCTGCCAACCTACCGTAAAGCCAATCCGTCCGATGCGCCGATAGTGATGCTGGCGTTGACGTCTGCAACTCGCACGCCAGGCGAACTCTACGATCTTGCTGAAAGCAAAATCGAGCAGGCGATGGGGCAGGTGAAAGGGGTAGGCGAAGTGTCGCTGATGGGCAGCGCCTTGCCTGCGGTGCGCATCGATCTGCAACCGCTGAAGCTGACGCAATATGGCATTTCACTCGATACCGTGCGCAGCGCGGTCGCCAACAGCACCACTAATCTGCCAAAAGGGATGTTACAAGGCAGCACGCAATCTTGGGTGGTGGACAGCAACGGGCAGCTGGATAAAGCCAAAAGCTATCGCGATTTGATCGTTAGCTATAAAGAGGGAAAAGCGGTGCGGCTGCACGATGTCGCAACCGTTTATGACTCGGTTGAAGATCAATATCAGGCGGGGTTCCTTAACGCGTCGCCTTCGGTGATGGTGGGTATCAAACGCCAGGCGGGCGCTAATATGCTCGACACCATTGATGCGATCAAAGCGCAACTGCCGGAGCTGGAAAAAAATCTCCCTGCGGATACCGCGCTGAAAGTGGTGGTGGACCGTTCGCCTGGGGTGCGCGCCTCGCTTTACGACACGGAAGAAACCTTGCTGGTAGCAGTGCTGCTGGTGATTGCGGTGGTGTTTGTCTTTCTGCGTAATCTGCAGGCGGTGATCATTCCCGCGTTGGCCTTGCCGGTTTCGCTGATTGGCACCTGCGCTGTGATGTATCTGCTCGGCTACAGCCTCGATAACCTGTCGCTGATGGCGCTGATTATCGCCACCGGCTTCGTGGTGGATGATGCGATCGTGGTGCTGGAAAACATCACGCGCCACATTGAAGAGGGGCTAAGTCCGCTGCGGGCCTCGCTGCGCGGTGCGCAGGAAGTGAGTTTCACCGTGCTGTCCATGACCATGTCGCTGATTGCGGTATTCATTCCCATCTTGCTGATGGGCAGCATCGTCGGGCGTCTGTTCCGCGAATTTGCCGTGACGCTCACCGTGTCGCTGCTGATCTCAATGTTTGTGTCGTTGAGCCTGACGCCGATGCTCTGCTCGCGACTGCTCAAACCCAAGCCCAAGGTCACTAAACGGCCGCATCCGCTCTATCAGTTTATTGAAAACCGGCTCAATCGCTTGTTGGACGCCTATTCGCGCGGCTTGAATTGGGTGATGCGCCACCAAAAGCTCACCATGTTCAGTTTGCTGCTGACGGTGCTGCTCAACCTGTTTCTGTTCTCGGTGGTGGAAAAAGGCTTTTTCCCGAATCAGGACACCGGCCTGCTAATGGGCGCGCTGCGTGCCGATCAAAACATCTCGTTTCAGGCGATGAAGCCGAAGATGTTGGCGTTTACCAAGATCATTCAGTCCGATCCGGCGGTGGAAAGCGTGATGTCATCGATGGGCAGTGGGATGTTCGGCTCGCGTAACAGCGCGAACTTCTTTGTGCGCCTCAAAGATTTTGATCAGCGCGATGCCACGGCCACCGAAGTGGCGAACCGCCTGAGCATGAAAACCAGCCATATCGCTGGCGCACAGATGTTCCTGATGGCAGCGCAGGATCTGCATATCGGCGGACGCAGCGCCAACGCGACGTATCAGTACAGTTTGCAGGCTGACGATCTTGATCTGCTGCGCGAATGGACGCCCAAAGTACAGGCGGCGCTGGCGGCAATTCCGCAGTTCAACAGCGTCGATTCCGACTCGCAAACGGGCGGTCAGGAAGTGGTGATGAACATTGATCGCGACCGCGCCACCCGGCTTGGCGTTGACGTTCAGATGCTCGACACGCTGCTGAATAATGCCTTTAGCCAGCGGCAAATCGCAACGCTGTATCACACGCTGAACCAGTATCACGTGGTGATGAGTTTGCAGGATAGCTACACGCGCGACCCAGAAATTCTCAAGCAGCTTTATGTCATTAACGATAATGGCGACCGCATTCCGCTGTCGGCCTTCGCCACGTTTGTGGGTGGCAATGCGCCGCTGTCAGTGACGCATCAGGGCCAGTCAGCGACCAGCACCGTGGCGTTTAACCTCAATGATGGCGTTTCGCTGGAACAGGCGCAGGTGCTGATCAAACAGGCGATGGCGAAACTCGGTTTGCCTTCGACGATCCAGGCTGGTTTTGCGGGTACCGCCGCGGCGTTTGCGCAGCTCACCGCCACCATGCCGTGGTTGATCCTGGCGGCGCTGGCGGCGGTCTATATCGTGTTGGGCGTGCTGTATGAAAGTTATATCCATCCACTGACCATTCTTTCTACGTTGCCTTCGGCGGGCGTAGGCGCGCTGCTGCTGCTGCTGCTCACCGGTACGCAACTCACGGTTATCGCCCTGATCGGCATTATTTTGCTGATTGGTATCGTGAAGAAGAACGCCATCATGATGATCGACTTTGCTATCGACGCAGAACGCAGGTTGGGCATGTCGCCGCAGCAGGCGATTACTCAATCCTGCCTGATGCGCTTTCGTCCGATCATGATGACCACGCTGGCGGCCTTTTTCGGTGCCTTGCCTCTGGCGCTGGGCAGTGGCGGCGATGCCGATCTGCGCAGCCCGCTGGGCATCGCGATTGCGGGCGGTCTGGCGCTGAGCCAGCTGCTGACGCTGTTCACCACGCCCGTTATTTACCTCTGGCTCGATCGTTTGAGCCGCGCAACTCAACGTCAATGGCGCCGTTTGCGCCATGCGGAATCCTGATTCATGAAAGTATTGACCCCAATTATGCTGGCGCTGCTGTTGAGCGGCTGTACCCTTGGCCCCGATTATCATCGCCCTGAGATGTCAGTGCCGGTACATTACAAAGAAGCCAAAGGCTGGCAGCAGGCGACGCCGCAGGATGATCTGCACAAAGGCGAATGGTGGGCTGTTTATCACGACGCCACGCTGAGCAGCCTGCTGAGTCAGGTAAGCATCAATAACCAGAACGTTGCCAACTACGCTGCGCAGTATCGTCAGGCGCAGGCGCTGGCGTCGCAATCTCGCGCTGAGCTGTTTCCCTCGTTGGGTTATGACAGCAGCGTGACGCGCAGCGGCAGTCATGCCACCACCGGCAGCAGTCAACGCACCACCAGCAGCAGCCATCAGGCTGAGCTAAGCGCCAGCTGGGAGCTGGATCTATGGGGCAAGCTGCGTCGTACGCTGGAGGAGAACAAAGCCAGTGCGCAGGCGAGCGCGGCAGAGCTGGCGAACATCACGCTGAGCGCACAGTCTGAACTGGCGCAGGATTACTTCCAGCTGCGCATCATGGATCAGAAAATTGCGCTGTATCAGCAGAGCATCGACGCCTACCAGCGCTATCTCACGGTGATTGAAAACAAATACCAAACCGGCAGCGAATCGCGTGCCACGTTAGCGCAGGCGCAGATGCAGCTGGAGAGCGCCCGCGCCTCGGCGCAGGATTATCAATGGCAACGCGCGCAGATGGAACACGCTATCGCGTTGCTGGTGGGCAAAGCGCCCGCTGATTTCTCCTTACCGGTGGCGAAGCTGGATGCCACGCTGCCAACCGTTCCTGCCGCCTTGCCGACGCAACTGTTACAGCGTCGTCCTGACATCGCCTACGCCGAACGTAACGTGGCAGCAGCGAATGCGGCGGTGGGCGTGGCCATTGCCGGTTACTTCCCGGATTTAACCTTAAGCGCCAGCGGCGGCGTGAGCGCTTCTACGCTGCATAATCTCTTCTCGCTACCGAATCGCATCTGGTCGCTGGGGCCTGAACTCAGCGGTACGCTGTTGGATTTTGGCGCCACTTCTTCGCAGGTCGAACAGGCCCGAGCGTCGTATGACGCCAGCGTCGCCAGCTACCGTCAAAGCGTGCTGGAAGCGTTGCAGGAAGTGGAAGATGAGCTGGTGGAGCTGAACACCTTACAGGGCGAAATGGCTTCCCAGCAGCGTGCTACCGCCGCCGCGCAAGAGTCGGCCCGCGTAACGCGCAATCAATATGATGCCGGGATGATCGACTACCTCGACGTCGCCACCACTGAAAACAGTAGCTTGAGCGAACAGCAAAATCTTCTGTCCCTGCAAAGCACTCAGTGGGTCAGCAGCGTAGCGTTGATTGCCGCGCTGGGCGGTGGCTGGCAAGCGCCAAATAAGTAGTTGTCGAATACTTCCAGATCCTGCATCGTGAGGGGCTAATTTTAACGATGCTATGGAGCTGGCATGTTATTCAAAATCTTACGTCTGGTTTTCCGCCTGTTATGGCGTGTCGAGCTGCGTGGTGATGTCGCTGAACTGCATAGAGACAAGGTGCTCATCACGCCCAACCACATGTCGTTTCTGGACGGCATGCTATTGGCGCTGTTCTTACCCATCAAACCGGTTTTCGCTGTCTATTCGACGATCAGCGAAAAATGGTTCATGCGGGTGATCAAACCGTTTATCGACTTCGTGCCGCTGGATCCCACCAAGCCGATGTCGATCAAACATCTGGTTCAGGTAGTCAACAGCGGTCGTCCGGTAGTGATCTTCCCGGAAGGCCGCATTACCGTTACCGGATCGCTGATGAAGATCTACAGCGGTGCCGGTTTTGTGGCGGCGAAATCGGGCGCGAGCGTGGTGCCGATGCGTATCGACGGTGCAGAATTTTCGCCGTTTGGTCGCCTGGCGGGCGTATTTAAACGCCGCCTTTTCCCGCGTATTACCTTGAGCATTTTGCCTGGGACACGTATTCCCATGCCCGACGCAAAACGGGCACGCGAGCGCCGTATTTTAGCCGGCGAACATCTGCATCATGTCATGATGGAAGCCCGCATGGCGGTACGCCCGCGTGAAACGCTGTTTGACGCGTTTCTCAATGCGCGTATCCGCTACGGCGCGTTCAAACGCTGCATTGAAGATGTCAATTTCACACCCGACAGCTACACCGGTTTGCTGAAAAAAACGCTGGGCGTGGGACGCATCCTTGAGCGTTATAGCCAGCCAAAAGAGGTTGTTGGCCTGCTGCTACCTAATGCCACCGTAACGGCTGCGGCGATTCTCGGTGCCTCCATGCGTGGCCGCGTTCCGGCGATGCTGAACTACACTGCGGGCGTCAACGGCATGCGCGCTGCACTAACGGCTTCGCAGGTGAAAACGGTGTTTACGTCTCGCCAGTTCCTCGACAAAGGGGATTTATGGCATCTGCCGCAAGGCTTGAGCGACGTGCAGTGGATCTATCTGGAAGACTTGAAAGAGACGGTAACGCTCAAGGACAAGCTCTGGATCCTTGCGCATCTGCTGATGCCGCGCCGGGCGCAGGTTAAGCAGCAGCCCGAAGACGCCGCGATGGTGCTGTTTACCTCGGGATCGGAAGGCAATCCCAAAGGTGTGGTGCATTCGCATAAAAGCCTGCTGGCCAACGTTGAGCAGATTCGCACCGTGGCGGATTTTACCCCGCGTGACCGCTTCATGTCGGCGCTGCCGCTGTTTCACGCCTTTGGCTTAACGGTTGGCCTGTTTACGCCGCTGATGACCGGCGCGCAGGTATTTCTTTATCCCAGCCCGCTGCATTACCGCATCGTGCCGGAACTGGTGTACGACCGAAACTGCACCGTGCTGTTTGGCACGTCAACCTTCCTTGGCAACTATGCGCGCTTCGCGGCCCCGTACGATTTTGCTCGCTTGCGCTATGTGGTGGCTGGGGCGGAAAAATTGCAGGAAAACACCCTTCAGGTCTACATGGAAAAATATGGCATACGCATCCTTGAAGGTTACGGCGTGACTGAATGCGCGCCAGTGGTGGCGATTAACGTGCCGATGGCGGCGAAGGCGCATACCGTAGGCCGCATTCTGCCGGGCATGGATTCGCGTTTGATGTCGGTGCCGGGCATTGAGAAGGGCGGACGATTGCAACTGCGTGGGCCGAATATCATGAAAGGCTATTTGCGCGTTGAGAACCCGGGCGTGCTGGAACTGCCGGTGGCGGATAATGGCGAAGGGCAAATGGAAGCGGGTTGGTACGATACCGGTGATATCGTCAGCTTTGATGAAGGCGGTTTTTGCCAGATCCAGGGTCGCGCCAAGCGCTTCGCTAAAATCGCAGGAGAAATGGTTTCGCTGGAGATCGTTGAGCAGATCGCGCTGAAAGCTTCACCGGATAAGCAGCATGCGGCTTCGCTGCGCCCGGATGGAAATCGTGGTGAAGCCTTGGTGCTGTTTACCACCGATAACGAACTGGCACGCGATCGCCTGCAAAAAGCCGCGCGTGAGATGGGTGCGCCGGAGTTGGCGCTGCCGCGTGATATTCGCGTGGTTAAACAGCTGCCGCTGCTGGGTAGCGGCAAGCCCGATTACGTCACCCTGAAGAAAATGGCGGAAGAGGAGCAGGCATGAGTGCGCGACCTGAACGCGATGCGCCGCTGATGTCGCGCAGCATGTTGGCGGTGATTGTCGCACAGTTTTTCTCCGCATTTGGCGATAACGCGCTGCTGTTTGTCACGCTGGCGGTGCTTAAAAACCAGTTTTATCCCGACTGGAGTCAGCCGATTTTGCAGATGCTGTTTGTCGCGACTTACATCCTGCTGGCACCGTTTGTGGGGCAAATGGCAGACAGTTTTGCCAAAGGTCGGGTCATGATGTTTGCCAACAGCCTGAAGCTGCTGGGCGCGCTGGTGATCTGCTTCGGCTTGAGTCCTTTCATTGGCTATACGCTGGTGGGTATTGGCGCAGCGGCTTATTCTCCAGCGAAATACGGCATTTTGGGGGAAATTACCCAAGGCGAAAAACTGGTGAAGGCCAACGGCCTGATGGAAGGATCGACCATCGCGGCGATTCTGCTGGGTTCGGTGGCAGGCGGCATTCTGGCTGACTGGAATTTGCTGGTGGCGCTGGCGGTTTGTGCGCTGACGTATGGCATTGCGGTAGTGGCGAACCTGTTTATTCCCAAGCTGCAGGCAGCACGACCCGGCCAAAGCTGGCATTTCGCGGCAATGTTACGCAGCTTTATCGCGGCGTGCCGTGTGCTGTGGCGTGACGCAGAAACCCGCTTCTCCTTACTGGGAACGAGTCTGTTTTGGGGCGCGGGTGTGACGTTGCGCTTTCTGCTGGTGTTGTGGGTACCGGTAGCGCTTGGCATCACTGATAACAAAACGCCAACTACGCTGAATGCCATGGTGGCGATTGGCATTGTATTGGGTGCGGCGGCTGCGGCGAAGCTGGTGACGCTGGAAACGGTCCGCCGCTGTATGCCTGCAGGCGTGCTGATTGGTGTGATGGTGGTGATCTTCTCAATGCAGCATTCGTTGCTGAATGCCTATTTATTGCTGATGGTCATTGGCGCGCTGGGTGGCTTTTTTGTCGTTCCTTTGAATGCGTTGTTGCAGGCGCGTGGCAAGCAAAGCGTGGGATCGGGCAATGCCATTGCGGTGCAGAACCTTGGCGAAAACACCGCGATGCTGTTGATGCTAGGACTTTACACGCTGGCGATCAAAGCAGGCGCACCGGCAGTAGCAACCGGGATTGGTTTCGGTACGCTGTTTGCGCTGTCGATTGCCGTGCTTTGGGTATGGCGTCCGAGTAAAGGTTAGATTGTGCTGGCGCTGCCACCTGCGAGTATTGAAGCTGCATGTGGCAGCGTCTCCTTCCCCCGCTTCGCGGGGGAAGGCGGGGATGGGGGATAGCGCGCAGAGGAGGCAGGAGACAGCACACGCTTAACCAGCGTGCGCAGAGGACAAAATCAACGGCGAACCGCGATCGCCTCAATCTCAATCTTCACGTCTTTCGGCAAACGCGCCACTTCAACACATGAACGGGCTGGGAAACTGGCGTCATGCTCGGTGAAAAACGCTTCATACGTGGCGTTCACGGTAGCAAAGTCGTTCAGGTCTTTGACGAAAACGGTGGTTTTCACGATATCGCCCACTTTCAAACCTGCCGCTTCAACAATCGCCTTCACATTTTCCAGTGACTGGCGCGCCTGGGCTGAGACATCGTCTGCAACAGTGCCGGTTGCCGGATCAACGGGAATCTGGCCCGAAGTGATAATCATGCTGCCAAGATCAACGCCCTGAACATAAGGACCGATTGCTGCCGGGGCTTTTTCCGTACTGATTTCGCGAGACATTATTGCTCCTGGGTTGTGTGCAATAGCGGCATCACAGCGCCGCCGACGGTTCCATTATAGGGACGAGAAAATGGATTACCAGTGACCCAACACCACATGACGAGCGAACTCTTTCTCGCAATATTTGCACTTCAAATGCACATCATCGGCACGACTTTTCACCGCAAAGCTGGAGAACACCGGCTCGCTGCGGCTAATGCAGTTGCTGTTCGGGCAAGTCAGCACACGGTCGATGCGGTCCGGCAAGGTGGGCGCAATCTTTGCGACCACTTCATATTCGTCGATACGGTTGACCGTCGCATGTGGCGCGTAAACTGCCAGCTGGTTGATCTGGTCATCAGTGAGAAAAGTGTTTTCAATCTTGATCAAATCTTTGCGGCCCATTTCACCTGACGGCAAATTCAAGCCGATAGTAATGCGCTGATCGGTCTCGGTCAGGCGAAACAGCGACAGCAGCTTAAAGCCAACCTGAGCGGGAATGTGGTCGATTACTGTGCCGCGTTTGATCGCTTCGACCTGCAATTTATTGTCGTGAGTCATGCTGTTTGCTCCTTACAGGGCGAGTTCGCTGTTAAGTACCAACGCCAGCAAAGCCTGACGCGCGTAAATGCCATTGCCGGCCTGCTGGAAATACCAGGCGTAAGGCGTTTTATCCACATCGGTAGTAATTTCATCGATGCGCGGCAGCGGATGCAGCACCTTCATATTGTCACGCGCATCGGCTAAATCGGCGGCGCGAAGAATGAACTGGGCTTTCACGTTGGCATATTCGGACGGATCAAGACGCTCTTTTTGCACGCGCGTCATATAGAGAATATCCAGCTCTGGCATCACCTCTTCAAAACTGTCGTGACGCGACCATGTAATGTTCTGCTCATCCAGCATGTCAGTGATGTAAGCCGGCATCGCCAACGCATCGGGTGCGATGAAGAAGAAGCGGTTGCCATCAAATTTGGCCAGCGCCTGCGTCAGTGAATGCACGGTGCGGCCATATTTCAGGTCGCCGACCATGGCGACATTGAAGTTGTCGAGGCGACTTTGCGTTTCGCGAATGGTAAACAGATCCAGCAGGGTTTGTGTCGGGTGCTGATTCGCGCCATCACCGGCGTTAAGCACAGGAATACCGCCGGAAAACTCCGTTGCCAGACGCGCTGCGCCTTCTTGCGGATGACGCATCACAATCGCATCAACGTAGGTGCTGATCACTGAAATGGTGTCCGCCAGCGTTTCACCTTTTTTGCCCAGCGACGTATTGCTGCCGTCAGAAAAGCCGACAACCGAGGCGCCTAAACGATGCATGGCGGATTCGAACGACAAACGGGTTCGCGTCGATGCCTCAAAAAAGCAGCTGGCGATCACGTTGTGTTTTAATAACTCCGGCTGCGGGTTGGCTTTGAGCTGCGCGGCGGTATGCAGCACCAACTCCAGCTCGTCGCGGCTGAGATCGTTAATTGAAATAATGTGCTTGCGATATAGCGGGTTAGCCATAGCTCTCTCCTCTGCGCTGCCGGATTTCAGACAAAAAAAAGCCCCTGATTAAGGGGCTTTTTTAAGATCGGGTCGATGACGGAAAGAAACAGATGCGCCGCCTGCATTCAGGCGAGATTGGGCGTCAAATTTTTCGTTGCGCTGTTGCATGTTTCCTCCGGCAAATTGTGGCGCATTATACGCATTCAGTAATTTGCTTCAAGGGTAAATCGCACACAACGAAAACGTTTGCTCCGGCTTATTTATCGCTGGCCGAGCGTCGCCACCATCACCGCCTTAATGGTATGCATACGGTTTTCCGCCTGATCAAAGACCACGCTGTGCGCGGATTCGAACACCTCATCACTGACTTCCATACCCTTGTGCAAACCATATTGTTCCGCCATCTGGCGTCCCAGGGTGGTTTGATCATCATGGAAGGCGGGTAGACAATGCAAAAATTTCACCGCTGGGTTGCCGGTCAGCGCCAGCATCTCGCTGTTAACCTGATAACCCCGCAGCAAGGCGATACGCTCTTCCCACACCGCTTTAGGTTCGCCCATCGATACCCAAACGTCGGTATAGATAAAGTCCGCACCTTGTACGCCTTCAGCAATGTTTTCGGTCAGCGTGATTTTGCCACCGGTTTGCTGTGCCGCCTGGCGACAATGTGCCACCAGCTCTTCTTCCGGCCAGCAGCCTTTTGGCGCCACTAAACGCAGATCTAACCCTACCAACGCGGCGGCTTCCAGCATGGTATTCCCCATGTTGTTACGCGCATCACCAACGTAGACCAACGTCATTTCGCTGAGTTTTTTAGTCGGCAGCTGTTCCTGCATGGTCAGTAGATCGGCGAGTAACTGCGTAGGATGAAACTCTGTGGTTAAGCCATTCCACACCGGCACACCGGCATATTCAGCCAGAGTTTCAACCAACGCCTGGCCATAGCCGCGATATTGTATGCCGTCATACATGCGGCCTAAAACGCGTGCGGTATCTTTCATCGATTCTTTATGGCCAATCTGGCTACCGCTTGGGCCGAGATAGGTGACGTTTGCGCCTTGATCGTAAGCGGCAACTTCGAAAGAGCATCGGGTACGGGTCGAGTCTTTTTCGAAGATGAGCGCAATGTTTTTGCCTTTCAGATACTGCTTTTCAGTCGCACTTTTTTTTGTGCTTTTTAATTCAGCTGAAAGGGTAAGCAGATAATCGATTTCGGCAGGGGAAAAATCCAGTAATCTCAGGAAATGGCGTTGATAAAGCTGACTCATGCAGCGCTCCATGTAACCAATGCAAATGA
The DNA here is from genome assembly GCF_046118715.1 of Pantoea phytostimulans. Lineage (NCBI taxonomy): Bacteria > Pseudomonadati > Pseudomonadota > Gammaproteobacteria > Enterobacterales > Erwiniaceae > Pantoea > Pantoea phytostimulans. Next base: position 3,620,664 of record NZ_CP173698.1, read on the forward strand.
ATTAAAATTCAATCTAACCGTATGAATATGCATTTTCAACCCCGGCGTGAATAAACTTTTCGTTTTGTGTAGTGGCGCGCCGGGCAGTGTGGGAAAATACTTGATTATTGCCAAACTCAGAGAGGACATCGCCATGGCATATGAAGCATTGTTGGAAGAGCAGCGTGAAGAGACGCGCCTGATCATTGAAGAGCTGCTGGAGGATGGCAGCGATCCCGACGCGCTCTATACCATTGAGCATCATCTCTCATGCAACAACTTTGACTCACTTGAAAAAGCCGCTGTAGATGCGTTCAAGCTGGGCTATGAAGTGACCGAGCCGGAAGAGCTGGAGCTGGAAGATGGCACCACGGTGATGTGCGTGGATATCATCAGCGAAGCGGCGTTAAAGCCAGAGCTGATTGATGCACAGGTCGAGCAACTGGTGAATCTGATTGGTAAATACAACGTCGATTATGACGGTTGGGGCACCTATTTCGAAGATCCAGACGCGGAAGATGAAGACGACGAAATCCTCGATGACGAAGAAGATGACGGTATTCGTCACTAATTTCTAGCGGGCGGAGCATGCTCCGCCTCCTTTTTTAACCCACGTTTTAATCTGATGAACTACGCACCGTTACTCGAACCCATCTATCAATTCCTTCATTGCCGTACGCCGCAAGCCTGGATAGACGAAGCGCGCAAGCCGGAAAACCTTACGCTGTTACTGACCGATCATCTGGTTTGCGAGCTCAAGGCGGCACAAACCGCGGTGTGGTTGATTCGCAAATATGTCGCTGACAAGCCCAGCGGCGAGGCTATTCGTGCCTGGTTGAAGCCGTATGAAGATTTTATCTTTCGCGAAGATGGCGACAGCGATTTCATTAACGCGCATAAAAACCTGACCAAACGCGTTATTGTTCGCAATGAATTGCCGTGGGCGGATGATTTGGTTGAGAAGATGGTGCTGCTGATTAAAGAAGAGCTGCATCACTTTTATCAGGTTTGGGAAATTATGCAGTCGCGCGGGTTGGTTTATCAAAAAATCACCTCAAGCCGTTATGCAAAATCGCTGCTGCGCGAAGTCACCACGCACGAGCCAGATACGCTGATCGACAAGCTGATTTGTGGTGCCTATATTGAAGCGCGCTCCTGCGAACGGTTCGCCAGTTTAGCGCCCTATCTGGATAGCGAACTGGAGGCCTTTTATATTTCGCTGTTGCGTTCAGAAGCGCGTCATTATCAAGATTATTTGACGCTGGCCGCGCAGATTTCACCCAAGGATATTGCGCCAAGGGTGCAGATGATTGGTGAAACTGAAGGGCGGTTAATTAGCGAGCCGGATAACGAACTGCGTTTTCATAGCGGTCTGCCCGCGTTTTGACGGTTTTTTTCCCTCATCCGCAAGCGGATGAGGGACAGGATTACAGCACTTTCAACATCCGCACTTCACAATCTACATGGCCGGTGCAGCCCATGGCGCGATCAATTAATTCAAAACCCAGCGACTCATAGAGTTTGATCGCCCGCGTCAGGCTGGCGGTGGTTTCAAGATAGCAGCGACGAAAACCGCGCTGGCGCGCATGTTCCATGGCACAGATTGCCAGTTCACGCGCCAAACCTAAGCCGCGCACATCGGGCATGAAATACATCTTTTGCAACTCACAGATATCTGGCGCGCTACAGGCCAGGGCGGCGATGCCGCCGCCGCCCATTACTTTGCCTTGATATTCGACAATCCAATAAGCGCTGTGTTCGGCGCTGTAAACCTCAGAGAGTCGATCAAGGTCAGGATCGGAAACGGTATAGCCTTTGTCGGCAGTCAGGCCGAACTCCGCAGAAACAACTCGAATAACCTGCGCGATATGCGCATTGTCGGCGGCAGTGATTGGACGCACCTGAAGGTCACGTCGCGTTGCGGTGGTAGTCATCATCTCTTCCGAATCTATTGCGAAATAAATAAAAAAAGCCGGGCTTAGCCCGGCTTGATAATTAAGCAGTCAGACTAAGACGCTTACAATGCCGCAATCACGGCCTGCTGTTCAATCAGTTTTGTTTTTGATTGTTCCAGATCAGCCACACGCTCGCGTTCTTTCACTACCACCGCTTCCGGGGCGCGTGAAACAAAGCCTTCGTTAGCCAGTTTGGCCTGGATCTTATCGATTTCGACATCCAGCTTAACCAGCTCTTTCGCCAGACGCTCAAGCTCGGCTGTTTTATCAACCAGATCGGCCATTGGGATCAGCAGTTCAGCACCTTCAACGATCTTGGTGACGGAAACGGGACCTTTCTCGCCCGCAGGTAGCACGGTCAAACTTGCCAGACGCGCCAGGCGTGACAGGAAGTTGCGGTTATCTTCAACGCGACGCAGCGCAGCAGGCGAGGCGTTACGCAGCAACACATCCAGCGGTTTGCTTGGCGCAATGTTCATTTCTGCACGAATATTACGTACCGCGACAATCGCCTGTTTCATCCAGTCGATGTCCGCTTTCGCTTCAGCATCTTCTTTCGCCGCGTCGTAGTGCGGGAAAGGCTGCAACATGATGGTGTCGTCGCTGATGTTTTTCAGCACTTTCACACGCTGCCAGATGGTTTCGGTGATGAACGGAATAATCGGATGTGCCAGGCGCAGTAACGCTTCCAGAACGTGCAGCAGCGTGTGACGCGTGCCGCGCAGCTCAGATTCGCTACCGCTGGTCATCACCGGCTTAGTCAGCTCCAGATACCAGTCGCAGAACTGGTTCCAGGTGAAATCGTAAAGCAGGTTAGCCGCGATGTCGAAACGGTAGCTGTCCAGCGCTTCACGGTAGGCTTTCACCGTGCTGTTGAACTCGGTCAGGATCCAGCGATCCGCCAGCGACAGCGTCATTTCGCCGCCGTTTTGGCCGCAATCTTGATCTTCAGTGTTCATCAAGACAAAGCGGCTGGCGTTCCACAGCTTGTTACAGAAGTTGCGGTAGCCTTCCAGGCGCTTCATGTCCCAGTTAATGTCTCGACCGGTTGAAGCCAGAGCTGCCAGGGTGAAGCGCAGCGCATCGGTACCTGACGGCTCAATGCCGTTCGGGAACTGTTTCTCGGTGCGTTTACGGATCTTCTCAGCCAGCTGCGGCTGCATCATGTTGCCGGTGCGTTTTTCCAGCAGCGACTCCAGTGAAATGCCGTCAACCATATCCAGCGGGTCAATCACGTTGCCCTTGGATTTCGACATCTTCTGGCCTTCTTCGTCACGAATCAAACCGGTCATGTAGACGGTTTTGAACGGAACCTGCGGCTTGCCGTCTTCATCTTTGATGAAGTGCATGGTCAGCATGATCATGCGGGCAATCCAGAAGAAAATGATGTCGAAGCCGCTGACCAGCACGCTGGTCGGATGGAAGGTACGCAGCGCTTCGGTGTTTTCCGGCCAGCCCAGCGTAGAGAATGTCCACAGGCCGGAGGAGAACCAGGTATCAAGCACGTCATCATCCTGACGCAGCGCCACATCGGCGGCCAGGTTGTTTTCGCTGCGCACTTCGTCTTCGGTGCGGCCAACATAGACGTTGCCGTCGTTGTCGTACCATGCCGGAATGCGATGACCCCACCACAACTGACGTGAAATACACCAATCCTGAATATCGCGCATCCAAGAGAAGTACATGTTTTCGTACTGCTTCGGCACAAACTCAATGTCGCCATTTTCAACCGCTTCTACGGCGACTTTCGCCAGCGGGGCAGTACGCACGTACCATTGGTCGGTCAACATTGGTTCGATGACCACGCCGCCACGGTCGCCGTAAGGAACGGTCAGATCGTGGGGTTTGATCTCTTCCAGCAGGCCACGTTCATCAACAGCCGCGACAATCGCTTTACGTGCAGCAAAACGCTCCATTTTCTGGAACTCTGCTGGGATATCATCGGCACAGGCATCGCTGACTTCGCCGTTGGTATCGAACACTTCCGCGCGCTCGCGGATATCGCCATCGAACGTCAGAATGTTGATCATCGGCAGCTTGTGGCGACGACCAACTTCATAGTCATTAAAGTCATGCGCTGGCGTGATTTTCACGCAGCCGGTGCCTTTTTCCATGTCGGCGTGTTCGTCGCCAACGATTGGGATCAGGCGGTTTACCAGCGGCAGCAGAATAAACTTGCCGATCAAATCTTTATAACGCGGATCTTCTGGATTGACCGCCACGCCCGTATCGCCCAACAGGGTTTCTGGACGTGTGGTGGCTACCACCAGATAATCTTTGCCATCTGCGGTTTTCGCGCCATCAGCCAGCGGATAGCGGATGTGCCACATCGAGCCTTTGCTCTCGCGGTTTTCCACTTCCAGATCGGAAATAGCGGTGCGTAATTTCGGATCCCAGTTAACCAGGCGCTTGCCACGGTAAATCAGGTTCTCTTTATAGAGACGTACGAACACTTCTTTCACCGCATTGGACAAACCATCATCCATGGTGAAACGTTCACGCTCCCAATCCACTGAGTTGCCCAGACGGCGCATCTGACGGGTAATGGTGCCGCCCGATTCTGCCTTCCACTGCCAGATTTTTTCGATGAACGCATCACGTCCGTAATCCTGACGTGTTTTGCCCTCTTCAGCGGCGATTTTGCGCTCAACTACCATCTGCGTGGCGATGCCCGCGTGGTCAGTACCGGCTTGCCACAAGGTATTTTTACCCTGCATGCGCTGGTAGCGAATCATGGTATCCATGATGGTTTGTTGGAAAGCGTGACCCATGTGCAAGCTACCGGTGACGTTCGGCGGCGGGATCATGATGCAAAAGCTTTCCTGGCTGGTATCGCCATTCGGTTTAAAGTAGCCCTGCTTTTCCCAATGCTCGTAAAGCGGCTGCTCGATATCTTGCGGGTTATATGTCTTTTCCATGTTCTGCTATGTCGTTTGCGGCTGTGGCGGCGTTGCCGTATTCAATTGGAAACCAACGCTGCGATACGCTTTGTAGCGATCACGCGCCAGCTGTTTGAGAGATTCTTCGTAAGGGACGAAGTCTACCACTTCATGGAAAGCAGTGGCAAAATCTGCGAACTGTGGCAGCAGGCTTATGAGCAGATCGCGAGGCGAACTGCCGCGACGCTGTGGCCAGGCCAGCTCAACCGGCGCGCCGTAGCGCGGGCCTTCGCCGGCAAGATTATGCGGCACGAAGGCGTTTGCCGGTCGTTGCCACAGCGCTTCGTCGAGACGAATGGCTTGCTGCTCATCTTCACAGGCGATCAGCACCCGTTTGCCCGCCCGCCAGCGCGTTTCAGCCAGATCGCACACCAGCGCTTCAATGGCGCTCAGGCCGTCGCTCGGTGCATCGGTTTCCATCACGTAGAAGGTTGCGTTTTTCATCGGCATGCTCGTCAGAAGATAAAAAGGGCGGAATCTCCGCCCTTGCTTTCAATGTAGAAGAAGCTGTTAATCGTCGCCGTTCAGTCCCGCGCGATTCAACAGGAACTGCGACAGCATCGGCACTGGACGTCCGGTTGCGCCTTTGGCTTTGCCTGAACGCCAGGCGGTACCCGCGATATCGAGGTGCGCCCAGTTATATTTGCGCGCAAAGCGAGCCAGGAAGCAAGCGGCGGTGATCGCACCACCGGGACGTCCACCGATATTCGCCATATCAGCAAAATTGGACTCCAGCTGCTCTTGATACTCATCCGCCATTGGCAAACGCCACGCGCGATCGCCGGATTGCTCAGAAGCACCAATCAATTCATGCGCCAGCGGATTATGGTTAGACAGCAAACCGCTGACGTGATGACCCAGCGCAACCACGCAGGCCCCGGTCAGCGTCGCGACATCAATCACCACTTCCGGTTCGAAACGTTCAACGTAGGTCAGCGCATCGCACAGCACCAAGCGGCCTTCTGCATCGGTGTTTAACACCTCGACGGTTTGGCCAGACATAGTGGTCAGCACGTCGCCTGGACGCATTGAACGGCCATCCGGCATATTTTCACAGCCCGCCAGCACGCCCACTACGTTCAGCGGCAGATTAAGTTCCGCTACCATGCGCATCACACCATACACTGACGCTGCGCCGCACATGTCATACTTCATCTCATCCATGCTGTCGGCCGGTTTGATCGAGATGCCACCGGAGTCGAACGTTAACCCTTTGCCCACCAGCACGATAGGGCGCGCTTCGGGATCGGGATTACCTTTGTATTCAATCACCGACATCAATGATTCGTTCTGCGAACCGGCACCTACCGCCAAATAGGCGTGCATGCCAAGCTCTTTCATCTGCTGCTCGCCAATCACGCGGGTGGTAACATTTTTGCTGAAGGCATCCGCTAACTGACGCGCCTGCGATGCCAGATACGCGGCGTTACAAATATTTGGCGGCATATTGCCAAGATCTTTAGCCGCTTTAACGCCTGCAGAGACGGCTAATCCATGCTGAATCGCCCGTTCACCGCTGGTGAGTTCACGGCGTGTTGGCACGTTAAACACCAGTTTACGTAGCGGACGGCGCGGTTCAGCTTTGTTGCTTTTCAGCTGATCGAAGTTGTACAGCGCCTCTTTGGAGGTTTCCACCGCCTGACGAACTTTCCAGTACGTATTACGTCCTTTGACATGCAGTTCTGTCAGGAAGCAGACCGCTTCCATCGAGCCGGTGTCATTCAGCGTATTGATGGTTTTTTGGATAACCTGCTTGTACTGACGCTCGTCCAGCTCACGTTCTTTGCCACAACCAATCAGCAAAATACGTTCGGACAGGATGTTCGGCACATGATGGAGCAGTAGCGTCTGGCCCACTTTTCCTTCCAGCTCGCCGCGACGCAGCAGGGCGCTGATGTAGCCATCGCTGATTTTATCCAGCTGTTCGGCTATCGGTGACAGACGGCGCGGTTCGAAAACGCCAACGACAATGCAAGCACTGCGCTGTTTTTCCGGGCTTCCGCTTTTTACACTGAACTCCATGCACTCTCCTGAATCTTAAAGACAACGGCCGTCGCTGTCGCTAGAATGTAGCGCGCTCGTGACCCATTTATTCATCGTGGCGGCATGACATTTAGCCACTGGAGGTCATAATGAATCAGGGTGACAAGATGTTGTTTTTTCACCACCCAAACGCGATTGTCATACAATTTTAGCTGCGATAACGGCCATTGATGAAGAAAAATGGCTGATAAGCGTTGAAACTAGCGATTTTCCTGCAAAAAGACAAGTTTTCACAGGCGTACTAAGCGTGATCATCATTAGATATCTGGTTCGTGAAACGCTCAAAAGCCAGCTGGCTATCCTCTTCATCCTGCTATTAATCTTCTTTTGTCAGAAGTTAGTCAGGATTTTAGGAGCCGCGGTGGATGGCGAAATCCCGACAAACCTTGTTCTGACACTGTTAGGCCTCGGTGTGCCTGAAATGGCACAACTTATTCTGCCCTTGAGTCTGTTTCTGGCGATTTTGATGACCCTTGGGCGGCTCTATACGGAAAGTGAAATTACCGTCATGCACGCCTGCGGCCTGAGCAAAGCTGTTTTGGTCAAGGCTGCAATGGTGCTGATGCTGTTCACGTCGATTGTGGCGGCGATAAATGTCGCCTGGCTGGGACCGTGGTCATCACGTTATCAGGATGAAGTGACGCAAAACGCCAAAGCTAACCCTGGCGCAGCGGCGCTGGCGGCAGGTCAGTTCCAGACCTCCAGCGATGGTAATGCGGTGCTGTTCATTGAAAACGTGAAAGGCAACCAGTTCGGCAACGTGTTCCTGGCGCAGCTGCGGCCGAAAGGCAACGCGCGTCCCTCTGTGGTGCTGGCAGACAGCGGCCACATGGAGCAGCGTAATGACGGCTCGCAGGTGGTCACGCTGGATAAAGGCACGCGCTTTGAAGGCACGGCAATGCTGCGTGATTTCCGCATCACCGACTTCAATAATTATCAGGCGTTTGTTGGCTATAAAGAAGCCACGCTCGATCCCAACGATGCTGAGCAGTCCGATTTTGTCGGCTTGTTCCACAATGACACGCCAGAGTTTCGCTCTGAGCTGCATTGGCGCATCACGCTGGTGTTCTCGGTCCTGATCATGGCGTTGATGGTGGTGCCGCTTAGCGTGGTGAACCCACGTCAGGGTCGCGTACTGTCAATGTTACCGGCCATGCTGCTTTACCTGATTTTCTTCCTGTTACAGAGTTCGTTGAAATCGAGTGGTGCCAAAGGCCGCCTCGATCCAGCCCTCTGGATGTGGGTGGTGAATCTGAGTTATCTGCTGCTGGCGGTGCTGCTTAACTTGTGGGATACGGTGCCGATGCGTCGCGTACGCGCCCGCTTTACTCGCGGAGGGTCGGTCTGATGTTTCGCGTTCTTGACCGTTATATCGGTAAAACCATCTTTAACACCATCATGTTGACGCTGTTCATGTTGGTGTCGCTCTCCGGCATCATCAAGTTTGTTGATCAGCTGCGTAAAACCGGGCAGGGCGCCTATACCGCCTTGGACGCGGGTTACTACACGATTCTCAGCGTGCCAAAAGATATCGAGATCTTCTTCCCGATGGCGGCATTGCTGGGCGCGCTGCTGGGCTTGGGTGCTTTAGCCCAGCGTAGCGAGCTGGTGGTCATGCAGGCGGCGGGTTTTACCCGTACGCAAGTCGCGCTGTCGGTAATGAAAACTGCTATTCCGCTGGTGCTGCTGACAATGGCAATTGGTGAGTTTGTTGCGCCACAAGGCGAGCAAATGGCGCGTAATTACCGTGCGCAGCAGCTATACGGCGGCGCGCTGCTTTCCACGCAAAATGGCTTGTGGGCGAAGGATGGCAATAGCTTCATCTATATTGAGCGCATCAAAGGCAACAATGAAATCGATGGTGTGAGCATCTACAACTTCAACGATCAGCGTCGTTTGCTTAGCGTGCGTTACGCCGCCAGCGCGACCTGGGATATGAATAAAAAACGTTGGATGCTGTCGCAGGTTGATGAATCTGACTTAAACGATCCCAAGCAAATTACCGGTTCGCAGAGCCTGGGTGGTGAATGGAAAACCAACCTGACGCCGGACAAACTCGGTGTGGTGGCGCTGGATCCCGATGCGCTATCCATTAGCGGCCTCTACAATTACAGCAAGTATTTGAAGCAGAGCGGTCAGGAATCTGGACGATATCAGCTCAATATGTGGAGCAAGATTTTCCAGCCGCTTTCGGTAGCCGTAATGATGTTGATGGCGCTGTCATTTATCTTTGGTCCGCTACGTAGCGTATCAATGGGCGTACGCGTCGTTACCGGCATCAGCTTCGGCTTTCTGTTCTATGTATTGGATCAGATTTTTGGCCCACTCAGCCTGGTTTATGGATTACCGCCCGTCATGGGGGCGATTCTGCCAAGCTTCGCCTTCTTTGCGATCAGTATGTTCATGTTGATTAAACGGCGCTAAGCCGGGCGATAACAGAAGAGAAATGGCCGATTTATCGGCCATTTTTTTTGCTTTAAAGTGAGGCACAACGGCCCCCATAAGTGCATTTAGCGAGGAAAAAGCATAAACAAGGTGGGCAATTGTGAAAGCAGATACAAGATCAAACCGATCGTACCGCCAACCAGCGTGCCGTTAATGCGAATAAACTGCAGGTCTTTACCAATGTTCAGCTCAATCTGTTGCGACATCTCACGCGCATCCCAACTTTTCACCGTATCGCTGATGTGGTGAGTCAGGAAAGTGGAAAACTCAGGCGCCACGCTGCGTGCGGCATCTTCAAGATGTTGATTCATGGAGCGGCGTAGCGCTTCATCAGCGGCCAGCGTTTCACCCAGCCATAAAGCCGCCAGGCGTACCCTTTCCTGAACGCGAGAATCGTCGCTGCTGAGATCGGCTTTCAGCCACGAACGCAGATCGTTCCACAATTCGCCGATATAGCGATTCAGCGACGCATCTTCTTTCAGCCAGCTTTTAATCACTTCGGCACGTTCGGCCATCTCAGGATCGTTTTTCAGCTTCTCAATCAGGCGATCCACGGCACGATTAAAACCCAGGCGCAGCTCATGTCCCTGATCCAGCGCAACCTCATCAAGCAGCGTATCAACCGCGTTGGCGACCAACTCCGCGCTGTGCTCGCCAAGCCATTCCGTGGGCAACATTTTGGCTTTTATCGGATGTTCCCGCTTCAGCCAGCGCACAATTTGTAGCGCGATGAACTCGCGGGTGCTGGGCTTGTGCAGCAATCGCAACAGCTGTTCCACTGCGGCGTCCAGCAGTTCCTGATGGCGATTATTCTTGGTCAGGCTCTCAAGCATCAGCGCGCTGGTTTGGCTAAGATCGACTTTATCAATGGCGCGATGCACCGCTCGGCGTAGAAAGTTTTGAATTCGCGTATCGTCAGTGAGATCAAGGAAGCCGCGCATCACCTGCAGCAAGTGACGCCCAACGCGATCGGCATTACCGGGCGCATTGAGCCAGTCCGCCAACATGCGTGACGGATCGTGGCGACGGATCAGATTAAGCAGCGAGTCTGTGTCGAGGAACTTCTCCTGCACGAAGCGACCAAGATTATCGCCGATACGATCTTTGTTACGCGGAATGATGGCCGTGTGGCGTGAGATAAATGGCACCGGCACGCGACGAAACAGCGCAACGACGGCGAACCAGTCCGCCAGCGCCCCGACCATCGCCGCTTCGGCTATCGCTTTTACACCGCTAACCCAAAAGTTGGGCGGCAGAAAAAGGGTGACAATAAAAGTGGCAGCTGCCAGCAGCAGCAGCAGTAACGCCAGACGCTTGGTCCGTTTCAGTTCGTATTCTTTATCCATATTATGATCTTAGCAGAGGTGCAACGTTAACGTCGGCGTCCGCCCAGCAGGCTCCCTAATACGCCGCGAATGATTTGATGAGTGATTTGACGCGTGGCGCTTTTCGCCATGGTTTGTACCACGCCATCTTTTTTCCCGCCGCGCGGGCCGGTGCTACCAAACAGAATATCCTTCAGGCCGCCCAGAATGCCGCCATCCACCGCCACGCTGTTGCCTTTGACTTCTGGCGCATTGGCGCTTTCACTGGCTGCTTGCACACCGTGTTGCAGTCGTTCAAAAGCCGATTCGCGATCGACTTCGGTGTCATATTTGCCCGCCAGCGGCGAATGGTTGATCAGGCCGTTACGTTCATCAGTATTGACCGGGCCCATGCGAGAGCCGGGGGCAATCACCATTGCACGTTCAACCACCGATGGGCTGCCTTTCTCATCTAAAAATGAGATCAGCGCTTCGCCGGTGCCGAGCGCTTGTATCGCCTCGACAGTATTAAAGTTTGGATTGGCGCGCAGCGTTTCCGCTGCGGTTTTTACCGCTTTCTGATCTTTGGGGGTGAAAGCGCGCAGGGCGTGCTGGACGCGGTTACCTAACTGGCCCAGCACGCTGTCGGGAATGTCAGCAGGATTTTGTGTGACAAACCACACGCCAACGCCTTTAGAGCGAATCAGGCGAATCACTTGCTGAATTTTTTCCAGCAGAACCGGCGGCGCATCGCTGAAAAGCAGATGCGCTTCATCGAAGAAAAAGACCAGTTTGGGTTTATCGAGATCGCCCGCCTCCGGCAGATGTTCATATAACTCTGACAACATCCACAACAGGCTGGTGGCGTAGAGTTTCGGCATTTGATAGAGCTTCTCGGCGGAAAGGATATTGATATAGCCTTTGCCGTCGCTGTCGACACGCATCCAGTCGGCGATCTCCAGCATCGGCTCACCGAAGAAGTGTTCCGCGCCTTGCTCTTCCAGCGCCAGCAGGCCGCGCTGAATGGCACCCACCGATGCGCTGTTAATGTTGCCATATTGCGTCTGGAAAGATTTGGCGTTATCGCCGATGTATTGCGTCATGGCGCGAAGATCTTTGAAATCCAGCAGCAGCAGGCCTTGATCGTCGGCGATCCGGAAGATGATTTGCAACACACCACTTTGCACTTCATTAAGATTCAGCAAACGTGCCAGCATTAATGGGCCAAGGTCAGAAACCGTGGCGCGCACTGGATGGCCTTTCTCGCCAAAAATATCCCACACCATCACCGGATTACGCTGCGGCTGCCAGTCGCTGACGCCGATTTTCGCCAGTCGCTGCTGCAATTTTTCACTGCTTTGGCCTTCCGCCGCGACGCCGGTTAAATCGCCTTTCACATCAGCCATAAAGACCGGCACGCCGATAGTGGAAAAAGATTCTGCCAGCTTTTGCAGCGTGACCGTTTTACCGGTGCCGGTTGCGCCGGTAATTAAACCGTGGCGGTTGGCCATCTGCGGTAAAAGATGGAGTTGGACGTCGGACGTTTGGGCAATCAGCAGCGGGGAAGTCATCATTTTCCACTCTCAGGCGATAGGATATGCCTGAAGAATAGCAAGCGGGGCGCGGCAGAGCGGAGAAGATTTACCCGAAAAACGGACGCGTCCCGCCAGGCGTGAACTCGGCGGGACGTAAAACCTTACTTTTGGACCTCCTCAAAGTTGAGCAGCGAGACGCCAATGCCCTGACGCACGTGGCTGATGTTGTTACGCACCGCGACCTGCGTCGCACCTTGTAACATCACCACATAAGGTGAATCTTGCTGAACGCGGGTCTGTAAATCAGCGTATTGCGCGCGGCGCTTCGCGACATCACTTTCGCCTGCCGCCGTGCGGGTTTCTGCGCTGAGATCGGGAATCTCCCAACCTACGCGCCATGCCAGCGTTTTGCCGCCGTTGGGAACGTTATAGGCGAAGGCGCTTGCGTTAGTGTTTGGGTCGATATAGTCCGCACCCCAGTAAACAAAGATCGATTCAAAGTCGCGACCGCGCATTTTGCTCCATAACTCTGACTCTGCCACCGGCTGAATATCCAGATTTACGTCCGCCTTGGCAAAGCTGGCTTGCAGCGCCTGCGCGACGTCAATATAAGGCGGCTGATTCACCACGGTTAACGCAATATGGCTGCCGGGCTTGATGCCACCTTTTTGCAGAATCGCTTTGGCTTTATCTACATCGTAATGGAAAGGCGTGCTGTTCAGTGCACCGTCAAAGCCATCCGGCAAAAAGCTCTGATGAATACGGTATTGGCCCTTGAGCAGCTGATTGGCGACGCTGTCGTAATCGACTAACCAGCGGGCGGCTTGCCACAGCGCGGGGTTCGCCAGTGCGGGTTGCTGGGCGCTTTTGGTGTTAAAGCCGAGGTAATAAACCAGGCTAGACGGGAAGGCATCAATACGTACACCCGCGTCGGTTTTTAACGCGGCGATTTGATCTGGCCCGAGCTGGTAAGCCACATCAACATCGCCCTGTTGAATCAGAAGACGCCGCGAACCGGGATCGGCCACGCCTTTTAGCAGCACGCGTTTCAGATGCGGTTTTGGACTCGCATTGGCATTGGCGTCCAGCAGCAGCGCCTGCAGCGGAATAAACTGCTTGATAGCATAAGCGCCACTGCCCGCAGAATGCACTTTGAGCCAGCCATTGCCGAAATCATCATTGCTGGCGTGTTGCAGCGCCAGCTTACTGTCAACAATCGACGCCACGGGCGCCGTTAACAACCGCAGCGCCAGATCGTTGCCGATTTGCGCCGGCCAGCGCAGTTCAAGTTGATGATCGTTGATCACGGTAAATTGCTGGTCGATGTTCTCTGGCGTCCAACCAAACTCGCCGAGGATAAAAGAGGGTGCTTTGTTTAGCTTCACCGCACGCGTTAACGAGAACACGACATCCTGTGCCGTTAACGGATTACCGCTGGCAAAACGTGCCTGCGGATTAAGATCAAATATCAGGCTGTGCGGCGTTTTCCCGGCTTGCCATTTTAGGGCGGCGAGCGGCGATAACTGCTGCGCATCCTGATGATTCGGTTCCAGCAGTGTTTGATAAATGTTACGCAGGCTGCTGTTGCTGACGGTCTCAAAACTTTCGGCGGGATCAAAACTGATAATGCCATCCAGCGGCACGGCGACGACCAGGGTGTCTGTGGGTGTTGCCGCCTGAGCGGTGGTAGCTAGCGTCATGGTGGCCAGCAACGCGAGTAGCGATTTACGCATGAGGTTTATCCTGAGTAATTGATAAACCTACTCTATCCGGCAATGAGAAAGGTCAAAATGCCGCTTTGTTCTGAGCTTTGCATAAATATTGCGTCAGGCTTTCAGGCAGATGAACAATTTGAAACAGAACGACGCCGGTAAATAGCGTTGCGTATTTTTTATCCGCCCGGAAAATAACCGACCTATTCTGATTTGCTGCTTATTACGGCTATATCGGTTTGCAACCGGGGGAAAGTAAATATAATGTTGCCAATGAGAATAATTCTCTTGTATGGAAGTATGATTTATTTTTATCGATTATTTTACGTGATGATGACATTACGGAAATAATAGTGGTTAATGATTCAGCATATTGATTCAATTACCCGATGATTGTGCGGTTTTAGCCTAAATTTCCTCCCTCAAATTTTGTTACCTGCCGGCAACCTCTCAGCAACACGATGATAAATTTTCACTAAAACACATTTCAATTTCAATTTTTACATTTAGACATATCCATATCCCTAAGATTGCCAGGTTATTAACCGATATGTTTCGTTATTCACATAATAATTACTTCTACTTCGCCTTGTTTAAGTTATACGCGTGTAGGTTGCGCTCGTGTTCTCCCATCACTTACTTAAGTAAGTCTTTGGCGAATTAATGAGCGTGCCGCCATGCGATAGCTTGAGTAATGTTTAGTAGAGAGCAAATGAGAGTCGTGCGGCTATGCTTCTTCAAAAACCCACCACCAGGCGTAAATTTTTACTGGGCTCATTATTGGCATTGCCATTAAGTGAGCTGGTATTTAAAGGAATAACTGCAGCGCAAGCTGCGGAATTGGCAGCACCGGAATTAGCTGACTACAAACCGATATTTTTTAGTGCAGATGAGTGGCAATTTATTCTTGCGGCGACCGATCGTTTGATTCCGGCTGGCGGCAACGGTAAAGCACCAGGCGCACTGGAAACCAACGTGCCGATCTTTATCGATCAGCAACTGCACAGCGAAGAGTTTGGCAGCGAAATCTACATGCAAGGCCCGTTCAATATCAACGCGCCGGCCACCATGGGATATCAGATCCCATTCCGACCACAGCAGCTGTACAAGACCAGCATTAAGTTGGTTGAACAGTGGACGCAGAGCACTTATCAAAAATCCTTCCATGCGCTTACTGAGCAAGAGAAAGATGACGTGCTGACAAAAATCAGCAAAAACGGTATCGACTTTGCCGCATTGGGTGAAGAGAACCTGAAAGCGTCTCAGTTCTTTAGCCAGCTGCTTTCCGATACCAAGCACGGTTACCTCGCGGACCCTATGTACGGCGGCAACAAAGGCATGAAAGCCTGGATTGCTATCGGCTTCCCGGGCGCGCGTGCCAGCTTCACCGAATGGGTGAAACAGCACAACGTTCCGTATCCGCTAGGCCCAGTGAGTATTAAAGGTGAGCGCGCCTAAGCGTGCATCCCGCATCAGGTATTTGAAACAGGATTATCATGGCACAGGTTACTAAAAAAGAAGTCGACGTCATTGTCTGCGGCCTCGGCTGGGCTGGCTCGTTGATGAGTATTGAGCTGGCGCTGGCTGGGCTTGAAGTGCGCGCGCTGGAGCGCGGTGGCGATCGCGATTACGACGAATTCGCTTACCCAAAACCGGCAGATGAATATGCATACGCGGTGCGTAATAAAGTGTTTGCGACCCCGGCAGAAGTCGCGGTAACGGTTCGCTATAACACCAGCCAGACCGCATTGCCGACCCGTAAATGGGGCGCGTTTGCACCGGGCACCGGTGTGGGTGGCGCAGGTATGCACTGGACGGCCGTTTTGATCCGTCCAACCCCAACTGATATCAAACTGAAAACCTACGTGGATGAGGCGTACAAGCCAGGCATCCTGCAGGAAGATATGCGCGTGATGGATTTCCCGTTCACTTGGGATGAGATCGAGCCTTATTACTATAAGTTTGAGCTGATTTGCGGCCAGTCTGGCAACACCGGCAACCTGCGCGGCCAAATCCTTGAAGGCGGAGATCCGTTTGAAGGACCGCGTTCAGAACCTTATCCGCTGCCTGCGCTGGATGACACGCTTAACAACGTGATGTTCAAAGAAGCGGCGACCAAACTGGGTTATCACCCGTTCCCGAATCCGTCTGCTTGCGTATCACGGGCGTGGAAAAACCCGTACGGCAACCAGATTGCGCCGTGTAACTACTGCGGTTATTGCAGTAAATATCCGTGCCTGAACTACTCCAAAGCCTCACCGCAAACTGCCGTGATGGATTCACTGAAGCGCATGCCAAACTTCTCTTATGAAGTGCACGCCGAAGTGATCAAAGTGGTGCTGAACGATGACAAGAAAACCGCGAAAGGCGTGATCTACATTGATGCGCAGGGCAACGAATGCTTCCAGCCTGCCAAAATCGTGGTACTGAGCAGCTTCCAGCTTTATAACGTGCGTTTGATGCTGCTGTCCGGTATCGGCAAGCCGTACAACCCAATCACTGAAGAGGGTGTGGTAGGACGTAACTACGCGTTCCTGTCGAACGGCGGTGCGACGTTGTTCTTCAAAGACAAAAACTTCAACCCGTATGCGACTGCAGGCGCAACCGGCCAGATGTTTAATGACATCTCGCCAGGCAACTTTGATGGTCCTGCACTTGGCTTCCTTGGCGGCGCGAAGATCCACAGTTCGCAAGCAACCGGTACGCCAATCAGCACCGCGCTGCCTAAAGGCACGCCAACCTGGGGCATGGGCTACAAGCAAGGCCTGGAAGAGTGGTACGGCCATTCCATGAAGATCAGTATCACCACGACGTGCCAGTCGTACCGTGACATCTATCTGGATTTGGATCCGAACTACAACGATCATCACGGCTTGCCGCTGCTGCGCATGACCTTCAACTGGAAAGAGAACGAGTTGAAGTTGCAGCAACACCTGAAAGGTATCGTGGGTAACATCACGAAAGAGCTGAATCCAGACAGTTCCAGCATGAGCTTCCTGCCAATGGGCGCTGACTTTGACCTGACCAAATACGTTTCCACCCACAACGTGGGCGGCGCGGTAATGGGCGACAACCCGAAAACTTCAGCACTGAACAAGTACTTGCAGAGCTGGGACGTGCATAACGTCTTTGTACCGGGCGGTAACGCTTTCCCGCAGAACTTCCAGGCTAACCCGACCGATACCATCGGCGCGATTACCTTGATGGCGGCACAAGCAATCAAAGATCACTATTTGAAAAATCCCGGCCCACTGGTACAGGCGTAAGCGTATGAACAAGCTGAATTTAAAATCATTCTTATTCGCCAACGCCTTGCTGCTTGCCAGCGGATTTGCGGTGCAGGCGCACGCAGAAGATGACGCTCAACTGATCAAGCAGGGCGAGTATTTATCTCGTCTTGGCGATTGCATGGCGTGCCACTCGGTTTCGGGTAAGCCCGATTACGCGGGGGGTTTGGCGATTGAGTCGAATCTTGGCACCATCTTCTCCACTAACATCACGCCAGACAAAGAGCACGGTATCGGTAATTACACCGAGCAGCAGTTCTCTGACGCGGTACGTAAAGGCGTTCTGCCGGACGGCTCACGCCTTTATCCGGCGATGCCTTACCCGGACTACGCCAAGATCAGCGACACCGATATGCACGCGCTGTACGTTTACTTCATGAAGGGTGTGAAGCCGAGTGCTGAACAGCCTTCTGAAACAAAGCTGAGCTTCCCGTTCAGCCAGCGTTGGGGCATGCGTTTCTGGAACTGGGCGTTCACCACGGACAAACCGTTCCAGCCCATTGGCGGCGCATCTGAAGAGATCAACCGCGGTGCTTATATCGTAGAAAGTCTCGGCCATTGCGGCAGCTGTCATACGCCACGTGGTTTAGGCATGAACGAGAAATCGCTCGACAGCGGGGATGATCAATTCCTGGCGGGTGGCAGCCTGAATAACTGGGATGTGCCTTCGCTGCGTGGTATGCCGCGTTGGAGTGAGCAGGAGATTGTTGAATACCTGCAAACTGGACGTAATGACAAAGCTGCGGTGGGCGGTGAGATGAAGTCTGTTATTGAACACAGCAGCTCACACATGACCGATGCCGATCTGAAAGCGATTGCGGCTTACCTGAAGTTCATTGGGGGTAATCCAGCGTTGCAGGCGAGTAATGTGCAGGCACAGCAGGCGACTGAAGCCAAACTGACGGCAGCGAAAAACCTGAGCGAAGGCGAACGTCTTTATCTCGACAACTGTGGCGCATGTCATTTTGTCACCGGTAAAGGTGCGCCGGGGATCTTCCCGGAATTGGATCAGGCAACCATCGTGAATGCGAAAGATCCAACCGGTTTGATCCACACCATTCTGGTGGGTGCTCAGCAACCGTCAACAGAGAAAGCACCGTCGACGCTGGCGATGCCGGGCTTTGGGAGTCGCCTGAGTGATGAAGAAGTGGCGCAGCTCGCCACCTTCGTTCGCCAGGGTTGGAGCAACCAGGCGCCAGCGGTGAGCAAAGATCAGGTAGCGGAAGTACGTAAGTCACTTCAACACTAATCTGCTCCGATCGGTTCCTTCCTCCATTTATGGGGGAAGGTTAATCACTCTCCGATCGGTCCCTTCCTTCATTTATGGGGAAGGTTAATCACTCTCCGATCGGTCCCTTCCTTCATTTATGGGGAAGGTTAATCACTCTCCGATCGGTCCCTTCCCCCATTTATGGGGGAAGGTTAGGATGGGGGACAGCGGGCAGGATATTCCTCTGCGCAATGCCCCCCACCTTAATCCTCCCCCATAAATGGGGGAGGAGACTGATCGAGTGAGTGGTTGATGGGAGTGAAAAGGCTGCTCGAGTGAGTTGAAGACCGATCGAATCTCTCAATGAAACGCGTGAACCAATTCCAGCACGCCGTTGATGACAAACTGCACGCCCATACCGTTATGGGGGAAGGTTAATCATTCTCCGATCGGTCCCTTCCTCCATTTATGGGGGAAGGTTAGGATGGGGGACAGCGGGCAGGATATTCCTCTGCGCAATGCTCCCCACCTTAATCCTCCCCCACACGTGGGGGAGGAGACTGATCGAGTGAGTTGTTGATGAGAGTGAAAAGGCTGCTCGAGTGAGTTGAAGACCGAGAATCTCAATGAAACGCGTGAACCACTTCCAGCACGCCGTTGATGACAAACTGCACGCCCATACAGACCAGCAAAAAGCCCATCAAGCGCGAAATGGCTTCAATGCCACTTTTGCCGACCAGCTTCATAATGCCGCCTGAACAGCGCAGCGAAATCCAGAGAATCAGACTCACCAAAAAAAAGATAATAACTGGCGCCACAGTGATGACCCAGTCAGGGAAATCTTCGCCACTTCTTACTGTAGAGGCTGAACTGATGATCATCGCAATGGTGCCAGGCCCGGCGGTACTCGGCATGGCTAACGGCACAAAAGCGATATTCACCGTTTCTTTCTTTTCTAGCTCATCCAGCTTTTGTTCAGCTTCAACCGATTGTCCTGCCGCTTTAGTCGGAAACAGCATGCGAAAACCGATAAACGCGACAATCAATCCACCCGCAATACGCAAGCCTGGAATCGAGATGCCAAAGGTGTGCAGCACCGCGTTACCGGCGTACCACGCCACCATCATGATGGCAAAAACGTAAACTGAAGCCTGAAAGGCCTGATGATTACGCTCGCTGAAACTCATGTCGCCAGCCAATCCTAAGAACAGCGCCACGGTAGTGAGCGGGTTGGCGAGCGGTAGGATCACCACTAATCCTAATCCGATAGCTTTTAAGAGTTCCAGCATGCCGTTTCCCTCTATGAATGAAGCGTCAGCGGGATGCTGACGCACATTTTTAGTGTTTCGGGCGCTCCAGCGCTTCTAACAGTTCCGGGAAGAAGTCTTGTAAAATTTCAGGCGTCATCAATTCAGGATATTGCATCAAATGTTCACGGATGCGCTCATTCACGTCGGGAATTAACTGCTGAGCAGCGTGAGTGGCATTCACTTTTTGCTTCTTCATAATGCGCAAAATGGCGTCGGGCAAGCTGTCTTCATCATCGGTATCGTCCGCCATCTCCAGCGCATCCAGCTCGTCAAACATCTCCATGAGCTCTTCGGTTTGCGGCGTACGCGACTCATATTCGCGCGGCTGTTCTTCCTCAAGGTAGCGCAGCATGGCGCGCATCGGTGTGCCATCTGGCGTAGAAGGCGGCTCAGCTGCAAACCAGTTCAGCAACTGATGCATGGTGACCTGATGCACATGGTAGCCGCTATCGACCAGCTCATCTGCGAGCAACTCGGCAGTTTCATTCTCAATCAGGCAGATATGCGTTTTGCTCGGTTCGTATTGTTCAAGCCATTGGTATATCTCTTCAATTACACCGTCTTCGTACTCGAATTTTTTGTTGATATAGCTGCCATCCGGGTCGTGTACGCAGGCTTTTATGAGATCGGGATCGAAGTAAATCGCAATGTTGAAGCCTTTCATACGTGCAGTCCTGTGTGATTCTAAAAACTCACTATAACGCTGGATGATGCGTTAGGAAACGACAGGGATCAGCAGTTTGCTGCGGCACAGGTTACGCGAACAATTAGCGTTCTCGCCGTGGTGATTTTTTACGTGTTGTCGTAAAGAAATGAGAAACGATTCAAAGGGGTAAAAGACGTAGCGCTAAATTTGCGGAGAAACAGCGGGGAAAGGGGGAATAAGCGCATGACATCCTGTTCATACGCTTAAATTTATTCGATCAACATGCGATTAAGAAATGAAGTTTTTGCCTTGCTTCAATACCACATCACACGCTTTGGTTTTCAGCTTCTCGCCCATGGTTGAGTTGCTCAAGGTTTGCAGATTCAACTGCTGACCGTTACCGGTATTCAGCAAACCGGCCACGCCTTGCTGGTAATCGGTTTTCTGCTCTTGTGCGGTTGTGGTATTCAGGCCCAGCTTGCTCAGTACCTGATCTTTCACCGACTGCACATTGTTTTTCACCACATTGTGCTCAACACAATATTGCATCACGCCTGCTGCGTTGGTCATGCTGTTGGCGCTAACTGCTTTGTCACCGCCGTTGAGTAAACCGGTGAGTGATGACAGCGATAAGCCACTGTTCTG
The DNA here is from genome assembly GCF_046118715.1 of Pantoea phytostimulans. NCBI lineage: Bacteria > Pseudomonadati > Pseudomonadota > Gammaproteobacteria > Enterobacterales > Erwiniaceae > Pantoea > Pantoea phytostimulans. The sequence continues at coordinate 3,641,674 of NZ_CP173698.1, forward strand.
CGCGCTTTGAGTATTGCTGGTGGAAGTGCTGTTGTTCTGCTGATTCAACTGCGACGCTGCGCTGCTGAGTTGATCCTGCCAACTTGCTGCCGATGCGCTACCTGCTACGAAAAGCGCGGCTAAACCCCATCCCAAATTTTGTAACTTTTTCATCTCAACCTCAGTCATTTAATTATCTTCACTGGCCTTGGCCAATTCAGAGAAGTCTGAACGATAAAAGTTCAATTAAATACAGGTCGCTTCTCCTTTTGAGAATATTCTGCATGAATCTGCTGTTGTTTTAATCAGTGTCGATATAAGCATTGGTTTGTATTTTTAAAAGTGGCTTGGACGTGCCTTTTATTATTTAAGTTCCCGGTCTGAAATATTAATTAATATTTATTAAAACTTAGATATAAACAAGTGCGCTTAGTCCTGGGAAATGTAAATTTCGCGCTGCGTTTAGTTGATCGAATCCAGGCAGGGTGCGGGTTTTGGTAAGTTTGGGTGTGAAAAATCGGCGTTGCTTATTTTCATTAATCATCAGTGAGTTAGGTTGATTTTATATTTTATGATGTTTCGCTTTTATAGTGATTTTAACGGCTTTAACATTTGGGTTTAATTTAATGGTGATCAATAAAAATTATTATTTCTTCTTCCAAACTCAAATTTATCATCTAGGCTTAATCACTGTGTCAGGCAGTTGCGGCGAATATTCATCTCACTCATAGAGATTGTGTGAATATTTAATTATCGAGAAGATATGCGGGAGAGAATATGGCTGGGCAGCCGGAACACAATAAAGAAGCTGACGTCACGCTGAAGCTCGCTGAAGAGCAGATAGAGCTGACAAAGCAGAAAGTTGTGGATGGTCGTGTCCGTGTAACCCGTTCCACAACTGAGCATGACGAAGTGATCAATACGTTGCTTAATAAGGAAAAAGTTGAGGTTGAGCATGTGGCTAAAGCGCAACACGTAGAGTCCATGCCAGAAATCAGGGAAGAAAACGGCGTACTTATCGTTCCGGTCGTTGAGGAAGAAATTGTTGTAGTAAGAAAACTGGTGCTTAAGGAAGAGATCCACATTCGAAAGGTTCAGGAGACCGTGCCTTTTCAGGAAGTGGTAACTCGACGCAAGCAGCAGGTAAACATAGAGAAAGAAGACGATCGGTAATAAATAGCTAACAAGAGAGGAATAATCATGGCACACGAAAAAATCGTAACATTGTTCGATTCTGCAATTCAGGCAGATGCCGCGAAAAGAAATCTCCTGAAAGCCGGTTTTCCTGATCAAGATATCAGTTTAATCAGTGGTGAACGTTTGCAGTCAGAAGGGAAAGCTATTCGACATCCAAGCATCTGGCAGCGTCTGTTTGGTCATACAGTAGATGAAGATCAGGCGGACATTTACAGTAAAGCGATGGATAAAGGCGGCGTAGTCCTTTCGTTGCGCACCGAGGAAGAGAAGCTGGCCAAAGCAATGACCATCCTTCATTCCCATGACTCGGTTGATGTTCCTTCACGTATGAAGAGTTCGCTTACCGACTCGACACAGCAAAATGCGGGCGAACGTGCAGTAAATCCTACTGCAGGCCGTGAGTTTGCGGGCGAAACTAATGATCGCAGCCGTAGCAAAGTTGAACCACTGCGAACTTCTCTCACTGGCGATGAAAGTGAAGAAGATATTCTACGTCTGGCTGAAGAGCAGCTGGAAGTGGGTAAACGTCTGGTTAGCGAAGGTTCAACCCGTGTACGCCGTTATACTGTGACCGATGAAGTCGCAAAAGATATTTCGCTGCATGAGCAGCATGCTGATATTTTCCGTCGCTCTGTGAATGAGCCAGCGCTGACCGGTGAGGTGGACTGGTCGGAAAAAACGGTAGAAGTCGCCGAGTCGCACGAACAGCCGGTGATCAACAAAACCACCAATGTGAAAGAGGAAGTGGTGGTGCGGAAAGATGGCAGCGATCGCACTGAAACAGTGAACGATACCGTACGTCGTCAGGAAGTGGACATCGACAGGAAGACACCCGCAGCGGTTGAAGGTGCGCTAACACCGAATAGCGGAAAAACGGCAAGCAGTGCAGGTGTGTCACCCGCTGCGGCTGCTACTAATCCCAATGGTGTGAACACTACCGGCAATACACCACTGAATGCGCAAACGCGTGATACCAAGCCCAGCGTAACCGAAAGGGCAGGTGAGAAAATTGGCGAAGCGAAAGACAAGGTCGAAGATAAACTGAAACAACGTAATTACGACCATTCGCACTAAGTAGTCAGTTAAATGTCGCGGAGATGATTTCGCGTCAGTAGCAGGTTTAGAGCGGTTTACGTTTTAAGCTTTGCAACACCAGACAAGGTCAGCCGGAAGGCTGGCCTTGTTGCATTTAGTGGATTTACAGCACTTTCCGCTGATTTTTTCGCCGCTTAGCGCATATCTCTGTTAAAGGGGCTTGCGCGCTGAGCGTGTAACGGTATAATCCCCAACGTTTTCCGCATCCTCTTCAGTGCCGAAGTGGCGAAATCGGTAGACGCAGTTGATTCAAAATCAACCGCCGCAAGGTGTGCCGGTTCGAGTCCGGCCTTCGGCACCATCGAGAGATACGAGAACGTCCGGGACAGCCCATAAGTCCCTAAAATTAAAGCCGAAAGGCTTTTTTTTTGATCTAAATCCGTCCGAGTACATCCGTTGACATCCAGCATAGTTGGGGGTCAAGATAGGGGTCACTTCGCTTCGATAAACTTTTGACCCCCAAATCATGCCTATAGCTGACGTTGCGGCACGTACCGCAAAGCCTCGTGAAGAAGAATACAAACTCACGGATGGCCATGGGCTATATCTTCTTATCAAACCAAGCGGATCTAAACGCTGGTATCTTAAATATCGCTTTGAAGGCAAAGAGAGCAGAGCTGCACTCGGCGCACATCCTCTGATCACGCTGGCTAAAGCACGCGAAAAACGCGATGAAATCCGCCTTCTGCTTGCTGATGGCATTAGCCCCAATGCTAAAAAAGAAGAAATTAAACAACCAGAGCAGGCTGCGCTTAACACTTTTGAGAAGGTAGCTCGCGACTGGCATGCGAGTAACAAACGCTGGTCGGATGGCCATGCAGAGAGAGTATGGCGAGATATGGAGCGCAACATACTTCCAGCCATCGAAAAGCGGAACATCGCCGACTTAACGACACGGGATCTATTGCACCCCTTGCGTGAAGTAGAGCAAAGCGGTCGGTTGGATGTGGCCTCGCGTCTACAGCAGCGTGTTACGGGCATAATGCGTTATGCCGTTCAATGCGGTTTGATTGAAAGAAATCCAGCTCAAGACCTTGCTGGAGCAATCGCAACCAGAAAAGCGACTCATCGCCCAGCTTTATCACTGGAACGCCTGCCTGAATTTCTTCAGCGTGTTGAAGCCAGTAGGGGCGCTTACTTACCAGATTGGCGCTGAAACTCAGCCTGTATGTATTTATCCGCTCCAGTGAACTTCGATTTGCGCGGTGGGGAGAAATTGATTTTAAAAAAGCACTTTGGACTATTCCTGCCCAGCGTGAAGCTATTGAAGGGGTCAAACACTCTCATCGAGGCTCTAAGATGCGTACCGTCCATCTTGTTCCGCTTTCGCAGCAAGCTCTCTGGCGCTATTGGAAGAAATCAAAGAATTGAGCGGCAATAGAGACCTTATCTTTCCAGGTGATCATCGTCCGACAAAGCCCATGAGCGAAAACACCATTAATAATGCTTTGCGAGTAATGGGTTACGACACTAAAACGGAAATATGCGGCCATGGTTTCCGGGCCATGTCGTGTAGCGCTTTAGTTGAGTCGGGGCTTTGGTCACGCGATGGGGTTGAAAGGCAAATGAGCCATCAGGAAAGAAATGGTGTGCGAGCTGCGTATATCCATAAAGCTGAGCACCTTGAAGAGCGCCGTCTTATGGTGCAATGGTGGGCAGATTATCTAAATAGCAACAGTGGATCACATGTAAAAGAACGTTATCAGCAGTGTACTAACCTAGACTGTTCCTGCACCTTCAAGACGAATGAGAGCATTACAAAGGTAATCACCGCACCGCCACAGCCGGAAAAAGTACCGGCACCACCACCGGAACCGGTAAAGGAACGTCAGACGCTGGGCCGTTATGGTTCTGCATTCCGCCAGATTCATTAATCCCCCATACTGCCGCTGCACAACCAGCGGCTTTTTTGTATTTGCCCTTTGTCATTCTGAAGCTTTTTCCTGGCGAGCCGCTTTGTAAAGAGCTGTGCATGAATAGCGTGCATGGATCTGCATGCAAGACCATGTATCGTTTATCTCCGTTCAGGCCATGCCGGGCGCGGCCTGGCTCGTAGCATGCACCTGCATGAAAAGTGATGCATAAAGCGGGCAGGCGTGGCGGGGATAGCATTGCGCGCGGAGGTAACAAACATTGTTGTCAGATAATATGTAAGCAATGCTTATAAAAAAAAGAATAAGATCGTACAATCATTGTGCAGGTCAAGCATAGATTAGTCCCAGTTACTCAACCTCTTTCCACGTAAGGCACACCTAACAAGTGGGTCAATCATCTGGCATATTAAAGGATTTTTTATGTTTCTGAAAAAAATGATAATTAGTGGATTCAGAAGTTATTCCCCGCGACTTCCTCAGACAATAGAATTTGATCCTGATAAAACTGTTCTGATAGGCAGTAATGGTTCAGGAAAAAGCGCTGTATTAGATGCCCTTAATAAGGTTTTTAGTGTTGATACTTCTATAAGAAATTTAAAGAGCTCAGATTTCTACTCTCATCCTGACGAAGATAAAGTCGGAGAGAAAAAATTATATATTGATGTATGGTTTGGTTTTGAAAATTTAGCTGATGACATTTCTGTTCCAACTATAATAGAACAGTTAACTCTTGACGATAATGAAGATGTAATATTTAGAGTTAGACTTGAAGCAACTTTAAATTACGAGTTTTCAGATGTAGGGGATATTGATGATAATGTTTATATTATTACGAGTAATGAAGAGTCTCCTCCAGAAGAAAGTAAGGTAAAATTAAGTCCGCTTATAAGGAATTCGATACAGGTGCATTATGTACCTGCTAGCAGGGACCCATTAAAACAGTTGGCTTTTTCGTCAACAGCAATCTTAGGTAGATTGTTAAAAGCAACCAAGTGGGAACAAGGCATAAGAGGGGATTATAGGGAGAAAGCTGCTGAGTTAATAAATATTGTTAAGTCTAATAAGTCTCTTGATTTGATTTCTAACTCAATTAATGATGGGTGGGGCAATCTATACAAAGAAAAATTTATTGCAAACGCAGAATTAAATTTTCCATTCAGCTCAGTGGAGGATTTAATGAAGCTAACTCAACTTTTCCTTAGCCCAAATGAGCAAGGCGGTAATATATCCTCTGAGCTATTGAGTGACGGGCAGAGATCCCTTTTATACCTTGCAATAATTCATGCTCTTTTTTGTATCGAAAGTAAAATAAAAGAATCAGGGTTCGATAATGACTACCATGGCTTTGATATTAAAAAATTAAGGATGCCTATTTTTAGCCTAGTTTCGCTAGAAGAGCCCGAAAATCATCTTTCACCTAACTATTTAGGGAGGATACTAAAAGCTTTTTCAATTTACACAGCCAAAGGCTCATTTCAAATGATTTTGTCAACTCATTCTACGGCGATAATGTCTAGGGTAGAACCGAGCCAAGTGAGGCAATTTTCTTATAAGGAATTATCTAGCTTCATTAGCAGGATATATTTACCAGAAAATAAAGATGAGGAGTTTAAATTTATCAATGAAGCTGTTAAAGCCTATCCGGAAATATACTTTTCAAAGCTTGTTATTTTGGTTGAGGGAGACAGTGAACAAGTAATATTACCTAGAGTGTTTGAGTGTTATGATTATAACATAGATGCTAAAAATATTAGTATTGCTCCATTGGGAGGGAGGCATGTCAATCATTTTTGGCGATTGCTCGAATCACTCAGAACACCGTATATAACACTGCTCGATTTGGACCTTGGGCGAAATGGTGGTGGCTTTGGTAGAATAGAAAATGCAATTAAACAATTAATTAAGTATAGAGAAATAAAATATATAAACGAAAGCATACTTGATGGGCTTCCAAAGTGGGATAGTTTAGAAAATCCACTTGATTATATTATCGAATATGATGATGGGGCTGAATTTAACATCATGGATTTGCTTGAGGGGCAAAGCATATTTTTCTCATCGCCCTTAGATATCGACTATTTGATGATAAATGGTTATCCGGAAGTGTATTGTTCCCCGGATAAAGAATATGGTGAAATCGGGCCTCAAAAGCTAAAGGATATTGATGGCAATAAAGAAGAGATAATTAAAGCTGTTTTAAAAGAAGGTCATGTTGGTGATGAGCATTATAAAAAAGATGCAAGTTATCTTACCAAATTTATTTGGTATAATTACAGGTTTTTGAGTAATAAAAGCAAGCCTGCTTCGCATATTAGATTAATAAACAAAATCCAATCTGAAAATCTTCTTTCAAATATTCCCTCGGTTCTGAAAAGAATTGCTATTAGAGCAGGAGAGATTTGCGATGAGTAAAGCTAAAGCTTTCACATGGGACCCTGATGATTTTATTATTCAAACTGATGAGCTTAAAGATATAATTTTTGAACTTTCCTCATTGTCAATTCTTGCTGGCCCTGGCGCTGGTAAAACTGAAATGCTTGCGCAAAAATCTGTTTTCCTCATTGAGAATAATATTTGCCCCTGGCCGAAGAAAATTCTTTTTCTTACTTTCAAAACAGAAGCTGCTAAAAATGTGAAGGATCGAGTATCTGCAAGAAGTGAGCTTACAAAAGAGAGATTTTCATCCAAAACTTATCATGCTTTTGCAAAAAGCATTGTAGATAAGTTTCGACTTTCTCTGAGTGAGGGTGAAAGACCTGATACAGGATATGATATTATATTTAAGGGGGAGTCAACAAAGCAAAAGGTTCACATAAACGATATAATAAAACTAGCTATAAAAATAGTAAGGAATAATGGAAAAATATCTACACTTTTTACTGCAAGTTATACTCATATATTTCTGGATGAGTTTCAAGATACGACTATAGAACAATATGAACTTATTTCTATCTTATTCTCTAGCCAAAGAGCTAAATTGATTTGTGTTGGGGATTTAAATCAAAGCATCATGAGATGGGCTAACGCAGACCCTGAAATTTATAATAAATTTGAAAGAGATTTCTCTCCAGAGAAAAAAATGTTAGTAAATAATTTTAGAGCCAGCGAGAATGTAAAGTCTTTCTTAAGCAAGTTTGTGATATTTGTTGAGAGTGGGAAATTTGATAATTTACCAGTTTTGACAGCGGGGGGGTGTTCATTTCATTTTTTTGATGATGATTTAAAGGAGGCAGATTATTTTTCCTCGGTTGTAGAAGAAAAAATATCATCAGGTATATTGCCTTCTGAAATATGCGTAATTACTAAACAAAAACCTTTGGAGTACACTCAAAAGCTTTGTGATAGATTGAAAGGTAAAGAAATTCAGCATGTTGTTTATGGTGCTTTTCAGGATTCTTTGAGTGAGCCGCTTGGGGTTATTTTTAGTCTGATATTAGAATGTTTGCTTTCACGTTCACCAAAGGCATGGGAGGAGATAAATGAATTTTATCAAGATTTACATTATTTGGATCTAAGTAAACACTATGATCAGTCAACCTTACACGATTTTGTGAATTTTTTCTCAAGTAAAAAAAGAGAAGTCAATATTAAAAATGTTGATGAAATAATTACATTTATAAATCAAGTGATTAAAAAAATGGATTTCAAGGCTTTTAAAGCGAAATGGCCCCAATATAAATCAAAAGATTTTGTTGATTTCACTTGGAAAGAGCTAACAGCTCAGTTGAAGAAGATTTTCCCAATTTCAAAATCTGCATGCGGAATCATTTCTCTTTTTTGTGGGAAAGATGCCGTTCAAATCATGAATATTCACAAGTGCAAGGGTTTGGAATATAAAGTTGTATTATTGCTAGGATTCGAAGATGATGCTTTTTGGTCATATTCTGACAGTTCTTTTGAAGAAAGATGTGTGTTATACGTCGCCTTTACGAGAGCTAAAGACGAAATAATAGTATCTCAGTCTTTAACAAGAAGCTGTATATCAAGTGGTAAAAAACAACATTCTAATACTAAGCTTGCAAATGTTGAAAAATATTTGGTGGAAATTTGTGGAATGGATTATATCCGTCATTAGGTATTGTTGATTTATGAGCTCCTATCAACTGGAAAAATTGATAGGGGTCATTTTAGAGGTCACTTTACCATCTTATTTAAGTTAAATTATTATTTTTCAATTAGTTGTGTGTTTTTATTTGGTCCGGCCTTCGCACCAATCACTTCCATTTCTTATGAAACAATGAGTTAGGATAACCTTCCTTTCTCATTTGCATGTAGGAATTGCTTAAATTCTTTCCCGTACAAATACCACTGTGATTGTTACTTGGCTTTGGTATCTCATAGTGGCGAGTAGTTTGCAGGCCCAACCTCGTAAAGAAGTTACCTTTGAAGCGAGAAGAGCGTGCCAGCGTCTCAAAACCTCATACCAAACACGATTAAACAGGCGCATTCAAGCCCGAAGTGTTGGCATACGCTAACGTAAACAGGTTTATGGTGGTCATTCGTACCTGCACACGATAGGCAGGCTCTGCCAGCGTTTCAGCCACGCGCCGCTTGTTGCTTGTACCACCAACGGGGCTTTATGGCTCCTATCGTCTAAAATTACATCTCCTACTAAAAGGAGGATGTTAGATGAGCACTAAATACAAAATCACTTATGAACATAGAGACGGTAATGAAACCCGTTCTGAAGAAGTATTTTTAGAAAGTGATGGTGAGCCTTCGCAAAGTGAAGTGCATGAAGCAGTGTTGCAGGATACAGCCCGGCTTAATAGCCCAGGTGTTGGTGTAACGGGGGTTGCTGGTTTCTCAGTGATTTCAGTTGTACCTGAGCCATAAAAGAAGGGGCATTCGCCCCTTCGATTAACACACCTGACCAGTCATATTAGTAACTAATGCTGTGATTAGTTTGATCAGCTCTTCTTCCGTAAGATCTTCTGGTTTCTGATTAGGGTGTAAAACAGTGATCGGATACTTTGCATGATGATCAAGTTCAATGTGGCTACTCAAAAGCAAAGTCTCTTCATAAAGCTCAATTAAGCGTTGTTTGTTAGTCATTTTTCCAACCTATCATATAGATTTATACATCTATTATTGGCTGTATTAATTGAAATCGAGTTTAATCTTTTTCCTTGATGTTATTGATAAGCACACTTATAGAAGTAGCTAGATATTTCTTAAACAAATATATAATAACCAATCTCACCTGAGTTCTTATCTTTTGGCGCATAAAAGTAAACCCGCTAGGTGTTTCCCAATAACCTCTTGAATCAAGCTGACCGCAGTTTATATCTATGTGAGGTCTCTCTCTCGACAGTGAAAGAATTAGGGTAATCAATGGGGAGCAGATCAATCTGGTTGGCTTCTGTGACAATTGACGGCGAAGATCTTGGAAACAACGAAGCGCACTTGCCATGGTTCATCCTTGATGACGGTTGTCGCGACAGTGGATTGGGCAGAAAATTAATTGCCGAAGCTATGAAGCGTTGCGATGAAAGAGAATTTTCAGCAGTTCAGCTTTGGGCGTTCAACAATTTGGGCGTTCAACAAACTGATGGCTGCGCGATGTCTTTATGAGTCATTCGGTTTTGAATTATCTAATGGCTGCCAAGGTAAGCAGTAGGGAAGTGATGTTATAGAACAGCTGCCCACTCGGCAGGTGCGATAATGGATTCATAACCGTACTTTGTGATACTCAATATACCCGATTCTGGCATGAACTCGATATTTTCTCGGAATGATTTCCGTTATGAATGATATGCATATATACGTTTTTCACAATAGAATTAATGCCCTGTATTCCAGGGCATCACAAAATTCTATTTATAAACGGTTGCGGTGCCGCGAATTTTGTCACCTTCGTTACCTGAAGTAATAACAAAATACTTCCCACCCAACTCATCAGCTTTCTGTGAAATATCTTTCATAGCATCTGATGGCGCAGTGTATTCTTTGGTTGTGCTGACTTCACCCACTTTCTCATACTGTTTTGCCTCTTCTTTAGTGATCTCTTTTGCAGCAAAAGCAGATGAGCACATCAGAGTTGTTAAGGCCAGAGCTATCATGCTAACCGATATTTTTCTCATTATTTCACCCTTATGATTTGAAAGGAAAGACATCTTTAAATGCTATGAAATGATTAGCCGAGGTTTCGTTTAAAGCAAATAAATAAATATTATTACTCAACTGGCATTTTTACTGCGGGGTAGGAGATTCATTCAGTCTAACTGAGCATGTCACCATACATGGATGGTGGATTAAAGGTGATCTGTCTCTTTATTACAAATCCCTTACAGCTCCAAATTTTCTTAACATCAGTAAGAATGTTCCTAATGGCGAAATTCCGAAAAAAACAGCAAATACTCGGTTTGTTATAACTGATTGATTTTAAGTTTTTTTTATTTCGGCTCTTTATTTATGAAACAATTATTACCTATTAATAAATGCTGTAAATTCAAAACAATAAGAGATGTTTGGTACTCATGAATCTTGTCAGCTCATAAGTTTGATTTTATTCAAAGAATTGTGAAGTGCCTTACTAATTCCTTACATTGATGTTGCTGAAATTCAAATTGTGACTAAGTTAAATATCAAAATGTAAATAAAACAATCTTATCCTCGGGTTATGTTTAATTCTTAAACTGCACGGGCCTTTCTCTACTTGGATGATTTTTTGTTTTGCTGCCAGAGATAATTCAAATTCCCTACTAACCACTATCCGTCTTAACTTTAGTGATCTGGGAATTTTTGAAAAATTATTGGACGAGTGTGACCGCCTGTTCTTAACCCTGTTTAAGAGAAAGTCCCATGCGCAAAATAATAGCTTTGGCCATTTTATTTAATACCTCATCAGCATGCGCAAGTGGACTTTATCTATATGAAATTGGTACTGATGATATAGGTCTGGCCGGTGCAGGTCAGGCGGCGCGTGCGCAGGATGCCTCAACGCTCTTTACCAATCCTGCGGGCATGACAATGTTGCCTGATAAAATGCTCACGGTTGGTGCGCAGGTACTGTATGGCGATGCCCCTTACCGCTTGGACGATGATGCACAACTCAGCGGCAACAGCCCCGGCAATGTCATTGGCTGGTTTCCCGGCGGCAGCGCTTTTTACACGCAACGGATCAGCCCAACCGTGAGTGCCGGATTAGGATTTTATGGCAACTACGGCCTCGGCCTGCATTTCGGCGACTGGGCCGGGGAAAACCTGATCAAGGACAGCACGCTCCTGGCGGTTACCCTGATGCCCGCGTTGGCCTGGCAACTCAACGATGCATTTTCGCTGGGGGCAGGGGTGGGTATTAACTATGGCCTGCTAAAAATAAAGCGCGCTCGTGGCGATGAACTGTCCGACCATGACTGGGCGCTCAACGGAAAAGTGGGTGCGCTGTGGCAGTTTAACCCGCAGACGCGTGCCGGATTAACCTATACCAGCCGGACAAATTATCACTTCAACGTTAACAACACTGTCCGGCTTGACCAGCTCAATAATTCCCCTTCCTGGACATTACCCATCGCGGCCACCGTCAATACCCCGCAGCAGATCATGCTCAGCCTTTTCCATCAGCTGAATGAACGTTGGGCTGTAATGGGTGATGCGGGATGGCAGGACTGGAGCGATTACGGCAACAGTGAAATAACCGTGGCAGGCAATCAGGTGGGCGACAACGGGCGTCTACGTGATACCTGGCACCTCGCACTGGGCACACAATTCAAACTCACTTCTGACTGGACACTGAATACCGGCGTTGCCTTCGACAGCAGCTTTTACCGCAGCCAGCAGGATACCTCTCTGACGATGCCGTCCGGCGATACCTGGCGCTGGGGCGTGGGTGCGCGTTACCAACTTGATCCTGCCAGCAGCATCGGCGGCGCCTTCGAATACGCGCACATCGCTTCCTCACACGTCTCCTCTCCGCTGATTAAAGGGCGTTATGACAATCCTTCTCTCTACTTTTTTGGCATCAATTACAGCCGGACATTCTGACCCGAATCACTAAGGAGGCACACCACATAACTTAATGTCGAACGATCTGACCGGGCGGGCGAACCCTTTGCCTTTCCTACGAGAGTCCACTTATCTGGAGCACAGAAATGTCAAAAGTGCCATTTTGCAAATCGCTGCTCGCCTCAATGTTATCTGTCGCCTGCTGTGCGACCAGCGCTTATGCAGCCCCGGCAAGTAATACCACGACGGCGCCGGAGCAAAATAATCAGAAGCCCAATATCGTTGTGATATTCGGTGATGACATCGGGTACTGGAACGTCAGTACCTACAATCAGGGAATGCTGGGCTATCAAACGCCCAATATCGACAGTATTGCGGCCGAAGGTGCCAAGTTCACTTCTTATTACGCGGAACAGAGTTCCACGGCTGGCCGTTCTTCGTTCATTACCGGTCAGATGCCATTCCGCACCGGGATGAGTAAGGTTGGTATGCCTGGTGCGCCGCAAGGGCTGCAAAAGGAAGACCCGACCATTGCCAGCGTTCTCAAGCAGTTGGGTTATGCCACCGGTCAGTTCGGTAAAAACCACCTCGGCGATCGCAATGAGTTTCTGCCTACCGCACATGGCTTCGACGAGTTTATGGGCAACCTGTACCACCTGAATGCGGAAGAAGAACCAGAGAACCCGGATTACCCGAAAGATCCTGAATATAAGAAGCAATTCGGCCCGCGTGGCGTCATTAAGTCCAGCGCAGACGGGAAAATTGAGGATACCGGTCCGCTGAATACCAAGCGTATGGAAACCGTTGATGAAGAGACGCTGGCGGCGAACAACGACTTTATGGAGCGGCAGGTCAAAGCCAACAAGCCGTTCTTCACCTGGTACAACACCACACGTATGCATAACAAAACGCACATTAAACCGTCCGATAAAGGCGTGACCGGTTTAGGTGACTATGCCGACGGGATGGTGGAGCACGACAAAATCGTCGGTGAAGTGCTGAAGAAAATCAAAGACCTCGGCATAGAAGACAACACCATTGTTGTTTACACCACCGATAACGGCCCGATGACGGCCACCTGGCCCGATGCCGGTATCACACCGTTCCGGGGTGAGAAAAATACAGGCTGGGAAGGCGGCTTCCGCGTACCTGCGATGGTGAAATGGCCGGGACATATTAAACCCGGAACGCTAATTAACGACATCATCGGCAGTAATGACTGGTTCCCAACGCTGGTGGCTGCAGCGGGCGTGCCGGACATTAAACAGCAGTTACTAAAAGGCTATAAAACCAGTGCCATGACCTACAAAGTGCATCTGGATGGTTATAACCAACTTGATTTCATCACCGGTAAAACTCAGGAGGATCCGCGCAAAGAATTCTTCTACTGGAGTGATGACGGCGACCTGTTGGCGATGCGTTATGGTCGCTGGAAAGCGCACTTTATGATTCAGGAACGTTCAGGTATGGACGTATGGAAATACCCATTCGTGAAACTGCGTGTACCGCTGATATTTGACCTGAAAATCGATCCACTGGAAAAAGGCACCGATGGCATGGATTACAACCACTGGTTCTATGATCGTCTGTTCCTGCTGGGCGGTGCGCAGAAATATGCCACTGAAATGCTACAGAGCTTTAAAGAGTTCCCGCCACGTCAGAAACCGGGCTCATTCACCGTTTCTGATGTGTCGAAACTTATTGAGGAAGGCAGTCCGGCTACCAACTGATGCTCTGACCACACCACCGGGTGAAATTTTTCACCCGGTTTTCAGGAGGCGTTCATGAAATACAGTACAACCCTGCCGGTTAAACCCCTTCCTACGGCGGAAAAGTTCAGTGGGAAAGGGCCTGCTTACACGCGTCGTTTTCATGTGATGGCGAAACCTACTGGATCGCGTTGCAACATCGACTGCAACTACTGTTTTTATCTGCACAAAGAACAGCTTCTGGAACAGGACAGACACAGCGGCATGAGCGATGAGGTGCTGGAAACCTTCATCCGGCAGTACATCGACAGCCAGGATGGCGAACAGGTGGTGTTCTCGTGGCAAGGCGGCGAACCCACGTTAATGGGGCTGGAGTACTTCGAAAAAATCGTGGTGCTGCAAAAGAAATATCAAAAACCGGGTCAGCGCATTGAAAACGATCTGCAGACCAACGGCATTCTGATTAATGACAGCTGGGCGCGCTTTCTACGTCAGCACAATTTCCTGGTCGGCATTTCCATTGATGGGCCGGCTGAATTACACGATCGCTACCGCGTGACGCGCAGCGGCAAACCTACTTTTGAAAAAGTGATGGCGGGCGTTGCCGCGTTAAAGCGCCATCATGTTCCCTTCAACGCCTTAGTCACCGTCAACCGCACCAATGCGCGCTTCCCGCTGGAGGTCTACCGCTTTCTGACGCGCGAACTGGGTGCTACTTACATCCAGTTTAATCCCTGCGTTGAGCCGGTCGATTTCAAGCAAACCGCACCGCAGTTCTGGCACGACGACACCATTCCGGTCATCGGTTCACGTCGCGCGCGCCCCGGAGACCTTGACTCCATTGTCACCGACTGGTCAGTGGATCCCGATGACTGGGGGCGCTTTCTGATTGCTGTGTTCGAGGAGTGGGTGAACAACGATTTAGGTCGGGTGCAGGTCAATCTGTTTGAAACCGCTGTGGCGCAAACCATGGGTATGCCCGCGCAGATTTGCATCACCTCAGAGTTTTGCGGCAAAGGTCTGGCGATTGAGAAAAATGGCGACATTTTTTCCTGCGATCACTACGTCTATCCCGAATACAAATTAGGCAATGTGCAGAGCACCAAGCTGGCGCACATGGCCTTTTCCGAGCGACAAAAAGCCTTTGGTTTAGGTAAGCGGGATACGCTACCTGCTGCCTGCAAACGCTGCCCTTACTTGAAACTCTGTTATGGCGAATGCCCGAAAAACCGCATCGTCAGGAGCGAAGAAGGCGAGCTGGGAATGAATTATCTCTGTCCCGGTATCAAAGCCTTTTTTAACTATGCGCAGCCGATTCTGGTTGGCATTGCGACGCTGCTGAAACGTCAGACGGTGGAACCTGCATAATGAATAATCGTGAAAAGCTGCTGGCGCTGGAAGCCAGTATGAACAAGCAGGTGATTGGACAGCAGGAGCTGGTGCGAATGCTGATCGTGGCCTTATTGTGTGACGGTCATGTGCTACTGGAAGGCTTGCCGGGCTTGGCGAAAACGCGTGCGGTGCGCGAACTGGCTCGCCATATCGAAGGCGAATTCCGTCGTATTCAGTTCACGCCTGACCTGCTGCCCTCAGACATTACCGGCAGCGAAATCTATCAGCAAAATGCCACACGGGAAGAAGATCAGTTTCGTTTCCGCCCCGGCCCGGTGTTCGGCAATATCATCCTCGCCGATGAGATCAACCGCGCCTCAGCTCGCGTGCAGTCGGCGCTGCTGGAGGCCATGGAAGAGCGTCACGTGACCGTCGCAGGCAAAACCTGGCCGCTGCCGGGGGTATTCATGGTGCTGGCGACACAAAACCCGGTTGATCAGGAAGGTACCTGGCCCTTACCTGAAGCCCAGCTTGACCGTTTTCTGATGAAGGTGATTGTCGATTATCCGTCGAAAGAGAATGAACAGCGGGTAATGCAGCTGGTGCGCGCTGAGCAGCAGGCAAAATATCAGGCTGCTCAGCATGAAAACCCTGTACCGGAAACCGACCCGTTGCTGATAAGCCAACAGGATATCGCCGAATGCTGGCGTGAAATCGCCACGGTTTATGTGGCGCCAACCGTAGAGCAGTACATCGTCAATCTGGTGGAAATGACGCGTCATCCCGATCAGGTCAGCGAAGCCTTTGCGGGTTATATCAGCCTCGGCATCAGCCCGCGCGGCACGCTTGCCCTGGATCGCTGTGGTCGTGCCTGCGCGTGGTTGGATGGCCGTGATGCGGTGTTGCCAGAAGATATTCAACGCATCGCGCCGGCCGTGCTGCGCCATCGTCTGCTGCTGAGCTATCAGGCAAACGCTGACAACTGCACGCCCGATCAGGCGATTGCCATGCTTCTTAGCGCAGTGGTGGCGTAATGCCGCAGCCGTTGACGCTTGAACTGGCTGACCTGATGGCGCTGGCAGTCGATGCACAGCGACTGGATAATCCTCCGGGGCAAATCCCACCCGGCGCATTAACCGGTGAGCGCGTGTCCCGCCAGCAGGGACGCGGCCTGAACTTCGATAGCTTACGCCGCTATCAGCCGGGTGATGATGTCAGGCTGATTGACTGGAAGGCCACAGCGCGCCTCCGCTCACCGTGGATCCGCCTCTACAATGAGGAGCGCGAACGACCCGTATTCATCCTTGTGGATCAGCGTCTGGACATGTACTTCGGTACCCGCCTGCAGATGAAATCGGTCGCCGCTGGAAACATTGCCGGATTGCTGGCATGGCGAAGCTGGCATGACGGTGATCGACTGGGCTGCGCGATATTGGGTGATGATGAACTGGCGCTGCATCCCTGCCGTGCGCCGAAACGCAACCTGATGCCCATTCTTACTGACGTTCAGCGTATGAATGCTCAGCTTCCCGCGCATTATGCGCAAAACCATCGACAAAACGTCTCCCTGTCAGACGCGTTGCAACGTATTGTCCGCCTGCTGCCCTCCGGTAGCTGGCTGGGGATCATCAGTGATTTTCACGATCTGGATACACGCTGCGATGCGGTGTTGGCTCACCTGCGTCGCCGCTGCGAAATTACCGCCTATGTCACGCTTGATGATCTTCATCGCCGCCTGCCGCCGCACGGTCAACTTGCGGCGTATTACCATGACGTAAGCACCGCGCTCAATCTCACTTCTCACCTCAGCGATCGCATTCAGCAAAGCGTAACCGAGCGTCTGTCGCAGCAGCAACGGCGGTTACAGCGAATGGGGATCACGGTGAAAACTATCGTGACCGGTAATGCAGTTCTGCCGCAGCTACAGCAGGAGGATGCGCATGCTGGCAAAAGGGTTTAGCACACCGGAACTGGCGCATCCTGCTCTGCCAGCAGCCGCCTCATGGTTTCCGTTACCGGCAGGCTGGGCGGTGCTCGGCGTGATGCTGTTACTGGCGATGTTCATTGCCCTGCTGATATGGCTCGCACGCTTTCGTCGTAATCGCTGGCGGCGCGAAGCGCGAAAACACCTTGCTCAACAGCAGGTGGATGGCTGGATAACATGGGTTAAGCGGGTGCTTCTGGTGCAACACTCTCGCGCCCAGGTCAGTCAGTGGCAGTCGCCGGAACAACTTCTGGCGCAGACCCCGCTGGATGAAGAACTGCGCGCGCTGATGTGTCGTCGCTACTGTCAGCCAGATAATCAACTCGAAAGCGCTATCAATCAGCGTATCTCACAGCAGTTACGCCACTGGCTGGAGACGCTGCCTCATGTCTGAGTTTTTATCACGGATCGACTTTGTCTGGCCATGGGTGGGCGTGCTGCTGTTTTTACCGCTGATTACTCATTATCTGATCCCTGCAAAGCAGCCGACGAGTGAACAGGTGAGGGTGCCTTTTTTACCTGAACTGGCTGAAGCCCTGCAACTTTCGGCGCCAGCACCACAAGCCAGTTGGCGTCATCGGCTGCTGTTCTGGACAGTATGGATTTTAATGATTGCTGCGCTGGCCCGGCCTGAATACCTGATGCCGCCGAAAACGGTGATAAAACCCATGCGCAACATCGTGCTGATTTTGGATGTTTCCGGTTCAATGGAGAAAAACGACGGGCAGAATGGTCAGACGCGCTTACAGGCGGTGCAGCAAACGGTGCGCACTTTTATCAGCCAGCGCAAAAATGATCGCATCGGTCTGGTGATTTTTGCCAGCCAGGCGTGGCCATTTGCGCCGATCAGTGAGGACAAACAGGCGCTTCAAGCGCGCATCAGCCAGCTGGCACCGGGCATGATTGGTCAGCAAACTGCGGTGGGGGATGCGCTGGGCGTGGCGGTGAAACTGCTAGATCACAGCCTCGAAGCCGACGCGTCAAAAATGGCGATTCTGCTGACAGATGGCAATGACACCGCCTCTCAACTGCAACCCACGCTCGCCGCGCAGCTCGCAGCCGCGCATCACGTTATGGTGCACACCATCGCCTTTGGCGATGTAAACAGCAGCGGCGAGGATAAAGTCGATACGGCGCTGCTGGATAACATTGCCCATATAACCGGCGGTAACGCCTGGCGCGCCGCTACCAACCGTGACGCACTCGCGCAGGTCTGGCAGCAAATTGATGCGCAAACGCCGGAACAGGTTAAAACAGTGGGCTTATCCTGGCATCGTCCGCTGTTCGTCTGGCCGTTAGCCCTTGCGCTACTCGTGTTACTGCTGTTTGCCATCAGCAGCACAATGATGAGGCGACGTGCATGAGCGATTTCCATTTCCTCTATCCCTGGCGATTACTGGGTTTGCTGCTCTGTCCGCTGCTCTATTTTTTGGCTCAGCATGCAGGAAGTGCCTGGCATCGTGTCATGGAAAAGCCTTTTGCGGCCGCGTTGATTAAAGGTCAGCGTGTACGGGCGCGACAGGTGCTGCCGTGGCTCTTTTGCCTGGGTGTATTGGCTTTAGCCGGTCCGAGCTGGCAACGAGACTTGCCCGCCGCATTCACGCCCGAAAACAACGTGATGGTGATCATGCAGCAGGATCTCAGCATGCTGGCGCAGGATGTGCCGCCTGACCGCCATCAGCGCATGCAGCAGAAAATCACCGCACTGATGACGCAAATGCCCGGTAGCCACTTTGGTTTAGTGGTTTACAGCGCTGATGCCTGGCTTACCACGCCGCTGACCAATGATGCCGATTTTTATAACCTGTTCCTGACGGCTCAACAGCCGACACTGGTGCCGCAGGGTGAGGGTTCAGGGCTGCGTCAGGCGGTCGCCCTTGCGCTTAAAAATCTGCCCGCAACGCCTGAAGCCCCACGCGCGCTGATACTGGTTGCTGATAACGTAGGACAGCAGGACGTTGAGTGGCTGCGGCAGCAAAATCTGCCTCTCCAGATCTGGGTAGTAGGCACGGCAAACGGCGGCAGACTGCCGGAAGCGCAGGCGTCGCAGGGCATCGATACGCGTCTCAATGTCGCGCACTTTGAGCAAATCCGTGATGGCGGCATTCCGGTGACGCTGGTCTCTGCCGAAGATGATGACCTACGCGCGGTCAGCGGACATATTCAGCAAAGCGTGACGGCGCAGCAGAACAGCCGGCAAGATTTGCAGTGGAAGAACAGCGGCTATCTGTTGGTCGTCCCAATGCTGATGCTATTACTGCTCTGGCGACAGCAGCTGCTCTGCCTGGCTGTCGTGATGCTGCCCTTACTGATCTGGTCTCCCGCCAGTTCAGCGGCACTTCTGGACGCCTGGATACGCCCCGACGTGCAGGGACAATTTGCCTTTAATCAAGGTAACTATGCAGCAGCCGCCCAACGCTTTCAGGATCCGTTGCGGCGGGGGATTGCCTTCTATTACGCGCAGGATTACGTCTCGGCGCTGGGGGCTTTTCGTCAGGTTCCTGCCACCCCTGAAAGCCTGTTGTGGATAGGCAACTGCTACGCACAACAGAAATCCTGGCAGCAGGCGCTGAACAGCTACGATCAGGCGCTGAGTTTACGACCCGAATGGGCAATGGCTCAGCAAAACCGGGCGAAAATTGCGCATATCATCATGCAGCTGCGGCAAAAAGAACGCGACCGCCAGGCCGATCAGCATGAGCAGAAAGATGAAGATCCTGACGCCATTAAACACGATCTCAAACCCGATCAGGGCGTGAACCAGCTGGATATGAAGCCCATCGCGGGCGCTGCGCCCTCGGCTGAACAGTGGTACAGCAATCTCACCCTTTCGCCCGGCGGTTTGCTGGAAAATCTCTACCGCTCCACACCGGCGGAGGCACCATGAAGCGACTTATCGTTTGTCTGCTGTTGCTGCTAAGCCTGCCGGTACGGGCTGAAATGGCCATGACGCGTGAACTGGTTGCTCCTGATCAACTGGTGCCGGGCCAGCCAGTAACGATTGCTGTGACCTTCTGGACGGACAGCTGGTTTAATCCGCCGCCGCAATGGCCGGAAATGGTCATTGAAAACGGTAACTTGCTTAACACGCCGCTGCCCAACCAACTGGTAACACGTAATCGCGGCGGTATCAGCTGGAGCGGCATCCGCATGGAACGTCAGGTGATGGCGTGGGATCAGGGCGAGCTGCGTTTTCCTGCTACAGACGTAGTGATACGTTCCGCGAATCAGCCGCCGAAAACGGTGTCGCTGCCGGTGCTGCAGAAGTCGGTCAGCTGGCCCGCCGATGTGCGTCAGCCAGACCGTTTCTTGCCAGCCAGCAAGCTTGAACTCTCGCAGCAATGGCGGCTTTACCGCGCCTCAGAGGATAAGCAATTACATGTCGGTGACGTTATTGAGCGCGTTGTAATAGTGCGCGCGACCGATGTGATTGCCGTGCAAATCCCGCAACTGCTGTATGCCATTCCCGGTTCCGGTGCGCAACGCTTGCCGCCGGTAAACAGCAACCTGACGCAAGGGCGAGATGAGATCGTCGGCGCACAGCGTGAAGAACGGCTGCGTTATCTGCCCTCTCAGTCCGGTGAACTGGTGATCCCACCGTTGCGTTTACGTTGGTGGGATACACGCCAGCATCAGTGGCAACTGGCTGAATTACCCGGTGCGCATTACGCCATCGCCGCTGCGCGTCCGGCTGGCAGTGAACAGGCGTTGAAAGCCCGCGCCCCGACCAACTGGAAGTCGTTACTGGTGGGATCGATGATCGTGCTGGCGCTGCTGCTGCTGGGCTTCTTTTTCCGACGCCTCCTTAGCCAGAGCCTGCAACGGCTGGTTCAGCGCACGCGTGAATACTGGCGGATTGTCCCGCTACCTGACCTCATTCCGACCAAAAGGAAAAGATGATGAAATTAAAACCCCTGCTGGCATTGCTGATTACGGCTCATCTTGGTTCGGCGTTTGCGGCAGACGATCCGCTCAGTGCCTGGAATAGCGGTCACGCAAAACAGGCTATTGAAACGTGGGTGAAGGAAACCACGTCATCGAATAGCAAAGACTTCATTCCTGTCAGTCAGCGTTATGTGGTGTTTGATAATGACGGCACATTGTGGCCGGAAGCGCCGCTGACGTTTCAGTTGCAGTTCGTGATTGATGAAATCAAACGCCTCGCCCCACAACACCCGGAATGGAATAACGATGCCTTAGTGCAGGCGGTAATAAACAACGATATGAAAGTGGTGATGCAGTCGGGCAAAAAGGGGTTGATGCAGTTGATGGCTCTCACGCATAGCGGCATGACGACGGAAGAATTTAGCCAACGCGTCAGCAACTGGGTCGATAATCATCGACATGCGCGTTTCGGCTGCCGTTATGACCAGCTAGGCTATCAGCCGATGCGCCAGCTGCTGGATTATCTGCGGGATAACGGTTTCAAAACCTGGATTGTGTCTGGAGGAGGCATCGATTTTATGCGCGTACTCGCCGAAAAAATGTATGGCATCCCGCCCGAACAGGTTGTCGGCTCCTTTTCGCTGAGTGAGTTCTCTCTGACAGATAATGGTACGCAGCTGCGTAAAACCATGAACGGCGCCTTTTATGATGATGAAGCGATGAAGCCGGTCGCCATCCATCTCTTTATGGGGCGGCGACCGGTCGGTGCGTTCGGTAACAGCGACGGCGATGTGCCGATGCTCCAGTACACCTCCGCCAATCCGACCTACAAAACCTTTGGTTTACTGGTTCATCACACCGATGCTGCGCGTGAATATGCTTACGACGCGCATCCGCCCGCCAGTGGAACGCTTATCAGCGGGCTAAGATTGGCGCCCCAAAAGGGTTGGGTCATCGTCGATATGAAGAAAGAGTGGAAAACAGTGTTTGACCCTTCGCTATGCGCCGCGGATCAAAGCAGTGAATAAATGATTTATTCGGGTTTAAGAGGGCCGAAACGGGCCGGGAGATAAGAATGAAATACTTGATACCGATCGTATTGATGTTGTTGTCACAAACGCCAGCACTGGCTAACTCCGCCTATGAAAACCTGGCCTTTGCGCTGAGGCAGCAAAAAATCACCGATGACCTGCGCCACAAGTGCCAGATACCGTCGACGGTAACCGATGAACAATTGCAGAGACGGTTTCTGGACAGCACCCATGATAATTCTGCCGTGCTGTCAGCCGTAAAAGCGTTGACCGAAAATAATCAAAAGCGTTATCAGACCTTCCTGAGTCAGGTCAAATGCCCGGAGTAACCAGCAGAGCCCAGGGTTAAAATGCTGTCACGCGAATAAATGCACGCTAGCCGGAGGGTAACTATGTTGCGTCATGTAAGGAATGCATGGAGTGGGGCTTTCTGGCTGTTATTTTCAAGCCAGGCGGCGCTTGGCGCAGAAGTTAACGACAATCGCGACAAGCTTGATGATGATCCGACCAAGGTGACGACCAAAGTAGGTGTCTCGTGGTCAGACACCTATGACATGGACGACAGCAATCTCTCTTTCTCAGGCTCGGTCGCGCTGGACCCGGCAAAAAAACTGAACGCACGTGTTAACAGTGATGCCAGCGAGTGGCGTGTGGGCGGCTCATGGCTGTTTCCGGTAGGCATCGTTAACTTTAATTTTGGCAAAAACGAATATACCAATGGTGCAACGCAGACTAACTATTCCATTGGAACCTTTGTCCCACTCAGCTATTTCGGCTTCGCACCTGCCGGTTTCCAGATATTCCCAATGGCCGGATACACCTACAACACCGGTGAGATAACCGGTTGCAGCACCGGAAATGCAGCTGACTGTAAAGCGCCTCAGTTCGCCGATGGTATTCCTTCTGAGTATGGATTCAGCACGATCACCACCTCCGGCAGCAGTGGGTATCTTGGTGCCTTTACCCTCCGACCGCTGACGCCTGACATTACGATGATCGGCTTTGCGGCAGGCTCTTATGGATCAAAAAATGAGAAGGGGGAGAATTACCGGGGTTATTTTGGCGGGCTTGGTGCAGGTTATCGGTTTGATGAGCACAGTTCAGTAAACCTTCTGACGTTCGTTATGGACAACAACACCTATCTGGACGATCCCGATACACGCTTTCTGATTTCGTATACCTGGCAATTTCAATAATACGCATTGACGGCTGCCTTACGGATGGATTTACCGCCAGGCAAAGTACGGCTTCTGGAGGCAAAATGATTAAAGCGGTGATGTGTATATGCGGTTGTCTGTTGTTCTTCACGTTACAAGATGCGCTTGGCGCGGAGCCGCGTCAGGCTCCCTCGGCGCAGGAAAAAGCGCGTACGTTATATCTGCTTAATCAGCCAGTAGTGATGCTGCAGGCAAAATTTGGCCTTACCACGCCAGAGGAGCGGGTCCAGCGAATCGTGACGATATTGCGCTCGCTCAATGATAATGACCTCGCTCAGTCGGTAGAGATGCACAATGTGACGCGCTACCGACAGCCAGTCGTGCTTTTTTCTATCAACGGCAAACCTTTTATGTTGCTCGCTGAGAATGACCTGGATGAAGGGGATGATCTGACGCTTGCGCAGGCGGCGGAACGCGTCAGACTCCGTCTGGACACACTTCGACAATCATTGTCTGAGCAGTATTCATCGCGTTACCTGCTGCTCTCAGCGGGTAAAAGCTTTTTGGGTGCTCTGTTACTGCTCGCATTCATCCTGTTTGCCCTGCGCTCCTACGCCTGGCTGAAGCGGATATATGCCGTAAGGCGTGCTCAGCGGAAAAGTATCATTCCTGGCGCACTGCGCGCCTTTCTCGGTCCCATTGAGGTAAGGCTGTATGCCCTTGTTCTTATCTCGGCTTTCCTCGTGTCATTTTACATCTGGGTCAGCTGGGTGTTGCGGCTGTTTCCCTGGACGCGAATTTGGGGCATGGAGCTGGGAGGTTATGCGCTAGGGCTGTTGCAACGCCTGGGCATGGCCATACTTTCCGCTCTGCCAGGCATGCTGATTGTTGTCGTCATCTTCCTCATAACGGCGCTGGTGACGCGATTGCTCAGACTGGTGCTCAGGCGAGTCGAGACCGGGCAGTTACACCTGTCGGGCCTGCATCCAGATACCGTTGGCGTCACCCGTAAACTGATCAGCGTAGTCATTTGGTTATTCGCCTTGTCGGCGGCTTATCCGTTTTTACCCGGGGCTAACTCGCTCGCCTTCAAAGGGATAAGCGTTTTCTTCGGGCTGATGCTGACGTTGGGATCGGCAGGCGTGATGAACCATGCTATGAGCGGGTTGGTGCTGACCTATTCTCGCGCACTGCGAAAAGGCGAAGTTATCAGGATTGCCGATCATGAGGGCGTCGTCAGCGAGGTGGGCATGCTGGCAACTAAAATTCTGACCCGCGAGAACTACGAGGTTACGGTTCCCAACGCGGTTGTCGTCAGCGGCAGAATTGTGAACCTGAGCGCAACGTTGAAAGGCGACGGCGTTAACATGACGACCAGCGTCACCATTGGTTATGACACGCCCTGGCGGCAGGTTGAAGCGATGCTGGAGCTTGCCGCCAGTCGCACACCGGGGATTAATCGCAGCATTTCCCCGCTGGTGCGCCAGCTGGCGCTGCAGGACTGGTATGTGGCGTATGAACTCCAGGTCCGGCTTCAGGTGGGAGAATCACTGGCTGGGGTAAGAAGTATTCTCCACGGCCATATACAGGATGTGTTCAACGAATTCGGCGTGCAGATCATGTCTCCTAACTTCATCAGTCAGCCTGAGCAGCCGGTGATCGTGACAAAATCAAAATGGTTTACGCCTCCTGCGAACCAGGATGCTTCTGACCGTTCGCGATAGGGATTAAGCAGGGTTTTGCTTTGCCCACTGGTTACGACCCTGCTGCTTTGCCCGGTAGAGCGCGTTATCAGCTCGGTTAATAATTCCGGCAGCACTCTCACTGCTGCCTGAAAGAGCAATGCCCATGCTGACGGTGACTCTATTGCTGACTTCTGATGCGAGATGCGGTAGCGCTGTTGCATGCAGACTCGCCTGGATACGCTCTGCAACCAGAGCAGCTTCGTCCAGAGAGGCAGTTGGCAGCACGACCACAAACTCTTCCCCTCCGTAGCGTGCTACCAGATCTGCCGGCGTGCGAACCGACGATTTCAAAACGCCGGCTACCTTTGCCAGACAATCATCCCCGGCCTGATGGCCGTAATGGTCGTTGTAGCGTTTGAAATAGTCCACATCGAGCATGATCAATGCAAACGGCAAAGCCTGGCGGATAGCGTCATCCAGATAGTTTTCCATTGACCGCCGGTTTGCTGTCCCGGTGAGTGCATCCTGATGCGCCATAACATCAAGCATTGCAATAAGCATCCGGTTCTCCTGATAACGACGCCAGGCTTCATCAAACCAGCGCTGTAGGATATAGCGGCCATAAATGAGAATGGTTGTGAGGATGAGCCAGACCAGTAAGAATCGCACGCTGATGCCCTGATTCAGTTGCATACTTGCCAGCAAAGCGGTCAACCATAACGGGGTCAGGAATAGCATAAGAGCAGGTGGGTGATAATAAAGCGCAGCCAGCGCGGTGAGCATAAGGATCACACTGAGGGGCCAGGCAAATGGCAGGTGCCACCAGACGATAAAATGATAGCTGCAGTAGCTCCACATCAAACTGAGAATCAGCAACAAACCCATACTTACTGGTGTAAATCTGGCTGGAAGACGATAGATAAAAAATGCCAGTAAAAAGGAGAAAGCAATGATGCCAACCGCAATGCCATTAATGAGAGGAAGTATTTCTGTCTGGTCGCTGATTGAACGGTCAAAACCGCTGATGAGGACATTGCGAAAAAAAATGATTAGAGCAAAGCTGACGTTCACAAACGTGAACCAGGGAATACTTACGAATAGCGCCTGCCTGACCATATCATTACGGTCCTGCCATACTATCGCGGTATCAAAAGCACGATGTCGACCGCCAGAACTCTGATCCATCCCTGATGGCCTCTCAAATGAATAATTACTCTTCAGTGTAATAGAGGGGCAACTTTCAAGGCAGAAATGTTGAACCAGATTATGAAAGCCAAAAAATTGCAAACCCCTGATGAAGACTAAATTTCACTCTATATCGAATGGGTTTAATTAACTTTTTGTTTTTAATGCAAAAATGTTTTAAGTGAGCAGTGTGAAGGATATGTCATAAAATCTTCTTTAAATGAAAATGAGTGTATGGGCGTCTGCGGGTAGAAAAAATCGTCGTCATCAGCCTATTGTCTCTTTGAAACGGGCATAAAAAGAACTCAGGAAGTGGATAGCTATGAAGATTTTGACAAAAAAATTGCGGGGGCATATAAGGGGGAGTGCGTGAGTTTTTTTATTTTAAATCAGTGATTTGATTTGATATCGAGTCCGGCCTTCGCACCATCGAGAATGCAAATTAAGTCGCTTACAAGCGGCTTTTTTTGTATCTGGAATTTGGCCCGCTTTAAAATATGAGCCTTAACAACTCAACTACATAAGAAAAATCTCAGCCAATACGTAATAAAATGATAAAATGTTAACCTTACCTTATTGAAAATGGTGTTAATTACTGTAAATTATCTTTTGACTGTCTCGGAAGTGCATGCATCTCTTGGGTTTATTGATATAAGCACTCTGAAAGGTTTCAAAGGTAGCTTTGTTTACATAAACTAAATTTAAGTGATAAAATCAAATAACAGCATTAATAACGCATTTGCGTTCCTTCACCACTTGCTTTTAAAGCAATATGTTGAATTGGTAATGCAATAATTAATAACAGATTATCTAGGTGGCGATTGTGGATCTAAAACACGCGCTAAGCATTCTTTCTAAATCCTCTCCATATGCTGTAAGCACTGAAAAGAGCTCAAAGCGACATGACATCCTTGCTCGTTACAAAGATTACATTTACATAGAGACACCAATTGAAACTGATTTCTCCAAGAAATTACCTTCACTACAACCGAATGATATCATTTTTCTCTGTGGCAGCAGCGGTGATGGTAAGTCAGAAATCCTAACAAGATACAATCTTGAATGGAAAAGCAAATATGATTTCCATCTGGATGCAACTCATAGTTTTTCTCCAAATCAAACAGCAATTCAGGCTCTTGATGCAAGGTTTAGTGCCAATAAAATATCTACAAGGCCCTTAATTGTTGGAATTAATATTGGTATGCTAGGAAACTATGCTGAAGAAGGGAGTAAAGAGCATGGCGATATAAAGAACGCTATTCAATCATTTTTGAAAAAAGATGGAAATATCCATTCATCAAAATATATATTTATGGACTTTGAGCAGTACCCAAAATTTTTCCTGTCACAGGAGGGAAATGGATCTGATTTCGTTAAATCTTTTATATATAAAATAACACAAAGAAATTTAAATAATCCCTTTTTCGCAGTTTACGAAAATGAATTAAAAAGTAAAGGCCATTCAATAATTACTGCAAACTTTTTTATATTAGGTCTTAAATCAGTACAGGATAAAGTCGTCGATTTGCTTTTAAAAACGCGATTAATAAAAGACCAATTCCTTACAGCAAGAGCATTATTAGATTTTATTTACCAAGTCCTTAACTCAAATTCTTACCTTTTTGATAGCCTTTTTTCTGGGGGCGATAATGAGCTATTAGAAAATATTAAAGCTTTTGATCCAGCAAATTTACATTCTAGAAAAATTGATGAATTCATTATTAATTTTAATTTGAATATCCATTCAGATGAATTTATTGACTTCACAGAAAAAATGCATCAATTTGGCATTTATGGAATAAACAAAGCAGAAACATATCTACGTCTCTTATATCTCATTGGAAATGAGCGGTCTTTAGAAAGTTCTTTTGTTAAATCGTTCAAGTCTGAATTCGAAAATGACATGGTTGAGCAATATTCAAATATATGGTTAATTCATGAGGAGTTTGAAAATTCAGGGCAGATAAAAAAAGAAATAAATAGAATATATAAAGAGTTGATTATTACGGCTATCCATCGTTATGGAAACAGAAATTCACCAAACTTGGAAAGAGATGTTTTTTTCATTAATGAACGAAATGGCTTTAAAGTGGCAGTTGAACTCGACGTTAGACCAGACTTTCAAGGGATAGCGGAAAAGAAAAATGGTAAAATTGGCTATTTCAATGCTGTAATTAGCGTTGATGGCATTATTTTGAAGCCTATACCTGTAAGCGTAAATTTACTCTCGCTTATGGTTAAAATTAACCAAGGCTACAGACCCAATAAACACGACAAAAACGTCATTTTGCTTTTGGATGAGATAGTAGAACAAATAGTACAAGTTGCAAATAAGAAAAAGACATTGTTTATCATCAAAGGCAAGAAGAAATTTAAGATAAGTGATGAGGGTAATGATTATTTTGAAGTGAGTGGTGTATAAATATGGAAATTGATAGATTTATAAACGTAATAAATAAATCTTTGCCGAGAGTTGCGAATGATATTCCGGAAAAAAATAAATTAAATAGTTTTTTTCCTATGCGCACAAAAGGTAATGAATTCGAATGGGATAATGTTATTGGAATAATACTTCGAACATTGCTCAGAAAAAAAATTGAAAATTACAGCTATGAGAGATTTATAAAAGATTGCCAATTATCATTCGGCAATAAACTTGGTGAGGAAGAATTTTGGAATACAATAAATGAAATGTATTTCGAAAATAAAGATATATTTAATATTAGCCCTGAAATGCTTCTTTTTCACTCACAAAAGGGAGAATATGCACAGAGTGACGATCGTTTTGCTAGCTTATTTATAAACTTAATGAAGGGGACTAAAATACAAGAATTCACAAGAAATGTGAACTTCATTGAGCGTGAAATAATAAAAGTTTTTACAAAAAACACTAAAAATTATGAATTTGATAGTTTAACTGAAGATGCTTATTTACCTTACTTATCATTCGTTTTTATAAAAGATCTTAACTTCCTATCTTCGAGGCCAAACTATTTTCTATCTGAGATAAAAAAATTTCTTTCCTTTTATTTGTTTACATATACAGCTCAAATCAGTTTAGCATTAGGGGATTGGAAAGTTGCCGAAGAACCTCAATCTAAACCACTTTATTTTATTATGGATCATGAGCGTGCCAGTAATGAGCGCACGCATATTCGTAACCATGGGTATAAATTATTCCAAGACTCATGCTATAAAATATTCCCAATATTAACAATGTTAGAATTACTACAAGCAGATAATGGGAAAAACAGTAAAAAAACACCTTTATGGGCTATTCTCAGGAAAATAAAAGAGACTGAATATAAC
Source organism: Pantoea phytostimulans (assembly GCF_046118715.1). Taxonomy (NCBI): domain Bacteria; kingdom Pseudomonadati; phylum Pseudomonadota; class Gammaproteobacteria; order Enterobacterales; family Erwiniaceae; genus Pantoea; species Pantoea phytostimulans. Next base: position 3,671,043 of record NZ_CP173698.1, read on the forward strand.
GATGTTAGCGAGCACCTTAAGGATTTCGCTCATGCATTCAGAACTCAACGGGAATTAAATATTGAGTTTAATCAGCCGATTAATCAAGCTACTCATTGGTTAGAGGAAATTATAAAATTAGCAATGGCGCAATTCCAGGTAGGACATAGAGTAAATATTAATAAACGCTATGTTAAGGACATAGAACAAATTATAGCTAAAGGTTTTTTTCAAAGCCGCGGAAGATCAGGAAGAGTACTTATATTAAATCAAGATCAAATTGTTTTACTAACAAATCTTGCTGTGAATAATAACGAAAGAATTAGATTTCAAGATCTTATTATTTCTTTTCAACAAAGAGGCGTTTATTTTGATAAGCAAAGTCAGCAAGAATTAATAAAATTTTATGATCGCATTGGTAATGTAGAACGCATGAGTGATAGTGGAGATGCTATTTATGTCCGTAAAACAATTTGAAGAATTTTTAACCGAACAATTAGTAAACGCAGCATCTCTGCACTTAGAAATTGGATATAGATATCAATTTCGTTCGCCAAATGAAGAGAATAGCTTAAAGCTTTTTCAGGCTGTAATGAAGAGGAGTACAAAATCCTTAACTTCTCCAGATGGTATCGTCTTACCATTTATTCAGTGCCAAGATATAAAAGTAATACCTGTATTACATTCGGACAATCCCAATAATGATATCGGGTGTACAGAAAACTTCATCGTAAAGATTCGTGATGATGTTTCGGATGCAGGGAGCTGGCTGCAGGGTTGTGCGCTTATTGCGATTCATAATAGTAATTTGGAAAGCCTAACAAATAATTTTGAGAGTTTATCATTACCTGGGCAGATTTGGAGCTCAGAAAAGATAAAGGAAGCAATTCGAGGATTGATTAATATTCAAGGTAGCGCGAAAGACGTCTCTCTTTGTTTATTGGATGATCAATTTGAAATGATAAAGGATAATAGAAATGCAACTATGTTTGGTTTTGAATCATTATACAACGCTGTTGCAGACGGCGATTTAAAATTTAATGAATTAGCTATGTTTGAAGATCCATTGATAACTAAAATGGAAGGTAATACGAATCAAATAAAAAAAAGATTAGAAGAGAATAGGAATTTATATAGTGAAATAGCTTTTGAGGTTGAGCATTTTGGTGATCAATTACATGAGCGCTTAAAGTTGTTCGGAGAAAAGTTCGTCAATGATAATTTTATTATAAAGAATCACTGGCAACAATTAAATTACCAGTCATTACTTGATGAAAAAAATCGTAATGCCACACAACATCTCTTGCTTGTAGAGGAGGAAGTAAATAGTGGGGCCACTATAATATCACGTAGTCGTGCGGAGACGAAAAGTGGACAACGTGACAGGCATCTTATCATTGAAGTTGACGATGAATTAAATGAAGTTGAAATAAAATTAACGTTTCAAGGTAGTAATGATCTCGATAAAAACCATTTTAAATTATCGCCTAAAGAATATAGCCACATAAAAGAAAACATTTCTACGCGTAATGGATTAAAAAACTCTACGGCTACTATAAAAGTAAATTTTCAATCAATGCCTTTATTTTTTAATTTGGCTTTGAAAAGGGAAAATAAATCAGAAGTTTATAACTTTAGATGCTTGGTAATACGTAGAGAAGTATTTCATATAGATTCATTTAAAAATTCTTTTACTTTAGAACCGCTAAAAAAAACAATAACGATTTCGACTAACGAAAATAAGTTAAAGATAAGCAGTATTTTAGAAGAAACTTTTGAGTTGGACAGTTTAAATCACATTATCGATAATGCTACGTATGGTATTATTGATTTTGCTAAATTAGCTAATGAATCTGATGAGCTTACATTTATAGTGAAATCAGGTGAGCATCATCTAAATTTTAATGTTGAGGGCGAAAGAAGTACAGATTCGTTATTCCTTCCCTTATTGCTAAATCGTAATCGTGCCCAAAAAGTTTTTAATGATAATTATAATGGAGAGTTAAATACTTTAAAAAGCAAGGTCAGTTTAGAAAATAATGAGTTTCCTATATCTGCTGCGCGCATTAGGCTCCTTAAATGGGAGGAAGAATTTATAGTTGAGAGGAAACTGGCTGTTATAGGAGATGAGAATTTAACAATTAATTCAATAAAAAGTATTGATAATGATATTTATAATGGTTACTTAAAATTATTTTTATATTTAGAAAAACATAAAACAACTCCCTCATTGGTTTCATGGGGGAATGAATTTATCACTATAACAAATAACATTGTATTAGCATGGGTGAATTATTTTTCGTCTATCCAAACAGGAACCATGCTTACAAAAGATCAAAAAACAATGCTAAGTGTCGGTATGATAAAATCAGGAGATGATGAATATTATTCTCCATATCATCCTTTAATTATGAGCTATTACACTTCACTTTGTCATAGCCTTACTCAAGATAATAGTTTTCTTGAAATGTCAGACATAACTTTTGAAAGATTAGTCCCAAAAGGTTTATTACCCTATGCTTATCATCCAAAATATGGTTTTACCTACACTCAGTTAGTGAAAGATAATTCGTTCTGGTTGAAAAGTGTTCCCCATGAGAAAAGCTCATTAACTTTTGTCAGGAAATTAGTTCGCGAAAAAATTTCGGAATTCCAATCATCATATCATCATTTATTTAATGGTTATCAAAAGAACCTTATTATTAATTCTGTTAACCAAGAATATGGTGGGGAAATATTCTTAGGGATTGTGGATTACATTAAAAAAAATCTTGAAAAATCTTCAGCAATACATGTAAATATCTATGATGACGAATTATGCTTTAATGCGTTCGATCGGTTTTCAGAAGCCGAACTTTTTGATGATTTAAAGGAATGGCTTGAGCTGAATAAGGGTAAAGTACGTGAAAACGCGGATTCAGTCATTGATATTTTACGAACAAAATTAACCTATAGTAAATTCACAAATGACCAAACCATTTCGAATGGCCAAGCTTACTCTCATCTAACCTTCTTTAGGAATAATAATAAGGTCGATTGTGTTGACGTGGCAATTGATGATATGGCATCTGCTATAGCATGCGACGGATTTTTAAATGGTGAAGCTTCGGAGAGTAAATCAGGTTCATATTTTACTGGATTTGGTTTGAAGGGAAGCGATTATAAAGATCACGCTCATTTGATAATAGCAAAATATATTGGATCATTATTACAGCCTGCTAATAAACAAAACACTATGTACCATGGTGCAAATGCTATAGCTCTAGCTGTAAGTGAAGATTTTAAAGAATTGCTCAAAAGATCTTACGATAGTTCAGTATGGACAACTATAATAGATCCAAAGGTCACCTTAGATTTTTTCCACAGTAATAAAGATGTAGTTCTTATTCACTACTCAGATCAATATACGAGCTCATCAAGTTATGACGCTATAACGGTTACTGCGCAACGCGGTTTATTTGAAACTATATTAAAGCAAGGTGATGGTGGTAAACTTGATGAATTTAATGCTTTTAATGGTGACTGGTTGTTAAAAATGCTAAGCACTGATGAAAATCGTGCTCGAGAGATAAAAGAAAAAAAAGGTATAATTGGTGCTTATAAGTTCGTAACAAGTTTAGTATATGGTTCAGATATTACTTGGGTTCCATTGTCTGTCGCTGAAATGATAAGAGTATCAGGAAATATTGGTCTAAAAATGTCTGATAGCGACTTCTCACGGAATGTAAATGGCTATTCTAAAGGCGAAATATCTGATGATGTATTACTGGTTGGTCTTAAAGAGCAGCAGTTAGTAATTTTGCCTGTTGAGGTAAAGACAGGTGCAACTCCAGATTATAATAAAGCAATGCAGCAGGCAAAAGAGCTACGTCGCTACCTTCTCGAAGATATTTTAGGTAAACTTACTTTTATAGGGAAGTTACATCGAGCGTTATTTATTCGACAAGTATTAATGCAGATCGATAAATATCGATTATATAATGTTTTCCCAGGGAATTATTTCAACAAAATTATTCTAGAAAAAGAAGTATGGTTAAAAGGAAATTATGATTTATCCAATATTAATGAGTATCCTGAGGGATTTGTAATCAGTCATCTTGATTCAGCTAGTTGCTTTGAGCCAGAATATAAACTTATTAATGGAATTTTAAGGATTGATCTTCCTATCGGATTACTTCGTAATTTAGTTGATAAACCTTTAAAAGAGCTTGTCTTATCAGACAAAATTGCAGAAATTTGTCATGTTCCTGATAAGTTTATTCTGTCCCCAAGTTCTACTCAATTACTTACACCTTTTAATTTAGGTGAGTCAGGTATTTTTGAAAACTATGATACGCATGAGCATTGTGATGGCATTTTGTCATTTACAGTGGATGATACTAAAAATAGTGTTCTTGTAGATACTCATTCGGATATTTTTCAGGCTAATGAATCTAAAGGCAGTGAACAATCATTAACCATTCAATTCGGTAACGACGTCTTAACTAATACACCGCTTAATTGGGAACCTACTAACACTGCCAAATTTATGAACACAAATACTGGCATTATTGGGACAATGGGAACTGGAAAAACTCAATTCACGAAATCCGTTATAACACAGTTGTTTCGCAATCAATGCTATAACGTTAATTCTTCACCTATTGGTGTGTTGATATTTGATTACAAGTCCGATTATGTTGACGAGAGATTTTTAACCGCTACGAGTGGTGAGAAATTTAAACTTCATAGATTACCTTATAATCCTTTAAGTTTATTTGGGGATACCCCAATGTTGCCTGTACATACCGCACGAGGATTTTCAGAAACAATGGGTAAAGCTTTTAACTTGGGTCAGAAGCAACAGTTAAGGCTTAGGAAACTTATTGGTGAAGCTTATGAGTTGGCCGGAATCCATAAGGCCGATCCTACAACATGGAATAAGCCTGCGCCTACGGTTTCAGAGGTTTGGGATCTGTTTATTGGAACAGAACCGGATGAAGATTCACTTTATGCAGCATTGGAAAGCTTATATGAGTTAGAGATTTTTGAAGACAATAATTTAAAATGCCAAAGTCTTTATGATCTTGTTGATAACATTACGATAATTGAATTAGCAGGTTATCCTCCAGAAATACAAAATTTAGTAGTAGCTTTAACATTAGATTTATTTTATTCGCAAATGCAAAAAAAAGGCAAACCCGAAGTACAGGGAGATTTCCGCCAAATTACTAAAATGATTTTAGTAGACGAGGCTGATAATTTTATGTCTCAAAATTTTCCAAGCTTACGTAAGATTCTTAAAGAGGGACGTGAGTATGGCGTAGGTATGATTTTATCCACTCAAGATATCACTCATTTTCAGACAGGTGAAAATGATTATTCAAGTTACGTTTTGACTTGGGTAATACATCGTGTAGCAAAGCTAAAACCTCAAGATATCAAAGCAATATTCAGTATAAACGATAAGTCTGAGCAAGAAAAAGTTATGGAGGCTATTAATAAATTAGAAAAACATTTTAGCATTTTTATTAATGGTTCAAAAGATATAGTAAAAATGCGTGATAAAGCATTTTGGGAATTAGTTAATTAATTGGTAATGTATGGATATTAAAGCAAGCACTAGCACCTTAGAAGAAATCTTCTATGGTTTGAAAAAACGCTATTTTATACCTAAATATCAGCGTGATTACTCTTGGACGGCTAATGACGAACTTTTGGAATTATGGAATGATGTTATACACTCTTTTGTAGAATCTAAAGAGTATTTTATGGGGACCTTGCTTCTTGCTAGTAAGGAAAAAAACTCATCACATTATGATATTGTCGATGGTCAGCAAAGAGCTATAAGTTTCATGCTTCTTTTATCTGTAATACAAGACTATGCTAAATTAGTTGTTGATGGGAAATTAACAATTAATGATTTAGATTGCATAAACTCTGATAGATTAGAAGTTGCTGATTCGCTTTATTCAAGTGTAAGCCGTCATATAAAGCAAGACGATTTTTACTTAAAAGCAAATAATAAGGATTCTAAGCATTTTGAAAAGATGCTTAACGTTTCTAAACGAGAACTATTTACTCATTTTAGTAAGAAAGACAATAGAATTATTAAGGCAAAGAGATTTTTTCAAGATAAAATAAGCAAACAGTTTTTCGGGCGATCAAATTCGTTGATTGAACTTCAGAGTTTCTTTCGTTTTGTTATTACAAATCTGAAGTTCGTAACTATATATGTTGAGGACGATTTTGATGCTTATGTGATTTTTGAATCTCTCAATTCTAAAGGTATGGATTTATCGGTAGCAGATCTACTCAAAAATAAGATTTTAAGTAACATGAAGGTAAGTAATCAGGATGATGCTCTTGTCGACTGGGATGACCTTGTAAAAACAGTACAAAATGCATCGGCTAATTTTGTGGATTTTATTAAAATATATTGGAATGCATATGAGTCTGTTGACGTAACAAAGTCGACATTATATCAAGCTATTAGAAAAAAAATAGGCAATAATGAAATTAAGACTCAGGAACTACTCTCTAATCTAGTTAATAATGCAGAATCGTTTGACCGCCTGCGTAATAAAAATAGATTAAATTGGCCTAAAATAAACACTCATGAAAAATGGGCCTCTAATGTCGCTGAGATGAATTTACTCGGCTATACCATTCATCTTCCAACATTTTTATATGCATTGCATAATAACGAAAAAATATTACCTCAGCTCTCTAAGCTTTCCCTAAATTTATTATTTAGGTGGGTTACTATTTGTGATTATGGTGTGGGAGAGATTGATTCATTATTTAAAAAAGTCCTTGCAGATATGCAATGTGGTAAAGGTGATGATGAAATTTTAAGCAATTTTTTTCCATTAATTGAAAAGGTTAAATCACCGTTTAAAGAATGTTTTCTCGCATTCGATTCCGAAAGCTCTGTAATATTGAAGTATATTATATGTAAAGTTGAATTATATCAGGGCGGCAAGGCATCAATTCCAGATTTTAACGAAGTTGATTTGGAACATATATTTCCTAAAAATCTTTCTCGATGGGAAAATATTGGCGATACTAGCCATTTTTCCAAACCCTATAGTCGATGGATTAATTCTGTCGGCAATGTACTTTTATTAGAGAAAGGGAAGAATAGGAAAATAAAAGATATTTGTTTTTCTGATAAGATTGAGGTTTATAAAACGTCTGCGTTTTCCCACACTTTAGAAGTGTCACAGGTTTTTCATTGGGGAGAAAATAATATACGCCAAAGAGCTAAGGATTTGAGTGATTTGGCTGAAGTTATCTGGGGTTTTGAATAATTTACACTCCCCTCATAACGAGGGGAGTTTTTATATTGCATTAACAAATTTGCTTAAGCTTTTATGATTCCTTATGCTAGAAATTCCATCATCAACATGCGCAGCCCAAGCTTTAAGGTATTCTCTATTATCCATTCCATTATAAAGCATTTTTAATGTCAGCTCAGTGAGATGAAGCGTATCACCTAGCCATGTGATTTTATCAAGCACTAATGAGCCGTCATTTTTTTTTGTATCACCCATACCTTTATAACGAAAACCACTTTCTACTGAACGAAAAAATGCGATTCTTGCCGTAACATTAGGGGTCAATCCCGTATAAGCCTTAAGCTTCTTAAGCTGATCTTCTGTGGTCCGACTAAGTTGCATACGATTTGGAAGCATTACACGATCTCCTTAGTAAGTTCCCAGAAGTAACCTTTGCTGATTGATGAAGATTTTGTGAATGCATTGAATTTAATTTCAAATGCATGAGAAATATCATCTCTCAATTGGTCGACAAAATATTTTTCATCAACTTCGGTATCTGTCGATAGCAATACAACTTGATGGCTTGCGTATGGGAAATAATGGTTAATTAATTTATCGCGATGATAGGAATCAAGTCTGCCTAAAGGCGTATCGATAATTACCGGTAATTCGCGCCCAGATGTTTTGGCTAATGCTTCCAAAATTGCAATGGCATAAATTTGTTTTTCACCAGCAGAGAGAAGCTTTCTGTTTATCGCAATGTTATTTTCATCAACCAATTCAACATCGAATGTTGCTGGGTTGATATGAGCTGAAAGTTTAAGATCTTCCTTACGTGCTAGCTTTCGATAAGCCATTTCGAAATTTGCTTCAAGCTTCTTCACTCTTGCCTTAGTGAGCACGTCTGTATAGGAGTCCAATAGTCCGATCGTTTCTTCCGCATTTTTTAGCGAGCTAACAAATCCATATTGGTCTCTCTCAGCATCATGAAACTTCTGAATTTGCTTAGCGGCATCCAACTGTTGTTGTTTGAATTTCTTGGCTTCTTCAATATGAAATCTATAGTTATTCTTTTGCTCGATGCGCTTAACGTCTAATTTTCTCAAGCTATTAAAAATGTCTAATAACTGATCATCTTCTGGCGCTCTTGCTATGTTAGCTGAGGACTGCTCTAACATATTTTCGACTTTTGTTAACTCAGATCGGTAATCATCAAAGCGCTGCCATGAACTTTTACTTCCTTGTTCAATAGCATATTTGATAATCCCAGCTTCACGTTCAGAAATATCAAACAGTAAATCGCCTTTAGGTTTCGCTTGCATGTACATTTCAAGCTGGTCAGAAATAGCTTCCGTAGCAATAATACTAGTTTCTCTTGATCTAAACGCCATGTCAGCTTTGAGCTGTTCAAGAAATGAAGTAAGTTCTTTTTCGAAGCTTTTAGTTTGCTTAATTTCAGCTTCGTTCTCAATTCTCGTTAAAAGTTGATAAAGTGTTTTTGGAGCTAAAGCAAACGGTAGGGTACCATCACATTCGTGACGTAAAGCCTTTTCTAAACGTTCTTTGTCTTTTACAAGCTCATCAACTTTTTTCTCTTCCTGAGTTTTTGTTAATGCAAATGCACCGCCTTGGGCGCTCAGTTGCCCTTCAAATTTTATGATTTGTAAGGTCAGAAATTCAATCTGAGCATTTATCTCATCTAAGGCTGCCATATGCTCTTCTGCCTTGAAACCTAAACTGTTCTGCTGCTCTTCCAGTACTCTGATCTTTTTTTGCTGTTCAGTACTGAGCTGCTTAGCATATTGCCGTTTAGTAAAGATTGCCAAATCATTACGTAATTTGGATATAAGATCTAATCCGAGCAGGCGCCGTACTGCCGTTCTTAGTATATTGCCGGTTTCATCTTCAGCCAGCTCTGCAATTTTTTCGCCATCAAAAAAGAAGAGATCTGCAATTCCATGAGGTATTAGTTCATTTAAAAATCCTTGGCACTGCTCATAGTTGAGTTCTTCAAGATGCGCACCATCTTGCAGCAGTGACAACTTATCTTTCTTACCTCTTTTCCAAGAGCGAGTAACAGTGAATTCAGACTCTTTGCCACCTTTGTTATAAGTAAAAATCAGTTCGATAGAAGCATCATCTGGCCGCTGTGTTTGGCTCACACCATTATGAATTAATGATGTGAGCTGGTTGATGTAATCCTGCTGTTGGCTGGATTGATCAAAAGCCAGTCGTCCGTAGAGGGCCAAACGGATTGCCGTTAAGATTGATGTTTTACCTGCACCATTTAGACCACCAAAAAGAACGATAGGACGGTCATGTAATTCTCGTTCCCGTTTTTTTGGTGCTAAATCGATAATATGCGTCCCACGGAAAACACGAAAATTCCGCAAAACTAATTGTTTAATGATCATTTTCTACAACCTCACGATGAACATGTGAGGGCTCATCTGCCTCAACTAACATGCGTTGCAACTTTTGTAGCTCCGCTTCTAACTTGCTTACTTCTTCCTGATGCAAATCTCGCTGATTACGCTTCTGTAATGCTGATTGCTTTTCTTGGATCTGCTCGAGGCTTCCCCAGTCCTGTTTCAAAATGGTGCCAATTTTTTCGAAAATTCCCTGACGGCGGCTTATTCCTTCCATTGAGATTTCCAGCTCAATGAGCTTCATCACCATTTCAGGTTCAACATCAAAATCCTGAGTTATGTGAGCTAGCAATTCTGCATCGCTTGCATTGAAACGGGATTGATCATCTACAACCCAGTTCAGATCCTTTCCGTAAACGCTACGATAAATTTCCGGTAATGAGTCATTCCAGTCTGGTTCATTCGGATCTTTTAACCATTCCTGACGAATTGCATGTAATTCCGGATGAGTAATCAGCGTTAGATCATGTCCGTTGTCATTAATGCTTTTTTCAATTTGAAGAAGTTTTTTCAGCCAATCTTTACGGTATGAAAGCCAGTAAGGGCCAGGAACATGCTTACGTTCAGCACTAAGCTCCTCACCATCTTTGGCATACTGATAGCTCACCTTACCGGTTCTTCTTTTATGATTACGATAAGTATCCTTTTGAGTTGGATCTGACGTCACTGCCAGCATGTCGCGGAATTTAAGCAACGGAAGCATCCAGTCCTCACCATTTTGGATTAAGCTCTCCATCGCTTTATCTTTGGTTACAACTGTACAAGTCCAGCAGCCAAAACGTGAATTACCGCAAGAAGGCGTACTGTCATCAATTACAAGCGGGCATTCTCCTTGGTTAGATGAATCCATATACAATGTCCAAAGCGGGCGGTTGTTCCCTCCCCATGGGCTTTCCCATTCTTCAACTTCGTTTGGCGAATAGCGGAAAGCACCGCGAAGTAATTTCCAAACGTCTTCTACATCCCAAGTATCTATTGGGGTATAGATAAAGGCATTTGATAGCGTTGTATGACGGGCAAGATGTGTGCCATCAATTTTATGTTTAGCGATGACTTGGGCGCGTGAAGAGCTTTCACTGCTACGTGAACCGAGCACTACAATCACTTCTTCGAATTGGCTAACTTTTTCGCGAATGAAGTCGCTTACGGGGTTGATCTTCATGCGCTCGGTGCACCAACGAAAGCTTCTGGTTGGTGTTGGGTAGCCTTTACCGAGCAGATTTACCCAAAAAGTTTCATGGGTTTTCGGCACAACGGGATGTTGAGTAATCGGCAATTTATCGCGCTTAGCACCAGCTTCAATTTGCAACATCGTTTTTTTAATTAAATCAACGACAACGGGCGTTTCGACTAGTGTATCTGAAGAGACCAGAAAAATAGGTTTTGTTCGTAACTTAGGTGGAAGGCCTAACAAAGCCAAATACGTCAGAGTAATGACTGCTGATGAGTCCTTGCCTCCACTATAGCCAATGACCCAAGGGCGTTTATCGGCGCAATAAATTCTCTGCACTTCGGAAACATATTCCGCAAGCGGACGACCAGCGAATTCTTCCAAATTGATGAAGTCTTCATAATCATCCAAATCATGGACATTAATTAGGTTACTCATATTTTTGTAACTACCTGTGCTTCAAGCTGCTTTTCCTCTGGTGTCAGAGGTAAGCCCAAGGCATTTTTGAGAAGATTGCAGGTGAGCTGAATGGCCGTTGTTGATTTACTCAACTTGCCGTGCAGCATTGCTCGTTTTAACCATTCTGGATTGGTTTTGCGCCAATCGATGGTTTTCAACTGATTTAATTTTTCATGCCAGTCATGCGGATGCTCTGTCAAAAGGCTTCTGCCCAACATACCTAATGCATGTAGGCCGATTCCATGGGCATGTAAATAGTCTTGCCGAAGTTGAGCTGGGGATACTTCTTTCTTTGCGGCCATTTGCCAGTCTGGAATAACGTTGAAAACTGCTTGCCAATACTCAATGGCGATTTTTTTTTCATCATCATCACAACCGTCTTTCGGGCCTTTACCAAGCAACGCTCTAGTGGCTTGCTTGATACTGCTCAAGGTAAATAGCTTACTTGAAAGCGTTGATATACTTGATTTTTCCATTTCGGTCAGACCGATGAAAGGTTCAACATTTGCAGCCATAAATCGGGCCAGTTCTGAACCAACATCACGGTGATCATAAAGCGTGGCCAAAGATGGACTTGGCTTAACCGCATACTTATTGAGATCGGCAAACATTTGTTGACTACGCCGAAGACCTTCATCGACGAAGAAAAGCACAGGAATGTTGTCATGACCCAATTCAGGTCGTTCCTCCAATGCTTCTTCAATAGCTTTCCGACGATGTTGGCCATCATTTATTAATATCTGCGCGTCCATTGGTACTTTTAAAGTTCCCAAGTTACCGGATCCCATATTTTCTACAAATTCGACTTCGACTGCTATAGATGCCGTAAGAGCAGAAAAAACGTAATCTTTTGGATTTTCTAGTAAATAACGAACCATATCGGGAATGCGGCTTTTATTGAGGATGCGCTGCGCGCGCAGCTCAGGTGGCACCTCAGATTCATCAAAGCTGAAAATCTTAGGAATGATACGCATCGGACAAGTTGCAATGTAAAATGGGCGTCCTGCCTGTATCCCTCGTACCGCTGGGAATGAATAACAATAATCCGTGTCAAAACTTGACATAACAACCTCCACCAGAGCAAAAAAACTAATGCTACGTTATTTTTTAACGCAGGATCGGCAATGTGATGTCATTTTTTCACGTAATAATGGTATTTTCAAATTGAATTTTTAATCAATGTGAAGCTTAAATTTTTAGCAAATTAATGAAGACTGACTGCAAAACAAAACTTGTCATTCAAGGCAGAACAAATGTGTTGCGGAAACTTATTTAAGAAGACTTTAGCTTTCTGCGGGTAGGTTTACTTCATACAAAATACAGTGTTGGCTAAACCAAAATTGAAAAAGGCTGCCATCGGCAGCCTTTTTCAAATCCAATCAGTGCAAACAACACTGCTTAAACTTTTTCCCGCTGCCGCATGGGCAGGGATCATTCCTGCCTGGCAACTTATCTGCCACGATCGGCTTTTGCACCATTGGAATCGCTTCTGGCTGTGAAATCCAGTGATCATGCAGCGCCAGTGCAGCAGGGCGGATGGCATCAATGCTGGCTTCCATTTCGTCTGGCGACAGCGCATCAATTTTCTCAAGGTTCTCTTCAGATCCATGCAGAGCGATGGCATCCAGTGCTGGCTGCAGCTCCTGTGGCAGGGCAGACCAATCAGTCAGCGCCACGCCGCGCATGTAGCCAAAGCACCACTCTTCCACGACGGTGAATTCCAGACCTTCCATCTCGCGGATGCCAAATACCGGTTCAAACTGCTCTGGGAACTCCGAAAGGCGATCGGCAATGTCGTTCATGTGCTGAAAGCAGAGTTCCATAAAGCGCGTCATCTCGCGCTCGTTGGTCCATTTCGGAATATGCTTTTGGCCGCCCCACATGGCAACCAGCCACTCGCTGGGTTCAACCGTTGTCGGGCCCGAAAGCACGGCAGTCAACAGGCCGTCCAATTCAGAGACATCCAGTATCGACGCTTCACTGCCGTGTTTTTCCAGCATCTCTTCAAGCCATTCCAGCTCTTTCTCGGACAGTGGGCCTTCTTTCATACGGTTGCCTCCCGGGCATTTCATTAATCAGAAAAAACCGCAGCAGTGTACACGCCTATCCACTCAACGTCAGGTATATACCCGCCATACTTAAGGGTGCAGCAAGGCGCGTCGCCTCTGCACCCAAGCTTAAAGTATACCGGGTATAAAACGATTAATTTAAATCAGCGCGATCCAGGCCATACGCTTTATCCAGCGCGCCAGGCTCCATCTGTGAAAGCACCATCAGGCGGTTCCAGCTGTTGATGACGGAAATAGCCATCGCCAATTCTGAGATTTCGACCTCTGAAAAGTGCTCGCTCACGGCGTGATAAAGTTCATCCGAAACCCCATGCGCATTAATACGCGTTAGCGCTTCAGTTAATGCCAATGCGGCTTTCTCTTTCGCACTAAATAACGGCGATTCACGCCATACGGCAACATGATAAATACGCAGTTCGCGTTCGCCGTCCAGTTTGGCTTGTTTGATGTGCATATCGACACAAAAGGTGCAGCCATTTAACTGTGAAGCACGGATATCAATCAGATGCTTCATCATGCTGTCGATGGCGCTTTTATGTGAAGCCAGGGTGACGTCGCTAAGCGATTTAACCAAGCCAGGAATCGTTTTAAAGTGATTTACACGTGATGTCATGATGGTGCCCTCAGTTAATTAAACAGATGATCAATGCATTGCAATGCATGAGGTAAGGCGGTTTGACGGCTCACAGGATCGTGTGTGCCGTCGACTCGAATAAACTTCACATCGTCAATGCCGATATAAGCCAGTGCGGTGCGAATATAGGGCGTGAACTGATCGTCCTGCATGAAAGGTCCTTGGGCAAAAACGCTGCCGCTGGCAACCACGCAATAAACCTGTTTGTTATTCACCAAGCCAATCTTGCTGCCTTCGGCCGTGAAGGCGAAGGTGCGCCCAGCGCGGGTGATATGGTCAAACCAGGCTTTAAGGACCGATGGCAACCCGAGGTTCCACATCGGTGATGCGATCACCAGCAGATCCGTTTCCAGCAGTTGATCAACCAGATGCTCCGATGTTGCGATTGCCTCGCACTGTTCTGCGGTCCGGCTGTCAGCGGGGGTAAAGAATGCGCCGATTGTGAATGCATCAAGGTGCGGTAACGGATCGCGGGAAAGATCAATCACGGTTTCAACCAAGGCGGGATGGCGCAGCTTGAGTTTGTCTACCAAATAAGATGAAGCGGTACGCGAGGCGGAACCTGCGAGATCAGGACTGACTTTGATATGCAGCAGTTTCATTACTTTTCCTCTTCAAGATGTACGGTTGTGCTGGTAATGGCGCAACGAATGCAGGCATCTTAGCGAGATATGACTGAGGTAAAAGGGTCAAAACTGATGAAAACAGGTAGGACATAGGCGTGGGCTATAAAGAGATCTACGCGCGCTATCGCCAACAGATTATGGCGGGCGCGCTGAAGCCGGGCGACAAAGTGCCCGCCATTCGCGTGCTGGCTGAAGAGTTAAAGGTGGCGAGAAAAACCGTTGAAGCGGCCTACGCCGTGTTGATCGGTGAAGGTTATTTGGTCAGTCAGGGCGCGAAAGGCACGCGCGTGAATCCCGATCTGGTGATCTCGCGACGAGAGCCAGCCGAAGAACCCGCGCCGTTAGCAGACAGCAGCCTAAACCAGCTAACCGGATTGCGTGATAATCCTGGGGAAATGCGGCTGGGTATTCCCTCGCTGGATGAGTTTCCGCTGAAAAAATGGTTACTGATTTCCGGCAAAGTGGCGCGCAGCCTGCGCCCGGAAGAGATGACGAACCAGCCAGTAACCGGTTACGCACCGCTGCGCGAAGCCATCGCCGGTTATCTAAACATCTCACGTGGTCTCGATTGTCAGCCAGAGCAGGTGTTTATCACCAGCGGTTATCGCGCCAATTTACGGCTGATTCTGCAGGTGCTGGCGCAGCCGAGCGACAAGGTGATATTTGAAGATCCCGGCTATTTTTTTGGTCAGAAATTACTGAAGCGTATTGCGCCTAACCTGCATTATGCGCCGGTTGATCGTCAGGGGATCAACGTCGATTATCTGCTGCGGTATCATGCGGATGCGCGTTTCCTGATTACCACGCCAACGCATCACAGCCCGCTGGCGGTCACGCTCTCATTGCCACGTAAACATCAGTTGCTGGGATGGGCGCAAGAGAATCAATCATGGATCATTGAGGATGATTACGACGGCGAATTTCACTACACCAAAAAGGTGATCCCGGCTTTGAAAAGCCTCGATCATGACGATCGGGTGATCTACATCGGTACCTTCAGTAAAACGGTGATGCCCGCGCTACGGATCGGCTATATCGTGATGCCAAAAGAGACCGTTTCTCGCTTTAAAGAGTTGGGCGAAATCACAGAAACGGGCTTGTCACTGTTACCGCAAAAGATCCTGGCGCAATTTCTCAGCGAGGGACACTTTTACAAGCACATAAAAAAAATGCGAACGCTTTATCAGCAGCGCCGCCGCCTGATGTTGGACGCGCTTAACCGGCTGTTTCCTGAGACGTTCAGCTATGAACTGAGTGATGGTGGCATGCACATTGTCGCGTTTTTGCGGCGCGGCACGCAGGATGTCGCGCTAGCAGAACTCTGGCAGGCGCAGCAGTTGCAGGTGTTTTCTTTGTCGGCATGGTACACGCAGACGCAGAAACGCTATGGCCTGATCATTGGTTACACCAATATTCGTTCAGAACAGCAGGCGATGACTTTGTTGCAGCGGGTGCAGCAGCCAACGTTGGCCTTGCTGCAGCAGGCAAACTAACGCCAAAACCGCGCTACAGCGCTGTTGCGCTTTATGGTATCTTGCGCCGCATTCGATGTTTTATTGACCGCCTAACCTCTTCACCAAAAAACGATAAACGGGCATTTTTGCTTTCACCAGGATGGACAGTTTGACGCACTTTTTTGCCCGCTATCTCACTGCGCAGAATACGCTGTGGGGCGACCTGTTACTGCGATTTTTCGCGGTGATATTTTGCTCGTTCCTGCTTTCTGCCTGCGGCACGCTGTCGCAAACCTCTGCACCGGTAGGCGATCGGGTTTATCTCATGCATGACACCTTTCATGAAAACGTTGATGACATCGTGCGTCATTACATGCAGGAGAAACAGGTTTCTGGCATCAGCATTGCGATTATCCATCGCGGCGGGCCGGCGCAATTTTATTCTTTTGGCGTTACGGATGATCTGCACCGTTATCCGATCACCCCTGATACGCTGTTTGCGCTGGGATCGCTAAGTAAAGGCGTGACGGCAGAAGTCATTATCCAACTGGTGAATCAGGGCCAGCTACATTGGAATGACACGCTAAAAGCGTTGTTGCCAGATAGTGTGAAGCTAAGCGCAGATGCACAGCGAATTACGCTGTTGCAGCTGGTAACACACACGTCTGGCTTACCGCGTCAGGATATGGATTTGCCGATGCTGCGCCAGTTTATGCGCTATCTGGGGAACGGTGAAAACTTCTATGGCAGCCTTGATAGCGATGCATTGCTGGAATATCTGGCGGATTTCTCCGCACCCGCAGTGCAGGTGCCGCACTACTCCAATCTCGGTTATGCGCTGCTTGGCTACATCCTGCAGCACCGTTTTCACCAGGATATTCAGACGCTGGCATCAAACCTGATATTCACCCCGCTACAGATGTGCCAAAGCAGCTTCAAGCCAGAACAACTTGCTGCTTATCCCTGGCGTGCGCTGGGCCATGCAGGCGATCAGCCCAAATTTATTGCCCGCGGTACGCTGACGCCGGATTGGCATTTCAAAGGTAACATGGTGGCGGCGGCCAGCCTTTATAGCAACGCACGCGATCTGATTACTTATTTGCAGGCGCATTTAGCGGCAACGGATAATCCCGCCTTAAATCAGGCTTTCGAGGCGGTAAATCGCCCTTGGTATCAGTATGGTACTCAGGCACAAAATATCGCCTGGGTAACCGATGAGCTGGACGGCCAAAAAATTACTTATCAGGTGGGTTATATTGGCGGTTATTCCAGTTTTATTGGCTACGATAAACGTAACGGGAATGCCATTGTGGTATTACAGAATGCGTTTAACTGGAGCAATTATCTGGGCATTGCCTTGCTGGTGGATTTGGCCGCTAAAGCGCGAGTTAATCAGCGCTAGCCGGGGAATAGCGTCGCGTTTCCTTACACTTAGCTGAAAAGTGCAGGGAACTGAGTTGCTGTACAGAATGTCTATCTCTTGGTCTACTGTTACTCATACTAATTCAACGTGGAAATCATTATGCGCAGGACTCACATCGCTTTTCTTTCAGTAGGATTACTGTTTGGCTCATTGAGCCTTGTTACCGCTGCTCAGGCCGCCAATGAAGGCACTGACACCGTGCCGCCGCCGCCGCAAATTCAGCAGGCCGATCCCAACGCGCAGCCAGATGCTAATGCCGCGCAGCCAGATGCCACAACACCACAGCCACAAGCACCGTCTTCACAATCTAATGATGGCATTACGCCGACTACGCCAGCGCAGCCTGATGCGAATGCGCCAACCGGCACGCCAAACTACGATCTCACCACCATCATTATCGATTACAAAGAGTACAAAGTGGGCGATACCGTGCCGCAGCAGTACACCGAAAAAACGTACACCATCACTGAATGGCAAAAACGTAATCTGCCTGCGCCACAAGAAAATACCCATTGGGCTTACATCAACGCCAACTACATTTTGATTACCAATGACACCGGTAAAATTGTTATGGGTAAATCAGGCGATATTTTCTTCCGTGGATAAATAAAAGAGCCGGTCGAGATGACCGGCTCTTTTGTTAGCCAAAGCGCTCGGCGCGGAAAGCGGCCAGCATAGGATGCTTCTCTCCGGTAACAATCTCATCCGCCAGTAGTTCTCCGACGATCAATGCCAACGTTGCGCCCGAATGGGTAAACGCCACAAAACAGCCCGGCACTTTCTCCAGCTCACCCAACACGGGATCGCCATCGCCTGGGATCGGTTTTAATCCCAGCTTCCAGCTTTCCGCCTTCAGTGGTGTGCCAGCGCGCAGCAGCTTGCTGGCTTCCTGCGCCAGTTGTGCCACTACGCTTTCTTCGATCTGATAAGTGCCATCCGCTTGCAGTTTGATGTCGTTTTCATACCAGTCATGATCCAGCGCGTAACGCTTGCCGGGATTGGGCCGCACCGCCGCGCGCGGGGTATTCAGCACTGTTTTTAGCGGTTGATCGCTTGCCTCTGTAATCACCAACATGGAAACCGGCGATCCGTTGGGAAGGGTGACACCCAGCGGCGCGACCACATCTGGCGTCCAGGGACCGCAGGCAACCAGCACGGCATCCGCCGCTATTTCGCCTTTATCATAGCGGATTCCTTTCGCGCGACCTTGTTCGGCAATGACACTGGCTTTGCCGGCGTGCTCAATAATTTCACCGCCCAGCGCACGAAACTGCCCAGACAGATGCGCGATCAAATGCGGCAAGCTGACCCAACCTTCGCCGGGATTAAAAATCGCTTCCTCTGCCATCGCTTGCGGATCGACACCTTTATCGACCTGCGCCACGGTAGCGGGCGTAATCAAATGCGAATCGTAGCCGTGCGCTTTTTCGTAAGCGTGGCGCGTCTGTGTTCCCGCCACATCGTTGGCAGGCCAGCAAAGGCCGCCATCAAAACGCAGCCAGTCACGTGTAGGATCGGCAGCAAACAGCGTACGATAGCGATCAATACCCGCCATACGCAGGGCGTGGTAAGGCTTCGATCGTTCACCTGCGGAGTTTAGCCACGACAGCGAACGTCCCGAAGCCCCAGAACACAACGCGGCTTCTGTTAACAAGGTGACTTTCGCACCGCGCTTTGTCAGTTCTAACGCACTAGAAACCCCTAATACACCGCCACCCAGCACCAAGACGTGCATGTCGTTTTTTACCGCCATTGTTAAGTTCCTTACGTTTAAAAGTGGGGAAGGATTACAGCACTTCCGAAAGAAAACGTTGCAGACGCGGCGATTGCGGCGCGTCAAAAATAGCGCTGGGCGAACCGGCTTCGACAATCTCACCTTCGTCCATAAACACCACCTGATCGGCAACCTTGCGCGCAAAGCCCATCTCATGTGTGACCACCACCATCGTCATGCCGCGGCGACATAAATCAGCCATCAATGTCAGCACGCCTTTCACCAATTCGGGATCAAGCGCCGAGGTCGCTTCATCAAACAGCATGACTTCAGGATCCATCGCTAACGCACGGGCAATCGCTACACGCTGCTGTTGTCCGCCAGAGAGATCGCGGGGGTGTTGATCGGCGCGCGGGCCTAATCCCACTTCCTCCAGCCGCTGGCGGGCAATCGCAAACGCCTGCGCTTTCGGCAGCCCTTTGACTTTCCACGGTGCCAGCGCCACGTTTTCCAGCGCGCTGTGATCCGGGAACAGATTGAAGTGCTGAAAAACCATGCCGATGCGCAGCCTTAACGCGTCGGGCTTGTCACGCAGCACTGATCGATCCGCCAGAAATACATCGCCCGACTTGGGTTCATGCAGCCGGTTGATCCCTCGCAGCAGCGTCGATTTACCCGAGCCGGATGGTCCAATAATGCAGGTGGTGGTGCCAGGCGCGATCTTCAGCGAGACACCGCGCAGGACGTCGATCGGCCCGTAAGCCAGTGTGAGGTCACGCAATTCCAGGCTGGCGCCATGCCAGTTGGCCTGAGCAGGCTGCTCGGCGAGACGTGTTTGGCTCATCATTGCCCCCGATCGCTGATTAATGGATTGGTCGCCAGTGTGTTATTGGGCAGCTTTTGCACTTCGTCCACCTCTTTTAACCCACTTTGCGGTGCGCTAAGACGGCGGCGGCCGGTGCGATAGCGCACATCGACATAGTTCACCATGTGGGTAAGCGGCACGGTAATCACCAGATAAAACAGGCCAGCCAGCATCAGCGGTGAAAGGTTGCCGGTGAGTACTGCTGCATCCTGGCCCACGCGGAACAGCTCGCGCTGGTTGGTCATCAAACCCAGCAGATAAACCAGTGACGAATCTTTAATAATGGCAATGAACTGGTTCACGATAGCGGGCAGCACGCGGCGAATCCCTTGTGGGATCACGACCAGCCGCATCGCGCGTCCATAACTCATGCCCAGTGCACGACAGGCTTCCATTTGGCCGCGCTCAACGCTTTGAATACCGGAACGGAAAATTTCACCCATATAAGCGCTGGCAATCAGGCTGAGCGCAAAAATGCCAAGCGGGTAGGGCGTAGGGCCAAACAGCTGATAGCTGAAACGCGCCAGGCCTTGACCAATCAGCAGAATGGTCAGAATGGAGGGCAGGCCGCGAAACAGATCGGTGTAAAGACGAGCGGGTATACGCAGCCAGCGTGAGGGCGAAATGCCCATCAGCGCCAGCAGCAAGCCAAACAGCGTGCCGAGCAGCGTAGCGGCAAGCGAGATGATCAACGTGTTCACCAGGCCCGTCGCCAGCAGTTGCGGCAGCACCTCCATCATCGAAGGAAAATCGAAAAAGGTGCGAGAAAGAATTGTGAAAAGATCCATCGCCATTCTCCAGTCAGTACGGATGAGGTTGGCGCAAAACGCTAAGCGTCTGCGTTAAGACTGGCCGTCGGGTAGATATTGTTTTGGCATTGGCGAGCCAGGGAACCATTTCTGGTAAAGCTGTTTCCAGGTGCCATCCTGCATCGCGGCTTTGATGGCCTTATCCAGCGCGGCTTTGAATTCAGGTTTACCTTTGGCGATGGCGACGCCAGCGGGCGCATCAAACGAGGGAATGTCGGCGGCAGAAACCAGTTTGAAGCGATCGGCATAGCTTTTGGCCGCTTCGTAATCGAGGAATACGGCATCAAGCGTGCCGTTGTTCAGCGCAGAGATTGCGGCGTTGTTATCGGGAAAACGCACCAGATCGCTTTGGGTGAAATGCTGTGCCGCGTAGTTTTCCTGCAAAGTGCCTTGAATCACACCCAGACGGCGTTTAGCTAACGTCTCCACGTTCTTTACGCCGCTGTCGCTGCGGGTGAGCACCGTAAGATAACCGGCGAGATATCCGGTCGAGAAATCCACGGTTTTTTCCCGTGCCGGCGTAATGCCGATAGCCGCTACCGCCGCATCATATTGCCCGTTAGCCACGGCTGGCATGATTGCCGAGAAGTCCTGACCAATAAAATCGACGTTATCGATCCCCATGCGATGGGCCACGTTTTTGAAGAATTCGACGTCGAAGCCGGTGAACTGACCGCTGGCGTCGGTGAAGGTGTAAGGCTTGGAATCCCCCACGCTGGCAACACGTAGATGGCCGGGTTCAATCAAGCCGTAAGGATTGGCGGTTGACGCCGCCAGCGTGCTGAACGAAAGCGAACACAGGGCGATGGAGGTGCAGAGCAGTTTGCTCAGAGTCATTTGCGATTTCATAGCTCATCCGTTTTGCAGGTTAAACATCAGAGACAGTTGAGCCGGAAATTTATTTTTGAGACCGGTCTCAACATAAGTGACACCTTGATGACGTTGTCGTTGTGAGACCGGTCTCAAGGGGTTAGAATGAGTTTAAGCACAGCCTTTTTTCAACGTCAATCTTCCTGTCATCAACTTGTGATTCGAAATAATTATGACCAACCTGAAATCGCGTTCAAAAGCACCAACCGTGGCTGATGTGGCACGGGCAGCAAATGTTTCAAAAGCGCAGGCAGCGCGGGCGCTTGGCGGTTATGGCGCGGTCAGTGATGAGGTTCAGGATCGTGTCAACAGCGCGGCGTCGCAGTTAGGGTATCGGCCCAATGAATTGGCGCGCAGCATGAATACCGGGCGCTCCAACACCATTGGCGTGATTGTGGGTGATATCGAAAACCCGCATTTTGGTCTGGCGCTGCGCGGCATGGCCGATGTTGCGCGTCTGGCGGGCTTCCATCTGCTGTTGAGCAACAGCGATGAAAAATCGCTGGCCGAGCAGGAAGCGGTTCGTGTGATGCTGGAAAAGCAGGTGGACGGCATTATTGTTGCGCCTAGCTGTTCGGACCAGCAGAAGAACAGTCATTTAATGCAGGTTCTGGCAGAAGGCCGGGCACTTAAATTGTTTGATCGTGCTGTCATTGGTTTAGATGTTGAAGCGATTTGCTGCGAATTTACCGGCGTTGCTCGACAAGCAACACAGCAGTTGATCAGCGTTGGACATCAGCAAATAGCCTACGTCACCAGTATGGAACTGGATCGGGACTATCAGGAATCGGCTGATTTCGGTTTAACACCGGTGGCGCAGCGTGTGGGCGGCATGATGCAGGCGTTTGCTGAAGCGGAATTGCCGTTTGATCCGGGATTGGTGCAGGTGAATGCGCAGGATGAAAAGCAGATTGCGCGTATCGTTGATGCATTATGGCAGCGACCGCAGCCGCCCAGCGCACTGATTGCGTCTGACAGCGTGGTAGCGATGTGGCTGCTGCGAGAAATCACGCGGCGCGGGCTGCGTATCCCACAGGATGTTTCCTTCATGATGTACGATAACTTCCCGTGGAGCGAAGTGGTGACACCGCCGCTGACGGTGGTGGCGCAACCGGTGTATGAAATGGGACGCGAAGCGGCACGGCGCTTGATTGCTGAGATTCGCGGCGAATCGCCCGGACCGATGCCACACTTTGAGGCAGAATTAATGGTGCGGCAATCCATTGCCGCGCCAAAGCTTAATAACTCGATTTAGTCGCTGACGGGGTGCCGCTTTTGAAATGCGCTAAGCGACTGTCCAGCGCCGAGGTGTAGAGCATGGTATCGACGCCGACGGCGACAAAATTCGCACCCCAGCTGATTGCCCGCTCCGCCATCGCAATATTCACCGCCAGAAAGCCTGCGGCTTTACCGGCACGACGTATGCGCCTGATGCTTTGCTCAATGAGCATTTGCACCTCGGGATGATCGGCATTATCGGGATGACCCAGTGACGCCGACAGATCCGCTGGACCGATAAAGATGCCATCAACGCCTTCTACTTCGAGCAGGGCGTCCAGATTCTCAATTGCCGTTTTGCTCTCAGCCTGAATCAGCAGGCAGAGCTCATCATTGGCACGCGCCATGTAATTCTCCACCCGGCCCCAGCGCGCCGCACGTGCAACGCCGGCTCCTACGCCGCGCGTACCCAGCGGCGGGTAACGCGTAGCCGCGACCAGCGCGCGCGCCTGCTCGGCGGTGTCGATCATCGGTACCAGCAAGGTGCGCGCCCCAATATCTAAAACCTGTTTGATCAGCGCGGTTTGAAACTCCACCGGGCGAATCACCGGTTGGCTGCGATAGGGCGCAATTGCCTGGAGCTGATGATAAAGGTCCTGCACGGTATTGGGCGCGTGCTCACCATCCACTAATAACCAGTCATAACCGCTGGTGGCAGCGATCTCAGCCAGATAAGACGACGTGCTGCTGAGCCATAAACCAATCTGCGTTTCACCCCTGGCCAGCCCGGCTTTAAAGGGATTGTGTAATGGATCCTGCATGTTGCCTCCTGTATTAATGACTTGCCTGCTGAGGTTGCGGCGCGCTGCGTCCGACCTTCAGGCTGAGAATCAGCATTGAACCTATTGCCGCGATCAGTGCCAACGCCAGCAATCCGGCGCTGCTGCTGCTGAACGCTATTTCCGCATTTACGCGAATCAGCGGGGCTAGGAAGCCGCCCACGGCACCAAACAGGTTGACGAAGCCGATACCTGCTGCCAGTGCGGTACCCGATAACAATTGGGTTGGCATGGTCCAGAACACCGGCTGTACGGCGATAAAACCCACCGCCGCTACGCTAAGCGCAATCATCGCCAGCAGCGGCGAAACCAGACCTGAAATGCCAATGCCCAATGCCGCGGCCAGCAAGGTAAAGGCCGCGACGCGACGCCGCTCGCCGCTGCGGTCGGAATAACGGGGAATCAGCCAGGTACCGAACAATGCGGCGATCCACGGAATTGCCGCAACCAGTGAGGCTGTAAAGCCCACTTTGGTGCCAAGCAGGGCGGCGACCTGAGAAGGCAGAAAGAAGATCAATCCATATACTGCGATCTGGATGGTCATGTAGATGATGGCCAGCTGCCAAACGCGGCCATTACGCAGCGCATCGCGCAGGTGCGCCGTGGGTTTTTGCTGCTCTTCAGTGATGAGTTGCTGCTGCAAAGCCTGTTTTTCGGCGGTGCTTAGAAAGCGTGCTTCGGCAGGCGTGTTGTCGAGATAACCGAAGGTGAAAATACCCGCCGCGACCGCCAGCAAACCTTCAATGATAAACATCCAGAACCAGCCGGGATGGCCGAGGAAACCGTGCATTTCAAGCAGCGCACCGGAGAGCGGCGACCCCAGCGTTAAAGCCAGCGGCGCCCCCATGTAAAATAATCCCATCACGCTGGCGCGCTGTTGTTGTGGAAACCACTGTGACGTCAGATAGATCATGCCTGGAAAGAAGCCCGCTTCTGCTGCGCCAAGCAAGGTACGCACCAGCAGAAATTTTGCTTCGGTATCGGCAAAAGCCATCGACGCAGAGAGAAAGCCCCACAGTAAGGTGGTGCCGCCAATCCAACTGCGCGCGCCAAAGCGGCGCATCAGCAAATTAGCGGGCACGCCAAGCAGCGCGTAAATCACAAAGAAAATACCGGCCCCTAAAGCGTAGGCTTCGTTGCTCAGGCCGGTATCCAGCTGGTACGCCTCTTTAGCAAAGCCGATATTGGCGCGATCGAGAAACGCCAACACGTAGAGCATCAACATGAACGGAATGAGGCGGGCGCGATTTTTCTTCACTGCGCTTTTCAACGCACTTTGCACCGGTGTATTCATCGGAATGATCCTCATGAACCCGGCTGCGATCGCCGATCGCAGCCGAAGCTATTAATGATGGTAAGGGCGCTTCAGGCCATCGCGGTTCAGCTCAACGCCGAAACCGGGTTTATCCAGCGCAGATTTATGCAACCGACCGTTTTCAGGGACGGGTTCGTTGATCAGCAGAGGATCGAACTGCGGACGCAGCGTGCTGCAATCGGGGCTGGTCATCAGGAATTCACTGAACGGGCTATTGGTAAACGTGATGACGGCATGATGCGAATAGACTGACGATCCGTGTGGCACCACCAGCTGTCCACGCGATTTAGCCAGCGCGGCGACTTCAACCAGCGTGGTCAAGCCACCACACCAGCCAACATCAGGCTGCAAAATATCAATGCCGGTGTCCGCTAGCGTGCGGAAAGATTGCAGCGTGCCGTGATGCTCACCGCTGGTAATCAGCATGCCCGGCGGTGCCTGGCGTTTAAGCTGCGCGTAGCCTTCAAACTGCTGCGGCGGTAAACACTCTTCCAGCCATTTAACGTTGTAGGGCGCGCAGGCGTGCGCCAGTTTGGTGGCGAAATTGACGTCCTGACTCATCCAGCAATCCAGCATTAGCCAGAAATCAGGACCGCAGCTTTCGCGATAGTGGGCGATGCGTGCAACCTCTTTGCGAATGCCTTCGTCGCCGTCGTGCGGTCCCCATTGCACCGCCATTTTCCCGCCGATGAACCCCATTTTTTGCGCCAGATCGGGACGTGCGCCGGTCGCGTAAAATTGCAACTCATCACGCACCGCGCCGCCGAGCAACTGATAAACCGGCAGATTGGTGACGTTGCCAAACAGATCCCACAGCGCTAAATCCACGCAGGAAATCGTATTCATCACCACACCGCCGGAACCGGCGTAGTACATCGTCGCGTTCATCATCTGATCGTGGATCAGTTTGATGTCGCTGACGCAGCGTCCTTCAATGAAGCGATTCAGGTGATTTTCGACAATGAAACAGCCCATTTCACCGCCAGTGGTGATCGCAAAACCGGTTTGACCATTCTCCGCTTCCACTTCCACCACTAACGTACCGAGCACATTGATGCCAAACGACTGGCGTGACTGCTCATACTGTTTGTATTTGCTCATTGGCGTGGCGACATGATCGTCAATCCAGTGGTTAGCACCCTGATCGTGATAATCGCCGCCAGCCGCAGCTTTCTCAGCTGTTGCTCCGCCAACAAAATAAGCGCGAACCGTTTTTATTTTAGGTAGGGACATAATGTTCTCCGAGTTATGAGGCGTGTTTTTCCGCTGGGCTGCGCCAGCCCAGCAAACGAGAAATATCGCGAGCGCAGGCAATAGCCAGGCCCGCGAGGTAATCGCGCTTGTCGTCGTCAATCTCTAAACGCGTACCGACTAACGAAATCGCGGCGACCAACTGCTGACGGGCGTCAAAAATCGGCGCAGCAACGCAGCGCACATCAGGAAAATCTTCACCATTATCAAAGCTCCAACCCTGACGGCGAATGCGGGCCAGTTCGGTATACAAGGCATCTGCGCTGCGTAAGGAGGTGGGCGTAACGGCAACAAAGCGCAGCGATTCAATGATGCGCGCCTGCTCTTCGGCCGGTTGCCAGGCCAGCAGGCACTTGCCAATACCGGAGCGATACAGCGACAGGCTTTTTCCTTCGTGCGAACGCACGCTGATGGTGGCGGCAGATTCAAGTTTGAGGATGTAACAGGCGTGACCGCTATCAATGATGCCGAGATGGCACAGCAGGTTGGTTTCCTGCATTAAACGCGTCAGGCGCGGACGGGCAATATCGCGAATATCCATGTGCTCAAGCGCATGACCCGCAAACTCCACCAGCCGCGTCCACAAACAGTAATGATCGTTACGATCAACCGTGATCAAGCGCTGTTTTTTGAGTTCAGCAAACAGCAGGTAAGCGCTGCTTTTTGGCAGCGCCAATGCCTCAATGATCTCGGCAGCGCTGCATGGCCCGTGTTGCGCAATAAAGTTGAGAATAGCGATGGCGCGCGTAAGCGCCGGAACAGGCGTCACTTCCAACATACTGGACTCCAGTCTAAGGATCTGGAGAGCAGTGTTGTGTTTTCGTTAATGGAGAAATGTGAGCTATTTCAAATTCATCGCGCCAGACCGCTTTGGGTAAACAATGGCGTACAAGAATGTGAGACGTGCCGCGTTGCCAGTACAGTTGGCTGTACTCAGCGCAGTAAACGGCCCACTTGCTGCGCACCTGCAACGATCTGCGTGTCGCTGGTATTGCCGTAGCCCAATACCAATCCCTGTTGTTTGGGGTCAGCAAGATAAAACGTCGAGAGCGCAGCCGGGGCAAAACCTGCCTGCCAGAGTGCAGCGGCCAGCGCCACATCATCTTGATTTTCTTGAAGCTGTAGGACTAAATGCATGCCGCTGTCGCCACCCAACAACACAACGTTTTCGCCCAGTACGCGTTGCAATTCGGTGCGCAATTTGGCCTGACGTTGACGATACAACCGGCGCATTTTGCTTAAATGACGGCTGAAGTCGCCACATGTTATAAAGCGCGCTAACGCCTGCTGTTCCAGCCGATTGCCGCCCCGCAGTAATTCGTGCAACGCAGGCCGGATGTGTGAAAGCAGATGTGCGGGTAGCACCATAAAACCGAGCCGCAAAGCAGGAAACAATGTTTTGCTGAACGAGCCGAGATAAATTACCGGGGCGCTCTCTCTCATGCCTTGCATGGCAGCAATCGGCTCGCCGCGATGGTGATAATCGCCATCGTAATCATCCTCAATAATCCATGCCTGATGCTGTTGCGCAGCAGCAATCAGCGCCAAACGTCGTGCCGCACTCATCACCACACCGAGCGGATATTGATGCGTTGGCGACGTGTAAATCAGCCGTGGCGGAACGTTTTGCCAGTGACGCTCCTCTGGCGCGAGACCTTGTGCATCAACGGCAATCGGGATGACATTAAGGTCACCAGCATGCATCGCGGCTTTGGCACCGCGATAACCCGGATCTTCAACCCAGCCGGTTTCACCGGGATTAGTCAGTAGCGTGACGCAGAGCGATAAAGCCTGCTGCGCGCCTTCGGTGATGACAATCTGCTCCGCCGTGCAGCGCACGCCACGCGTCATACTCAGATGTTGCGCTAAAGCCTCACGCAGCGCGCTTTCTCCAAGCGGATCGCCATAACCCAGCAGGCGGTGCGGCGTTTGGCTTAGCACGCGGTTTAACGCTCGACGCCATGCAGGAAATGGAAAATGGCTTAACGCTGGCACGCCCGCTCGCAGCGGGTATTCTTCGCTGTTGATGCGATGGCTGGAATGCAACGATGTCAGGCGATTGGCCAGCGGCAAAGAAGCGGGCAGGTCAGCGGAGTTGAGTATGTGAGGCGATACCATGGGGCTAACGCGGCTGCCTTGCCGATCGCTCAGCACATAGCCTTCTGCCTGCAAATGTGTCCAGACATTGATCACCGTATTACGCGAAACTTGCAGCTCGTTGGCCAGTTGGCGTGTGGCCGGTAATCGGGTGCCAGCAGGAAGCTGACCACTGAGAATAGCCTGTTTAATCCGCTGATAAAGCTGTTGCTGCAGCGTGACATCTTTAGCCGTGAGGGGAGCAAACAGCAACGAGGAAATATAAGACGACAACAGACGCTCCGTGGATCCATCATTTTCCACCATTGTGGCGCTTTTTAAGCGACCAGCAAAGTGGCAATCTGCTT
The DNA here is from genome assembly GCF_046118715.1 of Pantoea phytostimulans. NCBI lineage: Bacteria > Pseudomonadati > Pseudomonadota > Gammaproteobacteria > Enterobacterales > Erwiniaceae > Pantoea > Pantoea phytostimulans. Next base: position 3,699,874 of record NZ_CP173698.1, read on the forward strand.
TCATCATCTCAATCGGGAGGCAGCATGTCACAGCATACGAATCAATATGGTCAACCCGTTGGCCAGTCTTTGGACTGGCAGGAACGGCCTTATCCGCAGCGTGAAATTTTTATCGGTCAATCATGTCGTCTTGAGCCCTTTAGCGTGGCAACGCATGCCGATGCGCTGTTTGAAGCCTATTCGCTGGCCGAAGATGGCCGCGACTGGACATACATGTTTGTCGGCCCATTTACCCATAAGCAGGCTTGGCTGGAGAGTGCAGCGCAGATGGAAAGCAGCCGCGATCCGCTGCATTTCGCGGTGATTGACCTGCAAACGGAAAGGGCAGTCGGCAGCCTGGCACTGATGCGCATCGAGCCTCAGCATGGCGTAATTGAAGTGGGCCATGTCGCGTTTTCACCGTTATTAAAGCAGACGCGAATGGCAACCGAAGCGCATTACCTATTAATGCACTATGCCTTTGAGCAGCTCGGTTATCGTCGTTATGAATGGAAATGCGACAGCTGCAACGCCCCTTCACGCCGTGCGGCGGCGCGGTTGGGATTCCGCTATGAAGGGGAATTCCGTCAGGCGATTGTTTACAAAGGCCGCACGCGTGACACCTGCTGGTTCTCGATCATTGACAGCGAATGGCCGCAGGTGAAAAGCGGCTTTGAACGCTGGTTGCATAGCGAAAACTTTACGCCGCAAGGAGAGCAGCGCGAGAAGCTGGAGGCGCTGCGCCGTTAATGGGCATCTTCACGGAGCGTCATGCTGTCAGGTAAAAATGTACGTCATGGCCATCACCAGGGGGGTGGCCATGACCATCAGTAACCGTTTTACCCAACGTCTAACGTTTTTCAGCCCAGCGACATCGACCTTAAGCTGCGGCACATCAGTTTTGCGTTGTGCCCAAAATGCAGAAGTTTAAGGTTAACCCTGCGGCACTATTTTGATATCCACCATACCGATGCCTAGCTTACGTGGATCCTGGCCGGTGATATTGCCGATGTTACTCAATTGCGGTTCCGGTGGCACAATAATCAAATTATGACTGCCGTTGGGATTATCAAAATGCAGCGTGGTGGTGGAGAACTCTTCACCTAAGGTCAGCAGCTGCTGCTGATCGCCGACACGCACGGGAATAGGACGATGTACGTTCGGGCCAAAGGCGCGTGCGGTGATCACCAGATCAAACTTCTGCGGCAGTGGATCGACATACTCAATTTTCACTTCCGGCGCGAGATTGGCGTTCGACCAGCGTCCCCAGCTTTCCGGACGCGAGATACCGCTAAAGCTTTTTACGCTGTTAGGTGCACCCGGTACGGTTAATAAAAAGCGATCGGCCTGATAGCGAATATCATTATCCAGCACGCGAATCTGCGCGAGGTTACGTTGATATTGTGCATCGCTGGTGGTGCTTGCTGGAAATTGCACTTTGCTCTTCCACTGCGGTTTATCAATCCGCGTCACGGTGGGTTGACCGCCCATTTGCCCCATCGCCAGACAATAATCGGTGGAGAGTGCCAGTTCGGGTTTCCATAAACGCGCCATTTTAAAGCAGCGATCGACCCAAACAAATTTATCCGTTGAGACAAAATCGGCCAGCTGATAACGCAGCGGTGCTGAATATTCCCCTTCTGGCATCGGCTCAACGTGCTTATCGTTTACGCGAAACAGAATCGGTAATTTGAAGGTGGTACCGGAAAAACTGAAAGAGTTTTTCGCGGTATCAATGGTGAAACTGTCCATTTTCTTAGGAAAATTCCACAGTTGAATGATATCGGGCTTCCAGCTCAGTACTTTGCTCTTCAAATCATCAAACTGGGTTGAAAGAGAGATAGAAGAAAGGTTGCTGCGACCCAAACCGATAGCGTTATCTCCGCCCAATATATCCAGCAGCGTCGCGCCGTTATCCATGGTGCTGCGTTTAGTCTCGATCACTTCAGCTTGCGGTTGGTCGCCGCGAATAATCATGTAGAGGTCACGGCGCGGCTGTTTTACCAAATATTGATGCGCGGTGTTGTTCATCGCCAGATGATCAGATGTCACCACAATCACCGTATTTTTGAACCAGGGTGACGCTTTGATGCGTTCAATCAGGCGCGCTACATGTTCTTGTGAGCAAGCAACGGCACTGAAAGATTGGTTGGGTTTCCCGTCAAGGCTGTAGCTCTTGCGTTGGCAGCTACGCGAAATAAATCCGTCGGGATGATGTGTGTCTACCGTCAGCGTAAACAGCGCGAAGCGTTTCTGTTGACGTGATAGCTCTTCATATTTCTCAAATACTTCATCCATCACCGTGTCATCGTAATATCCCCAGTTATTACGATAAGTGGGATCGGCAACGCGGCTTTTAAGTTCTTGCGAACCATACATATTGGCAGGGCTAAAACCGTGGGATGTCAGGAAAACATCTTTACCGGCAAAGCGTAAATCTGCGCCCTGAATAAACCAGTTTTCGTAGCCGGAATTTTTCAGGATGTCGCCCAGGCAAACGTTTTGCGGATAAAAGCTGGAAAGCGAAGCTGACGCGTTACCGTCGAAAGGCGCGAACAGCGGAATGCCGCATTGCGATGAAACCATGCCTGCGATGGTGTAATCGGTGCCAGGCAGCTGTTCGGTATTGCTGAAGTCGATGCTCTGTTCTTTTTCACGGCTGAGTTCTGGTGCCAGCGCCGGAAAAGCCTGCTCATCAAAATAGGTGCGCTCCAAACTTTCACCGTAGATATAGACCACGTTGAGTTTAGGATGGTCGATACGGTTTTTAGGCACTTTATAAAAGTTTTCAAAATCTGAATTCGCTTGCTGGGTATGGGAAGCGATCAGCGAAGCGACCTGACGAAAAGCGGGCGTGGTTTGCACAGAACCCACAGCGCAGATAAAGGCCAATAGGCTCCAGCCGAAGTTGTGGGGACGTGCACGACGACGCAGTAGCCACGACAACAGGCAAAAGAGTGAAAACAGTACAATAATCAGCCCGATAGCGGGCACGACATATTTGCTGATACCGGCGCCGGTCAGGCTGTTGGTCAGCGTATAGAGCACCGCATCATTGATGCCGTCGCCGGTAAAATAGTTGCTGGCATAAAGGGTGGCGTTGAGCACCACAAACAGAACAAGTAATAACAGGACAACAATGAACCAAAATTTATTTCGCCCGGCTTTAGTGGAATAAATTGCAATAGCGGCCAGAAACAACACGACTGACACTAATTCGGACAACGTCAATTCCTCTCTTCAGGTGAGTACGCAGCGCCTTGCGCAATCGGTCATTTTCATAATAGTTTTTTCGACAATCTATCTTGGCTGTCACACGGCTGCAACACATCCGATCAGAATTGTGGAGTGGAAGAGGAAATGGTTTAACGGCGGTTTAAAGTTGATGTGATTTGCACTGACGGCGATCACAAAACACCGTCAGTGAGGCGCTGGAAGAGGTTACAGTTTACCGGTCAGGTATTGCGCTTCGCCGTCCGCGAAACTCCAGTCGCCTTTGTCGTTGGTGATAAAGCTGATCATTAAATCATTGCCCTGCACACCGCAGTTTTCACGCAGTTCACGTGCCAGCTCCGCCATAAACAGCTGTTTCTGTTCGCGGCTACGCGGACTGGTATAGACGCGCACCATCACCAGATTGTCACTGCGGTTGAAACCTAAACCGGTATCCTGAAAAACCATCTGATAGCGCTTATTTTCCTGAACAATCTGATAACGATCGCGCTCGGGTACGTTAAAAGCGGTCAATACGGCACGATGAGCAGCGTCTAACAATGTGCGTAATTCTGACTCAGAACGACCTTGAATAACATCGAATTGCAGCAAAGGCATGGCGGTTCCCCTGTTTTTAATGAGAAGTTTACTAAAGGCTGATAACCTCATGCTGCCTGCTTCCACTGCAAAGAAAAAGCGCGTACGCTGAATTGATTATTCACTATATTGAACAATTCTCATGAAAGAGATGAAGACGGATGCGCTGTGGGAACATCTTCATTGGCTGACGATACTGGCAGAGCAGGGCAGTTTTACCCGCGCGGCTGAACGGCTGGACGTGAGCAAAGCGTCGATGAGCCAAAAGATTAAAGAGTTGGAAGCGATGGCGGGTGTGTCGCTGGTGCAGCGCACTACGCGCAGCGTGCGCTTGACCTCGGCAGGCGAAAAGCTGGTTGAGGATTTGCGCGAGCCCTTTGCGCGCATTGAACAGAGTTTTTTCAGCGTGCGTGATACCGCCGGACCCGTTCGTGGTTTAGTCCGCGTAACCGCGCCGGTTGCATTTGCACGCCAACACTTAGTGCCGCTGATTGGGGATTTTTTGCGTGAATTTCCGCAAGTACGATTGCAACTAGATGTTACCGATCGCATCGTCTCGCTGAGCAGCGAAGGATTTGATTTAGCGATACGCCACAGCGACACTCTGCCTGAAACCCATGTCGCGCTGCCGCTGTGTGAAACGCGTACGCTGCTGGTGGCGTCACCCGGTTATTTGGCGCAACAGGGCCAGCCGAAAACGCCTGAGGATTTGGCGCAGCATAACTGCCTCTATTATCCCCGTGGTGTTGAATCACCTCGCTGGGCCTTTGCTGCTACGCACAGCAGCGAACGCGTGCAGGTGCGTATTCAGGGCTGTTTTGCCACCAATAACAGTGAGTCGATTAGGGATGCAGCACTGCAAGGATTGGGGATCGCAATGCTGCCGGACTTTAGCGCCAGCGAGGCGTTAAAGTCCGGCTCATTGCAGCAGGTGTTGGCGGACTGGCAAGCTGTCGATGCCTTTGCGGCTCAATTATGGATTGTGCGCCCATGGGCAGCACAGGTGCCGCGTGCAGTAACGACATTTGCGCACTGGTTACGCGCGCGCTTTGCTCATTACTGATGGCAGCGCCAGCGGCGCCGGTGCCGCACCGTGTACCATCTCACCAATCAGGCTGGTGCGATTGTACAAGCCAAGCCGCAGGTTAAAATCAAGATGCAGACGTTCATTCCCGGTCAGTTTGATGATGGGCGGTGGCGTCTGCGGACGCTGCTGAAACAACACGGAGCGAGCAAAAGCATCGCTGTTGTCGGCGTGCAAACCCTGATAGAAAAAGGCGTTGGCTTCACCCTTGCGCAGATAAAAGTTAATGCGGCGATATTCACGAATCGCGACTTGCTGTGCCAGCGACAGCAATTGACGTGAAGGATTATCAATGTTCTGCACAATCAGCGCGAAGTCATCGCGCTTTTTCATTTCCTGAAAATAGTTCTGGATACCGACGTTTTTCACGGGGGCCAGCTGCCTTAACCATTCACGCATAAAGGGATTTTGCGGAGCGGCAGCCAGAAACCAACCTTCAGTCACTGGCGAAAGGAAATTGATCGTTGAGCTTTCACGATAATATCCAATTAAATCCATTGGACGTTCCTGATGCACTTTATGTACCCAGGAAAGATCCTCAAATAATAGCGTGCTGCAATCAATCCCAATGCCGCCATAACGATAGAGCAGCTCAAGCCTGATAATGTCACTTTTGTGGGCTGGGGTCAGATCAGATGAAATAAATCTGAGATCCGGTAACCATTGTGAGAGCGTGCGTCGGGTAATAATATTGACGTCGTGATCGGGATTATCCTGGCGTAATTTCTTAATATTTATCGCCATTGATTTTGGCAGATGGTCATCGTGCCAATACATCCAGACAATTTTAGGGATGTCTGGCAACGATTTTTGCTGCGACATCAACACCACATTCTGTTCCTGCCTGGGATCATATTCAGGCGCACGGACTGCGCTCTGTTTTTTCTTATTCCAGAGCATTTGGCTGGTAAAGGATATTCTTTTCCAGTTGCGCCATAACTTATGCGCAGGACGTTGGCTAAATAGAGTCATGGTGCACCTGTTATTATCATTATACCCATTAAATTAACGCTGCAGATGCGGTCTTTGTCCCAGTCACTTACTGATGTAAGCGCCCAAAGATTCACGCGCTTGCCGACGTGCTGCAACCTGAATTAATGAAAATAAACATCTTCATCCTTCATGCTGCAAATAGCCTGCTCTGCTCCCGCTTCCCTTAACGACTTACCGCAGTAAGTTTTAGGGTATTAACACGCTTGCCGCCTCGATTAAACTCAAATTATTTAGGGATGAAACCCGCTACATTTTTGGCGGCATATGCATGCCTGCAACGCGAATTGCATGGGTAGATTATGGTTTTCCCTGATGATGACGCAGTGTTAAGCGCGCGATAGTTTCCTCACGGCTGTGTAAAATTGCACTGCACCTTCTTAATAAAACATTCCTAACGCATTAGCTATTTCTTTTTCAGACTTTAGGAAAAACCGGAATTAAATCGATCAGGAAGAATTTATATTAAGTTAGCCAATGTTAATCTTTTATATAAGATTTATTACTGCTGCACGTTTTTTTAATTAAGGAAGTTCTTAATTTTTTACTGCACTCTCCTGCTACAGCAGGGTTTCAAACATTCAGGTCGGACAGTTGAGCTTAACTCCGTGCTTTAACGCGGCTCATCTATAGGTTGGCTCGCACCGAGTAACGGTGATTGTCTACGCTTAAGGAAGGCTTACAGAGAAAGGAGACGATATGCAGCATGAATCGAGCGGTTTGCTGGCGGTAGATAAACGAGGCAATCGTGTACTGTTTCTCAATCCTGAAACTTTTGCGGTGCAGCAAGAGTTAAACGCCTTTCCACCGAGACCACATGAATTACTGATGCTCACGCCATGGGAAAAAGCGTATGTGCCGATCTACGGTGATGGCATTCACGGCGATAATCCGCATCCTGGTCATAAAGTGGCGGTGATTGATTTACGGCGTCGTGAGATCAGCGGTTTCATTGATATGTCGCCGCTGCGTGCGCCACACAGCGGCCAGTTAGGACGAGACGGCAAGGTTTACCTCTGCTGTGAAAACAGCGCGATGGTTGCGGTGATTGATCCCGCGACCGACAAAGTGGAAAAAACCATCCCCATTCCCTCGCACAATGCGCATCGCCTTACGCTGTCACCCAGCGGCCGCAAACTGTTTACCGATAACGAAGAGGACGCCAGCATCACGGTGGTGGATTTGTGTGAAGCTGAGGGACGCGTCATTGACAATATTTTATTGCCTGGCCCGATTGCGGGGATCGCTGCTTCACCAAAACATCCCTATCTGGTGGCGAGTGCTGCCGATGCGCCGTCGCTTTATGTGATTGATCGACAAAGCCATCGCATTCGTCAGCGGCTGGCGCTGCCGGGTCATCAACAACCTTGTCAGGTGGTGCGCTTTAGCCCGGATGGCGAAATGCTGGTAGCAATAGGTGATGGTGAACCGATCGTGACGCTGTTTGACGATCTGCTTAATCCGTTGGGCGATATCGTGGTAGGTAATAAACCGATGGATGGGTGCTTCAGCGCCGATAAACAGCAGTTACTGATAGCCAACGAAGATGATGGCACGCTGAGTGTGATTGATTTAGCCCAGCGAAAAGTGATTGCAACACCGCGCGTGGGCACGGGCTGCGAAATACTGAGTTACTTCAAGCTGGATTAGATAAAAGGGCGGTGATAGATCGCTGAACTCCAGTGGCGGCTGCTGGCATGTTTTTCAGCCTGCCAGCCGCGTTTACGCAATTCACGGGCAATCATCTTGTTCATAATGCCGTGCCCGAGCAGCAGCACGGTACCGCGTTGGGAATGTTCAATCAGCTTGTCAGCCGCTTGTGAGGCGCGTCGGCGCGCGTGCCGCAAGGATTCCGTTTCTCCCGCATAGCCACACAGCCACAATAAGCGCAACAGCGTCAGCCAAACCGGGGTAGGCAGATGAACCCGTTCAGATCGCAGTAACGGAATCGCCACTTCGCTGAAGAGATCATCGATTTCCTGTGGATGTAAACCGAGCTGGACGAGAGAGGAACGGGCACGCGGCAGCGGGCTACAGACCACCACCGCGGCCTGACGAGCAATATGGATACTGCGTTCAGGTGGCAGATCGCTGACCAACGCGAGATCGTAAGCTTCGCACCAGTCAGCCAGCGCCTGCGCGTTGATTCGTCCCCCCACATGATGGTCGGGTTTGCCGTGTCGCATCAAAATAATCGTCATAACACTCCTGCGGTATCTCCTTTTTAGGGTAATGCATTGTCACCATATGCCAATCAGCTAACGCATTTTCGGAATAAACCGCTGTTGTCATCACGTTGTAATAGCGCTGTGCGACAACAGCAGGCGATGAAAGGCATCAGGCTGCGTCTGCCTTTAATGATAAGAAAAAATACTCTTTAACGACGCGTTCAATCTTTTTATTTGCGCCATTTCGTCACTAATAGGTTGAATTGGCAATAAAAAAAGAAAATGACGCGTTGTAATAATGAAATTATTTTAACATTTTAAGATAACGTTGCTTGATTTATCTACGCGCGTAGATACACTGTGGCCACAGTGATTGCTCTGGGTGCTTGAGGCACGGTAGGCGCAATAATGGTGATGTTACTTTCGTCTGGTTTACGCGACCGATTAACATAAGATCGGCGGTAAAGACGGAAAATAAGATTCCAACACCAGGGAATTCTTTAATGACCTTTCATCATGGTTAGCCAACTGAACGTCTCTGCCGGGCCGTTCTGCTGATAAGCAGAGAATTGACCCACGGAAGGGCGTTTATCCAACTGCATTTTTCAGGGATAGGGTTATGGCAGCACAACATTCCGTTAAGCAACAGGCATCACTGTCTTCCACTTCTGCCGCCGATGCGCGGTTTAATACCTCTTCCGGCCGCAAAGACTTCTGGCGCGCCACGTTCTCTTGTTGGCTAGGCACGGCAATGGAGTATGCAGATTTCGCACTCTACGGCCTCGCTGCGGGCATTATCTTTGGGGATGTTTTTTTCCCGGAAGCGACGCCCGCGATGGCATTACTTTCTAGCTTTGCAACCTGGTCAGTTGGCTTTATAGCCCGCCCGATTGGTGCCCTTTTTTTCGGCTGGCTTGGCGATCGTAAAGGCCGAAAAGTCGTGATGGTCACTACCATTATCTTAATGGGTGCTTCAACCACCTTAATCGGCTTAATTCCCAGCTATGCCGCCATTGGCGTGTGGGCACCCGCGTGTTTGGTGCTGCTGCGCTTCACGCAAGGGTTGGGCGCAGGGGCGGAGCTTTCTGGCGGTACGGTAATGCTAGGAGAATATGCGCCGGTTGAACGTCGCGGCCTGGTTTCTTCTGTGATTGCGCTGGGGTCGAATAGCGGCACGTTGCTGGCTTCACTGGTGTGGCTGCTGGTGGTGCAGATGGATCAGGAGAGTTTGCTGGCATGGGGCTGGCGTATTCCCTTTCTCAGCAGCGTAGTGATTGCACTGGCAGCGCTATGGATCCGCCGTAACCTGCGTGAAACGCCGGTTTTCGAGCGCAAAAAGGCGGAGCTTGAAGCTGAACGAGCGCAAACCCTAACCACGCATCGTCAGGATGTAGATAGCCGCCCATTCTGGCAGCGTACCCGCGCTTTCTGGACCATGGTGGGGCTGCGCATGGGTGAAAACGGGCCTTCTTATCTTGCTCAAGGTTTTATCGTGGGCTATGTCGCTAAAGTGTTGATGGTGGATAAATCGGTGCCAACAACGGCGGTATTTTTAGCTTCGCTGCTGGGTTTTTTGGTGATTCCACTGGCGGGTTGGCTCTCCGATCGTTTTGGTCGCCGTATTGTTTACCGGGTGTTCTGCCTGTTGTTGATGATCTATGCATGGCCTGCCTTTACGCTGCTTGATACGCGTGAGACGGCAATTGTGATCCCGGTCATTGTCGTGGGCATGGCGCTGGCGTCGCTGGGTATCTTTGGCGTGCAGGCGGCGTGGGGCGTGGAGCTGTTCGGCGTCAATCATCGCTACACTAAAATGGCGGTAGCCAAAGAGCTTGGCTCAATTTTGTCTGGCGGTACGGCGCCCCTGATCGCTGCCGCAATGCTCTCTTATACCGGACATTGGTGGCCGATTGCCGTCTATTTTTCTGCCATGGCGGCGATTGGATTCTTCACTACTTTTGTTGCGCCCGAAACGCGTGGGCGCGATCTCAACCTGCCAGAGGATGCGATTTAATCTGGCAATATTTGCTCAGCTGCGGAGTGTGCTGGTGCGCTTCGCACGTTGATTTAAGGAGACGCCTTGGCTAAACAGCCGACAGGTAAAGTGACACGCAGTGATGTCGCAAAAGTCGCAGGCACGTCGGTGGCGGTGGTCAGTTATGTCGTGAATAACGGGCCGCGCCCGGTGGCGGAGGCTACCCGGCAGCGCGTGCTTGATGCCATTAAGCAAACCGGTTATCGGCCTAACGCAGCTGCGCGTGCGTTGGCGTCTGGCAATACCAAGACTTTTGGCTTAGTAGTGCCCAATATCAGCAATCCTTTCGTTGCCTCAATGGCACACATGCTGCTGCAAGAGTCGCTTAATCACGGTCACGTTATGTTGCTTGGCGACGCAGGCGATGACCGTAAGCGCGAGCTCGAACTTATTCAGGGTTTACTCAACCGTCAGGTTGACGGTCTGTTTTACAACAGCGTCGATCGCCATCCCTATATTGATGTGATCAAAGCCAGCGGCACACCGTTGGTGATGCTGGATCGCGTTGAACCGCAGCCGGGTGTTGGCATGCTGCGGGTGAATGAACGTCAGGCGGCGTATCAGGTTTGTGCGCATTTGCTGAGCCACGGTTATCAGCGTGTCGGCATGATCAGCGGCCCAAAAGAGATGCTGAACGCGCAAGATCGTGTCCAGGGTTGGCGCGACGCGATGGAGGAAAAAGGCTTAACGGTGGATGAATCACTGATTTTTCCCGCCAGCTATTCGCGGCAGGGCGGATACGATGCCGGCCTGCAAATGCTCGCCAATAATCAGATGCCGCGCGCCTTATTTACCAGTAATGAAGGACAGGCCATTGGCTGTATTCGTGCCTTTGCTGAACAAGGCATTCGGGTTCCAGAAGATGTGGCGTTGGTCTGTTTTAACGGTACCGAGCAATCTGCCTTTCATGTCCCTACTTTAACCACTGTACGCCAGCCGCTGCGTGATATGGCGCGAAGCGCCATTGCCATGCTGAAAAACTGGGATGGCGAAGCGAAGCTGGAAGAGTTTCCGCATCAGCTTGAAATTGGTGAATCTTGCGGCTGTCAGGTCAGCATTAACCTAAGAAGAAAATGAAAAGAATTATTATTGATTGTGATCCGGGAAACGGCATTGCGGGTGCCAACACTGACGATGGGCTGGCGATTGCGCTGGCGCTGGCATCGCCTTTGTTATCGCTGGAATTGATTACTACCGTTGCAGGAAACACGCCCTGCGAAACCGGTGCGCAGGTAGCAAAAGATCTGATTGTCCGGCTCGGGTTGGATATTCCCGTGGTGCAGGGCGCGACGCAGGCCTTGCAGGAAGATCCCGCACCCTGGCGTGAAACGCTGGATAAGCGGGTTGAAAAGCTGGAGCTTGTGAAGCTGTGGCAAGGCGTGCGTCAACCCGATGCTGTCATGGCTGACGGTGACGATGCAGCCGAGGCGATGGGCAAACTGATTTGTGATAATCCCGGTGAGATCACGCTGGTGGCGATTGGGCCGCTGACCAATGTCGCACTGGCGATGCAGCGCTATCCGGCGATGGCAGAATCCGTGGCAGAAATCGTTATTATGGGCGGCGTCTTTGCCTTAGATGACTACATCAAAGACACCAATTTTGGTGTGGATCCCGAAGCCGCGCATTATGTATTACACAGTGGCGCAACGTTGACGCTGGTGCCGATGGATGTCACCACGCAAACCCTGCTTACCCAGCAAGATCTCACACGGCTCACCGATATTGATCATCCACTGACGCAGTTTGTGCGTGAAACGTTGCGCCCGTGGATTGACTATTCCATGCGTACGCGTCGTCTGCCGGGCTGCTGGATCCACGATGCGCTGGTCGTCGCCTGGCTACTCAATCAGCGCGTTGCTTGCGGCATCGATTATCGGGTCGATATCGAACTGCGCGAAGGGGCAACCCGAGGTAAAAGCTGGCGGTACCGTCAACCGCTGCGCGTTGATGTTGGCATTCCTGCTCACTGCGGCGCGCTGGTGCATGTGCTCCACAGCGTGGATAATGATGTGTTGCTGACGATTATTCAAAAGGCATTTGCCAGTCTGAAAAACTGAATTTTTTGGCGATTATCTCGCCCATTTCCCTTTTCCCATCTCCAGACACGCTTATTTACAGCCTGAAGCAGAGGCTGACAATTAGTTAGCACGCTAATCCTTTCTGACATGATATATACAAAAGCTTAACAAGCTCGTAACTCGGCAACGGGTTGCGCCCACAATAATTTCGGCCAACGAGCCGGAAGCCTCTCAGACAGGATACTCCTATGTTTAACTGGACTTCGACCCAGCGGAATGTGGCGTTTGCTAGCTTCGCCAGCTGGACGCTGGACGCCTTTGACTTCTTTATCTTGGTGTTTGTATTGAGCGACCTCGCGCAATACTTTCACACCTCCGTTTCTGATGTATCAATAGCGATCATGTTGACGCTGGCGGTGCGGCCGATTGGTGCGCTGCTGTTTGGTCGGTTAGCGGAAAAATATGGTCGAAAACCGATCTTGATGCTGAATATCGTGCTGTTTTCACTGTTTGAATTACTTTCAGCCTGGTCGCCTAGCTTCGGTGCTTTTCTCGCGTTCCGTGTTATTTACGGCGTGGCGATGGGCGGGATTTGGGGCGTGGCGTCATCGCTGGCGCTGGAAACCATTCCAGACCGCTCGCGCGGCTTGATGTCAGGTATTTTTCAGGCGGGTTATCCTTGCGGCTACCTGCTGGCATCGATCATTTTCGGCCTGTTTTTCGAAACCGTGGGTTGGCGCGGCATGTTCCTGATTGGCGCGGTGCCTATTCTGCTGCTGCCGTTTATCTATTTCAAAGTGCCTGAATCACCGGTGTGGTTAGCGGCGCGTGAACGTAAAGAGAGCTCGGCGCTGCTGCCCATTATTCGACAGCACTGGAAGATGTGTATTTATATGGTGCTGTTGATGGCCTGCTTTAACTTCTTTAGCCACGGCACCCAGGATCTTTATCCCACTTTCCTGAAAGTTCAGCATCAGTTCGATGCGCATACGGTCAGCATCATCGCCATTAGCTACAACATCGCAGCCATGCTAGGCGGTATTTGCTTTGGTGCGTTGTCGGAACGTATTGGCCGTAAAAAAGCGATTATTCTGGCGTCCTTTCTGGCATTACCCGTGTTGCCGCTCTGGGCTTTTTCCAGCGGTTCATGGGCCATTGGCGCCGGTGCGTTTTTAATGCAGTTCATGGTGCAGGGCGCGTGGGGCGTAGTGCCCACTTACCTGACGGAACTGGTTCCCGCTAATGCACGCGCGGTGCTGCCAGGCTTTGTTTATCAGTTAGGTAATTTGATTGCTTCAGTAAATGCCACGCTGCAATCACGTCTTGCCGAAGCGCACAGCGGCAATTACGGATTGGGCATGGCGATAGTGGCGGGTACGGTGGCGATATTGATCTGCGTACTGGTGGCATTTGGCCGCGAAACGCGCGGCATTGAGATTTCAGGTGCGCCAGCGAAAGCGTCCCCTTAACGTGCTTCGCACACGTCCACCCATTTCGCCGCAGTAAGATCGGCCATTTGCTGTGGCGTAATACGCACGGCGCTATGGATGGCGCCCGCTGCCGGTAGCACTTCATCGAAGCTGCGCAGCGACACATCACAATAAACGGTGAGCGGGTTTTCCAGGCCAAATGGGCAAACGCCGCCAACCGGATGCCCGGTCCAGTTGATCACTTCATCCACGCTTAACATGCGTGCTTTAGCGCCTAGCGCCGCTTTCAGTTTGCGATTATCAAGCCGTGCATCGCCGCACGTAACAATCAAAACTACTTCACCTTTGACTTTCAAGGACAACGTTTTGGCAATTTGCCCTGGCGCAACGCCATGAGCGCGTGCAGCCATATCTACCGTGGCGGTGCTTTCTGCCATCTCAATAATGTCAATTTCAGGGGCGTGTTCGGCAAAGAACTGGCGGACCGACTCCAGACTCATCTTACTCTCCAGGCTAATCGAAGGCATAAAAACTGCCATAAGCCAGGAAAGCTGTAAACGAGATAAAGAGAGAATTCGTAACAGAATGCGCAGGAATCAGGTTGGATTTAGGGTGCAGTTACCACATTGCTCAACATCAGGAATGCGGTAGCGCTGACAGCAACTGCGACGCACCATCTGACCATTACGCGGCAGCATGGTGCGATAGAGCGGATTATCGCTACCATCCAGCAGGCGGCTGGTAAAAAACAGCGCTTGTTCAAGCTGTAACACCACATGCTCTTCCAACTGGGTTTTCAACTCACCAAGAAACCAGGAGAAAGAGAAACCCATGTTATTCCAGATGAGCCTTGCGTTGATGTCACCGTGCTGAGCAATGCCATTCACCACAGGAATCAGGTGTTGCTGAATGAGTCGATCAATACGCTGTTGCGCATTGAGATAGTGCGCGTCTTCATCTTCCTGCACATCAATCCAAAAGGTGCAGGGATAACCGTTTTCATGAAACGCCACGCGTATGTGCTCTACAGAACAGTCTAGCGCGCGCGGTTCAAGTAATAGCGCCAGCATCAGCGGTGGCAACAGCAGGCCAAAGTACCACTGCGCCCACAGGGATTGCACCGGCTTGGCTTCACGAACGGCCTCAGGATGATTGCGATAGAGATAATCACTGTAACGCTGGGTAAGCAGGATAAACGCATCGGAAGAGGACCATTCCGCTAACGTCATCGTTGGCGTGGTGGGCTGTCCAAACTTAATCACTTCCAGCATGTAGCTACGCTGCGTGCGCATCAGCTCATGTAAAACATCCGCCAGCGACTGATGATTTTGCATGAAAATCACCGGTTGGGTGCTAAAACGATGTTGCTGTTCAGATACAGTTGCCATGCCAACTCGCAGCGGAAAGTGGAGATAAGAAAGCAAATGATAATCGTTATTGATTCTATCTACAAGCTGAGTGAGCGTGCTGGATATTCTGTTTAATTTGTCGCGTTTAATTAAGTCGTTAATAGGAACTTATAGGGCAGAATAGTGCAAGCGATGGATAAAGCAATATTATTGCCCTCCATCGCCGCATTAATTAATGTGCTTCACTGGATGATATGACATTGGATTTCGGTAAATCCTCCCAGGCAAGAATTGTATTTCTTCCCTGATTCTTCGCCACATATAACGCACGGTCAGCGTTCGCAACAGCCTGATCAAATTCGTTATCATAGATAGGCGCAATCCCGGCGCTAATAGTAACGTGAGTAGAAACACGTTCGTTAAAGCGATGAGGAATTTCTAAATCCACCACATACTGACGAATTCTTTCAGCCAGTTTCATGGCTATCGAGGCATTTACGTTGGTCATTAATACCAAAAACTCTTCACCGCCGTAGCGTGTGACTACATCACGCGAGCGTACTGCATCACGAATCGCTATTGAAACGCGTGCCAGCGCCTGATCGCCCATCGCATGACCGTAATTATCGTTGTAGGCTTTGAAATGATCGATATCCAGTAACAGCACATAATGGCTGCCAGCATGATTATCCAGAATATTGTCTAAACGGTTTTTTAGCCCGCGTCGGTTATACAAACCCGTCAGCGGATCGAGCATGCTGAGATCGCTAAAATTCTCTTTTTCTTCATAAAGTTGGTGCATCAATCGCAGGGTGAAGTGATCGGTGCGACGTCGCATCAGATGCTGCAAGGAGAAGCCGATCAACGGCAGGGCGATGGTCAATAAAATCAATGCAAGGTGTTCGCCATTGTCCAGCAGCAGCACGGTTAACACCGGCGGCGTGATATTCAGACAGAAAGCCAGCAGATAATCACTCAAGGCGATGGCGCTAATGAAGAACACGCTCAACAAGCTGATGATCAAAAAGCTGCCATCAAAATAAAAAACCAGATGGTAGCGATAGTTAATATGCCAGGCCCACAAGGCGCCAAGAATAAAAGCAACAGGATTTAATAGCGGTAATTTTAGTTTTGGCTTGATTAAATACAGGGCTAACAACGCTGCGCTTAAAAGCGTAACGAGGATAACCGGCAGCGTCATTTCACTTTTCGCCAGGCCTATCATCGGTGCCAGACAAAATAGCGACACGGCGATATTTAAAAATAATAAAAGCATCAGCGATAGCCGATATTTGCTGTGTTTCAATTCATCATAAGATTGTATTTTCATTATAAGTACTCTTGACGGCCCTGAAATACCAAAGCGCAAGCCGGCAGAAAATATTCTGCGACGGACAATAAACAAATTATTGCTGTGTTCTAAAGAGAGTTATCGGCCGCAATTTAGCATTTTCCAACTGGTCTGTCATCTTCCCGGCCAGGCAAAGTAAAAACAGGCTGCAGGAAGAGAATAATTGTCATATGATAATGGGAATGCTTATCATTTGAGGGGTTGGGCAATGGTTATGGCGATGGTTGCCGCCTGCGGTTTGTGGGGATTCAGCTGGATGATGGGGAAAAAACTGGATAGTGCGTGGGGAATATTGTTGCCCTGCGCAGCGCTGCCAATATTTGCGCTGTGGGAACCGAACTTTAGCCAATGGCGAATCGTAATGATTGTAGCGCTACTGCTGACAGTGGTGATGTTATTTAATCGTCACCTGCGTCATTACCTGCTGTTGCCATCTTGCCTGGCATTAGCCGGTGGATTAGCCGCAGTTTCAGTGAATTTTCACGCGGTATGATTGTTTAGCGTTGGGAATAGCGGGAAGTACAACAGAAAGGAGGACAACGTTGGTGCGAAGAGAGGGACTTGAACCCTCACGTCCGTTAAGACACTAACACCTGAAGCTAGCGCGTCTACCAATTCCGCCACCTTCGCATCGCGTTGTCTTTTCATATCACCGCATTGGTGCGAAGAGAGGGACTTGAACCCTCACGTCCGTTAAGACACTAACACCTGAAGCTAGCGCGTCTACCAATTCCGCCACCTTCGCGCAGTGCTGTGCGATATGAAATATGTGATTTTGGTGCGAAGAGAGGGACTTGAACCCTCACGTCCGTTAAGACACTAACACCTGAAGCTAGCGCGTCTACCAATTCCGCCACCTTCGCATACCCGTAACACTTGATAGTATTACAACCACGGAGGCGCATTTTAGAGATTTTACCCATTGCGTCAATAGATATTTCACGGTGATGAAACGATCGCTGCAAAAAGCAACGTTTTCACCACCGCAAAAGCAAAGTTAACGCAAAAACAGGTTTTTAACGGGCTTTCGCACCGCGACCGTAAACGGCACGATAAACTTTGAAACGGCCGGTTTGTGCCAGCACTTCATGGTTGCCAAACGTTTCGTCTAACACCTGTGGATAGGGCAGGAATGCATTGGCAACAATACGTAACTCTCCGCCGCTGTTAAGGTGTTTTACCGCACCGCGAATCAAGGTTTGTGCGGCGTCCAGGCTGGTTTGAACACCCTCATGGAAAGGCGGGTTGGAGAGGATCAGATCAAAACGGCCGGTCACGTCTGAGAAGACATTACTGGCGAATACTTCACCTTCCAGTCCATTCGCTGCCAATGTCGCTTTACTGGCTTCGATTGCGGCGGCATGGACGTCGCACAGCCACAGACGCACCTTTGGAGAATGACGCGGCAGGGATGCGGCAATCACACCGGCACCGCAACCGATATCCAGTACTTTGCCTTTCATGTGCGGCGTCAGCGTTGACATCAGCAGCGCGCTGCCAGCATCCAGACCATCACGGCTGAATACGCCCGGCAACGTATGAATGGTCAAATCATCGAGTTGATAAGTATTGCCAAACGCGTTGGCATCAAACTCGGGTTGCGTCTCCAGACGACCGTGATACAGACCACAACGGCGTGCGCTGTCGATCTTTTCTAGTTTTACATACTTTTCCAGCATGCCTTCGGCGCTGCGCACGCCGCTGCGGTTTTCACCCACCACAAACACATCGCAGCCTACCGGCAACATTGACAGCAGATTTTGCAGCTGAAACTGCACTTCCGGCTTGTTCTTGGTCCAGAAGTAAACCAGCGTATCGCAGCCCTGCACGTCTTCTGCTTGTGCAACCATCCCGTAACGCGCCTGCTCGCCCATTCGGCGACTCAGGTTTTGCCAATGATGATATTGCTGGGTATGCACGCGCGATGAAGCGGTTTCCAACTGAGCGGGCAGGTCATCCTGCAAATCACCAGCAAACAGCACGTGGCGGGCGGTAAATTCATCACTGTGGCGCAGAATAACTTCGCTGGCCGGGGTAAAAGCAGACATGTAGGGCTCCTGTAAGATCTGAGCGGGGATTATAGTGGTTTGTTGGCGCATGTACGATGGGTTTGCTAGCATAGCGTCGCATTCAGGCAGCAGAGCAGGTAACACCATGACGTCCAGGCGCGACTGGCTTTTACAGCAAATGGGAATTACGCAGTACCAACTGCGCCGACCGCGCGTGCTACAGGGCGAAATTGCCGTCACGCTGGCAGCGGAGACACGCTTAGTTATTGTGGCTGAAACAGCGCCCGGTTTACAGGAGCCGATCATTCGCGACGTGCTGCATGCGCTTAATTTGCAAAGCTCACAAGTCATGATGGTGACGCCGGAACAGCTGGAAATGCTGCCGGAAAAACTGGATTGTGCGGGCTGGCTACTGGGTGTTGAAAGTGAACAGCCCTTTAATGGCGTCGCGTTATCGAGCGCCTCCTTCAATGAACTGATCAGCAGCGGCGCGGCAAAACGCGCGCTCTGGCAACAGATGTGTAACCATGACAGCCATCTCTTTTCTCACCCCTGACGATCTGGCGCAGGCTTTTGCCATTGAACGTCGTAGCCATGCTTTTCCCTGGAGCGAACAGACTTTGGCCAGCAATCAGGGCGAACGTTTTTTAAATCTCCGACTTGAAGTAGAAGGCAATTTGGCTGCCTTCGCTATTACGCAGGTCGTATTGGATGAAGCCTCACTATTCAATATTGCTGTCGACCCCGCTTATCAGCGGCGTGGCTTAGGTCGCCAGTTATTGCAGCACTTAATCGATCAACTGATTGAGCGTGATGTCATGACGCTTTGGCTGGAAGTTCGCGCCTCAAACCTGCCTGCCATCGCGCTCTATGAACAGCTCGAATTTAATCAGGTAAGCCGTCGCCCTAACTATTATCCCACCGCTAGCGGACGTGAAGATGCTTTGATCATGGCGCTGACGCTGTAAGGAATTTAAAGGAGCTTTGATGTTAGAGAACTGGGATTGCATCCTGTTTGATGCCGATGACACCCTTTTCCATTTTGATGCGTATGCCGGATTGCAGCGCCTTTTTGCTGGCTACGATGTGCAGTTTACCGATCAGGATTATATTGACTATCAATCGGTTAATAAGCCGCTTTGGGTCGATTATCAGAACGGCGCCATCTCAGCACTGCAACTACAAACGCGTCGCTTTAACGGCTGGAGTGAAAAACTCAGTATCTCACCTGAAATTCTCAACAGCGGTTTCCTCTCTGCAATGGCTGAGATCTGTACGCCACTGGAAGGGGCTGTCAGCCTGATGAACCTGCTACACGGTAAGGTTAAGATGGGGATTATCACCAACGGCTTCACCGCGTTACAGCAAACCCGATTAGAGCGTACCGGTTTCCGCGATTACTTCGACATCTTAGTGATCTCTGAGCAAGTTGGCGTGCCAAAACCGGATGCGCAGATCTTCGATCACGCGCTTTCATTGTTGGGAAATCCGCCGCGTGATCGCGTGATGATGGTAGGGGATACACCGGAGTCCGATATTCTTGGTGGTATGAATGCAGGCATTAAAACCTGCTGGCTGGATCATGGCACGCGCCCGTTACCCGCGCATATCACGCCTGACTGGCAAATCAAACGTCTCTCAGAACTGGAAATCATTCTTAAAGCATAACGCTGCTTTTAATGATTAAACGGGTTATAAAAACCACCTGTCATCGCGTTGGGTGGTTTTTTTGTTTACGCGTTATCGGATTGGAATATGTCATCATTCGGTCAATCACCGCCGTGCTAAGCAGATAGCGTGCGAGGGGAGCATATCAGCCCTGTCAATTTGCTTGCGCAACCAGGTCCTCCCTTAATCAGCAAAAGCGTTAACGGCTTAAACTCGCTTTTCCTCGGTTTTTTCATCGCGTTCCGCCTTGGCTTCTTCTTCATCCCGATCTTCTTTTACGGGTTTACTGGCTGTCAGCAGGAAAGGGGATTGTTGCCAGCGAGTACGGCGATCGCGCAGCAAAGTACGGGTGAGAATGATGCCAATCGCTAACGCCAGCAGCATCATCAAACGCAAAATATTGGTGGTGTTATCGACCTGGCGTGATTCTGTTACCAACACATGCGTATCCAGCGTCACCCGCAGAAAGCCGAGCGGGCCGTCGCTGTTCCTCAGCTGTTGGACGATTTGATGATTGAAGTAGCTGCCAGCGCGTTTGCCATCCAGCGCCAAACGATCGCGAACATTGATATTTTCGCCGCTGTGCGCCACCAAACTGCCATCGTCATCATAAACCGACGCATCAAGAATGCGGCTATTAGAGGTCATCTGATCAAGGATGCCCTCAATCTTATTACGATTATTTTCACTGTTGTCCATCAATGGTTGCAGGCTGAAAGCCACCTGATTCGTTAACGTGTGCGCCAGCTCTTCTACCTGTTCCGAGCGCGCCATTTGATGGCCGAGACTAAACCAGGACGCGCCCTGCATCAGGACGACCAACAGCGCCATCGAGATGAGTACAATCACCGTACGATGTAAGCGAAATTTCAGTGCAGTTTTAGCCATCGATAACCCGTGTCACGTCACAACAGAAAGCCTGGAGATTATGTTGCCAGAAGCAGCGCAGACAAGGTAGCCTCTTGCGTGGTTTTGTTGTGCCTACAGGAGCTCTAATGCCAAATCGTCTTACCTGGTGCGATCTGCCCGCCGATGTTTCACTCTGGCCGGGTTTGCCCCTTTCTCTGAGCGGTGATGAAGTAATGCCGCTGGATTACCGCGCTGGCCGAACCGGCTGGTTGCTTTACGGTCGCGGACTGGATAAACAACAGCTGACCGATTATCAGCATAAACTCGGTGCGGCGATGGTGATCGTCAGCGCCTGGAACGTGGATGAGTATCAGGTGATTCGCCTGGCGGGTTCGCTAACGCCGTTCGCCAGCAAACTGGCGCATGACGCCGGGCTGGATGTGGCGCCGTTGGGCAAAATCCCGCATTTGAAAACGCCAGGTCTGCTGGTGATGGACATGGATTCCACCGCCATCCAAATCGAATGCATTGATGAAATTGCGAAGTTAGCCGGCAGCGGCGAGCTGGTTGCCGAAGTGACTGAACGCGCCATGCGCGGTGAACTCGATTTTACCGCCAGCCTGCGTCAGCGCGTAGCGACATTAAAAGACGCGGACGCCAATATTCTGAAACAGGTGCGCGATGAATTGCCGTTGATGCCAGGCTTAACCACGCTGGTGCAGAAGCTGCAAGCGCTGGGCTGGCAGGTGGCTATCGCCTCGGGTGGGTTCACTTATTATGCTGAATATCTGCGCGATAAGCTGCATCTGGCTGCGATCGTCGCCAATGAACTGGAAATTCGTGACGGCAAGCTGACCGGTGAAGTCATCGGCCCGATTGTTGATGCACAATATAAAGCGGACACGCTGAAGAAACTGGCACAGCGTTTTGATATCGCCCCGGAGCAAACCGTGGCGGTGGGCGATGGCGCTAACGACCTGCTGATGATTAAAGCATCGGCGTTGGGCATTGCTTACCATGCTAAACCTAAGGTGAATGAGCAGACGCAAGTCACCATTCGCCACGCCGATTTGATGGGTGTTTTCTGCATCCTCAGCGGCAGTCTGATTCACGAAGAGCGTTAACAGAGGTATTGATTTGGCCAAAGCGGCAAAACGCGCATTCGTCTGTAATGAATGCGGCGCAGATTATCCACGTTGGCAGGGGCAATGCAGCGCCTGCCATGCCTGGAATACTATCACCGAGGTGCGTATTGCTGCCTCGCCTACTGCTGCGCGCAACGAGCGCTTAAGCGGCTACGCAGGCAGCGCTGGCCCCAGCCGGGTACAAAAACTCTCTGAAATTAGTCTTGAAGCGCTACCGCGTTTCTCGACCACCTTTAAAGAGTTTGACCGCGTATTGGGCGGCGGCGTGGTGCCGGGAAGCGCTATTTTGATTGGTGGTAGCCCAGGCGCAGGGAAGTCAACGCTGCTGTTGCAGGTGATGTGTAAGCTGGCGGGAGGGATGAAAACCCTGTACGTCACAGGCGAAGAATCGCTGCAACAGGTCGCCATGCGCGCCCATCGTCTGGGATTACCGACAGAAAACATGAATATGTTGTCGGAAACCAGCATCGAACAAATCTGCCTGATTGCCGAGCAAGAGAAGCCGCAGCTCATGGTTATCGACTCGATTCAGGTGATGCACATGGCTGATATCCAGTCATCGCCGGGTAGCGTGGCACAGGTGCGTGAAACCGCCGCTTACCTGACGCGGTTTGCCAAGACGCGCGATGTGGCGATCATCATGGTCGGTCACGTCACCAAAGATGGCTCGCTGGCCGGCCCAAAAGTCCTGGAACACTGTATTGACTGCTCGGTATTGCTGGACGGCGATGCCGATTCGCGTTTCCGCACGCTGCGCAGCCATAAAAACCGTTTTGGTGCGGTTAACGAACTGGGCGTGTTTGCTATGACTGAGCAAGGCATGCGTGAAGTCAGTAATCCTTCCGCTATTTTCTTGTCACGTGGCGAAGAAGTGACGTCCGGCAGTTCAGTGATGGTGCTGTGGGAAGGCACGCGTCCACTCTTGGTAGAGATTCAGGCGCTGGTGGATCACTCCATGATGGGCAATCCACGCCGCGTTGCGGTGGGGTTGGAGCAGAATCGCCTGGCGATATTGCTGGCGGTGCTGCATCGTCATGGCGGATTACAGATGGCGGATCAGGATGTATTCGTCAACGTAGTCGGCGGCGTTAAGGTCACTGAAACCAGTGCGGATTTAGCCTTGATGCTGGCCATGGTTTCCAGCCTACGCGATCGCCCTTTGCCACAGGATTTAGTGATCTTTGGTGAAGTAGGATTAGCCGGTGAGATTCGCCCGGTGCCAAGCGGACAGGAACGCATTTCTGAAGCGGCGAAGCACGGCTTTAAACGCGCCATTGTTCCGGCAGGAAACGCGCCGAAAAAACCGATCGATGGCATGAAAGTTTACAGTGCGAAAAAACTGGCCGATGCGCTGGCTATTTTAGAAGAGCTTTAAGCTTTACCTGCCCTGTTTCCGCTGGCGGGAGCAGGGCACAATTCTGCTAAAGGGCTATGTTTATTCAGCATCCGGCATGAAAGTTAACATGCCGGGCCGCAGCGGGTTATCGCTTTTTCCGCTTGCAGGCGAAAGTTGGCGTGAGGGCTTTTTCTCTTTACGCCACATATTATTCACGCAGGAGGCACGACATGTCGTCGTTTGATTATCTAAAAACGGCCATTCGCCAGCAGGGCCACACGCTGCAACAAGTCGCCGATGCCAGCGGCATGACCAAAGGGTATTTGAGCCAGCTGCTCAACGCCAAAATCAAAAGCCCCAGCGCACAAAAATTAGAAGCGTTACACCGCTTTCTCGGCCTGGAATTTCCACGGCGCGATAAAACGGTTGGCGTGGTATTTGGTAAGTTCTATCCGCTGCATACCGGCCATATTTATCTGATTCAGCGCGCCTGTAGCCAGGTTGATGAACTGCACATCATTATGGGTTACGACGAGCCGCGCGATCGCGGTTTGTTCGAAAACAGCGCCATGTCGCAGCAGCCTACCGTCAGCGACCGATTACGCTGGTTATTGCAAACCTTTAAATACCAAAAAAATATTCGTATTCACTCCTTTAATGAAGAGGGCATTGAGCCTTACCCGCATGGCTGGGATGTCTGGAGCGAAGGGGTAAAATCATTCCTCAGTGAACAGGGTATTGCGCCCGACTGTATTTACACCAGCGAAGCGCCCGACGCAGAGATGTATGAACAGCATCTTGGCATACCAACGGTAGTGGTTGATCCCAATCGATCGTTTATGAGCATTAGCGGCGCGCAGATCCGCCAGGATCCGTTCCGCTTCTGGGAATACATTCCCACCGAAGTGAAGCCGTTCTTTGTGCGTACCGTGGCGATCCTTGGCGGTGAATCCAGCGGCAAATCGACGCTGGTTAATAAACTCGCCAATATTTTCAACACCACCAGCGCCTGGGAATATGGTCGCGATTACGTCTTCTCGCATCTTGGCGGTGACGAAATGGCGCTGCAATATTCTGACTATGACAAAATCGCGTTGGGCCAGGCGCAGTACATTGATTTTGCGGTGAAGTACGCCAACAAAGTTGCTTTCATCGACACCGACTTTGTCACCACGCAGGCGTTCTGTTTAAAGTACGAAGGGCGCGAACATCCGTTTGTTCAGGCCCTGATCGACGAATATCGCTTCGATTTAGTCATTTTGCTTGAAAACAATGTGCCTTGGGTGGCGGACGGCTTACGCAGCCTGGGCAGTTCGGTTGATCGGCGTGAGTTTCAATCGATGTTGATCACCATGCTGAGAGAGAACAATATCGAATTTTTGCACGTTAAAGAGGACGATTACGACGCGCGTTTTCTACGCTGCATTGAGCTGGTGAAAGGGATGTTGGGCGAACAAAATAATCCGTAATCCCGAAGAGATGGCCGCTGCTGCGCTGTTTTTAGCCTCAGATGAAAGCCGATACATTGCGGGGGCTGAACTGTGCATTGATGGCGGAATGGCGCGAACTGCCCGTTTCCCCACTTGCGGAATAGTGCGAGCTGCCCCTTCCCCCGCAAGCGGGGGAAGGTTGGGATGGGGGACAAGCCACACACGCTAAAAACGCCGCCAACCCACACCCATCCCGCCAAAAAATCAGTAAACCATCACCACTTTGCCACGCATATGGCCTTCCAGAACACGCGCATGCGCCGCCTGCAATGTCTCAACGCTCAAGCCCTGTAAGGTCTCATTCAGCGTGGTTTGCAGTTTTCCAGCATCCAGCAGTTCAGCCACTTCATTCAGAATCTCGCCCTGGCGCGCCATATCGGGTGTGTTAAACATGCTGCGGGTGTACATCAACTCAAAATGCAGTGCGGCACTTTTCAGCTTCAGCTGATCCATCGCCAACGGCTGTTCGTTTTCCACGATGGTACAAATGTGGCCCTGCGGCGCAATCAGCTTAGCCATGGTTTCCCAATGACCATCGGTGTCGTTCAGGCAGAAAATGAAATCCACCTGCTTAAGATCGTGCTTTTCCAGTTCACCGATCATGTCTTTGTAATTGATCACCAGATCCGCTCCGCGATCACGGCACCATTGTGCGGAATCTTCACGCGACGCGGTGGCGATCACTTTGACTTTGCTGCGCATTTTCGCGAATGGAATCGCCAGCGATCCTACGCCGCCTGCACCGCCCACGATCAGCAGGGTTTGATCGGCTGTGGCATTTTGCAGATTAAGACGTTCAAATAATCCTTCCCAGGCGGTCAACGCAGTCAGCGGAATTGCCGCTGCCGCTGCCCAATCCAGGCTCTTTGGTTTGTGACCAACAATGCGGGAATCGATCAGTTGTTCGCTGCTGTTGCTGCCGGGGCGAGTAAGATCACCCGCGTAGAACACTTCATCACCTGGCTTAAAGTTGCTGACTTTGCTGCCCACTTCCAATACTACGCCGCTGGCATCCCAGCCTAAAACGCGTGGCACCTGCAAGCCGTTCTTAATGGCACCTTTGTGAACCTTGGTATCAACCGGATTCACTGAGGCCGCTTTGACTTCAACACGCAGATCATATTCGCCCGGCGTTGGCGTTTCTGGAGTGATTTCAATAAAAGTATGTGGATTTTCTGGATTGATAGCGATAGCGCGAATAGTCATAGGGTTCTCCTGTTTTGATGACTTAAGTGTAGAACCCCATTTTGCCAATGATAAGATGGACAATCTTTCATAGCGTGTTCGTCTGAGGTGAACAATGGCATTTCGTCAATGGCAGGATATGGCGCTGTTTGCCTTAGTCGCCGAATGTGGCAGTTTTACCGCAGCGGCTGAGCGGGTGGGATTGCCTAAATCCAGCGTCAGCCAGCGCATTAGCCAACTGGAACAGCGTCTTGGGATCCGTTTAATGAATCGCACTACGCGCCAGCTCAATCTCACGTTTGCCGGTGAACGCTATCTGCTGCATTGCCAGGAGATGATGCAGGCCAGTGAACGTGCCGATCAGGCCATTGCTAATTTGCGTGAAAACCCCAGCGGACGGCTGCGTATTACCAGCCCGGCAGGCATCGGCGCGACGTTGCTGGCACGCTGTAATGCTGAGTTTTTGCAGCTTTATCCAGATGTCACGTTAGATGTTTCTGTTTCGGATGACATACGCGACCTGGTTCAAGAGGGATTCGACATCGCGCTGCGCACCGGTCAGCCGCAGGATTCGTCGTTGATTGGTCGTCGGGTCGGTTATTGCGAACGCACGCTGGTGGCGTCGAAACATTATCTTGAGCAGCATGCGCCCATCACGCATCCGCAGCAGCTGGCGGAGCATCGTTGCATCGCCCATCACGCGTGGAATGAGTGGGTGCTGAAGCAGGACGATGCGTATTACCGTTGGTTACTGCCGCCGGGTCATCTGACTGATAATTTGGTGTATGCACGCGAATGCGCATTGGGTGATGCAGGTATTACGCAGCTGCCGCGCTTTTTAACCGAGGGCGCAATGGCGGATGACCGCTTGGTGGCTGTGCTGCCAGAGTGGGAAATGGAGGGGAACGAGTTGTGGCTGGTCTATCCGAGTCGCAAGTTGAATTCGCCTGCGCTGGCAAAGTTTATTGAATTTGCGCTGCAATCAACGGTGTTTAAGGCGTTTTACCGCTAACGCTATCCCCTAAAACGGGCAAAAAAATAGCGGCATTTCTGCCGCCATTTCTCTTACTTGATCATACGCTTGTACTTGATGCGCTTCGGCTCCAGCGCTTCTGCGCCGAGCGTGCGTTTCTTGTACTCTTCGTATTCGGTGAAGTTACCTTCGAAGAATTCGATATTGCCTTCATCCTGGTAATCCAGAATGTGCGTGGCGATACGGTCAAGGAACCAACGGTCATGCGAGATAACCATGGCGCAGCCTGGGAACTCCAGCAAGGCGTTTTCCAGGGCGCGCAGGGTTTCGATGTCCAGGTCGTTGGTCGGTTCATCGAGCAGCAACATGTTGCCGCCAACCTGCAGCAGCTTGGCGAGGTGCAGACGACCACGCTCACCACCAGAGAGTTCACCCACGCGTTTACCCTGATCAACCCCTTTGAAGTTGAAGCGGCCAACGTAGGCACGGCTTGGCATTTCGGTGTTGCCGACACGCATAATATCCTGGCCGCCGGAGACTTCTTCCCACACGGTTTTGGAATTATCCATGCTGTCACGGAACTGATCGACAGAAGCCAGTTTCACGGTATCACCGAGCACGATGCTGCCGGAATCAGGCTGTTCCTGACCAGACATCATACGGAACAGGGTGGATTTACCCGCACCGTTCGGGCCGATAATGCCGACGATAGCGCCTTTCGGCACGGAGAACGTCAGATCGTCGATCAGGACGCGGTCACCGTAAGATTTGCGCAGATTCGTCACTTCTACCACTTTGTCGCCCAGACGTGGGCCAGGTGGAATGAACAATTCGTTGGTTTCGTTACGCTTCTGGTAATCGGTGTTGTTCAGCTCTTCAAAGCGTGCCAGACGGGCTTTGCCCTTGGACTGACGGCCTTTCGCACCCTGACGAACCCACTCCAGCTCTTTCTCAATCGACTTACGACGCGCTGCTTCAGAAGAGGCTTCTTGCGCCAGACGTGCATCTTTCTGCTCAAGCCAGGATGAGTAATTGCCTTCCCACGGAATACCTTCGCCACGGTCCAGTTCCAGAATCCAGCCCGCGACATTGTCGAGGAAGTAACGGTCGTGGGTAATCGCCACAACGGTGCCTTCGAAGTCGTGCAGGAAGCGTTCCAGCCAGGCCACGGATTCGGCATCCAGGTGGTTGGTGGGTTCGTCCAGCAGCAGCATGTCTGGCTTTTCCAGCAGCAGGCGACACAGCGCAACACGGCGGCGTTCACCACCCGACAGGTTGCTGACTTTTGCATCCCATTCTGGCAGGCGCAGCGCATCAGCGGCACGCTCTAACTGCGTGTTGAGATTGTGACCATCGTGCGCCTGGATAATCTCTTCCAGACGACCCTGCTCAGCAGCCAGCTTATCAAAGTCAGCATCTTCTTCTGCGTAAAGCGCATAGACTTCGTCCAGACGTTTTAACGCGCCAACCACTTCTGACAGCGCTTCTTCCACCGATTCACGAACGGTGTGTTCCAGATTGAGCTGCGGTTCCTGCGGCAGATAACCAATTTTGATCCCTGGCTGCGGGCGCGCTTCCCCTTCAATGTCTTTATCGATGCCCGCCATGATGCGCAGCAGCGTAGATTTACCCGAGCCATTCAGGCCGAGCACACCGATTTTGGCGCCAGGGAAGAAGCTAAGGGAGATGTTCTTAAGGATATGTCGCTTCGGCGGAACCACTTTGCCGACGCGATGCATGCTATAGACGAATTGAGCCACGTTGTATTGAGCCTCTGGGTCTGTTTGTCGTTTGGATGATGTCGAAGTTTAGCCTTTTTCACCGTCTAATCACAGCCAACGCACGGGGATTCTTCTGATGTGTGCCGCAGTTTGGGATAACTGTTTGATTTACGCACAACCTCGAGACTATGCTGCCTTTTTGCCTTAAAACGGAGGAGGTTCGATGAGAGTGCTGATCGCAGCGGATGAAAACGCCTGGGGCGGATTGATTGAGTCGATTCGCCAAACCATGCCGGATGTCGAATTTGTCGCCTCGGCGGGTCATGCGGCAGAAAGCCTGGCGGGCTTTGACGCCCTGATCCCCGGCATGTGCAAAGTCGATGCGCGCCTGTTAGCCACCGCTGACCGCTTAAAGCTGATTCAACAAGCGGGCACCGGCCTGGAAAGCGTGGATATCGCGGCGGCAAAACAGCAGGGCATTATGGTCGCGAACGTGCCCTCTCATACGTCGGGCAATGCAGATTCCGTGGCTGAACTCGGTATCTGGATGATGATTGGTCTGGCGCGTCGTCATCAGGAGATTGCGCAATGTCTGGCGCAGCAGCGGCTCGGTCAGCCGGTGGGGTTGGGGTTGATGGGAAAAACCGTGGGGCTGGTGGGATTGGGCGGCATCGGTAAAGCGCTGGCGAAACGCCTGGCACCGTTTGGTATGCGCATGATTGGCGTGAAGCGCGAGGCTGACGCGGCATTTGCAGAAAAGTATGGTCTGGATTGGGTCGGTGATATGGCGCAACTGCCGCAGCTGCTTGAGCAAGCCGATTTTGTGATCCTCAGCCTGCCGGATAATGCGCAAACGCACCATATCATCGACGAAAAAGCGTTAAGCCAGATGAAGCCTGACAGTTTCCTGATCAATCTGGGACGGGGCGGTTTGATCGACAAAGAGGCGTTTATTGCTGCGCTGGAAAACAACACGCTGGCGGGAGCCGGTTTGGATGTGTTCTGGCAGGAGCCGCCCGATCCCAACGATGCCGTGTTTAACTACAACGTGATCGCTACGCCGCACATTGGTGGCGTAACCGATATCTCTTTAGCCGGAAATGTAGCAGGCGTTTGCGAAAATTTGCGCCGGTTACGTGATGGCGAAGCGGTGGACAACCGCTGGGCATAATGGCCTATGGCAGGCGCAGCGGAATGTTTTGTTGTGCCAGCCAGTTATTCAGATCCTGCTCGGGTGCGCTGTCACTGACCAGCAAATCGAAAGCACGCAGCTCTCCAATTCGCACCGGCAGCACTTTGCCATATTTACTGCTGTCCGCCACCAGCACACGCTGGCGGGCACGCAGCATTGCGTGATGCTTCATCGCCAGTTCATTGGTGTTATAGCAGGTTGCACCCTGATCCTTATCGATTCCGGCGGCTGAGATAAACGCCAGCGTAGGGCAGAGATCGTCGAGAATCGAATGTGCCCCAATCGGCGTAAACAGCGCGTTATCCGCATGAAATTCACCCCCGCTTAAGATCACATTGCAGGCGGGTTTTTCTTTCAATGCCAAAAAAGTGTTCATGGCGCAGCAAATGGCGGTGAAAGGCAAGGTGTCGGCAATGGCATCGATGATGTACGGCAGCGTGGTGCCGCAATCAAAAAACACGGTGTCGTTTTCACCAATCAAACTGGCCGCAGCTTGCGCCAGTCGCTGCTTTCTGGCGGCATTTTGCCCATGCTGATCGGAGATGAAATAGTGCCCAGCGTGGCTTTTGGGATCGCTAACGATGTAACCGCCCAGCAGCACTACTGTGGACGCGGGTTCCGTTAAATCGCGGCGAATAGTCATTTCTGAGACGCCGAGCAGTTGCGCTGCGTCTTTCAAGTGCAGTTTATCAGTGCGTTTCAGCGCCTGAGCCAGCTTGTGGATACGTTCGTCGCGCCGGGTTTCCATGTTCATCTCTGTATTATTAGTATCCTGATGTTCCGCATGAGGTTTCACTCTTTCGGCCTGCCAATCGGGACAAATCCCCCGAATTTTAATGAGTTGCCTCTCATCTTGCAGATGGATTTTCAATCTTACCCGTAATAGAAACGGCCCGCAAACTTCGCGCCGCGCCGCGAGATCAGCACGCTTCTCCGCCAGATAATCACGCTTTAACCCAGCCCTGAGCGCTATCTTTGTCTGAGGGTTGATGTTGCTTTGTTAAAATAGTAACACGATATTTATGTATAAAGCTCGCTAAGACGGCTGTTGCCACGCGCTCAGGATGTGGTTTTTATCACATATTTAACTTATGCGAATTGTTATTGTTATTTTAATAACATTTTAAGGTTAAAAAAGAGCCAGGAGAAAAAAATGCAGATAGCGGTTATCGGGTCAAACATGGTGGACCTTATTACTTATACCAACAGCCTGCCGAAAGCGGGCGAAACCCTTGAAGCGCCCGATTTCGCTATCGGCTGCGGCGGAAAGGGCGCTAATCAGGCCGTGGCGGCGGCAAAGTTGGGCGGCAACGTGATGATGATCAGTAAAGTGGGGGACGATCTGTTCGCGCCTAACACCGTCGCCAATCTGCAACAACAAGGCGTGGATACCCGCTACGTCACCACTGCACCGGGCACCTCCAGCGGCGTGGCACCTATTTTTGTCGACGATCAGTCGCAAAACCGCATCCTGATCATCAAAGGAGCTAATCAGCAGCTTAAACCGGCAGATATTGATGATGCCGCTGAGGCGCTAACATCCTGCAAACTGATGATCCTGCAACTCGAAATCCCGCTTGAAACCGTCTATTACGCGATCGATTTTGCCCGCCAGCACAATATCAAGGTGATTCTTAATCCCGCGCCCGCAGTCGCGGATCTGGATATTCAGTACGCCTGCAAATGCGACTTCTTCATGCCGAATGAAACCGAGCTGGAGATTCTGACCGGTATGCCCGTTAGCACCGATGAAGAGGTGCAACTTGCAGGGCAGTCGCTGCTAAAACGTGGGCTGAAAAACCTGATCATTACCCTTGGCAGTCGCGGCTCGCTGTGGATGACGGGCGATGATCTGCACCACGTTGCACCTACGCCGGTCAAGGCAGTGGACACCAGCGGGGCGGGCGATGCTTTTATTGGCTGCTTTGCTTACGTGCTAGTGAAAACCGGTGATATCGCTGAAGCGATGTCACAGGCATCTGCCTATGCCGCCTGTAGCGTGACCGGCCGCGGCACCCAGCGCTCTTACCCCGACGCGGACAGCTTCCAGCGTTTTCTGAACGTTCAATGAGGCCCTGTTATGCAACCCAAAACCCTGCAAACTAAAACGATGCAACAGAACGCAACGCCACAGAATATTGTTCAGCAATCTGATGGCTACCTAAATAAAACGCCGCTGTTCCAGTTTATTTTGCTCTCTTGCCTGTTCCCGCTTTGGGGCTGTGCTGCGAGCCTGAATGACATTCTTATCACCCAGTTCAAAAGCGTCTTTGCCCTGAGCGACTTCGCCAGCGCGCTGGTGCAAAGTGCGTTTTACGGCGGCTACTTTCTGATTGCGATCCCGGCTTCATTGGTGATCCGTAAAGCCAGCTACAAACTGGCGATTTTAATGGGATTAGCGCTCTATATTGTCGGCTGCATGCTGTTTTATCCCGCCTCGCACATGGCGACATACACCATGTTTCTGGCGGCAATCTTTGCCATCGCCATTGGTCTGAGCTTTCTTGAAACCGCTGCCAATACTTACAGCTCGATGATTGGCCACCGCGATCACGCCACGTTGCGTCTGAACGTCAGCCAGACGTTCTATCCAATTGGTGCGCTGATGGGCATTGTGCTGGGTAAATATCTGGTGTTTCAGGATGGAGAGAGCCTGGAAAGCCAGATGGCGGGAATGAGCGTCGAGCAGGCTCATGCATTTCGCCTGACCATGCTGGAGCACACCTTAGAACCCTATAAATATTTGGTCATGGTGCTGGTAGTCGTGATGTTGCTGTTTATGTTCACGCGTTATCCGCGCTGCAAGCCGGAGAGCAGCGAAAAATCGCAGCCTTCCCTGCGCGAAACGTTCCGCTATCTGGCGAATAATCGCCACTTTAAACGCGGCATTGTGGCGCAGTTTCTCTATGTTGGTATGCAGGTTGCGGTGTGGTCGTTCACTATTCGCCTGGCGTTAACATTGGGCGCAACTAATGAACGTCACGCCTCCAACTTTATGATGTACAGCTTTATCTGCTTCTTCATCGGTAAATTCGTCGCTAACTTCTTGATGACACGCTTCCGGGCGGAAAAAGTCTTGATCGCCTATTCGGTGCTGGGGGTGCTGACTTTAGCCTATGTGATGCTGGTGCCTAACTTCACGGCAGTTTATGCCGCCGTGTTTGTCAGCGTGCTGTTTGGGCCGTGCTGGGCCACCATCTACGCCGGGACGCTCGCTACGGTAGATAATAAATATACCGAAGTGGCGGGGGCGTTTATTGTCATGGCGATTGTTGGCGCGGCTTTTGTGCCTGCGCTGCAAGGCTTCGTCTCTGATCATCTGGGTTCAATGCAGCTGGCGTTTGGCGTCTCGCTGCTCTGTTTTGCCTGGGTTGGCTTCTATTTCTGGGGCGAACTGCGTCATAAAAAACAGGCTAACGCAACGGGACGTTTAGTGGAGGAGCTGCCATGAAAACCCGTTTACCGTTGCATCGTGAGCAGTTTCACGCCACGCCAGGCGTGCTGCTGCAAAATGAAGATTTCACAGTAGAGCTGTTTCGCTATCCTGCGGGCATCGAAGCGGTACGCATCCACAATCGGCGTGGTACGGTGATCGTGCTGCCCTTTTACGGGCAGATGATCTGGCAAGCAAGCTTTGATGGGCATTCGCTGACCATGGGCCACAGCTTTAAGCAGCCGCTGCCGGGCAGTTCAATTATTGATACTTACGGCTGTTTCGCCTTTCACTCCGGTTTGCTGGCGAATGGCTGTCCTCCAGCGGAGGATGATCATCCGCTGCACGGCGAAATGGCGTGCGCCCGCATGGACAGCGCCTGGATCGTGCTGGAAGAGGGGAGAGTGTCACTGGAAGGTGAAACCGAATATGTGAAAGGGTTTGGTCATCATTATCTGGCGGCACCGGCGGTGCGTTTGCAGGCCAATCACGCGCGACTGCATATCGAAATGACAGTCACCAATCTTGCGGGTGCGCCAATGCCGCTGCAGTACATGTGCCATCTCAACAGCGCATGGGTGGAGCAGGGACGTTTCCAGCAGTCGATCCCTGATGATGCTTTCCAGCTGCGCACCACCATCCCAGCGCATGTGCGGCCTACGCCAGCCTGGCGGGAATATACCGATCGGTTGGCGCGGGATCCTCAATCTTTACAGCAGTTGGATCAACCGCAGATGTGCGATCCTGAGATCGTCTTTTTTGCTGACGATCTGGCGCAATATGGTGAGGAAGTACAGTTTGAACTGCATTCGCCGAAAGAGGATTACGCCTTGATGACGCGCTTTTCCACTGCGCAGTTTCCGCATGCCACGCGCTGGTTACTGCATAATCGCGATCAGCAGGTTGCAGCCTATATCCTGCCCGCCACCTGTCGGCCAGAAGGCTTTTTAGCAGCGAAACAGGCCGGCACGCTGATCGAACTGGCGCCGGGCGAGCAGCGGCATTTTTCGGTTGAAACCGGCCTGCTGTAAGGTCAGTGAGGCAGCCGCAAGGCTGCCTTAAATCGCGGCTATATTGCCACTAACCCGCGCACGCCTTCCGCTTCCATGCTATCGCCACGCCCGCGCTGAACGATTTCGCCACGCGACATCACCAGATAATTGTCTGCCAGTTCCGCCGCAAAGTCATAGAACTGCTCGACTAATAAGATCGCCATATCACCGCGCTGTGCCAGCTGGCGGATCACCGCGCCGATCTCTTTGATCACCGAAGGCTGGATCCCTTCTGTGGGCTCGTCGAGGATCAACAGCTGCGGGCGACACGCCAGTGCTCGGCCAATCGCCAATTGCTGCTGCTGACCGCCAGAAAGATCGCCGCCACGACGTGATTTCATCTGAAACAGCACCGGGAAAAGCTGATAGATCTCATCTGGCACCTGTTTCGCCTGCGACGCGGAGAAGCGCGACAGTCCCATCAGCAGATTCTCTTCCACCGTCAGACGGGGGAAAATCTCGCGGCCCTGCGGTACGTAAGCGATGCCGGATTGCACGCGCTGATGCGGTTTTCGTGAATTAATCACTTTATCCTGCCAGCGAATTTCCCCTGACTTCGCGGCAATCAATCCCATCAGGCATTTTAGCAACGTGGTTTTGCCTACGCCGTTACGGCCCAGCAAACAGGTCACTTCGCCGATCTTCACCTCAAAAGAGAGGCCGCGCAGAATGTGGCTGCCGCCATAATATTGATTCAGTTCAGAAACCTGTAGCATCTCAGCGTCCCAAATAAACGTCGATTACCTGTTCGTTGGCCTGTACTTCGCGCAACGATCCCTCAGCCAAAACCTGACCTTGATGCAATACCGTGACGTGATCGGCGATGGTTTCAACAAAGCCCATGTCGTGCTCCACCACCATCAGCGAATGTTTACCCGCCAGGCTGCGAAACAGTTCGGCGGTGTACTCAGTTTCGGCATCGGTCATGCCCGCCGCCGGTTCATCCAGCAGCAGCAGATGCGGTTCCTGCACCAGCAACATGCCAATCTCCAGAAACTGCTTTTGTCCGTGTGACAGCAAACCCGCTTTGCGCTGGCGCTCACCGCCCAAACGCAGCAGTTTTAAGACTTCATCAATACGATCCTGCTGCTCGCCGCTCAGACGGGCGCGCAAGCTGGCCCACACGGATTTATCCGCTTTCAGGGCGATTTCAAGGTTTTCAAATACTGTCAACGCCTCGAACACCGTGGGTTTTTGAAACTTGCGGCCAATCCCCGCGCGCGCAATTTCTACTGGCGAAAGCTGAGTGAAATCGCTGTTCTGGTCGTAGATTACCCGGCCATTATCGGGCCGGGTTTTTCCGGTGATCACATCCATCAACGTGGTTTTACCGGCACCGTTGGGGCCGATCACACAGCGCAATTCACCTACGCCGATCTGCAGGGAAAGATCGGTTAGGGCGCGAAAGCCATCAAACGAGACGTTGATCTTTTCCAGTTGCAGGATCGGATCGGTTTGCGCACGGTGGCGATCCGCGCGGTGCGGTTGGGTAAACAGCGGTAAAGGTTCAGTCATCTTTCCTCCGACGCAGCAGGCCAATTACGCCACGCGGCAGAAACAGCGTGACCAGGATAAACATCAGGCCGAGGAAAAACAGCCAGTATTCCGGGAAAGCAACGGTGAAGAAGCTTTTGGCACCATTGACAATGCCAGCGCCCAACAGCGGGCCAATCAGCGTGCCGCGACCGCCGAGCGCCACCCAAATGGCGGCTTCAATTGAATTAGTGGGCGACATTTCGCTGGGGTTGATAATGCCAACCTGCGGCACGTAAAGCGCGCCCGCCAGGCCACACAGCACTGCAGAGAGCGTCCAGACAAACAGCTTGAAACCTCGGGGATCGTAACCACAAAACATCAGGCGGTTTTCGGCATCGCGAACGGCCGTCAACACCCGACCAAACTTGCTGCGTGCCAGTGCAAAACCCACTGCCAGGCTAAGCAGCAGCAATAAGACCGTGGCGACAAACAGCCCAATGCGCGTGCTGGTGGCGGTGACATTGAAGCCGAGCAGGGTGGTAAAACCGGTGAAACCGTTGTTGCCGCCAAAGCCAGTTTCGTTGCGGAAAAACAGCAGCATGCCCGCGTAAGTCAGCGCCTGTGTCATGATCGAGAAGTACACACCTTTGATTTTTGAGCGGAAGGCGAAGAAGCCGAACACCAGCGCCAGCAAACCGGGCACCAACACAATCAGGCACAGCGCCCAGGCAAAATGTTGGGTGCCTGCCCAAAACCACGGCATCTCATTCCACGAGAGGAATGACATAAAAGCGGGCATGCCATCGCCTGATGCCTGACGCATCAGGTACATGCCCATGGCGTAACCGCCCAAGGCGAAAAACAGCCCGTGGCCCAGCGACAACAATCCGGCGTAACCCCACACCAGATCGAGCGCTACCGCTACCACGGCATAACAGAGGATTTTGCCCACCAGCGTCAGCGTGTAGGTGGAAATGGCTAACGGATGTGCGGCGGGCAGCAGCGCCAGAAAGGGCATCACCAGCAGCGCGAGGGTCAGCAGCATACCGATGCTGAGCGTGAGACGCGGCGCTCTACGCGCCACGGTTAAGGTTATGGGTTGCGTCATCAGTCAATCACCCTTCCTTTAACGGCAAACAGGCCTTGCGGACGCTTCTGGATGAACAACACGATAATTACCAGAATCAATATTTTCCCCAGCACGGCACCGATTTGCGGCTCCAGCACTTTGTTAAGAATACCAAGACTGAAGGCCGCGACAACGGTGCCCGCCAGTTGGCCGACGCCGCCCAGCACCACCACCAGAAACGAGTCGATGATGTAGCCCTGACCGAGTTCCGGGCCGACGTTGCCCAACTGCGACAGCGCCACGCCGCCAAGACCGGCAATGCCGGAACCTAAGCCGAATGCGAGCATATCCACACGACCCGTGGGCACGCCGCAGCAATCTGCCATGGCGCGGTTTTGCGTTACTGCGCGCACATTCATGCCAAGGCGGGTGCGATTCAACAGCAGCCAGGTCAGCGCCATCACCCCAATGACAAACAGGATCACTGCAATGCGGTTCCACGGCAGTACCAGATTTGGCAGCACCTGCAAGCCGCCCGACAGCCATTCCGGGTTAGCAACTTCCAGGTTTTGTGCCCCAAACAACACGCGTACCAGTTGGATCAGCATCAGGCTGATGCCCCATGTCGCCAGCAAGGTTTCCAGCGGGCGACCATACAGATGACGAATGATGGTGCGCTCCAGCGCCATGCCGATGCAGGCGGTGACCAAAAAAGCCACCGGCAGCGCCAGCAGCGGATACCAGGCCAGATAGTGCGGTGCAAACTGCTGAAACAGGTTTTGCACAAACCAGGTGGCGTAAGCGCCCAGCATCAGCATTTCGCCGTGGGCCATGTTAATCACGCCGAGCAGGCCGTAAGTAATCGCCAGGCCCAGCGCAGCTAACAGCAGAATCGATCCGAGCGAAAGACCACTAAACGCCTGACCCAGCAGATCGCCCCACATCAACCGTTTTTGGATTCGCTGCAAGCTTTCGGCAGCGGCGTCACGCACTGTCGCGTCAGGTTCGTTAGCTGCCTGAGTTAAACGTTGCAGGCTGGCTTGGGTGTTAGGATCGCTGGAATCGCCGAGCAGCTTCACGGCTTTCAGACGCACCAACGGTTGAGGATCGGCCAGTTGCAGGTTAGCGATAGCCATCGCCAGCGCAGCGTGAACGCGGCTCTCTTGTTCAGCGGCGAGGCGTTGTTCAATCAGCGGTAGCTGGTCAGCGACGCCGTCATTCTGCAGTTGTTGAGCGGCGCGCAGGCGGACATTTGCATCGTCGCTGACTAACTGGTGAGCGGCGAGTGCACCCGTAACCAGAACGCGTAACCGGTTATTCATGAAGACTTTTTTTACGTCGCCGTCAGGCTGCGGGCTGGCGTCTAACGGCAGCAGAGCGTCGCCGACTTTACTGAAAGGCTGTTTTTTCTGATCGATGACCACGGTTTCGGCTTTCAGTGCTTGCAGCAGCGGCAAACGACTGGCTTCCGGCGCGGCGGCCCACTGTTGTAATAGCATTGCCTGCTGGGTGCGGCTGGCCGCAGCGAAATCCGCTGCCGGTCCGGCGTTGGCAAACAGCGGCAGCCACAGCAGCAGGCTAAACAGGCAGAGGCGAAGATTCATAGGATTGGGCCTCGTTGGTCTGATAAAAAATGCGGGTAAGGTGCGTGCGGTCCCCCATCCCATCCTTCCCCCGCACGCGGGGGAAGGGGAAGATCTTGCTGCACGCGGCTTAGTGTCTGACGTCTGGCAGCGTTTTCACTGACATAGAGCAGCTTTTCAGTCTGTGCGTGCGGTCCCCCATCCCAGCCTTCCCCCGCACGCGGGGGAAGGAGAAGGTCGTGCTGCACGCGGCTTAGTGGCTAACATTTAGCAGCGTCTTCCTCCCCCACGGGTGGGGGAGGACCGAGGTGGGGGACAGCAGCCACCTAACCTCTTACAGAGTTTGGAGGCAGCAGACGCCTAACCTACTGCGTCGTTTTCACCGGATGGTCAGGCTTTTTGTCATTACCCGCGATATACGGGCTCCACGGCTGCGCACGTACGGGTTGATCGGTCTGCCACACCACGTTGAATTGACCATTCTCCTCCACTTCACCGATCATCACCGGTTTATGCAGATGGTGGTTGGTCTGATCCATGGTCAACGTAAAGCCGTCCGGCGCTTTAAAGGTTTGGCCCGCCATCGCTGCACGCACTTTATCTACATCGGTGGTGCCCGCTTTTTCTACCGCCTGCGCCCACATATGAATGCCGACATAGGTCGCTTCCATTGGATCGTTAGTCACAACAGAGTTAGCATTCGGCAGGTTATGCGCCTTGGCATAGGCACGGTAATCCGCCACAAACTTCGCGTTGGTTGGGTTATCAACCGATTCAAAGTAGTTCCACGCCGCTAACTGGCCGACCAACGGTTTAGTGTCAATGCCGCGCAGTTCCTCTTCGCCCACCGAGAAAGCCACAACCGGAATATCGGTAGCTTTGATGCCTTGGTTTGCCAGCTCTTTGTAGAACGGCACGTTGGAGTCACCGTTGATGGTGGAGACCACCGCTGTTTTGCCGCCCGTCGCAAACTTCTTGATGTTAGAGACGATAGTTTGATAATCGCTATAACCAAACGGCGTGTAGACCTCTTCGATATCTTTATCCTGCACGCCTTTCGAGTGGAGGAAAGATCGCAGAATCTTGTTGGTGGTGCGTGGGTAAACGTAATCAGTGCCTAACAGAAAGAAGCGTTTGGCGCTGCCGCCATCTTCACTCATCAGGTATTCCACTGCGGGGATCGCCTGCTGGTTTGGCGCTGCACCGGTATAAAAGACATTGGGCGACATCTCTTCGCCTTCATACTGCACCGGATAGAACAGCAGGCCATTTAGCTCTTCAAATACTGGCAGTACCGATTTACGCGATACCGACGTCCAGCAGCCAAACACCACTGCGGCTTTATCCTGTGTCAGAAGCTGACGCGCTTTTTCGGCGAACAGCGGCCAGTTAGACGCGGGATCGACCACCACCGGTTCCAGCTTTTTGCCCAGCACGCCGCCTTTGGTATTGATCTCATCAATGGTCATCAGCGCCACATCTTTCAGCGGTGTTTCTGAAATCGCCATGGTCCCGGAAAGGGAGTGCATGATCCCCACTTTTATGGTGTCGGCAGCCTGAGCGCCCCAGGAAAGGCCCATGCTGACAACCGTAGCGGAGAGTGCGAAAGCCTTGAGCAACGAACGTCTTTTCATCGTTTTAGAACCCCTAAATGTGTTTTGAGTTATTCAATGGGTTGAAGCCGGGCCTGCTGTAACATGTGTAAGGTGATTTTCCTGACCTCCGCCTTACTGACGGCGATATGGTTGGTCAGGATGCGCTGCGCCTCCTCGGTCCGTTGCTGAAAGATCGCCTGTAAAATCTGAGCGTGTTCCTGGTAAGTCGCATCAACACGATCGTCACGGGTAAAGTCGAGACGACGGATAATGCGAATTTTTTCGGTTAACTCCGCGTGGATACGCGCCATTTCACGGTTCCCCGCCGACGCCACCAGTGTCATATGAAACGCCTCATCGTGCTGCGAAACGGTTTTTCCCTCTTCTAGCCGCTCCGCCTGAATCCAAAATTGTTTGAGTTCAGTTAACAGCGCGGCGCACTGTTCAGATGGCAAGGCGCACAGGCGTTTTACCGCCTCGCACTCCAGCACGGTGCGCAGGTCGTACAGCTCTTCGAAATATTCGAAGTCAAAGTTCTTGATCTGCCAGCCGCTGCGAAACCAGACCTCGACGTAGCCTTCACGCTCCAGCCAGAAAAGTGCCTGGCGCACTGGCGTGCGGCTCACTTCCATGCGCTCGGCGATTTCATTCTCACTAAAACGATCGCCGGGCATCAGGCGGAACTCGAAAATATCGTTTTTCAACGCCTGATATACGCGCTCTGCCAGCGCTTCCGGGCGTCCTTTACCGCGTTGCATTGGGGATGACATCAACGCTCCTTATTCCAGCCACAGCAGCGTATCGCCGGGACTGACCGGACGGCCCGCCTGACAGGCAATGCGTTTCACTCGACCCGCTTGCGGCGCGACAATCGCCAGCTCCATCTTCATCGCTTCCACAATGATCAGCGTCTGACCCGCTTCGATGTCGTCGCCCGGCTGCACCACTACTTTCCAGATGTTGCCGTTCATATCGGCCTGCACCGCGAATGCGCTGTCGTCCTCTTCCATGACGTGTAATGTCTCTTCGCTGGTCAGCGGCGCGCTCTGCTCTTCCTGCGCCCAGAGCGTGACTTCCTGTTCGAAAGCGGCCGACTGACGCTGACGGAAGTCGGCAATCGATTCGGCGTTATTCGCCAGGAATTGTTGATGCTCAGCAAAGTCGAACAGCGTTTCTTCAATACGGAGGGTGGCGCGGCCTTCACGGAAGTCATCGCGTAGCTGATTCAGCTCCGCTTCGCTCACCGGATAGAAACGTACCTGATCGAAAAAGTGCAGCAGCCAAGGTTCGTCAGCAGCAAACTGACTGTTTTTCAGGAATTTGTTCCAGATCGGCAGCGTACGGCCTACCAACTGATAACCGCCGGGTGAATCCATGCCGTAGATGCACATGTACATGCCGCCGATACCCACGGTGCCTTCCGCAGTAAAGGTGCGCGCCGGGCTGTATTTGGAGCTCAACAGGCGATGACGGGGATCTATCGGCACCGCGCAAGGTGCGCCAAGGTAAACATCGCCCAAGCCGAGAATTAAATAGCTGGCATCGAAAATCGTATCGCGCACCGCTTCGCGGCTGGCTAAGCCGTTAATGCGTTGGATAAAGTCGACATTATTTGGCAGCCACGGCGCGCTGGCGCGCACCGTTTCCTGATAGCGCTCGACCGCGCCTAAGGTGGCGCTGTCTTCGAACGCCATCGGCATCCAGACAATACGTGACGGCACTTTCAACGTGCTGACGTCGCCAAGCGTGGCTTCCAGCCCTAACAACACGTGCATGAGCTGCGACTGGCTGAGGATGCGGCTGTCATAGCGCACCTGCAAAGAGCGAACGCCTGGCGAAAGCTCTTCCACACCCGGCACCGCCTGTTCGCGCAGCGCATTCATCAACAAGTGGACCCGTAAACGCAGCGCCAGATCCAATACGTTATCGCCATATTCGATCAGCACATATTTGTCGCCCGCCTGGCGGTAAACCGCTTTTGGTGTGCGGTCGGTGGCATCAATAGCAGCCAGAATAGTGGCTGAGCCAAACGCAGTTTCTGCCAGCGAAGGCACATCAAATTTCGGCGCGTGTTCGGGGCGCAGCGTCTCTACCACATGCATCTGCGCTTTTTCCAGCGCTAGCGCTTCACTGGCTCCAATTGGATGGAAACGAATTTTGTCGCCCGGTTTCACCTGGCCGACTTTCCATAATTCCGCTTTGGCGATGGTCACTGGGCAGACGAAACCGCCAAGGCTTGGGCCGTCGTGCGTCAGGATCACCGGGAAGTCGCCAGTAAAGTTCACCGCGCCGATAGCGTATTCGCAATCATGCACGTTCGAAGGATGCAGGCCAGCTTCGCCGCCGTTGGCGCGAGTCCAGCTCGGTTTCGGGCCCACTAAGCGCACGCCTAAGCGGTTGGAGTTGTAATGCACTTGCCAGTCGCTGGCGAAGAACGCGTCAATGGCGGCCTGAGTGAAAAAGTCGGGTGCGCCGTGTGGGCCATACAGCACGCCGATACGCCATTCCGTGCCGTAATGCGGCACCAGCGCGTCATCCAGCGCTTGCGGTTCGCTAACCGGTGCCGGTGTGGTGCAGGCGGCAAGCTGCGGCTGAGAAATGGCCAGCATGTCTGCAACGCGCAATGTACGACCGGCGTGACCGCCAAACTGACCCAGCGAGAAGGTCGATCGGCTGCCGAGATATTCCGGCACGTCAAAACCGTTGCGCACCGCCAGATAACTGCGGCAGCCACTCTGCGCACGACCCAACGTCAATGTTTGTCCCGGTTTGACCGTCAGCGGTTGCCAGTAATTTACTGCTTCGCCATCCAGCGTGGCGGCGCAATCGGCGCCCGTTAATGCAATGGTTGCCTCGCTGTGAAAGCGCAGGGTCGGGCCTTGCAAGGTAAATTCCAGACCGGCAGCGGCTTCATGATTGCCGACGATGCGGTTCGCCAGGCGAAAAGCGAAGTCATCCATCGGCCCGGAGGGCGGCACGCCAATATCCCAATAGCCGAGGCGGCCAGGGAAATCCTGAATCGAGCTAAAGGTGCCAGGTTGCAGCACTTCAAT
Source organism: Pantoea phytostimulans (assembly GCF_046118715.1). Lineage (NCBI taxonomy): Bacteria > Pseudomonadati > Pseudomonadota > Gammaproteobacteria > Enterobacterales > Erwiniaceae > Pantoea > Pantoea phytostimulans. Next base: position 3,742,920 of record NZ_CP173698.1, read on the forward strand.
CACCGAGGCGGCTGGCGTGAAGCTGTCGAGGAAGCGCGTCCAGACTTTGCCGCTGCGAAAGGCATCCGTTGCAATAATCTGGCGCAGATAGTCGAGATTGGTGGCAATGCCGTGCAACTGCGTGGCGTTGAGCGCAGTCTGCAGCTTTTCCAGCGCGGCCTCACGTGTGTCGGCGTGAACGATCAGCTTGGCGACCATCGGGTCGTAAAAGCTGGAGACCTCAGTTCCGGTGTCGATCCAGCCATCAATGCGCACGTCTTCCGGGAAACTGACGCCGGTTAATACGCCGGGGCTAGGCTGAAAGTTTTTCAACGGATCTTCGGCATACAGGCGCACTTCAATGGATGCACCTTGTGGAGCCTGTTGCAGACGCGCCCAATCGATACTTTCGCCTGCTGCCACTTTTAGCATGCATTCCACCAGATCGAGACCGGTGACGCATTCAGTGACCGGATGTTCTACCTGCAAACGCGTGTTCACTTCGAGGAAGTAAAAAGCATCCTGTTCGGCGTCGTAAATATATTCCACCGTACCGGCGCTGCGGTAATTCACTAACTCGCCAAGACGCACCGCTGAAGAGAGCAGGGCGTCACGCGTAGCGTGTGGCAAATTCGGAGCAGGGGTCTCTTCTACCACTTTTTGATTGCGACGTTGCAGTGAACAATCGCGCTCACCCAACGCCACCACTTTGCCGCTGCCGTCGCCGAAGATTTGCACTTCTACATGGCGGGCGCGGTCGATGCAGCGTTCGAGAAACACACCGGCATCGCTAAAAAATTGCTCACCGAGACGCCGCACACTTTCCCAGCCATTGCGAAGCGCGTCGGCATCGGCACAGCGCGTCAGGCCAATGCCACCGCCGCCGGCAGTGCTTTTTAGCATGACCGGATAACCAATCTGTTCAGCGGCGCTCAGCGCGTCGTCCAGCGAAGCCAGCAGCGGCGTGCCTGGCGTCATCGGTACGCCGGCGCTGGCCGCCAGTTCACGTGCGCGATGCTTCAAACCAAACTCACCAATCTGCTGTGCGGTGGGGCCAACAAAGGCGATACCGGCCTGCTCGCAGGCATCCGCAAACGGCAGACTTTCAGAGAGAAAACCGTAGCCAGGCCAGATAGCTTCCGCACCGGTTTCTTTGGCAGCCGCTAAAATTTTGTCGATACGCAAATAGCTGTCGCTGGCTTTGTCACCGCCTAACGCAATAGCCACATCCGCATCTTTTACGTGCTGCGCATTGCGGTCAGCATCGGAATAGACCGCGACGCTTTTTACGCCGAGGCGTTTGAGGGTACGAATGGCGCGACAGGCGATCTCGCCACGGTTAGCAATCAACACGGTACTGAACATGGTTTAGTTACTCCCCTGAGCAGCGAGCCAGTTACGCCAGCCACCAAATTCGGTAATCTCCAGCGCGCTGTTCAGCGCGGAACCTTCACAAATAAAGCCTTTCACCACGCGGCCATTTGCCAGCGTCAGGCTGCCAATGCCCAGCGGCGCGGGAATTTCCGCCACAAATTCACCGAAGCGCGCCAGTGGGATATCCCACAACTCGACGGTGATGGCAGAGCCTTGCTCAGCGCGCATCAGGCCTGGCTTTTTGATGGGGCCATCCAGCAGCGCAAACAGGCGATAACAGCGGGCGGTTTGCGTCTCTTCAACGAAAACGGCCTGACGTGTGGTGAGCTGGAAGTTGAGCGGCATTCCGGTAAGGTGCGCACCCACCACAGCGACGCGCACGTGATCGGTTGAAACGGGCAGAGCGGCGTGAACTGCGGGCTGAGCTCTACCGGTCGCGCCCAGCGGCAGCGCCATTTGTTGCTGCCAGCGCAGGCCAAAGTCCGCCAGTACACGATCGTGCCAGGCCGGTGCAATCAGCGTGATGCCTGCCGGTAAATCGTCATTGCGAAACGGCGCAGGCAGCGCCAACGCAGCAAGATCGGCCAGGTTGGTGAAGTTGGTGTAATAACCAAAGTGCGAGTTGTAATGCACCGGCTCCTGCTTCATCTCTTCCTGGGTGTGAATGGTGGGTGAAGTCGGCACCACCAGCGCATCAAACTGCGCCAGCGTTTGCTGAATTTGACGCGTCAATTCAGCGCGCAGATATTCCGCTTCATAAGCCTGAACCGCGCTGTATTTCAGGCCGCTGGAAACGATACCGTGAACCACCGGATCCATCTCTTCCGGGCGATTAATCATCTCCCCGACGGCCACGGTGCGCTCTGCGACCCACGGGCCGTAATAGAGCTGTTCAGCTAATTTTTCAAAAGGGGTGAAATCGATAGGATGCAATGTTGCACCGCTGGCCAATAATGCTTCCAACGCCTGATCCCACGCGCCTTCAGCCGCAGCATCGTCAAAAAATTCTGGGTTAGCCGGAATGGCGAAGTCGGGATGCGCTTTCATACTGGCGGGCGCGGTATGAGGATTGTGACGTGAATAGGCATCATCAGCGTCGTAACCGCCAGCTACGCTGGCAACGATGAAGGCATCTTCTACCGTTAAGGCGAACACCGAAATGGTGTCATTCAGGCGGCAGGCCGGAACAACGCCGCTGGCAGAAAACCAGCCTTTGGTCGGTTTCAAGCCCACCATATTGTTGAATCCGGCGGGAACGCGACCTGAACCGGCGGTATCGGTGCCTAATGAGAACGCGACTAAACCACGCGCCAGAACTGAAGCCGAGCCGGAACTGGAACCACCACTGACATAGTCGGCATCAAAGGTGTTGCATACCGCACCAAAGGGCGAACGTGTGCCGACCAAACCCGTGGCGTATTGATCGAGATTAGTTTTACCGATCACAATCGCGCCTGCGGCTTTAAGTTGCGCGACAACAAAGGCATCTTTTTCGGCAGTAAAAGTGAAAGCGGGGCAGGCGGCGGTGGTGGGCCAGCCCGCGACATCAATATTGTCTTTCACGGCGAAAGGCACACCGAACAGCGGAAGCGCCGCAGGGTTGCGAAGATAGCTGGCCAGCAGCGGCTCGATCTGGGCGTTAAGCTGGGCGGGTGTCGCCAAATAGAGCCAGGCGTTGTCTTGGGTATTAAGCGCTGCCAGATGCGTTTGCAGCAGCGTGTAGATCTGTTGCGGTTCCTGTTGGTAGCGCTGCTGCCACTCGTTAAGGGTCAAGCCAAATGTCGAAGCCATGCGATGAATTCCAACTGGTATACAAGATGGAATTCAACAGAGCAAAGGCTGTGCCAGATTTTTAACGCTATGATCTGAGGGTTAAAGTTCACCAGTCATAAGTTTAACTGATGATAAAATGCACAACCGCAGCGCAGGGTTTGCGCAATTGCAGTGCGTTTGGCTCACGTTGAGTAAATTTTGTGAAGAACATGGCAAGAGCGCAATGGCCTGGTTAGCATGAAGAAAGTCTGGCACGTAGCCGGAGCCCAGAAACAGAGGAGATTTACGTGGAGAAGTGGCGTAACTGGATGATAGGGATTTGTCTGGTCAGCACGGCCAGCAGCGTATGGGCTGACTCGCTCGATCAACAACGGCAACGTTATCAAGAAATTAAGCAAGCCTGGGACAGCAATCAGATGGCGACGGTGGATCAACTGTTGCCCACGCTACAGGATTACCCTCTGTATCCGTATCTGGAATATCGTTTGCTGGCGCAGGATCTCGATCAGGAGACCAGCCTGGCGGTAAAGAATTTCATTCAAAAATATCCTACCTTGCCGCCCGCAAGATCGCTGAGCACGCGCTTCGTCAATGTGCTGGCACATCGTCAAGACTGGCAAGGTGTGTTGACCTTCAGCCCGACTGAACCCAAACCGGTACAGGCGCGCTGTAACTGGTATTACGCCAAATGGGCAACCGGGCAGCAGCAAGCCGCCTTTGAGGGCGCGAAAGCGATTTGGCTGCGCGGTACCGCCTTGCCTAATGACTGCGACGCGCTTTTCTCGGCATGGCAATCGTCCGGTCAGCTTTCGCCAATCACTATTCTGGAGCGTATTCGCCTCGCGATGAAAGCGGGCAATGACAGCCTGGTCAGTTATCTGGCAAAAATGCTGCCTGCCGATTATCAAACCATGGCCGATGCCGTGTTGGCTTTGCAGAAAGATCCGCTTTCGGTCACCACCTTTGCCAGCGCAGTCGGCCCAACCGATTTTACCCGCCAGGCCACGATCTACGCCTTTACGCGTGTAGCGCGTGAGGACATGGAAAATGCCCGCAGCATGATTCCGATCTTAGTGCGTGCGCAAAAGATGGAAGCGGCCGACGAACAGGCGCTGAAAGAGATTGTGGTGTGGCGCATGATGGGCAGCGATCTGACCTCCGAGCAGGCGCGCTGGCGTGATGCGGTAGTGATGAACAGCGAATCAACGGCGCTGGTGGAACGTCGCGTGCGTCTGGCCTTAAGCGAAAACAATCGTCGTAGCCTGAACACCTGGATTGCCCGCCTGCCGGTGGAAGCCAAAGAGAAAGATGAGTGGCAATATTGGCAAGCTGACCTGCTCTTTTCACAAAACCGCAAAGAAGAGGCGGAAGAGATCCTGCGTAAGCTGATGAAGCAACGTGGTTATTATCCGATGGTCGCAGCGCAGCGTTTAGGCGTGGATTATCCGTTGCAGGTCGATGCCGCTCCGAAACCCGACAGTACCACGCTGCAAGGCGCGGAGTTGGCGCGCGTGCGTGAGCTGATGTATTGGGGACTGGATAACCTGGCGCGTAGCGAGTGGGCGAATCTGGTGGCGAGCAGAACGCACGTGCAGCAACAGATGCTGGCGCGCTACGCCAACGAGCAGGATTGGTGGGATCTCAGTGTACAAGCCACCATCACCGCGAAAATGTGGGACAGCTTAAAAGAGCGTTTCCCACTAGCATGGCAAAGTCTTTATCAGCAATACACCCGCGATAAAGGCATTCCGCAAAGCTATGCGATGGCGATTTCTCGTCAGGAAAGTGCGTGGAACCCTAAAGCTCGTTCACCGGTGGGCGCAAGCGGTTTGATGCAAATTATGCCGGGTACGGCTACCCATACCGTGAAGATGTATAACATTCCCGGTTACGTGAATAACAGCCAGTTGCTGGATCCGCAAACCAATATTCAGATTGGTACACAGTATCTGGAGTATGTTTTCCAGCAGTTTGGGCAGAACCGCATTTTTGCTTCAGCAGCCTATAATGCTGGCCCAGGCCGTGTGCGAAGTTGGCAGAAAACCAGCGCAGGAAATCTGGATGCGGTCGCGTTTATTGAAACCATTCCGTTCTCAGAAACGCGTGGCTATGTGAAGAACGTGTTGGCTTATGATGCGTACTATCGTCACTTTATGGGCCAGCCGGATAAGATCCTTTCGGATGGTGAGTGGAATCGCCGTTACTAGCTGTGCTAAGCTTCCGTACTCTTTAGCGAGTACGGAAGCCCTTTCATGACCCAATCTTTTGCCCCTTCGACCCACACCGGTTCTGCTGACAATAATTGGCTGCGCTTTGTCGATCTGATGCAAGAAGCTTTCGCTAATGGCCATGCGCTGCCGCTGATGCAGTTGATGATGACGCCAGATGAACGCGAAGCCTTTGGTACGCGCTTGCGCATTATCGAAGAGTTGATGACGGGAGAAATGAGCCAACGCGAGCTGAAGAATGAGCTTGGCGTGGGCATTGCGACCATTACGCGCGGATCAAATAGCTTAAAAGAGGCGCCGCCAGAGCTAAAGCGCTGGCTGGAGGCGCGGCTGATTACTGCTGATACAAAGGGTGAGTAAACGGGCACAGCGCCAGTATCAAAGCCTGATGATAAACGCTTGAACGGCTCAATAAACCATGGGTAAAAGCCCCAATTGCGCCACCTTTTTGTTTAATATTCTCTTCGCCAGTTAATCGCGCCATCTCTTCGCCCAGTTCACGTCCTTCACGTAAACCTGCCATTACCACCGGCGGCAGGGTAAAGCTGGCTGAACGCGATTCCCCCCGCTGCTTTTGGTTCTCCACTACCATCCAGGCGAAGGCGCAATCGTCTTCAATGCCGGCTTCAATCGCTACCCAAAAGTTCGCTTCTGGTCGGACCTGACGCGCATTCATCACGCGCTGACGTGCGCCAGTTCGCGTTTCCAGATTGGTTAAGGGCTGAGCCGCCACGCCGCTATCGACCTCGACCCCTTCAATATGGCAGGATCCTTCGCCGAAAACGTCGTTGAACGCTTGTGCAATCGCGCGAATTTTTGCTGGGTTGATGGTGGCTGCGACAACATGGTACATAATTGGTTGAACCCTTGAGTGATTAAGGCAATTTTGGTCGCAGTATAACGGAAACTAAGCATGTTACAGGTCTATCTTGTTCGTCACGGTGAAACGGTATGGAATGCGGAGCGACGCATTCAAGGTCAATCCGACAGTCCGCTGACGGAAAAAGGTGAACAACAAGCCCATCAAGTGGGCGAGCGCGTTAAAGATTGGGGCATCACGCATATCATTTCCAGCGACTTAGGCCGCACGCGTCGCACCGCAGAGATCATTGCCGATGCCTGCGGTTGTGCCGTTACGTTGGATCCACGTCTACGTGAGCTGAACATGGGCGTGCTGGAGAAGCGCCCACTGGACGGTTTGACGGCAGAAGAGGAAACATGGCGTGCTGGATTGGTTAATGGCACCGAAGGCGGCCGTATCCCGGATGGCGAATCAATGACGGAAATGGCGGAGCGTATGCATGATGCGCTGAATACCTGTCTTGATCTGCCTGCAGGCAGCCGCCCACTTATTGTCAGCCACGGTATGGCGTTGGGTGTCTTGGTGAGCACCATCCTCGGATTGCCTGCTTATGCCGAACGTCGTCTGCGTCTGCGTAACTGTTCAATTTCACGCGTCGATCATCAGCAAAGCGCATGGCTGGCCAAAGGTTGGGTGGTTGAAACGGCGGGGGATATTTCACATCTGGATGCCCCTGCACTCGACGAGTTGCAGCGCTAAGAGCAACGTTGATAAAAAATGCCGTCGCGAGGACGGCATTTTTGTTTAGCTCGCCTGTTGAGGGCGGATAGGAATCAGATATTCGCAACGAATTTCTGTTGGCGGCTCGCTGCGCTTTTTGCCACCGTGGGTGAAGAAGCGCTCGATATCCTGACCCTGGCGACGCGTCAGGCCCAGCGTTGGCATGCAGGTTCCATACAGCAGCAGAATAAATTCTTGCAGTTCAACGCGCGGTCCGGTGTAGGTGAACTGGACGTAATCACCTGCCTCCAGAATTACGCTCTGGCCCGAATGCATGTTGATGGCATTATCGGCTGGCACGGCGGTGGTATAGAGAATTTCCTGCTCATCATCTTTATCGTGGCTGGCGCGCACCTGATGCAAGCCATACAGTACCGGCGGCACCGTATCGGTTTCCAGCAGGAACTGCTTCCAAAAATGGATGCGCATTTCGTCGCGATAGCTGGAAATTTGTTCCAGTGTGCAGGTGTAATTCTGCGTTTGCCCTACCAGTACCGTTTCAGGCAAAGTGACGAAACTCGGTTCTGGCTGTTTATCGTCATCAAGGCGAATCGGCGGACGAATACCGTATGAATTCCAGTCTGATGAACGGCGATACCACGCAGGTGTTTGATTAAACTGCTTTTTAAACGCGCGGGTAAAGGTCTGCTGTGAATCGAAGCGATATTGCAAAGCAATATCCAGGATTGGGCGGCTGGTAAGGCGCAGGGCGACCGCCGCCTTAGATAAGCGGCGTGCGCGAATATAGGCGCCAATGGCGTGCCCGGTGACGTCTTTAAACATCCGTTGTAAATGCCACTTAGAATAACCCGCTTTCAAGGCAACATTATCCAGTGAAAGTGGTTGATCCAGGTGGCTCTCCAGCCAGACAAGCAAATCGCGAATGATACCGGCTTGGTCCATAAAACATCCTCATACTTTCTGGTGGCGCAGCTAAACGCAGTCGACGAATAATAGCACTAATTGCTCAAAGGGCGTGGGCAGTTTCATTTGGGATGATTGTGCTACATCAATGCGGGTTTAGACCCGTTATGGTTTGGTCTTTGTGGATAATTGCCAGTACATTACATTCTCATCTATTACGTTTGCAATGGTAACTCCATGACAATATCTCGCCTTCTCATCGCCGCAGTCGCCACGGTGACTTTTTCCAGCCCTTTACTCGCCGAAGAGATTGGCTCAGTAGACACGGTTTTCAAGATGTTCGGACCCGATCATAAGATCGTGGTTGAAGCCTTTGATGACCCAGACGTCAAAAATGTAACCTGTTATATCAGCCGGGCAAAAACCGGCGGTATTAAGGGCGGATTAGGTCTGGCGGAAGATACATCAGATGCAGCCATTTCTTGTCAGCAAATCGGTGCTGTTGAACTCAGTGATAAAATTGTCCAAGGCAAAGCGCAGGGTGAAGTCGTGTTTCGCCAGCGCACTTCACTGATTTTCAAGAAGCTGCAGGTTGTACGCTTCTTTGATAAAAAGCGCAACGCTTTGGTCTATTTAACCTATTCAGACAAAGTGGTGGATGGTTCACCAAAGAATGCGCTGAGCGCAGTGCCGATTATGCCGTGGCATTAAGGCAAAGAAAAAACGCCCGAATGGGCGTTTTTTTCATTTAGTCTTCGAGATCGCCGCAGAAACGATAACCTTCGCCATGAATCGTGGCGATGATTTCTGGCGTATCCGGCGTGGATTCAAAGTGCTTACGAATACGGCGGATTGTCACATCAACAGTACGATCGTGTGGCTTCAGCTCGCGGCCAGTCATTTTCTTCAGGAGATCGGCACGGGTTTGAATTTTACCCGGGTTCTCACAGAAGTGCAGCATGGCGCGGAACTCACTGCGTGGCAGCTTATATTGTTCACCGTTCGGGTTAATCAGCGAGCGGCTATTAATATCCAGCGTCCAGCCATTGAATTTATAATCTTCCACCTGACGACGCTCTTCACTCGGCAGCGCCAAATTCATGGTGCGTGACAGTAGATTGCGTGCGCGGATGGTTAACTCACGTGGATTAAACGGTTTGGTGATGTAATCATCGGCACCGATTTCCAGACCAAGGATTTTATCCACTTCATTATCACGACCGGTCAGAAACATCAGCGCAACGTTGGCTTGTTCACGCAGTTCACGCGCTAACAGCAAGCCGTTTTTGCCGGGAAGGTTGATGTCCATGATCACCAGATTGACGTCATTGTCGGTCAGAACCTGATGCATCTCAGCACCGTCGGTCGCTTCATACACCACATAACCTTCAGCCTCAAAAATACTTTTGAGGGTGTTACGCGTGACCAGTTCGTCTTCAACGATAAGAATGTGCGGGGTCTGCATATTTCGCTACCTAAAATTTGCCAACAAATCGAAATCAGGGCGTACAGCGGTTATTCGGTCTCCTTACGGAGAGCGGCGTGCCGCGCTGAACCGTTGTACGAAATTATGTTTTGATAAACTCTCTATCAACGTCAACAACAGTGTTAGCTCAGCCAGTCAGGATGAAACTTGCATGCCCCGGGATGGCGCATATCCTAACTGCATTAACAGCAACCTAACAGCACCAACAACAACCGATAAGCATAAAAACAACGCTTCGTTGACTTATATCAAATGCAAGTGTAGCACGTTAACACTTTTGTGAAAAACTTCTCGTAGATTGCCTGCTTAGCTCACAAAAAGCAGCATTTTCGCTACAATTTCACTGCATGATACACAAAGTGCAATGTGCAGGAATTAATGTTTCACTAAGCTGAAATAAAAGGATTTTCTATTTTACTTTCTGTTTTAACGCGCTTGGTGGCGAAATCTTGCTCTGTGGCTTTTTTTAATAGGTTTTAACATCGTTAACATTTCATTTTCCTGTTTCTTATCGATCCGCGATGTCATGAACGTGCGTGTTACAATATGGCGCGATGTTAATAAACTGATGGAATAATCATGCGTTTCCCTTTCATTCTGGTTTCGCCCGCTCGGGCAGAAAATATTGGCGCTGCCGCACGTGCGATGAAAACCATGGGATTTAGTGAATTACGAATCGTTGCCAGCGACGCGTGGCAAGATCCAGCGGCCCGACGTGTCGCTCACGGTGCCGGGGAGATACTCGATAATCTGCAAACCTTTGACACGCTCGCTGATGCGCTACATGACATCGAATTTTCAGTCGCTACCACCGCCCGCAGCCGTGCTAAATTCCGCCATTACGCCACGCCAACGCAGGTTGAAACGCAGCTGCTGGAAAAACGACAGTGGGTGAAAAGCATGGCGCTGGTGTTTGGCCGTGAAGACAACGGGTTGACGAATGAAGAGCTGGATCTGGTCGACTTGCTGACCGGAATCCCGATGGCGAACGACTATCCCTCCTTAAATCTAGGGCAGGCGGTGATGGTGTATAGCTATCAGCTGTCAGCGCTGAATCAGGTTGCGGCACCGGCCCCTCAAATAGCCGATGCCCAGCAATTGAAAGCGCTGCATCAGCGATTCCAGCATCTGTTGGTTCAGCTGGACGTTAGCAATGATGAAAAACTCGCGGACTGGATCGATCAACGTATCGGCGTGCTGGAGCAACGCGACAGTGCGATGCTGCATCGTTTGCTGCATGACATAGAAAAAAAACTTATAGATAAATCGTCCGGAAAAGTATGATTTTTTAGCGGCAGATCGTAGCAGAATTCGCCAGTGCAAAAGATCCACTCTGGATTCTTAGAAGATGACGAAACTGTGCGCAGCGTTGAGAATTTACACAATCGACAAATTCGTTGACTTAAAGTGCCCTTTGCTTTACTTCTGGAAGGCAGACGGACAACCAAAGACAGACAGAAAATAAATCTAAATGCGTAACTTCAGCCTGATTACCACAATTATTACCACCACCATTACTACAGGTAACGGTGCGGGCTGACGCATACAGGATAAAATAGAAAAAAGCCCGCACCTAACCAGTGCGGGCTTTTTTTTCGGCTCAAATTCAGGAGAGTGAATATCATGCGAGTGCTGAAATTCGGCGGGACTTCGGTGGCAAATGCGGAACGTTTTCTTCGCGTAGCCGACATTTTGGAAAGCAATGCGCAGCAGGGACAAGTTGCAACCGTGCTCTCGGCCCCGGCCAAAATCACCAATCACTTGGTGGCGATGATTGAGAAAACCATCAGCGGTCAGGATGCTTTACCGAATATCAGTGATGCCGAACGTATTTTTGCTGACCTGCTGCGTGGCTTAGCCGATGCGCAGCCGGGTTTTGATTATGACCGTCAGAAAACTCGCGTTGATTTAGAATTTGCTCAGCTGAAGCAGGTGCTGCACGGCATCAGCTTGCTGGGACAATGCCCAGATAGCGTTAACGCCGCCATTATTTGCCGCGGTGAAAAACTCTCTATCGCTATCATGGAAGCGCTGCTGCTAGCACGCGGTCATGGCGTTAGCGTCATCGATCCGGTCGAGAAGTTATTGGCTGTTGGACATTATCTTGAATCCACCGTGGATATCACTGAGTCCACGCGTCGTATTGAAGCCAGTAAAATCCCAGCAGAGAATATGATTTTGATGGCGGGTTTCACTGCCGGTAACGAGCGCGGTGAGCTGGTAGTGCTGGGCCGCAACGGTTCCGATTATTCTGCTGCGGTATTGGCCGCTTGCCTGCGTGCCGACTGCTGTGAAATCTGGACTGACGTTGACGGCGTCTATACCTGTGATCCGCGCCAGGTGCCAGATGCTCGCCTGCTGAAATCGATGTCTTATCAGGAAGCGATGGAGCTTTCCTATTTCGGGGCCAAAGTGCTTCACCCGCGCACCATCGCCCCGATTGCCCAGTTCCAAATTCCCTGCCTGATCAAAAACACCGCCAACCCGCAAGCGCCCGGCACCTTGATTGGTGGCGAAGGCGATCAGGATGAAAGTCCGGTCAAAGGCATCACCAATCTGAACAATATGGCGATGTTCAACGTTTCCGGCCCGGGCATGAAAGGCATGATCGGCATGGCTGCACGCGTCTTTGCCGCAATGTCCCGCACCGGTATTTCGGTGGTGTTGATCACGCAATCTTCTTCTGAATACAGCATCAGCTTCTGCGTACCGCAGAGCGAGCAGGCACGCGCGCGTCGCGTGCTGGAAGAGGAATTCTATCTTGAGCTGAAAGATGGCCTGCTTGATCCGCTGGATGTACTCGAAAATCTGGCGGTGATTTCGGTAGTGGGCGATGGTATGCGCACGCTGCGCGGTATCTCCGCCAAGTTCTTCTCAGCGTTGGCGCGTGCCAATATCAATATCGTAGCGATTGCGCAGGGCTCTTCAGAGCGTTCGATTTCAGTAGTCGTGAATAACGATGAAGCGACCACCGGCGTGCGCGTCGTGCATCAAATGCTGTTTGCCACCGATCAGGTTATTGAAGTTTTCGTGGTTGGCGTTGGCGGGGTAGGTGGTGCGCTGTTGGATCAGCTGCATCGTCAGCAGGCCTGGCTTAAGAAGAAGCATATCGATTTACGCGTTTGCGGCATCGCCAATTCACGTGCATTGCTGACTAACGTGCACGGCATCGATTTAAGCAACTGGAAAGCCGAAATGAACGAAGCCAAAGAGCCGTTCAATTTGGGCCGTTTGATTCGTTTAGTGAAAGAGTATCACTTGCTGAATCCCGTCATCGTTGACTGTACGTCAAGCCAGGCGGTTGCCGATCAGTATGCCGATTTCCTTGCCGACGGTTTTCACGTGGTGACGCCGAACAAAAAGGCCAATACCTCGTCGTGGAACTACTACCAGCAGATGCGTACGGCGGCAGCGAAATCGCGTCGCAAATTCCTCTATGACACCAATGTGGGCGCAGGCTTGCCGGTGATTGAAAACCTGCAAAACCTACTGAACGCGGGTGATGAATTAATCAAGTTCTCCGGTATTCTCTCAGGTTCGCTTTCATTTATTTTCGGTAAGCTGGACGAAGGCGTGTCGCTGTCGCAAGCCACTCACATGGCGCGCGAAATGGGCTTCACCGAGCCGGATCCGCGTGACGATCTCTCTGGCACCGACGTAGCGCGTAAGTTACTGATTCTGGCGCGTGAAGCGGGATACCAGCTTGAGCTAAGTGATATTGAGATCGAACCGTTGTTGCCGGAAAGCCTGCTTGAAATCAAAGATGTTGAACAGTTTATGCAGCGTCTGCCGGAACTGGATAACGCCTTTGCTGCCCGCGTAGCCAAAGCGCGAGATGAGGGTAAAGTCTTACGCTTCGTTGGTGCGATTGAAGAGGGCGGCAGTTGCAAAGTGAAAATTGATGCCGTAGATGGCAACGATCCGCTCTATAAAGTGAAAAATGGCGAAAACGCGCTGGCGTTTTACAGCCGCTACTATCAACCGATTCCGTTAGTGCTGCGCGGATACGGTGCCGGAAATGACGTAACTGCGGCCGGTGTATTTGCCGATTTGTTGCGTACGCTGTCATGGAAGTTGGGAGTTTAATAATGGTAAAAATTTATGCACCGGCCTCAATTGGTAACGTTAGCGTCGGCTTTGATGTGCTGGGCGCTGCGGTCTCGCCGGTGGATGGTTCGTTACTGGGCGATTGCGTCTCAGTCGAAGCCGCAGACACGTTTAGTCTGACCAACTCAGGCCGCTTCGTCAGCAAATTGCCGGACGATCCCAAAGAGAACATCGTATATCAATGCTGGCAGCGCTTTTGCGAAGCGATTGGCCAAACCGTGCCGGTAGCGATGACGCTGGAAAAGAACATGCCGATTGGCTCCGGCCTCGGTTCCAGCGCCTGTTCTGTGGTTGCGGGTTTGATGGCAATGAACGAGTTTTGCGGCAAACCGCTCAGCGATACAGAACTGCTGACGCTGATGGGCGAGCTTGAAGGCCGCATTTCAGGCAGCGTACATTACGATAACGTTGCGCCATGCTTCCTTGGTGGTATCCAGCTGATGCTGGAAGAGAACGGTATTATCAGTCAGGAAGTGCCGGGTTTTGATGACTGGCTCTGGGTGATGGCGTATCCGGGCATCAAAGTTTCTACCGCCGAAGCGCGCGCTATTCTGCCCGCACAATACCGTAAGCAGGATTGCATCAAGCATGGTCGCTTGCTCGCGGGATTCATTCACGCCTGCCATACGCGTCAGCCGTTGCTGGCAGCTAAACTTATGCAGGACGTGATTGCGGAACCGTACCGCACCAAACTGTTACCAGGCTTTGCCGAAGCGCGTCAGGCTGCGCAGGATATCGGTGCACTGGCTTGCGGAATTTCCGGCTCAGGTCCAACACTTTTCGCCGTTTGCAATCAAATGGAAACGGCCCAGCGGATGGCTGACTGGTTGAGCCAGCACTATCTGCAAAATGATGAAGGCTTCGTCCATATCTGCCGCCTGGATACGGCTGGCGCACGTAAATTGGGATAACGCATGAAACTCTATAATCTTAAGGATCACAACGAGCAGGTCAGCTTCGCCCAGGCGGTGAAACAAGGTCTGGGTTCGCAGCAAGGGCTGTTTTTTCCGCTGGAGCTGCCTGAGTTTGAACTGACTGACATCGACGCCATGCTGGAAATGGATTTTGTTAGCCGCAGCAGCAAGATTCTTTCTGCTTATATCGGCGACGAAATCCCAGCGCAGCAGTTGGCTGAACGTGTTAAAGCGGCCTTTGCTTTCCCTGCACCGGTTAAGCAGGTCAGTGATGATGTCGCTTGTCTGGAACTGTTCCACGGCCCGACGCTGGCATTTAAAGATTTCGGCGGTCGCTTCATGGCGCAAATGCTCTCCTATTTCAGCGGCAGCGATGAGCAAATCACGATTTTAACTGCGACGTCAGGCGATACTGGCGCGGCGGTCGCGCACGCATTTTATGGCATGAAAAACGTGCGCGTCGTGATCCTCTATCCGCAAGGCAAGATCAGTCCATTGCAGGAAAAACTGTTCTGTACGCTGGGTGGCAACATCGAAACCATCGCTATTGACGGCGATTTTGATGCATGCCAAACGCTGGTGAAACAGGCGTTCGATGATGAAGAGCTGAAAAAGGCCATTGGCCTGAACTCCGCCAACTCCATCAATATCAGCCGCTTGCTGGCGCAGATTTGCTACTACTTTGAAGCAGTGGCACAGCTTCCGCAGGAGAAACGTAATCAACTGGTGGTGTCCGTGCCAAGCGGTAACTTCGGCGATTTAACCGCCGGTTTGCTGGCAAAATCGCTGGGTTTACCGATCAAACGATTCATTGCCGCCACCAATGCTAACGATACCGTGCCGCGATTCTTGGGCAACGGCGCATGGCAGCCAAATGTTACTGTAGCAACGTTGTCGAACGCGATGGATGTGAGCCAGCCCAATAACTGGCCGCGCGTAGAAGAGTTATTCCGTCGTAAAACCTGGCGCTTGACCGATCTGGCGTATGGCGCGGTAACTGATGACACCACTAAAGCTGCCATGCGTGAGCTGGCGGGCATAGGTTATATTTCAGAGCCACACGCGGCAATTGCCTGGCGCTTGCTGCGCGATCAGTTGCAGGAAGGCGAATATGGCCTGTTCCTCGGGACGGCGCATCCGGCGAAATTTATTGAGAGCGTGGAAGCGATTCTGGATCAGAAACTGGCATTGCCGGCTGAATTAGCCGAGCGCGCTGAACTGCCGCTGCTATCACATACGATGAAAGCCGATTTTACCCCGCTGCGCGCTTTCTTGCTGAAAGCGTAAGCACAAAAAAAGGGACGATCATCGTCCCTTTTTCTTTATATCGAGTTAATTAAACCTGCTCTGAGCGCTTAAATACCCACTCGCTGTCATTGCTGCTGGCCGCATCAAACGCATAACCGTCCACATCAAACGCCTTCAACTGCTCCGGTTTTTGCAGCTGATTTTGAATGATATAGCGACTCATTAATCCGCGTGCTTTTTTGGCGTAGAAGCTGATCACTTTATACTTGCCGTTCTTCTCATCTAAAAACACCGGTTTGATTAACTGCGCCTGCAATTTCTTCGGCTTAATCGCTTTGAAGTATTCATCCGATGCCAAATTAATCAACACATCATCGCCTTGCTCAGCCAAAGCGTCATTGAGTGTGTCTGTCAGCAGCTCGCCCCAGAAGCTGTAAAGATCTTTGCCTGCCGGACTGGCGAATTTGATACCCATTTCCAGCCGATAAGGCTGCATTAAATCCAGTGGGCGCAACACGCCATATAAGCCAGACAACATCCGCAGATGCCGTTGGGCAAAGTCAAAATCGTTGTCGCTAAAGGTTTCAGCCTGCAAGCCTGTGTAGACATCGCCTTTAAAGGCCAGAATCGCCTGACGCGCATTATCAGGCGTGAATTCAGGCTGCCAGCTGTTAAAACGATCGGCGTTGAGGTGAGCCAGCTTATCGCTGATGCCCATTAACGAAGCGATTTGTGCAGGTGACAGATCGCGCGCTACCTCAATGAGCTGTTGTGACTTTTCTAACAGCGCAGGTTGGGTATAGCGCGTGGTCGCCAGCGGGCTTTCATAGTCCAGCGTCTTGGCGGGAGAGATCACCATCAACATGTTCGCTTCCTCATATAACCCCTATTTTTACAGGGCATTGGCTGATTATTTAGCCTCGCAGTGTAACAAAAAAGCCGCAAAGATCGGCAAATCACAGCTATTTGTTAGCGCTATCGTAAACGGCATTTCTCGACCTTGCACCGCTGTTGCTGCGTGATATTATCGCAACAGCCTTTTTTCACCCTGACAGTTAACTAAGAGAAAAGAACATGACGGACAAACTTACCTCCTTGCGTCAGCTGACCACTGTGGTTGCTGACACCGGTGATATCGCAGCCATGAAGCTGTACCAGCCACAAGACGCTACCACCAACCCTTCTTTGATTCTCAACGCCGCGCAAATTCCTGAATACCGCAAACTGATCGATGAAGCGATTAGCTGGGCACGTGAGCAGAGCAGCAACAAAGAAGAGCAGCTGCAGTTGGTTTCTGACAAGCTGGCCGTCAACATTGGTTTAGAGATTCTGAAACTGGTTCCAGGCCGTATTTCAACTGAAGTTGATGCTCGCCTTTCTTACGACACCGAAGGCAGCATCGCTAAGGCGCGTAGCCTGATCAAACTCTATAACGATGCGGGCATCAGCAACGATCGTATCCTGATCAAACTGGCTTCAACCTGGCAGGGCATCCGCGCAGCGGAGCAGCTGGAAAAAGAAGGCATCAACTGTAACCTCACGCTGCTGTTCTCCTTCGCACAGGCGCGTGCATGTGCAGAAGCTGGCGTGTTCCTGATTTCCCCTTTCGTGGGTCGTATTCTTGACTGGTACAAAGCGAATACCGACAAGAAAGAGTACGCACCTCATGAAGATCCAGGCGTGGTTTCCGTGTCTGAAATCTACAGCTACTACAAGCAGCACGGTTATGAAACCGTGGTGATGGGCGCAAGCTTCCGTAACGTTGGCGAAATCGTTGAACTGGCAGGTTGTGATCGACTGACCATCTCTCCTGCGCTGCTGAAAGAACTGGCTGAAAGCGAAGGCACTCTTGAACGTAAGCTCAGCTACAGCGGCGATGTGAAAGCGCGTCCTGCTAAAATGACTGAATCTGAGTTCCTGTGGCAGCACAATCAGGATCCAATGGCGGTGGCAAAACTGGCGGAAGGCATCCGCAACTTTGCTGTTGACCAAGGCAAACTTGAGAAGATGCTGGCAGAACTGCTGTAATCTTGCACCGTGGCGGCAGATGTCGTCACGGTTTTCTCTTTTCCGCACCTTTCGCTTTGTATTATCCTCTCTCTGTTCCCCCTTTCTACTCCACCGCAACGCGGTAAATCACAGCGAACCAAAACGATGAATACATTACGCATTGGGTTAATCTCCGTTTCCGATCGCGCCGCTAACGGCATTTATCAGGATCAAGGGATCCCCGCACTCGAAAGTTGGCTGAGCAGTGCGATTAGCACGCCGTTTGAGATTGAAACCCGTTTAGTGCCGGATGAGCAGCCGATGATTGAACAGGCGATTTGCGAGCTGGTGGATGAACGCTTTTGCCATTTGGTGTTAACCACAGGCGGAACCGGTCCGGCGCGTCGCGATGTGACACCCGACGCCACCCTGGCCGTTGCCGATCGTGAAATGCCCGGTTTTGGTGAGCAGATGCGTCAAATCAGCCTGCAATTCGTGCCGACTGCCATTTTATCGCGACAGGTCGGCGTGATCCGCAAGCAGTCTTTAATCCTTAATCTTCCAGGTCAGCCCAAATCGATTAAAGAGACGCTGGAAGGCCTGAAAGATGAGCAGGGTAACGTTAGCGTTGCGGGGATTTTCGCTTCTGTACCTTATTGTTTACAGTTATTGGAAGGGCCCTACGTTGAAACGCATACGCAAGTCGTAGCAGCTTTTCGCCCCAAAAGCGCGATACGTGAGATAAATAACTAAATATTCCGATTTTCAGGCATAAGCTATAGCCTGGCTGGTGTGGTGAAAGATTGACGGTATAGTAAGCTCAGCTTTACAACCGTTTCTCTTTTGCCTCTGGAATGTTATGGAATCGAATCAGACTCAACGCCTGAACGGCCAGGATTATAAAACCCTTTCACTCGCTGCCCTCGGCGGTGCTTTAGAATTTTACGACTTCATCATTTTTGTTTTTTTCGCTGCGGTGATTGGCGAACTCTTTTTCCCACCTGATATTCCTGAATGGCTGCGCCAGCTACAAACTTTTGCCATTTTCGCGGCAGGTTATCTGGCGCGCCCGCTAGGCGGGATTATCATGGCGCACTTCGGCGACAAAGTGGGCCGCAAAAAGATGTTCAGCCTAAGCATTTTATTGATGGCGCTGCCCACGCTAGCAATGGGCGCACTGCCGACTTACCAAACTATCGGGATTGCGGCACCTTTATTAATGCTGTTGATGCGCATGTTGCAAGGTGCTGCAATTGGTGGGGAAGTGCCGGGCGCTTGGGTATTTGTCGCCGAGCACGTGCCTTACAAGCGAATTGGTATTGCCTGCGGCACGTTAACCGCTGGGCTAACCGTGGGCATTCTGTTGGGTTCGGTGGTCGCAACGCTAATAAATACGTCAATGACACCGCAAGCCATTCGCGAAGGTGGCTGGCGTTTACCGTTTTTTATCGGCGGTGTGTTTGGTTTAGCTGCGATGTATTTGCGCCGTTGGCTGCATGAGACACCCGTTTTTATTGCCATGCAAAAGCGTAAAGCGCTGGCGGATGAACTGCCTTTGAAAGCGGTGGTGGTGAACCATAAAAAGTCAGTGATCATTTCTATGCTGCTGACCTGGCTGCTCTCAGCATGCATTGTGGTAGTGATTCTGATGTCGCCGGTCTGGTTGCAGAAGCAGCATGGCCTTGCGCCTGCGTTAACCTTACAGGCCAATAGTTTTGCAACCATTATGCTTTGTATAGGCTGCATCGTTGCCGGCGTAGCGGCAGACCGTTTTGGTGCAAGTAAAGCGTTGATCACAGGCAGTGTATTACTGGCGGCGTGCAGTTGGGCGTTCTACCACTTTACGCCGTTGTATCCGCAGCAGCTTTTCCTGCTGTACGGGTTAGCAGGCCTGAGCGTTGGCGTTGTCGGCGTGGTGCCTTTTGTGATGGTGCGCGCTTTTCCAGCCGAGGTGCGCTTTAGTGGAATCTCCTTCTCTTATAATGTCGCCTACGCAATTTTCGGTGGCTTAACGCCGATTTTTGTTACCTTGTTGATGAATGTCTCATCGATGGCACCTTCATGGTATGTGCTGGCATTAGCGCTGGTTGGGTTAGTGACGGGAATTTGGTTGCGAAGTGATATTAGCCACGAAAATGCGGTGCATGAGGCCGTTGCGCAGCAGCCTTAATCACGAGCAGCAGCTTTAAAAATAAAAACGCGGAGCCTGGCTCCGCGTTTTGCATCTGGCAGATCATTATTAATATTGAGCAGAAAGGCGGTCATGCCGAACCCCCATTAAACCGAGTGGAGCGGGGTTAGCCAACGTTATGGTGCTCATTGTTCCTGTAATGTCTCGAATGTGGATTTAGGGGATGTTTTTTGCCCGAAAGCCCTGTTTGCAATGGCTGGGAGCAGCTCACAGAGAGGCGCTGACGCAACGTCTTTGATCTGAGTAGAAAGAAGATCGAAATTTTTTTTTGGTTTAACCCTTGATGCGCTTCGAAGCGGCCCCATTTACTTGTCATCGAGCGTTGTGAACGTTGGAAAAAAGCATGTGGTGATGGTTGAAAGTAAACAACCCGCCCGCATAACAGGTTCACAACCCAAATTGGCAAAGAATTTAAGTGGGAGACGTTTAGATGGGTAAGATTATTGGTATTGACCTGGGCACAACCAACTCTTGTGTTGCGATCATGGATGGCGGTAAAGCTCGCGTGTTGGAAAACGCCGAAGGCGATCGCACCACGCCTTCGATTATCGCTTATACCCAGGATGGCGAAATTCTGGTTGGTCAGCCGGCTAAACGTCAGGCAGTGACTAACCCGCAGAACACGTTGTTCGCGATCAAGCGCCTGATTGGCCGTCGTTTCCAGGATGAAGAAGTACAGCGTGATATCAAAATCATGCCGTACAAAATTGCTAACGCCGATAACGGCGATGCATGGCTGGAAGTGAAAGGCCAGAAAATGGCACCACCGCAGATTTCTGCCGAAGTGCTGAAAAAAATGAAGAAAACCGCGGAAGATTACCTCGGTGAGCCAGTGACTGAAGCGGTTATTACCGTTCCAGCTTACTTCAATGACGCCCAGCGTCAGGCGACCAAAGATGCAGGTCGCATCGCGGGTCTGGAAGTAAAACGTATTATTAACGAACCAACAGCCGCTGCACTGGCTTATGGTTTGGACAAAGGTCAGGGTAACCGCACTATCGCGGTATATGACCTGGGTGGTGGTACTTTTGATATCTCCATCATCGAAATTGATGAAGTTGATGGCGAAAAAACCTTTGAAGTTCTGGCGACCAACGGTGATACCCACTTGGGTGGTGAAGACTTCGACAGCCGCCTGATCAACTACCTGGTTGCAGAATTTAAGAAAGATCAGGGCATCGATCTGCACAACGATCCGCTGGCAATGCAGCGTCTGAAAGAAGCCGCAGAGAAAGCGAAAATCGAACTCTCTTCTGCGCAGCAGACTGACGTTAACCTGCCGTACATCACTGCAGATGCGACGGGTCCTAAGCACCTGAACATCAAAGTAACGCGCTCTAAGCTGGAATCGCTGGTTGAAGATCTGGTTGCACGTTCGATTGCTCCGCTGAAAGTGGCGCTGCAGGATGCTGGCCTGTCTGTATCAGAAATCAACGATGTGATTCTGGTTGGTGGTCAAACGCGTATGCCGCTGGTTCAGGCTAAAGTGACTGAATTCTTCGGTAAAGAGCCACGTAAAGACGTGAACCCGGACGAAGCAGTGGCAGTAGGTGCTGCAGTGCAGGGTGGTGTTCTGGGCGGCGAAGTGAAAGACGTCCTGCTGCTGGACGTTACTCCGCTGTCGCTGGGTATCGAAACCATGGGTGGCGTGATGACTTCGCTGATCAGCAAGAACACCACGATCCCAACCAAGCACAGCCAGGTGTTCTCAACAGCTGAAGATAACCAGAGCGCCGTGACCATTCACGTGTTGCAGGGTGAGCGTAAGCGTTCTAGCGATAACAAATCGTTGGGCCAGTTTAACCTCGACGGTATTCAGCCAGCGCCACGCGGTATGCCACAGGTTGAAGTGACCTTTGACATTGATGCTGACGGTATTTTGCATGTTTCTGCAAAAGACAAAAACAGCGGCAAAGAGCAGAAAATCACCATCAAGGCTTCTTCAGGTCTGAATGAAGAAGAGATCGAAAAAATGGTGCGTGATGCAGAAGCGAACGCTGAGTCGGACCGCAAGTTCGAAGAGCTGGTTCAAACGCGTAACCAGGGCGATCAGATTGCCCACAGCACGCGCAAGCAGCTGGAAGAAGCGGGCGACAAACTGTCAGCTGATGACAAAGCACCGATCGAAGCAGCCCTGGCTGAGCTGGAAACAGCGCTGAAAGGTGAAGATAAAGCAGAGATCGAAGCTAAAATGCAGGCGCTGATGGAAGTATCCAGCAAACTGATGGAAGCAGCACAGCAATCTCAGGCGGGTGCTGCCGATGCAGGCGACGCGTCAGCGAAGCAAGAAGATGACGTGGTTGACGCTGAATTTGAAGAAGTAAAAGACAACAAGAAATAATTGCCCCTGACCGGGCGCGACGGTTGGCCTGACAGCCGTTGAAACCAGCACGGGCGTAGGAGTTTTCTCCACGCCCGTGCGATCATGTTAAGGGCTAAATAAATATGGCGAAGAGTGATTACTACGAGATTTTAGGCGTCGCCAAATCCGCAGACGAGCGTGAAATCAAAAAGGCATATAAACGCCTGGCAATGAAATTTCACCCGGACCGTAATCCTGGGGATAAAGCGGCCGAAGACAAGTTTAAAGAGATAAAAGAAGCTTACGAAATCCTGACCGACGCGCAGAAGCGTGCGGCCTACGATCAATATGGCCATGCAGCCTTTGAACAAGGCGGTATGGGCGGCGGTGGATTCGGTGGCGGCGGCGGTGCCGATTTCAGCGATATCTTTGGCGACGTATTTGGCGACATCTTTGGTGGTGGTCGCCGTCAGCGCGCATCCCGTGGCGCTGATTTACGCTACAACATGGAGCTGTCGCTGGAAGAAGCGGTACGCGGCGTGACCAAAGAGATCCGCATTCCAACGCTGGAAGAGTGTGAAGTTTGCCACGGCAGCGGCGCGAAAGCCGGCACCAAACCGCAAACCTGTTCTACCTGTCATGGCCAAGGCCAGGTGCAGATGCGTCAAGGTTTCTTCACCGTGCAGCAAGCCTGTCCAACCTGTCACGGTCGTGGCTCGGTGATTAAAGACCCGTGCAACGCCTGTCATGGTCATGGACGCGTCGAGAAATCGAAAACGCTGTCAGTGAAAATCCCTGCGGGTGTGGATACCGGCGATCGTATTCGTCTGACTGGCGAAGGTGAAGCGGGTGAGCACGGTGCACCAGCGGGCGATCTTTATGTTCAGGTATCGGTGAAGAAACACCCGATCTTTGAACGTGAAGATAACAACCTCTATTGCGAAGTGCCGATCAATTTTGCGATGGCAGCGCTGGGCGGCGAAATTGAAGTGCCGACGCTGGATGGTCGTGTGAAGCTGAAAGTGCCTACTGAAACGCAAACGGGCAAGCTGTTCCGTATGCGTGGCAAAGGGGTGAAGTCGGTGCGCGGTGGTGCAGTGGGCGACTTGCTGTGTCGCGTTGTGGTGGAAACCCCGGTTAGCCTCAACGAAAAACAGAAATCGCTGCTGCGTGAACTGGAAGAGAGCTTTGGCGGGCCAAGCGGTGAACACAACAGCCCGCGCTCAAAAAGCTTTTTTGATGGCGTAAAGAAGTTCTTTGATGACTTGACCCGATAAGTTTTCACTCTCTGAAAAAGCCAGCGCACTGTCGCTGGCTTTTTTATGCTTATCTTCAAAGGTTCGGTATTTCCGAGCCATGTCTCATGAATAACCTGCTTTTTTCGAGCTATCATAGGCGGTAATCTAACGCCTTTAATTTTCCCTTTGGAAAAGGATGCTTGTTCATGAACATTCAACTTAAAAAATTTCTCCATAGTGACGCAACGGGTGGCGTCGTACTGATCATCGCTGCGGCGTTGGCGATGGTTTTAGCAAATAACAGCGGTACGCAGCAAAGCTATCTCGACTTCCTCGCTATTCCGGTGGAGTTCCGTTTCGGCGATCTCGATATCAGCAAAAATTTACTGTTATGGATTAACGATGCGCTGATGGCACTGTTTTTCCTGATGGTTGGACTGGAAGTGAAGCGCGAATTAGTGATGGGCGCGCTAGCTAAACGTGAACAAGCCATTTTTCCGCTGATTGCAGCCCTGGGCGGCATGGTCGCACCCGCGATATTGTTTTTGCTTTTCAATGGCGCAGATCCAGCCACACACAGCGGCTGGGCCATTCCTACCGCAACGGATATCGCTTTTGCTTTGGGTATTTTGGCGTTATTGGGCAGTCGCGTGCCGCCCGCGTTGAAAATATTCCTGATGGCGTTGGCAATCATTGACGATCTCGGCGCGATAGTCATCATTGCTCTGTTTTATACCTCCGATCTTTCCCTGGTATCCTTGAGCGTTGCCGCTGCAGCCATTGTTGTATTGGGGCTGATGAACCTGATGAATGTGCGTAATACCGGTCTCTATTTGATTGTAGGAATCGTGTTATGGACTGCAGTGTTGAAATCAGGGGTACATGCGACGCTGGCGGGTGTTGTGGTCGGCTTCCTGATTCCATTGGCTAAGAAGGATGGGCATTCTCCAGCCATTCACCTTGAGCATGCGCTGCATCCTTGGGTGCGTTGGTTGATTTTACCGCTGTTTGCTTTTGCTAATGCCGGTGTCTCGCTAGACGGTGTTTCATTCGGGCACCTGTTTTCACTGTTACCGCTGGGCATCGTGGCGGGATTACTGATCGGTAAGCCTTTGGGGATTACGCTGTTCTGTTGGCTGGCGGTAAAAACCGGCTTGGCCAAACTGCCTGAAAAAACTGATTTGAAAGACATCGCCGCAGTCGGTGTGCTGTGCGGCATCGGTTTTACGATGTCGATCTTTATCGCCTCGCTGGCGTATGGCGACCACAATGCAGAACTTATTACGCTCGCGAAGCTTGGCATCCTGATGGGCTCGATACTCTCTGCTGTCTTGGGTTATCTCATTCTGTGGCGTCGTCTGGCAAACCGTGCAGCGTAAAAGGTTGAGAAAGTAGGTATGCCGCACCTCAATTACAACCACCTTTATTATTTCTGGCATGTGTGCCGCGAAGGTTCAATCGTTGGTGCGTCAGAAGCACTCTTTCTGACACCGCAAACCATAACTGGCCAAATCAAGGCGCTCGAAGAGCGCCTGCAAGGCAAACTGTTCCGGCGGCAGGGAAGGGGATTAGTGCCGACTGAACTGGGGCAACTGGTTTTCCGCTATGCCGATCGCATGTTTATGCTGAGTCATGAAATGCTGGATATTGTTAATTACCGCAAAGAATCGCATCTGTTGTTTGATGTCGGGGTCGCGGATGCGCTGTCTAAACAGCTCGTCAGTAAAATATTAGAAGCGGCGGTGGTATCGGGTGAAAAGATTCATCTGCGCTGTTTTGAATCGACCCATGAAATGCTACTGGAGCAACTCAGCCAGCATAAGTTGGATATGATTGTATCGGATTGCTCGATTGATTCCACGCAGCAGGAAGGGCTGTTTTCGGTGAAGCTGGGCGAATGTCCGTTGAGCTTTTGGTGTACACAGCCGCTGCCAGAATTACCGTTCCCTGCGTGTCTGGAGACGCGTCAATTACTCATTCCAGGACGACGTTCAATGCCGGGCCGCAAGATTCTTAACTGGATTCATAGTCAGGGATTGCAGGTTGAAATTTTAGGCGAGTTTGATGATGCAGCACTGATGAAATCTTTCGGGACGCAGCAAAATGCCATTTTTGTTGCCCCGAGTCTGTACGGGCAAGATATCTATCAAAGCGATGGAATGTATGAGCTAGGGAGGCTGGATTCAGTGATGGAGGAGTATCACGTTATTTTTGCCGAGCGGATGATTCAGCATCCGGCAGTGCAGCGTATCTGCCATCGCGATTTTAGTGAACTGTTTGCGCCACGATCAGCAGACGAAAAAAAACCGGCTTAGCGCCGGTTCTTTCAACAAAGCGATTAACAAAAGGCGATTAAGCCAGTTTGTTGATCTGAGCCGTTAAGTTTGCTTTATAACGGGCAGCTTTGTTTTTGTGGATCAGACCTTTAGCAGCCTGACGGTCCACGATTGGTTGCATTTCGTTGAATGCGTTCTGCGCAGCAGCTTTGTCGCCTGAAGCGATCGCCGCGTATACTTTCTTAACGAAGGTACGCATCATAGAGCGGCGGCTAGCGTTATGCTTACGGCGTTTCTCAGATGTTACGGCGCGTTTCTTAGCTGATTTGATATTAGCCAAGGTCCAACTCCCAAATGTGTTCTATATAGACAAATCAAAGGCCGAGGACTATGCCTTTCGAACCTAATTTTGTCAATGGATTTGTGCAAATAAGCGTCGCTTACATTCAACAGCGCGGACGACACTCGGTTACGTATTTGATGGCGCAAGATTCTACCAGCTTCCCCTCGCTGAATACAGTATTTCGCGACAAAATTCTTCTGTATCGCTCTGACAACAGGAAATGACCGCCATAAAGCAGGAAAGGCGTGCTGACGGGTTAACCTTCGCGGCTTTCGAGGGTATAATCCGCCGATTTCCATCGCGTTGAGTCAGCCATGAAGTTTATCCGCGGCATTCATAACATTAAAGAGCAGCATCGCGGCTGCGTTCTGACCATTGGTAATTTTGATGGCGTGCACCGCGGTCATCAGGCGCTGATGTCCCAGCTTCGCGAAGAGGGACGTAAACGTAATCTGCCGGTAATGGTGATGCTGTTTGAGCCACAGCCGCTGGAGCTGTTTGCTGGCGAAAAAGCCCCGGCCCGTTTAACGCGTCTGCGCGAAAAGCTGAAGTATCTGGCTGAAGCCGGTATTGATGAAGTGGTCTGCGTACGTTTTGATCGCCGCTTTGCGGCATTATCAGCCCAGAGTTTTATTGCTGAACTGCTGGTCGAAAAGCTCAATGTGAAGTTTCTCGCGGTCGGCGATGATTTCCGTTTTGGCGCTGGTCGTCTGGGTGATTTCCTGTTATTACAGAAAGCGGGTGCTGAATATGGCTTTGATGTAGTCAGCACGCAGACCTTTTGTGACGGCGGTAAGCGTATTAGCAGCACCGCTGTGCGTCAGGCGCTGGCCGATGATGATTTTGCGCTGGCGCAGTCATTGTTAGGCCATCCTTTCAGTATTTCAGGCCGCGTAGTGCACGGTGATGCACTGGGACGCACCCTTGGTTTTCCCACCGCGAACCTTCCTTTACGCCGCGCTGTCTCGCCGGTGAAAGGCGTTTTTGCGGTTGAGGTGCACGGCTTGACGCCGCAGCCGCTGCCGGGTGTGGCCAATATTGGTACGCGCCCAACGGTAAAAGGTTTGCGCCAGCAGCTTGAAGTTCACCTGCTTGACATCAATATGAATCTATATGGTCAGCACATTGATGTTGTGCTGAAGAAAAAATTACGAAACGAGCAGCGCTTTGCCTCACTGGAGGCGTTGAAAGAACAAATTGCGAAAGATGTGGTAACGGCCCGGCAGTTCTTTGGGCTTTAACCTGAGCGAAAAACGGAATCGAGAATCTGATGAGTGACTATAAATCTACCCTGAATTTGCCGGAAACGGGGTTCCCGATGCGTGGCGATCTGGCCAAGCGCGAACCGGGAATGCTGCAACGTTGGTATGATGACAACCTTTACGGCATCATCCGCGCAGCCAAAAAAGGGAAAAAAACCTTTATCCTGCACGATGGCCCTCCTTATGCGAACGGCAGCATTCATATTGGTCACTCAGTTAACAAGATTCTGAAAGACATTATCGTTAAGTCGAAAGGCATGGCGGGCTATGATTCGCCTTACGTTCCAGGCTGGGACTGCCACGGTTTGCCTATCGAGCATAAAGTCGAGCAGATGATTGGTAAGCCGGGTGAGAAAGTCACTGCGGCTGAATTTCGTGAAGCCTGCCGTAAATATGCTGCCGAGCAGGTAGAAGGACAGAAAGCTGACTTTATCCGCTTAGGCGTATTAGGTGACTGGGATCGTCCATATCTGACGATGAATTTCCAGACCGAAGCCAATATCATTCGCGCGCTGAGCAAAATTATCGGCAATGGTCACCTACACAAAGGCGCTAAGCCGGTGCATTGGTGTATGGATTGCCGCTCAGCATTAGCGGAAGCGGAAGTTGAGTATTACGACAAAACCTCGCCATCTATTGATGTGATGTTTAACGCCATCGATACGGATGCGGTGCGCAGTGCTTTCGGCGTATCACAGGTTAACGGCCCCATTTCTTTAGTGATCTGGACGACCACGCCTTGGACCATGCCGGCTAACCGTGCCATCTCATTGCACCCTGAATTCGAATATCAACTGGTACAGATCGAAGGCCGTGCGCTGATCCTTGCCAAAGAGTTGGTCGAAAGCGTGCTCAAGCGTGCAGGTGTCAGCGAGTGGACTGTGCTGGGCGAATGCAAAGGTGCAGCCCTTGAGCTGCAAAAATTCCAGCATCCTTTCCTTGATATCCAATCCTTGGTGGTTTTAGGCGAGCACGTTACGCTCGAAGCAGGTACGGGTGCCGTTCACACTGCGCCAGGCCACGGCCCGGATGACTATGTCATCGGCCAGAAATATGGCATCGAAGTCGCTAACCCAGTTGGGCCAGATGGCGCTTTCCTGCCAGGTACTTATCCAACGCTGGATGGTATCAACGTCTTTAAAGCCAATGATGTGATCGTTGAGCTGCTGAAAGAGAAAGGGGCGCTGCTGCACGTTGAAAAACTGCTGCACAGCTATCCGCACTGCTGGCGCCACAAGACGCCGATTATCTTCCGTGCGACGCCGCAGTGGTTTATCAGCATGGATCAAAAAGGCCTGCGTGCGCAGTCGCTGAAAGAGATCAAAGGTGTGCAGTGGATCCCAGACTGGGGCCAGGCGCGCATTGAATCAATGGTCGCTAACCGTCCTGACTGGTGTATTTCACGTCAGCGTACGTGGGGTGTGCCGATGGCGCTGTTCGTTCATAATGAATCTGAGCAGTTGCACCCCGATACGCTTGAGCTGATGGAAAAAGTCGCCAAACGCGTTGAGCAAGATGGCATCCAGGCATGGTGGGATCTCGATCCGCGTGAGCTGATGGGCGATGACGCCGATCACTATCGTAAAGTGCCAGATACACTTGATGTCTGGTTTGACTCCGGTTCAACCAGCTATTCCGTGGTTGATGCGCGTTCAGAATTTGAGGGGCATACGCCGGATCTCTACCTGGAAGGCTCAGACCAGCATCGCGGCTGGTTTATGTCATCCTTGATGATCTCCACGGCAATGAAAGGCAAAGCGCCTTATCGTCAGGTTCTTACCCATGGTTTCACCGTTGACGGCCAAGGCCGCAAAATGTCGAAATCCATCGGTAACACCGTATCGCCGCAAGATGTGATGAACAAACTGGGCGCTGATATCCTGCGTTTATGGGTCGCTTCTACTGACTACTCTGGCGAGATGGCCGTTTCTGACGAAATCCTTAAGCGTTCAGCTGATGCTTACCGTCGTATTCGTAACACCTCGCGTTTCCTGCTGGCGAACCTGAGTGGCTTTAATCCCGCCACCGATTTGGTAAAACCAGAAGATATGGTGGTGGTCGATCGCTGGGCTGTTGGTCGTGCGCAAGCCGCGCAGGCTGATATCGTTGCCTCTTACGAAAATTATGACTTCCATGAAGTGATTCAGCGCCTGATGCAGTTCTGCTCAGTAGAAATGGGTTCCTTCTATCTCGATATCATCAAAGATCGTCAGTATACCGCCAAAGGCGATAGCCTGGCGCGTCGCAGCTGCCAGACCGCGCTGTGGCATATTGTTGAGGCGTTGGTGCGCTGGATGGCACCTATCATGTCCTTCACCGCTGACGAAATTTGGGGTTACCTGCCGGGCGATCGTGCACAGTATGTCTTCACTGAAGAGTGGTATGAGGGCCTGTTTGGTCTGGCAGAAAACGAAGCATTGAACGATGCCTACTGGAGCGAGCTGCTGAAAGTGCGCGGCGAAGTCAACAAGGTGATCGAACAGGCGCGTGGCGATAAACGCATCGGCGGTGCGCTGGAAGCCACGGTTACGCTGTATGCGGACCCTGAGCTAGCGGCTAAGCTGCAAGCATTGGGCGACGAATTGCGTTTTGTACTGCTAACGTCTGGGGCGAAGGTTGCAGATTACGCCTTGGCGAGTGACGAAGCGCAGCAAAGTGAGCTGTTGAAAGGTTTGAAAGTGGCACTGCATAAAGCGGAAGGCGAGAAATGCCCACGCTGCTGGCACTACACGACCGACGTTGGTCAAAATCCAGAGCACGCAGAAGTTTGTGGTCGCTGTTTCACCAACGTAGCCGGTAACGGTGAAGAGCGTAAGTTTGCCTGATGAGTAAACCTATTTTCTCTACCGGACTGCGCTGGCTATGGCTGGTGCTGATCGTCATCGTTGTCGACTTTGCCAGTAAGCAATGGGTGATGAACAACATGATGCTGCACGAGACGCAGCCACTGATGCCGTTCTTTAACCTGTTTTACGCCCACAATTACGGTGCGGCGTTTAGCTTTTTAGCCGATAAAGGCGGCTGGCAACGCTGGTTCTTTGCCGGTATTGCGATTGCAATCGTCGTGTCGCTGTTAGTGATGATGTATCGCAATCGCGCCAGCCAAAAAATCGCGAACATCGCTTACGCACTGATTGTGGGTGGCGCGGTGGGCAATCTGTTTGATCGTTCGTATCACGGCTTTGTGGTCGATTTTATCGACTTCTACGTCGGCAACTGGCATTTCGCTACGTTTAATATTGCTGATTGCGGCATCTGTATTGGTGCTGCGTTGGTGGTGCTGGAGGGCTTTTTCAGCCCAACCAGCAAACAGGCAAAACAGAAAGGGTAAGTCATGACTGAGTCTGTACAGCGCGAAAGCGCGGTGTTGGTGCATTTTACGCTGAAGCTGGAAGATGGCTCTACGGCGGAATCGACCCGTGCAAACGGCAAACCAGCGCTGTTTCGTCTGGGCGATAGCAGCCTTTCCGCTGCGCTGGAACAGGCGTTGCTGGGATCAAAAGTGGGCGAGAAGCGCAACTTCACGTTGGCGCCCGAAGACGCATTTGGCAGCATCAGTCCCGATCTCATCCAGTATTTCTCGCGTCGCGATTTTATCGACGCAGGTGAACCTGAAGTCGGCGCTATCATGCTGTTTAGCGGCATGGGCGGAAGCGAAATGCCAGGCGTGATACGTGAGGTTTCCGGCGATTCTATCACCGTTGATTTCAACCATCCGCTGGCAGGCCATCGCGTTCAGTTTGATGTAGAAGTGCTGGAGATTGATCCGGTACTGGAGGCGAACGATGCAAATTCTGTTGGCTAATCCGCGCGGCTTCTGCGCTGGGGTTGATCGGGCAATCAGTATTGTTGAGCGTGCATTAGAAATGTACGGGGCGCCAATCTATGTACGCCACGAAGTGGTACATAACCGCTACGTGGTTAATAGCTTGCGCGAGCGCGGCGCGATCTTCATTGAAGAAATCAGTGAAGTGCCTGATAACGCAATTCTGATTTTTTCAGCGCACGGCGTTTCACAAGCTGTTCGCGCTGAAGCGAAAGCACGTAACCTGACCATGCTGTTTGACGCGACCTGTCCATTGGTTACCAAAGTGCATATGGAAGTGGCACGTGCCAGCCGTAAAGGCGTAGAAGCGATTCTGATTGGACATGCAGGCCATCCTGAAGTTGAAGGCACCATGGGCCAATACAGTAATCCCAATGGCGGCATGTATCTGGTCGAGTCGCCAGAAGACGTGTTCAAATTGTCAGTCAAAGATGAAAGCAATTTGAGCTTTATGACGCAAACCACGCTGTCAGTGGATGATACGTCTGACATCATTGATGCGCTGCGCCAACGCTTCCCCGCGATCATCGGCCCACGTAAAGATGATATCTGCTACGCCACCACTAATCGTCAGGAAGCGGTGCGTACGTTGGCTCGCGATGCTGCTGTGGTGTTGGTGGTGGGATCGAAAAACTCCTCTAACTCGAATCGTCTCGCAGAACTGGCGCAACGCGCAGGAAAGTTAGCGAAACTGATCGACTCCGCTGATGATATTCAGGAAGAGTGGGTGAAAGGCGTTGACTGCATTGGCGTGACGGCGGGTGCATCGGCACCCGATATTCTGGTACAGCAAGTTATTCAGCGCCTGCGTGAGCTGGGCGGGGAAGCGGCGATCGAGTTGATTGGCCGTGAAGAGAATATCGTGTTTGAAGTGCCAAAAGAGCTGCGTGTTGATGTAAGAAACGTTCAGTAAAGCGATAATGCTGAAAAAGATAAAAAGGCCGACTGAGTTCGGCCTTTTTTGTTTTTATCCGATTGAAAAAACGGCGGTTCCACTCAATGAGATTGCTTTTACTGATAATCGATCACGGCTGGCATAAAATTCTTATTATCCTGGATTAATAGTGGCGTGGTTGTTAACTCATCGTTAACCTGATTACGCTTTGCATGCATAGTTTTGTCTTAGGAATGAATAAATATGAAAAATATCCGCATTGCCATCGTCGGCGCGCCGGGTCGTATGGGGCGTAACCTGATTCAGGCAACTCAGCAGGCGGAAGACGTTGAACTGGGTGCTGCATTGGCCCGCTCGGGGTCATCTTTGATTGGCAGCGACGCTGGAGAATTAGCTGGCGTAGGTAAAACAGGGGTGCTTATCACCGACGATCTTCTTAGTGTCATCGATGATTTTGACGTACTGATCGACTTTACCCGCCCAGAAGCAACGCTGGCTTATATGGCAATTTGTCGTGAGCATAAAAAGGCGATGGTGATTGGTACTACCGGTTTCGACGAAGCGGGCAAAGCGGCAATCCGCACTGCCGCAGAAGAGATTGGGATCGTGTTCGCAGCCAATTTCAGCGTTGGCGTCAACCTGGTGTTGAAGCTGCTTGAAAAAGCAGCGAAGGTCATGGGCGATTATGCGGATATCGAAATTGTGGAAGCGCACCATCGTCACAAAGTTGATGCGCCTTCTGGAACAGCGTTAGCGATGGGCGAAGCCATTGCTGATGCGATGAGCTGGAATCTGGATGAACATGCCGTGTATGCGCGTGAAGGCCATACCGGCGAACGCAAACCGCAAACCATTGGTTTCGCCACGGTGCGGGCAGGCGATATTGTCGGTGAGCATACGGCAATGTTTGCGGATATTGGCGAGCGTGTAGAGATAACGCACAAGGCTTCAAGCCGTATGACCTTTGCAAATGGCGCTGTTAAAGCGGCATTTTGGTTGAAGGGCAATAAATGTGGCCTTTATGACATGCGTGATGTGCTGGATTTGTCGATGTTGTGAGTGTTGTGAACCATCGTGATGTGGTTGTTTCAATCGGTAACTTATTGATTGAAGTAGGGCAGCTTTTTTGCTGCCCTTTATTTTATAAAAAATAAGAGCTTGGTTTAATAATCACTTCGAAATGCTTTTTTTTTGGATTTTGACTTAGGAAAAACCGCTAAAAATGCCAATTTTGACCAAATGGTCAAAAATAATAGTATGGCGGCTCCGTTTTGTAATTTTCATGCTCTGGCAATCGTTTAATTATCCGAGTTTTCCCCTCTTTTTACTGCTTATCCCCGTTTTAACATCCAGAAGCCTGAAAAGGGCAAAAAAATACGTTCATAGGGTAGACAAGCTTCAGGGCGATCATTAGAATGCGCGCAATTTGCCAAAAATCGATAATTCAGGCGGTTTTTGCATTGATTCAGGCAGCTATTATGAATTAATATGCAGATATTGTGACTGTTTATTCCCTGGAGGATGTTTTGATTAAGTCAGCGCTCTTGGTTCTGGAAGACGGAACCCAATTCCACGGTCGGGCCATCGGGGCAACGGGGTCGGCAGTGGGGGAAGTCGTTTTCAACACGTCAATGACTGGTTATCAAGAAATCCTCACTGATCCTTCCTATTCCCGCCAAATCGTTACCCTCACTTATCCCCATATCGGCAATGTTGGTGTTAATGCCGCCGATGAAGAATCCAGTCAAATCCACGCTCAAGGCCTTGTTATTCGCGATCTGCCGCTGATTACCAGCAACTTCCGTAGTGAAGAAAGCCTATCCGCTTATCTGCAGCGCAATAACATTGTTGGAATTGCCGATATCGATACCCGCAAACTGACTCGTTTGCTGCGTGAAAAAGGTGCGCAGAACGGCTGTATCATCGCGGGCGATAACCCGGATGCAGCACTCGCATTACAAAAGGCGCAGGCGTTCCCGGGTTTGAAAGGCATGGATTTGGCGAAAGAAGTCTCGACCACCGAAAGCTACGCCTGGCAACAGGGAAGCTGGGCGTTAGAAGGCGGCCTGCCAGAACAAACAAAAGCAGAAGAGCTGCCTTATCACGTTGTTGCCTATGATTACGGTGTAAAGCGCAACATTTTGCGCATGCTCGTAGATCGCGGCTGCCGTCTGACAGTGGTGCCTGCGCAGACTTCAGCAGAAGACGTATTGAAACTGAATCCAGATGGCGTCTTCCTCTCGAACGGTCCTGGCGATCCAGAACCTTGTGACTATGCCATCAAGGCGATTCAGTCCTTCCTGCAAACGGAAATTCCAGTTTTCGGTATCTGTCTTGGCCATCAACTGTTGGCGCTGGCGAGCGGTGCTAAAACGGTGAAGATGAAGCTTGGTCACCATGGCGGCAACCATCCTGTTAAAGATTTCGATAATAATACCGTGATGATCACTGCGCAGAACCACGGTTTTGCTGTTGATGAAGCTGACCTGCCTGCCAACTTACGTGTTACGCACATCTCGCTGTTTGATAAAACCGTGCAGGGCATCCATCGCACCGACAAGCCTGCGTTCAGCTTCCAGGGGCACCCAGAAGCCAGCCCGGGTCCGGGTGATGCAGCACCACTGTTTGACCACTTTATTGAATTGATTGACGCATTCCGTTCTAAAGCGAAGTAATCAGGAGCTAATCATGCCAAAACGTACAGACATAAAATCCATCCTGATTCTTGGCGCCGGTCCTATTGTGATTGGCCAGGCCTGCGAATTTGACTATTCCGGTGCGCAGGCGTGTAAAGCGCTGCGCGAAGAGGGTTACCGCGTCATTCTGGTGAACTCCAACCCGGCTACCATCATGACTGACCCGGAAATGGCTGATGCGACTTACATTGAGCCGATTCATTGGGAAGTGGTACGCAAAATCATTGAAAAAGAGCGCCCGGATGCCGTGCTGCCCACCATGGGTGGTCAGACAGCGCTGAATTGCGCGCTTGAACTGGAGCGTCATGGCGTACTGGAAGAGTTCGGTGTCACCATGATTGGTGCGACTGCCGACGCCATCGATAAAGCTGAAGACCGCCGTCGTTTTGACGTGGCGATGAAGAGTATTGGACTGGAAACCGCGCGTTCCGGCATCGCTCACAACATGGAAGAAGCGTTGGCAGTGGCTGCCGATGTCGGTTTCCCTTGCATTATTCGTCCTTCCTTTACCATGGGCGGCACCGGTGGCGGTATCGCTTACAATCGTGAAGAGTTCGAAGAAATTTGCGAACGCGGTCTCGATCTTTCACCCACCAATGAGCTGTTGATTGATGAATCGCTGATTGGTTGGAAAGAGTATGAGATGGAAGTGGTGCGTGATAAAAACGACAACTGCATCATCGTCTGCTCCATCGAAAACTTCGACGCAATGGGCATTCACACCGGTGACTCCATCACCGTCGCACCTGCCCAGACGCTGACCGATAAAGAATATCAAATCATGCGTAACGCCTCGATGGCGGTACTGCGTGAGATTGGCGTAGAAACCGGTGGCTCGAATGTACAGTTCTCGGTAAACCCGAAGAATGGCCGTTTAATCATCATCGAAATGAACCCGCGCGTGTCACGTTCATCGGCGCTGGCATCGAAAGCTACCGGCTTCCCGATTGCGAAAGTTGCCGCCAAACTGGCTGTCGGTTACACCCTTGATGAACTGATGAATGACATCACCGGTGGCTTAACACCTGCGTCATTCGAACCTTCTATCGACTACGTTGTGACCAAAATTCCTCGCTTCAATTTTGAGAAATTTGCCGGTGCTAACGATCGCCTGACCACGCAGATGAAATCGGTCGGTGAAGTGATGGCAATTGGCCGTACTTTCCAGGAATCAATGCAGAAAGCGCTGCGTGGTTTGGAAGTCGGTGTTAACGGTTTCGATCCAAAAGTCAGCCTTGATGATACAGAAGCGTTAACCCGCATCCGTCGTGAATTAAAAGACGCCGGTTCAGATCGTATCTGGTACATCGCTGATGCATTCCGTGCAGGTATGTCAGTGGATGGCGTTTTCAACCTGACCAATGTTGACCGCTGGTTCCTGGTGCAGATTGAAGAGTTAGTCCGTCTGGAAGAGCAGGTTGCACGCGAAGGGGTAAACAGTCTTGATGAAACGTTCCTGCGTGCTCTGAAGCGTAAAGGCTTTGCCGATGCACGTCTGGCGACGTTAGCGGGCGTGGCAGAAAGCGAAATCCGTAAACTGCGTGAGCAGTTCAACTTACATCCGGTTTACAAGCGCGTTGATACCTGCGCCGCAGAATTCTCAACTGATACCGCTTATATGTACTCAACTTACGAGGAAGAGTGCGAAGCCAATCCAAATCAGGATCGTGAGAAAATCATGGTGCTGGGCGGTGGTCCAAACCGTATCGGTCAAGGTATTGAGTTCGACTACTGCTGCGTCCACGCCTCTTTAGCGCTGCGTGAAGATGGTTACGAAACCATCATGGTGAACTGTAACCCTGAAACCGTATCAACGGATTATGACACCTCAGACCGCTTGTACTTCGAGCCGGTCACGCTGGAAGACGTGCTGGAAATTGTTCGCATCGAGAAGCCGAAAGGCGTAATCGTGCAATATGGTGGTCAAACTCCACTGAAACTGGCGCGTGCGCTGGAAGCGGCTGGCGTACCGGTAATTGGTACCAGTCCAGACGCCATTGACCGCGCAGAAGACCGCGAACGTTTCCAGCAAGCAGTAGAACGTTTGAACCTGAAACAACCGGCTAACGCCACCGTGGCAACGCTGGAGCAGGCTGTCGAGAAAGCAGCTGGCATCGGTTATCCGCTGGTCGTCCGTCCATCCTATGTTTTGGGTGGTCGCGCAATGGAAATCGTCTATGACGAAGCTGACCTGAAGCGTTATTTCCAGACGGCGGTATCGGTCTCTAACGACGCGCCTGTATTGCTGGATCGCTTCCTTGATGATGCGGTAGAAGTTGACGTTGATGCGATTTGCGACGGCGAACGCGTGTTCATTGGCGGCATCATGGAGCACATCGAGCAGGCGGGCGTTCACTCTGGTGACTCCGCGTGCTCACTGCCAGCCTATACGCTGAATCAAGAGATTCAAAACGTGATGCGTCAGCAGGTCGAAAAGCTGGCCTTTGAACTGAAAGTACGTGGTTTGATGAACGTCCAGTTTGCCGTGAAAGACAACGAAGTCTATCTGATTGAAGTGAACCCACGTGCCGCACGTACTGTACCGTTCGTGTCAAAAGCGACCGGCGTACCGCTGGCGAAAGTGGCTGCACGCGTGATGGCAGGCAAAACGCTGGCTGAGCAGGGCGTCACCAAAGAAGTGATTCCACCGTACTATTCAGTGAAAGAAGTGGTGTTGCCGTTCAACAAGTTTCAGGGCGTTGACCCGATTCTCGGTCCAGAAATGCGCTCAACCGGTGAAGTCATGGGTGTGGGCCGTACTTTTGCTGAAGCTTTCTCTAAAGCGATGCTGGGTGCGCAGAGCAACATGAAGAAAACCGGTCGTGCACTACTGTCGGTGCGTGAAGGTGATAAAAAACGTATCGTCGACCTGGCCGCGAAGCTGCAGAAGTTTGGTTTTGAACTGGATGCAACTCACGGCACTGCCGTGGTGTTGGGTGAAGCGGGTATCAATCCACGTCTGGTAAACAAGGTGCATGAAGGTCGTCCGCACATTCAGGATCGTTTAAAGAATGGCGAATACACCTACATCGTGAATACCACGGAAGGTCGCCAGGCGATTGAAGATTCCAAGTTAATCCGCCGCAGTGCACTGCAGTACAAAGTGCATTACGACACTACGCTGAACGGTGGTTTTGCTACCGCAATGTCGTTGAATGCCGATCCGACTGAGCAAGTGATTTCCGTGCAGGAAATGCACGCGCAAATTAAATAAGCATCACGTGTAAAAAACGGCTCCTTCGGGGGCCGTTTTTTTTACTTAAATATTTCGATTTATTTTAAATTATTCGAATGCAGACAGCGTATTTGTTGTTTGAAATATAACAATAAAGAAAAATATGTTCTAAGCTTTGATTATAAAAGTATCTGATTTGACTTAATTTTTAGCGAATAATGCGAATTATCCTACTCCGCACAAATCTATAAAGCAAAAGCTAGCTGTCTAAATAATTCACAATGTAATATTTCGTTCGCTCATTATTGGAGCGTTAACAGAGATATTAATAAAAAATGAAAATGCATAAATTTTCACTGAGTGCAGTGGCTGCACTGATGACCTTTTTACCGTTTGCCAGCCAGGCAGAAATCACGATTCTGAAACAAGATGTACAGGCAGGCGATCCGCTGAGCCGCCTGAATTTTGCCGTGGGCGGCAGCATCCGTGCTCAGGTCAATCACCAGACTGGCGTTAACGACTCATCTTACAAACGCGACGGCTTCGACGGCGGTACGCGCTTCCGTTTTGGTGCAGATTATTACCTGTTCGATGATGTGAGCTGGGTCAGTTATTACGAGCTGGGTGTGAACATTCCTAAGCTGTTTGACTGGGACGATCACTACGCTGACGGTGCAAACAACACCACTCGCCGCCAGCTCTATACCGGCCTGAAAAGCAAAACGTGGGGCCAGTTGACCTTTGGTCAGCAAAACAGCGTTTATTACGATGTGGTTGGCGCTAAAACTGACATCTGGGATTACGATATGCTCGCTCAGGCGCCAGGCAACGGCATTAGCGGCGACTATGACGGCTCTTACCGTTCCCGCAAGCAGTTGAAGTATAAAAATACCTTCGGCGCACTCGATGTTTATGCTTCTTATCTGTTTAATGATAACGAGTATTTACCGGGTAACAGCCTGCGCTACAAGCGTAAAGGCGGCGGTTCGTTGGGTGTTGATTACCACATCACTGACGATCTGACTTGGGGCACCGCGTGGAACTACACGCATGCAACGATGCGTAACGCAGAGACGGGCGACAGCAAAGATTACGACCAGAATATCTTCGGTACCGCGTTGAGCTGGACGCCAGGTAACTGGACATTCTCTGCCGGCGGCGGCTGGTACGAAAACTTCATCCCGACCAAGCAAAGTAATGTGAACAACTATTTTGCTGATGATGCGTGGGGCATCGAATACTTTGCCGGTTACAAGATCCCGGTTAAGCAATATGGCCTGAAAGCTGTGCAGCCTTACGTGATGGGCGATCGTCTCGAGTACGTGAATGGTCGTGACTATCAGCGTATCGATAATGGCCTGGGCGTAACGCTGTTCCTCGACTACGGCTTCCGTGTTGACTACGAACACGTATTTACCTCAAGCACGGACAATCTGGGTGATATGAACCTGGTACGTTTACGCTACGATTTCTAAGCGAAAAAAATCAAAACGTAACGGCTCCTTTGGGAGCCGTTTTTTTTAAGAATGAGAGGGCGCGCGCAACGGATCGTCGCCAAAGCGATTTGGCCCTT
Organism: Pantoea phytostimulans; assembly: GCF_046118715.1. Classification (NCBI taxonomy): domain Bacteria; kingdom Pseudomonadati; phylum Pseudomonadota; class Gammaproteobacteria; order Enterobacterales; family Erwiniaceae; genus Pantoea; species Pantoea phytostimulans. The sequence continues at coordinate 3,782,241 of NZ_CP173698.1, forward strand.
CGCTACCTTTGAAGCAGAAGTAAATCAGCAGTAACAGCGTACCGATGAAAGGTAAAAGTATTAGCAGCAACCACCAGCCGGATCGGTCAAGATCGTGAAGGCGGCGAATTGAAACCGTGATGGAAGGAATCAATATCGCCAAAGAGTAGAGCGTTGAGAGTAACCCTTCATCAAGCCAAATATTGAAGCCTAAAACTGTATCAAGCACGGTTAAAACCACTGAAACGAGAATGTTCACTAACACAAACAGCCAGTAAGTTTTGCGGCGGCAGCGACCCTGTATTACGCCATACTGATTTAACGCAGAGAGATATTCATTCACAGCATATTTCCTTATTTTGCGTGATCAGTAGGTGCGACCTGGTAAGGTAAATCCAAGTGTATTCTATGCAGCTCTCTCTCCGACGTCACGGCCAGAAGCTGTAACCTTCTCCTTGTACTCGCTAACGGATCTTAACTGGCGGCTTGATTCAAAAGAACGCAAAAACACGGTTTAAAATTCTGTCCAGTAACAAAAATGCGGCGGCAAAAAAGCTTTACGCAAATAGACCCTTATCGCTATCGACGAAAGTTTCGCCTTTACGTATGATGGCGCCAATTTTTTCCAGTGAGTCTTTTAACATGATTAGTCTTATCGCGGCATTAGCAGCTGATCGCATTATCGGTATGGAAAACGCCATGCCGTGGGACCTGCCTGCGGATTTGGCTTGGTTTAAGCGTAATACCTTGAAAAAGCCGGTTATTATGGGTCGCCTGACGTTTGAGTCTATTGGCCGACCGTTACCGGGACGTTTGAATATCGTTGTGAGCAGCAAGCCGGGTGACGCAGAAGGCGTGACGTGGGTAACATCTCTGGAGGAAGCGGTTCAGGCTGCCGGTGATGCAGAAGAGATCATGGTGATTGGTGGCGGTCGTGTATACGAGCAGATGCTGAACCGTGCCGATCGTCTTTACCTGACCCATATCGACGCTGAAGTTGAAGGTGACACGCAGTTCCCGGATTACGAGCCGGACGAATGGCAATCTACGTTCAGCGAATTCCATGATGCTGACGAGCAGAACTCACACAGCTACTGCTTTGAGATTCTCGATCGTCGTCGTTAATTTCTCTTGAAAAAAAACGCCTTGGCGGTGAAGACAAGGCGTTTTTTTATGCCCGTTTTAACGGCAGAAAGTTAGCTTGCTGACTGTTGTGAAGAGGCCGTTTCAGGTAGCGCATCCTTTCGATTCGAGGCTTGAACGTAATAACGCTGTTCTTCCCAGTGCAGCAGAGTGAGATTGCCACCCCAGCAGCAGCCTGTATCTAATCCAATAACCCCTTCGGGTGTGCCTTTACCTTCCAGCGATGCCCAATGGCCGAACACAATGGTGTAATCACGGGCAACCGGGCCTTGAATGTTAAACCACGGCTTCAGCGGCGGTAGGGCAGATTCTGGCGAATCTTTGCAGATCATATCCAGCTGACCATTCGGAAAACAGTAGCGCATACGGGTTAGTGCATTGGTGCTAAAACGTAGTCTCGCCAGTCCAGTAAGCTCTTCGCTCCAGTTGTTAGGCATGTCGCCATACATCGCGTCCAGAAACAGCGGATAACTGTCGCTGGCGAGCACCGCTTCCACTTCACGCGCGCATTTCTTTGCGGTTTCGATGTCCCATTGCGGCGTGATGCCTGCATGGCCCATGACCAACTTTTTTTCTTCATCAACTTGCAGCATTGGCTGGCGGCGCAACCAGTTGATCAAGGTATCAGCGTCGTCAGCTTCAAGCAGGGGAGTGAGGCGATCTTTAGGCTTATTGCGGCTGATTCCCGCATAGACCGCCAACAGATGGAGATCGTGATTACCCAACACTAACCGTACGCAATCACCCAGCGACTTGACGTAACGGAGGACATCGAGTGAGCCAGGGCCGCGCGCAACTAAATCACCGGTCAACCACAAGGTATCTTGCTCAGGATTGAAATCGACCTGCTTCAGCAGTGCACGTAACTCGTCGTAACAACCGTGGACGTCGCCAATCAGGTAAGTGCTCATAGAGTTTTATCCGAAATAAAATCATTCGCCCGGTAGAACCGGGCGAAGTGAAAGCATATCAATGAATGTGAGTTTGAATCGCGAGGCGGAATACCGGGATGTCAACGTGAAACGCATCGCCCTGTTCGTCGACCATCACGTAATGGCCCTGCATGGTGCCCATCGACGTTTCCAGCACCGCGCCGCTGGTGTATTGATATTCACCGCCCGGTGCAATGTGTGGCTGTTCGCCAATCACGCCTTCACCCTGAACTTCGGTTTCACGACCATTACCATTGGTGATTAACCAATAACGACCCAGCAATTGTACGGAAGAACGGCCCATATTGCGGATGGTAACCGTGTAAGCAAAGACGTAACGCTCATCATCCGGGGAAGATTGCGATTCTACATACAGGCTTTGCACATGGACATGCACGCGGGCCGTTTCACTCATGACTACTCCTGCGCTTCATCCTGATGTTTCGCCAGCCAGTTTGCTAACTGGCAATACTGCGCGACCGAAACGTTTTCAGCACGCAATGTCGGGTCGATAGAGAGTTCTTCTAGTGCACCCGCCGCCACCATATGATTGAGGCTATTACGCAGCGTCTTACGGCGCTTACCAAACGCTTCGGTAGTAATGCGGCTCAGTAAACGCACGTCACTAACCGGATGCTGCGGCTCAGTATACGGAACTAAACGCACGACGGCAGAATCCACTTTAGGCGCCGGCGTAAACGATTCTGGCGGCACTTCAAGTACTGGAATGATCTGGCAATAATATTGCGCCATAACGCTCAGGCGACCATACGCTTTACTGCCCGGACCCGCGACTAAACGGTTCACCACTTCTTTTTGCAACATGAAGTGCATGTCTTTAATCGAACCAGTATAGCTGAAAAGGTGAAACATCAGCGGAGTCGAAATATTGTACGGCAAGTTGCCAAACACGCGCAGCGGCTGACCTCTTTCTTCTGCCAGCGCGGCAAAGTCGAATTTCATGGCATCTTGCTGAAAAATGGTCAGCTTCGGCCCAAGAAAGGGATGAGTCTGCAGACGTGCAGCCAGATCGCGATCCAACTCCACAACCGTCAAGCTATCGAGACGTTCGCCTACTGGCTCGGTTAATGCACCCAAGCCGGGGCCGATTTCCACCAGCGCCTGATCGCGCTGCGGATGAATAGCGGAGACAATGCTCTCGATAATGTACTGATCGTTCAGGAAGTTCTGCCCGAAACGTTTACGGGCGAAGTGCCCCTGATGGACGCGATTATTCATTACTGCTCTTGATCATAGTGATGGCGAGGTTAAGCGCCGTGATGAAGCTGCCCGGTTCTGCCTGTCCCAGCCCGGCTAACTCTAGCGCGGTGCCGTGATCGACTGAAGTCCGGATAAAGGGCAAACCGAGAGTGATATTCACCGCACGACCAAACCCCTGAAATTTTAGCACCGGTAGACCTTGATCGTGATACATCGCCAGCACCGCATCCGCATTTTGCAGATATTTTGGCTGGAACAAGGTATCTGCGGGCAGAGGACCGGTAAGCTGCATGCCCCGCTGGCGTAATTCGTTGAGAGCAGGAATGATCGTATCGATCTCTTCCCGTCCCATATGGCCTCCTTCGCCCGCATGCGGGTTAAGGCCACAGACGAAAATATGCGGCTGGGCAATCGCAAATTTTTGCTGCAAATCGTGATGCAAAATGGTGATGACTTCGTGCAGGCTGTCACGGGTAATGGCAGCTGAGACATCTTTTAGCGGCAAATGCGTGGTGGCTAAGGCAACGCGTAACTCTTCCGTCGCTAACATCATTACAACGCGATGACTCCCCGCGCGATCGGCGAAGAATTCGGTGTGACCGGTAAAAGCAATACCAGCGTCGTTAATCACGCCTTTGTGCACCGGGCCAGTGATCAACGCGGCAAACTCACCCTTCAGACACCCATCGCAAGCGCGCGCCAGCGTAGCCAGTACATATTCGCTATTGGCAACACATAACTCGCCGGGTTTAACCGGCTGTGGCGTTTCAATCGGTAGCACGGTTAGCGTGCCGGCCTGCTGCGGTTGTGCCGCAACGCCAGGCTGGTAATCACGCAAGGTCAGCGGCAGCCCAAGCTGGGCGGCACGCTGACGCAGTAAATCGGGCGAGGCGCACACCACCAATTCAACCGGCCAGTTTTGCTGGGCCAGTTGAATGGTGAGGTCAGGACCAATCCCGGCGGGTTCGCCGGGGGTGATCGCTACACGGAAATTACTGAGCATTGTTGTCCAAAATCTTCACGTAAGCACCGGCGCGTTGTTCCTGCATCCAGGTTTGTGCTTCTTCAGCAAATTTACGGTTGAACAGCAGACGGTAAGCACGCTCTTTCTGGGCCGCATCGGTTTTATCAACCTGTCGCGTGTCCAGCAACTGAATCAAGTGCCATCCGAACGAGGAGTGAACCGGTTGGCTGGTCTGGCCTTTTTGCAGGCGCAGCAACGCATCGCGGAACGCAGGATCGAACGCTTCTGGCGAACTCCAGCCCAAGTCGCCGCCCTGGTTCGCAGAACCCGGATCGTCAGAGAACTGTTTCGCTGCAGCAGCAAAAGTGGTTTTACCACTGCTGATATCGGAAGCAATCTGTTGCAGCTTGGCGCGTGCTTGATCCTCTGTGAGGATCGGAGACGGTTTCAGCAGGATGTGGCGTGCATGCACTTCCGTCACAGAGATATTTTTGCTCTCGCCACGCAGGTCATTCACTTTCAGGATATGGAAGCCCACACCGGAACGAATCGGACCCACGATATCGCCTTTCTTGGCGGTAGCCAGCGCCTGCGCAAACAGGGTCGGTAACTCTTCGATTTTACCCCAACCCATGTTGCCGCCTTTCAGCGCCTGTGAATCTGCGGAGTAGGTTACTGCCATTTTGCCGAAGTCAGCACCGCTTTTCAGCTCGCCCACCAGCTGTTTCGCCAGCGTTTCTTGATCATCAACCTGCTGCTGCGTCGGGTTTTCTGATAATGGCAGCAAAATATGGCTGACGTTCAGCTCGGTGCCTTGGGTGTTTTGCGAGGCGATTTGCGTCGACAGCGTGTCCACTTCCTGAGGCAAAATCGTTACGCGACGGCGCACTTCATTGTTACGCACTTCGGTGATCAGCATCTCTTTGCGGATTTGCGCACGGTAAGTGTTGTAGTTCATACCATCATAAGCCAGGCGGCTACGCAGCTGATCGACACTCATCTTGTTCTGACTGGCAATATTTTGAATCGCCTGATCCAACTGCTGATCGGTGATCTGCAGGCCAGCTTTTTCACCCATTTGCAGCAGAATGTTGTCCATGATCTGACGCTCAAGAATCTGATGGCGCAACGTTTTATCGTCTGGCAATTGCTGACTCGCCTGCTGCGCCTGAGATTTGACCGTGCTCATCATGCTATCCACGTCACTCTCAAGAACTACGCCGTTATTGACCACGGCTGCAACTTTATCAACCACTTGTGGTGCTGCGAACGCGGTGTTGGCAGTTATCGCCACACCAAGAATCAGCATTCTCCAGTTCTTCATACTTTATCCATTGTTGTTTCCGCACTGCGGGATTGCCTGTCAAACATCACAACATCAAAAAGCGCGCTGGTAAGGGATGATGCCCTGACGCAACATTTGGTTGGTTCCTAAGCCATAGTTGGAACTCAAACCACGCAGCTCTATGTTGAATGAGATTTGGTTGTCGTACTTGCTGTCGTTGTTTTCCCAACCGTTGATTTTGCGCTCGTAACCCAGGCGAATAGCATAACAGCATGAGCTGTATTGCAGGCCAACCAGCTGTGATGCCGGTTTACTGTTGCGCGTGTCGTAGTAATAAGCACCTACCACAGACCATGCATCAGCAATCGGCCAACTGCCGGTTGCACCGACCTGAGAAATCCCGTTTTTGTAGATCGGGTTGGTAATCAGGTTGGCATTGTTCAACGCGCTTGCGACGTATTCCGGGCTGCTGTAGCGGTAGCTCAGCTGCACCATACGATCGGCATCACGGCGATATTCCAGCACCGCATTCCCCTGAGAGACGTTATCCAGGCGAGTATCATATTGCACCCCGCCGCGAACGCCCCAACGATCGCTAACCTTCCAGTATGTATCACCTGCCCAAATCAGGCTGCCGGTGTCATCTTCTTCACTGGTTTGATTAACGCCAGTGCGTGAAGGGGTAAACGAGTAGATTTGACCTACGGAAGCGTTAAAACGTTCAACCAGATCGTTATCATAAATACGCGTCGTCACACCGGTTGCTACTTCATTGGCTGAAGCGATGCGATCCAGGCCGCTGTAAGTGCGGTCGCGGAACAAACCGGTATAGTCGGTTTGTAGCAGCGTGGAGTCGTACGGATAGATATCGCTTTGGTCGCGGTAAGGGATATAAAGGTACTGAACGCGCGGTTCCAGCGTTTGGGTATAGCCTTCCGCCCAATTCATATCGCGGTCAAACACCAGACGACCATCGACTTTCAATTGTGGCATGGTGCGGTTGACGGATTCTTTCAACTGATTGACGCGAGTGGTATCAATCGAGTTGTTGTAGTAATCGACATCTTTCTGCTGATAGTGCGTCGCAAGGAATTTCGCTTCAGTATCAAGACTTGCCCAACCATTAGACAGCGGCAGATCCAGCGTCGGCTCAATATGCAGGCGCGTAGCTTCGGGATAGCGATCGCTGACGTTGGTAAACTTCACCGCTTGCGCATAAATACGTCCATCAAACGGACCCATATCATTTTGATAGAAATTGAGGTCCAACTGCGGCATTGCGCGGTAAACGTTGTTGCTGTTGGTGTTACCGAAGACCTGGAAGTCTTTGGTCGACAGCGTCGCATCCCAGTTGGTATCCGCATAACCCGCACTGAATTTTTGCGTGGCGTAACCGTCGGTTGAGCTGTAGTACGTCGAGTCGAGATCGTTGAAGTAGTACTGATCGCTGACTTTGGTGTAGTTGGCATTGAAGCGCCAATGCTGATCGTAAACACCAGAATGACGCCAGTAGAACAGCCAGCGGTCTGAACTGTCATTTTGCGCGATGCCGCGTACCGCTTTGTCGTTATTGTATTGATCGTCTGAAGCCAGATAATCAAACTCAACCAAGCCTGCGCCCGCCTGCGTCAAATAACGGAATTCGTTCTGCAATTGCAGGCCGCGCTTGCTCATATAGTGCGGCGTGATGGTGGCATCCGCTTGCGGCGCGATGTTCCAGTAATAAGGCAGAATAAATTCAAAGCCGTTGCTGCTGCCATATTTTGCGTTAGGGATCAGGAAGCCGGAGCGGCGACGATCGCCAATCGGCAATTGCAAATAAGGGCTGTAGAAAACCGGCACGGAACCCAGCTTAAAGCGGGCATTCCAAATCTCAGCCACTTCTTCTTCACGGTCCTGAATCACTTCAGAACCGACCACGCTCCAGCTGTTTGAGCCAGGCAAGCAAGAGGTAAAGCTGCCATTTTCTAAAATGGTGTAACGGTTATTACCGCGCAGTTTCATTTGATCGGCGGTGCCGCGGCCCTGACGTCCCACCATTTGGTAGTCGCCATTCCAGACATTGGTGTCTTTGCTGTTCAGATTCGACCAAGCTTTCGGACCTTTCAGGATGACCTGATTATCGTCGTAGTGCACATTACCCAAGGCATCGACGGTACGCACCGGTGTGGTTTGTCCATCTTGCTGGCGTTGATGAAGTTGCACTTCATCCGATTGCAGTCGGCCATTGCCTTGTTCAATGTTCACATTGCCAGTGAATACCGCGTCGTCAGGATAATTACCCTTGGCAGAATCCGACTTGATGGTCACAGGCAGCTCATTGGTGGTGCCTGTCACCAAAGGACGGTTATAGCTCGGCACGCCTAACATACACTGCGACATCAAATCGTCGGCGAGGGCATGCTGACTGGTAAGGGCTGCACCAATCAAGGTGGCCAGCAGGGTAGGTATACGTTTTTTCATACGCGGTATCGAGAATTCCATGAAAACTGGCATCATGCCGACAATCCGGTCAGAGACTAACTTACTGCCCGGCGTTGCGCCAGTGTTAATCCGTGTCTGCCCGCGTTGCCGTTAGGCGCTGAGATAAATGACAGGTATGATAATGCAATTTTCAGCCGCAAGCATGGCGAATTGAGGAGTTTATGCGCTACTGGGGAAAAGTTGTGGGTCTGCTATTAGGATTGATTTCCGGTGCAGGCTTTTGGGGCATTGTGATCGGATTGATCATTGGCCACATGATAGACAAAGTTCGCGGTGCTCAGGGCAAGGCTTACTTCTCAAATAATCAAACGCGTCAAACGCTGTTCTTCAGTACCACTTTTCAGGTAATGGGCCATTTAACCAAGTCAAAAGGGCGCGTGACCGAAGCCGATATTCAGATTGCTTCTTTATTAATGGAGCGCATGCAGCTTCATGGCGAATCGCGTACCGCAGCGCAACGCGCCTTTCGCGAGGGCAAGCAGGGCGACTATCCGCTGCGCAGTAAGCTGCGTGAATTCCGCAGCGCCTGTTTTGGCCGCTTCGATCTGATTCGGATGTTTCTGGAAATACAAATTCAGGCGGCGTTTGCTGATGGTTCGTTGCATCCCAACGAGCGCCAGGTGCTGTATGTCATTGCGGAAGAGCTGGGTATTTCCCGCACTCAGTTTGATCAGTTCCTTCGTATGATGGAAGGCGGTCAGCAATTTGGTGGTGGGCAAGGCTCTTCATACGGCGGTTTTCAGCAGCAGCGCGGCCCGACTCTGGAAGATGCGTGCAGTGTGTTAGGCGTTAAGAGCAGTGATGATATCACCATCATCAAGCGTGCCTATCGCAAGTTAATGAGTGAACACCATCCTGACAAACTGGTGGCGAAAGGTTTACCGCCAGAAATGATGGAGATGGCGAAGCAGAAAGCGCAGGAAATCCAGGCGGCTTATGATTTGATTCGTAAGGAAAAGGGTTTTAAATAGTCGTTGTTTTCTCGCCTTAATTCTCTTAAGTGCGAGGTAATTTGTCCCCCACCTCAATCCTCCCCCACACGTGGGGGAGGAAGATGCTGCTTTATGTGAGTATTACAGCTGCATGTGGCAGCATTTCCTTCCCCCGCTTGCGGGGGAAGGTTGGGATGGGGGACAGCGCAGAGGCCAACACAGCGCGCAGAGGCCAACACAGCGCGCAGAGGCCAACACAGCGCGCAAAAGGTTAAAAATCCGCCGGCTGGCGAAACGTCATTGCGTTACCAAATTTTGGATGCGTAATGGTCAGTGATTCTGCATGCAGCAGCAGTCTTGGTGCCATCGCTTTGGCTTCCGGGTGCGCATAGAAGTTATCCCCCAGAATCGGATGTCCCAGCGCCAGCATATGTACACGCAGCTGGTGCGAACGTCCGGTAATCGGCTTCAGCGAAACGCGCGCGCTGTTGTTAGCGAAATACTCCACCACCTGATATTCGGTTTGCGCAGATTTGCCGGTTTCAAAACAGACCTTCTGCTTCGGACGATTAGGCCAGTCGCAAATCAGCGGCAAATCCACTAAACCTTTCTCTTCCGTTGGATGTCCCCACACGCAAGCTACATAGGTTTTCGACGGCTCGCGTTCGCGAAACTGACGCTTCAATTCGCGTTCAGCCGCTTTGGTCAAGGCCACCACAATCACGCCGCTGGTGGCCATGTCGAGACGATGTACCGATTCTGCCTGCGGGAAGTCACGCTGAATGCGCGTCATTACGCTGTCTTTGTGCTCTTCCAGCCGACCGGGCACGGAAAGCAGGCCGCTGGGTTTATTCACCACCATAATGTGATCATCCTGATAAAGGATGTGCAGCCACGGCTCAAGCGGTGGATTGTAAGGTTCCATGCTATTTTCCAAAAAAAGGGGCCGCGCGGCCCCTGAATTTTATTGGTGGGTAACGACAATTAAGCGCAGCGCATCCAGGCGCCAGTTGGCCTGATCAAGATGCTCCAGCACTTGCTGACGATTGCTTTCCAGCGCCTCAATCTCATCTTCACGAATATTGGGGTTAACCGCTTTTAGTGCTTCAAGACGTGACAACTCTGAGCCCAGTTTTTCGTCAGCTTCACGACGGGCAGCATCAATTACCGCGCGCGCTTCACTCACTACTTTCTCTTCGGCCTGCGTCAGAATTTCGTGTACATCCTGCTGTACCGCGTTCACCAGCTTGCTGCCGGTATGACGATTAACGGCATTTAGCTGACGGTTAAAGCTTTCAAACTCAACTTTGCCCGCCAGGTTGGTGCCGTTGCGATCCAGCAGCAAACGGAGTGGCGTTGGCGGCAGGAAGCGAGTCAGCTGGAGGTTTTTGGGCGCCTGCGCTTCGACCACATAAATCATCTCAACCAGCAAAGTGCCGACCGGCAGCGCTTTGTTCTTCAGTAAAGAGATGGCGCTGCTGCCGGTATCACCGGAAAGAATCAAATCAAGGCCGTTGCGGATCAGTGGATGTTCCCAGGTAATGAACTGCGTATCTTCGCGGGACAACGCCTGGTCGCGGTTAAAGGTGATGGTGCAGCCATCTTCTGGCAAGCCTGGGAAATCGGGCACCAGCATGTGATCGGATGGTGTCAGCACGATCAGGTTGTCGCTGCGATCTTCCTGATTAATACCGACGATATCAAACAGGTTAAGCGCAAAGCTCACCAGATCGGTGTCGTTGTCCTGTTCAGCAATCGCATTCGCCAGCGCCTGCGCAGATTCACCACCGTTGGAATTCAGCTCCAGCAAGCGGTCGCGACCCTGTTCCAGCTGTGATTTCAAGGCGTCATGCTGCTTGCGGCATTCAACGATAAATTCGTCGAACCCTTCGTTGTTCTCTGGTGCCGCAAGGTAGTTAACCAGCTGCGAATGCACGCTATCGTAAATGGTACGACCGGTGGGGCAAGTGTGCTCAAACGCATCCAGCCCTTCGTGATACCAGCGCAATAACACCGCCTGCGCGGTTTTTTCCAGCCACGGCACCAGAATCTGGATGTCATGCATCTGACCAATACGATCCAGACGACCAATACGCTGCTCCAGCAAATCGGGATTTGAGGGCAGATCGAACATCACTAAACGGTTGGCGAACTGGAAGTTACGGCCTTCAGAACCGATTTCCGAACACAGCAGCACCTGCGCACCATTCTCTTCAGAGGCGAACCAGGCCGCTGCGCGGTCACGTTCAATGATTGACAAACCTTCGTGGAATACCGCAGCGCGGATGCCTTCGCGTTCACGCAGAACCTGCTCCAGTTGCAGCGCGGTGGCGGCTTTAGCACAAATCACCAGCACTTTTTCTTTGCGGTTGCTGGTGAGATAACCCATCAGCCATTCTACGCGGGGGTCGAAGTTCCACCAGGTACCGCTGTCGCCTTCAAACTCCTGATAAATCTGTTCAGGATAAAGCAGGTCACGGGCGCGCTCTTCGGCACTTTTACGGGTTCCCATGATGCTGGAAACTTTGATCGCTGTTTGATACTGCGCAGGCAGCGGCAGGCGAATTTGATGCAGTTCGCGTTTCGGGAAGCCTTTTACGCCATTACGCGTGTTACGGAACAGCACGCGGCTGGTGCCGTGGCGATCCATCAACATTGAAATCAGTTCTTTGCGTGCATCTTGTTTGCCGTCGCGGTCGCTGTTAGCCACCTGCAGCAGCGGTTCGATATCCTGCTCGCCGACCAGATCGCTGATGCTGTTCATCTGCTCTTGAGAAATGGACTGATCTGCCAGCAATGAGGAAACCGCATCGGCCACCGGGCGGAAATGCTGTTGCTCTTCAACAAACAGAGCGAAGTCATGGAAGCGATCCGGATCGAGCAGGCGAAGGCGCGCAAAGTGGCTTTCCATTCCCAACTGCTCTGGCGTCGCGGTTAACAGCAACACGCCCGGCGTTTTTTCGGCTAACTGCTCAATCACCTGATATTCACGGCTTGGCTCACCTTCGGACCACGCCAGATGGTGCGCTTCGTCCACTACCAGTAGATCCCACTCAGCCTCAGACAGCAGCTCAAGACGCTGTTTATTGCGGCGAACAAAGTCGAGTGAGCAGATAATGAGCTGCTCGGTTTCAAAAGCATTATCGCTGTCATGCTGCGCTTCGGTGTAGCGATCATCATCAAACAGCGCAAAACGCAGGTTAAAGCGGCGCAGCATCTCAACCAGCCATTGGTGTTGCAGGGTTTCCGGTACCACAATCAACACGCGTTCAGCGCGACCAGCCAGCAGTTGCTGCTGAATGATCATCCCGGCTTCAATGGTTTTACCCAAGCCAACTTCATCAGCCAGCAGCACGCGCGGTGCATGACGACGACCGACATCGTGAGCAATGTGCAGCTGATGCGGAATCAGGTTAGTACGCATACCGCGCAGTCCGCTGGTCGGCAGGCGATATTGCTCGCTGTGGTATTTACGGGCGCGGAAGCGCAGGGCAAAGCGATCCATGCGATCGAGTTGTCCGGCGAACAGGCGATCCTGGGGTTTACTGAACACCAGCTTGCTGTCGAGAAACACTTCACGCAGCATCACGTCGGCCTCTTCAGTATCGAGGCGCATGCCGATATAGGTCATCAGGTCATTTTCGTTGCGGACTTCATCCACTCGCATCTGCCAGCCTTCATGGCTGGTGATGGTATCGCCCGGATTAAAGATGACGCGAGTAACCGGCGAATCGTTGCGGGCGTAGAGGCGGTTTTCGCCTGTGGCCGGGAAAAGCAGCGTAATCATGCGCGTATCGATCGCGACGATCGTTCCCAAACCCAGTTCACTTTCCGTATCACTGATCCAGCGCTGACCTAATGTAAAAACCATATATTTTTTAGCTCGAATTTTTTAACGTTTTTGAAGGTGTTCCCAACTCCAGGGCAATAGCATGTCATCCAAACGATAAGGTCTGGTGAACGTGTCAGAGCGGTGAGTTTTGGGAAGGGCGCTATGGTACTGGATGGCAGGGCATTCGTCACCTGTCAAAAAAGTCCCAACTGACCGTTTATAAGTGTAGCAAAGTCGCCGTCGACGAAAGGTAAAATGCCATCAGCCACCGGTTGTAACTGCTTGCTAACATAATGATCGTAGTCGAGTGGCGTAATCCGCGCCTCCAGCGGCTCCGGGCCTGCAGTGGCAATCACGTAGCGAATGCGCCCGCCATTTTGGTACTGTAAAGGTCGTCCCAGCTTGCGATTCTCTTCATCAGCGATGCGCGCAGCGCGTACATGCGGCGGCACGTTACGTTCATACTCTTTTAACGGACGACGCAGGCGTTTTTTGTAAATCAGCTGAGCGTCCAGCTCACCCGCCAGCAGTTGCGCCACTGTTTCACGAATATAATCCTGCCAGGGTTCGCGACGAAAGATGCGGCTGTATAACGCTTGCTGAAACTGCTGCGCCAGCGGCGTCCAGTCGGTGCGCACTGATTCCAGACCTTTAAATACCATGCGCTCGCTAGCGCCTTCGCGGATCAATCCCGCGTAGCGTTTTTTACTGCCTTGCTCGGCACCGCGAATGGTGGGCATCAAAAAGCGGCAAAAATGACTCTCGTACTCCAGCTCTAATGCGCTGTTAAGCCCATATTCGCTTTGCAGATGCTCGCGCCACCAGATATTAACCTTTTCTGTCAGCTGTCGGCCAATCGCGGCCGCCTGCTCTTCGCTGTGCGCTGTCTTCAACCAGACGAAGGTGGAATCGGTATCGCCGTAAATAACGTCGTAACCTTCAGCCTCAATCAATTCACGCGTTTGCTGCATGATGGCGTGCCCGCGTAGCGTAATCGATGAGGCCAGACGAGGATCAAAGAAGCGGCAGGCGCTGGTGCCGAGTACGCCGTAGAACGCATTCATGATGATTTTCAGCGCCTGCGACAGCGGCTTGTTGCCCTGTTTTTTAGCCGCTTCGCGTCCTTGCCAGATCTGCTCAACGATTGCCGGTAAACAGTGCGTCTGGCGTGAAAAACGTGCTTCGCGGAAACCAGCAACCGAATCGGTATCGTTTGGATGCGCTAATCCTTCCACCAACCCGACCGGATCGATCAGGAAGGTGCGAATAATCGAGGGATAAAGGCTTTTATAGTCGAGCACCAATACTGAGTCATACAAGCCGGGACGCGAATCCATCACGTAGCCGCCAGGGCTGGCTTCGGGGGCTACGTCGCCTAAGTTTGGCGCGACAAAGCCCGCACGGTGCATGCGCGGAATATAAAGATGACCAAATGCTGCCACCGATCCGCCGTGACGATCCACCGCCAAACCGTTTACCGCCGCTCGTTCCAGCAGAAACGGCATGATCTCTGTTTTGTGGAAGATGCGTGTCACCAGTTCACAATCTTTCAGGTTGTAACGCGCCAGCGCCGGTTTATCGTTGGCAAAACGCCAGTTAATCTCTTCCATGCGCTGCCAGGGATTGTTGATCGCTTTCCCTTCGCCCAATAGCTGTTGTGAGACAGATTCCAGGCTAAATGAAGGAAAGTCCCAGAAGGCGGATTTCAGCGCGTCGATGCCATCAATAATCAGGCGGCCAGTTGCCTGAGCGAAAAAAACGCCAGGCTTAAAGCCATGTTCGCGCCATTCCAGCAGGGCTTGTTGACGCCCAAGGCGCAGCGGAATGCCGTAACGATCGGCATGTTTTTGCAGCATACGCAGGTCAAATTGCACCACGTTCCAACCAATAATTACATCGGGGTCATGTTGTGCAAACCAATGATTAAGCGCTTCCAGCAGTTGTGGGCGGCTTTTCAGATAGATCAGCTCAAAGTCGAGTTGGCTGGCATCGCCGTTGGGCGGCCCAAGCATGTAAACCTGACGCTGTCCGCAGCCTTCGAGTCCAATGCAGTAAAGTTCACCATGCTGAGTGGTTTCAATATCCAGCGAGACCCATTTCAGCGGAGGACGATAATCGGGGTGCGGCTTCAGGCGCGTGTTCACGACGCTTTCACCTTGCTGATCACCGCTGAACCAGACGGGCGCGGTGATAAAGCGCTCCATCAGAAAGCGCTCTGGCGGGCGAATATCCGCTTCGTAAATTGGAATGCCGTTTTCCCGCAGCTTTTTCTCAATCCACTGTAACTGGCGATTCTGCCGACAATAGAGGCCAAACACTGGGCGACGGCGGAAGTCTTTCAATTCCAGCGGCTGAATGCGTACGTGTCGTTCATCCTTTAACAGCGCTTCAACCTGCGCCTGATAATCGCAAGGGATAAAGGCGACCGACTCTTGCACCGGCAGTACAACGCGCTGTGGACCGTCATCGGTTGCCAGCCAGAAAATGATTTCGGTGCCTTGTGCGCTGTCGCGCCAGTGTCGGGTGAGCAGGAAACCTGCGCGTGGCATATTCACACTCTCTCCAGAAAGCCGGATTCGGGATGGGCAGTGAGCAGAGTATAACATGGATATTTATACAGTTCTCGCGGCTGGCTTTTGTCAATATCAGCGTACAATTCTTGCCTTGACGCTTTGATGCAGGCTCAGGACAATCCAGCCTTGTGCTTTTTTTAAGGAAGGTTATGGAAGCCTGGGTTCAACACCTTTTTACACAGTCGCTGGAATGGGCGCTGTTTGCCGTTGCAATGGTGACGTTTCTTGAATCACTGGCGTTTGTGGGATTATTACTGCCGGGTACGGTTTTGATGGCCAGCCTCGGCGCGTTGGTGGGTAGCGGACAAATTGGTCTCTATCCTGCCTGGGCGGCGGGTTTTGCTGGATGCTTGATTGGTGATTGGGTTTCCTATGGCATTGGCTGGAAATTTCAGGGGCCGCTGCATCGCTGGAAATATATTCAAAAATACAAAGGATTGCTGGATAAAACCGAGCATGCGCTGCATCAGCACAGTATGTTCACCATTCTGGTGGGGCGCTTTGTTGGGCCAACGCGTCCGCTGATTCCGCTTGCCGCAGGCATGCTGGAGTTGCCGGTGCGCAAGTTCCTGCCGCCCAATCTCATTGGCTGTATTTTGTGGCCGCCGCTGTACTTGCTGCCAGGTATTTTAGCAGGCGTGGCCATTGACGTGCCGAAAGCGGCGCAGGGCGGTAACTTTAAGTGGCTGCTGCTGTTAGTGGCGATTGTCGCGTGGCTGGGATTTTGGCTCTGCTGGCGCTGGTGGCGCAGCGGTAAAAGTCAGGATTGGGCAACAGCGTATCTGCCGCCACAACGCTTGCGTTGGTTAGCACCGCTTGGATTTGTTATCGCGGTAGGCGCATTGGTGGCGATTCAGTTCCACCCCATGATGCCCATTTTCCTGCACTTGTTAGGGCAAGTTTTCTTTAATTAACGGCGCGGGATGCCGAGCACATCGGCTTCCCGTGTTTCTCCCGACAGCAACTGCTGCGTTGCGCCATCCCAGTAAACCCGACCATCCACAATGACCACGCTGCGCGGCGCAATTTGCTGCGCATCTTCCAGGCTGTGCGACACCATAAGTAAGGTAATGTTGCGTGTCTCACACACTGAACTCACCAGTTGCAGCATCTCTCCGCGCAAGGCGGGATCGAGGGCTGAAAAGGGCTCATCCAGCAGCAGAACCGGGCGATCGCGCAGTAAGCAACGTGCCAGCGCAACACGCTGACGTTGCCCACCGGAAAGCTGGCCCGGCAAGCGCGTAAGCAGATCGCTTAACCCAACCTGTGTTGCAATAGCCGCCAGTTGTTGTTGTTGGGTGGCATTTAGCTTCAAGCCTGGATTCAGCCCCAGCGCCATGTTCTGCTGTACGTTGAGGTGTGGAAACAGGTTGTTCTCCTGAAACAGCATCGAAACCGGACGCTTTGCGGGCACGCTGCGCGTGTGATCTTTGCCATCAATCTCCAGCATTCCCTGACTGACCGGTAAAAATCCGGCAATCAGGCTCAGCAACGTACTTTTACCTGCGCCGCTGGGGCCAAGAATCGCCAGACGTTCGCCACGTTGCGCAGTCAGGCTGAAACGCATCGGCAAGTGGTGATACAGGTAAGTGAGGTTATTCAGAGTCAGCATGGTGGCCCGGTAATTTTTCCATCAGAGTAAACAGCAACAGGCAAAGTAACAGCAGCAGCAGGGCGGTAACTGCTCCGTCTGCGCCACGATAAGAACCAATTTGTTGATACAGGTAGAACGGTAAGGTGCGGAAATCTGCGCTACCAAACAGCGCAACCACGCCAAAATCTCCGATCGATAACACGCAGGCAAAGGCCAGTGCCTGAGCTAAAGGTCGCTTCAGGGCGCGCATTTCAATCAGACGTAGTCGATTCCAGCCCTGGATACCCAACGAATTGCACAGGTTTGCGTAGCGCTCAGCGATATCGCGCATGGGGTTTTCCAACACTTTCAGGGCGTAGGGAATGGAAATCAGTGCGTTAGTGAATATCACTAAACCGTCAGCGGAAGTGGGCAAGCCAATGGTGGCGTTGAACAGCAGGAAAAAGCCGGTCGCCAGCACGATACCGGGCATTGCCAAAATCAACATGCCGCTGGTATCTATGATCTGTGCAGCCACGTTGCGTTGGCGCATACGTAATTCGCGGCTGCTCCACAGCAGCATCATAGTCAGCAGCACGCAAAGCAGGCCAGCACCCAGCGCGATACGCAGCGAAGTGAATGTGGCCTGCCACAGCGCCGGTTGTGCCAACGCCCCGCGCAGGCCGCCATGCAATCCATCCACGATGACTGCCAGCAGCGGCGGTAACAGCAGCAGCAGCGCCAACACAATCAAGGCAAAATCACTCACGCGAGCAAGCAGGGAATCTTGCGGATCGCGCCAGCCGCGCAGTTGACTGATGCCAGCGGGAATGGCCTTGCTAAAACGCTGGCTGAGCAAAACTAAAGTCAGGCAGCAGGTGAGCTGTATCAGTGCCAGCAATGCTGCGCGCCCCGGATCGTAGTCATAACTCAGCGCCTGAAAAATGGCGAGTTCAATGGTGGTGGCTTGCGGCCCGCCGCCCAGCGACAACACGGTAGCAAAGCTGGCAAAGCAGAGCATAAATATCAGCGCGCCGGTCGGCAGCAACTGACGGCGCAGCCACGGCCATTCCAGCAGGCGAAAATGGTGCCAGCCGCGCAAATTAAGCTGCGCGGCCAGTTGTCGCTGCTCGGCCGGAATGCTTTCTAACGCCTGCAACATCAAACGCGTTGCCAGCGGCAAATTGAAAAACACATGTGCCAGCAGAATACCTTGCAGGCCGTACGGTGAAAAAGCGTAATCGATATTGAAAAACTGGCACAACTGCGCCAACCAGCCGACGCGACCATAGACCGTAAGCAAGCCAAATACCGCGACCAAAACCGGCAGAACCAGCGTCATGGCGCACAGCCGCAGCAATAATTGGCGTCCAGGAAAGCGCCGCCGGTAAAGTGCGCGTGCGAGCGCAATCGCAGGCAGGAGCGACAACAGCGCAGAAAGCAGCGCCTGACCAAAGGAGAAGCCGATAACGTGATGGAGATAGTCGTCCTGCAATACGCTGCGCCAATCCGTATCAGGCGCAGCGATCCACAGCGAGGAAAACGCCAGCAGCGCCACACTGCACAGCAGCAGCGTGGCGAGCGAACCGGGAATCAGCCAGAGCGGAATTAACGGCTGACGGCGCGTTGCCATGCATTAATCCATTCTGAGCGGTGATCGGCGACATCTTGCGATGAGAATTGCAGCGCAGTATTTGGCACGCTCAACGATGAAAATCCTGCCGGCAAATCAGTTTTGATTACGGGATACATCCAGTTACCGGTTGGAATCGCGTTCTGGAAGGCAGGCGACACCATGAACTGCATGAACTGTTGAGCCAGTTTGGGTTGTTTGCTGCTGGCAAGCTGAGCCGCAACTTCAACCTGCAAATAATGGCCTTCGGCAAACGACGCAGCGGCGTAATTCTCTTTTTTCTCTTCGATGATGTGGTAAGCAGGCGAGGTGGTGTAACTCAACACCAGATCACCTTCACCTTTCAGGAACAGACCGTAAGCTTCGCTCCAACCTTTGGTGACAGTAACGGTTTTCTGCGCCAGCTTCTGCCAGGCCTGCGGTGCCTGATCGCCATACACTTTTTGCATCCACAGCAGCAAGCCTAAACCCGGCGTGCTGGTACGCGGGTCTTCATAAATGACGCGCCACTTCTCTGGACTATCAACCAGTTCTTTCAGGCTTTTAGGCGGATTTTTGAGTTTATTTTTGTCATAGACAAAGGCGAAGTAGCCGTAATCGAAGGGCACAAAGGTTTTATCTTGCCAGCCATCGGGTAACTGTAGCCTGCTGGTGTCAACGTCGCTGGGCGCAAACAGACCCGTTTTTTGTGCCGCCTGCACCAAATTGTTATCCAGCCCTAATACCACGTCGGCTTTGCTGTTCTTGCCTTCCATGCGCACGCGATTCAGCAGCGACACGCCATCTTCCAGCGCGACGAATTTCAGTTCGCAATTGCACTGCGCTTCAAAGGCTTTTTTCACCGCTGGGCCAGGGCCCCAATCGGCTGAGAATGAATCGTAGGTATAAACGGTTAAGGTCGGTTTGGCAGCAAAGACGGGCGCTGACAGCAGCAGCAGCAGAGACAGACATTTTTTTAACACTTTGCGCTCCTTAAGGAGAATTGTTATATGAGTCGCAAAGGATCTGAGCACGTTGGCCTCTCAAATCCCTACGTCGGTATTAACCGAATCAGGTTCGACGGGTATATCTCAGCTCATTGCGACAATCGCAAGCGGCACCCCGTTGAGAACGAGTCATTCTAGTCATTTCGTCGCCGGGGCGAAAGGATCACAGCTCCGGCGGCGCGAACCAGGCGGATTTAAAATCAAACCAGCCCAGCGTATTCATGCGCACGCCACGCATACTGCGTTCTCCTTCCAGCAACAGCCAGTGATGAAACAGCGGATGCAACCCGCCTTCCTCGACCAAACGCTTGCTCCATTCGGCAAGCGGCAGCGCTTTTTCACGCCAGCGTGCGGCATCGATGTGCCAGTCAATGGGCAGGCAATGATGCAGCAACGGCACCTCATAGAGCTGAGCAAACAGTGAATATTCCAGCGGCAGGGTGAAATTGACGCTGCCCAGCCAGATATCGCTTTCAGCCTCGCCCTGATGCCAGCTTTCATAGCTGACTTCACGCGTTTCAAGCGTTACGCCATGTTGCGCTAATAAAGGGCGTAGCGCATTAGCGATGCCTTCGTGCTCAACGTGTTGGCTATACCAGGTGAGCGTCAGGCTTTTCAGCCCAGCGGGTTTCTCAACGGGCGTTAAGTCACGGCGATGGTGCCAGCGCGGCAGCAAACCGTAAGCGGGAAACCAGTAGCGCTGATAGCCAGCGCTCGCATGATTGAGCAGGGCAATAGGATTAAATAAATAGCTGACCCAGCGGCGAATCGCCTCGTTGCGGCCTTTTTCTGAGCGCTGATCAAATAGCAAATAATAACATCCCTCTTCGAGCCGACTCTCTTCCTGCTTTTCATCAACGGTGTCGCCCTGCAAACGTACGCCTGAATAAACCAGTTCGTCGCTGATCTCAGGCAATACCCAAATTGAGACGTCATCGATCAGGGCGCGAAAGCCAAAGTAGTCATCAAACGCTTCGATTTTCAGCTGGCTTTGCTGATTGCGCACCACGCTGTAAGGGCCAGTCCCCTTGGGCTGGCGAGCGAAATCACGCTGCTCGGGCCATTCACGCGGCAGAATCATGGCGCTCACGCTGCCAAGTAACCAAGGTAACCAGTCGTCGGGCTGGCTTAGCGTGATATCCAGCGTCCAGGGGGCGGGCGAGGTGATGAGTTGGAAATGTGAAAACAGCGGCTGATCACGCAGGCGTTCGAGACTGCCGATGACATCAGCCATTTCTAATTCGCGACCGTGGTGAAAGCGGATAGCCGGGCGTAAAAAAAAGCGCCAGTGCAGCGGCGATGTTTGTTGCCAGTGGTGCGCAATATCCGCCTCGATTTCCCCGTTTTCCTCATTTATTCGCGTCAGCCCACTAAAGATTTGTCGTGCCAAATGCGTCTCTGAGCGGCGCAGCGGCGATCCAGGCAGCAGGTTGAGTAACGGGCGGTAATAAAGCACGCGAAGAATATGTTTGCCCTGGCGGAAACTGCGGCCCAGATGCGCGCTGATCATCTGTCGCACCTGATTTTTATCGCCGACCAGTTGCACCAGTTGATCGATACGATCCTGCTCCAGCAAATCTTCTGCCCTCTGCTGCTGTAGCGCGAGTCCGGTATAACAAAAAGTCAGCTGTGAACGCTTACCGCGCCCGGCTTCAGCTTGCCAGGTTAGCCATCCAGCATCTTGCATAGCGTTAAGTAAATTACGCATATGACGGCGAGAGCAATGCAGTAAATCCGCCAGTTCACTCAGCGTGGTTTCTTGCGTCTGGCCCTGGCAACTTTGCCACAGGCGAATGAATTGCTGCTTAAGGCGTGATGAGGACATAAAAGAGGAACTCCCTGTAAAAAGCGCTCTGTTTTTCCTGCCTCATATTAGAGGCAAACTGAACCTCATTGGAAGAGCGGGAGGCATTCAGCAATGAATGGCGCTCAACCATGATCGCGCAGCGATGCGGGATCCTTTCTGAGTAGGGTGCAATTACACCGCCAGCAGGATTTTATCTGCTGGCTTTTTTCGTGTTGCGCTGTATCGTCTACCCTTGTTTTTTTCCTCGGTTTTTTCATTCTGTTAGGGATTTCGGCATGAAGTCGCAGCGTCGCATCAATCCGGTTTATCTCGCGTTTATGGTGGCATCGTTCATGATTGGCGTAGCCGGTGCATTACAAGCACCCACGCTCAGCTTGTTTTTGACGCGTGAAGTGCAGGCGCGGCCGTTTTGGGTTGGGCTGTTTTTTACCATTAATGCCGTGGCCGGGATTGTGGTGAGCATGCTGGTGGCCAAGCGCTCAGACAGCGTCGGTGATCGCCGTCACATCATTCTGTTTTGTTGTCTGATGGCGCTGTGTAATGCCATTTTGTTTGCCTTTACGCGTCATTATTTCACATTGATTACGCTGGGCGTGCTGCTGTCAGCGCTGGCCAGCGTCTCCATGCCACAGATTTTTGCGCTGGCGCGAGAATATATTGACCATTCCGCGCGCGAAGCAGCGATGTTCAGTTCGGTAATGCGTGCGCAGATATCGCTGGCTTGGGTGATTGGGCCGCCGCTGTCGTTTGCACTGGCGCTCAACTATGGCTTTGTCACGCTGTTCATGGTGGCGGCAGCGCTGTTCTTTATCTGCATCCTCCTTATTTGGTTTACCTTGCCTTCGGTGCCACGCGCTGATTCGCTGATGCACAGCGGCGGCATGCCGATCAGCGGTTGGCGCAACCGCGATGTCAGGCTGCTGTTTATCGCCTCCGTGACAATGTGGACCTGCAATACCATGTACATTATCGATATGCCGCTCTATATCAGCAGCACGCTGGGCTTACCGGAAAAGCTGGCGGGGTTATTGATGGGAATGGCGGCAGCACTGGAGATTCCAGTGATGTTACTGGCTGGCTATTGCGCTAAACGCGTCGGTAAACGCAACCTGATGCTGATCGCGGTAGCGGCAGGTATTCTGTTCTATCTCGGACTGGTATTGTTCAGTTCGCGCCAAGCGTTGCTGATTTTGCAGCTGTTTAATGCAGTATTTATCGGCATCATTGCCGGAATAGGCATGCTGTGGTTTCAGGATTTAATGCCAGGACGACCGGGCGCAGCCACCACTATGTTCACTAATTCTATTTCCACCGGCATGATTTTGGCGGGATTGATTCAGGGAACCTTGAGCGAACGCTTTGGACATATCTCAATATATTGGCTGGCGTTAGGGCTGGCTATTGCCTCTTTTGCCATGTCGGCGCGGGTACGCAACGTATAAGAAAAGGGCGACTAAATCGTCGCCCTTAATGATTAACGCAGGAAAGCGGGCTGCTTCTGCTCATAATCAGAGATCGAGGCTTCATGCTGAAGCGTCAGGCCAATGCTGTCGAGACCATTGATCATGCAGTGACGACGGAAACTGTCGAGCTCAAACGGATACGTTTTATCGCCTGCGGTCACGGTTTGCGCTTCAAGATCAACGGTGAAACGGATGCCTGGCTGTGCAGCGACCAGTTTAAACATCTCATCGACTTCTTCATCGCTGAGCTTTACCGGCAGCAGCTGATTGTTGAAGCTATTGCCGTAAAAGATATCGGCAAAACTGGGTGCAATCACCACGTGAAAACCGAAATCTGTTAGCGCCCAAGGTGCGTGCTCACGTGACGATCCACAGCCAAAGTTTTCACGCGCCAGTAAAATACTGGTGCCTTTGAATTCGGGCTTGTTCAACACAAAGCTGGCAGTCGGTACGGTGCCGGCATCATCTTCAAAGCGCCAATCGTGAAACAGGTGCTGACCAAAACCGGTACGCGTAACTTTTTGCAAAAACTGCTTAGGGATGATCGCGTCGGTATCGACGTTTGCCGCATCCAGCGGCGCAACAATCCCGGTGTGTTGGGTAAATTTATTCGCCATGACTTATGCTCCTGTCGTCAGTTCACGGATGTCAGCAAAATGACCAGTTACCGCAGCCGCAGCTGCCATGGCCGGGCTAACCAGATGCGTACGGCCGCCACGTCCTTGACGTCCTTCAAAGTTACGGTTGCTGGTAGAGGCGCAACGCTCACCCGGATTCAGGCGATCGTTGTTCATGGCCAGGCACATTGAGCAACCCGGCAAGCGCCATTCAAAACCCGCTTCGAGGAAAATCTTATCCAGACCTTCCGCTTCCGCCTGCGCTTTTACCGGACCCGAGCCTGGCACCACCATCGCCATTACGCCTGGCGCGACTTTGCGGCCTTTAGCAATCGCAGCAGCAGCGCGTAAATCTTCAATACGTGAGTTAGTACAAGAACCGATAAAGACTTTGTCGATGCTAACGTCAGTCAGCTTGATGCCTGGCTGCAGATCCATATACGCCAGCGCTTTCTCTGCGGAGGCGCGTTCAACGGGATCGGCAAAAGAGGCTGGATTCGGGATCGCTTGATCAACGGCAATGACCTGGCCTGGATTCGTTCCCCAAGTTACCTGAGGCGCGATCTCTTCGGCATGCAGGGTAACAACCGCATCAAATTTTGCGCCTTCATCTGACTTCAGGGTGCGCCAATACTCGACGGCTTGTTCCCATTTCTCACCGTCGGGTGAAAACTGACGACCTTTCAGGTAAGTAAAGGTGGTGTCATCCGGTGCCACTAAACCCGCTTTGGCACCCATCTCAATGGCCATGTTGCATAGCGTCATACGACCTTCCATGCTCAGCGCTTCAATGGCTGGGCCACAGAATTCGACTACATGGCCGGTGCCGCCTGCGCTACCGGTTTTACCGATGATCGCCAGCACAATATCTTTGGCAGTGATGCCGGTAGCCGCTTCACCCAGCACTTCGATTTTCATGGTTTTGGCACGGCCCTGTTTCAGGGTTTGCGTGGCAAACACATGCTCAACTTCTGAAGTACCGATACCAAATGCCAGCGAACCAAAAGCGCCGTGCGTTGCAGTATGTGAATCACCGCAAACAATAGTCATGCCGGGCAAAGTCATACCTTGCTCTGGACCAATTACGTGCACAATGCCTTGAAACGGGTGATTCAGGTCATACAACTGCACGCCAAACTCGGCACAGTTCTTCATCAATTCTTGCATCTGGATACGTGCCATCTCGCCCGACGCATTGATGTCTTTGGTCTGCGTGGAGACGTTATGATCCATGGTCGCGAAGGTTTTAGACGGCTGACGGACTTTACGACCGTGAGCACGCAGGCCATCAAAGGCCTGCGGTGATGTCACTTCATGGATCAGATGACGATCGATATAGAGCAATGGGGTTTCATTTGGCGTTTCATTAACGACATGTGCATCAAATAACTTCTGGTATAAGGTTTTCATTATTTTATTTTTCCTCGGCGATAAAGCGGGCAATGATACTGCCCATCTCATCTGTGCTGACTGCTGGGCCATCACCGGCTAAATCTTTGGTACGATAACCTTCTTCCAGCGCACGACTGATCGCGCGCTCAATGCTGTCTGCAGCGTCATCAGCATTCAGGCTGTAGCGCAGCAGCAGAGATAAGGAGAGGATCTGCGCAACGGGGTTAGCGATATTTTGCCCCGCGATGTCAGGCGCAGAACCGCCTGCCGGTTCGTAAAGACCAAACCCTTCTTCATTCAGGCTGGCGGAAGGCAGCATGCCCATTGAACCGGTGATCATGGCGCATTCGTCAGAAAGAATGTCACCAAACAGGTTAGAACACAGCAGCACATCAAACTGTGAAGGATCTTTGATCAACTGCATGGTGGCGTTGTCGATATAGATGTGGCTCAACTGCACGTCAGGATATTCTTTAGCGATCTCGTTAACGATTTCGCGCCACATTACGGAGGTTTGCAGCACGTTGGCTTTATCCACTGACGTAACTTTATTACGGCGTTTACGAGCAGATTCAAAAGCAATGCGCGCAATACGTTCAATCTCGAAACGGTGATAGACCTCGGTATCAAACGCACGCTCATGTGGGCCGCTGCCTTCGCGGCCTTTTGGCTGACCGAAGTAGATGCCGCCAGTTAACTCACGCACGCAAAGAATATCGAAGCCCTTTGCAGCGATGTCGCTACGCAGCGGACAAAATGCTTCCAGGCCGCTGTAGAGCGCAGCAGGGCGCAAATTGCTAAACAGTTTAAAGTGCTTACGCAGCGGCAACAGCGCGCCACGTTCAGGTTGGGAAGCGGGAGGCAAATGCTCCCATTTTGGGCCGCCTACCGAACCAAACAGAATTGCATCGGCTTGTTCACAACCGGCTACTGTTGCCGGTGGAAGAGGTTCACCGTGACGATCAATCGCGATGCCGCCAACATCATATTCGCTGGTGGTGATACGCATATCGAAGCGTTGACGAATCGCATCTAACACTTTGATGGCCTGCGCCATGACTTCTGGACCAATACCGTCGCCCGGTAAAACTGCGATATGTGAAGACGTAGACATAGTTACACCGTTTCCTTCTGATCTTTAAATTTGCGCTGCAATTCTTTTTCAACCTGTTTGGCACGCCAGATATTGTTCAGGGCGTTGACCATCGCTTTGGCGGAAGACTCGACGATATCCGTCGCCAGGCCGACACCATGAAATTTACGGCCGTTGTAGCTCACCACAATATCAACCTGACCCAAGGCGTTTTCGCCGTGGCCTTTCGCCGTCAGCTTGTAGTTCACCAGCTCGGCATCAAACTGGGTGATGCGATTGATCGCTTGATAGACCGCATCGACCGGGCCGTTACCGGTTGCCGCTTCAGATTTTGTTTCTTCACCACAACCCAGATTCACCGATGCGGTTGCGTTGATGCTTGAACCCGACTGCACATTAAAATCGTTCAGCTGGAAATATTCCGGCTCTTCGTTTTGCTTGTTAATGAACGCCAGCGCTTCCAGGTCATAATCGAATACCTGACCTTTTTTGTCGGCCAGTTTCAGGAAAGCGTCATACAGTTTGTCCAGGTTGTAATCGCTCTCTTTGTAGCCCATCTCTTCCATGCGATGTTTTACCGCGGCACGGCCTGAGCGTGACGTCAGATTCAGCTGGATTTTGTGCAGGCCGATCGATTCTGGCGTTAATATTTCGTAGTTTTCACGATTTTTCAGCACGCCATCCTGATGGATGCCGGAAGAGTGAGCAAAGGCGTTAGAACCGACCACCGCTTTGTTAGCGGGAATCGGCATGTTGCAGATCTGGCTGACCATTTGGCTGGTGCGGTAAATTTCCTGATGCTGAATATTGGTATGGACGTTCATGATTTGCTGACGGGTTTTAATCGCCATGATCACTTCTTCCAGCGCACAGTTACCTGCACGTTCACCCAGACCATTCATTGTGCCTTCGACCTGGCGCGCACCCGCCTGAACCGCAGCAATCGCGTTGCCGGTAGCCATACCTAAGTCGTCGTGGGTATGAACGGACAGAATGGCTTTATCGATGTTAGGTACGCGGTTGACCAACTGACTGATGATGTCTGCGTATTCACCCGGCAAGGTATAACCCACGGTGTCGGGAATGTTAATGGTTGTCGCGCCTGCGTTAATCGCGGCTTCAACCATGCGGCACAGATCATCAATCGGCGTACGACCGCCATCTTCACAAGAAAATTCAACATCATTGGTGTAATTACGGGCGCGTTTCACCATGTGAACGGCACGCTCAATCACTTCTGGCAAGGTGCTGCGCAGCTTAGTAGCGATGTGCATCGGCGAGGTGGCGATAAAAGTGTGAATGCGAAACGCTTCGGCAACGCGCAGTGCTTCGTATGCGGCGTCGATATCTTTCTCTACACAACGCGCCAGACCACAGACGCGGCTGTTTTTAATAGTGCGCGCAATGGTTTGTACCGATTCAAAATCACCGGGTGAGGAAACCGGGAAACCGACTTCCATTACATCGACGCCCATGCGCTCCAGCGCTAAAGCAATCTGCAGTTTTTCTTTCACACTCAGGCTGGCCTGTAATGCCTGCTCACCGTCGCGCAGAGTGGTATCGAAAATAATGACTTGTTGGCTCATCGTATTCATCCTTATGCATTAACTTCGCTTTGCAACGAGCATAAAAAAACCCGCGCATCGGCGCGGGTTTTTAACTTTCAGCAGGTTTGAATCAGTGTTTGATTCCGCCCACAAGTCTACCGCGCAAATTGGCTGCGTTTAGTAGTAGACCTAGTAGGCGAGTAGAACGAAACATGGATTCAAACCTCGTAAATTTTTTTGCTGCACATATTGGTACTGGAATCCCTAAGGGATGTCAACCATAGGTGAAGGGTTATTTTATTAGGTCGCTAAGAAAAATATTCTGTGGTTTTACGTCGTTGCAGAGTTATGCGCAGCAGCATAAAAGCAGAGATATCACCTGAGGATGAAAACATAAGGATTCAATAAAATAAATTATTATATCCCATTGAATTATAATGTTAAATTTTTATTATTTTGCCGTAATGATTACGGTTGGTGAGCGTTTGATGCAGCAGAATCTCATGTGAATGCACTGTTTTAAGGTTAATAACGCCAGAAATGAATTGTCTCAGGAAATTGTGGGCTAACGCTTCCTCCAATAACTTTTTGCTATTTCTTAGATCACGCTGCAATTAATATCATGACTAGCATTTTCGTCTGCTGTTAGCTCACGTAATTAGTTTAATCATCGTAGCCAAATCTTATCGAGCAGAGCCTTTAAAGCCTAATCGATTGCCTAACTCAAGTTTGAAGTTTGCCTGCCAGGTTTTCTACGGTTATGGTAATCGACCTACTATCAAAAGAATTAAATCAGCAGATTTCTCTGTATCTGGACAGCGGAAATGATTTCCGCTGTCTACGCATAAACATAAGGTTTTGATCTTAATTGGCGAACAGGGAGCAGGATGCAAGTGACATGCTGGAAAGCATTCGTCAGTGAATTCAGTTCCTTTAGCCTGGAGGCAGAAAATGGAGATGTTGTCAGGAGCCGAAATGGTCGTCCGTTCGTTAATCGATCAGGGCGTAAAGCAGGTATTCGGTTATCCGGGCGGAGCGGTGCTTGATATCTATGACGCTCTGCAAACGGTGGGTGGTATTGATCACATATTAGTTCGCCATGAACAGGGCGCAGTGCATATGGCTGATGGTCTTGCGCGCGCCACTGGCGAAGTGGGTGTGGTGCTGGTGACTTCGGGTCCCGGTGCAACCAACGCAATTACCGGTATTGCTACGGCATACATGGATTCCATTCCGCTCGTTATTCTATCGGGGCAAGTACCGTCTTCACTGATTGGTTACGATGCTTTCCAGGAGTGCGACATGGTGGGGATTTCCCGCCCGGTGGTGAAACACAGCTTCTTAGTGAAAAGCACCGAAGAAATTCCTGGCGTTTTGAAAAAAGCCTTTTGGCTGGCAGCAAGTGGCCGTCCCGGTCCGGTCGTCATTGATTTGCCGAAAGATATTCTAAATCCTGCCCACAAGTTGCCTTATATGTGGCCGGATTCGGTGAGCATGCGCTCATACAATCCAACCGTTCAAGGACATAAAGGCCAGATCAAGCGCGCTTTGCAAACGCTGTTAGCAGCGCATAAGCCTGTAATGTATGTCGGTGGCGGCGCGATTACCTCTGCATGTGAAGCTGAAGTGCTTCAGTTGGCTGAAAGCCTGAATATCCCGGTCACAAACTCATTAATGGGATTAGGCGCTTTCCCTGGTACGCATCGCCAATGCCTTGGCATGTTAGGCATGCACGGGACTTACGAAGCGAACATGACGATGCACAATGCCGATTTGATTTTTGGTATTGGCGTACGTTTTGACGATCGCACCACCAATAACTTGGCAAAATATTGTCCTAATGCCACGGTGATGCACATTGATATCGATCCTACCTCGATTTCTAAAACCGTTGCCGCAGACATTCCTATTGTCGGCGATGCTAAACAGGTTCTGCAGCAGATGCTGGAACTGCTGGCGCAAAACGAAAGCAAGCAGCAGCTCGATAGTCTACGCGATTGGTGGCAAACGATTGATGGCTGGCGTAGCCGCAAGTGTCTTGAATTTGATCGCACCAGCGACAAGATCAAACCGCAGGCGGTCATTGAAACTATTTATCGCCTGACTCAGGGTGATGCTTACGTCACCTCTGATGTCGGCCAGCATCAGATGTTCGCCGCGCTTTATTATCAGTTTGATAAGCCGCGTCGCTGGATTAACTCCGGCGGACTGGGAACGATGGGCTTTGGACTGCCAGCAGCGCTGGGTGTGAAAATGGCGCTGCCAGATGAGACGGTGATTTGCGTAACCGGTGATGGCAGCATCCAGATGAACATTCAGGAGCTTTCAACTGCACTGCAATATGACTTGCCGGTGCTGGTGCTAAACCTAAACAACCGCGTTCTCGGCATGGTGAAGCAGTGGCAGGACATGATCTATTCAGGGCGCCATTCACAATCCTATATGGAATCGCTGCCTGATTTTGTTCGTCTGGCAGAAGCATATGGACACGTTGGAATTGCGATTCAACACCCTGCCGAGCTGGAAGAGAAATTAGCCTTGGCGCTGGATACGCTAGCGAAAGGTCGTCTGGTATTTGTTGATGTTACGGTTGATGGCAGCGAGCACGTTTACCCGATGCATATTCGCGGTGGCAGTATGGACGAGATGTGGTTGAGCAAAACGGAGAGGACTTAATTATGCGTCGCATTTTATCAGTTTTGCTGGAAAACGAATCCGGCGCATTGTCTCGCGTTGTCGGCTTGTTTTCACAACGCGGCTACAACATTGAAAGCCTTACCGTTGCGCCAACCGATGATCCGACACTCTCGCGTATGACGATCCAAACGGTTGGCGATCAAAAAGTATTGGAGCAGATCGAGAAGCAACTGCACAAACTGGTTGATGTATTGCGCGTAACCGAATTGGGGCAGGGTGCCTACGTTGAACGTGAAATCATGTTGGTGAAGATCCAAGCCAGCGGATATGGACGCGAAGAAGTTAAACGTAATGCCGAAATCTTCCGTGGTCAGATTATCGATGTGACGCCAACGCTTTACACGGTTCAGCTTGCAGGCACCAGCGACAAGCTGGATGCTTTTTTGAATACCGTGCGTGATGTAGCGGAAATTGTTGAAGTTGCACGTTCGGGCATCGTTGGTGTCTCACGTGGCGATCGCATCATGCGGTAATAACGTAGCGGAATCAAACAACTGTGTGCTAACCCGGCGAAATGCCGGGTTTTTTTATTTTTTATGCGCTATGCCGCCTACCGTCATAAAAGCGGTTGCCCCACACACTTTTCTGCTGTTAGATGTGATAAATGAGTTGTCCTTAGCGTAACTGCGGCTATTTACGCTGCAGAAGCGTGCTTGATTGTGGGGTTATCGTGAAACTGGATGAAATTGCGCGCCTGGCAGGCGTGTCGCGCACCACGGCCAGTTACGTCATTAATGGCAAAGCGCGGCAGTATCGTGTCAGCGACAAAACCGTCGAGAAAGTCATGGCGGTGGTGCGTGAACATAATTATCACCCCAATGCGGTGGCCGCAGGGCTACGTGCGGGGCGCACGCGTTCGATTGGTTTAGTTATTCCTGATTTGGAAAACACCAGTTATACGCGTATCGCTAATTATCTTGAACGGCAAGCACGTCAGCGTGGATATCAGCTGTTGATCGCCTGTTCGGAAGATCAGCCCGATAATGAAATGCGCTGCATTGAGCATCTGCTGCAACGCCAGGTTGATGCCATCATCGTTTCAACCTCTTTGCCACCCGAGCATCCTTTTTATCAACGCTGGATCCACGATTCGCTGCCGATTATTGCATTGGACCGTGCGCTTGATCGTGAGCATTTTACCAGCGTGGTGGGTGCAGATCAGGACGATGCCTTTATGCTGGCGGCTGAATTGCGTCAGCTTGAAGTAAAAAACGTGCTGTTCCTGGGCGCTTTGCCAGAGCTTTCAGTGAGTTTTCTGCGAGAAACGGGTTTCCGTGATGCATGGAAAGAGGATGATCGACCCATCGATTACCTTTATTGCAACAGCTTTGAACGTACCGCTGCCGCAGCAATGTTTGAAAAATATCTCGAAGACCATGCGATGCCAGAAGCACTTTTCACCACCTCATTTGGTTTACTGCAAGGTGTGATGGATGTGGTGCTGAAACGTGACGGACGTTTACCAACTGAGCTGGCTATTGCGACTTTTGGCGACCACGAATTACTGGACTTTTTAGAGTGTCCGGTTTTAGCGGTAGGTCAGCGACATCGTGATGTTGCGGAGCGAGTACTTGAACTGGTTCTTGCCTCACTGGATGAGCCAAGAAAGCCCAAACCAGGACTTACGCGTATTCGCCGTAATTTATTCCGACGCGGACAATTAAGCCGCAAATCAAAATAAACGCGGGGCGGCAATTATGCTGCCCCCAATAATTACCGTGGTAATTAATTCAGCTTAAAAAATCGCCAAGGCGTAAAAAAGAGTAAATTCTGCACACGTTAACTAACACATTATTGGAGAGGTATTTCTTTATTTGTTTAGATCTTCATCATTCAGCCAAGCCACGCCCCGCCTGATGCGCTAACTCATCCTTTAGGAAATCCCCTAAAATGCCGCCGCTGTCTCAGAATCCACGATAAATATGCCGTCTCAATAATTGTTCTATTTTCCACCGCTTTTTTTACGTGCTTCAATTTTATTCAGTTATTCATCAAGTTAATTTCCATTTTGATTTTTTTAGCAGAGTTGATGCTCTGTAATTCAATTTTAGTCAGCATGAAATAGTGATATTCACTTACCGCTCCGGCTTGACAAGGATTTCATCGGGTCCTTAAACTCGTTTCGTGGTAAAAAGTGGGATAAAGTGGCGGAAATGGGTAACTGAGGGGAAAGGCTGGCATGTTCCGTGGAGCAACGTTAGTCAATCTTGACAGCAAAGGACGACTGGCCGTACCAATGCGCTATCGCGATTTGTTGAACAGTGAGTCTCAAGGTCAAATGGTTTGCACCATCGATCTTCATCAGCCCTGCCTGTTGCTTTATACCTTGCCTGAATGGGAAATCATTGAAAAGAAGCTTGCTCGCTTATCCAGTATGAACCCGCTTGAGCGCCGCGTGCAGCGCTTGCTGTTGGGGCATGCCAGTGAGTGTCAGATGGACAATGCAGGCCGCTTGCTGCTGGCGAACACGCTTCGTCAGCATGCCAAATTATCAAAAGAAGTGATGCTGGTTGGACAGTTCAATAAGTTTGAGCTGTGGGATGAACAGACCTGGTATCAACAAGTTAAGGATGATATTGACGCAGAACAGTCGGCTCAGGAACCTTTATCTGATCGATTGCAGGACTTGTCGCTATAGCTATGCAGGAAAATTTTAAACATACCACCGTGCTGTTGGATGAGGCTGTTAACGGCCTCAACATCAAGGAAGACGGGATCTACATCGACGGCACTTTTGGTCGTGGCGGTCATTCACGCTTAATTCTTTCGCAACTTGGTGCGAACGGGAAGCTCATCGCCATCGATCGTGACCCGCAAGCTATTGCCGCGGCCGCTGAGATTGATGATCCACGTTTTACAATTATTCATGGCCCTTTTTCTGCGCTGGCAGAATATGTCAACGAGCGTGATCTGGTTGGCAAGATCGACGGCATTTTGCTGGATCTTGGCGTCTCTTCTCCGCAGTTAGATGACGCCGAGCGTGGCTTCTCTTTCATGCGTGATGGGCCGCTCGATATGCGTATGGATCCCACGCGAGGACATTCTGCCGCGGATTGGCTGCTCCATGCTGATGAAGCTGATATCGCTTTTGTGCTGAAAACTTACGGTGAAGAACGTTTTGCTAAGCGCATTGCACGTGCCATTGTCGAGCGCAATCGTGAACAGCCAATGACGCGTACAAAAGAATTGGCTGACGTTATCGCAGCGGCAACGCCGATAAAAGACAAGTTTAAACATCCTGCGACACGCAGTTTCCAGGCGATTCGTATCTGGATTAACAGTGAACTGGAAGAGATCGACATCGCGCTGAAAGGGGCCGTTGAGGTGCTGGCAACTGAAGGTCGCTTATCCGTTATCAGTTTTCACTCGTTAGAAGATCGCTTGGTTAAACGTTTTATGCGCGATCAAAGTCGTGGTCCGCAAGTTCCACCTGGAATCCCGATGACTGAGTACCAGTTAAGAGAGTTAGGTGGACGAGAACTGAAACTGCACGGCAAGTTGGTGCCGGGCGATCGTGAAGTATCAGAAAACCCACGCGCGCGCAGTTCGGTGTTGCGTATTGCGGAGAGAACGTAAGCATGATCGGCAATGAGCGCCACAGCCTGCCCGGCGTCATTGGCGGCGATCTGCTGCGTAAGGGCAAAGTTCCGGTATTGCTGTTAATCGCCGTGATGGTTTCAGCGGTATTCGTTGTCACCACAACGCATAAAACGCGTTTGTTAACGGCACAGCGTGAACAATTAGTACTGGAACGTGATGCGCTTGATATTGAATGGCGCAACCTGATTTTGGAAGAAAACGCCTTGGGCGATCACAGCAGGGTAGAGCGGATCGCGACCGAGAAGCTGCAGCTGCAGCATGTTGATCCTTCACAAGAAAATATTGTGGTGCAGAAATAAGGACCTCAAACAGCGAATGAGCGGCGCAGGCAGAACGCTGAAGTTGAAGAAACCGGAAGATAAAGCCAGCTTTGTAAGCTGGCGTTTTGCGTTGCTGTGCGGCTGTATTTTGCTGGCATTAGGCGGCCTTCTCTCCCGTGTCGCCTGGTTACAGGTTATTAACCCAGACAAACTGGTTAAAGAGGGCGATTTGCGCTCGCTGCGCGTGCAGGCGGTGCCAACGGCACGTGGCATGATCAGCGATCGCGCAGGGCGCCCATTGGCGGTTAGTGTACCGGTCAATGCTATTTGGGCCGATCCTAAAGAGCTGCACGATGGCGGTGGCGTGACATTAGACAGCCGCTGGAAAGCGCTGTCTGATGCACTCTCCATTCCTCTTGATCAGCTCGCCGCTCGCGTCAACGCCAATCCAAAAGGACGTTTTGTCTATCTGGCGCGCCAGGTCAATCCAGCTATTGGTGAATACGTTAAAAAACTTAAGCTTCCCGGTATTCATCTCCGCGAAGAGTCTCGTCGTTATTACCCGGCAGGGCAGGTGACATCCCATCTAATCGGCTTCACCAACATTGATGGTCAAGGCATTGAAGGGGTCGAGAAGAGCTTTGATAAATGGCTTACCGGTGCGCCAGGCGAACGTACGGTACGTAAAGATCGCTTTGGCCGTGTAATTGAAGATATCTCTTCAGTAGACAGCCGTGCCGCACATAACCTGACACTAAGCATTGATGAGCGCTTACAGGCGCTGGTTTACCGTGAATTGAATAACGCGGTTGCCTTCAACAAAGCGGAGTCTGGAACCGCCGTGCTGGTTGATGTCAGCACCGGTGAAGTGTTAGCGATGGCAAACAGCCCAGCTTACAACCCGAATAATCTCAGCAATACGCCCAAAGAGATGATGCGTAACCGCGCTATCACAGACATTTTTGAGCCAGGCTCCACGGTGAAACCGATGGTGGTGATGACGGCGCTGCAACGCAACGTGGTCAAAGAAAACAGCGTATTGAATACCGTGCCTTATCGTGTAAATGGTCATGAGATCAAAGATGTGGCGCGTTATAACGAATTGACCCTGACAGGGGTTTTGCAGAAGTCGAGTAACGTCGGTGTTTCACGTTTGGCGTTAGCGATGCCCTCCTCAGCGCTCGTAGATACTTACGCACGCTTTGGACTGGGTAAACCGACCAATTTGGGGCTGGTCGGGGAAAGTAGTGGCTTATACCCTCAAAAACAACGGTGGTCTGACATAGAGAGGGCCACCTTCTCTTTCGGCTACGGGCTAATGGTAACGCCGTTACAGTTAGCGCGAGTCTATGCAACGATTGGCAGCTACGGCATTAATCGCCCGCTGTCGATCACCAAGGTTGATCCACCGGTTGCCGGTGAACGCGTTTTCGATGAGTCACTGGTGAAAACCGTGGTGCATATGATGGAAAGCGTCGCGCTGCCGGGTGGAGGTGGTGTTAAAGCCGCCATCAAGGGATACCGCATCGCGATCAAAACGGGTACGGCAAAAAAAGTCGGACCGGATGGGCGCTACGTCAATAAATACATTGCTTACACTGCAGGCGTTGCGCCTGCCAGTCACCCTCGTTTTGCGCTGGTGGTGGTGATCAACGATCCCCAGGCCGGCAAATATTATGGCGGTGCGGTTTCTGCGCCGGTGTTTGGTGCCATCATGGGCGGCGTTTTACGCACCATGAACATCGAGCCGGATGCGTTGCCGGTCAATGACAAGAACGAGTTAGTGACTAACAGAAGTGAGGAATCAAGTGACAGATCGTAACCTGCGCGACTTACTTGGCCCATGGGTGCCAGACGCGCCGGCACGTCAGCTTCGTGACATGACGCTGGATAGCCGCATTGCGGCATCGGGCGATCTGTTTGTGGCTGTTGCAGGCCACCACGCCGATGGACGGCGTTTTATTCCGCAGGCTATTGCTCAAGGCGTTTCGGCTGTGATTGCTGAAGCAGAAGGCGAGGCCATTGACGGCGAAATTCGTGAAATGCACGGCGTACCGGTGGTTTATCTGGCGCAACTGCATCAGCGTTTATCTGCTTTAGCCGGGCGCTTCTATCAACAGCCCGGTGAAAAACAGCAGCTGGTTGGTGTTACTGGCACCAACGGTAAAACCACTACCACGCAGCTTTTAGCGCAGTGGGCGAAACTCTTAGGTGAAACCAGCGCGGTAATGGGCACGGTCGGCAACGGCCTTTTCGGTCAACTCGTGCCCACTGAAAATACCACCGGATCTGCAGTCGATGTACAACATATCCTGCATGATCTTACCGCGAAGGGTGCCACCCTGACGGCGATGGAAATTTCCTCACACGGCTTGGTGCAGCACCGCGTGGCGGCTTTGCCTTTTGCCGCTGCGGTATTCACCAATCTCAGCCGTGACCACCTCGATTATCATGGCGATATGCAGAGCTACGAATCTGCGAAATGGCTCTTGTTCTCTGAGCATCAGGTAGGCGAAGCGATTCTGAACGCTGATGATGAGGTAGGGCGCCGTTGGTTGGCCAACCTTCCTGATGCCGTAGCGGTCACTATGGAAAATAATCTGCAGACAGGCTGCTATGGCCGTTGGTTGAAGGCGGACAATGTGACCTATCACGATGATGGTGCGCATATCCGCTTCAGCTCGAGTTGGGGCGAAGGTGAAATCAATAGCCGCCTGATGGGTGCCTTCAACGTCAGCAACCTATTGCTGGCGCTGGCGACACTGTTGGCGCTCGATTATTCACTGGATGAGTTAGTGCGCGTTGCGCCGCAACTGCAGCCGGTAAATGGTCGTATGGAAGTCTTTAGCGCCGCAGGCAAGCCGACTGTCGTCGTCGATTATGCCCACACGCCAGACGCGCTGGAAAAAGCGCTTGAAGCGGCGCGTCTGCACTGCCAAGGTCAGCTTTGGTGCCTGTTTGGCTGTGGTGGCGATCGCGACAAAGGCAAACGCCCACTGATGGGCGCGATTGCTGAGCAATATGCGGATGTCGTGGTGATCACTGATGACAATCCTCGTAGCGAAGATCCACAAGCCATTGTGAAGGATATTTTAGCCGGCCTGCTGGATCCAACGCGTGCACGCGTGGTTGCAGGTCGTGCACAAGCCGTGACCAATGCCATCATGCAGGCTCAGCCAGACGACATCGTGTTGGTGGCGGGTAAAGGGCATGAAGATTATCAAATCGTTGGCAATCGCCGCCTTGATTACTCTGATCGCGCGACTGTTGCGGCTTTATTAGGAGGCGCGGCATGATCCCGGTTTCCTTAAGCACTTTGGCAGAGATCTCGGGTGGTACGCTGTATGGCAGCGATTTAACGCTGAATGAGGTGACCACCGATACCCGCAAAGTCACGGCAGGCTGTCTGTTTATTGCCATCGTCGGCGAACGCTTTGATGCGCATGACTTTGTCGGTGAGGCAATTGCTAGCGGCGCGCTGGCTTTATTGGTGAGCAAACATTTACCCGTCGCTGTACCGCAAGTGGTGGTTGATGACACACGTTTGGCGTTTGGCAAGTTAGCCGCGTGGGTGCGTCAACAGGCGAAAGCGCGCGTTGTCGCGTTAACCGGCTCTTCCGGTAAAACCTCAGTCAAAGAGATGACCGCGGCTATTTTGCGTCAGTGTGGTGAAACACTTTATACCGCAGGCAATCTGAATAATGATTTCGGCGTGCCGATGACGCTGCTGCGCCTGACCGCTGAACATCAATATGCGGTGATTGAATTAGGTGCTAACCATCAGGGTGAGATTGCTTACACTACCGAGCTGGTTCGCCCTGAAACGGCTTTGGTCAATAACCTTGCCGCTGCGCATCTCGAAGGGTTTGGATCTTTGGATGGGGTCGCTAAAGCCAAAGGTGAAATTTTCTTAGGCTTACCTGCCCACGGTACCGCCATTCTCAACGCCGACAGCAACGACTGGCCGCACTGGCAACAACACCTGCACGGTAAAACGGTTTGGCGTTTTTCGCCTCAAGCCAAAGAGTGTGATTTCTCTGCCAGCGATATCACTGTAGGACAAGATGGCACGCACTTCACTATGCATACGCCGCGTGGCAATATCGCCATCACGCTGCCGCTGCCTGGCCGCCACAATATTGCTAACGCGCTGGCAGCCGCTGCGCTGACTCTTTCAGTAGACGCGCCGCTAAGCGCAATTCAGCTCGGCCTTAAAACACTTCAGTCTGTTCCTGGGCGCCTGTTCCCGATCCGCTTATCACCAAGCAAGTTATTGCTGGATGACAGCTACAACGCGAACGTCGGCTCAATGACTGCTGCTGCGCAGGTACTGGGTGAAATGCCGGGTTATCGCGTGATGGTGGTGGGTGATATGGCGGAACTGGGTCACGAAGCAGAACAGTGCCACCGTGAAGTCGGACATGCGGCTAAAGCTGCAGGAATTGACCGCGTATTAAGCACCGGAAAAATCAGTCACCTCATTAGTGAAAGCAGCGAAGTTGGCGAACATTTCAGCGATAAAGCCGCGTTGACTGAACGTTTATGCTCGCTGTTGTCCGAACACACAGAAATTACGGTCTTGATTAAAGGTTCGCGTAGTGCCGCCATGGAGCAGGTAGTACAGAGCTTACAGGAGAAAGGAACATGTTAGTTTGGCTGGCCGAGCATTTGGTCGCATTTTATTCCGGCTTTAACGTCTTTTCGTACTTGACGTTTCGCGCCATTGTCAGCCTGCTGACCGCCTTGTTTATCTCTCTTTATATGGGGCCGCGTCTGATTGCCTGGCTACAAAAATTGCAGATTGGTCAGGTCGTTCGCAACGATGGTCCTGAGTCGCATTTCAGCAAGCGCGGCACGCCCACGATGGGCGGGATCATGATTCTTACGTCCATCACTATTTCAGTGTTGATGTGGGCGTATCCATCCAATCCTTATGTCTGGTGCGTATTGGTGGTGCTGGTAGGGTTCGGCGTCATCGGCTTTGTTGATGATTACCGCAAAGTGGTACGCAAAGATACTAAAGGTCTGATTGCTCGCTGGAAGTATTTTTGGATGTCGGTGATCTCACTGGGCGTCGCCTTCGCCCTGTTTTTGGCGGGTAAAGATACGCCAGCGACGCAACTGGTGGTGCCGTTCTTCAAAGACATCATGCCGCAGTTGGGCTTGTTTTATATCCTGCTGGCGTATTTCGTGATTGTCGGAACCGGCAATGCAGTGAATTTAACCGATGGTCTGGATGGCCTGGCGATTATGCCAACCGTCTTTGTTGCTGCCGGTTTCGCGTTGGTAGCTTGGGCGACCGGTAACGTGAAGTTTGCTGAGTATTTGCATATTCCTTATCTTCGCCACGCAGGCGAACTGGTGATTGTCTGCACGGCGATTGTCGGCGCTGGGTTGGGCTTTTTATGGTTCAACACTTATCCGGCACAGGTCTTTATGGGCGATGTCGGTTCACTGGCTTTGGGCGGTGCGCTGGGCACGATTGCGGTGCTGCTGCGTCAGGAGTTCTTGCTGGTGATCATGGGCGGCGTGTTTGTGGTTGAAACGCTGTCGGTAATTCTGCAGGTGGGATCGTTCAAGCTGCGCGGCCAGCGTATTTTTCGCATGGCGCCGATCCATCATCACTATGAATTGAAAGGGTGGCCGGAGCCGCGCGTTATCGTGCGCTTCTGGATTATTTCGCTGATGCTGGTGCTGATTGGCCTGGCCACGCTGAAGGTACGTTAATTA
This sequence comes from Pantoea phytostimulans, assembly GCF_046118715.1. Taxonomy (NCBI): domain Bacteria; kingdom Pseudomonadati; phylum Pseudomonadota; class Gammaproteobacteria; order Enterobacterales; family Erwiniaceae; genus Pantoea; species Pantoea phytostimulans. The sequence continues at coordinate 3,821,984 of NZ_CP173698.1, forward strand.
TGGCTGACTATCGGGGCAGGAAAGTCGTCATTATCGGGTTAGGCCTGACCGGGCTTTCTTGTGTTGATTTCTTTTTAACACAGGGTGTTACACCACGCGTGATGGATACCCGTATATCGCCGCCCGGCCTCAACCAGGTTCCAGCACAGGTCGAGCGCTATGTCGGCGGCATCAATATCGATTGGCTGCTCGCGGCCGATCTGATTGTTGCCAGCCCCGGTATTGCATTGGCGCATCCTGCTTTAAGCGAAGCTGCTGATGCGGGTATCGAAATCGTGGGTGACATTGAACTGTTCTGCCGAGAAGCGCAGGCACCTATTGTGGCGATCACCGGTTCTAACGGCAAAAGTACCGTCACTACGCTGGTCGGTGAAATGGCGAAAGCCGCCGGTTGGCAGGTTGGCGTTGGCGGCAATATCGGTTTGCCTGCGCTGAGTTTGTTGAAATCACCTGCACAACTTTATGTGCTGGAACTCTCCAGCTTCCAGCTGGAAACCACGCACAGCCTGAAAGCGGCAGCCGCAACCATTCTCAACGTGACGGAAGATCATATGGATCGTTATCCGTTGGGCATGCAGCAATACCGCGCCGCCAAGCTGCGTATCTATGAGAATGCGCAGGTATGTGTGGTGAATGCAGATGATGGATTAACCATGCCGGTGCGCGGTGCAGATACACGCTGCGTCAGTTTTGGTATCGATATTGGGGATTATCACCTGAACAAGCAGCAGGGCAGCATCTGGTTGCGGGTGAAAGGCGAAAAAGTACTGAATACCGATGAAATGAAACTGGTGGGTCAGCATAACTACACCAACGCGCTGGCTGCACTGGCGCTGGCGGATGCCGTAGGTCTACCACGCGCCACCAGCCTGGCGGCTCTGACCGCTTATAGCGGGTTAGCGCATCGCTTCCAGCTGGTGCATGAACATAACGGCGTACGCTGGATTAACGATTCTAAAGCCACCAACGTTGGTAGCACCGAAGCGGCGTTAAAAGGGTTGATAGTGACCGGGCGCTTGTGGCTGTTGCTGGGCGGTGATGGCAAGTCGGCAGATTTCACGCCGCTGGCACGTTATCTACAAGGCGACAATTTACGGCTGTTCTGCTTTGGTCGCGATGGCGATGCGTTAGCCGCGTTGCGCCCTGACGTGTCGGTACGCACTGAAACCATGCAGCAGGCGATGACGCAAATTGCTGCGCAGGTTCAGCCTGGTGACATGGTACTGCTATCGCCAGCATGCGCCAGCCTCGATCAGTTTCGCAATTTTGAGCAACGCGGTGATGCGTTTGCACAACTGGCGAAGGAGCTGAGCTGATGAATATTCCAGGCGCAGGTTTGGCCAGTTACTTCTCAAGCCGCTTGAAAGATTGGGTGATGGGATCGCGCGAAAGCGACGACACTTCGCTGGTGTTGTATGACCGTACCTTGCTGTGGCTGACTTTTGGTTTGGCGGTTATCGGCTTTGTCATGGTGACATCGGCATCAATGCCGGTGGGCCAGCGCCTCAATGAAGACCCGTTTTACTTCGCGAAGCGCGACGCGTTTTACATCTTATTGGCTTTGGGTATCGCCTTGGTGACGTTGCGCGTGCCGATGGATTTTTGGCAGCGCTACAGCAACATCATGTTAATGACATCAGTAGCGATGCTGCTGATCGTATTAGTCGTCGGTAGCTCGGTAAACGGTGCATCGCGCTGGATTGCTCTAGGCCCGCTGCGTATTCAGCCAGCTGAGTTATCTAAGTTGACGCTGTTCTGCTACCTCGCCAGCTATCTGGTGCGAAAAGTTGAAGAAGTACGTAACAACTTTTGGGGTTTCTGTAAGCCGATGGGTGTGATGGTGATTTTGGCCGTCTTGCTTTTGGCGCAGCCTGACCTCGGAACGGTGGTTGTATTGTTTGTAACGACGCTGGCAATGCTGTTTCTGGCGGGAGCCAAACTGTGGCAGTTCCTGGCGATTATCGGTTCCGGCATTTTCGCCGTGGTGCTGTTGGTCATTGCCGAACCTTACCGTATGCGGCGTGTGACCTCTTTCTGGGATCCGTGGGAAGATCCGTTCGGTAGCGGATACCAGTTAACCCAGTCGCTGATGGCATTTGGTCGCGGTGAGTTCTGGGGGCAAGGCTTGGGAAATTCAGTGCAAAAACTGGAGTATTTGCCCGAAGCCCATACCGACTTTATTTTCTCGATTATCGGTGAAGAACTCGGCTACATCGGTGTGGTTTTAGCATTGTTAATGGTATTCTTCGTCGCTTTTCGCGCAATGTCGATCGGACGCCGCGCTCTGGAGCTTGATCAACGCTTTTCCGGCTTTTTAGCCTGTTCAATTGGCGTGTGGTTTAGCTTTCAGGCTTTGGTAAATGTCGGTGCTGCAGCGGGCATGTTGCCTACCAAAGGCTTGACCTTACCGCTGATCAGTTACGGCGGCTCCAGTTTGATCATCATGTCAACGGCCATCGTCTTCTTGTTGCGCATAGATTATGAAACGCGTCTGGCGAAAGCGCAGGCGTTTACCCGAGGTGGTCGATGAGTGGTAAACGATTGATGGTGATGGCAGGCGGGACTGGCGGGCATGTATTCCCCGGTCTGGCTGTCGCCCATCATCTGATGGAGCAGGGTTGGCAGGTGCGTTGGTTAGGTACCGCGGATCGCATGGAAGCCGATTTAGTGCCGAAGCATGGCATCGAAATTGATTTTATCCAGATTAGCGGATTGCGTGGTAAGGGCATTAAAGCTCAGTTGCTGGCACCAATGCGTATTTTCAATGCATGGCGCCAGGCGCGGGCCATTATTAAAGCCTGGCAGCCGGATGTAGTACTCGGGATGGGCGGTTACGTCTCTGGGCCTGGCGGTTTAGCGGCGTGGAGTTGCGGAATCCCGGTGGTATTGCATGAGCAAAATGGCATCGCTGGATTGACCAATAAATGGTTGGCAAAAATCGCCACCAAAGTGATGCAGGCTTTTCCGGGTGCATTCCCTAAAGCGGACGTGGTGGGGAATCCGGTGCGCACCGATGTATTGGCTTTGCCTTTACCGATTGCACGTTTAGCCAATCGTAACGGCCCGATTCGCGTTTTAGTGATTGGTGGCAGTCAGGGCGCACGTATTTTGAACCAGACAATGCCAGAAGTGGCTGCCGAACTGGGCGAGCAGATTACAATTTGGCATCAAACCGGTAAAGGTGGTTTGCCTGACGTACAACAAGCCTACGTAAAAGTGGGGCAAACGCAGCACAAGGTCACCGAGTTTATTGATGATATGGCTGCCGCCTATGCGTGGGCTGATGTGGTGGTCTGTCGTTCTGGTGCTTTAACCGTTAGCGAAATAGCAGCGGCAGGATTGCCCGCCATCTTTGTGCCGTTTCAGCATAAAGATCGCCAGCAATACTGGAACGCGTTACCGCTAGAAAAAGCGGGCGCGGCGAAAATTTTTGAGCAGCCGCAATTTACTGCGGATGCTGTAGCGGACACGCTGCGCCACTGGGATCGCCAAACATTGCTGACGATGGCTGAAAAAGCGCGTCAGGTGGCGATTCCCGATGCGACCGATCGGGTCGCGCGTGAAGTGGCTCGCGCCGCAAAGTAATGAATCCGGTCAGCTCGGCTGACCTGTGCTCATGCTGAGCACAAACTGAAATAGCAGGTAATTGAGAGCGATGAATACACAACAATTGGCAAAACTGCGTTCTATAGTGCCCGAGATGCGTCGCGTCCGGCACATCCATTTTGTCGGCATCGGCGGTGCTGGCATGGGCGGTATTGCCGAAGTGTTAGCAAATGAAGGCTACCATATCAGCGGTTCTGATCTGGCGCCGAACCCGGTTACGCAGAATCTGGCTGCGCTGGGTGCAACCATCTATTTTAATCATCGCCCGGAAAACGTGACTGATGCCAGCGTCGTCGTGGTCTCCAGCGCGGTATCTCAGGATAATCCAGAGCTGATTGCTGCCCGTGAACAGCGCATCCCCGTGATTCGCCGTGCTGAAATGCTGGCTGAACTGATGCGTTTTCGTCATGGCATTGCTGTAGCGGGTACGCACGGCAAAACCACAACCACAGCAATGGTATCAAGCATTTATGCCGAAGGCGGATTGGATCCTACTTTCGTCAATGGCGGATTAGTTAAAGCAGCCGGAACGCATGCGCGTTTGGGTAGCAGCCGTTACTTGATTGCAGAAGCAGATGAAAGCGATGCGTCGTTTTTACATCTGCAACCCATGGTTGCCATTGTGACCAATATCGAAGCCGATCATATGGATACCTATCAGGGCGACTTCGAGAACTTGAAACAAACTTTTATTAATTTTCTGCATAACCTGCCGTTTTACGGTCGTGCAGTGATGTGTATTGATGACGTCGTTATTCGCGACCTGTTACCCCGTGTAGGACGTCAAATTACGACCTACGGGTTCAGTGATGATGCTGATTTTCGTATTGAGAATTATGAACAACGTGGAGCACAAGGGCATTTCACCTTAGTACGCCAGGACAAGCCGCGCTTGCAAATCACGTTGAATGCACCGGGTCGTCATAATGCGCTCAACGCAGCCGCAGCTGTGGCGGTTGCAAGTGAAGAGGGCGTTGAAGACAACGCTATTCTGGCTGCGCTGGAAAGTTTTCAGGGTACCGGTCGTCGCTTTGATTTATTAGGCGAGTACTCCACTGAGCCGGTCAACGGTCACGCGGGCAGCGCCATGCTGGTGGACGATTATGGTCATCATCCCACTGAAGTTGATGCCACGATCAAGGCTGCGCGTGCAGGCTGGCCAGATAAAAAACTGGTCATGATTTTTCAGCCACATCGTTACACGCGTACTCGCGACTTGTTCGACGATTTCGCTAACGTATTGTCACAAGTGGATGTTTTGCTCATGCTGGACGTTTATGCAGCAGGCGAAACGCCGATTCCCGGTGCTGACAGCCGCGCGCTGTGTCGGACCATTCGCGGTCGTGGCAAAGTCGATCCGATTTTAGTGCCAGATCACGATGTACTGCCGGAAATGCTGGCACCGTTGCTTTCAGGTAACGATCTGATCTTGGTACAAGGCGCAGGTAATGTGGGCAAAGTCGCACGTAAATTAGCGGACTGCAAACTGCAACCGGAACGCAAAGCGGAGGACCGTCATGGCTGAGAAAGTTGCTGTATTAATGGGGGGGACTTCAGCAGAGCGTGAAGTCTCGCTGATGTCAGGCAATGCCGTTTTAGCCGGGCTACGTGAAGCGGGCATTGATGCGCACGCTGTTGATACGCGTGATGTGTCGGTATTAAACCTGAAAGATCAGGGCTTCGCCAAAGCGTTTATTGCGCTACATGGTCGTGGTGGTGAAGACGGCACGCTGCAAGCCGTGCTGGAATTTATTGGCCTGCCTTACACCGGCAGCGGCGTGATGGCATCCGCTATCACCATGGACAAATTGCGCACCAAGCTGCTGTGGCAGGGCCGAGGTTTACCTTCTGGCCGCTTCGTCTGGCTGACCCGTCAGCAAATGGATGCAGGTCTTGACGCAGATACCCATGCGGCGATCGCGGCGTTGGGCTTGCCGGTATTTGTTAAACCAAGCTGCGAAGGATCGAGCGTCGGCATCAGTCGCGTAAACGAATTAAGCGCGCTGCCAGCAGCGTTAGAAGAAGCGTTTCGACATGACAATGATGTATTAGTTGAGGCTTTTTTGAGCGGCGGTGAATACACCGTAGGTATTGTGGGCGAGCACGTTTTGCCTTCGATACAAATAAAAGCTGCCAGCGAGTTCTATGACTATGAAGCTAAATACATTTCTGACGATACTGAATACTTCTGCCCGAGTGGTTTAAGTGCTGATCGTGAAGCAGAACTGCAGCAATTAGTGTTAGCGGCCTGGCGTGCTTTGGGCTGTAGCGGCTGGGGACGCGTGGATGTAATGGCTGATGGTGAAGGTCGTTTCCATCTATTGGAAATTAACACCTCACCAGGTATGACAAGCCACAGTCTCGTGCCAATGGCAGCGAAGCAGGCAGGAATGACCTTCTCGCAGCTGGTTGCTCGTATTGTGGAGTTGGCCGACTGATATGTCACAGGCGGCGATGAATGCACGTAACCGTGAACGTGAACCGCAAGAGCGTGTACGCTCTGGACGCAGTAACGGAGCCCGACTTTTTGGCATCATATTTTTGCTAATCGTTGTGGGCATTATGGTTTCTGGCGGGCTAGTGGTACTGAAGTGGATGAATGATTCATCACGCTTGCCGCTGTCGAAGCTGGTGGTGACCGGTCAAACGCATTACACCACCCACGATGATATTCGCCAGGCAATTTTATCACTTGGCGCGCCCGGCACGTTTATGTCGCAGGATGTGGACATCTTGCAGCAGCAAATCGAGCGACTACCGTGGATTAAGCAGGTAAGCGTGCGTAAACAGTGGCCAGATGAACTGAAGATTCATTTGACTGAGTACACGCCGGTAGCACGCTGGAATGATTTACATATGGTAGACGCGGATGGCGTCTCCTTCAGCGTACCGGCGAATCACATCGGAAAAGAAACAATGCCGATGTTGTACGGGCCAGAAGGCAGCGAAAAAGAGGTGCTGGCGGGCTACCACAGCATGGACGATGTGCTGAAAGCCCGGAAGTTTACCCTGAAGGTAGCGTCGATGACGGCGCGGCGTTCGTGGCAATTGGTTACCAGTGATGATGTGCGCATTGAACTGGGACGCAGCGACACCATGAAACGTCTGAACCGCTTTATTGAGCTCTACCCGGTGCTACTGCAGCAAGGTCAGAATGAAAGCAAACGTATCAGCTATGTCGATCTGCGATACGACTCTGGCGCTTCTGTGGGATGGACGCCGGTAGTGATGGAGCCACAGGACAGTAATCAGCAACAGAACCAGGCACAGGCTAAACAACAATGATCAAGGCAACGGACAGAAAACTGGTAGTTGGACTCGAAATTGGCACCGCAAAGGTTGCCGCCCTGGTTGGAGAAATTCTGCCCGATGGTATGGTCAATATTATTGGGGTCGGCAGTTGCCCGTCCCGCGGCATGGATAAAGGTGGCGTAAACGACCTTGAATCAGTGGTGAAATGCGTTCAGCGCGCCATTGATCAGGCTGAGTTGATGGCAGATTGCCAGATCTCCTCCGTCTATCTTGCATTATCGGGCAAACATATCAGCTGCCAGAACGAAATCGGGATGGTTCCGATTTCCGAAGAGGAAGTGACTCAGGATGATGTAGAAAATGTGGTGCATACCGCTAAATCGGTTCGCGTACGCGACGAGCATCGCATCCTGCACGTTATTCCTCAGGAATATGCTATCGATTATCAGGAAGGCATTAAAAATCCGGTTGGACTTTCTGGTGTACGTATGCAGGCAAAAGTACACCTGATTACCTGCCATAACGACATGGCAAAAAATATTGTCAAAGCCGTTGAACGTTGTGGCCTGAAAGTTGACCAATTGATTTTTGCCGGATTGGCATCCAGTTTTGCAGTATTAACTGAAGACGAACGTGAGCTAGGGGTCTGTGTTGTCGATATCGGTGGCGGTACAATGGATATCGCGGTGTACACCGGTGGCGCGTTGCGTCATACCAAAGTCATCCCTTATGCAGGGAATGTAGTGACCAGCGATATCGCCTATGCCTTTGGTACTCCGCCAACTGACGCTGAGGCGATTAAAGTCCGGCATGGTTGTGCGCTGGGTTCTATCGTAGGTAAAGATGAGAATGTTGAAGTACCCAGTGTGGGTGGTCGTCCTCCTCGCAGTCTGCAGCGCCAAACGCTGGCCGAGGTGATTGAACCGCGCTACACCGAGCTTTTGAATCTGGTCAATGACGAGATTCTGCAATTACAGGAACAATTACGTCAGCAGGGCGTGAAACATCATCTGGCAGCCGGTATTGTGTTAACAGGTGGTGCCGCGCAAATTGAAGGACTGGCGGCCTGTGCGCAACGCGTATTCCATACGCAGGTACGTATTGGTCAGCCACTGAATATCACTGGTTTGACTGACTATGCGCAGGAATCATATTACTCAACCGCAGTGGGACTGCTGCATTACGGCAAAGAGTCGCACATGAATGGCGATGCAGAGACAGAAAAACGTGCATCGGTGGGAAATTGGTTCAAGCGCATCAATAGTTGGTTGAAAAAAGAGTTTTAATTTTTGATAAAGGAGATCATGCTGGTTTTTTTAGTGATCTCCAGGCGACAGGCACATAACGGAGAGAAATCATGTTTGAACCTATGGAATTAACCAACGACGCGGTGATTAAAGTCATCGGCGTCGGCGGTGGCGGCGGCAACGCCGTAGAACACATGGTACGCGAGCGTATCGAAGGTGTAGAATTCTTCGCTGTTAACACCGACGCGCAAGCGTTGCGTAAAACAGCAGTCGGCCAGACCATCCAGATCGGTAATAACATTACCAAAGGTCTGGGCGCGGGCGCGAACCCGGAAGTGGGCCGCAACTCCGCAGAGGAAGATCGCGAAGCATTGCGTGCTGCGCTGGAAGGGGCAGACATGGTGTTTATCGCTGCCGGTATGGGCGGCGGCACCGGTACCGGTGCTGCGCCAGTTGTGGCTGAAGTGGCCAAAGATTTAGGTATCCTGACGGTTGCTGTGGTGACTAAACCCTTCAATTTTGAAGGCAAAAAGCGCATGGCATTTGCCGAGCAGGGTATTGCTGAGCTTTCAAAACATGTCGACTCACTGATTACTATTCCTAACGACAAGTTGTTGAAAGTATTAGGTCGCGGCATTTCATTGCTGGATGCTTTTGGCGCAGCAAACGATGTGTTAAAAGGCGCGGTTCAGGGTATTGCAGAACTGATTACACGTCCGGGTCTGATGAACGTCGACTTTGCTGACGTACGCACCGTCATGTCTGAAATGGGTTATGCCATGATGGGCTCAGGTGTAGCGTGTGGCGAAGATCGTGCTGAAGAAGCCGCTGAAATGGCGATTTCCAGTCCTCTGCTGGAAGATATCGACCTTTCTGGCGCTCGTGGCGTCCTGGTTAACATTACCGCTGGCTTTGACCTGCGTCTGGATGAGTTCGAAACCGTGGGTAACACCATCCGCGCCTTCGCCTCTGACAACGCAACCGTCGTGATTGGTACGTCATTAGATCCAGAAATGAATGACGAACTGCGCGTCACCGTGGTAGCAACCGGTATCGGCATGGACAAACGTCCTGAAATCACGCTGGTAACGAATAAGCCTGCCAGCCAACCGGTTATGGATCATCGCTATCAGCAGCACGGCATGTCGCCGCTGCCGCAAGAGCAAAAACCGGCTGCGAAAGTGGTTAATGACCAGACTGCGCAATCTAATAAAGAGCCTGACTACCTTGATATTCCTGCGTTTTTACGTAAGCAGGCTGATTAAGAATATCCCTATAATTGGGAATCTCCGCTCTTTGTGCTAAAGTGTCCGCCCGCTGGTAAAGTATACTGGCGGTTGGAAAGGTAATATTGCGAGATAATACGATGATCAAACAAAGGACATTAAAACGTATTGTTCAGGCGACTGGTGTCGGTTTGCATACCGGCAAGAAAGTCACACTGACATTGCGCCCTGCGTCGGCTAATACCGGGGTCATCTATCGTCGCACTGACTTGAATCCACCGGTTGATTTCCCGGCTGATGCAAAATACGTGCGCGACACCATGCTGAGTACATGCCTGGTGAATGATGAAGGCGTACGTATTTCGACGGTTGAACATTTAAACGCCGCCTTGGCGGGATTGGGTATCGATAACATTATTGTTGAAGTCGATGCGCCAGAAATCCCGATCATGGACGGCAGCGCAGCACCGTTCATCTATTTGCTGATGGATGCAGGTATCGAACAGCTGAACAGCGCGAAAAAATTCGTGCGCGTTAAGCAAACCGTGCGTGTTGAAGATGGTGACAAATGGGCCGAGATTAAGCCGTTTAATGGCTTCTCGCTGGACTTCACCATCGACTTTAAACATCCGGCAATCGACTCCAGCTCTCAGCGTTATCAGATGAACTTTTCTGCTGAAGCGTTTGTTCGCCAAATCAGTCGCGCGCGTACATTTGGCTTTATGCGTGAGATCGAATATCTGCAGTCTAAAGGCCTGTGCCTGGGCGGTAGTTTAGATTGTGCGATAGGTCTGGATGATTTCCGCGTCTTGAATGAAGACGGTCTGCGCTTTGAAGATGAATTCGTTCGTCACAAAATGCTTGATGCGATTGGTGATTTGTTTATGTGCGGCCACAACATCATTGGCGCATTTACCGCGTTCAAATCAGGCCATGCATTGAATAACAAGTTGCTGCAAGCCGTTTTAGCTAAGCAAGAAGCCTGGGAATGGGCAACTTTCGAAGACGAAGCTGAACTGCCGCTGGCATTCAAAGCACCCAATTTGGTTCTGGCTTAATTACCTCAGAACATCTAAAGCGGCTGGCAATGCTGACACCCTCTCCGGTCAGCGGCGTCAGCCGTTTTTTATTGTCTCGCTGTTCTCTCCTGAAGTGCGATGCCGCTCGCAAGTAAATCTCTTAGTTGCTGAATTGCTGAACAATCAAGCGTGTTTTCTCCCAGAGCGACTTTAATCCCAGGTGTGGACGTCCCACATTAGTGATACTATCTCAGGCGCTTTTATCGGCTTAACGCCACTGCATTACGCGGTTGGTGATCAAAAAATTGATGCGCAAATCGACTCTTGTGCAATGGAAAGGTTGTGATCGAACTTCTTTTACGCTGGCGACAATTAGGCAGACGCTATTTCTGGCCTCATCTCCTGTTGGGGATGGTGGCGGCCAGTCTTGGCTTGCCAGCGTGTGCACAAAGTTCAGAACTCAACGCATCATCAGAATCACCTGCCAGCAGTTTGTTTATCGGCAACGCTGCCCGATTCGATCATCTTATTCGCCTACAAGAAGCGGCGAGACGCCCAAACTTCACTGTGGATTATTGGCATCAACATGCTATCCGCACCGTGATACGCCATCTCTCGTTTACGTTGACGCCGCAGACGCAGGCTGAAGAGCAGGGTGCGCTACCGCTGGCAGCGCAAAAGCTGGCGTTACTGGATTCGCTTCACGCGTTACTGACTTCACAAACTGCGCTGCATACCGCGCCGCAGATAGACCGTTCTAAACCGCACTCTGCTGCCCAGCCTCATACGTATGTTGAGTGGCACGCTAAAGTAAACGGCATTCGCGCCGGACCTTCCTCATTGTTCTGCTAATCTTTTTGGTTGTTTCACACTTTTAGATTTCGCAGCCCGTGATTACACGGCTGAATTGAGAAAATATTTATTATGTTAATCAAAATGTTGACCAAGGTTTTTGGTAGCAGCAATGATCGTACTTTACGCCGTATGCGTAAGGCTGTTGATGTCATCAACAAGATGGAGCCAGATTTTGAAAAGCTCTCTGATGATGAATTGAAAGCTAAAACTGTATTATTCCGTGAGCGTCTGGCAAAAGGCGAAACGCTGGAAAGCTTAATTCCTGAAGCCTTTGCCACAGTACGTGAAGCGAGTAAGCGCGTATTCGGTATGCGTCACTTTGATGTCCAGCTGATTGGCGGCATGGTGTTGAATGACCGCTGTATCGCGGAAATGCGTACCGGTGAAGGTAAAACGTTGACGGCAACCTTGCCAGCTTATCTGAATGCGTTAACCGGTAAAGGCGTTCACGTGGTCACGGTGAATGACTATCTGGCGCAGCGTGATGCCGAAAATAACCGTCCGCTGTTCGAATTCCTTGGCTTGTCCGTCGGTATTAACATGTCAGGCTTGCCGGCTCATGCTAAACGCGAAGCGTATGCGGCTGACATTACTTACGGCACCAACAACGAATATGGCTTCGATTATCTGCGCGATAACATGGCGTTCAGCCCGGAAGAGCGCGTACAGCGTAAACTGAATTATGCGCTGGTAGATGAAGTGGACTCCATCTTGATCGATGAAGCGCGTACGCCGTTAATTATTTCTGGCCCTGCCGAAGACAGCTCTGAGCTCTACACCAAAGTTAATAAAATCATTCCGCACCTGGTTCGTCAGGATAAAGAAGACACTGAAAACTTCCAGGGCGAAGGTGATTTCTGGGTGGATGAAAAGGCGCGACAGGCGCACATGTCTGAACGTGGTTTAGTCAAAGTGGAAGAGCTTTTGGTTAGCCAAGGCATCATGGATGAGGGCGAGTCTCTGTATTCGCCAACCAATATCATGCTGATGCACCACGTTACCGCTGCGCTTCGTGCCCACGCGCTGTTTACCCGTGATGTAGATTACATTGTGAAAGATGGCGAAGTAGTTATCGTCGATGAGCACACCGGGCGTACCATGCAGGGACGCCGCTGGTCCGACGGCCTGCATCAGGCTATCGAAGCGAAAGAAGGTGTTGATATTCAGAACGAGAACCAGACGCTGGCCTCAATCACTTTCCAGAACTACTTCCGTATCTATGAAAAACTGGCTGGTATGACCGGTACAGCAGATACCGAAGCATTCGAATTTAGCTCAATATACAAACTGGATACCATTGTCGTACCAACCAACCGCCCAATGGTGCGTAAAGATCTGGCTGATCTGGTCTACATGACTGAGAAAGAGAAGATTGATGCAATCATTGAGGATATCCGTGAGCGTACCGCAAACGGACAGCCTGTATTGGTGGGTACCATCTCCATTGAAAAATCTGAAGTTGTTTCTAATGAACTGACGCGCGCAGGCATTAAACACAACGTGTTGAACGCCAAATTCCACGCCCGCGAAGCAGAAATCGTGGCGCAAGCGGGCCAGCCAGGCGCGGTAACGATCGCCACTAACATGGCGGGTCGTGGTACAGACATTATGCTGGGTGGTAGCTGGCATGCTGAAGTCGCTGAGCTTCAGGATCCAACAGAAGCGCAGATCGAAGAGATTAAAGCCGCATGGCAGATTCGCCACGATGCAGTGCTGACCTCAGGCGGTTTGCACATCGTAGGTACAGAGCGTCACGAATCTCGCCGTATCGACAACCAGCTGCGTGGGCGTGCGGGTCGTCAGGGTGATGCGGGTTCATCACGCTTCTATCTGTCGATGGAAGATGCGCTGATGCGTATTTTTGCCTCGGATCGCGTGTCAAACATGATGCGTAAATTAGGCATGAAGCCTGGCGAAGCGATTGAACATCCATGGGTAACAAAAGCGATTGCTAATGCACAGCGCAAGGTAGAAAGCCGCAACTTCGATATTCGTAAGCAACTGTTGGAATATGATGATGTTGCTAACGATCAGCGCCGCGCAATTTACAGCCAACGTAATGAACTGCTTGATGTTTCTGATGTGAGTGAAACCATCAACAGCATTCGTCAGGATGTGTATAAAACCACCATCGACACCTACATTCCACCGCAGTCGCTGGAAGAAATGTGGGATGTCCCTGGTCTGGAAGAGCGTTTACGCACTGATTTCGATCTGGAACTTCCTATCGCTGAATGGTTAGATAAAGAACCCGATCTGCATGAAGAAACGCTGCGCGAACGTATCATGACGCATGCTATGGAAAACTACGCTGCGAAAGAAGAAGTGGTTGGCGCTGAGACAATGCGTAGCTTCGAAAAAGGAGTAATGTTACAGACGCTGGATTCACTGTGGAAAGAGCATCTGGCAGCCATGGATTATCTGCGTCAAGGTATTCATCTACGTGGTTACGCGCAGAAAGATCCTAAGCAAGAATATAAACGCGAATCCTTTGCTATGTTCGCAGCAATGCTGGAATCACTGAAATATGAAGTGATTAGTACGCTGAGCAAAGTACAAGTTCGCATGCCAGAAGAAGTTGAAGCGATGGAGCAGCAGCGTCGTGAAGAAGCTGAACGTTTGGCACAGCAGCAGCAGCTTAGCCATGTTGACGATGAAATCTTAGCGAAAGAAGAGCTGGCGCAAGAGAGCGGTGAACGCAAAGTTGGACGTAACGATCCCTGTCCATGCGGCTCGGGCAAAAAATACAAACAGTGTCATGGGCGTCTGGCCTAATAAGCACTAAAAGAAAAAGGAGCCAATGGCTCCTTTTTTTTATCCCTATTTCTGCAACTAACTGTATGCCTTGGCGCTGGATAACAGCAGGTCTTCATTAAGCCTGACGCCATGATAAGGGATAGTGACCAGCAGGCCATCCGGTAATTTGTGGCGTTTTAGCAGGGCGCGGCTTTGAAACAATAATTGGTGATAATTATTATCGCTAATACCGTAAGCGCGCTCATTCCAGACAATTGAGATGATTTGTTGTTTAGAAGTGACTTTCATAAGCAGGCAGTTAAAGAAACGTTTTTGGGCATCGTTTAACGGGATGACAATGTTGCCGGGATGCCATGTCAGCTGATTATGGACACTGTCGAGGGTCAGAATGTCATGAAAAATCACCTGCCGGGCGGAATGTATCTCTCTGGCGGTGTTGTGGGCAATGTATGTAAGCATGGGATTAACCGTTGCGCAGTCTAGTGAAACAATAGGTAAGTGCGAGTATTGCTAAACATCTGGAGCAACGTCATTGCGACCTGTCTTGTTTGATTTCATTACAGTGCCTAAAGCGTTTAACTTCCTTTAAGCCATGTTTTAAAATCACGGCTCATTCAGCTAAAACTCTGGGATATCATTCATGAAACACCTGCAGGTCGCGGTAGGTATTATTCGCAACGCCGACAAACAAATTTTCCTGGCCCAGCGTGCAGCGACCTCATATATGGCCAACAAGTGGGAATTCCCCGGTGGCAAAATTGAGGCTGGGGAGAGTGCTGAACAAGGATTGATCCGTGAGTTACTAGAAGAAACCGGTATTGAAGTGACTGAAGCTCAAGCTATTGGTGAAGCGGATCATACCTATGAAGATCTTCGCGTCACGCTACACTTTTTCTTAGTGGAAGGCTGGAAAGGTGAGCCGTGGGGACGAGAAGGGCAACCGCAACGCTGGGTTGAACAGCATGCGCTGGTGGCTGATGAGTTTCCAGCGGCCAATCATCAGTTGATCGCACGCCTGATTGCGGGTGAATTCTAAAAGTGGGGCATTATGCCCCACTTAACGTTAATGCTCTTCTTCGCTCCAGTTATCACTGTCGTTCAAATCGCCGTTACTGGGAATGCGTTTCTCTTCTGCGGCCCATTCCCCTAGATCAATGAGCTGGCAGCGCTTGCTGCAAAAGGGCCGCCACGGGCTCAGCTCGTCCCAAATAACATCTTTGCCACATTGTGGGCATCCCACGGTCATAATTTCTTCTTGCATGTTCACCTCTAACAACAGGCCAGTTGAAAATCGAGTCGAGCGGGCACTTCACCTCGTTCGGCATCAAATGGCATAAAACGGATGGCATAACGGCTTTTATGGCCGGAAACTTGCGGATAAAGCGAATCTTCCAGCAGCAGCTGTAGACGCAGTAAATCTGCGCCTTCGGCATTATCCTGATAAAAACCATTTAGGCTGGTTTGATGGCGAAATGCACCTGACTGGCGAATCAAATCAAGGATCATCGCCAGGCTGCTACGCAATGGCACCAGCGTTTCAAGCCAGTCATCAACCTGGGAATTGCGTATTTCCTGCGGCTGATGCAACCAGATATGTAAGCTGGGCAGGTCGAAGCTGCAACAACCGCCAGGAATACTCAGGCGCTGGCGAACCAGTCCAATCAGACGATTTTCACGCAGCTGTTGCCCCATGCGTGGCGCATGCATAAGCTGAGTTGATTGCATTTTCAGCGTATCGCGTAATGAGTCTACCAGCGTCATATCGACGCCCGGTACATCAGCCCATGCCCGTAATTTCAGTTGCTGCCGCTCCAGCTCTTTCAACAGTTCTGTACGCATATCACCGCGTTCAAATATATCCAGCAGTTCGCCAATCAGGCGAAAGAAATTTAGCGCGCTGGTGGTATTGCTGAGCGGCACGCTTTCTAATAGTTGATTAATAAGGAATTCAACGCGTAGCCAGGTGCGCATTTTTTCATTCAGTGGGTGTTCAAAAAGAACGACTGTACTCATGATGTTAATCCTGTTGCGTTGCCGCTAACGCCAGATAGCGTTGATGGAGTTCGGCAACTTGCGGCAGCGCATCTTCCGGTGCGCCGCTATTATCAATGATGTCGTCAGCACAGGCGAGGCGCTGTTGGCGCGTGGCCTGTGCTGCAAGAATATTTTTTGCCTGCTCTAAGGAAATATTATCGCGCAGTTGGGTGCGTTGGAGCTGCGTCGCTTCATCAACATCAACGACTAAAATGCGGTTAGCTTGATGCTGCAACTGATTTTCTACCAGTAGCGGCACCACCCATAAAACGTAAGGCGAGCGGGCTTGAGCCTTAAGCTGCTGCGTTCGGGCATTGATCAATGGGTGTAAGAGACTGTTAAGCCAATGCTTCTCTTCTGGTGACTGAAAAATGATTTCGCGTAAATGTGCGCGAAAAAGAGTGCCTTGCTCAGTTAGCAGCGATTTGCCATGGCGTTCAACTATGGCCTGCAAAGCAGGTGAGCCTGGCTCAACCACCTCACGGGCGATCACATCGGCATCAATAATTGTTACGCCCAGCGCCGCAAAGCCATTAGCAATGGTGCTTTTTCCGCTACCGATACCACCGGTCAGCGCTACGGTATAAGGCATAAGGTTCTCTCAATCACGCTGGTAGACGCTGAATCATCGTTAAGTTCTTTCTCTAAAACGCAAAAATGCGCGGCAGATCACTTTCATGTTTTTCAGCTAAATTTATCGGATTGTAGCTTAAATAAAGTGAAATTCGCAGTCTTGCAGCAGGATGATTAGCGCGTATCATCATTTCACTGGAGCCGTGCTTGCTTCGCGAACTGCGGTTCGTTGCCACTAACCAGGACATTATTTATGCGTATCGAAGAAGATTTGAAACTGGGCTTTAAAGATGTATTGATTCGTCCCAAACGTTCTACGTTGAAGAGTCGTTCTCAGGTTGAACTGGAACGCAACTTCACCTTCAAGCATTCAGGCTTGAGCTGGAGCGGTGTACCAATTATCGCAGCCAACATGGATACCGTAGGGACTTTCCTGATGGCAGAGGCACTGGCCAGTTTCAATATTCTTACCGCCGTTCATAAACACTATAGCGTTGATGATTGGCGTGCCTTCGTTCAACGTGTGCCAGTCTCAATTTTGAATCACATCATGGTTTCAACCGGCACCTCTGATGCCGACCTCAACAAGCTTGTTGCGATCATGGCACTTTCAGATGATCTGCAATTCATCTGTATTGATGTCGCGAACGGTTATTCGGAACACTTTGTCGAATTCTTGAAACGTGCGCGTGAAACCTTTCCGGGCAAAACGATTTGTGCCGGGAACGTGGTAACAGGTGAAATGGTTGAAGAGTTGATACTTTCTGGTGCTGATATCGTTAAAGTCGGTATTGGCCCCGGTTCTGTTTGTACCACTCGTATGAAAACTGGCGTGGGCTACCCGCAGCTTTCTGCAGTGATTGAATGTGCTGACGCCGCGCACGGCTTGAGTGGACAAATTGTTAGTGATGGGGGTTGCGCTGTGCCGGGCGACGTTGCTAAAGCGTTTGGCGGCGGAGCAGACTTCGTCATGTTAGGCGGCATGCTTGCTGCGCATGATGAATGTGAAGGCAGCGTTATAGAAGAGAACGGTGAAAAATTCATGCTGTTTTATGGCATGAGTTCTGAATCTGCTATGAAACGTCATGTTGGCGGTGTAGCGGGTTACCGTGCCGCTGAAGGTAAAACCGTGAAATTACCGCTGCGCGGGCCAGTTGAAGAAACCGCACGCGATATTCTGGGTGGTTTACGTTCAGCCTGCACCTATGTCGGTGCCGAACGGTTGAAAGAGCTGACTAAACGCACCACCTTCATTCGTGTTGCTGAGCAAGAAAATCGCGTATTTAATCGTTGATGTAACGGGGCGCGTTCTCCAGCGCGCCCTAATGCATAGCATCGCCCAGACCAAAAACCGGTAAGTACATGGCAATGACCAGCGTGCCGACAATTCCCCCAATAATGACCATCATCATTGGTTCCAGTGAGGCTGCGAGGCTATCTGCGCGGCTCAATGTTTGATCTTCATGCCATTCAGCCAGACGCGCCAGCATGACATCTAATGCACCAGCCTCTTCGCCAACACGCACCAATTGGCCACACAGTGCGGTAAACAAGGGATGATTATCGAGTGCCTGATGCAGTGGCTTTCCTTGCGAAATATGCTGTTGCAGCCTCTCAATGGCTTCGCGCCAGAGCAATGAGGAGAGCGTAACCTGCACAGCCTCCAACCCTTGCAGCAATGTCAGCCCGGCTTGTTGGGTTAGCTGCAAAATCGTGTACACCTGAGTCAGTTGGCTGCCACGCCACAATCCTGCCAATATTGGAATGCGTAAAAGCATACGCTGTTCGTAACGCTGCCAGACGCTTGAACGACGCCGTAACTCTCGCCAACCCAGCAAAATGAACATGAACAGGAATGTCAGCGGTAAGCCCCATGACTGCAAGCCGGTGGAAAGTTGCATGACTGCTGCGGTAAATGCGGGAAGGGGAGCATCAAAGGATGCGTAAACGGAGACAAATTCAGGCAGCACGAAAAGCAGCATCCCACACGAAACCGCGATAGCCACCATTAAAATAAACAGCGGATAACGTAGCGCCTTGATCACTTTACTCCAGAGATGTTGCTGCCGAGCCTGCTGGTGTGCCAATTGCGCGCAACATATATCCAGCTGGCCGGTTAATTCTCCCACCTCCATCAATGCAGGAAAAAGTGGCGGGAAAATCTGCGGCCAGTCACGTAATGCCTGCGAAAAAGGTTCACCCGATAACACACGTTGCTGAAGCGCTACAAGCAAGGCTTGCCAGCCTTTATGCGGATGCCCTTCAGCAAGCAGTATTAATCCTTCTGAAAGGGGCAATCCTGCTTTTAGTAGCGTCGCAAGTTGACGAATCAGATCTATTTTCTGCTGCCATTTCCAGTCGCGCTGGCACCAGACTTTATCTCGCTTCCAGTTGATTGGCAGCAGATCGTTTTCAGTCAGATCCACAAGCAGTCGATCACTATTAAGCGCCAGGCTTTTGCCACTTTGCAGTTCGCCTTTACTGTCGACGGCTTGCCAACTGTACAGACACAGATTAGCCATCGTCGAGTCCTATCACGCGTTGCATTTCCTCTAACGAGGTATCGCCCCGGCTAACGGCTTCGAGTCCTGCCGCTAGCAGCGATCGCATTCCTTGCTGTTTTGCCAATGCCAGCAGGCTATCAAGCGGCATTTCAGCGGCAATAGCGTTCTGAAGCTTGGCCGTAACAGGCAGCAGTTCAAACAGCGCCAGTCGACCAAAATAGCCGGAAAAACAGTGATCGCAGCCGGGTGCTCGCCAGGTTTGTAGCGTGCCAGGCCAAAGTTCCGAGGGATAATGCGCGACTGCCTGCGCAGGCTGGCGGCAGTGTGGACATAAGCGCCTGACTAAGCGCTGCGCAACAATCAGGCGCAGCGCAGAGCCCAGCAGGTAGCCAGGAATCCCCATTTGGCGCAATCGCGTCAATGTTTCTGCGGTGGAATTAGTGTGAAGCGTCGATAACACCAAATGTCCGGTTTGTGCCGCCTTAACGGCGATTTCTGCCGTTTCTGCATCACGTATTTCACCCACCATAATGACATCGGGATCCTGACGCAGCAGGGCACGCAATACGCGGTTAAAATCAAGGCCACACTTGGGGTTAATCTGCGTCTGATTAATCCCAGGCAGCGGGATCTCAATGGGATCTTCAACGCTGCACACATTTTTCTCTGGCTTATTAAGGGCGCTCAGCCCGCTATACAGCGTAAAAGTTTTACCGCTGCCGGTGGGGCCAGTAACCAAAATCAAACCTTGTGGCTGTGCTAATGCGCTCGTGATAAGGCGTAACTGGGCGGCTGGCAAGCCCAGTTTATCCAGCGACAAAGCGGCATTTTCACTTTGAAGCAGGCGCACGACCGCTTTTTCGCCACGGTTGATGGGTAACGTGGACAAGCGAAAAGAAGCCGGTTTGCCTTCGATCTCCATGCTGAATTGCCCATCTTGCGGTAAGCGACGCTCAGCGATATCTAATCCACCCAAAATTTTCAACCTCGCTAACAGCGCTGCAGGTTGAGTATCTGGCAATGAGGAGAGCGGATGAAGGACGCCATCAATGCGTAACCTGATCCTTAAACCATGCTGCAAAGGTTCAATATGAATATCTGAAGCGCGTCGCTGCAGCGCCTGACGCAAAATCTGCTGCGTGGCTTCAATGGCTGATTCGGTTGGCGTAGCTTCACGGGCAACTAACGGCTGCTCGGCATGCTGAAACTGATCCATCCGCGCCTGCGGCCAGCACTCAATCTCAATCTGACACTGGCTGGCAAAATGCAGTGCTTCAGCCAAGCCTGAAGGAACCGATTCGGTAACCGCTACACGTAGCTGTGTCGCATCGTGGTGTAACACAATCGCCTGATGGCGCTGGCACAGAGAAGTGATTGCATTCTTAGACTTTTTCATCGCCAGCTCCTTTATCCGCGAAGCGGAATTGCGCCAGGCAATTGTCACGCAGGCTGGTATTACTGCTGGTACAGCTACGCTGCCAGTTAAGGCCTCCTTCATTGCTGTCCCAAATCGGTAGCATCTCTACGCTCAAGCCGTTCAGGCTTTCCTGGCCTGACAGCGTAATGATGCCATTGGTTACGCTCAAAGAAGAGACATAGCGCGAGCCTTTGGCAGCAGGAATGCCGCGCTGCCCTGCCTGGCATTGCGTTGGCCCTCCACGTTCGATGGCACAAAGTTCTACCGCCGTTTTATAGGGCACCATGGTTTGCAACATGTCGGTAAGCGCTGCACGTTGCAGATAGTTTTGATAAGCGGGGAGGCCGATGGCGCTGAGGATGGCAACAATGCCCACCACAATCATCAATTCGACCAAGGTAAAACCACGTTGAGCATTCATTGCATGTCTCCTGAATAAGAAGGAGACAGCCTAAAAAATATCGCAGGGTCAGCGACAGCGGTGTCTTTAGCGGATGGATGTTATTACGCAGGCAATCAGTGATGTTGCAGGTAAAAGAGCAGAGCGGTGGAAGCGAGCCCGCAAAATGAGCCGGAACAGGCGTCCGGCTTCGCGGTCTATTTTTGTTGAAAACGCATAGAGAGGTCGAGCGCACGCACGTGTTTAGTCAATGCGCCGACAGAAACATAATCCACGCCGGTTTGGGCGATTTGTGGCAGCGTGGTTTCGGTAACGTTGCCCGATACCTCAAGCAGCGAACGGCCATGCGTAATTTTGACGGCTTCACGCATTTCATCAAGGCTGAAATTATCCAGCATGATGATATCGGCTGCGGCGTCCAGCGCCTGGTTCAATTCGTCTATAGATTCAACTTCGACTTCTACCGGCACATCAGGGTGCAGCCAGAAGGCTTTCTCTACCGCCTGACGAATTGAGCCGCTGGCAATAATATGATTTTCTTTGATTAAAAAGGCATCCGACAGACCCAATCGATGATTATTACCGCCGCCGCAAAGCACCGCATATTTCAGCGCAGTACGCAGGCCGGGCAACGTTTTTCGTGTATCCAGCAGCTGTGTTTGGCTGCCTTCCAGCAACTTCACGTAACGGCTGACTTCACTCGCCACGCCTGAAAGCGTTTGGACGAAATTCAGCGCGGTACGCTCAGCAGTCAGTAACAAGCGAGCAGAACCTTCAATTTCGAACAGCAGCTGATCAGGCACCACCGCCTGACCATCTTCTATATGCCAGGTCAGGGAGACGTGTGAACCCAGTTGGTTAAACACCTCTTCCACCCAGCGTTTACCACAGAAAACACCGGCTTCCCGTGTGATTACTTGTGCATGGGCTTGAGTATCTGCTGGCAAAAGCTGAGCAGTAATATCACGCTCGCTATCGATATCGCCGCCAAGATCTTCCTGCAAAGCACGTGCAACGGCTTCGGGGATATCATTTTCGATGCGCTCAATCAGCGCCTGACGGCGGCTGTCTGGATCATAACGACGCGTAGACATAAGCGTTTTGCTCCAAAAGGGTCAATGAATGTGGCGTTCACAATAGCCTGAAAGGCATATTCATGCCAGCAAGGAGAAGGGTTTTGTTTAGTATCCTTAACTTGCATATTGTCCTGGCCTCAGAATCGACGCATTAAGACGCAAGAATCCCTTAAAATACATGTTATTCTCAGCCAGGTTTGTATAAGGAAATCGGCATGAAAATTGAACAAGGTTGGCTGAGCCATGCGCGTCGGGTGCCCTCGCCACACTGCAACGATCGTCCTGCAGAGGAAGCGCCTTCATTGTTGGTGATTCATAACATCAGCTTACCGCCGGGCGAATTTGGCGGTCCGTGGATTGATCGCCTGTTTACCGGCACCTTGCCTGCGGATGCGCATCCTTATTTTGCCGATATTGCGCACCTCCGCGTTGCGGCACATTGCTTGATTCGCCGCGATGGCGAAATTGTTCAATATGTCTCTTTTGATAAGCGCGCCTGGCATGCAGGCGTTTCGCAGTTTAGAGGGCGCGATAACTGCAATGATTATTCGATCGGTATTGAGCTTGAAGGCACCGATGTTGAGCCTTATACCGAAGCACAATATCAATCATTACAGCAGGTAACGCAGTTGCTGATGCAAACGTATCCGCTGACGCCATCGCGGATTACCGGGCACAGTGATATCGCGCCAGAACGTAAAACTGATCCCGGTCCTGCTTTTGACTGGGAATACTATAAGCAGCTGTTAACGCAATAAAAATTCTGACTTTCCTGGAGTCTGTATGACGTTGTTTACCTTGTTATTAGTTTTAGGCTGGGAGCGCCTGTTCAAACTGGGCGAGCATTGGCAGTTCGATCATCGACTTGAGCCTCTGTTTCGTCGTCGGCAGCACTTTTCAATGATGCGTACGCTGCTCATGATGGTTTTAGCGATGGCGATAACAGCACTGGTGGTGTGGAGCCTAAAAGGGCTACTGTTTGGCGTGGCGCAACTGCTGTTCTGGATTATGATCGGTTTGTTGTGTATTGGCGCAGGCTCGGTGCGATTGCATTATCACAACTATTTAAAAGCGGCTAGCCACGACGATGCCGCTGCGCATCAGGCAATGGCTGCAGAATTAACACTTATTCACGGGGTGCCGGTTGAATGCAGCGAGCGCGAGTTTCTGCGGGAACTGCAAAATGCGCTGATCTGGATTAACTTCCGTTTCTACCTCGCTCCGCTGTTCTGGTTTGTGGCAGGTGGCGCGTGGGGGCCGGTTTTGCTGGTGGGATACGCTTTTTTACGTGCCTGGCAAAGTTGGTTGGCAAAACATCAAACACCGATGGCGCGAGCGCAATCAGGTGTTGATGGCATTTTGCATCTTGTGGACTGGATCCCGGTCCGACTGGCGGGTGTCGCTTATGCCCTGCTAGGACACGGCGAAAAAGCCTTGCCGGCCTGGTTTGCTTCGCTGACCGATCGTCACCGTTCGCAATATCAGGTATTAACCAGCCTGGCGCAGTTCTCGCTGGAGCGTGATCCGCATACAGATAAAGTTGAAACGCCACGTGTTGCGGTGGCGTTAGCCAAGCGTATTTCGCTGGTGTTAGTTGTCGTTGTGGCGTTGCTAACAATTTACGGCACGTTAGTGTAATCGGCAGGCGGTACACCAAAGTCTGGTGTGCCGTCTTCTCGCCACTCAATGTATTTCAGCCGCGTGTGGCGGTTTGGGTCCCACAGCGGGTCGCCCTCAATTTCGGTGTAGTTACGTGCGTGATACACCAGCACATCCCGGCCTTCCTCATCTTGCGTGAAGCAGTTATGCCCCGGACCATATTGATGGTTATCCCAGCTTGAACCAAATACTGGACGTGCAGATTTGTGCCACGCTTCAGGCTGTAACAGCGGTGCATCTAATGCTATCGATAACAGACCCATACAGTAATTTTCGTCCGTTGCGCTAGCAGAATAACTGACAAAAAGTCGCTGGCCATGGGTAATCACCGCAGGTCCTTCGTTTACGCTAAACCCGGCACATTCCCACTCATATTCAGGGCGGCTTAGCATCACTGGCGTGCCTTTCAGCGTCCAGGGATTGAGCAATTCAGCGAGATAGAGGTTGGAGTTACCGGGAATCGTCGGATCTTTTTGTGCCCAGAGATACCAGTTTTTTCCCTGATGAACGAAGTGCGTGGCATCTAATGAAAAGCTGTCAATGTGGGTGAAAACGCGACGGCACGGTTGCCATTGACCGCTGAGAGGATCGGCGTCGTCGCAGACCAGCGCATACATACGATGCTGAAACAGCCCATCTTTGATGTCACGCGTTGGGGCTGCGGCGAAATAGATTACCCATTGTCCATTAATATTATGCAGTTCAGGTGCCCAGATCAGTTCGCTGCATGGGCCGCTTTCCGGTTTGCGCCACACCACAACAGCTTCAGCATCACGTAACCCTTGCAGCGACGAGGCCCGTCGAATCTCTAAACGATCATATTCCGGCACCGACGCGATGAAATAATAGTGCTGCTGATGAAGCAAAATGAAAGGATCAGCGCGCTGCTCGATAAAAGGATTCGGCAAGATAGTGCTCATTTTACTTCTCCAGTTTGAGTGGCGACGCCGTCGCGTTGATGAAGCGGTTGTAAATCACGGAAGTTTTCTCGACGCAGAGCCAGATCGGCCTGAATGGTTTGCATCATTTTGCGGTCTACCTTCATCAGGCGAACCACACCCGCAGTAATCAAGTAGCCTACGCCGGGAATCACAGTGAACAGCAATATGATGCCGTTGACGGCTTGCGGAGATTGCTGTTTAGCGCCGGCATCGTAGCCATAAAATGACAACAGAAAACCCACCATCGCGCCTGCGACCGCCAGGCCTACTTTCAAAAAGAACAGATTGCCGGAAAAACTCATCCCGGTAATACGCTTGCCGGTTTTCCATTCACCGTAATCATCAACGTCAGCCATTAATGACCAGTGCAACGGCGAAGGAATCTGATGCAGGATATTCAGCAGGAAGTAGGCGACCACCACCATGACAGTGGCGTGCGGATCGATCCAATAAAAGCCGCAGGAAAACAGTGCCAGCGCGATATTGGTCCAGAAAAAGACTTTGAGTTTGCACCAGCGATCGGTCAGTACTTTTGCCAGCGTGCTGCCCAACATCATGCCAATCACACCCAGACTGATGAAAATCGTAGCGAAATGCGTGCTTTGTCCCATCACCCACGTCACGTAATACATGGTTGCGGCCATGCGAATGAAGCCAGGGCAAACATTGCAGAACGTGAGCAGCAAAATGCGCACCCACTGATCGTTTTTCCAGACGTCGCGCATATCCTTTTTCAAATCGTCATGGCTCGGAACGGCGGGGTGGATGCGTTCACGCACGTTCGCAAAACAGAACAGAAACATGCCCAGCCCAATCAGAGCGAGTACGCCCATCGCCATTTGATAACCGCGCGCTTTGTCCTCTCCACCAAACCATTCCGCCATAGGGAGCAAAGAGAGCGACAAAATCAGTGTCGCAATTCCCACCATCACGAAGCGGTAAGACTGACAGGAAACGCGTTCGCTGGGATCGTTAGTAATGACGCCACCCAGTGAGCAGTAAGGGATATTTATCGCGGTGTAGGTTAGCGACATCAGGAAGTAGGTGACGAAAGCCCAGATCACCTTGTATTCGTAGCGCCAGTCCGGCGTAGTAAACATCATGACGCTGAACAACACATAAGGTACGGAAATCCAGAGTAGCCATGGACGGAAACGTCCCCAACGGCTTTGAGTGCGGTCAGCAATGGCACCCATAATCGGATCGGTCACCGCATCCAGTACGCGAACTGAAAGCAATAACGTGCCCACCAGCGCGGGGGCCAGGCCAAAAACATCGGTATAGAAATAGTTGAGGAATAGCATGATGGCACCGCCAATCATGTTACATCCGGCATCGCCCATGCCGTATCCAAGCTTTTCTCGAAATGAGAGGGCTGCACCTTTCATGGTCTTCTCCTGCGCATCCGGTGTGAGCAGGAATTATCATCGTTAAATCAATATCATGGCTGGCAACAATTCGTCACTAAGATGGACAAAACAGGTGTGGAGAGAGAAGTGTGACTGAGATCAGAAGTTTGAAAGAAAACCCGCCGAGGTTTAACAAACGTCGGCGGGCAGCAGATTAAGCTTTCTGCGTGTGCTTTTTAATCATGTAACCAATGCCCAAAATCACCAACCAGACGGGGATCAGCCAGACAGAAATGGCCATGCCCGGCGTGATAGCCATGAGCACCAAAATACCGGCCAGAAACACCAGGCAAATCCAGTTACCGATTGGGTAGAACAGCGCTTTGAAGCGCGTTGTCACGCCTTGCTGATCTTTCTTCCTGCGGAATTTCAGGTGAGCAAGGCTGATCATCGCCCAGTTGATCACCAGCGCGGAAACCACCAGCGACATCAGCAGACCGAACGCTTCGCCTGGCATCAGGTAGTTGATCAACACACACAGCGCGGTAGCAACGGCTGAAACCAGAATTGTCATAACCGGCACGCCGCGGCGATCAACTTTAAGCAGTGCTTTTGGCGCATTGCCTTGTTGCGCCAGACCAAACAGCATACGGCTGTTGCAGTAAACACAGCTGTTATAAACCGATAACGCCGCTGTCAGGATCACCACGTTTAGGGCGTTAGCCACCATGGCATCACCTAATTCGTGGAAGATAAAGACGAACGGACTGGTTTCAGCGGTGACGCGTGTCCACGGCATCAGTGACAGCAATACGGTCAGAGAACCGATATAGAAGATCAGGATGCGCCACAGCACTTGGTTAGTCGCTTTCGGAATACTGGTTTCTGGATTGTCAGCTTCTGCCGCCGTGATCCCAACCAGTTCCAGGCCACCAAACGAGAACATGATAATGGCCATCACCATCACCAAGCCGCCAAAACCGTTCGGGAAGAATCCGCCTTGTTCCCACAGGTTTCTTACCGTGGCTTGCGGGCCGCCGTGACCGCTGAACAGCAGCCAGCCGCCAAACAGGATCATACCAATAACGGCAACCACTTTAATAATGGCGAACCAGAATTCCATCTCACCAAACACTTTTACATTGGTCAGGTTGATGGCGTTGATCATCACGAAGAAGATGGCTGCCGAAGCCCAGGTGGGGAAGTCTGGCCACCAGAACTGAATGTATTTGCCTACCGCAGTGAGTTCCGCCATGGCCACTAAGACATACAGAACCCAATAGTTCCAGCCCGAAGCGAAACCTGCAAAGTTGCCCCAGTATTTATAGGCAAAGTGGCTAAAGCTACCAGCAACCGGCTCTTCAACCACCATTTCGCCCAACTGACGCATGATGAGAAAAGCGATAAAGCCAGCGATGGCATAACCCAGAATAACGGCCGGTCCGGCAGATTTTATGACCGATGCACTGCCCAGAAATAGACCGGTCCCCACCGCACCACCCAGCGCGATCAGCTGAATATGGCGGTTCTTAAGACCGCGCTGCAGCGCTTCGCCGTGCTGTTGTTCCATACAAACCTCGTGATGTTGAATTCTTCGCTCGCAGCGCAAGTTCGCTGTAATGAAGTGGTTACATTAACGTATTGATTTTTTTACAGTATCAGGCGCGGGATATGCTGCTCACTGCTACCATGGCGACAAGAATAGTGATAAGCGCATCGCTTTGCACCTGCTTTCGCTTTTCGTGCGGGGAGTTGGCCTAAAATCCGCCGTTTCTTGCATAAAAAATGCAGCAGAATTTCTGCCACGAAATAACACTAAACACGAATAAGTTTGCCTTATGGTAAGTCGTGTCTTAATTCACTAACCGCGTGTAAGGTTTGGTAAAAGTGAAAATATTTAACATTTGGCGTGACACTAATTTTTCATTTTTTTAACGGTAACTTAGCGTCAGGCCATGGCAGCACTGGATTGATATGTGACGGAAGCCATATAGACACAAGGTGAATACTTTGTTACTTTACGGCCACCATTTTGCAATTGGTATTACCAATTTACTCCGGACGATTGGCATAATAAGAAGGGAAGATGGCTTACAGTAAGATTCGCCAACCCAAGCTCTCCGACGCAATCGAGCAACAGCTCGAATCGTTGATTATGGAAGGGACGCTTCGTCCGGGAGAGAAGCTGCTCCCAGAGCGCGAACTCGCCAAACAATTCGATGTCTCACGTCCGTCACTCCGCGAGGCAATCCAGCGCTTAGAAGCCAAAGGATTGTTGCTACGCCGTCAAGGCGGCGGAACGTTCGTACAAGAACATCTCTGGCAAAGCATGAGCGATCCGCTCGTTGAGCTTCTCGCCGACCATCCGGAATCACAGTTTGACCTGCTGGAAACGCGTCACGCGCTTGAAGGTATCGCCGCCTATTACGCGGCATTGCGTGGTACAGAAGATGATGTGCAGCGTATTCGTGACTGCCATGTTCAGATTCAGCAGGCGCAAGATAGCGGCGATTTAGACGCCGAAGCGGACGCAGTAATGCAGTATCAAATTGCTGTCACAGAAGCGGCCCATAACGTTGTGCTATTGCATTTGCTACGCTCGATGGGGCCGATGCTGGAGAAAAACGTCCGCCAGAATTTCGAATTACTCTACTCGCGCCGAGAAATGCTGGCGAAAGTGAGTGGTCACCGCGCCAGTATATTTGAGGCGATTGTGGCTCGTGAGCCAGAACAAGCACGCGAAGCTTCACATCGTCACCTGGCGTTCATAGAGGAAATCTTGCTGGACAGAAGTCGGGAGCAGAGCCGTCGAGAACGCTCCCTACGTCGTTTACAGCAACGTAAGGAATAACGTGCGACACAGATCGTGCGGACATGTGCGACGAGCCTGTCTCCCTTAAGCTTTACAGGCTCCCGATTATTCAACGTATTAGACACAGATAAGGAACACACCCATGTCAGAACGTTTACACAATGACGTGGATCCGATCGAAACTCGTGACTGGCTACAGGCGATCGAATCGGTCATCCGTGAAGAAGGTGTAGAACGTGCGCAGTATCTGATTGATCAGGTACTGGGTGCAGCCCGCAAAGGCGGCGTGAAAGTTGCTGCAGGTTCCTCTGCAATCAGCAACTACATCAACTCTATTGCCGTTGAAGATGAACCGGATTATCCGGGGAATACCTCTCTTGAACGTCGTATCCGTTCCGCAATCCGCTGGAACGCTGTCATGTCGGTGCTGCGTGCATCGAAGAAAGATCTGGAGCTGGGCGGCCACCTCTCTTCCTTCCAGTCTTCTGCAACCATTTATGAAGTGTGCTTTAACCACTTCTTCCGCGCGCGCAGTGACAAAGATGGCGGCGATCTGGTTTATTTCCAGGGTCACATTTCTCCAGGCATCTATGCGCGTGCGTTCCTCGAAGGTCGTCTGACCGAAGAGCAAATGAATAACTTCCGTCAGGAAGTGGATGGCAAAGGTTTGTCATCATATCCGCACCCGAAACTGATGCCAGAATTCTGGCAGTTCCCGACCGTTTCCATGGGCCTTGGTCCATTGACGGCAATTTATCAGGCTAAATTCCTGAAATATCTGGAACACCGTGGCCTGAAAGATACCTCAGCACAAACCGTTTACGCCTTCCTGGGTGATGGTGAGATGGATGAGCCAGAATCCAAAGGTGCGATCACTATCGCCACCCGTGAAAAACTGGATAACCTGGTCTTCATCATCAACTGTAACCTGCAGCGTCTGGATGGTCCGGTCACTGGTAACGGCAAGATCATCAATGAGCTGGAAGGCATCTTCGCTGGCGCAGGCTGGGAAGTGATCAAAGTGATCTGGGGCGGTCGTTGGGATGAGTTGCTGCGTAAAGATACCAGCGGCAAACTGATCCAACTGATGAACGAAACCGTTGATGGCGATTATCAGACCTTCAAATCACGTGACGGCGCTTACGTGCGTGAGCATTTCTTTGGTAAATATCCGGAAACAGCTGAGCTGGTTAAAGATCTGTCCGATGATGAAATCTGGGCATTGAACCGTGGCGGCCACGATCCGAAGAAAGTCTATGCAGCACTGAAAAAAGCGCAAGACACCAAAGGCAAACCGGTTCTGATTCTGGCGCACACCATCAAAGGTTATGGTATGGGCGACACCGCGGAAGGCAAGAACATTGCTCACCAGGTGAAGAAAATGAACATGGACGGCGTTCGCTATATCCGCGATCGCTTCAACGTGCCTGTTGCCGATGAAAAAATTGAAGAGCTGCCTTACGTCACCTTCGAAGAAGGTTCTGAAGAGCACACCTATCTGCACGCTCAGCGCGAGAAGTTAGGCGGTTATCTGCCTTCACGTCAGCCACAGTTTACTGAAAAACTGGAAATGCCTGCGTTGGAAGAGTTCGGTGCGCTGCTGGAAGAGCAGAA
This sequence comes from Pantoea phytostimulans, assembly GCF_046118715.1. NCBI lineage: Bacteria > Pseudomonadati > Pseudomonadota > Gammaproteobacteria > Enterobacterales > Erwiniaceae > Pantoea > Pantoea phytostimulans. Next base: position 3,852,325 of record NZ_CP173698.1, read on the forward strand.
CAAAGAGATCTCTACCACCATCGCCTTCGTGCGTGCCCTGAACGTGATGCTGAAGAACAAGTCGATCAAAGATCGTCTGGTTCCTATCCTTGCTGACGAAGCGCGTACCTTTGGTATGGAAGGTCTGTTCCGTCAGATTGGTATTTACAGCCCGAACGGTCAGCAATATACCCCGCAGGACCGTGAGCAGGTTGCTTACTATAAAGAAGACGAGAAAGGTCAAATTCTGCAGGAAGGGATCAACGAGCTGGGTGCAGGTTCATCCTGGCTGGCGGCGGCGACCTCTTACAGCACCAACAACTTGCCAATGATTCCGTTCTACATCTATTACTCGATGTTCGGTTTCCAACGTATTGGTGATTTGATGTGGCTGGCGGGCGACCAACAGGCGCGCGGCTTCCTGGTCGGCGGTACTTCCGGTCGTACCACGCTGAACGGCGAAGGTCTGCAGCATGAAGATGGTCACAGCCATATTCAGTCGCTGACTATCCCGAACTGTATTTCTTACGATCCGTCTTATGCCTACGAAGTGGCTGTCATCATGCAAGATGGCCTGAAACGTATGTATGGCGAAGCGCAGGAAAATATTTATTACTACATCACCACGCTGAACGAAAACTACCGCATGCCAGCGATGCCGCAAGGCGTTGAAGAAGGTATCCGTAAAGGTATCTACAAGCTGGAAACCGTGGAAGGCAGCAAAGGTAAAGTCCAGCTGTTGGGTTCAGGTTCAATCCTGCGTCATGTGCGTGAAGCTGCGCAGATCCTGGCGAAAGATTACGGCATCGGTTCTGACGTATTCAGCGTCACCTCGTTCACCGAACTGGCGCGTGATGGCCAGGATTGTGAGCGCTGGAACATGCTGCATCCGACCGAAGAAGCACGCGTTCCTTACATCGCTCAGGTAATGAGTGATGCGCCAGCGGTGGCGTCAACCGACTACATGAAACTGTTTGCCGAGCAGGTTCGCAGCTATGTCCCTGCTAGCGATTATCGCGTGTTGGGTACCGACGGCTTTGGTCGTTCGGATAGCCGTGAAAATCTGCGTCATCACTTCGAAGTTGATGCTTCTTATGTGGTGGTTGCGGCACTGGGCGAGCTGGCTAAACGTGGCGAAATCGATAAGAAAGTGGTAGCGGAAGCGATTACCAAGTTCAATATCGATGCCGATAAAGTTAACCCGCGTCTGGCTTAAGAGGTAAAAGAGTAATGGCTATCGAAATTAAGGTACCGGACATCGGGTCTGATGAAGTTGAAGTCACCGAAATTCTGGTCAAAGTTGGCGACAAGGTGGAAGCCGAGCAGTCGCTGATCACCGTGGAAGGCGACAAAGCTTCGATGGAAGTGCCTTCACCGCAGGCCGGCGTGGTTAAAGAGATTAAAATTTCTACCGGCGATAAAGTCGAAACGGGCTCTTTGATCATGATGTTTGACGCAGAAGGTGCAGCAGAAGCTGCGCCAGCGCCAGCGGAAGAGAAAAAATCAGAGGCGGCGCCAGCGCCAGCCGCTGCTACTGCTACCTCGAGCAAAGACGTCAACGTCCCGGATATCGGCGGCGATGAAGTCGAAGTCACAGAGATTTTGGTGAAAGTCGGTGACAAAGTGGAAGCTGAACAATCACTGATTGTGGTTGAAGGCGACAAAGCCTCGATGGAAGTGCCGGCTCCGTTCGCTGGCACCGTGAAAGAGATCAAAATCTCTACCGGTGACAAAGTGAATACCGGTTCTCACATTATGGTGTTTGAAGCAGAAGGCGCAGCACCTGCGGCCGAAGCGAAGCCAGAAGTGAAAGAAGCAGCAGCAACGGCTCCTGCCGCCGCTGCGGGCGCCAAAGACGTCAACGTGCCGGATATCGGCGGCGATGAAGTCGAAGTGACCGAAGTTCTGGTGAAAGTCGGCGACAAAGTCGAAGCTGAGCAATCACTGATTGTGGTTGAAGGCGATAAGGCTTCGATGGAAGTGCCTGCACCGTTCGCCGGCACCGTGAAAGCGCTGAAAGTGTCGACGGGCGATAAAGTCAGCACCGGTTCACTGATCATGGAGTTCGAAGTTGAAGGTGCAGCACCGGCTGCGGCTCCAGCTCCAGCAGCGAAGCAAGAGACTGCGGCACCTGCCAAAACTGACGCTAAACCCGCTGCGGCACCGGCGAAAGCCGAAGCCAAAGGCGAGTTTGCAGAGAATGATGCTTACGTACATGCCACGCCGGTTATCCGTCGTCTGGCCCGCGAGTTCGGTGTTAACCTGGCGAAAGTGAAAGGCACCGGCCGTAAAGGTCGCATCCTGAAAGAAGACGTACAGTCTTACGTGAAAGATGCGGTTAAACGTGCGGAAGCAGCACCGACTGCAGCCAGCGGTGGCGGTTTGCCGGGCATGTTGCCATGGCCGAAAGTCGACTTCAGCAAGTTTGGCGAAATCGAAGAAGTCGAACTGGGTCGTATTCAGAAAATTTCTGGTGCGAACCTGAGCCGTAACTGGGTGATGATCCCTCACGTTACGCATTTCGATAAAACAGATATCACCGAGCTGGAAGCCTTCCGTAAGCAGCAGAACGCTGAAGCTGAGAAACGTAAACTGGATGTGAAATTCACGCCAGTAGTGTTCATCATGAAAGCGGTTGCCGCTGCTCTTGAGCAGATGCCACGCTTCAACAGCTCGCTGTCCGAAGATGCGCAGAAGCTGACGTTGAAGAAATACATCAACATCGGTGTGGCAGTGGATACACCAAATGGCCTGGTTGTTCCGGTATTTAAAGACGTGAACAAGAAAGGCATCACCGAGCTGTCTCGTGAGTTGATGGCGATCTCGAAGAAAGCGCGCGATGGCAAGCTGACTGCGGGCGACATGCAGGGCGGATGCTTTACGATCTCCAGCCTTGGCGGTTTGGGTACGACTCACTTCGCGCCGATCGTTAACGCGCCAGAAGTGGCTATCCTTGGTGTCTCCAAGTCTGCCATGGAGCCGGTATGGAACGGTAAAGAGTTTGCGCCGCGTCTGATGATGCCAATCTCTCTTTCCTTCGATCACCGTGTCATTGACGGTGCTGATGGTGCACGTTTCATTACCATCGTTGGCAACCTGTTAGCAGATATTCGTCGTCTGGTGATGTAAGTACAAACAAGGCCGGCAAATGCCGGCCTTCTTGTAACATTCGTAGCACCGCGGTTGGCAGTTTGTTAACAATTCTGTAAACTCTTGCGGTGAAAGTCCCGGTGGAACAAGGGCATCATAAGAACGTCTGACCCGCCGGATATCAAATAAGAGGTCATGATGAGTACAGAGATTAAAACTCAAGTCGTGGTACTTGGGGCAGGTCCTGCAGGTTACTCTGCAGCCTTCCGTTGCGCTGATTTAGGTCTGGAAACCGTAATCGTTGAGCGTTACAGCACCCTCGGTGGTGTTTGTCTGAACGTAGGCTGTATCCCGTCAAAAGCGCTGCTGCACGTCGCCAAAGTGATCGACGAAGCCAAAGCTCTGGAAGAGCACGGTATCGTGTTTGGCCAGCCGCAAACTGACATCAACAAAATTCGTTCCTGGAAAGAGAAGGTTATCAACCAGTTGACTGGTGGCCTCGCGGGTATGGCGAAAGGCCGTAAAGTGAAAGTGGTTACTGGCCTCGGCAAATTCACGGGTGCCAACACGCTGGTGGTTGAAGGCGAAGGTGGATCAACCACCATTAACTTCGACAACGCCATTATCGCTGCGGGTTCACGTCCAATTGAACTGCCATTTATTCCTCATGAAGATCCCCGCGTATGGGATTCCACAGACGCGCTGGAGCTGAAAGAAGTGCCGAAACGTCTGCTGGTTATGGGCGGCGGTATTATCGGTCTGGAAATGGCGACCGTTTATAAAGCGCTGGGTTCAGAGATCGATGTGGTTGAAATGTTCGACCAGGTGATCCCGGCTGCCGATAAAGACGTAGTGAAAGTCTTTACCAAACGCATCAGCAAGAAATTCAACCTGATGCTGGAAACTAAAGTCACCGCTGTTGAAGCGAAAGATGACGGCATCTACGTTTCTATGGAAGGCAAAAAAGCTCCGGGCGAAGCGCAGCGTTATGATGCGGTGCTGGTTGCGATTGGTCGTGTGCCAAACGGTAAAGGACTTGATGCGGGTAAAGCGGGCGTGGAAGTGGACGATCGTGGCTTCATCCGCGTTGACAAGCAAATGCGTACCAATGTGCCGCACATCTACGCTATCGGCGATATCGTCGGTCAGCCAATGCTGGCGCACAAAGGCGTGCACGAAGGTCACGTTGCCGCTGAAGTGATTTCTGGTCTGAAGCACTACTTTGATCCAAAAGTGATTCCATCAATTGCTTACACCGAGCCAGAAGTTGCCTGGGTGGGTCTGACCGAGAAAGAAGCGAAAGAGAAAGGCATTAGCTATGAAACGTCCACTTTCCCGTGGGCTGCTTCAGGTCGTGCTATCGCTTCTGACTGTGCAGACGGCATGACCAAGCTGATTTTCGACAAAGAAACGCACCGTGTGATTGGTGGCGCCGTTGTCGGGACTAACGGCGGCGAGCTGCTGGGCGAAATCGGCCTGGCGATTGAGATGGGCTGCGATGCGGAAGATATCGCATTGACTATCCATGCTCACCCAACGCTGCATGAATCTGTTGGTCTGGCGGCAGAAATCTTTGAAGGCAGCATCACCGATCTGCCAAACGCGAAAGCGAAAAAGAAATAAGCCTCTAAGTCACTCATTAAACGGCTCCGAAAGGAGCCGTTTTTTATTCCGCATCCCTTTAAAAAGATTAAATAAAACAATAAGTAAAATATAATGTTTATTACGTATAAAGGGGCGTTTAAGCTAACATCTACATTATCAGAAATAGCGGCGCGAACGCCGCTATTAACGAAGTGCTTCCTGTTTTTTTTCGTAATTAAGTACAACCGAGTTTCAGTACTCATTACATTTAACCGTAACTCACGTAAGGCGTGACGACGCGCTAGCGTTACCCCTGGAAGCATTAGCCATTAATAATGAGTAATCCCTGTTTCGGTTTCATAATAACCTCTGTTTTTTATGCAAGCGAGAGGCTACCGTGACAGTATCCAAATGTTAGGGTAGTTCTCCCGTGGGCAATATTCGACGATATTGTCAGTGGGGTTTTCCCTCTTCCAGCTAAGGCTGATGCCTGAAGCAGAAAGCCTCAAGCGCCCACCGGCAGCCTACTCACATCTTATTTAATTTCATTTATTCTTCCCTTGCCTGTGTTTTTTTATTGAATTTAATTAAGTTAGTAAATGAGCTTGTAATACGATTCGTAAAATTAACTAAATAAGCGTTGTTTTTTTCTGACTTGATTTATTTTTTAATGAGTCAAGGGTTGTTTGGCTTTGCGTAATGAAGGGTATATTGATTTTTCTTTTAATGTCATCAAAGCAAGCCGTGGTTCAGTATGGCTCGCTTTTTATCGCTCAATTTCTTAATTTTAATGATTTATTTAAATGCAATTATTGATTGGCTCAATCCTTATTCTCTCGCAACCAGTTAATGAAATGTCTTAGCGGCGTCGATAAATAACGACGGCTGGGATAATAGAGCCAGAACCCTTCTGCATAGCCAGTATATTCCGCGAGTACCTCCACTAACGTCCCTTCATCCAGGCTTTGTTCCACGGTAGCCTGGTGCAAAAAGGCGATCCCTGCACCTGCCAGCGCCGCCTGCAAAATACGTTCGTTATTATCCAGGACCAGCGTGCCGCTGACAGAGACTTCCTGTTTCCGTCCCTCCGTCCAAAACTCCCAACGATAACGACGGCCGCTGGGAAAGCGGCGCTCAATACAGGGAAATTTCAGTAGGGCATCTGGCGTTTGCGGTGCGCCGTAGCGCGCAATATAAGCAGGGCTTGCCACCGCCAGCGCGCGCATTGGCGGGCCGAAAGGCAGGGCAATCATGTCCTGCGCCAGTACATCGCCGTAGCGAATACCCGCGTCATATCCAGCATCAATGATATCTACCAGCGCATCGTTGCTGTCGATCTCAAGCGTAATCTCAGGATAGCGCTGCACAAACGGCAAAATCAGCGAGTCGAAGAACAAAGCTTCTGCCGAGCGCGGCATATTGAGCTTTAGGGTTCCACGCGGATCGCTGCGCCAGTCATTGAGTTCATCCACCGCTTGGGACAAGTCGAGTAAAGCGGGTTGAATGCGCTGGAGAAAACGTTCGCCCGCTTCGGTCAGCGCCACATTACGTGTAGTGCGATTTAACAGCCGCACGTCCAGGCGCTGCTCAAAATTGCGCATGGCGTGACTGAGTGCAGAAGGCGTGACATTTCGCTCCTCTGCAGCCTTACGAAAGCTGCGGTGCTGAGCGATAGCAGCGAACATTTCAAGTTCCTGAAGCGTGGCGCGATGATGGGTCATTGCTGAGTTTTACTCACTAAATCGGCAAGATAAGCACAATTGTTGCCGTGATTGTTGAGGGATATAACATTAACACTGAACACAACGAGGAGAGAACCATGCAACAACGTCAATTGGGCAATCAGGGATTACGCGTATCAGCATTGGGTTTAGGCTGCATGGGGATGACGTTCGCCTATGGCCAAAATGATGCGCAGCAGGCACTAAACACGCTTAATCGTGCATTCGATCTGGGCGTGGATTTTCTCGATACCGCTGAAGTGTACGGGCCTTTTACCAATGAGGAACTGATCGCGAAAGCGATTAAAGGTCGGCATGGTCAGGTAAAAATCGCCACAAAGTTTGGTTTCCGCATTAATGAAGAGGGCGAGGGCTGGCAGCGCGTCACGGGCGTAAACAGCGATCCGGCACATATCCGCCGCGCAGTAGAAGGATCGTTACAGCGTTTAGGGGTGGAAACCATTGAGCTGCTTTATCAGCATCGCCTCGATCCCAACGTGCCGATTGAAGAGGTGGTAGGTGTGATGGCGGCGTTAGTGAAGGAGGGCAAAGTTCGCTATCTCGGGCTGTCAGAAATCTCTGCAGCGACCTTGCATCGTGCGCATGCGGTACATCCCATCTCAGCGGTACAAAGTGAATATTCGTTATGGACGCGCGACCCGGAGCAGGGAATTTTAGCGGCCTGTCGTCAGTTAAACATCGGATTCGTGCCTTACAGCCCACTCGGACGCGGTTTCCTGACGGGCAAGCTAAGTCACACATTCGCGGAAGATGATTTCCGTCGCGGTTTACCGCGTTTTCAGCAACAGGCGCAGGAGCATAACCAAAAGTTAGTTAATCAACTCACTAAAATGGCACAAGGTTATGATATTACTGCGGCACAAATGGCATTGGCGTGGGTATTAGCAAAAGGTGAAGATATTGTACCGATTCCTGGCGCCAGTAAAATTCATCATCTGGAAGATAACTGTGCGGCAGTCAATGTCAGGCTACAGGCGGCAGATGTAGCTCAACTCGATGCGCTCTTTGCCGCGCAGAACGTTCAGGGTGAACGCTATTCCCGCGCAGAAATGGGCCTGGTTGATAACCCATAATCTGCCCCTCATTAGTTAAAAAGCAGGTGCGTAATGCCCTGCTTTTTTTCGTCTCAACGGCGTTTTCTAGCTAAATCTGCTACAGAAGTTAACAATGTTGCTTTTTTGTAAACAGATTAACAATCAGGCGAAATCCTGCTATGCTGCCCCACGCGGAACCGGGCACCTTACCCTACTCACGGAATGCTTTGTCATCGGGGTGCACCGGAAACCCATACAATGAGAGCGAGGAGAAAGTCGTGCTAGAAGAATACCGTAAGCACGTTGCCGAGCGTGCAGCCCAGGGAATCGTAGCTAAGCCTTTAGATGCTTCCCAGATGGCCGCGCTGGTTGAACTGCTGAAAAGCCCGCCTGCGGGTGAAGATGAATTTTTGATCGATCTTTTGGTCAACCGTGTTCCACCCGGCGTCGATGAAGCGGCGTATGTAAAAGCGGGATTCCTGGCGGCCATCGCCAAGGGCGAAGCAACCTCTCCTCTGGTATCCCCTGAAAAAGCGGTTGAACTGCTCGGCACCATGCAAGGCGGTTACAACATTCATCCGCTGATTGAAGCTCTTGATGATGCCAAACTGGCACCTATCTCTGCGAAGGCGCTTTCTCGCACGCTGCTGATGTTTGACAGCTTCTACGATGTAGAAGAGAAAGCCAAAGCGGGCAATGAATATGCCAAACAGGTGATGCAATCCTGGGCAGACGCCGAGTGGTATCTGTCTCGTCCAGAGTTAGCAGAAAAAATCACTGTTACAGTTTTCAAAGTAACCGGTGAAACCAACACGGATGACCTCTCTCCAGCGCCGGATGCGTGGTCACGTCCAGACATCCCATTGCATGCTTTAGCGATGCTGAAAAATGCCCGTGAAGGCATTGAGCCAGATGAAGCAGGCAGTGTCGGCCCGATCAAACAGATCGAAGCGCTGCAAGCCAAAGGCTTCCCGCTGGCGTACGTCGGTGATGTTGTCGGTACCGGTTCATCACGTAAATCTGCCACCAACTCGGTGCTGTGGTTTATGGGTGACGACATCCCGAACGTGCCAAACAAGAAAGGCGGCGGCGTGGTATTGGGCAGCAAAATTGCGCCAATCTTCTTTAACACCATGGAAGATGCCGGTGCACTGCCGATCGAAGTCGACGTTAGCGACCTGAACATGGGTGATGTTATTGACATCTATCCGTTCAAAGGCGAAGTCCGCAACCATGAAACCGGCGATCTGCTCGCTAACTTTGAGCTGAAAACCGAAGTTCTGATTGACGAAGTGCGCGCCGGTGGCCGTATTCCGCTGATCATCGGTCGCGGCTTGACCAGCAAAGCGCGTGAGTCACTGGGCTTGCCAATCAGCAATGTCTTCCGCCAGGCGAAAGATGTGGCAGAAAGCAGCCGCGGTTACTCGCTGGCACAGAAGATGGTGGGTCGTGCATGCGGCACCGTCGGCATTCGCCCAGGCGCCTATTGCGAACCAAAAATGACTTCCGTCGGTTCTCAGGACACTACCGGTCCAATGACCCGTGATGAACTGAAAGATTTGGCGTGTCTTGGCTTCTCCACCGATCTGGTGATGCAGTCGTTCTGTCACACTGCGGCATATCCAAAGCCGGTTGACGTGAACACGCACCATACGCTGCCAGACTTCATCATGAACCGTGGCGGTGTGTCACTGCGTCCAGGCGACGGCGTGATTCACTCATGGCTGAACCGCATGCTGCTGCCAGATACGGTCGGCACCGGCGGTGATTCTCACACCCGTTTCCCAATCGGTATCTCTTTCCCGGCGGGTTCTGGTCTGGTGGCATTTGCTGCTGCGACGGGCGTAATGCCGCTCGACATGCCGGAATCGGTGCTGGTGCGCTTCAAAGGTAAGATGGAGCCGGGCATCACGTTGCGCGATCTGGTGCATGCAATTCCGCTTTACGCCATCAAGCAAGGTTTGCTGACCGTTGAGAAGAAAGGGAAGAAAAACATCTTCTCTGGCCGCATCCTGGAAATTGAAGGCTTGCCAGATCTGAAAGTTGAGCAGGCATTCGAACTGACCGATGCGTCAGCAGAACGTTCTGCCGCAGGCTGTACCATCAAGCTGGATCAGGCTCCGATCAAAGAGTACCTCAGCTCCAATATCGTGCTGCTGAAATGGATGATTGCTGAAGGTTATGGCGATCGTCGTACGCTTGAGCGCCGTGTTGAAGGCATGCAGAAATGGTTAGACGATCCTCAGCTGCTTGAAGCCGATGCGGATGCGGAATATGCCGCCGTTATCGATATCGATCTGGCTGAGATCAAAGAGCCGATCCTGTGCGCACCGAACGATCCAGACGATGCTCGCTGGTTGTCTGACGTACAGGGCGAGAAGATCGATGAAGTCTTCATCGGTTCATGCATGACCAACATCGGTCACTTCCGCGCTGCCGGTAAACTGCTCGACAGTCACAAAGGCCAGTTGCCAACGCGTCTTTGGGTGGCTCCGCCAACCAAAATGGATGCCGCGCAGCTGACAGAAGAGGGCTATTACAGCGTCTTCGGTAAGAGCGGTGCACGTATCGAGATTCCAGGCTGTTCACTGTGTATGGGTAACCAGGCACGTGTAGCAGACGGCGCAACCGTGGTATCGACTTCAACCCGTAACTTCCCGAACCGTTTGGGAACCGGCGCGAATGTCTTCCTGGCGTCAGCGGAACTGGCTGCGGTCTCTTCTCTGTTAGGCAAGCTGCCTACGCCAGAAGAGTATCAGCAGTTCATGGCGCAGGTGGATAAGACTGCCACCGATACTTACCGCTACCTGAACTTCGATAAGCTGGATCAGTACACTGAGAAAGCCGACGGCGTGATTTTCCAGACCGCGGTTTAATCGTCAAGCGATAGCAACAAGGGGCGATGATTCGCCCCTTTTTCTTTTCTGTTTACGCCATCATTTCCCGTAAAAAATGCAGCGTAGTTTCCTGTTCCAGCGCAGACAAGCGAGAAAAAAGCCGCTCCCGATCGGTGAGTTCGCCACAGCAATCCAAAAATTTTGATCGCCGCTCCGCCTCACTAAAAGGTTCAGCTTGCGTTCCTTTGGCCTGATAACGTGAATGGATGATTTCTCGACCTTCTTTTAGCGTCAGCGTCAGTATATGCGGTAAATCGCGCTGTTCTGCTTCCTGCTCTGGCGTCCAGGCGTCCATTTTTACCCGCAATAACAAGGGGTTTTTTGCCTGATGCTTTACCGCCTCGGCAGTAAAATCGGCCACGCTTAATGCGCCTCGCTGCAACATCACCGCCACGCAATAGGGCATGGAAAAGCGTGCCTGCATCTCATCTTCTGGCTGTGTATAGGCGAGGTTACGCCAGTTCGCAATGCCCACCTGACAATGTATCTGTTCAATATCATCCAACTGAAACTGCTGCTGCTGTTGCAGGTCGGCAATGGCGTCGAGAATGCGATGAGTAGAACCGCAGCAGGGATGTTTCTTTGGCATTACGCCGATGCTTTCAATTACATGCGGATCGCTGCTTTCCGGCAGCGTTGGCACTTGCAGCATCCCATCGTAGAGTTCAGCAAACCCCATAGGGCATTCAATGATGTCCAGACGACCGCTGATACCGGTGCTTGCCAGCGTTGCGGCGTCAACGGCGTTACGTGCCGCCATCCCGGCATGGAAGGGTTTTAATGGCGTACCGAACTGGCCTTTTACACCGCTAGCGAGGCTAACGGCAATGCTCAGCGTACGCGCAATTGCCGCCGTATCATGACCCAACAGCGCCGCCACGCCCGCCGCGCTGCCAATGCAACCAACGGTTGAGGTGCCGTGCCAGCCTGCGGTGTAATGACCATATCCCACCGCATCGCCGATAAATGCCTGCGCCTGCAAGCCAATCAAATAGGCTTTGATCAGCGCCGATCCGCTGCACTTTTCGGCCAGTGCCACCGCGAGCAGCGCCGGCACTAAAACGGCAGAAGCGTGACTCATCCCCGGTGCGAAGTTGTCGTCAAAGTCGATTGCATGCGCTGCGGTCGCGTTAATCAGTGCATCGACTGCCACGCTGCGGGCATCGGCAGACCAGGCTTGTGCCACGGCGCGGGTAGAAAAATCGTCGCGCCCGGCAACCAGGCAGGCCAGCGTGTCGGTAATAGCCTCACGCGCCAGCTGCTGCGCGTGAGGCGAGAAGGCGGGTGGCTCGGCACACCAGCGCGCTAAAGTTTCGATCAACGTCATCAGTTATGCCTCGCTGGCAGCCAGAAACTGGCGCGTGTAAGATTCATTAGCGGCACCGCGCCGTAACGTATCGGCGCTCAACTCTTCCAGCAGCTTGCCGTGATGCATAATGCCGACGCGTTGACACAAATGCGTCACTACCGCCAAATCGTGCGTCACCATCAGATAGGTTAATTGCCGCTGTTTTCGCATCACGCTGAGCAGGTTCAAAATTTCAGCCTGCACCGAGACATCCAGCGCCGAGGTCGGCTCATCCAGCAATAACACCGAAGGCTCAAGAATCAGCGCACGCGCAATCGCCACGCGCTGACGTTGCCCACCCGAAAGCTGATGGGGATAGCGATAACGAAACGCATCTGACAGGCCCACTGCATTCAACACATCGCTGATGCGGGCTTCATGACGATCCATCCGATGCAGCTTCAAGGGTTCTCGCAGGCTGTTCCACACCATTTTGCGCGGATGCAGCGAGGCATAAGGATCCTGAAATACCATCTGAACCTGACGATAAAATGCCTTATCGCGCAGCGGCTGCTGCTCACGGTTATTGAACAGGATATGACCTTGGTAATCGTGATTAAGGCCGGCGAGGGCACGCAAAATGGTGGATTTCCCACAACCCGATTCGCCGATCAAACCATAACAATCGCCATGCGCCAGCGTGATGCTGACGTCATCGACTACCTGACGATATTGCGCGCCTTTACCGAATGCGATGCTGAGATTAACCGTTTCGATACTGCGTTCAGTGCCTGGAATCGGGGTCATAGGGCAACTCCATCACGGAAACGGGGGCCATGTAACCAGGCAGGATCACGCCTGGGCACGCGAAGCAATTCAACGGGATGATGCAGTCGCGGCTGGCTGGCCAGCAATGCCTGCGTGTAAGGATGCTGGGCGTGTTCCAGCCGATCAGCGCGAATTTCTTCAACAATGCGTCCGGCGTACATCACCAGCACGCGATCGCAGAAACGTGAAACCAGATTGAGATCGTGGGTAATGAACAACAAACCGGTCTGACGTCGTGACAGCTGCTCATCCAAAATATGCAGCACCTGCTGACGCACGGTAACGTCCAGCGCCGAGGTCGGTTCATCGGCAATAATCAAATCGGGTTCGGGGATCAGCATCATAGCAATCATCACGCGCTGTCCCATGCCGCCCGAAATTTCATGCGGGTAAAGCTGTGCGACTTTCTCCACTTCACGGATATGCACTGAAGCCAGCATTTCACGCGTCCGTGTCTGCGCTTCCTTTCGGCTCACGCGGCTGTGAATGCGCCAGGCTTCCGCCACCTGATCGCCAATGCGCATCAGCGGGTTCAGAGAAAAACGCGGATCCTGCAAAATCATCGAAATGCGATTGCCACGAACCGTGCGCATTTTTCGCTCGCTGCTGTTGAGCAAATCAATGTCACCAAACTGCATTTTCGTCGCGCTTACCTGAGCGATTTTCGGGGTGAGTTTCAGCAGTGCGCGGCAGGTTTGTGATTTGCCGGAACCGGATTCGCCGACGATCGCGACTTTTTCACGCCCGACTTGAAAACTGACGTCGCGTACCGCGTGATGATCTTCATGCGCGCCTTTGAAAACGATATTGAGATTCTCTACCTTCAGCAGTTGATTACTCATGGCGAATATCCATTACGTCGCGCAGGCCATCACCCAACAAATTGAAAGCCAGACTGGTGAAAAGGATGGCTAAACCGGGAATGGCGGCGATCCAACCATTGTTCAGCATGAACTCACGACCTGAAGCCAGCATCGCGCCCCATTCCGGGCTGGGGGCTTGTGCGCCCAAACCGAGAAAGCCCAGCCCGGCGGCAGTGAGAATGATCGCCGCCATATTGAGCGTGACGCGCACCACCACCGAAGGCAGGCACATTGGAATGATGTGACGTACGATGATGTGCCACGAAGACGCACCTTGTAGCCGCACCGCCGCAATGTAATCCATCTTGCGGATTGCCAGCGTCTCAGCGCGTGCCAGGCGAGCAATCGGCGGCCACGCGGAGAGAGAAATGGCGATGATGGCGTTTTCGATGCCGGGGCCGAGTGCAGCGACAAACGCCAGCGCCAGAATCAGGCTGGGAAAGGCGAGAAAGATATCAACTAATCGCATCAACACCGTATCGACCCAGCCGCCCAGATAACCTGCGGCGGTGCCAATCAGCAGGCCGAGCGGCGTGATGATCAGAGCGGTGAGTGCAGCGATATACAAGGTAATGCGTGCACCGTAGAGCAGGCGGCTAAAGATATCGCGTCCCAGCTCATCGGTGCCCAACCAGTGTTGGGCATTGGGCGCTTGCAGGCGAAACGCCAGGTTCTGCGCGAAGATATCCTGCGTGGCCAGCCACGGCGCAAACAGCGCTGCCGCGATAATCACCAGCAATACCAGCAAACCAAACAGCGCGGAGTGGTTGGCGCAAAAACGGCGCCACTGGATCCAGCCGAGCTGAACCTGCGCCTGCAACGGAGAGTGTGGAGCCGGATCGCTCAGCCAGGCACGCAGGCCGCTCTGAGGACGGACTCGCAGGGTTTTATGGGCAGAATCGGTCATTGATCCTCCTGACGGGTTCGCGGATCGAAGATGCGATACAGCAGATCGCAGAGAATATTCAGGCCAACAAAGATCGCACCAATCAGCAGCGTGCAGCCGACCACCGCGTTCATGTCTCCCGCCAGCAGTGCATTCGTCAGGTAGCGGCCAAAACCGGGCCAGGCAAACACCGTTTCGGTCAGCACTGCGCCCTCCAGCAGCCAGGCCCAGGATAGCGCCACCACAGTGAGCGTCGGCACGGCGATATTGCGGAAGGCGTGGATCCAGACACAGCGCGACCACGACAATCCCTTGACGCGTGCGGTGATGATGTACTCCTGCGACAGCTGCTCAATCATAAAGCTGCGCGTCATACGGCTGATGTAGGCCAGCGCGCTCAGGCCAAGAATCGAGGCGGGCAAAATGATGTGGCCGAACACATTTTTGAATACCGCCCAGTTGCCGCTTAATGCGCTGTCGATCAGCCAGAATCCGGTCACCGGTTGCAGGTCAAACTCATAGAGAAAATCGATGCGTCCGGGCCCGCCGATCCAGCCCAAAGTGGCATAAAACAGCAGTAATCCCATTAAACCGAGCCAGAAATGAGGTGTGGAATAGCTTAATAAGCCAACGAAACGGATGAGATGATCGAACCACGAATTACGGTACATTGCGGCATAAACCCCCGCCGGAATGCCGAGTCCAACACCCAGGATCGCCGCCACGGTAGCCAGCTCCAACGTGGCCGGAAACACGCGGGCAATGTCTTCAGCCACGGGATGGCTGGTGGTCAACGCGGTACCAAAGTTGAAATGCAGCAGCTGCCAGACGTAATCGATAAATTGCTGCCACAGCGGTTGATCCAGCCCCAACTGATGAAACATCTTGTCGTAGGCTTCCTGACTGGCGTTATCACCAATCACTGCGACGACCGGATCGATCGGCAGCAGTCGGCCAATAAAAAAGGTTAATGCGGCCAGTCCCAGCAGGGTAAAAGCGATTGAAATTAGCCCCCGAAACAGGCGCCTGCAAAGGCGCCATAAGGGAGAGGGCGAGGTATTGATCGATGTGGGTGTGATCACCTGAGACATCTGTTACCTCCGTTACTTGCTTGCGTCACCGTACCAGACGCGGAAACCGTTCCAGGTCCAGTTCTTCACCACCGGACTGATCCCGGCGCTGTTGTACATCTGGAACATGATCGCCATCGGGCCTTTCTCCATCTGCTCACGTTGCAGATCGGCATACATCGCGCTGCGCTTGATGTCATCCGGTTCCAGCAAGGCGGCATTGACCTTTTGGTTCATCGTCGGGTCGTAGTAGGCAGCACGCCAGCTAGGATATTGCGTCGCGCGGGCTTCTTTGCGGTTGTCAGGATTGAACACTAAGCGCGAGGCGTTGCCGTAGGCATCGGGCACAGATGTTTGCCATGCCATCATCGCGCTCTGGAATTCGCGGCCCCGCGCCCGGCTAAACAGTTGGGCGTTCGCCATGCGTTCAAGGGTTAACTTGACGCCGATCCTCGCGGCATTCTGCTGCACACTTTGCGCAATTGGCGCGGAGTGCGGCAGAGTGCCGAAGATCACCGACGCGCTGAAACCATTGGGATAACCGGCTTCGGTTAGCAGTTGTTTGGCTTTGTCGAGATCGAGTTTAAACGGTTGGCCCGCCTGTTCATCCAGCGCACCAAAGGCGCCAAGCTGCACGAAGCTGGCGTGAGGGACGCCAAGGTAGGGCATGACGCTTTTCGCCAGGCCGTCGTAATCGATCAGATAACGCATCGCCAGACGCACTTTTTCATTCTTGAAAATGGGATCTTCATTGTTGAAGGTCCAGAAAAAAAGCTGCGGTTTAAGGGCTTTTTCCACTTTGACCTGACCGCCTTCATCCAGCGTTTTAAGATCGTCAGCGGAGAGATCGCGAGCAATATCCACATCGCCTTTGGTTAATAACAGCCGCTGCGTGCCGGTTTCTGCAACGTGACGAATCAACACGCGTTTTAGTGCCGGCGCTTTGCCCCAATAATGGGGTGAAGCCTGAAGCACCACGCCTTCGCCCGCATTCCAGCGCATCATCTGATACGGCCCAACACAGGCGGTATGCGTAGAGAGATATTTATGCCCGAGATCGCCGTCCACCGCTTGCTGTTCGACCCATTTGCGATTGAGCAGCGAAGAGACGTTGTTGGCGGCAATCGCCTGAAGGAGAAGATTGGTGGGATAGGCTTTATCGAAGGCCATCACCAGCGTGTTGTCGTCAGGCGCGGTAATCAGGCTATCAACGTTTTCTTTGGTGAAACCGTACTCTTTAATCGCTGCGGCGTTGCCGTATCCGAGTTTCACCACGCGCTGCATTGACCAGGCCAGATCGCCTGCGGTGGCGGACGATCCATCGGCGAATTTCAGATTGTCCTGCAAGTGAAAGGTGATCGTTTTGCGATCGGCTGAAACATCCCAAGTTTTCGCCAGGTTTGGCACCAGCTCTTTCTCATCGCTCAGCTTAAAATCCACTAACGTGTCGCAGGTATTCGCGTAGATTTCACTGGTCACCACTTCGCCAATTTGGGCCGGATCCCAGGTGCTAATGGCGTCAATGTTCCACGCCATCACCAGTGAATCGGGCGGGGTAGCAGCCTGAAGCGGCGCGCAGCAGGCCCCAGCCAACGCTAACGCGGCGGTAATCTGTGTTGCTTTCATTATTCTCTCCAGAGGATTACAGGTTATCCGGGCGTGGCTGAATCGGTGGCTTAACGTCGGGTGGAATCGGGCAGTGATAAGGCTTTTCACTGATCTGTTCGAAATGGGCTTTTTTCACCTGAGCCAACAGCACTTTGTCTGTCAGCACATCAACTGCGGTCGCCGCCATGACTTTGGCTACATGCGTCAGGCCTTTGTGTGCGGCGGGCATTTTGCCTTGCGCAGTCAGTTGCCATGAATGGCCCGGCGTGCCAATGGCCATGGTCGGCACATGCGCCTGCACGGTCGGAATCACCCAACTGACGTCACCAACGTCGGTCGAGCCAATCATCACTTCACCCTGTGTATCGAGAGGAATGATGTAATCGCTGAGCGGCTTAGGATTAGCCGGTTTCACGCCGGTTTTGCGGTAGCAGCTGTCGATCTCTTCGGGCGACAAGGTCGCTTGAATGTCAGCCGCGAAAGCGAGATCGGCTTGGTCGAAAGCCACCGGCCCAAGCGCCTCAAGGTTGCGCTGCATCGCTTCTTCCAATGGACGGTTGCCCAACAGGTTGGACACCGCGCTCATGATGCTGATCTCCACTTTAGTGTCAGTCATCATCGCCGCACCTTGCGCCACGCGTTTGACGCGTTCGTTAAGATCAAACATGGCGTGAACATCGCGTGAGCGAATGGCATAGCGCACCGCAGCTTTCGCCTGCACCACATTGGGTGCGATACCACCAGAATCGAGCATGGCGTAGTGAATACGCGAATCCTGTGGCACGTGTTCACGCAGATACTGCACGCCAACGTTCATCAGTTCGACACCATCTAACGCGCTGCGGCCCAAATGCGGCGAGGCGGCGGCGTGAGAAGAACGGCCAGTGAAGAAAAAGTCCATGCGGGTATTCGCCAGTGACAGCGGTTTTGCCACTTCATGATGAGCGCTAGGGTGCCAGGTAATCGCTACATCAACGCCGTCAAATGCGCCAGCGCGCGCCATAAAGGATTTAGCTGCACCGCCTTCTTCCGCGGGACATCCGTAGTAGCGTACGCGGCCAGGGAGGCCGGTTTCTTCCAACCAGGCTTTCATCGCAGTAGCGGCCAGCATGGCGGCTGAACCCAATAAGTTGTGACCGCAGCCATGGCCGTTGCCGTTGCCTGGCAAGGGTGAATAGGACGCTACGCCTGCCGCCTGACTCAATCCGGGCAACGCATCATATTCACCCAAGAAAGCGATGATCGGCCCGCCATCGCCCGCTTCACCCATCACGGCAGTGGGAATATCCGCAACGTTTTCGGTCACACGGAATCCTTGCTGTTTTAGCATCGCGGTATGCTCAGCGACCGAGCGGTATTCGGTATAACAAATCTCTGGCATACCCCAGACCCGATCGCTGAGTGCACAAAAAGTTGCTTGGTGTTCTTCAACCCACTTCCAGACTAACGCTTTGTTTTCCATTGCAATCCCCAGATTGGTTGATCCGCACAGCGGCAGACGCTTTCACGTCTCTGTGTCGTCAGCATGGGCGAACAGGTTGGCAAAAGGCCAATGAGCAATTCACACAACCCATTCCAAAATTGCATAGTTTTCATTCACGCCGCAGTAGCGGGTTGAAGTTGCTGTACCCGATCCCACAGCAATTCCGCCTGCGGGTTCTGTAACACCGGTTGTCGATAGAGGCGGATCGCCAGCGACATATCCCAGCGGCTGTCGTCTGCGCGTACCAGCATGCCGCTGGCCAGTTCCTGATGAATCAGGCTGAGCGGCAGCCAGGCGACACCGCCACCTGCCAGCACCATCGCTTTCAAATTCACCGACATACCGTTTTCGTATACCGCTTCCAATGGCAAAGGACGTTCACTCAGCATTTGTGCCAGCGCATGGGCAAAAAAGGAGTGTTGTCCGTAGCTGATCCACGGAATCGGTCCGCCATGCGGATCAACCGGATAGAGCGGCTTGCCGCTGCTGTCGGGACGACAAACAGCAATGGCGCGCTCACGTCCCAGTTGCACCATCGGATAAGGCGCGAGCTGATGGATCAGCGACACGGCATCATGGGCATAAGTCAGGAGAAAATCGGTTTCACCGCTGTGAAGCGTGGCGATATGCTCAATAAAACTCGGTTTCGAATTGCACATACGAATGTAGCCCAGCTGTTGTTTCAAATTGAGCCGCTGAATCCAGTCAGGAAAAAAGGTCAGCGAAAGGGTATTCAGCATGGCAAAACGCAGCACCGCAGTACGTGAACGAAAGCGTTGATGTAAATCGTTACGCAGATGCGTCATGGAGAATACCGTTTCCCTGGCGGTAGCAAGAAAGATTTGCCCCTCTGGGGTTAAGGTCACCGGATAGGTTTTGCGATTAAACAGCGGCACGCCTAGCCACTCTTCTAATTGCCGTATCCGACGACTCAGGGCGGATTGAGTAATGTGACGCTCATCGGCAGCGCGGGTAAAACTGTTACTGCGGGCAACGCTGAGAAAATCTTCAAACCATTTCAATTCCATAGCAGGGACCTCTTTGGATGAATGGGAAAGCAACGTCTGCGGGATTACACACTTTGTTACACGCAAGAAACGCGCCAGACTTTCATCAAGGGAAAAACGCTGCAAAGGGCGCTGTGGCCTGCAATAATGCGCCATCTGTCACAATGTAGAGGGCAGGCTGCGCACAAAATGCACTCAGGGAGTGCAAGGTGAGCCGCGAGAGCAAGAGGATAACGCAATGGAATATGAGTTTTTACGAGATGTAACGGGCCAGATTAAAGTGCGCATGTCGATGGATCATGAAGCAGTTGGCCATTGGTTTAATGAAGAAGTGAAAAATGATCTCGGATTGCTGGATGAAGTGGAAGCGGCCATCGAAGAGGTAAAAGGCAGCGTGCGACAATGGCAGCGCGTCGGCAGCGAATACACCATTTTGCTGGATGAAGAAGAGGTGATGATCCGCGCTAATCTGCTGGCACTGGAAGATGACGGCATGGAAGAAGGCATGAACTATTACGATGAAGAGAGCCTGTCATTCTGTGGTGTAGAGGATTTTTTGTTGGTGATCGCCGCTTATCGCCAATTCCTTCAGCAATATGGCCATAAAGGTTGAGCCGCATTCGCCGCTCAACCTGCGTTCCGGCTTAAAGAATATGCGTTATTTGACGAAAGAAATTGCGTACAATTTCAAACGTCGACCAGATTCCAATCAGTGAAATCACCCCCAACAACGCCTGTTCCCACAGGCGATTTGCCTGACCTTCCATCATGAAACGCTTGCGGCTGGTCATGATAAACAGCCCAACCAGCAGCGGCGGCAAGACCAAAGAGGTCGCGACGCTGGTGCCGAGGATATTCAGCATCACTAAATCTGGCGCACCGGGAAAGGTGACAAGAATCGGCAGAATGATATAGACCGCAATCTGCACCCGCTTAAACCACGGATTATCATCTGGTGTTGCGTAACGTTGATTCAGGTTTCCCGTGTGATGCACACAGCTGAAAATCAATGAACAGAAGCCGCGAGACTGCGAAGGAAAACTGGTAAAGCTGGCGAGAAAAATACAGGTCCACAGCAAGTAAGGCCCGGCTGGGCCGACGACGCTGGACATCATAGCAGAAAGATCATTTTCATCGGCGATGGTGCTGCCCGAACCGTGCACCACTTCGGCGGCCACACTCCAGAACAGCACGTTAATCACCAGCATCGGTAACATGCCAAACAGCAAGTCAAGCTGTTGTAGCTTGCGGTATTTCGGCCCAACCCAACCTTTGTCACGCATGAAACCGGGATAGAGCAGGTTGCTGGTGGAGCCGCCAATAGCGCCAATGGTCGAGACAGCAATGAACACGGCAAAAAAAGGCCCGGCGTTTTCCGGCAGGCCGAAAGTCAGGCCGCGCAGAAAGCCGCTAACATCAAAATGACCGACCTTGATCATCGCATACAAAAACGAGCCAATCATAATCACCGACGCAATTCGCGCCAGCGTTTCGAGGTGACGATATTGATTGCGTGTCAGCATCATCAGCAGCGTCATGCTCACAATCACCACGCTCCAGAGAAACACGCCCCAGGTTTCGCCGCCGAAATGATTAAAAAGCTGATAAAGACCCACCGCGCCGGCACGTAAAAAACTCATCTGCACCACGAACGCCACAATGGCGATCAGGATGCCAAAAAACAGCGGAAAGCCGCGCCAGACGCGTTTGTAGCCTTGAATAATGTCGTTATCACCAAAGCGGTTCATCAAGGTGTATTTGGCGATGTAGGAGATCATAAAACCACGCGCGAGCAGGGCAATGATCAGCGTCCAGAGCAGGTCATAACCATAATTAGCGCCCGCGACGGTGGAAGCCACCAGATCACCGGTGCCGAGAAAGGTCATCGCCAGCACTAAGCCAGGACCAAAACTGCGCAGATACCCACGAAAGGTGGTCGGCAAGTGGTGATCGGCGACCGGGATGCTGATTTCTTGTTGCGATGTACTCATGGTGAAGCCTCACAATGAGGGTGACTGCAATGGCATTTTTGCTCTTTTTGCGCGTCACCGTAGGGTTTAGGGGGAGTAAATTTACACCGTTGCCACCGGCGTGGCGGGTGAACCCACCGCACCAGGCAGGCGCAGCGGAGGTGCAGTGAGCAGAAACGCGGTTCGTTGCTGTAGGGCCAGCCAGTCAGCCAGCGGACTCATCAGCCACAGTTCACCGAGATAAACCCCAAGCCGAAACAGGCAGAGATCGTGCAGCGGATGTGACGGATAAAAATCATTGTTAAGAGGTTTAGCGGGCAGAATTTCCACCGCAGGATTGTCAGCCAGCAGCGCAACCACGCCACTGTCATGTACCCATTGACGCAGCGCCGGATCGCTACCATCCAGCCCGGCAAAATGGCTGTTGAGATAAGCCATATCAGGTTCACCGTTCATTTCAATAATCGCTTCATCCATGCCGGTACGGAAGCACACAAGATCGCCGGGCCGAATGTCGATATTATCGGCCTCAATGATCTGCATCAGATGCTGATAACCAAAGGCGAAACGCCTAATGCCGAAATGGCGTTTGATATCGATCATAACCGCACGACCCTGAATACCGTGCTGCGCCATATTCTCAATACCCAATGCTTTTGCACCGAGATGCGTACCGCTATCACAACCACAGCCGCCGCGATAATCGGTTTCTCCGACAATATCCACCCCCGCTTTATAGCCGTTGTAGAACACCATTTCGGCATCGCCGTTATCGTTCACATCGAACCATTGCCCCATGTGCGCCAGACTGTCCCATTGCGTTGAGTACTGCAGCGCCAGCGTCACGCTGTCGTCACAGATGACATCGCTCAGGCGTGCATCATCCCGCGACAGTGGATAGGTCATATTGGCGTTTTCACCACGCCGCGTGGCGTTAAGCTGCGGCGGTGGGCGACGTGGATTCATCGCCGTGCCGCCAGGCAGATCCAGCGGCAGGCTCAGGCAAAACGTTTGGCCTTCACGCACTTCGGCAATCCCTTCAAGTACCTTGGCGGCGGTCAGCAAATTCAGACGACCCAACTGATCGTCGGGACCAAAATCGCCCCAGGTTGACAGCGCAGGCCGTTTATTCCAGCGGGTGTTCATACTTCACTCCTTGCAGATGCATCCAGTGACTGGGCGTTGTTCAGCGTCATCGGCGTTACGCGCGGCAGCCAGAAACCGTAAATCAGCGCGCCAATAATGCCCACCACGCCTGCGATTTCTAATGGGATAACGAATGAATGGGTGTACTGCATAATCACGCCAATCATGATCGGCGAGATGATGCCCGCCAGGTTGGCAGCCATATTTTGAATACCGCCGATGGTGGCGACGTTGGCGCGGTTTGGCGCAACGTCAGACGGCAGCGCCCACAGCGCGGCGGAAGCAAAGGTTGCCGAGAAGTTGGCAAAACACAATGCCGCCAGCGCCAGGCCCACCGTCGGCGAAAAGGCGGCTAAGCCAATGGTCGCGCTGCCGAGCATGCCACCCACCAACGGAATTTTTCGCGCGACGCTCAGTGAGTAACCGCGACGCACCAGGCTGTCGGAAAGCAAGCCACCGCACCAGCCGCCGATAATCGCCGCCACGCCGGGCAACATGCCGAGCAAGCCGAACTTCATCAACGAAAGATGGAAGGTTTCCACCAGATAGGTAGGGAACCAGGTGAAGAAGAAATAAGAGACGAAGTTGATGCAGAAGAAGCCCGCCATCATTGCCTGCACCGTGCGCTGGGTCAGTAGCTGGCGAATGCTCATCGGAGCGCCGGTTTCTGCATCCTGATTCGCTTCAATGAAGGCCACTTCTTCGGCGGTGGCGGAAGGGTGATCGCGCGGTTCGCGATACCACAGATACCAACCCAGTGCCCAACCCACCGCGACCACGCCAGAAATCACAAAAGTGGCGCGCCAGCCAACCCATGCAATCAGCAGCGAGATAATTGGAATCGCCAGCGTGCCGCCGATTTTGCTGCCGTTATTAAAGGTCGCGGCGGCAAAGCTGCGTTCCTGACGCGGGAACCAGCGCGTCACCGTTGACGAACTGGCGGGATAACTCGGTGCTTCTACCGCGCCCAGTACAAACCGAAAGCCAACCAACGCGGCTATGCTGCTGGCTAAACCGCAGGCCGCGGTGGCTAATCCCCAGCCGAGGCTACTTAACGCGAAGGTGATGCGCGGGCCAAGCCGATCAACCAGCCAACCGCCGGGCAGCTGGAACAGCACATAGCTCCAGAAGAAGGCGGACAGCAGCAAACCGCTGTCGGTGGGCGAGATGTGCAGCTCCTCGCTCATAAATGGCATGGCGACACTCATCGCCGCACGATCGATGTAGTTAATGGCGATACCCACTGACAGCACCGTCAGAATCACGTAACGAAACTTCCCTTTACTTTTACTTGCCGAAACGACTGCAGGTGATCCATTGGAATTCAGCGACATCATCGCCTCCAATTGTTTTTTGTTGTGGTTACAGAGAGGGAATGCCGCATGCAGGACGCATGCGGCGTTAAGTCAGAAGGTGATCACAGACTGTGGCTCACCGCCTGATGTTCGTGAACCTGTTCTTCGTCAACGATTGGCTCGACTTTGCCCAGCAGGAACAGGTAGTTAAGAATACCAATCACCACCAGCACGGCGGAGAACACCAGCGCCCAGGTAAAGTGGCCGGTAGCGCCGACAATCGCACCGGTAATGATCGGACCCACCGCGCCGCCCATATTGGAGACCGTATTTTGCAGACCGGCGACAATCGACACGCTGTTCTGCGGTGCAACGTCGCCAGGCAATGCCCAGACCTGCGAAGCCGCCACGGTGGTGCCCGATTTAGCGATACACAGCAGCAGCACGGTCATAAAGACGGAATCGGTGAACGGCGCGAAACCAATGCACAGCGCCATCAACAGACCCACGGTGAGGAACAGTTTGCGCGTGGCGGTCAGCGACAAGATTTTCTTGTGGACGATGCGATCTGACATCCAACCGGCAATCACTTCAATCACCATGCCGCAAATCAGCGGCAGCGCAGCCACCATGCCCATTTTGAGGAAATCCATACCCTTGTCTTGCACCAGATAAGTCGGCAGCCAGGTAATGAAGAAGTAGGAGGTATAGTTAATAGTGAAGAAGCCAATACACATTGCCCAGATGTTGCGGTAGCGCAGCAGTTTGTACCACTTCATGGGACGAACGCTTTTATCGCCATGTTTTTGTGTCTGGCCATCGCGGATCAAACTGATTTCGCTCTGGCTGATCTTCTTATGATCTTCCGGGTTCTCTGCATAGATAAAGTACCAGGCGATGACCCAAAACACGCCAATTGCGCCGATTACCAGGAAGGTGATACGCCAGTCAACCATGGCGATCATCCAGACGATCAGCGGCATGGCCACCGCGCCGCCAAATTTCGACGCACTGTCGAACAGGCCAGAAACGGTGGCACGTTCGCGGTCGGGGAACCAGCGTGCGGTGATACCCGCATTGCTCGGATAAGCAGCCGCTTCACCGATGCCCAGCGCCAGACGCATGGCCAGCAATGATTTAAAACCGGTGGCTAAACCCATCGCCATGGTCGCGATTGACCACCACGCCACGGCGATGCCCAGCCCTTTTTTCTGGCCGTAGCGGTCAGCAAACCAGCCTGCCGGAATTTGCAGTAGCGCATAAGACCAGAAGAACGCGGCCATGATAAAACCCATCATTTCTGGATTGATGTCCAGCTCAGTGATCAGGTGCGGCGCAGCAGCAGAGAGTACAGTTCGATCAATGTAGTTAATGGCGATCGCCAGCCACATCAGGCCAGCGATCCACCAACGGATACGCGAGGTGTTGTTCATCGTTATAATCACCAAACTGTTCGGTAAGAGAAGCGGTCGGTCTTACGCCAACCCGTTCATCACGTTTACTGGGCGTTCGCCCTGTTTAAGGCACTGAATAATCTGCTGCACACAACGTTCGCCAATAGCGCTGATTGCGCCGTCGGTATAACCGGCGATGTGCGAGGTAGGAATAAAATTCGGCAGCGTAAACAGCGGATGTTCAGCTAAGGGTTCGTGGTCGAATACGTCAGCGGCAGCGCCAGCAATCACGTTGTCCTGTAGCGCCTGGAACAGATCGTTTTCGTTGATCACGCCACCGCGCGAGACGTTGATCAGGAAGGCAGATTTCTTCATCCGTTTGATACGCGTGGCATTGAACAGGTTACGGGTTTCATCGGTCAGTGGCGTATGCAGCGTGATGAAATCGCCTTCTTCAGTCAGACGATCCATGCTGACGAACTCGATGCCGTGCTCGGCGGCAAATTTCTCATCGGGATAAAAATCAAACGCGATAACGCGCATGTTGAAGCCTTTGGCACGCAGCGCGACCTGCTTACCAATATTGCCCAGCCCGATAATGCCCAACGTTTTACCGTAGACGTCGGTGGCGAAAATGCGTGGCCAGTTGCCGGCGCGGGTTTCCTCTGCGGCCTGTGTGATCTGACGCGCACTGTTAAGCATCAGTGCGAAAGCGAAGTCAGCCACCGCGTGCTTGTTGGCGTCAGGGACATTGGTGACATAAATTCCGCGCGCGCGCGTTGCATCCAGATCGATGTTATCGACGCCAACGCCATGTTTACACACCACTTTTAACTGGGGCGCTTTCGCCAGCAGCTCATCGTTGACGTCAGTAAAGGCCACGATCATCGCGACGGTTTCAGCCAGATGCGGCTCCAGCGTCGACAATGGCGCATCGGCGGGCAGCGTAATCAGCTCAAAGCCATGCTGTTTCAGGGTGTCGATGGGCGCCGCATCATATTTAGCAAAGGAGGGCGAGGTGCAAATCACTTTCATAATTTTTCCCGGTGTCAGGTTTCAGGCAAGGGCAGCAAAGGCCACCCTGACGGCCATTACTGCAAATATTGATTCACGATTTGACGGATCTTCTGCTCTTCTTCGGCGCTGAAATGCACGGCATAGCGGCTTTCACCGACGTCATAGCCCAGCAGCGTGACGGCTTTTTTCACCGCCGCTGGCGAGAAGCCGACGCTGTATAAATCCGTACGCAGGCCCGTCACATTCTCTTGTGCCAGACGTGAGGCGGCGACATCGCCAGCGTTGAAGTGTGCCCAAATAGCGTTGATCTCTTGCGGCGCGACGTTGGCGAGGCCAGAAATGCAGGCTGAGCAGCCATCGACAAATCCTTGATGAATCAATGAATCTGGACCGTTCAGCACGTCGAAGTTATCAATGCCTTCAGCGGCTTTCAGGAAACCACTCAGGCTTTCATAGCTGCCCGCAGAATCTTTGATACCGATAATGTTGGGATGTGAGGCCAGCTTGCGCACGGTTTCGGGCTGCAAGGTATTACCGGTACGCGCCGGAATGTTGTAGAGGAATAGCGGGACGTCGAGCGCGTCGGCCACGGTTTGGTAGTGATAAATCAACTCTTCCTGCTTCAACGGCACGAAATAAGGCGTGATCACGGATACGGCGTCCACGCCCAGTTTGGCTATCTGCTTGCCAAGGCGAATGGTTTCACGGGTCGATATTTCACCGATGTGCGCCACCACTGGCGCGCTGCCGTTGACTTCATCCACGCAGGTTTCGGTAACCGCTATTTTTTCCTGCTCGTTCAGCACGAAGAATTCACCGTTGGTACCGCCGCAGAAGATACCGTTACCTGCATTGAGTTGGCGTTTTACCTGCTCGCGCTGGGTGGTGGGATTGAAAGCGCCATCACGATCAAAGGCGGTGATGATGGCGGTTAATACGCCGACTATTTTCTGGCTCATGAGAATCCTCGTTATGCCTGGTGTGAAGGAAACAGCGTCAAATACACGTCACGCACATCGTTG
Organism: Pantoea phytostimulans; assembly: GCF_046118715.1. Lineage (NCBI taxonomy): Bacteria > Pseudomonadati > Pseudomonadota > Gammaproteobacteria > Enterobacterales > Erwiniaceae > Pantoea > Pantoea phytostimulans. The sequence goes on from NZ_CP173698.1 coordinate 3,879,528, forward strand.
GCGCTGACCGCCGTTGGCACGTTTTTCATCAGACGTTGCACATCTAATGCCGCTTCCACTAAATAGGGCAGGTGATCCGGGCTGATACCCAGCTCTTCCAGACTGGCTGGCAGTTTCAGGCGCTTCACCAGCGCAGTGAAGTAATCCACTAACGCCAGAGATTTGGCTTCTTCACTTAGCAAGCTATCTGCTTCTGGCAGCAGATCGTATGCCTGAGCAAATTTGCTCACTGCGGCAGGACGAACGAAACGCATGCAAGGTGCCAGTAAAATGGCATTGGCAACGCCGTGCGGTAGGTGATATTTGCCGCCCAGCGGATAGGACATGGCGTGCACCAGATGCGTACCGGCGTGGGCAATGGCGGCGCCGCCATAATAGGAAGCCCACAACATTTCCAGTCGCGCCTGTAGATTGCCCGGTTGGTTAATGGTGGTTTCAAGATTGGCGAACAGCTTCTTCATGCCAATCAGCGCATAGTTATCACTCACCGGGTTCGACACGGTGGCAGTGAAACATTCGATCAGATGACACAGCGCATCAATGCCGGTTGAAGAGGCGATATGTGCAGGCATGCTGGTGGTGAGTTCAGGCACCAACGCCACGAAATCGGGCAGCATTACCGGCGAAATAATGCCGACTTTGGTCTCTTTTTCTGGGATGGCTAAAATCGCGTTGGGTGTGGCTTCAGAGCCGGTTCCTGCGGTGGTAGGAATTAACAGCGACGTGGTGCGATGCTGCGGTTTCTCGCCCGCTAACAACGCCTCCAGCGACGGCGCATTCTTTACGCACAACACGGAAAGCAGCTTAGCGACATCCAGTACGCTGCCACCGCCGACACCAATCACTAAATCAACGTCACGTGAGGGCAATGCGCTGAGGATAGCCGCGACATCATGCTGGCTTGGCTCTGGCGGTACGTTGTTCACGATGCTGACGTGAGCAATCTGCTGTTTCAGTTGTGCGATCAGCGCCTGAACCGCAGGAATGCTTTCGATATTCTTGTCGGTAACCAGTAATGCTTTCGCCTTACCGTTAAGCAGATAGCGAATGTCATTCAGCGCCTGATAGCCGCTGATAACCGTGCTGTTGATATTCATTTCATACCCTTTTCACTGTGTATCTGAACTGAATGATTGTGTTTGCTCATATCAGTGCGAGTTCTGTCACTTACTGTGCCTCAATTTATAGGGCATATTGATTTCGATTAATTTGATCTTGCTCACATATAATCAATCATGATTGAATATAATCATCATCAGCGGCAAGCAGCCGAAACAGGAGAAACAATGACCCAATCGTCATGGAAAACCCCGGTATTGGTGATCGCCGATGATTTTACCGGCGCGAACGATGCGGGCAGCGGGCTGGCCCAGGCGGGAGCGCGTGTACATGTGCTGTTCAACAGCGAGATGCCGCATAACAGCGAGGCAGTAGATGTTTGCGTGATCAGCACTGACAGTCGGGCAATCAGCGCTGATCTGGCGGTGGAGCGCATTACGCAGGTGGTAAAGCAGCACGCCCTACACGCTGGCTGGCTGGTTAAAAAAATTGACTCGACCTTGCGTGGCAATGTCGGCGCAGAAGTGAATGCCGCACTCAAAGCCAGCGGCAAACAGCTGGCGCTGGTGGTGCCGGCGGTGCCGCGTCTTGGACGCACCACGCGAAACGGCGCGGTTTATTTAGATGATGTGCTGCTCACCGATACCGAATTTGCCAGCGATCCTAAAACGCCAATCTCAAGTGCCAATGTGTTGCAACAATTGCAGTTGCCGGGCACACAGATCGATCTCGCCACATTACGAAGCGATCGTCTGGAGACCGTACTGAATAACCTGCGCGGTGTGGTGGTGGTGGATGCAGAACAGGACGCGGATATCGCCCGTCTGGTACGCGCTGCGGCGCGTTTAGCTGAAACGCCTTTATTAGTCGGCGCGGCGGGATTAAGCGATGCGCTGGGCGCGCACCTTTCTACCCGTGCAGCAAAGCCGGTGTTAGCGGTGGTGGGATCGATGAGCGCCAGCGCCCAGCAGCAAATCAGCAAGCTGGCGAGGCAGCGCAACATTGCTCTGATCGACATCAATATTAGTGAGCTGTTCTTGCAACCGGCGTGGCCTTCCGCGTCGGAATGGATCACGCAAAGCGTGGCGACGCTGCGTGCAGGTCAGCACACGGTGATTCGAACCTGCCAGCGAGCCAATCAGCGACAAGAAATTGATCAACTTTGCCAGCAACACAACATGACTCGTCAACAACTGGGCGAGGCGATTTGTGCGTTTCTCGGCGAGATGACGCGCACCGTGTGCCGTCAGCAATTGCCAAATGCGCTTTATCTTTCCGGCGGCGACGTGGCCATTGCCGTTGCCCAGGCGCTGGGTGCCAGCGGGTTTCAAATTCAGGGTCTGGTGGCGGGCTGCGTGCCGCATGGGGTTCTGCTTAACAGTGAATTTATCTTGCCGGTGATGACCAAAGCGGGTGGCTTTGGCGACGAAAACACCCTGGTAGAAGCCATACGTTTTATTGAGGAGAAGTCGAGTGAATAAAATTATTGCGGTGACGATGGGCGATCCTGCGGGCATTAGCCCGGAAATTATCATCAAAGCGCTGTCTGAAGGCGATCTGAACGGCGCGCCAGCAGTGGTGGTGGGTTGTGCCAGTACTCTGCGCCGCATCATGGCGATGAATATCACCCCGCAAGCTGAATTGCGGGTGCTCGACAGCGTAAAGGATGCGCATTTTGCACCAGGTATCATCAACATCCTTGATGAACCGTTGGCGAACCCGGAAGCGTTAAAACCTGGCGTGGTACAAAAAGAAGCGGGCGATCTGGCCTGGCGCTGCGTAAAGCGCGCGACGGAACTGGCGCTGGCCGGAGAAGTGCAGGCGATTGCCACCGCGCCGCTGAACAAGGAAGCGCTGCATTCGGCAGGCCATATCTATCCGGGACATACCGAACTGCTGGCGCACCTTACCAACACTAAAAATTACGCCATGGTGCTGTATACCGATAAGCTGAAGGTGATTCATGTCACCACGCATATTGCGCTGCGTAAGTTCCTCGATACGCTGAATCGTGAGCGCATTGAAACGGTGATTGGCATGGCGGATACCTTCTTGCGCCGCGTCGGTTTTGAGAAGCCGCGTATTGCCGTCGCGGGTGTTAATCCCCACGCGGGTGAAAATGGGTTATTTGGCGATGAAGAGATCACCACGGTTGCACCCTCAATCAAGGCGATGAAAGCGCAGGGCATTGACGTTTATGGGCCTTGTCCGCCAGACACGGTGTTCCTGCAATGTCAGGAAGGGCAGTACGATATTGTGGTGGCGATGTACCACGATCAGGGACATATCCCGCTGAAGCTGCTGGGCTTTTATGATGGCGTGAACATTACCGCAGGACTGCCTTTTATCCGCACTTCGGCAGACCACGGCACCGCGTTTGATATCGCCTGGACAGGTAAAGCGAAGTCTGAGAGCATGGCGATCTCGATCAAACTCGCGATGCAGCTTGCATAGGGAAATATGAAGGGACAAAGTCGTCTTGACCAGATTATGGATTATCTGAAAAGCCATAATCTGGTGACTGTAGAGCAGTTGGTGAGTGCGATTTCCGCCTCACCGGCCACCATTCGGCGTGATTTGATCAAGCTGGATAAAGAGGGCGTAATCAGCCGTAGCCACGGCGGTGTGACCTTAAACCGGTTTATTCCCAGCCAGCCCACCACGCTGGAGAAAATGCAGCGTAATTTAGCCGAAAAACAGGCAATTGCTGAACAAGCAGCCAGCTTTGTGCGGTCGGGTGATGCAGTGGTGCTGGATGCCGGCACTACCATGCTGGAACTGGCGAGGCAGCTCACGCACCTGCCGCTGCGCGTCATCACCGCAGATTTACATATCGCGCTGTTTCTTTCCGAATTCAAACAGATCGAAGTGACCATTATTGGTGGGCGCATTGATGATTCCAGCCAGTCGTGTATTGGTGAACATGGACGCCGTCTGTTGCGCAGCATTAACCCCGATATCGCGTTTGTCAGCTGCAACTCATGGAGTCTGGAGCGCGGCATTACCACGCCGACCGAAGAGAAAGCGGGACTGAAGCACGATCTGTTAGCGAATGCCGCACGACGTGTCTTGCTGGCTGATAGCAGTAAATACGGTTCCTGGTCGCTGTTTTGCGCTTCGCCGCTGGAAAATTTAACCGATGTGGTGACCGACAACCGGCTGGAAGAGGACGTGAGGCGGGAGTTACGTGAACGCGGCATTGGCTTACAGTTGACGAAATAGATCGGGGTCGTTTGTCCCCCTCCCAACCTTCCCCCATGAATGGGGGAGAAGCGAGGTGGGGGACTGCGAGAACCAACTCCAGCTTTAGCGAGCACCTAACTTAGCCCGCGGAGGCAGCCACTACAGCGTCTTCAAACCCATTGAAGGTATGTTGCGGCCGTAGTAAATCTCACGCATCTCTTTCCACAGCAAATCAGTAATGCGCTTGTGTTCTTGTGGGCTGAGATCTTCCGGCTTGGTATTAAACAGGTAATGTTTCAGTTCGAAATCTTTCAGCATCATCTTGGTATGAAAGATGTTTTCCTGATAGACGTTCACGTCCACCATGTCATACATCGCCTTCATGTCATCTGACATGAAGTTCTGAATCGAGTTGATCTCGTGATCGATGAAATGCTTCAACCCATTCACGTCACGGGTGAATCCGCGCACGCGATAATCAACCGTAACGATGTCCGATTCGAGCTGGTGAATCAAATAATTCAGCGCTTTCAGCGGTGAAATCACGCCACAGGTGGAGACTTCAATGTCTGCGCGGAAGGTACAAAGCCCGCCTTCGGGGTGGCTTTCGGGATAGGTGTGTACGCAGATATGGCTCTTGTCGAGGTGAGCAACCACCGAATTCGGCAGCGGGCCAGGATGCTCCGAGTTATCGATATCTTTCGGATCGATCGGCTCTTCGCTCACCAGAATGGTCACGCTCGCGCCCTGCGGCTCATAATCCTGGCGTGCAATATTCAGCACGTTGGCACCAATGATCGAACAGGTTTCCGTCAAAATTTCAGTCAAACGGGTCGCGTTATATTGCTCGTCAATGTAGGCGATATAGCCATCGCGCTCAGCTTCCGTATTTGCATAGCAAATATCGTAAATACAAAAACTCAGGCTTTTAGTCAGGTTGTTGAAGCCATGTAGTTTTAGCTTTTGCAATTTCATTCACCCCCTTATAAATGCTCGGTCTGTGACAAAGCATTCAACAGATATTGCGGCAGGGCAAAGCTGCCGGTATGGATTGCCGCGTTGTAGTAACGGCAGTTCAGGCCAGCGGTCTCGAAACGCGTCTGCAAAGTTGCAGCGTCGAGCTGGCGCAGCGCCGGATTGTCGCTCGCCCAGGCAAACGTCATGATGCCGCCGTAATAGGTCGGAATCGCGGCTTGGTAGAAACTGACATCGGCAAAGTAGTGGCTGAGTTTGCGATGGCTGTTGATGGCTTCGTCCTGTTGCAAGAAACACACGCCATTTTGCGCCACGAAGATGCCATTTTCATTAAGGGCATTCTTGCAGCCAGCATAGAATTCTGAGGTGAACAAACTCTCGCCTGGGCCGATAGGATCGGTACAGTCAGAGATAATGACATCAAATTTTTCATGGGTTTGATTAACGAAGTTGACGCCATCATCAATCACCAGCGTGAAGCGCGGATCGTCATAGGCACCGGCGCTGTGATTGGGCAAATATTGACGGCAAAAAGTGACGACGCCCGCATCAATTTCCACCATGGTGATTTTTTCAATCTGCGGATGGCGTGAGACTTCACGTAACATCGCGCCATCGCCACCGCCAATAATCAGTACGCTTTTGGCTGCACCGTGCGCCAGAATTGGCACGTGCGTCATCATTTCATGATAGATAAACTCATCACGTTCAGTGGTTTGTACCACACCATCCAACGCCATCACGCGGCCCATCTCCGCATTTTCGAAGATGATTAAATCCTGATGCGCTGTCTTTTCCCGATAGAGTTGTTTATCGACGGTAAAATACTGTCCAAATCCAGCATGAAGCGTTTCATACCACGTTTCTTTTTGGGCCATTTTTTGGGGCATGGTAGGCTCTCCTCTAATGACATCGCCATGAAAATGGGCGGCACATCATAGCTAACTCTGACCGTGGTTGCACGGTCAAATGTTCAGCAGGAGAGCGGGTTCTGCGGGTTATTTAACGTAGGCAAGCAGGCTTAAAGAATCACGCGCCAGGGACTTACACTTTTTGTCATTGGCGATCGCAATACCGCTTAAATCACGATAGCTATCTTCGCCAAGCGCCTTCATGTTGTAGTTGCTGTAATTGCTTAAATCCCAGCGATTTTGTTGCGCAAAAAATACCAATGCTTTACGAATCTGCGCATCGGGTAAATCTTGATAGCCGCAGTCGTTTTTCAAATAAACGAACACCGCCGTGAGATCGGCCAGATCTTCGGCTTCGGATTCGCTCAAGGCAAAGCTGGTGGAGGAGAAGCCAAGGAGTCCTGACAACAGCAGGATCTTGATGCTCTTCTTCATAGTCATTCTCTTCAAGGGATAATCTTATTGACGTTAGCACAGTTGTTAACAGGTTTTCGATTAATTTGCCCGCTACCGCAGAGGACCGCATTTTTTCGGGCGATTCTGGTGGGAATGCTTGACCTTCCCATTAGGTCAGGGTTTAGGCTATGCCCTCTCTTGTCACAAGGATGATTACCATGCAACGTCGCCATTTCCTCAAACTCACCGCTGCACTGAGCGCGGCGGGTGCGCTGCCGCTCTGGAGCCGCTCGCTAATGGCGGCTGAACGCCCGCTGCTGCCGATTCCTTCCTTACTGGAACCGGATAGCAGAGGCCAATACAACCTCACCGCCAGGCAAGGCAGCACGCAGTGGAAGGGCAAAGACGTTCCAACCTGGGGTTATAATGGCAATCTGCTCGGGCCGGCGTTGGTGTTACAAAGTGGCAAGGCAGTCACGGTAAATATTCACAACCGGCTCAACGAAGCGACGACGCTGCACTGGCATGGTTTGGAAATCCCCGGCGCGGTTGACGGCGGACCGCACGCCAGCATTGCGCCGGGCACGACGCGGCAAGTGACATTTACGCCCGATCAACCGGCGGCAACCTGTTGGTATCATCCACATTTACATGGCAAAACCGGTCATCAAGTGGCGCAGGGTTTGGCTGGATTGGTGCTGTTAGAAGATAATGAATCCGGCAAATTACGTCTGCCCACGCAGTGGGGCGCAGATGATGTGCCGCTGATTTTTCAGGACAAACTGCTCACAAAGCAGGGCGATCGTATCGATTATCAACTGGATATCATGCGTGCCGCGGTGGGCTGGTTTGGCGACATGATGCTGACCAACGGCGTGCAGTATCCGCAACATGCCGTGCCACGTGGCTGGCTGCGTTTGCGCCTGCTCAACGGGTGTAACGCCCGTTCGCTGCACATAGCTGCCAGCGATAAACGTCCACTGTATGTGATCGGCAGTGACGGCGGTTTGCTGGCTGAACCTGTCAAAATTGCGTCGCTGCCTTTGTTGCCGGGTGAACGTTTTGAGGTGATGATTGACACTTCTGACGGCAACGCCTTTGACATCGTGACATTACCTGTTGAGCAAATGGGTATGACGTTGGCACCGTTCGACCAGCCCTTGCCGCTGGTGCAGATTTTACCGCTGCGCGTGATGGCCAGCGCCACGTTACCCGACACGTTAGCCACGTTGCCTGTTATACCAAAAACCGAAGGGCTCAATACGCGCTGGCTGCAACTGATGATGGATCCGCAGCTTGACCAGCAAGGTATGCAGGCATTAATGCAGCGCTATGGCGAGAAAGCGATGGGCAAGGGCCACCATGAGATGAACATGGGCGGCGGTGATAGCAGCATGGCGCACGGCGAACATTCAATGGATCACGGCGCACCAAGCCAGCAAAAAACCGCAGCGGCCTATGACTTCCACAACGGCAATAAAATCAATGGTCAGGCGTTTAATATGGCTAAGCCGATGTTCAATGTCGAGCTGGGCGCGGTAGAGAAGTGGACGATCTCCGGGGAAGGCGACAGCATGCTGCATCCCTTCCATATTCACGGTACGCAGTTCCGCATTTTATCGGAGAATGGCAAACCGCCAGCCCCGCATCGTCAGGGCTGGAAAGATATCGTGAATGTTGACGGCTGGCGCAGCGAAGTGCTGGTGCGCTTCAACTATGTTGCCGCCGCCGAACAGGCTTATATGGCGCACTGTCATCTGCTGGAGCATGAAGATACCGGCATGATGCTGGGGTTCACCGTGACCTAAATTCAGGCGATATCAAGCGCCAGCTTAATGTCTTCTATCAGGTCATCCGCATTCTCGATGCCAATCGACAAACGCACGGTCGCGTCAGTAATGCCAATCCGCTGACGCACCGCTTCCGGCACGCCCGAATGGGTGGTGCTGCCAGGATGGCTGGCCAGCGATTCGGTACCGCCAAGGCTGACGGCCTGTTTGAACAGCGCTAGCGCATTAAGAAAACGAAACGCAGCTGGCTGGCCGCCAACGATATCAAATGAAAAGGTTGAGCCGGCGCCGTGACATTGCTCACGGTAGGTTTTCCCTTCTGCGCTCTCTGCATCCAGATAGGGCAGCCAATGCAGTTTTTCCACCTTCGCATGGTCGCGTAAAAATGCAGCCACCGCTTCGGCGTTATGCCAGGCTTTTTCCATGCGCAGCGACAGCGTTTCCAGCGAGCGACCAATCATCCAGCTGGAATGGGGATCGAGCTGCGTACCCATCGCGCTGCGTAAGGCACGGATTTTTGTCATCAGCGCTTTACTGCCCATCGCCGCGCCAGCAATTAAATCAGAATGCCCACCCACATATTTGGTCAGTGAATAGAGCGACACGTCCGCGCCCAGCGTCAGCGGTTGCTGAAACAGCGGGCCAAGCAGGGTGTTGTCACAAGCCACGATCGGACGTGATCCTTGCTGCTGATCGATCTCGTCGGCGATGCGCGCAATCAAGGCGATATTTACCAAACTGTTGGTCGGGTTGGCGGGCGTTTCAATCAGGATCATCGCCACCCGACCTTGCGCCATTGCGCGCTGTGCAGCGTCACGCACTTTGCTTTCATCATTGCCATCGCTGAAACCCACCGCCTGAATATCCAGATTATGCAGCGTCTTACTCAACAGCGTTTCGGTGCCGCCATAGAGCGGTTGCGAATGCAAAATGACTTCGCCAGGACGGGAGAAGGCCAGCAGCGTGGTTGAAATTGCCGCCATGCCCGATGCAAACAGGGCACAGCTTTCAGCGTGTTCATAAATCGCTAGCCGATCCTCAACAATTTCGCTGTTGGGATGGTTGAAGCGCGAATAGACCAACCCGCCAGTTTTCCCTTCTGGTGGTTCTTTGCGTCCTGAGACGTAATCAAAAAAATCACGTCCTTCTTCAGCACTGTTAAAAACAAAGGTGGAGGTGAGGAAAACCGGCGGTTTAACCGCGCCTTCTGAGAGGCGTGGATCAAAGCCGTAATTCAGCATTTGCGTTTCAGGATGAAGGGGACGATCGCCTATGTGGGTCTTTTTACTGGATGAAGAGGTCATGAAATCTCCGGCTAACCTGGGTTAACGAGCAGCGTACGATTCATACAGTTAACGCTACTGCATCCTTTTTCGCCACGGTAACGTTTGCCTTTGCCGTACGGCGTCAGCGGCGGTATCGACTATGATAGACTTCGTGGCTTTCTGACGTAACCGGGCTGAACGCAATGAAACACACTGTTGAAGTGATGATCCCTGAGCAGGCAATCGCCGAGCGCATCGCCGAACTGGGCAAAGAGATTACCGAGCATTACCGCGACAGCGGCAGTGACATGGTACTTGTCGGGCTGCTACGCGGCTCCTTTATGTTTATGGCCGATCTGTGCCGTGCCATCGATGTTTCGCATGAAGTCGATTTTATGACGGCATCAAGCTACGGCAGCGGCATGTCTACCACGCGTGATGTGAAGATCCTGAAAGATTTGGATGAAGATATTCGTGGTAAAGATGTGCTGATCGTGGAAGACATCATCGACTCCGGTAATACACTGAGCAAAGTGCGTGAAATCCTGGCATTGCGCCAACCGAAATCACTGGCAATTTGTACTCTGCTGGATAAACCGGAACGTCGTGAAGTTGAAGTAAAAGTAGAGTATGTCGGCTTTACTATTCCCGATGAATTCGTGGTGGGCTTCGGTATCGACTATGCGCAGCGCTACCGTAATCTGCCTTATATCGGTAAAGTCGTTCCGCTCGAAGCATAAGCACCGCACATTCTTCCAAGGCTACGACAGCCTGCTTAGTGTAGGCTTGTCGCCGCGATACCCATCATTCTTCACGCTGCAGATGCGTTGGCTACCTGTGTTTATCCGAATCACTGACTTGAGTCAGCTCATCGGGATAAATACGCTTGCCGTGTGGCTGCAACGAGAATGATTTAGGGTATATCCAGACGGATTACTGCGGGCTTTCGGAATTGACCAATAAATTGGCAATGCCGTGGCGATAACGTTGCTCAAGGATTTCGCGGCTGTTGGCGGTGACATCAAGGTTACGCAAGCAGCCGTCCTGAATACCGTATACCCAGCCGTGCAGCGAAACATTCTGCCCGCGTTTCCAGGCGGATTGCAGGATGGTAGAGTGTCCTAGGTTATAAACTTGCTCAACCACATTGATTTCGCACAGTTTATCGAGGCGCTTATCCGGCGGGAGTTCCCCCAACAACACGCTATGCTTGTACCAGAGATCGCGAATGTGCAGCAGCCAGTTGTTGATCAAACCCAGCTCCGGGTTATCCATCGCCGCCTGTACACCGCCGCAGCCATAATGGCCGCAAACAATGACGTGTTCAACTTCCAGCACTTCGATGGCGTATTGCACCACGGAAAGGCAGTTGAGATCGGTGTGAACCACCAGATTGGCCACGTTGCGATGAACAAAAAGTTCGCCCGGTTCAAGTCCGGTGAGGCGCTCGGCGGGAACGCGGCTGTCTGAACAGCCAATCCACAAAAAGCGAGGTTTTTGTGCCTGGGCAAGCCGCTCAAAAAAGCCGGGATCTTCTTCGACCAGTAATTTGGACCATTCGCGGTTATTACTGATCAGGGTATCGATGTCTGTCATGGCGTGAGCGACCTGTTACTGCGCGTTGTGCGTGGGCGTACTATAGGCGAAGGCTTAATAATTTCAAACGGCATAAAAATGCCACTACAACAGGGTATGGATTCGTAATGACTTATGCACTGGAACTTTCCCGGTTAACTAAAACCTATCCCGGCGGCATGCAGGCGCTGAAAGGGATCGATCTTAACGTTGAGGCGGGCGACTTTTATGCGCTGCTGGGGCCAAACGGCGCTGGTAAATCCACCACTATCGGTATTATTAGCTCGCTGGTGAATAAGACCGAAGGCAGCGTGCGGGTATTTGGTTACGACCTGGAAAAAGATGTGGTAAATGCCAAACGGCAGCTCGGATTGGTGCCGCAGGAGTTCAACTTTAACCCGTTTGAAACCGTCATGCAGATTGTCGTGAATCAGGCGGGTTATTACGGTGTTGAACGTCGAGAAGCCAATACGCGGGCTGAAAAATACCTGAAGCAGCTCGATCTTTGGGAAAAACGCAGCGAGCGTGCGCGTATGCTTTCCGGTGGTATGAAGCGTCGCCTGATGATTGCTCGCGCCTTAATGCATGAACCCAAACTGCTGATTCTTGATGAACCCACCGCTGGCGTAGATATTGAGCTGCGCCGTTCAATGTGGGTGTTTCTGAAAGATCTCAATGCGAAAGGCACCACCATTATCCTGACCACGCACTATCTGGAAGAGGCCGAAATGCTGTGCCGCAATATTGGCATTATCCAGAGCGGTGAACTGGTGGAAAACACCTCCATGAAAGGTTTGCTCTCCAAGCTGAAATCGGAAACCTTCATTCTTGATTTAGCCCCGCGCAGCCCGCTGCCAGCACTGGAAGGTTTTCAGTATCGCTTGGTTGATACCTCAACGCTGGAAGTGGAAGTGATGCGTGAACAGGGATTAAACAGCGTATTCAGCCAGCTTAGTGCGCAGGGCGTTCAGGTATTGAGTATGCGTAACAAAGCCAACCGACTGGAAGAGTTGTTCGTCGGCCTGGTGCAGGGAAAAACAGGAGCAAAAGCATGACACATTTGTACTGGGTGGCGTTAAAGAGCATCTGGAGCAAGGAAATTAACCGCTTTGCCCGCATCTGGATTCAGACGCTGGTGCCGCCGGTAATTACCATGACGCTCTATTTCATTATCTTCGGTAATCTGATCGGTTCACGCATTGGCGATATGCATGGTTTTAGCTACATGCAGTTTATTGTGCCGGGCTTAATCATGATGTCGGTGATCACCAATGCTTACGCTAACGTGGCGTCATCCTTCTTCAGCGCGAAGTTCCAGCGTAACATTGAAGAGCTGTTAGTCGCGCCCGTTCCCACACACATTATCATCGCTGGATATGTTGGTGGTGGTGTCGCGCGCGGCGTGTGCGTCGGTATTTTGGTTACAGCAATCTCTCTGTTTTTTGTGCCGTTCCACGTGCATTCCTGGACGATGGTGGCAGTAACCTTGTTACTGACAGCAATTTTGTTCTCACTGGCGGGCCTGCTGAATGCCGTGTTTGCGCGTACTTTTGATGACATCAGCTTGATTCCAACCTTTGTACTGACACCGTTAACCTACCTGGGAGGCGTGTTCTATTCGCTGACGCTGCTGCCACCGTTCTGGCAAATGGTGTCGAAACTGAACCCGGTGGTTTATATGATCAGCGGGTTCCGCTTTGGTTTTCTGGGTATCAACGATGTGCCGATCATTTTCACGTTGTCGGTGCTGATCGGCTTTATTGTGGTGTTTTATATCCTGGTGTATAGCCTGATTCAGCGTGGCCGCGGTTTACGCAGCTAATCGCAGCATCAGCACTATAAATAACGCAGCTCAGGCTGCGTTATTTTATTGGCGCGAATAGCACAAAGCGTCAGGCTACCTGAACGGGCAACGCTTTCGCCAGGCGCTTCATCTGGTTGTCGCCTTCAAAATAGGCCACTTTAGGCTGCCATGTCCGCGCTTCAGCCTCTTCCACCTGCACATACGAGCAGATAATCAGAATATCGCCTTCACAGGCACAACGCGCCGCTGCACCATTCACGGAAATGATTTTTGAGCCGCGTTCAGCCGCAATGGCGTAGGTTGAAAAGCGCTGACCGTTGGTCACGTTGTAGATATCAATCGCTTCGTATTGCAGGATGCCTGAGGCATCAAGAAAATCCTGGTCGATAGCGCAGGAACCTTCATAATTCAGGTCCGCTTGCGTCACTTTCACCCGATGTAACTTACCTTGTAAAACGGTACGAATCATAGCCAAAACCTTTCTTATGCAGCGGAAAAAATCTCTCCAGCAACAACGAATTACTGGGTGAGATCGACCTGTTTGTTATCGATTAAACGCGCGTTGCCGAGCCACGCCGCCATTAATACCACCGCGCACTGACTGTCGACCGTCAAGGGTTGCAGCGTCTCAGCATCACAAATGGCCAGCCCGTCTGGACGTAAGCCTTTTTCCAGCAATGATTGGTTAGCGGCTTCAATCATCTCATCAACGTGCCGTTCGCCATTGGCCAACTGCGTGGCGATCTCATTCATCACCTGACTTAACGCCGGTGCCAGCTTGCGTTCGTCATCGCTGAGATAGCCATTACGCGAGCTCAGCGCCAGGCCATCTTTGGCACGCACGGTAGGCACGCCAACGATGTCGATATCAAAGCCCATGTCCGCCACCATTTTGCGGATGATCGCCAGCTGCTGGAAATCTTTCTCACCAAAGCAGGCGATATCGGGCTGAACCAGATTAAATAACTTGCTCACGATAGTGGCAACGCCACGGAAATGACCAGGACGGCTGGCGCCTTCCAGCAGTGAAGAAAGTACCGGCACTTCAACAAAGGTCTGGTTTTTAGTGCCGTGCGGATAGACTTCGGCCGGAGAGGGCGCAAACACCACATCTACACCGCGACGGTTCAGCTTTTCGCAATCTTCCTGCAAGGTGCGTGGATAGCGCGCTAAATCGTCGGCACGATCAAATTGCATCGGGTTAACAAAAACCGACACGATAACGATGTCGCCGCGGTTACGCGCTTCATCAACCAGCGTTAAATGCCCGTCGTGAAGATTACCCATGGTCGGCACCAATGCGATGCGTTTGCCTTCCTGACGCCAGCGGCGCACTTCACGGCGCAGCAACGGCAGCGTTTCAATGATCAGCACTGAAATTCTCCTGAATTACTGGAAACTGTGTTCAGCGGCGGGGTAAGCCCCAGACTCCACTTCGGCAATATAGTGGCGAATCGCCGCGCGAATGTCGCCGGTCTCGGCCAGGAAATTTTTAGCAAATTTGGGAATGTGCCCGCCGGTAATGCCAAAGGCATCATGCATCACTAAAATCTGACCATCGGTGGCGTTACCGGCACCAATACCAATCACGGGAATGGTCAACGCTTCGGTGATGCGCTTCGCCAGCGCGACCGGCACGCATTCAAGCACCAGTAACTGTGCACCTGCTGCTTCCAGTGCCAATGCATCAGCCAGCACGCGTTCAGCACCTGCCTCATCACGACCTTGCACTTTGTAGCCACCGAAAATATTCACCGACTGCGGCGTTAACCCGAGATGACCACATACCGGCACCGCACGATCGGCGAGCATACGTACGGTCTCAGCCAGCCACTCGCCACCTTCAATTTTCACCATGTTGGCCCCGGCGCGCATCAGCTGCGCGGCATTCTCGAAGGTTTGCTCAGGCGTGGCGTAACTCATGAAGGGCAGGTCAGAAAGCAGCAGCGACTGCGGCGCACCACGACGTACTGCCGCCGTGTGATAAGCAATATCGCTAACCGTAACCGGTAATGTCGAGTCGTGACCTTGAACCGTCATGCCAAGAGAATCACCGACCAGCAGCACCTGAATACCTTCATCAGCAAACAGGCGAGCAAAACTGAAATCGTAAGCGGTCAGCGTTGCGAATTTTTTACCGCTGGCTTTCCACTGGCGTAAATGGGAAATCGTGGTGGGTTTCATAACCTTCTCAACTCAGGGAGTTCTGATGGGCGAAGTTTACTGGATAGCGTCAAGGAGCGGAATGAAAGAAGTGCTATTGTGCGGTTCAGGCGTGCCAGAGGCGAATATTGCTGGCATCAAGTGTAGGAAGAAAGGTTTTGAGTGCGCGCCCATCGGGCAGGGCAGCATCGGGCGCAATCTCAAGCAGCGGCAGCAGCATAAAGGCGCGATTCAGCATGTCGTAATGCGGCACGATAAGGCGTTCGGTATTGATCTCCGCTTCGCCAAACAGCATGACGTCAATGTCCAGCGTACGCGGCCCCCAACGCTCAGCTTTGCGTACGCGACCATGCTCAAGCTCGATGCGTTGAGTGTGGTCGAGCAGGCTTTCTGGCGACAGCTGGGTTTCCAGCGCGACGGCAGCGTTAAGATAATCTGGCTGATCCGCTGGACCGTAAGGCGGGGTGCGATAAAACGCGGAGGTGGCGATACGTTGCGTTTCGGGCAGCGCATCCAGCGCTGCCAACGCTGCATCAACCTGATGCAGCGGATCGGCGAGATTACTGCCTAACGCAAGGTAAACGCGGGTCATGACGCGCTTTGATTCCGTGGCGCAGCCGAACGAGGACGACGACGACGCGCTTTACCGCGCGGTGAAGGATCATCACCCAGAGTATTCAGCATGGTTTTCTGATGCGGCGGTGCAGCGACCTGGAATTCACCCCACCACTGGCTCAGGCGCAACAGCTCTGGGTTATTCTCAACTTCAGCACGCAGCGCCAGCAAATCGTAGGCTGCACGGAATTTTGGATGCTCCATCAGCTTCCACGCTCGTTTACCGTGACGGCGAGACATACGCAGCTGGAGTTGCCAAATATCGCGAATCAGCGAAGTAATACGTTTAGGAATCGCCAGCGCTTTGCAGGCTTCATCCAGCGTATCGTTCATCGCCATGGCAAAGGCTTCGAAGTAGGTCAGGCCACTTTCCTGCGCAATGCGCTCGGCAGTTTCCAACTGGGGATACCAGAACATGGCAGCAAACAAAAATGCCGGGTTTACGCGCATATCGTTGTGGATGCGGTTATCGGTATTTTTCAGCACCTGCGCCAGCATGCGTTCCATGAAGCTATCACCGTTTTCGGTGAAGTTGCGTGACAGCGTCGGGAACAGCGGCTGGAATAACTGGTATTCGCACAGCTTGAGATAGGTACTGTAACCGTAACCGGCTTGCAGCAGCTTAAGCGACTCTTCAAACAGGCGCGCTGGCGGAATGTCACGTAATAGCGTGGCCAGGCGAGGAATCGGCTCAGCGGTCTCTGGTGCAATGCGCATGTTCAATTTGGCGGCGAAACGCGCCACGCGCAGCATCCGCACCGGATCTTCGCGATAGCGGGTTTCCGGATCGCCAATCAGTCGAATAATGCCTTCCTGCAAATCGTGCAGACCGCCGACGTAATCGCGCACGCTGAAATCAGCCACGCTGTAATAAAGGCTATTGATGGTGAGATCGCGACGCTGCGCATCATCTTCAATATTGCCAAAGATGTTATCGCGCAACAGCATGCCGCTTTGAGCGCGCTGCGACGTGTTGCGATCGTCCACTTCCTCTTCAGCCTGATGATGACCACGGAAAGTCGCGACCTCAATCACTTCCGGGCCAAACATCACATGGGCCAAACGGAAACGGCGACCCACCAGCCGACAGTTGCGGAACAGCTTACGCATCTGCTCTGGCGTGGCATTGGTGGTCACGTCGAAGTCCTTCGGCTTTTGCCCTAACAGCAAATCGCGCACGCCGCCGCCTACCAGATAGGCTTCGTAACCGGCTTTATTCAGGCGATACAGCACTTTGAGGGCATTTTCGCTGATGTCTTTGCGTGAGATGATATGGCTTTCACGAGGAATAATGGTCATAAGACGCTCGGGTTCAACCTCTACTGGTGCCTCCTCGTCATCACGCTTAAGGACTTTTCTGCAAAAATTAGCTACTCGGGTAAAAATGGGACACCTCGACAGTGACGTAAAAAGGGTGTGGGTAAAATCAGCGGCTAATCATAGCCTGTTGAGAACCGTTTGAGAATGCTGTTGTCCTGGCATCCGGTTTCAGAGCCTTGTCTTGCGGGATCAAAGCGATATTCCACTGTGACACCGCACGAGACAGCAGTTTCTCCTGCGTTTCGTCCTGCCAGTTCTCATCAACCTGCTGACCAAGAAAGCGTAGCGCCTCAACCAATAGCGGCCGTGCATCACCTTGAGGCAACGGCGGCGCATGATTTTGCTTCGAAAGCTTATTGCCGTCAGCATTGATCGCCAGCGGCAAATGCAGATATTGCGGCACCGCCCAGCCAAATTGCTGATAAAGCGCGATCTGCCTTACCGTGGGTTCAATCAAGTCAGCACCGCGAACAATTTCGGTCACACCCTGGAAATAATCGTCAACCACCACCGCCAGGTTATAAGCGAACAACCCATCGCGACGATGAATAATAAAGTCTTCCTGCGCCAGACGAGGATCGGCCTGCAACGTGCCGCGTAGGCGATCGGTAAATTCATTCACTGGCGCATGCTGACGCAGACGCAATGCGGCATTTTCCGATCCCCGCTGTAAATCGCGGCAATGACCATCATAAAAGCCGCCCAACTGCTGAATTCGACTGCGTGGGCAGGTACAAAAGTAGCTTTGACGATGCTGTTGTAGCCAGTCGAGGGCTTCGCGATAAGCTTCATGCCGTTGCGATTGCCACAGCACCTCACCATCCCAATGCAAACCGTATTGTTCAAGCTGCTGCAGAATATGCGTGGCGGCGCCCGGGATTTCACGCGGCGGATCAATATCCTCAATGCGTACCAGCCAGCGACCATTTTGCGCGCGCGCGCTAAGGTAACTGCCTAAAGCAGCGATGAGTGAGCCAAAGTGAAGTTCACCGGAAGGGGATGGGGCGAAGCGCCCAGTGCAAGATGACATTGACATGTGCATTAGAGGTTACCGCGCAACGAGAAAACCTGCAGTTCTCTTGATGCGCGGCAACGAAGTGGCTGCGGCATTAGCCAGCCATTTGTTTCTCGCGGATTTCTGCTAATGTCTTACAGTCGATGCAAAGATCGGCGGTAGGACGCGCTTCAAGACGGCGAATGCCAATCTCTACGCCACAGGAATCGCAATAGCCAAAGTCGTCATCTTCAACTTTCTTCAGCGTTTTTTCGATCTTTTTAATCAGCTTACGTTCGCGATCGCGGTTACGCAGCTCCAGGCTGAATTCCTCTTCCTGCGCGGCACGGTCAACCGGGTCCGGGAAGTTGGCAGCTTCATCCTGCATGTGCGATACGGTGCGATCCACTTCGTCCCGCAGTTGATTACGCCAGGCTTCCAGAATCTTACGAAAATGGGTCAGCTGGGCATCATTCATATACTCTTCGCCCGGTTTTACCTGATAAGGCTCAACCCCAGCGATTGCGAGAATACTCAGGGACGATGTTTTACGGTTTTGCCCTTCTTGCATGTTGTTTCTCCTGGATAACACGCACTATACCCTTCAACTTCTTGCAACAGGTGCGTTGCCGCCTGCCTGCTTCTTGACATCTCTCGGGTACATCGATCCCCCAACGGGGAAAAAAACAGGCCGCTATAAATAACAGAAGCAGTCAAGGTTAGCAATTATTCGTGAACGCACCTTGACAAGCCTGTGAGGAGCAGCGTAATTGGCGTCATGCTCAGAACATTCTTAGCACAAATAATTGCTAAAGATATTACAACTTTACTGCAACAGGATTTTTAAGAAACATACCTGCCACCGATAAGTTTGCCTGATACGCCAAAACTTCAACGCCATCCTTCTGCGCCTGGACCAGTTGTTCTGCGTAAGCCGCGTCAATATGACGGGCCGGGGAAACGTCCTCAATCCCCGAGTGCAGAACCGCGAACAACAAGACAGCTCGATGACCTTCAGCGGCAACTGCGCTTAGCTCGCGCAGGTGCTTTTGACCTCGAGTCGTCACCGCATCCGGGAAGTAGCCTTTTCCTTGATGTAAAAGGGTCACGGATTTCACCTCAATATAGCAGTTGCGCTTGTCCTTCGCCTGGAGGAGGAAGTCAATTCGGCTTTTTTCGCTGCCGTACTTCACCTCAGCCTGGCAATGTTCGTAAGCGGATAACTCTGGAATACGTTGCTGATCCAACGCTTCACGCACTAACTGATTGGCGCGCAAGGTATTAACGCAAATCCAGTGGCCTGATTGCGTCTCAGTAATTTCCCAACTGTGGGGATATTTACGCGTCAGGCTCTCCGACGTGGAATACCACACTGTATCGCCCGGTGTAGCGCAGCCGGTCATTGCACCGGTATTGGCGCAGTGAATCGTCAATGTTTCGCCTTCGGGTGTCACCACATCGGCGAGAAAACGTTTGTAACGGGCAACTAAACGGGCGGATTTAAGCGGTGGAGAAAAATGCATAGGATTCCTGATCAAGCCTGCAACGGCCAGCTTGCCAGCGCGCGATAACGCGTGCGGCCTTTAGCAAACTCCGAAGCATAAAGAGAAAAATGCGCCACGCGAAAGCGCCAATGAAAGCCGCGCGGCGGTAGCGCAACCGGCTGGTAAGCGTGGCGTAATAAGGTCACATGCGGATGAAACGGCTGGGGACTTTGTACACAGCCGTGACGCGCAGCTTGGGCTCGCAGCAGGCTGGCGAGCTGTAACAAGCCGCGAGGCGGGCGCTGACAACCGAGCCATACCACGCCGGGACGTGGCCAGTGTCCGGCATCATCAAGATCGACATCAAAACCAGGCTGCACAATGCGTGACGCCAGCGTCTGTAAGCGCTGCGACGTCTCGCTGGAAACCTCGCCCAGAAATGCCAGCGTAATATGCATATTGGCCGCAGCAACCGGGCGTCCAGCCTCTTCAGCAAAGTTTTCTGCCCGCCAACGCACCAGCTGTTGCTGAAGATCGTCGGGCAGGCTGATAGCAAAGAATAAGCGTTGTGTCGGCATGGCGGTCTCCGGCAATCCTCACGGATGGGTGCTACAATGCGCGCCATATTAGCACAGGCGGAATCGGAGTTTGCTGTGAGTGATTTACCCGTCAGCGCGGTGCTGCCTGACATTTTAGCGGCGCTTAACACGGCGTCACAAATCCTGCTGGCCGCGCCTACCGGCGCAGGCAAATCGACCTGGCTGCCGCTGCAATTACTGGAACATGTGGCGCTGCCTGGCCGGATCATTATGCTGGAACCGCGTCGTCTGGCGGCGCGCAACGTGGCGCAGCGGCTGGCGGAACAGCTCAATCAGCAGCCGGGCGAAACCGTGGGTTATCGCATGCGCGGTGAAACCTGCGTTAGCGGTAATACCCGATTAGAGGTCGTGACCGAAGGCATTCTCACCCGGATGTTGCAGCAAGATCCCATGCTGGATGGCGTCTCGTTAGTGATCCTGGATGAGTTTCATGAGCGCAGCCTGCAAGCTGATGTCGCGCTCGCGCTGTTGCTTGACGTGCAGCAAGGTCTGCGCGAAGACCTGAAGATTTTGTTGATGTCGGCAACCCTCGACAATGCCCGTTTGGCGGCGATGCTGCCAGATGCGCCGTTGATCATTTCAGAAGGGCGCAGTTACCCCGTCGAGCGGCGTTACGCATCGCTCAATCAATCGGTTCGCTTCGATGAGGCGGTCGCGCGTGAAGTGGCGCAACTGTTGCGCGAAGAAAGCGGCTCGCTGCTGCTGTTTTTACCCGGTGTCGCAGAGATTGAACGCGTAAAGCACGCGCTGGAATCACGTGTGGCGAAGGATGTTGATCTTGCGCCTTTATATGGTGCATTGCCGTTAGCGGCGCAGCGGCGCGCCATTCTTCCTGCACCTGCAGGGCGACGCAAAGTGGTGCTCGCCACCAATATTGCTGAAACCAGCCTGACGATTGAAGGTATTCGCTTGGTGGTCGACAGCGCACTGGAACGCAGCGCGTTGTTTGATGCGCGCAGCGGTGTCACGCGGCTGCAAACCCAGCGCATTAGCCAGGCTTCAATGACGCAACGCGCCGGACGCGCCGGACGTTTATCGCCCGGCATCTGTTTGCATCTCATTCCTCAAGAGCAAGCTTCACGGGCAGCAGCACAAAGCGAAGCGGAAATTCTGCACAGCGATCTCTCATCGTTGTGGCTGGATTTGCTGCAATGGGGCTGTACGCAACCCGAGCAGCTGCAATGGCTCGATTTACCGCCCGCAAAACATCTGCGCGCTGCACAGCAACAGTTAACGCAGCTCGGCGCGTTAGCCGACAAGGGTCAACTTAACGCGCAAGGTCGCCGTATGGCGCAGCTCGGTAGCGATCCGCGTTTAGCTGCTATCTTGCTCGCCGCTGGCGAGGATGCTGATGCGGTTGCCAGCGCCGCTTTGCTGGTGGCGATTCTGGAAGATCCCCCGCGCAGCGGCAGCGCCGATTTACGGGATGCGCTGCATCGGCCCCAGCCGCACTGGCAACGTCGTGCTCAGCAGTGGCAAAAGCGGCTTAAGGTCAGCTGTGGGCGCGTGGATGAAGATCGCTTTGCCGTCTTGCTGGCTGCGGGATTTGGCGATCGCCTGGCACGACGTCGCGATCAAAGTGGTCGCTATCAGCTGGCTAACGGCCTGGGCGCGAAACTGGATGAGCAGGATGGATTAACGCGTAATGAATGGCTGATTGCGCCTGCGTTGTTACAAGGCAGCGCCGCACCGGATGCACGCATGTTGCTGGCGTTGCCGGTAGATATCGATGCGTTGTGTCGCCAGCATCCCGCGTTGATTGAGCAACGTATGGAAGTGGAATGGGATGATGAAAAAGGCACGTTGCGCGCTTTCAGACGTGAGCAGATCGGGGCGTTAATCCTCAAAACGCAACCGCTGGCGCGCCCTGAACCAGAGGTACTGCATGCCGCGATGCTGCGCTGGATCAGCGAGAAAGGTTTATCGGTGCTCGGCTGGACACCGGAAGCTGAACAGCTGCGTCTGCGTCTACACTGCGCGGTTGAATGGCTGCCGGAAGAGAACTGGCCCGCGATGGACGATGCCGCGTTGCTTGATTCACTGGAGCAATGGCTGTTGCCGCAGATGAGCGCGGTACGCGATCTAAAAAGCCTGCAGTCGGTCAATCTTGTTAGCGCGCTATTACATTTGCTCACATGGTCACAACGTCAGCGGCTGGATACTGTGCTGCCAACTCATTACACTGTGCCGACCGGAAGTCGTCTACCTATTCGCTATCATGCGGATAAGCCTCCGGCGCTGGCGGTGCGGATTCAGGAGATGTTTGGCGAAGCCATCAATCCCGCCGTCGCAGAAGGGCGCGTGCCGCTGGTGCTGGAGCTGTTATCACCCGCACAGCGCCCGCTGCAGATCACCCGTGACCTCGCTGCGTTCTGGCGTGGCGCGTATCTGGACGTCCAAAAGGAGATGAAAGGGCGCTATCCCAAACATCCCTGGCCTGACGATCCAGCAAACGCTTTGCCAACAAGACGCACGAAAAAATATTCCCCGCAAGGTTGAGAACGCTGGATCGAATTCAGAGGGTTCTGCCATGCGGAATGCGATAAAGCAGTTAGAGTAACCGCCTTGCCGATGGCTATGCCTGGAGAACGAAACGAATGTCTGGGAACGATCGCGAACCTATTGGGCGCAAAGGAAAGCAGCTGCCGCCGCGCCGCAGCGCGAACCGGGGTCGCCGCAGAGATATCGATGACGATATCGCGCAGGATGATTTTGACGATGATTACGAGGAGAAGGCACCCGTGCCACGTAAAGGTAAAAGCGGAAAGCCGCGCGGCAAACGCCGTTGGTTGGGATGGTTAATTAAACTCTTCCTGGTATTTGTAGTGGTAATGGCGGCATGGGGCGTCTATCTCGACTCGGAAATCCGAAGCCGCATTGATGGTAAAGTATGGCAGTTGCCTGCCACGGTGTACGGACGTATGGTCAGCCTCGAACCCGGCATGGCGTACAACAAAAGCGAAATGGTGGCGCTGCTGGAAGGTACGCAGTATCGCGAAGTATCGCGCATTACCCGTCCCGGCGAGTTCTCGATCAAAGGCAACACCATCGATATGCTGCGTCGTCCGTTTGACTTCCCGGACAGTAAAGAAGGGCAGATCCACGCGCGCATGACCTTCAGCAAAGATGAGCTGAGTGAGATCAAGAACCTGGATAACGGTCGCGACTTTGGCTTTTTCCGTCTCGATCCGCGTCTGATCACCATGCTGCAATCACCCAATGGTGAGCAGCGCTTGTTTGTGCCACGCGCAGGTTTCCCGGATCTGCTGGTCGATACCTTGATCGCCACTGAAGATCGCCACTTCTATGAACATGATGGTATTAGCCCCTATTCGATTGGTCGCGCTTTCCTGGCGAACATTACCGCCGGTAAAGCGGTGCAGGGCGGCAGTACGCTGACTCAGCAGTTGGTAAAAAATCTGTTCCTGACCAATGAGCGTTCGCTGTGGCGTAAAGCCCGTGAAGCTTACATGGCGGTGATCATGGATGCGCGCTACAGCAAAGATCGCATCCTTGAGCTCTATCTGAACGAGGTTTACCTCGGCCAGGCTGGCAACGATCAGATTCGCGGCTTCCCGCTGGCCAGCTTGTATTACTTTGGTCGTCCGGTCGATGAGCTGAGCCTCGACCAACAGGCGATGCTGGTCGGCATGGTAAAAGGCGCTTCGCTCTATAATCCGTGGCGTAACCCGAAACTGGCGCTGGAACGTCGTAACTTAGTGCTGCGTTTGTTGCAGCAGCAAAAAGTGATCGATCAGGAACTCTACGACATGCTGTCGGCGCGTCCGCTGGGTGTGCAGCCGAAAGGTGGCGTGATTACGCCGCAGCCTGCTTTCATGCAGATGGTGCGTAACGAACTCCAGACCCGGCTGGGCGACAAAATCAAAGATCTCTCTGGCGTGAAAATCTTTACCACGCTCGATCCGGTATCGCAGGATGCAGCAGAAAAAGCGGTACTTGACGGTATCCCAACCCTGAAAAAACAGCGCGGCTTAAAGGATCTGGAAACCGCGATGGTGGTGGTTGATCGCTTCAGTGGCGAAGTGCGTGCCATGGTCGGCGGTGCCGATCCGCAGTTTGCCGGTTATAACCGTGCGCTGCAGGCACGTCGTTCTATCGGTTCGCTGGCAAAACCCGCGACCTATTTAACGGCACTGAGCCAGCCGAACAGCTATCGTCTCAACAGCTGGATTGCTGATGAACCGATTGCGCTGAAACAGCCAAACGGTTCGATCTGGAAACCGATGAATGACGATCGTCGATTCAGCGGCAAAGTGATGCTGGTGGATGCGCTGACCAACTCCATGAACGTGCCGACAGTTAACCTTGGTATGACGCTGGGTCTGGATGCGGTAATGGATACCTGGACCAAGCTGGGCGTGCCGAAAGATCAGCTGCATCCGGTTCCTTCAATGCTGTTGGGTGCCCTTAACCTGACGCCGATTGAAGTCGCGCAAGCTTTCCAGTCGATTGCCAGCGGCGGCAACCGTGCGCCCCTGTCAGCGGTGCGTTCGGTGATTGCAGAAGATGGCACAGTACTCTATCAGAGCTTCCCACAGGCGCAACGTGTTGAGCCTGCGCAAGCGGCTTACCTGACGCTTTACACCATGCAGCAGGTCGCGAGCCACGGAACTGCACGTGCGCTGGGCGCGCGTTTCCCGAATGCGCATCTGGCGGGTAAAACCGGTACCACTAACGACCTGATCGATAGCTGGTTCGCCGGTGTCGACGGTAAAGAAGTGGCGATTACCTGGGTAGGCCGTGATAACAACCAACCCACCAAGCTTTATGGTGCAAGTGGTGCGATGCAGCTTTATCGCCGTTATCTCGACAATCAGGCGCCGATGCCGCTTCAGCTGACGCCGCCAGAAGATGTGTCATTGATGAACGTTGATTCTGCGGGCAACTTTGTTTGCGGCACAGGCAGCAGCACCTGGCGCTCGCTGCCGGTGTGGGCGCTGGATCCTAACGCGCTTTGCCAGCAGCAGCAGCAGCAAGTTGAACAGCAGCAGCAGGTAGAGCAGCAGCAGGAACAACAAGTTCAGCAGCAGCAACAGCAGCAGCAAGAGCAGAAAGACAGCGATGGCGTTGCGGGCTGGATAAAGGATATGTTCGGCAAGTAGTTGAAAGAGTAATGAGTAAAAAGGGCGCTTATGCGCCCTTTTTTTGTGCTTGATCAATAACGGTCAATCGCGCTGCAAACGGCGTCACGCTTGGGTTTTTTGCTTGCAGTGATTGCTGCGTTTCGCATATTATCCGACCGTTATAATAATCATTATCGTTTCGATTCGCCTGCCCAAAACTCATCCATTAGAGATAACTTTATGAATGCGCGAACGACTTTTCCTTGTTACAAAAGCGGTGTTTTTTCTCGTCAGCCTCTGACCATGATGATTGCCCTTGCGCTCAGTGGTTTCAGCGCCGGTGCCTTTGCCGAAGAGACGATTGTTGTTTCAGCAGATGGCGGAGGCGGCGTAGAGCAGGAAAACGCATGGGGACCCGCTCCAACTGTTGCCGCGAAACGCAGTGCCACGGGTACCAAGACCGATACACCCATCGAAAAAAATCCGCAGTCGGTTTCCGTAGTAACGCGTGAAGAGATGGAGATGCGTAACGTTACCAGCGTGAAAGGTGCCTTTAACTACACGCCAGGCGTATTAACCGGTAACCGCGGCAGCTCCGATGTGATCGATGCGCTGTCGATTCGCGGTTTCAGCGAAACCAACACCAATCAATATCTTGATGGCCTGAAGCTACAGGGCGACAACTACTCTGAATTTGCCATCGATCCCTATTTTCTTGAACGTGCGGAACTGCTGCGCGGCCCGGTTTCGGTGCTGTATGGCAAAAGCAATCCAGGCGGCGTGGTTTCACTGGTCAGCAAGCGCCCAACTCAGGAAACACTGCGTGAAGTGCAATTCCAGATGGGCAACGACAATCTGTTTTCGACGGGCTTCGACTTCAGCGGATCGCTGGACGATGATGGCGTTTACAGTTATCGCCTGACTGGCCAGGCTCGCAGTCAGGATGCGCAGCAGGATATGAACAAAGAGAAGCGTTATACCCTCGCGCCGTCATTCAGCTGGCGTCCTGATGAAAATACCCGCTTCGATCTGCTGACCTATTTCCAGAACGAACCTGAAACCGGCTATTACGGCTGGCTGCCGCGTCAGGGCACGGTAGTACCTATCATTCGTGCCGACGGCAGCGAATACAAACTTCCTACCAACTTTGATGAAGGCGAAGACAGCAACAAGATTTCGCGTAACACCAAAATGGTCGGCTATAACCTTGAACACAGCTTTAATGATACGTGGACGGTGCGCCAAAACCTGCGCTACGCGGATTTACGTACCGATTATCGCAGTATTTATGGTAGTAATTTTGATCCTACTACACAGGAAATCATTCGGGGTTCGGCCACTTCAAATGAGAAGCTGAACCAGTTCGCGGTGGATAACCAGGCGCAGGCCAAATTTGCGACTGGTCAGGTTGACCACACATTATTGCTGGGCGTGGATTTCCAGCGTACGCGCAACGATATAGATGCGCAGTTTGGTACGGCATCGCCGTTGAATGCTGTGAGTCCTCAATATGGTGATGACAGCGTGACGCCATTTGCCGATCCTTATCAGCATCTCAATAAACAACGTCAAACCGGTTTGTATGCGCAAGATCAGTTGGAATGGGATCGCTGGGTATTGACGCTCGGTGGTCGCTACGATTACGCCATGAATTCAGTTTACGATCGTGTAGCAGACTCGGTTGATCGCCAGAACGATCAAGCGTTTACCTGGCGCGGTGGCCTGAACTACGTGTTTGATAACGGCATTGCACCCTATTTCAGCTACAGCGAATCTTTCATACCTAACGCGGGTGCGACGTGGGGTGGCGAGGCGTTTGATCCTTCACGCGCTAAACAGTATGAGGCGGGAGTGAAGTATGTGCCGAAAGATCGCCCTGTTGTTATCACTGCTGCGGTGTATCAGCTGACCAAAACCAAAAACCTCACCGCCGATCCCGATAGCGTAAACCATCCTTTTGCCAGCATTCAAAGCGGTGAGATCCGTTCACGCGGCGTTGAGCTGGAAGCCAAAGCGGCGCTGAATGCCAACATCAACCTGACCGCGTCGTACACTTACACCGATGCGGAATACACCGAAGACACCACGCTAAAAGGCAAAACACCGGTTCAGGTGCCGAAGCATATGGCGTCATTGTGGAGCGATTACACCTTCCATGAGACAGCGCTTTCGGGTATCACCGTGGGGGCTGGCGTGCGTTACGTCGGTGAAAGCAAAGGTTTGTACAGTTCCAATGACACGACCAACGTTAACCAGAACTTCGACGTTGCGGGTTACACCACGGTTGATGCTGCGCTGAAGTATGATTTAGGTCGCTTCGGTTTGCCTGGATCGACGGTAGGCGTTAACGTCAATAATCTGTTTGACCGTGATTATGTCGCCAGCTGTTACCGCGAATACGCGTGTTACTGGGGCGCAGAACGTCAAATTGTGGGCACCGCGACCTTCAGATTCTGATTTAACCGGGCGCTGCGGCGCCCGTTTTACAGGGATTCTCATGCAGCATCAGCACGCCGAAGAAACCACTTTTACACTGCAAAATGTCAGCTTTCACGTGCCTGGCCGCACGCTGCTCCATCCGCTCACGCTGACCTTTCCGCCTGGCAAAGTCACCGCATTGATTGGTCATAACGGATCGGGCAAATCCACTTTGCTGAAAATGTTGGGGCGTCATCATGCTGCCAGCGAAGGTCAGGTTTTGCTTAACAATCGGCCAATAGAGAACTGGAGCAGCAAAGCTTTTGCGCGTCAGGTGGCTTATCTGCCACAGCAACTGCCTGCTGCAGAAGGAATGACGGTACGTGAACTGGTGGCGATTGGACGTTATCCTTGGCATGGCGCGCTGGGGCGTTTCGGCCAGGAAGATCGCGATCGTGTCGATGAGGCGATTGCGCTGGTTGGGCTAAACCCCTTCGCCAGCCGGCTGGTGGATAGCTTGTCCGGCGGTGAGCGGCAGCGTGCATGGCTGGCGATGCTGGTGGCGCAAAACAGCCGCTGTTTACTGCTGGATGAACCGACCTCTGCGCTGGATATTGCGCATCAGGTAGATGTACTCGCGCTGATTCAACGTCTCAGCCGTGAACGCGGTTTAACCGTGATCGCGGTATTGCATGACATCAACATGGCGGCGCGTTATTGCGATCATCTGGTGGCGCTACGCGGCGGGTCAATGATTGCCGAAGGCGGCCCGGAAACCATTATGCAGGCCGACGTGCTGGCAGCCATTTACGGTATTCCCATGGGCATTTTGCCTCATCCGCAGGGCGGCGCGCCGGTCAGTTTTGTTTACTAAGGATGGGATAATGCCCGATCTGCTGCGCCGTCGTTTGATGATGGCAATGGCGTTGTCGCCGTTACTTCACAGTTTTCCGCTGCGTGCCGCACCCGTGGATCTGCAACGCATTATTGCGCTGGAGTGGTTGCCGACGGAGTTACTGCTGGCGCTGGGCGTAACACCGCTCGGCGTGGCAGATATGCACAACTACAACATTTGGGTGGGGGATCCGCCGCTACCTGCCCGCGTCGTGGATGTGGGATTGCGTACCGAACCCAATCTTGAATTGATGACGCAGATGCGGCCGTCACTGATTCTATGTTCCAACGGTTATGGTCCACCAAAAGAGAAGCTCACGCGCATTGCACCGATTATGGGGTTTGACCTCAACAGCGGCGACGGTAAACCGTTTACGACTGCGCGCCTGTCGCTACAAGAATTAGGCAAGCGTCTCGGTCGCGAAGCGCAAGCCGATCAGCATCTCGCGTGGGTGGATAATCAGCTTGCAGCGGCGCGTCAGCGCCTTGCTGCTTATCGCGGGCGGCCCATTCTTTTGATGTCACTGCTCGATAGTCGCCACGCCATCACGTTCGGTAAAAACAGCCTGTTTCTTGAGGTGATGAACATGCTGGGCCTGGAAAATGCCTGGCAGGGCGAAACCAATTTTTGGGGCAGCGCGGTGGTGGGCATTGAGCGTCTGGCTTCGCTAAGGGATGTTGAGGTGATCTGCTTCGATCATGACAACGAGGCGGACATGCAGCAGGTGATGCGCAGTCCGCTGTGGCAATCTTTGCCCTTTATTCGCGCGGGCCGCTTTCAGCGCGTTCCTGCGGTGTGGTATTACGGCGCGACGTTGTCGGCGCTGCATTTTGTTCGCGTGTTGGAACGCGCGCTGGAGACGCATTGATGCGCCATCGTCTTTTCCCCGTTGCGTTGTTGGGTGTGCTGTTTTTGCTGGCGCTTGGATTAACGCTGGTTAATTTGCAGCACGCGTTGCCGTTGGCGCAGTGGTCACAGGCGCTGTGGGCGCCGGATGTGAATAATATTCAGCAAATGGTGTTTCATCACAGTTTGCTGTCGCGCCTGATTTTAGCGTTGCTGGTTGGTGCAGGCTTGGGTTTAGCCGGTTTGCTGTTTCAGCAAGTGTTGCGCAATCCGCTGGCAGAACCCACGACATTAGGCGTCTCGTCGGGGGCGCAGCTAGGGATTACGGTAGCGACGCTGTGGCAATTACCCGGCGGCGCGATGACGCAGCAGTTTGCGGCGCTGGGCGGCGCGTTACTGGTGGGGGCGATTGTGTTTGGCGTGGCGTGGGGGAAACGTTTGTCGCCGGTCACGCTGATCCTTGCAGGTTTGGTTCTGAGCCTGTACAGCGGCGCGGTCAACCAGATTTTTGCCATCTTTAACCACGATCAATTACAGAACATGTTCCTTTGGAGCACCGGATCGCTGAATCAAATGGGTTGGGAGAATGTGAGTCAGCTCTGGCCGCGTCTGCTGCTGGCATTTGCGGTGGCGCTGGCGCTGCTGCGCCCATTAACCTTGATGGGGCTAGATGATGGTGTCGCTAAAAACCTGGGACTCGCACTTTCCCTGGCGCGGCTGGGCGGTTTGGCGCTGGCGATTTTGCTGAGTGCGCAACTGGTAAACGCAGCCGGGATTATCGGCTTTATCGGTCTGTTTGCACCGCTGCTGGCGAAGTTGCTTGGCGGACGCCGTTTGCTCAGCCGTATGTTATTAGCGCCACTTATCGGCGCGTTACTGCTCTGGCTGGCGGATGCTTGCGTATTGTGGCTCACCACGCATTGGCGCGAAGTTTCAACCGGTACCGCAACTGCGCTGCTGGGTGTGCCAATTTTGTTGTGGTTGTTGCCGCGTTTGCGCACCGGCTCGATGCCGCCTGCAATGAATCTTGGCGATAACGTGCCTGCTGAGCGTCAAGCGGTGGGGCGTTGGTGTCTTGTCGCTTTGGGCATGCTGGCGCTGTTGACATGCTTTGGCCTGGCATTTGGCCGCGATGCGCATGGCTGGACTTGGTCCAGCGGCGAGATGTTACAACAGCTCATGCCGTGGCGTGCACCGCGCTTGCTGGCTGCGCTGGTGGTGGGTTTGATGCTAGGCGTTGCCGGCAGTTTGATTCAGCGTCTGACCGGTAATCCGATGGCGAGCCCGGAAGTCTTGGGCATCAGTTCAGGTGCGGCTTTTGGCGTGGTGATCATGCTGTTTTTCGTACCGGGTGATGCACTGGCGTACCTGCTGCCGGCGGGCGTGCTGGGTGCTGGCGTCACTTTGCTGATCATCATGCTGGTCGCCAGCCGAGGCGGTTTCTCGCCGGAGCGTATGCTGCTGGCGGGAATGGCGCTTAACAGCGCTTTTGTGACGCTGCTGATGCTTTTGCTGGCAAGTGGCGATCCGCGCATGGGCGGATTACTCAGCTGGATTTCTGGCTCAACCTACAATATCAGCGGCAAGCAGGCGATCCAGAGTGCCGTTTGCGCACTGGTGCTGGTGTCGATGGCACCGCTGGCCAGCCGTTGGTTGACGCTGCTGCCGCTGGGTAGCGCCACGGCGCGCTCGGCGGGAATGGCGCTGACGCCATCGCGCCTGAGTCTGCTGCTGCTGGCTGCTGCGTTGACGGCTGCCGCGACATTAACCATCGGACCGCTGAGCTTTATCGGTTTGATGGCACCACATATCGCACGCATGTTGGGCTTTCGTCGGGCGTTGCCGCAGTTGTTGCTGTCTGGATTGTTAGGGGCAGGGTTGATGGTATTTGCTGACTGGTGCGGCAGGATGTTAGCGTTTCCGGATCAAATACCGGCGGGCTTAATGGCAACGTTTTTGGGTGCGCCGTACTTCATCTGGTTATTGCGGCGGTCGCGTTAAACTACATAACATCAACCCGATTCAGGGTGGGTTATTCAGAACAAAAAAGACCGGCTTTCACCGGTCTTTTTTTATTACAGCTTAGCGAAACAGCGACGTGCCGCGTCAATAGTGCGCTGGATATCTTCAGCGCTGTGCGCCAGCGACATGAAGCCCGCTTCAAACGCTGATGGTGCCAGATAAACGCCCTCTTCCAACATCAGGTGGAAAAATTTTTTGAAGCGTTCAACGTCACACTGTGTGACATCGGCATAGCACGTTACCGTTGCGGCATCAGTGAAGAACAGGCCAAACATACCGCCTACGTAATTCACGACCATCGGAATGTTTTCCTGCTGCGCCGCTTCAAGCAGGCCTTCCGCCAGCTGCGTGGTGAGTGCGGTCAGCTTCTGATGCGTACCCGGCTGGGCGATTTGGCTTAAACAGGCGTAGCCCGCTGCCATCGCAATCGGGTTACCGGAGAGCGTACCTGCTTGATAAACCGGGCCGGTTGGTGCTAGCGCTGCCATCACGTCGCGACGGCCACCAAATGCGCCGACAGGCATGCCGCCACCGATAATTTTGCCGAGGCAGGTCAGATCGGGCACGACATTGTAATGCGCCTGCGCGCCGCCAAGTGCGACGCGGAAGCCCGTCATCACTTCATCAATGATCAGTAGCGCACCAAACTCATCACACAATGCACGCAAACCCGACAGGAAACCTGGCTGTGGCGGAATGCAGTTCATGTTGCCCGCAACCGGTTCAACGATGATACAGGCGATCTCTTGCGGATAAAGTTTAAACGCCGCACGTACAGAATCGAGATCGTTATAGGTGCAGGTCAGCGTGTGTTTGGCGAAATCAGCAGGCACGCCCGGTGAGTTAGGCTGGCCCAGCGTTAATGCGCCAGAACCCGCCTTAACCAGCAGGTGATCGGCATGGCCGTGATAGCAGCCTTCAAACTTAATGAGCTTATCGCGGCCGGTGAAACCACGCGCCAGACGAATCGCGCTCATGGTGGCTTCAGTGCCGGAGTTCACCATGCGCACCATTTCCATGCTTGGCACCAGGTCGCAGACCAGTTGCGCCATGGTCACTTCCATTTCGGTAGGCGCACCAAAGCTTAAACCGCGCTGGGCAGCTTCAATCACGGCATTGCGAATTTCAGCATTATTATGGCCCAGCACCATCGGGCCCCATGAACCGACATAATCGATATAGGCTTTGCCATCGGCATCATACAAATAGGCGCCGTCAGCATGCTCAATGAACAGCGGTACGCCGCCCACACCAGTAAACGCACGTACCGGCGAATTTACGCCGCCGGGAATCAGGCGTTGCGCCTGGGCGAACAGGTTTTCGGACTTACTCATTTTCGGCTCCAGCAGTTCAATAAAATATCGCGCCATTCTACGTAAGAGGCGCGGCAGGCGAAAGGGTGGAAAACCCTGCAATATGTCTAACCTTAGTTAAGGCGGCACAGAGTGCGAAGCTCAAAACTTGATTGCGCTGGTGTGCTGGCAGATAATAGCGGTATTAAGGTCGTTTTCTGACCTGGGCGTTTACTGGAGTCAAACATGAGTGATGAAGTAGCAGCACTGCCGTTGCAATTTACCGAAGCAGCAGCCAATAAAGTGAAGAACCTGATTGCTGATGAAGAGAATCCAGAACTGAAACTGCGTGTCTATATCACTGGCGGCGGTTGCAGCGGATTTCAGTATGGTTTTACTTTCGATGACAAAATGAATGATGGTGACATGACGATTGAGAAGCAAGGCGTGTCACTGGTGGTTGATCCGATGAGTCTGCAATATCTGGTGGGCGGATCGGTGGATTACACCGAAGGGCTGGAAGGTTCGCGCTTTATCGTGACTAACCCGAACGCTAAAACCACCTGCGGCTGTGGTTCTTCATTTAGTATCTGATTTTGCAGGCCGCTGTTCAGCGGCCTCGCTCACCACTCTATTGTTACTAACCGATCGGTTTCTCTCTGCTTTGCATCTCGTTTCAGCACGCTTTGCATAATGCGCGGCTGCGCGCTGAAGTGACGTCCGCAATCAACCTGGGGCGGGCTTTGGCTCGTGGCGCTGTTGATTTCACAGCGAGAGAAAATGATCAGTTTAACGCCAATAGAGCCGGTGATTGACCCTGCAGACGCGGAGCCAGCCATCAACAGCGCTATGGCCAGAAGCACTGTTCTGGTCATGTTTAGGTCCTGGTGTAGTCAAAAGGCGCTTATGCGCAAAAGGACGGCGAGCATACGTGGCTCGCGCGTCTCATGTAGTAATTAACGGCAATAGTTGGTTTTTCTTTAATCGATTATGCAAATTTTATGGTGCTGGATGGAGCGCTGTACAGAGTTGTTTTGCTGCCAGCATCAGACGCGGGCCCGGGCGGCTTAGCCAGTCATCATTGATAGCAATCACCGGCACGCTAAGCTGCGGCTGCCAGAATCGCGCTACGTTCCTTGCCTGCTGCGTGTTTCCGCCCATCACTATCGCTTGAGGATGGCGCATTAACACTTGTTCGCGGCTGACTTGTGGCCAGCTGACGCGGCTATCAGCAAAAATATTTCTGCCGCCGCACAGCTCAATGATGTCGTTCTGCAAGGTCGCTTTAGCTGCGGTGAAAAGTGGCTGCTGACCAAACTGCAAAAACAGCGGAATCGATGTCAGCGAAGCGTAATGCTGACGCAATTCAGCTTCCTGCTGGCGCAGCTGTTGCGCCGCCTTTTCCGCCTGCTCAGGATGCGGACTCCATTTCCCTAGCGCGGCCAGCGCATCGATCATGCCTGCCAGATTAGCGGGATCAATCCATTCAATTTTGATACCCAACTGCTGCAATTGATCTATTTGACGTTGTGGATTGCCGCCACGCCACGCCAACACCACATCCGGTTTTAGCTGCAAAATGCGCTCAACTTTGATGCCTTGCCAGTTGGCAACCTGTTCGATTTTTTGCGCAGCAGTCGGATAGTCTGACCAGGCGCTAACGGCAATTGGTGTGATGCCTGCGGCGAAAGCCAATTCGGTCAAATGCGGGGCGAGAGCGATAACGCGTGGGGTTGAAGCGAACAGGCTGCCGCTAAACAGCAGCAGCCAGCAGAGCAGAAAACGTTTAGCCACGCGCCAGGCGCGCCAGCAAGTTTTCTACCATCAGCGACGACTGTTTTGCCGCAACGCTGAGGAACTCATCAAAGCTCAAATGTGATTCTTGATCGGCAACGTCCGAAATGGCGCGAACCACCACGAAAGGCACCGCGAATTGATGGCAGACGTGACCAATCGCGGTGGCTTCCATCTCTACGGCAATGGCCTGCGGGAAGGTGTTACGAATGCGTGCCAGCGGCTCAGCGCCGTTGATGAAAGCATCGCCGCTCACCACCAAACCACGCACTGCATTGAGATCCAACTGCTGAATGCAGGCTTCTGCCTGCGCAATCAAATTCGCATCGGCAACAAATGCTGCCGGGCAGCCCGCCATTTGGCCGGGCGCGTAACCAAAGGCGGTGACATCTGCATCGTGATAACGCACCTCTTCCGAAACCACAATATCGCCCACTTTCAGCGTAGGCGCTAAACCGCCCGCAGAACCGGTATTGATGACGACATCGGGTTTGCAGAGCTGTAACAACAGCGTCGTACCAAGCGCAGCTGCAGTTTTACCGATGCCCGATTTCAGCAGAGCCACCTCAACGCCATTAAGCGTGCCGGTGTAAATTTCGCAGCCAGCCAGTGATAAGGTTTGACGGTTTTCAATTTTGTCACGCAGTAGAGTGACTTCCTGCTCCATCGCGCCAATAATGCCTGCTTTCATAAAGAGTCTCGCTAATGTAGATGTTTTCGCCGAAATTAAGGCATAGTCTACCATGGCTGACAGGGGATTAATTCACGAAAAAAAGAGGGGCAATTAATGGCAGCGATCAATTTCAGGACGAAGATCAGCTTTACTCGCCCTTATACCAGCCGAAAAGATCCCGAAGGGGAATATTATATTAGCCGCCATTTTGAAAGTGACCGCGGTCGAATAATTAACTCGGCGGCCATTCGTCGTTTGCAACAGAAAACCCAGGTCTTTCCTTTAGAGCGAAATGCGGCGGTGCGCTCGCGTTTAACCCATTCGCTTGAAGTGCAACAAACCGGACGCTATATCAGTAAAGAGATCCTGCAAACCCTGAAAATGCAGGGCGGGCTGGCGCAATATGGTCTGGATGAGCTGGAAGGTGCCTTTGAGAGCTTAGTGGAAATGGCGTGCCTGCTGCACGACGTCGGCAATCCGCCGTTTGGCCATTTTGGCGAAGCGGCAATTAACGACTGGTTTGAGGATAAGTTACCCGCAAACTTGGTGGATCCGTTGGTTGCTGGCGTTGAAACCGATGAGCAGCGCAGCGCTTTTGATCAAATGAATGCCATGATTCGCCAGGATTTATGTCATTTTGAAGGCAACGCGCAGGCCATTCGCATGGTGCATACTTTGCTGCAGCTGAATCTCAGCTATTCACAAGTTGCCTGCGTGTTGAAATATACAGCACCCGCCTGGTGGCAAGGCGAAAAACCGGCTGAATATAGCGTATTAATGAAAAAACCGGGCTTCTATTTATCCGAGCGAGATTATATTGCTGAGCTACGGGCTGAGACGAATATGGATGAGCATCATCGTTTCCCGCTGACTTATATAATGGAAGCGGCAGATGATATCTCTTATTGCATTGCCGATCTGGATGATGCGGTAGAAAAAGCCATTTTTAATGTCGACAGTTTGTATGAATTTCTCAGTAAAGCCTGGGGAACAATTAAACCCAACGATGCATTTAGCCGAACTATTGGTGAGGCCTGGCGTGAAGCCTGCAGCAAAAAGCGCCGCAGCCGCAGCGATCAATTTTTTATGTCGCTACGTGTCAATGTTCAAAACGTTTTGGTGGGCTACGCAGTAAAACGTTTTGTTGATAATCTTGCCGCTATTTTTGATGGTAGCTTTAATCATGCTTTATTAGAGGATGAGGGGGAAGAAGGGCGGCTTCTTCAGATATTTAAAACCGTGGCGCGGCAGCAGGTATTTAACCATTCCGAAGTCGAACAGCTGGAGTTACAAGGTTATCGCGTCATTAAAGGACTATTAGAAATTTATGAACCGTTGATGAAGCTGAATTACGAAGCTTTCACTGCATTGATTAATGAAGATTTTCTTCCTCAGCATCCCATTGAAACCCGTTTGTTTCATAAACTTTCAGGAAAACATCGTAAAGCTTATCAGCAGGCAATGCGTTCGCTGGTGGTAAAACATAAATATGAGCGTCTGTTATGGGAGCGTTATTATCGTTTTCGCCTTATTCAGGATTACATTAGCGGCATGACCGACCTTTATGCCTGGGATGAGTATCGTCGCTTGATGGCGGTGGAATAAAGGGCGAATTGTAAAGAGCGCGCATAAATTTTTACTTTTACCTAAAACTTTTCCTGGAACTTCACGTTAAAACATTTATCTCATCATACGACCACAGC
Source organism: Pantoea phytostimulans (assembly GCF_046118715.1). Lineage (NCBI taxonomy): Bacteria > Pseudomonadati > Pseudomonadota > Gammaproteobacteria > Enterobacterales > Erwiniaceae > Pantoea > Pantoea phytostimulans. Next base: position 3,916,388 of record NZ_CP173698.1, read on the forward strand.
AAGGGTCTGGACGATAATTTTTGAGAGATACCGAAAAATGAAAAAAAAAGTTCTAATGTTAAGCGCGCTGGCGCTGAGTCTTGGTATGGCACTGACGCCTGTTAGTGTTCTCGCAGCAGAAACGGCCTCTTCTACCAGTCAGCAATTACCCAGCTTGGCTCCTATGTTAGAAAAAGTGATGCCTTCTGTTGTCAGTATCAGTGTTGAAGGCAGCACTACGGTAAAAACGCCGCGCATGCCGCAGCAGTTCCAACAATTTTTTGGTGATGATTCACCGTTCTGCCAGGACGGTTCGCCGTTCCAGAGCTCGCCAATGTGTCAAAACGGTGGCGGCAGCGAGGGGGGCAACGCGCCAGATACCCAGAAAGAAAAATTCCGGGCTCTGGGTTCAGGCGTGGTCATTAATGCTGAAAAAGGCTACGTAGTAACCAATAACCATGTGGTTAACAACGCCACCAAAATTCAGGTGCAGCTCAGCGATGGTCGCCGTTATGACGCTAAAGTGATTGGTAAAGATCCCAGCTCTGACATCGCGTTAATTCAGCTGCAAGATGCCAAAAACCTCACTGCTGTGAAAATTGCTGACTCCGATAATTTGCGCGTGGGTGACTACACCGTCGCCATCGGCAACCCTTACGGCTTGGGTGAAACCGTAACATCGGGCATCGTTTCAGCGCTGGGTCGTAGCGGATTGAACGTAGAAAACTACGAAAACTTTATTCAGACCGATGCGGCGATTAACCGTGGTAACTCCGGCGGAGCGCTGGTCAATCTCAACGGTGAACTGATTGGGATTAACACCGCAATTTTGGCACCAGATGGCGGTAATATCGGTATCGGTTTTGCTATCCCAAGTAACATGGTTAAAAACCTCACCGGACAGATGGTGGAGTTTGGTCAGGTGAAACGCGGTGAACTGGGCGTTATGGGCACCGAGCTTAACTCTGAACTGGCAAAAGCGATGAAAGTGGATGCCCAGCGCGGTGCATTTGTTAGCCAGGTGCTGCCCAATTCCGCCGCAGCAAAAGCGGGTATCAAAGCGGGCGATGTCGTGGTGTCGATGAACGGTAAGCCATTAACCAGCTTCGCTGCGCTGCGTGCCGAAGTAGGTACATTACCGATTGGTACAACCTTAAAACTGGGCTTGTTGCGTGACGGTAAACCCATGGACGTTTCCGTGCAGTTGCAGCAAAGCACGCAGGATAAAGTGCAATCCGCCATCATTTATACCGGTATTGAAGGCGCCGATCTCAGCAACAGCGACACCAGTGATAAAGGTGTGCGTATCGATAATGTTAAGCCGGGCAGCTCAGCTGCGCGCATTGGCCTGAAGAAAGGCGATGTGATCATGGGCGTGAACCAGCAAAGCGTCGCTAATCTGGGCGAACTGCGCAAGATCCTCGACAGCAAGCCCTCCGTGCTCGCGCTTAACGTGAAGCGCGGCGACAGTAACCTTTACTTGCTGATGCAGTAAAAATTCAAGATTATCTGATTCAGGCGGGCTTTGGCCCGCCTTTTTTGTACCCACGCGCTAAACGATCAGAATGTGATGGCCGCCGCAAAATGAGTAAATGACACTCTGGCTCTGTGCAGTTGCACAATGTTCTGTACGTAACCTACGCGTATTCTGTCATTCCCCTCTTTGTCAGGAGTAATGGATGGCTACCTATCACCTCGACGCTCGACTAGCCCAAGATATTGTGGCACGCACCATGAGAATTATTGATAGCAATGTCAACGTCATGGACGCACGTGGACGGATTATTGGCAGCGGTGATCGGGAGCGTATTGGAGAATTGCACGAAGGTGCTTTGCTGGTGCTCTCTCAGGGACGGGTGGTAGACATTGATGAAGCGGTAGCTAAGCATCTGCACGGCGTCAGGCCAGGCATAAATCTGCCACTGCGTATTGATGGCGATATCGTTGGAGTGATCGGACTGACCGGCGAGCCAGTCGCGCTGCGTCATTATGGCGAGCTGGTGTGTATGACTGCAGAAATGATGCTGGAGCAGGCGCGCTTGCTGCACATGCTGGCACAGGACAGCCGTTTACGTGAAGAGCTGGTGCTTAATCTGATTCGCAGCGATACCTTATCGCCACAGCTAACCGAGTGGGCGCAGCGGCTGGGCATCGATCTTAATCAGCCACGTGTCGTCGCAGTCGTGGAAGTGGACAGCGGACAGCTCGGCGTTGACAGTGCCATGTCCGAACTCCAACAGCTGCAAACGCTGCTTACTACGCCGGAGCGCGATAACTTGATCGCCATTGTTTCGTTAACAGAAATGGTGGTGCTGAAACCGGCACTTAATCCGCACGGACGTTACGATCAGGAAGACCACCGTAAGCGTGTTGAACAGCTTTTGCATCGTATGAAAGAGAGCGGACAAATACGTATGCGCATCGCCTTGGGTAACTATTTTACGGGGCCTGGTAGCATTGCGCGATCTTATCGTACCGCTCGCACCACCATGATGGTCGGTAAACAGCGGATGCCGGATGTAAGAAGTTATTTTTATCAGGATTTAGTGTTGCCGGTATTGCTGGATAGTTTGCGTGGTGGATGGCAGGCGAACGAGCTGGCGCGGCCGTTGGCGAAGCTAAAAAGCATGGATAATAACGGCTTGTTGCGCCGTACCTTAATTGCCTGGTTTACCCATAACGTACAGCCGAGCGCCACGGCGCGGGCGCTGTTTATACATCGTAATACGCTGGAATATCGACTGAACCGTATCTCTGAATTGACGGGGCTTAATCTGAGCCATTTTGACGATCGGCTGTTGTTGTATGTGGCACTACAGCTTGATGAGCAGGGCGGCTAGCCCGCTTTTTGACGGCAAACGCAGCAAGTCGCTGCGTAGCGATGTTGAGAGAAACCATGCGTATTAAGGGGTATTCGGCCGAAAATAAAAAAGGCCAGCGTCAGCCAGCCTTTTATATCAGAGCGGTGAGATTAACGTGAATTACGGGTTAATTTATCAAGGTCTGATTCAATTTCTGTGATCTTGTGTGAGACCACGCTTTCTAAATGACGCAAGTCATCAAGAATTTTACGTTTCAGATCAACTTCAACCTGATCGCGCTGGCAAATTTGATCTAATTCATCAATCACATAGCGCAGATTCGGGCTGATTTCCTGAACTTCTTTGTAACCCTGACTCGCGTGATCGGCAACCACGGTTTTGCGCTGACGTGGGTATTTAAACTTGACGCTTTTAGCGAAGAATTCACCTTTATCTTTGCGAAAGTAAATCTTCAGAATGTCGTTGTTTGCTTCCTGACGCAGGCTGTAACGGTCGATATCGTCGGGATTATTGATGCCTAAGCTTTTAAGATTGTCGTACATAGCGTTGTTTCCACCAAGATTGAGAAGCGCGCAGATGTGTTCATGACTTAACAACTGTAGACATTAATAACAGGATGAACATTGCGCGACAGGATTTAACTGGCGCGGATTATGAACTGTTTGAAAAACAAACGCACCTGTTAATTCGTGGCGCGAATCAGGATGTTGGGCGAGAAGTGTAAAGAAAAGATGACGGACTGATTTCCAGCCCGTCTGATGCTTTAGTCGATAGTACGCAACAGTTCGTTGATGCCTACTTTACCCAAGGTTTTCGCGTCAACTTTCTTAACGATTACTGCACAGTACAAGCTGTAACTGCCATCTTTAGACGGCAAGTTACCGGAAACCACCACAGAACCTGCTGGTACGCGTCCGTAATGCACTTCACCGGTTTCACGATCATAAATCTTGGTGCTTTGTCCAATGTAGACACCCATTGAAATCACAGCGCCTTCTTCTACGATCACGCCTTCTACGATTTCTGAACGTGCACCAATGAAGCAGTTATCTTCAATGATGGTTGGGTTAGCCTGCAGCGGCTCCAACACACCACCAATGCCAACGCCGCCTGACAGGTGAACGTTTTTACCGATCTGCGCGCAAGAACCCACGGTCGCCCACGTATCAACCATTGTTCCTTCGTCAACGAAAGCACCAATGTTGACGTAAGAAGGCATCAACACGGTATTACGTGCAATGAACGCGCCCTGACGAACGGCTGCGGGTGGCACCACACGGAAACCGGCTTCTTTGAAGCGCGCCTCATCCCAACCGGCAAATTTCATTGGCACTTTGTCATAAAAACGCGTTTCAGCGCCTTCCATAACCTGGTTGTCATTGATGCGGAATGACAGCAGTACCGCCTTCTTCAGCCACTGATGCGTTATCCATTCGCCGTCAATCTTTTCAGAAACGCGCAGCGCACCGCTGTCCAGTAATGAGATAACTTGATTGATGGCATCACGGGTTTCGGTATCGACATTGTTCGGTGTCATGTCGGCGCGACGTTCGAAGGCGGATTCAATAACGCTCTGTAACTGTTGCATGTTTTTTTCCTGATTTGTCGTGTTCAGTGCCGGGTAATGACCCGATACAAGTAAAGAGTTTTAATTTCACAAATCGATTGCGGTCACACTTTATCGTTTGGATTAAGGGTTTCTGTCAACCGTTGTTGCAACGCTTTGCGCATTTCCTCATCAAGCGCCAGGCGATCGCTGTTTGCTAAAATAAACAAATCTTCGACGCGTTCGCCAATGGTGCTGATGCGTGCGCCGTGCAGTGAGACGCCGAGATCGGCGAACACTTCACCTACGCGTGCCAACAAGCCCGGCTGATCGAGCGCCACCAGTTCAAGATAACTGCGCCGATCGGTGTGCGTAGGCAGGAAGTTGACTTCGGTATCAACGCTAAAGTGTTTCAGCTTGGCGGACTGACGGCGAGTGCGTGGCGGAACCCAATCTGATTGGGTAATCGCCTGTTCCAGCGCTTGAATGATGATGGGGTGACGATCCGGTGCCAGTGGGCTGCCGTCCGGTTCCAGCACAATAAACGTGTCCATTGCCATGCCATCGCGGCTGGTAAAAATTTGTGCATCGTGAACGCTGAGGTTACGGCGATCCAGTTCGCCAGCAACCGCCGCGAATAGGTGAGGGCGATCCGGACTCCAGATAAAAATCTCAGTGCCGCCGCGCGTGGCTTGCGGGCTGACCAATACCAACGGTTTAGTCAGATCGTGTCCCATTAAATGTCGAGCGTGCCAGGCAATTTGGTTTGGCGTATGTCGCAGGAAATAATCAGCGCGACAGCGATTCCAAATCTGGTGCAAACGTTCTTCATCGATATTGTCCATGCGCAACAGGGCCAAAGCCTGTAAGCGATGATGGCGCACGCGTTCGCGCAGATCCGGGCTATTTTCCATGCCACGACGCAGCTGTTTTTCCGTCGCAAAGAACAGCTCTCGCAATAAACTCTGCTTCCAACTGTTCCATAAACTTTCATTGGTTGCGCAGATATCCGCTACGGTCAAACACACCAGATAGCGCAGGCGGTTTTCATTTTGCATGATTTCAGCAAACTGTTGAATAACAGTAGGATCCTGAATATCACGACGTTGGGCGGTGACTGACATCAACAAATGATGGCGCACCAGCCAGGCCACTAATTGCGTTTCACGCGAATTGAGCCCATGCAGTTCGGCGAAATCGAGTGCGTCCTGCGCGCCGAGAATCGAATGATCGCCGTTGCGTCCTTTGGCGATATCGTGCAGCAATGCTGCCATCAGCAGCAGTTCTTGCTGCGGCAGACGCGGCCACAGTTCGACGCACAGAGGATGTTGCGGGCGCGTTGCTTCGTTGGCAAAGCTTTCCAGTTTCTGCAACACGCGAATAGTATGTTCATCAACGGTGTAAGCATGAAACAGGTCAAACTGCATTTGCCCGACGATATGTCCCCAAAGCGGCGTATAAGCCCACAGCACGCTATGGCGATGCATAGGAACCAGCGCACGGCTAACAGCACCTGGATGGCGCAAAATGGCCATGAACAGCTGACGCGCTTCGGGAATCTGACATAGCGGTTGCTTAAGATGACGACGTGCATAACGCAAATGGCGCAAGGTTGTGGAGTAGATACCTTTGATATTTTCGTTGCGTACCATGACGTAGAACATGCGCAGAATCGCCTGCGGCTCGCGACCAAACAGGGTTTCATCGCGCAGATCGATCAAGTCACCGCGTAGCTGGAAATCATCATCTATTGGACACGGTTTTTCACTGGTAGAAAGGGCTAAAATCGCTTCATCGAACAGTTGAAGCAGCATGTGGTTCAGTTCGCTGATGCGACGGGTGACGCGATAAAAATCTTTCATCATGCGTTCAACCGGCTCGTTGCCTTCGCCTTGATAATTCAGGCGCTGAGCCACGCTTAGCTGGCGATCAAATAACAAACGGTTGTCATAACGCGTCAGCGAAAGGTGCAGGGCGAAGCGGATACGCCAGAGAAAATCCTGACATTCATTGAGTTCGTTGCGCTCAACCTCCGTGAGGAAGCCAAACCCAACCATTTCATCCAGCGTGGTGGCACCGAAATGGCGTCGCGCAACCCATTGCAGCGTGTGAATATCGCGTAATCCGCCGGGGCTACTTTTAATATCGGGTTCAAGGTTATAACTGGTGCCGTGGTAGCGTTTATGACGCTCTTGCTGCTCTTCAATTTTGGCGGCAAAGAAATCAGAGGAAGGCCAGAACCCATCGCTGAAGACATTTTTTTGCAATTCAAGAAAGAGCGCGACATCGCCAGTCAGCATGCGTGATTCAATCAGGTTGGTGGCGACAGTCAGATCGGACAAACCCTCCAGCAAACACTCTTCCAGCGTTCGGACGCTGTGACCGACTTCAAGTTTGAGATCCCACATCAGGGTCAGCAGTTCGCTGGTGCGCTGCGCCGCCTGTTCGTCGAGTGGCTGACGGCTGAGGATCAGGACATCAATATCGGAAAGGGGATGCAGTTCGGCGCGCCCATAACCACCTACCGCAACCAAGGCGATAGACTTCATGCTGTCAAAACCAAAGAAACGCCACAAACGACGCAGCAGGCGATCGATATACAACGTACGCGCATCGATCAATGTTTCAACCGCTTCACCTGCGTCGAACGCTGCAGCTAAATATTGCTGAAAATTCTCCAGCCGCTGTTTTAGCAGTTCGCGTGTTAGCTGGTCATCATCCCAATGCGCGGGGGAATCTTTTAGGCCATTTTTAACATCATCCGACAGGCTCACACTCATGCAGCTCTTCTCTTCTTTAGCCATAAAAAAACCGGCATAGCGCCGGCCTTTTCTTAAGTGGGGGAATCACCCTTCGTTGACTAACACTGCAGGAATGGTGTCGTCTTTACGCAGGGTTAAAATCTCACAGCCGTTTTCCGTCACCACAATAGTATGCTCGTACTGTGCGGACAAGCTGCGATCTTTGGTTTTCACCGTCCAGCCATCTTTCATGGTGCGGATGCGGTAATCACCCGCGTTGACCATCGGTTCAACCGTGAAGGTCATGCCCGCTTGCAGCACAACGCCGCTGTCGTCTGCATCGTAATGTAATACTTGCGGCTCTTCATGGAAGCCTTTGCCAATGCCGTGACCACAATATTCACGTACTACGGAGAAGTCGTTCGCTTCAACATATTTTTGAATAGCGCGGCCCAGCTCGCGTAAGCGAATGCCTGGCTTGATCAGGCGCAGCGACAGATAAAGGCTTTCCTGAGTGACGCGGCACAGACGCTCGCCCTGAATAGTGGACTTGCCAACAAGAAACATTTTTGAGGTGTCTCCATGATACTCATTTTTGATCACGGTGACGTCAATGTTAATGATATCTCCATCTTTTAGGGGACGATCATCGCTGGGAATACCATGACACACAACTTCATTGATAGAGATGCACACGGATTTCGGGAAACCGTGATAGCCGAGGCAAGCGGAAATCGCGTGCTGCTCGTTGGTGATGTAGTCGTGACAGATGCGATCCAGCTCGCCAGTGGTGACACCCGGCTTTACGTGCTGTTCAATCATCTCCAGCACCTCGGCAGCCAGACGGCCCGCGACGCGCATTTTTTCGATTTCTTCAGGGGTTTTTATTGAGATTGCCATTAAATTAATCCGCATTTGTCGAAAATATCGACAATAATAAATTCTGTGCTGTCATGTTAGCAGCCAGCAAATAGGCTGCCAAATAGAGAACGCGCTGGCCTGAGTTAGCGAACTATTATTGGTGTCTCGGGCGTGATTATGGTATAAAGCGCGCCGACGATTCTCTGTACGACCGTTTTGGTCGGCAGGAAACGCATAACTCTCATTATGTGTAATAAAACACACATGTATCGACACATACGCCGGGGTGCCTTGTAAGAGGTCGGTTGTATGGGATACATGGAGGCCCAACCCCAATCACTCATAGAGGTAATCATGGCAACTGTTTCCATGCGCGACATGCTCAAGGCTGGTGTTCACTTCGGTCACCAGACCCGTTACTGGAACCCAAAAATGAAGCCATTCATCTTTGGTTCACGTAATAAAGTTCACATCATCAACCTTGAGAAAACTGTACCAATGTTCAACGACGCTCTGGCTGAACTGAACAAGATCTCTTCCCGTAAAGGTAAGATCCTGATCGTTGGTACTAAGCGCGCTGCTGCTGAAGCGGTAAAAGAGTCTGCACTGAGCTGCGACCAGTTCTTCGTAAACCACCGCTGGTTGGGTGGCATGCTGACTAACTGGAAAACTGTTCGTCAGTCTATCAAACGTCTGAAAGACCTTGAGACTCAGTCTCAGGACGGTACTTTCGACAAACTGACCAAAAAAGAAGCGCTGATGCGCGCTCGTGAACTGGCCAAGCTGGAAAACAGCTTGGGCGGTATCAAAGATATGGGCGGTTTGCCGGATGCACTGTTTGTTGTCGATGCTGACCACGAACACATCGCAATCAAAGAAGCAAACAACCTGGGTATCCCAGTATTTGCTATCGTTGATACCAACTCTGATCCAGATGGCGTTGATTTCGTTATCCCTGGTAACGACGATGCGATCCGTGCTGTAAGCCTGTACCTGACTGCCGTTGCGACCACTGTTCGCGAAGGCCGTTCTCAGGATCTGGCTGAGCAAGCTGAAGAAGCGTCTTTAGAAAACGCTTAATAAGGTTTGCTCTGCATAAGAGCCCTTAGTATTCAGATGTGATCTGTAAGGGGCCAAGATTGGCCCCTTTATTTTATCTAAGTCTGTAACGCCCCCATTGGGAAGGCGGGACAGAGTAATCTTTCCGCAATAAGTGCCTGCTAGTGCAAATGTACACAGGTACGAACCGAGGATTCTGGAATGGCTGATATTACCGCTGCATTGGTAAAAGAACTGCGCGAACGTACTGGCGCAGGCATGATGGATTGCAAAAAAGCGCTGACTGAAGCGAATGGCGACATTGAGCTGGCAATCGAAAACATGCGTAAGTCTGGCGCAATTAAAGCAGCGAAAAAAGCAGGCAACGTAGCTGCTGACGGCGTGATCAAAACCAAAATCGTTGGCAACTACGGTGTGATTCTGGAAGTCAACTGCCAGACCGACTTTGTCGCTAAAGATGGTGGTTTCCAGGCATTCGCAGACAAAGTTCTGGAAGCTGCTGCGACCGACCGCGTTACTGATGTTGAAGTTCTGAAAGCGCAATTCGAAGAAGAGCGCGTGGCGCTGGTTGCTAAAATCGGTGAGAACATCAACATTCGTCGCGTTGCGATCCTGGAAGGCGAAGAGCTGGGCAGCTACCTGCACGGCGCACGTATTGGCGTTCTGGTTTCAACCAAAGGCGCTAACGAAGAGCTGATTAAGCAGATCGCTATGCATGTTGCAGCGAGCAAGCCTGAGTTTGTTAAACCAGAAGACGTATCTTCTGAAGTGGTTGACAAAGAATACCAGGTTCAGCTGGACATCGCGATGCAATCTGGCAAGCCAAAAGAAATCGCAGAGAAAATGGTTGAAGGCCGCATGAAGAAATTCACCGGCGAAGTTTCTCTGACCGGTCAGGCTTTTGTTATCGACCCAAGCAAAACTGTTGGCCAGGCTCTGAAAGAGCAGGGCGCTGACGTTATCAACTTCATCCGCTTCGAAGTGGGTGAAGGCATTGAGAAAGCTGAATCTGACTTCGCTGCAGAAGTTGCAGCAATGTCTAAACAGTCTTAATGTTCTGAAAGAACCGCCAGAAGGCGGTTCTTTTTTGTCTGTGATTTGCAACAGATACATTTTCAGTCTCATCCCAATAGCAATTTCATTGCGGTAAGCGGATGATCGATCAGATTTTACTTCTCCTTTTCATCATATCTTCCAGGAAGAATTGCCATGGCGACCAACGCAAAACCTGTTTATCAACGTATCCTGCTAAAACTGAGTGGCGAAGCACTGCAAGGCGCCGAAGGTTTTGGTATTGACGCGAGTGTGCTTGACCGCATGGCACAAGAGGTGAAAGAGCTGGTCGAACTGGGCATCCAGGTTGGCGTCGTGATTGGCGGCGGTAACTTGTTCCGTGGTGCTGGTCTTGCACAAGCTGGCATGAATCGCGTTGTAGGCGATCACATGGGCATGCTGGCGACCGTGATGAACGGCCTGGCGATGCGTGATGCGCTGCACCGTGCATATGTTAATGCGCGCCTGATGTCTGCAATTCCACTGAATGGCGTGTGTGACAATTACAGCTGGGCCGAAGCTATCAGCCTGTTGCGGAATAACCGTGTTGTGATTTTCTCTGCGGGTACGGGTAATCCTTTCTTCACCACTGACTCTGCAGCTTGCCTGCGCGGCATCGAGATTGAAGCCGACGTGGTATTGAAAGCGACCAAGGTTGACGGTGTTTACTCAGCCGATCCAGTGAAAAATCCTGATGCGACACTTTACGAACAATTGACCTATGCTGAAGTGCTGGATCAAGAGCTGAAAGTGATGGATCTTGCTGCCTTTACGCTGGCGCGTGACCATAAATTGCCGATTCGCGTCTTCAACATGAATAAGCCTGGCGCGTTGCGCCGCGTAGTGATGGGTGAAAAAGAAGGTACCCTGATTACGCATTAATACCCGAGGCGAGATAAAATAAGGTATATTCTGTCAGCGCGGTGACAATTCATCGCGCACCAGTCAGGATTATCGATGATTATCGATCCCGCTTCCGGTTATGCCGGAACTGGCCAGGTCAAACCGAATCCAAGGGTTTCAACGTGATTAACGACATCAAAAAAGATGCTGATATGCGCATGGACAAATGCGTGGAAGCATTCAAAAACACCATCAGCAAAATACGCACGGGCCGTGCTTCACCTTCGCTGCTCGACGGTATCATCGTCGAATATTACGGCACGCCGACGCCGCTGCGTCAGCTGGCTTCTGTTACCGTAGAAGACTCACGCACGCTGAAAATCAACGTGTTTGATCGCTCACTCGGCCCAGCCGTTGAGAAAGCGATCATGACGTCTGATCTCGGTCTGAACCCAAGTTCAGCCGGTACAGACATCCGTGTTCCGCTGCCTGCGTTAACCGAAGAACGTCGTAAAGATTTGATTAAAATCGTGCGCGGCGAAGCCGAGCAGGGCCGAGTGTCGGTACGTAACGTCCGCCGCGATGCCAACGATAAAATCAAAGCATTGCTGAAAGATAAAGAGATCAGCGAAGACGACGAGCGTCGTACGCAAGACGAGATTCAAAAAATGACTGATGCACACATCAAGAATGTTGATGCTGCTCTGTCAGAAAAAGAGAAAGAGCTGATGGATTTCTAATCCCATCACTGCCAGACAAAACGCCGTACAGATGAAGTATTCTCTCGAATACGCTATCTGGCGGCGTTTTACATTGTGCTTCTTAGCACGGCCTTTTTGACTTCACATGGACAGCATAATGAAGCGACTAACTCTGCTAGGTTCAACCGGTTCGATTGGCGTCAGCACGCTGGCGGTAATTCGCGCTAATCCAGATTTATATCAGGTAACCGCATTAGTTGCCGGCCACAACGTTGATTTGATGGCTGAACAGTGCGCAACTTTTCAACCACGCTATGCGGCGATGGCCGATGAAACTTCAGCAGCGGCGCTGCGTGAACGACTGAGAGCACTCAAGGTAAATACCGAAGTGCTCTCCGGCGTTCAGGCGGCTTGCGAACTGGCAGCATTGGACGACGTCGATCAGGTCATGGCGGCGATTGTTGGTGCATCGGGCTTACTCCCCACGCTGGCCGCTATTCGCGCCAGTAAAACTGTCCTGTTGGCGAATAAAGAATCCCTTGTCACCTGCGGCCGTTTGTTTATGGAGGCTGTACGCCAACATAACGCGCAATTACTGCCCGTCGACAGCGAGCATAACGCCATTTTTCAGAGTTTACCGGCTTCCATCCAGCATCAGTTAGGTTACGCTGACCTCCAGGATAATGGCATTGAGTCGATTATTCTTACGGGATCAGGTGGTCCTTTTCGTGACACGCAATTAACCGATCTGGCGGGTATGTCGCCCGATCAGGCATGTGCACATCCGAACTGGTCAATGGGGCGAAAAATCTCTGTTGATTCAGCCACCATGATGAATAAAGGTCTTGAATACATTGAAGCCCGTTGGTTGTTTAACGCTAGCGCAGCGCAGATGGAAGTGATTTTGCATCCGCAATCGGTCATTCACTCCATGGTGCGTTACTGCGATGGGAGCGTGTTAGCCCAGCTGGGTTCTCCCGATATGCGTACGCCGATTGCTCACAGCATGGCGTGGCCAGCGCGTATCAAGGCGGGCGTCACGCCGCTGGACTTCACCCGCATGTCGGCGTTGACATTCGCAGAACCCGATTATGGTCGCTATCCGTGTTTGAAACTGGCCATTGATGCCTGTGAAGCCGGACAAGCAGCGACCACCACGCTTAACGCCGCCAATGAGGTTGCCGTCGCGGCTTTCCTGAGTCACCAGATCCGCTTTACTGATATTGCGGCACTTAATAGTGAGGTGCTGGCAGCGCAAACGTGTCAGGAACCGGATTCGGTGGACGCAGTCCTTGAAATCGATCGCATAGCGCGCAAAGTTGCAACAGAAATGTTGCCGCGCGTCACGTCATTACGTTGATCGCGCCGAGGCTGTTTGTTCACTTCCGGTGAAACTGGTATAGTCGCTGGCTCGCGTTTCACGGTCTGACACCGAATTCGGTGTGGCCCGACATAGAGTGTCGGGATTTGTACCGAGCGCAATGTATTCAGAAACCACAGCATTTCTGATGAAAGGAATTGATTACGCGTTATGTCGTCTAACAATCAAAACAACACCGATGACCAACAGGGAAACGGTCCACGTCATGTTGCTATCATTATGGATGGCAATGGTCGCTGGGCTAAAAATCAGGGAAAATTGCGTATAACCGGTCATAAAGCCGGTGTGAAGTCGGTACGACGTGCCGTTAGCTTTGCTGTCAGCAACAATTTAGAATCCTTGACGCTGTACGCCTTCAGTAGCGAAAACTGGAGCCGCCCAGCGCAAGAGGTGACTGCCTTAATGGAACTGTTTGTCTGGGCACTCGACAGTGAAGTGAAGAGCCTGCACAAACACAATGTTCGTTTACGTATTATCGGCGATATTAGTCGTTTCAGTGCCCGCATCCAGGAACGTATTCGTCGTTCTGAAATGCTGACTGAAAATAACGATGGTTTGACCCTTAACATTGCCGCCAACTATGGTGGGCGTTGGGATATCATCGAAGGCGTAAAAAAACTGGCAGAACAGGTTCAGGAAGGATTATTACGTCCTGACCAAATTACCGAAGAGAATCTGGCACCGCACCTGTGTATGCAGGATCAAGCGCCAGTGGATTTAGTGATAAGGACCGGGGGAGAGCATCGGATTAGCAACTTCCTGCTGTGGCAAATTGCCTATGCTGAATTCTATTTTACCGATGTTCTTTGGCCTGATTTCGATGAACACGTTTTTGAAGGTGCACTGAATGCATTCTCTCTGCGGGAGCGACGCTATGGCGGCGCTGCACCAGGCGGCGCCTGAGCAATCTGGGGGTAACCTTTGCTGAAGTCTCGTCTGATTACCGCGTTTATTCTAATACCGCTGGTGATTGCTGCGCTGTTCTGGTTACCGCCCGTTGGTTTTGCGATTACAACCATTATTATCTGCATGCTGGCCGCCTGGGAATGGGGGCAGCTTGCGGGCATGGCATCCCGTCAACAACGCATCTGGTTAGCCGTACTTTGTGGCTTATTGCTGTCGCTGATGCTTTTTACACTTCCTCCCTATCAGCATGATGTCCATCTGCCGCAGGTGGAAATTTCTCTTTGGGCGTCATTAGTGTGGTGGGTTGTAGCGCTTTTACTGGTGCTCTGTTATCCCGCTTCTGCAGCATTATGGCGTCATTCGCGCCCGCTGCGCCTACTGTTTGGCATCTTAACCATTATCCCCTTCTTCTGGGGCATGCTTGCACTGCGCCAATATCATTACGACAGCGATCACTTCGCGGGAGCCTGGTGGCTGCTGTTTGTTATGTTTCTGGTATGGGGTGCGGATTCAGGTGCGTTTATGTTCGGCAAACTGTTCGGTAAACATAAGCTGGCACCAAAAGTTTCACCCGGTAAAACCTGGGAAGGCTTTATTGGTGGTCTGATTTCTTCAGCCATCATTGCATTATTATTTGCTAGTCTGGCGCCGTTGAGCGTGCCTGTCGGTACGCTGGTCATTTGCGCCGTCATCGCGACATTAGCATCGGCGCTGGGTGATCTCACCGAGAGCATGTTCAAACGTGAAGCGGGTATTAAAGACAGTGGCAATTTGATTCCTGGCCACGGTGGTATTCTTGACCGCATTGATAGTCTGACCGCAGCCGTGCCGGTTTTTGCCTGTTTATTGCTATTGGTGTTCCGCACCCTCTGAGGACAGGCAAAGATGTTGAGCATACTCTGGAGTTTCGTCGCCTTTATCGTTGCACTTGGCGTATTGATTACCGTGCACGAATTTGGCCATTTTTGGGTAGCGCGCCGTTGCGGTGTGCACGTGGAACGTTTCTCTGTTGGCTTCGGTAAAACACTGTGGCGACGTCAGGATCGTCACGGCACCGAATTTGTTATTGCGCTTATTCCCCTTGGCGGTTACGTCAAAATGCTCGACGAGCGCGTCGAGAGCGTTCCTGCGGAGCTGCGCCATCAGGCTTTTAATAACAAAGCTATATGGCAGCGCGCCTCAATTATTGCGGCAGGTCCTGTCGCAAACTTCATCTTCGCCATCCTGGCTTACTGGGTTGTGTTTATTCACGGCGTACCCGGTGTGCGCCCAGTAATTGGTGAAATATTAAACGGATCGGTCGCTGCTGAAGCGCAAATTGCGCCGGGTATGGAACTTAAGGCCGTTGACGGTATCGAAACGCCTGATTGGGATGCTGTGCGTATGGAGCTGGTAGGAAAAATCGGCGACAGCGCAACCACGTTAACGGTGGCGCGTTTTGGTGAACAGGCAACTCAGCAGAAACAGCTTGATCTGCGTAACTGGCATTTTGAGCCTGATAAGCAAGATCCGATTGTGGCATTGGGTATTCGACCACGTGGACCGCAGCTTGAAACTACGTTGGCAGAAGTGCAGGCGAACTCCCCAGCCAGTGAAGCTGGTTTGCAAGCTGGTGACAGGATCGTTAAAGTCGATGGTCAGCCATTATCGCAGTGGCAGGTTTTTGTCACACAGGTGAGAGATAATCCTGGCAAAAGCATGGCACTTGAGGTTGTTCGTAATGGTGAATCGGTGCAGTTAGCCATGACACCTGAAGCGAAGCCGGGAGCGAAAACGGAAGGATTTGCGGGTGTTATCCCACGTATCATTCCGCTGCCGGAAGAATATAAAACGGTACGACAGTATGGCGCGTTCGCAGCTGTTGGTGAGGCCAGTGTAAAAACCTGGCAACTGATGAAGCTAACTGTTTCCATGCTGGGCAAGTTAATAACCGGTGATGTGAAGTTAAACAATCTGAGCGGGCCGATTTCTATCGCGCAAGGTGCAGGATTGTCAGCAGAGTACGGGATGATTTACTACCTGATGTTCTTAGCGTTGATTAGCGTCAACCTTGGCATCATCAACCTGTTCCCTCTCCCGGTTTTAGATGGTGGGCACTTGCTCTTTCTGGCGATCGAAAAGATCAAAGGTGGACCGGTGTCCGAACGAGTTCAGGACTTTAGTTATCGCATTGGCTCAATCTTGCTGGTGTTGTTAATGGGGCTTGCACTTTTCAATGATTTCTCACGTCTGTAATAGCTGGATAGCGGACAGACGAGGGATGTGTTAGGAAAACGCATAATAACGATGGCGATGAAAAAGTTGCTCATAGCGTCGCTGCTGTTTAGCAGCGCCACCGTTTACGGTGCAGACGGTTTCGTGGTGAAGGATATTCATTTCGAAGGGCTGCAGCGAGTCGCCGTCGGCGCGGCTCTGCTGAGCATGCCGGTACGGGTTGGCGATACGGTGTCTGACGACGACGTCAGAAATACGATTCGCTCGCTGTTCGCTACTGGCAACTTTGAGGATGTTCAGGTCCTGCGAGACGGTAATACGCTGATTGTCCAGGTCAAAGAACGTCCTACCATTGCCAGCATTACCTTCACCGGTAACAAAGCGGTTAAAGAGGATCAGCTCAAACAGAATCTTGAAGCATCAGGTGTTCGTGTCGGCGAAGCGCTGGACCGCACCATGCTCTCTTCAATCGAGAAAGGTCTTGAAGACTTTTACTACAGCGTCGGTAAATACACCGCCAGCGTAAAAGCGGTCGTTACGCCGTTGCCACGCAACCGTGTCGACTTGAAGCTGGTGTTTACTGAAGGTGTTTCTGCAAAAATTCAGCAGATAAACATCGTTGGTAACAAAGCGTTCAGTTCCGATGAACTCATTTCACGTTTCCAGCTGCGCGACGAAGTGCCGTGGTGGAACGTGGTAGGCGATCGCAAATATCAGAAACAGAAACTGGCGGGCGATCTTGAAACCCTGCGCAGCTTCTACCTTGATCGCGGTTACGCACGCTTTAACATCGACTCAACGCAAGTGAGCCTGACGCCAGATAAAAAAGGCATTTACATCACGGTGAACATCAACGAAGGCGATCAGTACAAGATTGCTGGCGTGATTGTGAATGGCAGCATGGCGGGCCACTCGGCAGAAATCGAACATCTGACCAAAATCCCTGCGGGCGAGCTGTATAACGGCACCAAAGTGACGCAGATGGAAGATGATATCAAAAAGCTGCTGGGCCGTTATGGTTATGCCTATCCGCGCGTTGTTACACAGCCGGAAATTAACGATGCTGATAAAACAGTAAAACTGCATATTAATGTCGATGCTGGCAACCGCTACTACGTGCGCAATGTTCGCTTTGAAGGGAACGACACGTCGAAAGACTCCGTATTGCGCCGTGAAATGCGTCAGATGGAAGGTGCATGGCTAGGCAGCGATTTGGTCGATCAGGGTAAAGAGCGTCTGAACCGCACCGGCTATTTTGAGACAGTTGATGTCGATACGCAGCGCGTGCCGGGTTCTCCTGATCAGGTCGACGTGGTTTATAAAGTTAAAGAGCGTAACACCGGTACCTTCAACTTTGGTGTGGGTTACGGTACGGAAAGCGGCGTCAGCTTCCAGGTTGGCGTCACGCAGGACAACTGGCTTGGCACCGGTAATACCGTCGGTATCAGCGGTACCAAAAACGATTACCAGACCTATGCCGAGTTCTCGCTTACCGATCCTTATTTCACGGTTGATGGGGTGAGCTTAGGCGGTCGTCTGTTCTATAACGACTTTAAAGCTGACGATGCTGATCTCTCCGACTACACCAACAAAAGTTACGGTTTAGACGGTACGCTAGGCTTCCCGATTAACGAGAACAACACGCTGCGCGTGGGATTAGGTTATGTACACAACGACCTGTCTAACATGCAACCACAAGTTGCTATGTGGCGTTATCTCGACTCGGTTGGTAAACCACAACAGCTTAACGATGAAGGTGATTTCTCTGCGGATGACTTCACCTTTAACTATGGTTGGACGTACAACACGCTGGACCGCGGCTTCTTCCCAACCGCAGGTAACCGCACTAACCTGAATGGTAAAGTCACTATTCCAGGTTCTGATAACAGTTTCTATAAAGTGACGCTGGACAGCCAACAGTACATGCCGATCAACCAAGATCGTACTTGGGTGCTGTTAGGTCGTGGTCGTGTAGGCTACGGTGACGGCTTGAGTGGCAAAGAATTGCCATTCTATGAGAACTTCTATGCGGGTGGTTCAAGTACTGTGCGTGGTTTCCAGTCGAATACGATTGGTCCTAAGGCCGCGTATTTGAATGATAACTCGTCTACTTGTTCTGGCACGAACAGAATCTGTAACTCAGATGATGCTGTAGGTGGTAACGCAATGGCGATCGCCAGCCTTGAGCTGATTACACCGACGCCGTTCCTGAGTGAGAAATACTCTAACTCAGTGCGTACTTCACTGTTTGTTGATGCCGGTACCGCATGGGATACCAAGTGGGAAAATACTGACGATACACGCGCTGCTGACGTGCCGGACTACAGCGATCCAAGTAACATTCGTGTATCAAGCGGTATCGCTTTGCAATGGATGTCACCGTTGGGTCCGCTGGTGTTCTCTTACGCCCAGCCGATCAAGAAATACGAGGGAGACAAATCAGAGCAATTCCAGTTTAACATTGGTAAAACCTGGTAATGTTCTGAGCATGGATGCATAAGCTAGAGTATTGCCGCCGGGCAGCTGCTAACAGCTGTTCCGGGGCAAACACTGTGTCGCTGACACAAACGTTGATGGTAAGGAGTTTATAGTGAAAAAGTTGTTGTGTGCCGCCGGTCTGGGTCTTGCTTTAGCGGTTTCCGCTGGTGTTCAGGCTGCTGACAAAATTGCAGTGGTAAACGTGTCCAGCATTTTCCAACAGTTACCGCAACGTGCGACTGTTGCTAAACAGCTGGAAAATGAGTTCAAAGGCCGTGCAACCGAGTTGCAAAGCCAGGAGCGCGATCTGCAGACTAAAATGCAGCGCCTGCAGCGTGACGGTTCTACCATGAAGGCCAGCGAACGTAGCCGCATGGAAAAAGACGTCATGTCACAGCGTGAGACTTTCTCAACCAAAGCGCAGGCTTTTGAGCAAGACAATCGCCGTCGTCAGACGGAAGAGCGTAACAAACTGCTGAGCCGTATTCAGGACGCAGTGAAGAAAGTTGCTGATGACGATGGTTACGACGTAGTCATCGACGCTAATGCTGTGGCTTACGCTTCAAACGCGAAAGACATTACTGCAGACGTGCTGAAACAGGTTAAATAATCGATGTCATCTATTCGACTGGCTGATTTAGCCCAGCAGTTGGATGCAGAATTGCACGGAGATGGCGATATCGTCATCTCCGGCATTGCTTCTATGCAATCCGCCACAACTGGCCAAATCACTTTTCTTGCAAACAGCCGTTACCGCGAGCAACTCGCCCTGATTAAGGCCTCAGCCGTGGTGCTGACGGAAGCGGATCTGGAGTGGTGCAACACGGCAGCGTTGGTGGTGAAAAATCCTTACCTGACCTATGCGCGTATGGCGCAGCTGCTTGATACTACACCCCAGCCAGCCCAAAACCTCGCTCCCAGCGCCGTCATCGATCCCAGTGCAAAATTAGGCAACAACGTTTCAGTTGGTGCTAATGCGGTGATCGAGTCAGATGTTGAACTGGGTGATAACGTTGTTATCGGCGCAGGCTGTTTTGTGGGTAAAAAAACACGCATCGGCAGCGGTACGCGTTTATGGGCCAACGTTTCTATCTATCATGAGATTCAAATTGGTCAGGATTGTCTGATTCAGTCAGGCACAGTAATTGGTTCCGATGGTTTTGGTTACGCTAACGATCGCGGCAATTGGGTGAAAATCCCACAGCTGGGTGCGGTAATTATCGGCGATCGCGTCGAAATTGGGGCTTGTACCACCATTGATCGCGGCGCCTTGGATAACACTCTAATCGGCAATGGTGTTATCATAGACAACCAATGTCAGATCGCCCACAACGTGGTTATTGGTGACAATACCGCTGTTGCAGGTGGTGTGATCATGGCGGGTAGTTTGAAAATTGGTCGTTACTGTATGATTGGCGGTGCCAGCGTCATTAACGGCCATATGGAAATCTGTGACAAGGTGACCGTGACCGGTATGGGCATGGTGATGCGTCCTATTACAGAGCCTGGTGTATACTCCTCAGGCATTCCGCTACAACCTAACAAAACCTGGCGTAAAACTGCAGCGCTGGTGATGAACATCGATGAAATAAGCAAACGCTTAAAAGCCATCGAACGCAAAGTCGGTAAAGACTAAGCGGCATCCCAAACCTGCCCGGCTTTCATAATAAAAGTGTTAAGCAGGAAGCCAGGCGCCACGGAACCTATTTGCGGCCTGCGGAAGATCATGTTGATCTGTGCAGGCCGTGTTATTGATGTCATCAGATTTTTAGGACAGGAAGAGTATTTTGACTACTGAAACTCATACTCTGAAAATTGAAGAGATTTTAGAGCTGCTGCCGCACCGCTATCCGTTTTTGCTGGTTGACCGTGTGCTGGAATTTGAAGAGCACAAATACCTGCGTGCAGTGAAGAACGTTTCCGTAAATGAACCGTTTTTCCAGGGCCATTTCCCTGGTAAACCGATTTTTCCTGGCGTTCTGATCCTTGAAGCGATGGCGCAGGCTACCGGTATTCTGGCGTTTAAAAGCGTCGGCAAACTGGAGCCGGGCGAGCTGTATTACTTCGCCGGTATCGATGATGCGCGTTTTAAACGTCCAGTCGTACCGGGCGATCAAATGATCATGGAAGTCACTTTCGAAAAAACCCGCCGTGGCCTGACTCGCTTCAAAGGCGTGGCGACCGTCGACGGTAAAATCGTTTGTGAAGCAACCATGATGTGTGCCCGCAGCCGGGAGGCATAATTCGTGATTGATCCAACCGCCAACATCCATCCCAGTTCTGTCATTGAAGATGGGGCCATTATTGGTCCCAATGTTCACATCGGCCCGTTCTGCTTTATTGGGGCAAATGTGGAGATTGGTGAAGGAACGGTACTTAAATCGCACGTGGTCGTTAACGGCCATACGCGCATTGGTAAAGATAACCAGATCTATCAGTTCGCCTCGATTGGTGAAGTAAATCAAGATCTGAAGTACGCCGGTGAGCCGACTCGCGTTGAGATTGGCGATCGCAACCGTATTCGCGAAAGCGTCACCATTCATCGTGGCACCATCCAGGGGGGTCACGTCACGACACTGGGTAGCGACAACCTGCTGATGGTTAATGCGCATATTGCGCATGATTGCGTAGTCGGCAATCGTTGCATTTTTGCTAATAATGCAACCCTTGGCGGTCATGTAACCGTGGATGATTTTGCCATTATTGGTGGCATGACGGCCGTGCATCAGTGGTGCACTATCGGTGCACATGTGATGGTTGGCGGTTGTTCAGGCGTGGCACAAGACGTGCCCCCTTACGTGATCGCGCAGGGCAACCACGCGACACCGTTTGGTATCAATATTGAAGGTCTGAAACGCCGTGGCTTCAGTAAAGAGTCACTGCACGCGATACGCAATGCATATAAATTGCTTTATCGTAGCGGAAGAACGCTGGATGAAGTGAAGCCGGAAATTGAAGAAATCGCTAAGCAGCACAGCGAAGTGCAGCCATTCTATGACTTCTTTGCCCGCTCAACCCGTGGATTAATTCGCTAATTCATGTCATCGCGTCCTTTAACGATAGCCATAATCGCCGGAGAAACCTCCGGCGATATTCTTGGCGCAGGCCTGATTCGTGCGCTTAAAGCGCGTCATCCTAATGCCCATTTCGTTGGTGTAGCGGGTCCGTTGATGCAAGCGGAAGGCTGCGAAACCTGGTACGAAATGGAAGAGTTGGCGGTGATGGGAATTGTGGAAGTGCTGGGTCGCTTACCGCGCCTGCTAAAAATCCGCCGCGATTTAACCCAACGATTTATCGATCTTAAACCGGATGTGTTCGTCGGTATTGATGCACCGGATTTCAATATCACGCTTGAAGGACGATTGAAGCGAGCGGGGATCCGCACTATTCATTACGTCAGCCCATCGGTGTGGGCATGGCGGCAAAAACGTGTATTCAAAATCGGTCGCAACACCAATCTGGTGTTGGCATTTTTACCGTTTGAAAAAGCTTTTTATGATCGCTTTGATGTACCTTGCCGTTTCATTGGCCATACCATGGCTGATGCTATGCCATTACAGCCAGATAAGCTTGCTGCTCGCCGCTACCTGGGTATTGCTGATGATGCGCTCTGTCTCGCGCTATTGCCTGGTAGTCGTGGGGCAGAAGTCGAGATGTTAAGCGGCGATTTTCTAAGAACAGCCCAACTGCTGCGTGTGCAATATCCTGCGTTGGAAATTGTTGTACCGCTGGTCAACGCAAAGCGCCGTGAACAATTTGAGCGGATAAAAGCCGAAGTTGCCCCAGAATTGCCTATGCATCTGCTGGATGGCAAAGGGCGTGAAGCAATGATTGCGAGCGATGCCGCATTGCTGGCATCGGGAACTGCCGCACTGGAATGTATGCTGGCAAAATGCCCCATGGTTGTTGGCTATCGCATGAAGCCTTTCACTTTCTGGTTGGCGAAACGGCTGGTAAAAACGCCGTATGTATCGTTGCCCAATTTATTGGCCGGACGTGAACTCGTTAAAGAGTTGCTGCAAGATGAATGTCAGCCTGAAGCGTTGGCGGCGGCTTTAGAGCCGTTGCTGCACCCCGGTGTTGAGCGCGACGAGTTGCTGAACAATTTCCATGAATTACACCAACAGATCCGCTGGAATGCCGATGAGCAAGCGGCGGATGCGGTACTGGAGATCGCTGATGTCTGATTTTATCTATCCTATTGCTAGCCTTATCGCGGGTGTAGACGAAGTCGGGCGTGGACCATTGGTTGGTGCGGTAGTTACCGCTGCGGTGATTCTCGATCCGGCGAAGCCGATCGTGGGTTTAGCTGACTCGAAAAAGTTATCCGAGAAACGTCGGCTGGCGTTGTATGACGAAATCAAAGAGAAGGCGTTGTCATGGAGTTTAGGCCGCGCTGAACCAGAAGAGATCGATCAAATCAACATTCTGCACGCCACCATGCTCGCGATGCAACGCGCAGTAGCGGGGTTGTCGATAATGCCCGATTATGTCTTGATCGATGGAAATCGCTGCCCGGCGTTACCCATGCCTTCGCAAGCAGTAATAAAAGGCGACAGCTTGGTGGCAGAAATTAGCGCCGCATCCATTATTGCTAAAGTGACGCGCGATCGTGAAATGGCCGAGTTAGATCTGCTGTTTCCGCAATATGGATTTGCTCAGCATAAAGGCTATCCAACTGCGCTGCATATGGAAAAACTGACGCAGTACGGTGCGACACCGCACCATCGCCGCAGCTTTGCGCCGGTGCGTAATGTCCTTATCGACGCCGAAGTACTGGCTACGTGCCAGACAACCACGCTTTAATAGCCTGACACTGTTTTAATCGGAAACTGATATGGCTGAACCTCGTTTTATACATTTGCGTGTCCACAGCGACTATTCGATGGTCGATGGCTTGGCGAAAACCGGGCCATTGATCAAGAAAGCGGCTGCTTTGGGTATGCCTGCTATTGCGATTACCGACTATACCAACCTGTGCGGGTTAGTGAAGTTCTATGGCAGCGCGCATGGCGCAGGGATAAAGCCCGTAATCGGTGCTGACTTTAGCGTTGCCAGCGAACTGATGGGCGATGAATTAACGCAGTTGACAGTGTTAGCCAGCAACAATGTCGGTTATCAAAATCTTACTTTACTCATTTCGCGTGCCTACCAGCGTGGTTATGGCATTGCCGGCCCAGTCATTGACCGTGACTGGTTGGTTGAGTTACAGGAAGGCTTAATTCTGCTTTCAGGGGGACGCTGTGGTGATGTGGGCCGCTGCCTGTTACGTGGTAATACCGGTCTGGTTTCGCAATGCCTGAATTTTTATCAACAGCATTTTGCCGATCGCTATTATCTTGAGCTTACACGCACCGGACGTCAGGATGAAGAAAGCTATCTGCATGCAGCCGTTGAGCTAGCCATCGCCGAAGGCATTCCAGTCGTAGCGACCAACGAAGTTTGCTTCATTAATGAAGAAGATTTTGACGCACACGAAATCCGCGTTGCTATTCACGATGGTTACACGCTGGATGATCCTAAACGTCCACGCAAATACAGTCCTCAGCAATACATGCGTAGCGAAGAGGAGATGTGCGAGCTGTTCTCGGACATTCCTGAAGCGCTGGAAAACAGCGTAGAGATTGCTAAGCGTTGTAACGTTACGGTGCGGTTGGGCGAATACTTCTTGCCACAATTTCCGACCGGCGAAATGACCACCGAAGATTTCCTGGTAATGAAGTCGCGTGAAGGGTTAGAAGAGCGTCTCGAATTCTTGTTCCCAGACGAAGCCGTTCGCGTTGAGAAACGCCCAGAATATGATGAACGCCTGGAAATAGAGCTTAACGTAATCAACCAGATGGGCTTCCCCGGCTACTTCCTGATCGTAATGGAATTTATCCAGTGGTCGAAAGATAACGGCGTGCCCGTCGGGCCGGGTCGTGGTTCTGGTGCTGGCTCTTTGGTGGCGTATGCACTAAAAATTACCGATCTCGATCCGCTGGAGTTTGATCTGCTATTCGAACGCTTCCTCAATCCGGAACGTGTATCGATGCCAGACTTCGACGTCGACTTCTGTATGGAGAAGCGCGATCAGGTTATTGAGCACGTTGCCGATATGTATGGCCGCGAAGCGGTATCGCAAATCATCACCTTCGGTACCATGGCGGCAAAAGCGGTTATTCGTGATGTAGGGCGTGTATTGGGCCATCCATACGGTTTCGTTGATCGCATTTCTAAACTCATTCCACCTGATCCTGGCATGACGCTGGAAAAAGCATTTGCTGCTGAACCGCAGTTGCCAGAAATTTACGAGGCGGATGAAGAAGTCCGGGCGCTGATTGACATGGCGCGCAAGCTGGAAGGCGTGACGCGAAATGCCGGTAAACACGCCGGTGGTGTTGTTATCGCACCCACTAAAATCACCGATTTTGCACCGCTTTATTGCGATGAGAACGGCCAGAATCCACTGACTCAGTTTGATAAAAATGATGTTGAATATGCTGGCTTGGTGAAGTTCGACTTCCTTGGCCTGCGTACGTTAACCATCATTAACTGGGCGCTGGAAATGATCAACGCCCGACGCGAGAAGCAGGGCGAGCCGCCCATCGATATTGCGGCGATTCCGTTAGAAGACAAAAAAAGTTTCGATATGCTGCAGCGCGCGGAGACCACAGCGGTTTTCCAGCTTGAATCGCGCGGCATGAAAGATTTGATCAAACGCCTTAAGCCTGACTGTTTTGAAGACATGATCGCATTGGTGGCGCTGTTCCGTCCTGGGCCGCTGCAATCGGGCATGGTGGATAACTTTATCGACCGTAAACATGGTCGCGAAGCGATTTCCTATCCAGATATTCAGTGGCAGCACGACACGCTGAAGCCAGTGCTGGAACCGACTTATGGCATCATCCTGTATCAAGAACAGGTGATGCAGATCGCCCAAGAACTTTCCGGTTATACCCTTGGCGGTGCAGATATGCTGCGTCGCGCGATGGGTAAAAAGAAACCGGAAGAGATGGCCAAGCAGCGTTCTGTCTTTAAAGATGGCGCGGAGCGGATGGGCGTCGACGGCGAGCTGTCGATGAAAATCTTCGACCTGGTCGAAAAGTTTGCTGGCTACGGCTTTAACAAATCGCACTCCGCTGCTTATGCATTGGTTTCCTATCAAACGCTGTGGCTAAAAGCGCACTATCCAGCCGAATTCATGGCAGCGGTAATGACTGCCGATATGGATAACACAGAGAAAGTGGTTGGGCTGGTGGATGAATGCTGGCGCATGGGACTGAAGGTCTTGCCGCCAGATATTAACTCTGGCTTGTATCAGTTCCATGTTAATCCAGAAGGAGAGATCGTTTACGGTATTGGCGCGATCAAAGGCGTCGGCGAAGGCCCAATCGAAGCGATCATTGATGCGCGTAACGAAGGTGGCTATTTCCGCGAGCTGTTCGATCTCTGTGCGCGCACTGACACGAAAAAAATCAACCGTCGCGTGATGGAAAAATTGATCATGTCCGGTGCGTTTGATCGCCTTGGCCCGCACCGCGCCGCGCTGATGAGTTCGCTCAGCGATGCGCTAAAAGCTGCCGATCAACATGCCAAAGCCGAAGCGATTGGCCAGGCAGATATGTTTGGTGTATTGGCGGAAGAGCCGGAGCAGGTTGAAAAGTCTTACGCGAGCGTCACACCGTGGCCTGAACAAGTCCAACTGGATGGTGAACGTGAAACGTTGGGACTGTATCTTACCGGTCATCCCATCAACCAGTATTTGAAAGAAATTGAGCGCTATGTCGGCGGTGTACGTCTTAAAGATATGCATCCCACCGATCGTGGTAAAATTACTGTCGCGGCCGGTCTGGTGATTGCCGCGCGTGTAATGGTGACTAAGCGCGGCAACCGAATTGGTATTTGTACTTTGGACGATCGTTCCGGTCGTCTGGAAGTCATGTTATTTACCGATGCGTTAGATAAATACCAGCAGTTGCTGGAGAAAGACCGTATCCTGATCGTCAGCGGACAGGTCAGCTTTGATGACTTCAGTGGAGGCCTTAAAATGACCGCCCGCGAAATCATGGACATTGACGAAGCACGCGAAAAATATGCGCGTGGTCTTGCTATCTCGCTGACGGACAGGCAAATTGATGACCAGCTATTAAACCGACTCCGCCAGTCCCTGGAACCTCATCGATCAGGGACCATTCCGGTGCATCTCTACTATCAGAGAGCCGACGCGCGTGCCAAGCTGCGCTTTGGTGCAGCGTGGCGAATTTCGCCCAGCGATCGTTTACTTAATGATCTGCGGTCGTTGATCGGATCGGAGCAGGTAGAACTGGAGTTTGACTAAAACAGGAACATTATGAGTCTTAATTACCTGGATTTTGAACAACCAATCGCAGAACTGGAAGCGAAGATTGATTCGCTGACATCGATTGGTCGTCAGGATGATAAACACGTAAATCTGGATGAAGAAGTTCAGCGTTTGCGCGAAAAAAGCGTTGAGCTGACGCGTAAAATCTTCGCCGACTTAGGCGCATGGCAGATCGCTCAACTGGCGCGCCATCCTTTGCGTCCTTATACCTTTGACTACGTGCGCAACGCGTTTGACGATTTTGATGAGTTAGCTGGCGACCGTGCTTATGCTGATGACAAAGCAATTGTCGGCGGTATTGCTCGTCTTGAAGGACGTCCGGTGATGATCATCGGCCACCAGAAAGGTCGCGAAACCAAAGAGAAAATTCGTCGCAACTTCGGTATGCCTGCACCTGAAGGCTATCGTAAGGCACTGCGTTTGATGGAAATGGCTGAGCGCTTCAAAATGCCAATCATTACCTTCATTGATACGCCGGGGGCTTATCCGGGTGTAGGTGCAGAAGAGCGCGGCCAGTCTGAAGCGATTGCTCGTAACCTGCGTGAAATGTCTGGCCTAAAAGTGCCGGTCATTTGTACCGTGATTGGTGAAGGCGGTTCAGGTGGTGCGTTAGCGATCGGCGTTGGCGACAAAGTGAATATGCTGCAATACAGCACCTATTCGGTGATTTCACCGGAAGGTTGTGCGTCAATTCTGTGGAAGAGCGCAGACAAAGCGCCACTGGCTGCGGAAGCGATGGGCATCACTGCCGAACGTTTGAAAGAGCTGAAGCTGATTGACTCTGTGATCCCAGAACCGTTGGGTGGCGCGCATCGTCGCCCAGTGGATATGGCGATCTCGCTGAAACAGCAACTGCTGGCTGACTTGGCCGATCTCGATGGATTCACGACTGAAGAGTTGCTGGATCGTCGTTATCAGCGTCTGATGAGCTACGGCTACGCCTGATTTTGCATGATAAAAAACTAAGCGGACCTCGGTCCGCTTTTTTTATGCCTTAATTCTGACTGAGAGCGGCCCTGCAATTCGCTATGCTTAGCCAATGCCACAACAACTTAGGAGGTGCGCATTGAATATTCTGGCAATCATGGGCGGGCACGGTGTGTTCTATAAAGATGAACCGTTGCGCGAACTGGATGCTGCTTTAAGTCAGCAGGGGTTCCAACTCATCTATCCCAAAAACGCCGTCGATTTGCTCAAGCTGATCGAACACAATCCCCGTATCAGTGGCGTGATTTTTGACTGGGATGCGCATAACAGCATGGAGTTATGTGGCGAAATCAATCAGCTGAACGAATATCTGCCGCTGTATGCTTTCATCAACACCCATTCGCAAATGGACATCAGCATCAATGAAATGCGTATGCCTCTGCATTTTTTTGAATACGCGCTCAATGCTGCTGAAGATATTGCGCTGCATATCCGTCAATACACTGACGACTATCTGGATCACATTACTCCGCCGCTGACGAAAGCACTGTTTACCTATGTAAAAGAAGGCAAGTACACCTTCTGTACGCCGGGCCACATGGCGGGTACCGCGTTTCAAAAAAGCCCGGTTGGCTGCTTGTTTTACGATTTCTTTGGTGCGAATACGCTGAAGTCTGATATTTCAATTTCCGTTACCGAGTTGGGATCGCTGCTCGATCACACCGGGCCGCATCTTGAAGCGGAAGAGTATATTGCGCGAACCTTCGGGGCGGAACAGAGCTACATGGTGACCAATGGCACCTCAACGTCGAACAAAATAGTGGGGATGTATGCAGCACCCGCAGGCAGCACGGTGTTGATTGACCGTAATTGCCATAAATCCCTCACGCATCTGCTGATGATGAGCGATCTGGTGCCGATTTGGTTGAAGCCGACACGAAATGCACTCGGCATTCTTGGCGGTATTCCTAAACGTGAATTTACTCGCCCGAACATCGAAGCAAAGGTTGCGGCAACACCCCGCGCGACCTGGCCGGTGCATGCAGTCATCACTAACTCCACCTATGACGGCTTGCTGTACAACACGCAATACATCAAACAGACGCTGGAAGTTCCGTCGATTCATTTTGATTCAGCCTGGGTGCCTTACACTAATTTCCATCCTATTTATGAGGGTAAAAGCGGCATGAGCGGCGAGCGCACGCCGGGAAAAGTGGTATACGAAACGCAGTCGACGCATAAGCTGCTGGCAGCATTTTCGCAGGCATCAATGATCCATATTAAAGGCGATTACGACGAGCAGACGTTTAACGAAGCCTACATGATGCACACCACCACATCGCCGAACTATGCAATTGTTTCCTCAATCGAAACGGCAGCGGCAATGCTGCGCGGTAATCCCGGCAAGCGTTTAATTAACCGTTCAGTCGAGCGTGCGCTGCATTTCCGTCGTGAGATTCAGCGTTTGCGAGAAGAGTCTGACAGCTGGTTTTTTGATATCTGGCAGCCTGAGCACGTCGATGAAGCGCAGTGCTGGCCGATCCAGCCGGGTGAAGAGGAGTGGCACGGTTTTACGCAGGCCGATCGCGATCATATGTATCTGGATCCGATCAAAGTCACCATCCTCACGCCAGGCATGAGCGAACTGGGCGTGATGGCAGATGACGGTATTCCGGCTGCGCTGGTAGCCAAATTCCTTGATGAGCGCGGTATCGTGGTGGAAAAAACCGGGCCGTACAATTTGCTGTTTTTGTTCAGTATCGGCATCGATAAAACTAAAGCGATGAGTGTGCTGCGGGGCTTAACTGAGTTTAAACGCGCTTACGATCTGAATTTGCGGGTCAAAAATATGCTGCCGGATCTGTATGCAGAAGATCCTGATTTCTATCGCAACATGCGCATTCAGACGCTGGCGCAAGGGATCCATCAGATGATCCGTCAACATGATCTGCCGCGCCTGATGCTGAAAGCTTTTGATGTCTTGCCAGAGATGAAAATGACGCCGCACCAGGCTTTTCAACAACAGGTTAAAGGCAATATCGAAACGGTGGATATCAGTGAACTGGTTGGGCGTGTCTCGGCCAATATGATTTTGCCTTATCCGCCAGGTGTTCCGCTGGTCATGCCAGGTGAAATGATCACTGAGGCGAGCCGTGCCGTGCTCGATTTTCTGTTAATGCTTTGCAGCATTGGCCGTCATTATCCCGGTTTCGAGACCGATATTCATGGCGCAACACTGACTGAAGAGGGTGAATATCGCGTGCGGGTGCTGAAAAGTGAATGAGTTCAGAAGATTACGCATTGTCAGCGTAGAGTCTCGGCCGTAAGGTAATGAATTATCGAACTCAAGGAGCCAGCATGCTGCAGTTAACTCAAATCCATCATATCGCTATCATTGCGTCCGATTACCAGCGCAGTAAAGCCTTTTATTGCGACGTGCTCGGGTTTAGCCTGTTAGGCGAATACTATCGGGAAGCGCGCGATTCATGGAAAGGGGATTTAGCGCTTAATGGCCAGTACACCATTGAGCTGTTTTCTTTCCCTACGCCACCTGCTCGGGTTAGTCATCCCGAAGCCTGCGGCTTACGTCATCTCGCTTTTACCGTGGCAGACGTTGAAATCGCGGTTCAGGCGCTGGCAGAAAAAGGGGTAACTTGCGAGCCGATTCGCATTGATGATCTTACCGGTAAGCAATGCACCTTCTTTGCTGATCCAGATGGTTTGCCGCTGGAGCTGTATCAGGCGTAAAATAGCGCGCTTCAACGGGCCGCATTCGGCGGCCCGAATCTTTGGATTGCGCCATGTCTTTGCCACATCTTGATCATTTGTTGAATTCTGACGCTGCGCTTGTCGTGGCTTTCAGCGGTGGCCTGGATTCAACTGTGCTGTTGCATCATATGCTGGCATGGCAGCAACATCATCCTCAAATTCGTTTACGTGCCTTACACGTTCATCATGGGCTCAGCCCAAATGCTGACGCTTGGGCTGCGCATTGCGTAGCGATTTGCCAGCAGTGGCAGCTGAGCTGTGAGGTATTGCGGGTAAACGTTGATAGCCGCGAGCAAGGCATTGAAGCGGCAGCTCGTCAGGCACGTTATCAGGCGTTGAGTGGCGCGTTAAAGCCAGATGAAATATTGGTAACCGCGCAGCATCTTGACGATCAGTGTGAAACTTTACTGCTCGCGTTGAAACGCGGTAGCGGCCCGGCAGGCTTAGCAGCAATGCCAAAAGCAATGCAGTTGGGAAATCATCGCCTGCTGCGTCCTCTGCTGGATATCTCCCGTCAGGTGCTGGAAGATTATGCTCACAAGCATCAACTCATCTGGATAGAGGATGAAAGTAATCAGGATGTACGTTATGACCGTAATTTTTTACGTCAGCGTTTATTACCTGAATTATTAACGCGTTGGCCCCATTTTGCCGAAGCGACAGCGCGCAGCGCCGCGTTATGTGGTGAACAAGAACAGCTGCTGGATGAGTTATTGTCTGAGCAATTAAAGTCGCTGGTTCAGGCCGACGGTAGCCTGACGTTCACCGAACTCCTGAATTTCAGCGATGTGCGTGTTAATGCGCTGCTTCGCCGCTGGATTGCCGGGCAGGGCGGCAAGATGCCTTCCCGTGACGCGCTAAAGCGTATTCATCGGGAAGTGATGTTGAGCCGGGAAGATGCTCAGCCGCGTTTGCAGCTAGGCCATTTTGAAATACGCCGCTTTCGCCAGCAACTTTACTGGCTGCCGTTACAGGAATCTTTGCGTAACAGTGAATTGTGCTGGCCCGATCTCAACGACTCACTGACGCTTCCGCCTAATTTAGGCTCGCTGCAGGCTGATCACTCGGAAAATGTATTACGGCAGCCAAAGGCTGATGAGCACGTCTTTGTCCGTTTTCAGGCACAAGGCTATTTGCATCTGGTTAATCGCGCGGGTGGTCGAGAAATGAAAAAGCTTTGGCAGGAATTAAATGTTCCGCCATGGCAGCGCGAACGCATTCCTTTAATTTTTTATAATCAGACGCTTGTCTGCGCGCCCGGTTTGTTTGTTACCCGGGAAGGCGCGACCGTGGATGCGCACGGCTGGCAAGCGATCTGGCACAAACAATAATAGTGCTGGAGAGCAATGATGAAAAACTTTATTGCCGCCTTATTGGTGGTAACGGCAGTGCCGGCTTTTGCCGAGGGTGATGTGAATGCAGGCGCACAAAAAGCCGCGAGTTGCATGGCGTGTCATGGTGCGGAAGGAAAAACGGCGGTACCGCTCTATCCTAATCTTGCCGGGCAAAATAGCGCTTATCTTAATCATGCTTTACAGGCTTATAAAAAAGGTGAGCGCAGCGGTGGGCAAGCGGAAGTAATGAAAGCGTTTGTGGCGGGATTAAGTGATGAAGATATGGCGGATATTGCGGCCTATTATAACTCTTTGAAACCGTAACGAAGGAGGCGGGATAGAATCCCGCCCATGAGGATTGCGTTACTCTTCGCTGACGACAACCTTTCCCAGTTCGGGGTGGCTGAAACTGGCGATGTGATCGAGACGCAATTCACGCGTTTCACCAGAAAGGTCAATCTCCAGATACTCCACGTTTTTACGGGACACGATAACATTAGCTTTTGCCTTGAGCTGCTCGCCATCCTTCAATTCCAGCGACAGCATCCAATTCTTTTGGCAGGCGAGTTCCAGATTATCGTAGTCATCGCAATTGATGGGTTTATAAGCTTCGTTCATCAACATAGTCGCTCACCAATAAGTTTGCAGCGGCGTATGCCGCCTGTTCCCTGACAGAAGAGTTTAGCGCAGAATTCGCGGCAATATCATCAAGCGCCTTTAAAGCGCAGCCAATTGCATCCGGGACATAGCCTAAATCCCCACTGCCGATTTCGGCATATTTTTGGCGAACTAATTCACAATATTTTTGCACAAGCCCCTCCTCAGCAGAGCGTAAATACTCTGGATGATAGGCGACTATAACACAGGCATTTACAGGAAATCAGCCCGGCTAAAGCAGGATCGACACGCGATTCACTGCTAAAGTGACAGATTCCGCTGTTTGACACCAGATTAATACCCGCACAAAAGGTTAAGTTGATGAATCAGTTAAAGCATTTAAGCAGCGATTTCGCTCTGGAAGGTGACAGATGATTATGCTGTCGCGCAATATTGAGCTCCCCGATAACGAAATCGAACTGACGGCGATCCGTGCACAAGGCGCGGGTGGGCAGCATGTGAATAAAGCCAGCACGGCGATTCATCTGCGCTTTGATATCGCTTCATCGTCCCTGCCGCCGTTTTACAAAGAACGGTTGCTGGCCGCTAATCACCATTTGATTACTGGCGAAGGCGTGGTAGTGATTAAGGCTCAGGAATATCGCAGTCAGGAGATGAACCGTGAAGCTGCTTTACAGCGTTTAGTTAATTTGATTGCTGAACTTACTACGGTTGAGAAAACGCGACGCGCAACGCGACCTACGCGTGCATCAAAAGTACGGCGTCTGGAAGGCAAAATACGGCGTGCAAATACCAAAGCGTTGCGTGGAAAAGTGCAATAAAAAACGCCCCATAACCGGGGCGTTTGAACGTGAAGATGCTACTTATTCAGCGCTTTCAGCAGGAAATCGACAATATCGTCCTGCTTAATCATCTGTTTTTCACTGTCGCGGCGCGCTTTGTACTCAATCTCTTGGTTATCGAGGTTACGATCGCCAATAACGATAGTATGCGGTACGCCAATCAGTTCCATATCAGCAAACATTACGCCAGGACGCTCTTTGCGATCGTCAAGAATCACATCGATGCCTTTGGCGCGCAGTTGGTTATAGAGCTCTTCTGCCACTTCTTTCACTCGGAAAGATTTCTGCATGTTCATTGGCAGAATGGCCACTTCGAACGGAGCCAAGGCCGCAGGCCAGGTAATGCCGCGTTCATCATGGTTTTGCTCAATAGCCGCCGCCACTACGCGCGTAATACCGATACCGTAACAACCCATGGTCAACACTTGGTTACGGCCATCTTCACCCTGAACCGCGGCTTTCATCGCTTCAGAATATTTGGTACCTAGCTGGAAGATGTGTCCCACTTCGATGCCGCGTTTGATCTGCAGCGTGCCTTTGCCATCTGGACTCAGATCGCCTTCTACTACATTACGAATATCCGCAACATGTGGTGCGGGCAGATCGCGCTCCCAGTTAATGCCAATGTAATGTTTATCATCAACGTTGGCACCTGCACTAAAATCACTCATCTTCGCGACCGTACGATCGGCGATAATCGGCATATTTAGGTTAATTGGGCCAAGCGAGCCTGGACCTGCGCCCACGGCTGCACGAATCTCTTCTTCAGTGGCGAAAACCAGCGGTGAGGCAACCATGTCTGATTTCTCAGCTTTGATTTCGTTCAACGCATGATCGCCACGGACCAGCAGCGCAACCAGCGCATGACCGCTTTCTTCGGCACCTTTGACGATCAGCGTCTTGACGGTTTTCTCAATGGGCAGCTGGAATTGATTAACCAGATCCGCGATGGTTTTCGCATTCGGCGTATCGATCTGGCTCAGTTCCTGCGTTGGCATAGCGCGTTCACCCGCTGGAGCCACCGCTTCTGCGAACTCAATGTTAGCGGCGTAATCGGAATCAGTGGAGAAGATCACATCATCTTCGCCGCTCTGTGCCAGCACCTGGAATTCATGTGATGCGCTGCCGCCGATTGAGCCGGTATCTGCCTGTACGGCGCGGAAATCGAGTCCCATGCGGCTAAAGCTTTGGCTGTAGGCGCGATACATCGCATCATACGTTTCTTGCAGAGATTCCTGCGAAATGTGGAATGAGTACGCATCTTTCATAATGAATTCGCGTGAACGCATCACACCAAAACGCGGACGGACTTCGTCACGGAATTTGGTTTGAATCTGATACAGGTTAAGTGGTAGCTGTTTGTAGGAGCTGAGCTCGTTACGAATCAGGTCAGTGACCACTTCTTCATGCGTTGGACCCAGCACGAAGGGACGCTCATGGCGATCCGCAACGCGCAGCAGCTCTGGGCCATACTGTTCCCAGCGGCCGCTCTCTTGCCACAGATCGGCAGGCTGAACGACCGGCATTGAAATCTCAATCGCGCCCGCGTTGTTCATCTCTTCACGCACGATGTTTTCGACTTTTTTCAGCACACGCACACCGGTCGGCAACCAGGTATACAAGCCCGAGGCCAGTTTGCGGATCATTCCGGCGCGTAGCATCAGCTGATGGCTGATCACTTCAGCGTCGGATGGCGTCTCTTTCTGAGTAGAGAGCAGATATTGAGTAGTACGCATTGGTTACGATTCCAGTTGATCGGAAAGTCACAGACAGAATTTTGCTGGCGGCTAGTGTACCAGCGAGATCTCTGGCTCAAAAGCGGGTTTTAACGTGGGTCGATAGCAACGACTTCAGTGCCGGCTTCATCAATACGCCAGCGCACATTAAAATCCAGCAACCAGGCAGCATATTCCCGCTCCAGCGCTTCGCCTTTGCGGTAAGCGGGGCGGGGATCCTGCGCCAAAACGTCGCTGATAAATCGCGCGAGTTGGGGATAGCTCACTTGCTGCTGCAAAAGCTGTTGTTGTGCCAGCAGAGAAAAACGCACTGGCATATCCGCTTCAGGTGCAGCCTGAGCAAAGCCAGCACGCGCATTCGGTAAGGCTTCAGCAAAAGGCAGGTAAGGTTTGATATCCACCACTGGCGTGCCATCAACTAAATCCAGACTACCCAGATCCAGAATGACCTGCTGCTTCGCGCAGCGAATACCTTTTAACTCAACCAGCGACATGCCAATTGGGTTAGGTCGAAACGTTGAACGCGTAGCAAAAACACCTACGCGTGCATTACCGCCGAGGCGCGGTGGTCGCACCGTGGGCCGCCATCCACCTTCCATCGTTTGATGAAACACAAACAGCACCCAAAGGTGACTGAAATCTTCCAGTCCACGTACGGCCTCAGGCTGATTGTAAGGGGGCAAAAGATGGAGCTCGCCGCCGCCATCCTGAACCAGACCTGGCTGGCGCGGCACGGCGAATTTCTCTTTCCACGGTGAACGGATTACACCAATTTGCGCAAAGGCGAATTCACTCATTGATTACTGACTTTCAGCGCCGAGCCTTGGCAAATAGCCTGGCGATAACAACCTGGCGTGCTGCTGACAATTTCGCATTTGTGCAGTAAAACGGCGTTGGCTTTCATCTGAGACGCTTTTACTTGTAAGCGTTTGCGTGCCGTCGCGATATTGGGGGGTGAATCTTGCGTGCTGGTCTGGCAATCATCGCCGGACACTTCACCTAAATCGCGGAACGGTTTGCTGACCAGATCGGTAGCATCGGTATAAACTTTGACCGGCGCAGGACGCGACGCAGGCTTACGTGTCGGCTCGCTGGATGCCTGCGGGCGAGAAGGTGCGCTGCTTATGGGGTGATATTCCCGAACACACCCAGTCAGCATCAATGCTAACAAGCAGAGCGGTAAAAAACGCATAGCAACATCCTCATGTTGTAAAAAGTGGCGTTATTGAAACAAGGACCAGAATAAATAACAAGTCGAGCGAGGCGCTAAGCAAAAGAAAGGGCGGCATAGCGCCGCCCTGAGGGAAGGAGCAAGGCAGAATTACCAGCCTTTTACTGCGCCACCGTTAAAGACTTTATTAGCCGCGTCATTCACTTCGTCAGACTGATAAGCCTGAACAAACTTTTTCACGTTCTCTGCGTCTTTATTGTCTTCACGCGCCACAATCATATTGACGTAAGGTGAATCTTTATCTTCAACAAAGATACCGTCTTTCGCTGGCGTCAGGCCAATCTGGCTAGCGTAAGTGGTGTTGATCACTGCCAATGCAATCTGGGCATCGTCCAGTGAACGTGGCAGCTGCGGCGCTTCCAGCTCAACAATTTTTAATTTTTTCGGGTTTTCAGTGATATCCAGTGAAGTCGGCAGCAAGCCAACGCCATCTTTCAATTTGATCAGGCCCACTTTCTGCAGCAGCAGCAAGGTACGTCCCAGATTGGTCGGATCGTTAGGAATGGCGATTTGTGCGCCATCCTGCAATTCGTCCAGTGATTTGATTTTTTTCGAATAGCCGGCGATTGGGTAAACAAAGGTATTGCCTACCGATACCAGCTTGTAACCACGATCTTTGATTTGCTGATCCAGATAGGGCTTATGCTGGAAAGCGTTGGCATCAATGTCACCTTTGCTCAGCGCTTCGTTTGGTAAAACATAATCGTTGAACGTCACCAGCTCGACATCGAGGCCATATTTCTCTTTAGCGACTTTCTGAGCCACTTCAGCAACCTGCTGTTCAGCACCGACAATCACACCCACTTTAATGTGGTTTGGATCTTTTTCTTTCTGATCGCATCCAGCCAGCGCAATCGCGCCAATTAGTGCACCCACAGCGGCAATGTTTTTAAACTTGAAAGACATATCCTTTCCTTAATATTGATATTGCTTGCTTACTTATGGGACACAGCACGCACGATGCGGTCGCCACAGAATTGAATGAGATACACCAGAACCACCAGTAATACCAATACTGTATTCATCACGGTAGCGTTGTATCCGATATAACCGTACTGATAACCAATCTGACCTAATCCGCCTGCACCGACTGCACCGCCCATGGCTGAATAACCGACTAAGGTAATCAACGTTATTGTCGCGGCGTTCACCAAACCTGGCAGCGCTTCAGGCAGCAACACCTTACGCACAATCTGCATTGGCGTTGCGCCCATGGCGCGGGACGCTTCAATCAATCCAGTGGGTAGTTCCAGTAGGGCGTTTTCCACCATACGTGCAATAAAAGGTGCGGCCCCAACCGTCAATGGCACAATAGCGGCTTGTAAACCAATCGAAGTACCTACAATGACGCGGGTGAAGGGAATCATCCACACCAATAAGATAATGAAAGGAATGGAGCGGAAGATATTCACTACCGCTGAGAGCACGCGATACAAACCTTGGTTTTCAAGAATTTGTCCGGGGCGTGTCACATACAGCAATACGCCGACCGGCAAGCCCAGCACAAAACCAAAAAAGCCCGAGACAAAGGTCATCATTAGCGTTTCCCATACGCCACGCGCCAGTAACCACATCATCGCGTCAGACATAACCTAATACCTCAACTTTTACATGGTTCTCTTGCAGCCAGGCGATGGCTGTTTTGGTGTCACTTTCTGTACCGTGCATTTCAGCCAGCATGATGCCGAACTTAACGCCACCGGCGTAATCCATCTGCGCGCTAATAATGTTGTTATTAACATTGAAGCGACGAGCGGCCTCTGACAACAGTGGGGCATCCACTGATTTACCGGTAAATTCCAGGCGCAACAGCGGTACGCTATCGGTTTTCGCTTCCGATGACATGCG
Source organism: Pantoea phytostimulans (assembly GCF_046118715.1). NCBI lineage: Bacteria > Pseudomonadati > Pseudomonadota > Gammaproteobacteria > Enterobacterales > Erwiniaceae > Pantoea > Pantoea phytostimulans. The sequence goes on from NZ_CP173698.1 coordinate 3,954,621, forward strand.
TTGCTGATAGTCGTCAGGAATATCCAGATGCAGTGTGGACTGAATAAATTGTTGCGCTAACGGCGTTTTAGGGTGTGAGAACACTTCGCTGACGCTGTCTTTCTCGATTAATTCGCCGTGACTAATAACGGCAACCTGATCACAGATGCGTTTCACAACATCCATTTCATGGGTAATTAAGAGAATGGTCAGGCCCAGGCGACGATTAATATCTTTTAGTAACTCAAGAATGGAACGCGTGGTTGCGGGATCAAGTGCGCTGGTGGCTTCGTCACACAGCAAGACTTTTGGATTACTGGCCAACGCACGAGCAATGGCAACCCGCTGCTTTTGGCCCCCAGAAAGGTTAGCTGGCCAGGCATCGTGCTTGTCAGACAATCCCACTAAGTCCAGCAATTCGGTAACACGTTGGTTGATCTGGCTACGCGACAGATTACCTAATTCCAGCGGAAGCGAGACATTGCCCGCCACGGTGCGTGAATTCATCAGATTAAAATGCTGGAAGATCATGCCTATCTGGCGACGGGCTTGAGTCAGTTGGCGTTCATTCAATGCAGTTAAATCAGCACCATCAACCAGCACGCGACCAGAAGTAGGGCGCTCCAACAGGTTTACGCAACGAATTAATGTACTTTTACCGGCACCGGAAGAACCGATGACACCATATATCTGACCCGCAGGGACATGAAGACTGACGTCAGATAACGCCTGAATCTTACGCGTACCTTGCTGGAACACTTTGGTTATATTTTCGAGTTTTATCATTGCGTTATTTATTATCGTATTACGTTGTCCGTGGTGTGGGAGGCTTTCTATAAGCTTAGCCATAAGAGAGCCCAATGGATGTTAAGGCATCCAGACGTCTAAATCAATCAAAGTCATTCAATCTGCCGTTCTCCCTTTTATTGCAATCATGCGATACTGAACGGTAATTTTTATAGCAGGAGTTTCTACGTGGCGAATAAAGTCCCAGCCATTTTTCTTGATCGCGATGGCACCCTAAATGTTGATCATGGCTACGTCCATGAAATCGATAATTTCCAGTTCATTGATGGCACCATCGAGGCGCTGCAAGAATTGAAGAAAATGGGCTTTGCCCTTGTAGTCGTAACAAACCAGTCAGGCATAGCGCGCGGTATGTTTACTGAAGACCAGTTTATGACGCTAACCGAGTGGATGGATTGGTCGCTGGCAGATCGTGATGTTGACTTGGATGGTATCTATTTCTGTCCGCATCATCCTGAAGGGTCAGTTGAAGCTTATCGTCAACAATGTGACTGTCGTAAGCCGCAACCCGGAATGCTGCTCTCCGCCCAGGAAGAACTGGATATCGATATGGCTTCTTCTTATATAGTCGGTGACAAAGTTGAGGATATGCTTGCAGGACAAGCTGCTGGTGTTGGAACAAAAGTATTGGTCCGCACTGGTAAACCCGTAACAGCTGAAGGTGAAGCGGCAGCGGATTGGGTAATTAATAGCCTTGCAGACCTCGCTGAGCGGATTAAAAGCGCTTAAAATAGGCGTTGTGATTAAAATTCAGGCGAACAGCAAAAAAGTTTGAATTCGCACTTGCGCTCTCAGAATGGTTCCCTATAATGCGCCTCCACTGACACGGCAAACCGGCAACGGGATGGCGGTTCAGGAGACACAGGAAACTGCGTCGCCGGAGAAAACTTCTGAAAAAGGGGTTGACTCTGAAGGAGAGAAGCGTAATATACGCCACCTCGCGACAGACCGGCCAAGCCGCTGTTCGCACTGCTCTTTAACAATTTATCAGACAATCTGTGTGGGCACTCGCAGGATGGATATCAGCGTCTCCGGACGTAAAAAATATCAAGCCTCACGAGTGAACACATAATGAAATTCATTATGACGTTTTACAGATGAGCACCGCTTAACTTGTTTAAGCAAATCAAACTTAAATTGAAGAGTTTGATCATGGCTCAGATTGAACGCTGGCGGCAGGCCTAACACATGCAAGTCGGACGGTAGCACAGGAGAGCTTGCTCTCTGGGTGACGAGTGGCGGACGGGTGAGTAATGTCTGGGAAACTGCCCGATGGAGGGGGATAACTACTGGAAACGGTAGCTAATACCGCATAACGTCGCAAGACCAAAGTGGGGGACCTTCGGGCCTCACACCATCGGATGTGCCCAGATGGGATTAGCTAGTAGGCGGGGTAATGGCCCACCTAGGCGACGATCCCTAGCTGGTCTGAGAGGATGACCAGCCACACTGGAACTGAGACACGGTCCAGACTCCTACGGGAGGCAGCAGTGGGGAATATTGCACAATGGGCGCAAGCCTGATGCAGCCATGCCGCGTGTATGAAGAAGGCCTTCGGGTTGTAAAGTACTTTCAGCGGGGAGGAAGGCGATGCGGTTAATAACCGCGTCGATTGACGTTACCCGCAGAAGAAGCACCGGCTAACTCCGTGCCAGCAGCCGCGGTAATACGGAGGGTGCAAGCGTTAATCGGAATTACTGGGCGTAAAGCGCACGCAGGCGGTCTGTTAAGTCAGATGTGAAATCCCCGGGCTCAACCCGGGAACTGCATTTGAAACTGGCAGGCTTGAGTCTCGTAGAGGGGGGTAGAATTCCAGGTGTAGCGGTGAAATGCGTAGAGATCTGGAGGAATACCGGTGGCGAAGGCGGCCCCCTGGACGAAGACTGACGCTCAGGTGCGAAAGCGTGGGGAGCAAACAGGATTAGATACCCTGGTAGTCCACGCCGTAAACGATGTCGACTTGGAGGTTGTGCCCTTGAGGCGTGGCTTCCGGAGCTAACGCGTTAAGTCGACCGCCTGGGGAGTACGGCCGCAAGGTTAAAACTCAAATGAATTGACGGGGGCCCGCACAAGCGGTGGAGCATGTGGTTTAATTCGATGCAACGCGAAGAACCTTACCTACTCTTGACATCCAGAGAACTTAGCAGAGATGCTTTGGTGCCTTCGGGAACTCTGAGACAGGTGCTGCATGGCTGTCGTCAGCTCGTGTTGTGAAATGTTGGGTTAAGTCCCGCAACGAGCGCAACCCTTATCCTTTGTTGCCAGCGATTCGGTCGGGAACTCAAAGGAGACTGCCGGTGATAAACCGGAGGAAGGTGGGGATGACGTCAAGTCATCATGGCCCTTACGAGTAGGGCTACACACGTGCTACAATGGCGCATACAAAGAGAAGCGACCTCGCGAGAGCAAGCGGACCTCACAAAGTGCGTCGTAGTCCGGATCGGAGTCTGCAACTCGACTCCGTGAAGTCGGAATCGCTAGTAATCGTGGATCAGAATGCCACGGTGAATACGTTCCCGGGCCTTGTACACACCGCCCGTCACACCATGGGAGTGGGTTGCAAAAGAAGTAGGTAGCTTAACCTTCGGGAGGGCGCTTACCACTTTGTGATTCATGACTGGGGTGAAGTCGTAACAAGGTAACCGTAGGGGAACCTGCGGTTGGATCACCTCCTTACCTGAAGATACCTTCCCGCGAAGTGCTCACACAGATTGTCTGATAGAAAAGTAATGAGCAAGACGGCTGCGAAGTCGTGACACACCTTTGTGTCCCCTTCGTCTAGCGGTTAGGACACTGCCCTTTCACGGCGGTAACAGGGGTTCGAATCCCCTAGGGGACGCCACTTGCTTGGTGACAGGTGAAAGGTGTCTCCACAAAATATCTCAAAGCCGGCTTTTCAGCCGTGTTTGAGATATTGCTCTTTAACAATCCGGAACAAGCTGAAAATTGAAACGACGCGCGCCGCATCCCTCCGTAATAAGGGGTGCACAGGCGACGCGTTCGAGTCTCTCAAATGCTTACAGCACGCAGCGTTGCAAAACGCCTGTGGGTTGTGAGGTTAAGCGACTAAGCGTACACGGTGGATGCCCTGGCAGTCAGAGGCGATGAAGGACGTGCTAATCTGCGTAAAGCGACGGTAAGGTGATATGAACCGCTACAGCCGTCGATGTCCGAATGGGGAAACCCGGTGCACTCAGTGCATCATCGCAACATGAATACATAGTGTTGCGAGGCGAACCTGGGGAACTGAAACATCTAAGTACCCAGAGGAAAAGAAATCAACCGAGATTCCCCCAGTAGCGGCGAGCGAACGGGGAGCAGCCCAGAGCCTGAATCAGCTTGTGCATTAGTGGAACGGTCTGGAAAGTCCGACGGTACAGGGTGATAGTCCCGTACACAAAAGTGCACAAGCTGTGAGCTCGATGAGTAAGGCGGGACACGTGGTATCCTGTCTGAATATGGGGGGACCATCCTCCAAGGCTAAATACTCCTGACTGACCGATAGTGAACCAGTACCGTGAGGGAAAGGCGAAAAGAACCCCGGCGAGGGGAGTGAAACAGAACCTGAAACCGTGTACGTACAAGCAGTGGGAGCCTCTTTTATGGGGTGACTGCGTACCTTTTGTATAATGGGTCAGCGACTTATATTCTGTAGCAAGGTTAACCGTATAGGGGAGCCGCAGGGAAACCGAGTCTTAACTGGGCGTTAAGTTGCAGGGTATAGACCCGAAACCCGGTGATCTAGCCATGGGCAGGTTGAAGGTTGGGTAACACTAACTGGAGGACCGAACCGACTAATGTTGAAAAATTAGCGGATGACTTGTGGCTGGGGGTGAAAGGCCAATCAAACCGGGAGATAGCTGGTTCTCCCCGAAAGCTATTTAGGTAGCGCCTCGTGAACTCATCTCCGGGGGTAGAGCACTGTTTCGGCTAGGGGGCCATCCCGGCTTACCAACCCGATGCAAACTACGAATACCGGAGAATGTTATCACGGGAGACACACGGCGGGTGCTAACGTCCGTCGTGAAGAGGGAAACAACCCAGACCGCCAGCTAAGGTCCCAAAGTCATGGTTAAGTGGGAAACGATGTGGGAAGGCACAGACAGCCAGGATGTTGGCTTAGAAGCAGCCATCATTTAAAGAAAGCGTAATAGCTCACTGGTCGAGTCGGCCTGCGCGGAAGATGTAACGGGGCTAAACCATGCACCGAAGCTGCGGCAGCGGCGCGTAAGCGCCGTTGGGTAGGGGAGCGTTCTGTAAGCCGTCGAAGGTGGACTGTGAGGTCTGCTGGAGGTATCAGAAGTGCGAATGCTGACATAAGTAACGATAAAGCGGGTGAAAAGCCCGCTCGCCGGAAGACCAAGGGTTCCTGTTCAACGTTAATCGGAGCAGGGTGAGTCGACCCCTAAGGCGAGGCCGAAAGGCGTAGTCGATGGGAAACAGGTTAATATTCCTGTACTTGGTGTTACTGCGAAGGGGGGACGGAGAAGGTTAGGTTAGCCGGGCGACGGTTGTCCCGGTTTAAGCGTGTAGGCTGGCAGTCCAGGTAAATCCGGACGGCCTCAAGGCTGAGGCGTGACGACGAGGCACTACGGTGCTGAAGTAACTGATACCCTGCTTCCAGGAAAAGCCTCTAAGCATCAGGTAACACAAAATCGTACCCCAAACCGACACAGGTGGTCAGGTAGAGAATACCAAGGCGCTTGAGAGAACTCGGGTGAAGGAACTAGGCAAAATGGTGCCGTAACTTCGGGAGAAGGCACGCTGGCGCGTAGGTGAAGGGACTTGCTCCCGGAGCTGAAGCCAGTCGAAGATACCAGCTGGCTGCAACTGTTTATTAAAAACACAGCACTGTGCAAACACGAAAGTGGACGTATACGGTGTGACGCCTGCCCGGTGCCGGAAGGTTAATTGATGGGGTTATCCGCAAGGAGAAGCTCTTGATCGAAGCCCCGGTAAACGGCGGCCGTAACTATAACGGTCCTAAGGTAGCGAAATTCCTTGTCGGGTAAGTTCCGACCTGCACGAATGGCGTAATGATGGCCAGGCTGTCTCCACCCGAGACTCAGTGAAATTGAACTCGCTGTGAAGATGCAGTGTACCCGCGGCAAGACGGAAAGACCCCGTGAACCTTTACTACAGCTTGACACTGAACCTTGAGCCTTGATGTGTAGGATAGGTGGGAGGCTTTGAAGCGCGGACGCCAGTCCGCGTGGAGCCAACCTTGAAATACCACCCTTTAATGCTTGATGTTCTAACGTAGGCCCGTAATCCGGGCTGCGGACAGTGTCTGGTGGGTAGTTTGACTGGGGCGGTCTCCTCCTAAAGAGTAACGGAGGAGCACGAAGGTCAGCTAATCACGGTCGGACATCGTGAGGTTAGTGCAATGGCATAAGCTGGCTTGACTGCGAGAGTGACGGCTCGAGCAGGTGCGAAAGCAGGTCATAGTGATCCGGTGGTTCTGAATGGAAGGGCCATCGCTCAACGGATAAAAGGTACTCCGGGGATAACAGGCTGATACCGCCCAAGAGTTCATATCGACGGCGGTGTTTGGCACCTCGATGTCGGCTCATCACATCCTGGGGCTGAAGTAGGTCCCAAGGGTACGGCTGTTCGCCGTTTAAAGTGGTACGCGAGCTGGGTTTAGAACGTCGTGAGACAGTTCGGTCCCTATCTGCCGTGGGCGCTGGAAAACTGAGGGGGGTTGCTCCTAGTACGAGAGGACCGGAGTGAACGCACCGCTGGTGTTCGGGTTGTCACGCCAGTGGCACTGCCCGGTAGCTAAGTGCGGAAAAGATAAGTGCTGAAAGCATCTAAGCACGAAACTTGCCCCGAGATGAGTTTTCCCTGACCCCTTGAGGGTCCTGAAGGGACGTTGAAGACTACGACGTTGATAGGCCGGGTGTGTAAGCGCAGCGATGCGTTGAGCTAACCGGTACTAATGACCCGTGAGGCTTAACCTTACAACGCCAGAGGCGTTTTGGTTGAGAGACAGAGATTTTCAGCTTGTTCGACGGATAACCCTGCGCGGCGAAAGCGGCGCGGGACAACAGAATTTGCCTGGCGGCTGTAGCGCGGTGGTCCCACCTGACCCCATGCCGAACTCAGAAGTGAAACGCCGTAGCGCCGATGGTAGTGTGGGGTCTCCCCATGCGAGAGTAGGGAACTGCCAGGCATCAATTTAAGACCAGCACGCTGGTCGTGACCCCGCGGGTGACGCGGCGGGGGCGAAACACCTGCAGCCTGCAGCGCGGGCGGCAGTACAGAATCGGTGGAGCGGTAGTTCAGTTGGTTAGAATACCTGCCTGTCACGCAGGGGGTCGCGGGTTCGAGCCCCGTCCGTTCCGCCACTTAATTGATAAGCCCTGACTGAAAAGTCAGGGCTTTTTCATTTGTGCAAAAAACGGTAGGTTGATTAAAAATCAATTATCTTCTGCTTCTCAGCGACTTAATCAGCAAGAATAACCCTGTCAAAATGACCTCATTATATAATTCCGTTCACATTAATGAGGATAAAATGTCTATTCCCGCTTTTGGTCTTGGGACCTTCCGTTTGCAAAATGATGTCGTTATTCATTCAGTAAAAACTGCCTTAGACGTTGGTTATCGCGTCATTGATACCGCTCAGATCTATGAAAATGAGGCGGCTATTGGTCAGGCGATCGCTGAAAGTGACATTGCTCGTAATGACTTATTCATTACCACGAAAATATGGGTCGAAAACCTTTCGAAAGACGATTTGATTACCAGTCTCAAAGAGAGTTTAGAAAAGCTAAGAACTGATTATATCGATCTAACGCTGATCCATTGGCCTTCTCCAGGCGCAGCAATTTCAGTAGCTGAAAGCATGCAAGCTCTTATGGAAGCGAAGCAGCAAGGGTTAACGCGTCAAATAGGCGTATCAAACTTTACGATAGATCTTATGCAGCAGGCGATTAATGCGGTTGGTGCTGTAAATATCGCTACAAATCAGATTGAGCTTCACCCCTTTTTACAGAACCGCCAGGTTGTAGATTTTGCAAATACTCATGCTATTCCCATCACTTCTTATATGACGCTGGCATATGGTGAAGCTTTGAAAAACGAGGTTATTCAAGCGATTGCGATGAAGCATCAGATAACTGCAGCTCAGGCTGTTCTGGCATGGGCTATGCAGCTCGGGTACGCAGTTATTCCATCTTCAACCAAGCGTGATAACTTAGTCAGTAATCTTGACGCTATAAAAGTCACACTGGATGAAGATGATATGATGCAGATTGCTTCATTAGATCGTAATCATCGTTTGGTTAGTCCTGAAGGACTGGCACCTGACTGGGATTAAGTTTTGCTTAAACAGTCCTGCACGCGCCAGGGCTGTTCACTCATCCACTCACTAAGAAAATCAATAAATGCACGCACGCGCTGGCTTACTCCCATGTCGCTGTAGTAAACCGCGTTAAACGGCATTTCTACAAGGAGCCGCTGCTCAGCTAATACCTCCATTAACTTTCCCTCAGCAATTTCTTTATCGATCATGTAATCAGACAAACATGCGATGCCATTGCCGTTTAGGCAAAGCTGTTTGATGGTCTCGCCGCTATTAGAAGACATTCCCAAATGAATATCGTAAAGCTCACCGCTTTCCTGGGCAACAGGCCAGCGATTTAGACGCGAAGGATCAACAAAGCCCAGGCACTCATGGCGATCTAAATCTGTAACATTGTGCGGCGTCCCCCTTTTTTCAAGATATTCAGGTGAAGCTACCAATTTTCGATAGCTAATAAATAGCAGTCTGGCTCGCAGTGTTGAGTCCGTTAAATTACCTGCTCGAATAGCCACATCCACCTTGCGTTCAATCAAATTGATGAAGCTTTCAGAGGAAATTAACGACAAAGTGACATCAGGATAACGTTCGCGGAAGGGTTTAATCATTGGCATAAGTAGATGAAGAATAACCGGCGTTGCTGCATCCACTCGTAATAAACCTTTTGGTGCGTAACGGCTTTCAATTAAATCATTTTCTGCCGATGTCATTTCTTGTAAGAAACTTTGCACCCGTCTGAAATAACGCTCGCCTTCTTGTGTTAGCGCTAAATGTCGTGTTGTTCGCGTAAGCAACGCAACGCCGAGCTTATTTTCTAACTTCTTGATGGTCCTACTTACAGCCGAGTTTGCCATGTGCAGTTGCTCGGCGGCGCGACTAAAGCTCCCGCTTTCAACCACGCTAACAAACACTTTTAGCTCTTCAGAAGATGCTTTCACTATTTCCCTCCAGACAAAAGACTATTGTTATTTTGCATCTTTTTGTTATTAAAGCATGCGGCAATACTAGCGGCCATCAATCATTGGATGGAGTTAATTATGCCACTTGCTCTTTGGGCGCTAACCATCAGCGCATTCGCTATAGGAACAACTGAATTTGTCATTGTAGGATTGATCCCGACGATCGCCGAACAGATGACCATTACCTTACCTTCAGCAGGAATGCTGGTATCGATCTATGCAATAGGCGTTGCGGTAGGCGCGCCAGTATTGACTGCGCTGACAGGAAAATTACCGCGTAAATATTTACTTGTAGGATTAATGGCGCTGTTCACGATGGGCAACATCGTTGCCTGGCGAGCCCCCGATTACAACACGCTGATCATTGCTCGCTTGCTGACAGGGCTGGCGCATGGCGTTTTCTTCTCTGTTGGTTCAACAATTGCCACCAGCCTGGTCAGTAAAGATAAAGCCGCCAGCGCCATTGCTATCATGTTTGGTGGATTAACCGTTGCCTTAGTGACGGGTGTTCCGATGGGAACCTTTATTGGTCAACATTTTGGCTGGCGCGAAAGTTTCCTCGCTGTATCGTTGCTGGGTGTCATAGCTTTAATCGCGAGCGCTATACTTATTCCGCGTAATATCGCCCAACCCAAAAACACGAGTCTGTTACAACAGGCACAGGTCTTAGTTAATCCTCGCTTGATGCTGATCTACGCCATTACCGCGCTAGGATATGGCGGAGTTTTTACCACCTTTACATTTTTAGCGCCTGTCATGCAGCAGTTAGCGGGGTTCTCACCTTCGGCAGTAGGCATTATTTTGCTCGGCTATGGCGTGTCTGTCGCGATCGGTAATATTTGGGGTGGCAAGCTGGCAGATACACAAGGCCCGGTACGGGCGCTCAGCCTGATTTTTGCTGCGTTGGCGCTATCGTTGCTCCTATTTCAGTTCACTGCCTCACTTCATTGGGCAGCTTTAGCAACCGTGTTGGTGATGGGAATATTTGCGTTTGGCAATGTGCCTGGCCTGCAAGTGTATGTAGTACAGAAAGCGGAACGTTATACACCCGGCGCGGTTGATGTTGCGTCAGGACTGAACATCGCCGCTTTCAATGTCGGTATTGCGTTAGGATCGACAATTGGAGGCTATGTAGTTCAACATTATGGGCTGTCTCAAACGCCGTGGATTGGCGCGCTTATCGTTTTTTCTGCTCTGTTATTGATTCGGCTAAGTGGCCGCCTTGATCGGCCTAGCTCCGAGCCAGTGATGGAATAAAACCCGAAACAGCCTGCAATCCGCCGGCTGTTTTGCACATTAGGAATGAGATGAATTCCGACATTCACCGACATTGATTGAAACCCCGTACTAAAATCCCTATAACAGACAAGAGATATACTTTGTTGAGTAATTAGTCAGGCGGGAAAGTGCGGAAAAAAACTTATGCAATGCGATATGTCGCGGGACAGCCAGCGGAACAGATCTTCCCGCCGGGTGCAATGCTTCATCTCGGACAAGCGCTTCCTCCCGGTGCTCCGCTGCCTGCCAATCCTAACTTAAAGGTATTGGTATGGAATATTTTCAAGCAGCAGCGTGCAGACTGGATGACAGTGTTAGAGGGATTCGGTAAAGACGCGCATCTGGTTTTGCTTCAGGAGGCGCAGACTACGCCAGAGCTGGTACGTTTTGCTACCAGCAACTATCTCGCAGCCGATCAGGTTCCTGCTTTCGTGCTGCCACAGCATCCCTCAGGAGTCATGACCTTAGCTTCGGCGCATCCTGTCTATTGCTGCCCGTTACGAGAGCGTGAACCGCTCTTACGGCTCGCAAAGTCGGCGCTCATTACTGCTTATCCTTTACCGACCGGTGAAATGCTAATGGTCGTAAACATCCATGCCGTGAATTTTAGCCTTGGCGTTGATGTTTACAGTAAACAGTTGGGACCGATTGGTGAGCAGATCACGCATCATCGTGGGCCGGTTATCATGGCAGGGGATTTTAATGCCTGGAGTCGGCAGCGTATCAATGCGCTGTATCGGTTTGCACAGCAAATGGATCTGGAAGAGGTGATGTTTACTGCCGACCATCGCCGTAAAGCGTTTGGGCGTCCCTTGGATTTTGTTTTCTATCGCGACATGAATGTTAGCGAAGCATCAGTGTTAGTGACTCGTGCCTCGGATCACAATCCATTACTGGTAGAGTTCAACTCGAAACGCTGAACTGATGTAAAGCAGAAAGGTATAAAAGAAAAAGGCTGACAATTGTCAGCCTTTTCGACGTATCAGGTATCTGGTGTTGCGCTATTATTTACAAACAGCGTTAACTTATCGCCTGGCTGAATATCTTTTGAGTTATCCAGCACACTGTTCCAGCGCATCACGTCTTTGATATTGACGCCGTGATGCTTTGCAATACTGCCAAGAGAATCACCCTTACGAACACGATAGGTGATGCTGTTGCCGTTATCAGCCAGCTTGGTGCCGCTAGTGCCCACGTTCAATGTTTGACCGGGCTGGATAGCTGCACTGCGCAGGTTGTTTTGCTGCTTCAGTGTGGCAATGCTGACGCCCAGCTTATTAGCGATACCGGAAAGCGTATCACCCGTGCGCACTCTGTACCCACCGGTTGCGCTGGCTTTCGCTAGCTGCGTTGGCTGTACGGCTGCGATATCACCGGAAGCCAGTGAATTACGCAACTTTGCGACGTTGGACTTAGGCACCATAATATAGTGCGGTCCATTTGGTGCTGTAGCACCCCCTTTATAGCCCGTATTGAAGCTCTTTAATTTACTGAGCGACATACCGGCCATTTCAGCGGCTTGCGTCAACTGCATCTGCTGACCTACTTCAACACGCGCCAGAGCGCGGCTTTCATTAGGTGCTGGCAGTTTAATACCGTAACGCTTGTTGTTTTTGAGCAGTTCACTCAAAGCCAACATTTTAGGGACGTAAACCGTGGTTTCACGTGGAAGCGAAAGATGCCAGAAATCGGTGGGCTTACCGCGCGCCTTATTCTGTTTCATCGCCTTCAATACACGCCCTTCACCACTGTTGTAAGCCGCGATGGTTAATAACCAGTCACCGTCAAACATCGTGTTAAGGCGTTGCATCATATCCAGTGCAACTTTGGTTGAAGCGACCACATCGCGTCGACCATCATAGTATTGGTTCTGTTTCAAACCATAGTTTCGCCCGGTAGCAGCAACGATCTGCCAAATGCCTGCGGCATTGGCGGATGATGTTGCGCGAGGGTCAAAAGCGCTCTCCACTATGGGTAGCAGTACTAGTTCCATCGGCATTTTACGTTTCTGTATTTGCTCGACTATCCAGTACATGTACGGCTCTGCCCGTAATGTTACATCGTGGAGATAGCTCTTATTCTTTAAAAACTTTGTTTTTTGTTCGCGGATCCGGCTGTTTTCCGGAATCCCCATCTTCAACTCGTCACTAATGAAACTCCAGAGATCACTGTCGTCTGCGAGGCCAGTTCCATCTTCCTGCCATCGCGGTGACAATAATTCGTCTCCGTATTTTCCATTTTCACTTTGACCAGCTGAAGACAGACTCTGGGCATGCTGTTCTGGGATGTTGGCGTCATTCCGTGAAGCCTGGCATCCAACCAGCAAGACCGAGGCGAGTAATATCGCTTTAGCCTTCATGTGTGTGTCAATAGTCGCTTAAAAGACGAGCAACTATACTTGACGACTTTTCACAACACAACCCGAAATGTCAGAAACTATCTTTCTTCTCGCGTAGAACGGCAAATGTATGCCATATCGGCCTTCCTGAAGGGTCAACGTTCAAAGCGCGTTGTAAATCAGGGTCTTGCGTACGCAAAAATAAATTTATTGACCGTTCGTGCGCCAGTTTTGTGGGCAAACTAATGCCGTTTTTGGCACGTAAGTCCTTAATTTTCTGGAATTCAGCCATAATTTGCGGGTCATGAGGCAGAATAGCCGCAGAAAAGGTTAAATTGGATAACGTATACTCATGAGCACAACAGACTAAAGTTTCTTCAGGTAATGTATTAAGCTTTTGAAATGATTGATACATTTGCTCGGCAGTTCCTTCAAAAAGCCTGCCGCAGCCGCTAGAAAACATTGTGTCGCCACAGAAAAGGTAAGGGGCGCTGTAATATGAGATATGTCCTAAAGTGTGCCCGGGGGTAGCGATCACGTCAAAGGTCATGCCTAACACACTCACCTGATCCCCTTCACTTACCAGGGTTTTTGCACCTTTATCTGCGGTTTCTTGTGGTCCGAAAATCTCAATGTCAGGGAAGTGTTCAAGCAGGGTTTTCACACCACCTACGTGATCGTTATGATGATGCGTGAGCAAAATTGCGACAGGTTGCCAGCCATTGGCTTTGACTTTTTCCACCACTGGCTGCGCTTCGCCTGGATCGACAATCAGGCATTTTCCTTCATTATCTGTCAGCGTCCAGATGTAGTTATCTTGCAACGCCGGAATACTGGTAAGATTCATAATCACCTCTCGCAGGTCGTAGGAAAAGGAAGATGGTAAAGCATGAAGCCCGCTAAAACACGCCAAATTCTGACCGCGCCGCTCTCATGGCAAGACATGCCATGGGGAGAATATTTTCGCGACGCGCTGACGCAGCAACTTCAACCCTATCTCGGAAAGCTTTATGGCTTTCATATGCTTAAGCTTGGCAACCTGAGTGCAGAAATCAATACCGAAAACTGCGCTATCTCGCATCAGGTTAATGTGGGCAGTGAAGGTGACCTGTTACAGGTACGGGCAGATCCTTCGCAATTACCGTTTGAATCTAAATCCGTTGATGCCTGTTTGCTGGCGCATACGCTGGCGTGGAATCAAGATCCTCATCGTGTATTGCGCGAAGTTGATCGGGTATTAATCGATGATGGTTGGATGATTATCAGCGGCTTCAATCCGTTTAGCTTACTCGGCATCAGTAAGTTTGTGCCGATGGTTCACCGAAAAGCGCCGTGGAGTGGCCGGATGTTCAGTCAGATGCGTTTACTCGACTGGCTAGGCTTGCTGAATTATGAAGTCGTTTTCCGCACGCGCTTTCAGGTTTTGCCGTGGCATCGGCAGGGCGGCAAGCTGATCAGCGCCCATTTACCGGCGCTGGGTTGTCTGAATATTGTGGTGGCGCGTAAGCGGACTTTCCCGCTAACGCCAACCAAAGCCAAAAAGAGCCTGAGCAAATCGCAGGTGCGTCAAACGGTTAACGCCACGCGTCAGTTTCGTCAGGCAAAAGATCAAGATTCAGGCTGATAACCGATATCCTCAAAAGCGGGGTTGCCTGCAGCGCTGCGAGCCAGTTCATCGCAGCGCTCATTCTCAGGATGCCCGGCGTGACCTTTAACCCATTCCCACTCAATTTTGTGGGTACTGAGTGCGGTATCGAGACGTTTCCAAAGATCGACGTTCTTGACAGGTTTCTTATCTGCCGTTTTCCAGCCACGCTTTTTCCAGTTATGAATCCAACTGGTAATGCCCTGACGTACATACTGGCTGTCGGTGCTTAGCACCACATTGCAAGGCTGAGTCAGTGCTTCCAACGAAACAATCGCAGCCATCAACTCCATGCGATTATTGGTGGTCAGGCGATAGCCCGCGCTGAACGTTTTCTCATGTTGACCATAGCGTAAAATGGCACCGTAACCGCCTGGGCCGGGATTACCAAGGCAAGATCCATCGGTGAATATTTCTACCTGTTTGCGCATCTCTGGTAGACTTCCTTCTGACAAAACGCCAAGTCTGACATAAAACAGGTCCTATGAGCACTGCAAATAACCGCCAGATCGTACTCGATACAGAAACCACCGGCATGAACATGATCGGGGTTCATTATGAGGGTCACCGCATCATCGAAATCGGTGCGGTGGAAGTGATCAACCGTCGCCTGACCGGCAATAACTTTCATCTCTATTTGAAGCCCGATCGGCTGGTGGACCCCGAAGCCTTTGGCGTGCATGGTATTGCAGATGAATTTCTGGCGGACAAGCCCAGCTTCAGCGAAATCGCTGACGAGTTTCTGGATTACATTCGTGGCGCTGAATTAGTCATTCATAACGCCTCGTTTGATATCGGCTTCATGGATTACGAGTTCAGCAAGCTGCAGCGGGGAATCGAGAAAACGGAAACGTTTTGCAAGATCACCGACAGTCTCGCGATGGCGCGCAGAATGTTTCCTGGCAAGCGCAACAGTTTGGATGCGTTGTGTTCGCGCTATGAAATAGATAACAGCAAACGAACGCTGCACGGCGCATTGCTTGATGCCGAGATCCTTGCTGAAGTCTTCCTCACCATGACCGGCGGCCAAACCTCACTGACATTTTCCATGGAAGGGGACAAGTCGCAGCAAAACCAGGAAGGCGGCATCCAGCGCATTGTGCGTCCAGCGTCGGCACTGCGTGTGGTTTCTGCCAACGAAGAAGAAGTGGTGGCGCACGAATCACGTCTCGACTTAGTGATGAAGAAGGGCGGCAGCTGTTTGTGGCGCGGGTGAACCGGGTGATTTTGTTGAGGAAAACACCGTCCAGATGAAAAAAACAGCAAACGATAAGCTATGAAAGAAAAAGCGTTGACGGCGGATTTAGCTGCTATTACTATGCGCCTCGTTCTCGACGGGGAACAAAGCGCGGAGCGGTAGTTCAGTTGGTTAGAATACCTGCCTGTCACGCAGGGGGTCGCGGGTTCGAGCCCCGTCCGTTCCGCCAATCTATTTAAAGAAGCCGATTCAGAAATGAATCGGCTTTTTGCTTTTTAGCTTTTGGATAGGCGGTGGCGAATCGGCATTTTGCTCACTTCCCTAAAAGCAGGCAGGAGAGCGTGCACAAATAAAGTGCATTCACTCCCCACCTCAAATCACTCTTTCTGCACCGCGACGCTACCACGGTAATCAGCCATTTTCTCATCTACTTCACGATCGGCACGCGCCAGATAACGGTAGCAACCGCCGCCCAAAGCCACACCAATAAACCAGCTGAAATTCGCGACGGCGTGCAGAGAAGGAATAAAGCTGATCACCAGACAAATCCCTACTGAAGGCAGCAGCGCTGCAATCGCTTTCGGGTTAAATCCTCCGCGGTACCAATAGCGACCTTGCGGCGTATCGTTAAACAGCTCATCAACATAGATACGGCTGCGTTTAATCACATAAAAATCGACTAACAGAATGCCGAACAGCGGCCCAATAAACGAACCCAGCACATCCAGTGTGTAGTGAATCAGTTCAGGTGATTGAAACAGGTTCCATGGCGTTAACAAAACAGAGCCTACTGCCGCAATCATGCCGCCGGTACGGAAGCTGATTTTTTGCGGTGAGCAGTTGGAAAAGTCGAAAGCCGGAGAGACAAAGTTCGCCACGATATTGATGCCAATTGTCGCGGTGATCATGGTTAGCAAGCCAATAGCGACCGCGAGATCGTTACCCACCATGCTCACGGTTTCAATCGGATCGGTAATCATTCTGCCAAACAGCGACTGCGTTCCAGAAACAATCACCACCGTGACAATAGAAAACAGCAGGAAGTTAAACGGTAAGCCCCAGCGGTTGCCACGACGAATTTCGCCCATGCTTTTTCCATAGCGTGAGAAATCGCCAAAGTTAAGTAAAGGGCCGGAGAAATAGGAGACCACCAGCGCAGTGGCGGTGAGCATCTGCCAGCTCTGTTCACCGGTTGTCAGCTGCTTGCTGGCAAGCGTCAGTGAAATCCCATCGAAACCCGTTTTGTATACAATCCAACCCGCTAACGCCACCATCACCACGTATACCGCCGGGCCCGCCACGTCAATAAAGCGTTTAATGGCACTCATGCCATGCCAAAACACCATCGCCTGTAATAACCACATCACGCCAAAGCAGCACCAGCCCAGCAGGGATAAGCCGAGCCAGCTTGATTGCGTCATCGGCGAAAGCACAGGGAAGAATTTCAGCAGCACCAGCATTAAGGCATTAGCGGCGAGATAAGTCTGAATGCCGTACCAGGCAAAGGCGATCAAACCGCGAATCACCGCAGGAATATTGGCACCAAACACGCCAAACGCCTGACGGCAAATCACTGCATAGGGAACGCCTGCCATTTGACTCGGTTTTGCCACCAGGTTTGCGCAGATCTGCACAATGCAAATCCCGACCAGCAGGCAGAGTAAAACCTGCCAGCTGGCTAAGCCCAGCGTAAAGAAACTCGCCGCCACAACATAGCCGCCCATGCTATGCACATCCGACATCCAGAAAGAGAAAATGTTGTACCACGACCAGTTTTGATCGCGCGTCGGTGCCAGGTCTTCATTACACAGCCTTGGGCTGTAATGTGCATTGGCTTCAGAGGCCTTGCTGGCCACCGTTGTATGATTTGGCATGAAACCTGCTCCTCTGTTGATACGATGAAAATTAATTACAGCGTGAAACGGTATTGCAGGATCCAGGCCAAATTTGTTTTCTTGTATACAAAATTTCTTTTTCACGTATACGATAGTTTGCACACAGAGACTTACCGGAGCGGGTAATGAAGAGTGAAACAGGCCAGAGAACGGCCTCCGATCTGCATGATAAAGATGAACCTATCTATCAGGCGTTGATGAACGCCATCGTTGAACATCAACTACCGCCAGGCAGTAAATTGCCAGAAGAAGCGCTTTCAGAGGTTTTTGGCGTTAGCCGCACGGGCATTCGCAAGGTGTTACAACGCCTCGCCGCGGTGCAAATGATCACCCTGACGCCCAAACGCGGTGCACATGTCGCAACCCCAGGCGTTGACGAGGCGCGCGATATCTTTCGTACTCGCAGTTTAATGGAGTGCGCCAACTTGCCCGCGGTACTGGAGCATCTGCAACCGCCGCATCTGGTGGCGCTCAGCGGTTTAATCGAACAAGAAAAACAGGCACACGAGGATCGCGACGGTTCTGCGGCGATCCGCCTGTCTGCCGCCTTTCATATCCAACTGCAGGCGATCTCCGGGAATCAGGTATTAACCGAGATGGTGACGCGCCTGACGCAGCGATCTTCTCTGGTGATTGCCGCTTATGGCGCGCCGTGGCAGCGAGGCTGTCGCTGTGACGATCACGATCGTTTACTGCAATTACTGCGCGATCGTAAATTGCAGCCGCTGAGCAAGGCACTACAGCATCACTTTGATCACATCGTTTCCAGCCTTCACTTTGAGCGGAGCGGCGAAACGCTGCCCGATTTTTCACGTTTATTTTCCCGTCATAAAGGAGCGTCATCATGAGCCTGATTCAGGTGATCAATCCCAATACCAGCCTGGCGATGACCGAAACCATGGGTTTGGCGGCGCGCGCTGTTGCCGCGCCCGGCACCGAAATTCTGGCGGTTTCACCCGTCCACGGCGTGCCGTCGATTGAAGGGCATTTTGATGAAGCGATTGCCGCGATTGGGGTGCTGGAGCAAATCAAACTGGGTAAAGCACAAGGCGTAAGCGGCCATGTCATCGCCTGTTTTGGCGATCCCGGTTTACTGGCGGCGCGTGAATTAGCCAGCGGTCCGGTGATTGGGATTGCCGAGGCGGCAATGCACACCGCCACGCTGGTGGCGACGCGCTTTTCTATCGTTACGACGCTGCCACGCACGCTGGTGATTGCCCGGCATCTGTTGCAGCAATATGGCTTTACGCATCACTGCGCTGCGCTCCATGCCATCGATTTGCCGGTGCTGGCGTTGGAAGATGGCAGTGGCCTGGCGCAGGAAAAGGTGCGTGAACGCTGTATACAGGCGAAACGTGAAGATGGTAGCGGCGCGATCGTTTTAGGGTGCGGCGGCATGGCGACCTTAGCCGCCTCGTTGACCCAGGAATTAGGCATGCCGGTGATTGATGGTGTGAGCGCAGCGGTGAAAATGGTCGAGTCGCTGTTGGCGCTGGGCTTTGGCACCAGCAAGCACGGTGATTTGGCTTATCCTTTGCAGAAACCTCTCTCAGGTGCCTTTCAGCACCTAAACTAACGAGATGTTGCACTTTTACAACGGGAAGCAAGCAATGACTGAAGGTGTAGAGAAGAAAGAATACAGCTTTAATAAAAACTACCCACGCGACATGGTGGGCTACGGCGCAAATCCGCCCCATGCAGCCTGGCCAAAAGGCGCGCGCGTCGCAGTGCAGTTTGTCCTGAATTATGAAGAGGGCGCAGAGAACAGCGTATTGCATGGCGATGCGGGCTCTGAACAGTTTCTTTCAGACATCATCGGTGCCGCCAGTTATCCAGATCGTCACATGTCGATGGAATCGCTTTATGAATATGGATCGCGTGCCGGGTTCTGGCGCATCCACAACGAATTTCAAAAGCGTGGTTTGCCGCTGACGGTTTTTGGCGTGGCGATGGCGTTGGCGCGTCACCCTGAAATTGTCGAGGCGATCAAAAAAGCCGATTACGATGTCGTCAGTCACGGCTGGCGCTGGCTTCACTATCAAGGCATGGATGCAAAAACAGAACGTCAGCACATGCAGCAAGCGGTAGATGTGCTGAGCGAGCTGTTCGGTAAAGCGCCTACCGGTTGGTACACCGGACGCGACAGCCCGAATACGCGCCGCCTGGTGGTTGAGCAGGGCGGATTCACTTACGACAGTGATTATTACGGCGATGATTTACCGTTCTGGACGCAGGTAACCTGTCAGGATGGCACGGTGAAGCCGCATCTGATAATTCCCTATACGCTGGAATGCAACGATATGCGCTTTGCCTCACCGCAAGGTTTCAACACTGCCGAACAATTCTTCACCTACCTGCGTGACACCTTTGATGTGCTGTATGAAGAGGGGGAAACTGCGCCGAAGATGATGTCGATTGGTATGCATTGCCGTTTGTTGGGGCGTCCAGGCAAATTCCGCGCGTTGCAAAATTTCCTCGACCATATTCAGCAGCACAAAAAAGTCTGGATTTGTACCCGCCAGCAAATCGCCGATCATTGGGTGAAAAAACACCCGGCACCTTCCGCATAATCGCAATGAGTTCCAGCGCCAAACTGGAACTCATTTCTCCTCCTGAAATTTCAGATCCGCTCCGTTTGTGCCGCCTGACGTCAGTAGCCACTTTAGGATGACGAAGAGATGTCTGAAATTAACTGGGATCTGATCGATCAGGTCGTCTACATCAATTTAGCCGAGCGTAACGATCGTCGAGTGAGCACGCGCCGTGAACTCAAAAAATTGGGTGTACCGCAGGAAAAAATTACCCGCTTTGAGGCGATAGCTTATCAGCCTGGCTACATCGGCTGCGCCCAATCGCATTTACAGGTGCTGCAACTCGCGCAGCAGCAACAGTGGAAAAATGTGCTGATTCTGGAAGATGACATGGCATTTCATCACGACAGCGCCAGTGCTCATCGGCTGAATAAATTCTTTGCCGCGTTAACACAAATTAACTGGCACGTCGCCTTTCTGACGGCAAACTATGTGCAGGTCACGCCGTTTAAAAGCGCGGATTACCTCATTAAAGCCCATCGCGCTTTTTGCGCCTGCGCCTATATCGTTAACGCCAGCTACTTACCTGTTTTGATTGAAAATATCAGTGAAAGTATCGAGCAACTGCTGTTGGGCGGTGCTCAGCATCATTACGCGCTGGATGTACACTGGATGCCATTAATGCAGCGTGATATCTGGCTTGGCCTGTTTCCCAATCTTGGCTATCAACGTCCCGGCAGAAGCGATATTGAAAAAGGTGCCATGGATTACCGGCACCTGTTTTATAAACCGCTGAGTAAGTTGGTTTAAACGTGACGATGTAAAGCCGGCATGCTGCCTGCTTCAATCACATCAACTCATTAAACTGACCTGAGCCGCCACGATGCGCCAGCCGCACGGCAACTTCACCCAGGTTTGCTGCTGGCGACCGATCTTCTCGCTACCTTCGCGGGTAAACTCGGTGCTGCACACCGCATAATCTTCGCCAAACGTGGTGATCACCGTATTATGCAGCGTACGATTCAGCCCGGCAGAAGGGCGGGCAGCCCGGAAGGCACGAATCTCATCAATCCCATACAAATTCTCACCGGCACCCAGCCGCACGGTGCGTGCATCATGCCAAAACAGTTCGTCCAGTACGTCAATATCGTTACCGATCAGTGCTTGTTCATAGCGGTAAAAAGCCTCTGTCACTTCGGCAACAATCATGGGGCGATCAATATATTCAGATTTCATCAGGCACCTGTGATACTCATTTGTGGCAGGGTTAATCCTTGCTGCTCGAGCGCATAGGCAGCGCGCAGCGCAGCCTCTTCTTTAAACGGCGCGGCGATAAGCTGGAGTCCAATCGGCAAACCGCTTTTCGTTGCCAGCGGTACGGTACAGACCGGCAAGCCCAAAAACGAAATCGGCTGCGTTAGCATTCCCATACTGGCTTTAGCTGGCAGATCCTGACCATTAATGTGAATACTTTCCTGACCAATGGCTATCGCGCTGCACGGCGTGGCGGGCGCAATCAATACATCGAAATGGTCAAACAGCGTCAGCACCTGTTGCTGGAAATAGCGGCGGAAACGCTGCGCCTGGACATACCACGCGCCAGGCATCATCGCGCCAGCCAGCAAACGCTCACGCGAGTTGGGTTCAAACTGTTCCGGCATCTGGCGCAGCGCAGGCAAATAGTGATTACCGCCTTCCGATGCGGTCATGATGAACGCTGCTGAACGCGCCAGTTCGGCTTCTGGCATCTCCACTTCCTGGTTGGCCTGCAAGGCATGAGCCGCCACAGCCAGAGCAGTACGTGCATCTTCATCACACCAGGTTGAGAAAAAGCCACCCAATACGCCGCAGCGCAAGCCGTTGTCGCCTTGGGCTAACGCTGGAAAAGTGGGCGCAACCGGGCGATCTGCCTGAAAGGCATCACGGCTGTCGTGGCCTTGCAGCAGGTCATAAACGAGCGCCAAATCGTCCACGCGTCGGGCAAATGGACCAATATGATCAAGGCTGGCAACAAACGGATGAGTGCCGCTGCGCGATAAGCGCCCAAACGTCGGTTTCAGGCCGAAGATACCGCACAGTGAAGCGGGAACGCGAATCGATCCGTTGGTGTCTGTACCAAGCGAGAAGTGCACTAAACCTGCCGCGACCGCCGCCGCAGAACCGCCGGACGATCCGCCGGCTACGCGAGAAAGATCGCGCGGATTATGCGTCGCGCCGTAATGGCTGTTTTCAGTGGTAAAACCATAAGCGTAGGCATCCATATTCAGCATGCCGGAAAGCAGCGCGCCCGATTCACGCAGTCGGTTAACCGCCCAGGCATCTTCGCGTGCGGCAGGCCGTTCACTGAACAAGCGGGCACCCGCTAAGGTGCTATGGCCTGCAACGTCAAACAGGTTTTTTACCGCGTAAGGAATACCCGCCAGTGGCGCCAGGACTTCACCGCGCTGGCGCTGATTATCCACCTGCTCAGCTTCTTTTAACATGCGTTGCCCGGTGACTTCAGTCCAGGCGTTGAGTGCTGGATTATGTTGCTCAATCGCCTGCAGCGTGTCGGTGGCAACGTCATGCGCGCTGATATTGCCGTTTTGAATCGCCTGATGCAGCGAATGAATCGAGAGTTCACTCAGTTTCATGCTTTGTACACTCCTGCCACTTCCAGACGATCGTCGAGTGGAAACGCCATCAGCGGTGCCGCCATGCCAGCAATACGTGTCATCTGCGTCAGCAGCTCAGCGCGACGCGCCTCATCCAGCTCGACATTCAGTATCTGTTCCATTTGCGCGATATAGATCGCCCAGTCGATGTTCTGATTCATCATTCTCTCCGGTTAAAAACCTGCGGCGCTGCCGTTGCTGCGCGGATCGCTCGCGCCTTCAAACATGCCGTTGTTGTGTCGCACAATCGCACCAGCATGGCCGACCGCTTCACTGAAATCTGGCAGCAGCTCAACGTCGTGGCCCAACTGACGCAAACGTTCCAGCGTTTCGATGGAGAAGCGGCCTTCCAGCTTGAGCGAGTCAGAAGATTGCCCCCATGTGCGGCCCAGCAACCAGCGCGGCGCGCTCACCGCTTGCTGTAGCGGCATGCCCTGAATCACGTGACGCGTAAAAATTGCGGCCTGCGTTTGGGGTTGCCCATCGCCGCCCATTGAGCCGTAAACCATCACGCGGCCATCTTTCAGTCGCGCTGCCGCCGGGTTAAGGGTGTGGAAGGGTTGTTTGCCCGGTGCCAGCGCCAGCAAATGTTCAGGATCGAGGCTGAAAGCCGCGCCGCGGTTTTGCCAGGTGATCCCGGTGCCTGGCAGCACCACGCCGCTACCAAATTCGTGATAGATGCTTTGAATAAAGGAGACCGCCAGACCGCTGCTGTCCATGACGCCCATCCACACCGTATCGCCGGGACCGCGACCGGTTCCCCACGGCGCAGCACGGTCATCCTCTATTTGGCTGGCAAGCATGGCGAGGTGATCGCTGTCGAGCAACGCTTGCAGATCTTCGGTGATGTGACGCGGATCGGTAATATGCTTGTCGCGCAGCGCAAAGGCTTTTTTAGTGGCCTCAACGATGCGGTGCACGGTTTGCGCTTCATCCGCTTTCGCCATCTGCAGCCGATCGGTAATGCCAAGAATTGCCAGCGAAACCATGCCTTGAGTCGGTGGTGTCATATTCCAGATATCACCTTCGCTGTGGGCGATATGCAGCGGCGTGCAGCGCCGGGCACGCTGTTGTTGCAAGTCTTCAAGGGTAATCGGCATGCCGAGCGCGGACAGTTCACGCGCCAGATGATGCGACAAATTGCCGCGATAAAAGCTGTCGAGCCCTTCCTCAGCTAACTGGCTCAGCGTTTGCGCCAGTGCTGGCTGAGTAAAACGGCTGCCCGCTTGCGGAACATCGCCATCCGGCAAAAACGTCGCGGCAAAACCGGGCTGATGCTGCAATTCAGCGCGCTTAGCTTCGGTTGCCGCAGCCTGAGAAGCCGTCACTGGAATGCCGTCGGCAGCATACCGAAGGGCATCACGCAGTAGCCGTGCCAACGGAAGCGGCGTGCCGCCCAGTTCGCCGGAAAGCGTTAACGCTTCCTGCCAGCCGCTGACGGTGCCCGCTACGGTCAGCGCTGCTTTAGGGCCGCGATGGGGAATGTGCGGTTCATTGTGATAGAAATCGAAGTGGGCGAGGGAACCGGCTGAGCCGCTGGCATCAATAGCAATCGGGTCGCCTTGTGGCGGCATCACTAACCAAAAACCATCACCGCCTAAGCCATTCATGTGCGGATAAACCACCGCAATGGTAGAGGCTGCCGCCACCATCGCTTCAATGGCGTTGCCGCCTTCGCGCAGTACCGCCAGCGCGCTTTCACTGGCCAGATGATGCGGTGTAACCGCCATGCCCAGCGGGGCCATATTGCTCTGAATCATTCGTTTCTCGTTTTGCTTTCGGGTAACAGTAGAGAAACTAAAGCAAGAGCTGTTCCAGTTTTCACTAGGTGACAAAGCGGTGAAGCGAACCTGGCGCAAAATATGCTAGCTTGATCTGAAACGAAAGTTACAGGATGAATAATGAAACAGCTTGATGAACGGCTCAGAAGCCACTATCCCCAGCTTTCGCCGCAGGAACAGCGCATTGCTGACTTTGTCTTTGATCACTTTGATGATCTCATCAGCTACAACAGCGCTGAGCTGGCGCGGCTGAGTGGCGTGTCGAAAGCCACCGTCAGCCGCCTGTTTAAACGTTTGGGCTATGAAAAATACAAAGATATGCGCGATGAATTGCGCACCCTGCGCCAAAGTGGCATGCCGCTTACCGACAACCGTGATGCGGTGCAGGGCAACACCTTGTTGTCGCGCCACTACAAGCAGGAAATGGCGAATCTGACACAGTGGGTTAACAACATTGATGCACAGCAGTTCAGTGAAGTCATTCAGCAGTTAGCACAGGCAAAACGCATTTTTATCATTGGGATGCGCAACGCTTATCCGGTTGCTTTGCACCTGCGTCAACAGCTAATGCAGGCGCGTCCGCAGGTGCATATTCTGCCGCAGCCAGGCCAAACGCTGGCGGAAGAGTTGGTGGATATCACCCCGGATGACATGGTGGTGGTGATGGCGTTTCGTCGTCGCACGCGCATTATTCGTCCGCTGATGCAGCAGTTGCAAAGCGCTGGCGTGCCGCAACTGGCATTGTGTGAACCCCAGGCGCAGACGGTGATTTCACTGGCACGCTGGCAACTCTGCGCGCCCCTCGACAGCGTTTCTGCCTTTGACAGCTACGCTTCAGCGATGAGCCTGATTAATTTGCTGGCGAATGCGTTATTACACGAAATGTTATCTCATGGGCGTCAACGTATTCACCATATTGCCGATCTTTATCAGCAATTTGACGAGTTGGAGCACCGCTAACAGGCACCATTTTGGTGCTTTGCCTCTTTTTGGTTCATCTCCTCTTGACGGTTTAAGCGCGATTGTTACGCCGTCAATCTCCTAATGCCTCGAATAAATAACGCGTTTCTCCAGATAATGCTGGTTGGCACATTAGTTGCAAATTGCTTTATCAAGAATCTTTTGTTTCACGTAAATCTTTCACGTTAATTCACTGGGGTGCATAATGAAAAAAGTTTTGATGGCAGTGGCGACAGCGGCATTACTGATGGCACAAGCAGGCAGTGCGCTGGCTGATCAACTGCAGGATATTCAAAAGCGCGGCGTCCTTCGCGTTGCGGTACCTCAGGACTTCCCGCCGTTTGGATCGGTTGGCACTGACTTGCAGCCGCAAGGTTATGACATCGACATGGCGAAGTATCTGGCTAAACAGATGAAACTTAAGTTGCAGTTGGTGCCCGTCACCAGCGCTAACCGCGTGCCTTATCTTCAGACCGATAAAGTCGATCTGGTGATCTCCAGCATGGGTAAAAACGCTGAGCGTGAAAAGGTCATCGACTTTACGCGTGCCTATGCGCCGTTCTTCCTGGGCGTGTTTGGACCAAAAGGTGAAGAGGTGAAAGACGCGGCGGCGCTGAGCGGTAAGTCTGTTGGCGTAACGCGCGGAGCAGTTGAAGATATGGTGTTGAGCGATGTCGCGCCAAAAGATGCGCAGGTAAAACGTTATGAAGATAACAACACCACGCTGTCAGCTTATCTTTCGGGTCAGGTTCAATACGTCGCGACCGGTAACTTAGTGGTGGCTGCGATCACTCGTCAGAACCCGGCGAAAGCGCCCGTTGCCCAGTTCATGTTGAAAGATTCACCGTGCTTTATCGGTCTGAAGAAAAATGAGCCGGCGCTGAAAGATAAGATGAATGCGCTGATTGAGCAGGGCATCAAAGATGGCACGTTGAACAAACTGTCGCAAGAGTGGTTGAAAGCACCGCTGCCTGCCAACCTCGGCGCATAAGGACGAAACAATGATCGGGCAACTTAACTTTCCCGCATTGTGGCCGTATTGGCCGGAATTGCTCTCCGGCCTCTGGATCACCATTCAGCTGACGGTGCTCGCCACTGTCGGCGGTGTCGGCCTCGGTATCTTTGGCGCGGCGTTACGCAGCGGCAAACCGAGCGCGTTGAGTCGCATCTGGGCCGTGTACGTCGAACTGATCCGCAATACGCCGTTCGTGGTGCAACTCTTTTTTATCGTATTCGGTTTACCCAATCTCGGGCTGAAACTCACTGCGGGTGAAGCTGCGCTGCTGGCGATGCTAATTAACCTTGGCGCGTACAGCACCGAAATTATTCGCGCCGGCATTCAGGTGACACCTAAAGGGCAATGGGAAGCGGGACGCGTATTGGGATTAACCCGCAGCCAGACATTTCTGCGCGTGGTGCTGCCGCCGTCGCTGCAGCGTATTTACCCCGCGCTGGTCAGCCAATGCATCATCGTGATGCTGGGATCGTCAGTGGTGTCACAGGTTTCCTATGAAGAACTGACGTTTGCTGCCAACCTGATTCAGTCACGCACCTTTTTGAGCTTTGAAGTCTATCTGGTGACCACGCTGATCTATCTGGCGTTGTCCATTGCCATGCGTCAGCTGCTGCTGGGCATTGGCCGCAAATGGTTTGGAGTGCAGGCATGATGACGAGCTTTACCGATTGGGACATCGTGCGCAACTTACTGCTGGCGGCGCGCTGGACCATTTTATTATCGCTGGTGGCGTTTTTTGGCGGCACGGTCGTCACGCTTCCGCTGCTGTTTATGCGCTTGCTAAAACGCAAATGGCTGTCGCGTGCGGTTCGCGCTTACACCGAACTGTTTCAGGGCACGCCGCTGCTGATGCAGCTGTTTCTGGCTTTTTTCGGCGTCGGGATGTTCGGGATTGATGTTGCACCCTGGACCGCGGCGTCGGTTGCTTTAACGCTCTATACCAGCGCCTTCCTGGTCGATATCTGGTACGGCAGCATTAATGCGCTACCCAAAGGCCAATGGGAAGCGTCGCGCTGCCTGGGACTCAATTTCGGTCAAACACTGATGCGAGTCATTACACCGCAGGCGATTCGTATCGCCATCGCGCCCACCGTGGGCTTTGCCGTGCAGGTCATCAAAGGCACCGCGCTGGCTTCCATCATCGGTTTCATTGAGCTGACTAAAGCGGGCACGATTTTAAATAACGTGACCTATCAGCCATTTAAAGTATTCGGGTTGGTGGCACTGGGCTACTTCCTGATGTGTTATCCGCTGTCTCGCTACAGCCAGTATCTGGAGAAAAAATTCAATGCCGCTCATCACCATTAATCAGGTGCAGAAATATTACGGCACAAACCATGTGCTGAAAGGCGTCGATCTGGATGTCGATATGGGTGAAGTCATCTCCATTATTGGTCGCAGCGGATCGGGGAAAAGTACGCTGTTACGCTGCATGAATGGCCTTGAAGGTTATCAGGAAGGCAGTATTAAGCTGGGCGGAATGACCATCACCGATCGTGAGTCACAGGCGCGTGAAATCAGCCGTTCGGTTGGGATGGTGTTTCAGAACTTCAATCTGTTTCCGCACATGACGGCGCTGGAAAACGTCATGCTGGCGCCGCGCCGCGTGCTGAAAAAGGGTGAAGCCGAGTGCCGTGAACTGGCGGCGCAGATGCTGGATAAAGTCGGCCTCGGCGAACGACTGAACTACTATCCTTCCAGCCTTTCCGGCGGCCAGCAGCAGCGCGTGGCGATTGCCCGTGCGCTGGCGATGACGCCTAAAGTTTTACTCTGTGACGAGATCACCTCGGCGCTCGATCCTGAATTGGTTGGCGAAGTGCTGAAGGTATTAGAAAAGCTGGCGGCAGAAGGCATGACGCTGATTCTCGTTACGCATGAAATGAACTTCGCCCGCGACGTGGGCGATCGTGTGGTCTTTATGCATCAGGGGCGCGTCTGGGAGCAGGGCGACAGTAAAACGCTGTTCGCGAATCCGCAAACACCAGAGCTGAAGCAGTTTATCTCCTCAGTCCGCCTCTAAGTGTCTAACAAGGAATTCACCATGGATATCACCCAATTCTCACAACTTAATCCCCCTCAACGCCTGCTGATGGGACCAGGGCCGATCAACGCCGATCCACGCGTACTGCGTGCGATGTCGAGCCAGTTACTGGGTCAGTACGATCCCGCCATGACGCATTACATGAATGAAGTGATGGCGCTCTATCGTGGCGTGTTTCGTACTGAAAACCGCTGGACGATGCTGGTTGATGGCACTTCACGCGCCGGTATCGAAGCGATTCTGCTGTCGGCAATTCGTCCAGGCGACAAAGTGTTGGTGCCGGTATTTGGACGTTTTGGTCATTTGCTGTGTGAGATTGCTCGCCGCTGTCGCGCTGAAGTGCACACCATTGAGGTGCCGTGGGGCGAAGTCTTTACGCCCGATCAGGTGGAAGATGCCATTAAACGCGTGAAGCCGCGCCTGCTGTTGACGGTACAGGGCGACACGTCCACCACCATGCTGCAACCGCTGGCGGAGTTGGGAGCGATCTGTAAAAAGTACGGCGTGCTGTTCTATACCGATGCCACCGCTTCGCTGGCCGGCAACGCGCTGGAAACCGATGCGTGGGGGTTGGACGCGGTTTCTGCTGGCATGCAAAAGTGCCTTGGCGGCCCGTCTGGCACCTCGCCGATTACGCTGAGCGCCGAAATGGAAGCCGTGATCCGCAAACGCAAATGTGTGGAAGAGGGGATTCGCACTGACGCGCATCAGGATGGCGACGACGAGATGATCTACTCCAACTATTTCGATCTTGGCATGGTGATGGATTACTGGGGACCCGAGCGCCTGAATCACCACACTGAAGCGACCACCGCGCTGTTTGGCGCCCGGGAATGCGCGCGTTTGATCCTGCAGGAAGGACTGGATAACGGCATTGCGCGCCACCAACTGCATGGCGAAGCGATGTTGAAAGGGATTCAGGGCATGGGACTGGAAACCTTCGGCGACCTGAAACACAAAATGAATAACGTATTGGGCGTGGTGATTCCGCAGGGCGTTAATGGCGATCAGGTACGCAAACTGATGCTGGACGATTTCGCTATCGAAATCGGTACCTCGTTTGGCCCGCTGCACGGCAAAGTCTGGCGTATCGGCACTATGGGTTACAACGCACGAAAAGATTGCGTGATGCAAACGCTGTCTGCGCTGGAAAGCGTGTTAACGCATCTGGGTTATCGCACCCCGCAAGGTGCGGCTTCACAAGCGGCGTGGGATCACTACGGGAGCCATGCATGAAAATGAACGCCAGCGAAGCGCAAACCGCCGCGCTGCGCGTGATGACGCGCTGTGACGCGCTGGCAGAGATCAGCGAGTCGGCCGACGGATTAACCCGAGTTTATCTGTCACCAGAGCATTTGCGCGCCAACGCCTGCGTGGGTGAATGGATGAAAGCCGCCGGTATGCAGGTTTGGCAAGATGCCGTCGGCAATATCTGTGGGCGTTACGAAGCCGCTGAAGTGGGTGCACCTGCGCTGTTGTTGGGTTCGCATCTTGATACGGTACGCAACGCGGGTCGCTACGACGGTATGCTTGGCGTCTTAACCGCCATTGAAACCGTGCAATGGCTGCATGAACATCAGCAACGCTTGCCGCTGGCGATTGAGATTATAGGTTTTGGCGACGAGGAGGGTACGCGTTTCGGCATTACGCTGTTAGGCAGCCGCGGCATTACCGGCACCTGGCCGGAAAGCTGGGTAACCCATCCCGATGGCAACGGCATTACCGTGGCACAGGCGATGAGCGACGTCGGACTCGACAGCACCCAAATCCATCGCGCAGCACGAGATGTTAACGAGATCGTGGCCTATCTGGAATTGCATATCGAACAGGGGCCTTGTCTGGAGCAAGAGAACCTGGCGCTCGGCGTGGTCACCGCCATTAATGGTGCACGTCGCCTGAATTGCCGCTTCACCGGCGAAGCGGGTCACGCGGGCACGGTGCCGATGACGCATCGCAAAGATGCGCTGGCCGCTGCTGCCGAATGGATGGTGTTTATCGAACACACCACGCGCGAACAGGACCCGCAACTGGTGGCCACCGTGGGCACCTTAAGTTGCGCGCCTGGCGCGGTGAATGTCATTCCTGGCGAAGCCGATTTGTCGCTGGATGTACGCGGGCCACAAGACGATCCGCTGGAAGCCTTGCTGTCGACGCTGTTGACGCAAGCTGAAGCGATCGCGCTGCGTCGTGGTTTGCGTTTCGAATCCCATGAGTATTATCGCATTGCGGCAACGGCCTGCGATCCACTGTTGCAGCAGGCTTTGAGCCACGCGGTAGAAACCGTGCAGGGCCGAAGTGTGTCGCTGCCGAGCGGCGCGGGACATGATGCCATCGCGATTGCCGAACGCTGGCCGGTTGGGATGTTGTTTGTGCGCAACGATCGTGGCATCAGTCATCATCCGGCAGAATCGGTTATGGCTGAGGATGTGGCACCCGCCGTTCAGGCCTATTTGCAGGCGATCTGTCATATTGCAGAACAGAATCGCTGAACGGATTCATTAAAGGGAGAGAAGCATGGAATTAGCCGTTTTTAATCAGCTTTCCGCTGATGATGCTATCGCTTCAATTGCTCATTGCGTGGCGATTCCCGCCTGGCAACAGGCGCTGGCAGCAGCGCGCCCTTATACGTCGCTCGAGGCGCTGCTCGCCGAGGGCGATCGATTGGCGCGTCAATGGCAGGGCACCGATCTTCAGCAGGCACTCTCTGCACATCCGCGTATTGGCGATCGGGTAAGTGGCGGGAGTAAAGAGGCTTCGCTGTCGCGTGGCGAGCAATCTGCGATGCAGCAGGCTGATAACACGTTGCAACAGGCGATGTTGCAAGGCAATCAGCGCTACGAAGCCCGCTTTGGTCGGGTATTTTTGATTCGCGCAAAAGGGCGTAGCGGCGAAGAGATGCTGGCAGAGTTACAGCGTCGTCTGGGCAATGACCCGCAAAGCGAGCAGCAGGAAGCGCTGGATCAACTGCGAGAAATCACCTTGTTACGTCTTAAGGAGAGCATGGCATGAGCACCATTACTACTCACATTCTTGATACCGCGCTGGGCAAACCGGCAATCGGCGTGGCGATTTCACTGGAGCAAAATAGCCCGGAAGGATGGCTTCCCGTTTCTGAAGGCGTCACTGACAGCGATGGGCGGCTGAAAGATTTAACGCCAGAACCGGTATCGCCAGGACATTATCGCCTGACCGCCGAAATTGGTGATTACTTTGCGGTTGCAGGTCGCGATGCGCTGTATGTCAGCGCCCAAATTGATTTTGTCATTGCCGAGGCGGGCAGCCATTTCCACCTGCCGTTTTTGATTTCGCCCTGGTCATGGTCGACTTATCGGGGAAGTTAAGGGGCTCTTAGTGGGTGCGCGCTGTCCCCCATCCCGGCCTTCCCCCGCATCGCGGGGGAAGGAGACGCTGCCACATGCCGTCTCATTACTGACATAGAGCAGCATCTTCCTCCCCCATTTATGGGGGAGGAGCGAGGTGGGGGACAAAAGACCTCGCACTTTAGAGGAGCGAGGTGGGGGACAAAAGACCTCGCACTTTAGCAGTCCGAGGCGGGAAAAGCGCAGCCCATCACGTCAGCGAAAAATCATCTGCATCGCGCCATGCCGGGAAGCGTTCGCGGTAGGCGTTCAATTCATCCAGTGAAAGCTCAGCATCGAGGCGCGCCGGTTTAAAGGGTTCGGCGGCGCTGATGATCTCTCCTTGCGGCGAAATAATCCGGCTATCACCGCTGTATTGATGCTGATTGCCATCGCTACCTACGCGATTACAACCCGCCACATAAGCCTGATTCTCAATGGCCCGCGCTAATAACAGCGCTTGCCAGTGCAGCGCGCGCGGCGCAGGCCAGTTCGCAACAAACAGCGCCAGATCGTAATCATTGCGGTTGCGGGAAAAGACCGGGAAACGCAGGTCATAACAGATTTGTGGCAGGATACGCCAGCCACGCCAGCTGAAGACCTCACGGGTTGCGCCCGGCAGATAATGATGATGTTCATCGGCCATGCGGAACAGATGACGCTTGTCATACTGATGCAGCGTACCATTTGGCTCAACCAGCAAAAAACGGTTCACCGCACCGTTTTCAGTTTGGATCGCCGCGCTGCCGCCAACCAACGCATCCGTGGCACGTGCATGCCCGTGTAACCATTCCACCACCTGCGCTTGTGGCAGCGAGCTTTTCGCCGCTTCCATAGCAAACCCGGTGGTAAACATTTCAGGCAGCAGAATCACATCCCGGCCATGAATACCCTTCAGAACCTGATCAAAATGGCGTAGGTTAGCTTCGCCATCCATCCAGCTCAGCGTTTCCTGCAAAACCGTGATATTTAAAGCTGACATAAACGCTCCGCAGCGGCATCCAGCGTCGCTTCTTGTTTAGCAAAACAGAGGCGAATTAGCTTGTGTGGGAATGGATCGGCACAGAATACCGATAACGGAATCGCGGCGACACCCACTTCTTTGGTCAACCATTGACAGAAACTCACATCATCCAGATCAGAAATCGCGCTGTAATCGGCGAGCAGGAAATAAGTGCCTTCACAAGGCAGCACCTCAAAGCGGCTTTTGCTCAATGCCTGAATCAAACGATCGCGGCGGGCACGGTAAAACTCCGGCAGTTCACGATAGTGTTCAGGTTCCTCACGTAGCATATCGGCAATGGCGAGTTGGGCAGGGGTATTCACGGAGAATGTCAGGTATTGGTGCACTTTGCGGATCTCAGCGCTGATCGCCGCAGGTGCGATGCAGTAACCCACTTTCCAGCCGGTCATGTGAAAGGTTTTACCAAATGACGATACGGCAACCGCACGTTGACGCAACCCGGCATGCGCCAGCACGCTGGCATGACCTTCTTCGGCAAAGCAAATGTGCTCGTAAACTTCGTCGCTTAGTACATAGATTTCTTGATCGGCAATCGCCTGCCACAGCGCGGCATAATCACTTTTGCGCCACACAGTCGCGGAAGGGTTGTGCGGTGTATTCAGGATCACCAAACGGGTTTTATCGCTGAGCAACGTGCTGAATTCAGCCCAATCAACGCGAAAACCCGGCGGTTGCAGGGCGATGCGTTTCAACACGCCGCCCGCCAGTTGTACCGCGGGTGCGTAGCTGTCATAGCTGGGATCAAAGCAGATCACTTCGTCGCCTGGACGCACCAGTGCGGTGATCGATGCATACAACGCTTCGGTCGCGCCTGCAGTAACGGTAATCTCACTGTCGATATCTGCCTGGTGGCCATAAAGCTCAGCGGTTTTAGCGGCAATCGCTTCACGCAGCGGCAGCGTACCAGTCATTGGCGCATACTGATTCGCGCCCTGGCTAACATGATACGCCAGACGTTCCTGCAAATAGCGCGGGCCATCAAAATCAGGAAAGCCCTGGGAAAGATTGATTGCGTTGTGCTGCTGCGCCAGCGCGCTCATTTGCGTAAAAATGGTGGTGCCGAGGGCAGGTAATTTGCTCTCAGGAATCAGGTTGTGCTGCGTCATTGTTCTTGGGCCTATAAGCGCGAATGTCGTTGCGGAGTAACCTTGTGTTGTTGTCACTATAAACAGGATGCTAGTATTTGGCAATCAAGACGCTTAGATGGCTATATCCGTCATACTTCGCGCTGCAGATGCGTTGGCTGCTCGCATTTCACCCCGGTCACTTACCTGAGTAAGCTCCCGGGGATTCATGCGTTTGCCGCCTTCCTGCAACCCGAATTATTTAGGGTATCTACCCGTCATGCTTCGCGCTGCAGATGCGTTGGCTACCCGCATTTCACCCCGGTCACTTACCTGAGTAAGCTCCCGGGGATTCATGCGTTTGCCGCCTTCCTGCAACCCGAATTATTGAGGATATCTATCCGTCATGCTTCGCGCTGCAGATGCGTTGGCTGCTCGAATTTCACCCCGGTCACTTACCTGAGTAAGCTCCCGGGGATTCATGCGTTTGCCGCCTTCCTGCAACCCGAATTATTTAGGGTATCTACCCGTCATGCTTCGCGCTGCAGATGCGTTGGCTGCCCGCATTTCACCCCGGTCACTTACCTGAGTAAGCTCCCGGGGATTCATGCGTTTGCCGCCTTCCTGCAACCCGAATTATTTAGGGTATCTACCCGTCATGCTTCGCGCTGCAGATGCGTTGGCTGCCCGC